>CAVRXB010000011.1:0-676269 GCA_963724975.1 uncultured beta proteobacterium | reverse complement strand
TTGCAGAGCAAGGCGGTCTCCCTCAATGACCAGGGCTATCAGTATTACCGGCAGAGCCGCTTTAACGTGGCCGCAGGGAAAGTTCGCCGAGGCCCTGAAAATCAACCGCCTCATCGATCGCCGGCCGGGCATCGCCGCCAACCTCAACAACCTGGGGGTCATCGCCCAGGCGCAGGGCAACCCGGACCAGGCCGTGGCCTATTTCCAGGAGGCCCTGGCCATTAACCGGGAACTGCACGACCCCGCGGCCCTCTCCGAGACCCTGAACAACCTGGGCCTGGCGTATCTAGGCCAGGGCCGGGTCGGGAGGCCGACGCGCCTATCAGGAAGCCCTGGAACACGCCCGGCAGCTGCCCCGCCCGGGGCGCTTGCTGGCCCTGTCCCTGACCCACCTGGGGGATGTGGCCCGGGTCCGCAGGGACTATATCCGGCCCTGAATTACTACCACCAGGCCTTAGGGGTGGCCGATAAGGCGGCAAGATCCGGGGCCGGGCCCTGCGCTGGGAGCGCCTGGGGCGCACCTTCCTGGACCTGAAGGACTATGACCGGGCCGCCGTGTATCTCAACGAGGCCCTGCGGGAATTCCGCCGCCTCGAGGATACCGACGGCATTGCCGCCACCCTCAAGGACCTGACCCTCCTGGCCCTGGCCCGGGGGGACAGGAAGGAGGCGGCCTTCAACGGCAAGCTCCTCCTGGGAGTATCCAGGCCCGGGGCCAGGAGCAGGAGGTTAGGGGATGGAGGATTTATTGAAGGCCGGTAGTGAAGGGCAGGGGGCTCTACGTCAGTGAGTCGAGACGGACCAAACCTTGAAGGGGCGGGGTCTCCCTGCCCTTGGATGAACATCCTTATTTTTGGGCCGGGGAACCCCGCCCCTACGGAAAACGGAATCGCCCCCGCTTAAGTGAACAGCATTGGATTTAGGGGGATTATTAAGCGGTTTTTTAATCTCCCCTGCCCCCCTTTGAAAAGGCGATTATGCACTTCTTGACACAAGAAGGCAATCGCCTCGGGAGGGGGAACATGAAGCCCTCCCGCAATAGGTCAGGTTGGGGGCGTGTATGGAGATGGTTTGCGATAACATTCATCATCTGCAGCATTATGCTTACGGTGAGCATAAAGGCTACATGCCCTCTATGTGCAATCTTGTAACAAAATTCAGTCCGATGTCTTTTTTTTTCAAAAAAAACATCATTATATTCAACCCATCCCCAAACATACAGACAATTTGAAACAAACCAACCTTTTCAAGCATCGTACGGAATATCGATGTGGGGAGTAATGGTATGCCTTTGGTCCGACGAATGCATAAGTTGGGTTTTTGAATATCCGAGAAATTCAAATCTTCTGGCGAACCTCCTGGGGGGAAAGCTTTCCCAACTAATACAACTCATCAAATATTTGGTTCCTGTTTCTCCAGAATTTTCGAACACAGCAGTAATTCGCCAATCATTGACATAACCGCTACTTCAGGAATTTCAACAACCTACATTTCTTTAACAAAGACAAAAGCCCTTTGACTCACAATCATGGCGATATATTGTCGGTAAGCTATCCATGCCAAAATACCAGTACAAACAACGAGAGCAAAGGGTAAATGCAACCAACGGCAAGTCAGTAACCCTAACCTTATAACCAGAGAATATGTAGAACTCGGCTCCCCCCTCAGTTGTCTTTTGGGAATCATTCTTGGAATTTTGTTCCAGTTCGCTGGACTGCTTTGCTGGGTAATGGCATAGACGGATTATTGGTTGTCTTTTCTGTTTGATTGGAATTTTGTTCGCTTTTGAGGGGACTTTTGGGTTGCTGGTTGGTTGGGACTTTTGGAGTTTGTGGAACGATTGTAATTCATTACTCGCAAACGTATCTATACAGCGAATATAGACCAATATTGAAAGAGCTATTATACATAAACTATGAAACGTATTTTTAACATAACCCTATCGCCGCCCCAAAGATATCAGGATTCTTGCGGTTGTTATAGCGGAACTCAAATTCAGCAACATAAAGTTGCAGATACTTTTTGCTAACCTTATGGAAATGTGCCCACAATACCACGTTTAATCAGAGACCAAAAACTATCAATGGTGTTAGTATGAACAGCGCCACAGACATATTCGCCAGTGCTATGATGAACAACGCAATGGTTAAAGAAGTTGTCAAGATGCCGATATCCCGAGTTATCATCGAGTACGCCGCGGGCGCCCAGGGATTTCGGAAGCGCCGCGACACGCCTGCGCGATCTGTGGAGCAAGCTGCACGCCCGCGATATCTACCGCACTGACGCGATGAGTCTCGCGCGATCGGGCGCGCGCTGGCTCATCTCCTTCATTCCGGCGTGGCGGCATCGCCGTCCGGCGAGCCTGCTCGACAACGCGCCTCTCGCCCGGTTTCTCAAGCGCGTGGTGCGCTGGGCCGACGTGCAGACGGCGCTCGACAGTGGCGCTCTCGATGCGCTTGCGATCACCGCGATGAGCTATCGGAGCGGGATGTCGGTGACGTTTTGCCAGGCGCGCGCCGAGGTGGAATTGTGGCAGCGAGCGCAGCGGATCGGCGTGCGCGCAATCCTTGGCGTTCCGCATCTGCTTGCCTCGAGCGCGATCCCGTTCGTGTTTCCGCCGGCCGCCATCGACGGCGAGTATTTCGGCGACGGCACCGTGCGGCAAGTGGCGCCGACGAGCCCCGCGCTGCATCTCGGCGCCGATCGGATCCTTGTCGTCGGCGCGGGGCGCAGCACTGTGCGCCCGGACGCTCCCGCGAACACGGCCCAGCCTTCGATGGCGCAGATCGGAGGACAGGTCCTCGCGAGCATTTTCACCGACGCTCTCGGCACGGACCTCGAGAAGGTGCGCCTCGTCAACACCGCGGTGCGGCAGATTCCGTTGGACAAGCTTTCGGCGAGTCCGGTCCCGTTGCGCGACGTCGCGTTGTCGACGGTCACTCCCAGTATCGCGCTGGAGGATATCGCTCTTGATTACGTCGACGAGTTGCCGCGCACGATCCGCACTCTCCTGCGCGGCGTCGGCGGCACGCATCCTGGCGGCGCGGGGCTTTTGTCCTATCTGTTGTTCGCACCCGGTTTCTGCAAGGCGCTGATTGCGCTCGGGCACGCCGATGCGAATGCGAAGCGCGCCGAAATCGAGGCGCTGTTGGCGCCGCGGCCCTGATCAGGTCTTCGCGACCTCGACCAGGCAATCGTAAAACGTCGCGGCGCGGCCCAGGTCCGTCAGCGCCTGGCTCGTCACCGCATTCGCGTTCGCCCCGTCCGGCGAGAGTTTTTTCCACCAGATCGACGGCGCGACGACAACGCCCGGACGCGCGCGATCGGTGACCCGCGCGGTCGCCTTGAAGCTGCCGCGATCGTTGAAGATGCGCACGACGTCGCCGGTGGCGACGCCCCGCGCCGCTGCGTCGCCGGGATGGATATCGAGCTTCGGCGTCTTTTCGCCGTTCACAAAGCGCGGCATGTTCGCAAACGACGAATTGAGGAAATTACGCGCCGGCGGCGACAAGAACGCGAGCGGATAGCGCTTCGCGAGCGAGGGATTGGTGGCGACCGATTCCCGCGGCGGCACAAACGTCGGCAGCGGATCGTGGCCTTGGGTGGCGAGTGTTGCGGAGAAGAATTCGCATTTTCCCGAAGGCGTGGGAAAGTCGCCGTTCGCAAACGGCGCGTAGGACATCGGAACCGAGAGGCGCTGGAAGCCGTTTGCTTTCAGCGTTTCCCAGTCAATGCCGGCGGCGCGCGGGTGCGAAACGTTGTACGCCTGCCGCGCGAGGTCGTCGTCGCTGTCCCGAAAACAGGCGTCGCCGTAGCCCATGCGCGCGGCGAGCAGACGAAACACTTCAGTGTTGGGCTTTGCTTCGCCGAGCGGCGCAATCGCCGCGTTATTGGCGAGTGCATACAGATGTCCATACGAGAGATGAATGTCCGTTTGCTCGAGCTGTGTGGTCGCCGGCAGAACGATGTCGGCGTAATCGGCGGTGTCAGTCTGGAATATTTCGTGCACCACGCAAAAGAGATCGTCGCGCGAAAACCCGGCCACGACTTTCGCCGACTCCGGCGCGACGGCAACCGGGTTCGAGTTGTAGACATAAAGCGCGCGGATCGGCGGATCGTCGGCTTCCAGCAGCGCATCGCCGATCGAGCTCATGTTTATCGTGCGCGGTTTTCCACGGATGAGATCGGGCCGCTCGAGCGCCGCGGTGTCGACCGGGTACGTGCCGGACGACGACAGCAACCCGCCACCGGCGGGATCGCGCCACGATCCGATGAGCGCCGGCAGGCATGCGATCGCACGGACCGCGTTGCCGCCGCCGGCGTGCCGCTGCAATCCGTAGTTCACGCGAATGGCGGCGGGCTTCGTCGTGCCGTAATCGCGGGCAAGGGCGATCACCTGATCGGGTGTCAAGCCGCAAATCGCCGCGACGCGCCCAGGCGGGAACTCCGCCGCTCGTGCCTTGAGCGCATCAAATCCCACTGTGTAGCGAACCACATAATCATGATCGAGGAGGTTTTCGGTGATCAGCAAGTGCATGATCCCGAGTGCCAGAGCGGCGTCGGTGCCGGGCATCAGCGCAACGTGTTGGTGGCACTTCTCGGCCGTTGCACTCCGGTAGGGATCGATCGCGATCAGCTTCGCGCCGCGGCGTTTCGCTTCCTGCGCGCGCGACCAGAAATGGAGGTTCGAGACGACAGGATTGCTGCCCCAGATCAGGATCAGCCGGCTGTGCTCGAATTGCTCGACGTCGGTCCCGATCGAAGCACCGATCGTCGCCGCCCACCCCGCCTTGCCTGCCGTAGCGCAGATGGTGCGATCGAGCAGCGACGCGCCAAGCCGATGGAAGAAACGGCGATCCATTGACCCATATTGCAAAAGGCCCATCGTCCCGGCATACGAATAGGGGACGATGGCTTGCGGGCCGTCGTCCGATTCGGCGATCGTGGTGAATTTGGCGGCGATGGTGTCGAGTGCCTCGCCCCACGATATGCGCTCGAACTGGCCTTCTCCCTTTTTGCCCACGCGCCGCATCGGGTGAAGCACACGCTGGTCCGAATATGTCCGCTCGAGATAGTGCGCGACCTTGGTGCACAGGACGCCGGCGGTCGGCGGGTGATCGGCGGCGCCGCGAATCTCGATCGCGCGCCCGTTCTCGACGGTCACCTGCAGCGCACACGTGTCGGGGCAGTCGTGCGGGCAGGCACCGCGAACCACGGAGCGGGGCGGGGCGCTAGGCGCGCCGGAATCAGGGGGCATGACGGACGAGCTCCAGAACACCTATTGTAAGCGGTTCGAAATGTCGGTTACGGTAAGCTCTACCGTGACTACTGTCGGGATGTCCTGAGCGATAGCATGCGCAACGCTCTGCTGAGAGATAAAAAATCGGTCCCCGCGCTCGGCATGGGTACCTGGCGGATAGGCGAGCGCAAGCCGAACGCCGCACTCGAGATCGCGGCGCTCACGCTTGGTCTCGATCTTGGAATGACGTTGATCGACACCGCCGAGATGTACGCCGACGGTGGCGCCGAAAAGATCGTTGGCGAAGCAATCGCCCGCCGCGACGGTGCGTTTGTGGTGAGCAAAGTGTACCCGCACAACGCAGGCCGAAAATCGGCGATCGTTGCCTGCGAGCGCAGCCTGCGGCGCCTCAACATCGATCGCCTCGATTTGTATTTGCTGCATTGGCCGGGTCGGATCCCCATCGCGGAGACGGTCGACGCGTTCGAGCGACTCCGCGCCGATGGCAAGATCGCACGTTGGGGCGTATCGAATTTCGACATCGATGCGATGCGCACGCTCGACGCGCTCAGCGAAGGACGACACTGCGCGACGAACCAGGTCCTCTATCATCTGGGCGAACGCGGAATTGAATGGGATCTGCTTCCCTGGATGCGCGAGCGGGGCATGCCGGTGATGGCCTATTGCCCGCTCGGCGAAGGGGCACTGCTGCGGAATCACCGCCTCGCGACCATCGCGAAAGACAACGATGCGACCCCGGCGCAGCTCGCGCTGGCGTGGCTTCTGCGTGCGAACGACGTGATCGCCATTCCAGAGTCGGCCAACGTTGTACACATCCGCGAGAATCGCGCGGCCGCAGACATGACGCTGAAAACACAAACGCTGAGCGCTCTCGATGCTGCGTTTCCACCGCCTCGTCGACCAACGTCGCTGGCGGTCGTCTGAAGCGACAGAAGTCTGCGAGGTCGGTGTTCGCCGCGTCTTGCACTGTCGTGTACACGACGACGTACACGTGTTTTGCGAAAGCCAAAACACGCATCAAAACAGTGAGATGATCCGTCACATCCAGAGTTGAAAGGGCATTGGCACGGTTGCTGCTAGATAGCCGGTGAGACCCCGCGGGAGACTGCGGAAACATCGTCAAGGAGGCAGCCGTGGACTATACGTATTACGACTATCTGGATCTCGCGCCGGGTGCGAGTTCCGCGCGCATCGAGACCGCATATGCACAGCTTCTCGAGCGCTTCGGATATGGCACGACTGACGCGGGGCAGGATCTCGGTGGTCTCGTGCGCATGGTGCACGCTGCGTACGAGGTGCTTTCGAATCCGGATGCGCGCCGCAAATACGACGCGGCACTGGATCAGGAAGCGGCAATGGCCGATGCCGAGCTCAAGGCCGCGCTCGACCAGCAGCCGAAGTGGCAGCCGCGTCACGTCCAGGACGTTCCCGTTCCGCTCGAGAGCGCACTTCGCGCCCTCGCGGCCTAATTTCAATCCCGGCCCCTTTTCACGGTCGCCGGAATTCATACTGCAAACAGCGATGCGGTCGGCGGCCGTTTTTTTCTTGAGACGCCAGGCGATGCGGCCTGCGCTTGCACCACGTCATGCCGACGCGAATTCGCGCCGCACGAATGGCGAGGCGGCACGCCGGCTGCACCGTGATCCGGACTCGAGCAATCGCATCGCCCGTCCGCCGACCCGCTCTACGCAACACTGGCGCCCGCGCCGGACGCGCACGCGGCGAGAGGTTTTGGTGCCGCGCGGCTTCGTTCCGCTGCGCACGCACTGATCGCGATTTCGCTCGTCAGTCCCGCCGCAGATCACGGCGCTCACATCCGCTCTCGCCACGCATCGATCGTCGATGAAACGACGTCGTGCAAATTCATCTCTCAGGTCATATCGATCGTCGCAATGTAGTTTCGCGCGTGCTCCGTTTCATTGAACACGACAAGCGTGTTTTATTTCATGCACGCATCGCTGGCAAAGATCTTGCTCTACATCCATTGAGAACAAAACGGACCGCGCGCAACGCTACATAAGGGAGCGCGCTTCGCGGAGGATCGATGGAAAAGTGCATGTCGTGCCAGTTTTACGACCGCAAGGCTGCAAAGGGCTCGGCGACCGCAGCGCCAAGCTGGGGTCAGTGCCGACGCAGCGCGCCGCTTCTGAATCCAGTGAATGCGAAGTCGTACATGATCGAAGGCGTGTGGCCGACCGTGCGCGACGACGACTGGTGCGGCGAATGGAAGCTGCTTGCGCGTCGTGTCGATTCCCGCGTCGCAGAAGCGCTCAATGCGCCATTGATGGGCCCGCAATCGATCACGCCTGCGCCCCGACCTGCGCCATTGACCACGGCTTCGTCCGGTTTTGCCACGAGCGCCGCGTCAACTGCAACGATCGTGACGCCGGCCGTAATGGGACGTTCGGCCAGCGACTGATATCCCGTTACGGCCGGTCGCCGCGTCGTGGACGGCGCGGCCTTTGCACCACCGTTCAAACGCCCTCGACGGCAACAATGTTCATCCGCGCAGCGCCTTCGCGCGCCGCACGCGCCGCAGTGTACTCGGGCGACGAATAGAACCGCTTGATCGCGCTGGCACTCGGAAATTCGAGCACCACGATGCGGTGCGGCTGCCACGCCCCCTCGAGCACGCTCGTCTCGCCGCCACGCACGAGATAACGGCCGCCATGCTTGGCGATGGCGGCCTGCGCGAGCTTCTTGTACGCCTCGTAGCGCACGGGATCCGTGACCTCGCCATCGACCACGATGTAGGCTGACATCGTTCCCCCTCGTTTGAAGATTCTTCTGCCGCGCTTCAAGGCGGCTCCGCGCGATTCCGAAAACTGTTAGAGTTTGTAGGTTGCCGACGCCGAATGCAATCCGCATCCGCACGGCGTAGCTGGCATGCGCCGGAGCCGTGGCGAATCGGGCTTGCAAGGCGCGCCCCGATCCTTCGCCGCTCGCGATGCCTTTCCTTACCGATTCACTGAAGCAAGCGTTTGCCGCGGGCGCCACCGTCGTGACGCCCAACCGCCGTCTTGCGCGTGCGCTCGTCGCGCTCCACGATCGGGACGAACGGGCCGCGGGGCGGACAGCGTGGCCTGCGGTCAGGGTGCTTCCCTGGGAAGCCTGGCTGGCTGCGTCATGGGAGGAGACGCTCGCCGCCGGCGTGTTCACGGACGATACGCGGCTGCGCACACGTTTGCAGGCGGCGCATGCGTGGAGTCAGATCGTCGCGGGGGAGGGAATGTCACTCATCGATCCACGCGGCGCGGCGGCTCATGCCCTCGACGCCTGGACGCTCGTGCACGCGTGGGGCGCCGGAGGCGACAGCTGGCGCGCATGGGGCGGTAACGATGGCGCAGACGACGATTGCGCAACATTTGCCCGCTGGGCAAATCGCTATCGGCGCGAGCTCCAGGATGCCAACGCCATCGATCCCGCGGAGTTTCCCGACTGGCTTTGCGCGCGGGCACACTCGATTCCGTCGTTGCGCACCGCGGCCGTCGCATTCGCCGGCTTCGTCGAATTCTCGCCGCAGCAGGAGCGCCTGCTGGAAGCGCTTACGACGGCAGGGGCGAACGTTACTCGCGAGGGCACGCTGCCGAGCGCTCGCGGACGCATCCGCCGTGCGTCGGGCGCGACACCGCGGGACGAGATTGCGCGCGCTCTGGCGTGGGCACGCGAGCGGGCGATCGCGAATCCCGACGCCGCGATCGCGATCGTGGTCGAGGATCTTGCTGCCCGTCGCGACGAAATTCGCGCGCTTGCCGACGACATCCTGTGTCCGTCGTTGCAATGGCCTGGCGGCGAAAGCCTCCCGCGTCCCTACAATCTATCGCTCGGCACGGCGCTCTCCGATGTTCCGCTCGTGGCCGTCGCACTCGATCTTCTCGACTGGTCGGAACGCGCTTTGCCGCTCGGTCGCGCCGCGGTGCTGTTGCGCTCGCCTTTTATCGCCGTAGGCGGCGACGCATGGATGAGTCGCGCTCACCTCGAGCCCGCGTGGATCGAAGGCGGCCGCGCGACGATCACGATGCGCACGGCGATCGCCGCTCTCTTGCGCATCGACCCGCCGCTCGCCCAACGCTGGGCTGCCGCCATCGAGGGCGTGCGATGGCCCGCAAGCGGATCACCGCGCGAGCATGCCGATGCCTGGCGTCGCGCGCTCGCGGCCATCGGTTGGCCCGGTACCAGGCCGCTCGACAGCCACGAATACCAGGCGCTCCGTGCATGGGATAAGTCGCTGGCCGAGTTTGCCAGCCTCAGCGCCGTCGAGCGGCGCATGACACGCTCCGATGCGCTCGCGACGCTGCGATCACACGTTACGAGCGCCGTCTTCCAACCGGAGTCGGCGCCAGCGCAGATTCAGATCACGGGCATGCTGGAAGCAGCCGGACAGCCTTTCGACGCGCTGTGGCTCGCGGGCCTCACTGCCGAGCGCTGGCCGCCGGCGCCGCGACCGAATCCGATGTTGCCCGTAGCGTGGCAACGCGAGCGAAACGTGCCGCGTGCAAGCGCCGCGCGCGAGCTCGCGTACGCAACCGCATTGACAGCGCAGTTTGCTTGCGCGGCGCCCGACGTGGTGTTCTCGTACGCGCAAAGCGAAGACGATCACGGATCTACGCCGTCACGGCTCCTTCCCGCAGGCGGGGAGATCGTCGGACACGAGGTCGCCAGTCCCGTTTCGACGGTGCAAACGCAATTCGCGCGTCGAGCGCCGCGCGAATGTCTGGCCGACGATGCGGCGCCGCCATTGGCGGCAGGGGTCAACCTGCGGGGCGGCGCGAGGCTCATCGAAGCGCAGAGCGATTGTCCGTTTAAGGGCATGGCGATGTTCCGGCTGGGCGCAGAAGCGTGGCCGACGCCGGTGGACGGACTCTCCGCACCGGAGCGAGGCGTGCTCGTCCATGCGGCGCTGGCGTCGTTTTGGCGGGCGGTGAAGACGCGCGATGCACTCGTCGCGCTGTCGCCGGGGGCGCTGCGTTCCGCGATCACGCAAGCGACGAAAGAGGCAACGAGTTGTCTACCGACGAGTCGCTGGCGCACCGTGTCGCCGCTGGTGCAGCAAGGGGAGGCCGCTCGCATCGAATCATTGATCGCAAGATGGCTCAACGATTTCGAGTGTCGGCGGCCCCCGTTCATAGCGGAGGAAGTGGAGGCGGAGCGGACGCTCGCGCTGGCCGGGCATCTCATGCGGCTGCGGCTCGATCGCATCGACACGCTCGATGGCGGGGGTGTTGCGATCATCGACTACAAGACGGGTCGCACCGACGTCGCGAATTCCTGGTTCGAAACGCGGCCCCGGGCGCCGCAGCTTGGACTCTATACGCTGGCCGAGCGCGCATCCTCGCCGGAGCGGAACGTACGCGCGGTTGCGTACGCGCAATTGAAACCCGGCAATGTCATCGTCCGCGGCCTCGCCGCAGATGCACATGCGTGGCCAGAACTCAGGTTTCCGTCGTCGCTCAAGAATGACGGGATCGCCGATTGGAACGCGATGGAAGCGCGGTGGTCCGAGATCCTCCACGCGCTCGGCGCCGAGATCGTGACTGGCGCCGCCGCTGTCTCGCCGCGCGACGAAAAGGAGACGTGCGCCCGTTGCGGCCGAAGACCGCTGTGTCGGCTTGGTGCCCTTGCCATCGAGGATCGCGAGCAGGGTGCCGATGCGTAACCCGGCGGACGATGTCGATATCAATGCGGACGTAGACGCCGATGTGGCGGCGCGAGCACGCGCGCTCGATGGGAAGCGCTCGTTCCTGGTCCAGGCACCGGCGGGCTCGGGAAAGACGGAGCTCCTGATCCAGCGTTTTCTCGCGCTGCTGGCCGTCGTCGATCGGCCGGAACGCATCGTCGCGATGACGTTCACGCGCAAGGCGGCGGGCGAAGTGCGCCAACGAATCGTCACCGCCCTTGCCGAAGCAGAAGCCGGCGTTCCTCCAGAGACGCCGCACGAACGGTTGACCTGGGAGCTCGCGACGAAGGCGCTCGCGCAGGACGCCCGGCAGAGCTGGCATCTGACGCAGCATCCGTCGCGTCTTGCCGTGCAGACGATCGACGCCTTTTGCGCCGGCCTCGCCCGGCAGGCGCCGCTCGCGACTCGCCTCGGTGGCGTTGCGCGCTTCGAAGAGCGCGCGCGCCCGCTCTACGAAGCCGCGGTTCGGGACGCGATGGCGGAAGCAGAGGCGGACGATCGCGATTGGCGGCGTATTCTCGCGCATTTCGACAACGACGCGGGCGCTGCGGTGGCGCTGCTCGCGAGCATGCTCGGCAAGCGCGATCAATGGCTGCGCGAGCTTCCGCGCGGCGATCGCGACGCGTTCCGGATGCGCCTCGAAGCTTCGCTGGCGCAGGAGATCGAGGGGGAGCTCGCCGCGATCGCGGGCGCCTTTCCGGCGCCGCTTGCGCGCCTGCTGCCGCGCCTCCAGCGCTATGCCGTGGCGAATGCCGACGGCGCTATCCGGATTGCGGACATCGCGTCAAATCTTGTGGCGTGCGCCGATGCCAATGGCGTTCCGGCGGCGCGTGTCGAAGCGCTCGACGATTGGCAGGCGCTCGCCTCTTGGCTGCTGGTTGCAAGTGCGCCGCAGTTCCGGCAGAAAGTGAACAAGCTCGACGGCTTTCCACCGCGGGATTCCGGCCCGAATGCGGCGATACGCGTGGCGCACAACGACGCGATGGAGGCGATACTGGCAGAACTCGCGGCGGTCCCCGGACTCGCGGAAGCGCTCGACGCCGCCCGCCATCTTCCCCCCGCGCGTTATTCCGACGACGCATGGTCCGTCGTATCAGCGCTGCTCGACCTACTCCCGAGCCTCGCGGCGCGGTTGACGCTCGTCTTTCGCGACACGGGCTCGCTCGATTTCACGCAAGGGATGCTGGGGGCGCTCGACGCGCTCGGCACCGAGGACGCGCCGTCGGATCTCCTCCTATCTCTCGATCTGCGAATCGATCACCTGCTGATCGACGAGTTCCAGGACACGTCGTTCACGCAGCTCGAGTTGCTGCGACGGCTTACTGCCGGCTGGGAGCAGGGTGACGGACGCACGCTGTTCGCCGTCGGGGATCCGATGCAGTCGATCTACCGGTTCCGCGAGGCGGAAGTGCGGATCTTCGTCGAGGCCCAGGCGCAGCGCGAGGTCGCAGGTGTGCCCGTCGAATGCCTGGTCCTCGCGCGCAATTTCCGCTCGCATGCCGGAATCGTCACGTGGGTGAACGACGTTTTTCCGCAGGTGCTCGGAAGCCGCAGCGATCCATGGCGCGGCATGGTCGCGTACGCGCCCGCGATCGCCGAAGCTCCCGCGCCCCCCGGCGCGGCGGTGACCCTCGACATCCTCGCGGACGACGGTGCCGAAGCCGATCGCGTCGTCGATCATGTGCGCCTGGCGTTGAGCGAAGCGAATTCGTCGATCGCGATCCTCGTGCGCGCCCGGACGAACCTCGAACGAACTCTGCCCGCCTTGCGTGACGCGGGCATTGCGTACGCAGCGGTGGAGCTCGATGCGCTCGCCGAACGCCAGGCGGTTCTGGATCTCGTTTCACTGACGCATGCGCTGGTCCAACCCGCCGACCGATTTGCGTGGCTCTCGGTGCTGCGCGCGCCTTGGTGCGGTCTTGCTTTGCCCGACCTGGTTGCAGTCGTGGCAGCCATCGACACGCAGCCTTCGCGAACGATTGCGGCGATGCTCGAGGCTCCCGAAGGAATTGCCGCGTTGTCGGTCGACGGACGCCAGCGACTCATCAACCTCGCGCAACGGCTGTGGCCCGCCATTGGCGCGCGCGGCCGCGCACCCCTTTCGACACGGGTGCGCGGTGCATGGCTTGCGCTGGGCGGTGGCGCAATGCTCGACGAAGCGATCGACATCGGCGCGGCCGAACGCTATTTCGCGCTGCTCGCGCAACACGACGTCGCGGGCGACGTCTCCGACTGGCCGGCGTTCGTCGCCGCACTCGACGACCTGCATGCCGAAGCGCCCGCCGATCCGGCGGTGCGCGTGCAGGTGATGACACTGCACCGGGCGAAGGGGCTCGAGTTCGACACGGTGATCATTCCGGGACTCGCGAAAGCGCCGCGCAACCGCGATTCCGAGGTCCTTCGGTTGCGCGTGCGCGAACAGGGTCTGCTGCTGGCGCCGATGCGCGCGCGAGGCGGGGACATGGATCCCGTCTATACGTACTTGAGCTACCTCGCGATCGATGAGGATCGTGCCGAGCTGGGTCGACTGCTCTATGTGGGTTGCACGCGCGCGCGGAGGCGGCTGCACCTGACTGCGGCGCTCGGTGTCAGGACCGACGACGAAGGACACGTCGCGTGGAAGGTGCCGCCCGCGGCAACGGCGCTCGCGCGCTTGTGGGAGGCTGTGGGCAACCAAGTTGTGCCACCGGATCCCAATGCAACGATCGAAAGACCTGAACGCGGCAGCAGCGCCGCTGCTCGTGCGCGTCAAAAGTGGATGGACGGTTCCCATGCCGACTGCCCGGAGTTGCGGCGGGAGCGATGCTGGAATCGTCTTACGAGTCGTTGCCATTCGACTGGGCGCGCGAGACCGTCCGTTGCATCGGTATCGTCGCGCATCGCTTCCTCGCGCAATTCGGCCGCGAAGGTCTCGCTGTGTGGAACGAAGCGCGTCTCGCCGCCGCCGAGCAGCGCATCCGCACCGAGCTCGCCGGCGAGGGAGTCGACGAAGCAGAGCTCGACTTCGCCGCGTCGGAGGTGCACCGCGCGCTCGCCAATGTTCTCGCCGACGCGCGCGGGCGCTGGCTGTTCGCACCCGAGCAAACCGACGCGGCGAGCGAATGGGCGCTCGCGGGCATCGATGACGGCGCGATCGCGCACGTGGTTCTCGACCGCTCGTTCGTTGCCGAAGGCGTGCGCTGGATCGTCGACTTCAAGACGGGCGGCCATGAAGGTGCTGACGTAGAACAATTTCTCGATCGCGAAATGGAACGCTATCGCGAGCAGCTGCATCGCTACGCGCGGTTCGTTTCGTCGCTGGACGATCGCCCGATCCGACTTGGTCTCTATCATCCGCTGCTCCACGGTTGGCGAGAATGGCCGTTTGCGCGGTGAGAAGGTGACCCAAGTGCAGCCGGCTGCACACAAAATCTGTTAAAATTCACAGCTTTGCAGCACAGAGGCGCTACCGTGCGGGTGATTCGCGGGCTGCCCTCGTCGTCCGACGGCCCCGTCGCGCTGACGATCGGCAATTTCGACGGCGTTCATCGCGGCCATCAGGCGATGCTTTCCCGGCTGACCGAAGCCGCGGAGGACCTCGCGCTGCCGTCCGCGGTGTTGACGTTCGACCCGCCTCCGCGCGAATTCTTCGCGCCCGGTTCTGCGCCGCCGCGTGTTTCGTCGCTGCGTAGCAAGCTCGAGTGCTTTGCCAATCTCGGGATTGCGCGGACGATCATCGCACGGTTCGACCAGCGTCTCGCGTGTCTTTCGCCTGGCGAATTCATTGCGGAAGTCCTGGTACGCCGCCTCAATGTGCGATGGGTACTCGTCGGCGAGGACTTTCGCTTCGGCAAGGGCCGCGCCGGCGATATCGCGACGTTGCGCGCTGCTGCTACGACGTTCAGCGTCGAGGCGATGCGCACCGTATCGGTCGAGAATGAGCGTGCGTCGTCGACCGCTGTCCGCCGTGCGCTCTCGTCTGGCAACCTCGCGCATGCCGCCGCAATGCTCGGCCGCCCCTTCACGATGGCGGGACGGGTCGCGCATGGCGCCAAGCTTGGCCGCTCGCTGGGGTTTCCCACCGCCAATATTCGACTGAAGCGGATGCCGCCTGTTTCCGGCATATTCGCCGTCCGCGTCCACGGCATCGGGAAGACACCGCTACCCGGTGTCGCCTCGGTGGGTGTCCGCCCGACGATCACCGACTCCGGCGAGCCGGTGCTCGAAGTGTTCATCTTCGATTTCGACGAAGCGATCTATGGCCGCCGGGTCGTCGTCGAATTTCTGCACAAGCTGCGCGACGAGGAACGATTGCCGGACCTCGAGACACTCGCGCGCCGCATTCGCGCCGATGTGGGGGACGCCCGTGCGTTCTTCGCCCGCGACCCGTCGACGCCCGAGCTCGTGGCGCGCTGACTGCCTTTTGACGACCATCGCATGCCTGACGACCCGAAAACCGATTACAAGACGACGCTGAACCTGCCCGACACGCCGTTTCCGATGCGTGGCGATCTCGCCAAGCGGGAGCCGGGCTGGGTGGCCGAGTGGCAGCAGAAGAAAGTCTACGAAAGCATTCGCAAGGCATGCGCAGGGCGCCCGCTATTCGTGCTGCACGATGGCCCGCCCTATGCCGAACGCCGATATCCACATCGGACATGCGCTGAACAAGATATTGAAGGACCTCGTCGTCAAGAGCCGGACAATGGCGGGGTTCGATGCGCCCTACGTGCCCGGCTGGGATTGCCATGGCATGCCAATCGAGGTGCAGATCGAAAAGACGCATGGCAAGCATCTGCCGGTGGAAGAAACGCTGCGGCTCTGCCGCGCTTATGCAACCGAGCAGATCGCACGGCAGAAGACGCAATTTCAGCGCCTCGGCGTCCTGGGCGATTGGGAGCATCCATATACGACGATGGCCTTTCGCAACGAGGCGGAGGAAATCCGCACGCTCGGCGTGCTATTGCAGAAAGGTTATCTGTATCGTGGGCTGAAGCCCGTCAACTGGTGCTTCGACTGTCAGAGCGCTCTTGCAGAGGCGGAAGTCGAATACGAGGACCGGCAGGATTTTGCGATCGATGTCGGCTTCAGGATGGCCGATGCCGATCTGCCGAAGCTCGCCAAGGCGTTCGGGCATTCGCTGGCGCTCGCCGACCCGGCTTACGCAGTGATCTGGACGACCACGCCGTGGACGATCCCGGCGAACCAGGCGCTCAATGTCCACCCCGATATCGAGTACGCGCTCGTCCAAAGCGATGGCGTCTATTTCGTGTTGGCCGAAGACCTGGTCGACGCGTGCCTCAAACGTTACAAGCGCGCAGGTAAGATTGTTGGGACTGTAAAGGGAGCGGCGCTCGAACATCTCGAGTTCCGGCATCCGCTCGAGAAGGCGGGCTACGATCGCGCCTCGCCTGTCTATCTCGCCGAATTCGTCACACTGGAGCAGGGGACGGGCATCGTGCACTCGTCGCCCGCGTACGGCATCGACGACTTCCAGTCCTGCCGCCGCTACGGCATGGACGACGACGACATACTGAATCCGGTTCAAGGCGACGGCGTCTATGCGGCCGACCTGCCCCAGTTCCGCGGCCTCAAGATCTGGGACGCGAATCCGAAGATCGTCGAGGCGCTGCGCGAAGCAGGTGCGCTGTTCCACGTCGAGAAGCACAAGCACAGCTACATGCACTGCTGGCGGCACAAGACGCCGATCATCTATCGCGCCACGACGCAATGGTTCGCCGGCATGGACGACGTGCCCGGGTACCACGGAGTGAAACCGGAGCACACACTCCGTGCGACCGCCCTGGCGGGCATCGAGGCGACGGAATTCTTTCCTTCCTGGGGCAAGGCGCGGCTTTTCGGGATGATTGCCAACCGGCCGGACTGGACGCTGTCGCGACAGCGGCAATGGGGCGTCCCGCTGCCGTTCTTCGTCGACAGGACGACTGACGAATTGCATCCGGATACGCCAGCGCTGCTCGAGCTTGCGGCGGCGAAAGTCGAGCATGGCGGCATCGAGAAATGGTTCGAAGCGACGCACGAGGATTTCGGCGTCGATCCGGCGAACTATCGCAAGCTCACCGACACGCTCGATGTCTGGTTCGACTCCGGGTCGACGCATCAGACGGTATTGGGCGGACCGGAGGGGACCCGCGGTGGAACCCATCCGGGCGCCGGGCGCTTTCCCGCCGACTTGTACCTCGAAGGCTCGGATCAGCATCGCGGCTGGTTTCACTCGTCGCTGCTGGTTTCGTGCATGAGGAACGGCGTGCCGCCCTACAAGGCCCTCTTGACGCACGGCTTCACCGTCGACGGTGATGGCAAGAAGATGTCGAAGTCGAAGGGCAATGTCGTGGCTCCGCAGAAAGTGTCCGACACGCTCGGCGCCGAGATCCTGCGGCTTTGGGTCGCGGCAACGGATTATTCGGGCGACCTGTCGATCTCGGACGAAATCTTGAAGCGTGTCGTCGAGAGTTATCGCCGCATTCGCAACACGCTGCGCTTCCTGCTCGCGAACACCAGCGACTTCGACCCCGCCCAGGATGCCGTCGCCGTAACCGATATGCTGGAACTTGACCGCTACGCGCTCGCCAACGTGCGCGCGCTGGTGGAGGCTTGTCGCACTGACTATGACCGCTACGAATTCCACCTGGTGGCGCAACGGTTGCAGATGTATTGCTCCGAAGATCTGGGCGGCTTTTATCTCGATGTGCTCAAGGATCGGCTCTACACGACGGCGCGCACTGGCCGAGCGCGCCGGTCGGCGCAAACCGCAATCCACGGTATTCGCGACGCGCTCCTGGAGCTGATGGCGCCGATCCTATCGTTCACCGCCGAGGAAGCGTGGCGGATCGTGCATCCGGACGATCCGACGATCTTTGTCCGCAGGTGGGGGGACGCCTTGCCGACTGTTCCGGATGGCGCGGCGCTGATGAAGAAGTGGCCGCGAATTCTTGCCGTGCGCGCGGCGGTGCTGAAGGAACTCGAAGCACTGCGCCAGGATGGGCGGATCGGTTCTTCGCTGCAGGCAGAGGTCAACGATCGCAGCGCCCGGCGAAGATTACGACGCGCTGGCTACGCTCGGGGACGACCTGCGCTTTGTCATGATCACGTCCGCTGCGCGCCTGGAACGCGCCGCAGACGGCGAGGCGCTCGCAATTGCAGTCAATCCGAGCGGCGGCGAAAAATGCGAGCGGTGCTGGCACTGGCGATCGGACGTTGGGGCTGACCCTGCGCACCCGCTCTTGTGCAGCCGCTGCGTGGCAAACCTCTACGGCAGCGGCGAACCCCGCGCCTTTGCCTGATGCAGAACCCCTCATGAGCCGCGTTTCGGACGAGATGGCCCCGTAACTAGGCGCGAGCCGCGTCGAATAGCCCATGCATATTCGCAAGGGGAGCAACGACGTAGACGGTCATATCGTCAAACCCGGTGGGCAGCGGGTTGGCGGGCGGTCTGCTTTGTAGTTCCGCCGCCGCTGCGCGGCTTAACGTTCGCTACGCTCACGTTGGCCTGCACTGAAACCTGCGGTTTTCGCAGCTCGCTTGTGGGGTCAACCACATGTCGCTCTCTGCTTCGCGCATCCCATCCCGCCAACCCGCTGCGCGGCCATGACGGGTTTTGCATCAGGCTGCTAGGTCGAACGCTGATGCCGATCGACGCTCCACCAAACGGGCTGCGCTGGCTCTGGGTGAGCGTTGTCGTCATCGTCGCCGACTACGCGACCAAGTCCGCCATCGTCGCGACATTGCAGCCCGGTGAAGAGCGCCCGTTCACGAGCTTCTTCAGCCTGATCCTGACGTTCAATGCCGGCGCTGCGTTCAGCATCTTCGCCGATGCGGAGGGTTGGCAGCGCTGGTTTTTCGCCGCGGTCGCGCTCGGCGCGGCGATTGTCATCACCTGGCTTCTGAAGCGCGGCGGCGGTGCCATGTATTGCCTCGGCCTCGCGCTGATCCTGGGAGGCGCCCTCGGGAATGTATGGGACCGGCTTACGATCGGGCGCGTGATCGACTTCCTGCTCTTTCATTACGAGCGCTGGTCGTGGCCGGCGTTCAACGTCGCCGACAGCGCGATCAGCGTCGGGGCGGCGCTGTTGATCATCGACAGTTTCAGGCACCGCCGCGCGAACGACCGCGTGCCATCCGGACGAGGCGGCTGATGGAGGTCATGCTCGCCAATCCACGCGGCTTTTGCGCCGGCGTCGACCGCGCGATCGCCATCGTCGAACAGGCGCTCGTGCAGTTCGGCGCGCCGATCTACGTCCGCCACGAGGTCGTCCACAACAAGTTCGTCGTCGATGATCTCAAGGCGAAAGGCGCGGTGTTTGTCGAGGAGCTGGACGAAGTTCCCGCCGGAAGCACGGTCGTGTTTTCGGCGCACGGTGTCTCTAAGGCAGTGCGCGCCGACGCCGAGGCGAGGGGTCTCGCGGTATTCGACGCCACCTGTCCGCTCGTCACCAAAGTCCATGTCGAAGTTGCCCGCATGCGCGATCACGGCCGTACGATCGTGATGATCGGCCACGCCGGACATCCGGAGGTCGAGGGAACGATGGGCCAATGCGAAGGCGGCATCCATCTTGTCGAATCGGTCGCCGACGTCGAGCGTCTGGTGATCGCGGACCCGGCCAATCTCGCGTATGTCACGCAGACCACACTGTCGGTCGACGACGCCGCCGCCATCGTCGACGCGCTGCGGCGCCGGTTCCCGCACATCGTCGGACCGAAAAAAGACGATATCTGCTACGCGACACAGAATCGTCAGGACGCCGTCAAATTCATGGCGCCGCAGGTGGACGTCGTGATCGTCGTCGGCAGCCCCAACAGCTCGAATTCGAACCGGCTGCGCGAGGTTGCAGCGCATCGGGGTATCCCCGCGTACATGGTCGATCGCGCCGATCATCTGGATCCGAGTTGGGTGAGCGGCAAGACGCGCGTCGGCGTCACCGCCGGTGCGTCGGCGCCCGAAGTGCTCGTCAAAGAAGTGCTCGAAAAGTTGAGGGCCCTTGGCGCCGGCAGCGTGCGCGAACTCCATGGCACGCCTGAGAATGTCGTGTTCCCCATGCCGAAAGGGCTGCCGCCCGCGCATGCGTCGGCGGCGAAGAGCTAGGCCCTCAACGACTCACCGTCCGTTGCGAAACGAGCGCAGCAGCGCGACAAAGGCCGTGACGCAAAGCGCGGCGGCGAATCCCGCCACGACCGCATGCCGACCACGCTCGGTCACCGCGCGCACGATCGCCTCCGCGAAATAGAAGGGCAAGAGCAGCGACGCGATTTGCCGCGAACGAACGCCTCCGCGGGCGATTCCCGGCCATAGGAGCGCGAGCGGCAGCGCCTTCAAGAAGAGCCACGAGCCGGCGGGCCGGACCGGCGCCAGCACGGTTTCCCAGAGAATCAACAGGAGCACCAGCGCGCCGATCAATCCGATCGCCAGTCGCTGCCGGCGAATGTCGGAATCACGAGACGTGGAATTCAACCCTCGTCAACCGACGGGGGCAAAATCGTACAGCTCGAATCCGGGGCCCTGCTCGACCAGCTTCAGCAAGACGGCGAAGCCCGTGTCGCTGCCGCGCTTCAGCGAAATGCCTTGCTCGACCTGGAAGGCGCCGGCGGGCACGAGGATCTGCGGCGGCGATGCGTCCGGGCCGGACGGCGCACGGTCCTCGGGCAATACAACGACCGGGGAAAGGTTTCCGTCCACCGCTTCCTCCATCGCCGCTGCCGCGGCCTCGGGGCTATCGGAGAGAAGCTCGCACCCGAATTCCAGGCCGCTTGCTTTCAGCGTGTTGCGAAACCAGCGCACCATGGCCACCTGCAAGCCGGTACGACCTTCGACACGCAGCGCGATCAAGTCGCCGATGCGCAGCGCCGTTGGGTTGGGATCGATCTGGCGCAGCGCGTAGCCCGCGGGCGTGTGGTTGATCACCTGACAACCCGTCATCGGGGGCAGGCCGGTGGGCGCTCGCGCGACCCCGGCATGGACGCCGCGGCTGTATTGCCAGACGCCGGAGAGGCCGGCGCACATGACGACCCGGGCGCGCGACGGCAGTCGATTGAACTGGCGCGCCGGGCGGGATCGCCCACTGACGCAGCAGGCGCTTTAGAAGTGTCACGTACTGGAGTCTCCCCGCCGGATCCTTCGCAATTCCGGTGGGGACCTCGCCTCCCGCGTCGAGCGCTCGCAGCTGTTCCTGGATCTGAAATGCGAGATCGAACGTGAGAAGGAAGATCTTGCTGCCATCGATCGAGCCGCCCTTGTTAGCCGAGAACGGCGGAAAGTCGTGCCCGACCGGAATGATCGCGACGGCCTTGGCCATCCGGTGCACGGGCGCCACGTCGGTGAGCTTCGCCCAATGGCAGAACTCCTGAAGATAACGGACCACGGTGTTGAGTTGCCCGGGCAGGAAGCCGTACGGATTCGCAAGGGCGAGCAGCAGCGCCTGCAGATAAACCCGCTCGGGCGTCATCTCGGGCTGGTCTTGCGCGATCGCGCTCTGATGGATGCCGCGCTCGCGCGCAAACGCATAGATCGCATGCGCATCGAGCCAGGTTTTGGGCGGCACCGGCGAATAGGACAGATAGCTGTTGATCAGCACCCTGGCGACGCATTGCAGGCAGCGGTGGACGAGCGCAACCAGGAGGCGGTTGCCCGTGAGCAGAATCCGCTTCTCCGATTCGTGCAGCAGCAAACGCTTGTAGGCAACGGAAAGCTCGTGGCCAAGTCCGAGCGCCGCTTTCGCCGACTCCAGCGAATCGCCGGAGAGGGGGTGCGATGCCTTCGAAAACTGTTTTTCGAGTTGTGGCCACAGCGCGGCGGCGGTCGTCCAGTATCGCTCCGCCAACTCGAGGCGCTTCGAGTCGCTCATTTCGACCCGGTTGATCGCCGCCAGCGAATCGCCGATGACCCCGGCGGCCTCGACGGGGTCGCGGGTCAAAAGACCGTCGAGCCAGGGAAACACCTTGGCGGGACGAATTTCCGGCGGATTGGCCGGCCGCGGATCAACGGGCGGCAGGCTGACGGTAAGCGGCATGGCGGTCGGGGACGGTGACCGAATCGATTGTAAGGGATGGCAGCGGATTGTGCCCGCAGCCCCCGGCCAACGGAAGCAATTTCCCGGCCACGGGAACGAACGGCGGGGCAGGGCGCTAGGCGCGCAGGAATCTCACGACGGGGTCGATCTGATCCCGCGACAGCAGCATCGGCGCATGGCCGACCCCGGCGAAATCCAACACGGTGGGTTTCGGTCCCCGGGCCGCCATTTCGGCTGCCGTGTTGGACGACAGCAAGTCCGAGTCTTGGCCGTGCAGGACAAGTGTCGGGCAATGGATCGCATCCCACAGCGCCCACAAATTCGGCGGTGCTGCCGCTGCCCGAAACGGCACCGCGATGCCGGGATCGTATGCGAGCCCCCAGCGCCCGTCCGCGCGTTGACGGACGTTGGAGACAGTGAGCCGCTCCCACTGATCGTCGGTGAGCGTGCCGAACGGTGCGGATACGGTGCGGATGTACTGCGCGATTTCGCCGTACGTCGCGAATGTCGGATCGAGGCCGAAATATCCCCGGATGCGCTCCAACGCGGCGGGCTCGATCGTGGGTCCCACGTCGTTGACGACGAGCCGCGTGACCGGCGTGTTCGGTTGCGCTGCGATGATGATGCCGAGGAGCCCGCCCATCGACGTTCCGACCCAGCCCACCGTCTCGGCGCTGCTTCTTGCGAGCAGCGCATTGAGGACCGTGAGATAGGTTGGGAAAACGTAATCGCTCGGATCGGCGAGCCACTGGCTGCGGCCGCGGCCGGGCATATCCACGGAAAGCACGCGGTGCGTATCGACCAGCGCCGCGGCAAGGTCATCGAAGTCGTGCGCGTTGCGTCCGACGCCGTGGACGCAGACGACGACGCTCATGTTGTCCCGATCGCCCCACTCGTCGTAGACGACTTCGTGAAAACCGTGCGGCGAATGGCTGCGGAAATGACACTCTCGGTGCGCGGGAGGCATGCCGAAGGTTAACGCAAACGAAGGCCGGCGTCGTGCGACTGGTCAAGCGCGCTCGTTTGCAGGAAAATCCACGTGAAAAGCCACCGGAGTTCCGCGATGACACATAGTCTGAAACACTCGCGCCGCGCGTTGATCGCACTGGCCGCGATGGCAGCACTTGCTGCCTGCGCGCCGGATGCCGTGACCAACAAGTACGCAACCGGCTTTAATGCATACCTCGACCAGCTCGCGATCGCGTGCAAGCCGCTGATGATCGGTCAGTACGACATGACCTACCGGTTGCAGCATCAGGGCGTCTACGGCGACAACTTCGATTATTTCTTCGATGCGACGTCGCAGCTCTACTACCAGCGCAAGACGCCGGCCGAGTACCGCAGCTCGATCAACGGGTTTTTCGGCGCCGGGGCGATTACGGACCGCTCGATTAATTGCATCATCGCCAACCTTCCCGCCGACCGGCCGGCGGCCGGACCGCCGCTGGGCGGCGTCATCCAAGTCAACTGAGCCAAGTCAACTGAGCCAAGTCAACTGAGCCAAGTCAACTGACAGATGCGCGCAGCGTGCGGTCGAGAATCATCAGCATCGCCGCAGTAGCGCCCCAGATGTAGCGTTCGCCAAACGGGATCGCCCAGAAATCTCGTCGGAGCGCGCCCAGCATCCTGAAATGGCGCTGCTGGTTCGCCGGGTCGAGCACGAACGAAAGAGGCACTTCGAAAACGTCGGCGACTTCGACCGGGTCGGGCATGAGAGTGAACGGCGGCTCGACCCAGCCGACAATGGGTGTGACGGAAAAGCCGGTGACCGTTTCGTAGTCGGACAAGCGGCCGAGGACAGCGACCCGATCAGGCGGCAAGCCGATTTCCTCCGTTGCTTCGCGAAGCGCCGCAGCATCCATCGAGATGTCGGCGGGCTCGACGCGTCCGCCCGGGAAGCTGATCTGGCCGGGGTGATCGGGAAGGTCCGCACTGCGTTGCGTCAGGAGCACCTGCAATCCGATGGGTCGATTGACGAGCGGCACGAGGACCGCAGCGGGCGTCGGTGTGCCTTCTCGGCCGGGCAAGCGGAAACCGTCGGACAGATTGCGCGCGGCCGGAGGAGCGGGGCGAGCGAGGGCCTGCACCAGCCAGTCACGCTGATCATCGGGTGAAAGCCGGAACAGAGGATGCGGCATTCGATGCGCCGCGGCCGCACTCACAATGGCCGTTGCGCAAATTGTACCCGCCGGAGCGGGAGAGCCGATGGGCGAACGTCCTCGGCGGACGCTTGTTCTAAGGCGGCGCGGCGCGACGCCGGAACCAGGGTTCGCGCGTTTTCGTCGTCGACGTGTAAACGCTATCGAAATCATTGAAGCTCGTGAGAGCCTCCGTCGCGTCGCGGTCGGCGCGAAGCGCGAACGCATCGAAGCCGCATTGCGAAAGCGCGAACAACTGATCGCGCAGCACGTCGCCGATCGCCCGCAATTCGCCACGAAATCCGAACCGGTCGCGAAGCAGGCGTGCAATCGAGTAGCCACGGCCGTCGGTGAATTTCGGGAAGTCGACGGCGATGAGTGGCAGCGCGCCGATATCGTCGGCGAGGGCAACAGGATCGTCGGTCGGCGCCAGCCAGACGCCAACGTCGCCGCGGGCGAGGAGGGCGGTCCGCTCGCTCCGCCAGAGCGAGAGCGGGACGATCGCTGCGACACCGGGCGGAACGTCTTCGAGCGTCTTGGCTTCGCGGAGCAACGTCCAGCGATCCGCGACGACGGCGCGATCCTTAATGAGCGGTGGCATAGACGCGGTCTTTGAACGGCTCGAGGCCCAGTCGCCGCACGGTGTCGATGAAGCGCTCCTCGGGATGGCGGCGTTCAACGTAGACATCGATCAGGCGAGCGACCACGTCCGGCATTTCCGCCGCCGCGAACGAGGGGCCGATCACCTTGCCGAGCGACGCGTCGTTGCCCTGCGCGCCGCCAATCGAAACCTGATACCACTCCTCGCCGTTCTTGTCGACACCGAGGACGCCGATATTGCCGACGTGGTGATGACCGCACGCGTTCATGCAGCCGGAAATGTTGAGCTCGAGATCGCCGAGATCGTGGACGTAATCGAGATCGTCGAAACGACGCTGGATCGCTTCCGCAATCGGGATCGACTTCGCGTTGGCGAGTGAACAGAAATCGCCGCCGGGGCAGCAGATGATGTCGGTCAGAAGTCCAATGTTCGGCGTCGCGAGTCCGAGCGACTTGAGCTTCGTCCACAGTGCGTGAACGTCCGACTGCAGCACGTCGGCGAACAGGAGATTCTGCTCGTGCGTCACGCGTACTTCGCCGAAGCTGAAGCGGTCGGCCAGCGCAGCGATCGCGTCCATCTCGCTTGCGCTCACGTCCCCAGGCGGCGTGCCTGTGCGTTTCAACGATAGCGTGACGATCGCATAGCCGCGGCGTTTGTGGGCGCGCACGTTGCGCTCGGCCCAGCGCGCGAACGGGCGGCTGTCGGCGATCGCCGCACGGTACGCGACACTGTCGCGCGCAAATTCGCGATACGGCGGATCGGCGAAATGCGAGGCAAGGCGGGCGATTTCCTCACGCGGAACGGTTCCCGGTCCACCCCGCAAGTGCTGCCATTCGGCTTCGACCTGACGCGTGAATTCGGGCTGCGTCAACTCCTTGACCAGGATCTTGATCCGCGCCTTGTAGATATTGTCGCGACGACCGTAGCGATTGTAGACGCGCAGGATCGCATCGAAGTAATTGAGAAGCTCCGCCGCCGGAAGGAATTCGCGAATCGCATAGCCGATCATCGGCGTGCGGCCCTGGCCGCCGCCGACCAGAATGCGGAAACCCGTCTTGCCGGCTTCGTTGCGCACCGCCCGCGCACCGATGTCGTGCACCAGGGCAGCAGTACGGTCGACTGTCGCGCCGCTGATCGCGATCTTGAACTTGCGCGGAAGGAACGCGAATTCGGGATTCACCGTCGACCACTGGCGAACGAGCTCGGACCACGGGCGCGGGTCGATGATCTCGTCGCCCGATACCCCGGCCAGCGGGTCGCTCGTGATGTTGCGCACGCAATTGCCAGAGGTCTGGATCGCGTGCATCTGCACCTGCGCGAGCTCGGCGAGAATTTCCGGCGTGTCTTCGAGGCGCGGCCAGTTGAACTGGAGATTCTGGCGGGTGGTGAAATGACCGTAGCCCCGGTCATACTTGCGGGCGATATGGGCGAGGGTACGCAGCTGCGAGGTTGAGAGCAGTCCATACGGGATCGCCACCCGCAGCATCGGCGCGTGCTTCTGGATATAAAGTCCGTTTTGCAGCCGCAGCGGCCGGAACTCGTCTTCCGTCAGCTCGCCCGCCAGAAAGCGGCGCGTCTGATCGCGGAACTGGACGACGCGCTGGTCGACGATGCGCTGGTCGAATTCGTCGTAGCGATACATGCGTTGCAACCCTGCTTATGCACAAGGCCATAGGGTATAAGTCCACGGCTATAATCGGAAAGAATATCGAGTCATGATCAAGGGCCAAGGCGCTATATGGCCCTGGATGCACCGGAAACGAGCATGGCGGATCCCAAGCGAAGGGTTGCGATCGTCCTTTTAGCGCACGGCGCCCGCGACGAGCGTTGGGCGGAGCCATTCCATCGAGTGACTGCCGCGGTCCGGGTTGCGGCACCGGATATCGCCGTAGAACTCGCGTTCCTGGAATTCATGGCGCCGGATCTCGAATCGGCCGTCCACCGACTCGCAGCGGCTGGCGCTTCGTCGATACGGGTCATCCCGTTGTTTTTCGGACAAGGGGGACACCTTCGCAAGGATGTCCCCGCCATCGTTGCGGGAATTGCGCAATCGCTCCCCGGGGTCGCCATCGACCTGTCGCCGGCCGCCGGGGACGACGAGGGCGTCATCGCCGCGCTGGCGGCATTTTGCGTTGCCGAAGCGCGCAAAGGCTGATAAACGACTATGCGCCGGGATGGTTCGTGACGACGTCGGTAGCCGAGTCGATGAAGTTCAGCGTCTCGTTCAGCATCGACAGCGCACGCGAGGTGTTGCCGGCAGCCAGCTGATCCTTGATCTCGACGATTCGCTGGCGCAGCTGCTGTTCGTAGGCTTCGGCGCGTTCGAGTTCGCGAGCGAGTCGCGCGAATTCGTCCGCCGATTCCTCTGTGCTCTGTTTCGCCGCCATGCGCAGTATCCCGATTTCGATCTCCGATGATTTTATTCCGGCTGTCGATGCTTCGTGAAGAAGAAGTTTGAAAATGGCCGTCCGGCTATTTGACGGCATTCGGCCTCTGAGCCGCCGCGGAGCTGCGCGCGATGCGTTTGCCGGCATCACGCTCGCGTCGATGAACATCCCGCAGGTTTTGGGTTACACGCGGATCGCCGGGACGCCGGTCGTCACGGGGCTCTACACCGTCCTGCTGCCGATCGTTGCATTCGCGGTCTTCGGATCATCGCGCCACCTCGTCGTCGCCGCCGATTCGGCGACGGCCGCGATTTTCGCGGGAGGGCTCTCCCGCATGGCGCCCGCGGCCAGCGAGCGGTACATGGCGCTCGTGGGCATGGTTGCCCTGCTGACGGCGGCGATGCTCTTGCTGGCGCGCGCTTTCAAGCTCGGGTTTCTCGCCGATTTCCTGTCGCGGACGGTGCTCGTTGGGTTTTTGGCCGGTGTCGGGATTCAGGTGGGCATCGCGATGCTTCCGGACATGACGGGACTCGCCGTCAATTCTCATCGCGCCGTGGAACAACTGGTAGAGGTGACGCGCGGCGCTGGAGGCATTCGTGGGTCGACTGCGATGCTCGCGGCCGCCGTCGTCGCCATCATCCTGATAGGGCACCGGTACGCACCCCGAATTCCGGTTGCGATGCTGGTCGTGCTGGGCGCGATCGGCGCGAGCTTCAAGTGGGATTTTGCCGCGCGGGGCATCGCTGTGATCGGCCCGGTGCAAAGCGGCCTGCCGTCGATCGGCTTGCCCGATGTCAGCTGGGGCGATGTCCTGATCCTTTTGCCGATTGCCGCGTCATGCTTCGTGATGATCATGGCGCAAAGTGCGGTCGCTGCGCGTGCATTCGCCCTGCGCCATGGCGAACGGGTGGATGCCGACGCGGATATTCTTGGTCTTGCGATGGCGAACGCTTCGGCCGGCGTGAGTGGAGCGTTCGTCGTCAACGGCAGTCCGACCCAGACAGCAATGGCGGAACGCGCCGGCGCGCGGAGCCAACTCGCGCAAATCGTGTTCGCGGGCGTCGTCGCGCTGGTCCTGCTGTTCGCGACCGGGCCTCTGCAATTCCTTCCCCGCTGCGTGCTCGCCGCCGTCGTGTTCACAATCGCCGTCGGACTCGTCGATCTCGGGGGACTCGCCGCCATCCGTCGCGAGAGTCCCGGTGAGTTTACGCTGGCGGTCGTCACGGCGGCGGCAGTCGCGTTGATCGGCGTAGAGCAGGGGATCCTGCTGGCGATCGCGTTGTCGCTGCTGCGGCACGTTCGCCACAGCTATCGGCCGCACACGATGCTGCTCGCACCGGACACGGCCGGTCGGTGGGTCCCGAAGGACGTCCTTCCCGGAATGCAGACCGAACCCGGCCTGATCGTCTACCGTTTCGGCGCCGACCTGTTCTACGCGAACGAAGCGCGATTCGTCGATGAAGTGGAGCGGCTCGTCCGGCAGGCGCCTGCGCCGGTGCGTCACTTGGTGGTGGACGCGTCAGCGATCACCGCCATTGATTATTCTGCGGCGCGCGCCGTGCGCGACCTGATGAAGACCTTGACGGCGCGTGGCGTAACGGTCGTCTTCGGACGGGTAAGCCCCTATTTGCGCTCCGACATGGATCGGCACGGGATCACCGCCGCGCTTGGTCCATCGCGCATCTTTGCGACGCTCCACGAGGCGCTCGGGAGTGTGCATGCGGGCGCCGACCTGGATCCGGCGCAGCATTGATTGCGCACTCTTCCGGAGAGTCGATTTCGACCCAGGAAACTCGTCTTGGCGCGGCGCGATGACGCGGCCGCGCGCGGATCCGCCGCGCGTTGGGCACAAAAGACTGCCGTTGAGGGGCAGGTCCAGCCCCAGGAAACCAGCTTAGCCGACGTAGCCTACAGCGGGCGCTAGAACTTGGTCGGTTGGTCCGCCTGCGCTTCACCGCGCATACCGAGCCTGGTCAGGACGGCGATCGCCCCGAGAGCAAGACCAAGGAGCAGCAACAGGCCCGCGGCATGAAGTCCGACGAGCAGCATGCCCTGGACACCGAGGATGACGCCAGGACCCTGCATCAGATCGAATCCCACTTGCCCGAAGTTCGCGTACACAGAATAGAGGGCAACCCAGCAGAAAACGCTGAGCACAACCACCGTGATCGGGGCGTAATTGATGTGGATGAACCTCGGAAGCTTCATGGCGTTCCTCGCGGTCGTTCGACTCTGAGCCAAGACGCAGAAAGCATGCCAAGTCAGGAGGGCGCGCGCATTGCGGACGATCAAATTCGTGCCATCTTCAATTTTACATAATACAAATTATGCGACATTTCGAATAGGCGGCCAACGCAAAAGCGAGGGCTCCCGTCCGCGGCAGATGGACGCCCCAGCCCGCCATCGCTTGACGCACGTCAATGCGCGACACGACCCGGCGCGCCCAAAGTGTCGGTATCGCACTAAGGCGGCGTCGATGTCGGGAGCAACGAGTGCATGCGGATCCTGAAGAACGTTTCGACGCTTCGCGTATTCGCCGCGCTCGTCGCATTCATCGGCTGTTTCGTGATGGGCATGTCGCGGACGGCCGCAGCGCAGTCGACTGAGCGAAGCGGCAAGCAGGTCGTCGACGGCCTGTGCGTTTCGTGCCATGGAACCGGTGCCGGGGGCGCGCCAAAGATCGGCGACCGGAAGGCCTGGGCCGATCGCGCCGCCAAAGGGCTAAGCGGACTCTCCAGCAGCGCATTGGCGGGTATCCGGCAGATGCCTGCGCATGGCGGCAACATGGCGCTGACCGACATCGAGGTCGAACGCGCGATTACCTACATGGTCAACCAATCGGGCGGCAAATGGACCGAACCGGTCAGCCGCACCGCCCCTACGCCTCCCCGGAGCGGCAAGGAGATCGTCGAAGCGCAGTGCATCAGATGCCACGGAACCGGTGCGGGCGGTGCCCCGAAGATCGGCGATCGCGCCGCCTGGACACAACGCGCCAAGCAAGGTTTCGACACGGTCGCAGCATCAGCCATCCGCGGCCACGGCGCGATGCCGCCGCGCGGCGGTATGGCCGACCTCACGGACCCCGAAATCCGGAGCGCGATTGCCTACATGTTGAGCTCGGGAACCGGCGCGACCCAGTAAGGCCGCATCACCTCGGACCGTCGAGCATTCAATTCGTAGAAGCCGAACAGCCTGGTCGACGCCAATCCACCGTCAGGAGTTTCGTATTATCAATTGGTTGTCGTCGTGTATTGAGGGTTGGGATGAGGAATTGGCGGAAGCCGAGCTTTACGGCCTCCTTGATCCGGTCCTGACACGGGCCGGCGATCGCGCCGAGCCGATCGCCGGCGATTGCCGCTAGCGATGCGCCGGTGGAAGCATCCCGCCCGACGCATCTGGAAATACCGCCCGTCGCACCTCTACGGAGCGCCACGCAGGTTTGGGAACACGCAGTCTCGGCGGATCATCAGGCCTTCAGTTGATCGCGAATCGGCAGGTTGCGAATCCGCTTTCCAGTCGCTGCAAAGATCGCATTGCAGAGCGCAGGGGGGATCGGCGGCACGCCGGGCTCGCCGACGCCACCCATCGGCTTGGCGTAGTCTCCCGGCACGATGTGCACGTGGATCTCGCGCGGCGCCGCGGGCATTCGCGTCACCTCGTAGGTGTCGAAGTTGTCCTGCTGGGCGCGGCCATTCTTGAAGGAGATTTCGCCGATGGTCGCGATGCCGACGCCCATGACACAGGCGCCTTCCATCTGCGCCCGGACGCGCTCGGGATTGACCGTCGCGCCGCAATCGACAGCGATGTCGACTCGCGGAATCGTCACGTTGCCCTTGGCATCGACAGCGACCTCGACGACCGCGGCGACATAGGACACAAAGCTGTAGTGCGCGGCGATGCCGAGCCCGTGACCCTTCGGCAACTTTCTTCCCCACTTCGCCTCGCGTGCGGCAGTCTCGGCGACGCGGCGCAGGCGCCCTGTGTCGACGGGATACCGCTCGGGCGACTCGCCGTGGTTCCACGTGTCGCTCAGCATTTGGGGCGTAACCACTCGCGCGGGCCCGATCACTTCGAGCAGATAGTCCTTCGGGTCGCGCCCCGCGGCCGCGGCGAGCTCTCCAATGAACGACTGGACGGCGAACGCATGCGGGATGTTCGATACCGAGCGGAACCAGCCGATGCGCGTGTGCGCGACGGCCTCCGGATTTTCGATTCGGATATTGGGAATGGCGAATGGGACGTTGATTACGCCCATCCCGAGTTCCCAGTTGGCCTCCTGCACTTGCTTGTCGTCGAAAGTCGACATGATCGTCGGCGCAACGCTCCGATGCAGCCACGCAACCGGATGCCCTTTCGCGTCGAGGCCCGCTTCAAGGTGCTCGACCGAGACCGTATGGAAGTAATCGTTGTGCAGGTCGTCGTCGCGTGTCCAGACCACCTTGACCGCCTTGCCATCCATGGCCTTCGATAGAACGGCCGCCTCGATGCCGTAGTCGGGCTTGGATTTGCGACCGAAGCCCCCGCCGAGCAATGTCACGTTGACGGTGACATTCTCGACCGGCATTCCGAGCCGCTTGGCGACGAGGTCGCGCGCCGCTTGCGGCGACTGGAAGCAGCCATACACCTGGCATTTGCCATTGACAATGCTGGCCGTTGCAGCAGGTGGTTCCATCGAGGCGTGCGCGAGATGCGGCAAGTAATACTGCGCTTCGACGCGCTTCGACGCGCTCGCCGCCGCCGCAGTGAAGTCCCCTTCGTTGCGAACGACCTTGCCCGGCTTGTTGGCGGCAGCCTCGAGCGTTGTTCTGTAGGCGACTGAGTCGTAGCTCGCATTCGGCCCGTCGTCCCAGACGATCTTTAGCGCCTTGCGGCCCTGCATCGCTGCCCATGTGTTGTTGGCGATGACCGCGACACCGCCCAGCGGATTGAATTGCGGAGCGCCAGGCGTGGCTTCGATCGCCACCACCTTGACGACGCCGGGGACCTTCATCGCATCGGCCGCGTCGAAGCTCACGGCCTTTCCGCCGTACACCTGCGGACGCGCGACGACGGCGAACAGCATCCCGTTCGTCCACGTGTCCATCCCGTATTGCGCTTTGCCCGTGACTATGGCCTCGCCGTCGACGAGCTTGAGCTTGCCGGTTCCGATGTAGCGGAACTGCGAGGGGTTCTTGAGGCGGACCTTGTCCATCGCCGGAAGCGGCAGCTCGGCAGCCGCCTTCGCAAGCAAGCCGTAGCCCAGCCGTTTGCCGCTGGCCTTGTGGATCACCTCGCCGTTCTTCGCCTCGACTTCCGAGACCGGGACCTTCCACTGGGCGGCCGCGGCCGTTTCGAGCATTTGCCGCATCGCGGCCCCGCAGCGCCGCATCGGCATGAAGAAATGGCGAGTGCTGCGCGAGCCGTCGGTATCCTGATTGCCGTAGCGGACTTCGTCGCCCGGCGCCTGCACGACGCGCACGCGATTCCAGTCGGCTTCGAGCTCATCCGCGACGATCATCGGCATTCCCGTGCGAACGCCCTGCCCCATCTCGGAGCGATGGCACACGATGCTGACGATGCCGTCTTCGCCGATCGCGACGAACACAAGCGGATTGTCGATCCACCCGTGCGGCATACCGTCCGCACCGTATTTCGGCGGATCCTCGGCGGACGCGGCTCCGGGGAATCCGACTGCGATAACGAGACCACTGAGCGCAGTTGCCTGCTGCAGGAACCGGCGGCGGCTGACATTCGCAATGAGCAGCGGTTCATCGGCGCCGACATGCTGCGAGAAATGAGTCGATTCGAACTGGGCGTTCATGCGTTCGCTCCCTTGATGCCGGCCTGCTTGATCGCTGCGCGGATGCGTCCGTACGTGCCGCAACGGCAGATGTTGCCCGCCATCGCGGCATCGATCTCGGCGTCCGTTGGCTTCGGGTTTGTCTTGAGTAGCGCGGTAGCGGACATGATCTGGCCCGCCTGGCAATAGCCGCACTGTGGTACGCCGAGGTCGACCCATGCCGCCTGCACTGCCTTTCCGACCTTGTCGGCGCCCACGCCTTCGATGGTGGTGATCTTGCGATTCGCCAGCGAGGAGATCGGCGTAATGCACGCGCGTCCGGGCTGTCCGTCGACATGCACCGTGCACGCGCCGCACAAAGCGAGCCCGCATCCGAACTTGGTGCCCGTCATGCCGAGCTGGTCGCGTAACACCCACAGAAGTGGCGTGTCATCGGGCAGGTCGACGTCGTATTGCGTTCCGTTGATCGTGAGCTTGGTCATGGGTCCTTCTCGCAGGGCGATTGTCGAGGTCGGTTTACGGAGCTGCGCGGCATCCCGAAAAAACAGAATGTGCTCTACAAGGGACGGGGTCAAGTCACCGGCCGTAGCGCGACTTGCCTGGTTTAAACGATCAGTTGCGGAAAAGGCGGACGGCTTGGTCGACGCGGTCGACCGTCATGAGCTTAGTATTATCAATAGGTTGTTTCGGCCTATTGAGAGTTGGGATGAGGAATTGCCGGAAGCCCAGCTTTGCCGCTTCCTTGATCCGGTCCTGACCTCCCTGCACGGGCCGAATCTCGCCTGCCAGGCCCACTTCGCCGAAGATCAACGTTTTCGCCGGCAATGGCCGGCCAATGAGCGACGAGTGCACGGCGAGCAGGATCGCGAGATCCGCGGCCGGCTCGTTGATGCGAACGCCGCCCACCGCATTCACGAAAACGTCGTACCCGCCCGTTTCGGTACCACCATGGCGATGCAGCACCGCGAGCAGCAGCGCAAGTCGCTGCGGGTCGAGGCCCACTGCGAGGCGCTTGGGCATTCCTCCTTGAACCGGGTCGACCAATGCCTGAATTTCGACCAGCAGCGGGCGCGAGCCTTCGAGTGTAGCGACGATCGCGGAACCCGCGACCGGCTCCGCATGCTGCGACAGGAACAGCGCCGACGGGTTGGCTACGCCTTTCAGCCCGCGCTCGGTCATCGCAAACACGCCGAGCTCGTTCGCGGCGCCATAGCGGTTCTTGATCGCGCGGACGAGGCGAAAGCTCGAATGCGTATCGCCCTCGAAATAGAGGACGGTGTCGACGATGTGCTCCAGCACCCGAGGACCGGCGATCGCGCCCTCCTTCGTTACGTGCCCGACGAAGATGACAACGATGCCGCGCTGTTTCGCGAGGCGGGTCAATTGAGCGGCGCACTCGCGCACCTGCGCGACGCTGCCGGGCGCCGAGGTCAGCGCCTCGGTGTAGGCGGTCTGGATCGAATCGATGACCACAACTTCGGGCTTTTCGTTGCCGATCGTCGCGATGATCGCCTCGAGCTGCACTTCGGCAAGCAGCGATACGGGCGCGTTGACGAGCCCGAGCCTTTGCGCGCGCAACGCGACCTGCTCGACCGATTCCTCGCCTGTGACGTAGAGCGTAGAGCGCGCGGCGCCGATCGCCGCCATCGCCTGCAGCAGCAGTGTCGACTTCCCGATGCCTGGATCGCCGCCCAGCAGAATCACGCCGCCCGGCACGAGGCCGCCGCCCAGCACACGGTCGAATTCATCGACGCCGGTCGCAAAGCGCGGTGTCGCCGCCGCGTCGACACTCGACAGGCGTCGCACGGTCCCGGTCTTGCCGGCGACGCTGTGGAAGCGGGCGGGCGGTGGCGTGGCGATGGTTTCGACCAGCGTGTTCCAGACGCCGCAGTGCGGACACTGGCCCTGCCACTTCGGGCTCTGGCCGCCGCACTCGGTGCAGGTATAGACAGTCTTGGTCTTGGCCACGTGGGGCGTCGGCGGTCAGTCCAGTTCTTCCGGCGTGACGACAGCCGTGCCGAGCTTGCCGACGACCACGCCGGCAGCCTGATTGGCGATGCGCACGGCGACCGGAAACTTCGCGCCGGCGCCGATCAGAACGCCGAGTGTGGCAATGACCGTATCGCCCGCGCCGGAGACGTCGAACACCTCGCGAGCAACCGCGGGAACATGTTCGGTCGACGTCGCGGTGTAGAGGCTCATCCCCTCCTCCGAGCGCGTAACGAGGAGTGCCTCGATGCCGAGATCGGCGAGCAACGCCTTCGCTTTTGCCGCCATGTCGCGCTCATCGCGCCAGCGCCCGACGACTTCGCGGAATTCGCCGCGGTTCGGCGTGATCAGCGTCGCGCCGCGGTATTTGGTCCAGTCGTCGCCTTTCGGATCGACCAGGACCGGCTTGCCCGCCGCCCTCGCCCGCTTGATCATTGTCGCGATGTGCGCGAGGCCCCCCTTTCCGTAATCCGACAACACGACGACGTCGGAATCGGCCAGGAGACGCTCGTATTCGGCGAGCTTGCCGGCGAGGACTTCGTGCGACGGCGCGGTCTCGAAATCGATCCGCAACAGTTGTTGCTGGCGGCCGATGACGCGTAGCTTCACGGTGGTCGCAACCGTGGCATCGCGGTGGAAGAGTGTGCGCACGTGGTCCGCGTCAAGAAGCCGCTCGAGCGCGGCCCCAGGCTCGTCAGCGCCGATCACGGACAGCAGCGTCAGCGATGCGCCGAGCGCCGCCGCATTGCGGGCGACGTTCGCCGCCCCGCCGGGGCGCTCCTCGCTGCGGGCGATCTTGACGACCGGCACAGGCGCTTCCGGCGAGATGCGTTCGACTTCGCCGAACCAGTAGCGGTCGAGCATCACGTCGCCGACGACCAGCACGCGGGTGCGCGCCACGCGGTCGCGGAAGTCCGCAAACCTGGCTGTGCGGGAAGTCCCGCTTCGTGCCGCGCGCGCCATCAGCGTCGTCCTATGGCGAAGTGCTCGAGACCCGCTGCGCGCACGGTGGCGGGATCGTAAAGATTACGTCCGTCGAAAATGAGCGGCAGCTTGAGCGCGCCGCGGATCGCGTGGAAATCCGGGCTCCGGAATTCCTGCCATTCGGTGACGACGACGAGCGCGTCGGCGCCAGCGAGCGCCGCCATGGGTGACGAGCCGTACGAGAGGGCGGGCTCCGCGCCGAAAGCGCGGCGCGCTTCTGGGATCGCAATCGGATCCCAGGCGACAATTTTGGCGCCGCGGGCGGCGAGCGCGGAGACGATGGCGCGCGATGGCGCTTCGCGCATGTCGTCGGTGTTTGGCTTGAACGCGAGTCCCCACAGCGCGAACGTCCTGCCAGCCAGGTTGGCGCCGAGCCGCGACACGATCTTGTCGACCAGCCGCAGCTTTTGCGCTTCGTTGACCGCTTCGACCGCATCGAGAAGCTTCATCGGATGGCGATATCGCGAAGCCGTGTGGCGAAGCGCTTTGACGTCTTTCGGAAAGCAGCTCCCGCCGTAGCCGACACCGGGGTAGAGGAAGTGATAGCCGATGCGCGGATCGGCGCCCATGCCCTGGCGAACATGCTCGATGTCGGCGTCGAGGTCGTCGGCGAGATTGGCGAGCTCGTTCATGAACGATATGCGCGTCGCCAGCATGGCGTTGGCGGCGTATTTTGTGAGCTCGGCGGAACGCGTGTCCATCACCAGCAACCGGTCGTGATTGCGCATGAAGGGCGCGTAGACGGATCGGAGCGCGGCGATCGCGCGCTCGTCGTCGGTGCCGATCACGATCCGATCGGGCTTCATGAAGTCCTCGACGGCCGCACCCTCTTTCAGGAACTCGGGATTGGAAGCGACGGCGAACGTAAGGTCGACGCCGCGTGCCGAGAGCTCCTCGGCGATAGCCGCGCGCACGAGGTCTGCGGTACCGACGGGAACGGTCGACTTGTCGACGACGATCTTGAACTCCGTCATCCGTCGCCCGATGCCACGCGCCGCGGCGAGCACGTATTGCATGTCCGCCGAGCCGTCGTCGCCCGGTGGCGTGCCGACCGCGATGAACTGCAGCGCGCCGTGCGCAACTGCAGCATCGGCGTCCGTCGTGAACCGCAGGCGGCCCGCCTCCTCATTGCGCCTGATCAACGGTTCCAGACCGGGCTCGTGAATCGGGACACCGCCGGCGTTGAGCGTCGCGATCCTCGCTGTGTCGATATCGACGCACAGCACGTCGTTGCCGACCTCCGCGAGACAGGCGCCGGTGACAAGGCCGACGTAGCCCGCGCCAATAACCGTGATCTTCAAGCCTTGATTCCCAACGATGTGTTGATCGCTGCCAGTGCCGCCAGTGGATCTGCCGCTTGCGTAATCGGGCGTCCGATCACGAGAAAATCGGCGCCGTTCGCCACGGCGGCTTCGGGCGTGATGATGCGCGCCTGGTCGTCGCGGCTCGCGCCGGCCGGTCGAATTCCCGGCGTGACGAGCTTGAAGTCCTTGCCTCGCGCAGCGCGCAACGCGGACGCCTCGACCGCCGAGCACACCACACCATCGAGCCCGCAGGTGGCGGCAAGTCGGGCGAGATCGAGCGCCTGCTGCGTGGCGGTTCCAGCCACACCCGTTTCGCGCAGATCGACGTCGGCAAGGCTCGTCAGAACGGTGACGGCGATCAGCAAGGGCGCCTGCCGCTGCTGCCCTGCCGCGGCATTGTCGACCGCCTCACGCGCTGCGGCGAGCATCGCGCGCCCGCCCGCGGCGTGAACGTTGAGCATCCAGACGCCGAGTTTGGTGGCAGCGGCGCACGCCTGGGCGACGGTGTTCGGGATGTCGTGGAACTTGAGGTCGAGGAACACGTTGAAGCCGCGATCGATCATCCACCGCACGGGCTCGGGTCCCGCGATGACGAAGAGTTCCTTGCCGACCTTGAGCGCGCAAGACGAAGGATCCAGCCGATCCGCGAGCGCGAGCGCGTGCATCGGATTGGCGAAGTCGAGCGCGACGATGACTTTGGGATCAGGCATCTTTCGGGAATCAGGCATCTCTTTGGGAACAGACATATCCCTTAGCGATCAGGCATACCCATCGGGCGTTTCGGTCCGTCGCGGCGAGTACGTTTCCCACTTGCCGCAACCCGGGCAGCGCCAGTAATACTGCTTGGCGCGAAAACCGCAGTGATCGCACTTGTACATGCCGAGCCGCTTGATGTGCTGGCCCACCAGTTGTTTCACGAGCTCGAGATCGTGGCGGCGATCGGCGGGCGCCGCCAGAAGCTGCGCCTCGAGCAGCCGGTCGAGTCCGAGCAGGGTGGGATTGCGCGCGAGTTCTTCCTTGATGAGCTCGCCTGCCGCAGCGGGTCCTTCGTCGGCCAGCATCAGCGAAAAAACGGTATTGAGAAGATCGAGCGACGGATATTGTTGGTGGTAGGCGCGGAGCACACGCGAGCCCTGCGCGGCATTGCCCGATTTGCGATACGCGTCGGCGAGGCGCTCGGCGACGAGCGACAGGAACGCCGGATTCTGCGATTCGATTCGCTGCCATGCGGCGATCGCGTCGGTCAACTCTCCGCGCTGCGCATGCAGGTCGCCCAGCAGCATCGTCGCCCGCGCACATGCCCGATACTCGGCCAATGCCTCGTCGATGTGTTTCCTTGCCTCCGTGAAATCCGACGCCAGCAGCGCCGCCTGCGCGAGCTCGCAACAGTAGTGCGCGATTTCCTTGAAGTACGGTTGCTTCGCCAGCGCCTCCATCCGGCGCGTCACGACGATGGCTTTCGGCCAGTCTTTTTCCTGCTCGTAGATCGACAGCAGGAAGCCCTGCGATGCGTGCTCGAACGGCGAGCCATCCTGTTTTGTGAAGAGCTCCTCGGCGCGATCGAGAAGACCGGCCCGGTTGAAATCCTGCGCCAGCTCGAATTCCGCAGCACGGCGTTTGTCGGCCGACAAGTCGGGACGGTCGAGGAGGTTCTGGTGCATCCGGATGGCTCGGTCGATCTCGCCCTGCCGGCGGAACAGGTTGCCCAGCGCGAAATGGAGGTCCACGGTCTGCGGATCGACCTTGACGACCTCGATGAACGACTCGATGGCCTTGTCGGGCTGCTCGTTCAGCAAGAAGTTGAGGCCGCGAAAGTAGGACAGCGGCAGCGCGCTCGACTCGCGCAACAGGTGCCGGATGTCGATGCGCGCGGCAATCCAGCCGAGCGCGAAGAACACGACCGGGATCGGCAGCAGCCACCAGAGCTCGAATTCCATGGATGCCGGGCTTACGCGACGAAGCGGCGGATGAAGGTCACGCCTTCAGGCGCCCGTCCTCGGCCTTTCGCCTGGCATGGCAGCGCTTCCGTCGGCGCGTGCCTTCTCCGCACGAGTAAGGCGAGTCACCTGCCGCCGGAGCTTCGACGCGCGCAGCGCGCCGGCGAGCAATCCTGCGGCCACGCCGATCGCGAACGCGATCAGCACGACGAACACGAGCGGCGCCTCGAAGTCCCACAGATTGTAGAACTTGAGCGTCACCTTCTCGGAATTTTGCAGCGACAGAAATAGCAGCGCCAGGAACAGCGCAGCGCCGACGATCCAGCGCACGATATGCATCAGCGATTCATCCGCCCTTGAAGTCGACGCGTTCGCGCAATTCCTTGCCGGCCTTGAAATGCGGAACGTGCTTCTCCGGCACGAGCACCTTCTCGCCGGACTTGGGATTGCGTCCCGTGCGCGGCGGCCGATAGTTGAGGCCGAAGCTGCCGAACCCCCGGATCTCGATGCGCTCCCCTTTGGCGAGGCTTTCCGCCATCGCATCGAGGATCATCTTGACCGCGAGCTCGGCATCCTTCGCGACGAGCTGCGGGAACTGCGCCGCAAGGCGGTCGATCAGCTCCGATTTGGTCATCACGCGGCCCGCTTATTCGGTGGTCTTGTTGTCCATCTTCGCCCGCAGAAGCGCGCCGAGATTAGTCGTCCCCGAGGTTGCTCCCGCCGTGTCCGCCTTCACATTCTGGATTGCCTCCGACTCTTCGGCATGGTCTTTCGCCTTGATCGAAAGGTTGATCGAGCGGTTCTTGCGGTCGATGTTGATGATCATCGCGGTGACCGGATCGCCTTCCTTCAAGTGCGTCCGGATATCCTCGACGCGGTCGCGTGCCACTTCGGAAGCGCGCAGGTAACCCTCGACGTCACCATCGAGCGCGATGATCGCGCCCTTGCCGTCGAGCGAGCGGACCGTGCCCTTCACGACGTTGCCCTTGTCGTGCGTGGCGACGTAGTTCGAGAAAGGATCGCCGTCGAGTTGCTTGATGCCAAGCGAAATGCGCTCGCGCTCGACGTCGATCGCCAGCACGACAGCTTCAACTTCGGCGCCCTTCTTGTAGTCGCGCACGGCGGCTTCGCCGGGGAGCGTCCACGACAGGTCGGACAGATGCACGAGCCCGTCGATTCCGCCCGGCAGGCCGACGAACACGCCGAAGTCGGTGATCGACTTGATCTGGCCCTTTACCTTGTCGCCTTTCTTGTGGTTGGCGGCGAACTCGTCCCACGGGTTTGGCATGCACTGCTTCATGCCGAGCGAAATGCGGCGGCGGTCCTCGTCGATTTCGAGAATCATCACCTCGACTTCGTCGCCGAGCTGCACCACCTTGGTCGGATGAATGTTCTTGTTGGTCCAGTCCATTTCAGACACGTGCACCAGACCTTCGATGCCCGACTCGATCTCGACGAACGCACCGTAATCGGTGATGTTTGTGACTTTCCCGAACAGTCGTGTGCCGGTCGGATAGCGGCGCGACAGGCCGACCCACGGGTCCTCGCCAAGCTGTTTCATTCCAAGCGAGACGCGATTCTTTTCCTGGTCGAACTTGAGGATCTTGGCGGTGACTTCATCGCCCACCGCCAACACTTCCGACGGGTGCTTGACACGGCGCCATGCGAGGTCGGTGATGTGCAGCAGGCCGTCGATGCCACCCAAGTCGACGAACGCGCCGTAATCGGTGATGTTCTTGACGATGCCCTTGACGGTGGCGCCTTCCGACAGTGTCGACAGGAGCTTCGCGCGCTCCTCGCCCTGGCTCGCTTCGAGCACTGCGCGACGCGAGACGACGACGTTGTTGCGCTTGCGGTCGAGCTTGATGACCTTGAACTCGAGCGCCTTGTTCTCGTACGGCGAGGTATCTTTCACGGGGCGGATGTCAACGAGCGAGCCCGGCAGGAAGGCGCGGATGCCGTTGACCATCACGGTCAGGCCGCCCTTCACCTTGCCGGTCACCTGGCCGGTGACGATCGTGCCCTGCTCCATCGCGGCTTCGAGATCGTGCCACGCTTTGAGGCGCTTCGCCTTGTCGCGCGACAGCTTGGTCTCGCCGTAGCCATCTTCGAGGCTCTCGATCGCGACGGTGACGAAATCGCCGGGCTTGACCTCGACTTCGCCCTTGTCGTTCTTGAACTCTTCGATCGGGATGAAGCTTTCGGATTTGAGTCCCGCGTTAACGACGACGATGTTGTAGTCGACGCGGACCACTTCGGCGGTGATGAGCTCGCCTTGCCGCATTTCCTGCCGGGAGAGCGATTCCTCGAACAGTGCAGCGAAATTTTCGGACGGGGGGGTGGACATGCTTTGTGTGGCGGTAGCCATGACGGGTTGGTTCCCTAAAGTTGTGTTGCAACCGCCTGGCGCGAGAACCCTGTGTCTCGCTCGGGCGGGCTGGTTGCCGAAATCCACTCCTGAACACGGGCTTGACGCGTTCGCGGAGCAGCCTCATTGACTCTTGTTGCCTCTGCAGGGCGCCTCTAGCTGCGGCGCCTTCCTAACTTGCCTTCGTTGCCGCCCGCGCCGGTACAGGTCGAGCACGAAATCGATCGCGGCCCCGATTCCCATGCCCGTCGTATCCAGGATTACGGCGTCCGCCGCGGGCTTGAGCGGTGCGGTCGTCCGGCTCGCGTCGCGTGCGTCGCGCTCGCGGATGTCCCGCAAAAGACCCTCAATTGTACTGGAGATTCCTTTTTCGATCAACTGCTTATATCGGCGGCGCGCCCGCTCCTCCGGGGTTGCGCTTACGAATACCTTCAAAAGGGCATCCGGGAAGACCACCGTGCCCATATCCCGGCCGTCGGCCACCAATCCCGGCGCGACCCGAAACGCCCGCTGCCGCCCGAGAAGCGCCCGGCGAACGGATTGATGGACGGCAACACGGGAGGCGGCGGCGCTGATCGCTTCGCTGCGGAGCGCCTCGGTCACGTCGCGGCCCTCCAGCTTCGTACCCCCTGCCCTGAACTCGAGATCGAGTCTTTCGGCCAGCGCCGCGAGCGCCCGTGCATCGTCGACCGCGGTGTTCGATTCCAGCGCTTTCAGCGCGACCAGCCGGTAGAGAGAACCGCTGTCGAGGAGGTGGAACCTCAGTGCCTGCGCGACCCCTGCCGCGATGGTTCCCTTGCCCGAGGCCGCGGGCCCATCGATGGCAATCACCGGGATCGCCGGTTCGCTCATGACTGGACGATCGAGCGGAAGACGTCGAAATAGCCGGGAAACGTCTTGCGCACGCATCCGGGATCGTTGATGCGTATCGCAATGCCGCCGAGCGCAGCGAGCGAAAAGCACATCGCCATTCGGTGGTCGTCGTAGGTGTCGATCGTCGCCGCGGTGAACCGCTCCGGCGGATGCACGGTGAGGTAATCGAGGCCAGCCTCGACGCGCGCGCCGAGTTTGGCGAGTTCCGTGGCCATGGCGGTGATGCGGTCGGTTTCCTTGACCCTCCAGCTGGCAATGCCCGTCAGCGCCGTCGGCCCGCGCGCGAACAGCGCGACAACGGCGAGCGTCATCGCCGCATCCGGAATTGGGGTGCAATCGAGCGTGATTCCCCTGAGCGCATCGCCGGCCGACACTTCGATCCAATCATCGCCAGACCGCACGAGCGCGCCCATTTGCGCGAGGGCGTCGGCGAAGGCAACGTCGCCCTGGATCGATCGGCGTCCGACGCCCGTCACGCGAACCGGACCGCCCCCGACGGCGCCCGCGGCGAGAAAATACGAAGCGGCCGACGCGTCGCCTTCGACGTCGATGCTTCCAGGCGAGGCGTAGCGACCGCCGGCAGGAACGCGAAAAGCGCGCCAGTTTTCGTGCTGAATCGCGACGCCGAAGCGGTCCATCAAGGCGATGGTGATGGCCACATACGGCTTTGAAATCAGTTCGCCGGCGATGTCGACGCGCATGTCGCGCGCGGATCCTGCGGTGAGCACCGGCAATGCCATCAGCAATGCGGACAGAAACTGGCTCGAGACACTACCGCGCACCGTCACGCGTCCGGGCGAGCCGGTGCCCGATTTCGGTCCGGGACCGATCGCTAGCGGTGGAAACCCGTCCTGTGCCAGATAACCGATGTCGGCGCCAAGCGCACGCAATGCATCGACGAGATCGCCGATCGGCCGCTCGTGCATGCGTGAAACCCCGGAAAGCTCGTAATGACCACCTGCGAGGGCGAGCGCCGCCGTCAGCGGACGAAAAGCCGTCCCCGCGTTGCCGAGAAACAACTTTGCACGCCGGACCGGAAATGCGCCGCCCGTTCCGTGCACGACAAACTCTCGCCCTGTGGTTTCGCGGTCGACACGCACGCCGAGCGCGACGAGCGCATCCAGCATGCGGTCTACATCGTCCGCGTCGAGAAGTCCGCGCACGCGCGTGGCACCGGTCGCGAGAGCCGACAACAGCAGCGCGCGATTCGAAATGCTCTTGGAGCCCGGTAGCGCGATCGTCCCCCCGGCGTGCGCCAGCGGCGGAATATCAAGTGAGCTCTCGATCGGGTCGGCAACGCTCATGGCCGCAAGCGTGGGGGCACACATGAGCGCCGCCGGGCCGGCCCGAACGCCTGTGCGAGCAGGGCGAAGCCAAGGAGCGAAGCTCGCGTCTGCGAGCGCGGGCGGCGGCCGACCACTGACCGCAACGCAGGACCCAGGACGTTCCGGAGGCCGCGCGAATTGATCCCCCTCGGGGGGCAGCGCAGCGGCCGAATTGAGTGATGAGGCCGCAAGCGTGGGGGCACATTCATGGCTCGCGCGGGCCGTCTTCCGGCACGCGGCCGCCGACTGCGTTTCGTCGCGCATCCCAAGCGCGACGCGCGGCGCGCGCAGCGGTGAACATCGCTTCAAGTCCGGCGCCGTCGCCCGAGGTCAGCATCGTGGTGAGGCGATCGAGTTGCGCACCAAACGCGGCCACCTCGGCGAGCAGCGCGGCACGGTTGGCGAGCGCAATATCGCGCCACATTTCGGGCGAGCTTGCGGCTATCCGCGTGAAGTCGCGAAACCCGCTGGCCGCGAAACGGAACAGCTCGTCGGCGTCGGGCCGCGCCGCGAGCTCGTCGACGAGCGCAAACGCCAGCAAATGCGGGAGGTGCGACACCGCAGCGAACACGTGGTCGTGCACGGCAGCATCGAGCGTTCGAACGTGTGCGCCGCAGGTCTGCCACGCGGTTGCAACTGTCGCAATGGCGAGCGGATCCGTTTCCGGCAACGGTGTCAGCACCACGTTGCGGTCGGCGTACAACGTCGAAAAGGCGGCGGCGGCGCCCGATTGCTCGGTGCCCGCGATCGGATGGGCGGGAACGAATCGCGACAGCGCGTCGCCGAGCGTTGCACGGGCGGCGGCGATGACGTCCTGCTTGGTGCTACCGACGTCGGTGACGATAGTGTGCGGGCCGAGGTGCGGCGCCATCCGCCGAAAGATCGCCGGATACTGCCCGACCGGCGCGGCGACGAGCACGATATCGGTTGTCGTGAGCTCGCTTGTCCAGTCGTCTGCGAGCGCTATGAAGCGGTCGATAATGCCGAGGTTCGCGGCTTCCTCGAGGTTGACGCGCCCCCGCCCGACCCCGACGATCGTGCCGGCCGCGGCCGCCGCCTTCTGCGCCAAAGCGAACGATCCGCCAATCAGCCCGACGCCGACGATGACAAGCTTGTCGATACGCGGCGCGGGAGCGTTCATCAGTAGGCGCGAACGCGCGCCGCTTCAGCCGGCGAGCGCGGTGGCGAGCGCATCGAGAAATCGGCGGTTCTCGGCGCCGACGCCGACCGTGACGCGCAGCCATTCAGGCAGAGCGTAATTGGCGACGGGTCGAACGATCACGCCCTGCTCCAGCAGTCGCTGGTACACGCGCGCCGCGTCGCCCACTTTGACCAGCACGAAATTGGCGTGCGACGGTACGAAAGCGAGGCGCAGCTTCTTGAAGCCTTCTTCCAGCACAGTGCGACCTTTCGCATTGAGGGCGCGGCTTTCGCTTACGTAGTCGACATCGTCGAGCGCCGCCAGCGCAGCGGCCTGCGCGAGCGCGTTGACGTTGAAAGGTTGGCGCACGCGGTTCAGCATCTCGGCAACCTTGGCATTCATGAGACCGTAACCGACACGAAGCGCGGCGAGCCCGTACGCTTTCGAGAAGGTTCGCGAGACGACAAGATTCGGATGGCGACGGGTCCACGCGGCGGAGGGCGCGCATTGTGCCGGTTCGAGGTATTCGTTGTACGCCTCGTCGAGAACGATGAGAACGTCTTCGGGCACCGATTCGATGAACGACAGCAGCGCCGCAGGTGAAATCCAGGTGCCGGTTGGATTGTTCGGATTGGCGACGAACACGACGCGTGTCGACGGCACAATCGCGGCGCGCATTGCGGCGAGGTCGTGTCCGTAATCATTTGCGGGCGCCACTTCGATACCGGTCGCCCCCCGCGCTTGCGTCGCCAGCGGATAGACGGCAAAGGCATGGCGTGAATAGACAGCGGTGTCGCCAGGACGCAGAAACGCCTGCGTCACGAGCTCGAGCACATCGTTCGAGCCGTTGCCGAGAACGATGTCATCGGCATCGACATCGAAGCGCTTCGCGAGCGCTGCCTTGAGCGCGAAGCCGTTGCCATCCGGATAACGCGACAGCTCCTCGGTTGCGCTGGCGATCGCCTTGCGCACTGCCGGCCCGGGCCCGCGCGGATTCTCGTTGGACGCAAGCTTGACGATTCGATCGGGGTCGAGTCCGAGCTCGCGCGCGAGTTCTTCCACCGGCTTGCCCGGGATATAGCGCGCGATCTTCCGCACGTACTCGGGGGCCAGGCGCGATAGATCCGATGGCTCGGCGACAAGGGCTTCGGCGCTCATTCCACTCCTAATAAATCGCTGCAGGATACGATCCTAACATCTTGAGAAACGGTGCTTTTTGACGCAGTTCCGCGAGAGCCGCAGCGACCTCGGGTTGCGTGGCATGGCCGACCAGATCGACGAAGAACAGGTACTCCCACAGACCCGTCCGCGCCGGCCGCGATTCGAGGCGCGACATGCTGACGCCGTGCTTTGCAATTGGCTCGAGCAGTCCGTAGATGGCGCCCGGGCGGTTCGGCGCGGACATCACGAGCGAGGTTTCGTCGCGACCTGACGGCGGTACCTGCTGCGATCCCAAGACCCAGAATCGCGTTGTGTTGTTGGGCTCGTCCTCGATGTGGGGCGCAAGCACGGCGAGGCCGTAAATCGCCGCGGCGATTTCCCCCGCAATCGCCCCGGCGCCCGGTTCCGCGGCGGCAAGTCGCGCCGCCTCGGCGTTGCTCGCGACGGCGACGCGCGCGGCCGCGGGCAGATGCCGCGCAAGCCACTGAACGCACTGCGCAAGCGATTGCGCATGTGAGTACACCCGGGTGACATCGGCGAGCGATGCTGCATTCGACAGAAGGTTCTGCCGAACGCGAAGCTTGATCTCGCCGCAGATCGACAGCGGCGTCTGGCACATGAGATCGAGCGTCCTTCCGACGGTACCCTCGGTGGAATTCTCGACCGGAACGACGGCGTAGTCGGTTTGCCCGCCTTCGGCGGCGCGAAACACTTCGTCGATCGTCGCGTACGGCTCGGCATGCACGAACTGTCCGAAGTGCCTGACCGCCGCCGCGTGCGAAAACGTGCCGGCGGGACCGAGATACGCGATGCGCATCGGCTGCTCGAGCGCAAGGCAAGCCGACATGACCTGGCGAAACACGCCGGCGACCGCTTCGTCGGGCAGTGGTCCGCGATTCTCGGCCTGCAATTGCGTCAACACCTGCGCCTCGCGTTCCGGGCGATACGCGGTGCCGCCCGATTTCAGACGGCCGATCTCCTGCGCGTGCGCGGCGCGGGCGTTGAGCTTCGCGAGGATCTCGCGGTCGAGCGCGTCAATCGCGGTGCGATGGCCGGCAAGTTCCTGCTCGCGGTCGTCGGCTGTTGCCATGGCGAATCAGCGCCGACGTGGCCCTACTCGTCTTCCTCTTCGCGCTCGACCACCCGCTCGAGGCCGGCCAGCTTTTCCCCTTCGCCGAGATTGATAAGCGTGACGCCTTGCGTCGAGCGGCTCATCTCGCGTATCGATTTCACCTGCGTGCGGATCAGCACGCCACCGGTCGAGATCAGCATCACCTCGTCGTCGGGTCGAACGAGCGCCGCCGCGACTACTGTGCCATTACGCTCGGTCTGCTGAATCGCAATCATGCCCTTGGTGCCCCGGCCGTGGCGCGTATATTCGACGATCGGCGTGCGTTTGCCGTAGCCGTTCTCCGTCGCCGTGAGCACGGACTGCTCTTCGTCTTCGGCGACCAGCATCGAGATCACGCGGTGCTTTTTCTCCAGCATCATCCCGCGTACGCCGTGCGCACCGCGGCCCATTGGGCGCACGTCGTTTTCATCGAAGCGCACCGCTTTGCCGGCGGAGGAAAACAACATCACGTCGTGCGTGCCGTCGGTCAGCGCGACGCCGATCAGCGCGTCGCCATCGGTGAGATCGACGGCGATGATGCCCGACGTGCGCGGTCGCGAGAAATCCGACAGCGGCGTTTTTTTCACGGTGCCCATCGCCGTGGCCATGAACACGAATTGCGTGTCCGTGAACTCCTTGACCGGCAGGATGGCGGTGATCTTCTCGTTCTCGACGAGCGGAACCAGGTTGACGATCGGCTTGCCGCGCGCGGCACGCGAGCCCTGGGGCACGTTGTACACCTTGAGCCAGTACACGCGTCCCCGGTTGGAGAAGCACAGGATGTAGTCGTGAGTATTGGCGATGAACAGGCGATCGATGAAATCGTCTTCCTTGGTTGCCGTCGCCTGCCTGCCGCGGCCGCCGCGTTTTTGCGCGCGATATTCGGCCACCGCCTGCGCCTTCATGTAGCCGCCGTGGGACAGCGTCACGACCATATCGGCCGGCGCGATCAAGTCCTCGAGCGACAGGTCGACGCCCTGCATGACAATTTCCGATCGCCGCGCGTCACCGAACTGTTCGCGAATGCCAGTCAATTCGTCGCCGACGATCCTCGTCACCCGATCGGGATTGGCCAGTATGTCGATAAGGTCGACAATCTGCGCCATCACATCCTTGTACTCGCTAAAGATCTTGTCCTGCTCCAGGCCAGTCAGACGTTGCAGCCGCAGCTCGAGGATCGCCTGCGCCTGCGCGTCGGAAAGCCGGTAGCCGTTCACCCGATCCTGCCAGCCGAATTCGAGCGGCAGACCTTCCGGGCGCGCGGCGTCCGCGGCGGCGCGCTTCAACATGTCCTCGACAAGCGGCGAGCGCCACGTCTTCGCCATCAGCGCGGACTTCGCGTCCGGCGGCGTTGGTGCCGCCTTGATGAGCGCGATGATCTCGTCGACGTTCGACAGCGCGACGGCGAGGCCTTCCAGGATATGCCCGCGCTCGCGCGCACGCCGAAGCTCGAAGCGCGTGCGCCGGACGACAACTTCACGACGATGCTGGAGGAAGAACTCGAGGAACTGCTTCAGATTTAGAAGCCGCGGTGCCCCGTCGACCAGCGCGACCATGTTCATTCCGAAACTGTCCTGCAGTTGCGTGAGCTTGAATAGGTTGTTCTGGACGATGTCGGCAATCTCGCCGCGTTTGAGCTCGATCACGACACGCATGCCGGATTTGTCCGACTCGTCGCGCAGGTCGGAGATCCCTTCGAGCTTCTTGTCGCGGACGAGCTCGCCGATCCGGATCAGCAGGTTCGCCTTGTTTACCTGATACGGGATTTCATCGACGATGATCGCCTGCCGCTCGCCCTTGCCGATGTCCTCGACGTGCGTGCGCGCGCGAATGACGACGCGGCCACGCCCGGTGCGATAACCCTCGCGCACGCCCTCGATGCCATAGATGATCCCGGCGGTCGGAAAATCCGGGCCGGGCACGATGTCGATCAATTCGTCGATGCCAATGGCCGGCCGGCCCAGCACGGCAAGGCACGCGTCGATGACTTCGGTGAGGTTGTGCGGCGGAATGTTGGTCGCCATGCCGACCGCGATGCCCGACGAGCCGTTGACGAGCAAATTGGGCAGGCGCGACGGCAGTACCGCCGGCTCCTGTTCCTTGCCGTCGTAATTCGGGACGAAATCGACGGTTTCCATGTCGATGTCGGCGAGCAGCTCGTTAGCGATTTTCTGCAGCCGGCATTCGGTGTAGCGCATCGCCGCGGCGTTGTCGCCGTCGACCGATCCGAAGTTGCCCTGGCCGTCGATCAGCGGATACCGCAACGAGAAGTCCTGCGCCATTCGCACGAGCGTGTCGTAGATGGCCATGTCACCGTGAGGGTGGTACTTGCCCATCACGTCGCCGACGACGCGCGCGCACTTAACGTACGGCCGGTTGAAAACGATGTTGGCTTCGTGCATCGCAAAAAGGACGCGGCGATGGACGGGTTTCAGACCGTCGCGGACGTCCGGCAGCGCCCGACCCACGATTACGCTCATTGCGTAATCGAGGTAGGAATGCCTCATTTCAGCTTCGAGGCTTACCGGAAGGGTTTCTTTGGCAAACTGCTCCATGGGCGCGGATTTCTTCCTCGAATGGCATTACACGATGATCGGCCTAGGCGGGCGTTCCGCTTCTTGGAAGCCCCCGACGGACCCTCCATCCGGTGCTGCCAACCGCGCGATGCGCGGAGCTCCGATGGACGGGGCCTTTGAGCCCCAAGCGTGTCGGAGAGCCTTGAAAATGCAAAATTTTATCACGGCGTTGCATTGCCGCGACAGTCATTGGCATCCTGTTGCGGAATCCCCGTTTTCTTTTGCACCCCCCCAACCCCTGTGCTATAGTTTTTGTGGAAACAAAGGACTTGGCGCGTATGCGCCCCGGGAACGTGTGTGGGGCGACGCGGGAATTTGCAGGGTTTGCAAAAGAACTTGTTCAAAACCAAAGCCAAAGGGGTGAAACAATGACTCGTCGTCTCGTAACCGGTGCCGTCGTCGGCGCACTTGCCGCGGTTTTGTCCGCCGGCGCCGCTGCGCAAATGAAGGCAGACCCGAAGAGCTATGTTCCGGGTGTCGCGGGGTGCAACACGACAAATTGCGGTTACTGGCTAGACTCCGAGGGTAATCCTGCCAACAACGTCATCAAGAGCGGAACTTACAACGGTGGCGCCGGCCTTTCCGGCAACCTCTGCTGGCGTACCGGGTATTGGGCGCCCAGCATGGCGATCGAGCAATGTGATCCCGACCTCGTTCCGAAGCCTGCCCCGCCGCCGCCGGCCGTAGCGCCGCCGCCGCCCCCGCCGCCGCCCCCGCCGCCGCCGCCGCCGCAGGTGCAGAAGATCACGCTGGCCGCGAAGGCACTGTTCGATTTCGACAAGGCCGTTCTGAAGCCCGAAGGCAAGGCCGCGATCGACAGCGAGGTCATCAGCAAGCTTTCCGGCGTGCAGAAGCTGGAACTCGTACTGGTTACGGGCCACACCGATCCAATCGGGACGCAAGCCTACAACCAGAAGCTGTCGGAACGTCGCGCCGATTCTGTTCGCGACTACCTCGTGTCGAAGGGCGTGCCGAAGGACAAGATCGAGACGCTCGGCATGGGCAAGACGCAGCCAGTCCCAGGTGTCGTCTGCAACCAGAAGAACCTGAAGGAAAAGATCGCGTGCTTCGCACCTGATCGCCGCGTGGAAGTCGAAGTCAAGGGCGAGGTCGTCAAGCGCTAACGCGACAACGCACGAAAAGAGCCCCGCCGCCGGCGGGGCTTTTTTTTCGCCGTTGGACAGACGGCATAATGCGACCTCCTTGCGCGGCATCCCCATGACGACTCTCGATCTTCGCCTCGACGCTGCCTTCATCGTGCCAATTGAGCCCGCCGAGGCGGTTGCCGAGCACGCGCTGCTCATCGATGGCGGTCGGATCATGGCGCTCGTCCCTAGTGGCGACGCCGACCGCGATTACACGGTTCGCGAGCATGTCGTTCTCCCGCATCACGTGCTGCTACCCGGGCTCGTCAATGCGCACACGCATGCAGCGATGAGTCTTTTTCGCGGCATTGCCGACGATGTGCCGCTCGCCCGATGGCTCGAAGACCACATCTGGCCGCGCGAAGCGAAATTCGTCACGCCGGACTTCGTCTACGACGGCGCGCGTCTTGCCGCGGCGGAAATGCTGAAGGGCGGAACCACCTGCTGCAACGACATGTATTTCTTTCCCGATGCCAGTGCCCGCGCCTTCCTGGAGACGGGCATGCGCGCGGTGCTGGGATTGGTGGTGCTCGATTTCCCGACGCCCTACGCCGCCGATCCGGACGGCTATCTGCAGGCGGGTCTCGCCGTGCGCGATGCCCGCAAGCATGAGCCGCGCCTCTCGTTTGCCCTGGCTCCGCACGCCCCCTACACGGTGGGCGACGCCGCGTTTGAAAAGATCGTCATGTACGCGCGCCAGCTCGACCTGCCGATCGAGACGCATGTCCAGGAAACGGCGGACGAAGTTGCCCAGAGTCGCGAACGGTATGGGATGACGCCGCTCGCCCGGCTGCATCACCTGGGCGCCACCGGTCCTGGCTTCATCGCGATCCACGGCGTGCATCTCGCGGGCGAAGACATCGAACTCCTTGCAACTCATGGCGGCCACGTCGTGCACTGCCCTGCATCGAACATGAAGCTCGGCAGCGGCATCGCTCCCGTTGCGGCACTCGTAGCGAAGGGCGTCAACGTCGGATTCGGCACCGACGGCGCAGCGTCGAATAACAGGCTCGACCTCTTCGGTGAAATGCGGCTCGCCGCGCTGCTCGCCAAGGTGGCGTCTCACGACGCGGCCACACTGCCGGCGCAAGCTGTCCTGCGCGCGGCGACGCTGGGCGGCGCGAAGGCGTTGGGTCTCGATCGGATGCTGGGCTCGCTCGCGCCAGGCAAAGCGGCTGATATCGTTGCGGTCGATCTCTCCGGTATCGGTTCCGTCCCTTGCTACGATCCGATATCGCATCTCGTCCACGCCCTCGGCCGCGACGCGGTGACCGACGTATGGGTGGATGGCCGGCGCGTTGTCGAACGCGGAGCTTTGACGACGGTCGACGAGGGCGCTATCGTCGGACGTGCACGTCTTTGGCAGGACAAGCTGCAATGACCGCACCCCACACCCCGATCTCGCCGGCCGCCAACGTCGACGCAGGGGAAGTCGCGAAGTTCGGCGCTCTCGCCCATCACTGGTGGGATCCCGACAGCACGATGTTCGGTCCGCTGCACAAGATCAATCCGCTGCGTCTTGCCTGGATCGAGCAGATGAGCGGTGGCGTCGAAGCCAAGCATGTCGTCGACGTCGGCTGCGGCGGCGGCATCCTCTCGGAAGCACTCGCAGCGCGTGGCGCGTCGGTCGTCGGCATCGACCTTGGTGAGAAGGCTCTCGGTGTTGCGAAATTACATCAGCTCGAATCCGGCTCGAGCGTGGACTACCGGCTCGTGGCTGCGGAGACGCTGGCCGCGGAATCGCCTGGCGCGTTCGACGTCGTCACCTGCATGGAGCTTCTGGAGCATGTGCCGGACCCGGCCTCGATCATCGCCGCCTGCGCGGCGCTAGCCAAGCCCGGCGGGCTCGTCGTCATCTCGACGATCAACCGCAATCCCAAGGCCTACGCGCTTGCGATCCTCGCCGCCGAATACGTTCTGCAGATGCTTCCACGCGGCACGCATGATTACGCGAAACTCCTGAAGCCGGCGGAAATCGCAGGTTTTGCACGGCGGGCGGGCCTCGACGTCGCGGGAATCATCGGCATGACCTACAACCCGTTGGCGAAGACGTTCTCGCTCGACCAGGACACCGATGTCAATTACATGATGGCCTTCCGCCGTTCGGCCGATGACTGAGCCGCAGCGGAAGCCGGGCGTTCGTGCGCTCGGTGCAATCCTGTTCGATCTCGACGGCACGCTCGCCGACACGGCGCCAGACTTGAGCGCGGCGCTCAATCGTGTGCGCCGCGACCGCGGGCTCGAGCCCCTGCCCCTCGCGCAGCTTCGCCCGTACGCTTCGCACGGCGCACGCGGGTTGCTCGGCGCCGGCATGTCCGTCGCGCCCGGGGAGCCCTTTTACGAAGAGCTGCGCGATGCCTTTCTCTCGCACTACGAGGCGGCGCTATGCGTGAATTCAGCGTTGTTTGCGCACATCGATACCCTGCTCGACGCGCTCGATGCGCGCGCGCTGCCGTGGGGTATTGTCACCAACAAGGCGACGCGCTATACGACGCCGCTGCTCGCCTCGCTCCATCTGACGCCGCGCGCGGCGACCGTCATCTGCGGCGACACGACTCCTTTTGCGAAGCCGCATCCCGCGCCCCTCACGGAAGCGGCTCACCGCCTCGGCGTCGCTCCGGCGCACTGCGTCTACGTCGGCGACGCGCGTCGCGACATCGAAGCCGGCAATGCGGCGGGAATGCGTACGCTGGTGGCGCGCTGGGGCTACATCGAGCCCGACGACACGCCCGACAGCTGGCCCGCCGACGGCATTCTGGACGAGCCGGTCGCGCTGCTCGGTTGGCTGCATACGGCGAGCACCCGTTGATCGTCGCGTGAATTTGGCTCTAGCAGGCGCCGGCGTTGACGAACACCCATTCGGCAGGCTTTCCGCCGCGCGTTCCGACGACGCGCACCTGCTGATTCGCGAGCAGCGGTTTTACGAACGCGACCAGCACGTCGTCGACACTGCCGAGGGCGATGCCGTTGGCTTGCGTCATGCGATCGCCTGCACGCATGCCGAGCATCGTCGAAAAACCGCTGCCGTCGCGAATGGCGAGGCCCCCGTTGTCCGCGACCAGCAGCGCTTTCCAGCTGTCCGTCTGTGACGCGATGCCGGTCAGCAGCTCGGCATTGAGCTTGTAGACGGCACCCTGATACCCCGGGGGCGGCGCGCAAGCGGTTCGCGTCGCCACCGATCGGCCGCGATCGGGCGCCACAGCGGCCGCAACGGCTTGCCGGCGCAACGGGATGTCGCGCGTTTCGCCGTGATCGCGAATGCGCACGCTGTCGTTATGCACAGCCTCGAGCCGGACCTCCTTCGCGACGTCCTGTCCTGTGCGCACCAGCACCGGACCACGATCCGCCAGTCGAAAGAGTGCGTAACCCTCGCCGTTGCGTTCCGCGAACACGCCGAGGAGACGCGTGTCGCCCTGCAGAGGCGCTGAATTGACGGGCGCCGCCGGGGTGCCGGCGCGGCCGAATAGCGGTGCTGCAACGATCGACGGCGTCCAGCGATCCGGAATTTCGGGCGGTGGCAGCGATGGGGAAATCGGACCGAACAAACGCCAGCCCCAGTGTGCGAGCGCGAGCGCCAGTACGAGCGCTGCGAGCACGGTGGCAATCCACGCCGCCGCGCGCCACGTCCATGGCATCGCAGCGACAGCGGAGGCACCGTTCTGTGGAGGCTGGATGGGCATGGGTCGTCGGTCGGCTGTGGCGGCCGCTTCGCTATAATGGAGCGCGGCGCGAACGGCTTTCTCCCGCTGCAGTTCCACTCTCTTCCTGCGCCTGCCTTGAATCCCCGCCTCTCGCGCCTTCAGCCGTACCCGTTCGAGCGGCTGCGCGGACTTCTTGGCAGCGTCACGCCGAATCCCGCCCTGCCGATGATCAATCTATCGATCGGAGAGCCCAAACACCCGACGCCAAAACTGATCCTCGATGCACTGGCAGCTGCGGGAGCGAAGGTCGCCAATTATCCCACGACCGCTGGCGCGCCGGCGTTGCGCGAGGCCATCGCCGCGTGGCTTGTACGTCGGCACGGTCTCGCCGCGCTCGATCCGGCGACGCAGGTGCTGCCGGTGCTGGGTAGTCGCGAAGCGCTCTTCGCTTTCGCGCAAGTGGTGGTCGATGGCAGCCGACCGGGCGCGACCGTCGTGATGCCCAACCCCTTCTATCAGATTTACGAAGGGGCGGCGCTGCTTGCAGGTGCTACGCCGTACTGTGTCAACGCGGTGGCGGAACGGGGATTCGCGGACGCGTGGGACGAGGTTCCCGATGCCGTCTGGGCGCGCACGCAACTCGTCTATCTGTGCTCGCCCGACAATCCGACGGGCCGCGTCGCCACAGCGGACGAGTGGAGGCTCCTGTTCGAGCTCTCCGATCGCCACGGTTTCGTGATCGCTGCCGACGAGTGCTATTCGGAGGTCTATTTCGACGAAGCCAAGGCACCCGAAGGCGCGCTCGCGGTTGCACAGAAGCAGGGTCGCAGCGGATTTCCGCGGCTCGTATCGTTTGGCAGTCTCTCCAAGCGATCGAACGCGCCTGGCCTGCGCTCGGGCTATGTCGCAGGCGATGCGGCCCTGATCAGCGCGTTTCTGCTCTACCGGACCTACCATGGGTCGGCGATGTCGCCGGCCGTCGCGGCGGCAAGCGTGGCTGCATGGAGCGACGAGACGCACGTACGCGAAAACCGCGCAGCGTATGCGGCGAAATTTGCCGCGCTGCAGCCTCGGCTCGCCGCCGCGCTGCCATGCGAGATGCCCGATGCTGCGTTCTATCTGTGGGCGGCAACGCCGGGCGACGACGCCGAATTCGCGCGCAGGCTCTACAGCGATCAGGCCGTGAGCGTACTGCCGGGGAGTTACTTCGCGCGGGAGGCGCGCGGCGTGAACCCCGGCCGCGGGCGGATCCGCATAGCGCTGGTCGCCGCCCACGACGAGTGCGCCGAGGCGGTCGATCGGATCGTGGCGTTCGCCAGATCCGCCTGATGAGCACGCGCGTGAGCGGCAGAGAGGGGCCTCGAGTGCGATTCGCGCGGGGACGGAAATCGGCGCAACAATCCGACCTGGCGGTGCAGGCCTCCAGCCTTTGGCCCTCGCCCGCACGGTCCGTCGCTGCCGGCGGCGTCCTGTCGCGAACCCCCCTCGCGATCGGCGGCCGCCCTAATATGCGCGACATGGATACCCTCACTGCACCATCCCCTCAACGCTGGGCCGCCGCGCTCTGGGCGGGGGCTCACGCATCCTGGCTCACGATCCTGCTGATCGTGGCAATTAACGCCGGGTTCGCGGGCCTCATGTCGATCGAGGATGAACGCCCTTTATGGCATCCCCTGGTCAGCACCCAGTGCTTCGGCCTTTGCATCGCCTACGCAGTCAACGTGGCGTCGCCGTGGGAGCGCACGCGGCCGATCCTCCGGTTGTGCATTGCCGTGGCCATCGGGACTATCGCCGGATACGCGCTCGTGTTCCTGATCAAAGGAATCATCATGAATCTGCCGGGCTACACGCTCGGCGAGCTCGTCCGCGATCGCGCTAAGTTCCAGGGGACGCTGATCAGCGCCTTCGCACTCGGCCTGTTCGTCAGCCTGTTCTTCCTGCTCAAGTTCCGCGAGACGCGCGCCGAGACGGCGCTGCACCGCGCTGAAGCAGAGCGGCACCAGCTTTCGAAACTCGCGCTCGAATCGGAACTGAAGCTGATGCAGGCGCAAGTCGAGCCGCACTTCCTGTTCAATACGCTCGCGTCGGTCCAATACCTCACCGAAACCGATCCGCCGCAGGCGTCGCGGCTGCTCGGCCACCTGCTCGCGTATCTTCGTGCCGCGTTGCCGCAGCTTCGGAGCGCGAGCGCGACACTGGGTCAGGAGATCGCGCTCGCGGAGTCCTACCTCAACATCCTGCAGATGCGCATGGGGAAAAGGCTCGCGTTCGAAGTCGACGCCGCCACCGACCTTCGTGCGCAGCCGTTCCCTCCCGGGCTCCTCATTACGGTCGTTGAAAACGCGATCACCCACGGGATCGAGCCGCAGGCCGAAGGCGGTACCGTGCGAATCGAGGCGCGACGGCACGATGATCGGCTGGTCGTGACGGTTTCGGATACCGGCGCCGGTTTGTCCGCGGTGAGCCGACCGGGCCAGGGCGTCGGTCTCACCAACGTGCGCGAGCGCGTCGCGGCGCTTTACGGCGCGCACGGGCGCTTCTCGCTGGTCGAAGGCGCGCCCCGCGGCACCCGCGCCTCCATCGAAATCCCGATCGCCCCAGGGGACACGTGACGACCGCACTGATCGCCGAAGACGAGCCGCTTTTGCGCGCGCAGTTGAAGGCCCGGCTTGCCGACGCCTGGCCCGAGCTCGACGTCGTTGCCGAGGCGAGCAATGGCGAAGAGGCCCTGCAGCAGGCGGAGGCGGCCCGGCCGGATATCGCCTTTCTTGACATCAGGATGCCCGTGCGCTCCGGACTCGAGGTGGCGCGTGAAATCGGCGGCGGATGTCACATCGTGTTCGTCACCGCGTATGACGAATATGCGGTCGCGGCATTCGACGAAGGAGCGATCGATTACATCCTGAAGCCGCCCTCGCCGGAGCGGATCGCAAAGGTGGTTGCGCGTCTCAAGGCGCGCCTCGCCGCTGCGCCGCTCGATCTTTCCGCACTGCTTGCGAAGCTTGCGCCGCGCGACGGCGCCAGCGGACCGCTCAAGTGGATTCGCGCGTCGCTCGGCGCCTCGATGCGGATGATCGCCGTCGACGATGTCATTTATTTTCAGGCCGGTGACAAGTACACCCGTGTCATTACCGCCGATGGCGAGGCGCTGATCCGCAAGCCGATCAAGGAGCTCTACGAGGAACTCGACTCCGAAACATACTGGCAGATCCATCGCGGCACGATCGTCAACCTGCGCGCCATTGCCCGTGTGGATCGCGACTGGCGCGGCGAACCGGTGATCGTGCTTCGCAATCGCGACGAAAAACTGGCCGTCAGCCGGACGTTCGCGCATCGCTTCAAGTCGATGTAGCGCTTCGACCCGACTGCGGTTCGCTTCCGTCGCCAAAGCACTCCTGTTGCCTTCAGCGTGGGGCCTCGGCTCGCCGCTCGCATCGCGGCCTTCGCGCCGTCATCGTGAATCGTCGCGTCGAACTTCCGGCCCTCCTTTGCCTCCGGCAGCGCTCCGGCTCGCCGCTCGCATCGCTACGGTAGAATCAATGCTTTGCCCGGCGCTTGACTTTCCGCATGAACGACCTCCAACGGACCATCGACGCGGCGTGGGAGACCCGCGCGACGCTGTCGCCCGATACCGCATCGCCGCTGCTGCGCGATGCCGTCGCCCGCGTGATCGACGAGCTCGACGCGGGGCGGGTGCGGGTCGCCGAGAAGCTCAATGGCGAATGGACAGTCCGGCAGTGGGTGAAGAAAGCGGTGTTGCTGTCGTTTCGTATCGCCGACAACGTATCGATGCGGATCGAGCCGGCGGAAGACAGCGCGCCGGCGCTCGCGTTCTATGACAAGGTGCCGACGAAATTCGCCCTGCACGACGATGCCGCGTTTGCCGCTTCCGGCGTGCGCGTAGTGCCACCCGCGGTCGCGCGTCGCGGCGCATATATCGCCAACAACGTCGTGCTGATGCCGTCGTATGTCAATATCGGCGCGTACGTCGACGAAGGAACGATGGTCGACACCTGGGCCACCGTAGGCTCCTGCGCTCAGATCGGCCGCAACGTTCACCTGTCGGGCGGTGTCGGGATCGGCGGGGTGCTCGAGCCGCTGCAGGCGAATCCGACGATCATCGAGGACAACTGCTTCATCGGTGCACGCTCGGAAGTGGTCGAAGGCGTGATCGTCGAAGAGAACTCGGTTCTCGGGATGGGCGTGTTCATCGGCCAGAGCACGAAGATCTACGACCGCGCGACCGGCGACATCTCGTATGGACGCGTGCCGTCAGGATCTGTCGTCGTTGCCGGGAGCCTGCCGTCCGGCACCGGTGGCTGCCAGCTCTATTGCGCAGTCATCGTCAAGCAGGTCGATGCAAAGACGCGGTCCAAGACGAGCATCAACGAGCTGCTGCGCGTTTGACCGCGATGTCCGTCCAACTGAAAACCCCGGACGACGTCGCAAAGATGCGGGTTGCGGGCCGCCTCGCGTCCGAGCTCCTCGATTACCTTACACCGCATGTGCAGCAAGGCATCACCACCGGCGAACTCGACCGTCTCGCCCATGATTATCAGATCACCGTCCTCGACGTGATTCCGGCCACACTCAACTACGCGCCGCCGGGACATGCGCCCTATCCGGCCACGATCTGCACGTCGGTCAATCACGTCGTGTGCCACGGGATTCCGGGCGACAAGAAATTGAAGAGCGGCGACATCATCAACATCGATGTCACGGTGATCAAGGATGGCTGGCATGGCGACACGAGCCGGATGTTCTATGTCGGTGCGCCGTCGATCCAGGCGCGGCGGCTTGTCGAAACGACGTATGAGGCGATGTGGCGCGGCATTCGCGTCGTACGTCCTGGCATCCAACTCGGCGACATCGGCCATACGATTCAGAAATTCGCCGAGAGCCACGGCTTTTCCGTCGTGCGCGAGTTCTGCGGCCATGGCATCGGCGCGCAATTCCACGAGGAACCTCAGGTGCTGCACTATGGAAGACCGGGCACCGGTCTCAAGCTCGCCGAGGGCATGATCTTCACGATCGAGCCGATGATCAACGCCGGCCGTGCGGCGATTCGAAGTCTCGCCGACGGCTGGACGATCGTCACCGCCGACCACTCGCTTTCGGCGCAGTGGGAACATACGGTGCTGGTGACGAAGGACGGCTACGAAGTCCTCACCGTCTCAGCCGGCGCACCGCCGCCGCCCAGCTGAGTGACGCGCGACTTGCCAGGCGCGTTGCCCGCGATGGGATCCAGCGCCCCCGAGCCGACGCGCGTGGACGTCCCGCCGTCCGAGCTCGCGCGGAAATACCGCGACTCTCTCAACGCAAGCCGCGCATCGCTGCAGGCGAGCTTCGCGGAGCGTCCGGATACGCCCATGCTGCTGCGCGAATCCGCGCGCGTTGTGGATCGTGCGATCGCCGCCGTCTGGCGCGAGTTGTCGGCGCCTGCGGAGATGGCGCTCGTCGCCGTGGGTGGATACGGCCGCGGACAGCTCTTCCCGCATTCGGACGTCGATATCCTGATCCTCCTTCCAGCGGCGCTGGATGATGCCGGCACCGCGTTCGTCGAGCGGTTCGTCGGAATGCTGTGGGATATCGGGCTCGATGCCGGACACAGCGTGCGCACGATCGCCGAATGCGAAGCCGAAATGGCGGGCGACATCACAATCAGGACGAGTCTCCTCGAGCACCGCCTCGTCGCCGGCTCACGCCCCCTCTTTCGCCGCTTCGGTCGCGCGGTCGCCCTCGCGACGGAGCCGCGTCATTTCTACGAAGCGAAGACGCTCGAGCAGCAGCAGCGGCACCTCAAGTACCACGATACCGCGTACAACCTTGAGCCAAACCTGAAGGAAAGCCCGGGCGGATTGCGCGACTTGCAGACGGTTCTCTGGATCGCGCGCGCCGCGGGCCTTGGCCGATCGTGGCGCGACCTTGCGAAAGCCGGCCTCATCACGATGCAGGAGGCGCGCACGGTCTCGCGCCAGGAACGATTCATCGGCGCGCTGCGCGTTCGTCTGCATTATCTGGCCGGCCGGCGCGAGGATCGCCTCGTTTTCGATCTGCAGAACGCGTTGGCGCAGGAGCTCCGCCTCGCCGACACCGCGTCGAGACGCGCGAGCGAGCAGCTCATGCAGCGCTACTATCGTGCGGCGAAGCTCGTCCGCCAGGTCAACGTCATCCTGCTGCAAAATCTGCATTCGCGCCTGTTTCCGATTCCGGTGGAGCCCGTCCCCGTCAACGACGACTTCTCAGCCGTCGACGAGCTGCTCGATCTTCGTGACGAAACACTGTTCGAGCGGCGCCCGGAAGCCATGTTCGATGCCTTTCTCACGATGCAGCGGCATCCCGAGCTTAAGGGCATGACGGCGCGGACGCTGCGCGCGCTGTGGCGAAACCATAATCGCATCGATGCAGCGTTCCGCCGGAAGCCAGCCAACCGGGTGCGATTCCTGCAGATTTTCCGCGAGCCGCGCGGACAGACGCATGAGCTGCGGCGAATGAACCTCTACGGCATTCTCGGCAATTATCTCCCTGCGTTCGGCCGCATCGTCGGCCAGATGCAGCACGACCTCTTCCACGTGTACACGGTGGACGAGCACATCCTGATGGTCATCCGCAACCTGCGGCGGTTCACCGAGCCGCAGCACGCGCACGAATATCCGCTCTGTTCGCGCCTCGTGGCCGATTTTGCGCGCCCGGAGGTGCTCTACCTTGCCGGCATGTTCCATGACATCGCCAAGGGCCGAGGCGGCGACCATTCACGCCTCGGCGAACGCGAGGCCCGGCGCTTCTGTCGCGCGCACGGAATGTTGCCGGAGGACGTCGACCTGGTCGCCTGGCTCGTTCGTGAACATCTGACGATGTCGACGACTGCGCAAAAACAGGACATCTCCGACCCCGAGGTCGTCACTGTATTTGCGGCGAAAGTTGGTAGCGAGCGTCGGCTGACCGCGCTCTACATCCTGACCGTCGCGGACATTCGCGGCACGAGCCCCCGGGTGTGGAACGCATGGAAGGCACAACTCCTGGAAGACCTGTTCCATGCCGCACGGCGGGTGGTCGCGGGCGAGAGCGCCACGCGTACGCTGCAGGATTCGTTGCAGCAGCGGCAGGACGAGGCGCGGCGGCTGTTGCGACTCTACGCGGTGCCCGAAGATGCCGAGCGCGCGCTATGGCGTCACCTCGATATGCCCTATTTCATGCGCCACAATGCCGAGGAAATCGCTTGGCACGCACGGCATCTGTATTGGCGCGTCGAAGAGCGGGCGCCGGTGGTCAAGGTGCGCCTCGCCCGGTCCGGAGCGGGATTGCAAGTGCTGACGTATCTGCCTGACCAGAAGCACCTGTTCGCGCGCATCTGCGGGTTCTTCGGCCGTCGCGGGCTGTCGATACTGGAGGCGAAGATCCACACGACGCGGCACGGCTACGCGCTCGACTCGTTCGCAATCCACGACCCGGCCGATCTCCATGTGTCTTATCGCGACACGATCCAGCTGATCGAGTTCGAGCTCACAAAGGCGCTACACGACGAGCGCCCGTTGCCGCCGCTGGAAACAGGCCGCCCGAGCCGCCAGCTGAAGCACTTCCCGCTCTCACCGTCGGTGCAGATGTTTCCCGACGACAAAGGCACGCACTACATTCTCGAAATCGTCGCCGGCGACCGGCCGGGACTGCTCGCGCAGATCGCCTGGACCCTCGCGCATGCCAACGTGAACGTTGCAAGCGCGAAGATAAACACGCTAGGCGATCGCGCTGAGGATGTCTTCCTGATCGACGGCGCGCGACTGCACGACGAGCAGGCGCTGTTGAAGCTCGAGACGACGTTGTACGATCAACTGCGGGTGTAACGGCGTAGCCCGGCGTGCGGCTCGTTGCCTCGGCCTCCGCACCACTCGTGTGAATCGACAAATCGCGCTGTCGGCCTCATGCGTCGACTCGCGATCGCTCGCTCCCCCTCGGCGCTTCGCGCCTGGGGCCCCGGCTCGCCGCTCGCGCCGCTACTCCTGATCGGGCGCGGTGTCGGGGAACAAGATGTCGGTGAACCCGAACTGCCGGAAATCGCGCATCCGCATCGGATAAAGAATGCCGAGCAGATGATCGCACTCGTGCTGGACGACGCGTGCGTGAAATCCAGTCACATCGCGCCGGATCGGCGAACCGGCAGGGTCGAATCCTTCGTAGCGAACGTTCGCATAGCGCGGGACGACACCGCGCAATCCCGGCACCGACAGACAGCCTTCCCACCCTTCTTCGATTTCCGTCGACAACGGGGTGATCACCGGGTTGACGAGCTCTGTGAAGGGAACGGGCTCGGCGTCCGGATAGCGCGGATTCTCCGCAAAGCCGAAGATGACGACCTGCAGCGGCACGCCGATCTGCGGTGCCGCGAGCCCGGCGCCGTTTTGCGCCGCCATCGTGTCGCGCAGGTCGCCCAGAAGGGTTTCGAGTTCGCTGGCACCGAAGGCCGTCACGGGCCGAGACGGCTCCAGCAACCGCGGATCTCCCATGCGCAGGACGTCGCGGATCATGGGGTCAGACCAGCGGAACGACGTGCTCGAGCAAGGCGCGGACCTTGTCCATCGCCGTTTCGAGCACACGCGCGATGCCGTCCATCGAAATCGCCTGCGCTGACTCGCCGCGCCCAGCCGCGTGGTTGACGACCACCGCGATCGCCACGTACGGCAATTCCTGTTCGCGCGCGAGGGCCGCTTCGGGCATCCCGGTCATGCCGACCAGCGTTGCGCCGTCGCGCTCGAGACGGTCGATCTCGGCTGCCGTTTCGAGCCTCGGGCCCGATACAGCGCCATAGACACCGCCGTCGACGAGCGCGATTCCGGCCTGACGCGCCGCCGTCAGGCATTTATCGCGCAACGGCGGCGAATAGGGATGAGTGAAATCCACGTGGATGACTCTCCTGTCGCCCCCATCGAAGAAACTGGCGTCGCGGTTTTGGGTGTAGTCGATGAGTTGGTGCGGCAATACGAGCTCCCCCGGGGCAACGCCGCGGATGCCGCCAACGGAGGCTACGGCGAGGATGGCCGTTGCCCCGCGCGCCTTCACCGCCCAGACGTTCGCCCGGTAATTGACCCGGTGCGGCGGAATCGTGTGGCCGTGACCGTGACGGGCCAGAAACACGGTGTCGCGGCCCGCGATCTGACCGAACAGCAGTGCCGACGACGGTTCGCCATAGGGCGTGCGGACCACTTCTCGATGGGCGACCGCGAGAGTGGACAACCGGGTCAGGCCGCTTCCGCCTATGATTGCGAGCATGAAACTTGCTTAAAATGGGGCTTCAAGCAGGAAATTGGCGTCGCCCGGGTCCTTGCACAAGATCGGACCGGCTGGGTCGGCAAATTAGGCGACCGGGGTGGAAGTCCCCGCCAATTCATGACATTATCATGGAAACCTGCGTTGCGACGTGACGCCAGTAAGCTCAGTGACTCTCATTGATGCTCATTGATGTTCACGCCGTGCCGCGATTGTAGCCCGGGGCGCCCGACATGTACCTCGACCGACTGTTCAGACTGATGGCGGAGAAGCAGGCCTCCGACCTGTTCATCTCGTGCGGCGCGCCGATCAACATCAAGGTCAACGGCGTCGTCTCGCCGATCTCGACGCAGCCAATGGACGTCGAGACGGTGCGGCGAATCGCCTACGAGCTCATGAGCAAGGAGCAGGCGCGCGAGTTCGAAAACGAGCTCGAGATGAACCTCTCGCACCTCGACCGCGCCGTCGGCAACTTCCGGATCAATATCTTCCGCCAGCGCGGCACGATATCGATGGTCATCCGGTTCGTGCGCAGCCACATTCCCGCGTTCGAGGACCTGCGCTTGCCGCCGGTGCTGCTCAACATCGTGATGGAAAAACGCGGGCTCGTGCTGATCGCCGGCGCGACGGGCTCGGGCAAGTCGACGACACTGGCCGCGATGATCGACCATCGCAACAACAACAAGTCGGGCCACATCCTCACGATCGAGGATCCGATCGAGTACCTGTTCGAGCACCGGCAGAGCATCGTCAACCAGCGCGAGCTCCATGTCGACACGCAGAGCTATCAGAGTGCGCTGCAGAATGGCCTGCGCGAAGCGCCGGACCTCATCATGATCGGCGAGATCCGTGACCGCGAGACGATGCAGCAGGCACTTCTGCACACGCTGACGGGCCACCTGTGCCTGTCGACGCTGCACGCGAACAACAGCTACCACGCGCTGTCGCGGATCATCAATCTCTTCCCCTACGACGCCCGCTCCGGCCTCTTGTCCGACTTGTCGATCGGTCTTCGCGCGATCATCTGCCAGCGGCTTGTCAAGAACACCGAAGGTGATCTGCAGCCCGCCGTCGAGATCCTGCTCAATACCTCGCTCATTTCCGAGCTCATCAAGAACGGCGAGATCACGCAGATCAAGGAGGCGATGGAGCAGTCGCTCTATCCCGGGTCGCAGACGTTCGAGCAGGCACTTTGCCGCATGTACATGGATGAGCAGATCACCTACGAGGAAGCGATGATCGCCTCCGATTCGCCGACCAACCTCGCGTGGCTCATCAACCAGAATGCGCCCACCGCCCGCGTCGACGGCCTGGCAACCGAGATGGAGGACGGTAAAGCGAAGCGGCCGCAGAGCGATTTCACGACGCTCGAAATCGACGCCGAGATGTTGGACCGCCCACATTAAACGTCCAGTGGAACACGCGGTGCGGGGCCGCTGCGCGGCCGGTGCACCGCGTTTTTGTCATGGCACCGTGAGTGCGCGGGGTCGGCGCACCGCGTTTTGCTAAGATGGGCGCATGGACGTTGTCGCCCAACCCGCAGCAGTCGCTTCAGTTGATTCGACGCTCGCGCTCGCGCGTGAACTGATCGCGCGCCCCTCGGTGACGCCCGACGACGCTGGGTGCCAGTCGCTTATCGCTGCCCGTCTTGCGCCGCTTGGCTTCCACTGCGAAACGCTGGTTTCGAATGGCGTCACAAACCTTTGGGCACGGCGCGGCACGGCGCGTCCGCTGGTCTGTCTTGCCGGTCACACCGATGTCGTGCCGACAGGTCCGCGCGAAGGATGGGAGACCGATCCATTTGTTCCGACCGAGCGCGACGGATGGCTTTACGGGCGCGGAGCGGCCGACATGAAGTCGTCGCTCGCGGCGTTCGTTACCGCAAATGAGGGCTTCGTATCCGATCATCCTGCGGCAACCGGATCGATCGCGCTGCTCATCACCTCTGACGAAGAAGGACCGTCCGTCGACGGCACGGTCAAGGTCGTCGAGAAGCTGGCCGCTGCCGGCGAGACGATCGATTTCTGCGTCGTCGGCGAGCCCTCCTCCGTCGATCGCCTCGGCGACATGATAAAGAACGGCCGCCGTGGAACGCTGTCGGCGACACTGGCGGTCAAGGGCATCCAGGGCCACGTCGCCTATCCACAGCTCGCGCGAAATCCGATTCATCTCGTTGCGCCGGTGCTGGCGGAGCTCGCGAACACGCAGTGGGACGACGGCGACGAATCATTCCCGGCTACGACATGGCAATGTTCGAACATTCATGCTGGAACCGGTGCGACGAATGTGATCCCCGGTGCGCTCGAGGTCACCTTCAATTTCCGGCACGCGCCCGCGAGCAGCCGCGAATCGCTGCAGCAACGGCTGGAGGCGGTGCTGGTGCGGCACGGCCTCGACTTCAAGCTCGTCTGGACGGGCTGGGGCGATCCCTACTTGACCCCCAAGGGCAGGCTCGTCGACGTCGCATCCGATGTCGTGCGAAACGTAACCGGCGTCACGCCCGAGATCTCGCGCACGGGCGGGACTTCCGACGGTCGTTTCATCGCCGCCATCTGCCGCGAAGTGGTCGAGCTGGGCCCGGTCGGCGCCTCGATCCACAAGCTGAACGAGCGTGTACGGATTGCCGACCTCGCGCTGCTGTCGCGCATCTACCGCGGCATTCTGGAACACCTGCTCATTCCCGCCGCACCGGGATGACGACGCTCGAGCACGACCTCGAGACGCTGCGCGACTGGCTGCGCTACGCCGTCACGCGCTTCGGCGAAGCGAAGGTCGCGTTCGGACACGGAACCGACAACGCTTACGACGAGGCGGCCTATCTGCTGCTGCATGCGTTGCACCTGCCGCTCGACCGGCTGGAACCGTTCCTCGATGCTCGGTTGACGCAGGCCGAGCGCGCGTCAATCGCGCAAATGCTCATGCGCCGGGTCGACCAGCGCGTTCCCGCCGCCTATCTTACGCACGAGGCGTGGCTGGGCGATTTCCGTTTCTTTGTCGACGAGCGCGTCCTCATTCCGCGATCCTTCATCGCGGAGCTCCTGCCCGATGGTCTCACCCCCTACGTCGGTCCGCCGGAAAAAGTCGCTGCCGCCCTCGATCTGTGCACGGGGTCGGGTTGTCTTGCCATCCTGCTCGCGCATGCCTATCCGGAGGCCGATGTCGACGCAGTCGACCTTTCTGCGGACGCGCTCACGGTAGCTCAACGCAACGTTGCAGATTACGGGCTCGCCGACCGGATCAATCTCATCCGCTCCGATCTCTTCATGAATCTGTCGGAAAAAAGCTACGACCTCATCATCAGCAACCCGCCCTACGTCACTGCGCTGGCGATGGAAAACCTTCCACCCGAGCATCGGCACGAACCAGGGCTTGCGCTCGCCGGCGGCGAGGACGGCCTCGACGCCGTGCGCACGATTATCAAGCACGCGCCGCGTTTTCTGAATCCTGGCGGCACCCTCGTGGTCGAAGTCGGCCACAATCGAGCCGCGACCGAGCTCGCCTATCCGCGCCTGCCGTTCGTGTGGCTCGAGACCGCAGGATCCGACGAGAGCGTTTTCCTGCTGTCGCGCGAGGAGCTCGTCGCAGGGCGCTGACTGTTCAGCCGCTATTCGCGGCTCAGTTGTCGTCGGGTGTCCTCAGTTTCTCAGTGTCTATGGCAAAGAAGTTCTTGATGCGACGGACCAGCTCCGCTGCGCTATAGGACACGGCCTTTGCGCGCGCGTCCGCCGAAAGCGCCTGCAACTTGGCGTCGTTGGCCGATTGACGGGCGATCACGACTTTCGACATCGATTCGATCAGTTCCGTGCGGGCGCGCACGATGGCGTCGAATCCCGCCTTGTCGAGCCGATGGCAAAGGACATCGCCTTCCGCGATCACTGTGGCCCCGCGCGCTTGCCCGGTCAGGAGTCCCATTTCGCCGAAATAGGACGGCGCCTCGAGCGTTGCGAGATGGTCGCGGGCACCGGTGCCCCCCGGGCTGTCGTCGTAGACGCCGACACGGCCGTGGGCCAGGATGAACAGCGAATCGGCAGCTTCTCCCTGGCGTGCAATCACGTCGTCCGCCACGTAAGGAAAGTCGGCAAGTTCCGCTGCAAGCGCTCGGCGTTCGCCGTCGGTGAGCGCGCCGAAGAGCTCGATTCGTGCGAGTGTCGCGCATCGCGCTTCCAACTCGCGCTCGTGCCGCTCCGGCGCTCCGGCGCCCCGGCGCCGGATGAGGACGCGCTGCGGCAACGGAATTTCCATGCCGTGGCGAGCGAGCGTCGCGGCGACATGGAGCCGCACCTGTGAATCGGTCCAGATGTCGTGCGCGAGATCGGTAAGCCAATAGCGCACCGAATACTGGATCCCGCTATCGCCGAAGTCCGAGCAGACAACGATCAGCGGCGGCTGGATCGCGACGTTGCGGATTTCGGCGTGCGCAAGTCCGTCGGTGATCGCAGCGATCACGCGCGAGGGCGGCGTGTCGTAGGAGACGCTGAAATCGACGGCGCGTCGCGCCGGGATCCGATCGTCGCCGCGGCGACCGAGGACCGTCACCCTGTTCTTGATCAGCTGACTGTTGGGAATGATCACCGTCTCGCCCATGTTGGTCGCGATCGCGGTGTAACGCCAGCGGATTCCGACCACCTGGCCGTATGCACCCTCCATCCGGATCCAGTCGCCGATCCGGCAGGTATTGTCGAGCTGCAACGCGATGCCGCCCCACAGGTTGCCGAGCGTCTCCTGCAGCGAGAAGGCGATCGCGCCCGTAATCACCGCGGATGTCGCGACGATGCCAGTGAGGTTTACCCCCGCTTCCTTCATCCGGACGATGCCGAAGACGATCAGCACCACCGCGAACAGCACGTCGGCCATGATCCGCGGTATCGCAAGCCGCCGGAGTACGCCCTGGAACACGAACAGAAGGATGATCCGCGTGAAGCCGATCGCGATCAGCACGAGCATCACTTCGCGCACGACCGAGGTGATCGTCGCATCGCTCAGTGCTGTGCCGTAGCGCGCGAGGAGCACGAGCCCGACGAGCCCGATGCCCATCGCAATCGACATGTTGAACATGTTCTGCCGCATGTCGCCGCGCAACCACAACGTGACAAGCGCGAGCGCGAGGCCGGCGGCGACGAACAGCTGGGCGTCGAGGATGAGTTCGGGGCTGGGCATGGAAAACAGCGGTGGTCGGGGAGACCGCCGCCGCCGATTATATAGAATGAGGGCTTGTCTCACCCGCCTCGATCCACCGCGCAATGACTCCCTCCCGCACCGGCGGCGAAATACTCGTCGCGAATCTTCTTACCCAGGGCGCGACGCATGCGTTTGCCGTTCCGGGCGAGAGCTACCTCGCCGTTCTCGACGCGCTGCACGATGCGCGCGATCGCCTTGCGCTCATCGTGTGCCGGCAGGAAGGCGGCGCGGCCTACATGGCGGAGGCGTTCGGCAAGCTGACGGGGCGCCCTGGCATTGCATTCGTCACGCGCGGTCCCGGAGCGACGAACGCCAGTATCGGCGTCCATGCGGCGGCGCAGGATTCGACACCGATGATCCTGTTCGTCGGACAGGTCGGTGGCGATATGGTCGATCGCGAAGCCTTCCAGGAGATCGACTACCGGCGCATGTTCGGGAGCGTCGCGAAATGGGCGGCGCAGATCGATCGTGCCGAGCGCATCCCGGAATACGTTGCGCGTGCGTACCGCACCGCCATGTCGGGCCGACCGGGTCCCGTGGTTCTCGCATTGCCCGAGGACATGCTGTCAGCGCGCGCAGAGTGCGTCGATGTGCCGCGTGTGGATCCCGTTGCGACGTCGCCCGATCCCGCACAGGTCGCCGCCGTCGCCGAGCGGCTCGTCGCAGCGAAGCATCCTTTTGTGCTGGTCGGCGGCAGCCGCTGGGACAACGATGCGTGCCGATTGCTCTCGGCGGTCGCCGAGAAGTTCACGCTGCCGGTCGCTTGCGGATTCCGCAGTCAGGATCTCTTCGACAATCGGCATGTTTTGTATGCCGGCGATGTCGGAATCGGAGTCAATCCGCGCCTTGCCGCCCGCGTGCGCGACGCTGACGTGCTGCTGGTGATCGGCGAACGCCTTGGCGAGATGACGACCTCGGGTTATACGTTGCTCGTGCCGCCGGTGCCTTCACAGACGTTGATCCATGTGCATCCAGGCGCGGATGAGCTCGGGCGCGTCTATCAGCCGGCAATCGCGATAGCGTCAACCCCTGGTGCATTTCTCGCGGAGCTGGCCCATTCGCCGCGTAGTCGCCGCGGCAACGACGAAGACGCCCATGCAGATTATCTTGCGTGGCAGGCGCCGCGGCCGGTGCCCGGCAGTCTCGACCTGTGGGACATCGTGCGCTGGCTCGACGCACGTCTTCCCGACGACGCTATTCTGACGAACGGTGCCGGCAATTATTCGACCTGGTTGCACCGCGTGTTTCGCTATCGCCAGTTTCGCACCCAGCTTGCGCCCTATGTGGGTTCGATGGGTTATGGCGTGCCGGCGGCCGTCGCGGCCAAAGTCGTGCATCCGGAGCGGTTGGTCATTTCGTGGAACGGCGACGGCTGCTTCCTGATGAACGGACAGGAGCTCGCCACTGCCGTCCAGTATCGTCTCAACATCGTCTTCATCGTCGTCGACAACGGCATGTACGGCACGATACGGATGCACCAGGAGCGCACTTATCCGGGACGCGAGTACGGAACCGCACTCGTTAATCCGGATTTTGCAGCGCTGGCGCGCGCGTACGGAGCGCACGGCGAGACCGTTACGCACACGGCCGAATTCGCGGATGCCTTCGAGCGTGCTGTCTCGGCGGACCGCCCGGCGCTGCTGCATCTGAAGCTCGACCCGCAGGCGCTGACGATGAATGCATACGCTCAACGCACTCCGCGAGCAGGGCGTCGCCGCGCGCAAGGTCTGAGCCCTACTCCCTCGCCAGCGCCGCTCGCGCTGCGGCAAGCTCCTTGCGCTGTGCGGCGTCGACCTTGGGATAGGTCAGCTCGAGGCGCGCCATCGCTTCGACGATCGCCGCGGCAACGACGAGGCGCGTATACCACTTGTTGTCGGCAGGAACGACATACCATGGCGCGTGCTTGGCTGCCGTTGCCCGAATCGCCTGCTCGTAAGCCTTCATGTAATTATCCCAGTGGGCCCGCTCCTTGACGTCGGCCGCGGAGAACTTCCAGTTCTTCTCGGGCTGATCGAGCCGTTCCATGAACCGCCGCTTTTGCTCCCCTCGCGAGACGTTGAGAAAGAACTTCAAGATCAGCACGCCGTTGTGCGCAAGGTAGCGTTCGAAGGCTGCGATGTCGTCGAGGCGCCGATCCCACACCTCGCCGTCGATGAGCTCGGTCGGAAGGTGCTGTGCGCGCAGATACTCGGGATGCACGCGCACGACGAGCACCTCTTCGTAATAGGAACGGTTGAAAATGCCGATCCGTCCGCGCTCGGGCAGGCAGCGCGTCGTTCGCCACAGGAAGTCGTGATCGAGCTCTTCGGCCGAAGGCTGCTTGAACGAGTAGACCTGGCAACCCTGCGGATTGAGGCCCGAGGTCACGTGCTTGATCGTTCCGTCCTTTCCAGCGGCGTCCATTGCCTGAAACACAAGCAGCACTGACCACTGATTCTGTGCGTACAGCTTGTCTTGCTCCTCGGTAAGCCACTTCACGCCACGGGCGAGGAGTTCCTTCGCCTGCGGCTTCGCCTCCGAGCTGAGACCGCCCGTGTCGGCGGGGTCGAAACCCTTGAGGCGAAATCCCTTCCCCCGAACGATCCTGTACGGCTCGACGAAATCGCGCACCGCGCTGAAGATTTCCTTGCCTGGCACGAGTGCCTCCATTCGTTTTGGGCTTGCACGCAGTTTAACTCCGGGCGGCACGTCACGCGCTTGGTGAGCCCGCGCACGCTCTAGCGGGGGCGTCGATTGACAGTGACGCCCACGCACGCCTAGCATCCGCGCAGCTTCCGAATCATTGCGGCGACGAAATTCCACACTGCGAGGGTTATGTGCATCCGCTCTTTCGGCGTTCGATTGACCTCTTGGGCATTATCGTCGGCGCGGCCGCGCTGGCGATTCCCGCTCCTGCTCAGGCGCCCTACCCCAACCGCCCCATTCGCATCGTCGTTCCGTACACGGCGGGAACGGGTATCGATGTGTTGGCGCGGTTGATCGGCCAGAAGTTGGGCGAGCGGCTGAAGGTTGCCGTCGTCGTCGAAAATCGTCCTGGCGCGAGCGGCAACATCGGCACGGAAGCCGTCGCGAAGGCGGCATCGGACGGCTATACGCTGCTGATGACGGCGAGCACGCATGTGACCAACGCCGCGCTGCAGGCGAACGTCCCTTACGATCCCGCAAAGAGCTTTACGCCCATTGGACCTGCCGCGATCGGCAACCTCGCGCTCGTGGTGCACCCTTCGGTGCCAGCGCGCTCCGTGCAGGAGCTCCTCGTGCTCGCCAAAGCGCAACCGGGCAAGCTTAACTATGCGTCGCCGGGCAGCGGCACTCCACATCATCTCGCGATGGAGCTCTTCAAGCTCCACTTCAAGGTGGACCTTACACACGTTCCGTACAAGGGAACCGCGGGCGCGGTCACCGATTTGCTGGCAGGTGAGGTGCAGGTGATGTTCCTTCCTGTGCATGTCGCGTTGAGCCATGTGCAGGCCGGAAAGCTGCGCATGCTCGCCGCGGGCGGCGCGCATCGGTCCCCTGTGACTCCCGACGTTCCGTCGCTGGCCGACGAAGGCGTCACCGACATCGACGTCGACATCTGGTATGCGATGCTCGGACCCGCCGGGCTGGCAAAAGAGCAGACGGCGCTGCTCAACGCCGAGACGAACGCCATCCTCACTGACGCTGAAGTGCGCGAGAACCTCCTGAAGCAGGGTTTGAATCCAACGCCCGGCAAACCCGACGACCTCGCCCGGCTGATCGACACCGATCTCGAGCGCTGGACAAAGATCGTCCGCGGCGCTGGTATCAAAGCCGATTGAGAGCCGCGATGAAACTCGACATCTTCAATCACATCTTTCCGAGGGCGTTCTACGATCGAATGCTCAAGGTTGCGCCGAACGGCAAGGATATGCACAAGCGCGTGCGCGAAATTCCGGCAATCGTCGATCTCTCCGCCCGCTTCCGCATCATGGATCAGTTCGACGACTACGCGCAGGTGATCTGCCTCGGTTCACCGCCGATCGAGGTTTTCGGACCGGCACCCGTGTCCACCGACATGGCGCGCCTTGCCAATGACGGCATGGCGGAGCTCGTGCGCAAGCATCCGGCGCGTTTTCCAGCCTTCATCGCCTCGCTTCCCATGAACGATCCCGATGGGCTGCTGAAGGAAGCGAAACGCGCGGTGCGCGATCTCGGCGCTGCGGGCGTGCAGGTCTTCACCAACGTTCTCGGCAAACCGCTTACCGCACCGGAGACGCTCCCGCTGTTCGAGCTGATGGCAGAGCTCGACCTGCCGATCTGGCTCCATCCTGCGCGCGGCGCAGACTTCCCCGATTACCGGACGGAGAAGAAGAGCCACTACGAGATCTGGTGGACGTTCGGCTGGCCCTACGAGACGAGCGCCGCGATGGCCCATATCGTGTTCGAGGGACTGTTCGACCGCTTTCCCGACCTCAAGATCATTACCCACCATATGGGCGGCATGATTCCGTATTTCGAAGGCCGCGTCGGCCCCGGCTGGGACCAGCTCGGCAAGCGCACGTCGGACGTCGACTACTCGAGACTTCTGCGGAAGCTGAAAAAGCGGCCGATCGATTATTTTCGGCTTTTCTATGCGGATACTGCGCTGTTCGGCGCCTGGGAGGCAACGAAGTGCGGGCTCCGTTTTTTCGGACCGCAGCGCGTATTGTTCGCGTCGGACTCCCCGTTTGATCCGGAAAGAGGCTCGATGTATACGCGCACGACGATCGAAATCGTCGATCGGCTCGATGTGTCGCCTGAAGAGCGGCGCGCGATCTACGAAGGCAACGCGCGGCGCCTGATGAAGCTCTAGAATCGAAATGAGCTGCGCAGCCCGATGGCTTTGGGCTTTACTTGTCAACTAAGCTGCTAACGGAGCTGCCAACCGAGGCTCTCCGCCCGCCCGCCGCGATTGGGCGTCACTGCATGAACCATCCGTGGCTGACGATCAGCGATTGACCTGTCAGGGCATTGGAGGAAAACGAAGCGAACAACAACGCGACTTCGGCGACATCCTGTACTGTCGTGAACTCTCCGTCGACGGTTTCCTTCAGCATCACCTTCTTGATCACATCCTCTTCCGAAATTCCGAGCTCTTTCGCTTGCTCGGGAATCTGCTTTTCGACGAGTGGCGTCCGCACGAAGCCGGGGCAAATGACATTGGCCCGAACGCCGTGCGCAGCGCCCTCCTTGGCAACCACCTTGGCCAGGCCGATAAGCCCATGCTTGGCGGTCACGTAAGGAGCCTTCAGCAACGAGGCTTCTTTGGAATGCACGGAGCCCATGTAGATGACGCTTCCGCCGCGCCCGGACTTGTACATGTGCGGAAGACAGGCGCGCGTCGTAAGGAATGCGCCGTCGACGTGAATAGCCAACATCTTCTTCCAGTCGGCATACGTGAATTCCTCGAGCGGGTGCACGATCTGGATGCCGGCGTTGCTGACCAGGATGTCGACGCCGCCGAATGCAGCGGCGACGGCAGCGACGCCGTCGTTCACCGCTTTTTCGTCGGTGACGTCCATCGCCACGCCCATCGCCTGTCCGCCGCCGGTGCGGATTTCATTTGCGGTCGCGTCGGCCGCAACCATGTTCATGTCCGCGATCGCGACCTTCGCACCTTCACGCGCGTAGGTCAAGACTATCTCCTTGCCGATGCCGCTGGCGGCGCCGGTCACAATGGCAACCTTGTCCTTCAATTTCATGAGGAATCTCCTATTTGGCGAGGTAGTCGTGAATCACGTTGCCAAGTCCAAGCGTCAGGTCCGATTGGATATGGACGCCCGAAACCACTTCAAGCACTGGCAACGCCGCAACCGGCGCAAGCGCATGATGAAAGAGCTCGAGCGCGGCGGGACCTTCCCAGGCGCCCTTCACGGTGATTTCTTCGCAGAAATAACGGACGAGTTCGCAGATGCGCGGCCTACCATCGACGTGTGGAATGATCTTGAGCAGATAGTTGGGTGCGGACAGCGAAGCCAGGATCGCATCGTGCGGCAGCGCTCGGTGCTTGTACCCCATCGTCGCGACGGCGACCGGGATCGGCCCGTAACGCAGCACGCCTAGCAGCGTGTCCTTTTCGACGGTAATTTTTGGCGAGGCGAGTTTCTTCGGAAAGCCCCACAGCTCACGCCCACCGGCGATCGGGGGCTCGTCATCGAGGAACATCGCGTGAACATATCCGCCGTCCTTGCCCTCGAACCGTACGGGAATCACCTGACCCGATTCCGTGTAATCGCCAAACCCCGTGGAGTCAGGCATGCGAATGAATTCGAACTTGACCAGGGGCTGCGTGTATTCGAGCGGCGCGGGAATGACGGCGCGCAACGCGTCGGGGTCGGTGCGATACGTGACGATGAAAAACTCGCGGTTGACGAACCGGTAGGGTCCCGGCGGGAACGCGGGACTCGTAAGCGGCATTGCGAAAGCGCGGGATTTGACTTCGCTTTCGGTCATGATCACATCTCTCCGTTGGTCCTATTTCGTGAGGTCGTAGATGCGGACGCCTTCGACGAGCTCGGTGGCTTTATCCCAGTCCGGATGTGCGCACGTGCGCCGCACGTCCTCGAGCCCGCCGTTCCATAGCTGCCGTATCGTGGTGCGTGAAAATTCATAATCCTTCGCGTTCGACGACGATGTGAGGCGGCGGTTAATGAGGTGAATCAGCGTCAGGTGACGCTTGGCGGCAGACACCGGCAACAGGCGGAGATAATCCGGATCGTTGCGAATGGCCGGCGGCATCTTTTTCAGGAGGCGGCCCAGCGCCTCCCGCAGGTCTTCGAGCTCCTTGACCCGGTTCGTATTGAAGCGGGTCTTGCTCGAATACTGGATGTCTTTGGCACGTTCGAGAACCTCATCGAGATTGTCCGGCAACTTGCCGCGGGCGCTGAAAAGGTCGACCTGGACGATCATCGCATTGAGCTGCGGTGAATCGTCGAGGACATACCACAGCGGAGAATTCGAGACGATGCCGCCATCCCAATATTCGTTGCCGTCGATGGAGATCGGCGGGAATCCGGGCGGCAGCGCGCCGCTTGCCATGATGTGCTCGGGGCCGATAACCTGATCACGATTGTCGAAGTAGACCGAGCTGCCGGTTTGGACGTTCACGGATCCCATCGAAAGCCGCACTTTCCGGCTGTTGATGAGATCGAAATCGACGAGTTCGAGTAACGTGTCCCGAAGAGGCGACGTGTCGTAGACGCTCAGGGCCTCAGGCGTACCGTCGGCGGCGAACAATGATGGCGGAATGCGAGGGCGGAAAAACCCGGGGATGCCGAACATCGTCGCCGCCGTGGCGCTGGTACGGTTGAACGCGAGCCGCAGCGGATCGAGAAATGACGGAATCTCAACGGGAAATTGGGACGAGACCCCGTCCCAGAATGCGCGCAAGCGCTCGACGCGCCGCTCAGGCGGATTGCCCGCGATCAGAGCCGCATTGATTGCACCGATCGAGACCCCCGCAATCCAGTCTGGTGCAACTCCCTGCTCGACCATCCCTTCATAGACGCCGGCCTGGTAGGCGCCAAGCGACCCGCCGCCCTGCAGCACAAGTACGCTGTGATCGTGTTTGAGCGAACGACGTGCCGAGGTGCGTTGCTTTGCGGTCATCTGCGATTTCCCGAGGGCCCGGAACGAACCTTCGACACCACGGCGGGATTCGCGTTCGTCAGCGGGGCGCAAGATTTCTGAACTGCCAATTGTAACTAGCATGTCTTGCCAGCTCGATCATTCCATTACGATTGGGCTACACTGTCCGTAAAGGCCTACGCCGCCGGACGCGCGCGCATGAACGAGAACACGATCGAGCACGTGCGCGAGCAAGCGGAAGCCATTTATCGCACGGAATCGCGCCGGGTCTTCGCCACCCTGATCCGTCTGCTTGGCGATTTCGATCTTGCCGAGGAAGCCCTGCACGACGCCTTCCGCGCGGCGCTCGAGCAGTGGCCGCGCGATGGCGTGCCCGCGAACCCGCGCGCTTGGCTCGTCTCCGCCGGGCGCTTCAAGGCCATCGACGGCATCCGCCGGCGTGCGCGGTTCGATTCGATGGAGGATAGGGCCGAGGAGGTCGAATCGATTGCGGACGAATCCGAGCCGCTCGACGACGAAGGAATCCCCGACGACCGGCTGCGCCTCATCTTCACCTGCTGCCATCCGGCGCTTGCGCCCGATGCCCAGGTCGCGCTCACGTTACGCGAGGTCTGCGGGCTCACGACCGAGGAGATTGCGCAAGCCTTCCTGAGCCCTGCCCCGACGCTGGCGCAGCGGATCGTGCGGGCGAAGGCGAAGATCCGCGATGCGCGCATCCCGTATCAAGTCCCGGAGCCCAACGAGCTGCCGGCGCGGCTCGACAGCGTGCTGCGCGTCATCTATCTCGTGTTCAACGAGGGATATTCGGCGTCGTCCGGCCCGGTACTGACCCGCGTCGATCTTTCCGGCGAGGCGATCCATGTGGGTCGCATGCTGGTCGATTTGCTGCCCGAACCCGAGGTCATTGGGTTGCTGGCGCTCATGCTGCTGCAGGAATCGCGGCGTATCGCGCGCACATCCCCTTCCGGCGAGCTGATTCTGTTGAACGACCAGGATCGCTCGCTCTGGAACAAGGAGCAGATCGCGGAAGGGTCGATGCTCGTCGAAAGGGCAATCACATCGCGGCGTTTTGGCCCGTATACGCTACAGGCGGCGATCGCCGGTGTTCACGCGCACGCAGCGAGCGCCGATGCGACGGACTGGAACGAGATCGTGGGGCTCTACGATCTGCTGCTGCGCGCAGAGCCGTCGCCGGTGGTCGAGCTCAACCGGGCGGTTGCCGTCGCGATGCGCGACGGCGCGGCGGCGGGACTGGCGCTGGTCGATGCGATCCTCGCCCGCGGCGATCTTGGCCAGTATCACCTGGCCCACGCGGCGCGCGCGGATCTTTGCCGGCGGCTCGGCCGGCATGCGGACGCGCGCGACTCTTATCACCGAGCCATTGCGCTCGCGAGGCAGGAGCCCGAGCGGCGATTCCTGCAGCGAAGGCTCTCCGAATTGCCCGACTAGGGCCTGCCCTAGGATCCTCTCGCGGCCTGTCGATTTCGCGTTTTCCCGTTCGACTAGTGAGTGAGGGCCGATGGAATCGCGCCCGATCAGACACGGACAGGAGCCGAAAATGCAAATCGTCTTGAATCACCTGGAGTAAATTACGCCAACTGGGCCAGAAATTTGGCCCCTATCTCATCCTGGAGATGCTGCTGCCCGGCGGAACCCTGTTCGCGCTGCTGCTCTTCCTGTGCCGGGACGGAAGGCTCGATACTGCGGGCGATCGCGGCGCGCGCTGGGCTCGCCGTGGCGAGAACGCTGAAGCAAGGCTTCGGCATGCTGCGTCCCTTTGTGCGCTGGCCCGTGCATGCCTACCATCCCGCCGGGCGCGCCATGTACGACGGGGCTTTCTTGTCGGGACTGTGACAAAGGGATGTCGATTTCCGTTCCTGCCATTCGACTATGGGTTGACGGACTAAGACGAACCGGCGCCCGCAGGCCGTTGTCGAAATTCTGTTCCGTCTGCTCAAGGCCAGGAAAAATTTACAACGTTGCTCATGACCGGATCCCAACCCATGAAATATCTGTGCCTTGTATATCTTGATGAGAAGAGGCTCGACGAAGTTCGCGACAGCGAGTGCATGGCCTGCGGCGAGGCGCTCAGGAAGAGTGGTCATTCGATTGCCGCCGAGGCGCTGCAATCCGTCACTACTGCAACGACCGTGCGTGTACGCGAGGGCAAGGTGTCGGTGACGGACGGGCCTTTTGCCGAAACGAAGGAGCAGCTCGCCGGGTTTTACCTGATCGACGCGCGGGATCTGAACGAAGCGATTCAGGTCGCTTCGAAGATTGCGCCGGCACGGGTGGGAAGCGTGGAAGTGCGTCCGACGCGGGAACTCGGTCAACGCTGATGTGCACGTGAACTTCGGGAGAACTCCCGAGCCAAACTTATGGAGACAACGATGCGTTTTATGATAATCGTCAAGGCGACCAAGGAATCCGAGGCGGGCGAACTCCCCGACGAAAAGCTTCTGGCCGAAATGACCAAGTTCAACGAAGAACTTTCAAAAGCAGGCGTACTGCTCGCGGCGGAAGGACTGCAGGCGAGCTCGAAGGGCGCACGGGTCAAATTCAATGGCACCAAGCGAACCGTGGTCGACGGTCCGTTCCAGGAGACCAAGGAGCTGGTCGCCGGATTCTGGCTGTGGCAGGTGAAGTCGAAGGAAGAAGCAATCGAATGGGTCAAGCGCTGCCCTAATCCGTTTCCCACCGGAGAATCGGAAATCGAGATTCGCCAGGTGTTCGAAGCGGATGACTTCGGCGAGGCGTTCACGCCCGAGCTCAAGCAGGCGGAGGAGCGCATGCGCGCGCGGGCAGCGGCGCGCAATTAGTTACTGGAGGATCAAATCATGCTGGCAAACAAGGATGCAGTTGCCACCATTCCGGTTAAGAATCTGGCAAAAGCAAGGCAATTCTACGAAGGCACGCTCGGACTCAAGCCCATCGACAGCGAAGGCGACGAGGTGATCGTCTTCAAGAGCGGGCACTCGCTGCTTAACGTCTATCGGTCGCAGTACGCGGGTACCAACAAGGCGACCGCTGCGACATGGAAAGTAGGTGATGAAATCGAGGGAATCGTGCGCGAGCTGAAATCGAAAGGCGTCGCCTTCGAGCATTACGACATGCCGGGGCTGAAGCAGGAAGGCGATATTCACGTTGCCGGCGACATGAAGGCTGCGTGGTCCAAGGACCCCGACGGCGAACATCGTCAATCGCTAGCTGGAAGAGGAAGGGCCGGGCGGCAAAGCCCGGCCCTTTCATTTCCAGCGTCGGAGATCGGTGACTTCATCTGCCGCCGCTACAGGCGCACCGATACGCGAAGTTCCTCGGGAATGCGGCTTGCCGGCTCCGCGACCACGCGCCCATCAGTCCGATGAAAATCAAGGTCGATCGTGTTGCCCGCCACGGCCAAGCCGCGGATATGCAGCCGGTCGATTTCGCTCGGCAGGGCTGGGCATTCGATGCGCACCTCGCGCTGCGGCGCGTCAATCGTGATTCCGAGGCAGGCCTGCAGCAGCATGAACACACAACCCGCTGACCACGCCTGCGGGAGGCACGCCACTGGATACGCTACCGGCGGTTCGCTGGGCCGTCGCTGGAAACCGCAATGCAGCTCCGGCATGCGCATTCCGAAATAGGATGCCGACCGGAACAATTCATCGAGCCAATGCACGGCACCTTGCCTGTTGCCGTAGCGCGCGAAGCCGGCGGCGCACAGCGCCGTGTCGTGCGGCCACACCGATCCATTGTGGTAGGACATCGGGTTGTAGCGAACCGAGTCGCGGGGAAGCGTTCGCAGCCCCCAGCCCGAATCGAACACGGCGGTCAGCAACTGTTCCATGACTTTCGCCGCGCGATCGGGCTTCGGCAATCCCGCATAGAGCAAGTGACCGGCGTTCGACGCCGGGACCCTGCAGAGCGCTCCCGTGCCATCGACGGCAATACCGTAGATGCCGGCGTCGTCCATCCAGTAGCGTTCCTCGACGACGCTTTGGAGCTCATCCGCTCGCGCCGTCCAGCGCATCGCCAATCCGCGCTCCCCGCGGCCGGCGGCGAGCGCGGCCATCGCGCGTCGTGCGGCATAGACATAACCCTGCACTTCGACAAGCGCTATGGGCCCTTCGGCAAAGCTTCCATCGGCGTGAAAGATGGAATCGACACTGTCCTTCCACCCTTGATTCGTGAGACCCGATTTCGCCGCGCTGCGATAGTCGACCAGTCCGTCGCCATTGGAGTCACCGGCGCCTTCCATCCAGTCCATCGCGGCGCACAACGCGGTCCAAATGTCCGCGATGAAGGCCATGTCAGCCGTGCGCTTCGGCATACGCGCCCGCAAGCATGACAAACAGCGGCGTCGTGTCCACACCGCCAAAATAGCGGCCGAACGGAACCTCGCCCAGGGCCGCCATTTCGCCCTTGCGCGTCTCGTGCAATATCTTGCCGGGGACGGCATCTGAGACCTCCGACGTGATGCGCGATTGATTCGCAGCGAGAAACGACAGCACGCCGCGCGCAAGCGAAGGGTCGAGCCACAGCAATTGAAGGGCAGTGACAATTGCGTCGCGTCCGAATGTCGTTGCGAACCACGGTATCCCCGCATAGGGATACAGACCCGTCGGCAGGTGCGTCGTCAACAGCGCCACGTCGGAACGTGACTTGTCGAGCCAAATATTGAATTGCTCGGCGGAGCTCTGCACCGATGCACCGGCTCGGCGAATTGTGCGCATCGAACGGCGAGCTGCCGCTGCCGCGCCGCGAAAACGATCTGCACAGGGCGCCGCCTCGAGATTCGAGCCCGGCTTCGATATAGAGTTCCGCCTCTGCACGGTCGTTGAGCACCATGCTCCAGGTGGCGCGTCCTGCTGTCAGCCGGGCCGGACTTGGTGAGAAAGCGATGGCGCACGAACGTATAGCGTTGTCGAGGCCTTCGTAGTTCAGCATCACGCTGTCTTCGGCCAGCACGGGGAGCAGGTGACGGCCGCGCGCCTTGCGCATCACTCCCCGTACCTCGAAGATGTCGGCGAAGTCGGCGGCGAAGTCCAACGACAGCGGGACCTCGACGGTGCGGCCGCCGAAATTTGTTACTGCGAGCCGCTCATAGAGCCGTTCGTGCCAAACAAAGCGCGTCCGCTCGATGTGCACAACACCCTTCGGCGTCGCATGGGCACCGAGCGAAGGCAGCGGACGATTTGTGATATGGGCCGTGAAAAACACGTTGTCGCGGCTGACATCCGACGCGAGCAGCCACGGCGGCCCACCGCCGATGCGCAATCGCCAATCCGACAACACCCGCGTATCGTCGCGAAACATGCCGTCGCCTACGCCGACGATATCGCCCAGGGCATCGGCGACAATAAACGTGTCGGCGTGCTTCAGCGCGAACAGTCGCAGCGGCGCATGCGACCGCGATGTTTCGCCTTGTCCGGCCAGCGGATCGGCTTCGGGCGGCGGGGACGTGATTACGCTTTGAACATCCTCAGGCTGTCGGAGCATTCGTCCGAGCTCGTCCGGATTCCAGCAGCCTCGCGTAGATTTCGACATACCGCGCTGCCATGGTCAGGGACGAGAATTTTTCCTTGAAGACCGCCTGCGTGCGCGCGCTATCGATTTCGCCCAGCCGAGCACAGGCAGCGACGGCGGCGTCTTCATCGTCGACCACGAATCCGGTTACGCCGTCTTCGATGATTTCAGGCACCGACCCACAGCGAAAGGCTATCACAGGCGTGCCGCAGGCCATGGCTTCGATCATGACGAGACCAAAGGGTTCCGGCCAATCGATGGGGAAGAGCAATGCCGCGGCGGACGCCAGGAGCTCGCGCTTCTCGCGCTCGCCGAGCTCGCCCAGGAACTCGACGCCGGGGTCGGCGAGGAGCGGCTTGATGACGTCCTTGAAATAGCGTTCGTCGACGGCGTCGACCTTGGCGGCAATCTTCAATGGAAAACCGGCGCGGCGCGCAATCGAGATCGCCCGATCCGGCCGTTTTTCCGGAGCGATTCGACCCACAAACGCGAGATAACCGTCGCCGCGCTTGGCGGGTGCCTCGTAGAAATCCAGCGGCAAACCATGCGGGACCGTGGCAATCCAGTTTCCGTCGGGAAGCGGACGACGTTGGTTGTTGGATATCGACACGAGCGGATAGGCGCGCCATTTCTGAAAGACTGCGGGCAAATCGCTGAGGTCGAGCCGGCCGTGCAGAGTCGTAACCGTGCGCGACGCGATGTCTTCGAACATCGGCAAGTGCAGGATATCGGTGTGGAAATGCAGAATGTCAAACTCGTCCGCTCGTGCCCGCACGTTGCGCAGCATGACGAAATGCGCGCCGAGATCGCACTTGAGTGGCGCCCGATCGAGCCGAAATGCCTGCGCACGCCCGGGAGCAAGGTTGGCCGTCGTCATGGAGTCGCCGCTTGCAAACAGCGTCACGTCGTGACCAAGCGCGACCAGCGCGTCGGAGAGATACGCGACGACGCGCTCCGTTCCTCCGTAGAAACGCGGGGGGACGGATTCGAACAACGGCGCCACCTGCGCAATGCGCAGCCGCGCTACCGATCGGCGGGGCGGAAAGCCGATGACGTTGTCGAGATGGATACTCATTTTGACACGACAAACCGGGGAGCGAGACGGATAACCAACAGAAGCCCCGAACCACCAGCGGCGCCAGAAGCTCGAAAGCCCAGCTAATAAAATGCGCCGCCCCGATCGCCGCCGGTACCCTGCAAATTCGGGTTCGCATGTAAGAGGTTGCCTACAGCGCTTTGTGGGCGGTGCGCCGACGAGCCGCCTCGATCGCAGCGCGCATGAGTCGCGCCATTCGGATTCCGCGTTGCCCGTGCGTAATTCCACCGCGAAACCTCGCGATCAACCGCTGCGGTACACCGCCGTGTAATGCGCGTAGATCGCGATGATGTCGGCAAACCCTTCACGCTCCCCGGGTTTCAGCTCGCGAAAGGGGCGCGCCGGGCGGCCGGCATAGATCCAGCCTGTCGGCACGCGAGTGCCGGCTTCGACGTGTGCCCCGGCGCCAATGCACGCCCCAGGCTCGACGACCACATGATCGCCGACGATCGCGCTCATGCCGACGAGTGCGCGATCGCCTACGACTCCCGATCCCATGCGGACATTGTGGCCGATCGTCACATCGTCGCCGATGACGAGATCTCCGCGGCGCTTGTCGGTGATCAGAAACGAGTTGTCCTGCACGTTGGTGCGAGCGCCAAGCGCGATTCGCGCATCGCCGGCGTCGACGACACAAGCGAAATAGATGCCGGAGTCCTGCGCCATCTCGATGCGCCCGGCGAGCGCCGCCGTCGGGGCGACGAACGTTGTCGAGTGACGCGCCGGCTGCGCGGCACCGGACAGCTGCACGGGTTGCGCAAGCGGGGGCAGCTCAGCGAGCGCATCGCGGTCCATCGGTCCCCCGCCGCGAAGCGCTGCGTGGTAGCGAGCGAGCTCGTCGCGCGCGATGGCGCGAATGGCGACCGCCGGGCTGCCTGAGTACACAGTGCCGCCCGCCAGCGTCTTGCGCGGCGGCACTACGGATCCGGGCATGATGAGCGCGTGCGCGCCGATAACCGATCCGTCCATGACCGTGGCGGCATCGCCGACGAGCACGCCGTCATCGAGCGTGCAGGCGTGGACAAGACCGTAGCGGCCCACCGTGACGCCGTCACCGACGATCGCCGGGTAGACGTCTTCGGCAATGTGGACTGTCGCCCGGCGGCCGAAGTAGCCGTTGGCGCCGATGCGGATCGCTTCGCCGTCGGCGCGCAGCGTTGCGTGCTCGTCGAGGACGAGGCCGGGACCTACGGTCGCGCGCCCCGTGACCACGGCCGATAGCGCGAGCCGCGCGGGCTCGGCAAGCGTCGGTTCGAACTCGAGATAGGGAACGCGCATCGCTAGTGGCCTGTAACGGGGGAAGCGAGAGTCAACAAATGGTATGGCCAGCCAGACACTATCGATTCCCCCGTTTCAAGCCACTAACCCGACGTTAGCCTCATTCGAGTGGCGTCAGAACACGGGCCGTTCGCGATAAGTGCCCCATACCCCTTTTAGCTTCTCGACGATATCGCCCATCGTCGCGCCGGCGGCCACGAGGTCAACGGTGACAGGCATGATGTTCTGCGTCGGGTCGCGGGCGATCGTAACAAGGCGTTCGAGCAGCGCCGCTACCTTGGCGTTGTCCCGCTCTGCGCGCACTTTATTCAATCCTGCGACCTGACGCACCGCCGTGGATGCGTCGTAAGGGTGCAATTCGAGATCGAACTCCTCGTCCGGCATCGCATATTTGTTGACGCCGATCACGGGTTTCGCGCCGCTGGCCTTCTTCCGCGCCGTTTCATAGGCAAAATCGGCAATGCGACGCTGGAACCAGCCTTCCTCGGTAAGCTTCAGGGTGCCGCCCTGGCGATCGACCTCGTCGATCACCGCAAATATCGCGCGCTCGTACTGCGTGGTCAGGCTTTCGACGTAGTACGAGCCGCCAAGCGGGTCGACGACGTCGGCAACGCCGGATTCGTCGGCGATGATCTGCTGCGTTCGCAGCGCGATCCGCATCGCTTCCTCGGTGGGGATCGCGAAGGCCTCATCCATGCCGTTGGTATGCAGGCTTTGCGCGCCGCCCAGCACCGCAGCCAGCGCCTGCAGGCCGGTGCGCACGACGTTGATCTCGTACTGCGGCTTGGTGAGCGACGCCGCGGCCGTCTGACAATGAAACCGCAGTCGCATCGACTCCGGATTGCGGGCGCCGAAGCGCTCGCGCATCAGCTTCGCGTACACGCGACGCGCCGCGCGGAACTTGGCGATCTCCTCGAAGAAATCGGCCTGACACACGTAGTAGAACGCCAGCCGCGGCGCGAATTCGTCGACCTGCATTCCCGTTTTCTGCACTTCTTCGACATAGGCGATCAGGTTGCACATCGTGAACGCCACTTCGTCCAGCGGCGAGCTACCGGCCTCCGATATGTGATAACCCGAGATGTTGATGGGGTTGTATCGCTTCATGTGCTGTGCGCAATACGTGATGCAGTCGCGGACGATGCGCACCGATGGCGCGATCGGGTAGATCCACTCCTTCTGGGCCTGGTATTCCTTCAGGATGTCGGCTTGAATCGTTCCCGATAACGCATTGAGATCGTAGCCACGCTGCTTCGCAAGCGCGACGTACATCGCAAGCAGAATCCACGCGCTCGGGTTGATGGTCATCGACACGGAAATCTTCGTGAGGTCGATGCCGTCGAACAACCGCGCCATGTCGGCGAGCGTGTCGATCGCGACACCTTCGCGTCCGACTTCGCCGTCGCACATCGGATGGTCGCTGTCGAAACCCATCAGCGTCGGCATATCGAAGTCGGTCGACAGTCCGGTCTGACCGTTGGCGATCAGGTACTTGAAACGGGCATTCGTGTCGTCGGCGGTGCCGAAGCCGGCGATCTGGCGCATCGTCCAGATGCGTCCGCGATACATCGTGGGATAAGGCCCGCGGGTGTACGGATATTGACCGGGCAAGCCGATGTCCTCGAGCGGTGTGTCGACGACGTCGAGCGCGGTATAGGTCCGCTTGACCGGAAACCCGCCGAGCGTAGTGAACTCCGCCTGTCGCTCCGGGGCCTTCGCGATGAAATGCGCTACTACGCCCGCCTCCCATGCCCGGACCTGGGCCTCGAGGCGCTCGCGGGCATCGGGTGCGAGTGCTGGGCGAAAAACGGTCTCGTTCATTTCGTCTCTCCGGAAGGCAATTCGGCGAGCAGGCGCACCGCTGCCGAATGGGGACTCATCTCACGCCGGGCGAGCGCGGCGAGCAAAGCGGACACGCGATCGTCGCGATGCTGAACCACGCGTTCGCGCAAGATTTCCTCGCTGGCTTTCAGCAGACGGCGTTCGTTGATGAGCGTCCGCCGCGCGGTGATTCCATCACTGTGGACGAGCATCGCATGGTGCCGATCGATGGCTGCGACGAGATCGGTGATCCCTTCTCCGCGCACGGACGAGGTTGCGATCACCGGCGGCTGCCACGCCGGCTTGCCCGTGGCGAAACCGAGCACCAGCATGTTCTTGAGGTCGGCGATCGTCCGTTCGGCGTCTGGCTTGTCGCACTTGCTGACGACATGAACGTCCGCGATTTCGAGGATTCCTGCCTTGATCGCCTGGATGTCGTCGCCGAGGCCCGGTGCCGAAACCACCACTGTCGTATGCGCCGCACGCGCCGACTTCGACTTCGTCCTGGCCTACGCCCACGGTTTCGATCAGCACGACATCGAAGCCGCTCGCGTCGAGAACGTCCACCGCTTCGAGCGTGCCGCGTGCAAGCCCGCCGAGCGAGCCGCGCGTTGCCATGCTGCGCACGAACACGCCCGGATCACCGCCGAGCTCGGCCATGCGGATACGATCGCCGAGGATGGCGCCGCCGGAGAACGGCGAGGATGGATCGATGGCGACAATCGCCACCTTGCGGCCGCTCGCCCGAATAGCTACTGTCAATCGCGCCACTAAGGTCGACTTGCCGCTGCCGGGAACGCCGGTGATCCCCACGATGTGGGCGCGTCCCGCGCGACGATAGATAATGTCGAGCGCCGGACGGCATTCCGCATCACCATTTTCGGCGCGCGTCAGAAGACGAGCGATCGCTCGCGTGTCGCCGGCGAGCGCGGCGTCTACCAATTGTTGGGAAGGCACGTACGCCACGGCGACGATCGATCAGCGGGTCAATCGCCGGCTCATGTCGCGGAAGACCTCGCGGTCGTCGATGACGCGCCGTGCCTTGAAATCGGTACGTGGAAACGTTCCCGGCAGGCACCACCTCGACCTTGGCCCGCAGCCCGAGCGTCTTCGTTAGCTTGTGGACGGCGGCGTCGCGCAGCAATGCGAGCGCGCCCTCGCCGCGCCCGGCGCACTCGCCGTCCGCCTCGACGCGAACAAGGAGCTCGTCCATCGCGCCGTCGCGCGAAATGACAACCCGGTGTTCGCCGCCATAGCCCTCGAGTTGGTTCACGACGGCGTCGACTTCGCTCGGATAAACGTTTTCGCCGCGAATGGTGAACATATCGTCGATCCGGCCGAAGATGCCTTGCGGCAGGCGCGGGTAGGTGCGACCGCACGGTGTCGGCCCGTGGTCCCACAGCGTGAGATCGCCGGAGAGAAGCCGGATCATGGGTTGCGACGTGCGCTCGAGGTGTGTGTACACGGGCGTGCCGCGCTCACCGTAAGGGATGCGCTGAAACGTCTTTGGATCGCACACTTCGGTGTAGACGATGTCCTGCCAAAGCAGCATGCCGTCGGTCTCGGCGGTGCCTGCAACGTTCATGAAAGGCGTCACCTCGGCCATCGAGCCGCAGTCGATCACGCGCGCGCCGTACGTTTCGGCGATGCGGTCGCGCACGCCGGGCACCGACGCCCCAGGCTCGCCGGAGAACAGCATCGTCTGCAATCCGAAAGCGCGCGGATCAAAGCCTTCGGTGCGTGCCACCTCGGCAAGGTGCAACGCAAACGACGGCGTCGAGTAGAAGCCGTTGGGTTTCATCAAATCGAGCCACATCGCCGCTCGCGCGGTCATCCCGGGGGCGCCGGCGCCAAACGGAAACGCCCGTGCGCGAAGCCGCTCGACGCCTGCGAGCGTGCCCCAAGAGCCCATGTACAGGCTGAAGATCGCCGCGATGAACACCGTGTCGCCAGGACGCAATCCCATTGCGTAGAGAATTCGCGCATGGGCATTGGCGATCGCATCCCAGTCGTTGCGGCCGATGGCGAATGCCGTTGGCCGCCCGGTGGTTCCAGACGTTCCGTGGACGTGGAAGACTTCAGCTTCGGGCACGCACAGATAATCGCCAAACGGCGGATGGGTCGCCTGCGAAGCTCGCAGATCCTGCTTCGTTACCACCGGCACGCGTGACTCGAAATCCTCGAGCGAGCGCAACTGGTCAGGGTGAAACCCGGCCTCGTCCCATTTGCGCCGATAGAACGGCGCATGGTCCCACGCGTAGCGGGTCACTTCCTTGAGGCGCGCCAGAATTGCCGCTTCGCGCTCGGCGGGCGCCATCGTCTCGCGGGCGGGAAACCAATAGCGCGAACCGCCGGGCGGCACGTAGCGCTCGTCGTACAGCGGGGGAAAGCTCCACGCCTCCATAAACGTTCCTACCGCGGGCCCCGCTCGGCGACGACACGCCGCATCATCGCGACAACGGCTTCCGGCGACGTGTCCTGCAACATGATTTCCTTGACACCCATTGCCCGAAGCTTCGCGCAATCGTCGTCCGGGATCACGCCGCCGCCGACCACGAGGATGTCGTCGGCCTGTCTCGCCTTCAGCGCATCGAGGATGCGCGGGAATACCGTCATATGCGCGCCGGACAGGATCGAAACTCCGATCACGTCGACGTCTTCCTGTACGGCGGCCTCCACGACTTCTTCGGGAGTGCGGTGCAGTCCGGTATAAATCACATCCATCCCGGCGTCGCGAAGCGTCCGCGCGACGATCTTGACGCCGCGGTCATGACCGTCGAGTCCCACTTTGGCGATGATGACCCGGATGCGGGATGCGGATTCCATCGATTCCTTGTCGCAGCCAAGTGGCCTTCGATCCGGGGCCGCCCAAACCCGGCGCGCACGTTCCTGGATGTCAATCACATTGTAAGCGATGGCCTCGCTCTCGATGGGTGCGAGACTCCGGCAGCCTGCATCCCTCTCCGCTTGCGGACCAACGGACTGAGGAACTCGGCGGTAGGAGAGCCTGTCCTACGCCGACAACGCTGTTGGTCTGACGGCGTTTTTCGTGGCGCGTGGGCAAGATGGCCAACGTCAGGGTCGATTCAGCCTCTATGGAGAAGTGCAAATGACGAAAAAATGGTGGTTGGCGTGGCTGGTTGCGTTGGGGTGTGCGGGCGTTCTGGCGGTGGCCGTGGCGGCCGAGCCGCCCCCTTCGGGAACGGTGAGGGTTGAGAGCAAGACAGTGGCAATCGGTGTGGGCGTATCCTGGGGTGACGGCACGCTGAGCTACCAGGGTAAAACCTACCCGTTTTCGGTCGATGGGCTCAGTGTCGTAGACCTCGGCATTTCGAATATTACTTCGGTCGGAGAAGTATTCAATCTGAACAACGTGGCCGATTTCAGCGGCAATTACGCCGCGGGCGAAGCGGGAATCGCCATTGCCGGGGGCCCCACCGATACGATCATGAAGAACGAGAAGGGTGTCGTCATCCGGCTACACGGTACGCAGCAAGGCGCCAGGTTGACGCTCGCGGCGCAGGGCGTGAAATTCCAGCTCAAGTAGCCCGTGTCATCGCTTTACGCATACCTTTTTCTAAGGTATGCGTAGAGCGCGCGCATGCCGGTCGCCTCTCCGCCTTCCGGGCGACCCGGTCTTGACGCCGTATTCGCTCCCATGATGTCGAGATGCGCCCATCGCGTCGTCGACGACACGAACTCCGCGAGATACAAGGCGCCGATGATCGAACCCGCAAACGTGCCCTTCGCGACGTTGTTGAGATCGGCGCATTTGCCTTCCAATTCCTTGCGATAGGGCCGCCACAGCGGCATGCGCCAGAGCGGGTCGCCGGTCTCAACGCCGGCTTTGAGGAGCCCGTTCGCGACCGCATCGTCGTCGCAGTACATCGCCTGCAGCTCGGGCCCGAGCGCAACGCGCGCGGCCCCGGTCAGCGTGGCGCAGTCGACCAAAAGATCGGGATGCTCTGAGTCCGCTTCCGCCAGCGCGTCGCACAGAATAAGACGCCCTTCGGCGTCGGTGTTGCCGATCTCGACGGTCTTGCCGCTGCGCGTGCGCACGATATCGAGCGGCCGGACGGCATTGCCGTTCACCGAATTCTCTACCGCGGGAATGAGCAGCCGTAGACGAATGGGCGTTCCCGCCGCCATCAGCGCCTGGGCGAGTCCGAGCATCACCGCTGCTCCACCCATGTCCTTTTTCATTTGCAGCATCCCGTCATGGGTCTTGAGGTCGAGGCCGCCCGTATCGAAGCACACGCCTTTGCCGACCAGCGTGACCTTCGGCGCCGACTCCTTCCCCCAGCGCAAATCGATCAAGCGGGGCGCGCGGTGGCTCGCGCGCCCCACGATGTGGATCGTCGGATAGTTTTGCTGCAGCAATTCGTCGCCGACAATGACGCGCAGCGTCGCACCATGCGCATCGGCCACCGTCTTGGCCGCCGCCGCGAGATGCTCGGGGCCCATGTCCTCGGCGGGCGTGTTGATCATGTCGCGCGCGAGAAATACGCTACTTGAAATGCGTTCGACTTCGGCCCGGTCGGCATTGGCAGGCCACACTAGCGTCGCCGGCGCGCGCTTTGCTTCTCTGTACGCGTTGAACACATAGGAACCGAGGGCCCAGCCAAGTGCGGCGTCATCGGGCGACGCTTCTTGTCCCAATTTGAGAACATAATTGCCCTCGGGCAGCGCCGTCGGCAGACCGGCGAACGCAAAAACCGGAGGAGCTTCGGCGGGCGCGGCAACGATCGACTCGGGCTTGCCGTCTCGGCCGGGCAGGAAGGCAAACGTGCCGGGCTTTGCCTTGAATCCGGTCCGCGAGAGCCACTCGCGCGATTGCGGCTGCGCATCGAGCCAGGCCGCAAGGTTCGCCGCGCGGACGGGGATGATCGGAATGGCACCACTACGGTCTGAGGTCAGGAATTCGTGCATGGAAACCCCGCTGTGTGGCGTCTAGAGAACGCCGAAGTTGATCGATGAACCTACTTTACCCGCGATCGCGCGCTCATAAATCGAGGCGGCGCTGGCAACGTCCTGCAGCGCGGTGCCGGTGGAATCGAACACCGTGATTTCATCTGGACGGCTACGCCCCGGCCTGCGTTCGACAACAAGATCGGCGACCTCCGCATGGACATCGGTCAGCGCGACCTGCCCCGCCTCGATCGCATGGTGCAGATCGCCCATGGTCGCACACTGCGCCAGGACATCGACGACGATGGTCGCTGCAGCCATCAACTCGAGGTGCGAGCTCGCTTTTTTCTGGGCTATCGGCGCCCACCGCAGCGACGAAGGCGCCGGGCGTCACCATGTCGATCGTGAGAAACGGGACGCGCGCGGTCGTCGCTGTCACGATGACATCGCTCTGTCGAGTTGCGTCGTCCGGATTCCGGGACCGCGGTAACATCGATATCGAGCGCTGCGCGCATGCTCCGGGCGAATTCGCGCGCCTTCTCCACGTCAACATCCCACACCAGAGCTTGCTTGAGAGGCAGGACTTCGACCAAGGCGGCGAGCTGCGCGCGTCCCTGCACGCCGCAGCCACAGATCGCCACGCAGTCGGCGTCTCTGCGCGCGAGGTATCGCGCCGCAAGCGCGCTCGCGGCAGCCGTTCGTCGCAGCGTAATTTCGATGGCATCCATCACGCTCAAGCACCGATCCATCCGTCGCATCGCACAGCACAACGACGCCCTGAATCGTCGGCAAGCTGCTGCGCTGCGGGTTGGCGGGGAAATTTCCATTCAACTTGACGGCCACGTAAGCGCGATCGAGCACCGCGTGCGCGCCCTTGGCATGGAAGACTCCGTTGGGGACCGCGATGTGCATCGGTATCGAAACGCCGGCATTTCCGTTCGCGTAGCAACGAAACCCCGCTTCGACCGCAGCAAGGTAGTCCTGGGGAGTCATCAGTGCGGCGATTTCGCGGCGTGTCAAAAGCAAGGCGGGCTGCGGCGACGCTATCATCGCGGCACTCGCCGGCTCGTCACGTAACGCGCGACGTCACGCTGTGACGTCGATCCAATCGCGGGGATTCTCGCCGGTGCGTCCATCCCAAGTACTCCTTCCATAGACGAATTCCCATGGTCAGAGCAGAGCTTGGACGCAGTGAGCGTCTTGGAAACCGGGGAGTCTGCCTGCATCCCCGGAAGATGCGCGCCTATATTAACGCAACGACATTCAGGGCTCAAGTGCGGTTCGATCCGCCAAAGACTTACCGGCGCGCGCCGCCCTCCGATGTCGCGCTCGTGAACCTCAGATCTCGATCCGCGTTCCGAGCTCGACCACGCGGTTGGTCGGGATGTTGAAGAAATCGCTGGTGCTGCCCGCGTTTCGCGCCATGGCTGCGAACAGGCGATCCCGCCACCGCGCCATGCCCTGGCCGCGCATGCCCGGGACGATCTTCTCGCGCGACAGAAAATAGGACACCTGCATCGGATCGACCTCGATTCCATGGGCGCTGCAAAGCTCGAGCGCCTCGGACGACGTCGGGAAGGTCCATGAAGCCGCAGTGCACGACAACGCGCCAGCATCCGTTGCCAAGATTTTCGCAGGCGACCCGGGATGTCTTCTTCAGCCACGGCACGGTCGTGAAACTCGACATTGAGGAATATGTTGCATTCGTGCAGCACCTTGTAGTGCTTGAGACTGTGCAGCAACGCGTGCGGCGTCACATCGGGTGTCGACGTGCAAAAGACGGCGGTGCCCGGTACAACGACGGGCGGTGTCTCGTACAGCGACTCGAGAAATGCCACGAGCGGAACCGAAGACTCGCGCAGTTGCTCCACCAGCAATTCCCGTCCGCGTCGCCATGTGACCATGATCGAGAACATGACCGTCGCCAACGCAAGCGGCATCCAGCCGCCCTCGAACAGCTTGTGCAACGCCGCCGCAAGAAAGGTAGCGTCGACGGCAGCAAAGAAGCTCGTGATCGCGCACGCAAAACAGCAGCGGGTAGCGACAGTCGTAGCGGATCACGAAGAAGGTCAGAAGAGTCGTGATCAGCATCGTGCCCATCACCGCGACGCCGTACGCGCTCGCAAGCCGCGACGAAGAGCCAAATCCGATGACGGCGATGATCACCACAGCGAGCAATATCCAGTTCACCGCAGGAATGTAGATCTGCCCCATCGTGCTGGCGGAAGTGTGTTGAATCGCGAGACGCGGAAGATAGCCGAGCTGGATCGCCTGCTGCGTCATCGAATAGGCGCCCGAGATCGTCGCCTGCGATGCAATCACCGTCGCCGCCGTCGCGAGCCCGACCATGGGATAGAGCGCCCATTCCGGGTAGGCGAGAAAAAATGGATTCTGTAGCGCCGACGGCTGCGAAATCAGCAGCGCGCCCTGACCGAAGTAGTTCAAGACGAGTGCCGGCGCCGACCAGGCCGAACCACGCGACGCGTATGGCGCGCTTGCCGAAATGGCCCATGTCGGCGTACAGCGCTTCGGCTCCGGTGATTGCGAGCAGCACCGAGCCCAGCACGAGGAAGGATGCGACGCCATGGGAAGTCGCAAAGCGCAGCGCGTAGACGGGATTGAGCGCTTCCAGAATGACCGGTGCTTTCGCGATGTTCCAGATGCCGTCGACCGCAAGCGAGGCGAACCAAAGTGCGCAAATGGGCCCGAACAGCTTGCCCACGGTTCCCGTTCCGTGGCGCTGGATGGCAAACAATGCAACGAGGACGCCAACGGCGATCGGGATGACATAAGGCTTGAAGGCCGGGGTTCCGACTTCGAGTCCTTCGACCGCAGATAGCACCGAGATCGCCGGCGTCAACACGGCATCGCCGTAGAACAATGCGGCGCCGAACACGCCGATCGTGCGCAGAACGGTCACCATACGTGGACGAGCGCCCACCGACCTCGCCGCGAGCGCCAGCAGCGCCATGATGCCGCCTTCGCCGCGGTTGTCGGCCCGAAGCACGAGCGTGACGTACTTGAGCGATACGACGACCATCAACGCCCAGAAGATCGCCGAGATGCCGCCGAGGATGTTCGCCTGCGTGAAGGGAATGCCGTGGTCGGGATTGAACGTCTCCCGCGCGGCATACAAAGGACTGGTACCGATGTCGCCGTAGACCACGCCAAGCGCCAGCAGCGTCAAACCCCACGTCGCCTGTCTTGTGACCGGTTTGACCGCATCCGCCGCACTTATGGGGTGCGCACTGTCGACGATGCTCATGTGCTGAGAAGCATACACCTCGCGTGCTCGCTCACCTTGTCGTGCATTCGAACAAGCTGCAGACGCGTCGCCAGCTGTTGCGCGACGGGTGGGAGTCAGGTTGTATGGGCCGCGCGTCTCGCGTCGCCGATCATGAGCCACGCACTGGCGGCGCTGGCGAGCGCGAGGAGCGCCGCGATCAGCATGATGCGGCGAAATCCCGGAATGAAGGACTCGGCGACAGCGCGTCGTACGGCAACTCTCGTCTCCGGCCGAGTGTTCGACTCGGGCTCGATCGCCGCCAGCTTTGCGCGTTGCGACTCCACTGCTTGCGCAATCGTCGGCGGAAGGCTCCGCCGCCAGCAGCCGTTCGTGCAGCTCGGCATTGAAAGTGCTCGACATCACCATTCCGAAGCTCGCGATAGCCAACAACCCCGCGACGCTCGAGACTGCGTTATTGATCCCCGAGGCGGTGCCGACCGCATTTGCGACCACGCTTTGCATGACCGTCGTCGTCAGCGGGCGCAACAGTCAACGTCATTCCGAGGCCCAGCACGAGCGCCGCCGGAAAAAAAGTAGTCCAGTAACTGTCGCCGATCCCGGGCAGCGCGAACAACGCGAACCCGCACGCAGCAATCGTGGGCCCGACGACCAGCGGCAACTTCGCGCCGTAGCGTTCGACCAGCCCGCCCGCCCAACGCGACAGCACGAACATCAGAAGCACGAAGGGGAGCAACGCCGCTCCCGCTGCGGCCGTCGAGTAACCCTGTACCTGGATAAGATTAAGCGGCAGGAAAAAGAGGCTTCCTGCGAGCGCCGCGTAGAGCAGAAGCGTCAACAGATTCGCACCGGCGAAGTCGCGCGAACGAAATAGATGGAGCGGTAGCATCGGCGCGGGTTGTCGCAATTCGACGAAGATGAATGCAGGGAGCGCGAGCAGTCCGATCGCGCAGCGACACCATCACAGCGGTATTGCCCCAGCCGGCGATTTGCGCTTCGATCAGCGCATAGACAATGCCGCCCAAACTGAGGGTGGCCAATGCGGCACCCGGCCAGTCGAGGCTATCGCGCCGCGACGCGCCGCGGCTTTCCGGAACGTAGCGGAAGGTCAAAACAAGCACGGCAACGGAAAGGGGAACGTTCAGAAAAAACGCATAGCGCCACGAGCCGTAATCGATGAGAAAGCCGCCCAACACGGGGCCGAATGCCGTCGTGATTGCGGTAAATCCCGACCAGGTGCCGATGGCGCGGCCGCGCCGCTCCTTGTCGAACGACGCGCTGATAAGAGCGAGACTGCCCGGTATCAGCATTGCGCCGCCGATCCCCTGCACACCGCGGGCGACAATCAACATCACGACACTGTTCGACAAACCGCAGGCAATCGACGCGGCGGTGAATACGACGACGCCGATCGCGAACACGCGACGGCGACCGAAACGGTCGCCCGCCACGCCGCCGACCAGCAGCAGCGCAGCGAGCATCAACTCATAAGCTTCGATAACCCACTGTCCGTCGGCAAGTGTTGCGTCCAGCGACTGCTGCACCGCCGGCAACGCGACATTGACGACGGTGCCGTCGATGAACGCCATGCTGGACGCGAGAATCGTCGCCGCGAGAATCCCCGGTTCTGCTTTCTTGTCGCAGGCCGTGACCTGCGGCGTCGCGGCGACGACCGCCTTCGCGCATGGGAACGAAGCAACGGATGTCATGTTCAGTCCAGCGGCCAAGGCACCGATTTCGGCAACTTGATGGCAGAGGGATCGCCTCGCAGCTCGTCGCCGTGCGATGCATCGACGGCGCGCCACCACGGTTTCGCAATTTCCGCGTGCGCCGGTTCGACTGGTTCGCCGAGCCGAGGCATCACGAGATGCGCGCCCGCTTGCGGCGCGAGCTTAAGCAACGATTCCGCAGGCTGATCCCACGGGTGCATTCCGAGGCTGAACGTCCCCCAATGGATGGGCAGAAAAGGGCCGCCGCCGAGCAGCGCCAGCGCCTTCAGCGCATTGTCCGGCCCGAGGTGAATGTCGCCCCAGGCGGGATGGAACGCGCCGACCTCGAGCATGACGAGATCGAACGGCCCGAGCCGTTCGCGGATCGTCCGATATTCGGTGGTGAGCCCCGTGTCGCCGCTGAAGAAGACCGCGTGGCGCTCCGAGCGAATGACGAGCGAGGACCACAAGGTCGCGTTCCGATCTTTGATGGCACGCCCCGAAAAGTGCTGCGAGGGCGCTGCGGTCACGCTAAGGCCGGTATTCGGCAGCGTATAGGCTTCCCACCAGTCAAGCTCGACGATACGCTCGGATTGCACGCCCCAGGCTTCGAGGTGCGCGCCGACGCCGAGCGACGTCACGAATGGAACGTCGCGCTTTGCAAGTGCGCGGATGGTCGGGTAGTCGAGATGATCGTAGTGATCGTGCGATATGACGACGACGTCGATGGGCTGCACAGCGCGAAGCGGCACCGGCACCGGCTGGAAGCGCTTGGGGCCGAAGAGCCGCGAAGGCGATGCGCGGGGTCCCCACACCGGATCGGTGAGCACGCGAAGGCCGTCGATTTCGATCAGCAACGTCGAGTGTCCGAGCCAGGTGGCGCGCAGTCCGCTTGATGGTGGTCGACTCCAGGCTTCGAGCGGATTGAGTGAGGGCAAAGGCGCGGGCGGCACCCGACGCTCGCCGCCGCAGACGAATTCGCCGATCGTCGGCATGGGGGCATTGGGGTCGCGCAGGCCAGCGATGATCGGGTGACGGTTACGAAACCCCTCGCCGGCCCATAGCGGCGAAGCCTTGATGCGTTCGAGGCGCGCACCCTCCGGTTTTCTGCCCAGCGATTTCATAGTGTCATCCTAAGTCCTACTTTGGCGGGAACCTCAAGTCCAATGGGGATGAGAGAACGAGTATGACAACGATCAAGGACTTCCGCTGCATTGGCCGAACCTTTGCGCCGCCGTCCTGCCGAATGAACACCGGATCATGCCTTGTTTGACCGGTCTTTTCACCGAAGAAAGGAGTGCTCGTGAGTGCATCGAAGCCCCTCTTGATCACGCTTGTCGGCGCGGCCCTTGCCGCAAGTCCGATTGCTGTCGGCGCACAGACAGTTATTAGCGTCCAAACGGATAATCCGATCTACGTCAATGGTGGAATCGGCGAAGACGAAGCCGATGCAATGCGCGCCAGAGCCGCCGAATTTCCACTGCGTCTTATCTTCGCCGAAGGTCCGCAAAACGTATTTACAGCGAATATTCCCTTGGCGATTGTTGATGAACGGGGCAATCCCGTCTTCGCACTGCGCGATGCGGGGCCGATGCTCTACATAAGGTTGCCCGCGGGCAGGTATACCGTGATTGCCGAATCCGACGGGATCAGAAAGACACAGCAAGTCACGGTCGACCGCGGCCGAGGGAGAGATGTCGGCTTCCACTGGAACACGGCCGGATCGACACTAGATGCGATGTAGCAAACGCTACCATGCGCTGTCGAAACGTCAAGCGCCTACACTTCGTTCGCGGTTAATTCTAGAGTGAGGACGGTTTACACCGCCGAGTACTCGACGCGGGCGAGTGCACTATTCCGCGCTCGCGCGAGACAAACCAGATAGGGCTCTACCCATGCCGTTAGATGGTCTCAAATAGACCAAGCTCAGACAGTACCGGCTAGCCCCGCCGGAGGTCGTTGCGCCTTCGAAGTTCGATTTGGACACGCAGACTCCGAAGGCTTCGGTCAACGAGTGCCCTGCGTACAGCGGTCCGGCTGTCATCATTAGCAACGTCGCCGACCCAACTCGTCGGGCGAACGTATGACCTCGAATCCCGTCGTAGATAACCCACGCTAGACCGTTGCCTCCAGAGCTTGGCAGCGCAGGGTCGAAAGCAAGTCATGGCGACGCGTGCCGAGCGCTCTGCCCAGCACTGTCGTATTGACGCTCTCGGACCCATCCGTGAGCTCCGGCGTCCACCCTCGGCGTCTTTACACATTCTTTACACGGCCGTCGGAAAGCTTGATCCCGTTTTTACTGTGATCGCCCTAAAGTTTCCGTCTCGAAGCTAAAGAGGCATCACATGTACAGCTATCAAGATTGGCTCGTCATGCGAGAGCTCGCGCTCTTGCTGATATTGGTCCTGTTGCTTTGCGTCAGCATCCTCATGGGCAGCTGGCCGCGGCGTAAGCAGCCGTCGGATACGGAAGGCATGGTCGATCAGGACGCGAACACGTTCGGGCTCCGGAAGGCCAACGCCAGCAGCGCGCTTCTGCGCGGTGAAAGTGTAAGGTCTCCGCACGCCCCGCGGCGGGCGGCCTAGATGACGAAAACTCTTCGCCTCCGTTCATCGCTTGTGGCCGCTGCCGTAGTCGCGCTGCTCGCAGGAAGCGCGTTGGCCCAAACCTCGCCGCCCGCCGCTGCTGCGCCGGGCCCCGAACCGAACTGGACATTCACGGGCAACGTTGGCTTGTACAGCCAATACGTGTTCCGCGGCATTTCGCAGACCGACGAGAAGCCCGCGCTGCAGGGCGGCTTCGACCTTGGCCACAAGAGCGGGTTCTACGTCGGCACCTGGGCGTCGAACATCTCTTGGCTGTCGGACGGCAATCCCGACGTCTCCGCCTCGCTCGAATGGGACTTCTACGGCGGCTACAAGTGGTCCCTGCCCGCCGACTTTGTCCTCGACCTCGGCGTTCTCTATTACTGGTATCCAGGCACCTACCCGTCCGGCTACACGAAACCCAACACGACTGAGGTCTACGCTGCGCTCACGTGGAAATGGTTCACTGGCAAATACAGCTACAGCGCCGACAACAAGACGTTCGGCTTCCCGGACTCGCGCGGCTCCGATTACTGGGAGCTCAACGGGACGTATGACATCGTCGATAAAGTCAACGACGTAATCGGCAAGGTGACCATATTTGGTCACGTCGGCAAGCAGAGGTTCAAGAACAACGGCTTTTACGACTACGGCGATTGGAAAGTCGGCGTCTCAACCGAGATCTGGGGGGTGACGGCCGGCATCTTCGGCACCGGCACCGATGCCGAGAGCGCAGCGTACACCAACCGCTTCGGCAATAACACGTCGGCAAACCAGTTCGTTGCCTACGTCCAGAAGACGTTTTGACAAGCTCTTGACCTCTCTCAACAATGGCGTCCCGGACACGGTGACAATGGCAATTACGTACTCGCAGGAGCGTTCGCCATGATGGATATCGTCTACGTTGCCCTGATCGTCGCGTTCTTCGCGGCCTCGGTGGGCTTGGTGCGCTTCTGCGCCAACCTCTTGTCGGGAGGCAGCCGGCCATGAACTGGGTCTATTGGTTGAGCGGCATCGCCACGATCGTGGTATTCGTTTACCTCGTGATCGCGTTATTCAAACCGGAGAAATTCGAATGATTGGGACCGTGCAATGACAACCTCAGGCTGGTTGCAACTCGCCCTCTATGTCGTCGTCCTGCTGCTGCTCGCGAAGCCGCTCGGCAGCTACATGGCCGCGGTCTACGAGGGCCGCGCTGTCCGCGCGCAACGCCTCGGGGGTTGGCTGGAGCAGCTTATCTACCGCGGCGCCGGCGTCGATCCCGCGCGCGAGATGACGTGGATCGACTACGCGCTCGCGATGCTGTGGTTCAATCTACTCGGCGCGCTCGCCGTGTACGCGCTGCAGCGCCTGCAGATCTGGCTGCCGCTCAATCCGCAGGACATGGCGGCGGTGAGTCCCGATTCGTCGTTCAACACGGCGACGAGCTTCGCGACCAACACCAACTGGCAGGGCTACGGCGGCGAAAGCACGATGAGCTATCTCACGCAGATGGTCGGCCTCGGCGTGCAGAACTTCGTCTCAGCCGCATCCGGCATGGCGGTGCTGGTCGCGCTGATCCGCGGCTTCACGCGCAGGCAGGTCAACGCCATCGGCAATTTCTGGTTCGATCTCGTGCGCTCGACCGTCTATATCCTGCTGCCGTTGTCGCTCGTGCTTGCGCTGTTGCTCGTGAGCCAGGGCGTCGTGCAGACGTTCGACAAATACGCGACCGTGACGCTCGTGCAGCCCGTCACGTACGACGCGCCCAAGAACGGGCCCGACGGACAACCGCTGAAGGACGACAAGGGCAACCCTGTGACCGAGAAGGCGACCGCCACCGAGCAGACCATTCCGCTCGGGCCGGCCGCGTCGCAGATCGCCATCAAGCAGCTCGGCACCAATGGCGGTGGTTTCTTCAACGTCAACTCGGCGCATCCGTTCGAGAATCCTACGCCGTTCTCGAACTTCCTCGAGATGCTTGCGATCCTGCTCATCCCGGCCGCGCTCTGCTACACGTTCGGCAAGATGATCGGCGACACGCGGCAAGGATGGGCGTTGCTCGCGGCGATGACGATCATGTTCGTCGCATTGCTCGTTTCGGCGTATGCGCTCGAAGCGCCCGGCAACCCGGTACTCACCAAGGCCGGCGTCGATCAGGTCGCAACCGCTACCAATCCCGGCGGCAGCATGGAAGGCAAGGAGGTCCGTTTCGGCGTCCCCAATTCCGTGCTGTGGGCAGTGGCGACGACCTCGGCGTCGAACGGCTCCGTGAACTCCATGCACGACTCGATGATGCCGCTCGCCGGGATGATCCCGATGTGGCTCATCCAGCTCGGCGAGGTCGTCTACGGCGGGGTCGGCTCGGGACTCTACGGGATGATCGTTTTCGCGATCATCGCGGTATTCGTTGCGGGCCTCATGGTCGGCCGCACGCCGGAGTACCTCGGCAAGAAGATCGGCGCATTCGAGATCAAGATGGCCTCGATCGCGATCCTCATCCCGCCGTTCCTCGTGCTGTGCGGAACCGCAATCGGCGTCCTCGTCGATGCCGGTAAGGCGGGCGTGGCCAATCCCGCCGAGCACGGCTTCTCCGAGATCCTGTACGCGTTCTCCTCAGCCAGCAACAACAATGGCAGCGCCTTTGCGGGTCTTTCCGCCAACACGCCGTTCTACAACACGGCGCTCGGCATCTGCATGCTGTTTGCGCGGTACTGGCTTGCCATTCCCGTGCTCGCGCTCGCCGGCGCGCTCGCCGCGGCGAAGCATGTGCCACCTTCCGGAGGCACGCTGCCGACGCACACGCCGCTATTCATCGTCGTGCTGATCGGCACCGTGATCACGGTCGGTGCGCTCACTTTCGTTCCCGCACTGGCGCTCGGCCCCGTCGTCGAGCACCTGCTGCTGTTCAACGCGCAATGACGTCACAACTCGAACCCAAGGCATGAACATGGCTACTCTGGCCGCCAAGCAAAGCGCACTCTCGTGGTTCCTCAACCGGGACCTCATGAAGCACGCGCTGATCGACAGCTTCGTGCGCATGACGCCGCGCTACCAGTGGCGCAACCCGGTGATGTTCGTCGTCTACATCGGCAGCATCCTGACGACCATCCTGTGGATCCAAGCCGTGGTAAGCCAAGGTGAAGCCCCCGCCGGCTTCATCCTCGCAGTCACCATCTGGCTTTGGGCGACGCTCATCTTCGCCAACTTCGCCGAAGCCATTGCGGAAGGCCGCAGCAAAGCGCAGGCCGCCTCGCTCAAGACAGCGCGCAAAGATACGGTCGCGAAGAAGCTCGCGCGCCCCGAGCGTGGCCTGCCGACGACGGCCACGCCGTCGAGCCAGCTGCACAAAGGCGACATCGTGCTGGTCGAGCAGGGCGACCTCGTGCCCGGTGACGGTGAGGTCATCGTGGGCGCGGCCTCGATCAACGAGAGCGCCGTGACCGGCGAGAGCGCGCCTGTCATCCGCGCCGCCGGCAGCGATTTCAACTCCGTCACCGGCGGCACCGTCGTGCTGTCCGACTGGATCATCGTGCGTATCAACGTCAACCCGGGCGAGGCGTTTCTCGACCGGATGATCGGCATGGTGGAGGGTGCGAAGCGGCAGAAGACGCCCAACGAGATCGCGCTGATGATCCTGCTCGTCGCCATGACGCTCGTGTTCCTGCTGGCGACGGTCACGCTGCTGCCGTATTCGATCTACAGCGTGGATGTCGCGAAGTCGGGCACGCCCGTCTCCATCACCGTGCTGGTGGCGCTGCTCGTCTGCCTGATTCCCACGACGATCGGCGGGCTCCTGTCCGCCATCGGCGTCGCCGGCATGGGTCGAATGATGCGTGCGAACGTTATCGCGACGTCCGGCCGCGCGGTGGAAGCGGCCGGCGATTGCGACGTGCTCCTGCTCGACAAGACAGGAACGATCACCTTCGGCAACCGCCAGGCGTCGTCGCTGCACGCCGTGGCAGGGGTAACGGAGCAAGTTCTGGCGGAAGCCACTCTCCTCTCCTCGCTCGGTGACGAAACGCCGGAGGGCAAGAGCATCGTCGTGCTCGCCAAGCGCACGTTCGGACTCACGCCTCCGCCGCTTGAGCCCGGCCAGTTCACGATCATCCCGTTTTCCGCGCAGACGCGCATGAGCGGCGTCACGTACCGCGGCCGGGAATTGCGCAAGGGTGCGCTCGATGCGATCCGCGACTGGGTGACGTTGCAGGGCGGCCATGTAGAACACGAAGTCGTGGCTCGGGTGGAGGAAGTGGCGCGGCGCGGCGCCACGCCGCTCGTTGTCGCCGAAGGCAAACACGTGCTGGGCGTCATCGAGCTGAAAGACATCGTCAAGACGAAGATCAAGGAGCGCTTCGCCGAGCTGCGCCGCATGGGCATCAAGACCGTGATGATCACCGGCGACAACAAGCTCACGGCGGCGTCCATCGCTGCCGAGGCCGGCGTCGACGACTTCCTCGCCGAGGTGACCCCGGAGGCGAAGCTCAAGCTCATCCGGCAAATCCAGTCCGACGGCAAGCTCGTCGCGATGACTGGCGACGGCACCAACGACGCGCCGGCGCTCGCGCAGGCGGACGTCGCGGTCGTGATGAACAGCGGGACGCAAGCGGCCAAGGAAGCGGGCAACATGGTCGACCTCGACTCGAACCCGACCAAGCTCATCGAGATCGTCGAGATCGGCAAGCAGCTCCTTATGACGCGCGGTGCGCTGACGACGTTTTCAATCGCTAATGACGTGGCCAAGTACTTCGCGATCATCCCCGCGGCCTTCGCGAGCACGTATCCCGTGCTCGACGCGCTGAATGTGATGCACCTCGCCACGCCGCAGAGCGCCATTCTGTCCGCGGTGATCTTCAATGCCTTGATCATCCCCGCGCTCATCCCGCTCGCGCTGCGGGGCGTCAAGTACCGCGCCTTGGGCGCGGCGCAGGTGCTGCGAACGAACATGCTGATTTACGGCGTCGGCGGCATCCTGCTGCCGTTCGTCGGCATCAAGGCCATCGACGTCCTGCTCGTGGCGATGAACCTGGCGTAGGAATCTCCACATGTTTACTTTCCTTCTTCCGTCGCTTCGCATGCTGGTCGCGATGACCGTGCTAACCGGCGTCGCCTATCCGCTCCTGACATGGGGCATCGCGCAACTGGTGTTCCCGAGCGCGGCCAACGGAAGCCTGTTCCCCCAGAACGGCAAGACGGTCGCGTCGGCGCTGATCGGTCAACCCTTCGACGATCCGAAATACTTCTGGAGCCGCCCTTCGGCCACGTCCCCGCAGCCCTACAATGGCGCCGCGTCGTCGGGCTCGAATCAGGGCCCGCGCAATCCCGCACTGGGCGAGGCCGTCGAAGCTCGCATCAAGGCGCTGCGCGAGGCCGATCCTGGGAACACAGCGCCGGTGCCGACCGATCTCGTCACGGCGTCCGCGAGTGGCCTCGATCCGCACATCAGCCTGGCCGCGGCCGAGTACCAGCTGGCACGCGTGGCGAAAGCTCGTAACATGTCACCCGACGCCTTGCGCGTGCTTCTCGAGCAGAACACCGAGGGGCGCACGTTCGGCGTCCTCGGCGAGCCGCGGGTCAACGTCGTGCTGCTGAACCTCGCACTGGACCGCCCACCGAAGTAGCGCAATACTCTTGGCGGTGAACTCAGACCGGCCGGATCCCGACGAGCTCCTTGCGCAGGTCAAGGCTCAGGACGCGGCCGCACTTCGCGGCCGCCTTCGCATTTATTTCGGCGCTTCCGCAGGGGTTGGCAAGACCTACGCGATGCTCACCGCGGCGCGCGCGCTGCGCGACGAGGGCAAGGACGTCGTGGTAGGCCTCCTCGAGACGCACGGCCGCAAGGAAACCGAGGCGTTGCTCGCGGGGCTTCCGGTTCTTCCCCGAAAGATGCTCGACTATCAGGGCAACAAGCTGCCCGAGTTCGACCTCGACGCCGCCCTCGCCCGCCGGCCCGCGCTGATCCTCGTCGACGAGCTCGCGCACACCAACGTTCCAGGGTCGCGTCATCCCAAGCGGTGGCAGGACATCGACGAGCTGCTGGCCGCCGGTATCGACGTGTTCAGCACGCTCAACGTGCAGCACATCGAGAGCCTGAACGACGTCGTAGGCGGCATCACGGGCGTCAACGTGTGGGAGACCGTGCCCGATGCGTTCTTCGACCAGGCGGACGAGGTCGTGATGGTCGACGTGTCGGCCGACGATCTGCTCGCACGGCTGGCGGCAGGCAAGGTGTACGTGCCCGAGCAGATCGAGCGGGCGGCGACGAACTTCTTCCGCAAGGGCAACCTGATGGCGCTGCGCGAGCTCGCGCTTCGCCGCACCGCCGACCGCGTCGAAGACGACGTGCGAACGTATCGCACCGACAAGGCGATCGAGCGCGTCTGGAAGACCGAGGATTCGCTGCTGTGCTGCATCGGCCCCGATCCGGGCGACGAGAACGTCGTGCGCAACGCGGCAAGGCTCGCAGGACAGCTCGGCATCGAATGGACGGCGGTCTACGTCGAGACGCCGTCGCTGCAGCGGTTGCCGACCATCGAACGGCAGAGAATTCTTCTCGCGGTCAAGCTCGCGCAGGACTTCGGGGCTACGACCGCGATCCTCGCAGGCGGCGATCCCGCTGCGCAGATCGTGCAATACGCGCGCGAGCACAACTGCTCGAAGGTGCTCGTCGGCCGCGCGTTCCGCACGCCGTGGCGGCCGTGGAATCGGAGCGTGGTGGCACGGATCGGCGAGCTGGCGCCCGACGTCGACCTGATCGAGGTAGGCCGCGTACCGCCCGTTGCGTCTGCTCGTGCGCATCGACGAGCCGGATCCCCGCGCCACCGAGAAGCGCGTGCGCTATCTGTGGGCATTTCTTGCCTGCGTCGCCACCACCATTGTCGCGTCCGGCGTCGCGCAGTGGTTCGATCTTGCCAACATCGTGATGCTGTTCCTGCTCACGGTCGTCGGCGTCGCGCTGAGGTGGGGCCGCGGACCGGCCGTACTGGCGGCGTTCGTCAGTGTCGCCGCGTTCGACTTCTTCTTCGTGCCGCCGAAGCTTTCCTTTGCGGTCAGCGACGTTCAGTACCTCCTCACGTTCGTCGTAATGCTCGTAGTTGCGCTCGTGATCGGGCAGATGACCGCGGGCCTGCGCTACCAGGCGCGCATCGCATCGTATCGCGAGGAGCGTGCGCGCACGCTCTATCAATTCGCGCGCGACATGTCGAGCCTGCTCCTCACCGAGGACGTGGTCGAGGCGGCGACGAAGAGCATCGCCAACACGTTCCAGGCGAAGGTCGCCGTGCTCGTGGCCGATCCCGAGGGCCGCATCCCGACTTCCGTCGCGCGCGACGGCGAGCCAGTGGTCGATATCGGGGCCGCACAGTGGGCCTACGACAAGTCGTTGCCGGCGGGTGCTGGTACCGATACGCTCGCGGGCAATCCCTCGCTGTACCTGCCGCTGCGCGCCCCGATGCGCACGCGCGGCGTCCTCGTCATCGAGCCCGAGAACCCGCGGCTCATGCTGGTGCCCGAGCAACGCCGGCACCTCGACACGTTCGCGGCGCTCACCGCCATCGCGCTCGAGCGCGTGCACTACGTGGAAGTCGCGCAGCAGGCGCTGCTGCACATGGAATCCGAGCGGTTGCGCAACTCGCTGCTAGCGACGCTTTCGCACGACCTGCGCACCCCGCTGGCCGCGCTGCAGGGCCTCGGAGAGACGCTGACGCTTACCAAGCCGGAGCTCACAACCGAGCAGCTCGACATCGCGCTCGCGATCGCGCACGAGGCGCGGCGCATGGCCGCTCTCGTCAACAATCTGCTCGACATGGCGCGCATCGAGAGCGGGCAGGTCAAGCTGCGCAAGCAGTGGCAGGCGATCGAGGAAGTGGTCGGCAGCGCGCTCCTTGCCGCCAAGACCGCGCTCGGCCAGCGCCGCGTCGACGTTCGCGTGCCGCGCGGACCTGCCGCTCGTCGAGTTCGACGCGACACTCATCGAGCGCGTCCTCTACAACCTCGTCGAGAACGCCGCCAAGTACACGCCGGCCGACGCAACGATCGCCGTGTCCGCCGAGGTCGCGGGCAAGGACCTCGTCGTGCGCGTGAGCGACACCGGACCGGGCATACCGAAGGGGCAAGAGGAAGCCATCTTCGAAAAATTCTCCCGCGGCGTGAGCGAATCGTCGACGCCCGGCGTCGGTCTCGGCCTCGCCATCAGCCGCGCGATCGTCGAGGCCCACCGCGGGAGGATCTCGGCCGCAAACGTGGCGTCCGGCGGAGCCGTTTTTACCTTTACACTGCCGCTCGGTTCGCCACCGGAGGTGCCGGACGAAGCGTTGGCGTCGCCGATACCCGCACAGCATGGGCGATAGCGCGCCGGTGGCATTGCTGGTTGAGGACGAACGCCAGATCCGGCGGTTCGTGCGTACCGCGCTGGAAGCGGAAGGCTTCCAGATCGTCGAGGCCGAAACGATTCGCCAGGGATTGCTCGACGCCGGTACGCGCAAGCCCGATATCGTCATTCTCGACCTCGGCCTGCCCGACGGCAACGGCGTGGAGTTCATCCGCGACTTCCGCACGTGGTCCTCGGTGCCGATCATCGTCTTGTCCGCACGCGCGGAGGAGACGGACAAGATCGAAGCGCTCGACGCCGGCGCGGACGATTACCTCACCAAGCCTTTCGGGGTCGGCGAGCTGCTGGCGCGCGTGCGCGTCGCGCAGCGCCGCGGCGGAAACGCGGCGCCCTCGGCCGGCGCCGTGTTCCGCTTCGGCGACGTGGAAGTGGACCTCACCCGCCGCACCGTGCGCAAGCGCGACGCGCCCGTGCACCTCACACCCATCGAGTTTCGCCTGCTCTCGCTCATGATCCACAACGCCGGCCGCGTGCTCACGCACCGCCAGATCCTGCGCGAGGTGTGGGGTCCCGCCTACGTCGAGCACGATCACTACGTTCGCGTTCACATGGGCCACTTGCGGCAGAAAGTCGAGGACGACCCGGCGCAGCCGACGTACCTGCTGACCGAGACCGCGGTCGGCTACAGGTTGGACATCTGAGTTCTTTACGCTGCCTTTACACGCAACGACACAAGCTCGACGCCATCTTTACGGATGTCCGCGTAGCCTTCCGTTCATGTCTTGCCATAGGAGAAGGTCATGAACGCGGTACGCTCGATCGGCCGTCTGCTGGTACATGGGAGACGCGGGACGGCCAACACGCCCGACGAATCGGCGCACCGTTGTGCCGAGTGGCTTCGTCCGCAGGAGATCGTGCTCGACGTCGAGGCGAAGAGCAGTATCCGTGTGCTCGAGCTCGCGGCTGCCTATATCGGTCGCGCGCATCACATCGAGCCGGACCCCGTCTACCGCGCGCTCGTGCGGCGCGAACAGGCGGGCTCCACCGCGCTCGGTCATCGCGTTGCCATTCCGCACGCCCGGATTGCCGGCATCGAGCGACCGTTGACGCTCTTCATGCGCACCCGCTACCCCATCGACTTCGCCGCGCCGGACGGCAAGCCCGTATCCAATATCCTGGTCATCATGGTGCCGGCGGACGGCGCGACCGACGATCATTTGCAACTGCTCGCGCTCGTCGCCGCGGCGTTCTCGGATCGCGCGTTCCGCAAGACGCTTGCGATAGCCACGACGGCCGCACAGGTCGATGAAGCGTTTGCAGCGTGGATACGTAATTCCGTGAAGTAGCACCGCTGTCGATTCGCCCTTACAGCGTAGGTTTGAGAGCAGAGCGATGAACGCTGCACGGACGTGCCGGTGGGTGCCAGCACCGGATCGGCAGACTTTGCCGGAGCAGAAAGCGAGATCAGGTGCAGAATCAACGCGCGCATGCGAACACCTCGCCTTGATGTGCGGCTACGCCGCCAAGTCACGCGCGTTAGAAAAGCGGTTGATTGGCGGCGCGATCGACGATCGGCGCATCCTTGCCGGCGGCCGTCGCGTGGTCGGCAAGGTCGATCCAGCCACCGCCCATCGATTTGTAGACGTCGACGAGCTGCGTGTACGCGTCCGCGTAGGATTGGACGGAAGCAAGCTCCGCGGCGAACAGCTCGTTCTCGGCGTACAGCACCTCGAGGTAGCCCGCGTAGCCGTTGTTGAAGCGCACGCGAGACAAGCGCGCGTACTCTCGCAGCGACGCCACGCGCTTCCCCTGCGCGGTCGATTCCAGGCGCTTCTTGATGGTGCCGACCAAGGCGTCGTTGGTCTCGCGGAATGCATTGAAGACCGTCTGCTGATAGCTTGCGAGCACAGCGGCACTCGTGGCTTCCGCGCTCGCGACCTGTCCCGCGATGGAGCCTGCGGTGAACAGCGGCCCCGCGAGACCGGCCGCGACCGTCCAGGCGAGCGAAGGCCCGGAGAGAAAATTGGTGAACGCGGCGCTGATCGATCCGAGCGAGCCCGTGAGCGAGAGCTGCGGGTAATACAGTGCGCGGGCGGCGCCGATGTCGGCATTGGCGGCGACGAGGTCCTGCTCGGCTTGCAGGATGTCGGGACGACGCTCGAGCAGCGACGACGGCAGGTCGGCCGGAATGCCGGGGAGCAGCAGCTGGTCGATGCTCTTCCCGCGCGGAATCGGATACGGGTTCCTGCCCTGCAGGACCGCGATCAGGTTTTCCTGTGCGGCGATCCGCTGCTCGAGCGACGGAATGGCGGCGAGCGCCTGCTGGTATTGCGATTGCACCTGCTCGAGCTCGAGCTTCGACACGACGCCGCCGCCGTGCCGCAGCTCGAAGATGCGCAGCGTGTTGGCGTAGTTAGTCGCGGTTTGCTGCGAGATCTCGAGTTGACGATCGAGCGCGCGCAGCACGATGTAGCTCGCCGCCATGCTGGTGACGACCGACAGCACGACGCCGCGGCGGCCCTGCTCGGTGGCATAGACGCGCGCCTGCGCGGCCTCGGTCTGCCGCCGCACCCGGCCGAAGAGATCGATCTGCCACGCGGCGCCGAGCGCGCCTTGGTACAGTGAGTAGTACGGATCCGAGCCCGGCGGCAGAGGCGAGGTTCCGACTTCAGTCGACCGATTTCGACTGGCGTTGAGGTTGTAGTTGACCTGCGGAAAGAATTGGCTGCGCGTCGTCACCAGCTGGCCAAGGAACGCATCCACGCGCGCCGCGGCGATCACAAGGTCGCGGTTGTCGCGCAAGGCGGAGTCGATGAGGCTCGTCAGCACCGGATCGTTGAACTGCTCCCACCAGCGGGTATTGGCGACGTCGGCCGCCTGCGTGTAACTGATGCGCCATGCGGGCGGAGATTCGACGACCGGCTTCACGAAGTCCGGACCGACCGTGCACCCCGCGGCGAGCGCGGCTGCCGTCAGCGTAGCGACGAAGCGGCGCCAGTCCCGTAGGGCCGTCCCAAAGGACTGACCAACCCCGCTGGGGGCCAGCGAGCGCAGCGAGCGTGGTGGGATGCTTCACCCTAGTCACTCTCCTGCGGTGCGGGTGCGGCCGCTGGACGCTTCGCCGAGACCCGCTGCGACAGCGATTCCAGCAAGAAGAAGAACAGAGGCGCGAAGACGACGGCGACGATCATCGACGCGAGGATGCCGCCGATCACACCGGTACCGATCGCGCGCAGGCTGTTGGCGCCGGCGCCGCTCGCGATCGCCAGCGGCACGCAGCCGAAGCCGAACGCAAGCGAGGTCATGACGATTGCGCGCAAGCGGGCGCCGGCCGCCGCCAGTGCAGCGTCGCGCGCCGACATCCCTTCGCGGACGTGCTCGATCGCCACCTCGCAGATGAGGATCGCGTTCTTCGCGGACAGCCCGACCAGCGTGACGAGGCCGACCTGGAAGTAGACGTCGTTCTCGAGTCCGACGAGCCAGGTGAGGAGGAGCGCGCCCAGCACCGAGATCGGAATCGTGAGCACGACGGCGATCGGCAGCGTCCACTTCTCGAATTGCGCGGCCAAGAGCAGGAAGACGAGGATCAGCCCGAACACGAACGCCGAGCTCGACGTGCTGCCCGATTCCTTCTCCTGCAGCGCCTGGCCTGACCACGCGTACGAGAAATCGCCCGGCAGCTCGCGCGCGACGGCCTCCATCGCGGCGATCGCCTGGCCCGAGCTGTAGCCGGGCGCCTGGCTGCCGGTGATCTTCACCGCCGGAAAGCCGTTGAACCGCGTCACGAGCTTGGGCGAGGCCACGTAGCGCGTCGTCATGAGCGCGGACGAGCGGGACGTTGGCGCCGCTCTTGGATCGCACGAACACCTTGTCGAAATCCGAGGGCTGCATGCGATAGCTGGCGTCGGCCTGCAGGATCACCCACCACACGCGCGAGAACGCCGAGAACTGGCCGGCGATCTGCGAGCCGAAAAACGCCTGCATCGTGGCGAACGCCTCGGACACCGGGACGCCAAGCGCCTCCGCCTTGCTGCGGTCGAGGTCGACGAACAGCTGCTGCGTGGCCGCCGTGTACGTGGTGGAGATCCCCGCGAGCTCGGGCCGCTGCCGCGCCTTGGCGAGGAACTGCTCGACCGCCGCGCCGGTGGCGCGCGCGTCGCCGGAGCCGCGATTCTGCAGATAGAACTCGAAGCCACCGGTGGTGCCCATGCCGGGAATCGACGGCGGGTTGAGGGCGAACGCGAAGCCCTCCTTGATGTCGGCGAACTGCGCGTTCAGGCGCGGGATGACCGCGAACGACAGCAGTGAAGCGTCCTTGCGCTCCTCGAAGGGCTTCATCGACGCGAAGATCACCGCGCCGTTGTTGGTGATCTGGCCGTCGATCAGGCTGTAGCCGGCGACCGACGCCACGTCCCGGACCGCCGGATCGGCGGAAACGATCTTCTGCACGCGCTCGGTGAGCTTGGCGACGACGTCGAGGTTCGCCGTGTCCGGCGCGATGATCGCCGCGAAGAAGTAGCCCTGGTCCTCGTCCGGCACGAAGCTCGACGGCAGCGATGCGGAACATGAGCACGATGCCGGCGACGATGGCCGCCGAAGACGATGAGCGCGAACGGCCAGCCCTGGATCGCGCGCGCGACCAGTCCTACGTAACCGCTGCGCAGGCGCTCGAAGCCGCGCTCGAAGGCGCGGAAGAAGCGGTTCTTCTCGCCGTGGTGCGCGCGCAGGATGATCGCGGCGAGCGCCGGCGACAGCGTCAGCGCCATGATTCCCGAGATCACCATCGAGATCGCGATGGTGACCGCGAACTGCTGGTAGAGCTTGCCGGTGACCCCGCCCAGGAAGGCGACCGGCAGGAAGACCGCAACCAGCACGAGCACGATGGAGATGAGCGCGCTCGCGATCTGCGTCATCGTGAGCTTGGCCGCCTCGAGCGGCGAGAGGCTCTTCGCGGCCATGTTGGCCTCCACGCTCTCGACCACGACGATCGCGTCGTCGACGACGAGGCCGATCGCGAGAATCAGACCGAACATCGTCAGCATGTTGATCGAGAAGCCCAAAAGGTGCATGCCGACGAACGTGCCGACGATCGACACCGGCACCGCGAGGATCGGAATGATCGTCGCCCGCAGCGACTGCAGGAACACGAACACGACGAGCACGACCAGCACGACCGCCTCGAAGAAGGTGTGCACGACCTTCTCGATCGAGTTCAGCGTGAACAGGCTCGTATCGAGCGCGATCCGGTAGTCGAGACCGGTCGGGAACTGCTGCTTCAGCTCGGCGAGACGCTTGCGTACCGCGGTTGCGGTCGCCACCGCATTCGCGCCGGGCTGCTGATAGATCGCGAGCGTGGTCGCGACCTTGCCGTTCATCCGGCTGACGATCGAGTAATCGCGCTTGTCGAGCTCGACGCGTCCGATATCGCGCAGGCGCACCGTCGCAACGCCCTCCTTGCCCGCACGCACGATGATGTCTTCGAACTGCTCAGGCTTTGTGAGCAGGCCCTGGGCGGTGATCACGAACGTCTGTTGCGTGCCCGGAACTGAAGGCTGGCCGCCGATCTGGCCGATGCCGAACGTCTGGTTCTGGCTTTGCAGCGCGGCGGAAACGTCCTGCACCGTGATGCCGAGCTGCGCCATGCGGTCGGGCTGCAGCCACACGCGCATCGCGATATCGGGCAGGCCGAACACCGACGCGCGGTTCGCGCCGGGCACGCGCTTCAGCTCCTCGAGAACGTAGAGGTTCGTGTAGTTGTCGATGTACGTCGACGAGTAGCGGTCGTCGGGCGAGTAGATCGACAGCACCATCATGATCGACGACGACTGCTTTTCAACGGCGACCCCTTGCTGCGTCACGGTCTGCGGCAACAGCGACAGCGCCTGGCTCACTCGATTCTGGACGTTGACCTGATTGATGTCGGGGTCGCTGCCCGGCTTGAACACGACGTTGATCGAGACGTTGCCGGACGAACTGCTCGTCGACGAGAAATACAGCAAGTTGTCGACGCCATTGAGCTGGGCTTCGATCGGCGACGCGACCTGATTTGCGATCACCTCCGCCGTCGCCCCCGGGTACGCGGTCCCGATGCTCACCGAGCGGTGGCGCCATTTCCGGGTATTGCTCGATCGGCGCGACCGACATCGCCACGAGCCCGGCGAGGACGAACAGGATCGAGATGACCGACGACAGGATCGGCCGGTCGATGAAGAAATGCGTGAACATGGGTCGCTACTTCTTGGCGGCGGGCGCCTTTGCGGCCGGCGCCTCGGCCGCCGGCGTGGCGCCCGGGGCGACGACGGTCACCGGCTGACCCGGCACGACTTTGAGCACGCCTTCGACGACGACCCGATCGCCCTTCGCAAGGCCCTGGTGAATCACGATGTTGTTGTCTCCGTAATAGTCGCCCACGACCACGGGCCGGATTTCGGCGACCCCGTTGGCGTTGACAACGTAGACGAGATGACCGTTGCTGCCCTGCTGGACGGCAAGCTGCGGGACGACGATCGCATTGGGGCGGAGCGCGCCTAACACGCGTGCGGTCACGAACATGCCGGGCCGCAGTTCGGACTTGGGATTGGGGATCACCGCGCGCACGAGGAACGAGCCCGTGTCCTGGCTGAATGACGGATCGGCGAACCCGATCTTCCCGCGCTGCGGATAGATCGCGCCGCCGGGCATGATGAGCTCGACATCGAAGTTGTCGCCCTTGGGCGGGACCATCTGGCCCTTGTCCTGCAGCTCCTTGTAGCGCGCCATCTGGTTCTGCGAGATGCTGAAATTCACCCAGATCGGATCGAGCGCCGCGACATAGGTGAGGTTCGCACTGTCGGTGAGCGAATTCACGTATGCGCCCTGCCGCTGCAGCGCCCGGCTGGCAATGCCTGTCAAAGGGGAAGTGATCGTCGCGTAGCCCAGGTTGAGCTTCGCCTCGTCGACTTTCGCCTGCGCGGAAAATACCGCGGCCTTGGCGGCGTCGAGCTCGCCCTTGGCGCGGTCGAGATCGGTCTGCGGCAACGCGTCCTGCTCGGCGAGTGGCTTGACGCGGCCATATGTCACTTCCGCGGTCGTGAGCCGCGCCTGTTGCGAATCGAGCTCGCCCCGCGCGGCATTGAGCTGCGCCTGGAATGGCTTGGGGTCGAGCTGGAACATGAGCTGGCCTTGCTTGACGACCTCGCCCTCCTGATAGGCGATGCGGTCGAGGAAGCCCGAGACGCGCGCCACGATGTTGACCTGGCGCGAACTTTCGGTCTGCGCTACGAACACCGGGGTATACGGAATCGAACGTGTCTCGACACTAATGACGCTGACTTCCGGTACCGGACGCGACGGCGGCGCCGCTTCCTTGCCACATGCCGCGAGCAGCGCAACCACGAACACGGCCAAAGCGCGCGCGCCGAATGTTTGGTCGAACATGACGATGCCTCTGCAGAGAGCGGGATAAACAGCGAAGCCAGAAACTAGGACACACTCGCCATGCGGTCAAATCGTGCCTGTCCACGCCCGTGACTTCCACCGTTGAGAATTCTCCCACGCGCAAACCACTCGCGTCGATGCGCACGACCCTGTAGGACTCCGGCGAGTCCGCCGCTGCGTGTGCGATCGCAATAGCGGACAAGGCAAACTCGCGCTCGGAGGCCTGAAGTCCGCGATCCAATGGAAGCGCGAGGCATCCCCGGCGGAACTGCGATCGACGCCCAGCGTAGTATCATTGATCGTCGGCGCGCAGCAGTGCCGTGAACGGACTCTTCGACGACAAATGCACGCCAACCACGTGAACACCGTCAAGCGAGATCGAGCATTGCCGCAACCAGTACCGGCACAAGGATGCATGTTGTGCGACGAGTACCGCGCCAAGTAGCGCGGGATTCCGCGGGAACTGTTCCTCGCGACACCTGTCGGTAACGCTCAGATGAAACCCGTTTTGTCCTACGTTCTGGTCGCATTTGTGGTGCTTGTTACCGGCTGCGCCACGCTGCCCCCACCAAAGGATCGCGTCGAGACCACTGCTCTCACCAACACGGCGGAGACTCGGCTTGGCCGCGCGATTGTGCCCGCAGTCGCTGCCAATACCGGCGAGACGGGCATCCACGCGATGCCCGACCCCCGCGATGCGTTCGCCGCGCGCGTCCTGCTCGCAGGCGCCGCAGAAAAGTCGATCGACGCACAATACTTCATCTGGAATGGCGACCATGTCGGCTACCTGCTGTTCCAGGCGCTCTGGCAGGCGTCCGAGCGGGGGGTGCGCGTGCGCCTGCTGCTCGACGACCTCAATACGAAGGGGCTCGATTCCACCATTGCCGCGCTCGACGCGCATCCGAACATCGAGGTGCGCCTCTACAACCCGGTCGTCATTCGCGACAACCGCGTGCTCAACTTCGCAACCGATTTCACCCGCGTGAACCGGCGCATGCACAATAAGTCTTTCACCGCCGACAACCAGGCGACGATCGTAGGCGGGCGCAACATCGCCGACGAGTACTTCGGCGCCGGGACCGGTCTCACGTTCGCCGATCTGGACGTGCTCGCCGTGGGACCGGCGGTGCCCGAGGTTTCCAAGGAGTTCGATGTCTACTGGAACAGCATTTCTGCCTACCCGGCGTCGGGTTTCGTCGGCCCGCCAATGCCGGACGGCACCTCTAATCTCGAGGCCAAATTCGCGGCGAACCGCGTCGACGCCGAATCGATCGCGTATCTTGAGGCGGTGCGCGCGACGCCGCTGGTGCGCGAGCTGCTGGACCGGAAACTAGCCCTCGAGTGGGCGGCCGCCGAGGTCGTGTACGACAACCCGGCCAAGACGCTCGACACCACGGAGCGCACGGACGTGCTGCTCTTCCCGGAGCTCGTACGCAAGATGGGCCGTCCCGAAAAGATGCTCGACATCGTCTCGCCGTACTTCGTGCCCGGCGACGGCGGCACCGAGCTGCTGGCGGCGCTGGCTAAACGCGGTGTGACCGTACGCATCCTCACCAACTCGCTCGCGGCGTCCGACGAGAAGTCGGTGCATTCGGGCTACGGGAAACGGCGCCGCGACCTGCTCCAGGCCGGTGTCCGGCTCTATGAGATCAAGCCGACCGCGACGAAAGACGCGCACGAATTCCGCAACCGGTTCGGATCAGGCGCCTCCTCCGGCTTGCATGCCAAGACGCTCGCTGTCGACAACCGCCGGATCTTCGTCGGCTCGTTCAATTTCGACCAGCGCTCGGCGCGGCTCAACACCGAAATGGGTCTCGTGCTCAGCAATCCGGCGCTCGCGCAGGGTCTGACCCGATTCTTCGATGTCGAAGTGCCGCTTCTGGCGTATGAGGTACGACTGACCGCTGACGGCAACAGCCTGGAATGGATCGAGCGAACTGCCTCGGGCGAGAAGCGCTACGACACCGAGCCCGAGACCGACTGGTCCACGCGCATGGGCGTCGAGCTGCTGTCGATCCTCCCCATCGAATGGCTGCTGTAGGCGGTGCCATCGCATTTCGGGCATCGGAAGGAGCGGAACTTTGTGAGCCGAATGTTGCTGTCGTTGCTGATCGGTTGCGTTGCGATTGCGGCGACCGCAGCGCCCTTGTCTCCTGCGGCCAGGGCGGAGATCGACGGCTTGCTGGTGCGGCTGGTGGCCTCGGGATGCGAATTCAACCGCAACGGCAGTTGGTATACCGCGGCAGAGGCGAAATCGCATCTGTTGCAGAAACTCAAGTACTTCGAAGACCGAGGAATGGTGCAGACCACCGAGCAGTTCATCGAGATGGCTGCGTCGGGCAGCAGCATGTCGGGCAAGCCCTATCTGGTCAGATGCGGCAACAGCGCTCCGGTGGAGAGCGGCCAGTGGCTGCGGTCGGAACTCAAGGACCTGCGCTCGGTAACACGGTGAAAAGCACGGTGTAGGTCGCCGCTACGCTGCGCTTACGTCCGGAGCGCGCGCGAGCGCCTGCGTTAGCGCCTCCTGGCTGCGTGCTTGAGTCTGCACATCCACGACGATGTTCTGATCTCCGAATCGGGGTGTCGTATCAACACCCCTTTTGGTCAGGCCGCGCCTGAGCCTTTGCTATTTGCAGACAGCCATTGATCCATCTCCGCCATCGCCTCCTCGTAATTCAGCGCCTTGCCTTCGGCTTCGGCCGCATCGAACGCGGCGGCGCCGATCGTCTCGCGCGATCGCGCCATCCTGCCTGTGATGAACGCCTCGTCGGTCGGATCGTGGCAGAATCCCGATTCACGCAGCCGGGTCAGCGTCGCGCCATGGAACCGCGCCGCCGCTGTGTGACAGTGCCGACGCGGCCGCGAGCGCCGCCACGACATCCAGTTGGCATTCGACGACTGCCTTGCTGTTCGTCGCTGTCCTGAGTCCCATGCTTTCGCGCAGAGCCGCCCGTGCGCGATCCAGCTGTCCGCTCATAATCCAGAGGCTCGCCAGATTACCTAGCCCGATCGCCGTCGCGCGCGCGTTCTCTTGCATTCGTGCCAGCGTCAGCGATTCCTCGTAGAATGGCTCGGCCTCTGCCAGGTTGCCGAGCTCGCGATGGACTTCCGCAATTCCAGTGAGCGCGTAACCCAGAGATTTGGGTTTGTTCTCCGCTCGCGCCAGGTCGCATGCCTCCTGGAAGCTAGCGATCGCGCGCAAAAGTTCGCCCTTTGCGTGAAGCGAAGAGCCGACTGCCGAGAGTGCTCGCGCAATCGATTCGACATCGTCGAGCGAGCGAGCAATCGCGAGGCTTCGCTCGGCACACGAGTGTGCAACGTCGTACTGGCCCAACCGCATGGCGCAAACAGACATTGCGGACAGCACCAGGGCGCCGTCAGCGCATTCGACACTGCCGCGCGCGAGGCCGAGCGCAGCCTCCGCGAGCCGGTAGCCGAGTGCGTATTGCGCCGTGGCAGGCCAATACCGCCATAGCGACGCCGCCAGCCGCAACGCGTGCGCGCCGCCATGCGCCGCATGCGCGCACCAGGCATGCGCTGCAAGCAGGTTTTCCTGCTCATGCCACAACGTCCCGAACCACTCGCCCTGCCGTGCCCCTTCCATGCCGGGCGCCGCGCGTTCCGCAAGCGCGACGTAGTGCAGCAGATGCCGGGTACGCATGTCGTCGCCCTCCCCAGCTTCGTGCAGCCGTTCCGCCGCATATTGACGCACCGTCTCAAGCATCCGGTAGCGCGGCTGCGCTTGCGTGTCGCGATCGACGATCAGCAGCGACTTGTCGTGCAACGCCGTCAGGCGCTCCAGCGTGTCGTACTCATCCGTGGCGTCGCCGCTGACATCGGTCGCGGCGGTCAGCGTGCAACCGCCGGCGAACACCGCGAGGCGGCGAAACAGCCGCCGTTCCGGTGCCGTCAGAAGGTCGTGGCTCCATTGCATCGTCGCATGCAGCGTCTGGTGACGAGGCATCGCCCGGTTGCCGCCGGTCAAGAGACGAAAACGATCGTCGAGGCGGGCGCGAATCTCGTCAACCGTCAAGACCTTCACGCGCGCCGCAGCCAGCTCGATCGCGAGCGCGATGCCATCGAGCCGCCGACAGATCTCGGCGATCGCGGCCGCGTTGCGCTCGTCCACCGCGAAATCGGGCAGCGCAAGCCGCGCATGATCGACGAAAAGGCGGACCGCCTCGGACTGCAGCATCTCATCGACGTCGGTGGTCGCGGGCAACGACAGCGAGCGCACCATGAAAATCTGCTCGCCCTGCATGCCGAGCGCTTCGCGGCTGGTCGCGACGACTTTGAGCGCGCTGCATTTTTCGAGAAGCGCGTCGATCGATTCGACGGCGGCATCGATCACGTGCTCGCAGCTGTCCAGCACCACCAACGTCCGCCGCGATTTCAGGTGGTCGGTGAGCCGCTCGAGCGGCGCCACAACCGCATCCTTGATTCCCAGCGTCGCGGCGACCGTCGCCGGAACACGCTCCGCGTCCTGCAGCGGCCCCAGGTCGACGAACCAGACACCGTCCGGGAATGCGACTAGCTGACGCTGCGCCAATTCCTGCGCCAGCCGCGTCTTGCCGCAACCGCCGATGCCGGATAGCGTGAGGAGCCGCGAATCGTGCAGCAGGCCCGCGCAATCGTCGAGCGCCTTTTCGCGACCGATGAAACGGGTTCGCAGCCTTGGTAGATTGTTAGGATTCGTCGTTGTTTGCTGGCCGGCGCTCGCGTTCTCGGCCCTGTCGGCCTCGAGCGCCGCGACAAACCGGTAGCCGCGGCCGTGTATGGTCGTGATGGCGTTCCGCCCCAGCAGCTTGCGGATGCTGCTCAGCTGCACTTGCAGGTTGTTTTCCTCGACGACGAGACCCGGCCACACAGCCTCGAACAATTCCGACTTGTCGACGACGCGCTCGCGCCGCTCGATCAGCGCGAGCAGCAGGTCGAATGCGCGGGCTCCCAATGCCGCAGGTACCCCGTCGATCAACACCTGCCGCTCGGCGGGTCGGACTTCGCTGCTGCCGAAACGATATTGGCTGAGCATGGTCCCTCCGTCGCTGGTGTGCCGTTGACAGCATAGCGCCGGCAGGGTCCCGTTTCCACATGCCGGCGAGCGATTTAAGAACGTTTAAGGTCTGCTTAACACAATTAAAGGACTGTGAGGCGTACCGCCGCGCACAGTGGCGCCGTGTTAATCCGACAGAGGAGGAAAATCATGAACAGGCTTTCGCAGTTCCTCGCAGCCGCCGCCACCGCAGCGCTTGCCGCGTCGCCCTGTGCGCTGGGGCAAACCCCGTCGGGCGAGCATTCGCACGACGCAAAACAGAGTTCGCAAGGCGCGTCATCCGCGAACATGGGCACAACATTGATCGACGAGGTTCGCGCGGCCACGGCTCGATACGTTGACATCAATGTCGCGCTCCACGAACAACCCGAACCATGGGTGCGAGGCACCCCATGCGTCAGCGGACCCAATTCCGGCGCAATGGGCGTGCACTACATCAAGCTGAGCCGTCTCTTTGATGGCGTGCTCAGCGCAAACGAACCGGAAGCGTTGATCTACGAACCGCTGGCCAATGGTGCGCTGCGCCTGGTCGGCGTCGAGTTCATCGTGCTCGCCGACACCTGGGCGAACCTGCACCCGGATGGAAGTACCCCGGCGCTGGACGGACATCTAACGAACTATGTTGGCGCACCGAACCGCTACGGTTTACCTGCGTTCTACGAATTGCATGTCTGGGCGTGGGAGCACAATCCCAATGGAAGCTTCGCCGATTGGAACACGCACGTCTCCTGCGATAACCAGAGTGCGCAGTGAAGTTTTGCATCGTTCGGTAAGTCGGAGGAAGAGCATGCCATAGGTTCGCGACTGCGCTGCGCTCATGTCGAGACCGCAGCTGTGCGCTTTGTCGCGATCCGCTTCGACACTCGAATCCAGGTTTCACAAATCGATAACGATGTCGCGAATCGGCTGGGAGCAGCAAACCAGAAGGTTACCCTCAGCGGGCTCTTCGAGTGGTTCTGGTCCATACGCGACCGTCCCCGAAACCAAGCCGATCTCACAGTTGTGACAAACACCCGTCCGGCACGACCAGCGGACCGGAACATCGCACGCCTCCGCCAGCTCCAAAATGCTCTGGTAGGAAGGTTTCCAATGTGCGGCAATGCCGCTGCGCGCGAACGACACAAGTGGCCCCGTGTTGGTGTCGTCCTGGGGCAGATGCGGCGCCCGCGTCGCTGCGCCGACCACCCCTGGGGTAAGCGGCTCGCTACCGTTGAAGAGTTCGACGTGAATCCGTTCCGGCGCCACTCCCACGGTGGCGAGCGCTTCCTTCATGTCGGCCATGAAGCGAGTCGGCCCGCAGAGGTAGACATCCGCCTCCCGTGAGACGCGGACCTCCTCCAAAACCGATCGCGACAGGTGACCAGTAGCGTCGAAATCCTCGCCCATCTTGTCGTGCGAGTCCGGCCTGCTGTAACAAACATAGCTCCGCGCGTCCGTGAGCGCGAGCATGAGGCGGCGGACTTCCGCGGCGAATGGATGATGCTGCCGATCGCGAGCCGCGTGCAGCCACAAGACCTGCCGTGTCGAACGGACCTCCGCAAGCGTGTGCAGCATCGCCAGAACAGGCGTCGCTCCGATTCCCGCGCTGAGCAGCACGAGCGGCCGCTCTCCGCACTGAAGAATGAAGCTTCCACGCGGCGAGCTGACGTCGAGAGGATCGCCCACGCGGATATGCTCGCGCAGGTAAGTTCCAGCCGCCGCATTCGGCTCGATTTTCACGCTGATTCGATAGCGCTCCGTCGAGACAGACCCCGAGAGCGAGTAACTGCGATAAAGCGGCGTACCGCCTGCGCTCTGCGGAAGACGCAAGACCACGTACTGCCCCGGCAGAGCGGTCGGCAGAGGCTCACCGTCCGGTCCCTGCATCGTCAGCGAAAGGACGTCCGCGGACTCCTGATCGATCGCGGTCACCGCAAGCGGCCGAAATCCCGGTGCAGCTGGATGCGCAGCCACTGCCGGCGCTAGCCCCGCATTACCACTCCTCGCGGCCGGTTGGCTCTGCAGCAATGCCTCAAACGAAGAGTGCCATCCGGGCGAAAGCGCCTCGATCCGCAAAGCGCGCTTCAGTCGGTCGCGTGGATGATTCGGAGAATAGAGGAGCGCGTTGATCTCTGCGACGGTCATTCGCTCTTCTGCCTCACCTACCTTCACGATTTCGTCGCCCGCGCCCACCTCGCCTTCCCGCAGCACGCGGAAGTAGAACCCCGGCCGTCCGCTGGATGTCAGCAATGCCGGCATCCGAGGCTCGTTCATTCGAATGCCCACTCGGTAGCAGGTAACGCGAGGTTGAGTGACCTCGAACAGTGCGTTGCCGATCTGATAACGGTCGCCGATGCACACGGTATCGTCGGGCAATCCTTCGATGGTGAAGTTCTCGCCGAACTGTCCGTGGACAAAGCCGGTCCACTGTCAGCTGCTCCTGCCAGTAGCGATACGATTCGATCTGGTAGACGAAGACGGCTCGCTGCTCACCCCCATGTCCGCCCAGGTCGCCTTGACCGTCTCCCTCAACGTTCAACCGACCGACCCGACAGCGCCCGCGCACTGGATCCTTCCAGATCGCGGTGTGCACAGTGCGCCCCTTCCACACGATGTCGCGCGGAAGTCCGACATTCACCGATAGTAGTCGAGCCATATCGCTCGCCTCTGGTGAGTCCCTAGCGCCAAGAAAAAGGGCTTGACCGAGATCGATCTAATCAGGATTTGAACCCACGGCCCCCTGGTTCGTAGGGCGCAATCTACGATACAACCGTTTTCATATCAGTTACTTACGACACCTGCGAAGTCGAACATTAGCTACAGTTAGCCCAACAGAAATTCGGCGAAGCGAAAACCCGTTACAAAATCCCTACGCTAAGGGATCGGTGGCAACCCGCGTGCACGTCGTACTTGCCACGTAGCATGAAGGAGGCTTACGATTTACGGTCTACTGTTTCTGTTCGCGAAATACCGCTTGAATTTCCTATTTGCATGCAGCACGCAATGGCGATATTGCGTATCTCCGGGAGGATCTGTAAATGGCAGCAGCCCTTGTATATACATACTGGTACATAAAACCGAACTCTACGGCGTCACTGTTTATCCACGGCTATTCTGAAAAGGAAGCCGTGAACCACACTTTAGTGGTTTACCTCGCCTCGTCAGATGTTAACGAATTTCCAGAGGCCCATGCGACGTTGACGCAAGGTGAGACTTTTCGATGGCTCGTCGACAACAGTCAAGGACGAAAGGTATATATAACAAACAATATGCAATTCCACGCGGTGAACGCCCAGATCCTTGAAATGGTAGAGTCGATCTAACCTGCTGCAAGCGCTAAAAATACCGGGGTGTCGGCTGTTTTGGAGCCTGACACTCCGTCAGAAGAAGACAAAGTGGCTAAGCGATTCTTGAACGTCTACAACTTTTCGAAGGGTCTATATGCCGAAAATTCATGTGTGGCATAGCTTAAGTGGAGAGATAGTTGCCGTTGGACGCGCAGTGGGCAAGCGTGGGTGCATTCCACTCGCGGGAGAGAATCAATCCGTTCTTGAAGTTGACGTGGCCGACGAGCACATCGCATCCCTGCATCGGACCCACTTTGTAGATCCAATAAAGAAGACCGTCGTCCCGCTGCGCCAAGCGGGCAAAAAAGGGCCAAAGGCAAGGGGTGCGTAACCCTAGCCGACCCAGCCAGAGTCGTGCTTCACCACTGATCCGAAGTTGCCCGTAACCGCAAGGCCGACCTTGACGTCCGGCGACACGCTGTGCGAATAGAACATGCCGCCACCGGGGAACCAACCGACTGGATTGCCGCCGGCATTACTGCCGAGCGCCGGCGTGGTTCCCTGCCCGATCGAAAAACCCAGGTCGGCGTAGAGCATCTGCGCGCCGAGCGTAAGCTGGTCCCCGGCGAGCCGCGTCATGCCTGCAGGATTAAGACAGTCGAGGCGTCCTGCGCGCGCGCCGAATAGCCGGCCGACGCCCTGCCGACATCCGCCGTGCCGACCTCATAAAGGCTGATGCCGCCGGCGCCTGCCGATTTGCATGCCAGCGGTCCGAGTGAGAGAACTATCAAGGCAAGCCGTCGCATAGTATTGCGTATTGCGTGCCCTAATCGTGTGGTGACTTCCGATGAAGAACACCTAACGCCGGACTTCGCGATAGGGAAGTTCGGCCACCGCCTCTCAGTCGCCTGCCGCGTCTGGCGGCGCCAGATCCGGCATCTCGAACGGCTTCAGGGCTTTCGAAGGCGTCTTCGGAGCTGTTCCCGGCAGCATCTCGAAATTAGGAGCAAACGACACGAGGATGCCCCGCAACTGATCGAAGCCCTTGCGATTGCCGTCGAACTTTGCCTTGCCGGACGCGATCAGGTCATCGAAGGTGTTCTGGCCCATCATCACGAGGTCGAGATCGGTGCGCTTGATCGTAATAGTGAGATCCGGATTCTTCGCCTGCTCGCCCTTGATGTTGGTGAGCGTCGCATTGCTCATCTCGATCAGATACTTCTCGCCGTTGTCCGGCGTGACGAGGTTGATGGTGAAGCGTATGCCATCGGCCTTGCGCGGGTCCATGCTGATCGCGATGAAGTCGAGCCAGTTCTCCGTCGACATAGCCCGGATAATGTCCGGCCCGGATGATCTTGGCGGTGTGCCGCCGGGCAGACCGTTGCGCAACTCATAGGCGCCCTGGAGAAAGATATTGCGCAGGGTTGGGCTCTCCTTCTGGTAGCCCAGCTGCTCGTACGCGTTAGCCAACAGGTCCTTGGCCGGCTGGTTGCCCGGTTGCGCAAGAACCAGCTTGTTCAGGATTTCCGACGCCTCGAGATACTTGCCTTGGCCGATCAGTTCCTTGCCCTTGGCCATGATCCGGTCCGAGCCACCCATTATCTCGACGTAAAGCGGCGCCGAGTCCTTGGGTGACAGCGGTGCAATGTTCACCGGGTTGCCGTCCCAGTAACCAAGGAAGCGGTTGATGACGCCGCGGCTGTTGTGCTGCTCCGAGCCGTGGTAGCTGTGCGCGGGCCATTGCTGCCAGAGGCTCGGCGGCAGCTGATACACATTCTGGATCTCGTTGATTGTCACGCCGAGGTTGGCATAGTGCAGCGTCTGGTTGTTGAGGTTGGCATAGGTGTCACGCTGCGTGCGCAACACTTCCTGGATGCGCGCATTTCCCCAGCGCGGCCAGCTGTGCGAGGCGAACATCACGTCGGCTTCCTGGCCGAATCGGTACAGCGCGACGTTGATCTGCTTGGACCAGTTGAGCGCATTGCGAACAGGCGCGCCGCGCGGCGTGTAGATGTTGTGGATGGTGCCCGTGACGTTCTCCGCCGCCCAAAGCGCCTTGAACTGCGGAAAATACGTGTTCATTTCGACCGGCGCTTCGGTGTCCGGCGTGTTCTGGAACACCATTTTCACGCCGTCGACCGTCATGTCCTCGAAGTCCTTGGCGATGAGCACGTTCGGCGGAATCAGCCCGACACTGCCGTTCGCTACGTTCTTGCCGATCGACTGGTCGACGTGCCCGTAAGGGTCGGCCGGCAACAGCACCGCATAGGAGTACTGGGTGCGCCGCGACATGGCGTTACCAGAGAAGACGTTCTCCTCGATCGCGGCCTGCATGAAGCCCGCGGGTGCGATCACCTTGACCTTGCCGCTGACCACGTCGGCCTCGTCCACCACGCCGCGCACGCCGGCCCAGTGATCCACATGGGAGTGCGAGTACACGACAGCCAGGACCGGACGCTTGCCCAGCTTTTCGTTGATTAGGGCGAGCGCCGCCCGTGCGGTTTCCTTGGCCGTCAGGGGGTCGAAGACGATCCAGCCCGTATTGCCCTTGATGAAACTGATGTTGGCCAGATCGAAGCCGCGCACCTGATAGATCTTTCCTGGGACCACCTCGTAGAGGCCGTACGCCATGTTCAGCACGGACTGGCGCTGCAGCGAGGGGTGCATGCTCGGGAAGTCTCTACTTTGCAGCAGCCACTGATATCTGCCCATGTCCCAGGCCACATTGCCGGCATCGGCCATGATCTTCGTGAACGACGGCTCGGCGATGAAACCCTTCTTGGCCTCGTCGAAGAGATGACTTGGGTCGGCTAGCGCTATCCCCGCGCTACCCCGCGAGAAAACAAAACGGCTTGCAGCGATGCAAGCCGTTGATTATTTGGCGCGCCCGGCAGGATTTGAACCCACGACCCCCTGGTTCGTAGCCAGGTACTCTAATCCAACTGAGCTACGGGCGCGAAAGTCGAATTATATCAGCCTAGTCTGGGACGTCGCGACCGCGAGGGCTTGTCTCCTCCCCTCCCCTCGTCGATTGACGCGCGGTGCGTCCACGACGCCTCAGTGCATAAGCTCTGATGAGCCAGGCGACGCCAAGCCAGAGGCCCAGTATGGCGGCCGGCCAGGCTACGAAGTGCGGCCACACCGCGGCCACGACCGAAAGTATGAGGATCGCGGCCCCCATCTTTGCGAGCAAGCCGGATTCCGCCGCATCGAGCACGCGTCGTCCGGTGAGCGCGGCTCCGAGTGCGCTGCCAACACCAATTGCACCCGCGGCCGCACGTCCTGCGCTGCCCGACATCGCTTTCCTCGCTGCATGAGGCCGGTCGTCGCCTTCCTTGCGGCGCACGCGATTGCGCTCTGTCAGCACGATCTCCGTCGCGCGCATGAGATCGGTCTCGAACTGCGCCGCCATCATGGTCGCAAACTTCGCATCCTCTATAGCGACGTCGAGCTCGTAATTGCCAAGCCAGCTTGCGATGTTGAGATTCGTCGAGCCGATGCGCGTCCAGAAACCATCGGCTACGGCGCTTTTCGCATGGAGCATGGTTCCGTTCCACTCGAACACGCGCACGCCCGCCTGCAGCAGCGGGCGGTAGCCGGCGCGCGACAACGGCGAGAGCGCTGGAATGTCACTCACGCCCGGCACGAGCAGCCTCACGTCGACGCCGTCCCGGGCGGCCGCTGCCAGTGCCTGCACGTAAGCTGCCGTGCCCACGAAGTAGGCGTCGGTCAGCCAGAGGTTACGTCGCGCGAACGATGCAATCGCGAGGTCCAGCCGATAGGTCCCCGTCGCACTCGGCGCGCCGGCGATCACGCGAACGCGCGTGTGTCCCTGTTCCTCGATCGCCGAAGCGCGGCCGAGAATTTCTTCGCGCAATGGCCCGCCCCCGGAGGCCAGCCAGACCTGGGCGAAGGCGTGTGCGATCTCGGCGACAGCAGGTCCGCGAATCTCGACGCCTGTATCGCGCCACGGTTCCATCCCGCGATCAGCGTCACCGTTCCAGCGTTGGCTGACGCAAAGGCCCGAGACGAACGCAACGCTATCGTCGACGACGATCGTCTTGCGATGATCGCGGGTGAGCCAGCCAAGCGGACTGTCGAACCGCAACGGATTGAAGCTGCGGACGTTCACACCCGCGTCGATAAGAGTCTTCCACAGGGGGCCGGCGCCGAGCGATCCGAACCAGTCGTAGACGACGTGGACTTCGACGCCCGCGCGCGCACGTTCGGCCAACGCCTCGGCGAATTCTCGGCCGACGACATCGTTGCCGAAAATATACATCTCGAACATGATCGACCGCTTCGCTTCACGTATCGCTTGAAGCCAAGCCGGAAAATTTTCCGCGGCATCGCGCAGAAGGCGAACGGCGTTACCCCCGATCGGGTCGGAGCCTGCTGCGCGCGCGAACGCGCGATCGGCGAGCGCGAGCGAGAGTTCAGGCAATTTGGAGGAATCGTTCAGAAGCGGCTCCGATATTCCTCGAGATCAGAACAAAACGGCCCCGGATGGGGCCATTCTCTCCCCGACACAAGGGTAACAGTTTATTCCGGAGCCATAGGCAACACTTCTGCACTTTGCAGGAGTGCAAAGTGCCCTGGCAGGAGTATTCCGAGACGGATGAACGTTTCCGTTTCATCACCCGCTTGCTCGACGGCGAGCGTCACCGCCAACGGCAGCATCGTCAACTTGTCGACAACGGGGTCGGCGATCGTTCCGAAACAGGTACGCACATTCCAGCGTCGCGCGGCCAACCTGCGAGGCCCGCGCAGACCTACATCAAGAAGTCAGCCCGTGAGAGGCGAGCCCAGGAAGAATGGCATCTCGATCCGACACGTGCGCCGCAAACTGACATTCCGAGGAATCGCCTTGCGCGATCTGCTCGGCCAGCATCACGCTTGGCTGGGAGTGTCCAGTGGGTGAAGGCCGTCGCCGTCAAGGCGTCGCGATCGCACGGCGTCCCGCGCGGACCGGTCCCGCATGCTGGACAGTTGAATGATTGCCATGACAAGAACGCCGAAGGAGAAGGCTCCGACGATGCACAGGATCAATATCCACCATGGAACCATACGAGCTCCCATCTCAAGCTTTCCCACTAAATAGCTTGCCACGTTCCGGGCAGCTTGTCATACCTCGCAGCCGTTGCCGATAGCCTCTTATCCCGTCCGGTCCTTCCTGGAAGACGATCCCGCCCGTAGTTCGGGGCTGATGCCGAGGCGCCGAAGTCCCGCGCTCGGTAAGCTGGAGAGCAAGACTTCGTGGAATGTGGAGCAGGCCGGAAATGCCCTTACTGAAACAAGGGTAGCAAGTCATTCCGGAGACATTGGTAACACTTCTGCACTTTGCGGGAGCGTAAAGTACCTCGGCCGGAGTGTCCAAGATGGATAAGCGTCTCCGTTTCGTCGCCCGCTTGCTCGACGGCGAGAAGATGACCGTCGTGTGCCGCGAGTTTCATATCTCGCGCAAGACGGATACAAGATCTTCCGCGCTACAAGGATGGCGGCTTACAACACGGTACTCGCTCGTTGGTTCTGCCGCGTACCGAAGCGCCCGCCTAGTAGTCAGCAGGATTCTGTTCGTCCTCTTGGCGGAGGACGCGTGCCGGAAGCGTAAGCTTCAGGCGCCGCAGGGAGCTCCCAGAGATTCTTGCAGCTGATGCCGGAAGAACCTGGAAAACAACCTGACCTACCTTCCTCTCGCCGTGCGTTTCAAACTCGATCGCTGCGGTGTCAAGCTGTCGCTCGCCGCGTGGCAACGTTTGCCGGAGGACCGACGGCGCGAGCTGCTGTTTTTGCCAAGCCATAGCGAAGCCGATATTGCGAATTATCGGAAGATCCTGCACGCCTGGGTGACACGCTCGTCAAATTATCGCGCGAAGCGCATGAGCACCGAAACCTCGGCGCAGCCCTTCGTGAGTTTGGCCTCCGCTAGATCGCTGGCATCCCATTGAGACTCCCACCTTAGTTGCAGTGGGGGTTGACACGGTGGTTATGTTTCCATAGTATTAGAAATATGAAAACCAAAGCTGCCTTGGTTGCTCTGAGCGCGCTGGCGCAGGAAAACCGTCTCGCCGTGTTTCGTCTCTTGGTCGAGCACGCCCCGGAGGGGCTACCCGCTGGCGCCGTTGCCGAGCGCCTCGGCGTCCCGCCGGCGACGCTCTCGTTTCACCTGAAGGAACTGACCCACGCGGGGCTCATTGCAGCGCAACCCCTTAGCCGTTTCATCTGGTACCGCGCCGATCTTGATGCGATGAATGGTCTGATCGGCTACCTCACCGAGAAATGCTGTGGCTCCAGCAGCGTTTGTGATGCGGCGTGTGTCCCCGCCCGCGCCCCGCAGCCGGTGGCGCAAACACTTCCGACTACACGAAACAGGAGATCGTCATGAAGCGTTTCCATGTACACGTCGGCGTCGAAGACCTCGAGCAAAGCATCCGCTTCTATTCACGCCTGTTCGGCGCTGCGCCCACAGTGCGTAAGAGCGATTACGCCAAGTGGATGGTCGAAGATCCGCGCCTCAACTTCGCCATCTCGCAGCGCGGCAGCCGATCCGGCGTGAATCACCTTGGTCTGCAGGTTGACTCCGCGGAGGAACTCGGAGGCGTCCGTGAGCGTTTTGCTGCAGCCGATGCCGCGACCGTGCTCGATGAGCCGGGGAGCAGTTGCTGCTATGCAAAATCAGACAAGCACTGGGTCACCGACCCGCAGGGGATCGCGTGGGAGGGTTATCACACGCTCGACAGCATTCCCTATTTCGATCGCGAGACGCCGCCGGAAGCGGCTGCCACCTTGGCGGGCTGCTGCTCAACTAACCAGGCGATCGCGCCACCGCAGGCGGATGCCTGCTGTACGCCGACGGCCGCGCCAATCATTTTTCGCAGCCATTCTCGTGCTTGAACATCGAATTGCATCCGCGTGGTCCGTTCTTCCCGCTGCCTCTCCGGGGCATGGAGTCCGTTATTTCCCGCTCGCCTAATCCATTTTTCCCCTTCCACGGAGTCGCAAGATGGCTGCCGCTGAACATCGCCCGTTCAATGTCCTCTTCCTGTGTACCGGCAACTCGGCGCGCAGCATCATCGCCGAATCCGTCCTCCGGCAAGTCGGTGCTGGGCGATTCACCTCCCATAGCGCGGGGTCGCATCCTACGGGAACGGTGAGTCCGTTCGCGCTGGAGTTCCTACGAAACAACCGACTGCCGACCGACGGACTGCGCAGCAAGAATTGGGAAGAGTTCGCGCAACCGGGCTCTTCACCCCTTGATTTCGTATTCACAGTCTGTGACAACGCCGCGGGGGAAGTCTGTCCGGTCTGGCCAGGTCAGCCGATGACCGCACACTGGGGCGTTCCCGATCCGGCCGCGGTCGAAGGCAGCGACGAACAGAAGCGCAAGGCATTCTCGAATACCGGTCACATCCTGATCAATCGCATCCGCCTGTTCGTGAGCTTGCCGCTTGCCAGCCTGGACCGGTTGACGCTCGCGAAGAAGCTCTCCGAGATCGGGAAGACGGCAACGCCGAACGACGCAGCAGCATAACGACGATGCGACGAAAGTCCGAGCGTGCCGTCGACGGGACCCGGGCATTGCCGATCCGCGCCGTGTGATCCGAACGAATGAAGAGGCTTGCCTTCGATGTCGGCACCTAGCAAGGCGCTAATGAGGCCAGGTGAGCGCGCGCCGATGAGCGTGTTCGAGCGCTATCTGACTGTTTGGGTGTTCCTGTGCATCGTGGCGGGCATTGCCGCCGGCCAGGGGCTCCCCGGGCTGTTCCAGGCCATCGGCCGGCTGGAAGTGGCGCACGTCAACCTTCCGGTCGGACTACTGATCTGGGTGATGATCATCCCGATGCTGATGAAGGTGGACTTCGGTGCACTGCACGAAGTCCGGCAGCATGTGCGCGGCATCGGGGTCACGCTGTTCGTGAATTGGCTCGTCAAGCCGTTCTCGATGGCCTTCCTCGGGTGGTTGTTCATTCGCCACCTTTTCGCGCCGCTACTTCCGGCCGACCAACTCGACAGCTACATCGCCGGCTTGATCCTCCTGGCAGCGGCACCGTGCACCGCGATGGTGTTCGTGTGGAGCCGGTTATCCGACGGCGATCCGCTGTTCACGTTGTCGCAGGTGGCGCTCAACGACAGCATCATGGTCGTTGCGTTCGCCCCCTTGGTAGCGTTCCTGTTAGGCATTTCAGCGATCACCGTCCCGTGGGCCACCCTGCTCACGTCGGTCGTACTCTACATCGTGATCCCGGTGATCATCGCGCAGCTTTGGCGTCGGTCGTTGCTGGAACCCGGCGCCAGCAAAGGAAAGGCGGCTTTCGAAACGGTCATGGCCAAGATTGGGCCGTGGTCCGTCACCGCGCTGCTCGCCACGCTCGTACTGCTGTTCGCGTTCCAAGGCGAGGCGATCCTGCGACAGCCACTGATCATCGCGCTCCTCGCCGTGCCCATCCTGCTGCAGGTCTTCTTCAATTCGACGGTGGCGTATCTCCTGAACCGGGTATTGGGAGAGAAGCACAATGTCGCCTGTCCGTCGGCACTGATCGGGGCGTCGAACTTCTTCGAACTGGCCGTCGCGGCCGCGATCAGTTTGTTCGGGTTCAACTCGGGCGCGGCGCTCGCCACCGTGGTCGGGGTGCTGATCGAGGTGCCGGTGATGCTCCTTGTGGTCAAGGTCGTCAATGCCAGCAAGGGTTGGTACGAGGCCGTCGAGTCACCAGCACTTGGCGAACGCTCGAGCGATAGGTGATGGCCGGCGCGAATCCGATGTGGGCCGCGCGCCAACTCGGGCACGCCAGCAGCGGGGTGCTCTTGAAGGTCTACGCGAAGTGAATCGACCAGGCTGAAAAAGACGGGAGCGCGCGAAGCTCGACGCCCGATTCCGCACAAAATCCAAAAATGCGACTTACGCCATTGATTCTAATGGCGGAGACGCAGGGATTCGAACCCTGGATACACCTTTTTGGGCGTATGCTCCCTTAGCAGGGGAGTGCCTTCGACCACTCGGCCACGTCTCCGGAAAGATTGTGATTCTACCGTTCACGTCTTGCGTGCGTCAAACGAACGCGCGACAAATTTCCCGCCAAAACCGGCAGTTACGCAACCCGGGCGCTCTGTCGAGATCGAACCACGTGCGGGCCACGCATCGCGAGCTCGAGATGAGCCACGATCACGATCGAAATCCTGGTCTCCCAAGAACATCCGCATGATCTCGCATGCAGGCCGGGTTATCGCCGATAATTCGCGCGCCTTGAACCTTGCCGCGCTCGCGCGCGTCGTTGACACCCACGGCCATTGCGAGGAATATTTTCGCTGCATACCGCTTCACAACGCGGCTGCGTCACGCTGCCTAACCTGAACGCAATTGTGACAGGTTCCTTGCGGGAGGCGTCATGACCCACGTTCTACGGCGCTTGACATTGATCGCCATCGTGTCAGCTGCAACACTGGCGCTGAGTGGATGTCTCATCAGCAACATCTCCGGGAGCACGGGCGCCGGCGGACTCACGACCGTCCAGGCGACGGTAACGTTGTTGGGTCCGTCTCCCTGTACGGTCGACGACGCTGCGGTGACCACTACGTGCTCGCCGGTAATACAGGTGGCACCGCCCGGTGGAGGCACGCTGTCCTTCCCGTTTGTCATCAAGCTCCTTGGCTACGCCGCCCCGCTCACACTTTACGACCCGTTGATCGTCCAGGTTCCGGCCAGCATGTCGAATTTTGCCGGCACGATCGCCGTCGGCCCGCCGGGCACAGCGGGTACGCCGCTCTCGATCATCTCCGGACTCACCTCCGTGCCAATCGATGCAACCACGAACCTGGTCGCCGAACCGGGAATGCAGCTGGTGATCATCGATTTCCAGGTGCCGAGCGGTGCGCCGGTCGGTGTCTACACGCTCACGCTGCAGTTCTCGGGGACGGCCAGCTCGATAAAGGTGATGTTTGCCGGCAAGGTATCCAAGGGTGCGCAGACCTATTACGTCCCCATTTGGCCCTGCGTGACGAACTTTGCGAGTGTGCCTGCAATTCCAATTCCGATTCCGGTGGCCACCCTGCCCGCTCTGATCGCGTCTCTAATTTCCGTTCCGGGCTGCATCGGCAAAAACTATGATTTCTCGGGCCCGGCAGCCGGCATCGAATTGAATCAGCACGGCTTGACGGGCTCCTGGTACGAACCGGCGACCGACGGACAGGGGTTCGAAGTCGAAATGTTTCCCAGCCTGGGCGCTACCCAAGTAAGCTGGTTCACCTTCGACACCGTCGCCGGTGGAGCGAACCGCCAGCGCTGGTACACACTCAGCGGCTCCGTGGTGACCGGAGTGCCCACTGCTTCGCTGAAGATCTATCAGAATATCGGTGGCAATTTCAATGCCCCGCCGGCCACGAGTGGCGTTGAGGTTGGGACTGCGACGCTGAGCTTCGACAGCTGCACCAGCGGTCTATTGACGTACGCTTTCACCGACGGTTCGAGCCGCACGGGAAGCATACCGTTGACGCGCATTACGCAGAATGTGACGTGCTCCACCACGAGCGCGCGTCCTATCAATGCCGACTTCACCTTTTCCGGCAATTGGTACAACTCTGCGACCGATGGACAGGGCTTCACCGTCGAGGTGAACCCGATGAACGGCGCGGTCTTCGTCCCCTGGTACACGTACGCGCCCGGGGGCGCCAGCGCCGGGGCGGCCGGGCAACGCTGGTACACGGCGTCGGGTAGCTTTGTGGCGCGTTCCCGCTCGATTGCGCTGGATATCTACGAAACCACAGGGGGCGTGTTCGACGCGCCGTCGGTTCCGGCGCCGCACAGCGGGAAGGTGGGGACCGCGACGCTCACGTTCTTGAGTTGCTCGACCGCGACGTTTAATTTCACGTTCTTCGCCGGCAGCAGCAGCGGCGCGTCCGATACCATTGCGTTGACCCGAATCGGCCCCGTGCCGGCCGGCTGCCTATGAATCTGGAGTTGGCGCCTAGCGACCGCGCCCGATAGGCTCTCGAGTGGCCGCCGGGGTGGGGGCCGCCTCCGTGCTCTGACGAAGGTGGAGGGATGCCGATAGCTACGCAGCCTCGGGCGACTTGTCGAGTTCGAACACCTGGTGCAGCACGCGCACGGCGAGCTCGAGATACTTTTCGTCGATCACCACCGAAATCTTGATCTCCGAAGTCGAGATCATCTGGATGTTGATCCCCTCGCCCGCCAGCGCCTTGAACATGCGGCTCGCGATGCCGGTGTGCGAGCGCATGCCGATGCCGACCACCGAGACCTTGCAGATCCGATTGTCGCCGATGACCTCGCGCGCCTTGAACCCCTTGCCGCGTTCGCGTGCGAGGACATCGAGCGCCTTCTGATACTCGGTGCGGTTCACGGTGAAAGAAAAGTCGGTGTGGCCTGAAGCGCCGATATTCTGCACGATCATGTCGACGTCGATGCTGGCGTCGGCGATCGGGCCGAGGATCGCGTAGGCGATGCCCGGCTTGTCCTCGACGCCCATCGCCGAGATCTTCGCTTCGTCGCGCGTGAATGCAATGCCGGAAATGATCGCCTGTTCCATGGTTTCGTCTTCCTCGTACGTGATCAGCGTGCCTTTCGAGTCCGCTTCCGGATCCTCGAACGACGACAGCACGCGCAGCTTCACCTTGTACTTGCCCGCGAACTCGACGGAGCGTATCTGCAGCACTTTCGAGCCAAGGCTTGCCATCTCCAGCATTTCCTCGAACGTCACCGTATCGAGACGGCGTGCTTCCGGCACGATGCGAGGATCCGTCGTGTAGACGCCATCGACGTCGGTGTAGATCTGGCACTCCGCGGCGCCAAGTGCGGCGGCGAGTGCGACGCCCGATGTGTCCGACCCGCCGCGACCGAGCGTCGTGATGTTGCCATCGGCATCGACACCCTGGAATCCTGCAACGATGACGATGGCGCCACTGTCGAGATCGGCGCGCATCGGCGCCTCGTCGATCGACAAAATCCGCGCCTTGGTGAACGCGCTGTCAGTAAGTACGCGGACTTGACCGCCTGTGTAGCTGCGAGCCTTCAGGCCCATCTCATGCAACGCAATTGCAAGGAGGCCGATCGTCACCTGCTCGCCAGTCGAAGCAACGACGTCGAGCTCGCGCGGATCGGGATGCGGCGAGAGCTCGTGCGCGAGTGCCAACAGCCGGTTGGTCTCGCCGCTCATCGCCGAGACGACGATCACGAGCTGATGCCCCTCCCGATGAAAGCGCGCGATCCGTCGGGCGACGTTGCGAATGCGGTCGATGCTGCCGACCGACGTGCCGCCGTATTTCTGAACGATCAGTGCCATCGGGGTCGCTGCTTCGCGGCGCTCACGCCGCGCATGAGTGTACCTAGAAAGTCCGGAATGCGAGCGTAGCGTTGGTGCCGCCGAAGCCGAACGAATTGGACAGCGCTCCGCGGATTTTCATGCGCCTGGCGACGAGCGGCACGAAATCGAGGTTACACTGCGGATCGCGGTCGATGAGATTCGCTGTGGGGGGCGCCACCTGGTCGCGCAACGCCAGCACGGTGAATACCGCTTCGACGCCTCCGGCGGCGCCAAGCAGGTGGCCGGTCATGGATTTGGTCGAGCTGACCGCCAGCTTTTTCGCGTGATCGCCGAAGGCGCGCTTGACCGCGACGCATTCCGCGATGTCGCCAAGAGGCGTCGACGTTCCATGCGCGTTGATGTAATCGACCTCATCGATGTTCATGCCGCCGTTGCGGAGCGCATTGGCCATGCTGCGTGCGGCGCCCCGCCCGTCCTCCGGCGGCGCGGTGATGTGATGCGCATCGGCGCTCATTCCGTAGCCCGCAAGCTCACAGTAGATCCGGGCGCCGCGCGCCTTTGCATGCTCGACCTCTTCCAGCACCAGCACGCCGGCACCCTCGCCCAGCACGAAACCGTCGCGGCCGCGGTCCCACGGGCGGGATGCCGTCGCCGGATCGTCGTTGCGCGTAGACAAGGCACGCGCGGCACAAAAGCCGCCGATGCCGAGCGGGCTCACTGTCGATTCGGTGCCGCCGGCCAGCATGACATCGGCGTCGCCGTATTCGATCAACCGCGCCGCCTCGCCAAGGCTGTGGTTCGCGGTCGAGCACGCGCTGACGATCGCGAGATTCGGGCCGTGAAAGCCGTAGTGCATCGACGCGAGCCCCGCCACCATGTTGATGATCGAGCCCGGAACGAAGAACGGCGAAATCTTGCGCACGCCGCCCTCGTGATACGCGTCGCTCGTGTGCTCGATCATCGGCAACCCGCCGATACCCGAGCCGATGCACACGCCCACGCGCTCCTTGTCGCCGGCCCAGGCATCGAGTCCGGCGTCGCTGACGGCTTCCATCGTGGCGACGAGGCCATAATGAACGAAGGTGTCGTAGCGTCGCGCTTCCTTCGGCGACAGATGCGCGCCGACGTCGAAGCCCTTGACCTCGGCGGCAATGCGGGTCGGGAACGCCGATGCATCGAACCGGGTGATCGGCCCGACACCCGAGCGTGCGTCCAGGATCGATTCCCACGCCGCGGGTACGCCGATCCCGACCGGCGAAACAATACCCAGTCCGGTGACGGCAACGCGACGGCGGGTCATGGCGACAGGAATGGATGAGGACGGCGGAACATCGCGCTCATCGGCGTGGCGGACAGTCGCCGGCCGCCGCGCGATCGAACGCGGCCGAGGGAACGCGGGCGGCATCAGCGCCGCAGCGCGCACGCGGTCACTTCTTGGTGTGCGACGCGATGTAGTCGACGGCCTGCTGGACGGTCGTGATCTTTTCTGCTTCTTCGTCGGGAATTTCAGTCTCGAATTCCTCTTCCAGCGCCATAACGAGTTCGACAGTGTCAAGCGAGTCGGCGCCGAGATCGTCGACGAACGACGACTCGTTCTTGATTTCGCCTTCGGCGACGCCGAGCTGCTCGGCGACAATCTTCTTGACTCGTTGTTCGACGTTTTCCATGCAATTCCTCCCGAGGGGCAAGCGGTAGAGACTAAACCGCGGATTTTACCAGAACGCTCCCGGCGTCTTTCCAGGTCCCGAGCGCCCGGTGCAATCGGTCAGGCCATGTACATGCCGCCGTTCACGTGCAGGGTCGCACCCGTGATATAGGCCGCCTGCGGCGAGGCGAGAAAGGCGACGGCACTCGCGATATCCTCGGGCGTGCCGAGGCGCCCGAGCGGAATTCGTCCGAGCAGCGCCTGCCGTTGGGTGTCGGTGAGGCCCTTCGTCATGTCGGTGTCGATGAAGCCGGGCGCGATGCAGTTGACCGTGATATTGCGGCTGCCGATCTCTTGCGCAAGTGATTTCGTGAACCCGAGCAGGCCCGCCTTCGCCGCCGCGTAATTGGCCTGTCCTGGATTACCGCTCGTGCCGACGACCGAGCCGATCTGGATGATGCGGCCGTGGCGCGCCTTCATCATTCCGCGCAGCACGGCTTTGGCAAGCCGGAACGCAGGCTTGAGGTTCGTCGCCATGATCTCGTCCCACTCGTCGTCCTTCATCCGCAGCAGCAGGTTGTCGCGCGTGATCCCGGCGTTGTTGACGAGAATCGTGATCGCGCCGAAGCGCGCCTCGATGTCGGCGATCGCGGCGTCGACCGCCGCGCCGTCGGATACATCGAGACGGATGCCGGTGCCGCGGCCTGCGCCTTCGAGATACGATGCAATTTTGGCAGCGCCCTCGTCGGTGGTCGCGGTGCCGATGACGGTCGCATCGGCTGCGGCAAGCGCCTTGGCGATCGCCTCGCCAATGCCGCGCGTTGCGCCGGTCACGAGCGCGACCTGTCCACCGAGAGCTCCATCCGCCATTCTGAATCTCCTGTTTTCGATCTAGCCGGCGACCGCGGCGAGCGTCGCCTCGATATCGGCGCCGGCGTCGAGCGCGTAGCCCTTGAGGCTGCGGTCGATGCGTTTGCTCATGCCGGTCAGCACGCGGCCGGGCCCGCACTCGATCACTTGCGTCACCCCGCGCGTCGCGAATGCCTGGATGGTTTCGACCCACCGCACCGGGCTCGCCGCCTGCCGCGCAAGCGCCGCGCGAATCGCGTCCGGATCGGATTTCGCCTGCGCATCGGCATTCTGCACGACGGGAACGGCGGGAGCCGCGAACGCCACTGCCGCAAGTCGCGACGCGAGCCGTTCGCCAGCGGGTTTCATGAGTGAGCTATGGAACGGCGCCGACACGGGCAATAGCATGCCGCGCTTTGCACCTTTCGCGGTAGCAATGACGATCGCTCGCTCGACGGCTTCGCGATGGCCGGCAATTACGATCTGCTCCGGCGTGTTGAAGTTGACCGCTTCGACAACCTGCCCTTGCGCCGCCTCCGCGCATGCCGCGGCGACGCCCGCGCTATCGAGTCCGAGAATGGCCGCCATCGCGCCAACACCGGAAGGCACGGCTTCCTGCATCGCTTGCGCTCGAAAGCGCACGAGCGGAACGGCATCGGCGAATGCGAGCGCGCGCGCGGCGACAAGCGCCGTGTATTCGCCGAGGCTGTGACCCGCCATGACCGCTGGCGTTGCGCCGCCCGCGGCTTGCCATGCGCGCCAGACCGCGACGCCGGCTGTCAGCATGACGGGTTGCGTGTTGACCGTCTGGTTGAGTGCATCTTCGGGTCCGTCGGTGACGAGCGCCCAGAGATCCTCTCCGAGTACCGCCGATGCCTCGTCGAAGGTCGTCCTTACGATCGCGTGATCCGCGAATCCGGCCATCATTCCGACCGATTGCGATCCCTGTCCCGGAAACACGAACGCGATTCCCATGGCGTCTACCAATCGAGAAAGACCGAGCCCCACGTGAATCCGCCGCCGACGCCGAGCAGCATGACGCGCTGACCGGCAACAAGGCGTCCGTCGCGCGCCGCTTCGTCGAGCGCCATCGGAATGGAAGCGGCTGAAGTGTTGGCGTGGCGGTCGACGGTCGAAATCACTTTCGCCAGCGGCACGCCGAGCTTTTTCGCGGTCGCATCGATGATCCTGATGTTGGCCTGGTGCGGCACCAGCCAATCGATCGCATCCGCAGTCACGCCATTGGCGGCCAGTGCTTCGTTTGCCACGTCGGCCAGCACCTTGACAGCGAATTTGAACACGTGACCACCGTCCATCTTGACGAATGGCGAGCCGACGATGCCACCATCGGCGAACGTCGCGGGCACGCAGAGAATGCTGCGATACCGGCCGTCGGCGTGCAAGTGCGCGGAGACGATTCCCGGAACGGCGGAAGGCGCGAGGACGACCGCTCCGGCGCCATCGCCGAACAGCACGCAAGTGCCACGGTCATTCCAGTCGAGGATACGCGAATAGATTTCCGCGCCGACTACAAGGGCGTTGCGAGCCATCCCCGAGACGACCATGCGATCCGCGATGGCCAGTGCGTAAACGAAGCCGCTGCAAACAGCCTGCACGTCGAACGCCGCGCCGCCGGCTGTGCCGAGCTTGTCCTGCAGAATGCAGGCGGTCGACGGAAACAGGCAGTCCGGCGTTGTCGTGGCGACAACGATGAGATCGACATCCGCGGGGGCGATTCCGGCCGCCTTGAGCGCCGCGCGCGACGCGTGCAGGCCAAGATCGCTCGTCGCCTCGTCGCTCGCGGCGATCCGGCGCTCGCGGATTCCGGTGCGCGCGCGAATCCACTCGTCGCTCGTATCGACGCGCTTCGCGAGCTCCACGTTGGTCAGGATGTGCGCCGGCAGATAGCTGCCAGTCCCGATGATGCGGCTATACATCAGGGGCGCTGCCGGCGGCTGCCAAGGCGGGCCCCGAAGCAGGCGCCGTGGCGTCGCGCTGCGGCATCGCTGCCATTTTCTGCGCGATCCGATCGAGAACGCCGTGCGACGCTTCGGCGTAAGCCTTGTGCAAGGCGTACTTGAACGCCAGGGCGTCGGCACTGCCATGGCTCTTGACGACAATCCCCATGAGACCGATCAGCGTGGCACCGTTATGCCGGCGCGGATCGACCCGCCGTTTGAATGCCATCAACGCGGGGTACGCCATCGCGGCGGCCAGCCTGCGCAACGGATTGCGCGTAAATTCGGCCTTGAGAAATTCGTAGAGGATCGTGACAAGACCCTCGGAAGCCTTCAACGTGACGTTGCCGACGAAGCCGTCGCAGACGACGACGTCGGTGGTTCCCTTGTAGATATCGTTGCCTTCGACGTTGCCGTAGAAATTGAGCCCCGACACGCGGAGCAGTTCTGCGGTCGCCTTGACGACGTCGTTGCCCTTGATGTCTTCCTCGCCGATGTTGAGAAGCCCCACTGTCGGCCGTTCGATGCCATCGACCGCCGCCGCCAGCGCCGTGCCCATGACGGCGAACTGCACCAGTTGCTCGGGCGTGCAGTTGACGTTGGCGCCGAGGTCGAGCACCGTCGTCGCGCCGGTGCGCGTCGGCAGCTGCGAGGCAATCGCCGGCCGGTCGATCCCGGGCAGCATTTTCAGTACGAAACGAGAGATCGCCATCAGCGCGCCGGTGTTGCCCGCCGAGACGCATGCCAGTGCACTCCCGTCCTTGACGAGGTTCACGGCGACACGCATCGACGAGTCCTTCTTACGGCGCAACGCGTCTGCCGGAGGCTCGTGCATTTCGACGACTTCGGTTGCGGGACGAAGCGTGAGACGCGACAGCGCCGGCGATTTCTGCTTTGCCATCGTCGCCTTGAGCGCGGCCTCCTGCCCGACGATGATGACCGACGCATCCGGCGTCTCCTCGAGAAACCGGAGTGACGCCGGCACGGTGACCGAAGGACCATGATCGCCCCCCATCGCGTCGACGGCTACCGTGACCGGCATATTGAGGGAGCTTGCTCGAGGTGGTCGTGAGATTTCGCGCGACGGGCAACCGTCACCCGCGGCGCTACACGCAGTTTACCGGCTCGCGGCTTGCGCCTCGGCCTCCGCACTGACATTTTCAATCGTTACGCCGCGTGGGTCGGCCTCCTGCGGCGACTCGCGATCGCTCGCTCCCCCTTGCCTTCGGCCGGGGCCCCGGCTCGCCGCTTGCGCCGCTACTCGTCTGCCTTGGTCTTGACGACCTTCTTGCCGCGATAGTAGCCCGAGGGGCTGATGTGGTGACGCAGATGCGCTTCACCGGTGACCGGCTCGACCGCAAGCGGCGGAGTCGATAGAAAATCGTGCGCGCGGTGCATGCCGCGCTTCGATGGTGACTTCTTGTTCTGCTGGACAGCCATGGTTCTCTCCTATCGAATCCGTTTCATTTTCCGTCGCCAGCGGCGCAGGTCAAGCTTTTGGTTTTCCTGGCGGGCGCGTTTTGAGCGCGGCCAGCGCGGCAAACGGAGATTTTCCCGCCGCCGCCTTCGATCCGCCGTCGCCCTCGTCCGGCAGTCCCGCCGTCACACAGTTGCCCTGCTCGCAATTCGGAGCGAACGGCAACGTCAGCAACAGTTCGTCCTCGACCAGCTGCCGCGGATCAAGCGGCGCCGCGGCGACGACGACTTCATGTTCGTCGTCCTCGTCGAGGATCGCCTGCTCGCGCTCGTCGCGTGCGAGCAGCAGCAGGGTCCGTTGCGCGACCTGCCACGAGAACGGCCGCAGGCAGCGCTGGCATTCGAGCGTCACCGCGCCGTCGAGGCCCACTTCGAGTGCCGGCCTGCCCAGCGCATCCACGACACCGGCGATCCGCCACGCGATGGTCCCGCCCTCGTCCGAACCCTCGGAAACCACCGGGGCCAGCTGGTCTGCGATGCGCGGAAGGTCAGCGGCTTTCACCGTTCCGGCGAGGTCGAGGCCACGCGCGGCCATCTCGAAGGCGTCGACTGAGCCATCGCGGCGCAGCGATGCCCTCGTGGGGTCCCTCGCCGCCCGGTCATTCCACGCCTCCGCTCGCTGCCGCCGTTCGGTCCTGGACTGCGGTTGGGCCGTCGGGCTAAAACATTGGATAATAGACGGATTCGCGCGGTCTGTCAAAAAAATGTCCGAAAAAACAATAACCAACCCGGAGTCCATCGCGGCTGCACCCGGTACGCGTCCACTGATCCTGGCATCGACGTCGCCCTATCGCCGGGCGCTGCTCGAGCGGCTCGGGATCCCATTTACGACGATCGCGCCCAACGCCGACGAATCGGACCTTCCGGGCGAAACGCCCGCGCAAACGGCGCTCCGACTGGCCGAGGTCAAGGCGCGGCGGGTTGCGGCGGCGCATGCGACAGCACTCATCATCGGGTCCGACCAGGTCGCGGACGCGGATGGCCGGCCGGTCGGCAAGCCGGGCGATCGCGCAGCACGCGCGCGAGATGCTGGCCTAGCTGTCGGGCAAGACCGTTGTCTTCCATACCGGGATTGCGCTGCTCGATGCCGCCTCGGGCCGCTGCGTGACAGCATTGGTCGACGTCCGGAGCACCTTTCGCCGCCTTTCGGCCACCGACATCAGCGCGTATCTGGACCGCGAGCGACCTTACGACTGCGCCGGCGCCGTGAAGTCCGAAGGCCTCGGCATCGCGCTGTTCGAATCAATCGAAAGCGACGATCCGACGGCGCTCATCGGTCTTCCACTGATCACGCTCACGTCGATGTTGCGCGATGCCGGCGTGCCAGTGCTCTCGCCGCGCAATTGACACGGCGCTTGCGCAAATCACATGGCGGGCACGCTGTATCTTGTACCGAACCTCCTGGGCCTCGTCCCACCCGAGCACGTGCTTCCGGCGAAGACGATCGCCGTCGCCCGCCGCCTCGGTCATTTCATCGTTGAAAATGCGAAGCCTGCGCGCGCCTTTCTGAAGTCGCTCGATCCGGCGCGTCCGATACGCGAGATCGCGATCGTGGAGCTCGGCGACGATCCGCCGGCGGCGCGTCTGGCGGAACTTCTCGCTCCTGCGCGCGCCGGTCATGACGTCGGACTTTTGTCGGACGCGGGTTGCCCGGGAATCGCGGATCCGGGCGCGCAACTCGTCGCGGCCGCGCATGGAGCGCGGATCGCCGTGGTGCCGTTGGTGGGGCCGTCATCGGTGCTGCTCGCGCTGATGGCCTCCGGCATGAACGGCCAGGGATTCACGTTTCACGGCTATCTGCCGGTAAAGGCGGCCGCTCGCGCGCAGGCGCTGAAATCGCTGGAGGCCGAATCGAAGCGCACGCGGACACGCGCAGCTTTTCATCGAAACGCCCTATCGGAACGAAGCCATGCTCGCGAGCATTGTCGACACGTGCAAGCCGTCGACGCGGCTCTGCGTTGCGGCCGACCTTACGCTCGCATCGGAAACGGTGGAATCGCGGGCGCTCGCCGAGTGGAAGGGCCGCGACTTCGCGGGCTACGCGAAGAGGCCCGCGATGTTCGTGCTGCAGGCGGTCAAGTAATGGGCCGCTCGCGCCCTCGGCCTCCGAACTGACATTGTGATTCGTCGCGCCGCATGGGTCGGCCTCCGAACGCGCTCTCGCTGGTTCGCATCCCCTTGCCTGCGGCTTGGGGCCCCTGCTCACCGTTCGCCCGTTCCCCCGGCTCGCCGCTCGCGCCGCTACGCCAAGCTGTCGCTGATGTAGCTCTTCAGCGCCTGGTTCTCGGCCGACTGCTCTTCGAGGACCGCCTTGGCGACGTCGTGGAACGAGACGACGCCAAGCAGCGTGGCACCGTCCAGCACCGGCACATAGCGCGCGTGGCGCTCGAGCATCACCCGCCGTAGTTCATTCACGTCGAAGGAAGGCTTGGCGGTCAACGGATCGCGATCCGTGATCTCGTTGATCGTGAGCGTGCCGACACTTCCTTCGCGGTCGGCCAATGCGCGCAAGCACTTCGGCGAACGTGACGATGCCCGCCATACGCCCGTGGTCCATGACGACGAGCGAGCCGATATCGTGCTGCGCCATCACCTTCACCGCGGACAGCACCGCCGCATTCGGTGGCGTGGTGTAGAGCACGTTGCCCTTGATGCGCAGGATTTCGCTGACGAGCATGGCTTTCCCCCGGCCTTCGATCTATTCCCCGCAGACCGATTCAGCCTACTCCCGCTGCGCCCTCGCGTGCAACCGTTCGCGGCGCGCGGCCTCTGCGCTGCCAACTTCTTTCGATGCGTCGAACGGCCGGCAGCTACTTGTACAAGATACGCGGCAGCCACAAGCCGATGTCCGGGAACACGTACAGGAGCACGAGCGCGACCACCTGGATTCCCATGAACGGCATCATGCCGGCGAAGATCTGGTTCAACGTCACATGCGGCGGCGAAACGCCCTTGAGATAGAACGCCGCCATCGCGACCGGCGGCGACAGGAACGCCGTCTGCAGATTGAGCGCGACGAGCAACCCGAAGAACAACGGGTCGATATGGAAGTGCGGCAGCAGCGGCAGGAAGATCGGCATGAAGATGATGATGATTTCCGTCCACTCGAGCGGCCAGCCGAGGATGAAGATGATGAATTGGGCGAGGATCATGAACTGCACGGGCGTCATGTCGAGCGAAAGCACCCACTTCTCGATCACTTCCTGCCCGCCCAGAAGGGCGAACGACGCCGAAAATATTCCAGAGCCGACAAAGAGCCAGCAGACCATCGCGCTCGTCTTGGCCGTGAGGAACGACGATTCCTTGACGATGACGCCGAGCTCCTTCACGGTCGCCCAGGTCGCCGGGGCGATGCTCGCACCGCGCTTCAACGCGTTGCGGGCGTGATCGCTGAAGCGATACACCCCTGCGAGAATGAACCCTCCGAAGGCGCCGACCGCAGCGGCTTCCGATGGCGTCGACAAACCGAACACGATCGAGCCCAGCACCGCGAGGATCAGGAGGGCGAGCGGAAAGAACGAAGTGAGCAGCATGCGGAAAACTTCGAGGCGCGTCCAACTCCACAACGCGTAGATGATAGCAATGAGGGTGACGCCGACCGCAAGCGTGATCCACATCCATGTGGGCGTCGGAAGGCGTTCGCTAGAGGTCGCCGCTGCCTGCTGTCGCTCGGGAGGCGTCTTGGCGTCCACCGCTTTCGGTGGCGTCACGGGTGCCTTCGCCTCGGACGGGGGTTCCGTTAAACCAGCATCCTTCTCTTCCGGTTCGGAACCGCCAATGAGACCGGTCGAGAGCTCCCGCTCTGACGCCGGCGCTGCGATGAGGCCGCCCGCCTCTATCAATCCCGCTGAGCTTGCAACAACTTCCGGTGCCGTTGCGGCCCGCCAGGTAACGCCCAGCACGGCTGCAATGGCAAGCGCCGGCAAAAGCGAGACGAACAGTTGGAACGCCGCCGTTCGCTTTGCAACGCGGGCATCGGAGCCCGTCACGAGCGAACGCACAAGCCCGCTGAACGCGTTGGATCCCTTTGGTGCCAGCGCCTGCGCGAACGCGGGCAATTCGACACGCCGCTCGCTTTCCTTGAGCGGCGGCATGAGATCGGGCCTCATTTTGGCCAGGACGACGATGTAGCCTATGTAAAGACTGGCAAGCATGAAGCCCGGCAGGAAAGCGCCGGCATAGAGTTGCACGACTGACACCCCAGCGACAGCGCCGTATACGATCAGCAGCACCGACGGCGGAATCAGGATACCGAGGCAACCGCCTGCGGTGATGGAGCCCGCGGCAACCTTGATGTTGTACCCCGCCTTCAACATCGCTGGCAGGGCAAGAAGCCCCATCAGCGTCACGCACGCACCGACGATGCCCGTGGCGGTGGCGAAGATCGCGCAGGTTACGATGGTCGCCACGGCAAGCGCACCCGGCAAGCGCGCTGTGGCCAGATGCAGGCTGTGGAAAAGGCGATCGATAAGCTTCGCCCGCTCGACCAGGTATCCCATGAAGAGGAACAGCGGAATGGCGATCAGCACGTCGTTCGACATCACGCCGTAGGTGCGTTGGACGAACAGGTCGAGGACCTGCCGGTTGGCGAGCGCCGGATCGACGCTGCGGTAGTAGAGCCACCCGAACATCACGCCCATCCCCATCAGCGTGAATGCAGTCGGGAACCCGAACATGATGCAGACGCAGATGAGCGCCAGCATCAGCAAACCGAGGTTTCCGTTGGTCAGATGGGTCCACGGTGTCAGCACGATCACCGGGATCATGATGAGCGCGATCAGCGAAAAGCCGAACCAGAGTTCCTTGCGGAGCTTCACTTGCCGGCCTCCTGCCGCACGACGAATTTATCCAGCTTGCGGATGTCTTCGTCCTTGACGTGGACCATCTCTTTCAGCTTGTCGACATCGACTTCCTGCACATCCTCCTGGCGCGATGGCCACGCGCCCTGCCTGATGCAGATGATGCAGCGAATGATTTCAACGATTCCCTGCATCAGGATCAGCGCACCGGCGACCGGGATGACCGTCTTGAACGGATAGACGGGCGGACCCTCGGACGTGATGTTCGAGTGCTCGTTGATCGCCCACGATTCCGCGGCGTAGGTATACCCGGCCCAGACGAGCGCCGTCACACCCGGAATGAAGAACACGATGTAGAGGGTGAGATCGAGGATCGCTTGCGCCCGCGGCGAGAAGAAGCCGTAGATCACATCGCCGCGCACATGGCTGTTCTGCGCCAGCGTATAGGCGCCGGCCATCATGAAGAGCGTCCCGTACAGCATGATCATGGCATCGAACGCCCACGCGCGCGGCTCGTCGAGCACATAGCGCGCGAACACCTCCCACGAAACGTGCAAGGTGAGCAGGATGATCAGGAACGAAAATGCTTGGCCGACCGTGGTGCTGATCTTGTCGATGAAAAGCAGAAATCTCTGCATGATCAACCCCTGGGCAATTGGCGATCAAAAAAACACCATCCGGGGCCGCCGGATGGTGTCTCTGGGCGATCCCTGCGAACGTCAGGCCTTCTTGGCGGCGGGCTTTGGTCCGAAGTAGTAGTTATAGGCCATGCGGCGATTGACGTACGTGTCGAGATCCCAGCGGACGGCGCGCTCGGCGAACTTTTTCTGCGACTCGATGATCTCGACAAAAAGCGCGTTGTCCTTGCGCTTGTCCATGACCGAGTCGAAGATCTCGAGCTGTTTCTGCAGGATCGCGTCCGGCGTTTTGTAGAACTTGACATGGTCCTTCGTCTGCAGCTCGATGTAGTCGTTCGAGTAGCGGTCGATCGCCTTCCAGGACATATCGGCCGACGCGGCCTCCGTGGCGTTGGCGATGATCGCCTTCATCTTGTCGGGCAGCGCATCGTACTTCGTCTTGTTGAACGTGATCTCGAACTGCTCGGCGTTCTGGTGAAAGCTTTGCAGCATGCACACCTTGGACACGTCGGGGAAGCCAAGCAGACGGTCGGAGGAGGCGTTGTTGAACTCGGCCGCTTCGAGCAGGCCGCGGTCCATTGCCGGAACGATCTCTCCGCCCGGGAGCGCATTGACGGCGGCGCCCATTCCGGTGAACAGGTCAATCGAAATGCCGACCGTCCGGTATTTGAGCCCCTTGAAGTCGTCGACCTTGGTGATCGGTTTCTTGAACCATCCGAGCGGTTGCGTCGGGTGCGGTCCGTACGGGAACGAAACCACGTTGAGATTGAGCGAAGAATAGAGCTTGTTGAGAAGCTCGCGGCCGCCCCCGTACTTGTGCCAGGACAGCAGCATGTTGCCGTCCATGCCGAAGGCGGGGCCCGATCCCCACAGCGCCAGCGCATTCTGCTTGCCGTAGTGATAGACGAGCACGCCGTGCCCGCCGTCGAGCGTCCCTTTGGAAACCGCGTCGATAAGCCCGAACGCCGGCACCACGGCGCCCGCCGGCAGCACCTCGATCTTTAGCTCGCCGCCGGTCATGTCGTTGACCTTCTTGGCGTAGTCGAGAGCGAACTCGTGGAAGATGTCCTTCGACGGCCAGGTACTTTGCCAGCGCATGCTGATCGGGCTGGCTTGCCCCTTGGCAATCATCGGAAAGCCCAGCGTCCCGCCGGCGGCAGCCGCGCCTGCGGCCTTGAGGAACGTGCGGCGAGAGCCGGCTTTTGCCGGTACCAGCGGTTTCTTCGTCATGCTTCCTCCTTAAGATCGGCGACGTTGCGCCATGCGATGGTGGCAGCTTCGATTGTCCTGCTGCGGCGACGAATCGACGCCACTCCCAGAGCAGCGCCGTCCGCTTTTCGGGACAGTGTAACCGGGCCTTTCAAGGACGTCCATGGCCCTCTTTGCGGTGGGGCGATACGGCCGCAACGGCACTCTCAGGCACCCACCTCCCGCCGTTCGCGAAGCGCTTCGGCGAGCGTGCCGCTGTCCACGTACTCGAGCTCGCCTCCGACCGGGACGCCCCGTGCGAGCCGCGTGACCTTGAGCCCGCGGGAGGCGAGCAGCTCCCCAATGTAGTGGGCCGTGGCCTCGCCCTCGTTCGTGAAATTGGTCGCCAGGACGACTTCCCGGACGACGCCGTCGGTCGCCCGCTTGATGAGCCGCTCCAGCCGGATCTCCTTTGGCCCGATGCCGTCCAGCGGCGACAGCCGGCCCATCAGCACGAAGTAGAGTCCCGAATAGGCCTGCGTGTTCTCGACCATCAGCAGATCGGCGGGCGTCTCGACGACGCACAGCAACGCCGCATCGCGCTTCGCGGATCGGCATAGCGCGCAGACTGCATCCTCGGTGAACGTGTTGCAGCGTTCGCAATTTCGAACGTGCTCGGCCGCATGAACAAGCGATTTCGCGAGCCGCTGCGCCCCTTCGCGATCGTGCTGCAGCAGGTGAAGTGCGATCCGCTGCGCGGCTTTGGGTCCCACGCCAGGCAGGCAACGCAACGCCTTGGCGAGCGCGTCGAGACCGGAAACGGGCTCGGGCGCTCCGAGCAACGACTGATCGCGCGGGCGGACCGACATCCGTCAAAAAGGAAGCTTGAATCCTGGCGGCATCGGCATCCCCATCGTCAGGCCCGCCATTTTCTCCTGCGTGGTGAGCTCGACTCGGCGCACCGCGTCGTTGACCGCCGCGGCGAGGAGATCCTCCAGCATATCCTTGTCCTCGTTGATGAGCGAAGGATCGATCGTCACGCGCTTCACATCGTGCTTGCACGTCATCACGACCTTGACCAGGCCGGCGCCCGACTGGCCCTCGACTTCCATCTGTGCGAGCTCGTCCTGCGCCTTTTTGAGGTTCTCCTGCATTTGCTGCGCCTGCTTCATGAGCCCGGCGAGCTGGTTCTTCATCATGGTGACTCCTAGACCGGTTTGATTGAATCCGGACGAATCTTGGCGTCAAAGCGCTCCAGCACATCGCGCACGAACGGTTCGGCACGGAATTGAGCCTCGGTCTTGGCCTGCTGCTCGGAACGTGCGCGCTTTTCCTGCGCCGCGAGCGAACTGTCGGCGACAGCGCCCACTTCGAAGGCCAGCAGCCATTTCCGGCCCGTAGCCTGGTCGAGCGCGACCTTGAGCTTGTCCGAGTACGCCTTGTCGGCGAGATGCTTGTGCGCGGCCGGGAGGGCGAGCGTCAGAACGTTGCCGGCGATCGACGTGAGCTCGGTTTGCGCCGCGAGCTGTGCTGCGATCGGCGGCAGCTTCAGCGACGCGACAAAGGCCGGCCATAGCGTAACGTCCGTCGGCAGCTCAACGGTCGCTGTCGAACGCTGCTCCTGAACTGCGGCTCCGGGCGACGGCGCTGACACGATGTGGGGCGTCTTGCGGGGTGCCGCAGGGGATGCCGCGCGACTCGACGGTCCCGCACTGGGTTCCGTAGTACTCGCCGGCTCGAAAGCGAGAAGCCGCAGCAACGTCATCGAAAAGCCCGTCGCTTCGTCGGGGGCAAGCGCCAGGTCCGCGCGTCCCTGGACACAGATCTGATAGGCGAGCTGCACACTCTCGGCCGGTATCGACGAGGCCAACGCGGAGACACGATCGCCGTCGTCCATTGCGGCCGTCGCTCCCGGCACGGACTGCGCCACCGCGATTCGGTGGAAGAGCGATGCGAGCTCGTCGAGCGCCGGTGCAAATGCGACGCCGCGCGCGACCATCGCGTCAGCCTCGGCGATCAGCGCCGCGCCATCCCCTGCCTGAAGGGCCGCGGCGATGCGATAGACATAGTCGCGGTCGACGGTGCCGAGCATCGTGCGCACCGTGGCTTCGCGGACATCGCCACCGCCGTATGCGATCGCCTGGTCGAGCAGCGAGAGCGCATCGCGCATCGAGCCGCGTGCGCCCTTAGCGATCAGCGCGAGTGCGCTCGCATCGGAGGCGATCCCTTCGGCATCGAGGATGGTTGCGAGCCGTTCCGCGATCAGCGCCTGCGGCAGCGGCTTCAGGTTGAATTGCAGGCACCGCGACAGCACGGTGACCGGGATCTTCTGCGGATCGGTCGTCGCGAGCACGAACTTGACGTGTTCGGGAGGCTCCTCCAGCGTCTTCAGCATCGAGTTGAATGCCGGCTTGGAGAGCTGATGGACTTCGTCGATCAGGTAGACCTTGTAGCGTCCGACTGTCGGCGCATACCGCGCGTTGTCGAGGATCGCGCGCATGTCGTCGATGCCCGTATTCGACGCCGCATCGAGTTCGAGCAGGTCGACAAAGCGGCCGGCATCGATATCGACGCACGCGGCGCAGGTTCCGCACGGCGTCGCCGACACGCCATTGGTGATGCAATTGAGACTCTTCGCGAGGATGCGCGCGATGGTCGTCTTGCCGACGCCGCGCGTCCCGGTCAAAAGGTAGGCGTGATGCAGGCGGCCGCGCGTCAGGCCATTGGACAACGCCGTCACGACGTGCTCCTGCCCCACCAACTCGGCGAACGTCTTCGGCCGCCACTTGCGGGCGAGAACCTGGTAGGTCATCCGATCACGCGTAGAGCTTTCGGGATTTCACGTTCGGCGTCGGTCGACGCCTCGACCTATTTGGCGTCAGATCAGCCTGAGACAAGGCGTGGAGCGACGCGACATTTGGGTGTGGCGGCCCGGTTAGCGCGCTATTTTGCCGTCAGATCAGCCTGAGACAAGGCGCGAGCCGGCGAGAACGCGCAATGTACATGGACGTACATGAGCGTTCGAGCCGGCGAGCAACGCAGTATCAGGTTGATCTGACGAGCAAAGAGCGGGTGGCGAGCCGTTCCCCCGGCACTCGCGGTTGATCGCTGTGGCTGCTTCCTTCCGGACCTGACCAGGTTCACGACGCCGCGATGCGGGGCGACCCGCCGTTGATCGGTGGCGCCAAAGTGCAAGATATGGATTATCGGCGAAAAGCCGCTGCCGCAGCAAGTTAAACGGCAGGTCGACCTTGCGCCACGCGGCGCCTCGCTATAATCATTCATATGTCAATGTCCTTGCCGGCACGGTCGCCGAACCACTAGCGAAGTGCGATCGTCGCGCCGCGTCTTCGTCGCAGCCACAGCCCTCGTCGCGGCGACGGCCACGGTGTTCGCACTCTACATGTCCGCGCCTGCGCCGGGTCCGAACATGCCTGCGAGTCCCCGGCAGCGTGCCAACGAGCTCGTCGTGCTGATGCGGCCCGGCCCGGTCGTCTACTTCCCGGGGCCGCGGGGCAACATGGAAGGGCTCGATGCCGACCTGCTTCGCCTTTTCGCGGCCGAGAAGAAACTGGCGCTCCACTTTGTCGCGGTCGACGAGGTTGCGCAACTCTACGCGGGCCTCGCCAACGGCGAAGGTCAGATCGCCGCCGGAGGGCTGTTGCGCCCGCCGCCCGGCGCGCACCCTGATGTCGCCACCGTTGCGGGAGGCGACGGTACCAAAGGCGCGGCTGGTCCATCGTCGGTGATACGTCCAAGGCTCCACTGGACAGGCGGCTACTACACCGTCGAGCCCGTGCTGATCTACAACACCGATGGTTTCAAGCCTGCGAACTGGGGCGACCTCGACGACGAAACGGTGGCATTCTCCGATAACGCGGGTCTCGATTCCGAGATCGCCGCCGTACGCAAGGCTCATCCGGCGGTCGTCCTGCAGTCCGTGGCGCAACCGTCGCCGGTGGAGCTCATCGCCCGCGTGTCGGGCGGCGAAATCAGCTACGCGATCGTCGGGTCGCTCGCGGCCGCGATCGCGCGCAACATCTATCTCGACTTCGACGTCGCATTTCCGATTGGGGGCAAGCGACAAGTGGCATGGGCGGTTTCTGATCATTCGCCGCATCTCGCCGCCGATCTCGACAGGTTCATCGATCGCGTGAAGCGCGACGGCACGCTGGCGCGTCTCATCGAGCGTTACATTCCCGAATTGCAGCAATTCCAGCGCCTCGATGCGAGCGGGCTGCACGAGCGCTCGCGTACCGCCCTCCCCCAATACCGGCAACTCTTTCGCGAAGCGCAGGAAAAGACGGGAATCGACTGGCGCCTGCTGGCGGCACTCGCCTACCAGGAGTCCAAATGGGACCCCGCCGCCACAAGCGAAACGGGAGTCCGCGGTTTCATGCAGATCACCGAAGACACGGCAAAGCAGCTTGGCATCACCAACCTGCTCGATCCCGGCCAGAACGTTCTGGCCGGCGCACGCTATCTCGGCATGATGAAGAGCAAGCTCCCTGCGCGCATTCAGGAGCCCGATCGCACGTGGCTTGCGCTTGCCGCGTACAACATCGGCCTCGGGCATCTCGAAGATGCACGCGTGCTGGCGCAACGGCAGGGGCTCGATCCCGACCATTGGAGCAACGTGAAAAAGGTGCTGCCCCTTCTCGCGCTGCCCGAGCACTACGAGAAGGCGAAGCTCGGATATGCGCGCGGCGGGATGCCGGTCGCGTTCGTCGACCGTGTTCGCGGCTACTACGACGTGCTGCTTGCGCGGGAGGCGGCCTTGCAACCGCGGCTCCGGCTATTCGCGGATGGACCGACCGTGGACACGTCCGACGCAACGCCGCCCGCCACCGCAAAGAACTGACCCAATGCCCTGCAAGAAGACGGCGGCCTTGACGAAGATCGTGACCTCGCTGGTCGCTTTCCTGATGCTCGCTGCGTCTCTCGCCGAGGCACAAGCGCCGCAAAACCGGAACGTTGCCCTCGAGGATATGACCTGGACAGAATTGCGCGACCGCATCGCCAGCGGCGCAATTATCGTCCTCGTGCCCGTCGGCGGCACCGAGCAGAACGGCCCGCACATGACGCTCGGCAAGCATAACGTGCGCGCACGATTGCTTGCCGAAAAGATCGCGCTAGCGCTTGGCAACGCGATCGTCGCGCCGGTCGTCGCCTACGCGCCCGAGGGCAGCGTGAATCCGCCATTGGGTCACATGCGTTTTCCCGGGACCATCAGCGTCCCCGATGCTGCATTCGAGGCGACGCTGGAATCGGCTGGTCGCAGCCTGAAGCTCGCGGGCTTTCGCGACATCGTATTTCTGGGCGATCACGGCGGCTATCAGAAGAATCTGCAGAATGCGGCGACGCGGCTCAATGGCGAGTGGAAGGCAACTGGTACCCGCGCGTACGTCATCGCCGAGTACTACGTCACGTTCGAGACCGCGTTTGTGCAAGCACTGAAGGAACGGGGCTACAGCGACAGCGAGATCGGCACCCACGCCGGACTTGCCGATACGTCGCTCGCGCTTGCCGTCGACCCCCGGCTCGTCCGCAGCGAACGTCTCCGTTCCGGCGCGAAGCTGACGCCCGCCGATGGTGTCCATGGCGACCCCGCTCGTGCGAGCGCCGAGCTTGGCAAGATCGGCGTTGACGCGATCGTCGCCCGTAGCGTCGACGCAATCCGCAAAGCCACCGCTCGGCGCTGATATCATCCGCGTTGATCCCATTCCACCCGATATTCGCGACCCAACGCCGAAATGACCGTAATCTCGCAACGCGCGCTCCGTGCGCTGCTCCAAGCGATATTCGGTTTCGCGATCGCGAGTTCGAGTGCCGCCCAGGGACCCGCGCCGCCACCCTCCCCGGCGACGGCCGCGTCCGCCGTGGCCACGGTTCCCGGCATGCCGCCGGTGACGGATCCGGCGAATCTCTACAGCGAGACTTCGGCGGACAAGATGAGTCCCGCCGTCGCGGGCGACCCGAAGCGCGTTTACGTGCCCAACCTGCAGTCGAACGACGTCTACGTCATCGATCAGGAGACACTGGCGGTGATCGACAAATTCCGCGTCGGGCTGAATCCGCAGCACGTCGTTCCGTCGTGGGACATGCGCACACTGTGGGTCGCCAACAATGCAGAGAACACGAAAGTGGGCAGCGTGACGCCGGTCGATCCACGCACCGGCAAGGCGGGCAAGGCGATTCCTGTCGAGGACCCGTACAACATGTACTTTTCGCCGGACGGCAAGTCCGCCATCGTCGTTGCAGAGGCCTTCAAGCGCCTCGACTTCCGCGATCCGACGTCGATGGCGATGCAGTCGTCGCTCGATGTTCCGCGCTGCGGCGGCATCAACCACGCCGATTTTTCGATCGATGGGCGATTTGCCATCTTCACGTGCGAGTTCAGCGGCATGGTGGCGAAGGTCGATCTCGTCAACCGGAAAGTGTTGGGCTACGTCAAGCTCGTGAAGCCGGGCGGACCCACGCAGGTCGTCAAGGGCATCGACGGGAAGGACGACGTGATCTGCGCAACAGGAAGAAGCATGCCCCAGGACATTCGCGTGTCACCCGATGGACGCACGTTCTTCGTCGCCGACATGATGTCGGACGGCGTTCATGTCGTCGATGGCGAATCCTTTCGCCAAACGGGCTTCATTCCAACCGGCGTGGGCACGCACGGTCTGTATCCCAGCCGCGACGGCAGGAAGCTCTACGTTGCAAACCGTGGGTCCAACAAGATTCACGGTCCACCGCGCGGCAAGGGCAGCGTGTCCGTCATCGATTTCGCATCGCGCAAGGTCGAAGTCACCTGGCCAATTCCCGGCGGGGGAAGCCCCGACATGGGCAATGTGAGCGCCGACGGCAAGACGCTGTGGCTGTCGGGTCGCTACGACAATGTCGTTTATGCCATCGATACCACGACGGGCGACGTGAAGAAGATTCCGGTCGGCAAAGAGCCGCACGGGCTCACCGTGTGGCCGCAACCGGGGCGTTACTCGCTCGGACATACCGGGAACATGCGGTAAGCGCCGTCGAGGTTCTGCCAGGAAGTCGATGTCGGCGTGACGAACGTGTCGCTTGCGGAGGAAATCGCGTGCTGATCCAGCCGATCGATTATTTTCTCCTGGTCTGGTTTGTCCTTGCCGGTGCGTCGACCCTGTACGTCGGCATCGATCAATACCGCAATAATCCCGAGCCGGCGGTGATGAAGTGGGGCTTCATCCTGGTGACCCTTTACATGGGCCCACTGGGACTTCTCCTCTATGTCATGGCCGACAAGGAGCCGCGGCCAGGCGAGCACGAAGCCTTTATTCGACCGCTGTGGAAGCAAGGCGTCGGATCGACGATTCACTGTGTGGCGGGCGATGCAACGGGCATCATCCTGGCCGCCGTGGTCGTCGCGCTTCTCGGCATCCCCATGTGGCTCGATCTGATCATCGAATATCTGGTCGGGTTCGCGTTCGGCCTCTTTATCTTCCAGTCGCTGTTCATGAAAAGCATGATGGGCGGCACGTACTGGGAGAACGTGCGCCGGAGCTTCCTCCCCGAATTCATCAGCATGAACATGATGATGGCGGCAATGGCGCCGGTGATGAGCCTGCTGATGATGGGCCGTGACATGCGGGCGATGGAACCCGCGGAGCTCTTGTTCTGGGGCGTCATGTCGCTCGGCGTTATTGCAGGCTTCGCGCTGGCGTTTCCGGTCAATACCTGGCTCGTCGCGATGAAGTTGAAGCACGGCCTGATGACGGAGCGCTCACGGTCCGGTCGCCGCGGCGCCGGGTACGGGCACCAACAGGCCGCCAAGGTGCAGCAGGCACATGGCGCGATGCATCACCCGGCGATGCACAAGGGAGATGACGGCGGACATAACCTACGAGCGGAGTGACCGCCGCAACTCTCGGCTGTGGCCGGGACATCGACGATCGCGCTCCTCGTCGGCATGATCGCGCCAGCCAATTTCGTCAATCTGAGATTAAGCGCCCACGACGTGGGCGGCTCGATCATGCCCCCGGGGATGATCATGCTCCGCGACACGCCCGGCGCCGCGATGCGCGACATGTCCGCCGTGCATCCGCGTTACGTAACTGCACGATACGGTCTTGACCGCCGCGGCGACGAGGAGCTCGCACCCCGGGTCGAGAACGGCATCAAGATATTCGACCTGGAAACGTCCGTCATCCGATGGCAGATTCTTCCCGACGTGCATGTCGATGCGTTCGCGTTCAATGGACAGGTGCCTGGCCCGCGCCTCCATTTCCGCCAAGGCGATCGCGTGCGAATCAATGTGACGAACAAGCTGCCTGACACGACCACCGTGCATTGGCACGGGCTGATCCTGCCCAACGTGATGGATGGCGCGGCGCGGGTCACGCAAGAGCCGATCGCCAACGGCGAGCTCTATCGCTACGAGTTCACGGCCGTGCAATCGGGCACCTATTTTTACCATTCGCATGATCATGGGGATCGCCAGCAGGCGCTCGGACTCTATGGCGCGATGATCATCGATCCGGCAACGCCTGCCGAGGATCTCAAGGCCGATCACGAGTACACGATCATGCTGCAGGAGTGGCTGGTGCGAGAAGGCCTTACGTACCCCGCCATGCCGATGGAAGGCGGCATGCCCAACTATTTCACCATCAACGGCCGCGCCTATCCCGCGACGGATACGATCGAGATGAAAGTCGGCGAGACGCTCAAAGTCCGCTTCATCGGATCGACGAGCGGCCTCATCCATCCGATGCACATCCACGGCGGACCGTTCGAAGTGGTGGCACGCGACGGAGAAACACTCCCCCCGGGATCACGCTTCAAGGCGGACACCGTCAACGTCGGCCCCGGCCAGCGCTACGACGTCATCTGGACAGCGCGCAAGTCGGGAAAATGGATGATCCACTGCCACATTCCCCACCACATGACCAACAACAACACCGAACAAGCCGGTGGAGGGGGACTCATGATGCATATTCACGTCGCCGGCGATCCGACTCGCTAGCGACGTGCCGTGGGTCAGCCCACGTGCTGCGTTCCGCGGACCGCTTCAAAGAACGGGCGATGGCGCCCGGATCCCGCTTGGTGAACACCGCCTTCTCCAGCACCAGCGCATTGCTTTGGCGGGTAACCCGCGCCGACCATCGATGGGTGGATGCCGGCATGGCAACCGCTCGGACTAGTGATGTCCTGGCTGCGAAATGGAATGCAAAGCTTCCCCGGCGTCACTCGGGTCCTTAACTGCAAGGTCGCCCAGCGAAACTATCCCGACGAGTCGTTTTTCGCGATTCAGCACCGGAAGGCGCCGCACCTGCAGTTCACTCATGTGGCGCGAAACGTCATCGACCGACTCGTCGTCATACACATACTTGACATCGGTTGTCATTACATCACGCACAGTAGCGCGGTCGGGGGCAAGACCCCGCGCGACTCCGCGGACCGTGATGTCGCGGTCGCTCAACATGCCGACCAATCGATCGTTTTCGCCGACCGGCACCATGCCGAAATCGTTTTTCTCCATCAGCTTTGCGGCGGATTGCAAAACGTCGGCAGGCGACACGATCTTCACTTCCCGCGTCATGATGTCGCGAACTTTCATGGCTATACCCTCCAAGTCTCGAAGGCCTCATCAGAAGCCAAACTAGATCTTCGCCGGATGCCGAACAAGGTTCTATCGGCAAAACGGCGTTGCGCGGGTAGGACAAAACCTGAGGCTTCATGCACGAGGCTTCATGCGCGGAACTCCTGCCCGAGCACATGTGCCCAAGCGTTGGCTACCCTTCATCACTGGAGAAACCATGGTAAACCCGTTTGTGCACGTTGAACTCAACTCGAACGATCTACCTAGGGCGAAAGACTTCTACGGCAAGCTCTTCGACTGGAAGTTCGAGGACGTCCCGATGGACGGTGGTGCTTATACATTGATCAAAGTTGGCGACGGTACGGGTGGCGGCATGATGGTTAACCCGATTCCCAATGCTCCGTCGTGGTGGCTCGCCTACGTGCTTGTCGACGATGTCGCGGCGGCGACGAAGAAAGCGAAATCGCTCGGCGCGAAGGTTATGAAGGACGTTAGCGAGGTGAAGGGGATGGGCAGCTTCAGCATCCTGATCGATCCCACAGGCGCGACGATCGCATTGTGGGAAGCCAAACCTCGTTCGGCGAGCTGATCCGCCCGGGCCGCCCGACTTGCCGAGATGTTCGCGAGCAGTTTTTCCCGAAGGAGAACCTCCGCCGCGAACGCCTTCGCGGCCTGGACGAAGCGATGGCCGACGCGGTCACCATGAAGTGCCTGCCGGCACTGCTGTCGAAAGCGCAACAGGACGAGCTGTTCAAATACTACGCCCGCGGTTCGCCGCGTTAATCGAGAATACCGATCTCGCGCGACCACAGATCCCATACCCGCGGCAACTGGGTGTCGTTGATCTTCGCGGCTTTAGCCGCCTCTTGGACGTTGAGGTAGGTCACCTCTCCGAGCTGCTTGGCCTGAATTTGCAGCCGCGCGTTCACCTCGGCGTAAATCGCCCTGTAAACAGCCTGCTCGACCGAAGCGCCGACGACCGTCGAACCATGCCCGCGCATCAGCACGGTCGACCGCTCTCCTAGTGTTTTGGCGAGCGCCGCGCCGAGACGGCTGTCGCTGACGAGCATGTCGGTATCCCCGCCCACGTCGCGTATTTCGAATAACGCGGTGCCCGCGCCGAGAAACCCCGACATGTGAAAAACGGGTCGCAGCGGCTGTTGCGTTACGCCGAACGGAATCACCGTCTGCGAATGGCTATGCACGATCGCGAGCACGTCGGGGCGCGCGCGATAGATCTCGGCATGGATGAAGCGTTCGAGATAGACGCGCCGATCTCCCGCGTCGAGTGCCGCGCCCTCGAGGTCGAAGGTGAGGATGTCGTCGCGCCGCACGAGGCCAGGCGCCATGTTGCGCGCAAGCAGGAAATGTGCGGACGAACGATCGTGTCGCGCGCTCACGTGTCCGAATCCATCCACCACCCCTTGGCGGTACAAGATGCGGTTGGCAAGCACCAGCTTGTCGACGAGGCCGGGATCGGCGGCGGGCAGCATGAGCGGAAGCGTCGCGGAAGAGGGAGCGTTGCAATTTGTCATGATATGCGAAAAGATCGAGCCGGAGGTCTGCGAACCGGAGATCCGGATCCATGAAAGCGATTCTGACGCGCATTATCGCGGTCCTGCTTGTCGCGCTCGGCGGCAGCGCGGCGTTCGCCCAGTATCCGGCACACGCGATCAAAGTGATCGTTCCGATTCCCGCGGGAGGTGCCCCAGACATCACTGCCCGGGTCGTGGGACAGAAGCTTTCCGAACTGCTCGGGACGCCGGTGGTCATCGAGAACCATGCGGGCTCCAACGGCAACATTGCCGGCGATCTGGTCGCCAAGTCGCCACCGGATGGCTACACGCTGCTGCTGGGGCAGGACAGCCTCATCGCCATCAATCCGCATCTTTACGCGAAGATGCCGTTCGATCCCCTGAAGGATCTGGTGCCCGTCGCGACCCTCGTTGCCAATCAATTCGTGTTGGCAGTCAACCCGGCGCTTCCGGTGCGCAATTTCCAGGAATTCGTCGACTATGCGCGCCGCACCACGCCGCCTCTCGCGTATGCATCGGGCGGCAATGGCAGCCAGCATCATCTGTCGATGGAATTGTTGAAGCAGCGGGCGGGAATCGACCTGTTGCACGTGCCGTTCAAGGGCGGGGCGCCGGCGACGCAGGCGACGGTCGCCGGCGATACGTCAGCAATGTTTGCCGGCACCTCGAACTCGGCGCAAATCAAGGCCGGCAAGCTGCGGGCGCTGGCGGTCACCGGGGCGCGACGTTCTGTCGAATTTCCCGATCTGCCGACGATCGCCGAGTTCTATCCCGGTTACGAAGTGACGATATGGCTCGCATTATTTGCGCCCGCCGGGACGCCCGAGCCCGTGCTCGCGCGCTTGCGCCAAGCGGTGGCCAAGGCGCTCGCCTCCCCCGAAGTAAAGGAGAAGTTCAACACGGCCGGCGGGATGGATACATTTGTCACTACACCCGACGAATTTGCCGCGCTCATCCGCCGCGATTTCGACAAGTACGGCAAGATCGTGAAGTCAATCGGCATCAAGGTTGACTGAGCGGCCCCAACGCGCGGCGATGGCGAAACTCCCCCTTTGTCTCGCGGTCGGCGCGTACGACCACGTCCGCGACCTCGCCGATGGAACGGTGCAGGTCCCCGGGGTCGATCTCACCGTGCTGCAGCTCCCCGTCGAAGAGATTTTCTACCGCTTTTTGATGCACGAGGAATTCGACGTCTCCGAGATCTCACTCGCCAAGGTGGTGGCGCTGGCCGCGCAGGACGACGCCCGTTTCGTTCCCCTTCCCATATTTCCCTCGCGTGTGTTCCGTCACTCGTCGATTTATGTCCGCGCCGACGCCGGCATCACCCGTGCCGAGGATCTTGCAGGCAAGCGCGTCGGCGTTCCCGAATGGGCGCAGACCGCGGCCGTGTACTCGCGCGGCCTGCTCGCGCACGAATATGGCGTCGATCTCACGTCGATCGAGTGGCACCAGGGAGGCGTCAACGAGGCTGGACGCCGCGAGAAAGTCGAGCTCGAGCTGCCTCCCGGCTTCCGGCTCCGTGTCGTTGCCGACCGTTCGCTTTCCGGCATGCTGCTCGCCGGCGATCTCGACGCCGTGCTCTCGGCGCGGCCGCCGGCGCCGATCGAGCGCGGCGACCCACGCGTGCAGCGGCTGTTTGCCGATTATCGCGGCACGGAGCTCGCCTATGCGCGCAAGACAGGCATCTTTCCGATCATGCACGTAGTGGCGTTGCGACGTGAAGTCTACGAGCGCGACCGCTGGCTGGCGATGAGCTTGTTCAAGGCATTCGATCAAGCACGTCGGCGGAGCCTCGAACGTGCTGCCGACATGGCGGTATCGCATTTTCCGATTCCGTGGGTGGCGGACTCGCTTCGGCTTGCGCGCGAGCTTTTCGGCGATGACCCGTGGCCGTATGGCGTCGAAGCCAACCGCACTACGCTCGACACATTCCTGCGCTACGCGTTCGAGCAGGGCGTTTGCCGCCGCCAGGTCACGACAGAAACGCTTTTTCCGCCGGAGCTGCAGCAGACCTTCAAGATCTGACGCAGTCGAAGGTCGATCACCATTCAAGGGGCTTGCCATCGAGCCACGCCGCACCGGTGGCGTAGAGGCGTTCGACCTCGGGGCCTTTTAGTGTGGGCATATCGCGCTTCACGGTGTACCCGATTTTCGTCTGCACATACGCAAGATGACGATATCCATCCGGAAATTGAACGAGCAACGCGGGGTCGAGTGTCAAGGTCGCGGCTGGGTCGACGGGATCGAGCCGGTCTTTTTCGTAAATCGGCTGGCGAAGGACGATGCGCCACTCTTCACCACGCCGCTCGAAGAAGTCGTAGAAGCGCCCGGTGCAGACGACATCGCAAGCGATCTCGTCGACGGTCGCGCGCTGCGAGATCGACATCTTGGTCTGCGCGACCGCTCGCGCCCCAACTACGTCGATCGAGGAGCCGCCGAGAAAATGCAGGATGCTGACGCCCTTGTCGAAGCCTTCTCGGCTGACCGCGATGAAGCGCTCGGCGGAACCCTGGAACCAGGTCGCCATCATCCGCCCTTCCGGGTGCCAGACGGTGCGGAATCGTTCCCAGTCGCCCGCGTCACGCCAGAGTGCCCAGTTCTGCACGACTTCGCCGATGCGCAGCCGTTCGAAGAGCGCCGCATCCATCGCCCGCCCCTGTTCCTCGCCGCGTTCCACTAATTCTGCTTTCCCGGGTCCTTGACGTCCGGATACTTGTCGAACTCGACGTTGTACAGGACGCCGTCGATCTTTTCGACTCGCCGGATATACACGGTCTGCACGATGTCGCGGGTCTCGGCATCGATCATGATCGGGCCGCGCGGGCTCATGAGCTTCATCCCCTTCAACGCCGCGACAAATTTTTCCGGCTCGACCGAGCCGCCGGTTTTTTTCAGCGCCTCTGCGATCGCCGCCATGCCGTCGTATCCCGCGCATGCCATGAAGTTGGGACGTAGCTTGGTGCCGTTGGTCTCGACGTACGCTTTGATGAAAGCCTTGTTCTCGGGCGAGTCGTGCGCGGCGGAATAATGGAAGCTGTTGATGATGCCAATCGTCGGATCGCCCATCGCCTGCAACACGCCGTCGTCGGTCAGGTCGCCCGTTGCGATGATCCGGATTCCGACCTGCTTCAGCCCGCGCTCCTCGTAGCCCTTGATGAACGCGATCGTCTGGCTCCCCGGCGGAAGAAAGACGAACACCGCTTCGGGCTTGCTGTCCTTGATCCGCTGGAGGAATGGCGCAAAGTCGGGGTTCGCAAGCGGCGTGCGCACGCTGTCGACGATCTCACCGCCCGCCGCCTTGAATGCCTTGACGAATGTCGTCTCCGCATCGACGCCGGGACCGAAATCGGACACCAGCGTGAACACGCGCTTGATACCGTTCTTCGCTGCCCACTGCGCCATGGGTTGCGTGTCCTGGGGCAGCGTATGCGATACGCGGGCAATGTAAGGTGAGCGCGTCGTGATCACGGAGGTCGCCGCGTTCATGATGACCATCGGCTTCTTCGCTTCGGCGGAAACCGGCGCCACCGCGAGCGCATTGGGCGTCAGGCCAAATCCCGCCAGGATGTCGACGTTGTCGCGCGTCACAAGTTCCTGCGCAAGCCGCTTCGCGATTTCCGGCGACGGGCCGGTCGTATCCTTGACGATGATCTCGATCTTCCTTCCGCCGAAGACGTCCCCGTGCAGTTTGAGGTATGTCTTCATGCCGCCCACGATCTGTTGACCGTAATCGGCAAACGGCCCGGAGAATTCGGCGACGACTCCGATCTTCACCACATCCTGGGCCAGCGCAACGCCACTCGCCGTAATGGCGATCGCCGTCAGCGCGGTCAGGAACAATCGCTTTGTTCGTGCCATGAAAGCCCCTCGCGTGAGATTTGCCGCAATGGTATCGTCAACACGTTCGCCATGCGCTCATAATGAACGAGCATTCGAAATCGTACACTCGCGCGATTGCCGACGGCAACACGGCCGGTCGCTTGAGCCAAGAGCAAGGAGACGCTCCCGCATGAAGCCTCTGGGTACGCTCGACGAGCTGCCGCAGGAGTACGTGGCGGCACTCACCGGTGCCAATCTCGTTCCGCTGTGGCCCAGTCTGCGCGCACTGTTGCCACCGCACACGCCGCGCACCGGCACGCTGCCCGCGCACTGGCGCTGGAGCCAAGTTCGGCCGCTGCTGTTGCGCGCGGGCGAACTCACGCCGATGGAAAAAGCGGAACGCCGAGTGCTGGTACTCGCCAATCCCGGTCGCGGGCTCGACAACCTGCAAGCGTCGGCCGCCATCTATCTCGGCATGCAGCTCGTTCTTCCCGGTGAGACTGCGCCCTCCCATCGCCATACGCCCAACGCCGCGCGCATCGTCGTCGAGGGCGAAGGTGCGGTGACGGTGGTCGACGGCGAAGCGTGCGCGATGGAGCCGGGCGACCTGATCCTGACGCCAACGGGGCAGTGGCACGAGCATCGTCACGAGGGGCGCGTGCCGGTGATATGGCTCGACGTGCTCGACTTGCCGCTGATGGTCTACCTCGACATTTCGTACGCCATCGAAGGCAACGCGCAGGCGGCGCAGCCTCCGCAATTCGCCTACGTCACGGGAGGACTGGTTCCGCTCGCTCACGGCCGGCGAGGCGAACGGAGCTATCCACTGCTTCGCTACCCATGGCATCGTACACGCGATGCTCTGCAAGCGCTCGCCGCGGCGAGCGCACGAGACACGCCGGTGCAGCTTGCCTACGTCAATCCTGAAACCGGCGGCGACTGCCTCAACACCCTCGCCTTCTCGGCGTTGCTGCTGCGTCCTGGCGAGGAACTCGTCCTGCCGCGCATCTCGGCGGCGCGGGTTTTCCATGCGGTCGAGGGCGCCGGCGACGTGCGGGTGACTGACACCGCAATCGCTTTCGAACAGGCAGACACGTTCTGCGCGCCGGGCTTTGCGACAGTACGACTTTCGAATCGCTCGAGCCGCGCGCCCGCGTGCCTCGTCATCGCCGACGAATCGCCGGTGCAGCGCAAACTCGGCGTCTACGAACTGCGTTGAGCTCCAGAACACGATGAGCGGCCGTTTTCACCGTCCGGGGCCGGTGTTCGTCGTGGGCGGAGGCATCGGGGGCATGGCCGCCGCGTTGGCGCTGAGCCAGCAAGGGTTTGGCGTCGAGATTTTCGAGCAGTCGGCGGAGATCGGCGAGATCGGCGCCGGGCTGCAACTCGGGCCCAACGGCTTCGCCGCCATGGACGCGCTCGGCGTCGGCGAGCGCGCGCGCCGCCGCGCGGTATTCACCGACGAGCTCGTCATGATGGACGCGATCGATGGCGGCGAAGTGGCGCGCATCCCGGTCGGCGATGCGTTTCGCCGCCGCTTCAACAACCCGTATGCGGTGATCCACCGCGCCGACATTCACCAATCGCTTTACGAAGAGGTCAAGCTCGTCCCGGATATTCATGTTCACGCCTCCGCTCACATCGTGCGTGTGGATGTCGACGATGACCGTGCACGTCTCGTGGATGCGAGCGGCGGCACACACGACGGCGCGGCAGTCGTGGGCTGCGACGGCGTGCATTCGATCGTCCGGCAGCACCTTATCGGCGATGGGCATCGCGTATCGGGGCACGTTGTCTATCGCGCGCTCGTCCCCCGCGCCGACATGCCCGCTGACCTCCGATGGAACGCGGCGGCGATCTGGGTAGGACCCGATTGCCACCTCGTCCATTACCCGTTGCGCGGGGGCGAGCAATACAACATCGTAGTCACGTTCCACAGCCGCGAGCAGGAGCAGTGGGGGGTGCGCGAAGGATCGCGCGACGAGGTGATGTCGTACTTCACCGAGATTTGCGAACGTCCGCGCCAGCTGCTCGATAAGCCGACTTCGTGGAAACGCTGGTCGACTGCCGATCGCGATCCGGTCGACCGCTGGGGCGAGCGTCGTGCGACGTTGCTGGGCGATGCCGCGCATCCGATGCTGCAATACTTGGCACAAGGTGCCTGCATTGCGCTCGAGGATGCGGTGACGCTGCGCGAGGCGCTTCGTGCCTGTTCCCGGGATCTCGAGCGCGCGTTTCGCTTATATGAATCGAAGCGCGTCGTACGAGGCGCCCGACTCATTATTTCGGCGCGCGAAATGGGGCGCCTTTACCACGCCAAAGGTGTCGAACGTTTGGTGCGCAACTCGCTCTGGGCGGGTCGAGCGCCGGAACGCTTTTACGACGCCCTCGAATGGCTGTACGGCTGGACGGTGGACAAATGCCTCGACTAAATGGGCGCCGTTCGGCCGGCGTCAAGTATGTGCGCTTGCAACGGGTTTGCTGCCGATTCCTCGCGTATCACTACGTTCCAGGTGCTCTCGAACAACGCCGTGCGCGCAGGAGCGACACGCCAGTTCCCGCGCTGATCTGATTCGTCTCGTTCTTGTAGGACTGAAAGGTCGGTGGCGTATCGATACCACCATCGGCCCTGTGCGGCTTATTCCAAAGTATCGCGCACGCGCGCTACTTTGACCGTACGAAACGCATTACGCGTTGAAAGCGCTGGCCTTTCCGATGTTACGTGGAAGGGCAGCTCATATTTCAATTTCCTGCCGAAGCGTCATTCGCGACCGCGCCCAGCCATGGTGTCGCCAAATTTCGACAAGCCAGCGCGGGCAGGGTCCTTGGCAGCGGATAGGCGCGCTCTGGCGCACCCATCTCGCGGAATTGGCACGGCTTATGCAGGAGGGCCCTCGAGCAACGTTGAGGGTCGGCAGCCCGCGAGCCCCGCAAGGCGCGAATTCGTTTGCGTCCAAGGACCCGGATCCGACCGCCATCGCCACGCCTTTTCTGTGGTCGGTGGGGTGCGACGCTGCGCTGGCATTTTCCAGACGTCAAGAAGGCGAGCCGTTCCATATGCCGGGAGCGGAGAGAAATGGCCCGAGATATCGGCATTTCGCTGAACCGACTAATGGGATAACTACATGCCTACGCTGCTCGAAGACTTTCGATCGAATTATTCGGCCACGCAAGACGAGGAACTGAGTCTCGAGGACTATCTCGAGCTGTGCAAACGGGAACCGGCGGCGTATGCAACCGCCGCGGAGCGCATGCTCGCCGGGATCGGTGAACCGGAGCAGGTCGACACCCGCAACGATGCGCATCTTGGTCGGATCTTTGGCAATCGAGTGATCCGTCGCTACCCGGCGTTCCGCGAGTTCTACGGAATGGAGGAAGCGATCGATCAGATCGTCGCGTTCTTCAAGCACGCGGCGCAAGGGCTGGAAGAAAAGAAGCAAATCCTATATCTGCTGGGGCCGGTCGGCGGCGGCAAATCATCGATCGCCGAGCGGCTAAAAGCAGTGATGGAGGCGCGTCCCATCTACGCGATCAAAGGATCGCCCGTCAACGAATCGCCGCTTGGGCTGTTCCCGCCGGAACGCTTTGGCGCCGTGCTCGAGGCGGATTACGGGATTCCCCGCCGGTACTTGAGCGGCATCATGTCACCCTGGGCGGTCAAGCGTCTTCAGGAATTCGGAGGAGATCTGTCGCGGTTTCGTGTCGTTCGCGTGAATCCATCCGTGCTGCGCCAGGTGGCGATCACCAAGACCGAGCCGGGCGACGAAAACAACCAGGACATCTCGTCGTTGGTCGGCAAGGTCGACATCCGCAAGCTCGAGTCTCTCTCGCAGAATGATCCGGACGCATACAGCTATTCCGGTGGCTTGTGCCTCGCCAACCAGGGACTGCTCGAATTCGTCGAGATGTTCAAGGCGCCGATCAAGATGCTGCATCCTTTGCTTACGGCAACGCAGGAGGGCAACTTCAAAGGCACCGAGGGATTTTCTGCAATCCCCTTCAATGGGCTTATCGTGGCCCATTCGAACGAATCCGAATGGCACAGCTTTCGCAATAACAAGAATAACGAGGCTTTCCTCGACCGCATCTTCATTGTCAAGGTGCCGTACTGCATTCGGGTGTCCGAGGAAGTGAAGATCTACGCCAAGCTGCTGGCTAACTCGTCGCTATCGGGTGCGCCTTGCGCGCCAGGCACGCTGGAGATGATGGCGCAGTTCTCGGTGCTGACGCGCCTGAAGGAACCGGAGAATTCGAGCATCTATTCCAAGATGCGCGTGTACGACGGCGAGACGCTGAAGGACGTCGATCCCAAGGCCAAGACGCTGCAGGAGTACCGCGACTATGCGGGCCCCGATGAGGGCATGACCGGCCTGTCGACGCGCTTCGCCTACAAGATCCTGTCAGCGGTGTTCAACCATGACCAAACCGAAATTGCCGCCAATCCCGTACATCTCATGTATGTGCTGGAGCAGCGCCTCGCGCGCGAGGACCTGCCCGACGAAACGCACCGCCGTTGCGTCGAGCACGTAAAGGGCTACCTGGCGCCGCGGTATGCGGAATTCATCGGGAAGGAGATCCAGACCGCCTATCTCGAGTCGTACACCGAGTATGGCCAGAACATCTTCGACCGCTACGTCACCTATGCCGACTGCTGGATACAGGAAGAGGATTACCGTGATCGGGAAACGGGCGAGAGTTTCGACCGTGCAGCGCTCAACGCCGAACTGGAGAAGATCGAAAAACCGGCGGGAATCGCCAATCCAAAGGACTTCCGCAACGAAATTGTCAACTTCGTGTTGCGGGCACGGGCCAACAACAACGGGAAAAATCCGTCCTGGAGCAGCTACGAGAAGCTGCGCGAAGTGATCGAGAAGAAGATGTTCTCGAACACGGAAGACCTGTTGCCGGTGATTTCGTTCAACGCTAAAGCCTCGGCCGACGAAAAGCAGAAGCATCAGAATTTCGTGGCCCGTATGGTGACCAAGGGCTATACCGAGAAGCAGGTGCGTCTGCTGGCGGAGTGGTATCTACGTGTGCACAAGTCGTCTTGACCATCCCTATCTGACGACGGAATCCAGCGATGCTTCAGCTCATTGACCGCCGCCCCAACGGTCGCGGCAAGAGTCTCGTCAATCGCGAACGTTTTCTGCGCCGTTACAAGGCGCAGATCCAGGGCGCCGTGAAGAAGATGATCGGCGAGCGGCAACTCTCCGACATGGAGCGCGGCGGCGAAGTCCGAGTGCCGAAGAAGGATATTTCGGAGCCGTCGCTGGGATTCGGGAGCGGCGGCGATCGCGAGTTCGTGCTCCCTGGGAATCGCGAGTATGTCGCCGGAGATCGAATTCCGCGGCCCGAGAACGCGGGCGGTAGCGGTACCGAAGGCGGCGAAGGCGACAGCGAAGACGCGTTCGTGTTCTCGTTGTCGCGCGAAGAGTTCATGCGGATCTTCTTCGATGACCTCGAGTTGCCCCATCTCCTGCGTACCGAGATTGGGCAAAGCGATCGACGCCGGAGCATCCGGGCAGGCTTCACGAAGTCCGGCGTGCCGGCCAATCTCTCCGTCACCCGCACCCTGACGCAATCGCTCGCGCGTCGGATTGCGCTCAGTGGCGGCCTTGCGCGCGAAGGAGCGATGCTCGAGTCGGCGTTCGCGGTCGCGGTCGCGGCGGGCCAGGCCGATCAGGCTGCCGAACTATACGAGGAGCTCGCGCGGCTGGAACGACGGCGCGCAGGATTGCCGTTCATCGACGAACCGGACCTCCGGTACCGAAATCGCGTCTGGCGACCCGAGCCGATCGCGCGCGCGGCGATGTTCTGCCTGATGGACGTTTCTGCGTCGATGGACGAGGACAAGAAAGATCTCGCCAAACGCTTTTTCACGCTGCTGTACCTCTTTCTTACGCGCAAGTACGGCGAAGTGGACTTGATCTTCATCCGGCATACCGACGACGCCGAGGAAGTCGATGAAGAAACCTTTTTCCACGATACGCGTTCCGGCGGGACAGTGGTCTCGTCGGCGTTGGAACTCGCGGAGCGGATCCGCGGCGAACGCTACGGGCGCGGATGGAACGTCTATGCGGCTCAGGCTTCCGACGGGGACGCCTTTGGCGCCGATCCGGCCCGCAGTGCACGCTTTCTCCGCGAACGGTTACTGCCGTCCACGCGTTACTACACCTACTTGGAACTGGCCGCTCCGGACGCCGAGGACGCGACTTCCTCGCTCTGGGCCGAGTACGAGCGCGTCGCCGAGGCAACGGGCAATTTCGCGATGCGCCGCGCAACCCAGCGCGAACAGATCTACCCGGTATTCCGCGAGCTGTTCCGCAAGGATGTCCAATGAACGCGATTTCGCATGGAGCCGACTGGGACTTCGGCCTGCTCGAACGGTACGATTCGGCGATTGCGCGCGCGGCCGCGGAGTTCGGGCTCGATACGTATCCCAATCAGATCGAGATCATCACGTCGGAGCAGATGCTGGACGCCTACGCGACGAGTGGGCTGCCCGTCGGGTATCCGCATTGGTCGTACGGTAAGGAGTTCATTCGCAACGAACAGGCATACCGGCGCGGCATGCAGGGACTCGCGTACGAGATCGTCATCAATTCCGACCCCTGCATTGCGTACCTGATGGAAGAGAACACGATGGCGACCCAGGCGTTGGTGATGGCGCACGCGTGCTACGGTCACAACTCTTTCTTCAAAGGCAACCATCTGTTTCGCCAATGGACCGCCGCCGACGCGATCCTTGACTACCTGCTCTTCGCCCGCCGCTATGTGATGGAGTGCGAGGAGCGGCGCGGCGCCGCGGCGGTGGAAGAGGTGCTCGACGCCTGCCATGCGTTGATGCCGCATGGTGTCGATCGCTACCGGCGGCCGGCGGCACTTACGATCAAAGCAGAGACCGCGCGGCTCGCCGCACGCGAGGCGCATCGCGAGCGCGCTTTCAACGACCTCTGGCGCACGCTGCCGGAAAGCGAAGCGGCGGCGCCGGCGGATTCGATCCCCTGCTTTCCAGCCGAGCCGCAGGAAAACATTCTGTACTTCGTCGAGAAATACTCGCCCAAGCTCGAACCCTGGCAGCGTGAACTCGTGCGCATCGTGCGCAAGCTCGCTCAGTATTTCTATCCACAGGCGCAGACCAAGGTGATGAACGAAGGCTGGGCGACATTCTGGCACTATACGATCCTGAACCGATTACACGAGCAAGGCCTGGTCGATGACGGGTTCATGCTCGAGTTCCTGAAAAGCCATACCAACGTCGTCGGCCAGCCGGATTTCGACTCGCAAGCCTACAGTGGACTCAATCCCTATGCGCTCGGTTTCGCGATGTTCGCCGACTTGAGACGCATCTGCGAGTCACCCGACGCCGAAGATCGCGAGTGGTTCCCACAGCTCGCCGGCACCGATTGGCGTGCGACGCTCGACTTCGCGATGCGCAATTTCAAGGATGAGTCGTTCATCGCCCAGTACCTTTCGCCGCGGTTGATGCGCGAGTTCCACTTGTTCGCCGTGGCTGACCACGCGAACGAAGATGCATTCCTGGTCGACAGCATCCACGACGACCGCGGCTACCGGCGCGTCCGCAAACTACTGGCGCAGCAGCACACGCAGGAATTCCGTGTCCCCGACGTTCAGGTCGTCCGCTTTGATCGCGACGGCGATCGATCGTTGACCCTGCGGCACCTCCGTCGGAGGGGGCGACCTCTGATGGCAGATGCTACCGCGCAGGTCGTTGCGCATCTGCGTCGGTTATGGGGATTTTCCGTTCGTCTTGAGACTTGGGACAACGACACTCGCGTGGGAGACATCGTGGAGTGTGCGGCCTGACAATGGCGCGGCCGTCGCCGATCTACGCGTCGTCGCCTGTGTCGCAGTTCGTGTATCGGCTTCCCTGCTGCTCGATACGATAAGTCGCGCGAGTCGCATCGCCACGTCAGCGCAGTGCGCGGCGACGTAGGATTCCTCCTGCACCCTGCCGGCCATCGTCGCATTTTGCGGCGATTGCCAAAACTTAGGCTCGCCCAGTGCGTCAAAATTCCTACGGGTGCATCACGCGCCCGCAGGAATGGAGGATTCCAATGACCAAAGGGAAATGGTCGGAGTTAGCGATGGCAAGTGTGCTGATGCTTGCAGCAGGCAGCGCTTCTGCCGGTCAAATTACGCTGTATGGTCGTGCCGGTTTTCAGGGCTCGAACATGACGACAACCGAAACGGCACCCAATCTCATACGCTCGGCTCTGAGCGATACTGCGTCGTCGATCGTCGTTACCAGCGGAACGTGGGAGGCATGTACGCAAGCTTATTTTCGCGGACGTTGCTCGCTTCTCGTCCCCGGTAATTACAGCAACATAGGCGGCGATGTGGCATCAGTACGGCAGTTCAGTGATCAACCGGCTTCCTCGCGGGTCGTCGTGTATCCGGACGCGACACCGGTAACGAACTACACGGTTGCAACTCCGGTGATCGTCAACCCTGCGCCGGCGCCCGTGGTCATCGGCGCTGCATCGGCGCCCGTGGTCGTCAGTCCCGAGCCGCGCCAGGTCATCGTCTCGACGCCGGTCGTGAACGCGGTCCCGATCCCGACCGGCGCACGGGTAACCCTCTATCAGCACAGAGGGCATCTGGTGCGGGCGGTCGAGCTGACGTCGAGCATCGACAACCTCGATCGACGCAACTTTGAAGACAGTGCCGATGCAACGCTGGTGAGCGGCGGCGTTTGGCGTCTCTGCGACAGCGACCGCGGTCGCGGTACGTGCACCGACTTCCTGCCCGGACAATACGACAGCCTCGGCGCGCTGAATGGCAGAGTGCGTTCCGCCTATCTGGTAACGCCCGTGCAGGAACGCGTAGCGACCGTCGCTGCGGTGCCGCCGGGACGTGCGGTGGTTTATGAGTTTCCGAACTTCGGCGGGGCTGCGCAGGTGATTGAATACGGCCGTGCGCCGGACATGGATTGGACAAATTTCCGCAACCCTGCGTCGTCGGTCCGCATCGAGTCAGGCTCATGGCTCGTGTGCACGGATATCGGCTACCAAGGTGAATGCCGCGTTCTCGAACCGGGCGAGTACCCGTACATGACCGGATTCGGCCGCGGGATCGCGTCGGCCCGGCAGGTCTGGCGTCCGCAGTATGGCTCGCTCGATCTTCGCCGTCAGTCGACCCCTTGAGAAAACTAACGGGATAAAAACCACGGGTTGCGACGGCGTAATCGTCGCAACCCGTTTTTTTTGCGCACGCGGCAGGCTGCGCTTACCCTACCTCTCGCCCGTGACGATCTTCGTGCCGCCCATATAGGGCTGCAGGACTGCCGGCACGTCGATGCCGCCATCCGCACGCTGAAAATTTTCCATCACCGCAACGAGCGTCCGCCCGACCGCGAGACCCGAACCGTTCAGCGTGTGAACGAGCTCGGGCTTGCCCTGGGCATTGCGGAAGCGCGCCTGCATCCGCCGCGCCTGGAACGCTTCGCAGTTCGAGCACGACGAGATCTCGCGGAAAGCGTTCTGACCGGGCAACCAGACCTCGAGATCATACGTCTTCGCGCTCGCGAAGCCGATATCGGCCGTGCACAGCGCGACCACGCGGTACGGCAATTCGAGACGCTGCAGGATCGTTTCCGCGTGGCGCGTCATTTCCTCGAGCGCGTCGTAGGACGTATCGGGACGCACGATCTGCACCATCTCGACCTTGTCGAACTGGTGCTGGCGGATCATTCCACGCGTGTCCTTGCCGTAGCTTCCGGCTTCCGAGCGAAAGCACGGAGTGTGGGCGGTGAGCTTGATGGGCAGGGCGTCGGCGGCAACGATCGCGTCGCGGACCGTATTGGTGAGCGAAATCTCGGACGTCGAAATGAGGTAGAGAAGCTCGCCTTCGCCTTCGGTGCCGCCCTTGCGCACGGAAAACATGTCCGCCTCGAACTTGGGGAGTTGCGTCGTTCCGATCAGCGTTTCCGCGTTCACGATATACGGCGCATAGCACTCGGTATAGCCGTGCTCGCGCGTCTGCGTGTCCAGCATGAACTGTCCGAGTGCGCGGTGCATCCGCGCAAGGCCGCCGCGCAGGAACGAGAACCGCGCGCCTGCGAGCTTGGCCGCGGTGGCGAAATCGAGGAGGCCGAGCGCCTCGCCGATATCCGTGTGGTCGCGCGCAGCGAAACCGAAGCTGCGCGGAGTGCCCCAGCGCCGGATTTCGACGTTGTCCGCTTCCGATTTGCCGATCGGAGTGGACGGATGCGTCAGGTTCGGCAGGTCGAGCAGGAATGCGCGCAGCTCGCGCTGCACGTGGTCGAGAGTGGCTTCGAGACGCTTCGCTTCTTCGCCTATTCCCGCGACCTCCTGCAGCAGCGCGGTTGCGTCCTCGCCCTTGCCTTTGGCGGCGCCGATCTGCTTCGACAGTGCATTGCGTTTTGCCTGCAAGTCCTGTGTTCGCGTCTGGATGTCCTTGCGCTCGCGCTCGAGCGCCTCGAAGCGAGCCGCGTCGAGTGTGACTCCGCGCAGCGCAAGGCCCGCGGTCACCGCCGCGAGATCGTTGCGCAAAAGATTGATATCGAGCATCGGCGGATCTTATCAAATGCTTTTTGTGACCTGTAACGGGGGAAGCGGTAGTGAACGAACGTGCTATGGCGTCGCTATTCGCGCCGAGTCTCAGTTGGCAAATGAGACGCCGTTGCGAAGCAATGGCCGAGCCCCCTTACGAGCGACGGCAACAAAGCAATCGGCGCGAAGAGCCAGCCAGACACTATCGATTCCCCCGTTACAGGCCACTAGGACTTCGCCGCCATCGGCCTTGCGGTCCTTCGCGCGCAAGCTTTGCAGCCGTTCCCGAATCGTCGCCTCGAGGCCGCGGTCGGTCGGCTCGTACCATGTCACGTCGGCCATGTTGTCGGGGAAATAGCGCTCGTCAGCCGCGTACGCGTCTTCTTCGTCATGGGCGTAGCGGTAGCCTTTGCCGTAATCGAGATCCTTCATCAACCGCGTCGGCGCGTTGCGCAACCGCAACGGCACCGGCCGTGAGCCGTCGTCCTTGATGAACGCCTGCGCAGCACCGAACGCCGTATAGACCGCATTCGACTTCGGCGCAACCGCGAGATAGAGGACCGCTTCGGCCAGGGCGAGCTCGCCTTCCGGCGATCCCAGCCGCTCGTATGCCTCGACCGCCGAAATCGTCATTGGCAGCGCGCGCGGATCCGCAAGCCCGATGTCCTCGGAGGCCATCCTGATCATTCGACGCCCGACGTAAAGCGGGTCGGCGCCGCCGTCGAGCATTCGGCACATCCAATAGAGCGCCGCATCCGGATTCGAGCCGCGAACCGACTTGTGAAGCGCGGAAATCTGGTCGTAGAACGCCTCGCCGCCCTTGTCGAAGCGCCGCAGGCTGCGCGCAATGGTCGCCTCGACGAACGCGAGATCGACAGGGGCCGTGCGCCCCTCGCCGACAGCGGTGACCAGATATTCGACGAGATTGATGACGCGGCGGCCATCGCCGTCCGCGTATGCAATCAGCGCCTCGCGGGCTGTCGGTTCGATCACGAGGTCGGGAGCGGCGACGGCGAGCGCCCGGTCGAGCAACGCTCCCAACTCCTGCGCGGACAGCGGCTCCAGAACGTAGACGGCTGCGCGCGACAGCAGCGCGCCGTTGACCTCGAACGACGGGTTCTCGGTCGTGGCGCCGATGAAAGTCACGAGGCCCCGCTCGACAAACGGCAGGAACGCGTCCTGCTGGGCTTTGTTGAAACGGTGGACTTCGTCGACGAACAGGATGGTGTGGCGACCCGATTGCGCGAGGATCGCCTCGGCGCGCGCGACGGCGTCGCGAATGTCCTTGACGCCCGACAGGACTGCGGAGAGCGCGATGAATTCCGCGTTGAACGCGTCGGCCATCAGACGCGCGATCGTTGTCTTGCCCACCCCGGGAGGGCCCCAGAGGATCATCGAATGCGGCTTGCCGGCAGCGAAGGCCACAGCAAGCGGTTTGCCCGGCGCGAGCAGATGGCGCTGTCCAATCACCTCGGAGATTGTTTTCGGGCGCAGGCGATCGGCGAGCGGCGCCGCGGGGGCGTTGGGGGTAAAGAGGTCGGTCACGGCGGTAGCGCGCGGGCGGCGAAGCGAAGTGTCCGCGTTGACCCTTCGCGACGCCACAGCGTACATTGGCGGCGTTTGGTTCGATTATCCGGCATTTTCCCAGTGCAAATGAAAACGCTCTCACCGCGGCCGGTCGCGCTGACCGTCACTGCGACGTGATCCGCGACAATCCGGTCAAGCGTACGCTTGCCGCGGGCGGCTCGGCATTCGGGGCGATGATTTTCGAGTTCTTTTCCCCCGGCATTCCGCAGATCTGCAAGAACGCGGGCGCCGAGTACGTGCTTTTCGACATGGAGCACACCGGCCTCGGGTTCGAGTCGCTGAAGAGCCAGTTCGCCCTGTGCCGCGGCCTCGGCATTGTCCCCATGGTCCGCGTGCCGCGCGGCGAATACGCGTTCATCGCGCGCGCGCTCGATGTCGGGGCCTTCGGCGTGATGGTGCCGATGGTCGGCACCGCGGACGAAGCGAAATACATCGTCTCTTGCACACGCTACCCGCCTGCCGGGCGCCGCGGCGCGGCGTTTGGCTTTGCACATGACGACTACCAGCCCGGCGATGTGGTCGCCACCATGGCGGCGTTGCATGATCGCACGATGGTGATCCCGCAGATCGAGACGGCCGAAGGCCTCGCCAATGTCGACGCCATCGCGGCGGTGCCGGGTGTCGATGCGCTATGGCTGGGACACTTCGACCTCAGCAATTTTCTCGGCATCCCCGGGCAGTTCAAGCATCCGACGTTTGTGGCTGCGGCCGAGCGCATCGTCGCCGCCTGCGGGGCGCACGGCAAAACGGCGGCGTTCCTCGCAACCGATGAAGACTGGGCGCGCGACTACGCCGCCAAGGGCTTCCGTCTGCTGGCCTACGGCATCGACTCGCTGATGCTGCAGGGTGCGCTCGCGCGCGGGCTCGACGTGCTGCGCGAGGCGCGACAGCGCATGGCCTGAACTGTCATGGCCAAGACATTCCGCGTCGGCTTGACGCGCGATATCCTGAATTCGGGCGGTGAGCCGGCGTTCGGGCGCTCCGCGCTAGGGCATTCTCGACGGTGCCGAGGCTATCGAGTGGGACTACCTGCCGGCCATCGTATCCGAGATTTCGGCGGACCATGCCGCACAATACGACGGGCTCTACGTCAATATCCCGCGCGTTCCCGCGGCAGCCGTTTCCCGCCCGGATTGCCGGCTGCGCATCGTCGCCCGTCATGGCGTGGGTTACGACAGCGTGGACGTCGCAGCAATGACACGCGCCGGCGTGGTCGTCACGCATACGCCGAGCTCGATGCCGCGACCGGTCGCGACAATTGCGCTCACGTTCATCCTCGCGCTCGCGGGCAAGCTGATGCTGAAAGACCGCCTGACGCGGACCGGCCGCTGGAACGAGCGTATGGACCACATGGGGATCGGCCTGACCGGACGGACGCTCGGCGTCGTCGGCGCCGGCCGCATCGGAAAGGAATTGCTGCGGATGGCGCGCGTGTTCGACGTCAAGCTTCTTGCCGCCGACCCGAACGTCAATGCGATCGAGCTCGGCTACCTCGGCGCGCGCAAAGTCGAGCTCGACGCGCTGCTCGCGGAAGCCGACTTTGTCGTTACCTGCTGTCTCCTCGACGCCTCGACGCGGCACCTCATGGGCGCCGGCCAATTCGCGCGTATGAAAACCACCGCGCATTTCATCAATGTCGCGCGCGGGCCGGTCGTCGACGAATCCGCGCTGATCGAAGCACTGCGGTCTGGCCGCATCGCAGGCGCCGCTCTGGACGTGTTCGAGCAGGAACCCGTCGCCGCCGACAATCCGCTGCTCGCCATGGACAACGTCATCCTCGCGCCGCATTCGCTTTGCTGGACCGACGAATGCTTCCACAACATGGCTTCGACGGGACTTGCGAGCATCGTCGACCTGCTCCTGCGCCGGACTCCGGAGTTCGTCGTCGATCGTTCGGTGCTCGATCATCCACGCGTGCGAGAGTGGCTTGCGAGATGAGCTTCAGCACCCCGTCGATCGCAGCCTTTCTTTTCGCAACGCTGGCGATTCCCGCCGCCGCGTTCGATCTGCAGGGTCACCGCGGCGCCCGCGGGCTGCGGCCGGAGAACACACTCGTTGCGTTCACGTTCGCGCTCGCTACGGGTGTCACGACACTGGAAACGGATCTCGCGGTCACCAAGGACGGCATGCTGGTCCTGTCGCACGATCCCTACCTCAACCCGGACCTCGTGCGCGCGCCCGGCGGGCAATGGCTCGCCGAACGAGGCCCGCCGATCCGCACGTTGACCCTGGACGAACTGAAGCGCTACGACGTCGGCCGGCTCAATCCGGCCAGTGCGTACGCGCGGCAGTTTCCTGACCAACGGCCCGAAGATGGCGAACGCTTTCCGACGCTGATCGAGCTGTTTGCGCTCGTGAAATCGAACGGCCGACCCGCGCGCCTCAATATCGAAACCAAGATCACGCCGGACAAGCCAAGCGAGACCGTCGATGCCGACACTTTTGCACGCTTGGCGGTTGAAGCGATCCGCAACGCCGGACTCACGGGCGAGGCAACGATCCAGTCGTTCGACTGGCGAACGCTCGTCGCCGCGAAGAAGCTCGCACCCGAAATCGAAACGGTGTGCCTCACCATCGAGACGGAGAACAACGACACTGTCCGCCGCCGTGCAGAATCGCCCTCGCCGTGGCTCGCGGGGTTCGATCTTCGCGCCTACGACGGCTCGCTGCCGCGCGCCGTCAAGGGCGCGGGATGCGGCACGTGGTCGCCGTTCTGGCGCAACGTGACCGCCGCCAACGTCGGTGAATCGCACGCGCTCGGGCTCACAGTGCTGCCTTGGACCGTCAACGACCCGCGCGACATGGCGCGGTTGATCGAAATGGGCGTCGACGGTCTCATCACCGACTATCCCGACCGCGCGCGGCGCCTGATGGCGGAAAGAGGAATTCCGCTGCCGTGACCTGCCTGGCGCGGCTAGTTTCCCACCACGTCCGCCCCCTTCGGCGGCACGAATACGAACTGCGCGGGGTCGAGCTTGACGTTGCGGTCGAACGAATCGAACGTCAGCGTCGTCACATTGCCGAACGTGTCGCGCAACTCCATCAGCCGCGGCAGATTTTCGCGAAAGCCGATGCGCACGCGCTCGACACCGGACTCCGGCGCGCGTGGATGGGCGTCGATGAACTCGAGGCCGTCGCTGCTGCCGGCGTCGACGATCTCGAAATTGCGCTCGAGCGAGTTGTCGCCAGCCAGCAGCGCCGCCGGGCTCGCGCCCAGCGACACATCCTGCTTGTGGGTGGTGACTTGATTGAGGTCGCGGTCGTAGATCCAGAGCTTTGCGCCATCACCGACGATCAACTGCTCGTAGGGCTTCTCGTACGACCAGCGGAAGCGACCCGGCCGCGCAAACGTGAACGTGCCGGAGCTGACCTGCGCCTGTTCCCTGCCCTTCGGGACAACCGACTGCCGGAATGTCGTCCGCCCCGTTTTCGCGCTGTCGACAAACGACTTGAGCTGCGCAAGACCGCTTGCGTTGACGGCGGTCGCCGACAAAACGAGCAGCGCGAAACCAAAAGCGAAACGTCTCTACCTGACGGCGCCGCTTCACCACGCTCGCCTCACGTCCCCGGAATGTTGGCGAGGCAATTGCCGACCGGGTCGAGAACGACGAACGAGTGCTCGCGCGGCTCGTATTGCTTGCGCCCGTCGATCCGTTTCCATTGCCTGACGTACACACGCCACGAATCGAGCGCAAATTCAGAGTCGAAATCGCAGCCATCGACCCAGCCATCGGGGCCGCAGAATTCTTTCGGCATCAGCGTCTTGGCGCGTTCGGCTGCTTCGTTGGCCGTGATTCGCGGCGCCGTCGCGGGACGATCCTTCGGGCAGAATGCCGCGCCCTCGCGGTAGACGAGAACGGGCCCGGCGATAGCCATATTGGCGGCGGCGAGACCCGCAAGCACAAGCACGCGCGACGCGACGATGCCCCTCACGGCGCGGCTCCCTTGCCAGGCGCAACCAGCACCTCGCGGTTGCCGTTCGTCTGCATCGGCGAGACGAGGCCCGCGCGCTCCATCTGTTCGATCAGTCTCGCGGCACGGTTGTAGCCGATGCGCAAATGGCGCTGCACGAGCGATATCGACGGCCGCCGTGTCTGCAGCACGATCGCCACTGCCTGATCGTACATCGGGTCCGACTCGGCGTCGGCGCCTTCGACAACGATTCCGTCTTCGCCGTTGCCGTTGGTCGCCGTACCTTCGAGGATGCCCTCGAGATACTGCGGCCCGCCTTGCGCAAGGAGATGCTGGACGACCTTGTGCACCTCGGCATCCGAGACGAATGCGCCATGCACGCGCGATGGATAGCCCACGCCCGGTGGCTGGAAGAGCATATCGCCTTGACCCAGCAAAGTCTCCGCCCCCATGTGATCGAGGATCGTCCGGGAATCGACCTTGCTTGCGACCTGGAAAGCGATTCGCGACGGAATGTTCGCCTTGATGAGGCCGGTGATCACATCGACGCTGGGTCGCTGCGTTGCCAGAATCAGGTGGATGCCCGCCGCGCGCGCCTTTTGCGCGATCCGCGCGATCAGCTCCTCGATCTTCTTTCCGGTCACCATCATGAGGTCTGCCAGCTCGTCGATGACGACGACGATGAAGGGCATCTCTTCGATCGGTTCCGGTTCCTCGGGCGTCAGCGAAAACGGATTGGTGAGAGCCTTGCCGGCTTTCTTCGCCTCGACGATCCGGTTGTTGTAGCCAGACAGGTTGCGTACGCCGAGCGTCGACATGAGCTTGTAGCGGCGCTCCATTTCACCCACGCACCAGTTGAGCGCGTTGCCGGCGAGCTTCATGTCGGTCACGACGGGCGATAGCAGATGCGGGATGCCCTCGTAGACCGAGAGCTCCAGCATCTTTGGATCGATGAAGATGAAGCGCACCTGCTTTGGCTCGGCTTTGTAGAGCAGTGACAGGATCATCGCGTTCACCGCGACCGATTTGCCGGAGCCGGTCGTGCCCGCCACCAGCAGGTGCGGCATGCGTGCGAGGTCGGCGATGACGGGCTTGCCGGCGATGTCCTTGCCGAGCGCGAGCGTGAGGGGACTCGTGGTGTCGTTGTAGGTGGTCGACGACAGTATCTCGACCAGCTTCACGATCTGCCGGCGCGCGTTGGGCAGCTCGAGGCCCATGCAGGACTTGCCCGGAATCGTCTCCACGACGCGAATGCTGACGACCGACAACGCGCGCGCGAGGTCCTTCATCAAGTTCACGATCTGCGCGCCCTTGACGCCGACTGCCGGCTCGATCTCGAAGCGCGTGATCACGGGGCCCGGGTACGCGGCCAGCACGCGGACGGCGACGCCAAAGTCCGCGAGCTTGCGCTCGATCAGGCGCGACGTGAATTCGAGCGACTCGGCGCTGATCGCTTCGTGCGCCGACGGCGCTTCGTCGAGGAGCGCCAACGGCGGCAGCGGCGAATCCGGCATGTCGACGAACAGCGGGCGCTGGCGCTCCTTGACCGCACGCTCCGATTTCGGAAGTTCCGCAGCGGGCGGCACGACGACGACGGGCTCGTGAAAGACGACATCCTGCTTCGCGTGCACGATGGCGTCACGCTCGGCGAGCGCCTGCTCTCCGAGCACACGGTCGCGGCGTTGCTCCGAACGCCGGCGCAGCCACCCGATGCTTCCTTCCAGCGCGGCGCCGATTCGCTCCATCAGCCGCAGCCACGACATGCCGGAAAACAAAGACCAACCCACTGCGAAAAGCACGATCAGGAAGAGCGTGGCGCCATTGAAGCCCGCGAGATGCGCGAGCGCAGTGCCTATCACCTCGCCAAACACGCCGCCCGCCCGCTGCGGCAGCGACGCCGGCAGGCGATAGAAGCGCAGCGCTTCGAGCGCGGCGCTCGACACGAGGACGAGGCCGAAGCCCAGGATGCCGAGTGGGAGCGGATGTTCGCGGGCTCGTTCAGGATGGCCGATGCGCCGATAACCGGCGACGACGAGAACAACGCCCGCGACCACCCACCACCACGCGGAAAGGCCAAACAGATAGAACAGCAGATCGGCAAGCCATGCACCGGCCACGCCGCCTTTGTTTGCGATCGGTGCGCCAACACCCGACGTCGACCAGGCAGGATCGTCGCGTGTGTATGTCGAGAGCACGAGCGCAAGCCAGATGAACGCCGCAACGACAATGAGCCACCACGATTCGCGGACAAGACGCGCAAAGCGCGGCGATAACGTCGGCTCGGTGGCAACGGGTCGCCCGGGAGTGGTTGCCGTACGACGCAAAGTCGATGCCTCTTTTTTTGTTTAAAAACAGTTCGTTAATGAACTAACTTCACGCAGTGCATTATACAGCGGTTCGCATGCAAAAAGCGCACTGGAAGAGGTGAAATGCACGCAGGTTGGGTCGCCGGGCGGCGCCCATACATCAAGTAAAATCAAATGATTTGCGAAGCGAGAATTGCATGCCCACCACGCACGCCCGCCTGCTGATCCTGGGTTCCGGACCCGCCGGATACTCGGCGGCAGTATACGCCGCGCGCGCCAATCTGAAGCCGGTGCTGATCACCGGGCTCGCGCAAGGCGGACAGCTGATGACGACCACCGACGTCGACAATTGGCCCGCGGATGCGATGGGCGTGCAGGGGCCCGAGTTGATGGCTCGTTTCCAGCAGCATGCCGAGCGCTTCGAAACCGCATTGGTGTTTGACCACATCCACACGGTCGATCTCAAGGCGAAGCCCATCCTCCTTCACGGCGATTCCGGCGACTACACGTGCGACGCGCTGATCATTGCGACGGGGGCATCCGCGCGCTATCTTGGACTGCCCTCCGAGCAGGCCTTTGCCGGCAAGGGCGTCTCGGCGTGCGCGACCTGCGACGGATTCTTCTACAAGGACCAGGACGTTTGCGTGGTCGGCGGCGGCAATACCGCGGTCGAAGAAGCCCTGTATCTGTCGAACATCGCGAAGAGCGTCACAGTGATCCATCGGCGCGACAAGTTCCGCGCCGAAGCGATCCTGATCGACCGCCTGATGGCGAAAACGCAAAATGGGGGCAACGTGCGCGTCGCATGGCATCAGACGCTCGACGAGATTCTCGGCGACGCCACGGGTGTCACAGGCGCTCGCCTCAAGGACGCAAGGACCGGCACTACCAAGGACATCGCGGTGCACGGGGTTTTCATCGCCATCGGCCACACGCCGAATACGCAAATCTTCGAAGGTCAGCTCGACATGGCCGGCGGCTACATCCAGGTGAGGAGCGGCACCGAAGGCAACGCGACCGCGACGACGGTGCCGGGAGTATTTGCCGCGGGCGACGTCGCCGACCACGTCTACCGGCAGGCTGTGACCTCGGCCGGGACCGGTTGCATGGCGGCGCTCGACGCCGAGGCGTATCTTGAAGCAACCGGCGCTTTGTAGTCGCGCGGCGCGTTCGATGGCAAAGCTCTCCGATTTGAAGAAACTGGTCGACGCCGCGCGGGTGAAGGCGCCTGCAACGGAGCAAGTCCGGAAATCGCCGCTGCCGCGCTCGAGTTCATCGCCACGTACGCTCGCTGCCAGCGAGCACCGCGACGGTGACATCGATCTGGCACAGGCTTTTGCCGACGTTCACAAGCTGCCCCCTGCGCGGAGGGCAGCGACTTCCGCCCCGCGCCCCGCGCCCATACCTCGGCAGCGCATTGCCGACGATGCCGACGCGCTTGCAGCGTCGAAGTTCGGCGCCGAGCCCGCGCGCGAGTTCTGGGAAATTGGCCAGGAGCACGAAGCCGAACAGACGTTTGTCCGCCGCGGCGTCGGCATCGATGTCCTGACGAAGCTGCGACGCGGCCAGTGGTCGGTCCAAGACGACATCGATCTCCATGGACATTCGATCGACCAGGCGCACGATGCGCTGGCGGATTTCCTCGACGACGCGCGAGCGCGCGGCTACCGCTGCGTGCGCATCGTGCACGGCAAGGGCCTTACCTCGCCGAACAAGGAGCCCGTGCTGAAGGGCAAGGTCCGGCGGTGGCTTTCGCAATGGGACGATGTGCTCGCCTATTGCGAGGCGCCGCAACACGCGGGCGGCGGCGGAGCGGTGCTGGTCCTGCTGCGGGGACGCTCTTGAACGTCGCGCTGGGCAAGGACACCGTTGTCGACGCGGCGCTGCAGCGGCTGAACCAGCAGATTCCGCACTAGGAATCAACCAAGCCTAGTACCTCGCGTTGCCCGGTGTGCGCGGGAACGGGATCACGTCGCGCACGTTCGCAAGTCCCGTGACATAGGCGACGGTGCGCTCGAAGCCCAGGCCGAAGCCTGCGTGCGGCACGGTGCCGTAGCGCCGCAGGTCGCGATACCAGCCGTAGTGCGACGAATCGAGTCCCGTCTCGGCCATTCGCGCGTCAAGCACGTCGAGACGTTCCTCGCGCTGACTGCCGCCGATGATCTCGCCGATACCGGGCGCGAGCACGTCCATCGCGGCGACGGTGCGTCCGTCGTCGTTGACGCGCATGTAGAACGCCTTGATCGCCTTCGGGTAGTTGGTGACGATGACCGGCCGCTTCGCGTGATGCTCGGTGAGATAGCGCTCGTGCTCGGACTGCAGGTCGATGCCCCAGCTCACCGGGAACTCGAACGGCTGCTTCGCTCCCTCGAGGACGCGGATCGCCTCGGTGTAGTCCATCCGCACGAATTCGGATTCGACGATGCCGGCAAGCTTCGCGATCACGCCCTTCTCGATCCGCTCCTCGAAGAACGCCATGTCGTCGCCCCGCTCGGCTAGGACGGTGGCAAAGACGTGCTTGACCAGCGCCTCGGCGAGGTCGGCGTTATCGGTGAGCGTCGCGAACGCGATCTCGGGCTCGATCATCCAGAACTCGGCCAGATGCCGGCTCGTGTTCGAGTTCTCGGCGCGAAACGTCGGGCCGAACGTGTAGACCTTCGACAGAGCGAGACAATACGCCTCGACATTGAGCTGGCCGGACACCGTCAGGAACGCCTCGCGTCCGAAAAAGTCCTGTGCGTAGTCGACCGCGCCGTCGGGCGACCGAGGCAGGTTCGCGAGGTCGAGCGTCGAGACGCGGAACAGCGCGCCCGCGCCTTCTGCGTCCGACGACGTGATGATCGGCGTGTTGACCCAGCAGAATCCGCGCTCGTGGAAGAACCGGTGGATCGACTGGGCAATCGTGTGGCGCACTCGCGTCGTTGCGGCGATCACGTTCGTGCGCGGACGCAGGTGGGCCACCTCGCGCAGGAACTCGAGCGTGTGCGGCTTCGGCTGGATCGGATAGGTGTCGGGGTCGTCAACCCAGCCAACCACGCGGATCGAGTCGGCTTGCATCTCGAACGGCTGGCCTTTCGCCGGCGACGGAACGATCTTTCCGGTGGCCTCGATCGCGCAGCCCGCGGTCAGGTGCAGCACTTCCGCCGTGTAATTCGGGAGTGCGCCGGGCGCCACGACCTGCACCGGATGGAAGCCGGAGCCGTCGGACACGTGGACGAACGAAATCCCGGCCTTCGAATCGCGGCGGGTGCGCACCCAGCCGGCGACGGTGACGGGATCGCCGGCGCTGGCGCGCCCGGCAAGGATGTCGGCACAGGAAAGTCGGGGCATCGCGAAGCTCGTCGGAAGACCGGCTTTGGCCGGCGCGGGCCGTATTGTAATCGGCTGCCGTATGCGCTCGGTTGGCGGCCTCCGCACCGCCAAGTACGCCGTTGCGGCCAGCCGTCGGCCGCTGCGACGACTCGTGATCGCTCGCTCCCCCTCGGCGCTACGCGCCCGGGGCCCCGGCTCGCCACTCGCGTCGGCGGATGAAGTTCATCGCCTTCATGCTCAGCACGACCTCGTCGCGCTGGTTCAATGCCTCGATGAACGAGCGCACGAGACCCCGGTCCGGCTTCGAGCGTGACGGCGTCGCGCCTTCCACGGTGACGCGAACGCGCAGCACGTCGCCGGGGCGCACCGGCGCTGTCCAGCGCAGCTCGTCGATCCCCGGTGACACAATCGCCGCGACGTGCGACAGATAGCGCTCGACCAGCACGCGCATCACGCATGCCGTCGTGTGCCAGCCGCTGGCGATGAGTCCTCCGAACGGGCCGTGCTTCGCTGCATCGGGCTCCGCGTGAATCGGCTGCGGATCGTAGCGGCGTGCGAATTCGAGAATGTCCGCCTCTGTCATCGCGATGTCGCCGAAGACGCAGACAGCCCCGGGCACGTAGTCCTCGAAATAGCGGTCCGTCACCGGAACCGCGAGATCGCAGTCTTTGCCAGCCGTTGCCACGTCACAGCACGCGATGCGAGTGCGCCGGCAGTTGCGCGCGCACTTCGGCGACGCGCGCCTGGTCGATATCGCCGGTGACGATTCCGGCGCCCTCCTCGCGCTCCGCGACAATTCGGCCCCATGGATCGATCAGCACCGAGTGTCCGTACGTGCGACGGCCGCCCGGATGCGTTCCGCCCTGCGCCGCGGCGACGACGTAGCACTGATTTTCGACCGCCCGGGCGCGCAGCAGCAGATGCCAATGCGCGGCGCCGGTGGTCGCCGTGAACGCCGAGGGCACGAGGATCAGCGCAAGATCGCCAAGACTGCGATAGAGCTCCGGAAAGCGCACGTCGTAGCAAACCGAGAGGCCGACGCGGCCGCAGGGAAGCTCGATCGCGACCGGCTTCGTTCCCGCTTCGATCGTGCGCCCTTCGTCGTAACGCTCCTCGTCAAGGGCGAAGGCGAACAGGTGGATCTTGTCGTAGCGCGCCACACGTCGGCCGTCGGGACCGTAGACGAGGCACGCGCTTCGCACGCGGTCGGGATCGTTGCAGGCCAGTGGAACGGTGCCGCCGACGAGCCAGATGCCGTGCCGCCTTGCTTCGTCGGCTAGAAATCGTTGCTGCACGCCGTCGCCTTCCGGCTCGCGCATGGCCACCTTGTCCGTTGCCTTGGTTCCGAAAATGCCGAAATATTCCGGCAGCACGACGAGCTTCGCCCCGGCGGCAGCGGCTTCTGCGATCAGCGGCGAGGCCGCGGCCAAGTTTGCCGTCACGTCGCCGCCCGAGATCATTTGCACGGCGGCAACGCGAAATGCGGACGCCGTGTCGGGAACCCGCTTCAGGGCGGGCCTTGATTCTCCGCGCCGGGACGTCATCGCGTCATTCCCTCGGACCCCGCGGGTCCCACGCTCGCGGTCGCCGTTCCGCTGCGCGTCACCACGGGATCGTTCCAGCTACCGGTCACCGTGTACTGATAACTGAAGAATTGCTCGATCGGATCCTTGAGGACGCTCTGTGCAAGGAGCGAACCGGCGCCGACCGCCGCGCCGACGAGCGGGTTGGCAAGAAACAGGAGCGCCGCGCCGGCCGACACGCTCGATGAGAGCGCCGGCTGCACACGAACCGTCAACCGCTGCGTCTCCTTGGCGAGATCCGCCTCGCCTGCAATGTTGACTTTGGCCGCAGGTCCGATCAGGCGTAGGTTGTCCGTGTTCATCACGCCATTGGTGATGCGGACGTCGCCAGTGATTTCGTCGAACGCGAAGCCGTCGCTGAAAACATCGTGGAAATCGAGCGAGATGCGCCGGGGCAGCGATTGCAGCGACAAGACGCCGAGGAGCTTGCCGATCCCCGGTTCGATCTTCGTGAAGCGACCGCTTCCGGTGGAGATCGCTAGAGTTCCGGTCAGCGTCGGATAATCGAATTCAGTCGGCGATCCTGCCCATGTGAGCTGGCCGCGGATGGCAGCGGTTGCGCCCTTGACCGCATCGGGGTAACCCATGCGGGCGAGGAAGGCGCCCGCATCCTTTGCGTCGAGCGAGGCTTCGAGTTTCGTCTGCTGCTGCCTGCCTACGCTGCGCCACGCGCCAGTCGCATCGATCCTCCCCGCATCATTCGATAGTGCGAGCTTCTCGATCCGCCATTCCGCGTCGCGTGGCTGCGCGACCAGCTCGAGCTGGCCGAGATCGCGCCCCTTCGACAGAAAGCTCTCGGCGACGATATCGAGCTCCGGCCAACGGTCGATGGGGCCTTGCGAGTTCTTCGCCTCGCTTGCCTTTTCCGCGCCGCTCCAGGGTGGCAGATCGCCGGGGCCGGGCATTGCAAACCGCGAAAGCCGCGCCACGATGCGCCCGCTCGGCGCGGCCGGACCGGGCGCCGACCAACCCGCGGTGCCGGCGAGATCACGCCCGCGCAATTCGAGCTTCCAATCGTCCCGCGAACGACGGGCGACGACCTTGAATTCGTTGAAGCGTCGCCCGAAAACCTCGAGCACGCCGACATCGAGGTCGACCCCGCCAAGCGTGACTTCCTCGTCGTCGCGAGCGCCGGCAGTTGCGCTGTCGCGATCGCGTAGCGAAAGCCAGTCATCGACGTTGAGTGCGGGCAGGTCGCCGCGCACCCAGACGCCCGGGCGCTCGGCACGCGGTGCCTCGGCACGCGCGGCGGCGCCAAGTGCGACAAGCACCCTATCGACCCGCATATCGCTTCCTAGCTGCTTGCGATGCGCGACGACGTGCAATGCGCGCCCGTACGCGGCGTCGACCAGATCTTCGTCCGGGCGCGCGCTGTCCTCGCGCAGTTCGATCCGCAACGGAACGGCGTCGGCCGCGATCTTGCCAAGCGGTGCCGGGAGGTCGATGACGGCGCCTTTGAGCGTGCTCTCGAGTACGAATGCCGAGCGCTCCGGGCGCACGTCCGCAACCACGCTCCAATCGGTGAGTCCGGTCAACCGAGCCGCGAGGGGCGACGCGTACTCGCGCCGGAGCGAAGCGACGTTGGCGGTACCGCCTCCGGTCAACCGGATCCGTCCATCCACAGTGCTGACCGCGAACTTCGCAGGTCCGCCTGCGACTTCGGCAGTGAGCTCGCGGGCGCTCACGTCACCATTCGCGAACCCGAATTTTCCATTGAGCTGGGAGAGCCGCGGCACGCCCGGAATCTTGAGCTGCGTATTGGCGAACGTGAATTCGCCGCCGACCTTGTGACCTTCCCGCCTGCCGAGTGGCAGATCCAGATTGAGGGTCAGATGGCCATTACCGTTTCCCTCGGCGCCTTGCGTAATATGTCCGATGATCGCGTCGACAGGGCTCTCCGCGATGTAGCGCAGGAAATCCTGCATCGGCCCCGTCGCGTTTCCTTGGACCGTGAGATGCGGCGGGCTCGCCCGAAGATCCGCGATAGCGGCGCGGGTTCGCCCGATCTGGGCTCCGAACACTCGGCCGCGTGCGGCGTCGATCGTCATCGAAGCGCCCTCGAACCGCAGCTCGCCGTCGATTCCTTCGATCGGCGGCCAGTGATCTGCAAAATCGAGCGTGACCCCCCGGCCCTTCACAGTGACGATGAACTGCCCCCCTTTGCCGTCGGCAAACGGGAAATGGGCAAGATCGCCGGAGAGCTTCAACCGCGTGTCGGTCACTTCCCCTTGGGTCAACGCGCGCCGAAGCCATTCGTGCGTCGCCTGGTAAGCAGCATTCGGCAGATAGCGGTAGACCTCGCGAGGGTCACCGCGCGATAACTGAGCAGTGACGTCGATTTCGCCTGGACCCTGGGCGGAAGTTCGATAGGTGCCGCTTAGGTTGCCCGCGGCATGCGCGTTCGTGAATTCGAGCCGCTGAATGTCGACACGCGTACGCTCGCCCATGCGATTCCACCGCACCGCGCCCTGCAATCCATCGAGCGGAATCGGGCCGACGAATACACGCGGCAGCTCGAGCGTGGCGCTGCGTGTCGCGAGTTTGAGCTCGCCGCCCTTCTCGGTGGCATCAATGCTCCCCGTGAACCCGCTCGCTCCCGGAAAAGTGTCCTGGGCGACGATGCCGAGATCGGCAAACTCGGTGCCACCCGCGAACGCCGTCGGTGCCTCGGTCGTTCCCTGCCATTGCAGGTGCCCATTCACCAGCGTGCCGCGCGGTGCGAATCGCGCAAGATCATTGCGCCACCGGACGGGCAGCGGCAGGAACGCCGCGAGCTCACGCAAGGGTTGCAGCTGCATTCGATCAAATTCGAATTGCCCTCCGGCCGCAAGCTCCGTCGTCGGATCGCGCATCGAGAACGTGAAATTGGTGGGCTCGAGGCGCCCGCCTGAGGCGGTGACAAAGGCAAGGTTTCGCGCAAACACTTCCTGTTGTGGCAGCGCGTTGCGCCAGCCGACGCGACCCGACACATGCGCGATCGCGAGCTCGGGCAGCCGATCGCCGAGGCGCGCCTTGACATCGGCGAGTTCGAGATCGGCGACCATCTCGTGTGCCTCGCCTCCCGCAAAATCCAGCCACACGCGCAGAGCGCCTTTCCCGCCGACGAGTCTGGGAGGCAACGGGAGCCATTCGCGCCACGCTTCCACGTCTGCATAGTCGAGCCGGATGTAAATTTGACCGCGCGCCTTTTGCCATTCCTTTAGAGATCCGCCCTGGACGTCGCCGCGAATGTCGACCGGCGCCGCAAGGTCGGAAGGCGGCGTGCCGGCGATGCCGAAGCGATGACGTCCGAACCGGTTCTCGAGGCGGAATTGCACACGGTCGAGCACGAGCTGCGGCGCATTGCGCAAGTCGTCGTTCCAGGTGACGAGCGCATCGCGAACCACGATCTGGCGTTGTCGCAGGATCCAGTCTGTCAGCGGCAGATCATTGGAGGCCTGTGCGGGGTCGAATTCGAGGCCCGCAAGATGAAACGTGCCCCTCGGGTCGCGCCGGATCGCAAGGCGAGGACGCTCGATAATGAGTTGCTTCAAGCGCAGCTCGAGAAGAGGTAACGACGTCCACGCGACGATGAGGTCGACCTCGGGCAACTCGAGCAGAGGCACGCCGCTCGCCCGCGCGCGATCCTGCACCCGCAGCCCGCCGATGACGAGCTTGGGATTCCATCCATCCCAGCCCGTGGACAGCGAGGCGATCTCCACCGGCTGGCCGAGCTGCGCCGAAAGTGTGGCCATCAACGTGTCGCGGTAGGTCTCGATGTGCGGAAACACGATGAAGCGCACGGCGAGCAGCGCGAGCGCAAACAACCCGAACCCGGTGACGATGGCAACGCCGGCGATGCGCGCGAGGCGGCGAAGACTCGGGCCGAGTGTGGCAAGGGCGCGAAAGGAGGCGCGAGCGAAAGGCATAATGGAGTGCTCGTCCCATTGTAACGGATGGAACCTCTCATCCGGCCGGGCTCCGCACAACGTTTTTCCCCGATGCCGTGTGACGTACCCGCCTACTGCCGTATGAGCGCCCCTCTCGATCTCGCCGCCGCTTTGGCCTACAGCCACTACGCGACGCACGCGCTCGCGGCTTTCCCGGAGGACCGCGCTTGGCTCGAATCCACACTCGACGCGCCTCTTGGGGACATCGCGTCTGACGCGAGAGCGGCGGCCCGAACGGACGATGCCGCCGCGCTCGCAGCGGCGCTGCGAATGGTGCGCCGGCGCACGGTGCTGCACACAATCGCGCGTGATCTCACCGGCCGCGCCGACCTCGCCGAAGTCTGCCGGAACATGACCACGCTCGCCGAGACTTCACTCGTCGCCGCGGTTTCTCTGCATCATGCAGCGCTTGCAGCGATTCATGGCGAGCCGCGCGACCACAAAGGCGCCGGCCAGCACCTTATTGTCATCGGGATGGGGAAGCTCGGTGGGGGCGAGCTCAATGTGTCGTCCGACGTGGATCTCGTCTTCGTCTATCCTGACGAAGGCGAAACGGACGGCGCACGGCCGCTCGCCAACCAGGACTTCTTCGACCGCCTGGGCCGACGCGTGGCCGGAGCCCTCAACGACGTAACGGCTGACGGCTTCGTGTTCCGCGTCGACATGCGGCTTCGCCCCTACGGCGAAAGTGGTCCGCCCACCGTCCCGTTTGCTGCACTCGAGCAATACCTGATCACGCAGGGCCGCGCCTGGGAACGATATGCCTGGCTCAAGGCTCGGCCGCTCACCGGAACACGCCATGGCGAGCTCCTCGCCCTCGTCACACCGTTCGTCTTCCGCAAGTATCTCGATTTCGACGCATACGACGGCTTGCGCGACATCCATCGCCAGATCCGCGATCAAGAGAGGCGCCGCGACCTCGCATCCGACGTAAAGCTCGGTCCGGGCGGCATCCGCGAAATCGAATTCATCGTGCAGGCGCTGCAGATCGTTCGCGGCGGCCGCGAGCCCGGGCTCCGGGCGCGTGGAACGCAGGCGGCGCTCGACGCGATCGCCGCTCGCAGCCTGCTTCCCGATGCTGCGATCGCGTCGTTGCGCGACGCGTACGTCTTCCTGCGCACAGTCGAGCATCGACTGCAGTACCGCGACGATCGGCAGACGCAGAGCATTCCCACCGATCGCGACGAGCGGAACGCGCTGGCACGCGCCACTGGCTACGCCGACTCCGACGATTTCGAGCAAGCGCTCGCCGCGCACCGCGACGCCGTGAGCGCGCAATTCGACGTCGCGTTCGGTGGAGATGAGCACAGCGCGCGCGCGGAGACGAGTCCATCATCTGATGATACCGATGCCTCGATACCCGCCTTCGATTTGCCAACGCTCGCGGCGTTCTGGCGCGGCGATGCGAGCGTCGAAGCGGCACAGAGTGCGCTTGGCCGCGCCGGTTTCGACGAACCCGCGGACCTCGTCGCCGAACTCGAACGGCTCCGCGCGAGCCGACGCTATGTCGCGCTTCCCGCGTTGTCGCGGCAGCGCGTAGACGAGCTCGTCCCGAGGTTGCTCCAAGCGGCGGCGAGCGAGCGTACCGAGCGGGCGGGCGCGCAAACCGTCTTCAGACGCCTGTTCGGGCTGCTCGAGGCGATCAGCCGGCGAAGCGCCTATCTCGCATTACTGATCGAACATCCGCCGGTGCTGCCGCGGCTCGCACAGCTGATGGGGGCGTCGGGCTGGGCCGCCGATTACCTGACCCAAAATCCATTGCTGCTGGACGAGTTGCTCGATGCGCGTGTGCTGCTCGCCGAGCCGGACTGGGAAGACTGGCGTAACGAGCTCGCACGGCTGATGGTCGAGCGCAGCGGCGATCCCGAGCGACAGCTCGACGCATTGCGCCATTTCCAGCATGCGCAATCGTTTCGTCTGCTGGCGCAGGATCTCGCGGGATTGCTGACGGTCGAGCGCCTCGCCGATCACTTGTCCGCGTTGGCCGACGTCGTCATCGCCGCGACGCTCAGGGCCGTTTGGGCGGAGATGGGTGGCTCGGACGACATGCCACCGAAATTCGCCGTCGTGGGCTACGGCAAGCTGGGCGGCAAAGAGCTGGGATATGCGTCGGATCTCGATCTCGTGTTCCTCCACGACGATCCCGATGAAATTGCCACCGGCCGTTACGCCAAGCTCGCGCAAAAGCTCATTACATGGCTGACCACGATCACGGCGGCCGGAACGCTCTACGAAATCGACATTCGCCTGCGTCCGGACGGCGTCTCCGGCCTCATGGTGTCCTCGCTCGCGTCCTTCCGCCGTTACCAGCACGAGCACGCGTGGACGTGGGAACACCAGGCTCTGACCCGGGCGCGATTCGTGACAGGCGATGCCGCGATCGGCGCCGCGTTCGAAGGTCTCCGCGAAGAATTCCTGCGTATGCCGCGCGATCGCGCGAAGCTCGCAGAGGATATCGTCGAAATGCGGCGCAAGATGGCGGCGGGACACCCCAACCGCACTGAGCTCTTCGACCTCAAGCATGACGCCGGCGGCATGGTAGACGTCGAGTTCGCCGTCCAGTTTCTAGTGCTCGCATTCGCGCACGATCATAAAGCGCTGGTCGGAAACTACGGCAATATCGCGCTGCTCCGGATCGCCGGCGAACAAGCGCTCGTACCAGCGTCAATTGCGCTCGAGGCCGCGGACGCTTACCGCGATTTCCGCAGACTCCAACATCAGATTCGCCTGACCGGCGCGCCGCACGCGAGGGTCGACGCCGGCTCGCAGGTCGTGCGACGCGCTGCCGTCGCCACGTTGTGGACGCATGTTTTCGGCGCGCCATGGAGCGAGCCGCGGTCGCCGCCTCCGGCGATCGGGTAAAATCGCATTTTTCGAGAATGCAGGGAGACGGCGCCATGTCCATGGCAGACCGCGACGGCTGGATCTGGTACGACGGCAAGATGGTGCCATGGCGCGATGCGAACACGCATGTTCTCACCCACACGCTGCACTACGGCCTCGGCGTATTCGAGGGCGTGCGCGCGTACAAGACGGTCGACGGCCCGGCGATATTCAGGCTGCGCGATCATACCGATCGCCTGTTCCGCTCCGCACAGATCTTTGCGATGAAAATTCCGTTCTCGCGCGACGAGATCGAAGCGGCGCAGCTCGCCTGCGTGCGTGAGAACAAGCTGGAGTCGTGCTACATCCGGCCGCTCGTCTTCTACGGATCCGAGGCGCTGGGCGTTGCGGCCAAGTCGAACCCCGTCCGGGTCGCCATCGCCGCCTGGCCCTGGGGCGCGTATCTCGGCGCCGACGGCCTCGAAAAAGGGATTCGGGTCAAGACATCGTCGTTCACACACCATCATCCGAACATCACGATGTGCAACGCCAAGGCAGTTTGCAACTATGCGGTTTCGATCCTTTCCAATCAGGAAGCCACGCATGACGGTTACGAAGAGGCGATGCTTCTCGATCCGCAGGGTTTCGTCTGCCAGGGTTCCGGCGAAAACCTGTTCATCGTTCGCGACGGCAAGCTCCACACGCCCGATCTGTCCGGTGGCGCGCTGAACGGCATCACGCGCAGCACGATCATCACGTTTGCGGGCGAGCTCGGGATTCCGGTCGTCGAGCGGCGCATCACTCGCGACGAGGTCTACCTCGCCGACGAAGCGTTCTTCACCGGCACCGCCGCGGAGGTGACGCCCATTCGCGAATACGACAATCGACCGGTCGGCGAAGGCGGGCGCGGACCCCTCACGACGAAATTGCAGACGCTCTTCTTCGACACAGTGAATGGCCGCAATGCGGCGAAGAAATCGTGGCTCACGAGAGTTTGACGATGGCCGAGGTTGGTGATCGTGATGCCGTCGTCGTCAGTCCGCAGGACCTCCCGGTGTACTGCCCGAACCCGCGGATGCCGTTGTGGTCGAGCCATCCGCGCGTCTATCTCGACATCGCCGAGACTGGCGCCGCGATGTGCCCTTACTGCGGAACGCGCTACCGCCTTGCCGGCGGTCCTCTCAAAGGTGGACATTAGTATTTCAGCCGAACCAATCCTGCAACGCGCCGGGGCTCCTCACGCGGTGAGCTGACGCGACGATGGAGCGCATTCTGATCGTCGCCCCTGCATGGATCGGCGACGCCATCTTGTCGGAACCGCTGGTGGCGGTTGTACGCGATCCGTTCGAAACGCCGATTGTCGACGTATTGGCGCCCGCCTGGTGCGCGCCGGTCTATGCGCGAATGCGCGGCATCGGTCGCATCATCGAGACCACGTCCCCGCATGGACGCCTCGACTTGCGAGAGCGGAGAAAGCTCGCGAAAGAGCTTGCCGGCCATGGCTACACGCGTGCCATTGTGTTGCCGAACTCATGGAAATCCGCGCTGGTCCCCTGGCTTGCGCGCATTCCGCGACGCACCGGGTATGTGGGCGAATCGCGCTACGGACTGCTCAACGACATTCGACGGCTGCAGCGGAAGGCGCTTCCAAGGCTTGTCGACCGCTTTGCCGCGCTTGCGGCGCGACCGGGCGAGCTCGTTCCGATGCCGCCGCGCCCGGTCCTCGTGCCCGATCTCGCCAATCGAGCCGCCGCTGTCCGCGCGCTGCGCCTGCGTACCGACCGCAAGACGGCGATCCTGTGTCCGGGCGCCGAATTCGGGCCTGCCAAGCGCTGGCCGCCGACGCACTTCGCCGAGTTGGCTGCCCGTTTTCTCGCCGATGGCATGCAGGTGTGGCTCGTCGGCTCGCCCAACGACACGCTCGCCGCAGAGTCCGTGATGCAGGCAGCGGGAGAATCCGCTCGCCACATCCGCGATCTCACCGGACGCACCGATCTTGGGACCGCAATCGACCTGCTCTCGTGCGCGACCATTGTCGTCAGCAATGATTCCGGGTTGATGCACGCAGCCGCCGCGGTCGGTATGCCGATGGTCGCGCTTTTCGGCTCGTCTTCCCCGGTCTACACGCCGCCGCTGTCGACGATCGCGCAGGTCGCGCGGATCAGCATCGAGTGCAGCCCGTGCTTCAAGCGCGAGTGCCCGCTCGGGCACTTCAAGTGCATGCGCGATCTCCATCCGCGCGGAGTGTATGATCTCGCGCAGATGGTCCTCCTCTCGGAGCCCGGCGACGGCCCGCCGACCTCCGATTCGTGACGACAGCCACAACAAGAAAGTCATGGCCAAGGCGCGCACTCCACAGATCTACACGACGCCGGCGGACGTCGCGCTCGCGTTCTATCGCGCCTTCGAGGCGCGTGACATCGACGCGATGATGGCCACCTGGGCAGAGGACGAGGAGATCGTCTGCGTCCACCCGGGCGGCACGCGAATGGTCGGCTACGACGCGGTCCGCGTCGGTTGGGAGCAGCTTTTTTCCAGCGATACGCGGCTGTCGTTCCGGCTCGACCAGATCGTCGTGATCGAGACGGTAGGGCTCGCCATGCAGAGCGCGGTCGAGCACATCACGCTCGGCACCGACGGCAGCCCGCGCGGGGCCGCCATCTGCACCAACGTGTTCCTGCGCACGCCGTCAGGCTGGCGCCTCGTGATGCATCATGCCTCGCCGGCGCCTGCAGTGCCGCCGGCGGAGCCGACGGGCCCGTTGCACTAGCGGCCTGTAACGCCGCTAGCCGGTTCCGCCTACGGTCAACCCATCGATCTTCAGCGTCGGCTGGCCCACGCCGACCGGCACATTCTGGCCATCCTTGCCGCAGGTGCCCACGCCTGCGTCCATCTCGAGGTCGCGTCCGATCATCGACACTCTGGTCAATGCATCGGGACCGTTGCCGATCAACGTCGCACCCCTGACGGGATAGGCAAGCTTGCCGTTTTCGATCTTCCACGCTTCCGAGGCCGAGAACACGAACTTGCCGCTCGTGATGTCTACCTGGCCTCCACCGAAGTGAACCGCGTAGAGACCGTCCTTCACCGACGCCAGGATTTCGTCGGGTTCGTGGTTGCCGGCAAGCATGATCGTGTTCGTCATCCGCGGCATCGGCAGTGCCGCGAACGACTCGCGCCGGCCATTGCCGGTGGGCGCGACGCCCATCAACGCGGCGTTGAGCCGATCCTGCATGTAGCCCTTGAGAATACCGTCCTCGATCAGCACCGTGCGCTGTGTAGGATTGCCTTCGTCGTCGATGTTGAGCGAGCCGCGGCGGCACGCGATTGTCCCGTCGTCGACGACGGTGATCCCCTTCGTCGCGACACGCTGTCCGACACGACCGGAAAACGCGCTCGTTCCCTTCCGATTGAAGTCGCCTTCGAGTCCGTGCCCGATCGCCTCGTGCAACAGAATTCCGGGCCAGCCGTGACCGAGAACGACGGTCATCGTCCCGGCGGGCGCCTCACGCGCACGCAGATTGAGCAACGCCTGATCGACTGCCAGCGTCGCGTAGCGGTCGAGCACGGCGTCGTCGAAATACCCGTAATCGAAGCGCCCGCCTCCGCCCGCGGACCCCTGCTCACGCCGTCCGTTTTCCTCGACGATAACGTTGAGCGACAGGCGCACGAGCGGCCGCACGTCCGCCGCCATGAAGCCGTCGCTGCGCGCGATCAACACTGCTTCGTATTCGCCGGCCAGCGACGCCATGACCTGGGTGACGCGGCGATCGCGCGTCCGCGCGAGCTGCTCCAGCCGCTCGAGCAACGTGACTTTCGCGTCTTCCGAAATCGAGCTGACGGGATCCTGCGGCGCGTAAAGGGCGCGCGCCGCTCCGACGCGAGCAATGTCGGTATGCGCGGTTTGTCCCTGCCGCCCGATGGCGCGCGCGGCGTGCGCGGCCTCATCGAGCGCCGCGAGCCCGATGTCGTCGGAGTACGCGAACGCCTGCTTGTCGCGATGAACGGCGCGGATGCCGACGCCGCGGTCGATCGAAAACGAGCCCGATTTGACGATGCCCTCCTCGAGGCTCCAGCTCTCCATACGCGAATACTGGAAGTAGAGGTCGGCAAAATCGACCTCATGCGTGTGGATCGAAGCGAGAACGCGCGAAAGATGGCTGTCGTCGAGCCCGGCAGGTTCGAGCAAGAGGCGGCGCGCTTCGGCGACCAGCGGTCCGGCGGCGCCGGGGAGGGACAAATCGGTCACGGGATTCTCACTTGATGCGCGCGACGGAAACGAGTGCGCGACGATTAGGCTAAATGCGTATTGTCCGCGCGCTGGCGGTGACCCGGCAAGCCTTCTATGTCCCCGCGGTCCGAAGGGACTTACGCCGCAGTGTCTGTCGCATGTTTGCCGAGATAGGTCGCCGCGACGCGCGGATTGATGGCGAGAGCGGCGCTCGGGCCCTCGACGGCGAGCTCTCCGGTCTCGAGTACATAGCCATAATCGGAAATCTGCAATGCCGCGCGCGCATTCTGTTCGATCAGCAGGATCGAGACGTCTGTCGCCCGGAGCGCTGAAATGATGTTGAAGATTTCGCGGACGATGAGCGGCGCGAGCCCCAGCGAGGGCTCATCCAGCATCAAAAGCTTGGGCTCGCTCATCAGTGCGCGTCCCATTGCGAGCATCTGCCGCTCGCCGCCTGAGAGCGTGCCTGCAAGCTGATCGCGCCGCTCGGCCAGGCGTGGGAAGCGTTGATAGACACTTGCAAGCGTTTCCTTCCACGCCCGGTCTCCCCGGCGCGCCCGTTGAAACGCACCCAGCTCGAGGTTGTCGCCGACGCTCATCGCCGCGAAAAGCTCGCGCCGTTCCGGAACGAGGATGAGTCCGCGGGCGACGCGCTGCTCGACTGACAGCGCCGCCGCTGACTCGCCTCGATACTCGATCCCGCCTCGCGACGGCAAAAGCCCCGCCACCGCCGCAAGCAGCGTCGTCTTGCCGGCACCGTTCGGGCCGATGACGCTGACGATGGTTCCGGGCGCCACGGTCAGCGACACGTCATGCACCGCCTCTACCTTGCCGTAAGCGACGTGCAAGTTGCGGATGTCGAGCAATGTCGTCATGCGTTTTCGACGCCGCCCAGATATGCTTCGAGCACGATAGGGTCGCGCTGGATTTCGGAGGGAACGCCTTCGGCCAATTTCTCCCCGAAATCCATCACGACGAGACGGTCGGTGAGCCCCATGACAAAATCCATGTCGTGCTCGACCAGCAGGACGGTCATTCCCTCGCTACGGAGCTGCCGTAGCAACGCGGCGAGCTCCTGCTTCTCGAGAAAGCGCAAGCCGGCGGCAGGTTCGTCGAGCAGCAGGAGCGTCGGATCGGATGCCAGCGCTCTCGCAATTTCGACAATCCGCTGCTTGCCGAGCGGCAGGCTGCCCGCGGGCGCGTCGAAATGTGGCGAGAGTCCGACTCGCGCAATGGCGCGCGCCGCTTCGGCACGGGCGCGCCCCTCCTCGTCGCGGTCGAGCCGTAGCGCCGAGCGAAGAATGCCGGCGGTTCCTCGCAAATACGCGCCAAGAGCGACGTTCTCGATCACCGTCATGCGCGAGACGAGCTTGACGTGCTGGAAAGTGCGCGCGATGCCGCGCCGCGCGATCTCGTACGGCTCGCTGCCAGCGATCGATGCGCCGTGGAACACGACGTCTCCCGAAGTGAACGGCAATGCCCCGGAAATGAGGTTGAACATCGTGCTCTTGCCGGCACCGTTCGGACCGATCAGGCCGAGAATCTCGCCGCGCCGAACCGAAAAGCTGAGATCGTTCACCGCGACGAGGCCGCCGAATTGCTTGCGCGCCTTTCGCACTTCGAGCAGTGGTCCGGCCGCGCTCCCGCGATCGCGGGCCGGCAACGGCGGCGCGTCCGGCACCGGCGTCGCCCGCGCTTGCGGCAGCCAGTGCGCGATCCATGGCCAGACGCCCTCCCGCGCCCGTTGCAACACGATGACCATCAGCACGCCGAACACAACCATCTCGAAGTTGCCGCTGCGCCCCAGCAACACCGGCAGCCAGTCCTGAAGCACCTGCTTCGAAAGCGTAATCAGCGTGGCGCCGATGACCGCACCCCACACGCTGCCCGCACCGCCGATAACCGCCATGAAAAGGTATTCGATTCCCTGCGGCAGACTGAACGGGGTTGGGTTCACGAAACGCTGCAAATGGGCGTAAAGCCAGCCTGAAACGCACGCGAGCAGCGCTGCATAGACGAAGACGACGATCTTGAGGCGGGCGGCGTCGACGCCGAAAGCTTCCGCCATGTCGAGCTGCCCGCGCAGTGCGCGGATCGCGCGGCCCGGTCGCGAATCGAGCAGGTTGGCGGAGGCCCAGAGGGCGGCAATCGTGATGCCCCAGATCAGAAAATAGTAGTAACGCTCGTCTTTCAGCTCGAAGCCGAACACTTCGAGCGCCGGAATTCCGGTGAGTCCCGTGTGTCCGCCCAGATATTCGAGATTGCCGAACAGGAAAAAGAGGCTCGTACCCCACGCGATCGTCGCCAGCGGAAGGTAGTGACCGCGCATCCGCAGCGTGACGAAGCCGAGGCAGAGCGCAAGCACGAGCGTGAGGACGACACCTGCCACGAGATTCGCCCACGGCGACCAGCCGAAGCGCGTCGTGAGAATCGCGGTCGTGTAGGCGCCGATACCGACGAACGCCGCCTGTCCGAACGATGTCTGGCCGGCAACACCGGTCAGCAGGACGAGTCCCAGCGCAACGATGCTGTAGAGGCCGATGTAGTTGCCCAGCGTGACCCAGAATTGCGGTGCATAGAGCGGGACGCCGATCAGCACCGCGGTGAACGCAACGTAGCCCCACGCCTGACGCGAAGCGATGCGCGGCACTCTCACTCGCTCTCCTCTTCGTGATGGCGCGTCGTGAGGCTCCGCCAGAGGAGCACCGGAATGATCAGCGTGAACACGATGACTTCCTTGAAGCCGCTTGCCCAGAACGAAGAGAAAGACTCGAGCAACCCGACGAGCAGTGCGCCGCCGGCGGCAAGCGGATAGCTGACGAGGCCGCCGATGATCGCGCCGACGAAACCTTTCAAGCTGATCAGGAACCCGGATTCGTAATAGACGGTGGCGATCGGACCGATCAGGACGCCGGAAAACGCGCACATGAGCGCGCCCAGCGTGAACGTCAGCGCGCCTGCCATATCCGGCGCGACGCCGCAAAGGCGAGCACCGACGCGGTTGAGAGCCGTGGCGCGGAGCGCCTTGCCGTACAACGTGCGCTCGAAGAACAGGTACAGCGCCGCGATCAGTGCGACGCTCGTCAGCACGACGAGCAGGCTTTGCACGCTGATGGCGATGCCTGCCACTTCGAACGACGCGGACGAAAACGGTGGCGTTCGAGATCCCTCGGCACCGAAAAACCACAGTCCGAGGCCGGTGAGCACGAAATGCACCGCAACGGACACGATCAACAGTACGAGCACGCTTGCGTCCGCGAGCGGCTGATAGGCGATCCGGTACAACAGCGGGCCCAGCGGTGTCACCAGCACCAGCGTGACGAAAACCTGCGCCCAGAACGGCAACTCGGTCGAAGCGAGCCACCAGGATACCGCGCCGATGGCGGCAGGAATGCCGGTCCAGCGCAGGATCTGCAGCGGGATTCGTGCGAACTCCCGGCGACGCGCCAGAGTCCATGCCTCCATGGCACCGGCCACGAGGGCCATCCCGATCAGCAGCTTGATGGTCCCCGGCGGCTTCCCGAGTTGAAGGCCCGCCAATGTCAGCGTGCCATAGACGACGAACTCGCCCGAGGGCACCCAGATGACGCGGGTGACGGCGAACACGAGCACCAGCGCGAGAGCCAGCAATGCATAGATGGCACCGTTGGTGATGCCATCCTGAACCAGCAGCGCGAAGATCGTGAGGTCCACGGGAATCATCAGCCACAAAAAAGGCCGGCTGCAGGGATGCCCGCAACCGGCCCCATCTCAGCGAACACCTATTTCGCCAGCACCCACTTGCCGTTGTCGATCTTGATCATCGTGCGCGCGCGGTTGTCGAGCCCATTGTGATCCGTTGCGCTCATCGTATACACGCCGTGCGTCGCGACGACTTCTTTTTCGCTTTCCAGCGCATCGCGAAGCGCGGCGCGAAATTCCTTGGTTCCCGGCTGCGCCTTCTTCAGCGCCTGCGGAATTGCATTGGCGAGCAGCACGTAGGCGTCCCATGCGTGCCCGCCGAACGTCGATCGCGAATCCTTGCCGTATTTCGCCTCGTACTTGGTGATGTATTCGGCAGCGGATTTCTTGAGCGGGTTCGAGTCGGGCAGCTGTTCGAAGACCAGCATCGGACCGATTGGCAGCACAGTGCCGTTGCCGTCCTTGCCGACAACGCGCAGGAAGTCGGGATTGGCGACACCGTGCGTCTGGTAGATCTTGCCCTTGTAGTTGCGGGCGGCAAGCTCCTTCTGCGGTGTCGCACCCGGCGTGCCTGCTGCGGCGATCAGGATAGCGTCCGGATTGGCGGCGACGAGCTTCAGCACTTGTCCCGTTACCGACGCATCGGTGCGGTTGTATTTCTCCTCGCCGACGATTTTGATGCCCGCTGTCTTGGCGGAGTTGCGGATTTCGGCGAGCCAGCCATCGCCGTAGCCATCGGCGAAACCGATGAATCCCAGCGTCTGCACGCCATTCGCCTTCATGTGCACCGCGATCGCATCCGCCATCAATGCGTCGCTTTGGGGCGTCTTGAAAATCCACTTCGTTTTCGGGTTCGCGGGGTCGACGATCCGCGACGATGCCGCCATCGAGATCATGGGCGTTTCCGCGGCGGAGGCGACGTCGACCATCGCGAGCGAATTCGGCGTGATCGTCGAGCCGACGACCACATCGACCTTGTCCTCCGAAATGAGCTTCTTCGTGTTGGTGACGGCTTTCGTGGTGTCGGAAGCGTCGTCGAGGATGATCCAGTTGACCTTCTGCCCACCGATCGTCGTCGGCAGAAGCTCGAATGTGTTTTTCTCCGGGATGCCGAGAGATGCCGCAGGCCCGGTCGCCGACAGCGTGACGCCGACGTTGATGTCGGCTTGCGCCGGCGCCGCGGCGCCGATGGCCAGCGCCGCGGCGAGCGCCGGCAACACGGTTCTGACATTCATGCAGCCTCCTCCTGAATTTTCTGTTATCGCCTATTTCCTGAGCGCGTCGCGGATTTCGCGCAGCAGCACAACATCCTCCGGTGTGGCGGGGGCGGCCGGGGGCGCCTCCCGCTTCAGGCGATTGATCTGCTTCACCATCAAGAAAATGATGAACGCGAGGATCAGGAAGTTGAGCGCCACGGTGATGAAATTGCCATAAGCGAAAAGCGGCACGCCCGCCTTGGTCAATGCTTCGTACGTCATCGGACCGGCGTAACCCGGAGGCGGGCTGCCGAGCAACACGAACCAGTTCGAAAAATCGACGGCGCCGAATACGCGACCGACGAGAGGCATGATCAGATCCTTCACCACCGAGTCGACGATCTTGCCGAAGGCTGCACCGATGATCACGCCTACGGCGAGGTCGACGACGCTGCCCTTGATCGCGAATTCGCGGAACTCGCTCGCAAACGACATGGGGCCTCCTGCGGAAAACAGATGCCTGTCAGACCGCCGCTTCGCCGCTCTCGCCGGTGCGGATGCGCACCACCTGCTCGACGGCGGTCACGAAGATCTTGCCGTCGCCGATCTTGCCTGTGCGCGCGGCCTTGATAATCGCCTCGATCGCGCGATCGACGAGGCTATCGCCGACGATCAATTCGACCTTCACCTTCGGCAGGAAATCGACGACGTACTCGGCGCCGCGGTAAAGCTCGGTGTGGCCTTTCTGCCGGCCGAAGCCTTTGACTTCCGCGACCGTCAGGCCGGTGACGCCGATCTCCGACAATGCTTCGCGAACCTCGTCGAGCTTGAAGGGCTTGATGATCGCTTCGATCTTTTTCATGGCGATTTGAACCGGGGAACGCGGGGCGCTGCTAGCTTACACCATGCGTGAGGCGCAAGGCTAAGCGATGTCGTTCCATTCGGTCCACGCCGACGTAATCGGATAGCGCCAATCCTTGCCGAACCCCCGCGGCGTCACCCGAATGCCGACCGCCGCCTGCCGCCGCTTGTATTCGTTGATCTTGATGAGTCGAACCACCTTGCGCACATCGGCGGGCGCAAATCCCAGCGCGACGATTTCGGCAGGACTTTTATCGTGCTCGACGTACGCTTCGAGGATGCCATCAAGCGCGTCGTAGGGCGGCAGTGAATCCTGGTCGACCTGCTCCGCCCGCAATTCAGCCGACGGCGCCCGCGTGATGATTCTCTCGGGTATCACGCGGCCAAGCGCATTCCTGTAATGGCACAGCCGATACACCATCGTCTTGCTGATGTCGCGCAGCACGGCAAAGCCGCCGGCCATGTCGCCATACAGCGTTGCGTAGCCGACAGCCATCTCCGATTTGTTGCCGGTCGTCAGCACGATAGAGCCAAGCTTGTTCGACAGCGCCATGAGTAGCGTGCCGCGGATGCGCGCCTGGATGTTTTCCTCGGTCGCATCGACGGGCAAGCCGCGGAATTCGCCTTGCAACGTTTCCAGGAACGAACCGAACACGGGCTCGATGGGAAGCTCGTCATAGCGCACGCCGAGCATACCGGCCATCGTCCGCGCGTCTTCGAGACTGATCGAGCGCGTATAGGGCGAAGGCAGCATGACGGCGCGCACGCGGTCGCGTCCCAGCGCATCGACCGCCACCGCCAGGACCAGCGCCGAGTCGACGCCCCCCGAGAGACCGAGCAGCACACCCGGAAACTTGTTCTTGCCGACGTAATCGCGGACGCCCATGACGAGCGCTTCGTAGACGTGCGCCTCGATTCGCGAGTCGAGCGTTCCGCGGACCGGCTTGGGCGTTGCGCCGTCGACAGTAACGAGCGCGACCGCCTCGTGCCATGCCGGCATTTGCTGCACCACCGCCCCTGCCGCGTCGGCCACGAAAGAGGCTCCGTCGAACACAAGCTCGTCCTGGCCTCCGACGCGGTTGGCGTAGATGATCGGCAGCCCGGTTTCGCGGGCGCGGGCGATTACGTGTTCGCGCCTCAGCGCCTGCTGCCGCGTGTGATAGGGCGAGCCGTTGGGGACGACGACGAGGCGCGCTCCGGCCTCCTTCGACTGTCGTACCGGACCCGGGAACCAGACGTCTTCGCAGATGATGATCCCGCACGCAAGGCCGTCGATATCGACGATGCACGGCGCGTCGCCCGGTTCGAAGTAACGTTCTTCGTCGAACACCGTGTAATTCGGCAGGCAGTGCTTGCGGTACGTCTGCGCTACGCGGCCGTCGCGCAACACGGCGACGGCGTTGAAACACTTTCCGTCCGCGCGTTCCGGGAATCCGACCAGGACCGTCGTGTCCTTTACCGCGGCTGCGAGTAAGGTCAGCTCGCGCGCGCACGCGTCCAGAAACGCGGGGCGCAGCAACAAATCTTCAGGTGGATAGCCTGGCAGCGAAAGCTCGGGCGTGACCACGAGTCTCGCTCCGGCGCGTTTTGCTTCGCCCGCGGCCGAGAGAATCGCCGCCGCATTGCCGGAGAGATCGCCGATGACCTGGTCGAGCTGCGCCACAGCGATTTGCATGCAAAACATTTTAGCATCTTGAGGGCGGGCGACGCCCGGCGTCCTTGCGTTCGGCGCGGGGCACACGCGAGAATCGACCCATGTCGATAAGCCGCTCACTCACACCTGAAGCCGCGTCTGCAGTCACAGTCCGCAGTGACATCGATCTCGGCTCCATTCCGGCCGCGGACTGGAACGATCTCACGCAGGGCATTCCGCTGTTGTCGCATGCCTTCCTGTCCGCGCTGCACGAGACCGGCTGCGCGGCGCCCGTCACGGGATGGCGGCCGTCCTATCTCTCCGCATGGCGCAACGGTGCACTCGCGGGCGCCCTGCCGCTTTACGCCAAGACGCACTCGTACGGCGAATACGTGTTCGACTGGGCGTGGGCGGATGCCTTTCGTCGGTATGGCCGCCGCTACTACCCAAAGCTCGTCGCCGCGATTCCGTTCACCCCGGCGCCCGGCCCGCGTCTCGTCGCGCGTGACGACGCGGTCCGCACCGCACTGCTTCTGCGCGCACTGGAAATGCTGCGCGCGCAAGGATCCGATCAAGGTCCGCGCTTCTCGTCGCTGCATATTCTGTTTTCGACGCCGGAGGAAGCGGACATCTGCACCAACGCAGGGATGATCATCCGACACGGCGTTCAGTTCGAATGGGTGAATCCGGGCTATCGCGACTTCGACGACTACCTCGCCGCCTTCAATCACGACAAGCGCAAGAAAGTGAAGCAAGAGCGCCGCCGGCTACGCGATTCCGCTATCACGTTCCGGCGCCATACTGGAAGCGAGATTACGAGCGCCGACTGGAAATTCTTCTACGATTGCTACGAATCCACTTATCGGGCGCACCATTCGGCGCCCTATCTATCGCACGAATTCTTTGCCCGAATTGCGGCGTCGATGCCGGACAATCTCCTGCTCGTCGTGGGCGAGCAGGACGGCCGTCCGCTGTGCTCCGCACTCGACATCTTTAGTGACGAGACGCTGTGGGGACGCTACTGGGGAACGCAGGCCTATATCCCCGGCCTCCATTTCGAGACCTGCTACTACCAGGCGATCGATTTCTGCATCGAACGGCGAATCGCTCGTTTTGCCGGCGGCGCGCAAGGCGTCCACAAGCTCGCGCGCGGGTTGATGCCGGTGAAGACTTTCTCCGCTCACGCGATCGCGGACGCCGATTTCGCCACCGCCATCGCGGCGTTCTGCGAGCAGGAACGCGCCGACGTTGCGCATGCGGTCGACGAGCTCGAGGCGGCGAGTCCGTTCAAGGATATGAACGGAGGCACATGCTAGACTCAAGCCTCCTCTTGCGAGCGAGGGAGCCCAATGAGCGAACCCGTCCTTCTGCATCGCGACGGCACGGTCGCCACGCTCACGCTCAACCGTCCCGACGTGCTCAATGTCCTCGATTTCGCGATGGTCGAGGCACTCGTCGCGCGGACGGCGGAAATCGCGGCCGACGACTCGCTGCGCGTCGTCGTCCTGCGCGGCGCCGGCAAGCATTTCATGGCGGGTGGCGACATCAGGACGTTCGCCGTCGAACTCCGACACTCGCCGGCCGAGCGCCAGGTACGGTTCCAGCGGATGGTCGAGCGCGTTCACGCGGCGATCGAGCATCTGCACCGCATGCCTCACCCCGTCGTTTGCCGCGTGCAAGGCGCTGTCGCCGGCATCGGATTCTCGTTCATGAATGCTTGCGACCTGGTCGTCGCGGCGAACAATGCCTACTTCACGTCGGCCTATCGCCACATTGCGTTGACGCCCGACGGCGGCGGTTCATGGTCGCTGCCGCGTCTTGTCGGAGTGCGCAAGGCGATGGAAATCATGCTGCTGTCCGACCGCTTCGACGCCGCCGAAGCGCTTCGCCTCGGGCTCGTCAACAAGGTCGTCACCGCCGACGCGCTGGACGCCGAGGTCGACGCTTTCGTTCGTGCACTCGCAACAGCGCCAGTCCAGGCGTTGCGCAATGCGAAACGTCTGGTACGCGACTCGCTGGCGCACACGCTGTCGGAACAGCTGCAAGCCGAAGCCATCAGCTTCGGCCAATGCACCGCAACTGACGATTTCGTCGAAGGTATCACCGCGTTCATCGAAAAACGCCCGGCGCGATTCGGACAGGGCTGACGCGGAACATGACGGGACTGCAAGGCAGAACGTTGTTCATCACCGGTGGGTCGCGCGGCATCGGGCTCGCCATTGCCCTGCGCGCGGCGCGCGACGGCGCCAACGTAGCAATAGCGGCCAAAACGACAGAGCCGAATCCGAAGCTGCCGGGGACCATTTACACGGCGGCGGCGGACATCGAAAAGGCCGGCGGCAAGGCGCTCCCGGTCCCCTGCGACATCCGTGACGAGGCTGCGGTGCGCTCCGCGGTGGCCGCAACAGCGAGCGCTTTCGGCGGCATCGATATCCTCGTCAACAACGCGAGCGCGATCAGCCTGACCGGCACACTGGCGACGCCGATGAAGCGCTTCGACCTGATGTTCGGCGTCGACGTGCGCGGCACGTTCATGTGCTCGCAGGCATGCCTTCCGCACCTCGAGAAGTCGGCTGCGGCGGGCCGCAATCCGCACATCCTGACGCTGTCGCCGCCTCTCAACCTCGACCCGAAGTGGTTTCGCGATCACGTTGCCTACACGATCGCAAAGTACGGCATGAGCCTGTGCGTGCTTGGGATGGCCGAGGAGTTCCGCGCCGCCGGCATCGCCGTCAACGCGCTCTGGCCGCGCTCAGTGATCGCCACATCCGCTGTCGCGATGATTCCGGGCGCCGCCGAAGAGATCGATCGGATGCGCAAGCCGGAGATCATGGGCGACGCGGCGCATGCGATCCTGACGCAAGATGCGCGGATGACCACCGGTAACTTCTTTATCGACGACGAAGTGCTCGCCCGGGCGGGCGTCACCGACTTCTCTCGCTACGCGGTTAAGCCCGGTAATCCACTCCTGCCGGATATTTTTCTCTAGCGGTTGCCGGCGTCGTCGTCGATGATGACCGGATTGTTGACGCGCGGCGCTTCGTTGCCGCGATTGTCGTCGACACTGCCCGGAGCCTCGTTGCCACGCGCTTCGTTGCCGCGGTTGTCGTTAGCCTGCGCGCCGGGCGGCTTGCCCCCGCGCCGGTTGCGCCGGGCGCGTCCGCGCTTGCCGGGCGGAGCGCCGGCGCCGGGAGGACCCTTGGGGCGCTGCGGACCATTGTTCGTCCACTGGCCGCCGCCCTTCTGGCGCTGTTCCCGGTGCCGGGCAATCCTTCGGGGATACCCCCCGGAACAGTCAGTGTCGTCGTTACGTAAGGAGAAGCTTGTCCCCGCGGCCCTTGCTGCGGTCTGCCCTGACCCTGCGCACCGTTGCGCCCGGGCACCTGCGGCCCGCCCCGACCCGGCTTGCCGCCGTGCGGTCTCCCGCCGTTCCCTTGCCCGCGGTGAGCGGGCTGGCCGTGCCGCGGCGCGCCTTTCCCGTGCGGACGGCCGTGCGTGCCATGCGCGCCCTTGAAGAAACTCTTGACCGAGCGGTTGGCATGCGTCGGAGCACCGGCGGCGCTGTTGCCCGGCTCGATCACGTCCGGATCGTGTGGGGACTCGTCGTCGACGCCCATGGCCGGCAGCGACGCGACATTGCCTTCCGTTGCGCGCGGCTGATGTCCGGACGGCCGCGGCCCCTTGCCCTGCGGCGCGCGATCACGGTTGCGTTTGCCCTGTTGCTGGGGCATCGGTCCTGAGGCACGCATGCCTGCGGTCGAGAGCACGCTCGTGACTTCCTCATTGGTGAGCTCGAGTGTCTGTCCGCGTTTCAAGCGCGAGGGCATGGCGATCGTGCCGTACCGCGTGCGAATGAGCCGGCTGACGGTGAGGCCGAGCGCCTCGACCATCCGGCGCACTTCGCGATTGCGGCCTTCCTTCAACACGAGGTGATACCAGTGGTTCGCGCCTTCACCGCCGCCGTCGGCGATCTTTTCCACTTTCGCCGGCCCGTCCTCGAGCTCGATTCCCGAGAGGAGCGACTGCTGATGCTCGGGCGTGAGCATTCCCATGATCCGCACCGCATATTCGCGCTCGACCTCATAGCGCGGATGCATCATCTTGTTCGCGAGTTCGCCCGAGTTCGTGAAAAGCAGCAGGCCCTCGGTGTTGAAATCGAGGCGTCCGATCGCGATCCACTTCCCGTTGCCGATGTTCGGCAGCTTCTCGAACACGGTGGGCCGGCCCTCGGGATCGTCGCGAGTGACGATTTCGCCCGCGGGTTTGTGGTACATCAGGATGCGCGCGCGTGGCTCGGCGAAGCGGACCTTGACGAGCTCGCCGTTGATGCGCACCTCATCACCGGGCGACACCTTTTGCCCGACGTCGGCGGGTTCGCGGTTCACCGTGATGCGGCCAGCGACGATCATTTCCTCCATCGCGCGGCGCGAACCGAAGCCGCACGAGGCCAGCACCTTGTGCAGGCGTTGCGGCTCGGTGAAGATTTCGTCAGTGGATCCGCGGTGTCGCGGCGGTATCGAGCCCTCCGTGATGCTCTGCAAGGCCAGGCTCGGCTGCTGCATCGGGCCCGTCGGCGGACGGTGCCAGGATCGGGCTCGCGAGCGCGAATTGCGCTTCGGAGGCTTTGGTGGGTGCATCGGGCATCTCCAGCAGGTGGGAAGCGTCGAGCTCGGCCAACGGGGGCAGCTCGGAGACCGAGCGCAGGCCGAGATCGTCGAGGAAGGCCTTGGTGGTCGCATAAAGCGCCGGGCGACCCGGCGTCTCCTTATGGCCGACCACTTCGACCCATTGGCGGTCCAATAGCGCTGTGATGACGCTCGTGGACACAGCGACGCCGCGGATGGCTTCGATTTCGCCGCGGGTCACGGGTTGCTGATAGGCGATGATCGCCAGCGTTTCCATAGCCGCCCGTGAATAGCGGGGCGGGCGCTCCGGCGACAGCCGGTCGAGAAAGGGTTGGATCGAGGGCTTGCCCTGGAAACGCCAGCCGGAGGCGACCTGCACGAGCTCGACAGACTTCGACGACCACTCTTCCTTGAGCTCGTCCAGCAGCCTGCGGACGGTTTCAGCCTCGAGGGCGGGCTCGAACAGCTTGGCGAGCTGCATCACCGCGACCGGTTCCCCGGCCGTGAGAAGCGCCGCTTCGAGAATGCCCTTGATCTCTTTCAAATCGTCCATTGCGATCGACATTGCGGGTTACGACTCGAGCACGAAACCCGGGCCTGCAGTCAGCTGCACATAGATCGGCGCGTACGGCTCGGACTGCGCCATGCTCACGAGTCGCTCGCGCGCAAGCTCGAGCAGCGCGAGAAACGTGACGACCAGGTGCGGCACATCGGCGTGCGCCGCGAACAGCGACGTGAATTCGGCGAAGCGCGTTGGTGTGAGCGCCTTCAGGAGCCGGCTCATCTCCGCGCGGACCGAAAGCTGCTCGCGCGTAACGAGATGATGCCGGTTGATGCGCGCGCGCGCAACCAGGCCCGCCCAGGCGGTACGCAAGTCCTCCGGCGCGACCTCGGGCAGGCGCGCGGATGCGACGCGCTCGAACCACACGCGCACCATCGCAAAATCCCGGCCGGCGAGGGGCAGAGCGTCGATCTCGCGAGCCGCCTCCTTCATGCGCTCGTACTCGATCAGCCGGCGGACGAGCTCGGCGCGCGGATCCTCGGCCTCGGCGCCAGGCGCCGGTGGCTTCGGCAGCAGCAGCCTGGACTTGATCTCGATCAGGACCGCGGCCATCAGCAGATACTCGGCGGCAAGCTCCAGCTGCGTGCGGCGCATCATCTCTACGTAGCCGAGATACTGCCGAGTGAGCTCGGCCATCGGGATTTCGAGGACGTTGATGTTCTGCTTGCGGATGAGATAGAGCAGAAGATCGAGCGGCCCTTCGAACGCGTCGAGGAAGACCTCGAGCGCCTCGGGCGGGATGTAGAGGTCGTGCGGAAGCTCGAGCAGCGGCTCGCCATGAATCCTCGCCACCGGTGCACCGGCCTGCTGGGCGAGATCGTCGGTGACGGGTTCAGTCATGTGTAATCCAGTCCCATCGCACCACGCACGTCACGCATCGTCTCCTCGGCCATCTTGCGTGCGCGCTCGCAGCCATCGGCGACGATGTTTCGCACGAGCTGCGGATCGTCGAGATAGCGTTGCGCTCGCTCGCGGATCGGTGCCAGCTCGCGGTTGATTGCGTCGATGACCGGCTGCTTGCATTCGAGGCACCCGATGCCGGCGGTGGTGCAGCCCTTGACGACCCAGTCGCGCGTCGTGGTGTCCGAGTAGATCTGGTGCAACGGCCATACGGGGCAGCGGTTCGGGTCGCCTTTGTCCGAGCGGCGCACGCGCGCAGGGTCGGTTTGCATCGTGCGGATCTTCTTGGTGACCTCGGCGGGCTCCTCGCGCATCAGGACCGTGTTGCCATAGGACTTCGACATTTTCTGCCCGTCGAGACCCGGCACTTTCGGTGTCTCGGTGAGGAGCGGCGCCGGTTCGGGGAGGATCACGCGGCGCGAGCCTTCGAGGTAGCCAAACAGCCGCTCGCGGTCGCCAAGCGACAGGTTCTGCGTATCGTTCAGCATTGCGCGTGCAGCCTCGAGCGCCTCGGCGTCGCCGCGTTCCTGGAATGCCGTTCGGTATTCCGCGTATTTGCGGGCCTTTTTCGCGCCCAATTTCTTCACCGCGGCTTTGGCCTTTTCTTCAAAGCCCGCCTCGGTGCCGTAAATGTGGTTGAAGCGACGGGCGAGCTCGCGGACGAGCTCGATGTGCGAGACCTGATCCTCGCCGACCGGCACCATGTTCGCCCGATAGATCAGGATGTCGGCACCCTGCATCACCGGGTAGCCGAGGAACCCGAAATTCGACAGGTCGCGGTCGGTCAGCTTCTGCTGCTGATCCTTGTACGTGGGCACGCGCTCGAGCCACCCGACCGGCGTGATCATCCCGAGCAGCAACGCAAGCTCGGCGTGCTCTGGCACGCGTGACTGGATGAAGATCGTTGCGCGCGCCGGATTGATGCCGGCCGCGAGCCAGTCAATGAACATTTCCCAAACCGTCTCGGATATCACTTCCGCCGTTTCGAAATGCGTCGTCAGCGCGTGCCAGTCGGCGGCGAAGTAGAGGCACTCGTACTCCTCCTGCAGCTTGACCCAGTTCTTGAGCGCACCGTGGTAATGGCCGATATGCATTCGGCCCGTGGGGCGCATTCCGGACAAGACTCGGTCGGTGAACATTCGAGGGCGGGTCGTCCGATGCGGGTCAAACGCCGACAATCGCACCGATCAGGGCAATGGAGCCCTGAATCAGGGGACGAATGAAGGCATTGATGACGCCGAGCTGCCGATCGAGCAGCAGAAGGCCCATGACGATGAAGAGACCATAGGGCTCGAGGCGTCCATAGGAGTAGGCGAGCGAGCGCGGCAGCAGGCTGGCGACGACGCGCCCGCCGTCCAGCGGCGGGATGGGGATCAGGTTGAACGCCATCAGCATCACGTTTATTTGTACGCCGGCCATTCCCATCTTGCTCAGTGCTTCACTGTCGAACAGCGCCCCGGGGGCGGAGTCCTTCATCAGCAGCGCCCAGCCGATCGCCATCACTATGTTGGCCGCCGGACCTGCCGCGGCGACCCACAGCATGTCGCGCTTCGGATTGCGCAAATTGCCGAAATTCACCGGTACTGGTTTCGCCCATCCAAACAGAATCGGCGAGTGAATCAGCAGAAGAAGCCCGGGCAGCAACACTGTCCCGATCGGATCGATGTGCTTCAGCGGGTTCAGCGTCACGCGCCCCAGCATCCAGGCCGTCTGGTCGCCGAACATTCGGGCGACATACCCGTGGGCGGCCTCGTGCAGCGTGATCGCGAAGACCACCGGCACTGCGTAGAGCGCGATGGCCTCGAGCAAATCCATTGGCCCGCATTTTACCCGACTCCGCCGTGGGGCGCCGGAGATGGGTTTGACTAACCCGCCGCTACGATGCCAAGACGCACGAGATCGCCGGCACCCCGCCGCACCACCACCGGCGGGATGACCGCGAGGTCGACCACGGTGGTCGGCTCCGCCGGACAGGGTCCGGCGTCGATTACAAGGTCGAGCGCGGGCGCAAGAACGTTATGAATCTCCTTCGCGTCATTCAGCGGTTCGCGCGCGCCCGGAAGGATCAGCGTCGAGGAGAGGATCGGCTCGCCGAGCTCGTCAAGCAGTGCCTGAACGACTCGATGCCCCGGCACCCGCACGCCGATCGTGCTGCGTTTCGGGTGCTGGAGCCTCCTTGGGACCTCGCGCGTTGCCGGCAGCACGAACGTGAAGCGCCCCGGCGTGCCAAGCCGAACGATCCTGAACTGCCAGTTGTCGAGCCGTGCGAAAGTGACCGATGCCGGATAGATCGCGCAGTACCAGAGTCAAATGATGATCGTCGCCGACGCCGCGAATCCGGCGGATCCGCTTCGCAGCGGCGGCGTCGCCGAGACGGCAGCCGAGGGCATAGCTCGAGTCGGTCGGGTAGGCGATAACCCCGCCCTCGCGCAGGATGCCCGCAGCCTGCCGGATTAGGCGCGGCTGCGGATCGATCGGGTGGATCTCGAAAAATTGAGCCATGCGATGGTATGGCGCCAATGGCTCGAACGAGCCCGATTTGGGCTGTAATCGAGCACCTGCGGGCGAGTTATAATTCCCGTTGATTCTAACCGAACCTGCTCTTGCATCACGTTTGGCACTAAGGAAAGCCCTTGAATCTGCAGCAATTGCGCTACCTGTGCGCGATCGTCGATCACGGCCTTAACGTATCCGATGCCGCCGAAGCGCTGCACACATCGCAGCCCGGCATCTCGAAGCAAGTCAGGCAACTCGAAGATGAGCTCGGCGTGCGCGTGTTCGTGCGGCAGGGCAAACGGCTAGCCTCGCTGACGCCTGCCGGCGAGTCTGTCGTTGCAACCGCCCGCCGGGCGCTGCGCGAAATCGGAAATCTCAAACGCGTCGGCGCCGAATTCAGCAGCGAGGACGAGGGCACGCTGGCGATCGCGACCACGCATCTGCAGGCCCGCTACGTGCTGCCGCCGGTGTTGCGCGATTTCGCGATCCGCTATCCGAAAGTGAAGCTGGAACTGCACCAGGGCAACCCGATTCAGGTCGCCGAGCAGACAGCGCGCGGCGATGCCGACCTCGGCATCGCAACCGAGGCGGTGGCGATGAACCCGGATCTTGTCACCCTTCCTTGTTACCGGTGGAACCGCTGCGTGCTGGTTCCGCGCGATCATCCGCTGACGAAGAACAAGCCGCTCACGCTTCCGGCGCTCGCGCGCCATCCGATCATCACCTACGACTTCACGTTTACGGGCCGTTCGCAGATCAACGCCGCGTTCGATTCCGCCGGCCTCGTTCCCAACGTTGTGCTGACGGCGCTCGATTCCGATGTAATCAAGACGTACGTCGAGATGGGGCTAGGTGTCGGGATCATCGCCAAGATGGCGTGGGATCCGGTACGCGACGCCGGCGTTTTCGAGCAGCTCGACGCTGCGCACCTGTTCGCGCCGTCCATCACCAGGATCGCGCTGCGTCGCGGGACGTTCCTGCGCGGGTACGTCTACGATTTCATCGCCGGCTTCGCGCCGGCCCTCGATCGTGCGGCTGTCGACGCGGCACTCGCAGTTGGCGCAGCGCCACAGTGAACGACATCGGCAACTCAGGGAGTGCCCTCGCCTCGGCCGTCAGCCGGCCGGTGAACGAGCCGCGGCGAACCTGGTCGTTCGCGGCGTTGCTCGCGTCGCTTTCGATGCTGGCGCCCTTCGCAATCGATTCGTATCTGCCGGCGTTTCCGGCCATCGGGCAGGAATTCGGCGTGCCGCCCATTGCCGTCCAGCAGACACTCTCTGCGTATCTCCTTTCGTACGCGTTCATGATGCTCTGGCATGGAGCGCTGTCGGACGCCTTGGGCCGCCGACCGATCGTACTGGGCGGTCTCATCGTGTACGCGTTCGCGACACTCGGTTGCGCGATTGCGGGCAACATCGAATCGCTCTGGCTGTTCCGCATACTGCAGGGGTTATCCGCGGGGTCGGGCCTCGTTGTCGGACGCGCCATCGTGCGCGACAGCTTCCAGGGCCCGGAGGCGCAGCGCCTGATGTCGCAAATGACGCTGGTGTTCGGCATCGCACCCGCGCTGGCGCCTATCCTGGGGGGCGCGGTGCTGAATCTGTTCGGTTGGCGCGCGATCTTCTGGATGCTGCTTGCGTTCGTCGTCGGCGTATTTGTCTGGGCCGCGAAAAGCCTTCCCGAGACGCTTCCGCGCGCGGCGCGGCAGACGCTGCGCCCGCGAGCTCTCTGGCGAAATTACCTCGCTGTCTTGTCGCATGTCGACTTTGCGCTGCTGGCGTCGATGCTTGCGCTCAACTTCGCCGGGTTCTTCATCTACATCGCGGGTGCGCCGGGTTTCCTGATCGATCTGCTCGGCATATCGACGTGGGGCTTTGCGTGGCTGTTCGTGCCGATGATCGCCGGCATCATGATCGGGGCGGTGCTATCCGGGCGATTCGCGGGGCATCGCTCGCCGCGGCGCACGGTGCGCCTCGGCTACTCGCTGGTGGCGATCGGCGTCGCACTCAATCTTCTGATCTGTTGGACGCTGCCACCGAACGTCATCTGGAACGTATTGCCGGTCTTCGTCTTCTGCATCGGCACAGGCGTCATGATGCCGTCGCTGATGCTGATGATGCTGGACCTCTTTCCTTCGATGCGCGGCATGGCGTCGTCGCTGCAGGGATTCGTGCATTTCTCGCTGTCGGGTATCGTCGCCGCGATCGTTGCGCCTTTCCTCGTCCAATCGTTGCAGGCGCTCGCGCTCGGCATGCTGGGAGCGGCTGTGGCAAGCTTTGCTCTCTGGCTCGTCTACCAGCGGCGGGCGCATCAAGAACTTCGGAACTGGGCGCCATGAAGCGGATATTCGCAGCGTCGCTCCTCGCCTCCACTTTCATTGCACTCGCAACGGCTGCCCCTATCGCGGTGGAGCTGCCGGCGACGACATTGACCATCGGCAAGCAAAAAATAGTGGCCGAAGTCGCCACGACGACCGAGCAGCGCACGATGGGACTCATGTACCGCTTCAGCCTCAAACCCGACCATGGGATGATCTTTGTGTTCGAGAAGGCGGAGCCGCAAAGCTTCTGGATGAAGAACACGTTCATTCCGCTGTCGATTGCGTTCATCGCCAGCGACGGGCGAATTCTCAACATCGCGGACATGGCGCCGCAGGATGAACGCATGCACTGGTCGAACGGTCTGGCGCAATACGCACTCGAAATGCGCAAGGGCTGGTTCGCCGAGCGCGGGATCGGCCCCGGCGACCGCGTCACGGGGCTGCCAGCCGTCGGACGCTAGCCCGCCCGGCGCAATCCCTCGCCGGGGTGCGTCGGTGCGCACGGACTTAACCGCATAAGAATCACCATCGGCGCGGCCGTGCGCTCAGGCGTTCTCGTGCAGCCATTGCCGTAGCTCGGCAACCGAATGGACGGTCGCGAGCGCGCCGAACTGCCCCAAACCCTCCGCTGGATGAGCACCCCATGCAACGGCGACGGCCGCCGCGCCGGCATTGCGTGCCAGCTCGAGGTCGTGTGAGGTGTCACCGATCATCAGAGTCGCGCCCGGATCGACCCTCGCCCGCTCCATCAGATGCAAAAGCATATCCGGGTGCGGCTTCGGAAACCCTTCGTCCGCGCATCGCGTTGCGAAGAAACGATCGGCGACCCCGTGCAGCGCCAGCGCGCGACCGAGACCCGCACGCCCCTTGCCCGTCGCCACCGCGAGCAGAAAACCAGCCGTTGCAAGCTCATCCAGCATCTGGCGCACGCCATCGAACAACGGAATCTCGGACTCGCGGGCTACGTAGCAGTCGCGATAGTGACCGGCGAGCTCCTGGTAACGTTCCTGTGGCAGCGTGGGCGCCACATGCCGCAACGCGTCGACGAGGCCCAATCCGATCACGTGACGCGCGCGGGTCTCGTCCGGCACCGGCGCACCGATCGCGCGGCAAGCCTGTTGCAATGACTGCGCGATGAGCGCGGTCGAATCCGCAAGCGTGCCGTCCCAGTCGAAGACGATCAGGCGGAATCGATGGGTGTTAATTCCGCCGTTGCAATCGGTCATCGTGGTGCGCCAGTCGCGAGAACGTCGAGACGCGCGACGAACTGCGCGAGATCGGGCGCAAGCGGCGACTCGATGACGATTTCACGATCATCGCTCGGATGGGCGAAGCGAATCCGGTGCGCGTGGAGGAACATCCGCTTCAATCCCTGCTTCGACAGAACCTTGTTCCAGGCGAAATCGCCGTACTTGTCGTCGCCGGCGAGCGGATAGCCGAGATGCGTAAGGTGAACGCGAATCTGATGCGTGCGTCCGGTTTCGAGTTCCGCTTCGAGGAGCGACAGCGGTGGATCGAGGTCCGGCCACGTTTTCACGCGACGAAACACGGTGCGCGCGACCCGGCCGTCGCGATCGACGCGCACCCGCCTCTCACCGTCGCCGGTAATCCAGGTCTCGAGTGCCAGCTCCACCCGGCGCATTGCGTCGCGCCACTTGCCGCGCACGAGAACGTAGTAGCGTTTGTCGACGCGCCCCTCGCGCAGCTCGGCGTGGAGCGCAGTGAGCGTGGCGCGTTTTTTCGCGACCAGCAGCACACCCGAGGTGTCGCGGTCGAGCCGATGGACGAGCTCGAGGTATTTCGCATCCGGGCGCGCATGCCTCAGGCGCTCGATGACGCCGTAGGCGATGCCGCTGCCGCCGTGGACCGCCATTCCTGAAGGCTTGTCGAGTGCGACCAGCGCGTCGTCCTCGTAGAGCACCGGCGGGATCGCTAGGACGCCCGAGGGCTGCGCTGCTCGCTTGAAGGCGGGGGCCGCCGTCCGGATCGGCGGGATCCGCAGCTCGTCGCCGGCCGCGAGGCGTGCGTCGGGCCCCACCCGCCCACGGTTGCGCCGCACTTCGCCGCTGCGCAGGATCCGGTAAATATGACTTTTGGGGACGCCCTTCAACAATTTCTGCAGGAAGTTGTCGATCCGCTGTCCGTCCCCGTCCTCCCCGACTACAACCCGGTTCACGGAATCCTTGCTTAAATCTTTCATTTCTTTATAATTCTCGGCAGCAGCACGCTTGGGCCCCGATACATATCCGACAATGGGGCGGCCGCAGGTCATCCAGGATGACACAGCCATTCCGACCCGGGCGTTGGCCCCGTTTTGGGGCAAAGTCGGCCGTGGCATGTTGCGTAAACCGGCCGCCGGTTAAATCCGCTCACCGCACGGGCGTTGCGCCCCGTGAGAGCAGCGATGGTAAAGGAAGAGCGCGGTCTCCGCACCCGGCTTGCGGCCGGTTCGAAGCGGCGCATTGCGCGGCGCACTTAGCGACGATTTGAGTCTCCGGCCCACCCTTGCCGCGCCCACTGCGCAGCAGGCCGAGCCGGCGGCATACACCGCCTAAACGTGATAGCAGAGTCATCCGACCCTACGAGAACGCACTGCCTCGCTTACCTCGAGGCCGCTGCCATGCAAAACGCCAACCGCGTCCACCTATCTCTCGTATGCCAGCAGCTTTTGCTGCCGGCACGGTTGCCCTTGCCCGCGTCCGCCGCCCGATAGCGTCACGTCGCGCGCCAACGCGCGGCTGCTTCGCCCCTCGCAAGCCCGGCCGGTTCTCGCGCCGGGAAGAACACATGAAGCGCATGCTTTTCAATGCCACGCAGGCGGAAGAACTCCGCGTGGCCATCGTCGACGGGCAGCGTCTCGTCGACCTCGATATCGAATCTGCGAGCAAGGAGCAACGCAAGAGCAACATCTACAAAGCCGTCATCACGCGCGTCGAGCCCAGCCTCGAGGCCTGTTTCGTCGATTACGGCGCCGAGCGCCACGGCTTTCTGCCGATCAAGGAAATCTCGCGGCAATTCCTCAAAGGCGGTCGCGGCAATGACGACGATGGCGATGCCAATGGAAGGGGCCGCATCCAGGACCAGCTGCGCGAGGGCATGGAGCTCATCGTCCAGGTCGACAAGGACGAACGCGGCAACAAAGGCGCGGCGCTGACGACGTACATCTCGCTCGCCGGCCGCTACCTCGTGCTGATGCCGAACAATCCGCGCGGCGGCGGCGTGTCGCGGCGTGTCGAAGGCGAGGAGCGCAACGATTTGCGCGATGCCGTCGCCGGTCTCGACGTGCCGCCAGGAATGAGCGTCATCGCGCGCACCGCGGGCATCGGCCGCAGCACCGAAGAGCTGCAATGGGATCTCAACTACCTGATGCAGTTGTGGACGGCCATCGAGGACGCCGCGAAGATGCAGTCGGGTGCTTATCTCATCTACCAGGAATCGAGCCTCGTCATCCGCGCGATCCGCGACTACTTCCACCCGGACATTGGCGAGCTCCTGATCGACACCGAGGCGATCTTCGAGCAGGCGCAGCAGTTCATGGCGCACGTGATGCCTGCCAACGTCAACCGCGTGAAGCTCTACAAGGATGACGTTCCTCTGTTCTCCCGCTTCCAGATCGAGCATCAGATCGAGACCGCGTACGCGCGCCAGGTGGCATTGCCCTCGGGCGGTGCGATCGTGATCGATCATACCGAGGCACTCGTATCCATCGACGTCAACTCGGCACGGGCGACCAAGGCGGGTGACATCGAGACGACGGCGTTCAACACGAACTGCGAAGCCGCGGACGAGATCGCCCGCCAGCTGCGATTGCGTGACCTCGGCGGCCTCATCGTCATCGACTTCATCGATATGGAGAGCGCCAAGAACCAGCGCGAAGTCGAGGTGCGCGTCAAGGATGCGCTGCGTTACGACCGCGCCCGGGTGCAGCTCGGCAAGATCTCTCGCTTCGGACTGATGGAGCTTTCGCGCCAGCGGCTGCGTCCGGCGCTCGCGGAGACGATGCACATCGCCTGCCCGCGTTGCCACGGGATCGGCCACATCCGCGGCACCGAATCGTCGGCGCTGCACATCCTGCGCATCCTGCAGGAAGAAGCGATGAAGGAAAATACCGCGCAGGTCATTGCGCAGGTTCCGGTCGACGTCGCGACGTTCCTGTTGAACGAAAAGCGCAATGAAGTGATGTCGATGGAGACGCGCTTCCGCGTCAACGTGCTGCTGGTGCCAAACCGCCACCTCGAAACGCCCAACTATTCGATCCAGCGACTGCGCCACGACGACCTGAACCAGAGCGAGCCGCTGCCGCCGTCCTTCGATCTCGTCGCCCGGCCGGAGGAACCGGACGTCGCGCAACAGATGAAGGAAGAGGCGAAGGAGCCGCGGCAGGAAGCGGTCGTCAAGGGCATCACGCCCGCGCAACCCGCGCCGACCGTCGCTGAAAGACCGGCGCAGTTGCAAACGGCAGCGTCGGCGCCCGCCGGCAATGGCTGGCTCGACCGTGTGCTCGCGTGGTTCCAGCCAAAGCCCGCAATTCCGGCGCCGGTAGCACAGATCGAAAAGTCCGCAGAACGGCGAGATGCACGTCGAGACAATCGCGGTGAGCGCGACCGCCCGCGCGGCCAGGACCGCCGCGAAGGGCGTGACCGCGATCATCGGCGCGGCGAGGGTCGCGATCAACGCGGCGACCGTTCGGAGCACCGCGGTCAGGGTCAGAAAGGCGAGCCGCCGCAATCGCGTGACCAGCAACCCCGCGGCGGTCAGCCCGCATCGGGCGGCGGACAGCGCCGCGACCGGAATCGCGACGGAGCTCGCAGCGGTCAACGCGAAGGCCAACCGCCGCGCGAAGACCGCGAACCGCGGGAGCAGCGTGTGGCTCAACCGCCACGGGAACCGCGTCCGCCCCGTGAGCCGCGTCCGCCACGTGAACCGCGCGAGCCGCGTCCGCAATCGTCGCCAACATCCGAGGCGCCGCTGGCTGCGATCGAAGCGGCACCGGGCGCAGTCCGCGAAGGTGCGGGAGGCGCCTCCACCGCTGAACGCGAAGGACGCGGTCGTCGCGACCGCCGCCGCCGCGGCAATCGCGGCGAGCCCCGTCCGGAACGAGCGCCGACCGAAGCAGCTGCGGTCGAAGCGCCTGCCGACGCATTGACGCAAGCGGCGCCACCGCGCGACGCACACACCGAGCCGCGAATCGAAGCGCCCGTCGCAACCCCGGTCGAACGCGCACCGGCGCCGGAGGATTTCGACTCAGCGCCGCTGATTGCATCGCCGTTTCACGCGGCTGCCGTTCCACCTGTGCCTCCGGTCACGGTTGCGCCGATCGAACACGTCTTCGCGCCAGTCGATGCCGAGACTGAACCGAAGGCGCCGGCGCGGCCCATTGCAACGCCGCGACCCGCTGCAACGCCGCGACCCGCTGCAACGCCGCGACCCGCTGCTACGCCGCGACCGATCCCGGAACTGCCCCCCGTATCCTTGACGCTGCCCCCCGACTCCGGCCTCGAATTGGTCGAAACGAAATTCAAGACAGCGCCGATAGCCGAACCGGAACCGGCCGCGCCCGCAGGTCCGCGCCGCGTGCGTCCTCCGAAGGTCGCGGTGGTCGAGGAACCGTTGCAGATCGTGGAGACGCAGCGCACGCAGTTGCCCCCCACGAGCTGACCGACCCAACAAGCAGGAACGGTGAAAGGCAGGCACGATGCCCGCCTTTCACTTTTCTGGCGGCATCGCGCCGATTTGGCTGCGTACGCGAACGACCAGCGCTTCGCTGGCCTGCTCGATGAGATCTAGCACCCGCTCGAACGTATCGAGACCGCCGTAATAAGGGTCGGGCACTTCACGCACGCCAAGCGCGGGCACGAGGTCGAGCAATAGCCCGAGATGACCTTCGTATGTTTGCGGCCGCATGGCTTCCAGCGCGTGCAAGACCGAAAGATCCACAGCGAGAATCCAGCCGAAACGCTCGAAATCGGCGGCGCTGACCTGGCGGCCGCGCAGCCCCGTCAGATCGTAGCCGCGCCGGCGTGCAGCCTGGATCGCGCGCCGATCCGGCGGCGAGCCGATGTGCCACTCGCCAATGCCCGCCGAATCCGCGAAGACTTGGTCAGCGAGTCCGAGCTGCGCGCACGCGGCGCGAAACACGCCCTCCGCCGTCGGCGAACGGCAAATGTTGCCGAGGCAGACGAACAGCACATTTGTCGGCAGCGGATCCGGCATGTCTTCACTCGACCAACCGGCACCGCGCAACATAAATTGACATGCCCTAACGATACCAGACGGTATCCCGGCAGCCGGTCTACGGAAGATATCCAGCGCCGATGACTCTTGCTAAAGAGCCCTGTCCGTCATACCCTTGCGCCGCACGCGCGCACGCATTCCCTCTAATCCCACGCGAACAACCGGAGGCTTCGATGAAGCATGCGATTTTTGCGACCCGCACTTTCCCGCTTGCCATTCTTGCCGCGACAGTTCTGCTCGTCGCCGCCGGCGCGTCAATCGCGGCTCCGACCCAGCGCACGTTCGTTGCCTCGTCCGGTCTCGACCCCGCAATCCCCGGCGATTATCTCCACCAGACCCTGCAGCCGGTCTCTCCCCTGCCGCAATTTTGACGCGGCGATCGGCAATACTCGGCCGGGCGGTGAGGTCGTGATTCTCGACACCGCCGGCTACGGTACGATGCACATCAACAAGGCGATCAAGATCATCGGCCCGTCGGGGGTCTACGGCGGGCATCAGCGTGCTGAGCGGAGGGCCTATCACGACGGGGATCGTCATTAATGCCGGCAACGGCGACGACATCACTCTTCGGGGCCTCGACATCAGTGGCGTGATGCCGCCCGGCCAGTCGCCCCCTTCCCCGACATCGGCATCGACATCCAGAACGCTGGTGCCGTCCATATCGAGAAGTCCTCGATCGGCAACTTCCCCCAGGACGCGGCGCCTGCATCCGGTTGGTCACTGCGAAAACCGTTCGCCTGTACGTTGTCGACAGTTTCCTCCGCCACTGCCTCACCGGCATTTACGCAAACGGCAACACGCTCTCCTCGAGCCGCAATGCGGTGATTGTCGACAATACGCGAATCGAGCGGGGCTTCAATGCGAACGTCGCCTCGTCGTCGATCGGCGTCTGGGTGCAGGGCTTCATGGCGGTATCGCTGCGCAACGTGACGATTTCGCGCTACACGACCGGCGTCAAGGTTGATGCCAATCTCGCCGGCGCCTCCGGGGCTCTCGATCTCATCGACAGCCTGCTGACTCAAAACACGAACGGGGTGTATTTTTCCGGCACGGGCGGCGGCGCGAATTCTCAGCTCAAGGTCGTCCGCAGTGAGTTGACCAGCCTGACTAACGATGCGTTCAATGTCGTCAACTCGGCCGTTGGTCGCAACGTCTTTCTGGCCGTCAGCGGAACGCGCATCCAAGGTGGAGCGAACGCGGTGACGCTGCAGAATTCCGCCGCGGACGCGATTACGAGAATCTTCGTCGAAATGGACGGATCGCAGGCGATCAACCTGGTGAATGCGATCGATCTAAATTCGACCAACGGGTCGAAGTCCTATGCGGTGGTGCGCGATTCGACCTTGGCGCACCTTAGTGGAGCAGCGATCAAGACGCGAGGTACAAATGCCTCAGTCAGCCTGATCCGGTCGCAGATCAACAACTGCACCATAGCCGTCGACCACGGAGCCGGCGTCGTCCGCCTCGATGATTCACACGTCATCAAGTGTTCCGACGATTTCGTGAACAACGGGAGCGGAACTATCGTCTCGAACGGTCGGAACATGGTGCACGACATCGACAACCTCTCGGGTTTCACCTACATCACGCCCACGACGATCGGGCTCAAGTAGTCGTGCAGGAGCAGGACGGCGCCGCAGGCAGGAACCGCTTGCGTGCCTTCGCTTATTCAACAACCAGGGAGAATTTGACCATGCGACGCATTCGGCCCCTATCTCCATTGCGCACACTGGCAACACTATTCGGGCTACTCCTGCTCTCGATCGCCGGCCACGCGTTCGGCGCCCAGCGGACATTCGTGCATTCGCCACCCCTGGGGCAAGACGCCAATCAATTTCTGGTAAATCCCTGTGCGCTCGCGACACCGTGCCGCACCTTCAATGTCGCGATTGGGGTCACCGATCCCTTTGGCGAGGTCGTCATCCTCGACACCGCCGGCTACGGTCCGATGACGATCAACAAGTCGATCAAGGTCATCGGCCCCTCGGGCGTGTATGGCGGTATCAGTGTGATCACGCCTGGGACGATGGGTGTGGTGATCGACGCTGCCGACACGGATGTCGTCACACTGCGTGGACTCGATATCACAGGGCTCGGCGGACGCATCGGGGTGAACGTCATCAATGCAAAGGCGGTACACATCGAGAAAACGACGATCAGCGGATTTTCCGACCCGGCCGGAGCCTGCCTGAAGATCGACACGACCAAAGGCATGCGCGTGTTCGTGAACGACAGTTTCCTGCGTGATTGCGAAACAGGCGCGCGGGTTAACGGCTCGTCAACCAATGGGCGTGTGCGCCTCGTCCTCGACAACACGCGCATCGAGCGCGGCACCGGCGTAAACACCGATACGGGTGTCTGGGCAACCAACAATGTCGACCTTTCACTGCGCAACAGCGTGATCACGAGCCTCGGCTTCGGCGTGCGCGTCGAGAATGCCCTGCCCGGCGTTCAGCCGGTCGCAACGATCTACAACTCGAGCCTGCACGGTATCAACTCTCCGATGATAATCGCCAACAACGGTGACAGTAACAGCCAGATGAGCGTGGAAATCACCGGTTCCGAGATCGTGAACGCATCCACCCCCGCGATCGACGTATCGGCAACCAATAACGGCAATGCGCTCGTGTATCTCACGGAGACGCGGGTGTCGCGGTATCCGATCGGGATCAGACCAGCGGTACCGCCGGGGCATGGGTGGAGGTTTTCCTGCTGCGCTCGCAGCTCGAGCATGGCACCACCGGGCTCGAGCATCATTTCGGGCGGGTAGTGCTGAACGCCTCGCAGGTAGTCTGGCACGTCAACAGCCTCGTCGACGCCGGGAGCGGCGATGTAAAGTCGCTCAATAACAACATGATCTATCAAAACAACGACAGTACTGGCGGCGTAACGTACATCACGCCCGCAACGTTCTTCCCCAGTGGCACGCCAAACGCAACGGGCCGGCGAACATCCGCCGGCCCTCGTTTTCCAGCGCGCGCTGTTACGTCTCGACCGCCTATACATGGTCTTCACTAACGGACTTCATCACGCGCTCCCTCCCCCTCCCCCCCCCCCCTCTCCGCCTCCGCCCCCCCTCCCCTCCTCCCCCTCTCCCCCCCCCCCCCCCCCCCCCGTCGATCGGGAACTTCACCCAGGACACGAGCGCCTGCATTAAGGTCAACGTGGCGACGGTGACGCGAGTTTTCGTCGAGGACAGCTTCCTGCGGGAATGCCGCACGGGTATCTATGCTAACGGCACGGCGGTTATCGCGAACCGGCCCTCGGTGACGGTCGACAACACACGGATCGAGCGCGGTCGCGGGCCGGTCGGGTTGGTACGGCGTCTGGATCCAGGGCTACATGGACATGAGCATCCGCAACAGCCTGATCTCGCGGCAGGACGTCGGCATCCAATTTGACAACGTGCTCCCGAGCTCGCTCAGCCGATTGGTGGTCACCAACAGCCAACTCAACCGGAGCACAACCGGCGTCTTCTACTCCGGCACCGCCGACGGCGCTAACGCCCAGATCACGTTCACCGGGAGCCAGGTCGTCGAGAGCACGGACGGATTCAAGGTCTCGACGTCAGGCATCGCGCAGACGTACGTCAAGCTGATCGACACCTTCGTCGGCCACATGGGAGGCAACGGGTTCACGTTCGCGAACTCGGGGGCCACCAACGTAAGCAAGCTGGGCCTCGAGCTCATCAACTCGACGGTCGCCTTGATCGGGGCCACGGCGATCGACGTCAATGCGACGAACGGAAGCAGCATGTGGCTCAACCTGCGCGACTCAACGAGCTCGGGCGCAGTCACCCACATCAAGACGTCGGGAGCAGCGTCGAGCCTGCAGGTCGCCATCACGCGATCGAACATTCATCACGGCACGACGGCGATCGATCACGGATTCGGGAACGTCCAGCTGGACGGCTCGCACTTCAATACCCTCAACAACGATTTCATCAACAACGGAAGCGGCACGATCGTCTCGAACGGCTACAACATGGTCTACAACGTAACCAACGCGCCGGGCCCGACCTTCATCACGCCGGCAGTGATCGGGCTCAAGTAGCGGGGCCATCTCCCTGCGGCGTCGGCGTCGGCGTCGGCGCCGGCGACGCCTCGGTACGGCCGATACGCGCCGGCGCGGTTGTAGTGCACGAAACGGACCAGGCCGGGTATTGCCAAACACCCTTCCGTAGTCGTAGGCTTTCCGGCTCTAACCGCCTCGCTTGGGGCGGGCGGCTCACGATCGGGGAGGATCCTATGCCGCGTCCGTTTCACCTTATCCGTTTGACCGTCGTCGGCGCAGGGTTTGTGGCGATGGCTACCCTTGCGCCGCACGTGCGCGCGCATTTCCTCTAATCCACACGAACAACCGGAGGCTTCGATGAAGCACGCGATTTTTGCGCCCCGCACCTTCCCGCTTGCCATTCTTGCCGCGACCGCTCTGCTCGTCGCCGCCGGCGCGTCAATCGCGGCTCCGTCCCAGCGCACGTTCGTCGCTTCCTCCGGCGACGACGCCAACCCCGACTGCAGCCGCAAATTGCCATGTCGCAATTTTAACGCGGCCATCGCCCAGACCAAGCCCGGCGGCGAGATGGTGATTCTGGACACAGCCGGCTACGGACCGATGGTCATTAACAAGTCGATCAAGGTCATCGGCCCGTCCGGGGTCTACGGTGGCATCAGTGTGCTCGGCGGCGCCGGACCTCCCCCTCCCCCGACCACCGGTGTCGTTATCAACGCTGCCAGCACCGACGTCGTCACACTCCGCGGGCTCGACATCGCCGGGGTTCCCGGCGGGGCGCCGCTCCCTCTCTATGGCATCGACGTCCAGAACGTGGGAACTCTGCACATCGAGAAGTCGTCGATAAGCAACTTCACCGACCCTGCCGGTGCGTGCATAAACGTCGCGCCCACGGCGCCGGTGATCGTCTACGTCGATGACAGCTTCCTCCGCGAATGCCGGACCGGCATCAACGCCAATGGGACGGCAGTACCTACGTCCGGTGATAACCTGGTGGTGATCGCCGATCACACGCAAATCGAGCGCGGTCGAGCCACGTCCGGCCCTACATACGGCCTATGGGTGCACGGGTTTACCGCTGCGTCCGTACGGAGCAGCGTGATATCGTTTCAGGACGTCGGCATTCAGATGGACAACCTCGCGCCCAACAACCAGTCCGAGGTTCTGCTTTGGCATTCGCAGATCCTTGCCTTCGGGACCGGCCTGAACGTGAACAATGCAAATGCCGGCAGCATCCCCATGGCGACCATCGCCGGAAGCCAGTTCTACGGGGGCGACGACGGCATCGTCGTTTCGCACACCGCCGTCGGCACGGCGTACGCCGGACAGTTGAAGATCACGGACTCTTTCTTCCAGCAGATCAACAACGGTGGCATCACGCTGTCCACAGGGGCGAATGCGGCCATGGGTGCAGATCTGGTGCGCTCGCAGGTGAGTTCCGTGGGAACCACAGCCATAAGCCTGACTGCTGGTGGCACGTCGGGAATCGGTTTCCATATGCGCGATTCGACCCTCACCAACGCAGCCTCGGCGCTACTCAGGACGGCCGGCACGTCGTCGATAAGTGTGACGCTCATCCGGTCGCATCTTCACAATTCGATCACGGCTGTCGACCACGGGCGGGGGCGCATACGGATGGAACAGACGAACGTCTCGACCAACCAGAAGAGCCTGGTGAACAACGGCAGCGGCGATATCGTGTCGGCCGGCAACAACTGGATCGTCGACAATGTCGACGCGCCCGGACCCGTCTACATCACGCCGAATATCATCGGTCTACAATAAGCTGCGCGCAGGGATCAGCTCTCCACCGGCAGCTGCACGCCAAACATCGCTTCCCTTATCTGGAAGAGCTTGTCGCGCAACTCGGCGGCTCGCTCGAACTCGAGATTTTTTGCAGCGTCCACCATCTCCTTTTCGAGCCGCTTCAGTTCCTTCTCCATGTCCTTTTCGCCCATGGATTCGTAGCGCGCCTTCGTCTGCGCGGCTCTGAGCTGCTTCTTGCCTTCGTCGGCATCGTACATGCCGTCGATCAGGTCTTTGATACGCTTCTGGACGCCGATCGGCGTGATGCCCATCTTCTCGTTCCACGCGACTTGTTTCGCGCGCCGCCGCTCGGTCTCGTCGATCGCCGCTGCATCGAGTCGGTCATCTTGTCGGCGTAGAGAATCACCTTGGCGTTCACATTCCGGGCGGCCCGGCCGATCGTCTGCATCAGCGAACTCTCGCTCCGCAGGAAGCCTTCCTTGTCGGCGTCGAGAATCGCCACCAGCGACACCTCCGGAAGATCGAGGCCCTCGCGCAGCAGGTTCACGCCCACCAGCGCCTCGAACTTGCCCTGCCGCAAGTCGCGGAGCAGCTCGACCCGCTCGAACGCGTCGAGGTCGCTGTGCAGCCAGCAGACCTGACGCCTTGCTCGTTGAAGTAGTCGGCCAGGTCCTCGGCCAGCCGCTTGGTGAGCGTCGTCACCAGCACGCGTTCGCCTCGGCGCTGCGCTCGTTGATTTCCGAAGCAGATGCGGCACCTGCTCCGCGCCGGGCGCACCTCGACCACCGGATCCAACAACCCCGTCGGCCGCACGACTTGCTCGACGACCTCGCCGCGCGTCTGCTCCAGCTCGTACTCGGCCCGGCGTCGCCGACACGTACATCGCCTGGAGCATCCGCTCGCATTCCTCGAACCTCAGCGGCCGATTATCGAGCGCGCTCGGCAACCGGAAGCCGTGCTCGACGAGCGTCTCCTTGCGGCTCCGATCGCCCTTGTACATGCCGCCCACCTGCGGCACCGTCGCGTGCGACTCGTCGACGAACAGCAAGTAATCCTTCGGAAAGAAATCGAACAAGCGTGTGGCGGCTCGCCGGCGTTGCGGCCGCGACAGCGGCCGGCTGTAATTCTCGATCCCCGGGCAATAGCCCATCTCCATCATCATCTCGACGTCGTACCGCGTCCGCGCTCAGCCGCTGGGCCTCGAGCAGCTTCCCCTGCGACTTGAACAGCTCCAGTCGCTCGCGCAGCTCCTTGCGATTTTCATCGACCGCGTCGTGAATCCGCTCCTCCGGCAGCACGAAGTGCTTCGCCGGATAGATGAACATCTGCTCCAGCTTGTCGATCACTTCGCCCGTCGTCGGATTGATGATCGACAGCCGCTCGACCTCGTCGCCCCAGAACTCGATCCGATAAGCGAACTCCTCGTAGCTCGGCCAGATCTCGACCGAATCGCCCCGCACGCGAAACTTGCCGCGCGACGGATCGGTGTCGTTCCGCTCGTACTGAATATCGACCAGCTTGGCCAGCATCGCGTCGCGATCGAGCACGTCGCCCACCGCACAGCCGACCATCATCGCTTTGTAATCCGGCGGAGCCCAAGCCGTAAATGCACGACACGCTCGCCACCACGATCACATCCCGCCGGCTCACCAGCGAGCTGGTCGTCGCCAGCCGCATCCGGTCGATCTCTTCGTTGATCGACGCATCCTTCTCGATGTAGATATCGCGCTGCGGAATGTACGCCTCCGGCTGATAGTAGTCGTAGTAGCTGACGAAATAGCTCACCGCGTTGTACGGAAAGAACTCCTTGAACTCGCGAGTAGAGCTGGGCCGCGAGCGTCTTGTTGTGCGACAGCACCAGCGCCGGCCGCTGCACCTCTGCGATGACGTTCGCCATCGTGAACGTCTTGCCCGAGCCGGTGACGCCCATCAGCGTCTGGAAAGCGAGGCCGTCATTCAGCCCTTCGACGAGCTTGTCTATTGCCTCCGGCTGGTCGCCGGACGCTTCGAAGGGCTTGAAGAGTTCGTAGGGACTGTTAGGAAATGTAACGAGCATTGTTCGGAATCGGATGAGCAAAGTCGAACCGGTTATTGTATCTCCAAGGGCTTGTCCGGCGCGACCTCTTCTTGCGCCCCGTCCGTCCGGTCCTCGAATTGCAGCCTCGCAAGCCGCGCATACAGGGGATTCAGCGCGACGAGCTCGTCGTGCGTCCCGGAGGCGACGATCCGGCCGCGGTCGATGACGACGATCCGGTCGGCGTGACGTACCGTGGCGAGGCGGTGCGCGATGATGAGCACGGTGCGATGTGCCATCAACCGTTCGAGCGCCAGCTGGACGACGCGTTCGCTTTGCGAATCGAGCGCGCTGGTCGCCTCGTCGAGAAGCAGGATCGGGCGATCGGCAAGAATGGCGCGGGCGATGGCGAGCCGCTGCCGCTGCCCGCCGGACAGTCGCACGCCGCGCTCCCCGAGTTGGCTTTCGTACCCTTCTGGCAGCTCGGCGATGAATTCCGCCGCATACGCAGTCTCGCAGGCGGCTCGCACCTCAGCCTCGGACGCGTCAGGGCGGCCGTAGCGTACGTTTTCGAGCACGCTGGTCGCGAAGATGACGGGATCCTGCGGCACTACGGCGAGGCGTGTCCGCAAATCCTTCGGATCGGTGAGCCGCAAGTCGACGTCATCGACGCGCACGACGCCTGCCTGCGGGTCGTAGAAGCGCAGCAGCAGCTGGAACACCGTCGTCTTGCCCGCCCCGGATGGCCCGACGAGCGCGACCTTCTCGCCGGCGCGCACGTCAAGGTGGAACGCGTCGAGCGCGGGCGTGTCGGCTCGCGATGGATAGCAAAAGGTCACGCCTTCGAACGCCACAGTCCCCCGCGCCGGGGACGGAAACGCTCTCGGGCTCACGGGTGGGCTGATCTCCGGAACAACGGCCAGGAGCTCGAATAGACGTTCAGTCGCGCCCGCCGCACGTTGCAATTCGCCGATGACTTCACTGATCGTGCCCACCGCACCGGCGACAATCACCGCGTAGAAAACGAAAGCGGAAAGCTGCCCCGCGCTAATCCGTCCAGCGACGACATCGTGGCCACCGATCCACAGGATGATGCCGATCGCACCGAACACGAGCACGATCACCGTCGCGACGAGTGTTGCGCGCTGGCGGATGCGCTGGCGCGCAGTTTCAAATGCCGCCTCGACACGTTCGCCGAAATGCCGGCGATCGGTGCTCTCGTGGACATACGCCTGCACCGTACGGATTTCATGCAGCGCTTCGTCGACGTACGCTCCAACGTCGCCGATGCGATCCTGGCTCGCCCGCGCGAGCTTCTTGACGCGGCGTCCGAACAGAATGATCGGCGCAACGACAAACGGCACGCCGGCCAGCACGAGCAGCGTGAGCTTGGTGCTCGTGATCGCCAGCATCACGAGACCGCCGACAAGCAGCAACAAGTTGCGCACCGCCATAGACGCGCTCGATCCGATCACGGTCTCGAGCATCGCGGTGTCGTTGGTGAGACGTGAAATGACCTCGCCCGTGCGCGTGACCTCGAACCAGCCGGGCGGCAGACGCAGCAAGTGGTCGAAGACGGCGCGGCGAAGGTCGGCCGTCACGCGCTCGCCGATCCAGGAGACGAAGTAGAACCGCGTGAACGTGGCGATCGCCATCACGACGATGACCACGAGCATCAATGCGAGCGTGCGGTCGAGCTCGGCTGCATTTCCGGCGCCGAAGCCGCGGTCGATGACCCCCTTCAGCCCCTGGCCGATCGCCAGCACGGAGCCCGCGGCGACCAGCAACGCGACCGCGGCCGCAGCAACCTGCCGACGATACGGCCGCAGGTACGCGCCCACACGGGCGAGCGACTTGAGCGCGCCGACCGGCGGCAAGGGGGAGGTGTTATCGGCGCTCATCGTGATGGAAGAGATTCCACTCCAGGGCAATACTGGCCAAAGATTGCGTTCGCTCGCGGCAAATACAAGGTCGGCGCTCCGGTCGCGTGGTCGCGGCCCTTTTTGCGCGGTTGAACGCCCGTATAATGAGCGCTCCGCGACCCTCGACGTTGATTCCCATGAACGCCCCGCCGCCGACCTCGCTGCTCGCTGCCGTCGAACTCGCGCCGAAGGACCCGATCCTCGGCAACACCGAGAGCTTCGTCGCCGACCCCAACCCTAAGAAAATCAATCTTGGCGTCGGCGTCTACATCGATGACGCCGGCAAGATCCCGTTGCTCGAATGCGTGAAGCGCGCGGAGCGCGAGATGACGGACAAAGCGGCTCCGCGCGGCTATCTGCCCATCGACGGCATCGCGGATTACGACCGTATCGTGCGGGCGCTGATCCTCGGAAATGACAGCGACGCGATCAAGGAGGGCCGCGCAGTAACGGTGCAGGCGCTGGGCGGAACGGGCGGTCTCAAGGTCGGCGCCGACTTCCTACGCCGGTTCGCGCCCGGCGCGCAAGTCTGGATCAGCGATCCGAGCTGGGAAAACCATCGACTGCTGTTCGAGTCTGCGGGTTTCAAGGTCAACGTCTATCCGTATTACGACGCCAAGTCGCACGGCCTCGAGTTCGATGCCATGATGGCCGCGCTCGCTCAGTTGGAGCCGGGCTCCATCGCAGTGTTGCACGCCTGTTGCCATAATCCGACCGGCGTCGATCCTACGCCCGCGCAGTGGGCTTCGATCGTTCAAATCGTTCGCGCGCGCGGCATCGTCCCGTTTCTCGACATCGCCTATCAAGGCTTCGCGGATGGAATCGAAGCAGACGGCGCCGTGGTGCGGAGCTTCGCCGCCACGCCAGGTCCGCTGCTCATCTCGAACTCCTTTTCCAAGTCGTTTTCGCTTTATGGCGAGCGCGTCGGGGCACTCACCGTTGTCACTGCCGATGCCGACGAGGCGGCGCGCGTGCTTTCGCAATTGAAGCGGATCATCCGCGGCAATTACTCCAATCCTCCGACACACGGCGGGCAGATTGTGGCGACAGTTCTCCAGTCGACACAGTTGCGGGCGTTGTGGGAGGCGGAGCTTGCGACGATGCGCAACCGGATCAAGCTCATGCGCGCGACGCTGGTCGAGCGACTGCACGAGCGCATCCCGGCGTCGGATTTCAACTTCATGCTGAAGCAGCGCGGCATGTTTTCATATTCCGGCCTTACCAAACAGCAGGTCGAGCGGCTGCGCAGCGAATTCGCGATTTACGCACTCGACACGGGGCGGGTTTGTGTCGCGGCGCTGAACACACGCAACGTCGATGAGGTCGCCAAGGCGATCGCCACGGTCGTCGCGTGAGCGCTCGGACGTCCGCCGATTTTGACAGAGATGCAAATTACGATATAATTCAATGTTGTCCGACGCGGGAATAGCTCAGTTGGTAGAGCGCAACCTTGCCAAGGTTGAGGTCGGGAGTTCGAGACTCCTTTCCCGCTCCAGATTCACGAGGGAGAGCCCGCAGACGTAACGAGGCTCTCCCTTTTCGTTTGACCGGCCTGCGCATCGCGTGGGCCGCCGTCCCTGGCGGGGTGGCAGAGTGGTCATGCAGCGGCCTGCAAAGCCGTCTACGCCGGTTCGATTCCGACCCCCGCCTCCAAACTCTACGATGAGCGCGCTGTGAGGGATTGCGGCAACCGCCCGAGCCAGAGTCCAGCCCACTTCCCGATCGAGATGAATTCGTGCGGACGTTCGATCGGATGAAGGCCGCATGGGCGGTCGAGGACAAACGACGGAAAGCGCTATCCTTCGAGGATCAGATAGTGCTAATAAAGACGGACCGCGAAGCCGCACGCACGGTAGGCGCCACACGGGTTCGCAACGAAGAAATGCCCAGTCTGATGGTTTTCGGGATCGACTCGCGGAAATCCAGATAAAGAACGCGACGCCATCGTGCGCGACTCACCGCTATTCGCAGTTCACCGCTACGACCCCCCGGGAAGTCGGCAATCGCTTGAGCACAACGCGCGTTCACGTCATGATGCAAATTCTTCGTTTCGCTTTGAGGTAAGTCGCCACGCGGCTACTGCACGGAGTTATCGTCCTCCTCGCGTTTCATTGCGCCGGCCTCGACCCGGCGGCGCACGCGCAGGACGCGCCGGCCAGCGGCGTCCTGTTCGAGAACGTGCGTGTCTTCAACGGCAAGGACGGCGTGCTGTCGCCGCCTGCCAGCGTGCTCGTCGTAGGCAACACGATCCAGGCGATTTCCGCGTCCGCGATTCCGTTACCGACAAACCTGGCGGTCCAGCGGATCGACGGCAAAGGCCGCACGCTGATACCGGGCCTGATCGACAATCACTGGCACACGATGCTTGCCCGGCCCACGCCAGTCGAGATGTTGGAAGCCGACGTCGGCTACATCAACCTTCTCGCCGGCGCGGAGGCGACGGCGACGCTGATGCGCGGCTTCACGACTGTCCGCGACATGGGCGGGCCGTCGTTCGGATTGAAGCGCGCCATCGACGAGGGATTGCTGGCCGGGCCACGAATCTATCCCTCAGGAGCGATAATCACGATCACCGGCGGGCATGGCGATTTTCGCAGCCGCGGCGACCTTCCGCGCCAGATCGGCGGGCCGTTGACCCGCATGGAGATCCTAGGCGGCAGCATGGTCGCCGATTCGCCGGACGAAGTTCGCGTGCGCGCCCGCGAGCAGCTGTCACTCGGTGCGTCGCAGGTCAAGCTCACCGCCGGCGGCGGCGTCGCATCGCCGCACAGTCCGCTCGACGTTGCCACCTTCAACGAGGACGAGTTGCGCGCCGCGGTGCAAGCCGCCGAAAATTGGGGCACGTACGTCGCCGTGCATGCGTACACTCCGATCGCCATCCAACGCGCCGTCAGCGCAGGCGTAAAGGTGATCGAGCACGGTCATCTCATGGACGAGCCGACCGCCAAGATGATGGCGGACAAAGGCATCTGGCTGAGCTTCCAGCCGTTTACCGACGACGGTCACTTGCCACCGTTGCTCCCGGAGAATATGCGCCGATTGCGGCAAGTGTTCGCCGGCACCGAGCAAACCGTCACACTTGCGAAGAAATACAAGCTAAAGGTGGCGTTCGGCACCGACGTCCTGTTTTCCGCTGCGAACGCGGCGCGCCAAGGCGAGTTGCTCGCGATCATGGGTAAGTGGTACACACCGCTCGAAGCGTTACGGATGGCGACCGCTACCAACGGCGAGCTCCTGAAGCTTTCCGGACCCCGTGATCCCTACCCCGGCAAAATTGGAGTGGTGGAAGTTGGCGCGCTGGCCGACCTCATTTTGGTGAATGGCAATCCGCTCGCCGATCTCGCGCTCGTGGCCGATCCCGCGAGGAACTTCGCGGTGATCATGAAAGACGGGAAGATCTACAAGAACCAGCCGTGAGACTGGGTGGCGAGCGAGCGGCTGCGAGGCGGTCGCCGACCGGCGCTGTCGGCCGGATGCGCGTTTGGGCGTCCGCTTCTCAATCGCGCGACGGCCTGCAACGGGTCTTAAGCAGTCGCCTTGGACGGACAGCTCACTGCCCCATCGGTCATGCGGTCCGCGCGGTGCCGTTCCGGCCGGGCCGATCGTGCGAAGGTGCCCCCATCGTAACCGGTGGCCACGCCGCCCGCGTACGTTGGTTGCCGTCACGAACAGCTTGATCGGCGCGGTTGCGATCCTCTTGAAATCGACGCTGTCGGCCAGGATCTTGCTGAGCGGATTGGACGCAAAGGGAATGTCGTACGGCGACATCATCCTGGAGGCGATGTCGATCGCGGTGATAGCAGCGGCCTTGGACACTCACTGCTCCTGGTTCTGGACCGCGCGCTGCGGCGGACGCGACAATCGCCAAGATGGCGGAGGGTCGCGCGCAAGTCCGTCTCCGCCGGCAGGCACGGCCTCACCGGGCAGACATCGTCGGCAGGCCCGCGCGAATGCGCTCTGAAAAATCAACCGATTCACTCGCGGCTTGCGCCGCCGCATTGATCCGCGAGCGACGGCGCAGCTCGTCGAACGGCAACGACGTGTCGATTACGCCCGCCGCATAGAGGTAGCGGTCGATGAGGCCGTTCAGAAGATGCCGGAAGTCGAAGCCGCCCGATTCGGCCCGCGGCATTGGCGTAGCGGACGATGTTGATCGTGCAGCTGTTGGAGAGCAGGTGATAGAACTCCGGGCGGTCGGCGAGCTCGTTGATGCGCTCCACGTACACGATGAAGAGCCGCCGCGCGAACTCCGGCGCGATCACGGATGTGGTAGAGGAAGACCTCCTCGTCGCGATGGTTCGTGCGCAGCCCCACGATGTCGCGCTCGTCGCCGACGACGTAGATGAGCTCGAACTGCTTGAACATCGATGAAAGCGGATCGAATCCCTCGCCGACCTCGGGCCTCGTCTCGATCGACACCGACAGCGGCGGCGCGTTGTCGAAGATGAAGCTCACGAAGGTGTGGCCCACGGGCCCCTCGGCCCAGTACGAGACGTAGAAGTCGACGGTGGTCAGGTGGCTCAGCGACACCTCGCGTTCCTCGTAGCGCGGCGTGAAGTCGCTACGGCTGCGAAATTCGAAGTTGCGCACGTCGGTGAAGCGGACGCGGTCGCCGTCGACGAAAGCGCGCGGCATGACCGCCACCTCGGGCCGCCACGGCCGGTCGTGCGACGCGGGGATCAGCGACCACCAGACGAAGAATGCCGCGAACACGCCGGCGAGCGCCCAGTACGCGTTGCGACGTCGCGCCACCCAGAACACCCACGCCGCGAACGCGAGGAAGGCCGCCGCCAGCGAAATGCGCGCCCACGCCCAGGGGAGATTCGAGTAGTAAATGGCAAGCGTCGTCCACGCAAGGAAGACAACGCGCACGAGGTTGACGAGTACGCGATACAGCCAGCGCATGGGCCTTGCCTGCGGCCGTTCAGGGCGGTTGGTCACAACCGAGCGCCCGGTCAGCATCCAGCACGCGGCAAACCCCGAGCCCGCGGCAGCGAGATGCTTCAGGGTATGTCCGCTAACGACATGGCCAATGCCAAAGATCTCGGCATCGAGTGCCTCGAGCACCTTGCTCAGCAAATACCACGCGAAAATATAGTAGAGGCCGCGTGCGCGCGTGTATCGCGATGGGTAGAGGATCGCGATGAGCAACAAGACCAACATCACGTAGCCCTGCAGGATTGCGTAAGGCAGGACGTTGCCGTGCCCGGCCCTCTCCGTTGTATCCCAATAGATCACCGATGCCGCACCCAGCGCCAGCATCGGAACGAGCAGCACGATGCCTGCGCGCACGCTGACCCGGTCAACGATCTGGCTCGAAAGGAGACCCATGAAGGCGATCGTCATCGGCAGGCGATCCCAGAACAGACGACCGTTGCCGGGTGCGACGTGGTAATACGCCGAGCCGAGTGCGGTGAGCAGCAGTCCGACAAAGAGTACGGCATAGGGCCAGCGCTCGACGTCATGCTCGAACACCGTGTGTCGGCGCGCGACGATGAAAAGCCCCGCGACGCCTGCCAGCAAAAAGGCAACATTCGACGCGACATCGAGGAAGTTGGCAATTCCGAGCGCGGCGCGGTGGTCGGCAAAGTCGTGATAGCCGAGCGACTGCGGCATTGACGGCAGCAGTGCAGCGGCCAATGCACAAGCAACGGTGAAAGCAATCAGCCACGCCGTGCGTTTGTTCATGGCGCCGTGGCGTGATTGCATGGAAGACGCCGATGTACTAAGGTAAGTCACGCGTTCAACCTCGCGCCGAGCTGCGATGAGTCCAACTCACAGACAGTACTCGCCTTTGCGTTGGCTTGCGGTCATGTTGCTGCTGCTGGCGTTCAACGCCGGGGGCCAGACTACCTTCACGACGAGCGACGTTAACATGCGTGCCGGACCGGACCGGACATTTCCCTTGGTCGGCTGGCTGGCGCGCGGCACGTCGGTCCGCGTGTTCGGCTGCACCCGCGGCTGGCAATGGTGCGACGTGGCGGGCCGGCGAAATCGCGGCTGGGTCCACTCGAGCTTTCTGTCGAACGTCGGGAGGGGTCGAACACCGATAATTTCCTTCTCCGTCGGGCCGTACTGGGACATTCATTATAGGGGCCGCCCTTGGTACTCGAGCCAATCGCAGTGGGTGGGCTGGGGCGCACCAGGGTTCCGGCCGCCGCCTCCACCGCTGGGACGCAGGGCCTGGTGACTCCGTTCCGAGTCTCGGAAAATGTACGACCGCACACGAATTGTGCGACGGCGCCAGCAGCCAGTGTACCCGCGAGCCGCCAAATCGGGGCGGAACATCGCTCTGTCGTGCGGCTGCTGGATGCGTGCCCTTCAGCCGGAAGAGGTCAATCTTTTAATCGGCCGCGATGAAGACACCGCGCTCCCGGACCTGATCGGCGAAGGCGCCGTCGCGCTGCACTGATCCGCGCGCTGCTCAGTTAATACAATGTCGGGAGCGACATCGTTGCCAGATTAGAGCAACTCGAGCCCATCCACCATGATTTTGGGGAGTGCCCCGTGTTTCCTATGTCCACCACCGCCGCCGCCGCCACCACCGCCACTGCCACCAATGTCGTCGGCGTCCATGCAGGCGTTAAAGCAGAAATCAAACTGGCGTCGATTCGACTCTTCGCAGCCTCGCTTTGCGGGCCCAACTAAGTTGCGGCAATTATGTTTCGTGTGCGCCTGGCAGGCACGAACACATTGACTGAAACCATAAGCGGGCTGAACAATACGGCCCCCTCGACTCAACGATGCCGTCGACCGATAACGATTGGGCTTATATAACGAAGCGTCAGCGAACAATCCGGGCAAGTTCATTCACTCTCCTTCGCGTACGGCTGCAATCTATCGTTGCCTAGACTTCGATACCATCTACAAACACTTTGACGTTTGCCCCGCGCATGAACGGAAGTCTGTGGTGGTGGCCCCCACCCCCGCCCCCACCCAGCGGTTCCCCCGAGCAGGATTGGTCACAGAAACTCTGCCACCGGTCTAGACAGTCTTCCCTTGCACCCGGCGGCCTGTTCATACAATCACCCGTCACGGGGAAGAAACAATCATCAAAGCAATCACCCGCGCCGTAAGCTGGCCGAACGCGATTATCGGTCTGACTTTGATTCGGCGTTAGCGTCGAGCGATGACGATGAGATTGATAGAGCGAAGCCTCAGCGGTAAATCCCGGCATATTCATTTCAGTTCCTCCGGGGTAAGGGCAAGTCCGCGCGGCTCAAGGCAGCCCTAAGATTCCGTGAGAACGGGTTCGATTGCGACCCCCCCAACGCGTCACGGCGCTTTGCTCGTCGACTTCTCTTTCTCGTAGCTCTCGATCCGCTTCTTGAACTCGTCGACGAGCTTGTTCGGGATGGGAATCGAAAGATTGTACTGAGCGATCTTCCAGCCGGCATTCGTCGCTACAAGCACGCCCGAGCCTCGGCAGGGTCCGAGATGCGGTGTCGCGAGTGCTTCATCGAACCACGCGACCTTGCGCTCGGGAGCGAACGTGACCCACCGCGCCACAGACTCGAAGCTCCACGCCTTCCCCTTCGCAAAGTACGGGTGCGCAAACCGACGAAATTCGTCGCGCGTCCAGCGCTCGGTCGCGTCTGTGCCAAGGAAGACAGCGTCGGGCGTAAAGTAGGAAAAATATTTTTCCTCGTCTGCCGCGGCAGCCGCCGCGTGCCATGCGTCGAGGACAGCGCCGACCGCCCTAGCCGTAGAGGAATCATCCACGGATTGCCCCGCCACCGCGGAGGCGACTATTGCCATGCAAATCGCGCACAGAACTCTCTTCATCTTGCGCTCCGCTCCGTAAGGTAAGCTGTCAATCGGTCCGACCGCAGTATTCTGGATCCGCCCGAATGGGTCAATCGGCCGGTGTTCCTACAGAATTCGGTGCGCGTCGTTTGCTAAGCATTGGGCGAAGTGAATGCGGACCGAGAGACTTCCATGAACGCCGATGAACTCAGAGCCCTCCAAGCGCCTCTAAAGGAGCGCTACAAAGAACACCCGGGCGCTGCGCTGATCACGCTAAGCGCCCAAGGCCGCTTGGGCGGGGGAATCGCGTGCAATGTGCAAACCGGCAAGGCTCTCCACCTCATAGCGCGCTTGTGCCCGTCGCGGGTCTCGCGCTAGACTCCGCGCGTTGCGCTGCGAGCGTGTCAAGCCGCGGCGGTCGACGATTCCAGCGTCGAAGCTCCATCGCTCGAGGAGGCGCGCAAGATGAAATTTGTTTACATTGCACTGATCGTTGTCGTCACCGTGGCGATGTTGTTGTTCAAGTTCCCGACTGTCGACATGGTGACGCTGACGTTTCTCTCGAAGACGACGTCCTTGCCGTTGCCGACGGTGGTGATCATCGTTTACGTCATGGGGATGGTGGCGGGCGGCGCTCTGCTCGCCCTGCTCCGCAGCATTATTCGTCGGACCGCGCCGAAGCGATACTGAGCGCTTTCCCGGGCGCGAAGGCTGTCCGGAAACGGAAATGCAGTGAACGGCGCGGCGGGACGATCCCTAACGGAACCGCGCGCCGGCAGATCTTCGCGCCAGGCAAATAGGGCCGGGTTCCGGGAATCGAAGCGTCCATGACGGCGATGCACGCCGAATCCGAACTTCGCTACGGCATCGATCGTCTCGAAATGCGCGGTCGACGCCTTTTCGGCTGGGGCTGGATTGCCCACCCGACACGCGCGATTTCGACGATAACGCTGCGCGTTGCCGGCGACGGCTGGGAACGCTTGCTGCCCGCGAGCTTCGGCCGCACGCGCGACGATGTCGAGCGCGAATTTCCTCAATCTCGTCAACGCGAAGTTCTCGGGCTTCGTTGTGACAGGATATGCGGAACGCCCGACGGTCCACACGTTGGTGCTGCAAATCGCGTACGCCGACGGCGGCAGCGACGAGGTGGACATCGGCGACACGTTGCAGCGCGTTGAAAACCGCGTGCGCAAATGGCAGGAATTGCGCTGGCTGGCCGGCGCCGCCTGGCGCCGTGTCAAGCATGGCGATCTGCGCGGACTCCTGCGCCGGGTCAGGTCGCAGAACTACGCCGCGCCCTCGCTCGACGACATCGGCATCGTCCGGACTCTGGTCCCAAGACTTCCCGCAAGTCGTCCAGTGACGGTCGTTTTCGATCACAACATGGGCGGGGGCGCGAACCAATACCGGCGTAACGTAATTGACGAGCGCATCGCGACGGGCGCCGCAACGCTGTCGTGCACGTACAACCTGCCAACGCTCGATTACCGCCTGACGTTGCACACCGACAATGCGTCGGAAGAAACGTTTCGCATCTCATCGTTCCTGGTTCTGGAGCCGTTACTCGAGCGCATTCCGGTCCGCGAGATTTTCGTCAACAGCCCCGTCTCGTTCGACGATCCGCTACTCTTCGCCGATTGGCTGGCACGGATGCGCGCCGAGCACCCCACGATGCGGCTCACCGTCACCGCGCACGATTATTTCTCGGTCTGCCCGTCGTTCGTTCTGCTCAATGCCGAAGGACGCTACTGTGGCATACCGGACATCAGTGAGTGCAACCGCTGTCTGCCGCGCCATCGGGCAAGCTACGTGGCACTGTCCCCGCCTACCGCGATTACGCCCTGGCGCGCGTCCTGGGGACGATGCCTCGCGGCGGCCGACGAGGTGCGCTGCTTTTCCGAGTCGACGCGCGGGCTGATCCTGCGCGGCCATCCCGGGCTCGATCCCGCGCGCATTACCGTGGTGCCGCATCGAATCGACTTCCGCCCTGCGCGCCTGCCACAATTGCGCCACTCGGGCCCGCTGGTCATCGGCGTCATCGGCCACATCAGCGAGCAAAAAGGCGCGCGGATCGTTGAGGGTGTGCTATCGGCGATTGAGCGCGAACATGCGGATGCTCGCGTCGTCGTGATCGGAACTCTCGATCTTGCGTTGGCGTCGAAACGTCTCGAAGTGACCGGGCCTTATCGGCGTGAGCGCCTGCCTGAGCTCATCGAGTCGCACCGCATCAACATGATCCTGTTCCCGTCGGTCTGCCCGGAGACGTTTTCCTATGTGATCGAGGAAATGATCCTGCTGCGCATGCCGATCGTCGCCTTCGACCTGGGCGCGCCCGGGGATCGTTTGCGCGGCTACGAGCTCGGACGATTGTGCGGCGCGATCGACGCGGAGGCAGCATTCTCAGCCATGCTCGACTTTCACCATGACCTCGCGTCACGTGAAGCGCCGGCAGCCAAAGTTGCACCGCATGTCTGACGCCCTGCACATCTTCACGTGCGCCGCGGTGAACTACCTGCCGAAAGTGCGCATCCTTTGCAGGTCCATCCGCAAGCATCACCCGGAAGCGGTGATCCATCTCGCGCTTGCAGACGAACGCCCCACTTGGCTCAAAGCCGATGGGGAGCCGTTCGACACGATCCTCGACATTGGCGACCTCGGCATCCCGGATTGGCGCGCATGGTCGTTCACGCACAGCATCGTCGAGCTGTCGACCGCCATCAAGCCGTTTGCGCTGAAGCGCCTTCTTGCGCTTCCGGGTTGCACGACCGTCCTCTATTTCGACCCGGACATGGTGTTGTTTTCGCGCGTCGACGATATTCTTGCCACGCTCGCGACGGCGAATCTCGCGCTGACTCCGCACCAGACGAAACCGGAAGAGACCTTGGAGGCGATCGTCGACAACGAGGTCGCGAGCCTGAAGCACGGTATTTTCAACCTTGGCTTCATCGGCGTCAGCAACACCGAGGAGGGCCGCCGGTTTGCGGACTGGTGGGCGCAGCGCACGCAATACCTGTGCCGTGCCGAAGTCGCCAACGGTCTTTTCACCGACCAGAAATGGCTCAATTTCGCGCCCGTGTTTTTCGAGGGTGTCGCGATACTCAAGAGCGCGCGTCACAACGTCGCGACGTGGAATCTCACCACGCGTCGGATGAGCGGCGATTTCGATGCCGGCTTCGAAGTCGACGGCGAGCCGCTCGCCTTCTACCATTTCACTGGCTTCGACAGCGGCGCGCACCGCATCATGGCGGCCAAGAACGCCTCGGCCAGTCCCTCCGTGCAAAAGCTCATCGCCTGGTACGCGAGCGAAATCGAAGTCGCCGAACACGATCCGGTGAGCCAATGGCCGTGGGCGTTCGGACGCTTTTCGGACGGCACGCCGATCGAACGGGCGCACCGGTGGCTCTATCGGGAGAGCCCGGACTTGCATGAAGCGTATCCGGATCCCTACGACGCCGCTCCCGGCCGCCCAAGCTTCCTCAGCTGGTGCCAAACGGAGGGGCACTTTCGATTCCCGCAGTTCTTCCCGTGGAAGCCGGATTTCGATCCCGCCCAACTGCCGCCTTTGCAAGCTCGCGTATCCGTTGGCGGAATGATGCGGCTTACGCTCCTCCTGATGTCGCCGCGCGCCGGCAAGTCGTTGCGCGGGCGACTCTACCGCATGTTCCGGCGCGAAGGCCTGCAAGGCATCGCCCGCCGGCTCCCGGGAAAGCGCCCGTAGAATATGGACGTGATCGATGTCATCGTTCCGGTCCACAAGGGACCTGCCGCGACACGGCGCTGCCTCGACAGCGTGCTGGCGGCCGAGTCGACGACGCCCATTGAAACGGTCGTCATCGACGACAAAACACCCGAGCCGGAAATAACGGGCATGCTCGACGGACTCGCCGCCGGGAACCGCATTACGCTGCTGCGCAACGAGATGAATCTCGGGTTCGTGCGAAGCGTGAACCGCGGCATGGCCTTGCACGCCGATCGCGATGTCGTGCTTCTCAACAGCGATACGGAAGTCGCGGGCGACTGGCTCGACCGGATCCGGCGCTGCGTTTACGCTCACGACGACATCGGCACCGCGACGCCGTTTTCCAACAACGCGACGATCTGCTCTTATCCCTACTACGGCTGGACGGGCGGTGTCCCCGGAACGCTCGGACTCGCGGCGCTCGATCGCATGTTCGCAACGACCAACGCGGGCAAGAGCGTCGACCTGCCGACGGGCGTGGGCTCCTGCCTCTATATCCGCCGCGCCTGCCTCGATCGGGTGGGCGCGTTCGATGCGGAGCGCTTCGGCCGCGGTTATGGCGAGGAGAACGACTTCTGTCTTCGCGCGGTCGCGGCAGGCTGGCGTAACGTACTGGCAGGCGACGTTTTTGTCTATCATGAAGGCGCCGTCAGCTTTGCGGCAGAGCGCGCAGACCGGGCGGATTCGGCGCAGGAGGCCTTGCTCAAGATTCATCCCGACTATATGCAACGCGTCCGGGCCTTCGTCGCCGCCGATTCAATGAAGCCGCTGCGGGAAGCCATCGATGCCGTGCGCGTCGCCCATGGTCGCGTTGAAGCTGCAAGCGTGCTCGCCGAACGGGCCGAGGAGTGCTCACGCCTGAAGGCGCGGCTCGCGGACGTCGAAGCGCTCTCCGATGAGCGCGCAGCGGCGATAGCGGCGTTGCGCACCGCGTTTGCCCGTGCCGAATCGCTGGTCGCTCTAACCAAGCCTGAATTCGAGAACCTGCATGCCGAAATCGGCAAGCTCCGCGCCGGGTTGAGCCATGCCGAAATGCTGGCGGTGGAACGTCTTGCAGAACTGCAGTACATCCAGGCTTCGTTCATCGGGAGGCTGTTGTCCCCGTGGTTGCGCAAGAAATAAGACGTGCCAGCCGCCGGGCTGATGGACACGGGCTCGTTGCCGCAGTCAGATCCGGAACGATTCGTGACTTTCCGGTGCGAACAAATCCTCGGGCGCGAGCCTGCGCTTCGACAGTCCCTGCTCGTGGTGGTAGCGCAAAAACGTGTCGAGCACGGTGCGGTTGGGTGCGAGGCCATAGGGCCACCAGTCGTCCCCGATCTCCCGCCGCGATTCCTCGACGTGCGCGATTTGCCACGGCAACATCGACGAGAGCGCATTCGTGGCGATGAGATCATCCTGCGCGCGGCGCTTCGCTTCGGCGAAAGCCTTGCACAGCGAACGTGCGATCCAGGGATGTGCGCGATAGACGTCGCGCCGGATGACCACCGTATGCATGATCGGGAACATTCGCGTTCGCCGATGGTAGTCGCGCTCGGCGGCTACATAGTCCTCGAACAGGCGCCGGACGGTGGCTGGCCGCGTCGCGAAGGTAGACGGCGTCCGGGCGGTGTAGAGAGCGTCGATCTCGCCCGCGGCCAGCATCTTCGCTAGCGTCTTTGTCGCGCCGATCGGCGTGATGCTGAAGCGTGGCGGCAGGTCGAGCTTCAGCTTCTCCTCGCGTCCCGGCTCCTCGACGCCACCCGTGAAATAGCGGACGCTGGACGGGTCGATGCCATATTCGTCCTGCAGGATGCCGCGTATCCAGACCGGCGCCGTCATCTGATACTCCGGAACGCCAATCCGGCGCCCGGCGAGATCCTTCGGCTCCCGAATGCCGCTCTTTGTCGAGACGAAGATGCACGAGTGACGAAACATCCTTGACGGAAACACCGGAAGCGCGATGAACGGAGGATCCTCGCGCGACAGCGTCACCGTGTATGACGAAAGCGACATTTCGGCGACATCGAACTCCTGATGCCGCAGCATCCGGAAAAACGTCTCCTCGACCTCGAGACCGAGGTAGACGAGATCTATCCCCTCTGGACGAGCGCTGCCGTCGGCCAGCGCGCGCGTGCGGTCATAGTTCCAGCAGGCAAGTGTCAGGCGCAGCCTTGGCATGATCGTCCCGTCAATTTCGCGCACGGCCCGAGGCGCTTGCTGCCTCCCCGACCCGCCGGCCAAGCTCGCGCGTCGAAGGAATCCGCCGCCGCCGATCGACTGCGCGCGCTTCCTCGAAGGCGAGATTGTCGAGGACCGCGAGCAGCGTCCTGCGTGTTGCAACGACGTCGTCCTCGGCAACGCCCTGGATGGCGATGGCATTGATTTCCGTCGCGAGCGGCACGAGCCGGCGCTCGAGCGCTCGACCACGTGCGGTCAGGAACACGCGTTTCTTCCTGCGATCGCCGGCCACCGGCCGCCGCACGATGTAGCCGAGCGCTTCCATGGCCTTCAGTGCGGCAAATGTCGTCGGCGCCATCACGCCGGCTTCGCGCGACAGCTCGCTTTGGGTCAGGCCGTCGGATTGCCACAACGCGCGCAAGAAGGGCCAGTGGCCGCTCGACACCCGATGCCCGGCAAGCCGCATCTGGAGTGCGCGGTCGAGCATGCGAACCGCGTCCTTGATCAGATGCGCGAGCCGATCGTCCGGAACGCGTTCCCGCCAGTGGCGAATGATGCGCTGGGCGTCGGTATCCGCGGCAAGTACACGCGGCATGACGGTGGAGATTGTTCCTTTTTTCATGCCGCATGCCGATCGCGGACGGCGCATTGCTCGGTCGGCGCAACGTCGCGACGCTCGCGTGCCGAAGCCAGCATCGCGAGGCAGACTTCGAGGGTCGCCATGCCCCAGCGCCCATCGTGCAGCGGCACAACGCCGTCGACCACCGCGGCGTACAGCTCGTCGATCACTTCCGAACGCGGCACGCTCGGTTTCGGCAACCGTTCCCGCTCGACAACGGCGTCGCCAAAGATCATCACGCCGTCGGGCATCGGACGCAGGTCTGCATGTTCGCAGGAGACAACGACGAGACCGAAATGCTGGTGCACAAGATCTGCATCGGAAATATTGGGTGCGGACACTTGGGCGGTGCCGCCGTAGTTGCGTTCGCTCTTGGCCGCCGCCTCCGCTTCTGCATCGATGTACTGGGCGAGCCGGGCGCGTGCGGTGCCAAAAGAGCGAGGATCCTTACGCGCTCCGAGTTCGGAAATGTCGTCACACAGCGCATCCCCATCGAAGTGAGCGTAGCCGCTATACGTAAGGGATGCGAAAGCACCGTTCGCGAAGCTTAATAGTGCCGCATACGCGCCCTCGACGGGCCGCGCGCGATCCCAGTTGCCGGTGAACGCGCGCACGCTGGTCACTTGGCCTCCTCCGAGCAGGCGCACGATATCGACCTGGTGAGCACCCTGGTTCAGCACGGCGCCGCCGCCGCGACTTGCGTCCAATTCGTCCGGACGGCGCAGTCGATAGAGGAAATCCGTGTAGTACTGCGCGTGAATCATCTTCACGCCGCCGTAGGTTCCCGCCGCAATGATTTCGCGTGCCCGCGCTATCGGCCGGTCGAAACTGTGGCTGTGCCCCACGACCATGCACACACCGGCGCGGGCGACGGCTTCGTTCATCGCGCGGCATTGGTCGAGCGTGAGAGCCATCGGCTTTTCGACCAGCACATGCTTGCCCCGCGCTGCCGCGGCCGCGACATGCGCCGCGTGCAGCTCGTGCGGGGTCGCGATGTAGACGACTTCGACTCGAGGATCCGCGCACAACGATTCGACACTCGGATGCGCCTGCGCTCCGAATTCGGACGCGAAGCGCGTCATCGCCGCTGCGCGCGGATCGGCGCACGCGACGAGCCGCACGCGCGGGTCCGCGGCGAAGGTCGGAAGCATCATCGTGAACGCGCGGCCGAGCCCCGCCACGCCCACATTGAGGCGGCGTTCCGTCATCGCAGCGTTTCCCCCTCGACATCACCCATGGAAATGAGTATCGTTCCTTAGAGATCTAATGGTATGCCGCCAAGCCTGGGACCGGCAACAGCGGCGACACGTTGAGCGCGAGAGCGGCGCGATGTTATCGAAGGAAGACAACGACCTGCTGACTCGGGTCGAGGGCGACGCGCCGATGGGCCGGCTCATGCGCGCCCACTGGATTCCTGTGTGCCTGTCCGACGAAATCGCCGACCCCGACGGCACTCCATTGGCCATCCGCGTTCTGGGCGAGGAACTGGTGGCGTTTCGCGATACCGCCGGCCGGCTTGGCGTGCTCGATCTCCACTGCCCTCACCGGCGCGCATCGCTGGCGCTCGGCCGCAACGAGGAATGCGGGCTCCGATGCCTGTATCACGGCTGGAAGATCGATGTTGCGGGCACCATCGTCGATCGCCCGTCCGAGCCTCCGGGCAGCGGCTCGGAGCAACGTCTGAAACACCGGAGCTATCCCTGCCGCGAAGCCGGCGGCTTCGTCTGGGTCTGGCTGGGCGACCCCGCGGCCCCGCGAGAATTCGAGCCACCCGCATGGGCGCCCTCGCCCGCCATTCGCACGAGCGCCGTCAAGATGCGCATCGACTGCAACTGGGCGCAGGTCCTCGAAGGCGCGATCGACTCTGCGCACAGCTCGACGCTGCACTCGTCGGACATGGTACCCGCGCAAGTCGACGGTGCTGGCGCAACGTCGAAGGAATGGCTGCGCCCGTCCACCGACTGCGCGCCAAGGCTCCACGTCGAGCGTACGTCGTTCGGGTTTCGCTACGTCGCGATACGGCATCCCATCGAGCGCGTTGATACGCACGACTACCTGCGCATCACGCTGTTCGTCGCGCCATTCACGGTGCTGATTCCGCCCAACAACCGCTACAACCTGTCGATCCTCAACATTCCGATCGACGACACGCATACGATGTTCTATTTCATTGCCTGGAGTGAAGCCGAGGGCATCGACCAGGAAGCGTGGCGCGAATTCTGCGGCGCACGCGTAGGCGTCGACCTCGATACGCAGTTCCGCAGCATCCGCACCCAGGACAACGCCTATCTGCAGGACCGTCGAGCAATGAAAACGGGGAGCCATACGGGAATTACCGGCATCCCGAATCAGGACATGGCGATGTGGGAGACCATGGGTCCCATCGCCGACCGTTCGCGCGAGCGCCTCGGCGTGAGCGATGTCGCGATCGTGCATTTCCGGCGCATCATGGTAGAAGCGGTGCGGGCGGTTCAGGCAGGCAAGCCTGCGATCGGCACCGGGCCGCATCAGATTCCGCATGTGAAACTCCGGTCGTTCGAAGGCATCGTCCCGAAGTCGACCGATTGGAAGACCCTCGGAACGGCGGCGGAGCATCATCTCGAGCGCCGCTGATACGGTAAGCCCGCGACGGATTGACGAAGGCCGTCGCGCCACGCCACACTTCCCGCATAATCACACCGCAGCGTCGAGGAGACCCATGATGGGCTGGAAGCGGAATGTCGGCACGCTTGCCGCGCTAGCGTTTGTCGTCGCGCAGGGCGTTGCCAACGCCCAAGACGCGCTCAAGATCGCGGCCGGACAGCGGGGCAACTGGGACACGTCGGTCTCCGAAGTCGGTCAGCGCGCGGGCATCTTCAAAAAGCACGGCCTCTCGCTCGAGATCCTCTGGACGCAAGGCAGCGGCGAGACGCAACAAGCGGTGATCTCGGGCAGCGTCGACATCGGTGTCGCAGTGGGAATCATGGGCGCGCTGTCTTCCTTCTCCAAGGGAGCACCCGTGCGTATCATCGGCGCCGAAACGACCGGCGCATCGGACCTCTATTGGTACGTTCCGGCGAATTCGCCGATCAAGTCACTGCGGGATACCGAAGGGAAAACCATTGCGTACTCGACCAACGGCTCGTCGACGCACGGGATCGTCACCGCATTCATGAAGCAGTACGACTTGAAGGCGAAGCCCACCGCGACAGGCGGCCCCGCGCCCACGCTGACGCAAGTGATGTCGGGGCAAGTCGACGTCGGCTGGTCGGCGCCTCCCTTCGGCCTGCAGCAGCTCGACGAAGGCAAGATCCGTATCGTCGCGAGCGGCAACGACGCGACGGTCTTCAAGGGGCAGACCGTACGCCTGCTGATCACCACCGCGCAGACCTTGCAGAGCCGCAAGGCGGTCATCGATCGCTTCATGAAGGCGTACCGGGAAACCATCGATTGGCTGTATTCGAGCGATCCGGCTGCGCTCAAGACCTACGCAGATTTCGTCGGCATCCCGCTCGAGATGGCGAAGCGCACGCGCGACGACTTCTTTCCCCGGGCGTCGATCGATCCCGACCGGATCGTAGGGCTCGACACCATTGTGCCGGACGCCGTCGCGCTCAAGTTCACCGCAGCGCCGCTCACGAAGGAGCAGCTCGCGGAGCTGATCCAGATCCCTCCGCGCTGAAAGCGGCCGGAGCGCCGCCGCTTCCCATGGCCTCCGCAATCGCGCCGCCTGACGCGCGGCTGCTCCAAGTCGAGCGAATCGTCAAGCGGTTCCCTACCGCAGACGGAGATGTCGTCGCCGTCGATGATGTGTCTTTTTCGGTCGCCGCCGGTGAGTTCGTGTCGATCATCGGCCCCTCCGGCTGCGGAAAATCGACGCTGTTCAACATCGTCGGCGGTTTGCTCGGCGATTACGACGGCCGCGTCACCGTCGCCGGCGAGACGATCTCCGGCACTCACCCCGCCATAGGCATGGTGTTCCAGGAAGAGTCGACGTTTCCGTGGCGCTCCGTAATCGAGAATGTCGCCTTTCCGCTCGAAATCGCGGGAGTAGCGAAGCCGGAGCGGATGGAACGCGCCGCGCATTTCGTATCGCTCGTCGGCTTGCAGGGCTTCGAGCGTCGCGTTCCGGCGGAGTTGTCCGGCGGCATGCGGCAACGCGTGGCCATCGCCCGTACGCTCGCTTCCGAGCCGAGAATCCTGTTGATGGACGAGCCGTTCGCAGCGCTGGACGAGCAGACCCGGCTTCTTCTCGGTGATACGGTCCTGCGCATCCAGCAGGCGCTGAAGCAGACAACCCTGCTCATCACGCACAATTTGACCGAGGCGGTGCAGCTCTCCGACCGCGTGCTCGTGATGACCTATCGGCCTGGCCGCCTCAAGCGCACCGTCCCGATCGATCTGCCGCATCCACGCGATTCCGAGGTCGTCGGCAGCGATGTCTTCGGCCACTACGTCGCGGAGATCTGGCACGATCTGCGTGAAGAAGCGAGCCGCGGCGTACTCGATGCCGAATCGCGGGTCCGCGCCGGCGGAGCGCGACGATGACGTTTAGCTCTCGCAGGAGATCGCGAGCCGCAGCGCACGCGGTCGGCATCGCGGCGACGGTCGCCGTCGTCGTGATCGTCGAGATCCTTATCCGCGCCGGCGTCATCAATCCCTTCATTGTGCCGCTGCCGTCTTTGATTCTCGCCTCCCTGCCGCGCATCGTGACCGAGGAGCATGTGCTCCAGCGTTTCTGGCAGACAACGACCGAGATCGCGTGGGCGGGGCTGCTTCTCGCGCTCTTCGGCATTGGGATCGGCGTTCTCCTCTACAGGCTGCGGCTGCTGCGCATGGCCTGTGAAAACTGGGTTGCCGCACTCGCCGCCGCGCCGATCGTGCTGATGTATCCTTTGTTCCTCGTGATCTTCGGCCGCACGTGCGACGACCATCGTGATGATCGGCTTCGCCGCCGGGCTGGCGCCGGTGATCCTGAAAACCGTCGAGGGGCTCACCGGAACACGACCGGTGCTGCTTGCCGTCGGCCGCAGCTTTCGCGTCACGCCTACACAGCAGTTCGCGAAGATTCTGCTTCCCGCCGCACTGCCGTCGATTTTCGTGGGCATGCGGCTTGGACTAGTCTTCGCGATGATCAACATCGTGGGCGTCGAGTTCCTCATCAACTTCGGCGGCCTGGGCCAGCTCATCAACGAGCTCGCCGAGCGTTATGACCTTCCGGGAACCTACGGCGCGATCCTCTTCGTCATCCTTGTCTCGATCGTGTTCTTCGATCTCACCGAACGTGTCGAGCGATGGCTGCGACCCGGCAAGTGACGGCAGCCGCGAACACACAGCTGCGCGTAGCCGTTTTGCGGATCGCGATCGTCGCGATCTTGCTTGCGGCTTGGGAGATGTTGGCGGCGTCGGGATGGCTCTTCCGCGATGTCGTGCCGTCGCTTGGCGCGATCGGGGCTGCAATTATGCGTCTGCTCGCAAATCCCGATTTCTACACGAACCTCGGCGTCACCGCGGCGGAGATTGGCGTGGCGCTTGCCATCGGCGGGGTCACGGGTCTGGCGACCGGCATCCTGCTCGGCGCGAACCGGTTCTTGTCGGATGCGTTCGAATCATTTCTGCTCTATCTCGGGCCCACTCCGAAGATCATCTTCTTCCCGGTCATGATCATGTGGTTCGGCGTCGGGGCAGGATCGAAGATCGCGATGGGCGCGATCTCGTGCTTCTTTCCGATTGCGATCAGCGCCGCGGCGGGGATGCGCGAGATCGATCGCGTGCTGATCCGGGTCGGCCAGAGCTTTCGCGCATCACCCTGGCAAATGGTCACGAAAATCTACCTGCCCGCGATGCGCGCGCCGATCATGAACGGCGTACGGCTGGGACTCGGCGTTGCCGTCATCGGCACGCTCCTCGCCGAGACCAAGCTCTCGAACCGCGGGTTGGGCTACCTCGTCATCCAGGCGTACTCGCTGTTCGACATGCCACGGATGTACGCGTTGCTGATCGTGCTGTTCGTGTTCGCGATCGGTGCCAATGCGATTGTCGGCCGGCTGGGAAAGACCGGGAATACCACGCCGTAAGCACCCTGAAGGCGAATCGGTACAATCGTGTGCAGCCCGGGTGGTGAAACTGGTAGACACAAGGGACTTAAAATCCCTCGCCCCCGAAAGCGGGCATGCCGGTTCGATCCCGGCCCCGGGCACTCGAAGGTCGCGCAGTTTCCGACAGTAATCCCGCTACAGGAACCTGTTTCACGCACCGCCGCTGCTGATCCTGTTCCCGTTCCGGTTCCGCGACCCGGTCACGCACAAGTGGGTACGCGGCCGGTATGTCGCCGAGCGCGACGTCATCGGGGAGCGCTATCGCGAGTGGGAGATTGTCGGCGCGCCGGAGATGCGCCGGCCGATCGGCACGGCATTCACACCCTGGCGCTGATCGCGCCAGAATAGCCCCTGCGCGCATACGAGGTTTGCCATTGCCTGCTGAACGTGGCAGCCTATCTCAAAGACCAAGGCGGAGGTGTGACCATGGTTTCGTGGTGGATATTAATCGCATGCATCGTCGGAGCCTTCACCTTCGGCGTGCTTATTATGGCAATCCTTCAACTGTCCCGCATGAGAGACCGCGTCGTGGAAGAGCGCGTCGCGCGATCACAGACGCTAAGTCCTGACGGCTTGCACCCGTTGGACACTCCCAGTCAAGCGTGATGCCGACCGCGTAGTCAACGCAGACTGAGATCCTCGCCGCCAGCGCGTATGGATTCGGATACGTGGTTCATCCTCTATTGGGTTGCATTCGTCGCGGCCTTGGCCGGCTCGTTTGTCCTCGGAATGGCCTGCTATTGCTCCTGGCGCGGCATATGCTCCGAGCACACCCGGTCAGCTCCAACGGTGAAAAATCGGCGGCAAACCGAGGGATAAGTCCCATGCCCGCCGTGATGGTAGCCTCGGGGGTAGCGGCGGGGGTATTTCCGCCCCCGCTCCAGCAACTCCCCTAGCGTGTTCGGCTCCGGCCCCGGGCACCAACAAGCGGGACACTATCCCGCGGCGAAGACTAAGGCAACCGATCAATCCGGAAACATGCCAACCATGGCGGACCACCGCGACGCCTATCTGACACTCTTGAAGTCGGTGCTGCTGGGCATGACCCAGATCGAAACGGAGCTGCGCTGTTTCTATCTGCAGGACTGCCTTGCCGGAACCCGCAGATACAGCTATCAGCAGCTCTTCAACATCCGCCCGGCCATGGCGGCCGACCTTTCGGGCCTCGAGCAGGCGAAGCGCGTTGGCCAATTGCATCGTGACAAGATCAACCAGTTCGCGCTCACCATGATTGGCGAGCCCAGGCTCGACAACGTCCGCCAACTTGTCGAACAGGCCTGCGCCGACAGGGTGCCGGGCGACTTCGTCGAGGCGGGTGTCTGGCAAGGCGGTGCGAGCCTGTTCGCGCGCGCCGTCCTCGATAGCCTCGCCGAGACCGGTCGGCTCGTTTGGCTCGCCGACAGCTTTCAGGGATTGCCGAAGCCGTCGCTGCCCCAAGATGCGCCCTACGATCTCTCCAGCCTGCCGGAGCTCAGCGTCGGCGCCGATCAGGTGCGGGAGAATTTCCGCCGCCTCGATATCGATCTCGCGCGCGTACGCTTTCTCGAAGGCTGGTTCCGCGATACCTTGCCTCTGGCGCCCATCCAGCGTATCGCCGTGCTCAGGCTTGACGGCGACCTCTATGAATCGACCATGGACACGCTCACCCATCTCTATCCAAAGGTCAGCGCCGGCGGCTTCGTCATCGTCGATGACCATGGCGCCTTCCCGCCTTGCGCCGAGGCGGTCGCCGACTATCGCCGCGACCATGGCATCCAAAGCCCGCTGGTGACCATCGACTGGACGGGCGTTTATTGGCGCAAGTGAAGTGGAGTCGCCTTTGCTGAAGGACAACGATTCCAGATCCGACCAAGTGAATGGTTAACCCGTCGCTCAACACGGACGTCCCATATGCGCGGCTTCGCCCGCGCCGCGGGTCGCCGGTTACCTTATTTCGTTAGGACACAGTCCGCTCGCTCGTCGAGGCGGAAATCTACGACATGGATAACGCGTTCGCCCAACACTTCGCCACCGAGTGGATAGCCGCGTGGAACGCCCACGACCTAGAGAAGGTGTTGTCGCACTACGCGGACGGCTTCGAAATGTCATCACCTTACATCGTCACTTTGGCGGGAGAGCCATCCGGTACGCTCATCGGCAGGCGTGCTGTCGAAGGCTACTGGCGAAAGGCGCTTAGCGCCTTTCCGGATCTTCACTTCGATTTGATATCCATTCTAATTGGCGCCAATAGCATTACTCTCTACTACAAAGGCGCCCGTGGTCGCCTTGCAGGTGAGGTTTTTCACTTCGATGCAGAACAAAAGGTCTCGCGAGCGTTTGCGCACTATGACATTCGGGCTGTGCCCTAACCTCTCGGTCAACACGGACCGCCACCGGCGGGCCTTCGGCCCCGCCTGGTGGCCGGTCACTTTGATACGTGAGCAATCATGATAAAACCGTCGTCTTGATCCATAACAGACCAACGCTAGTGAGCAGCTGATCTCTATCAAGAGACGAACGGCAGCGCCATAGGAGTGGGCTCAATGAAGTGGGACCACATACAAAGTGCAAAAGAGGTTTGTCGACACTTCCTGTACAAAGCTGGCTTGGGGATGGTGCTGTCCGCGATCCGTCAGCAACGAGGGTACAAGGTATCGCATCTTCGGCGCGCTGGCGTCGCTGAGCGCTTTGGAGCGATCTATGGTCTTGGCGTGTGGGTCAACTCCAGCGACCAGATATCTTCATCAGGCAAGGGATCCGAGATCGCAGCAACCGGGGAGTTGTTCAAGGAACTGCCTAAGCTCGTCGCTCGGCTGGATTGCACCGTATTCCTTGACATTGGATGCGGCGATTGGAACTGGATGCAAAGGCTCGAGTTACCTTGCGAGTATGTCGGCGTTGACATAGTGCCGGAAGTGATTGAGTCCAACAAAAGATTTGAGCGCTCGGGGGTAAGGTTCCTGGTCGCAAACGCAATAGTCGACCCCTTACCCAACTCCGACATCGCGTTCTGTCGAGAGGTGTTGTTCCATCTGTCGTTTCACGATGTTTTTGCCGTTATCGAGAACGTCCGCCGGTCGGCGCGTTGGTTGGTTGCAACGACGGATACGCGGATTTGGTTCAACAGCGATATTCCTACTGGAGACTTCAGAAAGCTAAATCTGCAGCGCCCGCCTTTTAGTTTTCCGCCTCCACGTGTACGAATTGCCGACGCCGTCGTTTCTCGTGGCCGCATGCTCGGAGTGTGGGCAATGGACGAGTTGCGACGGGCATACAAGAGCGATCCTAGACTCTCGATTCCTGACAAATGATTGCTAACCATTGGTTCCACCGGACGCCGCCGCCTTTCGGCGGTGGCTTCCTCGCTGCGCTCGGCGCCGGTGAACCTCGGCGATAGGCCGCACTGTCTGCGGTTTCCCCTGGCGAATGCGACGCCGGCCCCGGGGACTTCTACGTCGCAGCCAAAACAAATCGGGGCCGAACTTCCGTCCGACCCCGACTCCCCTGCGTTAATAGCCGCTACGGCTTCAGCTGACCGCGGATCTCTCCACCCGGGTTCGCCGCGCTGTGGACGTTGATGTAGAGCTCGCCCGCCTTGAACGCTTTCATCTGGTCGGCGTTGAGCTTGGCATCCGGCGCAAAGGTCCAGCCCGCGTCTCCGCTCTTTGTCATCGGCACGATCACCGGACCGTTCTTGCCCGCGGCCGCCATGTGGATGTGCGCGGCAGTACCAGCCACTCCCGTGGTCGTCACGCTGCCCTTGACTGACATGTCGTCGCCGATCATCACGGTTCCACTGCCCTTCGCTGCGGTCGTCACGGGCGGCACCTCCTGGTCGCCTGCAAGCGAGACCTTGACGTCGGCACCGAATGCGACGGCGGAATACGCGCCGGTAAAGGCGAGAGCCAACGCGGCCGCTGCTGCCAGCGGAGTCCACGTCGATTTCGAGAGTATGGACATTGAAACCTCCTCTTGTTAGGTTGAAACCGGATCCGCTTCCGCGAGCGGGTTATCGCGAAGCGCGGGTAATCTTACGCGCAGTCCCGAATAGTGCAACTCCCCAGAGAGTGGCGCCTTTTCAGCTCTGCGGGCACGATTTACAGCAAACAGCCGCTCTTACCGCCTATTCCATCCGACTCAACGGCGCATGCCGGACATGCGGGCGAGATCGCCCATCACTTTCTGCATCTGATCGAATGCCGAAGTGCCTGACGACATGACGCCTTGCATCGCCGACACGACATTCTGCATCTTGGTCATGTCGGGCATCATCGCCATTGCCGCCTTGGCTTCCTTGGCGCCCGGCAGGCTTGCGGTCTGCGACTCGAGCATCGTGAACAAACGCTTCTGGATCTCGACGATCAGCTCGAACATCTGACCCCAGTACTGCATCGAGTTCTCGATTGCCTCCTGCGCCGCGCTCTGGCCGACCGCCATTAGCGACGGCACGTCGCCCGCTTCCGCCGCGCTGCGCGCAGTCTTCTTCTGCATCGACCGCGCTCGTTCCTCGCCTTCAAACTGCAGCTTGCGCACTTTGGCAGTGCTCTCGATCGCGTTCTCGATAACGTCGAGCGCAAGCTTGGCGTTGGCGCGATACATCTCGAACGCCTGCTCCGGCGTCAGCGTCTTTGCGTATTTTGCGAATTGTCCCGGATCGGGCATCTTGAACATGTCGGCCATTTTTGCGGCACCGCTCGATACGGGCTTCGTCGCCGCCTTGGCGCGACGCTTCGCCCTCCTCCGGGCCGGCTTGCGCGCAGGCGATGCGGTGGACTTGGATGCTGCTTTCTTTGCCATGATCAGCGCTCCTGGTTGGGTTCAACGAAATGCGATTCGCCCGGCATCCATTCGACGCCCTCAGCGCCCTGGCGTCAATACCGCCGCACCCGCGATTGACCCGGAGCGAAGACTGGACAACGCCTCGTTCGCCCGGGTCAAGGGATACGGTTCAACGTGGACCGTCAGTGGAATCTTTTCCGCGAGAGCAAGGAACGCGTCGCCGTCGCGGCGAGTGAGATTGGCGACCGAGCGGACGCTGCGCTCGCCCCAAAGCAGCCGATACGGGAACGACGGAATGTCGCTCATATGGATGCCCGCGCACACAACCGATCCACCCCGCGCTGTTGCTGCCAGGGCAAGGGGCACAAGCGGCCCGGCGGGCGCGAAAATCAGCGCCGCTTCGAGCGCCGACGGTGGCGCTTCGTCGCTGCCGCCGGCCCAGTCGACGCCAAGACGCCGCGCGAAGCGTTGCGCGTCGACATCGCCCGGCCGGGTGAACGCGTAGACGGTGCGCCCTTGCGCCAACGCGACCTGCGCAATCAAGTGCGCGGCGGCGCCGAATCCGTACATGCCGAGCGTTCGGGCCGCGCCCGTCATCGAATACGCGCGATAGCCGATCAGTCCCGCGCACAACAGCGGGGCCGCATGCAGGTCGTCGTAGCGGTCGGGCAGCTCGAATACAAAGCGCGCGTCGGCGACCGCGAACTCCGCGAAACCGCCGTCGATCTGGTAGCCGGTAAAGTGCGCCTTGGCGCACAGGTTTTCCCTGCCCGACTCGCAGTACGCGCAATGCCCGCACGTCGCGCCGAGCCACGGGACGCCGACACGGGTGCCGATAGCCGGTAGCTGCACGCCCGCGCCGTGCGCCACAACGCGTCCGACGATCTCGTGGCCGGGAATGACGGGCACTTTCGGATCGGGAAGCTCGCCGTCGACGAGATGGAGATCGGTGCGGCACACACCGCATGCGAGGATCTCGATCAGCAGCTCTGCGGGACGCGGTTCGGGGCGCGGCACGGTGCGCAAGACGAGAGGGCTCCCCGGACGCTCGCACACCATCGCTTGCATGGTTGCGGTCACTTGGACGCCAGCCAGGCGGCAATCGTAGCCGCCTTTTCATCTGCCCGCCAGGGCTGACCCATTTGCTTTCCAAACTGCGCAAGTCGACTCTTGATCGCAGCAACCGGGAGACCTAACCGGGACGCCGCCAGGCCTTCGAGGTCGTCCTCGGTATAGCACTGGCAACGAAGTCTGTTCGCGGCCGCAGCAGTTTCAAGGACGCGCCGAAAAAGCACGCCCTCGGCTGCGTGAGCCCGTATGTGGGAACTGGCGATCGCAGCCAAATCACGCTCCGGGGCGCCGACAATCCCGACACCAGAGACCGCAACTCCGGCATCGCACAATCCCGCAACGAGGTCCTTCAAAGCACCCGCCGCCGTCGCCGCGATTGCGCGTTCTGCCTTCCCTGCCACGGTTGCCGCGCGATCCCAAGGCAGATCCATTACAGCGTGGTAGGGCTGGAACAGCTCGGGACTGGTCGGGGTTGCCAGAACGATCTCGCCGCGTGTCACCACGTCGGGCAATCCCTCGCCGACCGCGATCGTGACGACGATCGCACGGGCCGTTTTTGCCCGCAGCCCGACATATCCAATCCTGGCAGGAGAAGGAGGAGGCTCCATCGAGTGGCGACCGGGACGTCAAACCAGTCAGCCTACCCCGTCCGCACTTTCAGAGCCATCGGATATCGCTGACACCCGCACGGCGCGATGTCCTACGGCGGCAGATCGTCGCTTACTGGAGCCGGATTTCGCCGTCGAAATGGACGTTCAGGCTGAGGCGGCCCACCTCGAGGGTCATCCGGGCGGGAAACGACTCGCTCCCTGCGAGCGTGCCGTCGGCGAGCGCTTTGGCCACGGCGTGCTCGATCTCGCGTTGCGAATTGACGCCCACGAGCTTCAGGAACTTGCGAATGCTGAGATTCAATGCCTCGTCGTTCATTGGGTTTCCTTGCGTGGTATTCGGCTCAAGAACCGAGCTCAAAGGTGCCGGACACGGTCCCGCGCTATCGACGTGACCATTTCTGCAGCCAGAAGCATAGCGCGGCGGCCAAGACCCAGCACGCGCCCATCAGCGGCATTTCGGAAATGAATGTCCAGACGAGCGCATTTATGAGACAGAGCATGATCGCAAAGACGGCAACTACGATGTTGGTCACTGCATCGCCTCCATCGTGCTGCGAATTTGACGAGCCGGCCCCGGATGCGAGAAATGTTTTTCGAGTTTTGTCACATGATCACCGGGGATGTGGGTCGGAATGGAACGGGGGTCAGGGCGGCACGTTGCCCACAACTTTCCACTCGCCTTGAACCTGCCTCATCATAAGCCCTGAATCTTTGCTGTCCGCACCCCCGTCGCCAGGCGCTGTTACCCTGAAACGCACGGTGACCCCGCCACTCGGGCTCGGCGCGCTTCCGAGGACCTTGAACCGCGTCTGCTTCATCGCTTCGACCACGACGGGATTTCTCCTGTGCTCGGCTTCCGTCACCGCCACGTACAGTGATCTCGCATCCATTTGACTCAGCGTTGCCGTGGTCGCCCCAGCACCGAAGTTCGCCAGAATGACCTTTTCCGATTCGGGGTCCGCCTTGAGCAGATCTGCGAGGAACGATTCGCGTATTCGCTCGAGTGTCCTCGGGTCCGTCAGATTGGCAGCCCCCTTGACGTCGCCCGCGAAAAAAGCCGCCAGGTAGATCTTGGCGATACGCTCGGCGTCCGGTGCCTGGGCTTGCGCGACCGTCGTCATCCACCAGGAGCCCACGCAAACTGCAACGAACAAAAAGAAGCGGGTTCGGTTCATGACGAGTGAAAAGAAGCGAATTCGGTTCATGGCAGGAGCCGCGTGCCGGTGCCAAGGAAGGCGCGAGGATACCTCAATCGACGCGACTTTCTACCCGCGTTCCGAAAACATGAGGAAATCGGCAACCGGTTCGAGAATGATCGCAGACAGCCGCTCGGCAATCGCATCGTCCATCAGCGCATGGGCCTCGGGTTGGTCATCGTGCGCAAACGCGCGCTCACGGGTTGCGGCGTCCGGCCACTGGGCATAAGCGTACCAGACACCGTCGAGCCCGCGATGGAGGCGCGAGCCCTGGCCACCCCGATGGCGAACGTAGTATTTCGTCCCCCGTGACCACGCATCGACAAACTGCGCCTCCTTGCCTGGCTTCAGTCGCCATCGATAGAGCACCGCGAATCCCGGCTTCGCCACGAGAGCGTCCGCTGCATCTCAAAAATGAAAGACGGCACTCTCGGCAGGATCGTCCGCTGGCGCTCGCCGGCCGTCCTGACTCGCGCGGTAGGTGAAAAGCCGCCCGCGTGCCATATTTCCAAGCGGCCGGTGCGCGGCGATGAAGTGCGCGGGAGTAAAGCGCAGGCTCTCGTTGTCGAGTTCGAGGCTTTCCCGGTCAAGTTCGAGATCGGCGACGGGCAAGGAGGGGCTGTCCCCTTCCTTCCATTCGACAAGCGTGTTCTCGATCGGCGTGGTTTCCGCGGATCTTTCGAGCTGGACGGATAACGTGAAACGGACAGGTGCGTTGGCGAGGCGATGCAGAAGATCGCGTCTCAGATAATCGGTGCGCAACGGCGATCCTTCGGGCGTATGCAGCGCGAACCATCGCGCGATTCGGTCTTCCACGCCACCGGTGGAGTTGAGCGCACGCTGCGCGAGCGAATTCAAGCGGCTGGCCTCGGCGCTGTCATCGGCAATGCCCGCCGAAGTGCTGATGTCAGCGGCCGGCGCGATGTTGAATTTCATCGCCATATCCGCGCCGAGCAGATAGGGATGGCCGCTCCAATAGCGTTCCGTCACGAGGCTCGGGATAACGCGCGCCGTGGCCTTTATCAGGAGCTCGAACACCCTCGGATGACGCGCGAGATACGCGGCAAGGTCGAGGGTAGATCCCGCACTGGCCTCCATGAATTCCACGAATTCTTCCTGGTCCCGTCCGAATGGATTGGTCGAATTCGTCATCAGCCAGTCGACGCACCGCGCGGCGGCGGAAGCGGCGCCGGAGGATTCGTCCACGCCGAAAAGCTTCAGCGCCACCCCTCGCACATCCGGCTTGAGGTCGTGCTGCTCAATGCCGACGCCATTGGAAAATCGCGCCAGCACGTTGTAGCGCTGTTTGGCAGCGTCGGCAAAGACTCCATGACGGATCGCTGTCGGCCGATCGGGACGCAATGTGAGCGTCCCCAACAGGCAGGCGTGCATCTTGGCGTGGAAAACTCGATCTCGCACACCCGAGAAATGATCACGGGCGAGGCGTTCCTGGACCACCCGAACGCGCGCGACATGATCGGCGAATTCGGCTTCCTCGCTCTCCTTGCTGCCAAATTTGAACCGTTCGTTGCGGTAGAGTCCATCAGCCATGGGCAATATCCTCAGACATCCCCTCTACTATCGGAAGCCATTGCGAACAGCGTCAGCCATTGGCGTTTCGCTCCAGTGCCTGCAACAGGCTGTGAACGTCGCCAAGGACCCAAAGGTCACCAATTTGACCCTCGAGAAACGTGAAGAGGGCGGCGCCTGCCCACTCGACCGGTTTCCACGTTGGCGGAAAACCGAAAAATGTTTCCCGGTGGATTCCCGAAAAGCGCATCCGTGCAAATGCCTTCGGTTTCTCGACCACAAGATCGACAATGTCGCACCGAAATTCTGCCAGCGTCGCATGAACAAAGTCGAGGTAGGAAATGAAGCCGTCGTGTCCTGCCATTGCCTGCCCGAGCGAGCCGCGAAATGTGAAGTTCGTGCGAAGCAATAGAGGAATTTTCGACTTGTCGTGTCGGTTCCAGATGTCGGCGTAGTAGCTTTCCACTGCTTTGCGGATGTGTTTAGTGTCCATGGCGCTCTATGCGTTAGCTGCGTTTGCGCAGGAAAGCGTGGGTCGCGCGCTCGCCGGCGACGTACTGCGCGCATTCATAGCCCAGGGCCTTCATATCGATGTCATGAAGGAGATGCTCGCCCGAACCCAGCAAGACCGGCCGGATCGCGAGGTGAAGCTCGTCAATGAGACCCGCGCGCAGATACTGTCGAACAGTGGAAACGCCGCCTCCGATGCGAACATCGCGGCCGCCCGCTGCGGCGGTCGCCTGCGCCAGCGCGACATGGATCCCTTCGGTGACAAATCGAAACTCCGTACCCCCCGTCATCCTGAGTGGCGTGCGCGGATGATGCGTCAGCACGAACACGGGGGTGTGATACGGCGGGTCGTCGCCCCACCAGCCCTTCCAGCTGTCATCCGGCCACGGACCACGGACAGGACCGAACATGTTGCGCCCCAGGATCCAGGCGCCGATGCCGGCGAAGCCCTGCTCCGCGATTTCGTTGTCGACGCCCGTCTCTCCATCGCCTAGGCCTTGCATCTTGCGCCATAGGCGGGTGGGGAAAAACCATTCCATCAGTTCAGGACCGCCCACTCCAAGCGGGTGCTCGAGACCCTGGTTCGGTCCGGCGCCATAGCCATCGAGGGAAAGCGCAAAGCTCTGGACACGGAGTCTCACGCTAACACTACCTCACTCCTTGCACGAGCGCCGAGCGCAATGTCACGGCTCGCCCTCCCAGTAGTCGAGGCTCTGCTCTCGACGATCGATGACTTCAAAGGGGTTATTCGATTTGAGACTGCCTTCCGCCAGGTACTTGCCCGAGTCCGGGTACTCGCAGATCTCCGGCGTCTCCATCGTGCTGATCGACAGATATTTCATCGGCGCATCGGACGTGTTGATGATCTGGTGCGGGTAGTCGGGCCCCGCAGGAATGAAAATGGCGTCGCCCGCTTTCACCGGCAGCATCTCGCCCGCCACTCGGAGGGTGCCGTTGCCCTCGAGGATAACGAACATCTCCTCCTGGGCATGATGAAGATGATAAGGACAGCCGCGCTTTCCTGGAGCAACGACGTCGAAGGAAGCCCCGAGCTTTTGTGCGGCCGTGCCACGTGCCAGACGTGAGCCCTGGGAGTCGTAGTGAGGCTCCCGCAGGAGGCGCGTAAGCGGAACCTCATTGATATTGCGAATGAGCGTGGCAGCGAGTTGGGAAGCGCGATCGGACATGGCTTTGGCGATTTCGTGGATTGATGATGTCAACGAGCGGTTAGGCAGCGACAGCGGGCAAACGTTTTATTCGGCATGGCAATCGGTGGTCAACGGCTCATGACGCGCCCGTCCGGGATAGAGAAGGAGAATAACTCGCCGTCCCGCCGTCGCGGTCAGCCACCTCTTGACGTTCATGCCATACCGTCTATAATCAGGGTACCGTATATTCATATGGTATCTCGATGCCGCCGCGCTCCCGCCGCCCGTTTGCCCATCTGAAGCGAGCCCCAGTCGATTCCTCCGAGGTCCCGCTGCGGCTCACTCCGCATTTGACCCCCAGGCAGCAACAGATCCTGGACTGGATCCGCGGCCATCTCGAAGCCACTGGCATGCCGCCCACACGGGCCGAGATCGCGGCGGGTCTCGGTTTTTCGACCGCCAGCTCGGCGGAGGACCACCTGCAGGCGTTGGCGAAAAAAGGCGCGCTGGAGTTGACCCCCGGCGCGGCACGCGGATTGCGCCTGAAGGACATTCCCGGCATGCCAATTCAAGGTTCGCTGCCGCTCGTGGGACGCGTCGCTGCGGGCAGCCCAATCCTCGCCATCGAGAACGTCGAGGCGCACTACCGCATCGATCCTGGATTCTTCACCCCGCGCGCCGACTATCTCCTGCGAGTGCGCGGGCAGTCGATGCGGGATGCCGGAATCGCCGACGGCGACCTCCTCGCCGTGCACAGGACGGAGGAGGCGCGCTCGGGCCAGGTGGTCGTCGCGCGACTTAACGACGAAGTAACGGTCAAACGCCTGAAACGGCGCGGGCGTGAAGTATTGCTGATGGCCGAAAATCCCGATTTTGCACCGATTGCGGTCGACCCGAAGACGTCCGCGTTCGCGATCGAAGGCATCGCCGTCGGCTTGATCCGCGGCGGAAAAGGGTGGTGAAAGTGGTGAAGCCATGAGGAGTGGTGACAGATGAAGACAACGATCGGCCGCCTGCGCATGACGGCGCTCGAGGATCTGCCGAACGTCGGTCCGGCAATTGCCGCCGACTTCATCCGGCTTGGCATTCGCACGCCGCGCGAGTTAGCCGGCCGCGACCCGTATGCGCTCTACGACGAACTGAACCGCATCACAGGCACGCGTCACGATCCTTGCGTGCTCGACACGTTCATCTCCGCGGTGCGTTTCATGGAGGGCGCACCGGCGCGGCCGTGGTGGAAATACACGCCGGAGCGCAAGCGCACGCTGGCAAAGCGCGCGTCCGATGCGTCCGAGCCACGGCAGCGAAAAATGCGGGCCCGCAAGGGTGAAGCGAAGGTGCTCGACACTCCGCTTCCCAACATCGGCCCCGTGTCGAAGCGGATGCTCGCCTCCGCAGGCATCAAGTCGATCGAGACGCTGCGCCGGCTCGGCTCGATCGAAGCTTACCGCCGCGTGCGCGCGCACGACCCGCGCGCGTCGCTCAACCTGCTGTGGGCGCTCGAGGGCGCCTTGACCGGCCGGCCGTGGGAAGACGTCGCGCGCAACGATCGCCTCTCGCTTTTACTGCAGCTCGAAAACAGATCCTGACTGAGCCTTGCCGGGCCCGGCACTTCCTGTCCGAGGTGCGGGGCCCGGTTCTCTTAGGAGGAGCGATGTACACGCTGTATGGCAAGAAAGGTTCGGGCTCGGCGTCGATCCAGGCCGCACTGGGAATCGTCGGCGCGCCGTTTCGCATCGTCGAGACGGCGTCTTGGGATACCAATGACGCGTACGTCGAGCTCCTGAAGGTGAATCCGCTGGGGCAGATTCCCACGCTCGTGCTGGAAGACGGCAGCGTGCTGACCGAAAGCGCGGCGATCCTGATCCACCTCGGCAGCGTGCACCCGGAGTCGGGGCTGTTGCCGCGCGACGCATCCGCTCGGGCGCAGATGATCCGCGGCCTCGTGTTCATCGCGGCCAACTGCTACTCGGCGATCAGCATCATCGATTATCCGGAGCGCTGGTGCGCCGACGCCGATGCTGACGACGCCGTAAAGGATCGTATCCGCGCCGGCACGCGCGCGCGGCTGCACAAGCACTGGGAGATATTCGCCGACCTCTTTCCGGCGCGCCCGTATCTAGGCGGTACGGAACTGGGCGCGCTCGATTTGTTCGCCGCTGTCGTGTCGAAGTGGTCGGGATCGCGCAAGCATCTGGAAAAGGCGCGCCCGGCGTTTTACGAAACTCTGATGCGCATCGAAGCGCATCCGAAAGTTGCGCCGGTCTTCGCGCAACACTGGGAAAAGTAATATTTTTTCAAGGAGAATCCCATGGCCGTCAAACCAATTCCGGATGGGTATCACAGCGTCACGCCGTATCTCATCCTCCATGATGCCACCGCGGCGCTCGAGTTCTACAAGAAGGCGCTGGGCGCGGTCGAGTTGATGCGCTTCCCGGCGCCCGGCGGCAAGATCGGGCACGCCGAAATCAAGATCGGCGATTCGCCGGTGATGCTCGCTGACGAGAACCCGGAGATGGACGCGCGCAGCGCCCGCACGATCGGCGGCTCGCCCATTTCGCTGATGGTCTACGTCAAGGACGTCGACGCGCTGGTCGCGCAGGCAGTCGCCGCCGGCGCCAAGCTCGTGCGGCCGGTCGCGAACCAGTTCTACGGCGACCGCACCGGCGGCATCGACGATCCGTTCGGCTTCCATTGGTATATCGCCACGCATATTGAGGACGTCCCGCCGGACGAGCTCAAGAAGCGCGCTGAGAAGGCGATGAGCGTTGGCGTGGATTGACGTCGTGTGGCGCCGCCAGCGATGAATTTCGCGCTTGCCACCATCCTCGCCAATCCCGCGATCTGGCGCGGCGGCGACTGCGCGCCCGAGCCGGCCGCAATGCCGAGCGGCTTTCCGGCGCTCGACGCCGTGCTGCCCGGACGCGGCTGGCCGCAGGCGGCGCTCACCGAAGTCGTGCTCGCGCGCGAAGGCATCGGCGAGATCCGACTCACGTTGCCCGCCCTCGCGCGCCTGCAAGCCGGCAACCGTGACATCGTCTGGATCGCGCCGCCGCATCTGCCGTATGCACCGGCGCTCGCGGCCGCGGGACTCGACCTCGCGCGATTGTTGATGATCCGCTGCCGCAGCATCGCCGATCAGCTGTGGGCCTTTGAGCAGGCTTTGCGCGCGCCAGAATGCGGCGCGGCGTTCGCATGGCTCGGGCCGCACGACGATCGCGTGCTGCGCCGGCTTGCGGTCGCCGCGCGCGAAGGCCGCACCTGGGGTGTCTTGTGGCGGCGCCCAGGCCAGCAGGCGGTTGCGACAGCGGCGCCGCTGCGTCTCGCCCTTGCGCCGCAGGGACGCCGGCTCGCGGTGCGGGTGATAAAGCGCCGCGGCGGCGACGTCGCGCAGCCGGTGCTGATCGACATCGACGCGTCGCCGCCTGGACTGCCTGATCTGCGGACAAGCGCCGGGCGCTCGCTCGCCACTCGTCTCGCGCTGCATCGCCCCGTTCATTGAAGGACTTCCGATGCCGACCTCTCCCCTCGCCCACCACCTCTACACGATGGCTTGCAACAACGCCTGGTCGAACCACCGGCTGCTCGCCGCTTGCGGCAAGCTGTCGCAGGACGATTTCGTTGCCGCTCGCACGAGCTTCTTTCCCTCGATCAAGGCCACGCTCAACCACATCCTGACCGTCGACTGGTATTACGTCGATGCGCTCGAGCGCAGCTTCCACGGCCAGCCGCCAAACCTCTCGGCCGGCCGCTTTTACGAGCCCGAAGAGCCGTTCGACGCCTGCGCGGCGCTGTCCGTAGCCCAGCACGCGGTCGATCGCCGGCTCGTTACCTTGTGTGCGCCGCTGACCGACGCCGATCTCACCCGTCCGATCGCCGTACCGCGGCGCGCCGGCATCATGCAGGAGAGCGCGACCCGGCTGCTCGCGCATCTCTTCCAGCACCAGATCCACCATCGCGGACAGGCGCACGCGATGCTCGCCGGTACCACGGTTGCGCCACCGCAGCTCGACGAATTCTTCTGCGCGAACGAAGCGCACCTGCGCGCCGCCGAGCTCGCGGAAATCGGGCTGTCCGAAGCAACGATTTGGAACAACGCCCCCTCGTACGCGTGATGATTCCCGCGTTTGCTCGTACCCATGCTGTGGGCCTGCCTGCTGCTTCCTTCGCTGCCGCTCGACGTCTTCGCACGATCGCAGGCGCCTGCTGACGCTGCGCGGCCGTTCGCCGTCACCACCGGCGGCCACTATCCTCACATCGTCGCCGCCAATGCGGCCGCGCTCGATGCAGCCGTCATGCCGAAGCAGCTTGTCTCGGCGTCGCTCGTCCTCGCCCCTGACATCGTGCTGCGTGACCGCAATCACGAGCTCGAAAGTGCAGCACTCGCCGGGGTTGCGACCTGGGCGACTCAATTCACGCCGGCTGTTTCGCTCGCGCCACCCGATGCGGTGCTTGCCGAAATCGGCAGCAGCTTGCGCCTATTCGGAGGCTTGAGGCGACTGACGATCGAGCTCGCGCGCGGCGCGCACGATCTTGGTTATTCGACGCGGCTCTCCTTCGCGCCCACACCTCTCGCGGCGCTTCTTTTCGCGCGCGCCGATTGCAGCGTGACGGCGATTCGTCCGTCGATGCTGAACGATACGCTGGCTCCGCTGCCGCTTGCGCATCTCGACGTCGCGCCGGATGTCCTCGCCACGCTCGCCGCGGCCGGCGTGACGGCATTCGGGCAGGCGTGCGCCTTGCCACGCGCGGGCCTCGCGCGACGTGTCGGCGCCGATTTCGTCGCAACGCTCGATCGCGTCCGCGGGCTCGTTCCCGATCCGCGTCCCCCGTTCGTGCCGCCGCCGCGTTACAAAGGGCGGCTCGACCTGCCGGCGCCGGTCGCGAACGTCGAGGCGCTTACGTTCGCGACGAACCGCCTCGTCCACGAGCTCGCAGGATGGCTCGCCGGACGAGGCCTCGGCATTCTCGAGATGTCGCTTGCGCTTGCGCACGAGCGCTACGTCGGCATCAAAACCGGCGTCCCGGCGACGATAGTCCGCTTCGCACTGGCCGCGCCGGCGCGCGAACCTTCGCATCTCTTCGCGGTGTTGCGCGAACGGCTTGCCCGCGTCACGCTGCCGGCGCCGGTGGAAAGCATCGCACTCGCGAGCGAAGTCGCCGCCGCGCTCGCGAGTCGCAATCTCGGCTTGCTCCCCGGCGACGAAGCCACCGTGACGGTGCCGCTCGTCGACCGGCTGCGCGCACGTCTCGGCGAGGACGCCGTGATGCTCGTCGCGCCGCGCGACGAACATCGGCCGGAACGAGCTTCCCAAGACCAGCTTCGTTTGCCGCCGGACGTGCGGGGAAACCTTGGACGCGCCGCGAAAGAATCCTCGGTCCTCGCTTCGTTTCCGCCGCGTCCCGTCTGGCTGCTTTCTGAACCGGCGCCGCTCGGCCAAGCGCTAGAAGCACAGCCGTGGGTTTTGCGCGACGGTCCCGAGCGGATCGAATCAGGCTGGTGGGATGGCGCCGACGTCCGCCGTGATTATTTTGTCGCCGAGAGCCCGCGCGGCGAGACCGTCTGGATCTACCGCGATCACCGTTACGGCATTGACGACGGCGAGTGGTTCCTACACGGAGTATTCGCGTAACCGCGTCGTGCAAAGTGCAGCACTCGATCGTTCTGTACAACACAGCGTGTGTGATGCGTAGGCCCGACGAACGGAGGAATTGGAGCCTTGCGCGGCCCACATTTGGGTTGCACCGCTGTTATCGTCGTGTCATTCCAAATGCGTTTATGAAAGGGAGAACACGATGAAAAAGCTGATTTTGTCATGCACAACTATCGTCGGCGCGGCACTCGCTCTGCTGCTGACCAGCTTGCCCGCTCATGCGCAGGCCACACGCACGTGGGTCTCTGGCGTTGGCGACGACGCCAATCCGTGCAGCCGCACGGCGCCTTGCAAAACGTTTGCCGGCGCTATCAGCAAGACGTTCATCAACGGCGAGATCAACTGCCTCGACCCAGGCGGCTTCGGGGCCGTCACGATCACGAAGTCGATCACCATCGACTGCCACGAGATTTTCGCGAGCATTCTCGCGAGCGGTACCACCGGGATCATCATCAATATTGCGGTCAACGCCAACGATCCGTTACGCACGGTGCGTCTGCGCAACCTTAATGTCAACGGAACCGGCGCTGCCGGCACCGTCGGAGAACAGACCGGCATCAACGGAATCCGCATCATTCAGGCCGCGAAGGTCTATATCGAGGACGTCCTGGTCAGCGACTTTGCACAGAACGGGATACTCGACGAGCGCGTCGCCGGCGGCCGGCTGAACATCCTCAACACGACGCTGCGCAACAACCTCGGAGCCGGCATCCTTGTATCTCCGAGTTCCGGCTCGACGCGAATCGACGTCGTGATGGACCGTGTCACTTCGGCAGGCAACAACGAGGGCATGATATTCAACAACGGGCCGCGTGTGCTGATCAACAACAGCACCTCGTCGAACAATACCGACGAGGGCATCGCGTCCACATCCACGGTTGGATCGACGACGGTCAACGTCAACCGCAGCATGGTCAGCAACAACGGCGGCGCTGCCATGGTGACAAACGGCACGTCCATGCTCCGGTTTTCGGATACTGACATCGCGTTCAACGGCACGGCATTCAGCGGCGCGACGCTTACCTTCGGAACCAACCGCATCACGGGCAATCTCGTTATTGGAACGGTCCCGACGCACATGGGAGGGAGTTTCGACCTGGGCCAGATCTAGCGCCCGCGCGCTATCAAGCGAGTCGTGAAGCGAGGACGATCTTCACGCGTCGTCGCAGTTCCCCCACGATCGGTGCCGGACGCCCGGAGCCGATCGCCGGACGCAAATTGCGCAGCCGGCCGCAATTCGACCGAGTCCGCAATTTTCGCCCGTCAAATGCCCGCGAACCACTGGTAGCCCTGGTCTTCCCAGTAGCCGCCTTTGCCGCCGGCGATCTTCGCGAAACTATCGACGAGCTCGATCCGCATCACGTACTTCGCGTGCTTGTAGCCAAGCTGCCGCTCGACGCGCAGCCGGAGTGGCGCACCGTTCTTGACAGGCAGCGGCGCGTCGTTCAGCTCGTAAGCAAGAATCGTCTGTGGATGGAACGCGTCATCGAGGTCGATGCTCTCGTAGTAGAGGTCGGTGCCATCGCTCGCCATGGGATCTCCACAATAGAACATGACAAAGCGCGCTTCCGGCTTCAGCCTTGCGGCCTCGAGCACGGCGGCGAGCTTCGCGCCCTTCCATTTTCCGATCGCGCTCCAGCCTTCGACGCAATCATGACGGGTGATCTGAGTGCGGCTCGGGAGCGTTCTCAACTCGGCAAGCGACAACGACATCGGACGTTCGACCAACCCCCCAATTTCGAGGCGGTAGTCGGCAAAGTTGCCCGCCATCAGCATGCGATACGCATCGCTGTCAGGCTCCGCCGTGCCGTTGCTGCGAAACGACGGTGACAAATCGGCAGCCGGGAATTCCTGCGCCATCGCCTTGCGCCCTGCCACCAGATGCAGCACGGACGAGCTCGCCTTCTCCCCGGCGCCCAGTATCTGCGGGAACCAGTCGGACCTCGACAGCCGCTCGCAACCGGCAAGCGCCAACGCACCGGCCGCCGCGAATGCGCGGGCAAAAAAACGCCGTCGCGTCGTTTCAACTGTTTTCATGCCGAGCCTCCTCGGGCACGCGATAACGGCCGGCGATCATCGAGCGCAGATCGTGTTGAAAATCACTCAACGCATTGATCTCTAGGCACAAAACAACAATCCAATTCTACGTCATTTTGCCGCATCGCCGACCAACTCATCAGACCTCAGACATCAGCGTAGAGGAGATCGTCGATTCAAAATCCGGCTTCTTCCCTCGTGGACTTCGTCGATTAGACGCTCGTCGGTCTTACACAGGCTGCCTGCCGATTTGCACGGATTGTCGGAATGTCGCGATCCTGGATCTCGACCGCCTGGTCGCAGTCGTCTTCAGTCGCTAAGCCCTGCTGCCAGTAGAATGGCTGTCTGGCGGTCTTCGCAACGATGACAGGCTAAACCAGACTCCATTTGGCTTTCGCAGCACAGGCTGTGGCTTGCCTTCGGGCAGGCCGTTTCGGTAATGTGGACTGAGTAACCGTGGGGTAACGGCAAGTTCGATTTAGCTAGCCGTCGAGCCTTCTTGGATCATGGCAGATTCCCGAGAAAATACGCTTGCGCTGCTTCCGGGCATTCCGCTCATCGAGAGTCCCTTTTTCGACCAGTGGATCGACAGCTCCGGCCTAGACTCCGAGACGCGGTACCTGGCCCGCCAGCTGCACGAACACGGCTACGGCATCATCGACTTCCCCGATCCGGACATCCTCGCGATCGGGGCGCGGATTCGCGCCCGCTATCCGCGCGAAAATTGGTCGTCGCAGTGGATTAGCCAGCGGGATGGGTCGTTGCGAATGATCGACGGATGGCCGTACGACGAGGATATTCGCCGCATTGCCACAAATCCGCGCTTGATCGAGATCCTCTCTTCCGTATATGGACGACGCGCGTTTCCATTTCAGACGTTGACCTTCCCGATAGGTACGCAACAGAAACCGCACTCGGACAGCGTTCACTTCAGCACCTACCCGGAGCGCTTCATGTGCGCGGTCTGGGTGGCGTTGGAAGAAATGGACTCCGATAACGGGCCTCTCGTCTACTATCCCGGAAGCCATCGATGGCCGATCGTGGGTAATGCGCAAATCGGCTATGGCGCCGCCAGCCCGGATGACACGTACGCGCATTACGCACATTTCGAGCGCACTTGGGCAGCTATTGCGGACGCTCACGGAGCCCGGCTCGAACGATTCCGGGCGAAACCGGGCCAGGCGTTCATCTGGACGGCCAATTTGCTGCATGGCGGCGACGTCCAGAATGACATGGCGCGCTCGCGGTATAGCCAAGCGACTCACTACTTCTTCGAGGGCTGTGCTTACTACACACCGCTTCTGTCGGAGCCCTTTGCAGGCACGACCTATTTTCGCGAGCCTGTCGACATTGTCTCCGGACGGAGCGTAGAGAACGTCGTTGCCGGCTCCGCTTTGCCGCGTACATGGTTAGAGATCGTGTCACCGGCCCACAAGCAGGCCGCGGATGTCGTGCCCCGATCGCCACCGACATCACTGCCGCCGGATTTCGATGCCACCGGCTATCTGAAGTTCAACCCTGACGTTGTGCTAGCGGGCGTGGACGCCGCCGCACACTATCTTCAGTTTGGATGGAATGAGAATCGGCGTTGGCGCTAGAGCAAAATTAGCGTCGACAACGTCCAGAATTTCGTGGGCCACCGCAACGCCAGGCGACCGAGGCCTACCTACGCGACTGTCGGCTGAATGTGATCACACGTCTGAAGAGGAAGGTGTAGAACTTCTACGTTTCCATCTCGGTGGGCCTATGAAATAGAAACCGGTGATCATCGAGCGCAGATGGTTCCAGAATCCCGCGACGATCACCTCGAAAACGTGGATCAACACGAACGCGACAATGAGCCACGCGGCGACGAAATGGATCGTTCGCGCCGACTGGCGGCCGCCGAAGAGATCGACCCAGCCGGGCGCTATCGTGTTCGCCCACGGCGACATTCCCAGGCCCATCAGGATCACCAGCGGAACCAGCACGAAAATCACGACAAGATAAGCAATCTTCTGCAGCACGTTGTAGCGCTTGGCTGCCTCACCCGTCGGGTGGCGGAAAAGCAAATGGTCTCGGATCGATTGTGGAATCGTGCGCAGCTCGCCGCTATCGGGCGCTAGGTCACGCGTCAGATGGTGGCTCGTAATCGACCAGGCGAGATAGGCGAGGCCGTTGACGACGAGGATCCATGCGAAAAAGAAATGCCACGACCGTGCCATCGCCAGCCAGCGGTTGTCCGGAATCGTGAGCCACCATGGGAACGCGCGATTGGTCAGATCGCCGTCACGATCCTTCGAGGCCCCGAGGACGCCGGTTGTGTCGAATTCGCGGCCGAATACCCTCGTAATTCCATGGATGCCCGCCTCGGGCGTCATGTTCGCGCCGATGACCAGCACCGGACCCTGCCCCGTATACGACGACTTGCCCCAGTAAAGAGCGGGATGCGCGTCGAAGATATTGAGTCCGCTCATCAGCAGGATCGTCAGCGCGACGACATTCACCCAGTGCATCACACGCACCGGCAAGCGATGGCGGTAGTAGAGCGTTTTCTTGCTGGAGACCGGCTTTGCAGATACTGCAGACGGCATGGCGGAATTCAAGGGTCGAAGGGCTTCCGATTGGTCGTGGCAGCGATGAGTTGCTTACGGTTGGCGGCCGCGCGGCCTCATGTAGGGCGCAGATTGGACGCGCGGCGCCCATAAGCGATAAACGCAACCCAGGCGATGGCCGTGAACGCCGCGCCGGCGTAGAACGTGAACGGCGCACCAAAAGCGTCCCAGAGCCACCCGGCGAGCACGCTGGCGGCAAGCAGTGCCAACCCACAGACCAGATTGAACACGCCGAACGCCGTGCCGCGCAAGTCCGCGGGCGCTGCCGCGGCTACCAGTGCCGCCAGCAAGCCCTGAGTCAGGCCCATGTGCAATCCCCACAACGCGGCTCCAAGCATGACGGCAATGCCGCCTGAAGCATTGGCGAGAATCACGTCGGAAATGACGAGGGTGATGAGCCCCGCCGACAGGAGCTTCGGGCCGTAGCCGCGATCCGCGGCGGCGCCTGCGGGATAAGCGACCACCGCATAGACCGCCGACATCACGACCATGACCCAGGGTGCCGCGCCGACGGCGAGGCCAACATCGCGCGCACGCAGCACCAAAAAAGCCTCCGAGAAGCGTGCCAGCGTGAGTACCGCCGCGATGGTCACCACGATGGCAAAGCCGCGGCCGAGACGTTTCGCGTCGGCCAATCGCAAATGCTTCTGCGTGTCCGAGCCATCGCCTATCTTCGGGCGGTCGGGCTCGTCGACGCCCACCACCAGCAGCGTGACGGAAAGGAACGCGGGCACGACCGCGACCCAGAACGCCGCCTTGAAATCGCCCGCGAATGCAGCGAGGGCCGCGATCGCCATCAGCGGTCCGCCGACGGCGCCGACCGTGTCGAGTGCCTGCCGCAAACCGAAGCTCGCACCGCGCACGTCGGACGGCGTGATGTCGGTGATGAGCGCATCGCGGGGTGCGCCGCGGATGCCCTTGCCGACGCGATCGGCGAATCTCGCAGCGACAATCCACCCGAGCGACGGAGCGAGCGGGAAAGCGAGCTTCGTGACGGCGGCGAGACCATATCCCAGCACCACCAGCGCCTTGCGCTTGCGGAACAAATCGGACATGACGCCGGAGAAGATCTTGACGATCAACGCGATCGCTTCGGCGACACCCTCGATGAGGCCGATCGTCAGCGCACTGGCACCGAGGCCCACTGCGAGGTAGAGCGGAAGCAGCGAATGGATCAATTCCGACGACAGGTCCATGCACATGCTGACGATACCCAGCACCCAAACGCCGCGCGGTACCGCGGCGAGACCGCGCATGGGTTTAGCCACGCCGCGTCACGTCCGCGTCATTCCGCGCCGGCCTTCGGCAGTTGCCATAACTCCACCTTGTTGCCGTCCGGGTCGACAAACCATCCGAAGCGGCCGTAATCGTATTGCTCGACCGCGCCGGTGATTTCGGCGCCGCCCTCGCGCACCTGGGCGAGCGCCGCATCCACGTCGTCGACAATCAGGTTGATCATGAACGCAGCCTTCGACGGTGCAAAGTAGGTGGTGTCGGCTGCGAACGGGCTCCACACGACCGCCGCGCCCGCCGGCGCATCCGCCGTCTTGAACATCGCACCGTGCTCGTCTGCCGGAGCTTCCAGCCAACGCGCGTACCACGCTCGCAACCGTGCAGGATCGGCCGATTTGAAAAAGATGCCGCCAACGCCCAGGACCTTCGCCATTGCAGCCTCCAATTCTTGTCAGGCGAGCGTGAGCGAGGCCCGGACAACGCCAGCTTTCTCGTGGCGGGCCACGAGATCGATGCGCTCGCCCTTTTTCGCGCGCACGACCCATTCGATTTTCACGCGAGCGTCCGTGATGTTGTAGTCGGGCCAGAATGACACGCCGGTGTGCTTGTACGCCTTGCCCTCGAGCTGTCCGAGGAGCTCGCGGCGCTTGCCGTGGACGAGCTTGGCGCCGGCGGGCACCGTAATCTCCGCGATCACGCCGCGCACGACCTTGCGCTCCAGCGCGCGCTTCGACACATAGCTCGGCAACCAACCCGTGTTCTGGACGACGAGGCGGACACGCCAGTGATCTTCGCCCAGTGCGTCGGCCTCGGCGACGACAAGCTCCAGTTTCGGCGAGGTGAGCGCCTGCCAGAGCATCCATTGCGGAAAACGGGCGAGCTCGCGCTCCAGGAACGCCGGCGGCGGATTTGAAATCGCGTGAAAGCGGTTCCAGCCGCCGATCTCCACTTTGCCCAATTGCGGATGATCGAACGATTTCCACGCGATGTGCGCCACACCGCCGAGCTTGTCGCGGTTCCATTGGTATAGCTTGAGATCGTCGGCGATCGGATGGTCGCGGAACCAATCGATGTACAGGTATTTCTCGATGCCGGCCTCGCGCATCGGACTCCAGATCTCGACGACCCACGTGTACATGCCGAGGTGCTCGTAGAGCCAGTCGAACGTGCCGGCAATCACCGACTTCGGGTGATAGCGGAACTCGTGATAGACCGAAATCGCCGGGTAGCCCGTGAGCTCGTGCCCCTTCTCGCCGACTTTCTTGTAGTACCAGAGATCCTCGGCGTGCATTTCGTCGTCCGGCGAATGCTCGAACGGGCGCAGCAGCACGCCGCTCCAGGTGTGAAACGTGGTGGCGCCCGTGATGTTGGGGTGACCCGTGATGAATGAGACCAGCGCCCGCACTTCGGGCTCCGATGTCGGAAACGGCCCCGCCCCAAGCTGCTCGAATTCCTGTCGCCAGCTCGCCGGGAAATTGCGGTTGAGATCGAGTCCCTGCTTCGCCTTCTTGAGGCGCATCGTGAAGCCGTCGTAGTCCTCGATCGTGCCCTCGGGCAGGATCTGGTAGTACGTGCCGCCGGTCTCGATCGGATCGCGCCGAACCATGAGTCCGGGCTGCTCCGGGTGGTCCTTCCACAATCCGTTCGGATCGGGGATGCGCATCTGCAGGATCCGTCCGTCGCCATCGATGTCCTCGACGGTGAGACCCTCGATCTCGTCCTCGTCGTACGGATAGGGGCGCGTGGAGGACCGGATCCATTTGGGCTTGTCGGCCAGTGCCCATTCCGCGCCATCCGGATTAATGCGCGGGCAGATGTAGAAGGCACGCGTATCGAGCGCGCGGGTCACATTTGCATCCTTGCCATTCTGTGTAACGAGCCAATTGAGGAAGTAGAGGTTTGCGGCGGATGCGGCGACTTCGGTCGCGTGGATGTTGCCGTCGACCCAGAACGCCGGCTTGTCCGTGGCGGCGCCGGTCGCGGTGTTGGTGACGGTCAGCACCCAGATGTCGCGGCCTTCGTAACTCTTGCCGATCGATTCGAGCGACACGAGCTTGGGATGTTCGGCGACGAACGCTTGGAGAAGCGCGGTGAGCTCGGCATAGCGATAGAAACGGTCGAAGGCGATGGCGGGCATGGCTTGGTGTTGTTGTTGGCGCGACGGGAACCGGCATCTTACCGTGGCGGCGCGGGAGGCCGAAATAGTGACGTAATACTTTGTTTTATTGAAATAAAACGTCAATCTATGCAAGTTGCCAAGGTTACCGTATATTTATACGGTAACCGCATCTTTTCTCGTCATGCTTCCCCCCTACGCCGAGCTGCACTGCCTGTCGAATTTTTCCTTCCTGCGCGGCGCGTCGTCGCCGGAAGAACTGGCCGAGCGCGCGCAGGCGCTGGGTTATGCGGCGCTCGCGATCACCGACGAATGCTCGGTCTCGGGCGCCGTCCGTGCGCACTTCGCGGCGAAGGAAGCGGGACTGCGGCTTGTGATCGGCAGCGAGTTCACGCTCGAAGACGGTACGAAGCTCGTGTTGCTTGCGACCGACCGCACGAGCTACGGCAACCTGACGCAGCTCATCACGCGCGGACGGCGGCAGGCGAAGAAAGGCGCGTATGCGTTATCGCGCGCCGATGTCGCGGCGTTCGCCGACGGGCTGCTCGCCTTGTGGTTGCCGCCGGACGGGTCGCCGCGCAAGCGCGAAGCCGATGACCCCGAAGCGCTCGCGACGGCACGCTGGGTCGCCGCAACATTCCCGCATCGGGGATGGATCGCCATCGGGCTCTTCGCCCGCGCCCTCGACCGCGCACGGCTCGTCCGCTGCGCGCAGTTGTCGCAGGCAAGCGGACTGCCGCAGGTCGCCGCCGGCAATGTCCACATGCATGCACGCGCGCGGAGGGCGCTGCAGGACACGGTCACCGCGATTCGCTTGAAAAAGCCTCTCTCCGAATGCGGTCACGCCCTCTTTTCCAACGGTGAGCGGCACCTGCGGTCGCGCGCGCGCCTGGCGACGATCTATCCATCGGCACTGCTCGCGGAGACGGTCGCGATCGCGCAGCGCTGCACGTTTTCTCTGGACGAGCTTCGTTACGAGTATCCCGAGGAAATCGTGCCGCCGGGTGAGACGCCGGCGTCCCATCTGCGCAAATTGACCGAGGAAGGGCTGGCGCGAAGGTATGCCTCTCACGATGCGCCGTTGCGCGGGGAGGCGACATTCCGCTGTCCCCATGTGCCTGCCGACGTCCGCGAGCTGATCGAGCACGAGCTTGCATTGATCGCCGAGCTTCGCTACGAGCCCTATTTCCTCACCGTCCAGGACATCGTCGCGTTCGCGCGGTCGAAAGATATCCTCTGCCAGGGCCGCGGATCGGCGGCGAACTCGGCCGTCTGCTACGCGCTCGGCATCACCGAAGTCGACCCCGCGCGCATGTCGATGCTGTTCGAGCGCTTCATCAGCAGGGAGCGCAACGAGCCGCCCGACATCGACGTCGACTTCGAGCATCAGCGGCGGGAAGAAGTGATGCAGTACGTCTACGCGAAATACGGCCGCGACCGTGCGGCGCTCGCCGCGACGCTCATCACCTATCGCCCGAAGAGCGCGGTGCGCGACGTCGGCAAGGCGCTGGGCCTCGATCTCGCGCAAGTCGATCGCCTGGCCGGCGTGTTCGGATGGTGGGATGGCCGCGAGGTGATGGCGCAGCGTATCCGCGAGGCCGGATTCGAACCCGACAACCCCATCATCGTCCGGCTCGTCGCGCTCACCAACGAGCTGATGGGTGCGCCGCGGCACCTGTCGCAGCACGTCGGCGGCTTTGTCATCGCGCGCGACCTGCTGGAGCGCATGGTGCCGGTCGAGAACGCGGCGATGGAAAACCGTACCGTCATTCAGTGGGACAAGGACGACCTCGACGCGCTCGGCCTTCTCAAGGTCGACTGTCTCGCGCTCGGGATGCTCTCGGCGATCCGCCGCTGTCTCGACATGGTGTCGCGCTTCCAGGGCTGCAGGCTGACGATGCAGGACATTCCCGCCGAGGATCCCGAGGTGTACGCCATGTGCCAGCGCGCCGACACCATCGGCGTGTTCCAGATCGAGTCGCGCGCGCAGCAGTCGATGCTGCCGCGATTGAAGCCCGCCAACTTCTACGATCTCGTCATCGAAGTCGCGATCGTCCGGCCCGGCCCGATCCAGGGCGGAATGGTGCACCCCTATCTCAAGCGGCGGCAGGGTCTCGAGCCCATCACCTATCCGAGCGACGCCGTGAAAAGTGTCCTCGCACGCACGCTCGGCGTGCCGATCTTCCAGGAACAGGTGATGCAGCTCGCGATCGTCGCCGCCGGATTTTCGCCGGGTGAAGCCGATCAACTGCGGCGCTCGATGGCCGCATGGCGGAGGAAGGGCGGACTCGAAAAGTTCGAGCAACGACTGATCGACGGCATGGGCGCACGCGGACTTTCGGAGGCGTTCGCGCGGCAGATCTACCAGCAGATCCTGGGCTTCGGCGAATACGGTTTCCCCGAATCGCACTCGGCCTCCTTCGCGCTCATCGTGTACACCTCGGCGTGGCTGAAACGCTATCACCCCGCTGCCTTCACCGGCGCGTTGCTCAATTCGCTGCCGATGGGTTTCTACGCGCCTTCGCAACTCGTGCAGGACGCGCGCCGGCATGGCGTTGGCGTGCGGCCGGTCGACGTGACCATTAGCGAATGGGAATGCACGCTGGAGCAGGCGGATGACGGCAGCCCGGCGCTACGCCTCGGCTTGCGAATGATCTCCGGACTCTCCGAAGCCGGCGCGCAACGAATCGTCGAGGCGCGGCGCACGCAGCCGTTGCTCCGCATCGCGGATCTCGCGCATCGCGCGGCGCTCGACCGCCGTGACCTCGCGCGTCTGGCGGACGCAGACGCACTTTCGGCGCTCGCCGGCCATCGTCATGGCGCGGTGTGGGACGTCGCCGGTGTCGAGCGATTGCCGCCGCTGCTCGCCGGCGGCACGTTCATCGAAACCCCTCCGGATCTACCCGCGCCGACCGAGGGCCAGAACATCGTCGCCGACTACCGAACGCTCTCGCTGACGTTGCGGCGGCATCCGCTGGCGCTGCTGCGCGAACGATTGCGCAAGCGCCGGCTCCTCACGTCGGCCGAGATCGCCAGGACGCCGCACGGCCGCCTCGTCCGCACCGCGGGCATCGTCATCGGCCGCCAGCGGCCCGACACCGCGAGCGGCGTCGTGTTCGTCACGCTGGAGGACGAAACGGGCGCGACCAACGTGATCGTCTGGCGCGATCTAGGCGACCGCCAGCAGCGCGAGATGCTCGGTGCGAAGCTCCTCGCCGTATACGGCAATGTCGAGCGCGAAGGCGCCGTCGTGCACGTGATCGCCGGGCGGCTCGTCGATCTCTCGCCGATGCTCGGCCGCCTCGCGACGAAATCACGCGACTTTCATTAACTTCTGTGGTCTCGCCGAGCAGTATTTCCGCACCGGCGCGCCGCCCGCCTGAGCGGCGAAGCGTCCCGGGGGCGAGTCAAGCCTGCGCCGTCTCGCAGGCGACCGACGGCGCGAGCTTGTCTTTCGCCACTGCGATCGAAGCAATATCGGGCAGCGCGACACCGTTCTTGACCGCGGTGACCTCCGCCAGGATCGAGATCGCAATCTCCGGAGGTGTCCGGCTTCCGATGTAAAGACCGATCGGTCCGTGCAAGCGCGCGATTTCGGCGGCGCTGACGTCGAGATCCTGCAAGCGCTCGCGGCGCTTCGAATTGTTGGCGCGCGATCCCAGCGCGCCAACGTAGAACGCCGGCGACTTCAGCGCTTCCATGAGCGCCATGTCGTCGAGCTTGGGATCGTGGGTGAGCGCAATGACCGCGCAGCGTTCGTCGAGCTTCATCGCAAGCACCGTGTCGTCGGGCATCGTCTTGACGAGCGGCACACCCGGCACGTCCCATGTGCCCTCGTATTCGGCGCGCGGGTCGCATACCGTGACCTGATAATCGAGACCCACGGCGATCGCCGCGAGGTATTTCGACAATTGCGAGGCGCCGATCACGAGCATCCGGTAGCGCGGGCCATGGATGGTCGTCAGCACCTTGCCGTCGAATTCGAGCCCGTCAATGGCGCGCGCCGGCGCAAGGGTCGCCACGCCCGATTTGAGATCGAGCCTGCGCGCGGCAGGCCTGCCTCCCTCGATGGCTTCGAGCAAGCCGCGGATGCCGGAGTCTTGCGTCAGCGGCTCCAGCACCAATTGGATCGTCCCGCCGCAGGGCAACCCGAAACGCCGCGCCTCATCGGCGGAAACGCCATAGGTGACGACGTCGCAGGTGGCGGCAGTCATGCCGTCCTGCCGCACACGACCGACGATATCGTCCTCGATGCACCCGCCGGACACGGAGCCTTCGACGAGCCCGTCGTCACGGACCGCGAGCATCGCACCCGGTGGACGCGGCGAGCTGCCCCACGTCTTGACCACGGTGACGAGCAGCACCCGCCGGCCTGCGTCCAGCCATTCGGCGCACCGCTTCAGCACTTCGAGATCGACACTGTCCATGGCTTGCTCCTGATTACCTTTTCACCTGCCAGAAGAGGTACGCCAGCAATGCAACGAGCAGCGCAACCGCAACATAGCGAATCCAGGGTTTTGGCGCGCTAGCCGCTGCGGGAACGGGCGGCACGCCTGCCTTGGCGGCGACGGCATCCGAGAACCGCCCGAAGAAATCGTCGGCGAGCTTCTGCGCAGCGCCATCGACGAGCCGCGACCCGATCTGCGCGATCTTGCCTCCGACTTGCGCCTTCACCGTGTAGGACAACGCGGTTGCGGCGCCGTTCTCGGCGGGGGCCAGGGCGACGCGAGCCTCCCCCTTGGCAAAGCCGGCCGCCCCGCCCTGCCCGTCGAACGAGAGCGTGTACCCATGTGGCGGGTCGATATCGGCAAGCTTCATCCGACCGGAGAATTTCGCTGCGACCGGCCCCACGCGCGCGGCCATCGCAATCCGGTACGCATTCTCCCCGTCCGGCTCGATCGCGTCGCAGCCGGCAATGCACGTCTTCAGAACTTCGAGATCGTTGAGCGCCGCCCATACCGTCTCCACCGGAGCCGGTACTGTGCGCGTGCTGGTCATTTCCATGGCGAACTCTCAGTGCGGCGCACGCGAGGCGCGGATGCGTCCCCGCGCCTGGGGCCTCTCCAGCGCGGCCGCCAATTGCGTCAGGCTTTCGACATTGTGCACCGGAAGAAAATCATCGACATGGGGCAGCATGGCCTTGATGCCCGCGGGCCGCGCCTCGAAGCCGTCGTAACGAAGGAGTGGATTGAGCCATACCAGGCGCCGGCAGGATTTATGCAAGCGTTCTGCCTGCGCGGCAAGCCCCACCCCTCCCTCCGCATCGAGGCCATCGCTGATCAAGAGAACGACGGCATTCTGGCCGAGGAGACGCCGCGACCATCGCCGGTTGAATTCCTCGAGGCACGCGCCGATCCGCGTCCCCCCCGCCCAGTCGGATACCGCGGTTGTCACCTTGGACAGAGCCACATCCACGTCGCGATGCTTGAGATGCCGCGTGATGTTCGTCAGCCGGGTGCCGAACAGCAGCACGTGAACACGATCGCGGTCGTTGGTGATCGCATGCAGAAAATGCAGCAGCATCCGTGCATAGCGGTCCATCGACCCCGAGATATCGCAAAGCACGACCAGCGGCGGCGTCCGCTTTTGCCTCATCCGCCACGCCAACGGCGACAGGGATCCCGCGGCGCCCGTCGCGCGCCGCAGCGTCGCTCGCAAATCCACGCGATTCCCTCGCGATGACGGCGCGGTTCGTCGCGTAAACAATTCCGGAAGCGGCAGGCGAAGATTGCGCAGGAGCAATCGCACCGAGGCGAGCTCCTCGGTGGTCATCGTCTCGAAATCCTTGTGCTGCAGGACCTCGCGTGGCGACATCGTGAAGGCGGCGTCGAGGTCGATTTCGTCGTCGTCCTCGCGCGGCAAGGCGGGCGCCGCCGGCGGCAGCATCGCCTGCGCGATACGTGCTGGAAGCTCAGGATCGGGCGGGCGTTCGCCGGTGCGGCCGAACACCTTCGGCAACAACGCCGCAATCAGTTTTTCCAGCAGCTTCGGGTTACGCCAGAAGATATCAAACGCCGTTTCGAAAATGGGCAACTGCTCGTGGCGCGATACGAGCACCGCGGCAAGCGCCGCGCGAAAGTCTTCGCGATTCGCGAGCCCGACCGCTTCGACTGCTTCCAGCGCCGCCAGGGTGCGCGCGGGCCCGACCGGCAATCCGGCGACTCGCAGCACGCGGACGAAATGGACGACGTTCTCCGCGAGGCGCCCTTTCGGCGCGAGGGGCACGCCGCCCCGTAGGCGGCCGGTCTCGATTCCGCTGCCGGGCGTCACAGCCGCACTCCTTCCTCCTGCGCCTCCGCGACGAGCCGCGCTGCCACCTCAGGCGTGAGCGCTCCGATGTCGTCCTGATACTTGAGGAGCACGCCGGCGGTATCGGCGACCGTCTGCGGATCGAGCGCAATTCGGTCGAGCGCGACCAGCGCCTCGGCCCAGTCGAGCGTTTCGGCAATGCCGGGCGCCTTGAACAGGTCCATCGTGCGCAGCCGCTGGGTAAACGCGACGATCGCGCGCGCGAGGGACTCCGGCGCTTGCGGGCGTTTCCGGCGGACGATTGCGAGCTCGCGCAGCGCGTCCGGAAAGCCAACCCAGTGATACAGGCACCGTCGCTTGATGGCGTCGTGGATCTCGCGGGTGCGGTTCGACGTGATGACGACGACCGGGGGCTTCGCCGCGCGCACAGGTCCGAGCTCGGGGATCGTGACCTGAAACTCGGACAGCACTTCGAGCAGATAGGCCTCGAACGGCTCGTCGGTACGGTCGAGCTCGTCGATCAGCAACACAGGCGCCATGCCGTCGTCGGGCGAGAGCGCTTCCAGTAGCGGCCGCTTCAGCAGAAATCGCTCCGCGAAGATATCGTGCGACAGCGCGGTCCGGTCGACCTTGCCGGCCGACTCGGCGAGCCGGATCTCGATCATCTGCCGCGGATAGTTCCATTCATACACCGCCGATGCGATGTCGAGGCCCTCGTAGCACTGGAGCCGCACGAGCTTGCGATCGAGCGCCGCCGAAAGCACCTTGGCGATTTCGGTTTTGCCGACACCGGCCTCTCCTTCGAGAAACAGGGGCCGACCCATCTTGAGTGCGAGGAATACGCTCGTCGCGAGACGACGATCGGCAACGTAATCGTGGCGATCGAGCAGCGTGAGGACGGCGTCGACGTCGGCGGGCGGTGAGACGGGGAGTTTCGGGGTCATGACGGTGCGGTCGATGGCAGGGCGACAGTGCGAACGACAAGGATACCAAGTCGCGCGCCTCCACTCGCTAAAGCCCTCATGGGCGCAGCGATTGGGCTACGTTCTTCATGTTCTGCGGCAGCACATGAATCACACCACCGCGCGGGCTGTCGATGTCGGCGATGAGGAAGAACGAAATGGAGACCACCAGGGGCAACACGAAAAGGAGCAGCCACCGAGCTTTGGTCCGATGTGTGCCGTACCCGAGCAGGACATTGCTGCATACCGCGATGATGATCATCAGCAGCCACGCCGCTGGCGGGATTCGGTTCCACCACGCCGCCTGCGTATAGCCCTGCGCGTTCAGCACGTCGTTCATTCCGCTGACAGCCAGCGCGATGACCGGTGTTGGTTGCGCCGTGGCCGCGCGCTGCACGGTTGTCCACAAATCCGATTGCAGCTTTGCGCGGCGGGCGGCGATGTCGGGCAGGCGCTGCGGTTCGCGCGTTTCATAGAACTCGATGCGTAAGTCGAGGTACTCTTTCAACAACGTGCGGACGCGCGCGGCATCGGCGCTCGGCAGCAGGTCGGCGCGGACATAGGCGGTGCCGATCGCATTGGCCTCTTCTTCCTCCAGATTCTTGCGTTGATCGTAACGGGTAACCGCCATCGAGAACGTGAAGCCGATGATGAGACCCAGAAGCGTAAGCGTGGCCGCAAGAATCGTGCTGTATTCGTCCTGGATGTCTTCCGTCGGATCGCGCTGACGGCTCAGTACCGCGGCCCCGAACCATGCGGACAGCGCAAACAAAACGAACGAGAGCCCGAACAGAACGAGCGGGAAATCGAGGACCATGGGCAAATGGATAGCAGGCGAATTGGCGAATCTACCGCATTTCATCCGCGCGTGGATCGCGAGCCGATTCGCAGGATGTGATCATTTGCGCGAAAAAAGAGCGGGACGCGAACGCCCCGCCCGTCGTGATCAACCGCCGCCGCGTCAGCCCGCAGCGGCTACGGCGCGCGCAGCCATGATCGAGATCAGGTGCGCCCGGTATTCGGGGGACGCATGCAGGTCGCCGTTCAGTCCTTTTGCGCCGACCTTGACCGCTTTTGCCGCGTCGGCAGTGAAGCTCTTGCCGAGCGCATCCTCGAGCGGCTTCGACCGAAATACCGATGGCGCGGCGCCTGTCACGGCGACGCGCACGCCGCCGGCGGTTTGCGCGACAAAGACGCCCACCAGCGCAAACCGCGACGCCGGATTGGGAAATTTGGCGTATGCGGCCTTTTTCGGAACGGGGAAGCTCACCGCGACAATGAGCTCGTCTGCGGCGAGTGCCGTCTCGAACATGCCCTTGAAAAAATCGTCGGAAGCAATCTTGCGCTTATTGGTGTGCACGGTCGCGCCGAGGCCGAGCACCGCGGCCGGCCAGTCCGCGGCAGGATCGTTGTGTGCAAGCGAGCCCCCGATTGTGCCCATGTTGCGTACCTGCCGATCGCCGATCGCGTGCGCGAGCCCCGCCAGTGCGGGGATCGCGCCCTTGACCGCCGCCGACGTCGCGACTTCGGAATGTCGCGTCATCGCGCCGATGACGATGGCGTCACCTTCCTTCTTGATGCCTTTCATCTCCGCTACGCCGGAGAGATCGACGAGCGTTCCGGGTTGCGCGAGCCGGAGCTTCATCGCGCCGATGAGGCTTTGACCACCGGCCAGCGCCTTGCCGCCGGATTTCGCGAGTGCCGCGGCGGCGTCGGCTACGCTCTTTGCGCGGGTAATTTCGAATGCGTACATGGAAGTCTCCTCTCTACGCCGACTTCGCCGACTGGATCGCGTTCCACACCCGCTCGGGCGACGCGGGCATGTCGAGATATTTGACGCCGACCGACGCGAGCGCATCGTGCACCGCGTTCATCATCGCCGCCGGTGCACCGATCGCACCGGCCTCGCCGCAGCCCTTTGCACCGAGCGGATTGTGCGTGCATGGCGTAACTTTGGTGCCGACTTTGAACGACGGCACGTCGTCGGCGCGCGGCATTGCATAATCCATGAAGCTGCCGGTCAAAAGCTGTCCGCTGTCCTTGTCGTAAACGCAGTTCTCGAGCAGTGCCTGCCCGAGCCCCTGTGTAAGCCCACCATGGACCTGCCCTTCGACGATCATCGGGTTGATGATGTTGCCGAAATCGTCGCACGCGGTGAACGCGGCGACCTCGACGACGCCGGTCTCCGGATCGATCTCGACCTCGCAGATGTGCGTTCCGGCGGGAAAGGTGAAGTTGGTCGGGTCGTAAAAGGCCGTTTCGTTCAAGCCGGGCTCCAGCTTGTCGAGCGGATAGTTGTGCGGCACGTAGGCGGCAAGCGAGATCTCGCCGAAGGCCTTGCTCTTGTCGGTGCCCGCCACGGTGAACTTGCCATCCTTGAACTCGATGTCCGCTTCCGCCGCCTCGAGCAAATGCGCGGCGATCTTCTTGCCCTTCGCGATGATCTTGTCGACGGCTTTCACGATCGCCGTGCCGCCGACGGCGAGCGAGCGCGAACCGTACGTGCCCATGCCGAAGAGCACGCGGCCCGTGTCGCCGTGGACCACGTCTACGTTCTCGATCGGAATGCCAAGCCTCCCGGCGACCACCTGCGCAAAGGTTGTTTCGTGACCCTGACCGTGGCTATGCGACCCGGTGAACACCGTCACGCTTCCGGTCGGATGGACGCGTACTTCGCCCGCTTCGAACAGGCCCGCACGAGCACCGAGCGCTCCGGCGACATTCGACGGCGCGATTCCGCAGGCCTCGATGTACGACGCGTAGCCTATGCCGCGCAGCATGCCACGCTTGGCCGCCTCGGCTTTGCGTGCCGGGAATCCGGCGACGTCGGCCATCTTCTTCGCTTCGTCGAGGGTCGCATCATAGTTGCCGGTGTCGTAAACGAGCGCGACCGGCGTCTGATAGGGAAACGTTCGAATGAAGTTGCGACGGCGGACTTCGTCCTGCGCGATGCCGAGATCGACGCCCGCCTGATGCGCGAGACGTTCGACGACGTAGGTCGCTTCGGGCCGGCCCGCGCCCCGGTAGGCGTCGACTGGCGCAGTGTTCGTGAATGACGCGGTCACTTCTGCATAGATCGCGGGCGTCGTGTACTGGCCCGCGAGCAGCGTCGCGTAGAGGATCGTCGGAATGCACGACGCGAATGTGGACAGATAGGCGCCCATCGCCGCCGTCGTGTGAACGCGCATCGCGAGAAACTTGCCGTCCTTGTCGCAAGCAAGCTCGGCGTGCGTGACGTGATCGCGGCCGTGCGCGTCGGCGAGAAAGCTCTCGCTGCGCTCCGCCGCCCACTTGATTGGGCGATTGACGCGCTTCGACGCCCACACCATCGCGGTCTCTTCCGGATAGAGGTAGATCTTCGATCCGAATCCGCCTCCGACATCCGGCGCAATGACCCGCACCTTGTGCTCGGGCAATCCAAGCACGAACGCGGTCATCAGAAGGCGCTCGACATGGGGATTCTGGCTCGCGACGTAGAGCGTGTAGCTGTCGTCGGCCCGGTTGTACGACGCAACCGCGGCGCGCGGCTCGATCGCGTTGGGAATGAGCCTGTTGTTGACGATGTCGAGCTTGGAGACATGCGCCGCCTTCGCGAACGCGGCGTCCACCGCGGCCTTGTCGCCCAGCGCCCACGTGTAGCACTTGTTGCCGGGCGCACCGTCGTGAATCTGCGGCGCGCCCGCTTTCAAAGCATCGACGCAGTTGACGACCGCCGGCAACACCTCGTAATCGACGTCGATGAGCTCGGCGGCGTCTTTTGCCTCATTCGGGGTTTCGGCGATCACGAGCGCGACCGGGTCGCCCACGTAACGGACCTTGCCTTGCGCGAGCACCGGATGCGGCGGCTCGTTCATCGGCTTGCCGTCGGTGCCGGTGATGAGCCACCCGCAGGGCAGTCCGTTGACGCCGGTCAGGTCCTCGCTCGTGAAAATCGCAACGACACCCTTTGCCGCCTTTGCTTTGGAAGTGTCGATCTTGCGGATCTTCGCGTGCGCATGCGGCGAGCGCAGGAAGAACGCGTGCACATGGTTTGCAGGATTGACGTCGTCGGTGAACTGGCCGGCGCCCGTCAGGAAACGTTGGTCCTCTTTGCGGCGCACCGATGCGCCGATGACACCTTGATCGCTGGCACCCATTGCAGTATCTCCTACTTGCCCATGGCGGCGGCACCCTGCTGGACCGCCTTCACGACGTTGTGATAACCGGTGCAACGGCACAGGTTGCCTTCCAGCTCCTCGCGGATCGTCTGCTCCGACGCCTTCGGATAGCATTGCACGAGGTCGATCGCGCTCATCACCATCCCCGGCGTGCAGAAGCCGCACTGCAAGCCGTGGCACTCCTTGAACGCCGCCTGCATCGGATGCATCGTGCCGTCGGCGGCTGCGAGACCTTCGATCGTCAGCACGGTGGCTCCCTGCGCTTGTGCGGCCAGGATCGTGCAGGCCTTGATCGCGCTGCCATCGAGGTGGACGGTGCAAGCCCCGCACTGGCCGGTGTCGCAACCTACGTGCGTGCCGGTGAGGCCGAGCTCATTGCGCAATAAATCGACAAGCAGTGTGCGCGGATCGATCTCCGCGGTGACCGGCTTGCCGTTGACGGTGAGGGAAAGCGTGACAGGCATCGTGCCTCCTGAGTTAGGGCGTCGCGAAGCAAAGGGATGTGCGCGACGGAGGGGGAGCCATCATAATCCCCGCGCCGCCCGACTTCAATTGGCCGTTGCTCTGCTCCAGAACGCCTGACCCGGCGCGCGCCGGCGCGCCATCAGGCGTTCCGCGACGCGGCGCCAATCCCCATTCGGGCGAACAGCCCGTCGCGATCGATTAGCGCGTGCTTGAGTGCGCCGGCGACGTGCAGCGTCACAAGCGCGGCAATGACCCAGCTCGTCGCGAGGTGAACGTTGCTGAGCAAATCCTTGAGGTCATCATGCCTGCCTGCCCAGCTCGGCAGCGTGATGCCGAAATACTTGACGGGGTAGCCGCTCACCGCCGACCCGAAATAACCCGCGAGCGGCTGGATGAAAAGTGCCGCGTACAAAAGCCAGTGCGTCAGCCGAGCGAGTCGGGCCTGCCAAATCGGCATCGCCGGCAATGGCGGCGGACGATGTCCGCTCCGCCACGCGAGGCGCAGCACCATCAGCAGGAAAATCGTCATGCCCACCGACTTGTGCAGGTTGAACGCGTCTACCCTCGGACCGACAGGCTGCTTCGGGATTTCCTGCATCCACCACCCCCACGCAAACTGTCCGATGACCAGTACCGCAATCAGCCAATGAAGGGCGATCGCCGTGCCCGTGTAGCGTTGCACGCTCTCAGAAACTCGCATAGGCACTGACACCGATCAGGAAATTGCGCGTCGCCGAGGGCTCGAAATAGCGGCCGTTGGTGTCCCCGACGATCACCGATCCCACATAGTTGACGTTTGTGAAGTTGTTCAGCCGGGCGAACTCGCGCAGCACCCACTGCCCGAGCTTCTGCTCGAGGCCGATCCGCAGGCTCGCGATGGTCCATGCGGGCGCAGCATCGGTGTTGCGGTCGTTGACATAGACCTTGCCCGCATACTGCACTTCAAGAGCGGCGTTGAGGCCGGATGCCTCCGGGTATGACCATGACAGCTCGCCGTAAGCGCTCGAACCGGGCACGCCCGGGAGCCGCGCCCCCGCCGGAACGATCAGCGGCGGAACACCCGTCGTAGCATTGGCCGTGAATTTGGCGGAGAGGTACGTGTACGAAGCGTATCCGGCGAAGCCGGCGCCGAGATCACCCTGCCACGCCGCTTCGATACCTTTGCGCTCCGTTTGCGCAGCATTCTTGTACGTCGTGCGACCGCCGGCGGCCGTGTTGATGACGATCTCGTTGGTCGTCCTGATGTCGAACGCCGCGAGATTGACCCGGTGGCTGCGGCCGATGAGCGCCTTCAGCCCGACCTCCCCCGAATTGCTGACCGAGGGCTGCAGCCCGAAATTGAGTCCCGATCCAACCGGGACATAGGCGAGCTCGATGAACGTGGGCGTCTCGAAGCCCTGCCCGTAATTGGCGTAGACGTTGAGGCGATCCGTCACATGCCATACAGCGCCGATGACGGGACTGCCGTGGCTGTAGTTGCTTCGACCGCTGTCGTCGGGATTGGTCGGAGTCACGTAGTGGTCGTCGGATTTGAACCGGACATCGCTGTAGCGCCAGCCGGCGAGAAGGGACAACGCATCCACCGGCGCATATTCGACTTGGAGGTAGGCGTCAGTATTGCTTACGCTGTCTGACTCGTCGCGCCGCAAGTCCCCCAGTGTCCCGTTGTTGTTGACGTACCCGCGGCGGTGCACGTTCTGCGATTCGTAGTTGGCGCCGAACGTGATCGCGCCGGGTCGACCGCCAAGAGAAAAGCGAGACGTCAGACGCCCGTCGACGCCGCCAAAACTGCCGTCGAGGTCGGTAACACCACCCGACGACGTCGTGCCGATATTTCCGGAGAGCGCCAGGAATTGTCGCACCGCGCGCGTGCCGCCATAGCCCGTCACGCGCGCGTCGGTGTCCGCGGACAATCGCTGTTCGACGGTGGCCCCGATCTGCTTCTGATTCACCGTCTTGCGGGTATCGAAGAACGTCGCCGCCGGATCGGCTTGCCGGGGATTGGCCTCCCATTGCGCTCGCGTCAAGCCGAGCGGATCCTGTGCTTCGGGTTGATACAGCGCGTTGGCGATGATGACAATCGACGTGTCGGGCGATGCGGCGATCTTAAGGCGCGCGTTGCCGAGCTGGCGCGACGCCTCGCTGTGATCGCGATAACCATCGATCGTGAAATAGTTGCCGGCGAGCACATAGTTGACGGCGCCCGACTGACCCGCCGCCTTCGCAATCGCGTTCCACGTCGTATAGCTCCCGCCGATTAACTGTCCGCCCGCGATCGGAATTGGAGGGCCGTCCTCAGTGAAAACTGAAATCACACCGCCGGCCGCATTGCCATAGAGCGACGAAAACGGACCGCGCAGGACTTCGATGCGCTGCGCCGAAACAAGGCTGAAGCTGCCCGTCTGCCCCTGTCCATCCGGCATCGTGGCCGGAATGTAATCCTGGTAGAGACGGATGCCGCGAACACCGAAGTTCGCCCGGGCGCCAAAGCCGCGAATCGACAGCTGCAAATCCTGCGCGTAATTCCAGCGGTTCTGGATCGACATTCCGGGAATACCGGCAAGCGACTCGGAAAGATTGACCTGGAGCTGGCCGTTTTGAATCCGATCTCGATCCACGGTGTCGATGGCAATCGGCAAATCGAACGCTCGCTCCGCGCTGCGCGTCGCCGTGACGACGACAGGATCCAGGATGATCGCTGCCGTGTTCGGTGCCGGAGTGGCGTTTTGCCCGGTGACGCCGCCCGCCGCCAGCACGCACACCATCGCGATGATGGCGCGACATCCGTGCTTGTTTGTCGGATGGACCCTGTGCACCATCATCTAGAGATTGCCCGCGTGCAAGCGAAGGTGATTCTCGATGAAGCTCGCGATGAAATAGTAGCTGTGGTCGTACCCGTCGCGCCGGCGAATGTCGAGCGATACCCCGGCCCGCTGGCAAGCGTCCTCTAACAGCTCCGGTTTGAGTTGGCTTGCCAGGAATTGATCGTTCGTTCCCTGATCGACCACAATTGGCGGCCCAGTCCAGCCGCGGTCCTCTATCAGCGCCGTCGCGTCGTACTCCCGCCAGCGAGTGCGATCCGCGCCGAGATACCCCGTCAACGCTTTCTGTCCCCACGGACAATTCATGAGCGACGCAATCGGTGCGAACGCCGACACCGATTTGAATTGGCGCGGATTCTTGAGCGCGATGGTGAGCGCGCCATGGCCTCCCATCGAATGCCCGAAAATTCCGACCCGATCAGGGTCAACCGGGAACGCGGCGGCGATCTCCGCCGGAAGTTCCTGCGCGACGTACGAATACATGCGATAGCCGAGCGACCACGGCGCCACCGTGGCGTCGACGTAGAAACCGGCGCTCAGTCCGAAGTCGTAGCTATCGTCCTCGCCTGGTAATCCCAGTCCCCTTGGGCTCGTATCCGGCACCACGATTGCTAACCCAAGCTCGGAAGCAACCCTCTGCGCGCCGGCCTTGACGATGAAGTTCTCCTCAGTACAGGTGAGACCGGATAGCCAATACAGGACTGGCACGTTGCCGAACTTCGCCTGCGGCGGGAGAAACAGACCAAAACGCATCGCACACCGCGTTTCCTGCGACGCGTGGGTATAGACGCCCTGAACCCCGCCGAAGCAACGATTCTGGGTAACCGCCTTGATCGTCGTTTCCGACACGCGTCCCTCGATCGGAAGTGGAGTGGGAGCTCATCACCACCGAAGTGGGAATGCCGGGGCGAATGCAGCCCGCCCAGGCGGCGCGCTGTGCTGGCCAACTGCGCGCCGCCTATCCGAACAAGTCACGCGTGAAGCACCCCTTTGGCCTTCGCAGTGTGCGTAGCGATCAAATCCATGATCGGGGGGGACAGGCAATCATAGGGCTCGAGGCCAAGCGCTTTCAGCCTCGCCCTCACCGCGCCCATATTGGCTGGATCGGCGCCGGACTCGATGATGGACGAGACGAATGCAGCGAATTCCGGCGGCGACCAGCCCTGCTGCGGTGACAGCTCCGTATGGACGAAGTCGAGTCCATACAGCGGATGATTCTTGTTTTCGATACGACCGTACATGTGCACGCCGCAACCCGTGCATGCATATCGCTGGATGGTGGCGTTCGTGTCCACGACCTTCAGCTTGTTGGCATTGGCACTCACGCTGAGGTTGTCGCGCGGCACGACCGCCACTTGCGAGAAAAGTGCACCGGCGGGCTTCCAGCACTTCGTGCAGCCGCACGCGTGGTTGTGCGCGGTCTGGCCCTTGATCGTTACGGTGACCTTGTCGGTCGCGCATTTGCACGAGAGCGTCCCGCCGGAGAAGTTAGCGGCTGCGGGCTTGATACCGCCGTCAATCGCCGGATGAATGGAAGGTGCAGTAGCCATTGTCAGTTTCCTCCTCAGGTGAAATCGTCCGCCAAGCCATCGGCACTGTCAAACCCCTGCCCGTCACGGGCGCGCTTCGAGCCCACATTGATTACGAGCCCACATCGCTCCGGTATCGATTCGACGAACGCATGCCTACCCTCTGGGTTCCTGTAGATGCGCACGCAAGCTTTGATATCAGTAGGTCACCACCGCCCGGATCGATTTTCCCTCGTGCATGAGGTCGAAACCTTCATTGATTCGGGAAAGCGGCAGGACGTGGGTAATCAAATCATCGATGTTGATCTTGCCGTCCATATACCAATCGACGATCTTTGGCACGTCGGTGCGGCCGCGTGCGCCTCCGAACGCGGTGCCCTTCCAAACGCGCCCAGTTACAAGCTGGAACGGGCGAGTCCGAATCTCCTGCCCGGCGCCTGCAACACCGATGATCACCGCGACGCCCCAGCCGCGGTGGCAGCACTCCAGCGCCTGGCGCATAACATCGACATTGCCGATGCATTCGAAGGTGTAGTCCGCCCCACCGTCGGTGAGGTCCACCAGATAGGGCACGAGATCGCCCTTGACCTCCTTCGGATTGACGAAGTGCGTCATTCCGAACTTCCGCGCGAGCGTTTCGCGCGCCGGGTTGAGGTCTACCCCGATGATCAAGTTTGCGCCGGCCATGCGCGCACCCTGGATCACATTGAGCCCAATGCCGCCCAGCCCGAATACGACCACGTTCGCGCCCGGTTCGACCTTGGCCGTGTTGATCACGGCGCCGATGCCCGTGGTGACGCCGCAGCCGATGTAGCAGACCTTGTCGAAAGGCGCGTCTTCACGAATCTTCGCGACCGCGATCTCGTGCAGGACTGTGAAGTTTGCGAACGTGGAGCAACCCATGTAGTGGTGCACAGGATTCCCGCCTAACGAAAAGCGGCTGGTGCCGTCAGGCATCACGCCCTTTCCCTGCGTAGCGCGAATCGCCGTGCACAGATTGGTCTTGCGTGACAGGCACGACTTGCACTGCCGGCATTCGGGCGTGTACAGCGGAATGACGTGATCGCCTTTTGTGACGCTGGTCACTCCGGGGCCTACGTCGACGACGATACCCGCTCCCTCATGGCCGAGGATCGCAGGAAACAAGCCCTCGGGATCGGCGCCGGAGCGTGTAAATTCATCCGTGTGGCAAATGCCGGTCGCCTTGATCTCGACCAACACCTCGCCGACTTTCGGGCCCGCCAATTGCACCGTTTCAATTGCCAGAGGCACCCCGGACTTATGAGCCACTGCTGCGCGAACATCCACGGTTCACCCTCCTTTACATCTTGCCAATCGGAGCCTGCCAAGCAAACCCAAATCGCACGATTGTCGCGACGTATTCCTGCTCGCTCGTAGCGAGGCGATCCGGCTTTACGACGCGGCTAACGGACATCAATTGCCCTGCCATCGGAGGGCGCGCAAACTCGTGTAGGATAAACGACGCACTCTGCTTCGCCTAGCGCGCCCATGCAGTCTCAACCCAGCCCATGATAGCCTGGCCTCGACTTCTCCTTGCTTCGACGCTCGCCCTCTGCGCGTTTGCGACGCCCGCCGTATCGGCGCCTCTTGCATACGTCTCGAACGAAGGATCGGCGTCCATCTCCGTCATCGACACCGCTACAGACAAGGGTGTCGCCACCCTGAAGATCGGACAGAAGCCGCGCGGCATCGCGTTGTCCGCCGACGCGACGCGCCTTTATCTATCCGATCAGACCGCAAATGCGCTGCTCGTGGTCGACACGACGAAGGGAGCCGAGATTGCGCGCGTTAAGCTGGGCGACTCGCCGGAGGCGATCTACTTGTCGGCCGATGGCAAATGGATTTCTGTCGCGATCGAGGAGAACGACCAAGTAATGCTGGTCGACACGACGACGCTGAAGGTCGCGCGCAGCATCCGGATGCGCGGCAAGAATCCGGAACACGCGGTTTTCAGCCCCGACGGCAGGTGGCTCTACGTGAGCGCCGAGGAAGCCGACTCCGTCGACATCGTCGATGTGGCGAAGGGCGAGGTCGTCAAATCCGTCAAGGTCGGCGATCGCCCGCGCGGCATCGGCTTCCTGCCCGATGGGAGCCGCGCGTACGTGGCCGCCGAGAATGCGGACACCGTCAACGTATTCGACACGAAGACGCACGACGTGATCGCGCGCATCAAGGCGGGCAAGCGCTCGAACGGTATCGTCGTGCATCCCGACGGCAAGCGCGTGTTCGTCACATCCGGGGGCGAAGGCACGGTGCAAGTGATTGATACGGCCACCAACGCGATCGTGGCGACAATCGCCGTCGGCAAGCGGCCGTGGAACATGGCGTTGACGCCCGATGGAAAGAAACTTTACGTCGCCTGCGGACGATCCAACGCCGTCGCAGTAATCGACACCGACACCAACACCAAAACCGCGGAGATCCCCGTCGGCGAGCTGCCGTGGGGCGTTGCAATCCGCTGATCCTGTCGATGCGGTCCGTGGGGATGGTCGTGGCCGTCGTGTCGACCTGCGCGGCGGCCGAGACACAAGCGCCGACGATCGTTCCGCTCGGTCATATCGAAGTCGTCGGCACTGCACCGCTGCCGGGACTCGGCACGCCGCTCGAGCAGGTTCCGTCCAATGTGCAGAGCTTCGGCGCGCGAGATCTCGAGCGGCAGCGAACAGGCGGCGTCGCGGAGTTCCTCAATCTGAACGCCAACAGCGTCTCGCTCAATTCACCGACGGGCAACTCCTATCAGCCCGATGTGAGTTTTCGCGGTTTCACGGCGTCGGCGCTGCTGGGAACCCCGCAAGGGCTGTCGGTGTTCCAGGACGGCGTGCGCATCAACGAGGCGTTCGCTGACATCGTCAACTGGGATCTGCTGCCGAAGAACGCAGTCGCGTCGATGCAGCTCCTTCCCGGGTCCAATCCGGTTTTCGGGCTCAACACGCTGGGTGGCGCGCTGACGATCAACATGAAGGACGGCTTTCGCTATACCGGGGCGAAGGCGTCGGTGTCCGCCGGCTCGTTTGGCCGCGTCGAGGCAGCGGCGGATGCGGGATTCAATCAGCCGGGTTTCGCGGGCTTCGCCGCGTTCGAGTCGATCGATGACGACGGATGGCGCGATCACGCCTCGACGCGCATTCGCAGAATGTACGCGCGGATCGATGGACATGCGGACCGGAACGATTTCAACGTGGCGGCAACGCTCGCCGACAATCACCTGGAGGGAACCCAGGCGCTTCCCGTGTCGATGCTGGGAAATCCGCGCCAGGCCTACACGTGGCCCGATACGACAGACAACCGGCTCGTCTTCGTGAACGGCAACGCGCAGCACACGTTCGACGCCGACACGCTGGTCGCGGCCAACGCCTACTATCGGCAGTTACGTACCGGCGGAGTGAACAGCAACGTCAACGGCGACTACGCGCCGCCCGAGCAGCCGTTCGAGGCGTTCAATATCGATACCGCCGCAACCACCGGCGCGTGGGGCGTATCCATCCAGGGCACGCTCCGGCGCGAATGGGGCGGCGCAAGGCACCAGTTGGTCGCCGGTGCCGCTTACGACGCCGGTACGACCGATTTCGACCAGTCCTCGCAGCCCGCGACCTTCGTCGACGACCGCGAAACCGTGGGTGTCGGATCGTTCGGGCCAGGGACGGCGGTGACGACGACGAATCGCTACGCAGGTGTCTATGCAGCCGACACCATCACGCTTGGACGAGACTTCGCGTTTTCGCTGTCCGGACGCTACAACTGGGCGCGTGTTGCGACCCGCGACCGCAGCGGCGAAGCTCCCGCGATCGACGGAACGAGCACCTACGGCCGCTTCAATCCCGCCGCGGGCCTGACCTGGACGGATGGACAAATGCTCAACGTCTTCGGTGGCGTGAGCCAGGGGATGCGCGTGCCGTCGCCGGTGGAGCTCACGTGTTCCGACCCGAATGCGCCCTGCACGTTGCCTAACATCTTCGTCGCGGATCCCCCACTCAAGCCGGTGCGCGCGACGACCTACGAATTGGGCGCCCGCGGTCGAATCGGTGCCGACTCGTTTTACAGTGCTGCTGTCTATCGTACCGATCTCACCGACGACATCCAGTTCATCAGCGCCGGCAGCGGCGCCGTCAACGCAGGCTACTTCCAGAACGTCGGCCGCACGCGACGCCAAGGAGTCGAGCTTACGGGAGGCACGCGTTACGGACCGTTCGGGCTCACCGCGCGTTACAGCTTTCTCGACGCGACATTCCAGACCGGGTTCACCGAGAGCAGCCCGAACAACACGACGGCGGATGCGAGCGGCAACATCGAAGTTCGACCGGGCAACCGCCTTCCCGTCCTCCCGCAGAGCGCACTTCGCGTGCGCGGGGATTGGGAGCAAGGCCCGTTCAGCCTTGGAGTAAGCGTCGTCGCCGCCAGTTTTCAATACTCGCGCGGCAACGAGAACAACGCCGATCCTGCGGGACGCGTCCCCGGTTACGCCCTCGTCGCGGTCGACGCCGCGTGGCAACTCGCGCCGAGCTGGCAGCTCTTCGCACGCATCGACAACCTTTTCAATGCGACGTCGCAGAATTTCGGGATCCTCGGCGCCAACTACTTTCGCGGCCCGGACGGCACCTTCGACGCCGGCCTCGCCGGTCCGGAGCCCTTCCGTTCGCCGTTGCCCGGCTTCGGCGTATGGATCGGAATCCAGTATCGGCTCGACCGCGGCGGCGGGAGCCGCTAAAGTCCCCTTCTCCGTCGCTTGCGCTTGACCCATGCAAATCCGCTCTGTCGACCGCCGCCGCGCACTCCTGCAGCTGGGCGCATTGGTGTCCGCATTAGCCGCGCCGCGCGCGTTATCGGAACAAAGCAGGGATAGCGCCCCGGAGCTGTGCGGATTGCCTGAAGGAAGACGGCTCGCCGTACCAGGCGAGAGCGGCTGGTTCGGATCGTTAGCGCCGAAGGGGACACCCATCACGCTAACATCCTCGTCCGGCGCAACACCCGGCGTGCCTTGGCAATCCGCTTTCTCCGCCTCGCATCGTGGGCGAAGCTTTCGCAATCCAACGCTGGTGTTCGAATCAGGGGAGCGCGCACGGCTCGAGCTCGCGAACGCACTCGACGAACCGACGATCGTCCATTGGCACGGCCTCACAGTCGACACCGCGAACGACGGCGCCGGCATGGTACTTGTCCCGCCTCGCGGTCGCTATTCGTACGATTTCACGGTTCGCGCACGTGCCGGCCTTTACTGGTATCACCCGCACCCGCATGGGCTCACCGCCGGCCAGACCTATCGCGGAATGTTCGGATTGATCAGGGTCGACGACGCCGAGGAGCGCGCATTGCGCAGCGCGCTCGACGTGAAGTGGGGCCAAACAGATATTCCCCTGGTCCTGCAGGACCGCCGCCCGGGAGCCTACGCACCGGACGCCGCCGATCTTCACCACGGGTTCCTCGGTAACATCGCGACCGTCAACGGCGGTTGCGACGTTCATCTAGACGTCGCGACGCGCCCGTACCGTTTTCGGATCCTGAACGCGTCGAACGCCCGCACCTACCGGTTGGGATTCACGGACGCGGCGGGCCAGCCCGTCGCATTCACGCTGCTCGGCACCGATGGCGGATTGCTCGCTGCGCCGCTTCGTTGCGAAGAATGCTTTCTCTCTACGGCGGAGCGGATCGATATTCTGCTCGATCTCTCCGGCTCGAACATCGGGGACGCGATCGTGCTGGAAACGCGCGCCTTCGATCCGATGCACTTCGAAGCGCCGGCCACTGCGGGGGCCGCGGCGACCGAACATGTGCATTCGCATGCGGAGCATTCCCCGCCGTCGAGCGAGCAGGCAGCGACCGGCGCTGCACCGTGGCCCGAAGGCCGCCCACGCCAACTCCTAGCGTTGCGTGTCCGCGAGCGAACGGTTTGGCGCGGAACGGTTCCCGCACGTTTGTCGCCGCTCGAGTCGCCGGTTGTCGTTGACGGACAGGAGCGCGCGTTTCGCTTCGGCTTCGCAAAGGGAAAATGGCGCATCAACGACCGTGTGTTCGCGATGAACGAAACGCCGATCGAGGTGAAACGCGATGCAACCGAGACTTGGCTCCTGCGCAACTACCATACGAGCATGCCGCACGCGATGCACCTCCATGGATTCCAGTTCCGCGTCCTCGAGCGCGAAACGAGTCCGGAAGCACTCTCGCCCCTCGTCGTCGACAAGGCGGGACGCCTCGCGACCGACCTGGGAGCGAAGGACACCGTCCTTGTCTGGCCGGGTGAATCGGTACGGATCGCAATCGATTTTCGCCATCCGTTTCCGGGGACGCAGACCTGGATGTTTCATTGCCACAACCTCGAGCACGAGGACGGCGGGATGATGCTGCGGATGAAAGTCGGGTAATAATGCGATGCCGCAGCGCAGAATCCTGTTGATCGGGGCTGGCCAAGGGCATCTCGAGGTGCTGCGACGGTTTGCGCAGAAGCCTGAAGCGGGCATCGAGATCACGCTGGCAAGCCCGAACGCGCTATGCCCGTATTCCGCGATGCTGCCCGGCATCATCGCCGGACATCACGAGATCGCGGCATCGCATGTCGATCTGCCATCACTCGCACGGTGGGCGCGCGCGCGATTCCTCTGTGATCGCGCCGTCGAGCTCGACCTCTACACGCGGATCGTCCGTCTTGCCGAAGGTGGCGTCGAGCCGTTCGACCTCCTGTCGCTCGACATCGGACCCTCTCCGAATCAGTCGATACCGGGCGCGCGCGAGCATGCATTGCCGCTTCACCCCACCAATCGTTTCCTGGCGGGATGGACGAAGCTCCAGGCCGACGCTGCCGCTGGCGAAGTGGGTGCTGTGGCCGTCGTAGGCGGCGGTGCCGCCGTCATCGAACTGTTGCTCGCCATGCAGTTTCGACTCGCCTGCGCCCTGGGCGAGAGTGCTCCACGCTTCGCTCTGATCACCGAAGCGCCGCGCGTCCTGCACGAGCACATCCCCGCGGTACGCAAGCGGCTGGGAAAAATTCTGGTTGCACGCGATGTCGTGCTGCACACGGGTGGCGCTGTCGCTTCCGTCATGCGGGGCGGATTGACCACCGCGGCGGGACGGCGCATTGCCGCCGATCGCATCGTGTGGGCGACATCGGCAGCAGGCGCGCCGTGGCTCGCCGCGTCGAACCTTGCGTGCGACCCAAACGGATTCGTTCGCGTCAACGCGTCGCTGCAGTCGGTGTCCGATCCGTTCGTGTTCGCGGTCGGCGACTGCGCAACCCAGGACGGTACGGTGTCGCGACAAGCGGGCCTCACTCCCGCACGCGAAGGCGCTGCGCTGGCGGCGAATCTGCGCCATGCGGCCCATCATGAACCGCTCGTGGTCTCGAAGCCGCGGCAAAGCCGGTTGTCGGTCATCACGACCGGTCCGCGATACGCGGTCGCCTCGTGGGGACCCGTCATGTCCGAGGGCGAGCGAGTGTGGCGGCTGAAGGAACGGATCGATCGCGCCTACCTGGCTCGCTACCATCCCCCAACGCCCAGGCACGAAGATCCGAGGCCGCCGCAGTAGAATGCGCCTGCAGCTGCGGTTCCACAGGCCATGATCAACGACCCCGTCCTCGCCGTCGCCGTTCGCGCCGCACGCCGCGCAGGATCGGTCATCGTCGATGCGGCACGTGACTTGAAGCGATTGCCGTCGCACGCCAAGGAACATGGCGACATTGCGATTGCAGCCGACAACGAAGCGGAAAACGCGATCGTCGCGACGATTCGGGCGGCCTTCCCCGAGCATGCGATCCTCGGCGAGGAATCCGGTCACATCGAGGGAGCGCGCGATCGGGCGGGGTTCAAGTGGATCATCGATCCGCTCGACGGCGCCGCGAACTTCGCCCATGGCTACCCGTATTTCGCCATCTCCGTCGCGCTCGCCCACGGAACCGAGATCACGCATGCGGTCGTTTTCGATCCGATGCATGACGAGCTCTACACCGCGATTCGCGGAAAAGGGGCGCAACAAAACGGCGCGCCCATTCGCACATCGAGTTGCATGGCACTCGAGAACGCCCTTGTGGGCACCGTGTTTCCGCAGCGACAGAGCAGGGAGATGGCCGCATACCTTCCCCTCTTCAACGGGCTCGTTGCGCGCTGCCCGGGACTCCGCCGCGCGGACGCCCCGGCGCTCGATCTTGCCTATGTTGCCGCGGGCCGTCTCGATGGCTTCTGGGTGACGAGCCTGAAGCCCTGGGATATTGCCGCGGGCGCACTGCTGATCAAGGAAGCCGGCGGCCGCGTGGGCGATTTCGCGGGGGGCACGGATTTTCTGCGCGCGAGCGAAGTCATCGCTGCGGCACCGGGCGTTTTCAATCTGCTGCGGGAGGCAATTGCTGCAACTCGACGACCGTGACCGCCCGATCCTTGCGCGGCGCAGCGCGCGGCAGCAGCGCAACCGCGATCGAAGTCGCGAGGGCAATCGCCGCCATCGTGAGAAGCAGCGTCCGAAAGCCACCCGCCTTGACGAGCGGACCGAGCGCCCACACGGCAAGCGAACTTACGCCAAACGCGACGGCGAGCCGCATGCCGGACACGCGCGATCGCATGCGGTCGTCGACGTAACGGACGATCATCGCATCGGTGAACGGAATCGCGCCGAACACCACGACCATGAATCCCACCATTAGCGCATAGAGCGTCCAGCCCTGGGCCGCGGCCGCCAGCGCAAACAGCGGCACCTGGCAGGCGACGATGCCGAGATAGAGCGTCTTCAGCGGCACACGATCGATCAGCGAGCCGACGAGCACTTGCGCGAGCGCTCCCACCATGTAGACGAGCGCGAGCAGCACGCCTAGCAGCGCGGGATCCGCAGTGATCCCGGCAAAGCGTTCGCGCAGGAGTTCGCCGTTGCCGTTGGTCGTGAAATTGAACAGCAGGCCCGACGTGATCGACGCGACGGTCACCACGGCGAAGATGTGTGCAAAGAGGCGCGTCGGCAGCGCCTCCTGCGTCGCCGCGCGGCGCGCGGGCGGCGTGGACTCGTCCGGGGCAACGCGCGCGAATACCACGCCACAGGCGAACGCCACCAGGGCGGGCACGGCGAATGCGGCACGCCAACCGGCGTACTTCACAAGAAATCCGGTCGTGATCGCCGCGAGGGCGACGCCCAGATTGCCGGCAAGCCCGTTGACGCCGATGGTGAGACCGGGACGGGGCGACTCGCGCACGAGCATCGGGATGCCGACCGGATGGTAGATGGACGAGAACGCGCCCATCAACGTCATCGCACCGGCGAGCTGCCATGGGCCCTGGGTGAGCGCGATCAGCAGCATCGACGCGCCCATCCCGAAGAAGAACACGAGCATCATCCTCCGGCGTCCCCAATGATCGCCCAACCGACCCGCCGGCAGCGAGCCGAGGCCGAACAACGCGAACGCCCCGACGCCATACGGCATCAGGTCTTCCCAGCGTGCCATGCCGAACGCAGCGGCGATCGCGCCGATGGCGGTCGCGAAGACAAGCAGGAACATGTGGTCGAGCGCATGCGCGACATTGAGCAGCAGCGAGGTGCCGCGATGTCTCGTCATTGCTTTTCGCCGGCGCGCCGCCGCAGATCGTCGGCGATAGCCTGCGGAATTTCGACGCCCGCCACGGCTGCTCGCGCTGCCAGCGCGTCGCGACGGTATCCCGGCAGGCGCACCCCTTCATCCTTTTCCATTTCGTCGATCAGTGTCTCGATCCGTTCGAGATAGACTTCGCGGCCCGCAAGCGCGTCGGGATCAAGCGCCAGAAAGGCCTGGCCGAGGCGCGGGCGATTGCCTTCGTCGACGAATAACGAGCTCGCCTCGAACCCAATCGATGCACCGGTAAGCGCCGTCACCAGCAACTCGACCACGAGTGCCAGCATCGCACCCTTGGTTCCTCCCATGGGCAGCATCGATCCCTCGAGCGCAGCCTTCGGATCGGTCGTCGGATTGCCGTCGCGGTCGAGCGCCCATCCCGGTGGGATCGACCGGCCTTCCTTGGCTGCGACCATCACGTTGCCGCGCGCGACTTCCGAAAGCGAGAGATCGATGACGAGTGGCGCACCGTCGCGGCGCGGGAATGCAGCCGCGATGGGATTGGTTCCAAGCAGCGCCCGCCGGCCGCCGGCGACCGCCATGCCCGCGGGTGAGTTGCCCAAGGCGAGGCCGATGAATCCCGCGTTGGCGATGGGCGCCAGATGGTACGCCGCGACCCCGAAGTGATGGCTATTCGTTACTCCGGCAAAAGCGACGCCATGCACTCGCGCACGCGTAATCGCTTCGTCGACCGCGAGCGCGCACGCCAAAAAGGCGAGTCCGCAGCGCGCATCGACGAGGACGGCGCCTCCCTTCGACTTCACGATCATCGGTTGTGCCGAACCGTCGGCGCGCCCATTGCCGAGATGGGTTGCGTATTGGGCGATCCGCGCGACGCCGTGCGATGCGATCCCTCTAGCATCCGCGTGCACCAGTGCGCGGGCGGTGGCCTCCGCCATTGCCGGAGCGGCACCCGCGCGCTCGAGCGCCCGGCGAGCGAGAGCTTCGAGATCGGCAAGTGTAAAGGCAGGCATGTCGGCGCCTCAGCGTGCGGCCAGGAACTCGGCAACTCGCGTCGCAATCATCGTCGACACGCGCGCGTTCGATTCGCGCGTCACGCCTGCGATATGCGGCGTCAGGATGAGATTGGGACAGTCGGTGAGTGGCGAGCCCGCGGGCAGCGGTTCAAGCTCGAAAACGTCGAGCGCCGCTCCGGCGAGCTTCCCCGAACGCAGTGCCGAGGCGAGCGCCGCTTCATCGACCACGCCGCCGCGCGACGTGTTGATCAGAACCGCGTCCGGCTTCATCGCGGCAAGCCGCGACGCATCGATCAAATGCCGCGTTCGAGGTGTGGCGGGCACGTGCAGCGTCACCACGTCGGCATCGCGCAGAACCGCGTCGAGCGCAGCGCACGCCACACCCTCCTCCGCCCAGACGGCAGACGACGGCGGGAGGTCGGGATCGCAGCCGACAACCCGCATGCCGAGTCCGCGCGCCAGGGTCGCGGTCAATCGACCGATGCCGCCTAGGCCGACGACGCCGAGCGTTTTGCCCGCGATCTCGCGCCCGTTCGATAGCCGTGTGCGCGGCCATTCGCCGCCACCGACTTCCGCGCTCGCCAAGTACGCGCCCCTTAGCAGCAGCATTGCCGTAGCGACCACGTATTCCGCTACAGCGAGCGCGTTCGCGCCGGTCGCGGGGATCACTTCGATGCCGCGTTTGGCGCAAGCCACGACGTCGATGTTATCGAGGCCAACGCCGAGACGTCCGACAACGCGGAGCTTCGGCGCTGCCGCGAGCAACGCAAGATTCACCTGCGTCCGGTTGCGGACGATCAGCGCATCGGCGTCGGCGATCGCCGCCATGAGTGCCGGCGCGCGATCCACAAGTCCGGGATCGTAGAGCGTGTCGTGCTCGCCCGCGAGCGCGTCGACCGCGCTGCCATCCATGAATTCGGCGATGACAATGCGTTGGGCCTTCCGCTTCACGGCTGCGTTGCGAACGCCAGGTGAAAGCGCGGGTAGCTCGGCGTCGGCAAATGCTCGGCCTTCAAAGTTTCGTTTTCCCTGGGTCCTGTTGCTGCCACGGCAGGTGATCAAGGTCGACGTTGCCGCCACTGACAATGATACCGACACGCCGCCCCCGCAGATCGAGCGTCCGTTCGATTAGGCAGGCGAGCGGCACGGCCCCCGAGGGCTCGACGACGATCTTCAGTCGCTCCCACATCATTCGCATCGCCCGGACGATGCCCGCTTCGGACGCGAGGCCGATCGACGTCACGTGCGCGCGCAAAGCAGACAGCGTGCGCGGCGAGAGCGCGGTTCGCAAGCCATCGGCGATGGTGGTCGTCGCCGCGACCGGTTCGACGCGGCCGGAGCGAAAACTTCGTGCGGCATCATCGGCATTTGCAGGTTCCGCGCCATGCGCCTCGATCTCGGGACGCAGTGCTTTCGCCGCGATGGCAGTGCCCGACAACAGTCCGCCACCGCCGACCGGTGCAATGATCGCGTCGAGCTCCGGAATTTCATCGAGCAACTCGAGCGCCGCCGTGCCCTGCCCGGCGATCACGCGCTCGTCGTCGAACGGATGCACCAAAGTGGCGCCCGTTAACGCCTGAACTTCGGCGCACATCGCCTCCCGCGCGGCGATGGTGGGGCGGCATAGATGAACCGTACCCCCGTGGCGGCGCACGTTATCGAGCTTGACCTGCGCCGCGTTGTCCGGCATCACGATCCAGGCGGGAATGCCGCGCCGCGCTGCCGCGTACGCAAGCGCTGCTCCGTGGTTGCCGGATGAATGCGTGATCACGCCGCGTCTTGCGTCGTCATCGGTGAGGGAGAACACGGCGTTCGCTGCGCCGCGCGCCTTGAATGCACCGATTTTCTGAAAATTCTCGCACTTGAAGAAAAGCTGCGCCCTGATCTCCGCGTCGAGCGAGCTCGAAGTCAGCACCGGCGTGCGAAGGACATGGGGACGAATCCGCGCGTGCGCGGCGCGGACCGCGGCAAGATCGGGCAGCGTCGCCATGTTCCGCGTACGCCGCTACGCGCTTTCGTAGAGCCGTGTTAACACGAACTCGCGGTGTCCGAGGGCCTCGGCAGCCGTCAGCCGGCCATTCGCCGTGCGGAACATCATGTCAAGGAGCCTGTCCCCGGCATCGCTCATCGTGATCGCGCGCTGCAAGAGGCCCGACGTGTCGACATCGACGTGCTCGCTCATGGTGCGTACGGTGCGCGGATTGGCGCAGATCTTGATGACCGGCAGTATCGGATTGCCGATCACGTTGCCCTGCCCGGTGGGAAAGAAATGCACCACGTAGCCCGCAGCCGCGCACAGCGTCACCATTTCGGCGGCGGCCGACGAGCTGTCCATGAACCACAGCCCCGGTCCGGACGGCACTTCGGCCTTGTCGAGGACGCCGTCGACGACGCACTTCTTTCCGATCTTCTGGATGTTGCCAAGCGCTTTTTCTTCGATCGTCGTGAGGCCGCCGGCGATGTTCCCTTTGGTCGGCTGCGAATCGGAAAGGTCGCTCGTCTTGTGCCGATTGACGACGTCCTGATAGCGGTCGAACACGCGCATGAAATCGGCCCGCACCTTGTCGTCACGGCAGCGCTCTGCGACGATCTGCTCGCCGCCCGTCAGTTCGGTCGTCTCGCCGAACACGAGCGTCGCTCCCGCCGCATAGAGCTTGTCGAATGCGTCACCCACTGTCGGATTCGCGCCGCAACCCGACGTCGTGTCGGACTCGCCGCATTTGGTCGAGACCCACAGCTCTTTGACGTCGCAAGGGGAGCGCTGGAGCTCGCTCGCCCATTGCAAGTACTCCTTCGCCGCCTTCGAAGCGCGCAGAATGGTGTCATGGTCGCCGTGAAGCTCGATGCCGAATCCTGTGACCGGCTTGCCGGTAGCGGCGATGCCGTCGGCCACCTTTTTCGTCCATTGGTCCTCGATTCCGATCACCACCACCGCCGCGACGTTCGGATTCGCACCAGTGCCGATCAGCGTGCGGAAATGGAGGTCGAGGTCCGCGCCGAATTGCAGTCGCCCGTACGGATGCGGAATGGCCAGCGTGCCCTTGATGTTGTTCGCAACCGCCTCGCACGCTGCGTTCGACAGGTCGTCGACTGGAAGGATGACCACGTGGTTGCGAATGCCGACGCGGCCGTTCTCGCGGCGGTAACCCAGGAAGGAAGATTCCATGTCAGATCACCAAAGATTCAGTAAAACTACGCCAAGCGCCGACGTCGCCGCGGGGCCGCGGCCCGTTGAGCGTCGCGCCGGTAACGCATGAGCGTGACGCTCCAACGAGGTGCGGCCTCGCGCAAAGAATGATCGCGAGCCACGGATTCCACTCGAGGCGGCACAAACTCTCACCATCTCTTGGTCTTGATGTTGTGCACGTGCGCGTGTTCGCCTTTGCGGATCGGCTTCACCACTTTACCGATGTCGATTCCGTATTTGATGACGGTGTCACCCACCGCCATGTCCCGAAGCGCTACTTTGTGTCCGAGCGGAATGTCCTGGACGCATGGGAGCGTGATCGTCCGGTCTTCATCGAGGATGAGGCCGGTCAGGGTCGAGCCCGCGGCAACGCCTTCGACCACGACGACGGCGACAGAGTCTTTAGGGTCGTGCAGAACGCAGTGAATCATAGGGACACTCCTGCGGCGCGGGCGGCCAGCGCGTTGGCCGACGGCGGGGATGTTCGAACGTCGATGCTAACGGGACGGCGGTACATAGTCAACTAGATCATCTAGATGAGTTGGATGATTTGCATGATTCCCGGGCGTTGACTACACTGGGGCGGGTTCCCGGGTAAGCAAGCCACTCATCCCTCGCAATCCTTTCATGTCCGATTCGAGTCTCGAGACCCCCGCGCCGGGCGTGCCGATGGCGGGTCCGCTCTACAAGGAGGTCAAGCGGAGGATCATGGAGTCGCTGTCGCGCGGCGAATGGCCGCCGGGCGACGCAATCCCCGCCGAACGACACCTGTCCAAGCGCTACGGGATCAGCATCGGCACGGTGAGAAAGGCGATCGACGAGCTCGTCGCCGAGAACATCCTGGTCCGACAGCAGGGCCGCGGCACGTTCGTCGCGAGCCACAACCGCGACCGAATGCTGTTCTATTTCTTCCACGTCGTGCCGCTGGAAGGACCGAAGGAATATCCCGACGTCGGGCTTCTTGCGTTCAACCGCGGCAAGGCCGATCGCGCAGCGGCGGAGGCGCTGGAGCTTGCTCCTGGCGACCCGGTCATTCGCATCCGCAACCTGCTCCGACTCGCCGGACGACCTGCCATCGTCGACGACATCACGCTCTCGGTGGTGCGATTCGCAAGCCTGACCGAAAAACAGTTCCGAACCCGGCCGTCGACGATCTACAACCTCTATCAGGAGGCGTATGGGATCTCCGTCGTGCGCACGAGCGAGCGCCTGCGTGCGGTCGTGGCCGACGCCGAGATCGCGAGGCACCTTGAGGTGGCGCCAGGAGCACCCCTGCTCGCAATCCGGCGCGTGGCAATCGCGTACAACGACGTTCCCGTCGAGTATCGCGTATCGCACGTCGACGCTGCCCACTTCGAATACTGGAGCGAAATCAGGCAGTAGCAGTGTGATGCAGGTGGAGGGGCCGACGCTCAGAAGTCGAATGACGGTTGTCTGACCGGCTCGAAGCTCCGCCGATGTGCCGGGCACGGGCCGTGCCTCGCCAACGCCGCCAGATGCCCTGGCGTTCCGTATCCTTTGTTGTGTGCGAAGCCGTAGGCGGGGTATTGGTTGTCGAGCTCGTTGAGCTTTTGATCGCGCGCGGTCTTGGCGAGGATCGAGGCAGCCGAAATCGCGGCGATGCTGCGGTCACCGCCGACGACTGCGCGTACGGGACATGGCAGCGCCGGGCACCGGTTGCCATCGACGAGTGCTTCTGCCGGTGCGATGCGAAGGGCTGTCACGGCGCGGCGCATCGCGACGAACGTGGCTTGCAGGATGTTGAGCCGATCGATCTCGTCGGCTCCGGCCTCGGCGACCGCCCACGCCAGAGAATGCGTGCGGATCTCGATGGCGAGTCGATCGCGTTCGCGCTCGCAAAGCTCTTTCGAGTCGCGGAGCCCGTCGATCGGCCGTTCGGGATCGAGAATGACGGCCGCCGCGACGACCGGACCAGCCAGCGGTCCACGCCCCGCTTCATCAATGCCTGCGATCAGGAGGACAACCATCTCAGCACTCGAATCCCGCGGCGCGGAGCTCCAGCGCGACGGCCTCCGCAGCGAGCGGCCCGGTGTCTGCGCAAAGCGCTCGCCCGAATTCCGCGAACAACGCTTCGAGGCGCCGTCGCGTGATCGTGTCATCGTACAGATTGAGCGCAGCTTGCGCGAGGTTCTCGACGGTTGCAGCCTCTTGCAGGAGCTCGGGAACGACGAACCTTCCGGCGAGCACGTTGGGCAAGCCGACCCATGGGACCAGGATCCGCCGACGGACGATGCCGGCGGTCACCGCGCTCACGCGGTAGAAGATCACGTGCGGGCAGCGGGCGAGCGCCGCCTCGAGCGTTGCCGTTCCCGATGCGACGATGCCGACGTCCGCCGCGCGCAGCGCATCGGTCGCGTGGCCATAGAGAAGCGTCAGCGGCAGCTTGTCAAGGCCGAGGCGATAGCGCGCCGCATCGAATCGATCACGGGTGGATCGAGTCGCGAGCGGGACGAGAAACCTCGCTTCCGGGCGCGCCGCATGAAGCATCGCGGCCGTCTGCAGCACGAGATCACCGTGCAACTCAAGCTCGGCAATGCGGCTGCCGGGCAGTAGCGCGAACACCGGCTGGGCAATGCCGAGCTTCAGCTGTTCGCGCGCCTCGCGCTTTGACGCGAGCGTCGCCGCCTCCTGTGCAAGCGGATGTCCGACAAAGGTGACCGGCACTCCCGCTTTTTCGTAGATGGGCGGCTCGAAAGGGAACAACGCGAGGATCCGGTCGACGGCGCGGCCGATCGTCGCCACCCGCCCGCGCCGCCATGCCCACACCGACGGGCTGACGAAATGGATCGTGCGCACGCCGCGGCGCTTCAGCTTGCGCTCGAGAGCGAGGTTGAAATCAGGCGCGTCGACACCGATGAACATCGGCACCCGATCGGCGAGAAGACGTCGTGCGAGAGCGCGCCGTATCGCGAGAATTTCGGGCAGCCGGGCGATGACCTCGGTAAAGCCGGCAACCGACAACGCCTCGAGCGGATGCCAGGCCTCGCACCCGGCGGTCAGCATTTTTGGTCCCGCGATACCGACGAAGCGGACGTTAGGGATGCGGGCACGGACCGCGTCGATCAGCATCGCCGCGAGGGCGTCGCCGGATGCCTCTCCGGCCACGATACCGACTGTGATGTTGCCGGAGCGGGCGCGGTCTTCCATGATCGCCCGCGCGTTTTTCCGGTGAATCAGCGGACGATGCCGCGTGTCGACGCGGCAAGGAAATCGATGATGGGACGCAGCACCGGCGCGGCCTCCGCGGCAGCCGCGAGGGCTGCCTTCGCGTCGTCGAGGGCGAAACCTTCGCGATAGAGCGTCTTGTACGCGCGGCGCACGGCCAGGATGTCCTCTGGCGTAAAGCCGCGACGGCGCAGCCCTTCGTTGTTCGTGCCGTGCGGTTTCGCCGGATATCCTTGCACCGTGACGAAGGGCGGCACGTCCTGCAGCACGACCGAGCCGCCGCCGACCAGCGCGTGAGCGCCGATGCGCACGCGCTGATGCACTCCGGTGAAGCCGCCCAGCACCACCCAATCGCCTATGTGCACGTGGCCCGCGAGCTGCGCATTGTTGGAGAACGTCGTGTTGTTGCCGATGACGCAATCGTGCGCCACATGAACATAGGCAAGAAGCAGGTTTCCGTTGCCGATATCAGTCGATCCGCGGTCGAGCGCCGTTCCCGCGTGAATCGACACGTATTCGCGGATCACGTTGTCGTCGCCGATGATCGTCGTCGTCGGCTCGCCGCCATACTTTCGGTCCTGCGGTATTTCCCCGATCGAGCTGAACTGGAAGACGCGGTTGCGCGCGCCCATCGTCGTTCTGCCGGTGATTACCGCATGCGGACCGATGACGGTGCCGGCACCGAGGACGACGTTCGACCCGACGACCGAGAACGCCCCGACCTCGACATCGTCGGCGAGCTTCGCTCCGGCATCGACCTGCGCCGTCGAATGAATGCGCGGCACCTCAGCGTTCCTTTCCCGCGTCTGCGGGTGTTCGCATGGCCGCCATCAGGTCGGCCTCGGCAACGACTTCGCCGTCCACGGTGGCGCGCACGCCGTACTTGCCGATGCCGCGGACCTGCCGCTGCAGCACGGCCTCCAGAACGAGCTGGTCGCCCGGCCTTACCATCCGCCGAAAACGCGCATTGTCGATGGCTGCAAAGAAGATATTCGCTCCGCCACCCGGTTTAGCGCCGACCGTTCGCCACGCGAGGATCGACGCGAGCTGCGCCAGCGCTTCGATGACGAATACCGCCGGCATGACCGGGTAATCCGGAAAATGGCCGGGAAAGAACGGCTCGTTCATCGTGACGTTCTTGAGACCGCGAATCGATTTGCCCGGCTCCAGCGCCGTGACGCGATCGAGAAGCAGCATCGGATAGCGATGCGGGAGATATTCCATGATTTCGAGGAGGTCCATGCCCACCGCAGCGCTTTCCTTCATTCGCCGTCCTCTCCTTTCTTGGCGCCCGATGCGGCCCGCTCGAGCGCTTTGAGGCGATCCGAGACTGAGGCCAGTCGTCGCATGGCGACCGCAACGTGTTTGTAGTCGCGGTGCGGCATCATCGGGAAGATGCCGGTGTAGACACCCGGTGCATCGATCGATCCCATGATGCCCGTCCCCGCGCTGATCATGACGCCATCCGCGATCGACAGATGACCGGCGATCATCGCCGCGCCGCCGATCTTGCAGTTCCTGCCGATTCGCACGCTGCCCGAGATTCCCGTGCATCCGGCGATCGCCGTGTGCGCACCGATCCGGCAGTTGTGCCCGATCTGAATCTGGTTATCGAGCTTCACGTCATCCTCGATCACGGTATCGCCGATTGCGCCACGGTCGATCGTCGTGTTGGCGCCGATTTCGACGTCGGCGCCGATCACCACTGCGCCTACCTGCGGAATCTTGAGCCAGCGGCCCCCTTCCTCTGCCATCCCGAAGCCGTCGGCGCCTATGATCGCCCCGCTGTGGATGATGGTCCGGGCGCCGATGGTGCACCCGTCGTAAACCGTGACGCGCGCATGGAGCAGCGCGTCGTCGCCGATGGCCGCGTCGTCGCCGATCAAGCATGCCGCCCCGATCCGCACCCTCCCGCCGATGGTTGCGCGTGCACCGATGACCGCGTAAGCCCCCACGGACGCGGACGCGGCGACAAGCGCGCCGTCGCCGATGATCGCCGTGTGATGGACACCCGGTTTCACGACAGAAGGCGGGTACAGGATCGTCGCCACCTTCGCGTAGGTCGCATACGGGTTGCCGCTGAGAAGCTTGGGCAGCGCCGTTTCGACTGCGAATTCCGGCGCCACGATCACGGCTGCCGCACGTGTGGACGCGAGCTGACCGTGGTATTTCGGATTGGCGAGGAATGCGATGGCGCCGGGGCCGGCGTCCTCGAGCGTGGCCATGCGCACGATGTCGACATTGCCGTCTCCGGCAAGCGTCGCCCCCGTGCGGGCCGCGAGTTCGGACAGGAGCATGGGCGCGCAACGCTTGCGGAAGATGCCGGCGCGCTTACTTGTCGGCGAGCGCCTTGATCACCTTTTCGGTGATGTCGATCTTCTGGCTCGCGTAGACGACCGGGTCCTGGATGATGAGGTCGAACTTCTCCGCCTCGGCGATCTGCTGGATCACCTTGTTCGCGCGATCCTGGACGGATGCGAACTCCTCGTTGCGCCGAAGGTTCAGATCCTCGCGGAACTCCCGTTGCGAGCGCGTGAGATCGCGCGACAGATTGGCGAGATCGCGTTCGCGATTGCGGCGCTCGGCCTCGGCCATCGTGATGCCGTCCTTCTCGAGCAGCGCCTGCAGATCGCGGACCTGCTTTGCGAGCTTCTGGATTTCGGCGTCGCGCGCAGCGAACTCCTTTTCGAGCTTCTGCTGTGCGCGCTTCGCCGGCGCGGCATCGCGGAACAGCCGCTCCGTATTGACGAAACCGATCTTGTAGTCGGCGGCCTGCGCGGTCGCGGCCGGGGCTCCGACGAGCAGCGCGGAGGCAGCGACGGCGGCCATCATGTAACGGGCATTGCGGTTCACGAACGTCTCCACATGCGGGCGGCCGCCGTTCTCTTTAGAAGACGGTGCCGACCTGGAATTGAAAGTGCTGGATCTTGTCGCCAGGCTGATCGTTGAGCGGTATGCCATAGCTGAACTTGAGAGGGCCGACGGGAGAATTCCACGCGAGCCCCACGCCAGCCGAGTAGCGGAACGATTCGTAGAGCGGTTCGAGGTTTCCGTTGACGTAGATCTGGCCGGCATCGAAAAAGACACTCAAGCGCACCGACTTGTCCCCCTTGAGGACAGGGTAGAACAATTCGGCATTGCCGACGATCTTGCGCTTGCCGCCGGTTGCGTTGCCATAGATGTCCTTCGGGCCCAGCGAGGCCGTGTCGTAACCGCGGACCGAACCAACGCCGCCTGCATAAAACGCCTTGAAGAATGGAAGCGGCTTGCCGCCGTAACCATCGCCATATCCCGCGTCGCCGCGCAGCATCAGGACGAAATCCCCGTAGATCGGCCAGAAGTTCTGGATCAGGTAGTTGAGCTTGTAGTATTCGAGATCGCCGAAGCCGACCTCGCCCAGTGCGCTCTGCAGCGTCCCCTTCGTAGGATAGATGATGTCGTCCCGGGTGTCACGCGACCATCCTGCCGACAGGATGAAGCTGTTGGTCGACGAACCGAAGTCGCGGACGAATTCGTAATAGAGGGGCGGGCTGTTGTCGAATAGCGACAGATCGGTATGCTCGTAGCGCATGGCGAAGTTGATCTGGTCCGTCTCGCTGATGGGCACGCCGAAACCGACCGCGCCCCCCACCGTCGTCGACCCATACTGTGAGATCGAGAGCGAGCCGGGGTCGGTTGTTCTGTAGTACGCCTCGAGCGTGCGCGACACGCCGTCGACGGTCCAGTAAGGCTCGAGGAATAGTAGCGAGATCGTCCGATTCACCTTGCTCGTGTTGACCGCCGCGGTCAGTGCGTTGCCAGTGCCGAAGATGTTCTGCTGCGAGACGGAGCCGCTTAGCACGAGACCGTCCGAACTCGAGTAGCCAACGCCCGCTTGCAGGCTGCCCGTGGCTTTCTCGGTGACGACGACGTCGACATCGGCCTGATCCGTCGTTCCGGAGACCGGTGGCGTCTCGATGTTGACGTCGTCGAAATAGCCGAGGCGCTTGATGCGGACCTTCGAGCGATCGAGCCGCGCGCCGTCGTACCACGCGCTCTCGAGCTGGCGCATCTCCCGCCGGATGATTTCGTCGCGCGTCCTCGCGTTGCCGCTTATATTGATCTTGCGGACATACACACGCCGCCCCGGGTCGACGTACACGACGAAAGCGGCCTGATGCTTCTCGCGGTCGATCTCGGGAACGATGTTGACGTTGGCGAACGCGTACCCCTCGGTGCCCAGGCGATCGCTGATTCCCTTCGCGGTCGCCTGCAGCCTTTCCCTGGAATAGATCTCACCGGTCCGGATGGAAATGAGCCGCCCGAGCTCGTCGCCTGCAATCGGAAGATCGCCAGCAAGCCGCACGTCCGTCACGGTGAACGGCTCACCCTCGGTGATGTTGACCGTGATATAGATATCTTCCTTGTCCGGCGTGATCGAGACCTGTGTCGACTCGACATTGAATTCCAGATAGCCACGGTTCTGGTAGAAGCTGCGGATGGTCTCGAGGTCGGCGGAAAGCTTCTGCTTCGAATATTGATCGTTCTTCGTGTACCAGGTCGTCCAGCCGGGCGTAGTGAGCTGCATCTCGTTCAGTAGCTGCGCCTCGCTGAACGCCTTGTTGCCGACGATGTTGATGCGGGCGATCTTCGCGGAGTCGCCTTCGACGATGGTGAAGTTCACCGCGACGCGATTGCGCTCCTGCGGCGTGACAGTGGTGGTGACCTGCGCCGCGTATTTGCCTTTCGTTATGTACTGGCGCTTCATTTCCTGTTCGGCGCGATCGAGCGCCGAACGGTCGAAGATTTTCGCTTCCGCCAGTCCGATGGAGCTCAATGCCTTCTTGAGGGTCTCGGTTTCGAATTCCTTGTTGCCCGTGATATCGATTTTGCTGATCGTCGGCCGTTCCTGGACGAAGACGATCAATACGCCGCCCTGAACCTCGAGGCGTACATCGCGAAAGAAGCCGGTTGCGAAAAGGGCCTTCACCGCGGCGGCGGCCTTTGCGTCGTCGACCCTGTCGCCGACTTTGATCGGCAGATAGGAGAATACCGTGCCCGCCTCGGTACGCTGCACGCCCTCGACACGGATGTCCTGCACGGTGAACGGATCGAAAGCGTGCGCCGCCGGCGAGGCGAGCCCGGTAAGCATCGCCAGCAGCATTGTGGCGATCCCCAGAAAGCGGGAACCGCAGCGCCTGTCGCCGTGCGTTTCCCGTTGCGGAACTGGCTTGCAACGATCGTGCAACGCAGCCCCAGCCGTCACTGCAAAGCCGGCGAAGACGGCACAATGCGCGAAGCAGCACGAAACGAAGAGCAGGGGCAGGCGCGCGCGCCGCAACGGTGAAATGCGTCGTTTCGCGCCGGTTTTTGCGCGCGGGATTTCCGAAGCGGGAGACTAAAACAGGCGGGAGAGGTCATTGAAGAACGCCAGCGCCATCAACATCGCCAGCACCGCGATGCCGATGCGCTGGCCGACCTCGAAAGCGCGATCGGAAACGGGACTGCCCTTCAGCAATTCGGCGAAATAATACAGCAAATGCCCGCCATCCAGAAGCGGAACGGGCAGCAGGTTGAGCACCCCGAGGCTGATACTGATGAGCGCGAGATAACCGACAAACGCGAGCGCGCCGGCCTGCGCGGACTGCCCGGCGAAATTGGCCATCGTGATGGGCCCGCTGATGTTCTTGAGCGACGCCTGACCGATAAGCACACGTCCCAGCACCTTGAGCGTGAAGACGGAAAGATCCCAGGTTTTCTTCGCACCCTGAACGAGCGCATCGAAGATTCCATAGCGGACGGTTATCCCGAGCCTCGATGCGGTCGCCGGGTCGACACGGAGATGAACGCCGGCGATGCCAACGCGGCGCCCGGCCTGCTCCACGGCTTCGGTGGTGAATGGCGCGTCGAATTCGGCGCCGTCGCGCGCGATGCGAAATGTCAATGCCGCCGCGGGTTTCGCGTTGGTTCGGCTCGCGGCATCGGCGGGCGAGCTGACCGCAACGCCGTCGATTGCAACGATTCGGTCGCCCGCCTTGAGGCCGGCGCGCGCCGCGGGCTTGCCTTCGATCACCTGGTCGATCACCGGTGCGCCGAGATCGGCGGTAAGGCCGAGGAGCGGCATGAAATCGCCTTCCCATTCCGTCGATGCGAGCGCCGACAACGACATGACCCGCGTCGCGCTCGAGCCGTCGGGACGCTCGACGGTGAGCGCGGCATCAGCGTGGCCCGACGCGCGAAGCAGCCGCCAGCGCAGATCCTGGAAGCTTTGCACCGGCGTGTCGTCGACTGCCGTCACGCGATCGCCATCGCGGATGCCGGCCGCCGCCGCCGCCGTACCGGCCGCCGGGGATGCAAGCAGCGCGACCTGCCCCGGAACGCCGACGACGTAGGTGCCGGCGAACAAAAGCACCGCAAGCAAGAGATTGGCGATCGGGCCCGCGGCGACGATGGCGATCCGCTTGCCGACGCTCTGCCTGTTGAACGCGCGTGGAAGGTCGGCATCCGCGACATCGCCCTCGCGTTCGTCGGCCATCTTCACATAACCGCCGAGCGGAACGGCGGACAACGCCCATTCGGTGCGATCGGGTCCAAAACGCCGCGACCAGATGACGCGCCCGAATCCGACCGAGAATCGCAGCACCTTGACGCCGATCAACCGCGCAACCCAGAAATGGCCGAGCTCATGAAACACGACGAGCACGCCGAGGACGACGAGAAACGCAAGCAACTTCTGCAGGATGTCCATCACGCGGCAGGCAACAAGGATTGGGCGGGAAGCTTGAGCCAGGCGCGCGTCGCCGCACGAGCTTCGGCATCGGCCGAGAGCGCATCGCCGAGCGAGCGCACCGGACGCGCCGGCAGTCGCATGAGCGCTTCGCCGCACGCGGCGGCAATGTCGGTGTAACGAATGCGACGATCGAGGAACGCGGCGACCGCTACTTCGTTCGCCGCATTGAGGACCGCCGGTGCCGTGCCCCCGGCATCGAGCGCACTGTAGGCTAGAGCGAGACACGGGAAGCGCTCGGGATCCGGCGCTTCGAACGTGAGGGGACCGTGGCGCGCGAGCTCAAGCGCATCGACTCCTGCATCGATGCGGTCGGGAAACGCAAGCGCCTGGGCAATCGGCGTGCGCATATCGGGGTGGCCGAGTTGGGCGAGCACGCTTCCGTCAACGTATTCGACCAGCGAATGGATGACGCTTTGTGGATGGATCACGACCTCGATCGCGTTTCGCGGCGCACCGAACAGCCAGTGCGCTTCGATCACCTCGAGTCCCTTGTTCATCATCGTCGCCGAATCCACGCTGATCTTGCGGCCCATGACCCAGTTCGGGTGCGCGCACGCTTCGTCCGGCGTCACCCAGGAGAGCTCGCGCGGCAGGCGTGTCCGAAATGGCCCACCCGAGGCTGTCAGCAGAATGCGGCGAACGCCGATGGCCGACAGATTGCGCTTGTGATGCAACGGCAGGCATTGGAAGATCGCATTGTGCTCGCTGTCGATCGGCAACAGCGTCGCGCCACCGGCGTCGACGGCTTCCATGAAGGCCGCACCGCCGATCACCAGCGCTTCCTTGTTGGCGAGCAGAATCCGTTTGCCGGCGCGCGCGGCGGCGAGCGTCGGCGCAAGCCCTGCTGCGCCGACAATTGCCGCAAGCACGGTGTCCGCCTCGGGAAGCGCGGCCGCCGCGAGCAGCCCGTCTTCTCCGCCGACAACCCGCGTCGGAAGGCCGGCGCCAGCCAATGCACGTTCAAGTGAGCGCGCGGCGTCGACGTCGAGAAGAGCTGCGAGGCGTGGACGATGGCGGCGGCAAAGATCCGCGAGCTTGTCCCAGCGCCGATGCGCGGCGAGCGCGACCACCTGATAGCGGTCTGGATGACGCGCGATCACGTCGAGCGTCGAATCGCCAATCGAACCCGTCGCCCCAAGCAAGCTGACCTGTCTCACTTCAAGAACCCCTGCGCAAGCAACGCCGCCGCCGGCATCGCGGACAGCAACGCATCGATCCGGTCGAGGACGCCGCCATGTCCCGGCAGCACCTTGCCACTGTCCTTGACCCCGGCATGACGTTTCAACAACGATTCGACAAGATCACCCACGATCGATAACCATACCAATCCGAGCGCCACGACAACCCACAGCGCGACCGCCACCCCCGTGATGTCGGACGCGTAGCCAGCGCGCTGCGCGATTGGCACCAGCACGAGCGCGTACACGGCGATCGCAATGAGTGCACCGTAAACACCTTCCCACGTCTTGCCGGGGCTGATGGCAGGCGCGAGCTTCCGTCGGCCAAATGCGCGGCCGGCAAAATACGCCGCCGTGTCCGCGATCCACACGATCGCCATCGCCGCGAGCACGAGCCAAGGGCTTCGTGCCTGCAATTGCACGACCGCCGCCCAGGCGCCAATCAGCACGACGGCCCCAATTGTCGCCATTGCCGCCGCCGACTTGGGCTCGTATCTGGAGCGGAGCCAGCCGGGCGCCACGAGAATCCAGAAAACGAGCGCGGGGCCGCAAAGTGCCAGCAGCACCCGCGTCGGCCAGCCGCCGGCGCCGAACCCGGCCGCCGGCGCAAGCATCGCCACAGCGCCGATCGCGACCACGCACGCCGCAAACAGTGCTTGGCGACGACGTCGCAACCCCACCAGTTTCGCCCACTCGACGGCCGCCACGGCGATAGCGGCGAGAGCCGCGGTGCCCCAGCCAAACGGTGGCAGGAAGAACAGCGCCGCCAGTACGAGCGGAATCAGGATGAGCGCGGTGAGAATGCGCGTTCCGAGCATGGCGGGCGATAGGCAGTAGCGGGCAGCCGCCGTCATGCGCCCTGCGCAGCCGCCACCTGTTCGCTGGTCCGACCGAATCGCCGCTCACGTTCGCGATACCATGCAATCGCAGTGTCGAAGGCGGCAGCATCGAAATCGGGCCACAACATTGGCGTGAAATAGAGTTCCGTATACGCGAGTTGCCACAGCAGAAAGTTCGAAACGCGCTGCTCGCCGCCGGTGCGGATGAAGAGATCGGGCTCAGGTGCGTACGCCATCGCCAGAAACGGCTCGATCGCCTCAGGCGTGAAAGTGCTGCCGTCACGGCAGGCCTCGGGATGCGCAGCGAAGTAACGCCGGGCAGCCTGCGCAATATCCCACCGCCCGCCATAGTTCGCGGCCACTGTCAGCGTCAGCGTCGAGTTCGCGGCGGTGAGCGCCTCGCCCTCGGTGATCAACTCGCGGATGCGGTGGTCGAACCGCCGGAGATCGCCGGCGACCTTGAAGCGAATGCCGTTCTCGTGGAGCTTCACGACTTCCTGCTCCAGCGCGCTCAGGAAGAGGTCCATCAGGATGGTGACTTCATCTTCGGGGCGGCGCCAGTTTTCACTCGAGAACGCAAACAGCGTGAGGTAGGAGATGCCGCGCTCGATGCATGCACGGACGATGCCGCGCACCGATTCGACGCCGCGCCGATGTCCCGCGACCCGCGGCAGGCGTCGTTGCCTCGCCCAACGCCCGTTGCCGTCCATGATGACGGCGACGTGGCGCGGAACGTCGCGGCGTTCGGGTATGTCGCGGGTAGACGAGGTGAACACTTCTTGACGAGCCCGGGGTTGCAAGCGGGCAAGGCCCGCGCAACCCCGAACATGCATTTTCTATACCACCATCAGATCGGCTTCTTTCGCCGCGAGAACCTTGTCGATTTCGGCGATCGAGCGGTCGGTGAGCTTCTGCACATCGGTCTGCGCGTGACGCTCGTCGTCCTCGGCGACGGCATGATCCTTCAGGAGCTTCTTCAGATGTTCGTTGGCATCGCGCCGGATGTTGCGCACGGCGATGCGCGCGCTCTCTGCCTCGTGGCGCACGACTTTGATAAGGTCGCGCCGCCGCTCTTCGGTCAGCGCCGGCATCGGAACCCGGATGAGATCGCCGGACGTCGCGGGATTGAGGCCCAGGTCGGAGTCGCGGATGGCTTTCTCGATCACCTGCACCATCCTCTTCTCCCACGGCTGCACGGTGATCGTCCGCGCATCCGCCAGCGTCACGTTGGCACACTGGTTGATCGGCATCGGCGTGCCGTAGTAGTCGACTTGTATGTGATCGAGCAGCCCGGTGTGGGCGCGGCCGGTGCGGATCTTGGTGAGATCGTGCTTCAGCGTGTCAACCGTCTTGGCCATTTTCTGTTCGGCGGTTTTCTTGATGTCGGCAATCATCGTTTTCTCCGCAATCCCTTGTTCCGCGTTCAACAATGCACGAGCGTGCCTTCGTCACTTCCCATCACGACGCGCTTCAATGCGCCGGGAACCGAAATGGAGAACACCTTGAGCAGCATGTTCTGGTCGCGGCAAAGTGCCAGCGCCGTCGCATCCATCACCCTTAGATTCTTGACGATTGCCTCGTCGAACGTGAGGTCGGTGTAGCGCAGCGCCGTGGCATCCGTCTTCGGATCGGCCGTATAGACGCCGTCGACCTTCGTCGCTTTCAGAACGATGTCCACGCCCATCTCGCGACCACGCAGCGCCGCCGCGGTGTCCGTGGTGAAAAACGGGTTGCCGGTGCCGGCGGCGAAGATCACGACCTTGCGCTCATCGAGGTAGCGCAGCGCCTTGCCGCGGATATACGGCTCGGCGACCTGGTCGGTGCGCAACGCCGACTGCACGCGCGATTCGACGCCCGCACGGCGAAGCGCATCCTGCAGGGCAAGCGCGTTCATCAGCGTCGCCAGCATGCCCATGTAGTCGGCCGTGGCGCGGTCCATTCCGGCTGCACCAGGGGCGACGCCGCGAAAGATGTTGCCGCCGCCGATGACGATCGCGACCTCGACACCCAATCGCGTCACTTCGGCGATCTCGGCGACGATGCGGTCGATCACCTCGCGGTTGATCCCGTACGCGTCGGCACCCATCAGCGCCTCGCCCGACAGCTTGAGGAGAATGCGTCGGTAGGCGGGCTCACTCACCGCCACCGGCACAGCGGCGACAGCGATCGGCGCGACGGCAGCAGGCGGATTCATGTGATAGCTCCTTGGTTCGACTGCTACTTCAAAGGAGGGTCGACCGGCGCGCGCAGCGCTTGCCGCCGAAGCCCCTGTTCCATCAGAAGTCTTTACGCCTTCGCCATTGCAGCGACTTCAGCGGCGAAATCGTCCTTCCTTTTCTCGATGCCTTCGCCGACGACGTAGGTGTCGAATCCGTTGACAGCGGCACCCTGCGTCTTCAGCAACTGTTCCACCGTCTGTTTGCCATCGCCTTTGACGAAGGCCTGACCCGCGAGCGTTATCGCCGAGATGGCCTTGTTGACCTTCCCGTCGACGATCTTGGCGGCCATGTCTCCGGTCTTGCCGTCCTCGGCCACCTGCGCGACAGCGATCTCGCGTTCCTTCGCGATCAAATCGGCGGGCACCTGCGACTTGTCCACGCTGACCGGCTTGAACGCCGCGATGTGCATCGCGAGATCCTTGCCAAGCGTGTCGACGCCGCCGGTCACATCCACCAGTACCCCGATCTTCGTCCCGTGCACGTACGACGCGAGCCTTCCTTTCGCGTCGCGCCGGACGAATCGTCGGAGTGCGATGTTTTCGCCAATCTTCTGTACCAGCGCCACGCGACGCCCCTCGACGGTTTCGCCCGAGGCGAGCGGTAATGCGGACAACGCGCCGGCATCGGCCGGCGCGTGCTCCGCGACGAGTCGTGCGATCTCACCCACGAACGCGCGGAAATCCTCGTTCTTCGCGACGAAGTCGGTTTCGCAATTGACTTCGACCATCGCGCCGACCTTCGCATCGGGAGCGACGAATAGTCCGATCGCGCCTTCGGCCGCGATGCGGCTCGCGGCTTTGGACGCCTTGGCGCCGCTCTTGATCCGCAGCAGGTCTTCGGCCTTCGCGAGATCGCCGCCGCATTCGGTGAGCGCTTTCTTGCATTCCATCATGCCCAGCCCGGTGCGCTGGCGCAGTTCCATCACTGTACTTGCGGCGATTTCCGCCATGTCGTTGCTCCATGTCTCGTTGTCACTCGGAACCGCGAACGCTCGGCAAGTTCCGCACGACTCCGACCGCAAACCGCGCCGCCGGGCTCTTCATGTTCAAAAAAAGGGGCCGCGGCCCCTTTTTTCGGCGGTTGTCTCAAGCCGCCGGCTCGGAGACCTCGACGAATTCTTCGCCGGCCTGCACGATTTCCTGGATCACGAGGCTGCGGCCTTCGAGGACCGCGTCCGCCGCGCCGCGCGCGTAGAGCCGAATTGCGCGGCTCGAATCGTCGTTGCCCGGGATCACATGCGCGATGCCCAGCGGCGAATGATTGGTGTCGACGACGGCGACGATCGGAATGCCGAGCTTCATCGCCTCAGTGACCGCGATCTTGTGGTAGCCGACGTCGATCACGAAGAGCGCGTCCGGCAGGCCGTTCATCTCCTTGATGCCGCCCAGGCTCTTGTCGAGCTTGTCGTGCTCGCGCTGCAGCGTCAGCGCCTCGCGCTTGTTCATTTTTTCGAAGGTGCCGTCGTCGCGCATCGCTTCGAGGTCTTTCAGCCGCTTGACCGACGCCTTGACGGTCTTGAAATTGGTCAGCATGCCACCGAGCCAGCGTGCATCGACGTACGGCATGCTGCAGCGGCGCGCTTCCTCGGCGACGATCTCGCGCGCCTGGCGCTTGGTGCCGACGAACAGGATCGTGCCCTTGTTCGAAGCCAGTTGACGGATGAACTTCATCGCCTCCTGGTAGAGCTCCATCGTCTTTTCGAGATTGACGATGTGAATCTTGTTGCGGTGGCCGAAAATGTATTCCGCCATCTTCGGGTTCCAGTACCGCGTCTGGTGGCCGAAATGGACCCCGGCTTCCAGCATCTGACGCATCGTTACGGACATTCAGTGACTCCTGACAGGGTTGGACCACAACCCGCATGTCGGCTCGAGCGGACCCCTCGGATTGCGCCGGGGCGGCCGTTCGGGCACCCTGAGGTGCGCGGGTCTGCGAATTTCCCGGCCTGCTGGTATGCCCAGGTCCCAACACGGGAAAAAGGCGGCAGATCGAGCTAACATTCAATTTTAGCACGGATTTTTGTCTCGGGCGAGGCAAAACCGCCCCTTGCATGGCCGGGCTCCGCACCGATCTAACTGACAACCATGCCTCCCGCCGCTGACGCCCCGACCCGTTCGGCCGCCCCCGTTGCTCCGCTCGCGGCCGCCCGGGATTCGGCGGTCGTCTGCGATCTTTCGCCGCTGTCGGTGCTGTCGATCTCGGGGCCGGACGCCGGTGCTTTTCTGCAGGGCCAGCTCTCGAGCGACGTCCTCGCGCTTGCCGAGGGCGTCGCGCAATTCACTTCGTTCAATTCGCCGAAGGGCCGGATGCTTGCCAACTTCGTCCTGTGGCGTGAAGCCGCTGACGATTTTCGGGCGCTACTCTCAGGCGACCTTGCCGCACCGGTGCAAAAACGCCTCGCGATGTTCGTCCTCCGCGCGAAGGCGACGCTGGCGGATATTTCGCAAAACAGTGCGCGCTTCGGCATCGGCGGCCCGAACGCCGCGGAGGCCTTGCGCGCTGTCTTCGGGACGGCACCCGACACCCTTGCCGTCGTGCGGGTGGACGGGTCGACGTTGCTCGGCCTGCCCGGTCCCCGATTCGTGGTCATTGCGCCGATCGAGTCGGCACTCGGAACCCGCACCCGCCTCGCGCGCGAGGCCGTACATGCGCCGTTCACCGTCTGGCAGTGGCTGACGATCCGCGCCGGTATCCCCGTGGTTACGGCGCCCGTACAGGACCAGCTCATTGCGCAGTCCGCCAACTGGGATGTGTTGGGCGGCGTCAATTTTCGGAAAGGCTGTTACACGGGGCAGGAAATCATCGCGCGGATGCAATACCTCGGCCGGCAGAAGGAGCGATTGTTCGCGTTCCACGCCGATGCGGTCGCGACCCCTGGGATGCGCATCTTCGGCGCGGGATTCGGCGATCAGGCCTGCGGTGTCGTCGTCAATGCAGCCCCCGCGCCTGAAGGCGGCAGTGACCTCCTCGCTGTCGTCCAACTCGCTGCGGCGAACGTCGGCGGGCTTCACCTCGACGTGCCCGAGGGTCCTCTGCTCGCACCCCTGCCCCTGCCCTACGTCGTGCCGCCCACACCAGCTCCACGCGGGCGCGCGGGCGGAGCACCCTAGCAGGCATCCCGATGTGCCTCGCACTGATCGCGCGTGACGCGCATCCGGCGTACGCCGTCGTCATTGCTGCCAATCGCGACGAGCACCATGCGCGTCCCGCGGCGCCGGCCGCCTGGTGGAGCGAAGGCTGGATTGCGGGCCGCGACCTCCTGGCGGGCGGCACGTGGCTCGCGGTGACGCCGGCCGGTCGCTTCGGGTTCGTCACCAACGTTCGCGAGCCCGGACTGCGCGATATCAACGCACCCTCGCGCGGCGCTCTCGTTACGCGCGTGGTCGCCGATGCGCAAGCGCCCGCCGCGAGTGTGGCGGCCATCGTCGCGTCGACCGCTCATTACAACGGTTTCAACCTGATCGCGGGCGACCTTCTGTCGGCGTGCTGGGGATCGAATCGCAGCGCGGGCGTGCGCGAGCTCGGCCCCGGGATTCACGGCATTTCCAACGCGGCGATGGACGCGCCATGGCCGAAGGTGCTGCGGTCGAAGGCTGCCGTCGGCGCGTGGTGTGCAAGCTCGACGAGCAACATTGAGACGCTTTTTACGCTGCTCGCTGATCGCACGGTCGCCCCCGACGCGCAATTGCCCCAGACGGGTGTTTCGCTCGAATGGGAGCGGCGCCTGTCCTCTGCGTTCATTGTCGGCGAGGACGTCGGATACGGCACCCGTTGCTCGACGGTCGTCCTGCTCGGCCGCGAGGGTGACGCGCGGTTTGTCGAGCGCACGTTCGATGCTGCAGGCAATCCCGTCGGGGAGGTCGACCTGCGGTTTGCCCTTACTGCCGCGCTGCCCGCTCAGCCGGCGTAGTCGCTGAGAACAAGGCGCGCTCGGCCATCGCGCACATCGAGCGCGCAGCGGCCGCCCACGGGGAGCGTCAGCTTGTCCGGGCAGTGCCCGAAAGGCAAGCCCGTGTAGAAGCGCACGCCGAAGCGCTCGCGCGCGTGCGCGATCATCGCCGCGTCATCGTAGCCGTTATCGCTGTCCGACAGCGTGTAGCCGTTGAACGTGCCAAAGAGCACGGCGCGCTGCCGCGCGAGCACGCCTGCGAAATGAAGCTGATAGAGCATTCGCTCGACGCGGTATGGCGACTCGCCGACATCCTCGAGGAACAGGATGCCGCCATCGATCCGCGGAAAATGGGGCGTTCCGAGGAGGTGCGCAACCATCGCGAGGTTACCGCCCCATAAAACGCCCTCCGCCGCGAAGTCGGGCCCATCGAGCGCGCATTCGATTTCGCAGCGCTCGCTGCCGAGCACCTCAAAGCAATGGTCGAGCGTGAAGGCTGAAGGCGTTTCGGCGCCGAAATCAAAAGCCGCCATCGGGCCTGCGAACGTCGTCATGCCGGCGTGCGCGAGCGCGGCCAGCTGGAACGCCGTGAAATCGCTGTAGCCCATCCAGCGCTTGCGCGTCGCGGCCAACTGCGCGAAATCGAGCCGGTCGATGAGCCGCGACCAGCCATAGCCGCCACGAACCGTGATCACAAGCTCGACGCCAGGATCGGCGGCCATTCGCGTCACGCCCGCGAGACGCTCGTCGTCGGTCCCGGCGAATCGCTGCCAGCGCATCGTGCACGTCGGGTCGATCACGACGCGATGGCCGAGTGCCCTGAGGCGGGCGGCGGCGCGGTCGATTGCCGCGGGTTCCGGCGCGAAGCCGGCAGGCGCAAAGAGACCGATGCCGTAGCTGTTCACGGAGAAGACGAACGAAGATCGGAGAAGAAATCGGACAGCAGCTTACCGCATTCGTCCGCCAGCACGCCGCCAAGCACCGTCGCGTGGTGGTTCAAGCGCGGCTCGCCAAAGAGGTCGACGACCGAACCGCAGGCGCCCGTCTTCGGATCGTGCGCGCCAAAGACCAGCCGGGCGATGCGCGCGTGCAGGATCGCCCCGACGCACATCGTGCAAGGCTCGAGCGTCACGTAGAGAGAGCAGCCCGGAAGGCGATAGTTGCCAACCGCACGAGCGGCATCACGCAGCGCCGCGATTTCGGCGTGCGCAGTCGGATCGTTCGCGGCGATGGGGGCATTGCCGCCTCGGCCGATGATCGCGCCATCTCTGACGACGATCGCGCCGACAGGTACCTCACCGCGCGCCTGCGCCGCCCGCGCGAGGACGAGCGCCTCGCCCATGTAGCGTTCATTGTCCACACTACTCGCCTGGAATCACCAGGGCGACCTCGCTCTCGACCAGCATCTCTCGATCGATATCAGAGCGACCTCGACCTACGCGCAGGCGGGCTGGGGCGCGCCGAATACTCGGTCATGGGCTCGTCCGGTGGGATGTTCTGCCGTATCACGTCGCGCTTCTCGTTCCTGCCACGCTTTGCCAACGGCTCTTGCGTTGCGCGCGTCGCGTCGCGTCGTCCTCGCGCTTCGCGCGCGCCACCGCGGCCAGATCGATGCCTTCGAGCTGCGCGATGAAATCGGCGATCGCCGGAGCGCACATTCCGGTCGTGTAGACGCGACCGAAGCCATCCCGAGCGAGGACGCGAAAGTCGACGAGCCAGCGCCGCAGCTCGACGTGATCGGTACCGAGCATTGCACCAGCGCCGGCCAGAAATGCGCGCAGCAGGTCGTTCACCTCGCGCTCGCTATAGCCGCGATCCGACTTGAACGTTTGCGCAGCCGCGGCGAGCAACAGCTCGAAATCGCGCCGGTGATTGGAAAGAAGCACGCCGAGCGATATGCCGCGACGAACCGTGAGCACGGCGAAACGCGCGACCGCCGGCGGCAACGGAGACTCGGCTGCGGTATTCATATCCATTCCCCTTCAATCGTTAACGCGCTTGCGTTGTTCCGTAGAAGTCTTCCTGGCGGCCGCGCGGCAGCTTCTTACCGGAACACCTCATCCGCGCGCACCAGCACTGATTGTGGAATCGTAAGGCCGAGGCGCTTGGCTGTCACGAGGTTGATCGCCAGCACGAATTTCGTCGGCCGCTCGATGGGGAGGTCGGCCGGCTTGGCCCCTTTCAGTATCTTGTCCACGAAGGTGGCCGCGCGGCGATAGAGCACCAGAGGGTCCGCGCCGTAGCCGATCAGTCCACCCGCAGCCGCGAAGTCGGTGAAGCCTACCGAGGGAAGCCGCTGTGCCGTCGCGAGATCCGCCAATCGCTTCCAGTTGGCGACGAAGATCGTATCCTCGACGATGGCAAGCGCATCAACGCGTTCCCTGGACATGGCGGCGAATGCGTTGTCGAGGTCGCCGAGCGACCGGGCGTCGAAGCGTTTCAGCGAAAGTCGAAGGGCACTGGCGGTGCCATCCATCAATTTCAGGTTCGACACAACAACGGGATTATCCGGATTCGTGAGTATTGCGACCTGGGCAACAGCCGGCAACGCGTCCTTGAGGATCTCGAGCCGCTTTGCTACGGACTCAGCGAGGAAGAATGTATCACCGGTGATGTTGCCGCCGGGCCGCGCGAGGCTGGCGACGATTCCGGCCCCAACCGCGTCGGCGACATTGGTCATGACAATCGGAATCGCCGTCGTAGCCCGCTTCGCTGCAAGCGTCGGCGGGATCGCGTGCGTAACAATGACTTCGACGTTGAGGCGAACAAGCTCTGCCGCGAGTCCGGGAAGGAGACCGTACTGGCCTTCCGCCCAGCGATACTCGATGACGATGTTTTGCCCTTCGACGTATCCGAGGTCGCGCAGTCCTGCGCGGAACGCCTCGACTCGTGCGGCGTATCCGGGTGCGGATGCAGATGTAGCGCCCAGGAATCCAATCCGGTGCAGCCTTCCCGTCTGCTGGGCAAAGCTGTCGAAGGGCCCGACGACAAGTGCGCTGGCAGCCGCGCCGACAAATGTACGCCGGCGCATCACTGAAAGTCCGCGCTTGCCGTGGCGATCACAAACATCGACGGCAGAATCGTTGCACACATGCTGTGAATCGTGAAGATCCTCGATGCAGGCACGGGGTGAATTCCCCGGGACTTATCCGCAAAATGCCAGCGTATCACGGCGAATCGCTGCCGCGTTCGAGACAGGCACTGCGTGCCGCGCCCGGTGCTACTCCCATTCGATGGTCGCCGGCGGCTTCGACGAGATGTCGAGCGTGACACGATTGATGCCGCGGACTTCGTTGATGATCCGGTTCGAAACGCGGGCCAAAAGATCGTGCGGCAGAGGCGCCGCGTGAGCGGTCATGAAGTCGGTCGTTTGCACGGCCCGCAACGCGACGACGTGCTCGTAGGTGCGGCCGTCTCCCATCACGCCGACTGATCGCACGGGCAGAAAAACAGCGAACGCCTGGGCGGTGAGGTCGTACCAGCTCTTTCCCTGCGCGTCCCGCGACTGCCGCAGCTCGTCGATGAAGATCGCGTCGGCACGTCGGAGCAGCGCCGCAGATTCGCGCGAGACGGCGCCCAGAATCCGCACGCCAAGTCCAGGACCGGGAAACGGATGGCGCCAGACCATTTCGCGCGGTAAGCCCAGTGCGAGTCCGAGCTCGCGAACCTCGTCCTTGAAGAGCTCGCGCAACGGTTCGAGAAGCTTGAGATGCAGCGTTTCCGGCAGGCCGCCGACGTTGTGGTGCGACTTGATGGTATGCGCCTTCTTCGTCTTCGCACCCGCCGATTCGATCACGTCCGGATAGATCGTTCCCTGCGCAAGCCACTTGACCTTGGACAGCTTCAAAGCCTCGCGCTGGAACACATCGACGAAGAGCTTGCCGATAATCCGGCGTTTCTTCTCGGGATCCTCGACGCCGGCGAGTGCTGCGAACATCTCGTCCGCAGCATCGACGTGGATCACGCGGACGCCGAGGTTGCGCGCGAAAGTGTCCATCACCTGCTCGGCCTCGTTCTGGCGCAGCAGTCCATGATCGACGAATACGCAAACGAGCTGCGGCCCGATCGCTTCGTGGATCAGCGCCGCAGCGACCGACGAGTCCACGCCGCCGGACAGGCCGAGGATCACTTCGTCGCTGCTCACCTGCGCACGGATCTGCGCGATCGCCTCACCCGCATAGTCCGCCATGTTCCAGTCGTAGCCGCAACCGCAGATGTCATGCGCGAAGCGAGCAAGAATCGCCGCGCCCTGCTTCGTGTGCGTCACCTCCGGATGGAACTGGACTGCGTAGAAGCCGCGCGACTCGTCGGCCATCGCCGCGATGGCGCAGGTGCTCGATGAGCCGGCGAGCTTGAATCCAGGCGGCAGCGCGGTGACTTTGTCGCCGTGGCTCATCCAGACGTCGAGCAAGCCGTGGCCCTGCGCATTATCGCGATCCTGCAGGCCCGTGAAGAGCGGTGTGTGCCCGTGGGCGCGGACTTCCGCATAGCCGAATTCGCGCACCGCACCTGTCTCGACCGCCCCGCCCAATTGCGCGGCCATTGTATGCATCCCGTAGCAGATGCCGAGCACCGGAACGCCCATCGTCCACACGATGTCCGGCGCGCGCGGGGTCTCCCCCTCTGTCACGCTCTCGGGTCCGCCCGAAAGGATGATTCCCTTCGGCGCGAACGCGCGAATCTTGTCGGGATCGACGTCGAAAGGCTCGATCTCGCAATACACATGCGTCTCGCGCAAGCGGCGCGCGATCAATTGGGTGTACTGCGCGCCGAAATCGAGGATCAGGATTTTCGAGTGGGACGGTGCGGCCATGCGCTGGGTGCGAAGCGAGGGTTGGTGGAAAACAAAAGCCGGCTTGCGCCGGCCCCGATTCGACGCTACTTACTCGACCCGGTAGTTGGGGGCTTCTTTCACGATCTGCACGTCATGCACATGCGACTCGCGAATGCCGGCGGATGTGATCTCGACGAACTCGGCGCGCGCGCGCAATTCGTCGATCGTGCCGCACCCGCAATAGCCCATCGCGGCGCGCAGGCCGCCCATCAACTGGTGAATGACGTTAACGAGCGGTCCCTTGAACGGCACGCGGCCCTCGATGCCCTCGGGGACCAGTTTCTCGGCATCGCCTTCGGCTTCGAGCTCCTGGAAATAGCGGTCGGAGCTGCCCTGCTGCATCGCGCCAAGCGAGCCCATTCCGCGATAGCTCTTGTACGAGCGTCCCTGATAGAGCTCGATGTCGCCCGGTGACTCCTCGGTGCCCGCGAAAAGGCTTCCCAGCATTACGGCCGACGCGCCGGCGGCGAGTGCCTTGGCGACGTCGCCCGAGTAACGAATGCCGCCATCGGCGATGGCCGGAATTCCCCGCGTTTCCGCGGCCTCGAGCACGCTCTGAATGGCGGAAATCTGCGGCACGCCGACGCCCGCCACGATCCGCGTCGTGCAAATCGAGCCGGGACCGATGCCGACCTTGATCCCGTCGGCGCCGTGATCGATGAGCGCGCGAGCACCCGTTCCCGTCGCGACATTCCCACCGATGACCTGGACCTGGGGATAGCGCTTTTTCACCCATTGCACGCGATCGAGTACGCCCTGCGAATGGCCGTGCGCGGTGTCGACCACAATGACGTCGGCACCAGCTGCGACGAGCGCGTCGACGCGTTCCTCGTTGTCGCCCGCCACGCCGACGGCAGCACCGGTGCGCAGCCGCCCGTGCTCGTCCTTGCAGGCGAGCGGGTGCTCGGTCGACTTCAGGATGTCCTTGACCGTGATGAGTCCCCGCAATTCCATTGCCGGATTCACCACCAGCACCCGCTCGAGCCGATGGCGGTGCATCAGCTGCTTCGCCTGCTCGAGGTCGGTGCCTTCGGGGACCGTGATGAGCTTGTCGCCCTTGGTCATGATGTTGGAAACCGGCTGGTCCAGGTTGGTCTCGAACCGCAGATCGCGATTGGTCACGATGCCGACGACCTTGCGGCCCTCGACAACCGGCAGCCCCGAGAAGCGGTGGGCGCGCTTCAAGACCATGACGTCACGGACCGACATCGAGGGCGGAACAGTCAGCGGGTCCTTGACCACGCCGGATTCGAAGCGCTTCACTTTCGCGACCTCGGATGCCTGCCTCGCCGCCGGCATGTTCTTGTGGATGACGCCGAGGCCGCCCTCCTGCGCCATCGTGATGGCAAGCCGGGCTTCCGTCACCGTGTCCATGGCAGCGGACAGGAGCGGAATGTTGAGCGTGATGGACTTGGTGAGCCGGGTGGCGAGGCTGACGTCGCGGGGAACGACGAGGGAATGCGCGGGAACGAGAAGAACGTCGTCGAATGTCAGGGCCTTCCTGACGACACGCATGGGATTTCTCCAGTCCGCAAAAACGGATTATACAGGCCACCGCCAGCCGCCCACGCGGTCCGGAAGCAGGCATCCGACGCCCACCGACCCGACAGCCGGTTGCGTATCCACGAGCATCGGTCGAACGGGCGTTTGACGCCGGGATGCCAATCGATTACCTTGCCAATGTCATAAATCACCCGCCGCGCCTTGGCGGCGAAATCCCATGATGCCGACGGCTCGACAATCGATGCTCGCCACCCTTGCGGCCTTCGCTGCCGGGATGATGCTTGCCGCCGGCCCCGCGGGGGCCGTGTTGTATAAATGGGTCGACGCGAACGGCCGGGTCAGTTATTCGGACCAGCCGCCTCCGGGGAATGTGAAAGCGGAGATCGTCGGTGCCGCCGCCCCGGCGCCGGCAACGGGCACAGCGTCGGCGCCGGACGCGGTTCGCGAAATGGCGAACCAGGAACTCGATCTCAAGAAACGCCAGGCGCAGCGCGCGGCCGACCAAAAGAAGGCCGAGAAGATACGCGCCGACGCGGCGCAGCAGCAACAGGCCTGCACGCAAGCACGCGCCGAGATCAAGATCTACGAGGCCGACGAGCTCATCATTTCGCGGATCAACGAGAAGGGCGAGGCCGTCTATCTCGACGACGCGATGCGGATGAAGGAACGCGAACGCCTCGGCGCGCAGATTCGCCAGTTCTGCACCGGCTGACCGCTGTGCGCACTGCGTAGACGAGACGGCGGCTGCAGCCCGCCGTTTCGTTCGCATCTGCGCGGGTTACTTTTTTTCCAAGCTGGCCTGGTTGACCCGCACGTCGGCCTTCGCCTTCAGCGCGGTGACATAGGCCTCGAACAACTCGCGGCTCTGCATGTCGCCGATTCTGGTTCGCGCGCCCACGAGCTTCGACGGGTCGCCCGCGGTAGGCGGCATCATCACCTTCTGCACCCGGTAGATACCGAATCCGCCCCGCTCGTTCGGTGTGCCGACGAGCTGCGGCAGCTTCGTCGCGTCGACACGAAACACTTTCGTCAGCGCCTCCGGCGAAAATCCCGGCTGCATCTGGTTGCGCAACACGCTGACGGGCTTGCCGAACGTGACGCCGGCTTCCTTGTCGCTCTTGCCCGCCTCCAGCAACGCGAGCTTTTCGCGGCCGACCTTCTGCGCCATCTCGCTCGCCTCGCGTCGCACGAGCTGGCGTCGAATTTCATCTTTGACTTCGTCGAACGGACGAGGCGCCGCCGGCTTGTACTCAACCACGCGACCCGCCATCAGCGTATTGGGCGCGATCTCGAATGCTTCGGTGTTGCGCTTTGCCGATACCGATTCGGGCGCGAACAGCGCCTGCACGAACTTCGGATTGCCGAGCGAAAGACGCTGCACGTCGGCGCGCGTCGCCCACCCGGATGACTTCGCCTCAAGATTCAGGGTCTTCGCGACGCCTGCGAGCGAGTCCGCCTGCTCGTACACGAGGTTCTGAAACTGATCCGCGGCCGCGGCGAATTTCTGGCTCACTTTCTGACGCTTGAGATCGGCTTCGATCTGCGCCTTGGCCTCGTCGAACGCCAATGTCTTCGCGGGCGTAACGCCCTGGAGCTTGATGACGTGCCAGCCGAAGTCGGACTGGACCGGCCCAACGATTTCGCCGGGCTTCATCGCGAATACCGCGTCGTCGAAGGCCTTGACCATCACGCCTCGCGGATTGCTGCCAAGATCGCCGCCCTGCGCCGCGGAGCCCGGATCCTCGGAATATTTCTTCGCCAGATCCGCGAACTTCGCCGGGCTTGCTTTCGCCTGCGCGGCAAGATCCTCGGCCTTCTTTTTCGCCGCCGCCTTGTCGGCATCCGACGCATCGGGCTTCACTGCGATCAGGATGTGCGCAGCCTGCCGCTGCTCGTCCTGCGTGTATCGCTTTATGTTGGCCGCGTACTGCGCCTTCACCTCCTCGGGTGTCACCGCAGTCTGCGTAGCCAGCGCATCGGGTGTGAGCATCACGTACTCGAACTTCACTTCCTCCGGCGTGCGAAACGCGCCGGTGTTGGCCTCGTAGAACGCCTTGACCGCTGTCTCGTCGATCTTGACGTCCTTGACGTAAGGCTCGGCGTCGATGTTCGCGACCGCGACTTCGCGTTGCTGCTCGAGCAGCGTGACAAAGCCTTCTGCCGAAGCCTTTGCCACGATGCTGCCCGCGGCGATCGGGTCGACGAGCTTTTCCTGCAGCGTTTGCCGGCGGATGCTGTCCTCGTAGTTCGCTTCAGGGATGCCCGCCTGCGCGAGTAGGAGCTTGTAGCGATCGAACGAGAATTTGCCGTCGTCCTGAAAGCGGGGGTCGGCGGCAATCCGCTCGAACACCTGCTCGTTGGACACCGTGAAATGCAGGTCCCTGCCCTTCCGCTCGAGCAGGCGATCGCGGATCATCTGCTGCAGGATGTTGTAGCGCACTTCGGGATTGTCGAACATCGCGGGATCGACGCCCCTTTGCGTGCGCATCGTCATTTCCTGCTGCTCGCGCAACGTCTGCGCGAACTGCGCCTGCGTGATCGTGCCGCCGTCGAAGCTCGCCACGTCGCCCGCGGTGTCGGCGCGGCGAAAGTAATAGTCGACGCCGAAAAAAGCGAACGGCAGGGTGATGAGCGCAAGGACGAACTGGACGATTCGCTTGTGCTTGGCGACGAGATCGAACATGTAAAGGCACCCGCTGCGATGTCAAAAAAGGGCGAACTCGCGTTCGCCCTTCGTCTGTTGGCGGAGTGGACGGGACTCGAACCCGCGACCCCCGGCGTGACAGGCCGGTATTCTAACCAACTGAACTACCACTCCCGAACCGGTCCGCTTGCTGCACGTGGTGGGTGCTGACGGGATCGAACCGCCGACATTCGCCTTGTAAGGGCGACGCTCTACCAGCTGAGCTAAGCACCCGCGCCGACGACGGTGCGGGCCCGTCGGGCGTGATCGAACAGCCGATCAGTTTACAGCATCCTTGAGAGCTTTGCCAGCGCGGAACTTCGGCACCTTAGCCGCGGCGATCGGTATCGCAGCGCCGGTTTGCGGATTGCGTCCCTGTCGCGCCGTGCGTTTGCCAACGTGGAAGGAACCAAACCCGACAAGGGTGACGGAACCGCCTTTTTGCAGAGTGGCGGTAATCGAGCTTGTCAGCGCGTCGAGGGCGCGGCCCGCTGCCGCCTTCGAAATGTCGGCATGACGCGCGATCGCGTCGATCAGATCGGACTTGTTCACGTGTTTCCCCCTCGATGGGGGTCAGAGCATGTTATCTATCTTGATAAATTGCGCTGACTCCATCAGTCAATGCTTGATGACCGCAGGCGTTTCCTCGGTTGTCGCAGCCGGCACGGCTGGCGGCACTGCCGCCGGCGCCTCTCCCGTCGGTTCGGGCAGCGGCGAGGGCCGTCGCTCAAGCGCCGCTTCGAGAACCTCTTCGATCCAGCGCACCGGCCGGATTTCGAGACGGTTCTTGATCTCGTCCGGAATCTCGGTCAGATCTTTAACGTTCTCTTCGGGAATGAGAACGGTCTTGATGCCGCCGCGACCTGCGGCCAACAGCTTCTCTTTCAGGCCACCGATCGGCAGCACCTCACCGCGCAGCGTTATCTCACCCGTCATCGCAACGTCGGCGCGCACCGGGATGCCCGACAGGATCGAGACGATCGCAGTAACGATCGCACCGCCCGCGGAAGGTCCGTCTTTCGGCGTGGCGCCTTCCGGCAAGTGGATGTGCAGGTCCGTCTTCGTGTAGAAATCGGGTGCGATGCCGAGCGTCTTCGAACGATGGCGCACAACGGAGAGCGCCGCCGCAATCGATTCGTTCATGACATCGCCGAGCTTGCCTGTCGTCGTCGTCTTACCTTTGCCCGGTAGCGCAACCGCTTCGATCGTCAGCAGATCGCCGCCCACTTCGGTCCATGCGAGACCGGTGACCTGGCCCACCTGGTTCTTCTTCTCGGCGAGGCCGAACGTGAAGCGGCGCACGCCGAGGTACTTGTCGAGATTCTTGGAGTTCACCTCGACCGGGCCCTTCGCCTGGCGCGCCTTGCCTTCGCTTCTGCGCAACAGCAGTCCCTTCACCACCTTGCGGCAGATCTTGCTGATGTCGCGCTCGAGATTGCGCACGCCCGCCTCGCGCGTGTAATAACGCACGATGTCGCGCAGACCGCTTTCCGCGACGCGGACCTCGGATTCCTTCAAGCCGTTGAGCTTTATCTGCTTCGGCAGCAAATACTGCTTCGCGATCGCGATCTTCTCGTCCTCGGTGTAGCCCGACAGCCGGATGACTTCCATCCGGTCGAGCAGCGGCGCCGGGATGTTCATCGTGTTCGCCGTGGCAACGAACATCACGTCGGAAAGGTCGTATTCGACCTCGACGTAATGGTCGACGAACGTGCTGTTCTGCTCGGGATCGAGCACCTCGAGCAGCGCCGACGACGGGTCGCCCCGGAAATCCATCCCCATCTTGTCGACTTCGTCGAACAGGAACAGCGGATTGCGCACACCGACCTTCGACATGTTCTGCAGGATCTTGCCCGGCATCGAGCCGATATACGTGCGGCGATGGCCGCGGATCTCGGCTTCGTCGCGAACGCCGCCGAGGCTCATGCGCACGAACTTGCGATTCGTCGCCTTGGCAATCGACTGGCCGAGCGACGTCTTGCCCACACCCGGCGGCCCGACGAGGCACAGGATCGGCCCCTTCAGCTTGTCGACGCGCTGCTGAACCGCCAAATACTCGACGATCCGCTCCTTGACCTTCTCGAGCCCGTAGTGATCGGCGTCGAGGACCTTGACCGCGGCTGCGAGATCCTTGCTGATCTTGCTCTTCTTGCGCCACGGCAATGCGAGCAGCGTGTCGATGTAGTTGCGCACGACGGTCGCTTCGGCCGACATCGGCGACATCATCTTGAGCTTCTTGAATTCGCCGAGTGCCTTCCGTTCGGCCTCCTTCGACATCCGTGCAGCCTTGATCTTCTTTTCCATTTCGTCGAGATCGGCGTTCTCGTCGCCCTCGCCCAGTTCCTTCTGGATCGCCTTGACCTGCTCGTTCAGGTAATACTCGCGCTGGCTCTTCTCCATCTGCCGCTTCACGCGCCCGCGGATTCGTTTCTCCACCTGCAATATGTCGACCTCGCCCTCGAGCTGTCCCAGAAGGTGCTCGAGTCGCTTGCCGACATCGCCCATCTCGAGGACTTCCTGCTTTTGCTCGAGCTTCAACGGCAGATGCCCGGCGATGGCGTCCGCCAGGCGGCCGCCGTCGTCGATGCCGGACATCGACGTCAGGATCTCGGGCGGAATCTTCTTGTTCAATTTGACGTATTGGTCGAACTGCGCGAGCAGTGCCCGGCGCATCGCTTCGACCTCGTGCGGCTGGCCGACTTCACCGACGATCGCCGTCGCTTCCGCGGACAGGTAATCGCCTTCGTCGATGACACGGTCGAGCCGCCCCCGCTGCGCGCCTTCGACCAACACCTTCACCGTGCCATCGGGCAGCTTCAACATTTGCAGCACCGTAGCGACGGTGCCGATCGAATAGAGATCGCCGGCGACCGGGTCATCCTTTGCTGCCGACTTCTGCGCGACCAGCAGAATGTGCTTGCCGGTGTCCATCGCCACGTCGAGTGCCTTGATCGATTTGGGGCGACCGACGAACAGCGGCATGACCATGTGCGGGAACACGACAACATCCCGCAAGGGCAGCAGCGGCAGCGCATTCATGTCGATGGGGGAAACGGATTCAGTGGCCATTAGGGTCTCGATGACAGGATTCGGAAGTGAACATGGGGCCGGCGGGAGACGGTGTCAAGCAATGGCCGACGAAGTGCGAACTCCTGCGCATAGTCAATAGGTTAGCGTGGGTATCGTCACCCCGCCCGACTCTGCAGGCCGGCGCCGCAGGCACCGGAGCGTGCGCTTGAACCGTGCTAATTGTGGGCGGACGCAACCTTCGGCGGCTCCGCGAACATGAGCAACGGCTTGCCGTCGTTGGCAATCGTCGCTTCATCGACCACAACGCGCGCAAGGTTGTTGTGCGAAGGCAAGTCGTACATCACGTCGAGCAGCACTTGCTCCAGGATCGAGCGCAGCCCGCGGGCACCGGTCTTTCGGGCCAGCGCCTTGCTCGCGATCGCCCGCAGCGCGCCTTCCCGGATCTCGAGCTCGACGCCTTCCATCCGGAACATCTTGTGATACTGCTTGATCAACGCATTCTTGGGTTCGACCAGGATCTGGATCAGCGCGGCCTCGTCCAGCTCTTCGAGCGTGGCGACGACCGGCAGCCGGCCGACGAATTCGGGGATCAGGCCGAACTTGATCAGGTCCTCGGGCTCCGCTTCGCGCAGCAGAAGGCTGATGTCCTTGCGGTCGTCCGGGCTCGACACCTCGGCGCCGAATCCGATGCCCGTCTTGGCGGTGCGGTGGCGAACGATCTTCTCGAGGCCGTCGAAGGCGCCGCCGCAAACGAACAGGATATTGGTGGTGTCGACCTGCACGAATTCCTGGTTCGGATGCTTGCGCCCGCCCTGCGGCGGCACGGAGGCGATCGTTCCCTCGATCAGTTTCAATAGCGCCTGCTGGACACCTTCGCCTGACACGTCGCGCGTGATCGACGGGTTGTCGCTCTTCCTGGAGATCTTGTCGATTTCGTCGATGTAGACGATACCGCGCTGCGCCTTCTCGATGTCGTAGTCACACTTCTGCAGGAGCTTCTGGATGATGTTCTCGACGTCCTCGCCGACGTAACCTGCTTCGGTCAGAGTGGTCGCGTCGGCGATCACGAACGGTACGTCGAGCAGGCGCGCCAGCGTCTGCGCGAGAAGCGTCTTGCCGGAGCCGGTCGGCCCGATCAGCAGGATGTTGCTTTTGGCGAGCTCGACTTCGTCGTCCTTGGTGCCGGTCTCCAGCCGCTTGTAGTGGTTGTACACCGCAACCGACAGGATCTTCTTCGCGAGATCCTGGCCGATGACGTACTGGTCCAGGATCTGCCGGATCTCGTGCGGGGTCGGGAGCTTGCTCTTGTCGGCGCGCGAGGACTCGGCGGAGGCGCCCTCCTCGCGGATGATGTCGTTGCAAAGCTCGATGCACTCGTCGCAGATGAACACCGACGGCCCGGCGATGAGTTTCCTGACCTCGTGCTGACTCTTGCCACAAAAAGAGCAATAAAGCAGCTTGTCGCCGGTCGATTTTTCGGCCATCAGTGTCGGTGCATTCCGGTAAACTCGTTTGTCAATCAAGCCCCTGGAAGCGGATGGGGTGGATTGACTTTACTCGGCCTGCACCCGGTTCTGCAAGACTTTGTCCACCATTCCGTACTTCAGGGCCTCCTCGGCTGTGAAGAAATTGTCACGGTCGGTGTCACGGCCGATCTCCTCCTCCGACTTTCCGGTGTGCTGCGCCATCAGCTTGTTGAGCCGCTCGCGCAGGGCGAGGATGTACTTGGCATGGATCGCGATGTCGGACGCCTGGCCCTGGAACCCCCCCAGCGGCTGGTGGATCATGACCGTCGAATTCGGCAGCACGAAGCGCTTGCCCTTGGCGCCCGCCGCAAGCAGGAATGCGGCCATCGACGCCGCCATTCCGACGCACAGCGTCGAGACGTCCGGCTTTATGAACTGCATCGTGTCATAAATCGCCATGCCCGCCGCAATCGAGCCGCCCGGCGAGTTGATGTAGAAGTGGATGTCCTTGTCCGGGTTCTCGGACTCGAGAAAGAGCATCTGCGCAACCACGAGGTTGGCCGTTCCTTCGTCGACCGGGCCGACCAGGAAGACCACGCGCTCCTTCAGCAGGCGCGAGTAGATGTCGTACGCGCGCTCGCCGCGTCCGCTCTGCTCGATCACCATCGGGATAAGGCCAAGGCTCTTCGGTTGCGTCATGTCGACCTCTTTGTCACAGCTCGTATTGTAGGGGAAGCACGATCTCGATGCGGCTTCGGCGACGAATGTGTCGCAATTGGGGATGCGCGGCCCGTTCGGCAAGCCGCGCGCGCGTGTCGGCTACTTGGTGTGCGCTACCACTGACCGAGCCGCGCCTAGTCACTGCTGCGGCGCGGGACCCATCAGGTCGCTGAAGCTTGTCGGCTTGTCGATGACCTTGGCACGGGCCAGGACCCATTCGACGACATTGTGTTCGACGGCGAGTGCCTCGAATTCGTTCAACCGCTCCGGCTTTTCATAGTGCCAGCGGACCACGGCGTCGGGCTGCTCGTAGGTCTGCGCAGCCTCCTTCACCAGCGCTTTCACCTGCTCAGGCTTGGCGGTGAGGCCGTGCGCCCGCACGACTTCGGCCAGGACAAGACCCAAGGCGACTCGCTCGGTCGCGTTGTCACGAAACATTTCCGGCGCGAGCTTGATGTCCTCGGCTTTCATCCCCTGGCGGCGCATCTCTTCCGCCATGCGCCCCGCCATGTTCTGCGACTCCAACTCCACCAACGATCGCGGAACGGCGAGCTCGGCCTTGCTGCGCAACGCCGCCAGCGCCTGCTCTTTCAGCCGGGTCTCGATCTTGCGTTTCAATTCGAGCCTGAGGTTCGACTCGATTTCGGTCTTGAGCTCCGTCAGGCTCCCACTCGCGATGCCGAACGCCTTGGCGAATTCGGCGTCGACCTCCGGCAACTTTGGCTCTTCGATCGACTTCACCGTCAGCGTGAAGTCTGCCGCCTTGCCCGCGACTTCCTTGCCGTGGTAATCGGCCGGGAACACGAGCGAGAACGCCTTCGTCTCGCCTGCCTTCGCCCCGGTGATCGCGGCCTCGAACTCGGGCAGCATGCGGGCCTCGCCGAGAACGATCGCGAAATCCTTGGCCTGCCCCCCGGGAAACTCGACGCCGTCGATTCGTCCGCTGAAGTCGACCATCGCACGGTCGCCGGCGGCCGCCGCTCGCGACACCGGTTGGTACGTCGTCCGCTGCTTGCGCAAGACGGCAATCGTCTGCTCGACGTCTTCCGGGCCGACGTCCGCGACCGGACGCTCTACGACCACGGTCGACAGATCGCCCAGCCGGATATCCGGATAGACTTCGAAAACGGCCGAAAACTCGAGATTCTCCGTAACCGCGGCATTCGCCTTGGGCTCGATACGCGGGTAGCCCGCCACACGCACGTTCTGGTCGCGCATCGCGTCGGCGAATCCGGACTGCACGGCATCGGTAATGACTTCATTGCGAACCTGCGGGCCGTATTGCTGCGCGACCATTTTCATCGGCACTTTGCCCGGCCGGAATCCAGGCACCTTGACGTTCTTCGCGAGCCGCGCAAGCCGCTTCTCGACTTCGCTTTCGATCGCCGCAACCGGAACGGTCAGGTTGAGTCGGCGCTCGAGCTGGCCGATCGTCTCGAGAGTTGTTTGCATGAGCGTCCTTGCGTATTCGAATCGTGGTGCGAAAGGGGGGACTCGAACCCCCATGGGCTGCCCCGCCGGCTCCTAAGGCCGGTGCGTCTACCAATTCCGCCACTTTCGCTGTTTCCGGCGTTTCCGGTATCAAGCAGCCGGACTCGGCCCGAGCGATGCAGTTCGTAAGGCGCCGCTCGCGCAAGCCGTTTCCGGCACGCGATAAAAGGCGAGCCCGCCGTCTTCGCAGAACGTGCGATTATAGCCGATGCGGCGGCGACGTCGTGTCAGAACCCGCGTTCCGTCCAACTTGTCCCATTTCCAGCGCTTTTAGGCGTGTTTTCTTGTGTCGGCCGCCCACTACGAGAATTTTCCTGTCGCGTCGTTCCTGCTCCCCCGTGCGACGCGGGCAGCGGTTCTCGCGATCTATCGCTTCGCGCGCGCGGCCGACGACATCGCCGACGAAGGGGACGCATCACCCGCGGAACGCCTGGCCGCGCTGGATCGCTACGATCAGGCGCTCGACGCCATCGCGACGGGCCGGCGGCCAACGGACGCGCCGTTCGCGGAACTCGCCGACGCAATCGCGCGGCATGCGCTGCCGGTTGCGCTGTTTCGCGGACTGCTGTCCGCATTCCGCCAGGACGTGACCACCCGCCGATATTCGACCGCCAGCACGCTGCTCGATTATTGCCGCCGTTCCGCCAACCCGATCGGGCGGCTCCTCTTGCACCTGCATCGCCGTGATACACCGGAAAACGGAACGCACAGCGATGCGATCTGCAGCGCATTGCAACTTGTAAACTTCTGGCAGGACGTGGCGGTCGACTGGAGCAAGGGGCGCATGTATCTGCCCCAGGAAGACCTTGCGCGCTTCGGCGTTGCCGAAGCGCAGATCGCGGAAAGCCGCTGCGACGAGAAATGGCGCGCGCTCATGGCATATGAAACCACGCGTGCACGCGCGATGCTGGAGTCCGGTCGGCCGCTCGTGCAGGCGTTGCCGTGGCGTCCGGGCCTCGAGCTCGCAGGCGTTCTCGCAGGCGCCCATCGAATCCTCGACCGCATCGATGCCGTCGATGGTGATGTCTTTCGCCATCGCCCGCACCTTCGGCAGATCGATTGGGCGGTCGTTGCATGGCGAGCTCTTGTTCCGGGACCCTTGACCGTGTCGCGCGCCACATGAGCCCCGACGAATACTGCAGGCAGAAAGCCGCGCAGAGCGGGTCGAGCTTCTACTACAGCTTCATGTTCCTGCCGCCGGAGCGTCGGCGCGCGATCACCGCGCTCTACGCGTTCTGCCGCGAAGTGGACGACGTCGTCGACGAAACGAGCGAACCCGGCATCGCGCACGCAAAACTAGCTTGGTGGCGCGAGCAGGTGCACGCGATTTTTGCCGGCGCGCCCCAGCACCCGGTAGCGCTCGCCTTGCAGCCGGTTGTCGGCGCGTTCGCCTTGCCGGAAACGCATTTCCAGGCGGTCATCGACGGCATGGCGATGGATCTCGAGCGCAATCGCTACCTCGACTTCGCGGACCTCGAAGCCTACTGCTATCGCGTCGCGGGCGTTGTCGGCCTCATGTCGGCCGAAATTTTCGGCTATACCAATCCTGCGACCCGGCAATACGCGCGGGACTTGGGAATTGCCTTCCAGCTGACCAACATCGTCCGCGACGTCGGCGACGATGCGCGACGGGGCCGCATTTACATTCCGCAAAGCGACCTCGCGCGCCATGGCGTTACCGCGGCATCGGTGCTGCAAGGCCACCTTACCGATGGGTTTCGCGCGTTGATGGCGGACGAGGTCGCACGCGCCTGCGACTGGTACGACGACGCATTCGTGGCGCTTCCTCCGGAGGACCGCGCGGCGCAGCGGCCGGGCCTCATCATGGCCGCGATCTACCGCACGCTGTTGGACGAGATCGTCCGCGACAACTACGACGTGCTGTCGCACCGGATTGCGCTGACGCCGCTGCGCAAGCTGTGGATCGCGTGGAAAACGTCGCGGCGCCCATGACCGACAAGACCAACGCGCATGTTGCGATCGTCGGGGGTGGATGGGCCGGCTGCGCCGCGGCGGTCGAGCTCGCCAAGACGGGCGTGCGCGTGTCATTGATCGAGCAGGCGCGTGTCCTCGGCGGTCGCGCGCGGCGCGTCGCGCTGTCCGGCATCGTGCTGGACAACGGCCAACACCTGCTTATCGGAGCCTATCGACGCACGCTAGCCTCAATCGAGCGCGTTCATCCGGCGGGAAAAGTGGCGTCGTTGTTCCACCGGCTGCCGTTGACGCTACGACCTTTCGGCGCGGCGGTCCCCGCAGTATTTTCGTTGCGCGCGCGACATCTGCCGGCGCCTTTCAATCTGGCATGCGGTCTTCTCGCGGCGCGCGGGCTTGCGTTGTCCGAACGAACAGCGCTTATGGCCGATTACCGGCGCCTGCAGCGCGCCGGATTTCGGACGCCGCCTGCGCAGACCGTCGCCCAGTACTTTGCCCGCACGCCGTTGCGGGCATTTGCCGCGGTGTGGGAGCCGCTGTGCATCTCCGCGCTCAACACGCCACCGGAGAGCGCGTCGGCGCAGGTTTTCGCCAACGTGCTGCGCCTGGCGCTTGCGGGATCCGCGCAAGGCAGCGACTTTCTCGTTCCGGCGACCGATCTGGCAACGCTATTTCCCGATCCCGCCGCGCGGCTTGTCAGGCGTCACGGCGGCGCGGTGCGTACCGGTGTCGCGGTGCGGCGCGTCGCGCGCCGCGAGGGTGGCGTTGCGCTCAACCTCGATGGCAACGACGAGACGTTCGATGCGGCGATCATCGCCGTTGCCCCCCATCAGCTCGCCGCAACGATCGGCGACGGGGCGAGCGCCGAAGAGGCATGGCGGGAACCGCTCGCACAAGTGGGGGCACTTTCCTGGGAGTCGATCACCACGATCTATCTTGCCTATACCGAAGCCGTGACACTGCCGTTGCCAATCTTGCGGCTCGATGATGCGCCGGGACAATGGGTGTTCGACCGCTCCGCTGCGCTGTCAGCATCGGCGCCCCAAGACGCGCGCGGCCTCGTCGCGGTCGTCATCAGCACTTCCGGCGCGCACGATGTGCAGGATCAGCCGACGCTCGCCGCGGAAGCCGACGCCCAGCTGCGCAGGCTCGCCGGCCAGTGGCCGCTGCCCGTCTGGTCACGTGTGATCGCCGAGCGACGCGCCACCTATGCGTGCACGCCCGGTGCGGCGCGCCCGTCTCCGGGTCGAATTGCGCCGGGCCTCTTTCTCGCCGGCGATTACACCGACCCAGAGCTTCCGGCAACGCTCGAAGCGGCGACGCGGACCGGGGTCGTGGCGGCGCGCGCGTTTCTGGCCGATCACCGCGAGGCAATAGGCAGGAAGTCGCGCTGAGCGCGCAGTTCATGCGCCGCGCGGAGAGCGCGCGCTACCGGTCCGATTGCGGATCAGCCGCTGCTGCTCGCGCGCCCATTCGCGTTCCTTGATCGTGGCGCGCTTGTCGTATTGCTTCTTGCCTTTCGCGAGGCCGACGTCGAGCTTGACACGCCCTTTGCTGTAATGGAGGTTGAGCGGCACGAGCGTATAGCCTGCGCGCTCGACCTGCCCGACGAGGCGGCTGATCTCGCTCCTGTGCAAGAGGAGCGATCGCGTGCGCGTCGGATCGGCGTGCACATGCGTCGATGCCGTCGTAAGCGGCGTGATGTGCGCGCCGATGAGCTTGATCTCGCCGTCTTTGACGATCACGTAGGCTTCCTTCAACTGCGCCCTGCCCGCACGGATCGCCTTAACTTCCCAGCCTTCGAGCGCTAGTCCCGCCTCGAATTTTTCCTCGATGAAGTAGTCGTGATAGGCTTTTCGATTGTCGACGATACTCATGCGCAGCTGGATTGCCGGTCGAATGATCTCCCATTTTACTGGAACCCGTTGGACTCGCGTCGAGGTTCCCCGTCGAGGTCTCGTTATGGCGCGCGTCAAGAAATCCGTGCTGGTCCCGTTCAGCGGCGCCGCGATGTTCGAGCTCGTCGACCGCGTCGAGCTCTACCCCGAGTTCCTGCCTTGGTGCGAGGGCGCGCGAGTCCTCAAGACGCATGAGGGAGGCAAGACCGCGCGCATCGACATCGATTATCACGGCATCAAGCTGCACTTCACCACCGACAACGCGAACCAGCCGCCGGAATCGATCGTCATCACGCTGCAGTCAGGTCCCTTTCGTCGGCTGCACGGCGAATGGCGATTCGTCGCAATCGGACCCTCGGCCTGCCGGGTCGAATTCGAGCTCGCATGGGAATTTGCGACCGACCTGCTCGAACGCGCGGTGGGCTCCGTGTTCGGTCATATCGCGAACACGTTCATCGACGCCTTCGTTCGCCGCGCCGAAGCGCTCTACGCGCAACGGAAATGAACGTAACCGTCGTCTGGGCCACCGCCAGCGTGCAAGACATCGTCGCCGTCGCGCTGCCCCAGGGCGCGACGGTGGCGGATGCCGTCCTGCAATCGCGGATCATCGAAACCTACAATCTCGACGCCACCCACCTGCGATTCGCGCTGTTCGGTCGCCGGGCCACGCCCGACGCGCCCCTCAGTGATGGCGATCGCGTCGAGATCACACGGCCGCTCCAAGCCGATCCAAAGGAAGCTCGACGCCGCCGCGCACGCGTCGCATCGAAAATGAGGGCTCCACCGACACGATAGCGGCGCGTTTGCCCGATAGCGGCAGATCGGCGACAATGCGGCCGATGCGAAATTCGATTGGACTTGGGCGTCGACGCACGCGGGCTGCGACGACGGCTTCTGCCGCGATGGCGTGCATTGCATTCGCGTCAACGGCGCTCGCGCAAAACGTGCCGGAATCTCCCCTTGGCGCCGCCACCGCGGTCGTTCGCGTTGCCGCCGCGACCGCGTTTGTTTCCGCACGCAATCTCACCTCATCCGCGCTCGATCTGATCGGCATCCGCTACAAGTGGGGCGGGACGACGCCGCAATCCGGTCTCGACTGCAGTGGTCTCGTTCAGTTCGTGTTCCAGCAAGTGACAGGCGTCACGCTGCCACGCTCGACGAAAGACCTGAGCCGCCTCGGCAGCGTGGTCGCGCTCGCTGACCTCCAACCGGGCGATCTCGTCTTCTTCAACACGCGCCGGCTCGCGTTCTCGCATGTCGGTATCTACATCGGCGACAACCGATTCATCCATGCGCCGCGGCGCGGACGCGAAGTCGAGGTCGCGACGATAGACAAGACCTACTGGCAGAGGCACTTCAATGGCGCCCGACGCCTCATCGGCGTGCTGCCCGACATGATGCCGAAATTGTTTGCCGAAGCGTCGGCGTCCAGTCCCGAACTCCAGATAGCGCCCGAAACGCCGGCGGAGCTTGTGGAATCTTCCGCTGCGCAGCCCTGACGCGATCAGCGGGAGTTGCTGCGCTTGCTCAGTCCTTCGCACCGGCGCGCCGCAGCCGCGCAATCAATGCTGAATCGTCGCTCCGCTTTGCCCAATCGAGCGCGCTTGCGTTGTTCTGGTTGCGGCGATTGACGTCGGCACCGCGCGCTATCAGGAGCTCGACTGTCGTTCCACGGCTTTCGCGCACCGCCATCATCAGCGCTGTCGTGCCGTTGGGCGACGCAGCATTGATGTCTGCCCCCTCGGCAAGCAGATAGCGAACGACGTCGTCGTGGCCGCCGGTGGCGGCGTAAATCAGCGCGGTCCAGCCCGAATTGTTGACGTCGGCGCCGCGGGCGCGCAGCTTCCTTGCGATTTCGAGATGTCCGCTCAACGCCGCGATCATGAGCGCGGTATCGCCGAATCGGTTCCGCAGGCTCACATCGGCGCGGCCGGCGAGCAGCGCGTCCACCGTTGGCCCGGAGCCGTTGCGCGCAGCAACAATCAGCACGGGCTCTCCGTTGGCATCGCGCCCATTCGGATCAGCGCCACGGCCCAGCAGCGCGCGCACATCGGTGGCGCGGTCATTGGCGACCGCGATACCGAGCTCGTCCGACAGCTTTTGGGCCGACGCGTGGAACGACAGCGCCGCGAACGCGAGCGCGATGATTACCCGCCCGACGCTGCGGCCGACAGTACAACGGTTACACGGCATGCCATTCCTTATCGGGATCGATGCTGAAAAGGCGGAAGAAATTGGCGCTCGTATCGTGTCCGATCGTCTCGACCGGCGCGCCCGTCAGTTGTGCGATTTCCTGCGCGACGTGAGGCACGAACGCAGGCTGATTGCGCTTGCCGCGGTAGGGGACCGGCGCGAGATAAGGGGAATCGGTCTCGATCAGCATCCGGTCGCGCGGCACCCGGCGCGCCACGTCCTTCAGCGCAAGCGCGTTCTTGAATGTCACGATGCCTGAGAATGAGATATGGAAACCGAGGTCGAGCGCGGCTCGCGCCACCTCCCACGTCTCGGTGAAGCAATGCATGACGCCGCCTGCCTCGCCTGCACTTTCCTCCCGCATGATCGCAAGCGTGTCGTCGCCCGCGCTTCGCGTGTGGATGACGAGCGGCTTGCCGGTGCGACGCGCGGCACGGATGTGCGTGCGAAAGCGATTTCGCTGCCACTCGAGGTCGCCCGACAGTCGGTAATAGTCGAGCCCGGTCTCGCCGATCGCGACGATCTTCGGCCGGGCTGCAAGAGCAACGAGATCGTCGACCGTCGGTTCCGGCGTGTCCTCGTAATCGGGATGCACGCCAATGGTCGCGTAGAGATTGGAGTGCGCCATTGCGAGCGCGTGAACCGCGGGCCAATCCGGGAGATTGACCGAGATGCACAGCGCGTGCGTCACCTGCGCGGCGGCCATGGCATCGAGCACCGCGGGGAGCTCACCCGCGAACTCCGGAAAATCGAGATGGCAATGGGAATCGACGAACACAGCTGGCTTATGAAAACTGCGAAAACTGCCAGCGGAATCGCGCCGGCGACTCCACCACTTACATGGTGTGCGTAGGACGCGGCGACGCGAGGGCCTCGCCGAGGATCTTTTCGATGATGGCGCGGGCCGCGCCGCCGGTGTCGTCCTGGGTGAATTGGACGCCGATACCCTGGGTGCGATTACCCTGGACGCCCTCCGGCGTGATCCAGACGACCTTCCCCTGGACCGCGATCCGGTTCGGATCGTCCATCAGCGACAACAGCATGAAGACTTCTTCGCCGAGCTGATATTGACGCGACGTGGGAATGAAAATGCCGCCTCCCCGGAGGAAGGGCATATAAGCGGCGTACAGCGCGGCCTTTTCGCGAATGTTGAGCGACAACACGCCTGGCCGCGCGCCCGCGCTTGCTGCGATCGCCGCACCCGTAGCCGCTCCCGTTCCCTTGGGTCCCGCCATGTCTTCAGCCGAAAAGGCTCCGGTATTCGATCAACAGCGACTCGGCAACGAGTCGCGGCACGAGCGGATGCGCGACGAGCGCGCGTTGCCGCAATAGCGAGTGATGATAGCGAAAGAGCGGCGCCAGCGCCACCCGCGGTGCGAGACTCGTCAGCGCACGCGACGCATCGGGGTTCTGCCGCGCGCTGCCGCCCGCAGCAACCCGCGCCAGGTCGGCGCTCCAGCCGATCAGCCAATCGATGGTCCACGCCAGTCGCGCGCGGCGAAGATCCTTGCCTCCCGCATCGATGCGCGCCGCAAGACCCGTCACCGAAAGCCGCTCCGGTTCGGACAGCGCGGCAACCCAGGCGACGCGTTCGGCCTCAACGCCAGTATCAGCGTACGCGAGAGCGGCCAGCGGCGCGCCGCCCGCCTGGGCGAGCGCGATGTCGGGCTCCGCAACGCCTTGCGCAGCGAGCCACGATCTCGCTTCTTTTACCGACGGCAGCGGGGCGAGCAGCTTCCGGCAACGCGAAACGATCGTCGGCGCGAGGCGCGCGGGTTCGCTCGATACGAGAATCAGATAGGTACCAGGCTGCGGTTCCTCGAGCGTTTTCAGGAGCGCATTCGCCGCCGCCGGGTTCATGCGCTCCGCCGGTGCGATGACGGCGACCTTCGCCCGCTGGCGATGGCTCGTGAGCGCCGCAAATTCGATTAGATCTCGCACTCTGTCGATGGCGATCTGGTCGATCGCCACGAGGTCGCCGGTCTCCTCGTCGATCCGTTGCAATTCGAGCCGCATGAGATCCGGATGCTGGCCTGCAATCGCGTAATGGCAACCCGGGCAAACTCCGCACGCCCCGCCGTCGCTACGCGGAGCCTCGCACAGTAGACCCTGCGCAAGGCCGAGGGCGAGCGCATGCTTGCCAATCCCGCGTGCACCGTGAATCAGAAGGGCATGCGGAAAACTGTCGCGGCGCGCAAGAAGATCCGCGGCAATGCGCGTCTGCCAAGGCAGCAGCGGCATCCACGGCAGCGCCGAAGCCGGGGCGTCGTCGCCGCTTCGCTCCAACGTCATTTCCGTCCTCCGAGCGAAGCGAGATGGACGTCGATCGCGGCACGCACATCTTCAAGCGGGCGGGTGCTGTCAATCACGCGAAAGCGCCGCGGATCGTCGCGCGCCCGTTCGAGGTACGCGTTGCGCACGCGTTCAAAAAAAGCGCCTGCCTCCCGCTCGAATTTGTCGAGCGTGCGGCCTTCGGTCTGTGCGCGATCGAGGCGCGCGCGAGAGACGCCGGTGGGGACGTCGAACAGCAGCGTAAGATCGGGCTGGCAATCGCCGTGAATCCATTGCTCGAGTTCGCGGATACGCGCCCGGTCGACGCCATGACCGCCGCCCTGATAGGCATAGGTCGCGTCCGTAAAACGATCGCAGAGCACCCAGTCGCCGCGCGAAAGCGCCGGACGGATCACGCGATCGAGATGCTCGCGCCGGGTTGCGAACATCAAGAGCGCTTCGCTTTCGTGGGTCATGGGCTCGCGCAGGATGAGCGAGCGCAGCGCCTCGCCAAGCGGCGTGCCGCCCGGCTCGCGCGTCGCGACGATCGAATGGCCGGTGGCTTCGAGGCGCCCGGCGATCCACTGAATATGGGTGCTCTTGCCGGCGCCGTCGATACCCTCGAGCGTGATGAAGCGGCCGGTGTGCACAGTCATGACGGAGCGTGATTAGGCGGATGAACGCGGGTGTCAGCGCGCACCCTTCTGGAATTTTGCCACGGCCCGATTGTGGTCGGCGAGGTTTGCCGAGAATTCACTGGTCCCGTCGCCGCGCGAGACGAAATAGAGATACGGTGTCGATGGCGGGTTGGTCACCGCATCGAGCGACGCTTGACCGGGGAGCGCGATCGGCGTCGGCGGCAAGCCATCGCGGACGTATGTGTTGTAGGGCGTGTCGGCCTCGAGATCGCGCTTGCGCAGATTGCCGTCGAAGCGCTTGCCCATTCCATAGATCACCGTGGGATCGGATTGGAGACGCATTCCCGCCCGAAGCCGATTGACGAACACCGATGCTACGAGCGGCCGATCGCTCGGGCGTCCGGTCTCCTTCTCGACGATCGATGCCAGGATCAGCGCCTCGTACGCATCTTTGAGCGGTAGATCCGGCGCGCGGGTCGCCCACGCCGCATCGAGACGCTCGCGCATCAGCCGGTGTGCCCGGGCAAGGACGGCAAGGTCGCTCGAGCCGGTTGCGTAGTAATAGGTGTCGGGAAAGAACCAGCCTTCGGGCGACAAGCCCGCGACGCCGAGCTTCGCCATCAGCACGGTGTCCGGGAGCGACGCCGCATCGGCTTTCACCCCGGTATCGGCCGCGAGCGCTGCCTTGAGATCGCCGAAGGTCGAACCCTCGACAATCGTTAACGCCGCCGCGGTGACATCGCCCTGCGTCAGGCGTCGCAGCAGGCCCGGCAGCGTGACCCCTTCGACAATCTCGTAGTTGCCTGCCTTGATCGTGCGATCGACCCCACGCACGCGAGCGAGTGCGACGAGCGGCCATTCCGAGGACAACACTTTCGCCGCGGTGAGGTCGCGCGCGACAACCTTCAACGTCGACCCTGATTTCACGTCGAACACGAACGGCGACGACGGCAGCGCGAGCGGCTGAGCGAGCCACCACCACGCCGTCGCAGCGACGCCCAGAACAGCGAGCGCGAGCAAGGCAATGAAACGGGCGGCGAATTGGAACGGTCGGGACAAGGAGTGCGCGGTCGAATGAGGGCGGCACGCCAATCGCGACCGCGTAAAGCGCCGGATTATAATCGCCCGATGATCGGATTCCGACCGTATCGTGCCCTGTCGCGTTCCATCCGCGAAGGTCCGCACCCGGATCAAGGCTTCACGCTGATCGAGATACTCGTCGTAATCGTGATCCTGGGAATTCTCGCGGCGCTCGTCGTCCCGCGCGTGCTGGAGCGCCCGGACGAGGCACGCGTCGTCGCCGCAAAAAGCGACATCGCGACAATCATGCAGGCGCTGAAGCTCTATCGCCTCGACAATCAGCGCTATCCGACGACGGAACAGGGACTCGTCGCGCTGGTCACAAGACCGACCGACGCGCCCGTGCCTGCCAACTGGAAACCCAACGGCTACCTCGAACGGCTGCCGAAGGATCCTTGGGGTCAACCGTATCAATATCTCAATCCGGGACTCCGCGGTGAGATCGACGTCTATAGCTTCGGCGCCGATGGCCAACCCGGAGGCACGGGCGTTGACGCCGACGTCGGATCGTGGGACCTCTGATCCGCTGGCAGGCACCACGGATCGCGCCGATCGCAGGGCGACGCGACGCCGGATTTACGCTGATCGAATTGCTCGTTGTCCTCGTGATCGTCGGACTCGGTGCGGGACTCGTCGCGCTGAGCGTGGGCAGCGATGAGCGGCGGACGACGGAACGCGAGGCGAAGCGTCTCGCCGGCGCGCTCGAACATGCCGCGGCGACGGCGCAATGGCACGCGGAGACGCTCGGTGTCTCGGCGGACGGTGCCGGATACCGATTCTGGCGCCGTGGCACCGACGGTCGCTGGGGCGCGCTCACGAGCGACGATGTGCTTGCCGCGCGAGTTCTTCCCACCGGCATCAGTGTTATTCCGGTCGCGTATGCGGGAGCCCCTGTCGCAGCAGACGTCATCCTTCCGTTTCGCGCAAGCGGACGCAACGAACCCTTTACGCTCGTGGTCGGTTCCTCCACATGGTCGTTACAGATCGACGCCGATCCGTTGAATCGCGTGCACCTCGCGGTCACCGCGGATTCACGCTAGTCGAGATCCTCGTCGCACTGGCAATCCTCGCGGTCGCGCTTGCGGCGGGGATGCGTGCGGTTGCGCAGGCTGCCGATGGCGCGACGCTGTTGAAGCAGCGCACGCTCGCGTTGTGGGTGGCACAGAATCGTCTGGCCGCCGCCCAGGTCGCCACACCCTGGCCGGCGCCGGGGGCGCGCGAAGGCGAAGCGCTGCAGGCGGGCACGCGGTTTCTTTGGCGCGAAAACGTTTCCGGCACACCGAACCCATCATTTCGCAAGATCGAGATCACCGTCGCGGACCCCGGCGTCCCCGACTATGCGTTGGCGCGCATCGCCGGCTATATCGGGCAACCGCCGCAGCGATGAAGGCAGCCCGTCCTCGCTGCCGCGGCTTTACGCTGATCGAAATCCTGATCGCGCTCGTCATTCTTGGACTCATCGCCGTATTGGGTTATCGCGCCGTGTCGTCGTTGAGCGAGAGCGAAGCGCGGCTCTCGGCCGAATCGGAACGCTGGCGAGAGCTCGATGCAACGTTCGCGCGGATGGAGTCCGATATGCGCCTCGCGCAACCGCGCGAAGTGCGCACCGGTGAGGCCGCCGAGCCTGGGTGGTTCGCCCGGAAGGACGACGCGGGAAACGCAGTTCTCCGTGTCGCACGCTCCGGTCCGGAATTCTCGCTCGAACCGGGAAGCGCGGGGCAGCGCATCGGTTATCGGTTGCGCGGCGGCGCAATCGAAGTCCTGTACTGGCCGCATCTCGACCAGCCGGCGAGTGTCGTTCCGACCGCGTATCCGCTTTCCGCGGGTATCGCGCGCTTCGATATCGCATATCTCGATGCGCGTGGCGGCTGGCACGATCGCTGGCCGTTGCTGGGCGAATCGGCGTTGCCGCGCGCGGCACGCATCCAATTGACGCTCGACGACGGAAATTCGGTCGAGCGCTGGATAACGCTGCGATGAATCGATCGCCGCCCGTGCAGCGCGCGCGGTGCCGCGATCGTGCTCGCGATGCTGCTGGCGGCGCTCGCCGCGGCGGTCGCGGCGACGGTGTTCGCCGATCAGCAGCGATGGAGCCGCACGGTCGAGCATCGCCGCGACCAGGTGCAGGCGCAGGCGCTCGCACTGGCCGGCGTGCAGTGGGGCCGGCAGATCCTCTACGAAGATGCGCAGCATTCGACGATCGATCACCTGCGCGAACCGTGGGCGCTCGCGCTTCCGCCGATTCCGCTGGACAACGGCCAGGTCCTGTGGCGCCATCGTGGATGCGCAGTCGAGACTCAACGTCAACGCGCTGGGCACGGCCAACGCCCGCTCGGATGTCGAGCGCGAGCGCATCGTGCGGCTGTTTACGCAGCGCGGCGGTCCTGTCGGCGCGATCGACGCGATTGCGGACTGGATCGATCAGGACTCGCTGGTTCGCGATGGGGGCGCTGAAGATGCGTTCTATGCCGCGCGAAAGGCCGCGGGTCTCGCCGGCAATGCGCCGATATTGCGCGTCGCCGAATTGGCCGAGGTCAAGGGTGTCACGGCGTCGACGCTCGCCGCCGTCATGCCATTCCTTTCCGCGCTTCCGGTCGGCACGCCCCTCAACGTCAATACCGCTTCGCCCGAGGTGCTGGCCGCGGTGGTCGACAAGCTCGACGGTGAAGGGCTCGCGAAGCTGCTCGCCGCGCGCGCGCAACGGCCGTTCAACACGCCTGCCGAGTTCCGCTTGCAGCTGCCCTCGGGCACAACACTCGCCGGCGACGAGACATTGAGTGTGAAAAGCGATTTTTTCTACGTCACGATCGAGGCCCGGCAAGGCGCGACTCTCGCTCGTGCGCGCGCGCTCCTGCAGCGCCGCACCAACGCATGGCCCGACGTCGTCTGGCAGGTCATCGAGTAGGAATCGCCGGACAACCACGGGCGGTCGCGTAAACTGTCGCGCATGATTCCCCCCGCATCCTGCGCATGACGACGTTGCGCGTGCTGATCGACGCAGCGCCCGCGCGCGGACGCGCGCAATCATGGGCGCTGTTCGACGAAGCGGGTGCCTGCGTGCGCACGGGTCGCGATGCGCCGGAGGCCTGGCCTTCGACGGACCGCGTTGATGCCGTGCTCGCAGCCTCGCAGGTGCGAATCGCCAGTGTCGCTCTGCCTCCGCTCGCTCCCGCACGCGTTGCGGCGGCGGCAGCCTTCGCGGTCGACGATCAACTGGCGGGGCCGCAGGAAGCACAACATCTCGCGGTATCGAAGCAACAGCCTGGCGGACGCGTGCGCGTGGTGATCGCCTCGCGCCCTCTCGTTGCGGCGCTACGCGATCGTCACGCGAATTCAGTTCTGCCCGCTCGGTTGACGCGCGTCATCGCGGAGCCCGATCTCGCGATGCCGTACAACGGATGGCGGTGGTGCGCCGCCGGTCGGGGCGACGGCTTCGTCCGCCGCTCCGATGGCAGCGCGTTTCCCGTCTCCGCGACGAGAGACGCGGGCACGCTACCCCCAGAGCTGAGCCTGGCGCTCGCGCACGCGCGCCGCGACGGAAAGCCGCCGCCCGAAGTGCGTGTGGAGTGCGACGCGACCGACGCAGATCTCGTGCGTTGGCAGCGTGAAAACGGCGTCCCCTTCGCACGCGGTGCCGAGTGGCGCTGGTCCAATGCCTCGGCCGCCGCATTCGCCGAGGCCGTGGATTTGCTGCAGGGCGATTTCGCGTTGACGACCCCGCCCGCGGCCGCTGCCCGCCGGCGTCTGTTTGTTCCCGCGCTCATCCTTGCGAGTGCCGCGCTGGCGCTGCATGTCGCTCGCGACTGTCGTCGAATGGGGCGCGCTGAAGCTTTCCGGCTGGCGCCAATCCGGCGAGTGGACCGCGCTTGCCGCGAGCGCGGGCGTGGCTGCCGAAGCGACGTCGACACCCGCGCTGGCGCAGGCGGCGATCGCGAAGCGTTACGCAGAGTTGCGACATTCGCACGGCATGCTGGCGCCCGACGATGCGTTGCCGCTCCTTGCCCGCGCAGCGCCCGCGCTTCGCACATTGCCGGAGGGTATCGTGAAGAGCGCGGCGTACGCGAGTGGTCACTGGACGATCGATCTTGCGCGTTCCGATCCGGCGGCGATTGCGGAAGTCGACACGCGATTGAAGGAAGCTCGCGTACCCGCGCTCATTGCGACCTCTGCCGCCGGTGCGCGCATTCGCCTTGGTGCCTTGTGATGGCCACGCCACTCGCATCGCTGCGCGCACCGGTACCGCTCTCGCGATGGTGGTCGTCGAAATCGGGCGCCGAGCGACGGATCATCGCCGGCGTCACATCGCTCGTGATCGCGGCACTGGCATGGTGGGTTGTCTGGCAGCCGTTGACGAGGGATATCGCCGTCACGCGGCAGGCTAACGCGCGCGGCATGGTGGCGCTCGCCGAGGCGCGCGCGATGACGGAAGAAATGGCAGGACTCGCCCGCGCCGCTGCCACGGGTTCGGGCGGCGATCCGCGCGCGGACTTCGAGCGCGTGCTGGCCGCGCAAAACCTCGGCACCTCAGTGAGCCAGCAGGATTGGAAAGACGGCCGCGGACGGATCGTCTTCAGCGCGGTGAGCTACGAGGCGCTGATCGCCGGCCTGGAAGCGCTGCAGCGCGATGCGCGCCTGCGTGTCGCCGAAGCCACGTTCACGGCGCGTGTCGAACCCGGAATGGTCCGCGCCGAAATCGTGCTCACGCGTTGACGTAAGGCGCCGGTCCGATGCGCCGGGCGCTGCTGATCCTCATCTGGCTCGTCGCGTTCGCGGTCATCGTGGTCGCGATTGCGCCGGCGTCGCTCGCAAGTGCGGCGCTCGAACGGATGTCCGAAGGCACGGTGACGCTGGCCGAAGCAGAGGGAACGCTGTGGCGGGGTCGCGGCACCCTGACTGCAACACGCGTCGCCCGCGTGCCTGTTGCGTGGTCGATCGAACCCTGGCCGTTGCTGCGGGGCGAACTGCGTATTCAGATGTTTCCTCCCGCCGCGATTGGCAATTCGCCGCGCGCGCAAATCGTTGCCCACCGCGACAGCGTGTCGATGCGAGACGTCGACGTCACACTTCCCGCTCGCCTCGTCGAAGGATTGGCGCCCAGCCCGGGCATTCGCATTACGGGCGACGTTCGCGTCACAACGCCTTCGCTCGACTGGACGCCCGCGGCCTTCCTCGGCGAAGCGCGCATCGACTGGCAGGACGCGCAATTCGCGATCTCGGCCGATCCCGCCGTTCGTCTCGGAACCGTGAGCGCCGCGCTTGCCGCCGCGGGCGACCGGCTCACCGGTCCCATTACCAACGACGGGGGCACCTTCGACGTTCGCGGCACCGTGTCGATCGCGACGAATGGTGCACCGAGCCTGTCGCTTGTGATGACGCCACGCACGGGAGGAGATGCGGCGCAGGCGCGCACGCTCACCATCGCAGGCGGTCCGGACGGCCGCTGGAATGTCGAATTCCGGATAGGTCCGCCTTGAGCCGGCGACGCGCGCGACAACCTGCGGCTGCACGCACGGCGCGGGCATCGTTGGGCGATGCACCCCGCCCGGCAGCGCCATCGCGCATCGCAGGCGTCGACGCGCTTCGCGGCGGCGCGTTGTGCCTCATGTTCGTCTATCACTTCTCGTTCGACCTTCGTTACTACAAGGTCATCGCTGCTGACTTCGAAAACGACCCGTTCTGGCTCGGATTTCGTGCTCTGATCGTTGCGTCGTTCATGACGCTCGTTGGAATCAGCCTCGTCCTCGCCTATCGCGCGGGCTCGACGCCGGCGCATTTCTGGAAGCGAATCGGCGTAATCGCCGCGTGCGCGATCGCGGCGAGTGTGGGCAGCTTCGTCGTATTTCCGCGCACGTTCATCTATTTCGGGATCCTGCATTGCATCGCGGTGGCGTCGATTCTCGCGTGGCCGCTCGTGCGCTGGCCGCGCCTCGCGCTTGTGGTCGGCATTGCGGTGATCGTCGCCGGGGTCGCGTTTTCGCATCCTGTATTCGACGAGCGGGCGCTGTCGTGGCTCGGCTTCACAACGCATAAGCCTGCGACCGAGGATTACGTTCCGCTCGCGCCATGGGCGGGCTTTGTGCTCGTCGGCATCACGGTGGGCCAGGCACTCGTGCGCCGCGCCAACCGTCCCGTGGCGCCGCTCGCCAACGCGCCGGGCTGGCTTCGCTTCCTCGGCCGGCACAGCCTTTTCGTTTACATGGTTCACCAGCCTTTGCTGTTGGGGTTGCTATGGATCCTGGCTGGGCGTCATTTCGGATGAAGCGCGACGCTGCAATGAAAACGCGTGAACTCGGTTGCGAGACGCGAGTCGTATTCGTTATCGGCACGACTCGAGCTTCCCGCTTCCTTCATGACTTCCCTACAGCCTGTCAGACGAATTCGGGGTGCCGACGACGCTGAGCGCGCGATTCTTCTCGCGTCGCTGCTGGCGTCGCCCGCGAGCATCGCGCCAAAGTATTTCTATGACACCCTCGGGTGCACGCTCTTCACGGCGATATGCGAACTCGACGAGTACTATCCGACCCGCACGGAGAGGGCAATCTTCGACGACCATCGGCACGCCATCGCGGCAGCAATAGGCACGGGCGTCCAGTTCGTCGATCTCGGAGCGGGGGACGGTCGCAAGGCGGAGGAGTGGTTCGGGGCGCTCGCGCCGCGCAGTTATCTCGCGGTGGACATTGCAGCCCCCGCGGTAGCCTCGACCGTCGCGCGGATGAAGGCGAGCTACCCATCACTTCGCTCGCTGGGGGTCGTCGCCGATTTCTCCTCGAACCTCGACCTGTTCGGCTACCTGTGGCCGATGCGGACGTTGTTCTTTTACCCTGGATCGTCGATCGGAAATTTCGAGCCGATCGATGCGCAGCGGTTTCTGCGATCAATTCACGCACACTGTGCCGACCGCCCCGGAAGCGCCCTGCTGATCGGCGTCGACACCAAGAAAGACCCCCGGATACTCGAGGCGGCTTACGACGATGCGCTCGGCGTTACCGCGGCGTTCAACCGCAACGTTCTGCGCCACGTCAACTCCATGCTCGGCGGCAATTTTCAGCCGCGTGCGTTCGCGCATCGCGCGTTGTACAACGCCGACCCGGGACGCATCGAGATGTACCTCGAAGCGAGCGCACCCCAGCACGTCCGGTTGCGGGATCAGATCCGGCAATTCGACGCTGGGGAGCGAATCCTGACGGAATATTCCTACAAGTACACCCCCTCCGAATTCCAGATGCTGCTGCGCCAGGCGGGATTTGCATACGCGCGCTGCTGGCAGGACTGCGGCAAACACATTCGCCGTATTTCTGGCGCGGTGATCCCGCCCGCCGCCCCGCATTAGCTTCGGGCAAGCCGGATGCCCGTGAACTGCCAGCGCGCCTCGGGCGGAAAAAAATTCCGATACGTCGGGCGAATGTGGGAATTGGGCGTCGCGCACGACCCTCCGCGCAGAACATACTGGTTGCACATGAACTTCCCGTTGTATTCGCCGACTGCGCCTTGCGGTGCAAGATAGCCGGGATACGGTTCGTAGGCGCTGCGGGTCCACTCCCAAACGTCGCCAAACAGCTGCGACGGCTGGTCGCTGCGTTCCTCCCCGCGCCGTGCGAGCGGATGGAACGCCTCGGTTTCCTGGAAGTTGCCGACTACGGGAACGTTCCGAGCCGCACACTCCCACTCCTGTTCAGTCGGCAGGCGGGCACCCGCCCAGCGCGCGAAAGCGTCCGCCTCGAAGAAGCTGACGTGCGTCAACGGGGCGTGCGGATCGACCTCGACGCGACCGTGCAGCGTGAACGTGGTGTAGAACGCGCCTTGCCGCGACCAATAGAGTGGCGCATGCCAGTGTTGCGTCTGGGCCGCGTCCCAACCGAGCGACAGCCACAGCTCGGGCCGTCGGTATCCGCCGTCGTCAATGAACGCCGCGAACTCGCTGTTGGTCACCGGGTCCGAGGCGAGCTCGAACGGCGCAACGTACGCTGGATGTCGCGGCCTCTCGTTGTCGAACGCGAAACCGGCGCCGTCGTGACCGAACTCCTGCAAACCTCCGGGATAGGCGAACCAGCGTCGCGGGCCCGGATCGACCGATGTCAGCGGCCATGGACCGCGGAAGGACGGCTCGAGCGGGTTGCGCGACAGCAGGTGCTTGACGTCCGTCAGGATCAGTTCCTGATGCTGCTGCTCGTGCTGGATGCCGAGCTCGACGAGCGCGCATGTTCTCTGCATCGCACGCTTCACCGGCGAGGAGCTCCTGCATCCGGCGGTCCACCCACTCGCGGTACGCCAGTACCCGCTCAAGCGACGGACGCGACAGCAGGCCTCGCTGCGGGCGTGGATGCTGGTCACCGACGGTGTTGTAGTAGGAATTGAAGAGAACGCGGAATGCAGGATCGAACGGCACATGCCCCGTCATCCGCTCGAGGATGAAGGTCTCGAAGAACCACGTCGTGTGCGCGAGATGCCATTTGACCGGACTCGCGTCCGGCATCGACTGCAGTGCGCAGTCTTCGGGAGACAACGTCGCTACCAGGCGCTTCGTCGTGGCGCGTGCGCGCTCGTATCGATAGAGGAGCAGCGCGCCCCGCGCATCTTCGGAAGGCGGTGAGATGGTTCGACGTAGCGGGATATTTGCCGTCATCGGGTGCTCCGGATACAAGTGTAAGAGTTGCATCGGCCATGCAGGGCGCCGCACCTCCTACGTATGAGAGCGTGCGACGTCGCGAGGGTTCCCGCGCGAAAGCCCTTGCCGAATGGTTGTCCGCGGACGACGCATCGGATAAAATGGCCCGCTCTTTGCAGGCGCGTAGCTCAGCTGGTTAGAGCACCACCTTGACATGGTGGGGGTCGTTGGTTCGAGTCCAATCGCGCCTACCAGACATCCGGAACGGCCGTCGGCTGAAAACGAAGGGGCCAGGTTATGACACCGCGAACGCGTTTTACCCCGGGGTAACCACCACATCGAGCTCGCGCGTCCGTTAGCAGACGAAAAAAGTGCGGCCTCGACCGCACTTTTTTGTTTTCTGGAGCCTGAAATGCCTGCCATCACATTGCCCGACGGATCGATCCGCCGCTACGACCACCCGGTTTCGCCCCGCGACATCGCGGCGTCCATCGGTCCCGGCCTCGCCAAGGCCGCGCTCGCCGCGAAGGTCGACGGCAAGCTCGTCGACACTTCCGAAGATCATCGACCGCGATGCCTCGGTGGCGATCGTCACCGACAAGGACCCCGAAGGCCTCGACGTCATCCGCCATTCGACGGCGCATCTGCTCGCCTATGCGGTGAAGGAGCTATTTCCCGACGCGCAGGTGACGATCGGCCCGGTGATCGAGGACGGCTTCTACTACGATTTCTCGTTCAAGCGCCCGTTCACGCCCGAAGACCTCGTCGCGATCGAAGCGAAGATGGCCGAGCTCGCGAAAAAGGACGAGCCGGTCACGCGCAAGCTGATGCCGCGCGACGACGCGGTCGCGTATTTCAAGTCGCTCGGCGAGCACTACAAAGCCGAGATCATCGCGTCGATTCCGTCGAACGAGCCGATCTCGCTCTACACCGAGGGGAAGTTCACCGACCTCTGCCGCGGCCCGCACGTGCCCTCGACCGGCAAGCTCAAGGTGTTCAAGCTGATGAAGCTCGCGGGCGCGTACTGGCGCGGCGACTCGAAGAACGAGATGCTGCAGCGGATCTACGGCACCGCGTGGGTGAAAAAGGAAGACCAGGACGCGTACCTGTACCGCCTCGAGGAAGCGGAGAAGCGCGACCATCGCAGAGCTCGGCCGGCAGCTCGATCTCTTCCACCTGCAGGACGAAGCGCCCGGGATGGTGTTCTGGCACCCGAAGGGCTGGTCGCTCTGGCAGCAGGTCGAGCAGTACATGCGCCGCGTCTACCAGGACAACGGCTATCAGGAAGTGCGCGGCCCGATGATCCTCGACCGCAGCCTGTGGGAGCGCTCCGGTCACTGGGAGAACTACAAGGACAACATGTTCACGACCGAGTCGGAGAAGCGCGACTACGCGATCAAGCCGATGAACTGTCCGGGTCACGTGCAGATCTTCAACTCGGACCTGCGCAGCTACCGCGACCTGCCGCTGCGCTACGGCGAGTTCGGCTTCTGCCATCGCAACGAAGCCTCCGGCGCATTGCACGGCATCATGCGCGTGCGCGGCTTCGTCCAGGACGACGGCCACATCTTCTGCACCCCGGAACAGATCGAGTCGGAGGTCACCGCGTTCAACCGGCTGGCGCTATCGCGTCTACAAGGACTTCGGCTTCGACGATATCGCGATCAGGCTGTCGCTACGCCCGGACAAGCGCATCGGCTCGCGACGAGGTCTGGGACCGCGCCGAGGGGGCGCTGCGCGCAGCGCTCAAGGCCTGCGGCGTTGCACTGGACCGACCTGCCGGGCGACGGCGCGTTCTACGGCCCGAAGATCGACTACAACCTTCAAGGACTCGCTGGGTCGCTCCTGGCAGTGCGGGACGATGCAGGTCGACTTCTCGATGCCCGAGCGCCTCGGCGCCGAATACGTGGACCAGGACGACGCCCGCAGGGTCCCCGTGATGCTGCACCGGGCGATCGTCGGCTCGCTCGAGCGCTTCATCGGCATCCTGATCGAGCACTACGCCGGCGCCCTGCCCCTCTGGCTGGCGCCCGTCCAGGCGGTCGTCCTGACGATCACCGACCGCCAGGACGCCTATGCCCGGGAGGTCGAAGCCCGCCTGAAGGGCGCCGGATTCCGGGTGATGGCCGATTTGCGTAATGAGAAAATAACCTATAAAATTCGAGAACATAGCCTGCAAAAGTTGCCGTACCAGCTGATTGTCGGCGACAAGGAAATGCAGGCTGACCAAGGTGGCCGTGCGAACCCGCGGCGGCGAGGATCTGGGGGCGATGCCCGTGGATGCCTTGCTCGCGCGCCTCCGCGAGGAGGTCGCGGCGCGTCAGTGACGTGACGCGTTCACGTGGAGGCACGGTCTCTCTTTTATTGACCCGGAGGAATTGCAATAGCCCAGGACAAAGCACCGCGGATCAATCTGGAGATCAACTCTCCCGAGATCCGCTTGGTTGGAGAGGAAGGCGAGCAGCTCGGCATCGTCCCGCTGGCGGAAGCGATGGCCAAGGCGGAGGCGGCCGAACTCGATCTGGTCGAGATCGCGCCGACGGCGAAGCCCCCGGTTTGCCGGATCATGGATTACGGCAAGTTCAAGTACCGCGAGGCGAAGAAGCAGCACGAGGCGAAGCTCAAGCTGAAGCAGATCCAGGTCAAGGAAGTGAAGTTCCGGCCCGGTACGGACGAAGGCGACTACAAGATCAAGCTGCGCAACCTCACCCGATTTCCTGGGCGAAGGCGACAAGGCGAAGATCACGCTGCGGTTCCGCGGCCGCGAGATGGCGCACCAGGAATTCGGGATGCGCCTTCTCGAGCGGATCCGCAACGATCTGGAACCATTGAGCGTGGTCGAATCATGGCCGCGACTCGAAGGCCGGCAGATGGTGATGCTGCTGGCGCCGAAGAAGGTGCTGCCGAAGGCAGCGCGAAGGAACATCACCCGACGAAGCCCGAAGCCGGTAGCCAAGTCTCTCCGCCGGAGAGCACCGCCGTGGGCAGCAAATAAGGGAGCAGTCATGCCCAAGATGAAGACGAAGTCGAGCGCGAAAAAGCGCTTCCGCGTGCGCGGGAGCGGCAGCGTCAAGCGCGCGATGGCGTTCAAGCGCCACATCCTCACCAAGAAGATCGACCAAGAACAAGCGGCAGCTTGCGCGGCACCACCGGCGTCCATGCGACGAACGCCGGATCGGTCGCAGGCGATGCTGCCCTACGCGTAAGGGAGCGAGAGCCATGCCAAGAGTCAAACGTGGCGTGACCGCCCGCGCGCGGCACAAGAAAGTCCTGACGCAGGCCGCCGGTTATCGCGGTCGCCGCAACGCCGTCTACCGCATCGCCAAGGAAGCGGTGATGAAGGCCGGGCAGTACGCGTATCGCGACCGCCGGAAGAAGAAGAGTGTCTTTCGCGCGCTGTGGATCGCGCGGATCAATGCGGCCGTGCGCGAGATGGGCATGAGCTACAGCGTGTTCATGAACGGCTTGAAGAAGGCCGTCGATCGACATCGACCGCAAGGTGCTGGCCGACCTCGCCGTGCACGACAAGGCGGCGTTTACGAAGATCGCGGAGCAGGCCAAAGCCTCTCTGGCCTGATCCCATGCGATAACCCGAGGGAGGCGCGACCCGCCTCCCTTTTTTTCGACCTGCGACCGTCGCTTTCGACGCACTTCGATGAACGAACTCGCGAATCTCGTCGCGGCAGCCGAAGCCGATTTCGCCGCGGCGACCGATCCCGCGGCGCTCGAGAACGCCAAGGCGAAGTACCTTGGCAAGTCCGGCGCAATTACCGAGCACATGAAGGCGCTCGGAAAGTTGGGTGCTTCCGACCGCCCCGCGGCCGGCGCGCGCATCAATCACATCAAGACGCTCATCGAGGAGGCACTCGATCGCCGTCGCGCAGCGCTCGCCGACGCCAAGCTCGCGCAGCAGCTCGCGGCGGAGTCGCTCGACGTGTCGCTCCCGGGGCGCGGCGCGGGCACTGGCGGACTGCATCCGATCACGCGCACGCTGGAGCGGATCGAGACCCTGTTCCGCTCGCTCGGCTTCGCGGTCGCGGACGGGCCGGAGATCGAGGACGATTTCCACAATTTCACGGCGCTCAACATGCCGGAGGACCATCCTTCCCGGTCGATGCACGACACGTTCTACGTCGAAGGCGGGCGCGTGCTGCGCACCCACACGTCGAACGTGCAGATCCGCTACATGGAAACGCACGCGCCGCCGATCAAGATCATCGCGCCCGGCCGCGTGTATCGCGTCGACAGCGACGCCACGCATTCGCCGATGTTCCACCAGGTCGAAGGCTTGTGGATCGACGAGGACGTGACCTTCGCCGACCTCAAAGGCGTGTTCACCGAATTCCTGCGCAACTTTTTCGAGCGCGACGACCTCGCAGTACGCTTTCGCCCGTCATTTTTTCCGTTCACCGAGCCTTCCGCCGAAATCGACATGAGCTTCGGCTCCGGCTGGCTCGAAATCTCGGGCGCGGGCCAGGTGCATCCCAACGTCCTGCGTGCGGTCGGCATCGATCCGGAACGCTACCAGGGCTTTGCGTTCGGGATGGGGCCTGATCGACTTGCGATGCTGCGCTATGGGGTCAACGACCTGCGCGAATTCTACGTCAACGATCTGCGCTTCCTGCGCCAGTTCGCTTGACTCGCCCGCCATGCAATTCTCCGAACGCTGGCTGCGCACGCTGACCGATCCGCCGCTCGACACGGCGGGTCTGTGCAATCTGCTGACGATGGCGGGGCTCGAAGTCGAGGAAGTTGTGCCCGCCGCTCCGCCGTTCACGGGCGTCGTCGTCGGCCGCATCGATAAGGTCGCGCCGCACCCGGACGCCGATCGGCTGCGCGTGTGCACGGTCGATGCAGGCGGAGGCGCTCCGCTTCAGATCGTCTGCGGCGCGCCGAACGCCGCCGCCGGAATGAAGGCGCCGCTGGCGCAGGTCGGCGCCCTCCTTCCCGGCGATGTCGCGATCCGCAAAACCGAGGTGCGCGGCGTCGAATCGTCGGGAATGCTGTGCTCGGCGAAGGAACTCGGGATCTCCGATGACGCGACGGGACTCCTCGCGCTCGCAACGGATGCCAAAGTCGGCGCCGATCTTCGCGCAGCGCTCGCACTCGACGATGCGCTGATCACGCTCAAGATCACGCCGAACCGAGCGGATTGCCTCTCGATGATCGGACTCGCGCGCGACGTCGCGGCAGCCGCGGCCTCGACGCTCTCGCTGCCTGAAATTTCGGCGACACCCGTATCCGGCACTGCCCGCCGCGAGGTCCGGGTCGTGGAACCCGCCGGCTGTCCGCGTTTTGTCAGTCGCACGATCGAGGATATCGACCCGAAGGCGCCCACACCTTCATGGATGAAGGAACGGCTGGAACGCAGCGGCATTCGCTCGATCTCCGCCGTGGTCGACATCACCAATTACGTGATGCTGGAGCAAGGCCAGCCGCTGCACGCCTACGACGATCGCCTGCTCGAAGGCGCGATTGTCGTTCGCTTCGCGCGCGCCGGCGAGAAGCTCACGCTCCTCAACGGGCAGCTCCTCGATCTCGAGCCCGATCTGCTGCTCGTTTGCGACGAAAAGAAGCCGCTCGGACTCGCCGGAATCATGGGCGGCGAGCACTCCGGAATCGGCGACGCGACTACGAGGTGTTGCTCGAAGGCGCGTTCTGGAATCCCGCGGTGATCCAGGGACGCTCGCGACGCTTGGGGTTCGCGAGCGACGCCGGATTTCGCTTCGAGCGAGGCGTGGACTTCGGCAACTGTGCGCGCGCCGTCGAGCGTGCGACCCAGTTGATTCTCGACATTTGCGGTGGACGCGCGGGTCCGCTCGGCGACGTCACGGGCGTCCTGCCGCGCCGCGACGCCGTGCGCGTGCGTCCGGCGCGCGTCAAGCGGCTCCTCGGCATCGACGTTTCCGACGACACCATTGGAACGTTGTTCGCGCGCCTCGGCCTCGCATTCGCGCGCAGTGGCGATGATTTCATCGTCACGCCGCCGAGTTCGCGCTTCGACCTCGTGATCGAGGAAGACTTCGTCGAGGAAATCGCACGCCTCGTCGGTTACGACGCAATCCCCGCCAAATCCTCGGCGCATGTGCAGCGGATGCTGCCCGACCCGGAAATGGCACTCTCTCCGCTCGCTCTCAAGCGCCGCCTCGCCGCGCGCGACTGGCAGGAGGCGATCACGTTCAGCTTCGTGAGCTCGGCAGCGGAAGCGACTCTCTTTCCGGACCGCCCGTCGGCCGCCGCGCCGATCGCCGTGCAGAATCCGATCGCAACGCACCTCGACGTGATGCGGACCTCACTCGCCGGCGGACTCCTCGACGTGCTACGGACCAACCTCGCGCGCCAGCATGACCGCGTGCGGGTGTTCGAGGTCGGGTGTTGCTTTCTCCGGGACGGGAACGGCGACCTGCTGCAGCCGTTTCGCATCGGGGGTGTAGCCTACGGCCCGGCGCTGCCCGAGCAGTGGGGAGCGGCGAAACGGCCGGTCGACTTTCACGACGTCAAGGGCGACCTCGAAGCCCTGGTTGCGCCACGGACGCTCGTCACCGACGCGTCTCCGCATCCTTTGCTTCATCCCGGCCGCTCGGCCAGGGTTCTGCTCGACAGTGAATCGATCGGCTGGCTGGGCGAACTCCACCCTCGGCTCGCCAAAGCATACGAGTTACCTCGCGCACCCGTTATCTTCGAGCTGGACGTGGCGCCTTTGCTCGCGCTGCCGATGCCGGCGGCTAAACCGCTGTCCAAGCTTCCGGTCGTGCGACGGGATTTCGCCGTGGTTGTCGACGACAAGGTGCCCATCGGCGCACTGCTGGACGCGTTGGCCACCGCCACGCCTCCGCGGGTGGTTGCCCTCCGACCATTCGACCTCTATCGTGGGCCCGGGTTACCGTCTGGCAGGAAAAGCGTTGCGATTCTGGTGCTTATGCAGGATACTGAACGTACTTTGACGGACGCCGACATCGACGCGACGCTAGCGGACCTGCTGCGCGTCCTACAAGTTCGGTTCGGCGCCGTCCTCCGCTGACAGGGATTCCGATGACGCTGACCAAAGCTGAACTTGCCGATCTGCTGTTCGAACAACTGGGCCTCAACAAGCGCGAGGCAAAGGACATGGTCGAGCATTTTTTCGAGGAAATTCGCATTGCGCTCGAGCGCGGCGACGCGGTGAAGCTGTCAGGCTTCGGAAACTTCCAGTTGCGCGAAAAGCCGCAGCGTCCCGGGCGCAACCCGAAGACGGGTGAGGAGATTCCGATCACGGCTCGTCGCGTCGTCACGTTTCACGCCAGTCAGAAGCTGAAGGCCATGGTCGAAGCCGCGAACCATGCCGGCACCCTGCCCCGCTGATGCGATTTTGCCCCCGGTAACGGGTGGCAAGAGCGAACCGGACACGCGCAAGCAAGCGTCGACCGCTACGCGGAGCTCGTTGAACCGCATCGGGCGCGACGCGCGACCTCACGGGACATATGCAGAGGTCGCCTAAGGCGGAACTGCCGCCGATCCCCGCCAAGCGGTACTTCACGATCGGCGAGGTCAGCGACCTTTGTGCGGTCAAGCCGCACGTGCTCCGGTATTGGGAGCAGGAGTTCGCGCAGCTCAAGCCGGTCAAGCGCCGCGGCAACCGCCGGTACTACCAGCACCACGAAGTCCTGCTGATTCGGCGCATCCGCGATCTCCTGTACGAACAGGGATTCACGATCAACGGTGCCCGCCACCGGCTCGAGTCGGAGGTGACGCTTCCCGGCGCTCTTCCCGCCACGACGGCCATTCCACGTCAGTCGCCCCCGGTGGCCAGCGGCCCCTCCGGACTTCCGACGTCGCGCTCCTCTGCTCCCAAAGGCGAGGCCGCAGTGCGCGAAGAACTGCGGCAGGAGTTACTCCGCATCCGTCAACTGCTGGGCCTCGACCGATGAACGCGGCTATAATTCGATCTTCGTGTCGGGGCGTAGCGCAGCCTGGTAGCGCACCTGCATGGGGTGCAGGGGGTCGGAGGTTCAATTCCTCTCGCCCCGACCAACATAACGGCCCCGCCCGGGAAACCCGGCGGGCCTTTCGCCGAGCAGCGCGGGGCGCCGAACCCGCAGTGCCGGCATCCCTCGGCGGGTCAACGAACCCCGCCCGGCCTCAAGAGCGCAGGACACGCCCCGCGACCGTCGGGGCACACTTCTTGCGTCACTCGGTTGCCGCTGCTCTTGCCAGGAGAACGCCATGAACGCCGCGCAGGCCCGCCCTACGGGAGTTATCTCGGAGTTGGCACTCGCCCGTGCCCAGCGCAATACGGTCCTCATCATCGACGACCTTTTCAGCAGCCGCCTCCTGCTCGCTGAGATCGTCCGCCAGATCGATGGCAAGTTGAATCTCGAGCTATTCGACACGCCGAGCCGCGCGCTCGAGTTCGCGCGGAACAACCGCGTCGACATGGTCCTCACCGACTACAAGCTGCCCGAGTTCGACGGTATCGAGCTCGTCAAGCAAATCCGCGGTTTGCCGCATTGCGTCGACGTTCCCATCGTTGTCATCACGGTGGTCGATGACCGCCGTATCCGCTACGACGCGCTTGAAGCTGGCGCCACCGATTTCCTGATCAAGCCGCTCGACGAGCACGAAACGCGCGCCCGCTGCGCCAATCTGCTCGAATTGCGCCGGCACAAGATCGTTCTTTCCGACCAGGCGCGCGTGCTGCAGTACCAGGTCGACAAGTCAGTCTCCGAAATCCACGAGCGCGAGCTGGAAACACTGTCGAAGCTGGCGAAGGCCGGTGAATTCCGCGACAAGACCACCGGCAATCATCTGATGCGGATGGCCAAGTACTCCGGTCTCATCGGCCAGAACCTCGGGCTTGGTGCGGAGATGTGCCATGTGCTGGAGGTCGCCGCGCCGATGCACGATATCGGGAAGATCGGCATCCCCGATTCCGTCCTGCTGAAGGAAGGACCTCTGTCTGGCCCCGAAGTGGAGATGATGCGCGCCCATCCCCGGATCGGCTACGACATCCTGAAGGGCAGCCCCTCCAAATATCTCAGCATGGGCGCGATCATCGCCCTCGGCCATCACGAGAAATTCGACGGCACGGGCTATCCGAACGGATTGCACGGCGAGGACATTCCGATCGTCGCGCGGTGCGTCGCTGTCGCCGACGTCTTCGACGCGCTGGTCAGCGAACGGCCCTACAAGCATGCATGGCCGGTGCAGGAGGGTATCGACTACCTCAAGGCGCAGCGCGGCAAGCACTTCGACCCGAAGTGCGTTGACGCTTTCCTAGGCGACGCTACGCGGATCGACGCGATATTTACGGAGTTCGCGGACTGAGGAAGCAGCGCGGCAGCCGGACATCGCATGCCGAGTCCTGATGACGCTCAACCCGGGATCAGACCATCCCTGATCCCACGCGCTATTGCTTCCTGACGATTGGCGGCACCCAGCTTCGATCGAATCGAATTGAAATGAAATTGCGCAGTGCTGGCCACGATTCCTAGTTTCTTCGCAATTGCCTCGGTGGTGAGCCCGGTAGCGGCGAGCCTTAGGCATTCCAGTTCTCGTGCACTCAGCTTCATTCCGGCAGCCCTTGGCGGTACCTTCTTTGCGACCACCGCTTTCATAAAAATCTCATGGAAGTAATTGGCGAATACCAGCAGGTCACCAAGATCACTTGTAATTTGCTGCCGCCTCGTCGCGACTAATACGGGTGTTGCGGAGTTCAGCACGATGAGCCTTCGCGTCCCCAGTGCGTCGTGCAATGGCATGCAGAGCCCGCTTGCGATCCCGTGCGCCAGTGCATCGTCCAAGAATGCATCAGCGGCGGCACTCCTTCCACGCATCGTCGACTGATCCCATATCAGTGGTGCGGTTCGGTCCCAAGTATCTGCGATGCGCGGATCCACCTCGATATAAGCGCGTTGATCGTATCGCATGACCCACTCCATCGGCATCGTAGTGAACGCGTACATGGTGCTGTCGTTATTGGGCAATGCGCTGACGGCAACGCCGTACATGAACGAGTCAAATCCAAAATGGTGGGTGATCGATTCAACTTCCGAGATGAGATCGAACCCGCATTCTGCTGCACGAACTAGCGGCACCATGATCGGTGGAAGAAGGCGCGACGGGTCGACACTCGCCGCGCCCAGATGCAGTGACTTAAGCATGATCACTCCCCGAGCTGGACCGCTTATTAGCTAGCAGGTCCGGGTTGATCTTATTCCAATCCAAACGGATCGGGTGCCCGCGTTGCGCGCGCACTATTCGGAGTGTTACACCCCGTAGCCTACGATAATGCCCTTCGCGGTATCCTTGCGGGATGGAAATGCCTAACCCTCGAAGCGCCGTCATTACCGGCTGGGGCAAATGCCTGCCTCCGGCTCGTCTCACCAACCACGATCTTGCTACGCTGCTCGACACGAGCGACGCGTGGATCGTCAAGCGTACCGGGATTAGAGAGCGTCCGATCAGCCACGTGAGGGTCTCTGATCTCGCTCACGTCGCTGCTTCCCGAGCTCTCGCGTGCGCCGGGCTGGAACCGGAGCAGGTCGATCTCGTCATTCTCGGGTCATGTACCGGGGACGACCAGATGCCGAACACCGCATCCCGCGTTCAAAAGCTGCTCGGCGCGCACCGTGCCGGCGCAATGGACATCAATACGGCATGCACGAGTTTCATGTATGGACTTTCGACTGGATCTGCGCTGATTCGCAGCGGCGCGGTGCGTAATGCAGTCGTTGTCGGGGCCGATGCGCTGTCCCAATTCATGGACTGGAACAATCGAGGTCCGGCAATTCTCTTCGGCGATGGCGCGGGAGCCGTAGTTCTGCAGGCGTCAGATACTGACGGGGGAATCGTGGGCGAGGTGCTTGGTTGCGACACCGAGGACCGCGAAATGCTCCGCATCAACGGCATCGGTGCCATGTTTGCTAACGTCGGGAGATGTTATGGAGCTACGACGTGGGATTTCAATGGCCCGGAAATATTTCGGCAGGCGGTCAACGGACTGGTCGAAGCCGCGCGCTCGGTTCTTGCGAAGATTGGGTACGGCTCGGCTGATATCGATCTCGTCATTCCGCACCAGGCCAACCTACGCATAGTTGAAGCGGTCGGGAGACGACTCGGCATTTCGCGCGAACATACATTCACGAATCTCGATCGTTACGGCAATCTGTCGTCGGCCTCTATTCCGGTTGCGATCGCCGAAGCAGCCGACTCCGATCGCATCCGACCCGGCGACCGGATCCTCATGCCCGCGTTTGGCGGCGGCCTAACGTGGTCTGCACACGTTGTTCGCTGGGGCGCGCGGACAACGCCGATAGGCGCAAGTAATCTCACTTTGCCGCCGAGCGATCACACGGGCCTTGATTTGGTCCGTGACCTGATCGCCCGAAAAAATGCAGCCTGTTAAATAAGTCCCAAGTCCTCTGGGCATCAGCCGGTTTGTGACCCACACAGCTGACGCTGCCGCTAAGTGAAAAAGCAATGACAACGTCATTTTGGAGGCTTTCAGCTTGTCAACACGGCTTGTAGTCTACATTTAATCCATACTAAATTAATGGGTTAAAAACAATAATTTGCAACTTTTAGCATAATAGGCGACCAAGCCAACCGCGCCAGCAGCTGCGCATTTTGGGATTGCAAACTAGAGAAATGAGAACCCCTTCAGCGGCCGGTTTGATGTGGTTGCAGAGGTGGCCATTTAGCCAACGAGCGAGGCATTTAGATCGCGCACCTCGACGCGAAAGGATTGTAAGTGACATATTGCTGCGCTACAGTCCCCTTGTACGTTACAAGGCATGGCTCCGGTTCCGCGGATCCATGTTTCATACGATGAGTAAGCCTTTAAAGGGGGCACAACATGAACGCGATCGTCTCACCCGCATTTCTATCCTCGCGCAACCATCCGCACGTAATCGAACACACCGACGGCGCTGCTCAGTTCGCGGTCTCCCCGCAATTCACGTGTCATTACGATCGTCAGAATGCAGTTCTTTGGTCGAAATGGGCACCGCGCGGGATTCCTTGTTTCAACCTTGAATTGCTACGTGATCTGGAGCGTGGAAGCCAATCGATCGAAAGCTATTTTTCGACCGCTTCAGCAGATCGCCCTCTCCGCCATGTAGTGCTTCGGTCAGCGATTGGCAATGTATTCAACGTCGGTGGAGATCTTGGGCATTTTCAGCGTCTTATCGCGGCGCAGGATCGCGCGGGATTGGCAGAGTACGCCCGTATCGCGATCGATGTCGTCTACCGGAATTACACGTCGCATAATCTTCAAGGTGTCACGACCATCGCGTTGTTGGAAGGGGACGCATTGGGTGGCGGATTTGAATCTGCGCTGTCGTGCGACGTGATCGTCGCGGAGAAGCACGTTAAGGCAGGATTTCCAGAAGTGCTATTTAACATGTTTCCCGGGATGGGAGGCATGAGTTTCCTTGCTCGCCGCGCAGGCAAACGAGTTGCCGACGAGTTGGTACGGACCGGAAGACTGTACTCGGCGCTTGAGCTTCAGGAATTCGGCTTGATAGATCACGTCGTAGATACAGGATCGGGACTTGCCATGGTGCAAAAGCTGATGCGGCAAAGGGAACATCAGCAATCAGCCCACATGGCTATGAACGCCGTCGACCGGATGATTCGCCCCGTTGGACTGCAGGAATTGCACGACGTCGTCAAGATCTGGGTCGACTGTGCGATGAATCTCGAAACGCGCAGTCTCGAATGGATGCAGCGCCTCTACCAACGCCAACTCTCGATTTTCGGTGGTGGACCGAGACTCTCCATTGTTGAAACGCACGAGCGAACTGCTGCATGACAAGGCGGCGCGTCGCAATAACCGGCTTGGGAGTTGCTTCACCGCACGGTTGCGACGTCGCTGCGATGTTCGATGCCCTCTTTCGAGGCGAATCGGCGGTCCGCCGCATTTCGCTGCAGTCGGAAGTCGGGACATATGACACCATTGGCGCTCAGGTGCCTGGCGAACCATGGGAGGGGTTACCACGCGGTCAGCGGGTCACGAGTGACAGGCTGAGTCTGTACGCGCTCATAGCCGCAGGCGCCGCTCTCCGTGATTCTGGAATCGATCTCACAGCAGAAAACCGGCACCGAGTCGGCATCTCAGTGGGAACGTCGCTGGGCGGAACGATCAGCCAAGAGGCCGCCTACTCCGAGATCTTCTGCAAGGGCGCAAAAAGGCTGAGCCCATTTACATTGGTCAAGGTCATGTACAACGGTCCAACCGCCCAGATCGGCCTAGCCCATGCGCTCGAGGGACCATCGCTCACGTACACGACGACCTGTTCCAGTTCGGCTGTGTCCATTGGAGAAGCGATGCGCCAGATTCGTCACGGATACGCAGACGTAATGGTCGCGGGCGGCGCGGAAGCACTATTCACCTACGTTTCAATCAAGGCATGGCAAGCCTTGCAGGTGTTGGCACCGGAGCGTGCGGACAACCCATCGGCAACGTGCCGCCCGTTCAGCAAGGATCGTAATGGTACGGTCTTGGGAGACGGCGCGGCAATAATCGTGCTAGAGGAATACGGGCGGGCAGTCGCCCGAAAGGCACATATATACAGCGAGCTCGCGGGGTACGGGGTCAGCAACGACTCAAGCCACATGACCCAGCCATCAATCTCTGGGCAGGCTCATGCGATGCGGTTGGCGATCGCTGATGCCGAATTGGCGGCCGACTCCATTGACTATGTTAACGCGCACGGAACCGGAACTCCGCTGAATGACGTTGCCGAAACCCAGGCACTCAAGGACGTGTTTGGCAAACACGCCCATCGAATTCCGGTGAGTTCGACCAAGTCCATGCATGGTCACCTCGTGGGCGCGGCAGGGGCGCTCGAGCTCGTAATCAGCGCCCTGGCGGTGGATCGGCAAATGGTACCGCCAACGGCACACCTTGATGAGCAAGATCCGCGCTGCGATCTTGATTACGTCCCACACAAGGGCCGTCCGGCGCGCGTGCGTGCCGCAATGTCCAATTCCTTTGCCGTCGGAGGCACCGCCGGCGTGCTGGTTGTCAAAGAACCAGCCGCCTAGACTCGCGCGCGTCCGCAGCGTTGAACGACGGCGAGCACATCGCCGACGGTCGTAACCTGCAGACCTTCGATGGGAATCTTGATCCCGAATTCCTCTTCCGCAACAAAAACGAGCTCGATCAACGAAAACGAATCGATTCCAATATCTGCCAGTCGTGCATCTGGAACGAAGTGGTCTGGATTGACGTCTACCCTCTCGGAAACGACATGCTTGAGTCGTTCCAGAATTTCTGTAGGTTCGGGAAAGTGCGCCATATGCGATTTTAGCATCGCTCCCCGGGGCGAACATCCCCAACTATCTCGATGAAATTTATTCTCTGCTAGCGCCGCTGCGTGTAGTCTTGCCGCGCGGTTCGTGCAGACTTGCGAGCATCGTCGATTTGGTGAGCATATAGGTCGTCGACAGCTCCGCGAGCGCTCCGGCACGGTCTGGATCGTCCGGCACCGAAAGGTAGTTCCGCATAGATTTGCAGTTTGCGACGAGCGCCACGGCACCGATCGATGCCCCTGTGCCTTCAATGATATGCAACGCGTCGCACGCCGCCCTAACATCGGTGGAGTTTGTTGCCCTACGCAAGTCGACGATCGCTTTCTCGAGCTCTTCGAACGCCGCATTAACGTACGTATCGAGGAATTTCGCCTCGCCTCGCGCGATTCTTCGTAGAGCTTGTATACGATCGGTATCAACGAGCGCTGTGATGGAGGGCGCCGGCGTCGCTACCGCATGGTCCGGCCGCATCCGCACTTCCGATCGCGCAGCACTACCAGCGACTACCCGCTCAATGGCCGCAAGTAATATCGCCGCCGCGACTGGCTTGGTCAGGAACTCATCCGCACCAGCCTCAATGCTTTCCTGCTTGGCAGCCGGCGTCGCGTCGGCTGAAAGTATGATGATCGGAAGCTTCGTTGCACCGCCAACGGCGCCTGCACGAAACAGTTTCACGACATCGGGCCCCGACATGTCAGGCATGTTAAGGTCGAGCAGCGCGAGATCGATTCCGCCTTCAGACATAAGATCATATGCACGGTCGCCGCGCTCGGCAGTCAGAACTCGATGCCCTGCGTTTTGCAGAATTCGCGCCAGTAACATCTGATTGCTGTGATTGTCGTCGGCGAGCAGTACAGTAAGCGAACGCACAACGCCAGTCTGCGGAAGTGATGGTTCATCCGACGAAGCCGGCAGCTCAATCCGGTAAAGCAACGCTCCGAGCATTCCGCGCAGGTCTTCCACACTTGAGTCGGATATCAGCAATCCGGCCGCGCCGGCCGCCACGAGGGCCGAACGTTGCGTTGCACTGAAAGCCGGTGCAACAACGATCCAGGGGCAGACCGCCCTGTCACCGTCTCGCAGATTAGAATCCACGTACGCAGCTGCACTCGCGGCGGGCATTACAAGGAATGTGGCGAGAAAACGTTGGAGATCGTGCCTCGGTAGATCCTCATGAGCGTTACCGCAGACGATCGCGTCAAGACCAAACGTGTTTAGCGATGTAACGAACTCACTACGGCGACTTCCTTGCTCGCCTACAACCAACACTTCCCGCCAAGAGTCCCAGCTCGTGGTTCGGCTGGCCTCGGCCTCCGGAAGCGGAAGCTCAACCCAAAACGTCGATCCCTGACCCGGCGCACTAACCACGCCAATATTGCCACCCATCAACTCAGTAAGATCCCGCGCAATCGATGTTCCCAAACCCGTTCCCGCATGCCGACGCGTGGAGGAACTGTCGACCTGAACGAAGCGCTCGAAAAGGCGTTCCTGTTGGTCCAACGGAATTCCCATTCCCGTATCTACAACTTCGAATCGGACGCGCGCATCGGCGCATGGACTGACACGCAGAGAAACACCGCCGCTTGATGTGAACTTAAATGCATTGTTGAGTAAGTTGCCCAGAACATGGCTGAGGTGCGTTGGATCGCCGACGACCGTAGCTGGCACGTCTGGATCTACCTTAAGCGTCCATGCCAGCCCCTTCGCGGTACTTTGAGGACGTACTAGCGTTGCAAGCTGCTGGACAAAGAACCACAGGTTGAATGGCCGGTTTTCGGCTCGCTCTGCTCCCGCCTCGAGCTTTGACATTTGCAACACTGCATCGACAGATGTCTTGAGCGTCTTGACTGCATTGCCGAGCATGCCGACCAGTTCGCGGTCGTCGGAAGTCATCTTCCGCCCGCGCAGGAGGTCATATACGGCAAACACGCCAGTCAGCGGGGTGCGCAACTCGTGACTGACGTTCGCTACGAACCGGCTCTTAGCGTTTGAGAGCTGCTCGGCCGCATTCTTTTGTCCCTGTAGCCGGACGAGCAAAATGAGAACGTATAGGGGGACGATTGCGCCCGAGATCATTAACCCAACCCCGACCGCCTTATGAAGCGCCCAAAACGGAACCAGCCAAAGTTGCAACCCAAAGCAGAAAAGCGACAATGCATACGACGCCATGAGATAGCGCGGCCCAAATCGGAAACCGTTACCGATCGTCACCCACAGATAGACTCCAACGACGGCGACGCCGCCTTCGCCGGCGCCGGCCATGCCAAGCGTCAAGGCTGCGTTGTCAGTCAGAATTCCTAGATAGCGTAATGGCACAACGTGGGATCTTGTGCGCCGCAACCACCAAATCATCCCGGCGCCAACAAGGGCGTCGCCGGCGCCGGCGATCAGACCCATGAGCAACCCTGGCGTTAACCCGCCACCAGTGACGATGAGGTACCACACGTAGCCGGATGTCAGAGAGCAGACACCGACACGAATCCAGGCTTGCTCAATATCCGGATCACGTACGCTCGGGCCAGCCAAGCCCCGCACCCTGCGCCAAAGGTCGTCGAGTCTCTTTGTCATGGGGCGGGGATTGGCCATCTAGGATGGGGTGGCGGAGCCAGTCGACGCGCGTTCCGTCGTTCCGGAAGGGGGGACACCAGCAACAGAGTCGGCGGAACTGGCTCTACCGACCGACTCTGTCTGCAATAACCATGCCGCCGCGCGCCGCCAAAAATACTCACCGTGCAAGCGGCTAACAAAAGCCATGTGTCCCAGGCGCTTGGCCCCGAGGTCTGCGGGCAACACTATCTCATGTACGACGGAAATGCCTGGGTAAACTGCCAAAAGCCGGCGCGCCGCCTCCTCGGGCGCGAACGCGTCATCCGCAACAGTAATTGACAATGCGCGCGCCCGCACACGCCCATATTGAGCCAATATCGCGGCAAAACGCTCACGATGTTCCCGGGTTCCCATGAGGTGGGGTTTTCGGCGGCCGGCCCAGTCCATTGCAAATCCCTTAGGCAAATCGTTACCCAGCCTCAATGCCCGCCCCGGAAAGTAACCGACCATTTTTGTCACTGTTGGCATGAAAACGTGCCAAGTCAAGTAAAGCAGCCATCTCCAGCGTCTTCCGTAATCACCAAAATAGGCGGTATGCGGAGCGAAAAAAACCAATCTCGAAATACTATCTGCATCCTTGGCCGCCCCAAGAATTAGGGATCCGATGCTATGTGCTACGACACCAAGCGGAAGGCTTGGATATTTGCATTTGGCCGCCTTCAACGCCGCTCCCACGTCAAGTTGGCCCCAAACTTCGATAGGTGCGTGAAACCCCCTCAGTGTTCCGCGCCGCGATTCTCCGATGCCTCGGTAATCGAAGGTTAGTACGGCAGCGCCACGTTCGGCGAGATAACGCGCCAGCCGCCCGTAGAATTTCGCCAAAATCCCCCCACCGGGCACGATTACAACAACAATTGAAGGTTCGGGAGCAGGCGGCGCGGCGCAATACCAGCGGCCAACCAATACTTCTCCGTCGGCTGCGTTCAGCCGAACGGAGCGCCACGTTGCTTCATTGGCATCCATTGGGGTTCAGCAGTCTAGAGCTTGCGAAGACGAAACGAATATTCGAAATTGCACGCAATTCAGCCCTTTATCGCGGCCATCGAAGAGGCGGCATCCTCGCATATTCATAAGATGAGGCGCTCCAACATCCAGCGGCGGAACCGTCCTGGCTGCAAGGTTGGATCCGCGTGGAAGGCATGCACCATTAGCGCCGCGAATGCCTCTATGTTGACGGTGGAAGCATTTTCAATCGCCCGGCGTGCCGGCTCGTCATTCACCTTTTTCAACAATTCAGCAAGCTCCTCGCCATGCTGTTGATCGAGCTCGCCGTGTGACTCGAGAAAACCGAACCCCGCTTTCTGCGTTATCCCGAGCCTGCTCCGAGTGGCGACCGCAAGATGACTACCATGTGTTGCGGCAATGAGTTCCAACGCGAGCAGCATGCCGAGCACTCCGCACGGGTTCACCGTTGCCGGGTAGTGACGATTGAATGCGAGGCATGCCTGAATCATCGGACTAGGTTTTGCCGCGATGGCCTCGTTCGGATCCAAGCCCATCGCCTCGATGTCATGCAATACCCAGCGTTCGTGCCCTGACTCCTCCGCAATGCTATGGCGCAATGCCTGCGCAACAACTGGGTAGCGTCCGTTGCAGAATGGAATGGCCGCTTCCATCGCCGGGCAGAAATCCTTTACTAAGTGATAGAGGTCGTACAGGAAAGCCCCATATTGCCGATGGCTCATTCCGCGCTGGAGCATTGCGGCGATCAGAGGGTGTGACGAGGCCCTATTCAACTCCGCGTTAGCTCGAGCGAATGCCTGGTCGGAGAAACTCACCCTAGATAGCCTTGACGGCTTGAGCGATTCAGAAAATTCCTCAGGCGGTAATTGATCGCGATTTGGGGCGAGGTTCGTCATAGCGTGCGCCACGACCCTTCCACCAGCCCCTCGATCGGCCGAAACGTCGCTTTGTAGGACATCTTCCGGCTTTCGGCGATCCAGTAGCCAAGGTAGAGGTGGGCGAGCCCAAGCGCCCGGCAGCGCTCGATCTGCCACAGGATGTTGAAGGTCCCGTAGCTGGCCCTGGGAACCTCGGGGTCGAAAAACGTGTAGACCGATGACAGTCCGTCGGCGAGCCGGTCGACCAGGCTCACGATCCGCAGCGCGCCCTGCTCGCGGAACTCGACCAAGTCGGTCGCGACGTTACTTTGCAACAGAAAATGTTGGTATTGCTCGCGGCTGTCGTGATCCATTCCGCCGCCGGGGTGGCGAAAGCGCTGGTAGCGAAGATAGAGCGCGTAGTGCTCGGCGTTGAACGCGAGTTCGCGCCGCGCGACGTCGAGTCCCGCATGCTGGCGCAGGCATCGCCGCTGCGTTCGACTCGGCTTGAAGGATGCCACCGGCACGCGCACCGGAACACAGGCGCGGCAATGGTCGCAATATGGGCGATAGGTGAATGCGCCGCTGCGCCGAAAGCCCTGCTGAACGAGGTCGCTGTACACACGCGTGTCGATCAGATGACTCGGCGTTGCGACCTGCGACCGCGCGGCGCGGCCGGGAAGATAGCTGCACGGATAAGGCGCCGTCGCATAGAACTGGAGCGACGCGAGCGGGAGGTCGTTAAGACGTGTCACTCAAGTACCTCCGATGCCGGCAGGGGCACCCACGCGCTATCCGGCGCGGGCGAGTTTACCAATGCCACCAGATGGTCGGCAAACACTTTTCGCGGGATTGGCCGTGCCCCGAACCGCGCGAGATGCGGGGTTTCCTGCTGGCAATCGATCAGCGGATAGTTGCGTGAGCGCAACATGCCCACGAGGTGAACCAGCGCCACTTTCGAGGCATCGGCCTCGTCGGCATACATCGATTCACCGAAGAACATCCGGCCGATCGACACGCCGTAGAGACCGCCGACCAGCAGATCCTGCCGCCACGCTTCGACGGAATGCGCATATCCCTGCTCGTGCAGCGCGCAGTACGCATCGACAATCGCCGGTGTAATCCAGGTGCCGGACTGTCCTGGGCGCAGCACCATGGCGCACCCCTCCATCACGGCCCGAAACGCCGTGTCGGCGCGGATCGTGAAGCGTTCTTCCTTCACCACCCGGCGCAGTGACCGTGTCACGTGAAATGCATCGGTAAAGAGCACCATCCTCGGGTCGGGGCTCCACCACAGAACGGGCTGATCGCCGCTGTACCAGGGGAAGACGCCGTGCCGATAGGCGTCGAGCAGTCGCGCGGGTGTGAGCTCGGGGCTTGCTGCCAGGAGGCCATTTGGTTCATCCAGCGCCGCCTCAAGGGGCGGGAAAGGCGTGCGCGGACCGAGCCAGGGGATCACGCGGCGATTCTGCCACGCGATGCCGAAAGCCGCAGCGTTGCCGTCCACTCCTTGCGCCATCGATAATTGACTGTCTCTTTTCCGTTGCAGAATTCCATGTCCAAATCGATCGCACGATGCCCGTGGGGCGATGCCAGTCCCAGCTACGCTGCCTATCACGACCTCGAGTGGGGGGTGCCGGCCCATGACGATCGCGTGTTCTTTGAGTTCCTGATTCTCGAAGGCGCGCAAGCCGGGCTGAGCTGGTCGACGATCCTCAACAAACGCGACAGTTATCGCGACGCCTTCGCGCGATTCGATCCGGCGCGTGTGGCGCGCTACGATGCCCGTCGTATCGAAAAGCTGCTCACCAATCCCGGCATCGTCCGCAACCGCCTCAAAATCGAGAGCAGCGTGAGCAATGCGCGCGCATTCGTCGAACTGCAGAGCGAATGTGGAAGCTTCGACCGCTACGCGTGGTCGTTTGTCGGGGGGAAGCCGATCCGCAACCGCTGGCGCTCGCTGCGCGAGGTACCAGCCAGTACGCCAGAATCGGATGCGCTGTCACGCGACCTCAAGCGGCGCGGTTTCCGCTTCGTGGGCTCGACGATCATGTACGCGTTCATGCAGGCGACCGGCCTCGTGAACGACCATCTCATCACGTGTCCGCGATGGAAAGGCGTGCAGGAATCGTAGCGCCCTAATACGATAGAATCGACCGCAAGCCGTCCCCGTAGCTCAGTGGATAGAGCGATCGCCTCCTAAGCGATAGGCCGCCGGTTCAACTCCGGCCGGGGACGCCAAGGACTATCTGCTAAGTGCCTCGTCGCGGCGATTGCTGAAAACGCGGATCGCGAGCGGAATCGTTGTGATGGCCCCAATCAGGACAAGCGTCCATCCCACGGCGCGTCGCTGCTCGGGCGTCATCTTGTCGGAGAGCAGCACGCCAATGCCGGCACCCGCCATCGCGCGCGTGCCCACCACCATCGCCAATTCAGGCAAACCCAGGATCACTTCCTTCACGATAGCTCCTTTGCTGGCGGTCCTCGTCATGGAGCATGACGCCAGGTTTTGCGCGGTCGGTATAGGAGACCGCCGATAACCATGTAGGACTGTCGACCCCTCTCGTGGTGACCTTTGTGCACTGCATCACGGCCCGTCCGCTAAACCGGGGGAACGTTCTGTTTTGGCGCGCTTATTGCTGCGAACCTGACGTAAGGCCGTGGTAGGTACGTCCTTGCGCGCGTTTTGCCGATTGGACAGAGATGTCGCCATGACACGTCGTTGCTTCGGTTGGGTGCTGTCGGCATTGCTTTCCCTGGGGTCGGGGAGCCTCTCGGCTGCGCCGGACGAGTGTCTCGGCTACCCCGACAATCCTCGCGTTACGGCCTGCGCGAACCGATACGGCTATGGTCCCAGCGCCGCCGGTCCCCGCCCTCGGTCGACACCCGGCACGGCGCAGCCAGGCAACCAGCCGGTCCCGGCGAGCAAAGACTCAGAACTACGGACGGTTGCGGTGAGTCGCGGTCCGAAGCCGCCCCCTCCCCCGGAGCCCGAACCCCCGACTTTCGCCGTAGATCGTACGATGCTGACGAACACCGTCGTGACGGGCGCCGTCGGCGGCTCCCTGTTGATCCTGGTAGCGTTAGGCGCGTGGCGCTGGGGCTCGATGCTGAAGAAGGCGTGCCCGTATTGCGGAACCAAGATGAGCCGCTCGGCAACCTCGTGCAGGCGCTGCTTCCGCGCGCTTTGACGGACGCCGCAGCGTCCCCCTCGATGGACGCTATAGCGCTACATCGGGATTCAGCGTGTAGCGCCCCGTGATCGCGCCTTGCGCCAGCACGTGTCCGGCCATCGCTTTCCTGACGTCCGGGGCCTTGAACACGCCGTCGACCCCAAGGCGCGGAACATCGAGCGCGAATAGCGTGAACACGTAGCGGTGGGCGATCGCATCGTTCCACGGCGGGCACGGACCGTCGTAGCCGAAATAATCGCCGGCCATGTCCTGGTCGCCCGCGAACCACCCGGTGTAATCGTTGATCCCTTGCCGCGCGCCGCGCGGCGCGTGCGGCCCGGGCTTTCCGCGCGCGGTGACGCCGTCCGAGAATTCACCGCGCGCAAGCGGAGGCGTTGCGGGTGGAAGGTCAATCAGCGTCCAATGGAAAAAATCGACCCGAGGCAACGACGCTGGAACAACGCGTCCCTCTTTGTTGACGTCATCACCGCGCGACGGCACATCCGGGTCGTGGCAGATGAGAGCCAGCGATTTCGTACCTGCCGGCACGTCGTCCCAGGAAAAATCAGGATTGCGGTTGGCCGAAAGCTTGACGTGGGTCGCAAGATCGATCGCGCCGAACGCGAATTCGGCCCGGATCGGCGCACCGTCCGCAAAAGCGGTCGTGGTAAGAATCACGACGCCTTCCAATGCGGCGGAATCGTTTTTTCGTAGAACGGCAGCTCTTCCATGCGCGCTTTCCACGCGCGCAGTTCCGGCGTGAGCATCCCGTCCGCGTCGAGATCGGGCAGCTTCATCTCGGAGCGCTTCACGAACGCGACGAGCGGATAGAACGCGAAGTCGGCGGCCGACAGCGGGCCGGCGAGGAAATCTCCCGCGAGGTAGCGCGTGAAAAGGGCAAACTCGTCCATCACTGCCTGGCGCGCGGCAGCGATCGCCTTCGGATCGCGCTCGTCCGGCTTTTTCGAGAACGCCTGAGTGGTGAGGGGGTCGAGCGCCTCTTCAAAATAGTCGTCCACTTCGGAGATCAACCGACGCACTGTCGCACGTGTGCGGGCGTCGCCGGGAAAGAGGTGGGCACCGTGACGAGGGTAGGCGTCCTCCAGATATTCGACGATCGCGTTCGACTCGTAGACGACGAAATTTCCATCGACCAGCGTTGGCACGCGGTGGCGCGGATTGATGGCGACGAACTCGGGCTTGCGCGTATCACCGGCCGAAAACGAAAGCACCTTCAGTTCGTACGGCAGCGTCTTGTGCTCGAGTGCAAGGTGCGCACGCCATGCGAAGGGGGAACCGGAACCGTAATAGAGAACGAGACTCATGCGGGCCTTTCAGTGTTGTGCCGCAATCGCGGCCATGCGGGGATCAGGACTTTGGACGCTTGGGTGTCGGCTTTGCCTCCGCTTGCTGCTGCGGAGCGCGCATGGCTTCGAGAGACGCCTTCTGCAATTCCATCGTCTTGATGCTCATCTGCATCATGCTCAACGTCATCTGCAACCATCCTTCGATGACCTTGAGCTCGCCGATCTTGCGCTCGACCTCCGCCGGATCGAGTGTGGCAAACAAAGCCGCCGGGTTCGGAAACGGAAAGCCACCGATTGCAGGCGCTGGCGTCGGCCCCGTGGTGCCGGGGACCGCGAATCCGGGCATCGGCACGCCGAACGGATTCCACATCTTCTGCATGAACGCCATCGCGTCCTGTGGCGAGAAGGGAAAACCCGGTTGGCCTGGCGGGTTATCGGGCGGAGTGGTTGGCATGGGTGGATTCCTAATCGCCATCGTCCGAGTGACGCCTCGGGCGGGCAGAATCGGCTATTATCGTCGTTCATGACGGACATTCGCGCAACCCTGCGGGCGCGGCTCGACGCGGCCGTCGGTAGCACGCAGGTCCTGACCACTCCCGCCGACATCGCCCCCTTTCTCAACGACTGGCGCGGCCGTTTCCATGGCACTGCGCAGGCTGTCGTCCGCCCCGGCAGCACGAACGAAGTCGCGGCGGTCGTGCGGGCATGCGCCGACGCTGGCGTACCCATCGTCGCGCAGGGCGGCAATACCGGGCAATGCGGCGGCGCGACGCCGGAGCCGGGAAGCGATGCGGTTGTAATTTCGCTCGCGCGAATGAACCGCATTCGCGCCGTCGATGCGGACAACGCGACGCTGACCGCGGAAGCGGGGGCGACACTGGTAGCAGTGCAGGAGGCCGCGACCGGAGCGGGCCTCATGTTTCCCCTCTCGCTTGCCGCCGAAGGCAGCTGCACGATAGGCGGCAATCTGTCGACCAACGCCGGCGGGACCGCGGTGCTGCGCTTCGGGAACGCGCGCGAATTGACGCTGGGAATCGAGGTCGTGCTCGCCGACGGCCGCATCTGGGACGGGCTGCGCGGATTGCGCAAGGACAACACGGGATACGATCTGAAGCAACTCTTCATCGGTGCCGAAGGAACCCTCGGCATCGTCACCGCCGCGGTGCTGAAGCTCTTTCCCGCGCCCCGCACGCGCGCCACCGCGTTCGCGGCGCTGTCCGACGTGCCCGCTGCGATCGGCCTCCTCCGCGCGATGAAGCAGGCGCTGGGCGATCGTCTAGTCGGCTTCGAGCTGATTTCGGGACCGTCGCTTGCGTTGACGCGCCGTTATTTTCCAGCCCTTCCGGATCCCCTTCCCGGGCATCCCTGGTACGTGCTTATGCAGTGCGACGACAGCGCAACCGATTCGCCTCTCTCCGCGGAGCTCGAAGGTGCGCTTGGCGACGCAGTGCAAGAAGGAATCGTGCGCGATGTCGTGCTCGCGCAGTCGGGCGAGCAGGCCCATACGCTTTGGGCGCTGCGCGAGAACATCGCCGAAGCGCAAAAACGGGATGGCCCGAACATCAAGCACGACATTTCGCTCCCGGTCTCGGCGATTCCGCGGTTTCTCGACACCGCGGGCAACGCCCTCGCGAAGACATTGCCTGGCGTACGATTCGTCATCTTCGGCCATCTCGGCGACGGCAACCTGCACTACAATCTCGCGGCGCCCGCCGAGGTCGCGCCCGAGACGTTCTTGTCGAGCACGCCGGTCGCCAACCGGATTGTCCATGACCTCGTCGCGGCTCACCACGGCAGCATCAGCGCCGAGCACGGCATCGGGCAGCAGAAACGCGACGAGCTCGTTCGCTACAAGAGCGTCGTCGAGCTCGATCTCATGCGCGCGCTCAAGGCCACGCTCGATCCGGCTGCCCTCCTCAACCCCGGCAAGATTCTCTGACGGCGTTCTCCATGGGCAAAGTCATTTTCTGGATCGTCGTCGTCTTCGTGGTGTTGTTCGCGCTTCGCCTCGTCAACACGAGCAAGGCAAAGCGCCGCGACCGCGAATCCCGGACTGACGAAAATGCCGCCGGGCCGGCGGAAACCATGGTTCGCTGCGACAAATGCGGCGTCTTTCTGCCCATGCGCGACGCGCGGGCCGTGGGGGAGGGGTATGTGTGTCGCAACCCCGGCTGCGTCGCGCGCCGTTGACGGGACCCCTGCTCTGCTGCGATAACCCTCCCGATGCAACCCAATCCCGCCGTCCCGTCATTCGAGCCGCCGTTGCCGATCACTTCGGGCGACTCGGCCCGACGCATCCTCTGGATCGTCGGTCTCTATCGCGCGATCTGCGGTGCCGCGCTCCTCGGCATCGCACTGCTGCTCGACCTCAAGGCGCTCGCCATTGCATCGCCGGCGATGTTCGTCATGGCCTCGACCGTCTACTTCGCGTTCGGGCTCCTCACGTTTTGGCTGATTCAGCGCGATCCGGTCCCGGTTGCGCTGACGGCAATCACCTCGACATTGCTCGTCGGCGACGTCGCCTGCATCGCCGCAGTGATGATTGCGGGCGGGGCCGGCGCCGGCACGCTGCCGATCCTGCTGTTCCCACAGCTTGCGGCAAGCGGCTGGCTCCTGCGGACGCGCACCGCATTTCTCCACGCGGCGATCGCGACGCTGGTCCTGCTGGGGCTCGACGTATGGCGGCTGTTCGAAGGCCAGGTGGGCGGCACGCAGACCGTCCAGACCGCCCTCATCAGCTTCGGCTTTTTTGCGACCGTCGGCGTCGCCGTCGCGTTGGGTGCGTATACCAAGGCATCCGAGGATCTCGCGGCGCAGCGCGGCATCGACGTCGCGAACCTGGAACAAGTCAATCGACTCATCATCCAGGACATGCAAGACGGCGTGCTCGTGGTGGACCTGAACGGCGTGGTCCGCGGGCACAACGCCCAGGTCACGCGGCTGCTCGGCGGCTTTGGCCGAATGCGCGGCGGCATGCGGCTGGCCGAATTTTCCGGCACTCTGCACGATTACTGGCGACGCTGGCAGGAGGACTACGCCGAGGCCCTGCCGCCCTTCAAGGTCGAGCCCACGCAGCGACTGCTGCGCGTCCGCCTCGTGCGCATCGGTTCCGGATTGAACGGTGGAACGCTCATTTACCTCGAAGATCTCGGCCGTGCGCAGACCGAGGCCCAGCAGATGAAGCTCGCGGCGATGGGACGGTTGACCGCCTCGATCGCGCATGAAGTGCGAAACCCGCTGTCCGCCATCAACCAGGCGGCGCAACTGCTCGAAGAAGATGGCGCCGTGGCACCCGAAGGTGAGCGACTGCTCGGCATGATCCGCAACAACGCGAAGCGGATCGACCGCATCGTCGGCGAAGTCCTGCAGCTCAATCGGCGCGATCGCCAGCAGCCGGAGATGATCGCGTTCAGCGAGTTCTTGCACGCGCTGACCGATGAAATCATCCAAGCGGAGAACATGCCCCCCGGCGGCGTGGTGATGCAGATCCCGACCGATCTCACGGTTATTTTCGATCGCGGGCATTTGAACCAGATCGCATGGAACCTGATCCGCAACGCCTGGCAGCATTGCCAGAAAAAGGAAGGCAGCATCCGCATCGCCGCACGTGCTGGCTACATGGGCGACGCTGTGATCTGCGAGCTGGCCGACGACGGCCCCGGCATTCCCGCCGAGTTGCGCGGGCAGATCTTCGAGCCGTTTTTCACAACGCGGCCCGGCGGCACGGGTCTCGGCCTGTATATTGCCCGCGAGCTCGCCGACGCCAACGGCGCGGCGCTCGAATTGCTCCCCAAGGGTCCGGGCGCTCATTTCCGGATAACGATGAAACGCGCGGTTACCCCCGCGTAAAAGAGGCAGCCCAATGTCGCGCCGAATTCGCGGTCAACCCAAAGTGCTCGTCATCGACGACGAGCCCGATCTTCTCGAGCTGCTCGAGCTCACGCTGTCGCGGATGGGACTCGACACGACACGTGCCGAATCCGTCACCGAGGCGATCAGGCTCCTCGACAAGGACCCCTTCGATCTGTGCCTTACCGACATGCGCCTGCCGGACGGCGAAGGCCTGCGCGTCGTCGAGCACATCAACCAGAAGGGGCTCGATGTTCCGGTCGCGGTGATCACCGCCTACGGCAGCGCCGAAAATGCCGTCGCCGCGCTCAAGGCGGGTGCATTCGACTATCTCGCGAAGCCCGTCGCGCTCGAGCAGCTGCGTGCCCTCGTCAAGCAGGCGTTGAAGGTCCCGGAAAAAGCGCAGGTAGTAACGAGCTATCAGCTGCTCGGCGAATCGCCGGCGATGATGCAGGTGCGCGGCCTCATCGATCGGCTGTCGAAGAGCCAGGCGCCAGTCTTCATCAACGGTGAATCCGGCAGCGGCAAGGAGCTCGCCGCGCGCCTCATTCATGCGCTGGGACCGCGAGCCGAGCAGCCCTTCATCGCGGTCAACTGCGGCGCGATTCCCGAGAACCTGATGGAGAGCGAATTTTTCGGCTACAAGAAAGGCGCGTTCACGGGCGCCGAGGCCGACCGCGATGGATTTTTCCAGGCTGCCAACAACGGTACGCTGTTCCTCGACGAAGTCGCCGACCTGCCGCTCGCGATGCAGGTCAAGCTGCTGCGCGCGATCCAGGAAAAGAAAGTGCGCAAGGTCGGGTCGACGCAGGAAGAACCGGTCGATGTACGGATCATCAGCGCGACGCACAAGAAGCTCGGTGCGCTGGTGGAGGGAGGCGAGTTTCGCCAGGACCTCTACTATCGGCTGCACGTGATCGAGCTCGCGATGCCAAGCTTGCGCGAAATGCGCGAGGACATTCCGCTCATTGCCCACGCCATCCTCGCGCGGTTGTCACGCGGCAATCCCGCGCAGCTCGACGCCGAAGCGATCGCGTCGCTCGAGCGCTATCCGTTTCCCGGCAACGTGCGCGAGCTCGAAAATATCCTCGAGCGCGGGCTGTCGCTGGCGGCTGATCCGCAGCAGATCACTTCGGAGGATCTGCATTTGACGCCGGTGGCGGATGATCCCGAATTCGCAGTGACCGCGGGCGATAAGTGGCCGTTGCAGGATTATCTCGATCGCGTCGAACGCTCAGCGATCAACGAGGCGCTCGAGAAGACGCGCTTCAACCGCACGGCGGCGGCCAAGCTGCTCGGCATCACGTTTCGCGCGATGCGCTACCGGATGGAACGACTCGGGATCAAGTGAAATCGCGCGCGCGGGCGAGCAACGGCGTGGGGGTGTAAGCGCATGCCAAGCCGCCCGCCCTCCCGCCGGCTGACGATCGACGCACGCGGCTACGCGAACCTCGCTCGACAAATCAGCTCGCCCAACCACGACGCTCGGCCGGCCGATACGCCTGTCACGCTGGTCATCATCCACGGCATCTCGCTGCCGCCGGGCGAGTTCGGCGGCGATGGGATCGTGCGGCTGTTCACGAACCGGATCGATCCGACGTCGCATCCGTACTATGCATCGATCGCGCACCTGCACGTCTCCGCGCACTTTGTCGTGCGTCGTGACGGCCGCCTCTTGCAGTTCGTGTCATGCAACGAACGCGCGTGGCATGCGGGGGTATCGCGATTCCGCGGCCGCGCTCACTGCAACGATTTTTCGATCGGCATCGAACTCGAGGGCACCGACGAGCTGCCCTACGAGACCGCGCAATACGGGGCGCTCGCGCGGCTCCTGAAGGCCCTCGCTCGCCGCTATCCGATCCAGCACGTGACCGGCCATTCCGACGTCGCGCCGGGCCGTAAGACCGATCCCGGGCCGGCCTTCGACTGGTCAAGGCTGCGCCGGTTGACCGCGCCACGTCGCTGACCGAATCCGCCCGGCCGGCCCGGCAGGCCGCTCATCCAGGTGCGCCCTCGCGGGGCGGTCGGCAGCCGGGGTATAATGGATGGTTATGCAGCTGCTTGCGGACTTTTTCCCGCTCATCCTCTTTTTTATCGCTTTCAAGTGGCAAGGCATCTTCTTTGCCACCAGTGTCGCGATCGTCGCATCGATCGTGCAGATCGCGTTCCTGCGCTGGAAGCGCGGCCGCGTCGCCGTCGTCAATTGGCTGTCGCTCGCCATCATCGTGATTTTCGGTGGCGCGACGCTGGTGCTGCAGGACGAAGCCTTCATCAAATGGAAACCAACAGTTCTTTATGCGCTGTTCGGCACGATCCTCGCGAGCGGCCGGCTTTTCTTCGGTCGCAACTTGCTGTCGAATCTCATGGCAGGCATCACGCTGCCCCAGCCCATCTGGTCGCGCTTGACATGGTCGTGGGTCGGCTTCTTCGCATTCATGGGCGTCGCCAACTGGTATGTCGCGTTCCACTATCCGACCGAGACCTGGGTCAACTTCAAGGTCTGGGGCGGCATCGGGCTATTCCTCGCGTTCGCTCTGGCACAGGGCCTGTTCCTCGCGCGACACATGCAGGAGGAGACGCCGTGATCTCTTCCGTTGCCACCGCCGCCGATGTGCCGGCAGCGCTGCGTGCTCGTCTTGCGCCGCTCGCGCCGACGGTGCTCGAAATCACCGATGACAGCGCCGACCACGTGGGGCACGCCGGTGCCGCGGGTGGCGCCGGGCACTTTTCCCTCCTCATCGTGTCTCATGGCTTTGCCGGACTCAACCGACTCGCACGACACCAGCGGGTGCTTCGCGAGCTCACTGACCTCTTGCCGTATCCGATCCACGCGCTTTCGATCAAGGCGCTGACGCCGGAAGAATTTCCCTCTCAACTCACATAGGACTCTTCATCGATGATCAAGCATTCGCTCACTGTCGCCGTCGCGGCCGCGCTCCTCGCGCTCGCCGGCGCCCCTGCCCTCGCGCAGGACAAGGCTCCCGCCGCGCCGAAGGCAACAGCGCCCGCGAAGGCGTCCCCTGCGGCGTCGGTCGCCGCCGCGCCCACCGGCAAAGAGCTCTACCCCAAGGCGTATTACGACCTGATGCTGAAGGATCGCCTGGCGCAGGGCCAGCCCGATACGCCGGAGATGCGTGCCGCGCTGCGCGACGAGCTCAACACGCGCGAGCTTCTGCTGCGTGAGGCGAGGAAGAAGGGGCTCGACAAGAATCCCGACGTCAAGACGCAAATGGATCTCACGGCGCAGACGGTTCTCGTTCGCGCGTTCGTCGCCGATTGGGTCAAGGCCAACCCGATCTCCGACGCCGTGCTGCAGAAGGAATACGAAGCGATCAAGGCGCAGATGGGCGACAAGGAGTACAAGGTCCGCCATATCCTGGTCGAGAAAGAAGACGAAGCCAAAGAGATCATCGTGCTCTTGCAAAAAGGCGATAAATTCGAAAAGCTCGCCGAGCGGTCGAAGGATCCGGGTTCCAAGGCGAATGGCGGCGACCTCGACTGGAACGCACCCAGCAATTTCGTGAAGCCGTTCTCGGACGCGATGGTCAAGCTGCCGAAGGGCAAGTTCACGACGGTGCCCGTGCAGACGCAATTCGGCTGGCACGTGATCGAGGTCGACGACATCCGCGACGCGAAGGTGCCGCCGTTCGACGAAGTGAAGCCGCAGCTCGCGCAGCGGATGCAGGGCCAGCAGCTCGAAGTCTATTTCAAGGATCTGCGTTCCAAGAACGGGATCTGAGCGCGTATCGAGCCGGCGCAGCGCTCACGGGCGCCGCTGGCCGCAGGATGAGGGGCAGGCGGCAACGCCTGCCCTTTTTTCCGGTGCCGGGCCGGCGTTCGCCGTCGGAAATCACAGCGGTTCGATGCTATTCTTACGCGGCGCCGATCATGAAAACCGGGCGCGCTTTGCACAATAACCGGTCGCATTGCATGCGCGCACCTATCCCTGCGCATGGAGGACAGCGTGGCGTTTGTTCGCCATCCTAAGGATTTTTTTGCCGGGCTCCTGTTCATCGCGTTCGGCATCGCGGCCATCGTGATCGGCAGCCGTTACGCACTCGGTACCGCTGCGCGGATGGGGCCGGGCTACTTCCCGCGAATCCTGGGCCTCCTGCTCATCACGCTCGGATTAACGCTTGCCGTACGCGCGTTGCGCATTTCCGGACCACCGATTCCAGCCTTCAAGTGGCGCCCGCTGCTCATCGTGCTCTTGAGCGTCGTCGCGTTCGGCCTGATGGTCAATCATGCGGGCGTCGTCGTGTCGACGATCTTCCTGATCGTTGCGGCGAGCGCCGCGAGCCATGAGTTCCGCCTGCGCGAATCGGTGATCGCGGGGGTCGCGCTTGCGGCGCTCGCCGTAGGCGTCTTCGTCATCGGCTTGAAGCTTCAGCTCCCCATCTGGCCGCCGATACTCGCCGAGACGATGCGATGGAGCTTCTGAGCCACCTCGCCGTTGGGTTTGGCGTCGCCACGCAGGGCATCAATCTCATTTACGCGCTGATCGGCGTCCTGCTGGGGACGCTGATTGGCGTGCTGCCGGGGATCGGTCCTGTCGCGACGATTGCGATGCTGCTCCCGACGACCTACGCGTTGCAGCCGGTGTCCGCGCTGATCATGCTGGCAGGGATCTACTACGGCGCGCAATACGGCGGGTCGACAACGTCGATTCTGCTCAACATGCCCGGCGAGACGTCGTCCGCGGTCACCTGCCTCGACGGCTACCAGATGGCGCGCAAGGGACAGGCCGGCGCAGCGCTGTCGATCGCGGCGCTGGGCTCGTTTTTCGCGGGCACCGTGGCAACCGTCATGGTCGCGACCGTCGCGATCCCGCTCTCCGAACTCGCGCTGAAATTCGGGCCTGCCGAGTATTTTTCGCTGATGATCCTGGGGCTGATTGGCGCCGTGGTGCTCGCGCACGGATCGGTGCTGAAGGCAATCGCGATGATCGTGCTCGGACTCCTGCTCGGAATCGTCGGCACCGACGTCAACTCGGGCGTCGCGCGCTTCGCGTTCGGAATTCCCGAGCTGACCGACGGTATCGGCGTCGTCAGCGTCGCAATGGGTCTTTTCGGATTTGCCGAGATCATCAGCAATCTCGAAACGACCGAAAAGCGCGAGCTCGTGACGAGCAAGGTCCGCGGCCTGTGGCCCACCAAGGAACAATTCAAGGTCGCCTGGCCCGCTTCACTACGCGGCACCGGGCTGGGCTCGGTCCTCGGGCTTCTGCCTGGAGGAGGCGCCATGCTGGCGTCGTTCGCGTCTTATGCGCTCGAGAAAAAGGTCGCCAAGGATCCGTCGCAATTCGGCAAGGGCGCGATCCAGGGCGTTGCCGGACCCGAGTCGGCTAACAATGCGGGTGCCCAGACGTCGTTCATTCCGCTGCTCACGCTCGGCATTCCGGAGAACGCGGTGATGGCGCTGATGGTGGGTGCAATGACGATCCACAACATTCAGCCCGGTCCCCAGGTGATGACCAGCAACCCGACGCTGTTCTGGGGACTTATCGCGTCGATGTGGGTCGGCAATCTGATGCTGGTTGTGTTGAACCTGCCTCTGATCGGCATGTGGATCAAGCTGCTCAAGGTCCCATATCGCCTCCTCTATCCCGCGATCCTGCTCTTTTGCGGGATCGGCGTGTATTCGATCAACAACGCGTCATTCGACGTTCTCCAGACTGCTTTCTTCGGCTTCCTCGGCATCGTGTTCCTGAAGCTTGAATGCGAGCCCGCGCCGTTGCTGCTCGGGTTCGTGCTGGGGCCGATGATGGAAGAGAACCTGCGGCGCGCGATGCTGCTGTCGCGCGGTGATCCCACTGTGTTCTTCACGCGACCGCTTTCCCTCGCGATGCTCATCCTGGCGGGTTTGCTCTTGTTGTTGATCGTGGCGCCCGCATTCCGCAAGAAACGCGACGAAGCATTCCAGGAAGGCGAGTAGCCCACATGCTGAAATTCGACTGGGCGCAGCCCTACCCGTCGCGGCGCCAGCCCGTCCTTGCACGAAACGCAGTGGCAACCTCGCAGCCGCTCGCGACGCAAGCCGGCATCGCCATGCTGCAGCGTGGCGGCAACGCCGTCGACGCGGCGCTCGCGACCGCCATCTCGCTGACCGTCCTCGAGCCTTGCAGCAACGGCATCGGCAGCGATCTCTTCGCGATCGTCTGGGATGGACGAAGGCTCTCCGGGCTCAACGCGTCGGGACGCGCGCCGGCCGCGGTGACGCCATCGCGGTATGCTGGACAGAGCGCAATGCCGCAACGTGGATGGGAGTCGGTCACGATCCCGGGTGCAGTCTCCGGCTGGTCGGCGCTGTCGCAACGCTACGGCGCGCTGCCGTTCGCCGACCTGTTCGATCCCGCGATTCGTTATGCGCGTCACGGTTATGCGGTGTCGCCGATCGTCGCCGAAAAATGGGCGCTGGCGACGACGGTGTTGCCCCACGAGTTCGGATTCGCCGAGCATTTCATGCCGCGCAGCCGGGCGCCGTTGCCAGGCGAGATGTTTTCCTGTCCAGCCATGGCGACGTCACTCGAAAAGATCGCGGCGACGCACGGCAACGCGTTCTACCGCGGCGAGCTCGCGGAGGCCATGGTCGCCGATGCGAAGCGGTACGGCGCGGCGCACACGCTCTCCGATTTCGCGGACCATGCGATCGACTGGGTCGACACGCTCGCCCTTGATTTCGGCGGCGCGACGGTTCACGAGATTCCTCCCAACGGCCAAGGCATTGCGGCACAGATCGCATTGGGAATCCTGCGATCTTTCGACCTGGCGGCGCTGGCGCCCGATTCCGTCGCTTCGCAGCATCTGCAGATCGAGGCGATGAAGCTTGCGTTCGCCGATGTGCATCGCTACGTGAGCGATCCATTGACAATGACCATCCCCGCTGCGGCGATGCTCGATCCCAGCTATCTCGCGTCGCGCGCCCGTCTCATCGATGCTAAACGCGCGCAGAATTTCGGCCCGGGCAAGCCGCCCACCGGCGGAACTGTTTACCTGTGTGCGGCCGATGCATCCGGGATGATGGTGTCGCTGATCCAGTCGAATTACATGGGATTCGGCTCTGGCGTTGTCGTCCCGGCTACCGGCATCAGCCTGCAGAATCGCGGTGTCGGGTTCTCGCTCGAGCGCGGACACGCGAATGAGATCGGGGGCGGCAAGCGGCCGTTCCACACGATCATTCCCGGATTCCTCGCGCAAAATGGCGCGCCGCTTGCGGCGTTCGGCGTCATGGGCGGTCCGATCCAGCCACCCTGCCACGTGCAGACGCTTGTGCGTCTTTTGACGTACGGCATGAATCCCCAAGCTGCGCTCGACGCGCCGCGGTGGAAGGTGATCAGTGGAATGTCGCTCGATCTCGAATCGTCGGCATCGCCGGAGCTGCGAAAGGGGCTCATCGCCCTTGGGCACGACATCAAATCGGCCGCCGATTCGTACATGGATTTCGGCGCCGGGCAGTTCATCGTGCGCTGCGACAACGGCTATGTCGCGGCATCGGATCCACGGCGAGACGGCCAGGCCGCGGGATTCTGATCACGCCACCACGGTGCCGCGACGGCCTCCGCGACGCCTCGACTAATCGTTGTGCCGCGCTGTCGGACGCTGCGTCGCTACCGCTGACGCTCCTTGAAGACGTGCAATGGGATCATTTCCTCGAGCACAATGCGCGGGCGATCCGCTTCCGGTGCGGCGAGCGGCGACGTCGCCTTCATCGTCGCGAGGCAGCGGCGTGTGAGCTCCTGGTAGCTCATCGTCCCCGAGTCCTTCCATTCGAGCTCCTGCTCGGTCAGCTCGCGCACAACGCGCGCCGGCGTGCCGGCAACCAACGTGCGCGGCGCCACGACCATGCCGGCTTTGACGAAAGCCATCGCAGCGACGATCGCCCACTCGCCGATGACCGCGTTGTCGTTGACCACCGCGTTCATTCCGACGAGCGCGTTCTTGCGTATCACGCAGCTATGGAGCACCGCCGCGTGGCCGATGTGGCCATTCTCCTCGACGACGGTGTCGGTGCCGGGAAAGCCATGCATGATGCAGCAATCCTGCAGGTTGGCGCCCGCCTGGACCCTGATGCCACCGAAGTCGCCACGAAGCGACGCGAGCGGGCCGATGTAGCAGCCGGGCCCGACAATGACGTCGCCGATCAGCACCGCTGACGGATGAACGTATGCGGTCGGATCGACGACCGGCGTCACGCCGTCGATCGAGTAGACGGTCAGTGTCATCTCTTTTCTCCGTTGCGAAGTGCAGCCGCGAGTACCTCAGCCAAGCCACGTACGTGCGTTGCGGAACATCCGCATCCACGGCGAATCCTCGCCCCAAACCGCAGGATGCCAGGACATCTGCACCGTGCGAAAAACACGCTCGGGGTGCGGCATCAGGATCGTGAAGCGGCCGTCGGCGGTCGTGAGACCGGTAATTCCGTCCGGCGAACCGTTGGCATCATACGGATAGCGCTCGGTCGCACGTCCGGCGTTGTCGACAAAGCGCAGCGAGACCAACGGCTTTGCCGCGTCCCGCTGCGACTGATCGCGAAATTCCGCGTAACCCTCGCCGTGGGCCATCGCGACCGGAATACGGCTTCCTTCCATGCCGCGGAAGAAGAGCGATGGCGAGCGCATCACTTCGAGCAGGACGAAGCGCGCTTCGAACTGCTCGGATCGATTGCGGACGAAGTGTGGCCAATGACCTGTACCCGGAATGAGCTCACGCAAATTGCTCATCATTTGGCAGCCGTTGCACACGCCAAGCGCAAACGTGCCCTCTCGAGCAAAAAACGACGCGAACTCGTCGCGGGCGCGCGCGTTGAACAGGATCGATTTCGCCCAACCCTCGCCCGCGCCCAGGACGTCGCCGTAGGAGAAGCCGCCGCAAGCCGCAAGTCCGGTGAATTCCGAGAGGCGACGCCGCCCGGCAATGATGTCGCTCATATGCACGTCGTGCGCTGCAAATCCGGCGCGGACGAACGCCGCCGCCATCTCCACCTGGCCGTTGACGCCCTGCTCGCGCAGGATGGCGATCGCCGGCCGGGCACCTCGCGTAATATAGGGTGCAGCGACGTCTTCGTTCGGATCGAATGTCAACGAAGGCGACAGGCCCGGATCGCCGGCGTCCAGGATCCTGTCGTATTCCTGATCCGCATCGTCCGGATTGTCGCGCAACCGCTGCATCGCATGCGTCGTCGCGGACCATGCGCGATGAAGGTCGATCCGTGATTCGTCGAGCAACGCGCTTCCGGCTTGCTCGATCCGGATGCGGACCTCGGACGTCGGGCTGCCGATGGCGTTTGCGGCGAGCCCGCGCTCGCCCAGTGCCCGCAATACCGCCGTAACATCCCCCGCACGGATCTGGACTACTGCGCCCAACTCTTCGGCGAACAGCGACGCCAGTGCGTCTCCGGAGGACGGCAGATCGATCGCGAGGCCGCAACGTGATGCGAATGCCATTTCGACGAGCGTCGCGAACAAGCCGCCGTCGGCGATATCGTGATAGGCAAGCAACTTGCCCGCGCGATGCAGCGTCTGAATCGCATCGAAGAAAGTCGCGAGCCGCGCGGGATCATCGACATTCGGACACTCTTTGCCGAGCTGGCGGTACGCTTGCGCCAGCGCGGAACCGCCGAGCCGTAACAGGTTAGCGGAGAGATTGATCCACACCAGCGACGTCTCACCCGCGCCGAGCGCGAGCTGCGGGGTAAGCGTCCTTCGCGCATCCGGAACTCGCGCAAAGGCAGAGACGATCAGCGACACCGGCGCGGTGACTGCCTTCTCGATATCGCCGTCCTTCCAAGTCGTGCGCATCGACATCGAATCCTTGCCAACCGGTATGCTGATGCCGAGCGCCGGGCACAGGTTCATCGCGACCGCGCGCACGATATCGTAGAGCGCGGCGTCCTCGCCTGGTTGCCCAGCCGGCGCCATCCAGTTCGCCGACAACTTGATGTCGGAGAGCTGTTCGATCCCCGCCGCGGCGATGTTCGTGATAGCTTCGCCGACAGCCATCCGTCCCGACGCAGGCGCATCGATCAACGCAAGCGGCGTGCGCTCGCCCATCGCCATCGCCTCGCCGGTGTAACCATCGAAATCCATCAGCGTCACGGCGAGATCGGCGACCGGCACCTGCCACGGGCCGACCATCGGATCGCGCGAGCACAAGCCTCCGACAGTGCGGTCGCCGATCGAAACAAGGAAGGTCTTATCGGCCACCGCCGGCACCTGGAGAACGCGATAAGCGGCGTCCCTGAGTGTGACGCCCGCGAGATCGAGGGGAGCGAGCGTGCGCGCGACGTGCGTGGCATTGCGCGTCATCCGCGGCGGTTTGCCGAGCAGGATCTCCAGGTCCATGTCGACCGGCTTGGTCCTGAACTCCGCATCGGTGATGACAAGACGCTTGTCCACCGTCGCGCTCCCGACGACTGCGAACGGGCAGCGCTCGCGTTGGCAGATGGCGCGGAACCGCTCGAGGTCCGGGGCGCGGATGGCGAGCACATAGCGTTCCTGCGCCTCGTTGCACCAGATTTCGCGTGGCGCCATCCCAGCTTCCTCGGAAGGAATCTTGCGCAACTCGAGACGTGCGCCAGCACCTCCGCCATGGACGAGCTCAGGAAACGCATTCGACAGTCCGCCTGCACCGACGTCGTGGATCGACAGGATCGGGTTCCCGATTCCTAGCTGCCAGCAACGGTCGATCACTTCCTGCGCTCGCCGCTGGATCTCGGCATTGTCGCGCTGCACCGAATCGAAATCGAGATCGGCGGTGTTGACGCCGGTCGTCATCGACGAGGCCGCGCCGCCGCCCATCCCGATCAGCATGCCGGGGCCGCCCAACTGGATCAGCAGCGCGCCGTCTTGAATGGGTTCCTTGTGCGCGTGAGCAGCGCTGATGTTACCCACGCCGCCCGCAATCATGATCGGCTTGTGATAACCGCGGATCTCTCCCGCTACCTTCTGTTCGAAGGTGCGAAAGTACCCAAGCAGATTGGGGCGTCCGAACTCGTTGTTGAACGAAGCGCCACCGATGGGACCGTCCAGCATGATCCGCAACGCGGACGCGATGCGGTCCGGCTTGCCGTACGAAGACTCCCACGGTTGCGCTAGCGACGGTATGCGCAGGTCAGACACCGTGAAACCGGTGAGACCGGCTTTCGGCTTCGCGCCGATGCCGGTCGCGCCTTCGTCGCGGATCTCGCCGCCCGAGCCGGTCGCCGCGCCTGGAAACGGCGCAATCGCCGTCGGGTGATTGTGCGTCTCCACTTTCATAAGGATATGGGTCGGCTCGACGTGCACGCCGAATCGGCCCTCGGCATCCGGATAGAAGCGGCGCACGGTCGCGCCTTCGATCACCGAAGCGTTGTCCGCGTAGGCGACGACTGTTCCGCCCGGGGACGTCGCGTGCGTATGCCGGATCATCGCGAACAGGCTCTTGTCCTGACGTACGCCGTCGACGATCCATTCGGCGTTGAAGATCTTGTGCCGGCAGTGCTCGGAGTTCGCCTGTGCGAACATCATCAGCTCGACATCCGTCGGATCGCGACCGGCGCGACGGAAATTGTCCTCGAGGTAGTCGATCTCGTCGGGTGCGAGCGCGAGGCCGAGTTCAGCGTTGGCGCGTTCGATCGCGGTTCGGCCCTCAGCAAGCAGTGGAATCGTCATCAACGGCCGCGGCGCGATATGCGCGAACAACATGCGCACGTCATCGAGCGACGGGATCACCGCTTCGGTCATCCGGTCATGCAGCAACGGAAGAAGCGCTTGTCGCTCGGTTTCGTGGAGCGCCCCGCCCCGGGTCATGATGCGGTATCCCAAACCGCGCTCAATACGGCGCACCGCGTCGAGACCGCAGTTGCGCGCGATGTCCGTTGCCTTGGACGACCACGGTGAGATCGTCCCCGGCCGTGGAACCACGAGCATCAGCACGCCGTCGTCGCTTGCCGCCTCGTCACGCGGGCCGTACGTCAACAGGCGTTCGAGGATCGCGTGCTCGGCGGAACTGAGATCGCGCTCGAGCTCGACGAAATGCCAGAACGTGGCTCCGATGCCGTCGATCGAATCTCCGGGATGGGCGGCCGCGAGTGCGGCGTGGAGCTTCTTGACGCGAAACGGCGAGAGCGCATGGCGCCCGCGCAGCGTGAGGAGGTGCGGCATGCCCGGCACGGCGGTCGGAAAGCGCGATTATACTGGACAGCTCAGACGACCGCCGATTCCGGATTCAGCAACGTTTCGTTGGAATTCGGCGAACGCTGGACGCGCGTCCGCTCTAACCTTGCAGATGCCCATGCCCTACGCGACGCTCGACCTGATCCTGCGCACAGCGATTTTTACGCTCGCCATGGCCGCGGCCGCGGCCGTGCTTGTTCGCTCCAAACGCGACGAACGCGCCGTCCCGGCGGGGTTGTCGGCAATCGCGATCGGCGGCATCGGTGCCTTCGCGGTCTCGTCCGCACCGGCCGCGCTGAACCAATACGGACCCGTCGTCTTCCTGTTCGACGCCTGGTGCATCGCCACGCCCGCGGTGATCTGGATACTTGCGCAATCGTTGTTCCGTGAGAATTTCCGACCCGGGCCCGCGCACTGGCTTCTTGCTGGAATCATCACGATCGTCACGTTCGCCGCCGATTGGGGCCGCTTCGGACTCGGCATTCTCGGCGAGGCGCCGCGAGTTGCCGAAAAGATTCTCTTTGCCTGCCGAGGGGCGGCTTTGGTCTTCGTCCTCGCCGCCGGCTACGCCGCGATCGCGCACTGGCGCGTCGACCTCGTCGAATCCCGGCGTCGTGCGCGTGGCGTGTTCGTCACCATCATAGTCATGGTCTTCGCGACGCTGGCGGTTTCCGATTTCGTGTTCGGTCCCGCAGGCGCCAGCACCGCGTGGCTCGTGCCCGGTCATCTGGTACTCATCGCGATCGCTTTCACACTGCTGCTCCTGATCGCGCGCGGCGGGATGGACGAATTGTTCTCGGTGCCGCAGCCATTGCCTCGGAAGCTATCCATTGTCGATTCGAAGGCCAGCGATGTCGCGAGCCGCCGCATCGCTGGTGATCGCTCGCGCGCGATCGCGGCGGCACTCGCCGATCGAGTGACAGAAGCTATGACGGCGCGACAGTTGTGGCAACGCGAAGGCCTCGGCATTGCGCAACTCGCCGCCGAGCTCCGGACGCAGGAATACCTCTTGCGGCGCGCAATCAACCAGCAACTCGGCTACCGCAACTTCAACGATTTCCTGCACGATTACCGGCTGCAGGAAGCAGCACGACGCCTCGAATCCGCATCCGACCGCGCCCTGCCAGTGCTCACCATCGCGCTCGACTGTGGTTATGGGTCCATCGGCCCATTCAATCGCGCGTTCAAGGCGCGCTTCGGCGTTACACCGACGCAGTATCGCAACCTGCATCGCGACCAAACGTCTACCAAGTTGGAAGGACGAACTGCGGCGACACGTACCTCCGGTTGACGATCGCAGTCGGATTTCGAAATAGGCGGCATTACGTTCGAATTCGGCGAGCAAGCGGGCGTGGCTACCGTCATCGTGGGCGCTGCCTTCGTTGCCCCGGAGCCCGAACGTGATCCTCGTACTGTCGCGCCTGCTGATTGCCGTGCTTGTTTGCGCAACCGCGCGTTGCGCTTATGCCGAGGATGACCCGCTGCGCCGTCGCGCCGATCTCGGTGCCGCAATTGCCGCGCCGGAAGGCGGCGAACCGGCCCGTATCGTTCGCTTCCGACCCGAATCCGTTCTCGAGAAAGCGGGGCTCAGAATTGGCGACCGGATCGTGGCGGTGGATGCTCGGCCGTTGACCGATGCAACGATATTCAGAACGATCATTCGCGGGTTGCGTGCCGGCGACGTGGTGCGGATCGACGCGCGGCGCGGCAATGAGATGCTTGCCGTGGATGTTCGAGTACCGCCGATGCGCGAGGAGACGATCGAGGGTCTCGTCGTTCGCTATGGTGAGGCGCGAAGCGAGCGCGGCTATCGAGTACGAACCTATACGACACGGCCCGCTACGGCGCCCGGCCGGCTACCGGTGGTGGTGTTCATCCCGTGGCTATCGTGCGATGCGGTCGAAGCTCCCTTTGGACCACGAACCGATGGCTGGGCGAAGATGCTCAACGCGGTAATGCGCGGCGTTACAACCCAGTTCGTGCGCATCGAAAAGCCCGGGGTTGGCGACAGCGAAGGACCCGATTGCAGCGCGGCCGACCTCGACCACGATCTTGCGGCGTTTCGCGCGGGCATCCGCGCCGCACTTGCCGACCCGGGGGTAGACCCGCGCCGCCTGATCCTTTTCGGCGGGAGCATCGGCGGCGCGTTGGTGCCGGTGCTGGCGCAAGAGTTCAGTCCCCGCGGAATCGTCGTCGCTGGCGGTTTTTCGCGCACGTGGTACGAACATATTCTGGGGCACGAGCGAAGACGTCTCACCCTGTCCGGCCAACCGCCAACCGAAGTAAACAGGGCGATGAGATCGCTCGCGGAGCTTTACGCCCTCGTGCTGCTCGAGGGGCATACTCCAAGGGAGGCGTTTGCGAGAAAACCCGACTTACGCAGGATCTGGTACGACGCTCCCGAGCACCAGTTCGGACGGCCGACCCGCTACTACCAGCAAATGCAAGCCCTCGACGTCGAGGGCGCGTGGGCGCGCGTGCAGGTTCCGACGCTGGTACTCTGGGGCGACTACGACTGGATCATGGGGCGCGACGATCAGGAGCGGATCATCGCCATCCTAGGCGCCCGCGACCCAGCGCTGGCGACGTACATCGTGCGCCACCGAATGAACCATCACTTTGACCTCTTTGCGAGCCCGCGCGACGCATTTGCCGAGGAAAACGGCACGTTCGACGAAGGCGCGGCGCAGGCTATCGTCGAATGGCTGCGAGCACGATTGTAGGCAGCCGAGGTCGACCCCTACCGGGGGCTGACGTCGATTTACTTAAGCGGATTCGGGCTGATCACCCCGTTGATGTCAGGCGCCCCGCGACCCGTCAGTGTGTTGTTCGTAGGCGTACGAAAAACCGAACCGGGGCGCTGGTCCAAATCGAACCCCGCATTGTGCGCTACGGTCGAGTTCGTGACGACTCCCACCGCGTTCGTGCCGGAGACAATGACGCCGTTGCCGTTGTTCTCGACGACTGCCGAATCGGAAACCGTGAGGAAACCCGAGCCGACGTTGAAGGTATTGATCCCGAAGCCGCCGCCATCGTTCCTCGCGCTGGTCGATCGGGTAACCGCAAATCGCGCACTCGATCCGGCAAGATCGGGTCTCGCGATTGCGCCCGTTTGCGTGTTCGCTGTGAACGCGCTATCCGAGATGGTGACGATTATCGCCGTAGCCGCCGAGGGATTTGCGCTGAGGCCATTGTTACCGTTCTGGTCCGCGACGATACGCTGGGCATCGAGGCTGCCCACGGTGACCAGAACGCCATGTCCCGTGTTGCGGGAAAACTCCGAGTCGATCAGGCGAACTTCCGGCGCGCCCGCAGCGACGTTTAGGCCGTGCGCCCCGTTGCTGCGGACGAGACTCGAGCGCACTTCGATCCTTGAGCCCCCGCCGACTCGGATTCCGTCGCTGCCCAGGTTCGTGATTACACATTGCTCGATGTGCACCTCGGCGCCTGACGTCACCACGATCCCGCGATTGCCGCCCTGCCCGTTGATCGTCAGTCCGCGCAGCGTCACCTTGTCGCCGGCGCCGGCGGCAACCGTCACCCCGTCTTGAGCTGCGAAGACACTGATCCCGGCATAGACGCCGGACGGCGCAATGATCGAGACGGGTTGGGTGATCGTGAGGTTGCCGTAGCCTCCTGAGTCGAGCACGATGATCTCGCCGTTAGGCGAGGTCGCGAGTAGTGCCTCGGAAAATTGGCGGCATGGCGTGGCGACGAAGCAGTCTGGATTGTTGACGCCTGTGGCGGCCGACACGGCCGTACGCTGCGAGGCAGCATGAGAGAGGGACACGGCAAGAAGACCGAATGCGACAATGGCGCAGCGAGATAGAAGCATGGCGAACTCCGTTGGTGATGATGACTTGCGGCCAATGGTCGGCCGACGCTTGGGTGCATTCAACTCTTTCCGAAAACCTCGTTCGATTGTTGCGTCACGCGAATGAACGTCGTGCGCTTCGAAAGCTCGCGCAGCCGGCGCGCCCCGACGTAGGTGCACGCCGAACGGACGCCGCCAAGGATCTCTTCCGCCGTCGCGCTCACCGGACCGCGGTACGGCACCAGCACTTCCTTGCCCTCCGCCGCGCGATATTTTGCGACGCCGCCCGCGTACCGGTCCATCGCGAGGCGGCTGCTCATCCCGTAGAAGCGCTTCCACTGCTTGCCTTCGCGCTCGACGACGTCGCCGCCCGATTCGTCATGGCCGGCGAACATGCCGCCCAGCATCACGAAATCGGCGCCGCCGCCGAACGCCTTGGCAACGTCGCCTGGCGTCGTGCAGCCGCCATCGGCGCAGATGTGACCTTCCAGGCCGTGCGCGGCATCAGCGCACTCGATGATCGCCGAGAGCTGCGGGTAGCCGACGCCCGTGACCCGGCGCGTTGTGCACACCGACCCCGGTCCGATGCCGACCTTGACGACGTCGGCCCCTGACAGGATCAGCTCTTCCGTCATTTCGCCGGTGACGACGTTGCCAGCCATGACGACGAGGTGTGGATAACGGGCGCGAATTTTGGCGACAAAGCGGACGAAACCCTCGGTGTAGCCGTTCGCGACGTCGATGCAGACGTAGCGAATCGCCGAATCGGGCCCCGTCCCCGCGGCGTCCATCACGCGATGCAGCTTTTCCTCGTCCTGCTTCGCGATACCGAGCGAGTAGAACGCCGCACTCTTACGCTCGAGCGCGCGGAAAAACGCAACGTACTCGTCGACCTCGGCATATTTTTGCAGAGCGACCGACATCTTGTACGTGTCGAGCGCGCGCGCCATCTCGAACGTGCCTGTGGTGTCCATGTTCGACGCGATGATCGGAATGCCGGCGTACTGGGTACCGGTGTGCCGGAATCGGTATTCGCGCGAAATGTCGACGTCCGAGCGTGTTGTCAGCGTTGAGCGTTTCGGGCGGATCAGCACGTCCTTGAAGTCCAGCTTGACGTCGTTTTCGATGCGCATGTCCGGTAATCTCAGTAGCTGTGGTAACGCAATCCGGCAATGCCTTTCTCGCCGATTGCATTGTCGACGAGCTCCGGGTTGATGTGCGCCACGAGGAACCATGTGACGGTAAACTCGAGGCTCGCATAGCCCGTCTGCCCGCTGACGAGAATCACGCTGGTCTTGTGGTCAGGCTCGCTGACCGTCGAAATTTCATAGGTGCCGGGTTTACGATCGACACAGAACCACTCATTCGGAATTGCTCTTCCAACGACTTGCCCGGCAAATGTGACCTCGGGCTGCACCGACAGCGCGTGCCATGTCTCTCGATAGAAGCAGATGCGGGCGTCGCCACTCGCGAGCGGCGCCGGTCCGGCGGAAGCCGCCATGTCCGATTCGGCACCCGTCGCCATCGGCGCGACGAATGCTATCGCGGCCATCGCCACCCATCGCACTGCCTTGCCTTTCATCCCGTTGCCCTCTTGACTGCCGGACTCTTCATGCATTCTACCGGCGTCACCTCACCAGCTTCCGGACGCGCCCCCGCCGCCCGAGCTGCCGCCCCCACCGGAAAACCCGCCGCCGGACGATGAGGATGACGATGACGAGCTTCCGCCCGACGTGAAAACCATACCGCCCACCGTGGCGGTTCCCTTGGTCTTCATGTCCAGCGAGGCTTTTTGGTACCACGGCATGCGTCGGAGCACGAGCTTTGCAATCGGATATCCGATCACGTAGGCCGCCAGCAGCACGACGGTCGCCTTCGGGCCGATGATGATGATCGGAAACATCGCCCAGAACGGAATCAGGAACACATAGAGGAACCAGCCCACGCCCGGCGTCATCGCGCCGATGACTGTGAAAAGGCCGATGATGCCGAAGATGAAGCATCCGAGCAGAACGCGCATGTACCACGGAAGGTCCGGGCCTTCGAATTCGAACGACGATTTCTTGCCGCTGGAGGCCGTATCGGCAAAATTCGCCGATGTTCCCCCATTCAACCCCTCTACCTTCTGTCCTTCCAGTTGCGCGACGATGGCCGCGACGCCGGCGGCAACGCCATCGTCGAAATTGTTCGCGCGAAACGCCGGCGTCATCACGTTGCGGATGATCCGGCTGGCGGCGACGTCGGTCAGCGCTCCCTCGAGGCCGTAGCCCACTTCGATGCGCATCTTGCGATCCTGCGGTGCGACGAGGACAAGAACGCCGTTGTCCTTGCCTTTCTGGCCCAGTTTCCAGCTCGCGAACACGCGCACCGCGTATTCCTCGACGCTCTCCCCGTCGAGCGTGGGAACCGTCAGCACGACGATCTGATCCGTCGATCTGTCTTCGTGCGCTTTCGACAGCGCGGCGATGCGCTCTCGGGTTGCCGGCTTCAGGATCTCGGCGTTGTCGACGACGTGCCCCGTCAGGTACGGGACATCGGAGGCGCCGAATACGGCGAGAGACGCCAACAACAGCGCCGCACATCCGATCCGCCGAAGACACGTGCGATGCACGCTCATTCGTCGTTGGGGCCGGGCGTGAGGAGCCGCTCTGGGAAAACATCGCCGGTCGCATCGCCGCGTCGAAAGCCCTTGCCGACGAGCAGCGACTCGAGGGCATCGAGCCCTGTCGTGAACGCACCGCGAAGATCGCCCTCCCTGAACGGTGGCGTCATTACGTCGACGACATGTTGCCACTCGTCCCGCGTGACACGTCCTTCGTAGCCGCGATCGCCGAAAACCACCGCGACGCGCTCGAACCGGCTGGCGAAGAGCAGCACGGCAGTTCTGCCAGGAGTCGCGAAGAGCTCGCGCGACAGGAACAGCGCCTTGGCATGACCACGGACCTCCGCTTCCGCCCGCTCGCGCTGGAGGAACACGCGCTCGAACGCGGGCCATCCGGTCGCGAGCAGCGCGCACGCGAGTCCCGCGCCGAGGATCGTCGCGACGGCGAAGAGGACTGCGTTGCCATGAATCCAGTCGGGCCGCTGCCAATCGGCGACAACCACCGCAAGCGATGCGAGCGCCACGCCCAGCGCAAACGCGCGCCAACGCAGCCCGTGATAGCGGTCGGAACGCTCGATGACGGCGGTCACGACCTCCGTGCCGGTGCGGGCCTCGAAAGCGCGCATCCGCGTTTCGATGGCGGCCGCGTCGAGGTTCGAGATCACCGCAGGCATGGGGACAGCGTGGGACGAGCGCCGGCGCGTGTGGCCGACAACGCCGCCCCCGCCGGTCAGTGCGAGAGGATCTTGGCGAGGAACTGCTGCGCGCGCTCGGAGCGCGGCTTGCCGAAGAAGTCGTCCTTGGTCGCGTCCTCGACGATCTTCCCCTGGTCCATGAAGATCACGCGATTCGCGACCTTGCGCGCGAACCCCATCTCGTGCGTGACGACCATCATCGTCATGCCCTCTTTCGCGAGCAGCACCATGACATCGAGCACTTCGTTGATCATCTCGGGGTCGAGCGCGGAGGTGGGCTCGTCGAACAGCATGCAGATCGGATCCATCGACAGCGCACGCGCAATCGCGACCCGCTGCTGCTGGCCGCCCGAGAGCTGTCCCGGGAACTTGTCCTTCTGGGCGTTAAGACCGACGCGGTCAAGGAGCTTCAATCCGCGCTGGACCGCCTCATCCTTGCCGCGGTTCAGCACCTTGATCTGCGCCAGCGTCAGGTTCTCGGTGATCGACAGGTGCGGGAACAGTTCGAAGTGCTGGAACACCATGCCGACTCGCGCGCGTAGCTTTGGCAGGTTTGTCTTCGGATCATTCACGGGAATGCCGTCGACGGTAACCTGCCCCTTCTGGAATGGCTCCAATGCATTCACGCATTTGATCAGCGTCGACTTGCCCGAGCCGGACGGCCCGCAGACGACGATCACTTCGCCTTTTTCGACCTTCGTCGTGCAGTCGGCGAGGACCTGGAACTGGCCGTACCACTTCGAGATGTTGTCGATGACGATCATTGGCATGGCGGTCTTTCTAGCGGATGACGGCGATCTTCTTCTGCAGCTGCTTCACGCCGTAGGACAGCGTGTAGCAAAGCACGAAGTAGACGAGCGCAACGAAGGTATACATCTCGATCAGCCGGCCGTCGCGCTGCGCGATCTTGGACGCGGCGCCGGTGAAATCGGTTGCCGAGATTACGTAGACCAGCGACGTGTCCTGGAACAGGATGATCGTCTGCGTCAGGATCAACGGGATCATGTTGCGGAACGCCTGCGGCAGGATCACGAGGCGCATCGCCTGCCCGTAGGTCAGCCCCAGCGCGTACGCCGAATGCACCTGGCCGCGCGCGATCGACTGGATGCCGGCCCGCATGATCTCGCAAAAGTAGGCGGCCTCGAACATGATGAAGGTGATGATCGCGGTGCGCTCGGCGCCGATCTGAGGCGGTCGCTCGCCGCCGGTGATGATCTGCAGCACCTGCGGCATCAGGAAGAAGAACCAGAACAGCACGAGCACGAGCGGGATCGACCGCATCAGGTTCACGTAGCCGGCGGCGACGTTGGATAGGATCTTCGAGGCGGACAGCCGCGCGAGTGCGAGCAGCGTCCCGAAGAACAGTCCGCCGAGCGCCGCAATTGCGGTCAGCTGGACCGTGTAGAGGAAGCCCTTCCACAGAAACGGCAGCGAGCGGCTGATGACGTCGAAATCGAGGTTCATCGCCGCGCCCTATTTCCCGCCGCCGATGTAGCCCGGCACGGCGACGCGCTTCTCGACCACCGCCATCACGCGGTTCGCCGTCATCGCGATGACGACGTAGACAAGCGTCGCCGCGGTGAAGGCCTCGAAGAAATGGAACGTGTACTCGCCCATCTCGCGCGAACGGAACGTGAGCTCGGCGAGCCCGATCGTGAGAGCGATCGACGAGTTCTTGATCAGATTCATCGTCTCGCTGGTAAGCGGCGGGATCACGATCCGGAATGCCATCGGCAGCAGCACGAACCGGTAGATCTGCGGCTGGGTGAGCCCGAGCGCCATCCCGGCCATCCGCTGCCCGCGCGGCAACGACTGGATGCCGGCGCGAACCTGCTCTGCCACCCGCGCCGAGGTAAACAGCCCGAGGCAGATCACCGCGAGCACGAACTGGCCGTAGACGGGATCGACCCTGACGATCCACGCCTTGAGGGGCGGAATGAACTCGGGGATCACGAAATACCACAGGAACATCTGGACGAGCAGCGGGATATTGCGAAAGAACTCCACCCACGCATTGCCGAAGCGCACGAGCCAGGGTTGCTGCGTCGTGCGGATCGTGCCGATCACCGAGCCTACGGCCATCGCGATGATCCACGCGCAGGCCGACACACCGAGCGTCCACCAGAGGCCGGAGATCAGCAGGTCAAGGTAGGTCTCCCCACCGCCCGGAAGCTCCGTGAAGAAGACGCTCCAGTCGAGGTTGAACTTCACCGTCCGTTCCCTCCCACTCCGGACATCGCCGCCCAAAAAACGAAGGGCCGGAAGCGCTGCTCCGCCATCCGGCCCCGTCGCATCGGTCAGCGACCCGTGGTAAGCCCGCTATTCGACGCCCTTGTCGTTCGGGTTCTTGAACGCCTCCCGCAGCGCCTGCGGCTCCTCGAAGCTGAGATTGACGCCCTTCGGTGGGATCGGCTTCAGGAACCACTGGGCATAGATCTTGTCGACCTCGCCTGATTTCATCAAACCCCCGATCGTCTTGTCGACGAGCGCCTTGAACTGCGGATCGTCCCGGCGCAGCATCATGCTGTACGGCTCGGTACGCAGCGACTCATTCTTCAGGATCATGTAGTCACCTGGATTCGGCGAGTTCGCGATGAGGCCCGCGAGCAGGATGTCGTCCATCACGAAGGCCGACGTCCTCCCCTGCGACATAAGCAGGAAGGATTCCGCGTGATCCTTGGCGTCGATCGACTTGATGTCGGCGCTCTTCGTCTTATCGTATTTCTTGAGCAGCGGCACCGAGGTCGTGCCGGCCGTCGTCGAGATCGTCTTCCCATTCAGGTCGGCCAGCGACTTGATCCCGGAGTCCTTCTTCACCGCCGCAGTCACGTTGATGATGAAGTAGGTCGGACCAAACGCGACCTGCTTCTGCCGATCGACGCTGTTGGTCGTCGAGCCGCACTCGAGGTCGATGTTGCCGGCCTGCAGCTGCGGGATCCGGTTGCCCGAGGTCACCGGCTGCAGGTTGACCTTGAGGTTCGGCATCTTGAGATCCGCCTTGACCGCGTCGACGACCTTCATGCAGAGATCCATCGCGTAGCCGATTGGCTGCTGCTTGTCATCGAGGTAGGAAAATGGGATCGACGACTCGCGATAGCCGATCGTGATCGCCCCAGTATCCTTGATCTTCTTGAGGGTACCCGTGAGCTCCTGCGCATGGGCGGTGACCGCGAACGCGGCGGCGACTAACGCGAATCCGGCTTTGGGAAGCAGCTTCATTCGACTTCTCCTGTGGATCAGCCCATGGGGCCGGTGAGGTACTGCGGATGGATGGAACGCACATTTTGCCGCTCTGCCCGACGACGTGCCGGGCGTCTGGCGGCATTGACCGGCTAGTGTAGCGGCGACGCCTTGGTTTTGTCCATTTGCCCTGGCCGGGAGCCTCGCATGCTGCGCCTATAATTCCGCCATGGCCCCACCGCCTGCGCTCGCGCCGGTCTACCGAACCACCGAATTGCGGGCCATCGAAGCCTCCGCGCGGAAACTGCCGCTGATGGAGCGAGCCGGACTTGCGGCAGCGGAGGTCGCCCGGACGATGGCCGGCGAGCGCGGGGGCGCGATCCTGGTCCTTGCGGGACCCGGCAACAACGGCGGCGACGCGTTTGTCGTCGCCCGCTGGCTGCGCCAGTGGTTCTTCGTGCCGACCGTCGTCTTTCGTGCCGACCCCTCGAAAGCGCCCTCGGACGCAGCAGCCGCACATCGCGCCTACCTCGATGCAGGTGGATCGACGATTTCGGACGTACCCGCGGATTGGCGAGGTGCGCTGATTGTCGACGGGCTTTTTGGTATTGGCCTCGCGCGCCCGCTGTCGCCCGATTACACAACGCTCATCGAAGCAGCGAACGCGTCAGGCGCGCCCATCCTGGCGCTTGACGTGCCCAGCGGGCTCGACGCCGACACCGGGGTCGCGCGTGGTGCCGCGATTCGTGCGGCCGCGACAGCGACATTCCTTGCGCTCAAACCTGGTCTTCTCACCGGACCGGACTACGAGTTGTGCGGCGTCGTCTCGGTGCACGGCCTCGACGTTGACGTGGATGCGACGAGCGCCCGCGGTCATCGCCTCGACTGGCCCGTCCTCGCGTCGAGCCTGCCCGACGTCCTTCGTCGTCGCGCTCGCAACGTGCACAAGGGAACGTTCGGCACGCTCGGTATCGTGGGAGGCGCCACCGGAATGTCAGGCGCACCGCTCCTCGCCGGTCGTGCGGCGCTGCACGCGGGGGCGGGCAAGATCTGGGTCGGCTTTGCGGGCGATCATCCGCAGGTGGACGACGCGCAACCGGAGCTGATGCTGCGAACAGCCGATAACGTCCTCGGTGCCGGCGCGAGCGCGTTGGTCTGCGGCCCGGGGCTCGGCACCGAGCCTGCGGCAGCGGCAACACTCGCTCGCGCCCTCAAGGAGCCGGTGCCGCTCGTGCTCGACGCGGATGCTTTGAATCTCATCGCGGCGAAGCCGGACCTTGCGGCGGCGGTCGCTGCGCGTTCGGCAGCCACACTCGCCACACCCCATCCCGCCGAGGCCGCGCGCTTGCTGCGCAAATCCGTGTCCGAAATTCAGGCGGATCGGCTCGCGTCAGCGCATGCGATCGCCACCCTGCTCCGCGCCGCGGTCGTGCTGAAAGGCGCGGGCAGCGTGCTCGCGCATCCGGACGGAACCTTCGACATCAACGCGAGCGGCAATCCCGCGCTCGCGTCCGCGGGCACGGGCGACGTGCTGGCCGGTTTCGCCGGTGCGTTCCTCGCGCAGGGCATCGATGCGAAGATGTCGTTGCGGCTCGCCGTGTGCCTGCATGGCGCCGCGGCCGATGCCTGCGTCGCGGAAGGGCGCGGCCCAGTGGGCCTCAGCGCTTCGGAGCTGATCCTCGCCGCGCGGCACTTGCTGAACGCCGCCGCGACTTCCATGCGTTCAGCTTGAATTCCATCACGGAATAAGGACGGTAGCGCCGGTCGTCGCGCGCGATTCGAGCGCCCGATGTGCGGCCGCCGCATCCTTCAGCGGGAATGTTTGCCGCGGCTCGCTGACGATCTTGCCGGCAAGCACGAGGTCGAACAGCTCCTTGGCCATCGCCGCAATGTCCTCGCGTTTCGCCGTGTAGGTCACCAAGGTCGGCCGCGTGACATAGAGCGAGCCCTTCGCCGTCAGCAGCATGATGTCCAACGGTGGCACGGGTCCCGATGCGTTGCCGTAGCTCACGAACAATCCTCGTGGCGACAAGCAGTCGAGCGACGCAGGGAACGTGTCCTTACCGACGCCGTCATAGACAACCGGCACACCTTTGCCGCCGGTCAGCGCTTTCACGCGCTCGACGAAATTCTCGCGCGTGTAGACGATCGTTTGCGCGCAGCCGTTCGCCTTTGCCAGCGCCGCCTTCTCGTCCGATCCAACCGTGCCGATCATCGTGACGCCGAGCGCCCGCGCCCATTGGCACGCGATGAGGCCCACGCCGCCGGCCGCTGCGTGGAACAGGATCGTCTCGCCTTCCTTCAGGCGATGGGTCTGGCGAAACAGATATTGAACGGTGAACCCCTTCAGCATCAGCGTCGCGGCGACTCGATCGGAAATGCCATCGGGCAGCTTGACGAGCCGCTCGGCCGGCATCACGCGAACTTCGCTGTAGCTGCCCACCGCGCCGCCGCAATAGGCGACGCGATCGCCCGGCTTCACCCAGTCGACACCGCTGCCCACTGCTTCCACAACGCCCGCGGCTTCGCTGCCGATGCCGCTCGGTAGCGGAAGTTTGTAGAGGCCACTGCGGTGATATGTATCGATGTAATTGACGCCAACCGCAGTGTGGCGAACGCGTGCCTCACCGGGACCCGGGGCGCCGACGGCGACTTCCTCCCACTTCAGCGCGTCGGGACCGCCAGGGGTCTGAATGCGAATCGCGTGCGGCATCGAAAGTCTCCTCGATTGCGGATGCTTATTGTAGCGTCCGCGGCCTGCGGCGCGCGGCACGATGTATCAGCGGTTTCCTTCGATCGTGGCGAACTCCGCGGCGACTCGGGCGTAGAAGATATCGATCCCCTCGCCACGAACGAGCGCGATCAGCGTGTCCGCCTCCTCCGCCGTCACCAGGAACTCGACAACGACCGTCATTGCGGCCGCGAGCTCGAAGAAGTGCTCTTCGTGCAGGATGCCGTGACGGCCAAAGCCGGCGATCGCGCGAAACGCCGATCCACCATGGACGCCATGCTTCTTCGCCTGCTCGAGCAGCCACTCGTAGAGGGCCACATGCCGGTGCAGGCGATTCTCGTGGACGTAGAAGCGCAGCAGCGTGCCGTTCATTGGACGCTCCAGGCGAACAGCGATCGGGCGAGCAGCAGGCCGAGCACGGTCATCGCGATCGAACCCGCGACGTGCGCGCCGATCGCGATCGATCCCCAAAGGTACTCGCGGCGCAGCAGCAGCGTGACGACCTCGGCCGAGAACGCCGAGAACGTCGTGAGCCCGCCAAGGAAACCGGTGGTGACGAGCAGCCGAGCCTCCGGCGGCAGCACCGCGTGGCGCGTCAGGAACTCCATCGCCATGCCCATCAACAACCCGCCGACCAAGTTCGCGACGAGCGTGCCGAGCGGCAGCGTCGGGAACACCGGGTTGAGCACGCTCCCCAGCCCCCAGCGCAGCCACGCGCCGGCGGCAGCGCCGGCGCCCACGACAAGGAAACCGCTCCAAGGCATGCTGACCTCCATCGCGCGTGAAGCGACGCGAACAGACCATGACCGTAGCGACGTGCGGAGTCCGGAGAAACGACGCCTGGCGCGCCACCGTGCATCAGGTGCAACGTGCAGGCATCATCAGCCGCATGAGCGCGGCGGTTGGAGGAGGAATGCCATCTCCTTTCGGCGAAGTATAGTGACCGCGCGGATCCGCCGCAAGAACTCGCTAGCCGCGCAGCGACGCGACCAGGCGCTTCGTCTGCAGCAATAGGTCGAGCGCAGCGCCGATGTCTTGCACGACGATATCGGATGCCGCGATCGTCTCCGCAGCGATGCCTTCGCCGCCGTAGACGCCGATCCCCAACGCGCATGCCGCGAGCATCAGGCGGTCATTGCGACCGTTGCCAATGGCAGCCACGTGGGTTACTCCAGGCCTTCTACAAATCGCTCCTTTGCGGCCGCCTGGTTCTCAGCCGGCAGCAGGGTTACCTCGCAAGGTAGCCCCTGCAGACCGGCGCGGGCAGTGCCGAAAGTATCTCCGGTGATGACGTGCACGCGTACGTGCTCGGACAATCGCGGCAGGCGCGCTCGCGCACTTTCCAGCAGCGCGCCGTCCAGTGCCAGCGTGCCGTTATAGTCGCAGACGAGATCGGTAAGCTCGAGCTTCCCGAATCCCGGAATCGCGATCTCGATCACCGGATGAACTGCTCGACGTAGTGCGCGCCGAGCCCGCACGAAGCATAATGGGCGCGGCACAAATCGATCTTTGTCCACACGTCCTCGTAGCCGGTCTGCCGTCCCTGCTCGTCGAGATAGATCATCGCGCCGCTGATGTTGAAGAACGTGATCATCTCCAAGCAATCCTCGGGAACGACCAGCGTGTGGATTTCGCCGGGCGGCTCGTAGACGAAGCTTCCCTCTTCGGCAATCCAGTCGTGCTCGAGGTAGCGCCAGCGCCCCTTGATCACATATCCGACGACCAGCATCGGATGGCGATGCCGCGACAGCACGCCGCTTTTGCGCACGCGCAGAAGGTTGCACCAGCCGCCGCTGACCGTGTTGAACAAGAGTGGACGAAACCAGACGTCGGGTGCCTGCGGGACCCATACGCGCTCGTCGTCGGGTATCGCCGCGACCGCGATTTCCGGCTGCACCTGACGCGTCGTGACAGTTCCTAGCGCGCTCGTATGTGCCCCCACGCTTGCGGCCTCATTGGCCAACTCGGCCGCTGCGCTGCCCCCCGAGGGGGAGTAGTTCGCGCGGCCTCCGGAATGTCGCATGCGATCCGTTACGCTGGAGGGTCGGCCGCCGCCCGCGCTCGCAGACGCGCCCTTCGGGCCTTGGCTTCGCCCTGCTCGCGCGGGCGTTCTGTTCGGCCCTGCGGCGCTCACTGCGTCCCGTGCCGAACCATTGCCTTCAGCGCCGCAATTTCGGCGGCGGCAGTATTGCCGTGCGGCAGTGGCCGATGCGCGCGGCGATACCAGTACTTGGCATTTTCGAGATCGCCTTCGATCAGGTGCACGAGGCCGTGCGCCCAGCAGCCCAGTGGCGTGGCGTCCCTTTGGACCAACGTATGCGCAGACTGCCATTCGCCGGCCTCGAGATGCTGCACTACTTTCATAATCGATGTGGATGCTTCCTTGGCGATCGACGCGTGGCGCACGGCTTTGGCCGCGGGTACATGACGCGTCGTCTTCGCAAGTGGTGTGCCGGACATCCTCTCCTCCATTACGCGGCCAGATAACCTCCGTCGACCGGAAGGATCGCCCCGGTGACGAATTCCGCTGCCGGCGAGCACAGGAACACGACGGTTCCCGCGACATCGCCTGGCTTCCCCCAACGCCCGAGCGGTGTTCGCGCGAGGATCCCTGCGCTCCGCTCTTGATCGTCCTGCAACGCCTGCGTGAACGCAGTGGCAATCCACCCCGGCGCAACGGCGTTGACGCGAATTCTATCGCGCGCGTAGGCAATTGCCAGCGATTTCGTGAGCTGTGCGACACCACCTTTGCTCGCGCTGTACGCGGGGACGCGCCCGCCGCCGAAAAATGAGAGGATCGACGCGATGTTGACGATGCATCCCGTTGATTCTGCGAGCCGCGGTCGTGCTGCGGCGCACAGTCGCATCGTTCCTGTCAGGTTGACGTCGAGCACTTCGGCAAACACGGCAGGATCGTGCTCGGCGTCGCGCCGTATGATGCCCGCCGCGTTGACGACGATGTCGAGACGCGGGAGGTGGGCGACGAGCGCGGCAATTGCCGCGGGGTCGCGCACGTCGAGCGGCAGCGCCTCGCCGCGGAAACCCGCGCGGCGGCGCGCGGCATCCGCTTCGTCCAGCGTAGCGCCCGTCGCCGTCACCGACGCGCCGCATGCTGCGAGCGCGTCGCCGATCGCGGCGCCAATGCCGCTCGTGCCGCCGCAAACAAGCGCGACCCGGCCGGTGAAGAGGTCATCGCGAAACGCGTTTGCTGCAGCGCTCACGCACGCGCCCCCGCGCTCGCGTCGAGTAGCTTGCGCACCGCCGCATCGCGAGGCAAAGGCGCTACCGCGCCGAACCCCGTCGTGGCAAGCGCCGCCGCGACGTTGGCATAACGCGCGGCTTCGAAGGGCGAATCGCCGGCGAGTGATCGCGCAGCAAAGGCGCCGTCGAAGCAGTCGCCGGCGCCGGTTGCGTCAATGCACTCGATGCCGTGGCCAGGAATGGTCTCGGTTCGCTGGCCGTCGGACACGACGACGCCGGCCGGACCACATTTGAGCGCGACGACCGGCGCGCCGAGCGCATGGCACCAGTGGATGATCGCGTTCGTCTCGTCGTATCCGGAAAGCGTCTTCGCCTCGTCGAAGCTCGGCAGAAACCAGTTGCATCGCGCGATCGTTGCCACGATCGTCGCCCGCGCACGTGCGAGCGGCCAGAGTTTCGTCCGGAGGTTGGGATCGTACGAGATGCGCGCACCAGCCTCCTCCGCAATCGCAATCGCTGCAAACACCGAATCGCAGGCGCCGGTGCTGATCGCCTGGCTGATGCCGGACACGTGCAGGATAGACGCTCCACGGATGATTTCGTCGGGCAACGTTTCCGGTGTCATCCTCGACGCCGCCGAGCCGACGCGAAGATACGAGAATTCGTGGCCGCTGTGCGCCGTGCGTCACGAAATAGACGCCGGTGGGCGCGAAGGCGATCGGCGACAACGCCGCGCGTGTCGACGCCCTCGGTGCGCCACAGATCAACGAGCATGCGCCCGAACGCATCGTCGCCAACGCGGGTGACATAGCCAACCCGCCCCGCGTCGCCGACCAGCCGCGCAGCGGCAATCGCCATATTCGAGGTGTCGCCGCCGAAGCCGCGGAGATACTGCTCCGGCGTGTCGGCGCGAGCCTGATTGAATTCGATCATCGCCTCGCCGAGCGCGACGATCGACGGCAGGCCCGGATTTCGTGCGGACACCGCGATTCCCCTATGCCCAATTGGCGGCCGCCAGTGTAGCGCGGAATCAAAACCTATCTCAAAATAGGCTGCGCGACCTGATTGCTTTGTCGCGCTCGTTGGCAAATGAGCTCGCGCCTCGATTACGTCTGTACTATCCGGGGCTCGCTCCGGCCTTCGTGCACTCGAGCCGCTCGCCAGGATTTACTGAACGAGTTTCGCTGCTCTTCCCGCCACAGGCCGCGCGCCGCCGCATGTTCCGGGCCCCATTCCGTCGTGATGCCGGCAACAGCCATCGCGGCCGCATAGCGTGTGCAAAGCGCGCGGCTGCCGAGCAGCAGCACCGACGCGTCCGAAACTCCGTGGGTGCGCGCCCAGTCGCGTCCCGCCGCAATTTCGCTGCCGATCAGCAGACCGGACAAGTAGTCGCCCGTATGCTCAGGCGCGAGATCGGCACGAAGCGAGAGCGTGCGCGCGCCGAACAGCTGGTGCAACAGCGTATCCACCATGGCTCTTCGCGTCAGCGCCCGCTGCACGCCGCGCGCGAACGCCGCCTCGGTGAACGCGGGCGGCGGCCCGCTCCCCGTTCGGCCCAGGATGCTGTGGTCGCGCAGCACCGCATAGACCTCGCCCGTCATGTACGTCGCAAAGGTTTCGATCGCTCCCCCGCGCACAATCGTCCACTTGCTATGCGTTCCCGGCAGCACGGCGAGCGTCGGTGCCGCATTGCTTTCAACAGCGCCGAAGATTTGCGTTTCCTCGCCGCGCATGACGTCGGGCGCACCATCGTCGTCAAGGCACGCGAGACCTGGGACAATCGCAAGCGCATCGCCCGATGTGCGAGCAAGTCCACGCGCGAGCGCATCCTGCGACGCCGGGCACTCGACATAGGGCACCTCGACCCAGCCTTGTCGACTACCGATCATCCCGCAGGCGAGGCGGGGTGCCGGATCGCGCTGCCAGTCGCCGAGAAGTGCCTCCAGCGCTTGTGCAAAGCCGTCGCGGACTCGCTGGATGCCAAGCGGCGCTTCGCGAGCGTCGAGCACGGATCCTTCGGCGTCGAGCCGGTACGCGCGTGCGGACGTCGTCCCCCAGTCGATACCGATGAGCGCAGCCGCGGACCCCATCACGCGTCAGCGTCCGCATCCAGAACATTGTCGTTCGTGGGCTCCGCCCAAGCTTGCGAAGTGCGACGCTGCGCTAACCCCCGAGGGGCGGAGCTCGCGTGGGGCGGCCCCGCAGCGCTCACGCGCCCGTTCCCGGCGGAGCTTTCCAGCGCGCGGCTGCGTCGTCGTCGCTGGCACGAGCGTCGACCCAGCGAACACCCTGTGGCGTCGACTCCTTTTTCCAGAACGGCGCGCGGGTCTTGAGATAGTCCATGATGAATTCGCACGCGGCAAAGGCCTCGCCGCGATGCGCGCTCGTCACGCCGACCAGCACGATCTGATCGGCGGGCGCGAGCTCGCCGACGCGATGAATCACGAGTGCATCGAAAATGTTCCAGCGGGCCTTCGCGTCGGCGACGATTCCGGCAAGCGCCTTCTCGGTCATCCCTGGATAGTGCTCGAGCGTGAGCTTCTTGATGTTTGCATCGTCGTTGACGTCGCGAACGGTGCCGATGAAGGCGGCGACCGCGCCAACGCGAGGATCGCGACCGCGCAACGCCGCAAGCTCTCGCGCGACATCGAAGTCCTCGGTCTGCACGCGCACCGTCATCGCGCGACCGCCCGCTTCATCCGCCGGTCACCGGCGGCAACAGTGCGACTTCATCGCCAGGACGCACGGGAGTATCCGGTTGCGCGATGTCGTGATTGACGGCGATGCGCACGGTCCGCCCGGCTGCCAACTCGGCCGCAAACGCGCCGCCGCGCGAAACGAGCCACGCGCGAAGCTCGGCTGCCGTCGTCACATCCGGCGGTAACACGATCCGCTCGCTCGATGCACCGAAGGCATCGCGGAGCCGTGCGAGATAAACGAGCGTCAGGGTATCTGCAGAATCACCGCGCATAGGGCCTGTTCACGCTATGGACGCAAACGCGAACGGGCGGCATGGGGCGCCACCACGCGGAGCGCAAATCAGAATTTGAATTGGACGCCCAGCGTGACCCGGTCGGTATCGGGTAGGCTGCTCCCGAATTCGCCGGCGAAGCGGCCGAAGCGGCTGTACTCGAGGCGCAGCCCCAGTGCCGAGTTCATGTCGTAACGCATCCCGACGCCGTAGTTCATGCCGTCGCGCACGCCGCGGGAATTGGTGATCGACATCGCAGAAAGAGCCGCCAGTGGCGGCGTTTCCGCTTGCACATAGCCGAGGCGTCCATACAGCGCAACCGCTTTGTAGATCGTCCAGCTCGTAAACACATCGAGGTTTAGGCTGCGGCTCTGCAATTCGCCGGCGCTGGGACCGAGTTGCAGGCCAACGCCTCGCTGCGCGCTTACCGTATCGAGCGGGCGCAGCGCGTACTTGTCGAGCGAGCTCACTGCGGCCTCAACGGCGAGGTCGTTGTGCCAGCGATAGCCACCGAACAGAAGGGTGCGCGACGCGGATTCATCGACTGTGGCGGCCGGGGTGCGGCTCAGTCCGGGGCCCGCGGCGCCGAAATTCACCCCTATTCCACCCGGCGCGTTGTCGCGATACGACACTCCGCCGTAAAAACCGTCCGAGCGAGCTGCATCCGCGTTCTCGACCGCCTGCGCGTGGCTTCCGAAGCCAAGTGCAAGTGAAGTCGAGATAGCAAGTGCAATTAATTGAATTTTCACGATTACTGCCGACTCGTTCGTTCGCGCGGACTACTGCACTGCACTCACCGACGAAATCGTCGCTGCCCCGCGACTGTGGCTTGGGCAATGGAGAACGGTTTCCGTTTCACCCTACTCGCCGGGGTGGACCAAGTCAATGAGCAATCCGCCAGGCGCGGGCTTGCTGGCTGACGAGCGTTGCGATTGCGTCATAGCTATCGAGACCCATCACGGGAAGGCGTCGGGAAGCCTCGGGCGGCAACGCCGCGGCGCTGTCCGTGGCAATCGCCACGATATGCGGATCCACAGGATAAAGGAGCGGTTTCCCGACGGCTGCGCGCCATACTTCGAGCTTGGGGATGGGCGCCGTCTTGAATCCTTCGACCAGCGCAAGGTCGCAGGGCGAGAGCCGTGCGAGAGCGTCTTCTATCGTCATTTCCGCCGCGCCACGCAACTCGTGCATCAGCGCCCAGCGCGTGGCCGACGACACGAGCACCTCGCGGCAACCGGCAACCCGATGGCGGAACGAATCCTTGCCGGGCTGGTCGACGTCAAAGCTGTGATGGGCGTGCTTCAGGAGCGAGACGGCGAGGCCGAGGGCGGAAAGGCGCGGGATGACCTGTTCGATCAGAGTCGTCTTGCCGCTTCCCGACCAGCCAGCAAAACCGAACACGCGTGTGCCGTTCTTTTCCACCCGGCCATTCTACCGGCGAGCCCAAGACATGCCGCCGCATGTATCCGTCGACACCACAGTCGCGCGACGCTAAGCTTCGCCGACCGCGTCGAAAGATCATTCGATAGGTCGCGGCGCAATCGGATTCGATACGCCCCCAAATTCCAAACTTAGTACACTCCGATGATGCGCCAGCCCTCATGGCCGATTCCCTTCCGGGGCGCACCCTCGAGTGCGGAGCGGATGCGCAATGTCGAAACCGCGATCGAGCGCGTCATCTCCGATGTGCCGCCGGCACGGACGCACCGCGTTTCCGACGCCGCCCGTGCCGCCGAAAAAATCGTGCGCGAGGCCGCTCAGAAGGCAGCGGTTCTTTCCGGCTCGCTGGCGCTTCCGCCGGGGCCCGTCGGGATGCTCACGGTGCTTCCCGACCTCTACCTCATCTGGAAGGTGCAGCGGCAGATGGTCGCGGACATCTTTGCGCTGCACGGGCGCGAGGCCGAGCTCACGCGGTCGCACATGGTCTACTGTCTGTTTCGGCACATGGCGAGCCAGGTCGCACGCGACGTCGTCGTGCGCGCCGGGCAACGCGTGATCGTGCAACAGCTGTCGGCAGGCGCGATCGGGGGCCTCCTTCGGCACATCGGCGTGTCGGTCACGCAGCGCGTCGCGGGCACCGCCGCCAGCCGATGGGTGCCGATCGCCGGAGCGGCGGCCGTTGGCGCCTATGCCTACTGGGACACGATGCAAGTGGCAAAATCCACGTATCGCCTGCTCGAATCCTCGCGTGCTCATGTGGCGCCCGCGGAGCCACCGGCCGCGAACACCTGACCATGTGTGGCCGCTACGAACTGCACAGCCATCCGGCGGCGATCGCATTGGCGTTCGGCCTTGCGCAGCCTCCCGACGTGCATCCTCGCTACAACATCGCGCCGATGACCGACGTCGGAATCGTGCGCGTCAACGCCGAGGGACAGCGCGAGTTCATCCGCGTACGCTGGGGACTCGTTCCCCGCTGGTCGAAGGACACGGCGATCGGCAACAAGCTGATCAATGCGCGAGGCGAGACGATCGCCGACAAGCCGTCCTTCAACATGCCTTTCCGGCGCCACCGTTGCCTCATTCCCGCTGACGGTTTCTATGAATGGATGCCGGTGCGGGTCGGCGACACGCAGCGCAAGCAGCCACTGCACATCGGGATGAAGGACGCGTCGCTGTTCGCATTCGGCGGCCTCTACGAGCGGTGGCTATCGGCCGAGGGCGAGGTGCTCGACACGTGCACGATTGTCACGACCGCGGCGAACGAGCTGCTCATGCCCGTGCACGACCGGATGCCGATGATCGTCGCTCCCGCCGAGTACGCGCGCTGGCTCGACCCCGCCAACGCAGATGTTGCCGATCTGATCGCACCCTACCCGTCCGATGAAATGGCGTACTACCCGGTCTCGACCCGCGTCAACAATGCCCGCAACGACGAGGCGTCGCTGATCGAGCATTCGATTGCCGCGGAAGTCGCAGAGGCCGAGCACCCGCCACCGGAGCAGGAATCGCTGTTCTAGACCGCCGGCACCGCAGCCGGTGCAACGATCGCTGTCGCCTCTTTGCGCAGCGCTCGCCCTCGCAGCAACAGGAATGCGGCTGGAATCACCAGCATCGATAACAACGGCGCCGTGATCATCCCGCCAACCATGGGAGCGGCGATTCGCTGCATGACCTCTGCGCCGGTTCCCGAACTCACCATGATCGGCAAGAGGCCCGCCATGATCACCGCCACCGTCATTGCCTTCGGGCGTACGCGCAGCACCGCGCCTTCGACGATCGCGGCTTGCAGCGTCGACATCGTTGCCGGCTCGCCGCGAGCGAGACGAGCTTCCCACGCGTGGCGCAGGTATAAAAGCATCACCACGCCGAACTCGGCCGCAACGCCGGCCAGCGCAATGAAGCCGACGGCGCTTGCCACCGACGTCGCATAGCCCAGGGCGAAGAGCAGCCAGTAGCCACCCACCAGCGCGAACGGCACTGCGAGCATGATGAGGAGCGCCTCGTCGACCCGGCGAAACGCGAGGTAGAGCAGCACGAAGATCACGAGCAGTGTGAACGGTACGACGTACGCAAGCCGCGCCTTCGCCCGTTCCAGATACTCGAATTGGCCCGACCACCCGATCGAGTAGCCGGACGGCAGGCGCACCTCGCGCGCCACTGCCGCCTGCGCGTCGCGGACGACCGACACGAGATCGCGGCCGCGGATGTCGACGTAAACCCATCCCGAAAGCCGCGCATTTTCGCTTTTTAGCATCGGCGGACCGTCGACGATACGTACCGACGCGATCGCCGACAACGGCAGTTGGGCACCGCGCTCGGTGACAACCGGCAGCATCCGTAGCGCCTCCACCGAGTCGCGCAGCTCGCGCGGGTAGCGGACACTGATCGGGAATCGAGCCAGCCCTTCGACCGTCTCGCCGATGTTCTCGCCACCGATCGCAGTGCCGATCACCTCTTGTACATCGGCGATAGAGACGCCGAAGCGTGCCGCAGCGGCGCGATCGACCGTGATGTCGAGATAACGACCGCCTTCCAACCGCTCGGCAAGCGCAGACGTGACGCCGGGCACGCTTTGCACCGCCGCTTCGATCGCGACCGTCACTTTGTCGATTTCGGCGAAATCGGGACCCGAAACCTTGATACCGACAGGACTCTTGATGCCGGTGGCGAGCATGTCGATCCGGCCCCTGATCGGCGGCACCCACACATTCGACAGCCCCGGGACTTTCACCGAACGGTCGAGCTCCTCGACGAGTTTGTCGGTCGTCATTCCGGGGCGCCACTCGCTGCGGGGCTTGAACTGGATCGTCGTTTCGATCATCTCCATCGGCGCGGGGTCGGTGGCCGTTTCGGCGCGGCCGACTTTGCCGAACACGCGCGCGACCTCGGGCACCGCCTTGATCATCCGGTCGGTTTGCTGCAGAAGCTCACCCGCCTTGCCCGCCGAGAGCCCGGGCAGCGCGGTTGGCATGTAGAGCAGATCGCCCTCGTCCATCGGCGGCATGAACTCGCCGCCGATACGCATGACCGGCCATGCGGTCGCAACGAGTGCAGCAGCGGCGATCGCGAGTATGACCTTCGGCCAGGACAACGCCGCCGCGAGCAGCGGGCGGTAGCCGGCGATCAGCCACCGATTCAGCGGGTTCGCGGTTTCGCTGGGGATGCGTCCCCGAATGACGTAGCCCATGAGGACCGGGACCAACGTCACGGCAAGCCCCGCTGCCGCGGCCATCGCGTACGACTTCGTGTACGCGAGCGGCGCGAACAGCCGTCCTTCCTGCGCCTCCAGAGCGAATACCGGTACGAACGACAGCGTGATGACGAGGAGGCTGAAGAAGAGCGCCGGCCCGACTTCGACAGAGGCGTCAGTGATGATCTTCCAGCGCTCGGCGTTGTTCGGTTCGGGCAACTGCTCGTGGCCGTCGACGACGGTCGCATGGGCGTGCTTCCACGCTTCGAGCTTCTTGTGCGCGTTTTCGATCATCACGATGGCCGCGTCGACCATCGCGCCGATCGCGATGGCGATGCCGCCGAGCGACATGATGTTGGCGTTGACCCCTTGCGCACGCATCACGATGAAGGCGGCAAGCACACCGAGAGGCAGTGATACGACGGCGACCAGCGCCGAGCGCAGGTGCAGCAGGAAGACGAGGCAGACAAGCGCGACCACCGCGAATTCCTCGATGAGCTGGCCTTTCAGGTGGTCGACCGCACGATCGATCAGCGCCGAGCGGTCGTACACGGGGACTATTTCAACGCCGCGCGGCAACCCGGGCTTAAGCTGCTCGAGCTTCGCCTTCACGGCTTCGATCGTCGCTCGCGCGTTCTTGCCCGAGCGCAGGACGACGATCCCGCCCGTGACTTCGCCCTCGCCGTCGAGTTCCGCGATGCCACGGCGCATCTCAGGCCCGACTTGCACGCGTGCGACATCGCGCAGCAGAACCGGCGTGCCGCCTTCCGACACCATGACCGGAATGGTCCGGAAATCGTCGAGCGACTTGAGATAGCCGCGGGTGCGGACCATGTACTCGGCTTCGGCCAGCTCGACGACCGACCCGCCGGCTTCGCGATTTGCGTCGCGGATTGCCGCGACCACCTTCGTGAGCGGCAGGTTGTACGCACGGAGCCTGACCGGGTCGATGACGATCTGGTATTGGCGGACCATGCCGCCGACCGTCGCCACCTCTGCGACATTCGGCACTGATTTCAACTCGTACTTGAGAAACCAGTCCTGCAGCGCGCGCATTTGCGCAAGATCGTTCTTGCCGGTTCGATCGACAAGCGCGTATTCGAAGATCCAGCCGACGCCTGTTGCGTCGGGGCCAAGCGCCGGCTTGGCGCCTGCCGGCAAGCGTCCTGCCACCTGGCTCAGATACTCGAGCACGCGCGAGCGCGCCCAGTAGAGATCGGTCCCGTCCTCGAATAGCACGTAAACGAAAGAATCGCCGAAAAACGAGTAGCCGCGCACTGCCTTGGCGCCCGGGACTGAGAGCATCGTCGTCGTCATCGGATACGTGATCTGATCCTCGACGATCTGCGGCGCCTGTCCCGGGAACGTCGTGCGAATGATCACCTGCGTATCGGAGAGATCGGGAATTGCATCGAGTGGCGTCGTCGTCACTGCCCACACACCCGCGACGGCGAGCATCGCTGCCGCGAGCAGCACCAGAAAGCGGTTGGCGACGGACCATCGAATGACGGCGGCGATCATTTGTTTCCCTCCGCCGGCGGAGCCGAAATGCGGGCGAGCACTCCTTTGAGGCTCGCCTCCGAATCGACGAGGAATTGCCCGGACACGACGATGCGCTGTCCGGCGAGAAGCCCCTTGCGAATTTCGGTCATGTCGCCGGATTCGCGGCCGACATCCACATCAGCCGGCACGAACCGGCCTCCGCCCGCATCTACGATGACGACAGTGCGTTTGCCGGTGCTGATCACCGCTTCGCTCGGCACGAGCACCACCTGCTTGCTCGACGCGCCGCCGAACTTCACGGTAGCGAACATTCCCGGCTTCAGCGATCCCCCGGGATTCGCGAGCACGATACGCGCGCGCACCGTGCGCGTCTGCGCGTTGACTTCGGGCAGCAGTGCATTCACGGAACCCTTGAAGACGCGATCGGGATAGGCAGCTGCGCGCGCCTCCACCGGAGTGCCGTTCCGCACCAATGCGGCCTGCGCTTCGGGCACGTCGGCTGTCACCCAGACGCTGCCGATGCCGGCAAGCTTGAAGAGTGTGGTACCGGGCATGACGGCCATGCCGTCGCGCGCGCCGATTTCCCAGACGATGCCGCCTTGCGGTGCTGCTACCGTCACCCGCACCGAGGGCTTGCGATCGCGCTCGATACGCGCAATCTCTGTGGTCGGCATGCCCAGCAGACGCAAACGTTGCCGCGCCGATTCTGCGAGATCCGCAGCACCCGGCTGCGCGCTGGCCTTGAGCGCGAGCAGCTCTTCCTGCGCCGCCAGCCAATCAGGGACGTACAGCTCGGCGAGCGGCTGCCCGGCCGCGACGCTGTCGTACTGCGCGCGGACCAGTAGACGCTCGACGTAACCCGGGCTTCGTGCCTGCACCGCAACGAGCGCGCGCTCGTCGATGCCAACGGCGCCCACCGCACTGAAGCCGGTGTCGAGAGTTCCTTCGGTCGCGACGGCGGTGCGCACGCCGAAGCTTTGCTGCTGGCGGGCATTGATGGTGATCCCACCGTCCGGCGCACTTTCGGCGTAAACCGGGACGAGTTCCATGTCCATGAAGGGACTCTTGCCCGGCTTGTCGAACTTCTGGCCGGGAACCATCGGATCATGCCAATACAACACTTTGCGCCCCGCGGGATCGGCAGGCGCCGTCGGCGCGGCCGGCTGCGCGGATGTCACTGCGCCTTGTGCCAAACGTTCGGACGGCGACTGCCGCATCCCGAAAAAGTAACCGGCGCCGGCTGCGATTGCAGCCACCATAACGAGGGCGATTGCAACAAGTGGCGCGCGAGAAGTGTGGGTCATGATCCCTCCGCAACCGGTGTCACGAAATTGAGCCAGGCCCACGCCTTCGCGGCGGCCTGCTGCTGGGTGATGAGCGCGAGCTCGGCATCGAGCTGCGCGCGGCGAGCATCGAGGACCGCGGCGAGCGGGCCCGTGCCGCCTCGGTACGCGGCCTGCGCGGCATCTCTGCGTTGTGCGGCCAGTGGCAGGAGCTCACGTTCTATGCGCTCCGCCTGCACGCGCGCCGAGTCCCACTCGGCGATCATCTGATCAACTTCCGCGCTGCGCATCCGCTGCGCATCCTCGCGCATCGCGCGCGCCGCATCGAGCTCCCGCAACTTGGCCGCATGCTCGCGATCCTGCCTTGTGCCTGCCGACCAAGGGAGATCGATCGAGAACATGAGCGAGACCATGTTGGAATACGGTGATCCGCGGAATGCATACGAGATCTCGGCGCTCCAGTCAGGACGCTTTGCAGCGCCGGCGAGCGCGGCCTCCGCCGCCGCGACCGATTCCTGCGCCCGCGCGAGTCGCAGTTCCGGCTGCGCGTCGACGTCGGCGAGGCGTAAAGCGTCAGGCAGACGGGCGAAGTCCGGGGCGTCGCCGAGCGGCCGCTCGGCCGCCGGCCCGATGTAGCGCGCGAGCACGATCCGCGCGCGCTTCGCCTGCGCCGCGGCCTCCGTTGCCCGGTTCCTGAGCTCGACCACCATGCTCTGCGCCGCGATGAGCTCGCCTTGCGAGGCCTTGTTGGCCCGATACGCCGCGCCGACGGCCGTCGCATTGAGCTCGGCTTCGCCGATCTGTGCCGCGATCGCGCGCTCCGCTTCCTGCGCGAAGCGGCGCGCGAACCACGCGGCGGCGGCTTCGCGCTCAACCGCGAGCGTGGCGGCGAGGACCGCGGCCGTGCTGCGTTCGGCGTCACGTTCGGCGCGCTCGACCCGGAGCCGGCGCTTCTCCGCGCCCGGGAATTCCTGCATCAGGCCGATCTTCGACATCGTCATGAAGTCGCGCGTCAGCGACCACGCGTCGGCTCCGTCGGTCGGAACGTTCTCGACACCGGCCTTGAGCTTCGGATCGGGCAGCTCGCCTGCGGAAACGATGAGCTCGCGCGAGGCTTCCGCCATCGCGCGCTGCGAGACGAGCTGCTGCGACCGTGTCACGGCGATCTTCAACGCTTCGGCCAGTGACAGCGACGGCTCGGCCGCGCCAACCGATGGCGCGGCGAACGCTGCTGCGGCGACGAGCAGCAGCTGCACGATGAGGCGGTCCGGTGGACGCCGCGATGCGCCAGCGACGGCGCGAAGCAAGGAACGGAATGACGGCATAAGACCTCCACGAATGCGTTTCGTCAGGGCCGCGCGTCGCGCGGCCCTGTCAAACGATCGCGGAGGTCAATTCAGAAGACGGCAGTACTGCAGAAGCGGAGGTGGCCCGGCGCTGGTCGCGACGAGAATCGCGCGATCCCATTCACGCGTATCGGAGGACAGGTCGACCGGCGCGGGCGCGACGGGGAGGATGGTGAGCGTGACGGCGGGCAGGTCTGGCGCGGCCACGGATGGCGCTCCGTCCGTGCATTGCACCTCGCACGTATTGGCGATCGGCGCGAGCGGCGCGGCGTCGTGGGCGCCGGCACAATGTTCCTGGTGCCCCATGGCGACAGCGCGGGCGGCTGACGCTTGCACCGACGCGCCCGTCATGCACGCGTGCGCGGTCACGGCAAGCTGGGCGAAGACAAGGCCAGCGATGCCGAGCCACGCGATCATGCGGCGGCGCGAGCGGGTCATACGACGATTATAGCCAGGGGTGCTCGCGCAGAGGATTGACCAGCGTCAAGGGCCGGAGGGACGAGCCATCGCAGTCACCGCCCCAGAAGCTTTCCGAGCGCTTTGTTGAGCTCGTCCTGGTTCGCAGGGAGGCGCGGCGTGGCCTGGGTCGGGGCGGATGAAGAAGCGGCTGCCGCGGCCGGCGGCTTGGCGCGCCCCAGAGCGACGTCGCACGGATCGGCACCGGCGCTCGCGCCCGGCTTCGCCGCGAGCGCACTGGTGATCGCCGCAAGCCCTCCTTTGCCGCCGGCTGCGGCGGCGCCGATCTGCGCGATCGTCGCGGCGGCCGCCTGGGCGTCCACGGCGACCGAGGGGGATGCGAGCGACCCCCGGACGCGAACGAGCGAAGCGATCTGTCCCAGATCGACGGGCAAGGCAACGCGCATGTGCGGCGTGACCGCGAGGTCGAGCGTCTCGTCGCGCAAATCGATGGTGCCGCTCGCAAGCACGCCAAGCTCGCGCGTCTCGGCGCCGATCGAGTGGTCGACGTGCGCGATCCCGTCGTGCAGGGGCAACCGTATGACGACGCATTTGAGCTCGGTTTCCGACTGCGCGCCGCGGAGCGGATTGACTGCCTGGGCGATCTTGCCCAGGTCCGATTCCGTCTCCTTCGAGTTAGCGACGCTCGCAGGCCCGACGACCGCGAGCACGTTGCCGCTGACGTTGCGTGCCCATTGCCGCTCCGTCGTGCCGCGCGTCGTCACGTTGACGGTCACGTTCGTCTTGCCGCCCTTGACCTGGCGGGGCGATCCGGCCGCCGCGAGCAGCGCCGAGAGGTCGAGGCCGTTCGCTTCTCCAACCAGCGCGAGCGTCGGCTCTGCCGGATGCGTCGCGTCGACCTTGAGCGAGCCATGCATGGTGCCGCCCATCGACTTCGCCTGCAGGTCCGACGCGTCGAGATGAGCGTCCTTCAACGTGAACCGCACATGGACGTCAGTGAGCTTCTGCTTGTCGTCGAGCTTGAGCTCGCCGATCGTGACGTCGCCGTCGAGGTCCAACCCCGCGAGTCCGACGAACGACACGGGCTCGTCGGAGAAAATCCATCCCTTCTTGCCCGATGCTGGTGCTGGTGCCGGTGCCAGCGCCGTCCCCTTCGTGACGGCCGCGGCGCCGGGCGCAGTGGACGACGGCAGCTTTAGGTCGGCGAGCGCGATCGACGGAGATGAGAGGCGCAGTGTGACCTTCTTGCGCGCGCCAGTCGCGACGGTCGCTTCGCCGGTCGCCTTGCTGGAGCCAAACCCGACGGCGAGGTCCTCGAGATGCGTCGTCCCGTCGATGATGCGAACTTTGGTCCCGAGATTCGCCTCGCGGCCGGCGACCTGGCCCTTGACGGTGACCGGGTACGGTTCGCGCCGCTGCACGAGCGTGTCGATCGGACCAAGGTTGCCGGAGAGCGAGATCGGAACGTCGTCGACCTTTCCGCGGAACTCTGCGTTGATCGGCGAGGCGGAATTGCGCGCCTGCGCAGCGAAGCGGTCGATGGTGACGCGCGTCACCGCGCCACTCGCGTCGCGGACCGTCAACGTGCCGTTTTCGATCACCACATTGGCGATCCCGAAGTTTGCAAGGGTCGATGCCGCACCTGCCCCGGCGGCGGCGATCGGAGGTCCGGCCGGGGCGCCTGTTCCGAACTCCCAGTTCACTTTGCCGCCGGCGCCGGTCTCGAGCGTGATGACGGGATCCACCAGGTTAAGCCGGATGACCTCGAAGCGGCGCTGCAGCAGCGGCAACAGGGCGACGTCGGCTTCAACTTGCTTGGCCGACGCCAGATCCCTTTCCTTGGCCCAAGAGGCATTGCCGAAGTGGACATCGTTCAGGACGAGCTTCGGCTCGAGCCCGAGCGAAAGGCGCACGCCACCGCCGATGGTGAGATCGCGGCCGGTCGCCTCTTTCACTTTTTTCTGGATCGGGGCAACGAATTGATTGACGTCGACCGTCCAGACGGCGATTGCAACGCCGATGAGCAGAAGCAGGACGAGGCCGCCCGCAATCCCCAGGATCGTCCAGAAAATGCGCATATGCGAATTCTACCGCGTGACCTGCGTACCGCTCACGCGCTAACGGAGGCTTTCGTTGAATGCCGCGAGCGCTGCGCCGCCCGGAATCAGATCGGCATCGCGCAGCGTGTTGAGAGGTGCGTCGACAGTCTCCTGCGCATCGTGCAGGTCGCGCGAATCGGGCTGCGCATACAGGAGCCCGGTGACGACTTCGCCTGCCGCGTGCCGCTCCTGCAGGTGGTTCATCGCGGCGATCTTGTCCGTCGGGTCGAATTCCGGGTGCACCTTGCGCAGCCGGATCATGCCGCCGTCGTGCAGCATCACTTCCTGCACGCTGCCCGCGCCGTAGGTTGTCGAGATCGGCTCACGCGGAACCATCACGTCGAGGAAATTGACCGCCTCGTTGTGCTCGCGGACGTAATCGTAACTCTTGGTCGAGCCCGGATGGTTATTGAACGCAACACACGGCGAAACGACATCGATGAAGGCGGCACCCTTGTGCAGAACCGCTGCTTCAATCAGTGGAACGAGCTGCTCCTTGTCGCCCGAAAACGCCCGGGCGACGAACGTCGCGCCCATCTGCAATGCGAGCATCACCATGTCGATCGGCTCGTCGCTGTTCACCGCGCCGCGCTTCGCCTTCGATCCCTTGTCCGCCGTCGCCGAGAACTGGCCTTTGGTGAGGCCGTAGACGCCGTTGTTTTCGACGATATAGACCATGTTGACGCCGCGACGCAGCACATGCATGAATTGGCCGATGCCAATCGACGCCGAGTCGCCGTCGCCGGAAACTCCGAGATAGATGAGATCGCGGTTGGCGAGATTGGCGCCGGTCAGGACCGACGGCATGCGGCCGTGCACGCTGTTGAAGCCGTGCGAATTGCCGAGGAAATACGTCGGCGTCTTCGACGAGCAACCGATCCCCGACAATTTCGCCACGCGATGCGGCTCGATGTCGAGGTCGAAGAATGCCTGGACGATCGCCGCCGAGATCGAATCGTGGCCGCACCCCGCGCACAGCGTCGAGATCGCGCCCTCGTAGTCGCGGCGCGTGTAGCCGAGCTTGTTGCGCGGCAGGTCGGGATGGTGAAGCTTGGGTTTCGCGAGGTACGTCATTCGATCATCCTGTCGGAGCGATTGCTCATGATGCCACCTTGCGCATCGGCTTCACATTGAACACGGCCGCCTTTTCGGCAATCTCGTCGGTGATGAACCGCGCCGTGACCGGCGTGCCGTCGTAGTGCAGCACCGGAATGAGCTTCTCCGGATCGATGCCGCATTCGTTGACGAGCATCATCCGCAGCTGGGCGTCGCGATTCTGCTCGACGACGAACACCTTGTCGTGCGCGTCGATAAATTCGGTGACGGCATCGGCGAACGGAAACGCGCGCAGACGCATCCGGTCAAGATGAATGCCGTCGGCGGCAAGCGTCGCCAGCGACTCGGCCATCGCCGCGCCGGTCGAGCCGAACCAGATCACGCCCGCGCGCGTCGGTTGTGCGGCCCGCTCGATGATCGGCGCCGGGACGAGCTCCTTCGCGGTCTCGAACTTGCGCAGCAGGCGCTGCATGTTGTCGACGTAGGCCGGGCCTTCCTCGGTGTAGCGTGCGTAGCGGTCCTTGGTCGTGCCGCGCGTGAAGAACGAACCTTTGGTCGGATGGGTCCCCGGATACGTGCGAAACGGAATGCCGTCGCCATCGACGTCGAGATAGCGGCCGAAATCCTTGCCCGCGTCGAGCTCTTCGCGGGACACGACCTTGCCGCGGTCGAGCCGGCGATTCTCGTCCCAGGCCAGCGGCTCCGTCAGCCATTCCTGCATTCCAATATCGAGGTCCGACAGCACGAAGATCGGCGTCTGCAGGCGATCGGCGAGGTCGAGCGCGTCGGCCGCCATCGTGAAGCACTCGGTCGGATCCTGCGGGAACAGGAGGACATGCTTGGTGTCGCCATGCGACGCGTACGCGCAGAGCAGGAGATCCGCCTGCTGCGTGCGCGTGGGCATCCCCGTCGACGGGCTGCCGCGCTGGATATCGAACAGCACCGCGGGGATCTCGGCGAAATACGCAAGCCCGATGAATTCCTGCATCAGCGATATCCCCGGCCCGGACGTCGCCGTAAAGGCGCGCGCGCCATTCCACGCGGCGCCGATCACGATGCCGATCGACGCGAGCTCGTCCTCGGCCTGCACGATCGCGTACTTGTTCCGCCCCGTGGCCTTGTCGACGCGATATTTGCGGCAATGCTTCTGAAATGCCTCGGCCAGCGACGATGACGGCGTGATCGGGTACCACGCGCAAACGGTGGCACCACCGTAAATGCAACCCAGCGCAGACGCATTGTTGCCGTCGATGAAGACGCGATCGCCGACCGCATTGGCACGGCGAACGCGAATCGGCAACGGACAAGTGAAGTTCGCAATCGCATAGTCGTGGCCGAGGCGCAGCGCCTTGCGATTCGATTCGAGCAGCGCCTCCTTGCCTTTGTACTGCTCGGCAAAGAGCTTTTCGATCTCGGCGGCGTCGATATCGAGAAGTGCCGCGAGCGCCCCCAGATAGATGATGTTCTTGAATAGCTGGCGCTGCCGCGCGTCCGAGTACTCGGCGTTGCAAAGCGCAGTGAGCGGCATGCCGAGCACCGTGACGTCGTCGCGCAGCTTGCTCGCCGGCAACGGCCGCGTCGAGTCGTAAAACAGCACGCCGCCGCTATCGACCTCGGCGACATCCTTGTCCCAGGTCTGCGGATTCATCGCCACCATCAGGTCGACGCCGCCGCGACGGCCGCGCCACCCCGCCTCGCTGAGGCGTACCTCATACCAGGTCGGCAGACCCTGGATGTTCGACGGGAAGATATTGCGCGCCGATACCGGCACGCCCATTCGCAGGATCGCCTTGGCGAAAAGTCCGTTCGCCGACGCCGACCCTGAGCCGTTGACGTTCGCGAACTTGACGACGAAATCGTTGACGCGGATCGCCGCGGGCTTGGCATTCACCATCGTCATTCCGCCGCCACCGGACCCGGGATCGGCGCCGGGCGCCGGTAATCCTGCGCGGTATGCGCAACACGGCAGCGATCATCGGCACGCGCCATGTCGAGCAGGAATTTCTGCATGTCCCACGCGCCGGTCGGACACCGCTCGGCGCACAGGCCGCAGTGCAGGCAGACGTCCTCGTCCTTCACCATCACGCGCCCGGTCTTGAGCAGCCCCGACACGTAGAGGTCCTGTTTGGGGTCGTGGGCCGGGACGCGCAACCTCGGGCGCAACTCGGGCTCGTCGCCATTCGCAGTGAAATTGATGCAATCCATCGGGCAGATGTCGACGCAAGCGTCGCACTCGATGCAAAGCTTGTCCGCGAATACCGTCTGCACGTCGCAGTTGAGGCAGCGCTGCGCCTCGGCGAAGGCGAGCTTCGGGTCGAAGCCCAGCTCGACCTCGATCTTGATGCTCTTCAGCGCAAGCTTTGTCTCCTTCAACGGCACGCGGAACCGGTGCGCCGGAATGATCGCGTTGTCGTAGCTCCATTCGTGGATGCCCATCTTCTGCGAGACGAGCGTCACGTGCGGCGGCGGGCGCTTGCTCATGTCCTCGCCGCGGCACATGAGATCCATCGAAATTGCCGCGGCGTGGCCGTGTGCTACCGCCCAGATGATGTTCTTGGGGCCCAGCGCCGCGTCGCCGCCGAAGAATACGCCGGGCCGCGTCGAGGCCATCGTCGTGCCGTCGACGACCGGCATGCCCCATTCATCGAACGCGAGACCGAGGTCGCGCTCGATCCACGGAAACGCATTCTCCTGTCCAATCGCGACCAGCACGTCGTCGCACGGGAAGTGCACATCGGGCTCGCCGGTGGGCACGAGCTTGCGCCTGCCCTTCTCGTCCTTCTGCGGCGCGACTTTTTCGAACGTGACGCCGGTCAGCTTCTCGCCTTCGTGCGTAAACGCCTTCGGCACGAGATAGTTGTGGATGGGGATGCCCTCGTGCGCGGCATCTTCCTTTTCCCACGGCGATGCTTTCATCTCGTCGAAGCCCGAGCGCACGACGACTTGCACATCGTCGCCGCCCAGCCGTTTCGAGCTGCGGCAGCAATCCATTGCGGTGTTGCCGCCGCCCAGCACGACAACGCGCTTGCCGATTTTCGTCGTGTGGCCGAACGACACGCTGGCGAGCCAGTCGATCCCGATGTGGATATTCTTCGCAGCCTCGCGCCGTCCCGGCAGGTCGATGTCGCGCCCGCGCGGCGCCCCACTGCCGATGAACACGGCGTCGAACGGCTCGGCCAGCAGCGCTTTCAGGCTGTCGATCCGCAACCCGGGCCGAAAGTCGACACCGAGATCGAGGATGTATCCCATCTCCTCGTCGATGACCGATTCCGGCAAACGGAACTTGGGGATTTGCGTGCGCATCATGCCGCCGCTCTTTGCGTCGCCATCGAACACGACGCACTCGTAGCCAAGCGGCGTCAAGTCGCGCGCGACGGTCAATGAAGCCGGACCTGCACCGACGAGTGCAATTCGCTTGCCGTTGCGCTTCTCCGGGCGCCGTGGCAGTCGATCGCGGATGTCGTCCTTGTAGTCGGCGGCGACGCGCTTCAGACGGCAGATCGCGACAGGCTCGGGCTTGCCCTTGCCGTCACCACCCTCCTCGACCCGACCGCGGCGGCATGCCGGCTCGCAGGGGCGATCGCAGGTGCGGCCGAGAATGCCGGGAAAAACATTCGACTCCCAGTTGACGAGATACGCATCCCCGTAGCGGCCGGCCGCAATCAGGCGGATGTACTCGGGAACGGGGGTATGGGCGGGGCAGGCCCACTGGCAATCGACGACTTTGTGGAAATAGTCGGGATTGGCAATATCCGTCGGCTTCAAACGCTCGTTCTCCTGTGACGGCGACCGGTCTTCGTATTTTGTTCCGGGGCGCGTTCCCGAGAAGCACGTTTCGCGCCCGGACCGGTACGCGTTGCGCGCATCCTACGCCTGCGCGCCCTCCGAGGAAAGGCTTGATGCGGAAAGGGTTTTCTTGGGTGTGCGATTCGCGCAGCACTGCCGCGCGAACGGAGGCCGGAACTTTCCTTCGGCGTCCCGGCCGCTTCAGGTGCTGCTAAGCGTCAGCGGAACGGCTCCGCGCGCTTCACCAACTCGTCGAGGCCGGGCTCGTTCGGATTGCGCGGCTTGCCCGGATGGATGATGGCGACCTGGCACGCTTCGGCCGCCTCGACCATCTGGCGGTAGGTTCCCGCCGTGATGTCCTTGATGTAAGCCTGCTTGTTGTCGTTGTACGCGAACATCCTGTCGTTGATCGTCTGGCATTCGTTGCAGCTCGGACAACGCGAGGTCTCGATCCACGCGTCGTCGGAAGGCGGCGACGCAACTCCGGTTTCCGTTACGGCCGGAGGTGCGGTCGTAGTCCCCAACGGCGCCGCATCCGTCGTGGTGGCGACGGATGCGGCCTGCCGCTCCCTCTCCCGAGTCTGTTGATGCTCCGCTTCCCACGCAGCCTTTTCCTTCGCCAGCAGCTGCTCGGCATGCGAATCGTGGATTCCGGCGTGTTCCTGCAGGCGGTGCCACAGCAGCAGGCAGCGGCGCGTTGCCTGCATCAATTGCGCATCGATGATGACCCGGTGTAGTCGATCGTCCGCGTCGACCGCCCACAGATAAGGTATGCGCTCAGTTGCGGACCGCTCGGGAAGCGACAGCCAGTCGGCGGCAGGCAGCATCTCGGCGTTCCAGTGCTCGCGTGGCACCACGGCAAAGTGGGCGCCGTAGCGACGATCGCAAAGAACGAAGTCCGCATATGTGAAGGCGAGCTCGGTCGACACTCGCTGCACCGCCTCGTCGGCGTACTCGAACGGCTCCAGTGGCCAGTCGGCGTCGGGATTGCGATTGTTCTCGAGCGAAAAACGCGCGGCCCAATTCGCGCCGGCCGCAGCGTCGTACGTGAACACCGGAAATGCGCGCGATTCCTTCCCTGCCGCGGCCGTCAGGTAGGACGGCAGGTCCCCCGCCGCTGCCGGCGATCCGACGAACACGCTGAAGAGTGCCGGCCCGCGGCATGCAAGCCCGCGTTCGACGCGACCGCGAAGCGCGTAGAGGTCTGCGCTCGTCGCCTGGAGCACGAACATGCCCCCCAATCCCATCGCGGTGGTCGCGAGCCGGGCACTGCGCACGCCGAACGCGAAGTGGCCTGTGCCGATCGATGCTTCCTCGAGAAGATCGGTCTGCTGGACCAGCACCTTCACGGGCAGGCCGGACGACAGCATGTCGATCAATCCCGCGTTCTCCGGCGCGTCGTTTTGTCCGGGCGGGATGCACACGAGATAATCCGGGAACAGTGCGAGGTCGTCCGCGGTCAGCGCACTCGCGTCGAAGCGCTCGAAGAACAGGTCGTGCTCGGTCTCGGCGTAGGCACCGGTCGATTCGAGCTCGGCAATCGCAATGGCCTTCACGAGTTCGGCGATACACCCGAGCCGCACACGGTAGGCATGGGTTGCTTCGGCACAATTGTCGAATTCGAATGCGAAAGGTGCGCTCGCGACGCCAGCGCTCTCGAGGTCGGAATGGAACGGCTGGGCCAAGAGCACCTTGAGCGCCCACTCGATTCGGCGGCGGCGTGAAGGCGGCAACTCGTCATGGGGCGTACCGCGCGCGACGAGCCTCGACATCACGGCGAAGTCGAACACCTCGGCATGCGCCGGGCCGATCGTCGCAGCGAGCGCCGCGGGCGCCTGCCCCGCCGCCGAATGCGCGAACGCAGCGCGGAGGATATCGGAGAGCTTGCGCACCAGCCGGTCGACCAGGTCGCGGAACTCGCGTCCTTTGCGTGCCTGCGCGTGTCGCCACGCTTGCGTAATGAACCGCGCGGGCAGCCCCGTATCGCAATCGACGACTTCGCCGTCGACTTTCAGAGCATCGCCTGCCTGGGCGAGTACTTTCCACACCGTCTCGTCAGCGCCGCGGCTCACGCGCTCAACCGCGCGTCCCCACAATTCGGAGAGTAGGCCGGTCTCGCCTGCGGCCAGCATGACGCGGATCTCGCGCTCGACGCGAAGAACGTGCTTGCGCAGGCGCTCGCCCTCGAGTCCGCGCGGCGCGATGTCGGCGAGCAGCGTCCCGACGATCGCAGACAGCGAATGTACGTAGGTATCGCCGGACATTGCTTCGGGCAGCACCAGCGGATAGTCGTAGCGCAGCCGCGCGAGATCGCGGTACGGCGCCAGCGCAGCGGGGCGCAGCGCGCCGATGTCGATCGGCATGAGCCCTGGGCCGGCGCGCTTGCCGGTCACGTGAAAGATCCGTTGATCCTGGAATTTGGTGGCGATGTCCATGGCGATCGCTCGTTGGATTTGGGGCGGACGTCAGGCGGCACGCGCTTGCACGCCATCCTCGTCGGGCCAGATCGTCACTTTGTCGAACTCGGCTTCGAGCCCGGCACGGATGACTTCGGCCGTGCGCGGCTTGCCAGCGCCGCGGAGGTCCTCGTAACACGGCACGTCCGGATTCTCATAGAGGATTCCGACCGGGATCGGATCCTCGCAGGATGCGATCTCGCGGGCACGATGGATGTCGAGCGGATCGTGCTCGCGCTGGTTCTTGTAGATGCGGCTCGTTTCGGCCGAGAGCGTGAGGCCATTCGGGTGCGTGAGGAGCAGCGTCTTGCCCGGATCGTGCAGCCACGGCTCGAACATCTTGGGCAGAAATTCGGGGCAGCGCTGGATGATCCGGATGAACGAGAAGCCGCGGTGCCGGTACGCCTTGGCGATGATGTCGTAGAGCAGCTCCGGGATCCAGTCGACCGCCTGAGCGACGAACGACGCGTTCTGCACGCCCAGCGTAATCAGCAGCGGATTCAGCGATTCGAGAACGGCCCCGCGCGGCGTCGTGTTGCTTTTCATGCCGATCGGCGAGGTCGGTGATGCCTGTTTCTTGGTCAATCCGTATACATGGTTGTCGTGCAGAATGACCGTTAGGTTCATGTTGTAGCGAATCGCGTGGATCCAGTGCGCAGCGCCGATGCTGCAGCAGTCGCCGTCGCCTGTGTTGACGAACACGGCGAGGTCGGGGCGCGCCATCTTGACGCCCTCGGCGATGGGGAACGCGCGGCCATGGATGCCGTGGAAGCCGTAGGTCTTCATGTAGTGGGGAAATCGACTCGAGCAACCGATGCCGGATACGAAGACCGTGCGCTCGGGAGACAGATTCTCGTCGCGGCACAGCCGCTGCACTGCGGCCAGGATCGCGTTGTCGCCACAGCCGCCGCACCAGCGCGGCACGCCGCCCTGGTAGTCCTCGAGGTTGTGCTGCTCTTCGTGCAGCTTGATGATGCACTGGGTGACCGGAATGGCCATGGCTAGTTGCCCTCGCTCGTTTTCGCGCGAATCACTTTCAGGACGTCGCCGGGCTTGATCGGCTGGCCGCGCGCCTCGCTCCAGCAATCGATGTCGACCAGGAAGCGCGAGCGAAGCATGAGGGCGAGCGCCGAGTAGCGGCGGTTGTCCTCGTCGATCAACTCGTCTTCGCGCCGGTCCGACCAGTTCGATTCGATCGTCACGACCTTGCCGAACCTCTTCAGGATCTCCCGGATTCCCGAAGGCATCGGCTGGATGAAACGCAGATGCAGCGACGAGACCTTGACGCCCTCGGCGCGCGCGCGATCGACTGCTTCCTCGATCATGCCCTTCGTGCTGCCCCAACCGACGACGAGAAGGTCGCCCTCAGGGTCGCCGTGTACGGGTGGCGTCCTTAGCGTCTTCTGCAGGGCGGCGAGCTTCAAGCTCCGCGCGCGCAGACCTTCTTCGTTGATGGCCGGATCGTAAGCAACCTTGCTCAAACGGTCGTGCGCGAGGCCGGTCAGCGTGTGCATGCCGCCCGGCTGCCCCGGGACGAACCGTCGCGCAATGCCGGTGAGAGGATCCCAGTCGTAGGGTTTCGCACCTTCGGGCACCGGCGACTGATCGAGCGGCGGCGCCAACCAATCTTCGGAGAACTGCGGCCGCGGGAACGGTTGTTGCGCTGTGGCGAGGCTCGCATCGGAGAGCACGACGACGACGGTGTTGAACGTCTCGGCGATCTTTCGCGCCGTGATCATCGAGAAAAAGCAGTCCTCGATGTCGCTGACCGCGAGCACGACCTTCGGAGCGTCGCCATGGCTGCCGTAAACAGTCGACAGGAGATCGCCCTGCTCGACCTTGGTCGGCTGCCCCGTGCTCGGACCGCCGCGCTGGACATTCACCACGACCAGCGGAATCTCGGCCATCACCGCGAGACCCAGTCCTTCCTGCTTCAACGAGTAGCCCGGTCCGGATGTGATCGTTACCGCGCAACGTCCCGCATACGACGCGCCGATCGCGAACGCGCATGCGGCGATCTCGTCTTCGGCCTGGTGGACGAGGCCGCCGACGCGCTCGAACACATCGGACAGATAATGCGACGCCGAGGTCGCCGGCGTGATCGGATACATCGCGCAAATGTCCATGCCGGACGCGAGCACGCCGAGCGCGATCGCCGTGTTGCCATTGACGACGATCTGCGCTTCCTTCGAACGCTCCGCGGGGATCGCGTACTTGAAATCGAGATTTGCCTCGCCCCAAGCGAAGCCGGCCTCGAGGAGCTTGACGTTCGTCGCGATGACTTTCTCGTCCTTCTTGCCGAAGATGCGTGCCACCTGGTCGCGCGCGAGCTGAAGATCGAGGCTGTAGATGCTGCACAACATCCCCAGCACGTACATGTTCTTGCCGCGGCGCGCGTCCGTCATCAGCGCGCGGCATTCGCGCTCGAGCGCGATCTCGTAAACGCGGTAGCCGCTCTCCTGTAGCGTCTTCACTGCCGCCGCGTACGAGGCGACGATTTGCGGATCCTTGTGCTCGCGCCACATGCTCTCGAGCAGGATCGTCGCGCCGGGCTTCAACTCGCCCGCACGCACGCGGCCCAGCAATACCTGCTCGTTGAACGCGACGACGAGATCGGTTTCATCACCACCGTTGGTTACCCGTTGCGCACCGATCCGTATCCGGATACCGGAGGCACCGGCAACACTTCGCGCCGGCGGCTGGATCTCGGCCGGAATGATTTCCACTGTCCAGATGCCGTTGCCGCTGCGCGCCGCGATCGCCGCAAGCGACTGGCCGCAGCGTTGCGCGCCCTCGCCCGAGTCGCTGATGACTTCGACGATGTGCTCAGTCAGCAGCTGCGCACGCTTGGCGCCGTGGGCTGCCGGGTGCGGGGCGGTCGATTATGGCGGCGTCTGTCATGGTCGTGTCTCGAGGGATCGTGGGCGGTTGCTGCGAATGATGCTAGGCGAGACGCACGCGCGCGAATCCGTGCTCGCCGGGAGGAATGCCGAACCGCGCATCGGCGGAGGATGTGTCGTACGCGGCTTCGGTATCGCGGAGGCCGAGCCAGGCCTTCATCCCGCGCGCCGCCTTGCGGCCGGCACCCATCGCCTCGATCACCGTGGCGGCGCCGGTCACGATGTCGCCTCCCGCGAAGACGCCTGCAATCGACGTCGCGAGGTTCTCGTCGGTGGCGATGTAACCGCGTTTGTCGAGCTTGAGCTTGGCGGTCTGGCCGAGGATCGGATTCGCGTTGGTGCCGATCGCGAAGACGACCATGTCCGTCTCGAACTCGAATTCGCTGCCGGGAACCGGCACCGGACGCCGACGCCCGGACTCGTCGGGTTCGCCGAGCTCCATCTTCACGCAGCGCAGCGCACGCACGCTCCTGTTCTCGTCACTGAGGATCTCGATCGGGCTCGACAGCCAGTTGAAGTCGACACCTTCCTGCTCGGCGTGATGGATCTCCTCGACGCGCGCCGGCGCCTCCTTCTTCGAACGGCGGTAGATGCAATGGACAGACTCGGCGCCGAGGCGCAACGAAACGCGCAGTGCGTCCATCGCAGTGTTGCCGGCGCCGATCACGGCGACATGCTTGCCGGGCTTCAATGGCGTGTCGAAGTTCGGATAGTCGCGTGCGCGCATAAGGTTGCAGCGCGTGAGGAGCTCGTTGGCCGACAACACGCCATTGAGCGATTCGCCGGGAATGCCCATGAAGCTGGGATAACCCGCTCCGGTGCCGATGAAGACCGCGTGAAAGCCCATTTCGGTCACCATCTGCTCGATCGTGAACAGCCGCCCGACGAGCGTGTTGCATTCGAACTTGATGCCGAGCCGCTTCAGCTTGTCGATTTCCGCATCGACAACGTCGTTCGGCAGCCGGAAGTCAGGGATGCCGTACTTGAGGACGCCGCCCGGCTGGTGGAACGCTTCATAGACGATCACCTCGCAGCCGGCCTTCGCCATGTCGGCCGCGCATGCCATACCGGCAGGTCCGGCGCCGACGATGCCGACTTTGTATCCGCACGGCTCGATGTAGGGAACGTTGGCCCAGCCTTCTTTGATCGCCGTGTCGCCGACGAAGCGTTCGAGGCGCCCGATCGCCACGGGCTCCAGCGTTTCGCCGACGGTGCACACGCCCTCGCACTGATTCTCCTGCGGACACACGCGGCCGCAGATCGATGGCAACAGGTTGGTGTCGGTGATGATGTCGTAGGCGCCGTGCGCGTGCTTTTCGGTAAGCTTCTTGATGAAGCCGGGAATGTCGATCCCGACCGGACAGCCGCGCACGCAAGGCTCGTCGGCACACTGCAGGCATCGTTCGGCTTCGACAAGCGCTTCGTCGAGTCCGTAACCCAGAGAGACTTCGTCAAAGTTGCGCGCGCGTACCTTGGGATCCTGTTCACGGACCGGCGTGCGCTCCTGCGGAATCGTACGAATGGTCTTTTTTTTCGCGGCCATGGCTCAGTAGAGCTCCGGGTCGGTCTTGCTGGACGCGGACGAGAGCTCGTCCGCCTGCTTCATCAGGCGACAGGTGTCGTTCCAGTGCTCCATCGCCGTTCGCTCCTCAGCGGTGAAGCGCCGAAGGCGCGCCATCAGATCGTCGAAGTCGACCTTGTGTCCGTCAAAATCGGGACCGTCGACGCACGCGAACTTGATTTCGTCGCCGATCTTGACGCGGCAGCCGCCGCACATTCCCGTGCCGTCGACCATCAGCGGATTCAGGCTCACGATCGTCCTGATGCCGTGGGGACGCGTCGCTTCGGCTGACCCCTTCATCATGATGGGCGGGCCGATCGCTACGCATTCGTCGATGTCCGGATGGCGCTCGATCGCAACGCGGATCCCCTCGGCGACGGTGCCCTTGATGCCGGCCGAGCCGTCATCGGTGCACACGATCACCTCGTCGCAGACCGAGCGGAACTTGTCGTCCCAGAACATAAGCTGTTTGTTGCGAAAACCGATGACGCCGATCACGTACGCGCCAGATTCCTGAAACGCACGCGCCTGCGGAAATGTGGGCGCGACGCCGAGACCGCCGCCGACGCACAGCACTTTTTTCGCATGCCCCACCGGACTCGGCACGCCCATCGGCCCGACCATCGCATACAGGGTGGCGCCGATCTTGGCCGTCTGCTGCATCTCCCGCGTCGTCTTGCCGACCGCCTGGATCACCAGCGTGATCGTGCCTTTGGCCCGATCGAAGTCGGCGATGGTGAGTGGAATGCGCTCGCCGTGCTCGGTTGCCATCACGATGACGAACTGGCCCGGGCGCGCGGCCTTCGCCATCAGCGGGTGACGTATCTCCAGCAGGTAGGTGACGGGAGAGAAATCCTCGCGTGCAACGATCTCGAAATTGGACATGGCGATCCTTTACGCAAGCTGCCGCCTGACGTGATCGCACCCGCGCCAGGCTCGGTCACGGTTTCGTCGATGCTACGCCCGCGTATGAGAGTCGGGTGGGCGATGCCGCTGCGACCCTTGATCTACGTCAGGATTCGTTCGATCCGGTCGCCCCCGGCAGCGCCGAAAACCGTAGGGAAACGCGAATCCTGTCGCCTTGCGTTCATTGTGGGAATACGAAGCGTCGTGGGCGCGCAGCGGCGTACAATTGCCGGTCCGTCGCGAACCATTCCATCGTGAACGCTCCCGAACGCGCCTCGCTTCGCCTCACCGACTTCAGTCACGGCGGCGGTTGCGGCTGCAAGATCGCGCCTGCCCTGTTGCGCGAGATCATCGGCAAGGCGGGTGGTTCGGCGATCCTGCCGCAGCTGCTGGTCGGAATCGAGACCTCGGATGACGCTGCGGTGTGGCAGATCAACGAACGGCAAGCGATCGTCGCCACGACCGATTTTTTCATGCCGATTGTCGACGATCCGTACGATTTCGGCGCGATCGCCGCGACCAATGCGATCTCCGATATCTACGCGATGGGGGCAACGCCCTTGTTTGCGCTTGCGCTCGTCGGCATGCCGATCGACCGCCTTCCGGTGGAAACGATTCGCCGCATTCTCGACGGCGGGGAGGCAATCTGCGCCGCAGCCGGCATCCCGATCGCAGGCGGCCACACGATCGACTCGGTCGAACCGATTTACGGCTTGGTAGCGATCGGGCTCGTCGATCCGGCCAACGTGAAACGCAACGCCGGCGCGCGACCCGGCGACGCGCTCGTGCTCGGCAAGCCGCTCGGCATCGGCGTGTACAGCGCCGCTCTGAAGAAGGATCAGCTCTCCGTGGCGAATTACGCGACGATGATCGCGTGCACGACCCAACTCAACACGCCCGGTGCCGTGTTGGGGACGATGGAATCGGTGCATGCGCTGACCGATGTGACGGGGTTCGGACTCGTCGGACATTTGCTCGAAATCTGCCGCGCATCGAGCGCCGGAGCGAACGTCGAGTTCGCGCGCCTTCCGCTGCTTCCCGGCGTGCTCGAGCTCGCGCACGAGGGTTTTGTGACTGGCGCATCGGCGCGCAACTGGACCGCCTATGGAAACGACGTGAGCCTCACCCCGGGGATAACCGACGTCGAGCGCGCGCTCGTGACCGATCCACAGACTTCAGGCGGCCTGCTCGTCGCGAGTGCGCCTGAGGCGGTCGATGATGTCCTCGCACTCTTCCACGCGGAGGGGTTCGAGCACGCGGCAGTGATCGGCGAGATCATTTCCGGCGCGCCGCGCGTCACGCTGCGCTGACGACCCGCGATGCCGGAAGTCAGCGCGGGGCGCGATCTCGGCCTCTATCCGGCCGTGGACTTTCGCGTGACGACCGGCGCCGCTGCCGTTGACAGCGCGGCCATCCGGCAGGCGCTGTGGTATTTCCACGAGGAGACGATCGCTGTGCCGATCGCCGGACGGCCTGTCGTGTCGTTTGCGCCGGGCGTGCGCGTCGACGACGACCTCCGTGCCTGGCTCGCCGCGCGGCAAGACGCATCTCTGCGCGAGTATCCGCCCCTTGTCTGGACGGCAGCTCCGGAAGTCATAGCCGGTGCAAAGCTCGACGCCAATGCCACGCGGCTCGCGACGAATTCCGGAGAACTCGCGTTTCGCCTGGCGCCGAAAATCCCGCTCAACCGATCCTATTTCGATGCCGCATCGGCGCGTTACCTCTCGACGCGGCGAATCAAGGTGCGCGGCACGATCGCAGCGGGCGGAATCGTCGCACGCACGCTGTGGCCGGAGGATTTTCGACTCGACGGCCTCCCGCCTGCGCGTCCTCTACCCTCGAATATTCCCACCGCTCTTGCATTGCGCCGGCGCACGCGCACCGATGCCAGGGGCGGCGCGCAAAGTCCCTACACTACGCTGAAACGCTATGGAAGCGAAACGGTGCGAGCGTCGAGCTCCGCGGGCGCGCGATCATCGGAATCATGCTGAACGGTGCGCAGGGCGACGACGACGAGGCGCATGCCGGTCATTTCGCGCTCGTGACCGGCCGCGTGCAGGACGACGGCGCGATCGGCGACTGGATCGTCAACAATTTCTACACGCCCGATGCAGAAAGTGAAAAAGGCATCCTCCCTGCACCGGTCCCGCTGGACAACTATCTCGCCGACCTCAATGCCGGGCAAGCGTGGTACCGCCCATCGTACATGCTCGTCGCCGCACTTTCCGATGACCGCGCGCCTATCTTGCTGCAGGCCGCGCTCGGGCGCGTCTACAACCAGTTCTGGCGGCATCAGATCGCCTACTACCATCCAACCACCAATTGCACGAGCATCAGCGTCGATACCCTGCGCGCGCTGGGCTGGGAAGTCCCGCGAAGCGGAGCGACGAATCGACTTGTTGCTGCGCTCGGATTTCCATGGCTGCTGCTGAAGGAGCGTTCCGCGGAAAAAGCGATGCGCGGCGTCGACTACCTGTGGACCGAGCAAACGCGAATGCTTCCTGCCCCGGCATTCGAACAAATCGGTGCGAGTCTGGTCGCGCTTGTCGCTCAACCGTCATCTGCCGACACGGCTTCCGGCACGCTCGCGAAAATGCTGGCGTCCGATCTCGATGCATTGGTCTATATCCAGTTTCCGCAATTGCCATCGAGCCGCGCGTGGGGCGATGCGCCGGTCGCCACGCTGCGCGAATACCGGCAGCGGCTTCCGCGCGATCCATCGCAAGTGAAGACCGTACCCGTACCGCCGCGTCCATTTCCCTCCTCGCTTCGGGACCCTGATTTGCTTCCGCCGCCAACGCCCGCTTCGGAAACGATCGCGGCAATCTGGGCGTGCATTTCCGTAGTCGGCATTCCGTGGGTCGTGCGGCGTATTTGGCAACGTTGGCGCGTGCGGGTGCAACCGGAATCGGCCTGAAAGTCGCGCGCCCCGAATGCTAGAATCGTTCCACAGCTCACTGCGGGTCTTCCGATGCGTATTCATCCAGTCGTACCCTTCGTTGCGCTGGCGCTTGCATTTGCCGCCTGTGCGGCGACGGAACCCGGGGCGCCGCTGATGCCCGGCTCGGTCAACGCACCGCCCCCGCCCATCGCGGCGACCGGCGACGCCCTTCTCACGGGCGCCGCTGTGGTCGTGGCAGGAAACTTTGATGAACGACGGCAAGCGAATCGTTCCCGCTGCATCCGGGCGATATACGCTGCTGTTCCAGCCCGGCGGCATGATCGCGGTGCAAGCCGATTGCAATCGCGGATCGGGGAGCTACCTTCTGAATGGCGGCTCGCTGTCATTCGGGCCGCTTGCGATGACGCGCGCCATGTGCCCCCCCGGTTCGTTGGACACCGAATTCCTCAAGGGTCTCGGGCTCGTATCCGGCCAGCTCTTTCGCGGCAACGAACTCGTGCTTACGTTGAAAGCCGACTCGGGCTCGATGATCTTCACGTCGCCACGCAATTGACGTGGCAGTCCTGACCGACTCCAACGCGTGGCTCACGTTGTTCGTGATCGCCGAGTGGGCGATCCGCATCGTCATGCTGATCGTCGTGCCGTTTCGCCGATCACCGGATGCAGCGAAGGGCTGGTTGCTGCTAATCCTGTTCGAGCCGGTGGTCGGGCTCGCCCTCTATTTCGTGTTCGGCCGTCGCCGGATTCCGCAATGGCGCCTTGAGCGTGCGCTGGCGTTTTCCGAGCTCGCGCATCCCGTCTACGCGCGCCTCGCGGTTCATCCGAATGTCTCGCATCCGGAGCAGCAGGGCATTGCTGCCCCCGCCGTGCGCCTCGCCGAAAAACTGGGCGACCTGCCGATCCTGGGCGGCAACTCCGTTGAGGTCCTGTCCGACTACGACGCAATCGTCGACCGGCTCGTCGCCGACATCGATTCCGCGCGCTCGCACGTCCACCTGCTTTTCTACATCATCGCCGACGACGCGGTCGCCGAGCGCGTGATCGCCGCGCTGAAGCGGGCGGTAAAGCGCGGCGTCGTCTGCCGCGTCATGGCCGACGCGCTGGGCTCCCGCAGCCGAGGTTTCGAGGCATTGAAGCCCCGATTGCGCGCCGCCGGCATCGAAGCGGGCGAGACGATGCGGCTTCGGTTCTTCCGGTGGCGAGGCGCGCGCGCCGACCTGCGCAATCATCGCAAGATCGTGGTGATCGACGGCCGGATCGGTTACACGGGGTCGATGAATCTCGTCAGCGCCGATTTCATCAGCGGATTGACCTACGAAGAGCTGATGGTGCGGGTGACCGGTCCGATTGCTTTGGAATTGCAGGCGGTGTTCGTGCGGGATTGGTATCTCGAGCACGGCCGGGCGCCGGATACCGGCGACCCGTTTCCCGATCCCGAAGTGACGGGCAGCGTCGCGGCGCAGGTGCTGCCGTCGAGCCCGATCTACCCGACGGACAACAGCCAGCGTCTCATCGTCGCGCTTGTCAGCGGGGCGCGGACGCGCGCCATCATCACGACGCCCTACTTCATCCCCGACCAGCCGCTTCTGCAAGCGCTGACGACGGCCGCGATGCGCGGCGTCGACGTGCGCCTCGTGGTGCCTGCGCAGGACGACCAGCTGCTCGTCTCCAACGCGCAGAAGTCCTACTATGAGGAACTGCTGAATGCCGGCGTTCGGATCTGCCGCTACGGCAAGCGGTTCCTGCACGCGAAGCACGTGACGATCGACGATGACATTGCGTGGATCGGCTCGTCGAACATGGACCTTCGATCGTTCTCCCTCAATGCCGAGATCGTGCTGCTCGCCTATGATCGCGGCGTGTGCGCGCAAATCGCCGAGGTGCAGGATCGTTACTTCAAGGACGGCGAGTGGCTCGACGCCGTGACGTGGGGCGCGCAGCCGCTCTACCGGCAGGTCGGCTGGAATCTCGCGCGGCTTTTCGCGCCGCTGCTTTGATGCCGGCGACTATTTGGTCGCGATCAACCCGCGCGCTTGCAACGCGGCGATGACGGCGTTGGCGAGGCCAGGCGCTTCCTGCTGCACGCTCGTCGGGTTGAACGTCTGCGAGGTCGCCGTCCACACGATCCGGTGCGTCTTGACGTCGAACAGCGTCGTCTCCGCCGTCGCAATTTGGTATTGCGTCACCTGAGGCACAGCCTGCCAACTGGAGTACGGTCCCCACCAACCGGGCCCCGGACCGAAGCCGGGCCCGGGACCAAATCCGGGACCGAAGCCGGGACCCCATACCGAGCTTGGCACCATCACCGTGGAAACATTGGTCCGGGTGTCGACACCGAGAAGCCGTGTCATCAGCAGTGCATCGACCCCCGACTGCGCCACGGCGGCCTCCATTGCAGGCTCGTTGCCCTGTCCTTGATCGGGAAATTTTTGCCACGCCGGAACCGCCTGCGCGCCGGCGGCCTGCAGTTTCGCCACCATGATGTCCTCGAATATGCGGCGCGTCGCGACATCACGCGCACTCAAACCGATGACGAAAAAATTCTTGAATGGCCCGCCGGCGAAGCCTGGATCCATCCAGGTGCTCTGCAGCGACGTGGATGCACAGCCGACAGCCAGCAGGGCGGCGATGAAAACGACGGCCGCCAGCAATTGAAAACGCGTGCGATGGGTCATGGCGGAGACCTCCGGACGGCGCGTGGGCGCGCGCACGTCGGTCATTCTAGCCCAGCGCCAACTCCAATGCACACCCCGCCCGCAGTGCGTCAGCGCCCGTTGAACCACGGCGGCACGCATTTCGAGGCTCAGCGATGCTTGAACGCGGGCTTGCGCTTTTCGACGAATGCCCGCATGCCTTCTTTCTGATCGTCCAGTCCGAACGTCGCGTGGAATTCGCGTCGCTCGAACAGCAGGCCTTCCGACAGCGACGATTCATACGCGCGGTTGATCGCCTCCTTGATCTTCTGGACGACGGGCAGCGAGAACGACGCGATCTTTGCGGCGACCGCAAGCGCTTCCTGCTCGAGCTTGTCGGCTGGGACGACGCGAGCGACGAGACCGCTTCGTTCGGCTTCGGCGGCGTCGATCATGCGCCCGGTGAGGCACCAGTCCATCGCCTTTGCCTTGCCTACCGCCCGCGGCAGGCGCTGCGTTCCGCCCAGGCCGGGCATCGTGCCGATCGTGATTTCAGGCTGTCCGAATTTCGCCGTGTCGGCAGCAATGATCAGGTCGCACATCATCGCGAGCTCGCAACCTCCGCCGAGAGCGTAGCCGGCGACCGCCGCGATCACCGGCTTCCTGACCTTGCGCACATCTTCCCAGTCGCGCGTGATGTAGTTGTCGGCGTAAACCTTCTGATAGTCCCATTCGGCCATCGCGCCGATGTCGGCACCCGCTGCAAACGCCTTCTCGTTGCCGGTGATCACGATCGCACCGATTCGGAGATCCGTGTCGAATGCGGCCAGCGCCTGGCCGAGCTCGGCGGCGAGCGCGTCGTTCAACGCGTTCATCCGCTGCGGGCGGTTCAATCGGATGAGGCCGACGCGGTCGTGCGTTTCGACGACGATGTTTTCGTAATTCATGTCAAATGACCCTCGCTTGTTGCGCGTATCCGACGGGCGATCAGCCCGGCCAGTGCTTCGGCTGCCACGGATGCGGCAGCAGGTCGCGCAGCTTGACGACTTCGTTGCGCTCGACAACGACGTCTGCGTCGAGATTCGCCGGATCGATCTGGTAGAAGAGCTCGCGACAACGACCGCACGGAGGCAGAACGGCGCCGTCGTCGTTCACGGCGACGAACGCGCGCACCCTCGCCTCGCGGTTCTTCAGCATCTCGGCCACCGCCGAATGCTCGGCGCAGAAGCCGATCCCGCAACGCAGGTCGACCGAGCACCCGGTGTACACGGCGCCCGATTCGGCGAGCACCGCGGCGCCGACCAGTCCCGCATCACAATGATCCGAGGATCGGAACAGAACGGCAACTTCCGACGCGCGCGCAATCAGCTCTTCGTACGGCACGATGTTCTCCGTAGTTTATGTCGATTTGCTTTTCCACGAGTCGACGTAGGCGCGATTCTCCACTCCGGCGGGCAGCGGCGCGACGGTGAGCGGGAACCGTGCATCGATCATGACTGCGTATTCGTCGGTCTCTTTCTTTGCATGTGCCGCGCCCGCCGCAAACGCCTTCGGGTGCGGGCCGTGCGTAAAGCCGCAAGGATGAAACGTGACCATCCCCGGTTTGATGTTGTCGCGGCTGAAGAAGTCGCCGCGATGGTAGAAGATCACCTCGTCGTAGTCGTCGTTGTTGTGATAGAACGGCACCTTCAACGCGCCGGGATCGGATTCGATCGGACGCGGCACGAACGTGCAAACGACGAAATTGCGGCCGACGAACGTCGTGTGCGCCGACGGCGGCAGATGATAGCGGTGGCTCATCAGCGGTCTGATGTCGCGCACGTTGAGGCGCACGACGCAGAGGTCGCCATGCCAGCCCACGGCGTCGAGGGGGTTGAACGGGTAATCGATCGTCGACATTACGCCGCCGCGCTTCACGACGACTCTCCACGGATCGTCCGTCTGCTGCGCGCGAAACCCTTCGTCCATCGTCGGGCACGTCGAGCATCGCGGGGTCGAAAAGCGCTTGCGGCCCGACGAGACCCTTTTCGGGCAGCGTGTACGTGCCCTCGGTGCATTCGACCAGCAGCAGCGTCGTCGGCGACGACGGCGCGATACGCCACATGCCGCCGCGCGGAATCACGATGTAGTCGCCGTCGCGATAATCGAGCCGCCCCCAGTCGCAGTAGAACTCGCCCGCGCCCTCGTGGACGAACAGAAGCTCGTCGCCATCCTGATTGCGCACGAGATGGTCCATTGCCACCGCTGTTTTCCAATAACGGATCTTGAGATCGCCGTTTCCCATGAACGGCGTCGCGTCCCACGGTGACCCGTTCTTGGCCGGCAGCTTGTTGAGATCGTACGCGTGCGGATTGAGCGACCCGGTGAAGCTCGTCCATCCCGTGGGCGGGTGCCGATGATGGAAATGCGCGGTGGGTCCGAAAAAGCCTTCCTTGCCCATCTCGCGCTCGAACGTTCCCTGCGGAAGGTCCGCGTGCGCCTGCCGGCTGTGCGTGCCGTCGGCGCGTGTGAATCGGATGTAGTGCTTCATGATCGGCCTCCGAACGCAACGACATCCCGACGCGCGGCCGTCATCGCAGCCGCCAGCACCTCCCGGTCGCCGATATGGTTGGCGAGGAGCAGGACGAGCTTTGCGTTGACGAGCGCGCTCTCGCCTTCCGAGAGGTCGCGGTGCAGCGCGATCAGATCCTCGTAGAAATCGTCGGGCGCTGCCATATTCGGTTCGGTGTTGAGCGTGGTCATGCGCGATATCAATCGTTACAGGTTGCGCGGCGAATTGCGGCGCGTACGTCGTCGATGTCGAATCGGCGCCAGCGCGCGCACACGTGCTGGTCGGGTCGTAAAAGGTAGCACGTCCCGGGCCGGCCGTCGTAGCGTTCGCGCAAAAGTCCCGCGCGATCACCAAGATCGCCGTCGGCCCCGCTGGCCACCCGCAGCACACTGCAAGGGATCGGGTCGTGCGCGAGTGCTTCTGCGGCCCGTTTCGAGATCGCGCCCCCGAATGCCAACAGCGTAAACCCGTCGTGAAGATGGTCGAGGAGCCAACGGCCGCCGGCGCTCTCGACGGGGGCGTCGGACGCGGGCGCGCCTGGCACCATCACGCCGCCGAACATTTCGCCCTCGCGATCTGGCGTGTTGAGCCGCGATTCGCGGTAAACGAACGGCAGCGACAGGCGTCCGCTGTTGACGAGCTTGCGCGCGAATGCATGGTATTTCGCCAGCGCAAGCACGGCATCGCGAAACATGCGCGACACCGGGCTTTTGGGCGTGATGAAATCGGTCGCACGAGTCGAGTTCAGCAGATTCTCATCAGCCGCGGCCGTGCGTTCGGCATCATAGGTGTCGAGCAGGCGCTCCGGTGCGCGTCCGTCGAGGACCAGCTTCAGTTTCCAGACGAGATTGTCGGCGTCCTGGAATCCGCTGTTGGCACCGCGCGCGCCGAACGGCGACACCACGTGCGCTGCATCGCCGGCAAACAGCACGCGTCCATGACGGAATTGCTGCATCCGCCGGCACGCAAACGTGTAGACGCTCGCCCATTCGATGTCGAACTCGGCCGTGTCCCCCAGCATCGCGCGCACGCCGCGGCAGAATTTGCGCCGGCTGTTTCTCGCGATCCGGGTCGGCATCCCACCCGAGCTGGAAGTCGATGCGCCAGACGTCGTCCGCCTGCCGGTGCAGCAGCGCCGATTGCCCGGGATGAAACGGCGGATCGAACCAGAACCAGCGCTCGGCCGGAAAGTCCGACTTCATGTGGATATCGGCGATCAGGAAGCGATCGCGGAACACCTGCCCTTCCGCTTCGAGGCCGAGCATCGAACGCACCGGACTCTTGGAGCCGTCGCAGACGATCAGCCACTCGCACGAGAGCTCATATTCGCCTTCCGGTGTTGCGACCCGCACCAGCACGTCTTCCTCGCGCGGCGTGACGGCAACGACCTTGTTCCGCCAGCGAATCTCCGCCTGCGAAAGCTCACCGAGCCGGTCGACCAGGCATTCCTCGAGATGGTATTGCTGCAGGTTGACGAACGCCGGGCGGTGATGGCCGGTCTCCGGCAGCAGGTCGAACGAATAGACCTGCTCGTCGCGGAAGAAGACCCTGCCCACTTTCCATTCCACGCCCTTGCGAACGATTCGCTCGCCGCAGCCGAGACGATCGAGGATTTCGAGCGCACGTTTCGCATAGCAGATCGCGCGCGACCCGACGCTGACGGTGTCGTCCTCGTCGAGCACGACGACCGGAACGTCCTGCTGTGCGAGATCGATCGCCGCAGCGAGTCCGACGGGCCCTGCGCCGACGACGATCACAGGCCGGCGCTGCGGCGGTCTGTCCTGGTCCGTTGAGCGCCGGTAAGCGTAGGTCGGGTTGCTGTAGGTCTTCATGCTCCCGAAGACGGGCGCCGCAACCCGGCGTCACATGCGCGGAATTGGCGTGATCGTTCCCGACGTGTCCGTCATGTTGCCGCTGACGTTGTTGTTGCCGAGCGAAAGGAACGTTCCGGAAATATTCGTGAATCCGTACAGATTTCGGGTAACCGTGCTGTGGCTGACGGTCACCGTTCCAGCACCACCGGATTCGACGAGGATCCCCGACTGGCAGTCGGTCACCGTCGATCGAGTCACGGTGATGGTACCGGTTCCGCTCCCCGCGCCGTTGACACTGTTGTCGATGCAATTGGCCGCGTATCCCGGACCCCGACCCGCGACGATCGAATCGGTGACGACGATGCTGCTCGTGAGCGCGGGCGCCGCGACCCCATCGATCATGATCGCTTCGTTCTGATTGAGGAGGACGCTGGACCGCGCGACCGTCACCGTAGCTCCGTCTCGCACATTGATGCCGTATATGTTGTTGCGCACCACGGTGTCGGTGACGGTCACGGTGGCGGCGGATTCGACCAGGATCCCATAGTCGAAATTGGATATCTCGCAGGCCTCGACAATGAGCTCCGAACCATCTGAGCCGCCCAATACGCGAACGCCGTATCCTCCGGCGAGGCTGTTGATCGTGAGACCGCGCAGCACGACCTTGAGACCGGTCCCGGAGACAGTGACGCCGGGCCCGTAGCTCAGGACCGCTATCCCCGCGTAGACGCCCGGCGGCGTGATGATCGAAACGGATTGGGTAATGGTCACGGTCCCGTAGCCGGCCGAATCCAGAACGACGATCTCGCCTTTGGGACTCGTCTGGGCGAGAGCTGCCGTAAAGCCGCGACACGGCGCCACGAGGGAGCACAGGTTCGCGTCGTTTCCGGACGATGCGACGAACGTTCGCTGCGCGGTTGCGGACGCCCGGCCAGCACTGAGCGCGAGCAGAGCGAGTGCGGCGAATGCGAAAATGCGGCGAGCCATTCTTGTCTCCCCTTGAGCCGCTCGGTTGGTGGCGGCGACGCAATCATAGCCGGTGTCGCGGCCCCAGGCGGCCAGCGCGCGCCGATCAGGGCGTATAGCTCAACCTTCCAGCGCTTGCCACATCGCCTTATCGCGCTCGGCGGTCCAGATCCGCGGGTCCTTGTGCTTCGTCGCCTCGTCGTACGCGCGCGAAACGTCGAAAGGCAGACAATGGTCGAAGATCACCCAATGACCGAAGTCGGGCTTCAGCAGCGCGTACGTGTCCTTGTACACGGTGCGCAGATCCTTGCCATCGCGAGCGCCACGCGCCACTGCCTCGAACATGCGCGTGACGAAGGCGCGCGTGCCGTCGAGCCCTTTCTTGACGGCCGCGGGTGTGGTCAACGATGCGCCGCGCCCGGGAACGAGCTTCTCGGGCTTCAGCGCCGCAATCGCATCCAGTGTGGCCGGCCAGTCGGTGAGATACGCGTCGCCGGTATAAGGCGTCGCGTCGTACTCGACAAGGTCGCCGGAGAAAAGGATGCGTTCCTGCGGCAGCCAGACGACGGTGTCGCCCTTCGTGTGTCCGCGCCCAAGCTGCAGGATCTCGATTTGCAACTTGCCCATCCACAGCGTCATGTGCTTTTCGAACACGATGGTGGGCCACGTCAGGCCGGGAACCGATTCGACTGCCTGAAAGAGGCGTGGAAAGCGCTCGATCTCGCTTCTCATGTCGGCTTCGCCGCGCTCGACGATGAGGTCGTAGGTGTCGCGGCTCGCAATGATGTGCTCGGGCTTGTAGCCGGATGCACCAAGCACGCGGACCGCGTGATAATGCGACAGCGTCACGTAGCGGATCGGTTTGTCGGTGACGGCGCGGATGCGCCGGATGACGTCCTGCGCCATCACCGGCGTGGCCTGTGTATCGATCACCATCACGGCATCGTCGCCGACGATGACGCCGGTATTCGGATCGCCCTCGGCCGTGTATGCGTAGGCGTGATCGGATAGCTTGTCGAAGCTGACCTCCTTTTCGACCAGGTCGGCTTGCGACGCGAATTTCTTTTCGGTCATGGGAATCCCGGGAGCGCCGGTCCTGCAGGATGATGGGTCCGCAAATCTTAACCGATCCGTCCGTTGCCGGCGCCCGGCCCGCCGCTGCCGGCACTCTGTTGTGGCGAGCAATCCCATATCATCGCCGGTGAGCACGCCCCGGCGGTGTATGCTGAGAAGCTCAGGGCGTGGACGTCATCGGCTGAAGGGGACGTGGCGATGTCGACCTCCAAATCCATTCAAATGATCCTCGCGAGGCAGCTCGCGAGTTCCATCGCCACGCCGATACTCCTTGTCGACGTCGAGGGCACGCTCATCTACTTCAACGAGCCCGCGGAAGCGATCTTCAATCAGCGCTTCGACGAAACGGGGGAAATGCCCGCCACGGAGTGGACGGCGCTCATTGCCGCCGTCGATGACCAACGCAATCCCCTTCCACCGGAAAATCGTCCGATGATGCGCGTGCTCACCGAGCGCCACCCTGTCTCCGAGACGATGTGGACCCGGAGCTCGGACGGCGAGTGGCGCCACTTGCGCATCACTGCGTTTCCACTCATCGGCGAGAGAGACGTGCTCTTTGGCGCCATGAGCATCTTCTGGGAGATTTGAGATGAAGGTGACGCTGTGGGGAACGCGTGGCTCGCTCGCCACGCCCGGACCGGAGACAGCTCGCTATGGCGGCAACACGTCCTGCGTGGGCGTGTGCGGTCGCGAAGGCACGGTGCTGGTGCTGGACGCGGGTACCGGCATCCGCCGCCTGGGGCCGAGTCTCGACACTTCGGTGCGGCGCATCGATGTCCTGTTGACTCACATGCACATGGATCACATCCAGGGATTGGGGTTCTTCACCCCGCTTTACCGTCCCGATCTCGAAGTCCACATCTGGGGGCCGGCGAGCACCAACCTGAGACTGCGGGAACGACTCATGCGCTATCTGTCGCCGCCGCTGTTTCCAGTGAGCCTGCGCGAATTGCCTTGCGACATCACGCTCCACGAGGTGCCCTGCGGTGAGGTCGACATCGGCGAATTCCGCGTGTCGACCGCGCTCGTCTGCCATCCGGGTCCCACGGTGGGCTACCGCATTGCCGAAGCGCGGGGGAGCGTATTGACATACCTGCCGGACCACGAGCCGGCGCTCGGTGCCCTGGCATTTCCGTCCCTGCCTCGCGCGTGGACGTCAGGCGGGTCGCTGGCCGCCGAGGCGGATATGCTGATTCACGACAGCCAGTACAACAGTCATGAGTACCTCGGCCATGTTGGCTGGGGACACAGCTCGCTCAAGCAAACGCTGGACTTCGCGACGCTCTCTGAAGTAAAGCAACTCGTGCCGTTTCATCACGATCCCGGCCACACCGACGCAGACCTCGACCTGCTGATGGAGGAAGCCATTGCCTACGCGAATCCCGCCTATCGCGTCAGTCCGGGAGTGGAAGGCGCCACGTTCGAGATCTAGCTAGGGCAGCAGGACGCTTAGGACGGCAACTTCGCTCGCGCCACAAGCCTCGCGAATCGGAAATTTATCCGCCGTTCTTCTTGATCATCGCCTTTGCGTCGTCGAGCAGCGCCGCACCGTTGCCGCCTTTTGCGTTGACCTCGCCAATCCATTCCTTGTCGACAGCCTCCGTCGCCTTGACCCATTTTTCGTATTCGGCGGCCGAAAGCGTGTCGAACACGCCGTTCGCTTCTCGCGCCAGCTTTTGCCCGACGACCGTCGTGCCGTCGAAAATCTTGCCGATCTGCTTCGACCACTCGAGCCCGGTGTTTGCGTCGATGACCTTCTTCAAGTCGGGTGGCAGGCTGTCGTATTTTGCCGGATTCATCGCAATCACGAAGATCGAGTTCGACATCTTCGGCACGCCCGGCGCCGTATCAAGATGGTACTTGGTAACTTCCTGCAGCTTGAGCGCCGGCGCCACTTCCCACGGTACCATCGCGCCGTCGATCACGCCTTTCGACAGTGCCTCGGTCACCTGCGGCACCGGCATCTGCACGGGCACGGCGCCGATCGAGGTCAGGAATTTGGTGCCGATGCGCGTGGGCGCGCGCACCTTGAGGCCCTTGATTTCGTCGAGATTCGTCACCTTCTTCGACGTGAAGTGCAGCAGAGAGCCGTCATGCACGTGCAGCGCGAGCACGCGAACGCCGCGGAATTCGTCCATTGCGTTCTTGTGCACGAACTCCCACAGTGCGGGACTGCCGCTCTCGGCATTCTTCGCCATGAACGGGATCTCGAACACTTCGGACTTGATGAAGCGACCGGCCTGGTAGGTCGGCAGCGTCCACACGATGTCGGCGACGCCGTCGCGCGCCTGGTCGAACAATTGGGGCGGTGTGCCGCCGAGCTGCATCGCAGGGTAGATCTGGCACTTGAGCTTGCCACCCGACTCCCTGCCGATTTTTTCGCACCATGGCTCGAACACCTGTGCCTGGATGGTTCCTTTCGGCGGCAGGAAGTGATGGATCTTCAGAGTAACTTCCTGCGCGCCAGTGCTGCCGGCACCGAGCGCGAGCACGATTGTCGCCAGCGTCGTTGCCACGGCTGAACGATTGCCTGTCTTCATGTTGCCTCCTCCTCTGTTGGGCTAGCGCTTGAACGTATGGACGAGATACAGCGAGATGATTGGAAAAAACACGAGCAGCACGATGCGGACCGCGTCCGAAAGCAGGAACGGTACCACGCCCTTGAACGTCTCGGTCAGCGGCACGTCTCTCGCCAGCCTGTTGATGATGTAGACGTTCAAGCCGACCGGCGGGTGGACGAGCCCGACCTCCACCACCATCAGCGCGAGGATCCCGAACCAGATCGACTTGTCGTCGTTTGACATCCCCCAGTAGTCGAGCGCCATCACCATCGGGTAGAAGATCGGAATCGTCAGCAGGATCATCGCCAGTGCATCCATCACGCAGCCGAGGAAGATGTAGATGGCGAGAATCATGAACATCACGAGCAGCGGCGAGAGTCCGCTCGCCTTGACCCAATTCGCGAGCTCGCCCGGCATTTGCGACAGTGCAAGCGTCGTGTTCATCATGTCTGCGCCGAGGAGGATCAGGAAAATCATCGCCGTCGCTTGCGCGGTACCAAGCGCGCTGTCGAGCAAACCTTTGCCGCGCATGCGTCCGCTTACGATGGCGATCGCGCCGCACGCCGCCGCGCCGATCGCCGCGGCCTCGGTCGGATTCGCCCAACCGCCGTAGATACCGACGATGACCACCAGGAACACGATCAGCACCGGCAGGACCGTGAAGAGACTCTTCAGCCGCTCGGGCCAGGCGGTGCGCAGCCCGGCGGGGCCGGCCGTTGGATTGATCGACACGACAATCCTGACGACGAGCATGTAACCCAGCATTGCGATGATGCCGGGGAGCACGGCGGCGACGAACAACTTGCCTATCGATTCCTGTGTCAGGATCGCGTAGATCACGAGGGGAACCGATGGCGGAATCATGATGCCGAGCGTGCCCCCCGCCGCGAGCGCTCCCGTCGCGAGCGACCCCGAATAGCCGAAGCGACGAAGCTCCGGCAGCGCAACCTGCCCCATCGTCGCCGCGGTCGCCACCGAAGAGCCGCAAATCGCGCCGAAGCCGGCGCATGCGCCGATGGCGGCCATCGCAATGCCGCCGCGGAAATGACCGAGGAAGGCGCCGACAAAACGAAACAGTGCCTTCGACAATCCGCCATGCGTCGCGAATTGTCCCATCAGCAGGAACAGCGGAATCACGACCAGATCGTAATTCGACAACCGCGCATAGGCGAGATTCTTGAGTGAATTGAGGAGTGCGGCAAGATTGCCGCCGGTGAGATGGAGGTAGCCGCCGAAGCCGACGATGAACATCGCAATGCCAATCGGCACGCGAACGACCATCAGCGCCAGCATCACGCCGAAGATGACGAACCCCGATTCGATGCCCGTCACCGTCTCGCACCGAACGCTATGCGCAAGCGCAGGATGGACATGTAGAATCCGGCGGCCGCAAGCAGCGCGAATCCCGGCACCATCAGACCCTGTGCGATCCACACGGGCCAACCCAGCACTGCCGACGTTTCGCCGACTTCACGGAGCGCCAGCGCGCCGGCTGCCGTCCGCCACGCGAGCAGCACGCCAAACAGACCGACCAGCAGCGAACCGAATGCATCGAGCCCCGCCACGACGCGCGGCGGCAGGTTATGCGTGAAGAAGTCGACCTTGACGTCGCCGTTGACAAGGTGGCACCAGGCGAAGAACGACGCCGCCGCGAACGCCGCACACATCTGCAGCATTTCGACGTCGCCCGGCACCGGCCACGAGAAGAGCTTGCGGCCGACAATGGAAACGAGCGACATCGCGACCAGCAGGACGAACACGAGTCCGCCGGCGATGGCGAGCTGCTTCGCCGCGGCGAGCAAGGCGTGCCCGGCCGGGCCGAACGCGGGCCCTACTACGGAGCTTCCCGTCGGTTCGTGCGCCATCGTCTCCTCCCTTGATTCGCGTGGCTCCGTCGCGGATCCCGCGAACTTCCATCTTCTTCCACTAAGCAGTCAGGCGACCATTCTCTTGATCGCCTCCGGCGTCTCGACAGCCTGAATTCGCTTGGGATCGTCCGGATGGCGGCGCGCGAAAATGCGCGTCTCCTGTCCCTCAACCAGAATGTCGTCACCACGCCGAATCACGTGCTTCATCACGAAGCTCTTGCCGCGCCACTCGTCGATCCACGATTCTATGGCGATCTCGTCTCCGTAGGTCGCCGGACGCACGAAGCGCGCCGACACGTCGACGAGGGGCGTGCCGATGATACCCGTCGTGGCTTCGAGCTCGGACCACGACGTTACGCCGGCGGCAACAAAATAATGCCGGGACGCGGCGTCGATCCATTTGAAGAAATTCGGATAGTGGACGATTTTTGCCGGGTCGCAGTCGCCGAATTCGACCCTGAAGTGCGTCGTGTGTCGCCGGGTCATGCCACTGTCTCGCCGGCCTTGTCGTGAACCCGCTCGCGCGATTTTACCCAGCGGATCGGCTGTGGCTTGAGCGGACGCGGCGGCGCGCCGTGTGTTGTCAGTGCTGCATCGAGCGCATTACCGCCTTCGTCGGCAAGCGCAGCATTGCGCGCATCGCGAATCGCCCGTACGCGAGCGCCCGCATCTTCCGCAGAGCTCGGAGCTGCGAGATGCGTGAGGATGTGCAGCAGGTTTGCCTTGCCGCGCTCGTTGGTCGCCCCGTACCCTTTGACGAGCCGGCCCGAGAGGGCGATCTCGTGCGCAAGTTGCCAATCCAGCGTGGCTGCCGAGACGATGGCTGAAAGCCAGCGCTCGATGCCCGACTGTTCGTCGGCGTACCGTGCGCCGCGGCGGCGCAGCCGCCGCATCGACGCGAGGGTGCGGAGCGCGACAAAACCCGTAACGCTGTCCGCGCGCAACGTGAGCGCGAGCGCGAACGGGGGCTTCCCGCGCGCTTGACGCCGCCGCTCCCAGGCGGCGAAGCGAGCCGCGAGCCTTGGCGGCAGCAATCCCGCGACCTCCGGCAGTCCAGGCTTCATATAGTCGGTGATCCGTACGACGTCGGCGCCGCCTGCGGCGACCTCGCGACGGACGCGCGCGAAGCGGCTCGCCCGGCACTTGAGATCGGCAACGCGGACAACGTCGTCGAACGCCATCCACAACGCGAGAAAACGCGCGGTCTCGCGGGTCAGCCCGAAGCCCTTTGAACCTCGAGGATCGGCGACACGTTCGGCGACAAGGATGCGCTTCAGCCGATCGATGTAGAGATCGGCGTATTCACGATCCTGGAATGCTTCGACTCGATCGCGGCCAAGCGCGATCATTTCGTTCGTCGACGCAGGGAACGTGACGCGAATCGCCTCCGACACTCGTGGCATCGCCACTTCCGGTTTGGCGGGTGTTTCTTCGTGAGGAACTCGCTTTGCCTCCAGTTCCGAACACGCGCGCGCGAAACCCGCCCGGCTTGCATCGGCGGCCCGGTCGGTTCCCTCGATCGCGGCCGCGCATTCTTCGCGGCCGAAGGGCAGCGCGCCCGACGCCGCAATCGCGCCGAACATCACCGCGCTCACGACGGTTCCGGCGTCGCGCGCCGCAGCGGCGAGATCGAATGCGATGACTTCGCGACTGTGCTTTCGCGCGACCTCCAGCAGCAGTGCGGAATCGAAGCGGCCGTCGCCAAGCGACATCTTTTCCGCCGTCGTCAATGTGCGCGACGTCGACGTGACGAGCAGCGTACGATCGGGGCTTGTCATTCCGGACTGCACGACACGCACCGCTTCGAGAAGCTCGGAGGCGACGACGAGATCGATGCGTCCGGGGACCGGAAGCAGTCCCAGCACGGGCAGGCGGTCTCGCAGATCCGTGATGGGGATGGGATAGATTTCGACGTAGTAGGTCGTGGCGCCGGTGCGTTGCGCAACGCCTGGGATCGATGTGCTTTGCGCCGCATAGCCCGCGCGGGTCGCCGCCGCGACGAGCCACTCGGTCAGCACGCCGCCACCTTCCCCGCCGAGCGCCGCGATCAGGATTGAAACTGGACGTGCCATGGGAGTCATTTCGGCTGCAAGAAGCCGATTGCCAGATGGCGCAGGCGCGCGCCCACGCGTTCGCCCCAACGCGGATTGCGAATCACCTCGGCGCGGTAGAACGACGGGCACAACGTCGCAGCATGTGCGTTCTCGCCGCAGAGGCCGCAGCCGACGCAGCCATCCAGCACCGTGACGACCGGATCGACGCGAAGCGGATCAGAGCTCTCCTTCAGCGACAGCGTCGGGCAGCCGGACAACCGGATGCACGAGTGATCGCCCGAGCACGTGTCTTCGTCGACGCCGTACTTGACGCGCACCGTGCGCTTGCCTGCCCGCACCAGACCGGCGAGCCACGGCTTGACGCGGCGCTGCCGTTCGAGCTGGCACTCGCCTTCTGCGACGATCACCTTGAGGCCGCCGAATTCGGTTGTGAACGCCTCCTCGAGCGTCGCACGCATCGCGCCGACGCGATAACTGTCGACCACGCGCAGCCATTTCACACCGATGCCTTCCAGCGTCCTCTCGATCGCGCGGTTCGTATGGACGATGCTCTGCTGCTTGTCGCCCGCGCCCGCCTTGGCCTCGGCATCCGGCGTCGAAATGATTTCCTGCGTGCCGGTCGCCGACGTGTAGCCATTTTTCATGATGATCAGCACCGCGTCGTCGCCGTTGAACAGCGCCGACTGCACGCCGGAGACGAGCCCGTTGTGCCAGAAACCGCCATCGCCCATGATCGCGAGCGTGCGCCGGCTCATCATCGGCGTCACGCCGGCGCGCGAAGCCAGACTCATTCCATAACCCAGGATCGTGTGACCGGAGCTGAACGGCTCGAACGATGCGAACGAGTGGCAGCCGATGTCGGCGGCGATGTGCAGGCGGCCGATGTCCTGCTGCAGCAGCTTCAAGGCGGCAAACACCGGTCGCTCCGGACAACCGATGCAAAACTGCGGCGGTCGTGCCGGCAGCGGTTTGGCAAGGTCTTTCGCGACCGCCGTCCGCCGCGCAGTAAGCGCTTCGAGCCACGCCTGCCCTTCGGCGACCGGGAGCTCCGGCGCATGCCGCGCCGCGAATGCCGCGAGACCACGGGCGATGACCTCGATCGTGTACTCGCCGGCCATTGGCAGCAGATCCTTGCCGTGGATCGGCGTGTTGATGTCCTGCCGTCGCAACAGCGTCGCGATTTCCTGCTCGATGAATTCCGGCTGGCCCTCCTCGACGACGAGTACAGCGCGCTTTCCGGCGCAGAACGTCCGAATCTCTTCGGGCACCAGCGGGCAGGTGATGTTGAGCACGAATAGCGACGGAACTGTTTCGCCGAAGGCGTCGGCCATCGACAGCTCCCTCAACGCGCCGACAAGCGTGTTGTAAAGACCGCCTTGCACGATGATGCCGAGGTCGTCGCGCGAGCCGCGAAAAAGTTCGTTCAGTGCGCGCGAGGCAATATGGCGTCGCGCCGCCGGCAGGCGCTCGCCGGTCTTCAGTTTTTCCTGCTGGAACGTCGAAGGAGGATGCGACAGCCGGCCGTAATCGAACGGCGCAGGCTCGTTCAACGGGTGGCGCTGCGAAGTCGCCGGCGCGACGTTGTCTTTGCAGACGAAGCTCCCGCGGACGTGGCATGCGCGGATTCGCAGCTGCAGCAGAACCGGCGTGCTGGCGGCCTCCGACAGCGCGAAGCCCTCCTCGACCATCCGCACCATGTGCGCGAGCTCAGGACGCGGGTCGAGCAGGATCAGCGATGACTTGAGGGCGAACGCGGCCGAGCGCTCCTGAATCACGCTGGCGCCCTCGCCGTAGTCCTCGCCGATGACGACCAGCGCGCCGCCGGTGATGCCGGGCGATGCGAGATTCGACAGCGCATCGGCGGCAACATTGGTGCCGACGATCGATTTCCAGGTGACGGCGCCGCGCAGCGGATAGTGGATCGACGCGCCCAGCATCGCTGCGGCGGACGCCTCGTTCGAGCACGCTTCGACGTGAACGCCGAGCTCGGACAGGTAGTCCTTCGACTGCACCAGCACGTCCATCAGGTGCGACACTGGCGCGCCCTGGTAGCCGCCAACGTAGGCGACGCCCGACTGCAGCAGCGCCTTGGTAATCGCGAGGATGCCCTCGCCATGGAACACTTCGCCGCGTCCCAGGCGAAGCTGCCGCACCTCGTTGCTGTAAGAAACTTCCATCGGTCGCCGGCACTCCTCCCGTCACAATCTAGCCATTCGGCGATTATCTGTCGATAGCATAACTTTGTGATCTATAATTCATTCTGTGAATACTGCCGATATCGATCTCAACCTGCTCCACGCGTTTCATGCGGTGCACAGCGAGGGCAGCGTCACCCGGGCGGCCGAACGGATGGGCGTGTCGCAGCCGACCGTCAGCCACGCGCTCACCCGCCTGCGCCATCTCTATCGCGACCCGCTCTTCGTACGCACGCAAGGCGGCATGGCGCCGACGGCCAAGGCCGACCGCCTCGCCGAAGCCGTGCGCCACGCGCTGCATGTGCTCGATGTCGCAATCCAGGAAGGCGCACGCTACGACCCGATGGGCTCGGACCGTACCTTCCGCCTGCACATGAGCGATATCGGCGAGACCGTGTTCCTGCCGCGCCTGCTGCAGGTGCTCGCCGAGCGTGCACCGGAAGTTCGTCTCGAGACCTTCCAGTACGACGACAAGGACATCGGCCCGGCGTTGGACAGCGGCCGCATCGACCTCGCGCTAGGCTACATTCCGGCGCTGTCCGATTTCGAGCGAACGGCGCTGCTCGCGGAACGTTACGTTGTATTGATGCGGGCGGGACATCCGCTCGCATCACGTGCGCCGACGCGCGCAGCGCTCGCCCGTCTGCGGTATGCGGTCGTGCGTTCCCACGGCGCCACGGCGCGCGCGCTGAAGGACCTCGGACTCTCCGCCAACATCCGCCTGTCGATGCCGCACTTCCTCGTGTTGCCGCGAATCCTTGCCGAAACCGACCTTGCCGTCGTGATGCCGGCGCGGCTTGCCGACGTCTTCCAGGCGATGGGCGACTACGCGGTCTGGCGCCCTCGCGTAGGTCTGCCGCCATTCGACGTCAGCGTCCACTGGTCATGGCGTTACGCGGGTGAGCCCGGCACGCGGTGGCTGCGCGACTTGATCGTTATGCTGTTCCGCGAAAAATGATCGGGACGCGCTATTTCGACCGTGTGCGCTCGACGGCGATCCACTCGGCTATCTGCTCGTCGAGCACGTCAAGCGGCAGAGCGCCGTTGTCGATCAGCGCATTGTGGAAGCGACGCAGATCGAATTTGTCGCCGAGCTCGGCGCGGGCTCGGGCGCGCAACGCCTTGATCTTGAGCTCGCCGATCTTGTAGGCGGTCGCCTGTCCGGGCGTCACGATATAGCGATCGACTTCCGCCTCGGCGAACGCGGGGGTAAGCGCCGCATTGTCCTCGAGATAGGCGATTGCCCGCTCGCGTGTCCAGCCGAACGCGTGAATACCCGTATCCACGACGAGACGCGCCGCACGATGCATCTCGGCGGACAGGTTGCCGAATTTTGCGTAGGGATCCGCGTAGAAGCCCATCTCGTAGCCCAGGCTTTCCGCGTAGAGCGCCCACCCTTCCGAGTACGAAACGAAAAAAGCGTAGCGCCGGGTGTCGGGCAGATTCCGCATTTCCTGCGCTCGCGCGATCTGCAGGTGATGACCTGGAACGGCCTCGTGCAGCAGCAGAGTCTCCATCGACCACTTGGGCCGACGCGAGAGCGAATTGACGTTGGCCTCGAAGTAACCCGCCCGACTGCCATCGGCTGCGCCACGCACGTAGTGCTCGGCGTTGTCGCCCTCCTCCGGGAGCATCGGGCGTATGCCGTACGGTAGCCGCGGAAGCTCGGCAAACAGGCTCGGCAAAACGGCGTCGGCCCGCTTCGCAATGTCGCGGTATCCGGCAAGCATGTCTTCGGCCCGCGTATAGAAAAACTTGGGATCCGTGTTGATCGATTGCTGGAACTCGGCGCGCGTGCCCTTGAAGCCCGCGGCGGCAACGGTTGCATCCATCTCCTTGCCGATACGAGCCACCTCGGCGAGACCGAGCTCGTGGATCTCGCGCGGCGACATGCGGGTCGTCGTGTAGAACGCAAGCCGCGCTGCGTAATAAGGCGGGCCGGGAGGCAGGCTCGATGCGGCAATGCTTTCGCTAGCCGCCGGGAGATAACGCTTTTCGTAGAAATCATGCAGGCGCCGGAACGCCGGAATGACTTTGTCCTTGATCGTCTGGCGGCCCGCTGCCGCAAGCCGCTCGCGATCGGCCTGGGCGACGTCGGCCGGAAATTCCAGGAAGGGCTTGTATTCAGGATTGCGTACCGGATCGGGATCGAGCTGCGCGGCGAGCTGACCGGGGACGCGTGCGATCGCAATCTTGGCCGGCATCCATCGTAGCTGCATACCCGATTCCATGCGGGAAATGAGCTGATCGAGCTGGACCGGCAGCGCATCGAGGCGCTTGAGATAGGCGTCGTAGTCGCGCACCGAAGCGAAGCGGGTCGCCTGCACCAGCCGGGGAATATCGAATTGGGGGCCACCGAACTGCGTCACCGGCGACCAGAAGTCGCCGAAGCTGCACGAGAATGGCGCGCACACCTTGTCGAGAGCCACCGCCTGCTCGAGCTGGTAGCGGAAGACGCGAACGGATACGCGATCGGCGGGCGAAAGTGCGGCAGGATCGAGTTTCGTCGCACGCGCCAGAAACTCTGCGCGCTTCGCACGGCGTCGATGCACCGCCGGGGCAGACTGGTCGGAAAGGCGGTCGTCATAGCGGTGATCCCCGATATTGGTCGCAATTTCGGGGAATTCCCGCAGCGTCCACTGCCAGGATTCGTCGAACAGCGCCCGCGCCGCAATCGCTGCATCCGCGCCCGACGCCGGTTGCGCATGCGCCGGAGTGGCAGGCATCGGTCCGAGCGCCGCGGCGATTACCAGCGCGGAGACTGCAATCGGCGACCGCATCAGGGGCTTACGGAGTACCCACCATGTCGCGGTCGTTGCGCAGCTGCGGCGGCCGCGCGTTCATCGGATAGAGCCTGCCGAATCGCGCAATCTGGTCGGGCGATACTTCCATCGCCTTCTTCAGCACGTACCACTGAACGTTCTCGGTGCATGGCGGAGCGGTCAGCGATCCGGTGTACGAGTAATAACCCTTGTCCTTCGGCAGGAGACCGAGCGCGTTGATCGTCGCTGTGCTGACCTGTTCCTTTCCCTTGCTGGCGGGCAGATTGCTCCACACCGTCTTCAGCACCGGATTTTCAGCGCCGGCGTCCAGCTGAACCGCGATGATGGCGATCTTGCCGTCCTTGTCCTTGTGCACGAGGTCGGCTTCCATCTCTTGACCCTTGCCGTTAACCTTCACTTCGCTCGGCTTGTGGAATTCGATCGAGACGAGCTCGTAACGCTTGCCGTTGACGGTCACCCAGCTATCCGGCGCATAGTTGATCTGGAGCGTGTGCCCTTCATCGACGACGCGCAGCGGTGACGGCTTGTAGTTGAACAGCAGCGCCGGCAGGTCGCCGTGGCGGACGTCTTTGTCCACGATGTCGATTGGCGATTGCAGCGTTCCCGTCCCGCACAATGCGTACTCCTTGCTGAGCTTCCCCCATTTGGCGGGGCCGGTATTCCCGGCATACGACCAGCTCCCGGCGTCTGCCGCGATACACGGTCCCGTGACGCCCGCCAATCCGGCGGCCAGAATCGTCACACGCATCACATCGGCGAAGCGTTTCATTTCAGGTCCTCTCGAGGTTACGTTAAGTGCGGCTTCTATTGCGGCCGCGTCACCCTTTCGGTCGCTTGTCGATCACGCGCTTGGCTTTTCCGAGCGAGCGCTCGATGCCGGCAGGCGCAACGACACGCACCGCGGCGGTCACGCCGATCAGAGCCTTGATGTTGTGGGCAAGCTTTGCTCCCGCCGATTCCCCATCGGCGGTGCCGGCGGCAGGCGAGCGTTCCACGAGCACCGTCAATTCGTCGAGATTGCCGGGCCGCGTGATCTCGAGCTGGTAATGCGGCTCGAGCGCGCGTTCCTTGAGGATCAGCTCCTCGATCTGGGTAGGGAATACGTTGACGCCGCGGATGATCAGCATGTCGTCGGAGCGGCCGGTGATTTTTTCCATCCGACGCATTGCGCGCGCGGTCGGCGGCAGCAGCCTTGTTAGGTCGCGCGTCCGGTAGCGGATCATCGGCAGCGCCTCCTTCGTCAACGTCGTGAAGACGAGCTCACCCTTTTCTCCATTGGGCAACACGCGCTCGGACTCGGGCTCGATGACCTCGGGGTAGAAGTGATCTTCCCAGATCGTGAGCCCATCCTTGGTCTCGATGCACTCTTGCGCAACGCCGGGACCGATGATCTCCGAGAGTCCGTAGATGTCGATCGCGTCCATGACGAGCCGGGCTTCGATTGCAGTACGCATCGCAGGCGTCCAGGGCTCGGCACCGAAGATCCCGATCTTGAGCGATGTTCCACGCGGATCGATCCCCTGCCGCTCCATCTCTTCAGCAAGGGCGAGCATATAAGACGGCGTCACCATGATGATGTCGGGCTTGAAGTCGACGATCAGCTGGACCTGCTTTTCGGTTTGCCCGCCCGACATCGGGATCACCGTCGCACCCAGCTTCTCCGCGCCATAATGCGCGCCCAAGCCGCCGGTGAAAAGGCCATATCCGTAGGCGACGTGGACGATGTCGCCCGCGCGGCCGCCGGCGGCGCGGATCGAGCGCGCCATCACCGTCGCCCAGGTGTCGATGTCCTTCGCGGTGTAGCCTACGACGGTCGGCTTGCCCGTCGTTCCCGACGACGCATGGATGCGCGATATTCTTTCCCGGGGGACGGCGAACATGCCGAACGGGTAGTTATCGCGAAGGTCGGCTTTGACGGTGAACGGGAAATTGGCAAGATCGGCAAGCGTGCGACAGTCATCGGGCTTCACGCCGGCGCGGTCGAACGCCTTCCGGTAATGTGCGACGTTTTCGTACGCGTGCTTGAGCGTCCACTGCAGGCGCTCCAGCTGAAGTGCGGCGAGCTCGTCGCGGCTCGCCGTCTCGATCGGCTCGAGGTCGCCGCGGTTCGGTTTCCGTGCTGTCATGGCGCAGGCTCGCCGTCGATCACGTGTCCTTTGATCCGGTAGCTCTTGCCGCGAAACAGCGCGATCTTTTCGCCGCGCTGATTCGTGACCTCGATGTCGTAAACGCCGGTTCGACCCGACACGCTACGCTCGTGCGCGACGGCAGTCAGCACATCACCCTCGCGCGCAGGCACCACGAAGTCGATGCCGCAGCCGGAAGCGACCGTGTTCAGATTGTAGCTGTTGCAGGCGTAGGCGAACGCGCTGTCGGCGAGCGTGAAAATGAAGCCGCCGTGGCAGATCGCATGTCCGTTCAGCATGTCGGCACGCACCGTCATCGCCAATTCCGCCCGGGCCGGAGCGACGCCGACGATCCGCATGCCGAGCCCTTTCGATGCATCGTCGCGCGACCACATTGCCGCGGCGACACGTTCGGCGAGCGCCTGCGCGGCGGCCGGGCTCAACGCGGGATGGTGCTCACCCAACGAGCGTCCCTCCCGTCGCCGCCCGCCGCGTCACCAGCGGCGAGATCCGGTAGCGGTCTTCGCCGTATTGCTCGGCAAGGTGAGCGAGCACGTCACGTACCGTCGCCGCGCCAAGGGCGTCTCCCCACGCAAGAGGCCCGCGCGGATAGTTGACGCCTTTTTGCATCGCCAGATCGATCGCTTCGGCAGCGGCAACGCCCTGCACGACGGCGTCGGCCGCCTCGTTGGCAAGCGCACAGACGATGCGCATGACGGCGAGGCCGGCGACATCGTCGAGACGGCTGACCGCGATACCGGCTGCTGAAAGCACGCCAACCGCCGCGTTCCACGCATCATCGCTGCAGGTATCGGCCCGGCCGAGCGCAAGTCGCGACGCCGTAGCGTAGTCATTGGCGAGGTCGAACAGCACGAGGTCGCGAACACCGCTCCGCACGAAGCGCGCGGTCGCCGTCCGCCCGTCCGTCAATGCGAGCCACGCGCCGCCCGCCCTGCCAGCGATGTGGAACGCGCCTGCCGGAAAGCGCGAGTCGGAGCGCGCGTGCTCGATGGCAACGCCCGCCGCTGCGATACGATCCACCAGCGGCGAAGCGAGCCCGGCATCGCCATGCAAAATGATCTTCGCCGGCGCCACTTGCGCGGGCTCGGTGCGCGGCACGGGCTTGACGGCCTGCGGCGCATAGTCGTAAAAACCCCGGCCCGACTTGCGCCCCAGCCAACCAGCCGCGACCAGTTCCTGTTGCCGCACGGAAGGCGCGTAGCGCGGATCGCGAAAGAAACCTTCCCACACGCTCTTCGTCACCGCAAAATTCACGTCGAGTCCAATCAGGTCCATCAGCTCGAACGGTCCCATCCTGAATCCGCCTGCCTCGCGCAGCAGCGCGTCGAGCGTCGCGACGTCGGTTGCCCCTTCGGCCAGCAACCGCAACGCTTCGCCGTAAAAGGGTCGCGCGCAACGATTGACGATGAAACCAGGCGTGGACGACGCATGCACCGGCGCTTTGCCCCACGAGGCCGCCGTCGCGAAGATCGTTTCCGCAACATTCTGCGATGTCGCAAGACCGCTGACGATTTCGACCAGTGGCATCAACGGTGCGGGATTGAAGAAATGCATGCCAACCACGCGACCGGGATGAGCAAGACCCGCTGCGAGCTCCGTGATCGACAGCGAAGACGTGTTGGTTGCTACGATGCAGTCGGGCGCGACGATGTTCTCGAGGCGCGAATAGAGCTCGCGCTTGGCCGTGGCGTCTTCGACGATCGCTTCGATCACGAGCCGGGCAACACTCGCGTCGGGCAGCGTGACCACACTCGTGATCCGGCTGACCGCGCCATCGGCGTTCTGTTGCGAAAGCTTGCCCTTGGCGGCCAATTTGCCAAGACTTTCCGCGATGCTCTTTTTTGCAGCGTCGGCGGCACCAAAACGTGCGTCGTGCAGCTGGACGCGATGGCCGGCGAGAGCTGCGACTTGCGCGATTCCCGCACCCATGGCGCCCGCGCCTATGACAGCGACGGTCGAAGTGCCGGGCAATGCGGCGGGCATCGCGACGAGACTTAGCGTCCGGTGAATTTCGGCGGGCGCTTGGCCATGAACGCGGCCACTCCCTCGCGGTAGTCCTCGGACCTGCCGAGCTCCCGCATGAGATCGCGCTCGAGATCGAGTTGCGCCTCGAGCGAGTTGGCGCCGCTCGCGTAAATCGCCTCCTTGGTGCGCGCGAGGCCGCGCGTGGGCGCCTGCGCGAAATGCGCGGCGAGCTTTTCCGCCACCGCCGGCAGCTCGGTGTCGTCGACGCATTGCCAGATCAAGCCCCATGCCGCCGCCTGCTCGGCGCTGATCTTGTCGCCGAGCATCGCCATTCCCATCGCGCGCGCGGTGCCTACGAGGCGTGGCAGAAAGTACGTGCCGCCCGTGTCCGGAATCAATCCGAGCTTGCTGAACGCTTCGATGAAGCTCGCCGACTTCGCCGCAATGACGATGTCGCATGCGAACGCGAGGTTGGCGCCCGCGCCGGCGGCAACGCCGTTCACGGCGCAGATCACCGGCATCGGCAACGACCGCAGCGCGAGGACGAGCGGCTTGTAGTTGCGGTCGATCGATGCGCCGAGATCGACCGGCGCCTCGCTCGCGGATACCGCGCGATCCGACAGATCCTGCCCGGCACAGAATCCGCGGCCGGCGCCGGTGATCAGCAATACGCGCGCCGATGCGTCGCCGCGCGCATCGGCGAGTGCGTCGCGCACTTCGGCATGCATCGCATCGTTGAAGCTGTTGAGACGATCGGGGCGATTGAACGTCAGGCGCGCGATGCCAGCGTCTTGCGCAAACAGGATGTGCTCGTAACTCATCGCCGTTTACTGCGTGCCTGTCGCGTCAGACGTGCCGCCGATTCTGCACCACGCGGAACCGTCCGGCGACGAATGCGGCGTCGGTCAACGCCGCGTTGGCTGCCGGATTGGCGCCGGTGCCGTGAAAATCGGAGAACGCCGCCGATTGATTGACGAACACGCCGCCCGTCAGGTTGATCGACAGTGCGACACCGGACTCTTCGGCGACGTCGATTGCGTCGGCGATCACATCGTCGTCCGTTGAGTAGACTGACAATGTCAGCGCGCCCTTGCGCAGGACCGCATCCTTGGCGATCGCCAGGCTTTCGTCGGTGTCTTTGGTGGCGATCACGAACGCCACCGGGCCGAACCATTCCTCGAGGTATTTGCCCGAATCCGCCGCGGAGAGCTTCACGATCAGCGGCGTGCGGATCGTTGCTTTGGCGAATTGCGGGTGCGCAAGCGATTGCGTGTCGAGCACGATCGATCCCAGCGAGCGCGCGGCTTCGAGGCGCTTCAGCACCCTTTCGTTGACGACGGCGCCGAGAAACTCGACCGCGCGCGCGGGATCGGCAAGCAGCTTCTGCACACCCTCGGCGAGCCCGGCGGCGACCTGGTCGAAGGTCAAGTGCCCATCTGCGGTGTCGATCCCATCCTGCGGGATGTAGAGATTTTGCGGCGCCGTGCACATCTGACCCGTGTAGAGCGACAGCGAGAATGCGACATTACGCACGAACCCCTTGAAGTCGGCGACCGAGTCGACCACGATCTGGTTGACGCCCGATTTCTCCGTGAAGACCTGCGCTTGCCGCGCATTGGCCTCGAGCCAGTTGCCGTTGGCGGCGCTGCCGGTGAAGTCGATGATGCGGACGTCGGGCCGCAAAGCGAGCTTCTGCGCAACGTCGTCGCCCGCCGCATGCGCGACCAGCGTCACCACATTCGGATCGAATCCGCCTTCGGCCAGCACCTCGCGCGCGATCTTGACGGTCAGCGCGAGCGGCAATATGGCCGACGGATGCGGCTTGACGATAACAGCGTTGCCGGTCGCAAGATCCGCGAATAGGCCGGGAAAACCGTTCCAGGTCGGGAACGTGCAGCAGCCGATGACGAGGCCGATTCCGCGCGGCACGACGCGGAAGTTCTTCTCCATCTTCAGCGGCTCGTTCTTGCCTTGCGGCTTCTCCCACTGCGCAGTCGCGGGAATGCGGCGCATCTCGTCCCACGCGTAGGCGACGGCTTCGAGCCCGCGGTCCTGCGCATGCGGTCCGCCGGCCTGGAACGCCATCATGAAAGCCTGCCCCGTCGTATGCATGACGGCGTTGGCAAACAGGAAACTCTGCTGGTTGATCCGGGCAAGCGTTTCGAGGCATACGCCCGCCCATGTTTCGGGGCCGGCCTTGCGCCACGACGCCTGCGCTTTCGCGATCGCCGCGAACAGCGTGTCGAGGTCGGGCTTCGGGTACGTAATGCCGAGCGGCATGCCGTACGGCGATATTTCGCCGCCGACCGTTGCGACGGTCCCGGGCTGCTCCAGCGGAAAGGGCTTGTCCTTCAGGGCGTCGAACGCGGCCTTGCCGGCTTCCGCGGCACCTTCGCCGTAGACCTTCGGGCTCGCCGATTCCGGATACGCGCTCCAGTAGCTGCGCTGCGCAATCGCCTCCACGGCGCGGTCGAGCGTCGCGCGATGGCGTTCAAAAAGGGGTGCGGCACGGCGTGCTCCAGCGGCAATTCGTTTGGGGGGTGAAACTTTAGCACGGCGGCGGCATGCGCCGACCCAGATCGCTACGCCGTCGGCCTCAGCATTGCCAGACTTGTCGGCAGCCTCTCCATCGGCCTCATGACGGCGTTCGATTTGGCTCCGATCCCCTACACGCGACGCGTGGGGGGCCGCGGCCTCCGTTCTGCTCCTGTGACTCGCCGCGTCGAGTCGTCGGCCGCCTGCGTCGGCTCGCCCCGGTCGCATCCCCTCTCACGTTGCTCGGGGGCCCCTGCTTCCCGGCTCGCGCCGCTCACCGCCTCTCACGCCGTCTGGTCGTAATCGACAGTGACCTTGTCCGTCACCGGATAGCTCTGGCACGTCAGCACGAAACCGCGCGCCACTTCGTAGTCCTCGAGCGCGAAGTTGACGTCCATGTCGGCTTCACCGGCGACGAGCTTGGCGCGACACGTCGAGCACACGCCGCCCTTGCACGAATACGGGAGTTCAACCCCCGCCTTGAGACCCGCCTCGAGGATGCTCTCGTTACCTTTCTCGAGCATGAACGACCGCGTGGCGCCGTCGAGGATCACGGTCACTTCGCATTCGGTATGCCCCGGCACTGGCGACTTGACCGCCTTGTGCTCGTGCTTCGGAATGCTGGCGGCGAAACGCTCGATCCGGATTCTTGCTTCGGGAAAGCCGCGCTCCCGCAACACCTCGGCAACTGAGTGCATCATGCCGTCCGGCCCGCACAGGTAGACGATGTCGACGTTGTCGAGATCCACCCAGTGCGCGAGAAGCGCGCCCGCCTTTTCCCGATCGATGCGTCCGTGCAACAGCGGAATATCCTGCGCCTCGCGCGACAGCACGTGGACCAGGTTGAAGCGCGTGAGGTAGGTGTCCTTCAACTCGGCGAGCTCGTCGCGGAACATGACAGTGCCCGACGCGCGATTTCCGTAGAAGAGCGTGAATTCGCTCGATGGCTCGGCGGCGAGTGTGGTGCCGATGATCGACATGAGAGGCGTGATACCGCTGCCCGCGGCAAACCCGACATGATGCCGTGGCCGCGCCGCATTGGGCGCGACGCCGAAATGCCCCAGTGGCGGCATAACCTCCAGCGTGTCGCCCGCAGAGAGCGACTCCCCTGCCCACGTCGAGAACAAGCCGCCGGGGCTTTTCTTCACCGCGATCCGCAGCCCGCCCGCCTGTACCGTCGAGCAGATCGAATACGAGCGCCGGATATCCTGCCCGTCGATCGTAGCGCGCAACGTGACATGCTGGCCGGCATCGAAGCGGAATTGTTGCGCCAGGGCCGGCGGAATCTCGAACGTGAGCGCGACAGCGTCGCGCGTCTCGGGCTCGACGGCGGCGAGCCGCAACGGGTGAAACTTGCTCATCAATGTGGCTTGAAGTAGTCGAACGGCTCGAGGCACGTGTCGCAGCGGTACTGTGCCTTGCAGGCGGTCGAACCGAACTGCGACAGCACGCGTGTGCGCTCCGAGCCGCAGCGTGGACAGGCGACAGTGGCTTGCGCGCGGCGCGGCGAGCGCAAGCCCGAGACGTCGATCCGGGTAGAGCGCAGGCCGCCCGCTCCCGGCGGCGCAATTCCATACTCGCGAAGCTTTGCCCGCGCTTGCGGCGCGATCCAATCAGTCGACCACGGCGGCGAAAGCTGGGTCTCCATCCTCATGCTTGTGACGCCCGCATCCATCAGCGCACGGGCAATGCCGGCCGCGATGATCTCGGTTGCCGGGCAACCCGAATAGGTCGGCGTGACGCGCACGACGAGCGTCGCCGGATCGATTTCGTCCCATTCGAGGCTGCGGACGATGCCGAGCTCGATGACGGACACCACCGGAATCTCGGGATCGGACACGCTTTCGAGGGCCCGCCACAACGCGTCGAGCGAGGGCGTCGGCGACGAGGGCTGAATCGCGCACGGGTCGCGTGTTGTCGCAGGCGGCTTCACCATTGCGCTCCCGGATACGCGCGCTGCAGAAACTGCATCTCCGCCAGCAGGTAGCCGAAATGCTCGGTGTGCACACCCTGCTTGCCGCCGCGTTGCATGTGCGCGGACGCGGGCAAGGCGAGCGTCGCTTCGTCCAGCACGGCATCGACGCGCTGCCGCCAGGGCTCTGCGAGCAGGCGGACATCGGCGGCGATGCCTGCATCGATCAATTTCGCCTCGTCCGCGTCAGTAACGAACATTTCACCGGTATACGTCCACAGATTGTCGACCGCCGTCTGCATCTTGGCGTGCGATTCGTCGGTGCCGTCGCCCAGCCGGATCACCCAGTCGCTCGAACGCTCGATGTGATAGGCGACTTCCTTAACAGCCTTTGCGGAGATTCCCGCGATGCGCGCGTCCGTCGAGCGCGCGAGCGCATCGAGCGCGAACTCATGCCACGAATCGAACAGGAACTGCCGGGCGATCGTATCGGCAAAGTTGCCATTTGGCTGCTCGGCGATGAGCAGGTTGCGGAACTCGCCGCCGTCGCGCAGGAATGCGAGCTCATCCTCGTCGCGTCCCTTGCGCGCATACCGCGATTCGACCTCGCCTGCGTACGTGAGCCACATTCGCGCCTGGCCGAGGAGATCGAGTCCGACATTGGCGAGCGCCAGATCCTCCTCGAGGATCGGCCCCTTGCCCACCCACGCGCCGAGACGCTGCGCGAGGATCAGCGGCGAATCGCCGAGGCGCAGCAGGTAGTTGAACAGCGGCGGGTTGTGGGCCCCCACGGCGGCGCTGCCCCCCGGGGCAGACTGCAGTTGCGCAGTCTCGGGCGGCCCGGCGGCCCTCATCTTGCTCATAAATTCTTCACCGCATCGGGCATCGGGAAAAACGTTGGATGCCGGTAAACCTTGTCGTTCGAGGGCTCGAACAGCGCTTCCTTGTCGCCCGGCGACGAAGCGGTGATCTCGGACGAGCGCACGGCCCAGATCGATACGCCTTCGTTGCGTCGCGTATAGACGTCACGCGCGTTCTTGATCGCCATCGCCGCGTCGGCCGCGTGCAGGCTCCCGACGTGCTTGTGCGCGAGCCCATGCTGCGAGCGGATGAAAATTTCCCAGAGCGGCCATTCGTTGGTCATCGCTTTCTCCTAGGCCGCTTTTGCCGCGCGCGCTGCCTGTTTTTCGGCATGCGCCATCGCGGCCTCGCGCACCCACGCGCCGTCTTCCCACGCTTTCACGCGCGTGGCGAGCCGTTCGCGGTTGCACGGGCCATTGCCTTTGACCACTTGGTAGAACTCGGTCCAGTCGATCGCGCCGAAATCGTAGTGTTCGCGTTCGGCGTTCCACTTGAGATCGGGATCGGGCACCTCGAGGTCGAGATAAACCGCCTGCGGCACCGTCTGGTCGATGAAACGCTGGCGCAATTCGTCGTTCGACAGGATCTTAATCTTCCATGCGGCCGACTGCGCGCTGTGCACGCTCTCCGCGTCGGGCGGGCCGAACATCATCACCGACGGCCACCACCAGCGATTGAGCGCGTCCTGAGCCATCGCCTTCTGCTCCTTCGTGCCCTGCGCGAGCGCGATCATGATGGCGTAGCCCTGCCGCTGGTGAAAGCTCTCTTCCTTGCAGACGCGCACCATCGCGCGCGCGTAAGGGCCATACGAGCACCGGCACAACGGAATCTGGTTCATGATCGCCGCGCCGTCGACGAGCCAGCCGATGGCGCCGACGTCCGCCCACGTGAGCGTCGGATAGTTGAAGATGCTCGAATACTTGGCGCGTCCGGCATGCAGATCCTCGACCATCCGGTCGCGCGAAACGCCCAGCGTCTCCGCCGCCGCGTACAGATAGAGACCGTGGCCGCCTTCGTCCTGCACCTTCGCCATCAGGATCGCCTTGCGCGCAAGCGTCGGCGCGCGCGTGATCCAGTTGCCCTCGGGCAGCATGCCGACGATCTCGGAATGCGCGTGCTGCGAGATCTGGCGCACGAGCGTCTTGCGGTACGCCTCGGGCATCCAGTCCTTCGGCTCGATCTTGACGTCGGCGTCGATGCGCGCCTGGAACGCCCGTTCCTCCGGCGACATGTCGGCCGCGGTCGCGACCGCCTTGACGCCCGTGTCGACCATTTGCGCGTACATCCTTGCTTCTCCTGTCCGCGGCCCGCGGGCCGTCCGGGTTGAAACGATACACTTTTTTGGCATTCCGTGTAAAGTATGTATCATTTTGGCGGCACGGCAGCCCGCCCCGACCCATGCGCTCGCCCGATTTGTCCACTTCCCCCCTCCCGCGGCCCGATCCGCATGTTCAGCGCTGGATCGCGCGCGAGCTTGCCGCTGCACCGCCACGGGCGCCGTCCCTCACGATCACCGTCTGGGGCGACGCGATTGCCCCGCATGGCGGCGCGGTCATGCTTCCAGGACTCATCCGCCTGCTCGAACCCTTCGGCGTCAACGAGCGGCTCACCCGGACGAGCGTGTTCCGGCTTGGTCGCGAGCGCTGGCTGGCCGCAAAGCGCATCGGGCGCCGCAGCCTGTACCGACTCACGACTGCGGGAGCGAAACGGTTCGAGCAAGCCTACCGGCGCATCTATGCACCGCCCGCGGACTCCTGGAACGACGACTGGGAGATCGTCATCGCCGATGGATTGCCGGCGCGACGCCGGGAGTCGCTGCGCACCGAGTTGCATTGGGAGGGCTTCGGGGTGCTGGCAACCGGCGTTTACGCGCGACCCGTGCAGGCGGGAAATTCCGTTCCGCTCGCTCTCGCCGAACACGGTACCGGCATCATCGCGGTGAGGGCCACGGATGACGCATCGCTGCAGGGGTCAACGCTTGCCTCCGCCGTTACGCGGGCATGGGACCTGGCCGCGATCGCCGCCGACTACCGCAAATTCCTGCGTCGCTTCGGCGGCGTCATCGAGCGCTTCCGGCGCGCGAACATCGACGACCGGGATCCGGAACAGTGCTTCATCGTGCGCACGCTGTTGATCCACGAATACCGCCGCGTGCTGTTGCGTGATCCGCGGTTACCGGCAGCGCTGCTGCCGCTCGATTGGCCAGGCGCTGCTGCCTACACGTTGTGCCGCGACTTCTACCAGCTCGCGCACCGATGCGCCGAGCGGCATCTCGCCGCCGTGCTCGAAGGCCCGAACGGCGCGCTGCCGCCGGCCAACGCGGCGTTCTACGAGCGCTTCGGTGGGCTAGAAGGATGATCCTGCGCTCGCCGCGCGCGGCGGCTCCGCGCCGGTAGTCAAACGAAAAGCCCGGCTGCGACCGGGCTCCGGACGAAAAGTCGCGGCGGCTTTCGCTAGCTTCCGGCCGGCAGCAACTGACCCCGCGCCTCGCCTGCGGGATGCGCGACTGAATGGACATTGACGTAGACGTTGCCGGCGCGCGCCTGCTCGAAAATCGCCGCGAGCGTCGTACCGCACGCCGGATTGACGATGTTCGCGTCGGTGACCGTTGTGTTGTCCACCCACTTTCCATCGACGTCCCAGCCTGGGGCGTGGAAGCCTGCCAGGAAGACGATGACCGGACCGTTGACGCCCGCGGGTCCGCAATGGAAGTGGGACTGCGTCACTCGGACGCCGTTTTCAACCCGCAGCATGTACTCGGCCGACGTCCGGTCCTTGCTAACCAGCACCTCGACGTGTCCCGTCGTGTCGGTGGCGACCGCAGGCACTTCGTTATCGCCCGACAGCCTGGCCTGGAACAACTCATCCGCCCGGGCGTTGGCCGCTGCGGCGATACTCGCGACGACAAATGCTGCTACGACGATATGTCTATCCATGGCGCTCCTCTGTGACGATGTGATTGCAAAGCGGAAGGCAGATTGGACCGTTCGGGCGGACGCGATGGTTCCGTCACGGAGGCGCGGAATCTGCCCGCGCACATCGCTACCGCGGCCGCTGTCTAGCGAACACCGGGCGCTCGTCGGATATTCCAGGGCATCGATCTCGACTGCTAACGCTTCCCTCGCCAGGCGTCGCGGTACGGCGTTTCGCCGAAAATCGCGCGATGCAATCGCGTGCCGAGTGCCGGCGCGCCGCGCTCGAGAAGCCACGCGGCGAGGTTCTTCGCAGGCGTGGACGACAGCAGTTGACGCAACACGAAAGCGCGCCGAAGCTCGGGCGCGAGCTTCGCGTCGTATTGGCGCTGCCAGCGTTGCGCAGCGTCGGTAAGGTCCGCAGGCCGTCGCAATCGCTTCCGCCACCAGGCGCCCGCTTGCAAGCGCGTTGCCGATGCCGTCACCGGTCAATGGGTCGGCAAGATTTGCCGCATCGCCGATGCGCAACACGCGGCCTTCGGCAACGCGATTTCGCCACAAGCCAAGCCCGACCGGATAGCCGACCGGCCGCACCGCATCGAGAGCCGCCGCGTGGAGATCGCGCGCCGGGTTGTCGGCGAGGAACCGGTAGAAATAGTCGCTCACATTACGGCCGGCGCAGCTGTCCTCCTTCCAAAGCCCGACACCGACGTTGAAGGCAACGGTGCGTTCATCCGCGTGCACCGGGAAAATCCATCCATAACCACGGCGATGCGACCCATTCGTGTGAATTTCCACGCGATTCGCGGCATCGGCGGCGACCGCTGTTCTGCTGACGGTAAAGTAGCCACGCAAGCCGATCGCATTGGCCACGCCCACTGTCGCGCCGCGCGCGTCGACGATGTGCTCATATTCGGCAAGCAGGGCCGTCTCGGCCGCGATGTCGCGGATCGTGCGCTCGAACGGCTGGCAACCCGCCGCAAGCGCACGCTCCCGCACGAGACGATCGAGGATGCGGCGTGGAACGCAGGCGCCGGGGTGTTCGAATTTGCGCGTGCTCGCACGTCCGTCGGGTGCAACGAGACGAGTGTTGGTCACGGTCGCGTGATTGGGCGCGAGGCGAGCCAGCATGGCGACGTCGAGACCCAACGTCGAAAGCTCGGATAGCGCTTGCGGGGTGATCCAATCGCCGCAGGTCTTGTCGCGGGGAAACGCCGCGCGGTCGATCAGCGTTACCGCGTGCCCGCGCGTGGCGAGGTGCCACCCGGCAGAGGCACCCGCGGGGCCGGCACCGATGATCGCAATCCGAGACTTGTGGGCTGAAGTCAATTTTTCGCCGACGAGTGAGGTCGCGCGCGCCGATGCTACACAGCCGTTGCAAGCGTTGACGGCTTCCGGTGCGCGGTCTAGGATTGCCCGCGGCGCGCGAGGCAAGACCGAAGCTGCGCATCCATTATCCATCGCGCGAGCGGATCGCACCACGCGATGCGAGCTCGGAGAGGAGCTTTGTGATCGTCGCTGCAGAATTGGCGCGCCAAGACAGGCCGGTTTCCGCGGGTGCTGCGACCGCGATACCTGATGCGAGCGCGTTGCGCAACGACGCCGATGCAAGGCGATACCTGCGCGCTACACTCCTGCACACGCTTGCGATGTACTGCGTTCTCGCAGCCGCGATTTTCGGCGCGGTGCCGGTGTGGACATTGCTCGTCGCGGTGCCCTGGATCTACCTTCGCCTCTCGCTTGGCCTGCACGAGCTCCTGCATGTTCGTGACAGCGAATGCGTGCCTACGTTCCACCGCCTGGCGATGGTGTTCGACACGCCGTTCGGACTGGGCTATCGCGAGCATCGGGCGATCCATTTTCGCCACCATCGCTTCGGGGGTGACGAGCGCGATCCCGAGCGCTGGCAGATCGAAGGCGGACATCTGCGAGCTCTTGCCAATGCGATGATCACCCCTGAGCGATCGCTGATCGAATGGATCCGCACGCGAGGCGCTGACGCCGCGCTCGCTCGCGACGGTGTCTTCCGTCTGGTCTGCTTCTGCGCCGTCGTTGCGATCGATCCGACGGTATTTTTCGTCTACTGGATCGCGCTTCGCATGAGCATCGGCGGCGCGGGCTTCGTGTTCCACCATCTCTTGCACAACCGCCGAGGCGCGCTCGGCACCTACGCGCTGCCTTTCCCGTCGTGGCTCGCTCGCGCCGGCCGGGTGGTCGTCGGGGCCGAGCCGATGCAGATCCTCACGCAACACCGGTCGCATCATTTGTGGCCCGACGTCCGGGTACGCGACTTGCCACACTTTGCGCCATCCTTTTCGCTTCCGCCGGGCCCGGTCGAGCCAACGACCCTTGCCGCCGCCGCGCGCTGCGCGACGCCGCCCGCGCGGCGATGAGCACGACCTATCGGGTCCTGATGTTCGGGGCGTCGTACGGCTCGCTGCTGGCGAGCAAGCTGCTGCTCGCCGGCCACACCGTCCATCTCGTATGCCTGCCGGCCGAGGCGGCGCTGATCAATCGCGAAGGCTTCCGCGTGCGACTGCCCCTCCGTGGCGAAAGCGGCGTTGTCGAGATCGATTCGCGGCACTTGTCCGGCGAGTTGTCCGCCGGCGATCCGCAGTCGGTCGATCCGCATGGTTTCGATCTCGCCGGGCTTGCGATGCAGGAGCCGCAGTACGGATCATCCGGCGTGCGCGAGTTGCTTGACGCAGTCGCTCGATCGCGAATTCCGTGTTTGTCGATCATGAACATGCCGCCGCTGCCGTATCTTGGTCGCCTTCCCGGCCTCGACGCGCAGCAGCACCGGCATTGCTATACGGATCCGGCCGTCTGGGACAATTTCGACCCGGCGCTGGTGACGCTGTGCAGCCCCGATCCACAGGCATTTCGTCCACCGAACGAACCTGTCAACGTGCTGCAAGTCGGGCTGCCGACCAATTTCAGGGCGGCGCGGTTCGTCGCCGACGAGCACACGACAATGCTGCGGCGGTTGCAGGCGGACATCGAAGCCGCGCGGTTCGACGCGGGTGCCGGGCCGGTCGATCTGCCGGTCAAGCTGAAGGTTCACGATTCGGTCTTCGTTCCGCTCGCGAAGTGGTGCATGCTGATGGCCGGCAACTATCGCTGCATTCGCGCCGACTCGATCCGTTCGATCAGAGAAGCGGTGCATGAAGACATTGAACGCGCGCGGTCGATCTACGAATGGGTGGAGACGCTTTGCCAATCGATGGGCGCGTCGGCGCAAGATCGTGTGCCGTTCGAAAAATATGCCCGCGCCGCTTCCAGCCTCGGCAATCCGTCCTCGGTTGCGCGTGCGGTGGCCGGGGGCGCAACCCAGGTCGAGCGCGTCGATCGCCTGGTGCAGAGCGTTGCGGCACAAAGGGGAATGCGGTCGGAAGCCGTCGACGAGATCGTCGCGATCGTCGACGCCCGGCTCGAAGCCAACAGGCGGGCGAGCGGCTAGTAGCCCGTAACTAACGTCCCACTGCGGCGAGAACGTCCGCCTTCAGGAAACGCTCGACGACCAGCATGAAGCCGATGGATGGAATCAGCAGCAGGAGCGCGGTGATCGACGCGATCTGGTAGTTGCCGCCCATGCTCGCGTTGAACATCAGGAGCGGCAGCGTCGTCACGTCCGGAACGCCGACGAAATAGGTCCCGGTAAATTCGTCGAGCGACTCCAGGAACACGAAGATCGCGCTCGCGATGAGGCCGGGCGCCGCGAGTGGCAACGTCACCGTGCGAAAGCAGGTCCACGGCGAGGCTCCCATGTTGCGGGCGGCCTCCTCCAGCGACGGCTCGACCGATGCGAACGCCGCCGACGCGATCCATACGGCGAGCACAAGCCCGTGCGACGCATGCACCAGCACGACGCCGAGAATCGTGCCATTCAAGCCGATCTCGTAGAACACGCGCGCGATGTTGACGTACACGGGAAGATTCGGCACCGCCTGCGGCAGCAGGAACGCGAGCAGGATGAGGCCGCGCCAGCGCAGCTTGAGCCGGGCGAGCGCGTAGCCCGCCGGGATCGCCACTGCGAGGCTCAGCACGACCGTCAGCACCGCGATCCAGATGCTCGTGCCGAGCGATCCCAGCGCGTTGCCGCGCGGGCTGAAAACGCGTCCCCAGAACGAGAAGCCGAACTCCTGCGGAATCTTGTTCGGGAAGTACCACTTCTCGGCGAACCCCCACAGGAACAAGTTGGCAAGCGGGCCGAAGATCGCGAACGCGACGAGACCGAGCACGATCGCCATGCCGAGCAGTTGCGGCCAGCGACGAAACGAGAAGGCCGCGCCGTTCACTTCACGCTCTCCGATGCATGGCGCAGGTAGAACCACGCCCCGCCCGCCGCAACGATCAGCGACAGCAGGCACAAGGCGTTGGCGACGGCGTAATCGGACAGCGTGCTGATCCGGTAGGCGACGTCGACCGTGATCATCGTCGGCGAGTTCGGATTGATCATCATCGGGACCGACAGCACCGAAAGCATCGTAACGAACGACAGCACGAGGCCAACGAGCAGCGTACCGCGCACCTGCGGCAGCACGATGTCGACCAGCACGCGAAAGCGCCGGGCGCCGAGATTGCGCGCGGCCTCGATGTGCTGCGGCTCGAGCGACGCCATTGCGCCCGCCAGCAGAAGCGTCACGAACGGCGCCTGCTTCCACACGAACGCCACCACGATGCCGCGCCAGTCGAGCAGGCTTTGCGCGGAAAGCGGCTCGATCATCCCGGAGCCGATCAGCACGTGATTGAGCATCCCGTTCTTGGCGAGAAACGTCCGCATGATCTGGCCGGTGACGATGAACGGGATGAACAGCGGCCAGCGATAGAGCCAGCGCAGGATCGCCACCGCGCGCGGGTTTTCGCCCAGCGTCAGATATCCGGCGATCGCGATGGCGATGACACCGATCAGCACGGTCGACAGCAGCACGATGCCGACCGTGAACAGCAGATCAGTCCGGTAGAGATCCCAGGACTTGACGAAGTGCTCGAGCGTGAAATCCCCGTTCTTGCTGCGAAACGCGAGCACGAACGACATCGCGAGCGGCAGCACGAAGAACAAGCCGACGATCGCGAGCGCGGGTCCGGTCAGCAGCAACCCGGCCGCGTTTTCCGTGCGCGACGCGCCCGGTACTGTGGGCGAAGAGTTCACCACGCGCTATTTCTGCTGACTACGGCCATCATGAACAATACGCCGTCATCCCCGCCTCCTTGTCGTGGCCGAGCGGGAACGACGACGGAAGAATCGGCGCGAGCGGCTCGCCGGGGCCCCGGCCGAAGGCAAGGGGGAGCGAGCAAACGCGAGTCGACGCATGAGGCCGACCCGCGCGGCGCGACGAAACACAATGTCAGTTCGGAGGCCGAGGCGCGTCCGATCTTATTTGATCACAACCCGTTCATACCCTTCCACGATGTCGGTGAAGTAATCCGACAGCGGGAATGGCCGGCCGTATTGCGACAGCTGCGACGGCGAGATGTCGGTGAAGAGCTTGTTCCAGTCCGCCGGCGACAGCTTCGCCTGCACGTATTGCGGATCGATGCCGGGGTACCAGTTGAACTGCTTGACGATCCCGTCCGCCTGCACTTCGGGGCTCTCCGCGAAGTCGATGAACTTCTTCGCGATCGCTGCGTTCGCAGCCTTGGCGGGAATCACGTAGTACATCGGCTGGCCGGGAAGACCCGGGGATGGCAACGCGAGCTTGATTTTCGGGCTCATCTTGCCGTCGGCCTGCCACGTGTAGAACATGTCGACCCACACCGGGCCCATCGCAATTTCGCCGCGGTTCAGCATGTCGAGCGTGCCCGCATTGCCCGGTGTCATCACCACGTTCTGGTTGAAGTCCTTGAGGCTCGCGAGCGACTTGTCGATAATCGCCTTGTCGCTTGCCGCGTACGGCCCCTTCTCGAGCTTGTCGCCGAGACCGCTGTTGGCCGATACCCAACCCATCACGAACCCGACGCCCGACATTCCGCCCTTGACGCCGTTGTAGCCGAATTGCTTCGGATTCTTCTTCACCCATTCGGCAAGCTCCGCATACGACTTCGGCGGCGCCTTCACGAGATCCGGGTTGTAGGCGAATGCGATCTGGCTGTGGAACATCGGCAGCACGTAGCCGTCGACGTTCGCGCCGAGCGCGTTCTTTGCCGTGTCGCGCGACACGAGCTTGCCGGCGGCGACGTCGTTGCGATACGGCATCAGCAGCTTTTCGTTGACCATCGTGGCCGCGCCGCGTTGATGCACAACTGCGACGTCGGTGTCCCAGCTTGCATTACCGGCCTTTTGCTGCGCAGACAACTTCTCGTAGATCTTCTGCGAGCCGGCGTCGCCCGGCCCCGTGCCGACAGCGCGCACCTTGACGCCCGGGTTCATCGCCTCGAACTTCGGCGCGAGGTAATTGTTGACGTAGTCGACCATGTTCTGGTCGCCGGCGGTGACGACATTGAGCGTCGTTTGCGCTAGCGCCGGCGACAGTGCAGCGAACACGCCGGCTGCGACAAGCGCCTGCAGGTTACGGAGTTTCATGCGACCTCCCGATCATTGATGATTGCCCAGTTGGAAAAAGCAGGAGCGCATCCCGAGGCACGACCACCGAAGCTGCCGTACCCTCCGCGACGCGCTCCGGCGCGTGAACCCAAATATCGGCACCGGCCGCGCGCACGCGGTAACGATACCCTTGCCCGACGTAGATGGTTTGTGCGATGACGCCATCGATGACAAGCGCCTCGCCGCCCGCCTCGGACGCCTTCGCTAGACGTGCGGCGTCGCTGCGGAAATGGGCGCGCAACCGCGGTCCTTCGCCCGCTCCGCTGTTGGCCGGAGTAAAGGCGCCCGCGGCGGTGCCGACGACATCGAGCGCATTGTCCGCCCCCATGAATCCGGCGACGAATGCGCTCGTCGGCCGCTGGAAGATTTCTTCCGGCGGACCGAACTGGACGACGCGGCCCGCATCGATCACCGCAATCCGGTCGGCCAGCGTCAGCGCCTCTTCGCGGTCGTGTGTCACGTACACCGACGTGATGCCGACCCGCTGCTGCAGCGCGCGCAGCTCGTGGCGCAATTCGATGCGCACCTTGTAGTCGAGGTTCGACATCGGCTCGTCAAGCAGCAGCAGCGTCGGATCCACCGCCAAAGCGCGGCCGAGGGCGACCCGCTGCCGCTGGCCGCCGGAAAGCTGCGTCACCGGCCGCGGGCCGAAGCCATCGAGCTGAAGGAGCTTCAGCATCTCCGCCACGCGCGCTGCGATCGCGTCTTTTTTCCAACCGCGCATCACGAGCCCGTAGCCGATGTTCGCGGCGACCGACATGTGCGGCCACAGTGCATACGACTGGAACATCATCGCCGTGTTGCGCTTCTCCGGCGGCAACGCGGCGATATCCTTGCCATCGACGCGAATCGCACCCGCCTCGGGCCGGATGAAACCGGCAATTGCACGCAGCAGCGTCGTCTTGCCGCAGCCGGAGCTTCCAAGGAGCGCGATCATCTCGCCGCGCTCGACATCGAGGCTCACGCGGTCGAGAACGCGTGTTGCTCCGTAGGAAACGCTCAGGTTTTCGATCGCGAGATAGGCCATGCGGAAGTTCTATTCACCTTGCCTTGCTAAGGTGACGGCGCAGTATGACGCCTGTCCGTCACAATGCAGCATTGGTGCAATGCAGCAACCTGACCGAGGGATTCCCGGACAACGGTGGCCACGAGCTGCATTTTCGGGTTCCTCTCCGGGGCCATAACCCATTCTACGATGCTCACGCCGACGGGTAATCTTGGTAGCAGGCGTGAAAGTTCCTCCATCCACGGAAGCGCCGCAGATCATAATTTCATCACAAAATCAGATCGTTAACACAGACATGCAGGTTGGCCTCTGTGCGGGGCCGGGGTGCGTATCCTCATCGAACAACCCTTACGACGAGCGTGTCAAACTGGGCGCGAGCGCAGCTCCGCGCAGCCGCATTTCGTGCAACCAGAGGTGAAGAATGGGCAACCACAACTACGCGATCAAGGATGCGTCGACTGAACTGGCGCCGCCGTCGCCGTCGAAGGCGGTTGCGCGCAAGCTCGCCGCGGTAGCCGCGGCGACGGACATTCCCTTCCGCGTGGTCCTGTCCAACGGCGCCGTCGTCCAGGGCCGCCCCTCAGCACCTGCTTTCACCGTGACTTTCCGCGCGCCGGCGGCAGAGCGGCGCGTCGTGCTATTCGGTTATGTCGGTCTGCTCGAATCCTACTTCGACGGCAACGTCGACATCGATGGCAGCCTTGCCCTCGCGTTTAGAGCCGGCTTCGACGCCGGCTACGACCGCGTCATGACGCCGCTCGTACGGTTGCGCAATCAATGGCACGAGTTGCGCTATTCGAACCGATCGATCGCGCAGGCGAAAGCGAACGCGCGCTTCCACTACGGTCACGGGCAGCCGTTCTACCGGCTGTGGCTCGATGTTCCCGCGATGATGTACACGTGCGGCTACTGGAAGGAAGGCACGGCCACGCTGGAAGAGGCACAGCGCAACAAGATGGATCACGTGTGCCGGAAGGTGCAGCTCAAAGCCGGCGAGACTTTCGTCGACATCGGTTCGGGCTGGGGCGGCTTGCTGTTTCACGCGTGGGAACACTATGGGGCGCTCGGTACGGGCGTCAATACGACGACCGAGCAAGTCGCCGAGACCGGCGCCGAAATCGAGAGGCGCGGGCTTGGCGATAAGATCCGCGTCGTCGACTGCGACTTCCGCGAGATCCCCGGCCAATACGACAAGCTGCTGTCCATCGGCACGCTGGAGCACGCCGGGCGCGACTGCCTGCACTCGGTCGTGCGCGCGCATGCTGCGGCGCTCAAGCCCGGAGGTCTCGGCGTCATTCATTTCATCGGCCACGTCGGCGCTCGCGACACCGAGTTCTATATTCGCGAGTACGTCTTTCCCGGCGGCTGGATCCCGAGCCTCTCGCAGGCGCTCGACTCGATGGAGCGCTGTGGGCTCGAGGTACTCGATGTCGAAAACCTGCGCCGTCATTACGCGCTGACGCTCGACGCCTGGGCCAACCGGTTCGACGACAACTGGGAGGCGATCCATGTTCTCGATCCGCAGCGCTTCGACGAGCGCTTCCGTCGCATCTGGCGCACCTACCTTTTGTCCTGCGCCGAAGTCTTCCGCGCCAGGAATCCGCAGCTCAACCTGTTCCAGGTCACCGTCAGCAAGGGGAGCGTCCGCGACAACTACCCGATGAGCCGGTCGTTCCTCTATCGATGATCGGACGTCGGTGAACGCCCACGCCGACAAGAAGGCACGCCTCGCCGTCGAGCTCGCCGCCGCGGCTGCCGAAGGCGCGGCTGCGATCGGGCTTGCCAAGACGACGTCGAACCTGTTCCGCGATCGCGCAACGAAACGCCCGCCGAAAGTCGACCTCGCGCAGTTCCGCGACGTGATCCGCATCGATCCCGCCGAGGGCGTCGTGGAGGCGGAAGGGATGATCACCTACGAGGCTCTGGCCGATGCCGCGCTTGCACACGGAACGATGCCGGCGGTGGTCCCCCAACTGAAGTCGATCACGCTCGGCGGCGCCGTTGCCGGCGTCGGCATCGAAGCGTCGTCGTTCAGGCGCGGTCTCGTGCACCACACAGTCGCCGCGATCGAAGTGCTGACTGCCGACGGGCGCGTCGTGAAATGCACTCCGGACAACGAGCATCGCGACCTCTTTTTCGGTTTCCCCAACTCCTACGGAACGCTCGGCTATGCTTTGGGGGTGACGGCGCGCACGATTCCGGTGCGGCCGTTCGTTGCTCTCGAGCACGTCCGTTTCACCGCTGCCGCCGACTGCTTCGACGAAATCGCCAGGCGCTGTGACGACGCGGAGCTCGACTTTCTCGATGGCGTCGTCTTCGCGCAAGACGAGATCTACCTCACGCTCGGCCGGTTCATCGATCGGGCACCGCACGCCAGCGATTACACATTCGAGAACATCTATTACCAGTCGATACGTGAGCGCCGCAACGATTTCCTCACGATCCGCGACTATCTGTGGCGCTGGGACACCGACTGGTTTTGGTGCTCGAAGAATTTCGGCGCGCAGCATCCGCTCGTGCGCCGACTCCTCGGGCGGGAGCGCTTGAATTCGATCACCTGGCAGCGGATCATGCGCTGGAACAGCCAGTGGGGTGTCACGCGCGCGCTCGACCGGCTGCGCGGGCGTCATCCGGAGACGGTGATCCAGGACGTCGACATCCCGCTCGATCGCGCCGCGGAATTTCTCGCGTTCATGCACCGCGAAATCGGCATCCTACCGATCTGGCTGTGCCCGATTCGGCCCCCCGTCACCGCCGCGCCGTTCACGCTCTATCCGCTGCGCGCTGGAACGATCTACATCAATTTTGGCTTCTGGGATGTCGTCGGGGATCGCGTGCAACGGCCGCCCGGCCACCGCAACCGGATGATCGAGGAGCGTGTCCGCGCGCTCGGCGGACTGAAGTCACTCTACTCCGACTCGTACTACACCGAGGACGAGTTCTGGAGCGTGCTCGACCGGCGGGCGTACGCTGCGCTCAAGGCGCGTTACGATCCGCGGGGCGCGCTTCCCGATTTGTACGCCAAGTGCGTGCAGCGGGCGTAGTGGGATTCCAATGTCACGCCGGCGGAATGCGCAGCACCTGGCCGGGATAGATCTTGTCGGGATTGGACAACATCGGCTTGTTGGCCTCGAAGATCTTCATGTACTTGTTCGGATCGCCATAGTTCGCTTTCGAGATCTTCGACAGCGTGTCGCCGGCAACGACGGTGTAGTACGTGGCCTCGGGTGCGCTTTGGTCCACGCTCATCATGTCATTGACCTGACCCACGCCTGACACATTCCCGCAGCAAAGCACGATCTTTTCTCTCGTCGCCTGGTCGCGCGCAACGCCGAAGACGGATACCGACTTCGTCGCGCCGTCGAAGGTGACGGTGAGGCCCGTCGCCGAAAGGCCCTGCGACTTGACGTAGCTCAGGATCGCGTCACCCGCCGCGTCGTTGGACGCCTTGACTGCCGCTTCGTCCGTCGGCGCGGCCGCAGCCTGCGCCATGGCTTCCTTGGCCTTCCCGCTACCGAATAGTTTTTCGCCCGCCTCTTTCACGAAACTGATGAGACCCATGAGTGACTCCTTGTTTGGCACGGTGTTGGACGCACCGGCACCGCATTCGGCCGTACGCGGCGCGCAACATCAGCATACACCGACGAGCACGTGCGTCGTGTATGGCGCGTCCGTCAGAGATTGAGAGCGACGCGGGTACCCTGCGCGATCGCGCGCCGCGCGTCGAGTTCCACGGCAACATCCGCTCCACCGATCAGGGTGAACGGCGTCCCCCTCGCGCGCAACGAATCTTCGAGCTCGCGACGCGGTTCCTGGCCGGCGCAGATGACGACGGTGTCCGCTTCGACCAGCTTCAGTTCCCCGTCGACTTTGATGTGGAGTCCCGCATCGTCGATGCGCTCGTAGGCAACGCCGGGCATCATCGTGACGCCGCGGCGCTTCAGAAGCGCACGGCGGATCCACCCCGTCGTCTTGGCAAGACCCTCGCCGACCTTCCCCTCCTTGCGCTGCAGCAGCCACACCTCGCGCGGCGATCGCGGCTCCCCCGGTGCCGCAACACCGCCGCGATTCGCGTAGTTTAGGTCGATGCCCCATTCCTGCGGATAGACGTCGGCGTCGTCGCCGCCGCCGTGCGTCAGGAACTCGCCGACGTCGAATCCGATGCCGCCAGCGCCGATGATTGCGACGCGGTAACCCGCTTCGCGCCGCCCGTGAACGATGTCGACATAGCTCGCGACCTTGGGATGACCGATCCCCGGAATCGCCGGCATGCGCGGGACGATGCCAGTCGCCAGCACGACATGATCGAACCCGGCAAGGTCCGTCGCATCGACACGCCGACCGAGCCGCAGCGATATCCCGGTGATCTCGATCCGGCGCCGAAAATAGCGCAGTGTCTCGGCGAACTCTTCCTTGCCGGGAATGCGTTTGGCCAGGTTGAACTGGCCGCCGATTTCATCGGCAGCATCGAACAGCGTCACCGCGTGTCCCGCCTCCGCGGCGGTCGTTGCGCACGCGAGTCCCGCAGGCCCGGCGCCGACGACGGCGACTCGTTTCGGTTGTGCTGCTCGCGTGATGACGATCTCGGTCTCGTGACAAGCACGGGGATTGACGAGGCACGACGCCACCTTGCGCTCGAAAATCTGGTCGAGGCACGCCTGATTGCAGGCGATGCAGGTGTTGATCTCGTCGGCGCGACCGGCCGCCGCCTTGGCGACGAAATCCGCATCGGCAAGAAACGGCCGCGCCATCGACACCATGTCGGCGTCCCCGCGCGCAAGCAAATCCTCGGCAATCGCAGGATCGTTGATCCGGTTGGTGGCGATCAGCGGGATCTTTACTTCGCCCTTCATCTTGCGCGTGACCCATGCAAACGCGGCGCGCGGCACCATTGTCGCAATGGTCGGGACCCGGGCCTCGTGCCAGCCGATGCCGGTGTTGATCAAGGTGGCGCCGGCAGTCTCGACCGCCTTGCCGAGTGCGACCACCTCGTCCCATGTGCTGCCGCCCTCGACGAGATCGAGCATCGAAAGCCGGTAGATGATGATGAAATCGCGGCCGACCGCTTCACGCGTGCGATGAACAATCTCGACCGGAAAGCGGATCCGGTTGACGAAAGTGCCGCCCCAGTCGTCGTCCCGGAGGTTGGTCTTCGGCGCGACGAACTGGTTGATCAGGTAGCCTTCGGAACCCATGATCTCGACGCCGTCGTAGCCGGCGTGGCGCGCAAGCTGCGCGCAGCGGGTATAAGCGGCAATCGTCTTGCGGACGCCCCAGCTGGTCAGCCGGCGCGGACGAAAGCGCGAGATCGGCGCCCGCACCGAGGAGGGCGCAACTGCCAGCGGGTGATAAGCATAACGGCCGGCGTGCAGGATCTGCAGCGCGATCTTGCCTCCCGCCGCATGGACCGCCGACGTGATCAGCCGGTGCTTCGGCACCTGCCAGGAATACGAAAGCTGCGAGGCGCGAGGCTCGAGCCGGCCGGCGAAATTCGGCGCGATGCCGCCGGTGACGATCAGTGCCACGCCGCCGCGCGCACGCTCCGCGTAAAACGCCGCCATGCGTGCATAACCGTTCGGCGCTTCCTCCAGCCCCGTATGCATCGAGCCCATCAACACCCGGTTGGGAAGCGTCGTGAATCCGAGATCGAGCGGAGCGAGAAGATGAGGATAGGGAGAGGACATGGTCCGGATCAAAGCGAGCGGGCGATGATTTCCTTCATGATTTCGTTCGTGCCGCCGTAGATGCGCTGCACGCGCGAGTCGGCGTACATCTGGGCGATCGGGTACTCGCGCATGTAACCGTAGCCGCCGAAGATCTGCAGGCATTCGTCGACGACCTCGCATTGCATGTCGGTCAGCCACCACTTGGCCATCGAGGCCGTTGCCGTGTCCAGCGTGCCGGCAAGATAGCGGACAATGCACGAATCGATGAAGACGCGGCCCACATGCGCGATCGTCTTCGCCTCGGCAAGCTTGAAGCGAGTGTTCTGCATCTCGATCAGCGCCTTTCCGAATGCAGTCCGTTCGCGGGCATACTCGGTGGTGATGCGGACCGCGCGTTCCATCACCGCGACGCCGTGTAAAGCGACGATGGTGCGTTCGTAGGGAAGCTCGTCCATCATCTGGGCGAAGCCGGTGCCTTCGATGCCTCCCAGCAATGCGTCCGCCGGAATCCGGCAGTCGTCGAAGAAAAGTTCGGAGGTGTCCTGGCCTGGCATGCCGATCTTGTCCAGCGTACGGCCGCGCCGGAAGCCGTCGAGTCCGTCCGTCTCGACCATCAGCAACGAGATGCCTTTCGCTGCGGCGGAAGCATCGGTCTTGGCGACCACCATCAGCATATTCGCGACCTGGCCGTTGGTGATGAACGTCTTCGAGCCATTCAATGCGTAGTGATCGCCGCTTCGGCGAGCGCGGGTGCGTATGCCCTGCAGATCGGAGCCGGCCGCAGGTTCGGACATCGCGATCGCGCCGACGAGCTCTCCACTCGCGAGCCGCGGTAGCCAGCGCCGCTTCTGCTCGTCCGTGCCGTAGATCTCGACGTAATGGGCGCAGATGTTGTGCACGCTTTTACCGAAGCTTGCGACCCCCGCGTACGCGAGCTCCTCGAAGACGATGCAGTCATGCGCAAACGTGCCCCCGCTGCCGCCGTATTCCTCCGGCGCGGCACAAAGCAGAAGCCCCATCGCCCCCATCTCGCGCCACGACGCGGCATCGACACGGTGCGCCGCCTGCCATGCTGGCTCGCGCGGCGCAAGCACTTCGCCGACGAAGCCGCGCACGGTGCTGCGAAACGACTCGAGCTCGTCGTCGATCCACGGCGAACGGTAGGCGCTCATCGTCAATGCAGGGCGATCCAGGCATCGCCGACCACCTTGAGGTCGCCGGCATCGTTCATCGTCTTCACTTCGATCTTCGCCTGCCGCTCGCCGTCACGTTCCTGCTTGTCGACAACCCTGCCGGTGCAGGTGATCCGCTCACCGACGAAAGTCATCGCGCTGAAGCGGACGCCGAATTCGCGCAGATCGCGCTGAGGCGCCCACTGGGTCAGCACACGTCCGAGCCAGGCCATCAACAGCATTCCGTGCGCCAGGACATCCCGCATTCCGGCTGCGCGCGCGAAATCAGCGTCGATATGAATCGGGTTGGGGTCGCCCGATGCTTCGGCATACAACGCGAGCATCGCTCTCGTCAGAGGAGGCAGCGAGAGCGAGGGCAGCATGTCGCCAACCCTGACCGAGTCGAAAGCCGGTGCCATCGTGGTCACCATCACGGTTCGCGCACGACGATCGTCGCTCGCATTTCCGCGACCTTGACCCCGTGCTGATTGGTGACATCGGTCTCCTTCACGACGAATGCCTTCTTGCCGCTTTTCTTCTGCAGGATATCGGCGATGCGGGATGAAAACGTCAGCCGGTCGCCGGCATAAACCGGCGCGAAGTAGCGAAACCGCTCGCCGCCGTGCAACACCCGCGCAACATCGACACCCATCTCCGACATCCACGCGAAGGGATCGGGCACCTCGAGGTCGAGACAAAGCACGAACGTCGGTGGAGCCGGCAATGCATCGTAACCGGCGGCCCGCGCCGCGTCGTCGTCGAGATACTCGGGGCGCGTTTCGCCGGTTGCCTTCGCGAACAAGCGCAGCCGCCCGGCTTCCACGTCGGCCGAGTGCGGCGGAATCACCCGGCCGATTTGGTTGGCGTCGATGGCCGTTCCGCTCAGTTTCCACTCCGGGAGGCTCGGTACAACGTGACGACGCACGCGCCACCGAGGCCGAGATTGTGCTGCAGAGCGACCCGGGCTCCTGCGACCTGCCGGGCCCCGGCCGTTCCGCGCAGCTGCTGCGTGAGTTCGTAGCATTGCGCGAGGCCGGTGGCGCCTAGGGGGTGTCCCTTTGACAGAAGGCCGCCGGAGGGATTGGTCACGTAACGCCCGCCATACGTATTGTTGCCGTCGGCGACGAATTGCGCGCCGCCGCCTTCGGCGCACAGGCCGAGCGCCTCGTAGCTGATCAGCTCGTTTTGCGCAAAGCAATCATGCAGCTCGACGACATCGACGTCGTCGGGGCCGATGCCTGCTGCTTCGTAGACCTGGCCCACGGCCGCCTTTGTCATTCCGTACCCGACGAGCTCCATCATGTCGTGCGCCGCAAACGTGTCCGGACGATCGGTCGTCATCGATTGCGCCGCAATCGACACGGTCGTGTCGAGATCGTGGCGGCGCGCGAAATCCTCCGATACCAGGACGGCTGCAGCGGCGCCGCAGGTAGGCGGGCACGCCATCAGCCGCGTCATGACGCCCGGCATCAGCACGGGTGACGCGAGCACGTCGTCGATCGTCACTTCCTTGCGAAGCAAGGCGAACGGGTTGTTGACCGCGTGCCGGCTCGCTTTGGCCCGCACCGCCGCGAAAGTTTCGAGGGTGGTGCCGAATTTCTGCATGTGCGCCAATCCCGCGCCGCCAAAGTAGCGGATCGCAAGCGGAATCTCCGGGTGGCCGACCAGCGCGTCGGTCTCGCGATCGAAATCGTCGAATGGCGTCGGCCGATCGTTGAATTTTGCCGTAAGCGCGCCGGGCGCCATCTGCTCGAAGCCGACAGCCAGCGCGCAATCGACGGTTCCACTACCCACCGCTTGCCGCGCGAGGAAAAGAGCCGTCGATCCGGTCGAGCAGTTGTTGTTGACGTTGACGACGGGGATGCCGGTCATGCCGACACGATAGAGCGCCTTTTGCCCCGCGGTTGAATCGCCATACACGTAGCCGGCGAAGGCCTGTTGCACGTCGCCATACACGATCCGCGCGTCGGCGAGCGCCTCGGTGACGGCGCGCGACGCCATAACGTCGTAAGTCTCGCTCGCACCTGGCTTGGTGAACGGGATCATGCCGACACCGGCGACGATGACATTGCGACTCATGGGCAGTTTGGGCAGCAGGGCGGTCAGGCGTTGCGCATCAGCATCCATTCGTGCGCCGGGTCGTTGCGGAAGTGCCAGACGCGCTCCGGCCCGGCCATTACATTGAGATAATACGATGTGTAGCCGTGCGGAACGACCACCGGGTGATATCCGCGCGGGACGAGCACGACGTCGCGATCTTCGACCGCCAGTGCTTCGTCGAGCGAGCGGTCGTCGGTATAGACGCGCTGGAACACGAAGCCCTGGGGAGGGTCGAGGCGGTGGTAGTAGGTCTCCTCGAGCGAGCTCTCGTTCGGAATGGCCTCGGTGTCGTGCTTGTGCGGCGGATAGCTCGACGAGTTTCCCGGCGGCGTGATCACCTCGACGACCAGCAGCGATTCTGCCGGCGCATCCTGCGGCAGGATGTCGCGCACGTACCGCGTATTCGAACCTTCCCCGCGCACCGTCCGGCGCATGGACTCGGGTTCGATCAACCGCGGCGCAACGCCTTTGACCGCCGGCGCAAAGCACAACGCAACCTCCGCCCCCGTTTCCGCAACGATGGTGAAATCGCGCCCGGGAGGCAGATACACGGCATGCGGCGCGACATCGTCGAACGGCGTCTCGCGCGTGCCGAGGTTCCGCCACGCGATATCCTGGCTCGTCACCGAAACTTTGCCCGCGACGACGACCACACAAAGCTCCCGTTCGCCGGTCGCGCCTGAAAACTTCTCTCCTGCCGCGAGGCGCAGCGCTTCGAAACCCACGCGGCGCCAGCCCGCCGACTCGGGCGTCACGCGCACGATCGTCTGTCCTGCGCGCGCAGCTTTCACGATCAGCGACGACGTCATCCCGATTTTCCTTTGCGTCCGGCCGCAGCTGCGGCGCGCGCCTCGCCATCCGGCTTGCCGTCGATCAATGCGCGCAGCAACCTGTAGGCCATATCCGCATAACGATACGCCGGAGCGACGGCAGGATCCTGCTCGCCCTCGACGACGAGCCAGCCCTGATAATCGTGGTCGCGGAGAATGCCGACGATACGCGCGAAATCGACGCAACCTTCGCCCGGCGTGCTGAAGGCGCCGTTCATCACTGCCTGCAGAAAACTCCAGCCGCGGTTGCGCGCCATTTTCGCGACCTCCGGGCGAACGTCCTTGCAATGGATATGCACGACGCGCGCAACATGCTTCGCGAGCTCGGTCGGCGGATCGGCGCCGGCGAAGGTCACGTGCCCGGTGTCGTGCAGCAGACCGACTTCGGGGCCGGTGACTTGCATCAAGCGGTCGACATCGCTTGCGGTCTCGACATACGCGCCCATGTGATGATGATAGGCAAGGCGCACACCGCGCGACAGCGTGTGGCGGGCAAACGCAGTCACGCGCTGTCCGTACGTCGACCACTCGGCGTCGGTCCGAAAACGGGGTCGTCGCGCAAGAGGCTCGGCGCGGCCCTGGATCGAGTCGGCGACCTCGCCGTAAACCATGACTTTCGCGCCGTTGCCGGACAGCAGAGCGAGATGCGATTCGACGGCCTCGATCTCGTCGGCCACGGTGCCGCGGGCGAGATGGCCCGAATACCAGCCCGAGACGCACGCGAGGCCGTGGCGCGCGAGCACGGAACGCAACGCGTCCGGCGCGCGCGGAAACTTGTTGCCGAGCTCGAAGCCCTCGTACCCGATCGCCTTGCCTTCACTGAGGGCGGTCTCGAGCGGCGTCTTGCCGCCGAGCGATGGCAGGTCATCGTTCGTCCACGAAATCGGGTTGATGCCGATGCGCGCGGCGAGTGCCTTCACGGCTTCTGCGCCTTCCTGCCTTCGTCGTAGACAGCGCGCGCCGCGCGTACCTTCGGTGATTCCGAGACCTCCGGCACGGCAACATCCCACCACCAGCCTCCGGCCGCCGTCGCGCGCAACGGATCGGTGTCGATCACGGCGACGAACGTTCGGTCGGCTGCGCGTGCTCGCGCAAGGGCGGACTCGAGCGCCGGAATCGAGCCGACATGCTCGGCCAACGCTCCCAGCGACCGCGCATGCGCCGCAAAATCGATTGCCGGCGCCCCCGCCTCACCGTGGACGCAATCTGCGAAGAGATTGTTGAAGCCTTCGCCGCCGCACGCCTGCTGCAGCCGGTGGATACAGGCGTAGCCGCGATTGTCGATGACGACGATGACAAGCTTGGTTCCCAGCATCACCGAAGTCGCGATCTCGGAATTGAGCATCAGGTAACTGCCGTCGCCGACCATGACGATCACTTCACGCTCGGGCCGCGCCAGCTTGACGCCGATACCCCCCGCGATCTCATAGCCCATGCACGAGTAGCCGTACTCGACGTGATACGCGCCGGGCCGAGCCGCGCGCCAGAGCTTGTGCAACTCGCCGGGCAGCGATCCCGCGGCGCAGACGACGATGTCGTCCTCGGCTGAGCGCGGATGCCGCTGCACGGCACCGATCACTTCGCCGTCGTAGGGAAGCGCCGGCGGCGCGATGTCGCGCGCGTCGACGATGTCCGACACCACCTCGCGCCACGCGCGCGCCTCACGCGTTGCCCGTGTCGTCCACGCGTTGTCGGCCGCCCACCCCGAAAGCCGCAGGGCAAGCGCGTCGAGGGCGCGGGTCGCGTCGCCGATCAGCGGTGTGGCGTGCCATTTGCCCGCGTCAAACGCATTGACGTTGATCGCAATGATCCGCGCTTGCGCAAACAGTGAATGCGAGCCCGTCGTGAAATCCTGCAGCCGCGTACCGAGCGCCAGCACGATGTCGGCGTCGTGCGCGAGCGCATTGGCCGCGGTGCCGCCGGTGACACCGACGGATCCGGCCTGCAGCGGGTGGTCCCATGGCAATGCGCCCTTCCCCGCCTGCGTCTCGGTCACCGGGATGCCGTAGGCTTCGGCGAAGCGCGCGAGCGCCTCCGGGCCGCCTTCGCTATAGAGCACGCCACCGCCGCAAATGATGACCGGCCGCTTTGCCGCGCGTACCAACTGCGCGGCAGCGTCGACTTCGGCGTCGAGGACAGCGGCTGCATGTGCGCGCACGACCTTCGGTGCAAAGAACGCCGCAGGATAGTCATACGCCGTGGCTTGAACGTCCTGCGGCAGCGCGAGCGTCACCGGGCCGCATTGCACCGGGTCCGTCAGCACCGCGATCGCGCGCGGCAACGCCGTCAGTAACTTCGCGGGATCGAGGATGCGTTCGAAATATCGCGACACCGGACGAAAACAGTCGTTCGCCGAAATCTCCCGATCCTCGAAATCCTCGATCTGCTGCAGTACGGGATCGGGCACATGCGACTCGAAAATGTCTCCCGGCAGAAAAAGAACCGGAAGGCGATTGACGTGCGCGGTCGCGGCGGCTGTGACGAGATTGGTGGCCCCAGGCCCAATCGATGTGGTGCACGCCATCATCCGTCGCCGGAAATTTGCTTTTGCGTACGCAATGGCCGCATGCGCCATCGCCTGCTCGTTGTGCGCGCGATACGTCGGCAGCAGCTCGCGATGTCGATAGAGCGCCTCGCCGAGGCCGGCGACGTTGCCGTGGCCGAAGATCGCCCAAACACCCGCGAAAAGCGGCACTTCGCGACCCTCGAACACGGTGCGCTGCGCAGCGAGATGGCGGACGAGCGCCTGCGCCATCGTCAATCGGATCGTGCTCATTTGTGCCCCACGCTTGCGGCCTCATTGGTCCATTCGGCCGCCGCGCTGCCCCCGAGGGGGAGATATTCGCGCCTGGGCGGCCCTGCGGCGCTCATCGAGGTGCCCCCATCGGTTTCACTCGGGCCGCTTGCCAGGCATCGATCAACGCCTCGAAATTGCCCCGTACGGCGGCCACGAGACCGGCATCGTTGATCGTGTTGGCGAGCCACGCACGCGCCGGCTCGCCGAAGATCGTACGACCCACCGCGAATCCCCGGCAGCTCCGGGCGCCGGCGGCATCGGCAAATCCGCGGGCGAGCTCGTCGATCGACGCGTTCAATCCGAGGATCAGGACGCCGCGGCAATAGGGGTCACGTTCTGCGATCAGCGCGTCGAGCGATGTCCACCCGTCCCGGGACGGCGGCGGCAGCTTCCACCACTCGGGATAGATGCCGAGATTGTAGAGCCGCTTGACCGCGCGCATTACGACGTCCGCACTTTGCGGCAAGTGCTTCGGCGGCACGATCTCGAGCAGAAGCTCGTGGCCGCTCGTCTGCACGGCATCGTAGAGCGTGCGTACCTGCGCCTCGTTCTCGAGCCGGTTGACGACATCATCGTCGGGATGCATCGGCACGAGACACTTGACGATTTGCTCGACGGGCCATGAAAGAAGCGCGGACCCGATTGAGCGGCCGTGCTCGAACACGACGGGATTGGAGCCCGGCCATTCGACGGGCCGCCCGATCCACCAGCCGCGCCCGGTTGCCGCGTTCAGCGCATCCTGGCCGTAACGGTCGTCGCACAACAATCCGATACGCCCTCCGAATCCGCGCGCGTTCTCGGTCTCCGCCACCGCCTGCACAAAAAGCCGCTTCAACGCCCGCAGACGGCGCTCGTCGGCGCCCGTCGCGCGCACCAGGTCGAAGAAAGGATCACGGTGGTCGAAGGCGAAGACGAAAAGCTCCGGCCGCGGCGCGCGCGGGGCTGTCACCCGATGGAGACGTGTCAACTCGACGTCCTTGTCGGGCTGCGGGATCCGGTCGGCGTTCGCGATGAAATAATCGAGCTCGATGCGTGTGGGCATCGCCGGCGCGCAACCGTGTCGCGACACGACAAGTGCGCCGCATGCGTTTGCATAGCGGGAACAGGCATCGTAATCCTCCCCGCGCAGCCAGCCGGACAGGAAACCCGCGCTGAACGCATCGCCCGCGCCCAGCACGTTCAGCACCTCGACCTTCACGCCGCGACCGTTGAACGCTTCATCAAGCGACGCCGGAATCGCGCCGTCGATGACGGCACAGCCCATCGGCCCGCGCTTGACGACGAACGTTGCCTTGCTGACACGCCGCGCCGCCTTCAACGCAACGATGATGTCGGTGCTGCCTCCGGCAATCGCGAATTCCTCCTCGGTGCCAATGACGAGATCGAACGCCGGCAGGATGGCGAGCAGGTGCGCGGTCACCGACTCGCTCGCGACAAAACGCGTCTCGCCGTCGCCGCGCTTGGTCAATCCCCAGAGCACGGGACGGTAGTCGATGTCGAGGATAGTTCGGACATCGTTCGCCCGCGCCCGCTCGAGCGCCAGGCTGCTAATGCGGTGCACATGCGGCGTCGAGAAATGCGTGCCGGTGATCAGCAGCGCCTTCGACTGCGCGAGAAAATCGGCGGCGACATCGGCGTCCGTCACCGCCATATCGGCGCAATTTTCGCGATAGAAGATGAGGGGAAACGTGTCGCGATCCTTGATGCCCAGCACCACGGCCGCCGTGAGCCTCGCCGGATCGACGCTCACGTGCGAGACATCGCAACCTTCGCGGGCGATGGTCTCGACCAGAAACCGACCCATGGCGTCGTCGCCGACGCGTGCTGCCATCGCCGCCTTGAGTCCAAGCCGGGCACACCCGAATGCCGTGTTGGCCGACGAGCCGCCGAGATATTTGGCGAAGCTCGCGACGTCCTCGAGGCGCGCGCCGATCTGCTGGGCGTAGAAATCGACGGCGAATCGCCCCAGGCAGACGATGTCAAAGCGGCGCCCGGTGGCGAAAAGGGTGTTGTTTTTCATGAAAGCGCGAAAGCGGCCACGACGATCCGGCCGGAGGGAGTTCCGGTAACATAGAATGACTGTCGACCCGGCGCAATCGTAGCACCCGCAAGCGAGCCTCCTATGATCGATGTTGCACTCTTCGGCGCCGGACGCATCGGCAGCATCCATGCCGGCAATCTGGCGAAAGAGGCAGGCGCGCGCCTCAAGTACGTGGTCGATCCCAACGCAAGCGCCGCGAAGGCGCTGGCCAAGCGCCATGGCGCGCAGGTGGGAACGGTGGCCCAGGTCTTCGACGACGACGGCGTCAGCGCGGTGCTGGTCTGCTCATCGACCGATACCCATGCGGACGTTGTCCAGGCGGCGGCGGCCGCGGGCAAGCAGATTTTCTGCGAAAAGCCGATCGACCTGGAGCTTGCGCGCGCACGCACGTGTGCCGACGCCGTGAAGCGCGCGGGTGTGACATGCCTCATCGGATTTCAGCGCCGCTACGATCCGACGTTCTCGGCGCTGAAGGCGCGGATCGTCAAGGGCGAGATCGGCACGCCGGAAATGCTGATCATCACGAGCCGCGACCCTGGCGCACCGCCGATCCCGTATATCAGAAGTTCCGGCGGCATCTTCAAGGACATGCTGATCCACGACTTCGACATCTTTCGCTGGATTCTCGACGACGACGCGGAAACCGTGCACGCCAACGGATCCTGTCTCGTCGATTCCGCGATTGCCGAAGCCGGCGACGTCGACTCTACGGCGGTCACCATCCGCACGAAGCGCGGCAGACTTTGCCAGATCAACACGAGCCGGCGCGCCGCTTACGGTTACGACCAGCGATTCGAGGTGCTGGGCAGCGAAGGCATGCTGCAGGCGGGCAACCATGCGCCCACCGAAGTCATCGCAAGCACGACCAGCGCGGTGAGCCGCGACCTGCCCGAGCATTTCTTCCTTGAACGATATCGCGCCGCCTACGCGAACGAGCTGGCCCATTTCTTCGCCGTGCTTGCGGGCCGCGAGAAATTGCGCACGACGATCGACGATGGCGTCAAGGCGCTGGAGCTCGCGGACGCAGCGACGACGTCGTGGAAGGAAGGGCGGATCGTGCGGCTTTAGGCTGCAGATTGCGCCGAGACTGCTTCACAGCCGGAGCCGCGTTCCGTAGCCTGTCAGCTCCAGATACCCCCGCCCGGTCAGTGCGCTCGCGCCGTCCGCGCGAACTGCGCCTTCCCAGTAAATCGTGCCGGTGGTGGCACTGGCATCAAGTTCCTGGTCGTCGAACAGCGGCTCCAGTTCATAGGCGATTCCACCGGCGTTCACCGTCATCGCGACCGGGTATTCGACGCCCGTGCGCGGCGAGCGCCACATTCGCCGCGGCGTGAAGCGAATTTCGTCTGGCGCGAATGTGCGCACGTCGCCATCTTTGCTGCGCAACGTTCCGCCGGCCCACACCGTGCCGCCCGCGCGGTCGCGCATGCGAAAGGCCATCAGTGCGCCGCCGTCGGCGAGATTGATGCCAGTCCAGTCCCAGCCGGCTGCGTCTTGCGCCATATATTCGCTCGACCATTCGTGATCGAGCCAGGCGCGTCCAGTCACCGCGATGGCCTTGCCCTCGATCAAGATGGTTCCTGCGACGGCCAACTGCGGACGGCTGTAGTAGAAGCTTGCCTGCAGCGGCAACGGGCCCTTCCGCGAGTAACCGGCTTCGCCATTCGCAAGCGGCGGCCACGGGGGCGTGAATGCCAGATCCAGCGAGAAGTCCCGTGCGGCGACCCTGGCACGATAGACGTCATCGACGATCGAAAGCGACCAGTCATCGATGAAAACGCGCGTCGTCTCCTTGCTTGCCTCCGCGAGCCCGAAGCCCGCACGCGCAGCCCGCTGATCGTGCCGAAGCCGGTTTTCACCGGGATCGGCGATCGCTGCGTGCGCAAAGAGGAGCTGCCTTGGTGCGAACGCACTTGGATTGCCCTCGGCGATGCGCGGCCGGTTGCGGAAGAATGTGACCTGCATGCCGTAGTCGTTACCGGCGCGATCCGCGAGCCAGCCGGTCACGTACCACCACTCGACGCCAAAATCCGGATGGCTCCCGTGGTCACGCGGAAAACGCAATGGACGCCCTCGCTCGACGGGTGGCAAGGCATCGTTCGCGAGCGCGACGGGCGCGAACACAACGAGCGGCATGACGAGGAAAATACGGCGCTTCACCGCAGCGTTCCGTTAGCGTTCACCAGTCGTCCTTGACGGCGCGAATGACGTCGACGTCCATCGCCTTGCGGCCGCTTGCGAGCGCGGTGAAGGTGGAGAGCGCGAGCACGACGGCCGCGAAACCGGCAAGCCCGCCCCATGGCAGCGAGAGTTCCATCCCCCAATGAAAGGATTGTCGGTTCACGACGTGAATCAGGATGAGGCTGATGGCGAAACCGAGCACGAGTCCCGCGGCAAGCCCGATGAGGCTCACGACGAGGCCCTCCGTCGCGAGCATGGCGCCAACCTGCCGCCTCGTCATGCCGAGATGGCGCAGCACGCCGAATTCGCGACGCCGCGCGAGCACGAGCGCGCCGAACGACGATGACAAGCCGACGAGTCCGATGACCACCGCGGCAAGCTCCAGCGCGTAGGTAACAGCGAACGTGCGGTCGAATATCCTGAGCGAGAGATCGCGAATCTCGCCGGGCGTGGCGAGCTCGAGCCGATTTCCGCCCGCTATTTCACGTCGCAGCGCCGCTTCGACGGCGGCGCGGTCCGCGCCTTCGGCCAGCCAAAGCGCGGCGTTGGTCACCGTCGTGTCTCCCGTGAGCGCCACGTAGCGCTCGCGTTCGATCGCGATCGCTCCCTGCGGCCGGCCGTAGTCGCGCCAGATTCCGGCGACGGTGAAGCGCTGCGGCTTTCCCTCCAGCGGCAGCGTGATGAGCGCGCCCGCAGAAAATCCGTAGAGGTCGGCCGCGGCCTCGTTGACCCAGACCGGTGGCGGGGCATCGGCAGGAATCTCGAGCGGCGGCGCGAGCAGCGGAAGATTGCGCCTCGGGTTCGCGCGATCGATGGCACGCGCGAGCACCACGATCCGCACACGAGCGGGATCGAGCGAGACCTGCTGCTCGCGCAGGAACTCGACGCGCCGCACGCCCGGGAGTGCGGCAATCCTCGACTGCGCATCCGGATCGAGAAACGCGGTCTCCCCGCCGGACGCCGCACGGATGTAGAGGTCCGCCGGGAGAATGCGCAACAGCCACGCATCGAGCGAATCACGGAACGAGGCGACCATGACGGCCATCGAGACCATGAGGCTCACGCTCGCGACAATCGCAGCGAGGCTTACCGTCACCTGACCCGGCGCACCCCGCAGCTGGGCCAGGGCAAGCTCGGTTGCGGGATTGCGTGGCGCGGGCAGCACCGACAACGCCACCGCCGCGAGATGCGGCAACAGCATCAGCGTCCCGACAAGCAGCAACGTGATCGCAAGATAGCCCGCGAGCGGCAGTCCCGCGATCGGCGGCAGGACGCTCGCGACCGCGCCCAGCACGATCGCCGCGAGCCCGGGCAGCGGTGATCGCAGACGTTCGAAAGCGCGCTGCTCGTCGCCTGCCTTGAGCGCTTGTGCCGGAGGGGCGCGCGCTGTTTCGAGCGCAGGGACGACACTGCCAAACGCCGCCGCTGCGATTCCCAGCGCAAAGAAGAGCGCAAGCATCGCCGGATCGATAGCAAGACTGGGCGCGACGCCGCGAAAATACCCGGATCCAAGATCGAGACCGACCGAGCGTACCGCAAGCTCCGCCAGCCCGAAGCCGCCGGCGATGCCGAGCACACTTCCCGCGGCACCGATCGAAACACCTTCGGCGACGATCATTGTCGTAAGTCGCCACCGCGTGACGCCAAGCACGCGCAGCAATGCGAATTGCGCGCGCCGACGAACCACCGCGAGCGCCTGCGTCGAGAATACGAGCAGGCCGCCGGTGAAGAGCGCTACCAGCGCGAGCACATCGAGATTGACGCGATAAGACCGTGTAAGGCTGGCAGTCGCCGCCTGCGTGGTTTCCGGCGTGACTGCATCGACGCCCGCCGGTAGCTGCTTCCGCATTTCGCTGCCGAATGCCGCAACGTCGACGCCCGGTGCGAGGCGGAAATCGATGCGGGTAAGTCGACCCAGCCGGCCGAACGCCGCCTGCGCTCCGGCGATGTCCATCACCGCGAAGCGTTGCGAGGTCCCGCCGCCCAATTGGCCGGCGACCCGCAAAGGCACATCGGCAAGCCCGACCTGCACGTGGACGATGTCATCCACGTTCACGGCGAGCGAACGCATTGCGGCGGGACTGAGGAACAGCACGTCCGAGCGCAGCGTGTCGAGGCGATCGGCAACGGTGGCGAGCAGCGCCGGCTGGATAGATCCGGCGCGAAAGACGTCGACGCCGACTATCCTCAGCGTGTCGTCACGACCTGCGAGCTTTGCGTCGACTTCGACCACCGGACTCGCCACCGCGACACCTGCTCGACGGGCAAGGTCCGGGTAGAGTGCCTCGTCGAAGCCGGCACGCGGTCCGCGCACCTCGAGATCAGCTTCTCCCGACAGCGCATGCACGCCCTGTGCGAGTTCATTGACCGCCGTTTCATTGATGATCTGCACGGCATAGCCGAGCGCCACGCCGAGCGCGATGGCGAGTACGGCGAGCGCCGTGCGCATCCGGTTCTGGGCGAGCGAGCCGCGGAACACCGCGCCGACAACGGACACAACAGGCGGGTTGGATGCAGCAAGGCCTGTCATGTCAAACCGCGGCAGTTTCGCGGAGCCCGTCGATGGACAGCATGTACACCCTATCGGCGATCGCCGCGGCCGCGCGCGAGTGAGTGACGAGAATGCCCGCTGCGCCGCGCGCCTTCACTTCGCTGCGCAGCAGCGAGAGCACGTGTCCCGCGGTGTCGGGATCGAGGTTGCCGGTAGGCTCGTCCGCCAGCACGAGACGCGGACCATGGACGAGCGCGCGCGCGATCGCAACGCGCTGCAGCTCACCGCCGGACAATTCGCGCGGCAGGCTGGCTCCGCGATCACCCAGACCCACCGCCGTCAACATCTCGTCGACCCTGGGCGCAGCGATCGTCCGCTCGACTCCGACGAGCGACAACGGCAGCGCGACATTCTGCGCGGCGGTCAGGTAAGGCAACACGTGGAACGCCTGGAACACGAAACCCATGCGAACGCGACGGAGCTTCGTCAGCGCATCGTCGTCGAGGTCGGCCAGTGCGATTCCATCGACCACAATCGAACCCGCGTCGGCGCGGTCGAGTCCCGCGACGAGATTCAGCAGCGTCGACTTGCCGACTCCGGACTCGCCCATCACCGCAACAAAGTCGCCGCTGTCGAGGTCGAGGTCGACGTCGCGAAAAACCGCGCGCGGGCGCGGTCCGGGGAAGCTCTTGCCAAGACCGCGGATCGCAAGCATTGCGCCGAGGGTAACGGCGCATTGCGCGCGAGGCAAGCGGGCCCGCGGATCCCCAGGTCGCGATGATCCCGTGCCGCGATCGGCCCAGCTGGCAGGACTGTGGTACGGTTGGATCGAAAAACCCCACGGCAATGTCATCGTCCCTCGCTTTGATCGCGGCAAACGCATCCGGCACCTGCGGATTTCTCTTGTGAGCGCGCCGCCGCCTCCGACGCGCGACGCCCCGCTCACGCTCGCGCCTGCCGCCTCGCACGCACCCCACTTCGCGGCCCATCTCGTTGCGCTGCGGATGTGGCATAGCTTGGCCGTGCTGGCGCTGGTCGGCGTAATGGCCGCGGCAGCGACCTGGATGTACGTCGGCGTCGAGCGTTCGGTGCGCGACCTTCGCGCGCAGGGCTTGCCTGCGCTGCTCGATGCGAAGGCGAAGTCGCTGGAGGTGTTCATCGATGAGCGCCGCACCGATGCGGCGCGATGGGCACGCGATCCGCAGCTTCGCGAGACGACGCTCGAGCTCGCCCGCTTGGCGAGCCGGCGCGCCGATGCACTCGCCGAAGTGTGTCGCGGGGACACCGATGCGGAATGGCGCAGAGTGCTCGCGCCGATTTTGCGTGACGAAGGCGTGGTTGCCGTGAATGCCGTGGATCGGCGCGGGCGCATCATCGCCTCTACGCTCGATGGCGTGTGCGGCTCGCCGGTGCGGCCGCGCACCGCGGCGCCGCAGCTCGCCCAGGTTTTCGAAGGTCATACCCAGTTCATTCGTCCGTTCGCTGCCGACTCGCAGCTGGTCGCGGCGCAGCCTTTTCTTGGCAAGCGACCGCTCGCGTGGGTCGAAACGCCGGTGCGGGACGCGACGGGCGCGGCAGTGGCGGCTCTCGGATTCGCAACCTACGTGGACACGGACTTCGAAAGTATCCTCACTGCTGCGCGACCCGGGGAAACGGGCGAAGCGTATGCGTTCGACGAGAGCGGCACGCTGCTGTCCGAAATCCGCACCACCCGCGGAATGCGCGCCGCAGGCCTGCTTCCGCGGGACGAGGATAAAGGCGCGGCCTTTCAAATCAAGGTCAAGGATCCCGGTGCAGAACTCCCGGCCGGCGGCCCCGTGCAGGACCACACCGACGAATGGCCACTGACCAAAGGGGCGGCGGCGGCGCTTGCCGCAGCAGCGGGTCCCCCTGGAACGCCGCTGCAAGGCGTGCTGCTCGATCCGTACCGCAATTACCGTGGTGCCGAAGTGATCGGGGCGTGGCGCTGGTTACGCGAAGAGCGAATGGGCATCGTGGCGGAGATCGGCGTCGACGAAGCGTATGCGCCGCTCCGTTATGTCCGTTACATGTTTGCGGGTGCACTGACGATGCTGGTGCTCACCGCGGGCTGGGCCGCTTGGTCGACACTCGCGTTGTGGCGCCTTTCGCGCGATCCCGGAGCCGGAAGGCGGATCGGCGCCTATCGGCTGGAGCGCCAGCTCGCGGAAGGCGGCATGGCGACGGTGTATCTCGCCCGTCATGCGCTGCTGAAGCGGCCCACGGCAGTCAAGATCGTGAAGCGCCACCTCGCCACCGACGAGCTGCTTGCCCGTTTCGAGCGCGAGGTCCGGCTCGCGAGCTCGCTCGAGCATCCGAACACGATCGAGATCTACGACTTCGGCCACACGTCCGACGGCTTGTTCTACTACGCGATGGAATATCTCGACGGCCTGGGGCTCGACGAGCTCGTCAGCCGCGACGCTATTCCACCTCTCGCTCGCACGCGCCACATCGTCCGCCAAATCTGTGCCGCGCTTGCCGAAGTACACGGCAAGGGCCTTGTCCACCGCGACGTCAAGCCCGACAACGTCATGCTCACCGAACGCGGCGGCGAGTACGATTTCGTCAAGCTGCTCGATTTCGGAATCGTCAAGCGGATCGGGGGCCCCGATGAGGTTGCGCAACCCGACGACGAGCGGATGCTGACGCAGCAGTTGCGCCTGCTCGGAACGCCCGCGTACATGGCACCCGAGCGCATCGGGCATCCCAGCGAGCGTCGACGCGCGTGCGGACATCTACGGGGTCGGAGGCATCCTGTTCTACCTCGTCACCGGGCGTCCACCGTTCGTAGATCCCGATCAGGCCGCGCTGCTGCGTGCCACGCTTTCCGTGCCCGCGCCACGAGCATCCTCACTCGCTGACGATATTCCGCAGGCGCTCGACGATCTCATTGCCCGCTGTCTCGAAAAGGCGCCGGCAGATCGACCCGCAAGCGTTGCCGAGATCGTGGCAGCGCTCGACGCGCTGGACCTTCCGCCCTGGACCCGTGAAGACGCGAAGGCCTGGTGGACGCGGTGGCGCAGCGCGTCGGCGGACGACGCGCCGGCGTCGGCCCCGCCCGGGCGCTCGGCCGGCTGAACGCACGTCGAAAGCCGCCCGACACCTACACGCGAAGCGTTGATTTCGTGCGCGATTCCAAAGCGCATCGGACGCGTAACACTCGATTCCTCGCCTGCCGCTCGTTAGCCTGACTTCCGTTCCCGCCATGCTGGTACGGTCCTTGCGTTGGTCGTGGCAAGCTAACGCATTGGAGGCACGCCATGGGAATGGGCGTCCACAAGTCAGGTGTTGGAATCGCCGCCGGACAGTTCGTCTCGGAAGTCGACCACTTTCGCGACGCGATCGCCGATCCTGCGGTCAATTTCGACGCCAAGAAGCAGGCGTACGACACGATCCTCCGGCACGCCGCGATGCTCGATCCGGAGGACGCGGGATTCTGGCGCGCGGGTGTCGCACTCAAGAATGCGCTTTGCGCCTGGCTCGATTTCCGCCCGCTGATACGCCACTGAGCAACTCGAGCGTCAGCGCCGTGGCGAAGTCGCCCCGAGATCCGCCTCGATCAACGCGCGCAGCGCCGGCGTCACGACCGGTGTTGCCCCGAACCATTTTCGGAACCCGTAGCCTGCCTGCTGGAGCAGCATGCCCAAGCCGTCGACGACTCGATGGCCGCGTGCGGAGGCCGCTGCCAGGAGGCCGGTCTCCAGCGGCACGTAGACGGCGTCGCACACCACCGCATCACGCTTGAGCGGGCGAAGATCGATCTCGAGCGGCGGCTGATGCACCATGCCGAGCGAGGTGCAGTTCGCAAACAGGTCGGCATCCTCGAGCAGTTGCGGCAATTCCTCGATTGGGTGCGCGGAAATGCCGTGGCCGATGCGCGCTGCGAGATCTCGCGCATGTTGCGCGGTGCGATTCACGATGGCGACGGCGACACCCCGCGTGACGAGCGCAAACGCGGCGGCGCGCGCCGCTCCTCCCGCACCGAGCACGACCGCTCGACCATCGGCGATATCCCATCCCGGTGCGGTATCGTCAAGGTTGGCGACGAATCCGTGCGCGTCGGAGTTGCCGCCGTGGAGCGCGTCGCCCTGGTACCAAACTGTGTTGACCGCGCCGGTCGCTTCCGCCGCCGCGTCGCGCTGATCCACCAATTGATATGCGGTCAATTTGTGCGGAACAGTGACGTTGGCACCGATGTAACCGTGCGCGCGCAGATTCGACAGAAACGCCGGAAACCTTTCGGGCGACACGTCCACCTTTTCATAGGCGCCCGCGATTCCAAGCGTGGAAAGCCAATGCCCGTGAATCAGCGGGGATCGAGAGTGCGCGATCGGATGGCCGATGACGCATGCACGCGGAATGTCAGATGGACTCATCAGCCGGGTTCCTCGACGGACCTCGATCCGCCCGCAGTGTACGGTGCATCAGCATGAAGCACGCAACGAAACCCGATCCCGCTGCGGCGAGGTGCTTCAAGGTATGGCCGCTGGCGACATGGCCCTGCTCAAATACCGCCTCGTCGAATGTTTCGAACAGCTTGCTCAGCACATACCATCCGAAGATCCAGTAGAGATCGCTGCCGCGGGTATAGCGGGATCGCTCCAGGATCGCGAGCAGCAGCATCACCACGACCGCATAACCTTGCAGAATTCCATACGGCGCGACATTACCGGCGCCCATGCGCTCCGTCCACCGCCAGTAGATGACGGACGCCGCGCCGGCGACCAGCAGCGGAACGAGCAGCGCAATCCCGACACGCACGCTCAAGCGGTCGACGATTTGGCTCGCGACGAGTCCCGCGAAGGCAATTGTCATCGGCAGCCGGTCCCAGAACAGCCGCTCGTTGTCCGGTGCCAGATGGTAGTAAGCCGAGCCGAATGCCGTCAGTAAGAGGCCGAGAAAGAAAACGGTCCAAGGCCATCGCTCGCGCGCGCCCCCGCGCGCTACCCGCGCGTGGGGCCCCTGCTTCCCGGCTCGCGTCGTTACTCGCGATTGCTCCGATCCTCTGCGCGCTTTCGCGCTCGGGTCCCTCTCCGCCGCTCACGCCGCGGGCCGGTGCCGGCGTCAGCGCAGCAGCTGGATGCCGCTCGACGTTACGCGCACCCGGTCGCCGATCCGCAATCCGGGATCCGCGGTCTGCTGGATCGTCGCAAAAGTCCCGTCGTCGTAACGGACGCCGATCACCCACACGAGCGTCGTGTTCTTGCTCGCAACTTCGTTGCCGACGAAGCCGCCGCCCACCGCGCCCACCACCGTCGCCACCGTGCGTCCGGTACCGCCGCCAACGAGGCTGCCGAGGCCGCCGCCGATCAGCGCGCCGCCAATTGCGCCGACCGCGTTGGGGACGTTCTGCACCGTCTGCGTGTTGATCGATTCGACACGGCCCGTGCGACCCGCGGTCGGCTCGCTCACTTGATACGCCGGCGGCGTATTACACCCCGCCGTCAGCAGCATGAACACGGCGGCGAGTGCGGCGACCGGATGCCGCCAAGTTGTCGCGTTCATCAGCCTTCTTTGTCGCATCTTCACTCCGGAATCGAATACAGCAGGTACATGGCCGTCAGCAGGCCGCTCGGACGGCCCAGCGCGCCCAGCCACTGCCCGAAGATCGTCTCGATTTCGCCACCGAGATAGACCTGCGTCAGCGCGCGATTCACCTCGAGCCGCAACGCCGAATCGCCGCGCGGCAGTGCCATCGCATAAGGCTCGTACGACAGCTCTTCGGCGATCATCGCGAGCTTGGTCGGATCCTTCGACACGAGAGCCAGGCCGACCAGCTTGATCTTGTCCCCTGCATACGCGTCGACGGTGCCCGCGTCCAACATGGCGATTCCCTGGTTGCCGGTATCGACGGGGACCATCGTGGCATTGACGAGCCGTCGCTCGAGTGCAGCTTTGAGACGGGATTCAGTGGTCGTCCCCTTCAGCACAGCGATCTTCTTGCCTCCCATGTCGGACAGCTTGTTGATCGTCGTATCGGTCCGCACGATGAAGCCACCGGCATCGATGAAAGTGAGTCCCGAGAAGTCGACGTTGGCGAGCCGCGCCAGGGTCTGCGTGGTGTTCGCGCATTCGAGGTCGGCTTTTCCTGTCGCTACCATCTGCAGCCGCTCGGGCGTCGAACCGGCAAGCCAGTTCACCTTGAGGTTCGGCTCGCTCACCGCGCGCCCGATTTGCGCGATGACCCGCTTGCAGATGTCGATCGAATAACCCTGCGGGTCCTTGCCGGCTTCCGCGAACGAGAATGGCAGCGAATCCGGCGAATACGCGACGTTGATCGATTTCGCGCCTTTGATCTTGCCAAGCGTATTGGGCGCCTGTTGCGCGGCGGCACCCGTCGCCATCAGGCCGACGACGACACATAGTGCGATAGTTGAACGATTCACGATTCCTGCCTTGGAAAGTTTCGATGACGGCTTCATGACGGTTTGCGGCGTGGGGGCAAGCATCGACGACGCTGCGCAGCATGAAGACGAAGCAATATCTTATAGGAGATGCCGGCAGGTTGGCAGTTGTACCAACTCAGTGCAGAATTACTCGTCGGGCCTCCCGGCTCACGGCGCTTCCCGAGAACCGAAAGCCATGCGCAACGAAATGAACAACGGTCTGTCCTTGGCGATCTGGCTTGCCTCCCGCATCGCCATCGTGGCCGCGGTGCTCGTCGCGGGATGTGCGGAGCAGCCCAAGAAGGATGCGGTGGCGGCTCCCGCCGCGCCGCCTCCCGCCGCCACGCCACCCGCGGTGCAGCGGCCGGCCGAGCCGGAGCTTACGCCCGCGCAAGCGAAGGCACAGGCGCAAAAACTGGCTCTGGAAGCCGTCGACCAGCTCCAGAACGGCGACGAGATTGCCGCACGGCAAACGCTGGCGAAAGCGCTTTCTCTCGATCCGGCCAACGACATCGCGAAAAAGATGAACGACCAGATCGCCGCCGACGCCCAGAAGGAACTTGGGGCGACTTTTTTTCGCTATACCGTTGCGCGCGACGATTCGCTGTCGAAGCTGGCGCAGCAATATCTCGGCGATCGATTCCGTTTCTATATCCTCGCCAAGTACAACGACATCTCCAACCCGAGTCGGTTGGCGGCGGGGCAAGTCATCAAGATACCCGGTCGGGCACCGCCACCGGGTGCAGTACCCGTGCCTGAAGCAGCGGTCAGAGCAACGCCCGCGGATGTCGCGCCGCCGCCGAGCAACGACCTTGCGGCGCTGATGCAGCGAGGCCGCCAGCAGCAGACCGCCGGCAATCTGGAGGCGGCCTATGCGACGTTCAGCGACGCAGCGTCGCGTTACCCCACCAACCGGGACGCCGTTTCGCAACGCGACGCCGCGAAGAGCGCATTGATCCGCAGCTACGATCGCGAGGCAACGCAGGCGTTTCAGCGGCAGAACCTCGATCTCGCGATCAGCAAATGGGATCGCATCCTTGAGCTCGATCCCGCCAATCAGAAGGCCAAGCTCGAGCGCGATCGGGCGCTCGATCTCAAGAAGAGGATGAGCGAGAAGTTCGGCGCGGCCAACTGACGGACGCTGCTACTGCGTCCTGCTCTCCTGCCGGATGCGCTTCAGCTTGTCGTCGGCGAGTCTTGCTTCCATGAGCTTCGCCGCGGCCTTGCGATTCTGCGGATCGTAGCGCAGGCTCGTCTCCCAAAGCTTGATCGCCGATGCCGTGTCCGTGCGGTAGGCCTGCATACCTTTCTCGTAATAGTCGTCGGATAGCACCTTGCGTAGTTTCCGCGCCTGATCGTTCCATTCGGGAAGCGGCTTGCCGCGCAACGCGGATGCCTGCTCATACAGCATCAACGCCTGTTCGCGAGAGCCCTTTACTTTCCGCTTCCCGAGCGCGCTCGTAGACGACACTCGCAATCCGCTGCCGCGCCGCCTGGTTGTTGGGGTTGGCATCGACGAACGCGCGCATTTCCTTGAGCCCGCCGTCAACGTCGCCTGCCCGGAATATTTCGATCGTCTGGTCGATGTCGTAGGACTCGCTCGCGTCGGCAGTCGCCGCGGATCCGGGCGCCGGACGCGCCGCGCCCGTAGTGGACGCCTGGCCTGCGCGCGCCGCGCGATTGTTCTGGATGCGCGATAACTTCTGCCGATCGATGTCGCGCAGCGCCTTCATCGCTTCCGCGTTGTCGGGATCGAGCGATAGCACCTTCAGCATCGCGACGCCCGTTCGCTCCTGGTCGCCGCTGCGCAGCGCCGCATTGGCGATCTGCAGCTGTTCGCGAACGCCTTGCGCAATCGCTGCCCGCGTCGCCTGCAGACGGGCGCCGTACTGCGCGTCGCCGGGCGCAAGAAGCGTGAGAATTTGCCACTCGCGCGCCGCAGCGGACAAATCTCCGGCTGCCGTGTCACGCTCTGCCTTCTGCCGGTGCGCGGCGATGGCGGAAGCGATCGCGGCGTCGGTCGGCGAAACCTTTGCGACTTCAGCCGGCCGCGAGGGCGCCGTCGGAATCTCCGCGCACGCTGCAAGCAGCGCGAGGCAGCACGACAAAAGCCAGGCGCATGCCCGCATCACCTGCCCGCAGTCCGGACAAACGTGTTGAGCTTCGCCTTGAACGCATCGAGATCGTCGTTGCCGAACACCATGGTTCGCCGGAGCATGTAGGGGTAGGAGAAGAACCCGTTGCCGCCCGGCGTCACAGTCACGCCCTTCTGTGTGCCTTGCCGCGCGAGCAAATCGACGACGATCTCGTTTACGTCCCCGTACGGATACGCGAAGCTCGTGCTGGGGAGCAAGAGGCGCTCTTTGATCAGCGCAATCGGCGTGTCAACTTCGCGCCGTACACGATCGCGATAGCGAGCTTCCGTTTCGTCGGGGAGGCGCAGCGTCAGGTTGGCGTGGGTCTTCGAATGCGGCTGGATGTCGACGAGCCCGGAAGCCGCCATTTCCTTCATCTGCGTCCAGGTGAGCGCATCGCCGGCGCCGACGAAGTCACTGTAGAGAAAAACGGTCGTCGGGAAGCCGTGCTGTTTCAGGATTGGAAACGCGACGTCGTAGGTCGACCGGTAACCGTCGTCGATCGTGATGATGACGCTCTTCGCCGGCAGCGGCGTGCGACCGGCAAGGAACTCGTCGATCCGCGCCAGCGGCAGCACGTGATAGCCATTCTTGGCGAGATAGTTCATCTGCGCGGCGAAGGCGGCCGGCGATACCGTCAGCTTGCTCCCCCGACCACCGAACCGGTGGTAGCAGAGGATGGGAACTGCCTGATAGCCATCCGCGTAAACGCCGATCCGGTTGCGGATTTTCAACGGGATCACGACCACCTGGCCCGACCTCGGCTCGCCGCCATTGGCCTCGGTGATCCACCAGCCTTTGCGCGGATCGCCGAGATAACGCTGGGCCAGTGTGTCGGCGGTATCTCCCGCCTTGGCGATGACGATCGAAAAATCGTCGTCCTGTGCAACGACAGGCCCTCGTTCCTGCGCGGCATCGGGCTCGACTGCCGGGTGCGGCGGCGTTGCACAACCGCCGATGGCCAACGCCGTGACCAACGCGAGCCACGCCGCGAAATCGCTACTTCGTCTTCGCGGCGCCTTGCGTGCCATCCGGGTGCTCGTGGCGTTTTTCCAGTGCTTCGGCCGTGCGGTCGAACTCCGCGAACAGCTGCCCGATTTCGTCAGTGCGCGGGTCGCTGATCCTATAGTCGTAGCGCCCGTGCGCCAGCTCGTCGAGCGAACTGCGCAGCACGCGGATCGGACCCGCCAGGCGCTGCGCGAGCAGATACGTCCCGCCGGCGACCGCCGCAACGGTGACCAAGGTCAGGATGGCGAGCAGCACGAGCATGAGATTCGCGACCTTGGCGAGCGGGGCTTCGTAAATCCCGAGCCGCACCTTTCCGATCTCCTTGCCCTGGAAGAGGACGGGCGCCATGAAATCGAGCACGGTCCGGCCGTCGGCGACGCGTTCGCTTTGCACGGCGATGCCGGGATCCAACGAATCCAACGGCTTCGCGTCGGGCGGCGTGTACTTGGCGTTGAGCAGCGCGGGATCGCTGGTGCCGCGTACGACACCCTGGTAATCGATGACGAGCAGATGGTCGAAATTCTGGCGCGACGTCGTCTCCTGGATGAAAACGTCGATCGATGCCCAGTCTTCCGAGAGCAGCGGAACGGCCATCTCGGTGGCGACGAGCTTGGCGAGCGAGCCTCCGTAGCTCTTCACCTGGTCCAGCATCGCGGAGTATTGGCGCTGGTAGAGCACGGCGGCGGTCAGCGTCATCGTTACCGCGACCAGCGCGGCCATCATCAACGCCCAGCGGACCGAGAGAGTGATGCCGCTGCCCGAACCTTTTTTCGCTTCGTCCTCGGTCAGGTCTCGACCGACGGCGATCAGCGCCTGCGCGAATTCCTCGCCCGTCTGGTAGCGCTTTTCCGGCTGCTTCTTGAGCGCACGATCGATCACCCGACGCAAAGCGAGCGGCAACTCGGGCCGCACTTTGTCGATCGAGGGCGGATCGGATTTCGTGATCTTGAAGGCGACGCTGATCAGCGAATCGCCTTCGAACGGCAACGCGCCGGTCAAGAGCTGATAGAGAACGACGCCGGCGGAGAAGAGATCCGAGCGCGAATCCACTTTCTCGCCCAGGACCTGCTCGGGCGACATGTAGTGCGGAGTGCCGAGCACATCGCCCATCTGCGTTTGTTGCCCTTGAACGTGCGTGTCGGCCTCGGTGATCCGGCAAATGCCGAAATCGGCGACCTTTACGGTCAACGAATCCTTCACGAGCATCACGTTGCCGGGCTTGACGTCGCGATGGACGATGCCCTTGCGATGCGCGTAATCGAGCGCGCGGACCAGCTGGATGCCGATTTCGACGACCTCCTTGGCGGTGAACTTGCGCCCTTCCTTGAGCACGTCGGCAAGCGTCGTGCCCTCGACCCACTCCATCGCCAGAAATGGATGGTTGTCCTCCTCGCCCACGTCGAACACGGTGACGATGTTCGGGTGGGAAAGAATGCCGGCGCCCTTCGCCTCGCGGAAAAACCTGACGCGGTACTCGTCATCGGTCAGCAGATGCGACTTCAGCAACTTTATTGCCAGCGTGCGGTCGATCTTGGGGTCATAGGCCCTGTAGACTCGGGCCATGGCGCCCTCGCCCACCATCTGATCGACCTGATAACGCCCTACTTCTTCCATGGTCCGGCTCTCGCGGCTGACGTCGTCCGTGCGGCGCAGCGCTGCTGCGTCGGTCGCGGCGTTTGGGCCGGAAGTATGCCAGAAAGCCGGGGCTTCCTCCTCTGGTGAGAGGAGCGACGAGGCAGAAGGTGCAGCGAAGCACCGCGTCTTGTCTTATACTTTTATGCTTTGTCCGTTGCGTCGTTGACGCATGAGTCCGACAAACGCCAACCTCGCGATCCTGTTTGCCGACGTGAGCGGCAGCACCAGGCTCTATGAAACTCTGGGCGATGCGGAAGCGCGCACCATCGTGGAGCGCTGTCTCGCAATCGTCGCCGACGTTTGCAAGGAACAAGGCGGTCAGGTCATCAAGACGATCGGCGACGAGATGATGACCACCTACTCGACTGCCGATCACGCCGCGCGTGCCGCGTGCGACGTCCAGACCCGGATTGCCGCGCTGCGCACGGAAAGCGGGACGACGGTGTCGATGCACCTCGGATTTCACTACGGCCCGGTGATCACCAATGCGGGCGATGTCTACGGCGACGCGGTGAACATCGCCGCGCGCATGACGGAGCTCGCGAGTGGCGGACAGATCATTACTACGGCGCAGACCGTCGCCGAGCTGTCGGTCCCGGTGCGCGCGGGAACCCGCGACCTCGATTCGCTGACGATCAAGGGCAAGCAGAAGGATGTCGCCATCTACGAGCTCCTTTGGCAGGAGACCGCCGATGAGCTGACGGCACTTTCGCCGCGGCGCGTCGCGCGCCCGCAACGGGTCCGGCTCGTGCACGGCAGCCGAATGATCGAGCTCGGTGAGTCCACCGGGATTTTCGCGCTTGGCCGCGATGCCGCGAACGACCTCGTCATCGTCGATCGAATGGCGTCGCGAATGCACGCCCGGATCGAGCGGCGCCGTGACAACTTCGTCCTCGTCGACCACAGTTCCAACGGCACCTATGTGCGCGTCGAGGGCGAGGCCGAAATGATGCTTCGTCGGGAGGAATGGCGATTGCGCGGACACGGCTATTGCAGCTTTGGCCATCCGCACGAACAGGATCCGACCGAGGTGCTCGAATTCCAGTGCTTCGAATAGCGAGCACGTGACGCGCGGAGCTCGCGCGGCCCTATAGAGCGGAGAGCGAATAATGCCTGCGACCAGCACAAATCCGGCGCCGCCGGTGTGGTTCATCACCGGATGTTCCACCGGATTTGGACGCGAGCTCGCACGGCAGGCGCTGGAGCGCGGATTTCGCGTTGTGTTGACCGCGCGCGATCCGGCGACACTGCAGGAATTTGCCGCTGCCTATCCGGATACCGCGCTCGCGCTGGCGCTCGACGTGACCAAGAAAACCGAGATCGAGCATGCCGTCCGGGCGAGCGAACGCGCTTTCGGTGCAATCGACGTGCTCGTCAACAATGCGGGCTATGGCTACTACGCGCCGATCGAGGAAGGGGACGAGCTGGCGGTGCGCGCCATGTTCGAAACGAATTTTTTCGGACTCGTCGCGCTGACGCAGGCGCTGTTGCCGTCGATGCGCACGCGCCGTAGTGGTTTCATCGTGAATATTTCCTCAGTCGGCGGGCTGGTCGCCCATCCGGGGTCCGGTTTCTATGCGGCAACCAAGTTCGCCGTCGAGGCGGTGTCCGAGGCGTTGTCGAAGGAGGTCGCGCCCCTCGGCGTCAAGGTGCTGCTGGTGGAACCTGGGCCGTTCCGGACGCGGTTCGTTGACAACGCACAGGGCGCTCCCTCCGTGCGCATCGCGGATTACGCCGATACCGTGGGCGCACGCCGGGCCACCGTTCAAGCGAGCAGCGGCAAGCAGTCAGGCGATCCCGTGCGCGGCGCCGCCGCCATCATCGCCGCCGTCGTTTCGCCGTCGCCACCGTTGCGGTTGGTGCTCGGCGCCCAGGCGCTGGGGCATATTCGCGCGAAGATGAAATCGCTGGCGCACGAAATCGAAAGCTGGGAACCGGTCAGCCTGGGAAGCGACTACCCAACATAGGGACTGCGCCGGCCGCGGACGGCCGACTGCCGGTCATTCGGCTGCAAGACTTCGCGCACCGAGCGCTGCCGCGAGATCTGGACCTGGCCTTCGCGAGCACCGCTTGCTACGGCCATCGCCCGTGCGCGACCCTGCACGATTAACGGCGCATCGCTGCGACGGCGATGAGGAGACGGTCCTACAACAACTGCGGGTGTGCGCTGACAGTGACGGCGGGGATCGAACCGAACAATTGGCCCGCAACGTTGAATCGCAACGACCGTTCGTGCCACAAATCATCAGGAGAAACGCATGGACAGCACATTCGCGAAGCTCGCACGTCGCATCCCCGCATTGCGGCGACATCAGCAGGGCCGCTGGGGTTATGCACTGGCGTGGCTGATTGGCGTGCCGATCCCGATTCTGCTGCTCGTTTATTTCCTGCGAGGATGTACCTGAGGCGTCGCTCGACCGCACCAACTCAGCAATCGTCGTGCTGCCCGCTCGGCTCAGGGGGTCTTGGTCACCGGCGGCACGTCGGGCGCCGCATAACGGATACGGAGGTCGTGCTGCGGGTAGGGAATCTCGATGCCTGCTCCGTCGAGGACTCGAAGTACAGCCATTCGCAAGCCGTTTTGCGCCTGCAAGCCCACGTCGAGACTCTCGACCCAGGCGAAGAGGCGAAAGTCGAGCGAGCTACCGCCAAACCCCGTAAATAGCGCGCGCGGCGCGGGCACCTTCTGCACCTCCGGAACCTCGGCGGCGGCGTTCTCCAGCAGCCGCAGGACACGCTGCGGATCGCTTCCGTATGCAACGCTCACGTCGATCTCATAACGCCGCGCGCGATCGGACAGCGTCCAGTTGGTCACCTGTTTCGATGCGAGATCGGCGTTGGGGACGATCACTTCAGCCCCCTGGGACGTACGGATCGTCGACGAGCGCACGCCGATGCGCTTGACTTCGCCCACGACGCCGCCGAGATCGATCTGGTCGCCGATGTTAATGGGACGCTCGAGCATCAGGATGAGTCCCGAAGCGAAATTGTTGACGACATTCTGCAATCCGAGCCCGACGCCAATTCCGAGCGCTCCGGCGAGCAGCGTGACCTTGGTGAGGTCGATGCCAAGCGCGGCCAATGCGAGTACAAAACCCGTTACGACCAGCACGTAGCCGACGATCGTCGAGATCGCGACCGGCACGCCTGCCCGCAGATCGATGCGCGGCAGGATTTCGTGATCGAGAACGAAACGCACCACCTTGGTCACAATCCAGGTCAGCGCTACCACGGCGAGCGCCGCGAGGATCGCGTGGAGCGTGATCGTCACATCGCCGGCGCTGACGCTCGCGGTTGCGATGAACGTGCCTATGCGGATGACATCGTCGAGCGCCGAGTACGACACCGCGAACGTCAGGATACCCACTGCCCATGTGACCAGTGTCACGACCCAATGCAATGTGCGAAGCATCGCATCGCCACGTTCGCGGACGCTGCGAAAGCTTCGGGCCAGTGGCGTGGAAAGCAACCCGGCAAAGGCACGAACGAGGGTCCAAGCCAGCGCTGAAAACATAAGTACGAATCCAGGCGCGATCAGCGCGACCGCGTGGATGCCCTTGGCAATCCCCGCATAGCCCAACATGCTGGCGATGAGCGCGATCGCCAGGAAGATGATGATCGCGTGGACGCACCTGTTCAGCAGCACCGGCGACCACCGCGGCAGAAAGACCGATAGCGCACCGCGCCGCAAATCGTGAATGAGCGCGATCACGAACGGAACAATCTGGACGGCGAGCAGCAGCCAATCGGTCGCCGGGCTCAGCTCCGCGAGCACCCGCAACTCGTTGAGAAATACGGCGAAGCCCGCCGTCCACGCAGTGGCTGGAATCGCCTTTGCAAAGGTCCGCGTTGCCACCGCCGCTGCAACCAGCGGGAAGACGAACCAGACGAGTCGGTAGAAGACGAAGGGCGCAGGGGGTGAAAGGAGCACCGTACACGGTAGCGCGATCGTGAGTGCGCCGCACGTGGCGATGCCTGCGGAAAGCCGCGGCGTCGATGCGCGCCGTGCTCCGGTGACGGGCGGTCGGCGCAGGAACAGGTAGCTGAGGACGGTCAGGACGACGAACAGCACGCCGGCGCGGTCGCCGTGGCGGCGAAGGTAATCGACGAGCTCCAGGCGCATCAAGTGCGAGTTCGCACGGAGCTCGTCCAGCGGAAAGCCGACTGCGCCCGGTGCCCAGACTGGCGAGGTCCTGCTGGCGCGTAAATCGATCCTGAGCCCCACGCGACGTTCCGCAACACGGGCAAGCAACGCCTCGACCTGAGACTGCATTCGAATGGCACGCTCATACGCGACGAGGAACTGGTCGCGGCGATCGATGAGGGTCTTGCGCAACGCTGCCAATTGAGGCTCCACCGCTTCAAAGCTGCGTTGCACATCGGCGGGAGCCTCTCGTTCGCGCGCTACACGGGCGCGCTCGGGCCACAGCGCTGCCTCGCGATCGAGTCGGTCGACATCGGCGACCAGCTTCTGGGTCAGCCGGCCAAGCTCCACCGTCAGCCCTTCGAGCGCATGCGCGCGCTCGCGGATGTGCACGTCGAGGGCCTGGAGCTCCATGTACCGGGCGCGCGTCGAGGGATCGGGACGTTCTTCGAGCGCAAGGAACTCGGGGGGGAGAATGGGCGCGTCGAGCGGCGCGGTGAGCGCCGGCAGGTTGGACGTTGCACGCAGGGTCGTAGCGATTTCGCGCCGCAGGGTGTCGGTACGCGCGAGCTCACCCACGATGTCGTACAGCGTGATCGCGGGTTGCGCGGCGGCGGGAGCAGCGGGCGACGCGCCCGCAGTGACCGCCGGAGTCGCCGCGCCTTCTCCGGCCGCGGTAATCGGCGCAAACACCAGCGCGACTGGCAGCGTCAGCACGCACCACAAAGTGCAGAAGGCCCGATTAATTTCTCTCCCCCTCAAACCGCCGTGCTCCCGCGCCAATGATACGTGGTATCGGAGGCGCTATTACAGAATGACGATTCTCTCCCCCAATGGGGTATAGTTGAACAGCCCACCCGTCATTTCACCAGAGCGCCGTGCGCCGCTTCCGCCGGGAACAGGAAATGAGAAATGCCTGGGTGTCGGCGCAGCCGGGAATCTCCGCCTGTTCCATGTTTGCGCTTTGCGCCATTGTCATCGGCTGCACGACGGAGCCGGTATTCCCGCCATCGGCTCCGAGCACGGGAAAGCGCCAGCAACCTGCGGAGCAGGCGTTCCGACCATCCGATGTCGCCAAAGCAGACATCGACATCGCGGCCGAAGCCCATGCGCGCGAATGCCTCGCCTCGGCACGTCTGCTGATGGAGAAGCTATATCGGCGAAACCCTCGCGAGTGGCGCAAAGGCAATTACTCCAGCATGGATGCGGCGGTTGCGCGGGCGTTCGACGCCCGATTGCAATTTCGCTTCCCGGAGCTCGGCAATGTGCGGAGCACCGACGCCATCATCCTCGCCTTGAAGCCTGAGTATTCCGGCGACCGAATTTTCGCGTTCAGCGTAGGCCTCGCGAGCATGATATTTCTCTCGTATAACGGCAAGACCGAGTTCTACTTCACCGATACCCTCGATCCGCAGAAGTTGTATAACTCCGCGCGCAACATCGAGATCGCAGCATGGAAACTCACCAACGCGCACGATGCTCGGGGTAACCCGTTGATCGTGTCCAACGAAGGATACGGGGATGTGCCCAATCTCTCGTTCGAGCGCGAGTTCGGAAAGATGATCGCCTACCAGGACGTGATGGCGGACATCGCTGCCCAGAGGACGAACAGGATTATTCGTCGGGTCGTGCAAACTGTCGCGGCAGCGGCGTTCCTGCCGATTTGAGGCGGCCTGCTTCAATCAGTGGCCTCCCCGCTTCGATCTCTCGAAAGCTTCGCGTCAAGGCAGTTGGTGAACGGAGGGGGCGAGCTTTGTTCGTCAGTACGGCTGCAATATCCATCACGCCGTGGAGCCAAGAACTATCACCGTGGCGAGCGCAGGAGGACCAATGGAACACCGCATCGAGAAGGATTTCCTGGGCGAGAAGCGCATTCCCGGCGACAAGTACTACGGTGTGCAGACGATGCGCGGGATGGAGAACTTCCATATCACCGGCATACCGATGGGCAGCGAGCCGTACTTCGTCAAGGCGCTCGGCTACGTGAAGAAGGCGGCGGCGCTCGCGAATCGCGACCTGGGTGTGCTCGACGTGCGGATCGCCAATGCTATCGTCAGCGCCTGCGACCGTTTGATCGCCGGCGAGATGCGCGATCAATTCGTCACCGACTTCATCCAGGGAGGCGCCGGCACGTCGACCAACATGAATGCGAACGAGGTGATCGCGAACCTGGCGCTGGAATCGCTCGGTCACAAGAAGGGCGAATACCAGTACGTCAACCCCAACGATCACGTCAACTTCGGGCAGTCGACCAACGACGTGTACCCCACCGCATTCCGCCTGGCGTTGATCCTGCGGCTCACTGCCTACATGGCCTCGCTGTCGCGCCTGCGCGACGCGTTCTACGCCAAGGGCGAGGAGTTCGCGAAGGTGCTGAAGATGGGTCGCACGCATCTCCAGGACGCGGTGCCGATGTCGCTCGGCCAGGAGTTCCACGGCTGGGGCACGACCATCGGAGAAGAAGTGCATCGCATCGCCGAAGTACGCGCGCTGCTGCACGAGATCAACCTCGGCGCTACCGCGATCGGCACCACCGTCACCGCACACCCCGGCTATCCCGAGCTTGCCACGACGTATCTTTCGGAGATCACGGGCACCAAGTTCATACTCGCCGGCGATCTGATCGAAGCGACGTCGGACACCGGCGCGTACGTGCTGCTCTCGGGGGTGCTGAAGCGCACATCGGCAAAGCTCACCAAGATCTGCAACGACATCCGACTGCTCGCCTCGGGCCCGCGCTGCGGCCTCAACGAAATCAAGCTTCCGCAGATGCAGCCGGGTAGCTCGATCATGCCAGGCAAAGTCAACCCCGTGATGCCCGAAGTCGTGAACCAGGTCGGCTTCCTCGTCATCGGGCTCGACCTCACGGTCACGCTCGCGGCGTCCGCCGGCCAGCTGCAGCTCAACGTCATGGAGCCCGTGATTACGTTCGCGCTGTTCACGTCGATCAACGCAATGGAGAACGCGGTCGACACGCTGCGCGTCCACTGCATCGACGGCATCACCGCCAACGTCGAGCGTTCGCGCGACATGGTGCTGAATTCGCTCGGGATCGTAACGCTGTTGAAGCCGTCGCTCGGCTACAAGCAATGCGCCGAGATCGCGCGCGAGGGCTACGAGACCGGCAAGTCGCTGCACGAAATCGTGGTCACTGAGCGCCGGCTCATGACTCAAGAGAAGTGGGATGAGACCTTCTCCTTCGAAAACCTCATCAACCCCAAGTTCGAGCAATAGCCCTATTGATACGTATTTTTCACTTGTTGACGCTGACAGTCCACTGGCAACGTCGATGGCGGCATCTCTGGAGGATTCATGGCGCGGCCCAACGTTGTGCTCATGCTCGTCGACGACATGGGATTTTCCGATATCGGCTGCTATGGCGGCGAGATCAGCACGCCGAATCTCGATCGGCTGGCAACGAATGGCGTCCGGCTCTCGCAGTTCTACAACACCGCGCGCTGCAGCCCGTCGCGCGCGTCGCTGCTCACCGGCCTTCATCCGCATCAGACCGGGATCGGCATCCTCACCAACGACACCCGGCCGCGCGGCTACGCAGGCACCATCAACAATCGCTGCGTGACGATAGCCGAGGTCCTCAAGTCAGTGGGCTATGCGACCTGCCTTTCCGGCAAGTGGCACCTCGCTGCGGAAATCGTCAAGCCGAACGACGCGTGGCCGACCCGACGTGGCTTCGATCGATTCTTCGGTACGTTGACCGGCTGCGGCTCGTTCTTCCAGCCAGGCACGCTCATGCGCGGCGAAGTCAACGTCGAGGACGAAGCGCTGCAGCCCGATTTCTTCTATACCGATGCCATTTCGGACGAGGCCGAGGCGTTCATCCGGGACCGCGACTCGCGTGCATCGGGACAGCCGTTCTTTCTCTACGTGGCGTACACCGCGCCGCATTGGCCGCTGCACGCGCGCGAGCGAGGACATCGCCAAGTACCGTGGCAGGTTCGACGAGGGCTGGGACGTGCTGCGCGAGCGAAGGCTTGCGCGCCTGCGGGATGCGGGACTCCTCGACGACTCGGCCGCGCTAACGAACGCGACCCGACGCAGCCGGCATGGAACGATGCGAACTACAAGGACTGGCAGGCGAAGCGCATGGAGGCCTATGCCGCGCAGATCGATCGCGTCGATCAGGGGGTCGGCCGCATCCTGGAGGCGCTCGAAGCAAACCGGCGAGCTCGACAACACGATGATCATCTTCCTCTCCGACAACGGCGCATCGGACGAGGCGTTGCCGCTCGTCGAGCTCGAGCGCTTCAAGGAGCGATCGGATATCCTGCGCCTCAAGACCCGCGACGGCCGCAACGTGCGGATCGGCAACGAGCCTTCGATCGTTCCCGGTGCCGAGGACACGTACGCAAGCTACGGTCGTGCGTGGGCCAACCTCTCGAACACGCCGTTCCGTTACTACAAGCAGTGGACGCACGAAGGCGGCATCGCGACGCCGTTCATCGTGCATTGGCCACAGGGTCATTTGCGCAACGGCAGCGTCGTGCGCGAACCGTTCCAACTGGTCGACGTGCTGCCCAACAATTCTCGAAGTGACGGGCGCGACGTACCCTTCGCAATACAACAGCCGCACGATCGTCCCCTGCGAGGGACGCAGCCTGCTCCCGGCGTTGCGCGGCACGCCGGTGCCGGATGCCACGTTGTACTGGGAGCACACCGGCAACGCGGCGGTTCGGCGCGGACGATGGAAGCTCGTGCGCGCGCACCCCGAGGTCAAGCGCTATTGGGCCGGCAGCGCCGATCCGTCGCTGCGGCAGCGCCTCGCGCAGGAGCATTCGTACGCCTGGGAGCTGTACGACTTGTCGTCCGACCGCTCGGAGGTCGAGAATGTTGCCGACCGCCACTTGGAGATCGTGAGGGAATTGAGCAAGGAATGGCAGGCATGGGCGGACCGTGTCGGCGTGATTCCGTTCGAGACCGTCCTCGACATCTACGCGAAGCGCGGTCAGCCGTACAAGGATGCGATTGGATAACCGCAATCGCTATCGCGTGGCGGCACGAGCATACAACAATAGCGACAGCAGCACCGGTCACACGGGATTTCGTTGTGCAGCCGATCTAATCGAATGAAGGACCCAACCAACGAGGAGAGTGTATGCGTGCGATCAGCGCTCTAAAGGGAATTGCCCTTGGCATCGCGTTTGTGGCTGCGGTCGCCGCGATCGCGCAGAACAAGCCGTTCGCCGACGTCGGCAAGCAGGAGCCGATCACGATCCTGACGCCCGTCGGCCCCGTGGCTGCCGGCGTTCACCAAGATGGTGGAGCTGTACGAGCAGCAGACCGGCAACAAGATCAAGCTCGACGTCAATCCGTTCGGCGGCGTGCTCGACAAGGCGCGCAACGACCTGCGCGGCGGCGGCGGCACGTACGACGTGGTGCTGCTCGACACGCAGTGGACCATCGAGATGTACGAAGGCGGATTCCTGACGCCGTTCAAGGAGATCGACGCCGACGTTCGACTTGCCGAAGGAAGTGCTGACCTACGACGACTCCGGCTACTGGAACGAGCAGAAGCGGTGGCGCACGGCGAACGGCGGCAAGCTCATGGCGTTCACCGTGCTCGGCAACGTGCCGGTGTGGTATCTACCGGGTCGACGCGCTGAAGGACGCGGGCGTCGCACCGCCGAAGACCGTGCAGGACATCCTCGACTCGTGCGCGAAGCTGAGCAAGCCGCCGGCGACCTACGGAGCGGTCGTGCGCACCGAGCGCGGCAACGGCATCCGCTACGAATGGTTGCAATGGATGGTGAGCCGCGGCGGCACCGTCGTGAAGGACCCGGAGAACGGCGACTACACCGTCACCTTCAACAGCCCGCAGAACAAGGCGACGCTCGACCAGTTCATCGAGGTCGCGAAGAAGTGCGGCGTGCCCAATCCCGGCGCGATCAGCCAAGGGGAAATCATCCAGCTGCTTGCCACCGGCAAGGCGCTGCAGGGCGCAGCTCGTCGTGGCCGCGTGGGGCAACCTGCAGGACCCGAAAAAGTCGGCGGTGGTCGGCAAGGTCGAGCGCCGTGCCGATTCCGCGCGCGGCCGACGGCAAGTACGGCGCGCGTGATCGGCAACTGGAATTACGCGATTCCGAAGGGCATCAACTCCGGCGCGCAAGAAGGCGGCGCTCGCGTTCGCGAAGTGGTTCACGACCTACGACGCGCAGTACGAGTTCGCCAAGGCGGGCGGCATTCCCAACCGCACCGACGTGCTGGCGTCCGATCTCGCCAAGGATCCGATCATGGGCTGGATGCCGGCGTATCTCGAGACCATGAAGACGGCCAAGCAGGAGCTGGGCTACCAGGAAGGCGCGCAGGTCGAGGCGGTGATCGGCCTGCGCCTCAACCAGGCGGTCGATCGGCGAGCTGTCGCTCGGGTAAGGCGCTGAACCAGGCCGCGCAACGAGATCAAGGCCATCTTCGAGAAGAGCGGCCGCAAGACGGGCGTCGGCGCGCCGCTTGCCCGAGTAGCCGGACGCCGTACGTCGCGGGCTTCGTTCGCCGCACGTCCGCGCTTCATCACGCGCCTTCGGAGTCGCCATGGCCGCCGTAAGCGTACGCAACGTCGAGAAGCGCTTCGGCGACGTCTCCGTCATGCGCGGCATCGACCTCGACATCGCCGACGGCGAGTTCGCGGTGCTGGTCGGCGCGTCCGGCTGCGGCAAGTCGACGCTGCTGCGGATGATCGCGGGACTCGAGTCGATCACGTCCGGCGACATCTGTCATCGGCGACCGGCGCGTCAACGACCTCGAGCCGCGCGAGCGCGACATCGCGATGGTGTTCCAGAGCTACGCGCTGTACCCGCACCTCGACGTCCGCGACAACATGAGCTTCAGCCTGAAGCTGCGCAAGAAGACCGCGGCCGAGATCGCCCCGCAGATCGACCAGACCGCCGGCGTGCTCAACCTCGCGCATCTGCTCGAGCGCTTTCCGCGCCAGCTCTCGGGCGGTCAGCGGCAGCGCGTGGCGATGGGCCGCGCGATCGTTCGCCATCCCAAGGTCTTCCTGTTCGACGAGCCGCTGTCGAACCTCGACGCGCAGCTGCGCATCGCGATGCGCACCGAGATCCGCGCGCTGCACCAGCGCCTCGGCGCGACGTCGATCTACGTGACGCACGACCAGGTCGAGGCGATGACCATGGCCGACCGGATGGTCGTGATGAACGCGGGCCGCATCGAGCAGATCGGCGCGCCGCTCGACGTCTACGACGTGCCGCAGACGCTGTACGTCGCGCGATTCATCGGCGCCCCGTCGATCAACGTGGTCGAAGGCATCGCTCGAAGGCGCGCGGTCGGTGAAGACGAAGGGCGGTGGCCTCCTATCGCTCGGCGCGGCGTGCGATCCCGGGACGTCGCGTCAGCGCGGCGTTCCGCCCCGAGCACGTTGCGATCGTCGACACGGGGCGCTCGACGGTCGCGATCGACGTCGATCGAGAACCTCGGTCACGAGACGTACGTGTTCGTAGAAACCGCCGACGGTCGCGTGTGCGTCGTCGATCGATCGTGCACGCCGGCCGCGCACGGGCGACGCCGGTGCGGCTGTCGGTGCGACCGGAGCACGTGCACCTGTTCGACGCCGAGACGGGGCTGCGACTGGCGGCGATGAACCGATCAACGCAGACGCGGCGTCGTCGATTGGATCAACGCCACTTCAAGCACTGGAGCCTGCTGCCGGCAGTCGTCGTGTTCGTCGTGCTGACCGCGTATCCGATCGTCAACCTGTTGCGCATGAGCGTGTCGACGATCGAGTTTCGAGGCGGACGCGAGATCTGGGCGTTCACGCCGCGGCCGCAACTGGGAAGCGCTGCTTACGCGATCCGGGGCTCGGCCCGACGGTCGTCAACACGCTGCTGTTCGTCGTCGCGGCCGTGATCGCCGAGATGGTGCTCGGCCTCGCGCTCGCGCTGCTGGTCGGCGGATGACACGCGGCAAGGGACTCATGCGCACGCTCATGATCATCCCGATCCTGGTGCCGCCGGTGGCGATCGGCAGCATGTTCAAGCTCATGTACAACTACGACTTCGGACTGTTCAACCAGATCCTCGCCGTCGTCGGGCTGGGGCCGGTGAGCTGGCTCGGCTCGCCGTCGCTGGCGTTGTGGTCGGTGGTGCTGGTCGACATCTGGCACTGGGTGCCGTTCGTGTTCCTCATCCTGTTCGCCGCCGTCGAGGGCCTGCCGCGCGAGGTCCTCGAAGCCGGGCGCGTCGACGGCGCGACGCGGTGGCAGCTGCTGTGGCGCGTGACGTTGCCGCTGCTGATGCCCGCGATCACCGTCGCGTTCCTGTTCCGCGCGATCCTCGCGTTCAAGGCGTTCGACGAGGTCTTCCTGCTGACCGGCGGCGGTCCCGGCACGTCGAGCGAGTTGTTGAGCCTGCACCTCTACAAGGTGTTCTTCGAGCAGAACCAGTTGGGCTACGGCGCGATGCTGTCGGTGTTCACGATCGTCGGCGTGCTGTTGCTGCTGTCTGCGGCGCGAGTAGCGGCGCAAGGCGCGGGCGCGATGAGCGCGGCCGTTCCCGCCGGCCGTACGCCTGCGCGCCGTCACGATCACGTGCTGTGGACACCGGCTGTGCGCGCGCGATTGGCCGGCTGGATCCTGATCGTGCTCGCGATCGTGCTGGTCGTGGGGCCGTTCTTGTGGATCCTCATGAATTCGTTCAAGACCCAGATCGCCATCCTTTCCGGGGCTTGGGTCTTCACGCCGACCCTCGACAGCTACGCGGACGTGCTGCTCAGCCGGCGCTCCGACTTCGTGCGAGGCCTCCTCACGAGCCTCATCGTCGCCACGGTCAGTACTGCTGATCGTGCTCGTGATCGGGACGCTCGCCGCATACTCGCTGTATCGCTTTCGCTGGGTGCACTGGGTCGTCGCCGGATTGCTAGGCTGGATGCTCGCGTTCCACGTCATTCCGGTGATCACGATGGTCGGGCCGTGGTACCTCGCCGTTCAAGGAGCTCGGCCTTTACGACACGCGCACCGCGCTGATCCTCACGCACATCGCGATCAACCTGCCGATGGCGGTATGGCTGATGATGGCGTTCTTCAAGCAGCTTCCGCCAGAAATCGAGGAAGCCGCGCTCGTCGACGGGTGCCGTCCCCTATCCGCGTTCTGGCTGGTGACACTGCCGCTCGTGGTGCCGGGACTCATCGCGACCGGCGTGTTGAGCTTCATCTTCAGCTGGAACGAGTTCACCATCGCGCTCAACCTGACGTCGCAGGCGAATGCGACCGTGCCGGTCGTCGTCGCCAAATTTGCCAATGACTACGAGGTCCAACACTCGCAAATGGCCGCCGCTTCGATCCTGGCCACCGTGCCGGCGCTCCTGCTCATGTTCTTCGGCCAGCGCTTCATCGTGCAGGGGCTCACACAGGGGTCGGTGAAATGACCCTATCAAGGCGCGCTCTCCCAGTTCGAGCGTGCACAAGTCCAACCGGACGTCTCATGTACGGGCCATGGCAACGCTTGGCCTGAGCCGTCAACGGTGAAATCGATTCTCCGGCAACTATAATCGCTGCCGCTCAAGACGTTCCTCAACGAGCACGTTGTCGCTTCAACCTTGTACGGCATTTTCACTTGCGTGAGTCGCTCGTTGTAGAGGCGGGAAGAGATAAGTACCTGGTAGCAGCCGGGATGTGGTTCCTTGTCCTTGACGGCATTCTGCAGCCTGCACGCGATGTTCAGCGCGCGTCCGACGTATTCCTCGCGCTCATTCATCGTCATCCTGATCAGGTTCCCTCCTTCGACGCCGAGCGTGGCTCCGAGAAGCGACGGCACACTGCTCAGGCTCGGAATGATGTGTCGGTCCAGTTCCGCGTTGATCATTTCGCACAGGCTGTACATGAACCCCATGAGGGCGGCACCGCTAATCGTGTCGGGGAACAGCAAGATCCAACCGTCGCCGGTGAACTTGTAGAGCTCGAAGCGGCCTTTCGGAGGTGCATGCTGCTCGGTCCAATTCATCAACCATCGTTTGATGCAGGTGAGGAATGCTTCGTAACGGTCAAACTTATCGCTCAGCAACAGATCCTCCATGATCTGCGATGACGAGCACAAGTCGAACGCGACGATGATGCGAGCGTGCTTTATCGTGACAGGCATTGGGCGAAGCGGTGCGTCGGCCGGAGTGTCGACAATTGGCCGAGAATACTCTCACACCCGCGCTGAGTTGCCCTGTTGCTTCTTCTCGCCGACGGTTCAGAGGCGAGGATCGCAAAAAGTCGCCGGCAGGCGCGTGCCGGCCGGCGACCCCTCACGTCACAGCGGACCTTGCCCCGGGCAGAACCCGACAGTGTCTCCCTGCGCCAGGTGCTGCTCCATCGCATCCGGGAAGCCGACGCGAAGCGTGTTCGCCGACTTGCCCTTGCCGTGACAGACGAACACCTGATCGAGATCCAGACGAAACCCCTGGTAGTAGTCCGCCGCTAACGGCAACGCGGTACCGGCAAGCGTCTTGCCGTCGGCCGAAACGTTCGCTCCCAGGATTTGCCAACGGGAGGCCTCGAGCACGCCTTGGCGCTGAAGGAACTCGGCGAGCAGCATCCAGCCCATCTTCGGCGTGTAGATGGCCGCATCGTCGACGAGATTCAGCAGTCGGGATGAGCCCGTGATCACCGTGCCATCGTCGGAAACCGAATAGGCGACCGTCTCGCGATCCTCGCAAACGTCTTGCAACGTCTCCCAGTCGAAATAGCACACCTGCCCGGGGTAACGGCCGAGGCTTGTCACGCCCTTGGTCGGCGTCCATTTGTATGCGTCCTTGAGAAGCGGTCCCGACTGGAGACCCACGGCAATCGTGCCCGCCGAGTTCACCCCCATGACCTCGCCTACCCAACCGCCCATTGCATTGTTTCCGACGGGGTCGCGCAGCAGCGTCTGCTTGTTGCCCTGCCAGATCGAGCCCACACGGTTACCACCCACCTCGGGAATCTCTTCCCAGCCGCCGACGACGTTGCCGCTCCCCGACACCGCATTCGCGCGTGACGCGCCCTCGCACCTGTAGGCGCCTCCGTTCCACGGATCCGGACATTGCTGCTCTTCGCTCGTCTTCGGCAGCAGCGTCATGCCGGTTTTCGCGGTCCACTTGAACGCGTACGCATTCACGCAGTCCACGAACGCGAGACCGACGGCCGTCGATCCGTCATTGGACAGGTCGAAGATGGTCGTGTGGAAAATGTCGCAGCCCCCCCACTGGGTGTTCGCGATCGACTTCCAGCCGCCGTCCTTGGTCCATAGCGCGGCTTGCTGCTGAACGGTCGGGCCGTAAGGCGTTTGCGCGTCGACACCGATGGAGCCGCCGACCACCCGTCCGTTGCCGGAGATCGCGCCGAGGAATCCCTCGCCGCCGAGATAAGTCTGCCCGTCGGTTTTGTCCCAGAGCCAGAATGGCGACTGGAACGTGCCGTACACGCCGACGATCCTCTGGCCATTGTCGGAGACGTTCGACACGAGGCCGTACGGAATGGGCGTGAACGTTGGAGCGCGCGCAATGCCGTTGACCGCTATCTGGATCTGGCGAACTTCGCCCGCCGCGAGAGTTATCGGGGTGGACACGCAGGCGTTATCCACTGTCGCGTCGGCCGATTCGCCCGAATTCCAGTACTCCTCCGGTCCGAGCAGGAGCGCCTTGGGCGTGCTGAAGGCACCGAGCCCAAGCTCGTCGATATAGACGACGTAGCTCGCGCCGGGCACGAGGCCGGTCATCGTGAAGCTGCCATCGGGGCCCTGGTAACCCTGTGTCAAGTCGCCCGAGATGCGCGACATCGCGTCCAACGGGTTGCCCTGGTCGATGCGGCGCGCGATGACGTTGATGCCGGTGAGTTGGCTCGTCCCGTCCTTCGCGACGATACGGCCCTTGAGCGTGCCCGTTGTCGCCGCATAGTTGGCCGCCGGGTAGATCGACGACAGCGCCGCCATGTCATCCGCATCGTCGAGAACGATCGCCATCTGCGGGCTGTTGTAGCTCGGCACCCACGGACGCGGGTCGATCATCGGATACATCGTTTCGATCTGGTTCGCCTTCGGGTATGGCGCCACCTTGCCGCATTGGTCCGGCCCTGCTTGCTCCGGGCCATCGGGGATGCCCCAGTTCGGGTCGCCTTGGTTTGCCGCGTAGAAGCCATTGGTCTGCGTGTGCGCAAGCCCGATCGCGTGCCCGAACTCGTGTGTCACGACGCCGGAAACGGGCTCACCCGGTGTGTAGTCGGGAAAACCCCAATCTGCATAGTTCTCTTCGCCGCGAATGATCACCCAACCCTCGACGATTTGATTCGAGTCGGGACCTGCGAGATATTCGGGTGTCGCGATGCCGAGCACGCCGGGGCCCGCACCGATGAAGTCGTTGATGACGCTGCCGTCGCTGTCGTAGATGATCTGGATGCCGCCGCCGTTCGAGGCCCCGATGACCTGGCCTGCGTTGGCGCCGGTGACGTCGAAAGGCAATTGACCCGCAATCACTGCCCGGAAGCTCGATGTCGGAACAGAGGACCATTGCTTGACCGTATTCGCGACCAGCTTGTTTGCCGTGGCGTTGTCCAATGCGCCGAGGCTGCCCTGATCGGTGTAGACCTTGACCGTGCCTTCCCAGCGCGCAGGCTTCAGCGTGCCGCCGCTTGGCACGACGAAGAGCGGACCGCCGGCAAGCGCTGGCGCAATGCATGCGCAGGCGGCGATGGCGAGCAGGCCGCGGCGCACCGCGCGTCCGATGTGACGATTAGTGCTTCGCATTTGCGATGCTCCCATTCTTGACCCAGTTGCCCGCGACAGCGCGGTGCAGGAATTTGCGGAAGGCCTCCTCGTTGACCGGCCCCTTTTGCGTGTCGAACATCTGCTTCTCGGCGCTGTCGAGCAGCGCGCGATTCACATTCACGCCGCTGAAGAGACCTCTGTTGTCGTATGCGTTCATCGCGACGCCGCTGGCGGTGCTCACCTTGCCGTAGCCCAAACCGACGGTCGTCTGCAGACCCGTGAATTTCGCCTTCGGATAGAGGAACACGATGGCGACCTCGTCCTTGCGCCAGGTCGGCCAGCTCGACGGCCGACCGCCCAGGTACACGCGGCCATCGGGCATCGCCCGCGGCTTGTCGAGGCCATATTGGCGAAACGTGTACGTCTCGCCCTTCGCGCCACGGATCACGTCCGTGACCTTGAGCGTGACTTCTGTGTAAGGAGCGCCTTTGGCGTCGAAGCCGTCGGACACCTTATCGACGCGACCTGCAACGATGTCTTGCGAGTGATTGAGCAGGTCGACGATGCTCATTTGCTGCACGCTGGTGGCATGGCTCGGCGCGCTGAGAGCCGTGAGACTCAGGGCAGCGAGGAGCACGCGCGCGGCGCCGCGTATCTTTGCGAAACTCATTTGAAGGAATCCTCCGGACAAATAAAAAAAAGTGCCCAGCAAGGCGCCGGGCACCATGGAAAACAACGTGCCCGGCAAATGCACCGGGCACGAGCGGCGCGCATGTTATCGATTCATTTCATGTTTTGCAACCCCGAAATGGCGACAAGTCGCCGCCGCTTCAGCGGTCCGCTGCACGTTGTTTAGCGACCGACTAACGGTCTCGACGCTTCGAGTTGAATCTGATTCAAATCGTTACCGGCTTATCTGAAATCATTTCTGCGATATTCACGTCGCCAAACAGAACGCGCCCACAACTCGCCGAAATCGCCAAGGCCGTGGGCCTGCCTGTAATGCTGACAGCGAGCTTGGAGGAACCAGTTTCAAGGACCTGTTGCGCCAGAGCTTCAAAGTATTCTGCTGAGCGTTCGCAGCGCGTATCAGGCGTCGGGCATCGTCAATGCGATCCACCACGAAGGTTTCAAACAAAGGTGTCCAGCTACCGGACGCAGGAAGCCGTTGGTGGCCCAGCGCACGACACTCACGGTCACCTATAAGCGATCGGCCCATCGCTCGCTAGGTCTGGGTAAGCGGCCTCCGGGCCCCTAGAGAGCCCGACGGCGGAAACGGAATCGCCAGAAGAAAATACCCTCCGATTAAAAAGGGTCATAATGCTGACGCCATCGGGAGGTGGCGTCCGTCGGGTCCGATTGCCAAGCTTGGCTTGGCAAAATCCGATGACTACAACGAAAAATAGTCTTCCTGACGCGGTCAAGACTGCGGTGCCGGCTTCGGCAGGCACGCTTGCGCGCCCGCGCCTCGAAGCGCGACTGGCGGAAACCGATGCCCCTGCTAAATGGCTCGTCGCGCCATCGGGGACTGGAAAGTCGACACTGGTCGCGAGCTATGCCCGCGGTACCGGCCGCACCGTAGTTTGGTATCGGCTCGATCCCCGTGATGACGATCCGGCGTATTTCTACCGCCAGCTCGAATCGGCGCTCGCCGCAGCCCTCCGAAAGTTGCCTCGGCTTCCGCGTTTCGCGGCAGAGGATCGCGAGCGCGAGCGCCAATTCGCCGAGCGCTTTGCCGCGGCAGTTTACTCGGCATGCAGCAAACCGTTGATTCTCGTGTTCGACGATGCGCACAAGGTTCGCGATTCGGCACGTTACGACTCTCTCGCGCGACTCGTCGCGGTCGCCGACGCGCGGCTGGAGCTCGTATTCATCGGGACGGAAACGGCGCCGCCGGCCTTCTTCGATGCGATCGCCGCGCGCAGTCTCGCGTTGTGTAACGACCTGCGACTCGAATTCGAACCCGGCGAATGCGTTGCCTTGGCGGAAGGTTTGAGGCTCGCCCACGCCCGACGGCCAAGAGCTTTCCGCGCTGACCGGCGGCCACGCCGCGGCGCTCGTGCTCGCCTGCGAGCTGCTGCGCGGTGCCTCCGCGTCTCCAGGTGAACGGCCATCCTGTCGTCGACCAGATCCACCTCCACCTGCTCGACCGGATGCTCGACGCCGTACCGACGCCGCGGCGCGAGCTGCTCGAGCGGACGGCATTCGCGCCACACATCACGCCTGCGCTGGCGATCGAATTGGCGGGCGAGGAAGCGGCAGCGCGAGCTCGACGCCGCTCGCCGACCGCGGGCTGCTGCGAAGGATCGACCAACGGTGGTGGGCCGATCTACGAGGCGCACGGCCTCGTCCGGCGCGGGATGCAGACGCTGCTGCACAAGCGACACGGCGACGCCGAAGTGCAGCAAATTGCGCTCGCTACGGCGGCCGCGCTTCAACGCCATGGAGCGCATGAAGATGCGTTCGCGCTCCTGATCGAGCGCGCGGTCCCCGAGGCGGCGGCCGCGGTACTCGAGACGCTCGCGGAGCGCTACGCGAGAAACGGGCAGGCCGCCCTCCTCGCCCGCGTCGCTCGCGCAGCTTCCGGTGGGGATGGCGGATCGCAATCCATGGTTGTGCTTCTGGGCGGGACAGGGACTGCTGGGTGTGGACGAGGACGTGGCGCGTGGTTGGTTCGCGCGAAGCTACGCGGGATTCGAACGCGCGAGCGATCGCAGCGGCATGCGCCTGGCCGCCGCGTGCGTTGTCACCGCGTTCGCTCTTGAGTACGGCGACATCCGGTCGATGGACGAGTGGATGGAGCGGCATTCGCGCGCCGGCGGTGACGATGCCGTCCCATCCGGCTCTGCGCACGAAGGCATCGCTATGCCTTGGCGTGATGTGCTCTGCGACTACGCGTGGAGCGTTTCCACCGGCGGTTCGATACCGGGGCGCTGGTCGCCCGCCTCGGTGTGCTCATCGACGAGCCGTCGGCGTGGCTGACGCCCGACCAGCCGATCGAGGCCGCACGGTCCCTGATCGACCATCAAAGCATCTTCGGGACGAGCGAACAGGCGCAGGCCGCGGTCATTGCGACGCGCGCGCACGCGGAGTCCGAATCCACGAGCGCCCTGCAACGCGGCCGCTATTGGATCAGCGCAGCGCTGGCGTATTTCGAGGACGGCGTGCACGCACCTGCGGCGGATTTTCTCGCGCGCGCGAGGCGCCTGGTCGAAGAGACCGGATCGCGTCGCCTGGCTTTCGGACTCGGGATGCACGAGGTCAACTTTGCGATGAAGCGCAACGACGTCGACGCGGCGGTCGCACGATTGTCTGAGCTGGAAGCCCTCGCCATCGGAGCGACACCGGCGGAGCGCGCTGAGCACGCGCGATACACCGCACGCGTGCTCCTCCTCCAAGGTCTTGCAAAGGAAGGATTGCGATGGGCGGAGGAGGCGCTCAAGATGGCTGCGCTTGCCGGCTACACAGGGGGCCACACGCGCTCGTTCCGCCTCGAATGCATCTACGCGCGGGCGGCAAATCATCGCTTCCCGGACGCGATCGCGCTTAACGACACGCTTCTGCACGAACTCGAAGGATCGGAGCGCGATGTCGCGCTCGCACTCGATTCAGCTCTGCACGGTCTCGCCGAGGGCCTCAGGGACGTGGACTTGTTGCGCCGCGCTTTTGCGTACGCCTCCAAGGCAGGTTTCGTCAACATGCTCGGCCGGGCACGAGACGCGATCGCACGCCTGTGCGAGCGTGCGCTAGCCAACGATATCGAGCCTGAATTCGTGCGTCGCCTGATTGCCGTTCAGCACCTCGATCCGCCGGAGGACGCGGGACCTTCGTGGCCGTGGCCGGTGCGGATTCGCACCCTTGGTGGATTCGAACTGGAAATCCACGGCGAGCGCTACACGCCGGCGCACAAGACGCAGGACAAGCCGCTCGAATTGCTGAAGCTCCTTGTCACGGCCCAGGTGCTCGGACGCGACAGCGTCGACAAGCTCTGGGTCGCGGAGCGCCTTTGGCCCGATGCCGATACGGCCAGTGGCAGAAAATCCCTCGACATGACGGTATCGAGATTGCGCCGGCTCCTGAACGAAGAGGACGCGGTGCTGTCGCCGGAAGGTCGGCTGCAGCTATCGCCGCGCCACGTGTGGACAGACGTAGCTCCGCTGCTCCGGGCGCTCTCGCTCGTTGGTCAGCGCCGCGATGAACATGCAAGCGGTCGCCCGTCGACGGCCGCAGCGGCCGCAGCGGACGTCGCCGCCGTTCTCGACCTCTATCGTGGTCCGTTCTTGGCGGACGAGGATCCTCCTCCCTGGTTAATCGCCGGCCGTGAGGCCGTGACCGCGGCGGTGCGCACAGCACTCCTGACGGCCGACACCATCCTCGCAGGACGCGAGGATGCGCGGCTGATACCGGCCATCGAGCGCGCTTTTGCAGCGGATCCGACGTCGGAAGACCTGGCGCGCGCACTGATGCGGGCGCATGCGCGACACGGTCGACAAAGCGAGGGGTTAGTTGTGTATCGCAGAGTACGCGAAATGCTGTCGATCGTGCTCGGTGTCGCACCATCGACGGAAACCGAACGCTTGAAGGACGAGATCTATGTTGCAGCGGCAGCGGACCCCGCTGCGCGATACGCCGAACCCCCGAGGCCCGGCGTGAGCGGTCCGCGTTGACAACGGGAGACGAAACATGGCCAGAAAGAAGGGTCCGCGTTGGAGTAAGAAGAGGGAGCGAATCCTAACCGCACAGAATCATCTTGAAGCCGCCCAAAAGGCGTTGGCGAAGGCGATAAAGGATTTGGCTGAGGTCGTCGCGACTGACCCAGGCGACCCATCCACCATAAAATCCTGACGGGCCCAAGGCTGGGCGGTTCAACTTAGACGCGCCAACGTGTGAGCGCGGGAAAAAGCCATGGCGAACGGGGCACCGATGTGGAGCGTCAATCCAATTGCGCTCGCCGAGCTGATCACCGGAGAGGATCTGTTCCGTGAAAAGGATCCAGGTGACGTCCAAACGGTGCTGGAGAGGGCGTTCGGCACGAAACTGGACGCGATATTCGAGGCGGAGGGCGACACGCCTGGCCGCCTCGACCTTTTTCAGAGACTCGCGGGCTTCGTGAGCAAGCCGCAAACGCTTGCCGAGATTGAGCGGCTGCCGATGGTGCAGGAGCTAATCGGACGCTACGGCTACCCCGCAGAGGCGATACGGCGCGTTCTGCCCTATCTGGTCCCCGTCTCCGATGCCACTTTCACAGCGCCAGGCGCGCCGCCGAGCCCCGCAGGGTCCGGGGCCGTTGTCGGTTCCTGGCGCGCTGTCGCCCCTGCCGATTATGTCGTAAGCGACGTTTCTTATCTCGATCCCGTGCAGGGCCCTATCGCCGACTGTTACCTGATCTCCTCGATGATCTCGCTTGCCTGGTCCCGGCCTGCCGACTGGACCGCCCAAGTGAAAGAGACAGGTCAGCAATACACCTACAAATTCTACAAAGGGCCGGCGGCAAATCCGAAGGTCAAGGACCTCAAGGCGCAGCTGCCCCTCAACGAGAACAAGAAATTCGCCTATGCCCGGTCATCGAATCCGGCCGAGACCTGGCCCGGGATGTTCGAGAAGGCATACGTGATGTCGGAGCTCGGACTGTCCGGCGAACCGACCCCATCCGAGTACAAGCAAATTGACCGTGCGGTGGAACCGCAAATCGCCTGCCGCGCCCTTGCGGGCGGGGCAGACCAGGTTCTACGCGATCAGGGAGACAACCTTTTCAAACACATTTGGACACGTTGCGGCCCGCGGGGTGTCACGAGGGAGCCCACGATGGCGTGGACGTGGGACCAAACGATGATAAAGAAGAGAGGATTTACCTGGAGCGGCACGGCACTCAGGAGAGAGCATGCGTACGCAGTTCTTGGTGTCATGAAACAGGGAAACCCGCAATACGTGGTCCTGCGCGATCCATGGGGATGGGTGAAACATTGTGGCGAAACTCATGCGGCGGAGCGGCAGTGGACGCCAGGTGCGGGGACGAGCGGCGTGGATACCGTCAATCTGAACCCAAAAAACGGCGTCTTTGCGCTTCGGAAAGACGTGTTCGACAAATGTTTTCAGGCCATCGGTTGGGTCGAATGATAGTGCGCCCCGGGGGGCGCCGCGTCCCGGGGTATTCACGCTTCACGCCGCGAGGAACAGCTCGCGCCTCGCGATCGCCTCGAGCTTGCGCTCGATATGTCGCGCGAATTCCCCACGCCGGACGACGACAAGACCAACCGTCCCTTCGCAGACCAGCTCATGGTCGTCCTGTGCGTGAACGAAAAACGTAACGTCGCGATCGTCGATGCTGTGAATCCAGCCCCTGATCCGGAGCAACGCGCCGCAGGGGATCGCTGCCGAATAACGCAACTCGATTGCGTGTCCGACCGCCCGCTCCGCCTCGGGATCAACATACTGTTGTAACTCGCGCACACACAGCGATTCCAGCAGCGTCACGAGCTGGCCGCTCGTCATGACATTGACGAGCGTGTCCGTATGCGGCTGCTTCGGCGACACCTGGCGGAGTTGACGTTGCGCGATCTCCTCCGGCGACACGATGTGCGTCTCGTCGAAAATTATTTGGCTGACTTCATCGCGGTTCATACCTCACCTCAGATCTTGGGCGGAAGGTCGTCCGGGCGGGACGGCACGTCGGCGGTTGGTTGAGACGCCACCCCAGTCGGTACGTCCGCCAACAAGGCAGGCGTCCGATCGGTTTCGTACGCGCAGCGCTCGCCGGGGTGGATAAGAAAAAGGCTGCCGAACAGGAGCAAGCGGGCGACGAAGCCACCCAGCCTGTGCGCGACGACGGGACGCCAATCGGCCGAATCGTGGGGAATTCCGATCCATGATTTCATGGCTTCTCTCCTCTGCAGGTGCGGCAACGCGCCGCGGTTGGAGAGAGCGTGCGGGAACAGCCCCCACGGAATGACCACAGATTGGATTCATTCCCGTCGTGATGATCCCTGGCGACCTTCAAGATGGCGTTCAACGCCTGCTATCGTGTCTCTCGGGTTCAGGAACTTGCTGGCCGCATTCGGCGCGTCGGCCCATTGCGGCGACTCAGGGTCGGCGGTCGTCACCTGAAAATTCCGTGTCAGCGGCGATGAATCGAATCCGTGGGCATTCCGTGGGGGCCGCCCCAGCAGCCTCTCTCCAACCCGGCGCGTTGCCGGACTCACAGAGGAGAGAAGAGATGAACCCACGGAACCTACATCTCGACAAACACGAAACGGCGCGTCCCGTTCAAACGAACGTCTCCGTCGCCTCCCGCGCCCCGGTGCCCAAAGGTCTCGCCCGTCGCACGAATCGCGCGATGAGAAGCCTTCTCGCACTCGCCTTCATGGCCACGGCGGCGCACGCGCAGGTGGACGTTTCACAGGCGCCGTACGCGTATGCGAACGGCGTCCTCGCGTCACCCAACTACTTTTCGTTCGTCGGGACCGTGCCGCCCGGCAAGGAATTCAACGTCCACCGGCTTGACGCGTATTCGGTGACGCTCGGTGCGGGGAGCGCGTCGAAAGTCGCCGACAGTTTCACCATCATCAACGCCAACTCCGCACCGTCGTCCGCCGCCTACGGCGATATCCACGCCATCATCAACGATGGTCCGGGACTGGCGAATGCCGACTACCGACGCGTTCACTGCGAATCCCCATCCACTGGTTACTGCATTGCCAGAAAGACCGCGGCACGTGGAAATCCAAACTCGCCGCAGTGGGGTATGTGGCTGTCGCAGGAGAATGTCGGTCCGTATTTGCAGTCGGTCCGCTGGATTTCCGCCGACAATCCGCCTGCCGGAACCACCTACGCGATTCCGCGCATCGACGTGATCAGCAACAACGTGGACGTTACCGCGGCCGTCGTGCAGTGGAACGTGAGCGCCAAGACGACAGGCGACTACCTGCGCATCCTCAAGGCGGCCCCGGCCAGCGGGTACGCGTTCAGGCTTACGAAAGACGGCACCATCTTTATCGGCGACCTTTCGCTAGACCAATACATCGACGCGAGAATCCACGCAGCGCTTGGGCGTTGACGTCGTTCTGCTTGGTTGGACGCTTCATCGGCAGGATGTGCGAACGCTCCTCGGCGATCTGTGCCGGTCAGATGCGACGAGCGCGCCGTGCGCGCTCGTCGCGGACAAAGTACACCGCCAGCACGTCCCGTGTTGTGGCCGCCGTTCGAGCCGCCCACCCGGCCGCTACGGCGGGACGCCCGCGTGCGAAGCGCGATGGATTGCCGCGTATTTCGCGGGCTCCTGAAGGAACGCCGTCCAGCATCCATCGCAGCAGAAGTAATAAGCGACGCCGTCGTACTCCTCGACGTGCTTCGGCGCGATGGTGTCGACCGCGATTCCGCACACCGGGTTGACGAACTTAGCGGCGCCGGTCGGCCGGTGGAAATCCGGCTGCGGCTCGACGTTCGTGGTGACGCCGCTTCCTTCATTCGAGCGAATCTCCATCGGTTGTGCGCGACCGCGCAGGACCGCAAGCACGCCGACGATCGCAACGAGCGCGATCTCCCCCGGCGTCTTGGCGCCGGCATCCTGGCCGGCCGGGGCGCATAGACGCGCAAGACTTGCCTCGTCGATGCCGCGCATGCGCATGACGTCGCGCAGCCGGTCCGCCCTGCGCCGGCTCGCAATCATCAGCACGTGCGTCGCGCGGCTCCTGAGCGCGCGCTCGAGCGCTTCCTCGTCGCCCTGCCCTTGCGTCGCGACGAGCACGACGGGGGCGTCGTCAGGCGCATCGGTCAGGCGGATGCGGATGCGCTCGGCGAGAAACCGCGCTTCGTCGGCGGCCGGAGTGCTGCCCATCACGCACAGCGCGCTCCGCGGACTGTACGGCTGGATGAAGAGCTCGATCGTGCCGTTGCTCGCGCAAGACATCGTGTGCTGCTCGACGGCTTCGTCGGGCTGGATCTGCTCGTTCGAGATCCGCACGAGCTTGGGCTCGCCGTTGCCGATCGCGGCTCGGGCAGCGCCGATGACGACGTCCTTCGCGCAACCGCCGCCGATCCAGCCGTGGAGCGTTCCGTCCGCCAGCACGATCGCCTGCGCGCCCAGGTACGCGGACGTGGGGGCAACGGCACGCACGACGGTCACAAGCGCATACGGCTCGCGCCGGTCGTTGAGCGCGCGCGCCAAGTCCAGGAGCTCCTCGTTGGTCATCGCAGCGTCGAGACGAGATCGGAAAGTATATGCTCGATGTCCGCTAGATCGGCGCCGGCGGCGAAGAGGTCGAGATGCGGCAAGCGCCGCCTGCATTGCGCGCCCCTCCGGCGCAAACCCGGGCTGCTTCAGCAGCGGGTTCAGCCATACGAGGCGCCGCGCGCGCTTGCGCAGAGCGGCGAGCTCGGTCGCCGAGAACGTCGGGTTCTCCGGTGTCGTATCCGTCGCTGACGATGATCACCGCCGTGCGCGAATGCACGAGTCGCGGGGCGTGCTGCCGGTTGAACGCGCGCAGGCACTCGCCGATGCGCGTGCCGCCCGACCAGCCCGCGGCGAGAAGATGCAGGCGCTCCTGCGACCGCCAGGGATCGGGATCGCGCAACGCTTCCGCGATCCCGGTAATTCGGGTGTGAAAGATGAAGCAGTGCACGTCCGCGAGCTCGGCGCAAAGCGCCCGCGCGAGGCGCAGGTAGAAGAAGCTGTAGGCGCTCATCGAGCGGCTCACGTCGAGCAGCAGCACGAGGCGCGGGCGAATGCGGCGGCGGTCCCGCCACGCAAGCCGGAACGGCTGGCCGCCGCTTCCGACGCTGCGCCGGATCGTGCCTTGCAGATCGAGGCGGCGGCCGCACGCGATTCGCGCTTCGCGCCGCAGCCGAAGGTGCTTCAGGCGCCGGGCGAAACGGCGCATGACTCTTTCGACATCGCGCACTTCATCGGCGCGATCGAGATCGCGAAAATCGGTGGAGGCGAGAGACTCCTCGCGGCTCGCGCCGTGCCGCGCGGCGCGGTCGTCGTTCGCGCCGGCATCGCCCTGTCCCGACGCGGCGATCGGCACGCGCGGATCGGCATCACCGGATGCACCGGCGACCTCGGGCGAGCCGGCGATGGCAGTGCGTTTCTCTGCGAATGCCTTCCGGTTCGGCGGCAGGAAATAGGCATCGAACAGCGCATCGAAGCGCCGCCACTCGTCGCCACGTCCGCACAGAAGCGCCTTCAGACTCCATCGGAGCACGTCCCCGTCGAACAATCCGACCCGGTCCGCGGTATCGAGTACTCGAATCGCTTCTCCGCCGCCGACGCCGTAGCCATTTGCGCGGAGAAATCCTGCGAACCCGATGAGGCGCCCGCGCACGAACGCGCCGGGGTCGTGCTCGGCGGGAGACGGCGCGACGATCAGCATGCGGCGGCGATGCGGGCAACGACCTCGCGGGTGAATTCGGCGCGGTCGGCGCGCGTCTTGACGAGGGCGCTCAGAGTCTCGAGGATGCGCTCGGCACCGTCGTCGTCGATTGTCGAGATGCCGAGGCGCAACAGCGCTGCCGTCCAGTCGAGCGTCTCGGCGATTCCCGGTTTTTTCTGCAGGTCCATCCGGCGAACGTCCTGCACGAACGCCACGAGCTCGCGCGCGAACCGTCCCGCGGTCTCCGGTACCCGCAGCTCGACGATCGCGAGCTCCTTCTCGAACGCGGGATAGTCGATGTATTGGTAGAGACACCGGCGGCGCAGCGCATCGGAGAGCTCGCGCGTGCCGTTCGACGTGATGATCACGAGGGGACGCGAAGTCGCGCGCACCGTGCCCAGTTCCGGGATCGACATCTGGAATTCGGAGAGAAGCTCGAGCAGATACGCCTCGAACGCTTCGTCGGCGCGGTCGACCTCGTCGATCAGCAGCACCGGCGGCTCCGCGCAACTGATCGCTTCGAGCAGCGGCCGCTTCAGCAGATAGCGTTCGGAGAAAATGTCCTGCTCTTTCGCAGCAACCGGGCGCTCGTCGCTCTCGAGGAGCTTGATTGCGAGAAGCTGGCGCTGGTAGTTCCACTCGTACATCGAGGCGTGCACGTCGAGCCCTTCGTAGCACTGCAGGCGGATGAGCCGCGCGCCGCGCGCATTCGCCAGCGCCTTCGCGACTTCTGTCTTACCCACACCCGCATCGCCTTCGAGGAGCAGCGGGCGGCCGAGATCGAGCATCAACAGGAGCGCCGCGGCGAGCGCGGGCTCTGCGATGTAGCCCGCTGCCTGCAACTGACGCTGCAGGCCGATCACGTCGTTCAATCGCTGCGAAATGGGATTCACCGCATAGGACTCACGCTGTGCGCTTGCCGAAAAGCCCGCGCAGCCAATCCTTGAGCGCGGACCATAGAAGCGCGAGTCCATCGAGTTCCGCGGCCGGTGCTGGCGGCGTCGGCGATGGCGCGGCTGAGGGATCGTTCGCAGACGGGTCCGCGGCGGCGGATGTTGGCGGAACCTTTGCCTGCGCCGCGCGCGCCGCCACTTGAGCGGCGAAGTTGTCGGCAAACTGCTTCAGCACCTGGTCGGCAACCGACGTCATCATGCGCCCGCCGAACGCGGCCGCCTTGCCGCTCATCGAGACGTCACTCTTGCCGACGAGATTGCTCGAGCCGGGACCCGCGGCATCGATCCGCGCTGCCAGATCCATCGACGCGCCCGAAGTCCCCGTGCTGTCGGTGCCCTTGCCCAGAAGCTTCAGCGAATGCGTCGCGGGATCGATGTCGCGCACGGTGACTTCGCCGCGAAACGACATCGTCGCCGGCCCCACCTTCACTGTAACGGTACCCTTGAAACGGTCATCCGCCACTTTCTCGGTGATCTTCGCGCCGGGCATGCACGCGGCAACCGCCTCGACGTCCTGCAGGAATACCCAAGCGACGTCCGCCGGGGCTGGCACCGGGAAGGTCCGTTCCAGCGCGACGTTCATGCCGGCGGAAGGGCAATCAGCATCATCGTGTGTGGATGCCGAGCGCCTTGCACTGCTGCCATACGCGGTACGCGGTGTGCGGCATGTCCATGTGCGTGACGCCGAGATGCGCGAACGCGTCGACGACGGCGTTGCTGAAGCACGGAATACCGCCGACGTGCGGCGATTCCGCAACCCCTTTCGCGCCGATCGGATGGTGCGGCGACGGCGTCACCGTGTGATCGGTTTCCCAGTGCGGCGTTTCCATCGCCGTGGGCAGGAAGTAATCCATCAGGCTGTTGCCGAGATGATTGCCGTTCTCGTCGAACGGGATCGCCTGTCCGAAGGCGACGGCAAACGCCTCGGTCAATCCGCCGTGAATCTGGCCTTCGATGATCATCGGGTTGATCCGTGTCCCGCAATCGTCGAGCGCGTAGAAGCGCCGGACCTTGGTCTCGCCAGTAAAACGATCGACGTCGACGACGCAGACATATGCGCCGAACGGAAAGGTCATGTTCGGAGGATCGTAGTATTCGGTCGCGTCGAGCCCCTTCTCCATGCCATCGGGCAGGTTGCTCGTGTGCGCCGCCATCGCGATGTCCTTCATCGTCTTCGACTGGCTCGGATTGCCCTTGACCTTGAACCGGTCGACTTCCCACTCGAGATCGCCCTCGCCGACTTCGAGGAGGTGAGCGGCAATCTTCTGCGCCTTCGCCTTGATCTTGCGCGCGGCCATCGCGGCCGCCGCGCCGCCGACCGGCGTCGAACGCGAGCCCCAGGTGCCGGCGCCGTAGGGCGCCTTGTCGGTGTCGCCCTCCTCGATCTGGATCTCGTCGGACGACAACCCGAGCTCGGTCGCGATGATCTGTGCATACGTCGTCGCGTGGCCCTGGCCCTGGCTCATCGTGCCGAGTCGGGCGATGGCGCTACCGGTCGGATTGACGCGGATGTCGCAACTGTCGAACAGGCTGATGCCGAGGATGTCGCAGACCTTGTTCGGGCCGGCACCCACGATCTCGGTGAACGTCGAGATGCCGATGCCCATCAGCTCCCCCTGCTTGCGCTTCTCCGCCTGCTCCTTGCGCAAGCCTTCGTAGTCGACCGCCTTCAGCACCTTGTCGAGCGCCGTGTGGTAGTTGCCGCTGTCGAGTGTCCAGCCGAGTGCCGTGGTGTAAGGGAACTGCTCGGCCTTGACGAAGTTGCGGCGCCGGATCTCAGCCTTGTCGAGGCCGAGCTTCTGCGCGAGCACGTCCATCATCCGCTCGATCAGGTACACGGCCTCGGTGACCCGCAGCGAGCAGCGGTATGCGACGCCACCGGGCGCCTTGTTCGTGTAGACCGCATCGACGCGGCAATAGGCCTTCGGAATCGCGTACGAGCCGGTGCAGATGCTGAACAGGCCCGCCGGGAACTTCGTCGCCGACACGTGCGAGTTGAACGCGCCGTGATCGGCGAGCGCCGTGAAGCGCAGCGCCTTGATCCGGCCGTCCTTGTCGGCCGCGAGCTCGCCGATGCCGTGGTAGTCGCGCGCGAATCCGGTCGTCGAGATGTTGTCGATGCGCGATTCGATCCATTTGATCGGCACGCCGGTGACGATCGACGCCACGATTGCGATGACATAGCCCGGGTAGACGGGGACCTTGTTGCCGAAGCCGCCGCCGATGTCGCCGCCGATGAGCCGGATCTTGCTTTCGGGAATCCCGGAAAGCATCGCGACCACGGTGCGGACCAGGTGCGGCGCCTGCGAGGTGAGCCAGACCGTCAGCTGGCCCGTGGCCTTGTCGAATGACGCGACGCAGCCGCACGTCTCGAGCGGGCACGGGTGCACGCGCGGGTTCAGGATCTCTTCCTTGACGGTCACTTCGGCGTTGGCGAACGCTGCGTCGGTGCCGGCCTTGTCACCTGCATCCCAGGTGAAGATATGGTTGGGATGCGTGCGCTTGCCGTGGCCCACGTTATCCTTGTCGGCGATGTCCTCGCGGATGATCGGCGCATCGGGCGCCATCGACTTGTGCGGATCGACGATCGCCGGCAGCTCCTCGTAGTCGACCTCCACCTTCTCCGCACCGTCGGCGGCCGCGTAGCGGTCGCTCGCGATGACCATCGCCACTTCCTGCAGCTGGAAGCACACCTTGCCATCGGCGAGCACGGCCTGCGCGTCACCACCGAGTGTGGGCATCCAGTGCAGCTTGACGGGCTTCAGGTCGTCGGCCGTCAGCACGGCGACGACGCCGGGCACGGCGAGCGCCTTCGACTTGTCGATCGACTTGATGCGGGCATGCGCGTAGGGGCTGCGCACGATCGCGCCGAACAGCATGCCGGGAAGCTTGATGTCGTCGACGTAGGTACCCCTGCCGCGGATGAAGCGAGCGTCCTCCTTGCGCAGGCGGGACGCGCCCATCCCCTGCAGCTTGCTTTCGCGGTCGAGCGTGTCGGTCGAGGCGGCCATGACTATCCTCCGATCAGTCGCGATACGTTACGCCGATGCCGACGCGAGCTTCTTCGCCGCGTGCTGCACCGCCTTGATGATGTTCTGGTATCCCGTGCAGCGGCAGAGATTGCCCGCCATCCAGTACCGGATCTCCTCTTCCGACGGGTTCGGGTTTTCCTTCAGCAACCGATACGCGCGCGTGATCATCCCCGGCGTGCAGTAGCCGCACTGCAGGCCGTGCTGCTCGTGGAAGCCTTCCTGCAGCGCGTGCAGCGCGCCGCCCTGCTCGAAACCCTCGATCGTCAGCACGTCCGAATCCTGGCACTGCACCGTCAGCACTGTGCAGGACTTGACCGACATGCCGTCGAGATCGACCGTGCACGCGCCGCAGTGGCTAGTCTCGCAGCCGATGTGCGGCCCGGTATGCGCGAGCTTCTCGCGCAACGTGTGAATGAGGAGCTCACGCGGCTCGACGACGACGTCGACTGACTTGCCGTTGAGCTTGAACGATACCGTTTGCTTGTTGGCCATGTCCGTCCCCCGATGTCGTTCAGCGGCAGCGCGATCGCGCGGTGCGCAGCGCCCGCTGCGTCATCTCGCCCGCCATCGCCTTCTTGTATTCGGCGTCGCCGCGCTGGTCGGGAGCCGGATCGCAGATCTTCATCGCGAGGTCGGCAGCGGCAGCGATCGACGCGTCATCAAGCGGTTTGCCGCGCAGCGAATCCTCCGCTGCCTTCGCCTTCAACGGCGTCGCGGCGACGTTGGTCAACGCGATGGCGACGTCCGCGACCGTGTCGCCCTTCATCCGGAGAATCACCGCCGACGCGGCAGTCGCGAAGTCGCCGACCTTGCGCTTCAGCTTGGCGTAGCAAGAGCCGGTGCCCGGCGCAGGCACCGGGATACGGACCTCGGTCATGATTTCGTCCGGCTTCATCAGCGTATCGTAGGTGCCGACGAAGAACCCGTCAGCGGGAACCACGCGCTCCCCGGCCGCGGAGCGGAGCACGAACGACGCGCCCAGCGCGAGCATGAGCGCCGGATGGTCGTTGCCCGGGTCGCCATGCGAGATGTCGCCGCCGATCGTTCCCTTGTACCGCACCTGGGGATCGGATATGAGCCGTGCGCCTTCGACCAGCAGCGGACACTTTTCCTGCAGGAGCTTCGACCAGATGAGTTCGTTCTCCGTCGTCATCGCGCCGATCCGCAGCGTTCCGCCTTCTTCGCGAATCCCCTTCAACTCCGCGATCTTTCCAAGATCGATCAGGTGACCAGGCTGCGCGAAGCGCATCTTCATCATCGGCAGCAGGCTGTGGCCTCCCGCCAGAAGCTTTGCCTCGTCACCAAACTGCTTGAGAAGACCGAGCGCGTCGGGAATCGACTTCGGCGCGTGATAGTCGAAAGAACTGGGAATCATCGCTCGCCCTCCAGCGTTATTGTTGGACCGCAAATACTGGACTAACGCACCGCAACAAGACAAGCCCCATTTTGCTGGCGAGAAGGTCGGAGGGGACTGGACAATTCGGATGCAAACAGGATTGCCGGCGCGGGCAGGAACAGCGCCGCGACGCCAAGCGCGAGCCCCATCCGTGTGATCGTTATTGGGCGAGTTCCAGGGACGGAAGTTCCAGCCGCCAGCCGGTACGTTGCGCAAGTCGCTCCAGGTCCTCGACCGTGTCGAGATCGGTGACGAAGCGCGTGTTGTCCGTCGCATGCACGTGAACGAGTTCGGGGCGCCGCTCGATCAGATGGCGGCAGCCGAGGTCGGTGCCGCTTGCCAGGATATCCGCCAACGCCACCGCGTCCAGGACGATCGGGTTTCCGCGCTGGCCTTCGACGACCGGCACCACGACGTGGCCGCGCGGGCGTTTCTTGAATGCGCCGATGAGCTCGGTGAGGTCGGGCGTCCCGATCAACGGCTGGTCGCCCGGCATGACGATGACCGCGTCGAACGCGCCGCTCAGCGCCGCGAGGCCGACGCGCACCGAGCCCTGCTGTCCGTCTGCATGCGCGTCGTTGTGCGCGAGCGTCACGACGAAGGGCCGGACCTGCTCCTCGATGGCGCTTCGCGCATGACCGGTCACCACGACCACCTCGTCGATCCCGGCGCCGCTCAGCGCGACGAGGTGGCGACGGATCAGGGGTACGCCTTGCAGGCGGATCAACGGTTTGGCGACCCCGCCCATGCGTCGGCCCTCACCGGCAGCCAGCAACACCGCGCCGATCCGCAGGCGTGGATGGAGCCCTCCTCCTTGCTTCAGCAGACAGCCCATCAGTCGGAATCGGCGTGTACCGGCAGGCGGCGGATGCGAATGTGTTCGACAGCAAGACGCGGCGATCGTGCGATCGCACTGCGGCCAGTAGTGTGCCACACGGATCGTCGAAGCGAATACGCCGCTACGGGGGTCCGCCCTTTTGGCGCGCGAGCCGGGCGCGGACTCAATGTCTGCTGCCCGCCGCCAGTGCGCGCGTCTTCGCCGCATGCGCGATCAGCGTCGGGAAGTCGAACGTCATGTCCACGCCGGCGTTTGGACGGGATCACGCTGCGATCCATGTCTTGAAGGCCGCGGCCTGGCTGCGCTCGCGTGGCATCATTGGTTGCATGGCAACCCCCATTGCCTCGAACAAGGCATCCGCGCGATTCATCGTTGCATGCCTTTGTGCGCAATGGTGCTCATCCTGCCGCGAGTACCGAGGCACGTTCACTCAAGTTGCGCAGGAGTTTGCGGGCGTGGCGTTCGTGTGGGTCGACGTGGAAGATCGGGCCGCGCTCGTCGATGGCGTCGACGTAGAGAATTTTCCCACCGTGCTGATTGCATCCGGCGACGAGCCACGATTTTTTGGCCCTCTGACGCCACAGCCCGATACGCTGGTCAGACTGGTGCGAGCGCATGTCGTCGACGAATCTGGTGCGCTCCTGGACGATCCCAACCTCCGCGCATTGGTGGCCCGGCTTCGAGCGTCGACTTCGGAATGACAGTCCTGGAGCAAGCTGCATGCAAACGCGCTGTGCGTGCCCCTTCGGCGGAGCGATCGGTCCGACGAACATTGCTCGCGCGGCCAGCGATCCCGCTCCAAGGCGCGTCGAGGCATTGGATTCACTATCCCTGAACAGAGGTGGAGCTGGTGATAGGTCGGCGTCAACACTACTGAAGGTCCGACCCAATCTCATCTGCGACAAACTGCACCAGCCTCGCGGGAATGAAATTGGTATTCCTATCCATGATGGTTCCGGTCCCGACGGGCGAGCGACCCGAACAGTCCCCTGAGGCATACTCGTCGGGCAATCCGAGCATGTGCCCGAATTCGTGCGCAGCGATGTTGCCCGGATCCATCGTATACCAGTTCGATTCGTCGGTTCCCCCGCTCCCAGCGTGCACGGCCACGACGTGATAAGCGCCCGTCGTAACCCAGTGGACCTTGACGGACACGCGGCACGGAACCTCTCCGGCGCGAGCACACTTCCACGGCGTTGGAGTGCCGCCCGGCGTATGCGCCGGACTGTTCCAGGTTCCCTCGATACCGGCCTGCCAAGTGTTTCGACAACGCATCGAGCGTGCCGGGACTGATGCCGGAGTCCGGGTCGAGCTGGATCCTGACGTCGATGTGGGTCCATGTCTGAAGGAAATTCACTGAACCCACGATATCGTCGCAAACGTTCTGGTACCAATCGGCAGGGCCGACGCCCGCGAGGGCCAATGGCTCGAGGCAGGATCGGAGGGATCCGGTGCCCGAGGCCATCAGATCGTTTGCCACCGAGAAGTTCTTGGGATCGCCGACAAGGGTCGGATCGTCCGTCCCGAAGAACGCAATCCTGGGCTCCACCACGTAACGGCGATAGACGCCCCGCACGCTCAGGTCATTCACTGGCCGCCCCTTTCTGCGTTTCGGTGAGGCGCCGCGCGATGCCCCAGAAGTGGCGCAGCGCCTGCTCCATCGCGGGCGCCACTGCGCGGTCTCGCGCTTTGCGCTTCTCTTCCTCGGGGACAAAATAGAAGGTCGCTTCGTCGCCTTCGACGCTGATCGTGATCGAACCGACGTAGGCATCCGGCGGAAAGACGGCCCGCGAGGCCGGCATCAAGCTGTGAAGGCCGGCGCTCAGCTGTTCGAACAGCGCGGCGACGTCGAGCTTTTCGGGCGGGATTGAGGTTTCCTGCGCACGCCTCGCGCTGCGAGCGTCATAGACGTCAACTTTCGCTCCGCCGACGGAATCCATTGCGATCTTGTAATCCACCCTTTGGACAGGCATGCCGCCCGCGACGCGGTAGACGACCTGAACGTCCCGCCCGAGATTGCCTTGCCTGACCCTCGCAACGAAGGCCCGGGCGACCCGTTGTTTCATTCCGCCTGGATTGTCGGGTTGCTCGCTCATCGGCGTTCCGGGATGAAGTGACCGGCTTTCGACCTACGACGCGGCGCGGCCAAGCGATATCTTCTAGCCGAGTGTGACCAGGATTGGAATCAGCCCGCGGCCGTCCTTCCACGGCTTCAGCGCCTTGCCGAGGACAGCGCCGAACGCGCGCTGCGAGTCGCTGGCTTTCATCGCGTGACCGGCTGTCGGCGACGTGGTGAGGAGATCCCCCACCGCAATCGATCCAAACTGGCCGTCCACCTTGCAGAACACCTTGCCGATCAGCGAGACGGACAGCCGGCCCGACGACGATGGCTGCTTGTCCAGGATGATCCCCGGGCGATACGTGCCAGCGCCTGAAATGACCCCGGCGACCTTGGTGTCGTACGGCTCGCTGCTCTGCCGCAACGCGCCCTCGCAATCGATCACGACGACGGACCCGGGCTCGACGATGGCCTCCCCAACAATGTCGAACTGCTCGGCGCAATCGGCAGAGGTGAGGAGGATATCTCCCTCGACCTTGACGTCGCCGCGGAACTCCGCCGCGAACGGCTTGCCAAGCGAGATCGCGAGAAGGCCGCCGAACGCGTAAACGGCCGGCATCGTGGCGTCCCTCGCGTAGCCGAGGACGCCCGCGCCGTTCTCGCTCGCGCCGAAGACACCGGCCCTGCCGCCGTCGGAGGCGACGGTTGTTTCGTTGAGCTTCGGATCCCCGTGGAACCCGAGAACTCCTGTGTCTTTCTCGGACACCGCCTCGAGCGCGGGACCCACCGACTTGGCAAACACCGCGGTGTCGTTCGAACGTGTCTTGCTGGAGAACCTAGGCATGTACTGATCTCCTTTGCTCGGGGTCAGGACGCCGCGCGGCACCCCTCCGCGCGGCCGCCGCTATCCCCTTTGCAGCGTCGGGTGCGTCTGAGGCGGCAACGGCACCGGTTTCGCGCAGGTTGCGACGCCGTCGAACTGGACGCGCGCCCAGACGGCCGGGAGCTCACCCCTGCTGGCCTTGATGCAGAACCACACGCTCGCCGACCCCTGCGCCGCGGAATCCGACTTTCCCTCCTGCAGCGGCGTAATGACGAGGATGTCGCCCACTTCGCCCTCGCAGGGGACAGATTGCTGCTCAAACCATGGCTTGAAGTTGATCTGGTCGCCCGTGGCCACAGTTCACCTCACGTTGGTTCAGTGTGGAGCGTCCAAGGTGCAGCGAGGCGCTATCGAATCAGCGAGTCGCCCGAGTTTGTATCGTTGCAGCAAACAGCGGCATCAGCGTTTGCCATCCATCGGATTGGCGGTACCGTCATCGGATCTGCGGCACCGTCGCCGCACTCTAGCACGATCCTTCCGGTGGCGCAGCATCACCTGGACGACAGCGGCGGCGGATACGTGGTCGTCAGATTGAGGGCCTCGTCGACCCGTCCGTGTGCAGAGCAGCACGATCCTGCTTTTCGGGTCGCGCTTGTAAACATGGGGGCGTATCGCTAGGATGCCCTTCCACAAGAGCAGGCGCCGCGCGAAGGCCTGCCGTCAATTGCGTCGACGATTTCGAGGAGGAGTCATGCAAAGAAACGGACACCGTGCGGTCTTCCTGGCGCTCGCCGCGTCGCTTTTCGCGGGGTCGGCCGCCGCCGACGTCAAGATCGCGTTCATCGATCCCTTGTCCGGCGGGGCGGCTGCCACGGGCATCCTGGCGCAGAAGACGCACCAGTTCTACATCGACGCGATCAACGCCGCAGGCGGCATCAACGGCGAGAAGATCGAGCTCATGTCGTTCGACAACAAGGTCAACCCGCAGGAGTCGCTGATCCAGCTCAAGAAAGCGCTGGACGAAGGCGCCCGCTACGTCGTCCAGGGGAACGGCAGCTCGGTCGCGCTCGCGATTACCGAGGCCGTGCTGAAGCACAACGAGCGCAACCCCGGCAAGGAAGTCTTGTTCCTCAACTATGCCGCCGTGGACCCGGCGCTGACCAACGAGAAGTGCAATTTCTGGCACTTCCGCTTCGACGCCGACGCCGACATGAAAATGGCGGCGATGACCGACGTCATAGCGAAAGACAACAAGATCAAGCGCGTCTATCTCATCAACCAGGACTATTCGTTCGGCAAGGCGGTCGCGGCCGCCGCCACCAAGATGCTCGGTGAGAAGCGGCCGGATATCAAGATCGTCGGCGACGAGCTCCATCCCTTGCAGAAAGTGCAGGACTTCTCGCCTTATGTGGCGAAGATCAAGGCATCGGGCGCCGACACCGTCATCACTGGCAACTGGAGCAACGACATGGTGCTCCTTATCAAGGCCGGGAAAGACGCCGGGCTCAAGGTGAACTGGGAAACGTACTACGGCGGCAGCCCGGGTGCGGTGACGGCAATCGGCGAGGCCGGGGTCGATACGCTGAAGCAGGTCTCCGAATGGCACAAGAACGCGGCGCCCGACCTCGACGCGACGGTGGCGGCCTTCGACAAGCGCTATCCCGGCAAGGAAAACGAGTACGCCTACTGGCGCGCCAAGACGATGTGGGAGATGTTCGCGGCCGCGGCCAAGAAGGCCCAGTCGAACGATCCGGTGAAAGTGGCGAAGGCGCTCGAAGGCATGAAGATGCAGACGTCGCTCGGCGACGTTGAGATGCGTGCCGACAATCACCAGATCCTGCAGCCGCTTTACGTTTCCACGCTTGCCAAGGCGCCGAAATACGACGTCGAAGGTACGGGCCTCGGCTGGAAGAGCGACGCCAAGATCGACGGGAAGGCGACCGCCCTCGCAACGACGTGCAAGATGGAGCGGCCGCGCTGACGCGGCCCCTTCCGAAACTTCCTTTGCGCGACAATGCATCGGTGACGGCCGACGCGCGCTCCTGCGGCCGACAGGGCGCGCGCCTCATCGATCGCACCGCGTAGAACGCAAATGCTCGAGCTCACGACCGTTTCGCTTCTGAACGGCGTCGTCTACGGCCTGCTGCTGTTCATGCTGACGAGCGGCCTCACGCTGATCTTCAGCATGATGGGCGTGCTCAATTTCGCGCACGCCAGCGTGTTCATGCTGGGCGCGTACCTGTCCTATCAGCTCGGGCGCTGGGTGGGATTCTGGCCCGCGCTCGTCGTCGCGCCGCTCTTGTGCGGCCTCGCCGGCGCAGGCATCGAGCGCTATGGACTTGCAGAAGGTCCACAAGAGCGGCCACGTAGCCGAGATCCTGTTCACGTTCGGGCTCGCCTACCTCATCGAAGAGCTGGTCACCATGATCTGGGGCCGCAACGCGGTGGCGAACAACGTCCCAGCCGCCGTCGATTTCTCGCTCTTCACGCTGTTCGGGAGCAGCTTCCCGGCCTACAAGGGCCTCATGATGGTGATCTCGGTCTCGATGCTGGTCTTTCTCTGGCTCGCCCTCAAGCGGACCCGGATCGGACTCGTGATCCAGGCCGCGCTATCGCACCCGCGCATGGTCAGCGCGCTCGGGCACGACGTCCCCGGCGTGTTCGTGCTGGTGTTCGCGATCGGCAGCGCCCTCGCCGGGTTAGCCGGCGTGATCGGTGGATTCATGCTGCTCACGCAGCCGACCCTGGCGAACGCCGTGGGACCGATCGTTTTCGTCATCGTGGTGGTCGGCGGCCTGGGTTCGCTCGCCGGTGCCTTTATTGCGTCGATGCTGATTGGCATCCTGCAAACGTTCGCGGTCGCCATCGACTATTCGCTTGCGGATCTCTTGCGCTCGCTCGGATTCGCGATCACGCGCGCCACGCCGACCTACGAACTCCTCTCCATCAAGGTCGCAACGGCGGCGCCGATCGTGCCCTATCTCTTGCTGGTGCTCTTCCTCATCGTGCGGCCGCGCGGCCTCCTCGGCAAGCGTGATGTATGAGCGCGACGGGCCGCTCCCGAGCGCGAATTGCCCCGAAGCGCGAAGCACGGAGGGTAGTCCAATGAGCGCCGGATGACCAACGAGGCAGCAAGCGTGGGGATACACCGGTGAGCGACGGTGATTCCGTCGCAGCGCCGGCCAGGAAACCCGCGGCGGTCAGCATGCGGACAATGCCGGGACTGCGGATATGGCTTGCGTTGATTGCCGCGCTCGCCGTGCTCCCGCACGTGCCGGGGCTCAACAGCGACTTCGGACGTTCGCTCCTGAGCCAGATGGGCATCGCCGTAGTGTTCGCGCTTTCCTACAACGTGTTGTTCGGGCAGACCGGCTTGCTGTCGTTCGGTCATGCCGTGTACTTCGGCCTCGGAGGTTACATCGCCATTCACGTGATGCGCGCGATCAACCACGGATTTCCGCTGCCGATGCCGCTCGTCCCGCTGGCGGGGGCCGCGGGTGGCTTGCTGTTCGGTCTCTTGTTCGGCGCGCTGACGACGCGACGGGCGGGCACCATCTTCGCGCTGATCTCGCTCGGCGTCGGGGAGCTCGTGTATGCCGCCACCTTCATGATGCCGGGCTACTTCGGCGGCGAGGAAGGTATCACTGCGAGTCGCACCAAGGGGCTTGTGCTCTTTGGCTTCGATCTGGGACCGCAGCTTGCCGTCTATTACCTCATCGCGGCGTGGGCATTGATTGCCGCAGCGCTCATGCGCGCGTTCGCGCGTACACCCGTGGGGCGGATGTGCTTCGCCGTCCGGGACAACCCCGAGCGCGCCGAGTTCGTGGGCTATAACACGCACGGCGTTCGTTTCTTCGCGTTCGCAGTAGGCGCCCTGTTCGCGGGCCTCGCGGGCGGACTGCACGCCATCAACTACGAAATCGTTGCCGCGGACGCGGTCAGCGCGCAGCGCTCGGGAACCGTGCTGCTGATGGCCTACATCGGCGGTGCCGGCCACTTCGCAGGACCGATTATCGGCGCGGTGACGCTGACGTGGCTGCAGACGAGCTTGAGCGGCTACACCAGCGCCTGGCTCCTGTATCTCGGGCTGTTCTTCGTGCTGACCATTCTGTTCGCGCCTTCGGGACTGGTGGGCTTGATCCTGATGCACGGACCGGTTGCGCGCACCCACGCCTTTCGCGACGTCCTTCTGGCCTACGCGATTGCGCTCGTGCCGGCAATCGTCATGGCGTGCGGCGCGGTGCTGCTGATCGAGATGAGCTATCGGCTGGCGACCCAGCCCGAGCTCGGCAGTCGCATGCGCCTCATCGGCGTCGCGGTCGATGCTGCAACAGCGTGGCCGTGGGTCGCCGCGATATTGATGCTGGCAGGCGGCTTCCTCGTTTTTCGAAGCACCTGGCGCCTCGTGGGGTCCGCGTGGGATCGCGCCACCGAGGAAGCGCGCGAGCGCCGCGCAGCAGTGGGGATGCGATGAACGTCACCGGGTCGCCGATTGCGCTGCAATTGCAGGACCTCCACAAGAGCTTCGGGGCGACGCCCATCATCCGGGCGGTGTCGCTCGACGTGCACGAGCGCGAACGTCACGCGATCATCGGCCCGAATGGCGCCGGCAAGTCGACTCTGTTCAATCTCGTCAGCGGCCGTATCGCGCCCACGAGCGGTGCGGTGCTGCTGCACGGCTCCCGGATCGAGGGCATGACACCCTTCGAGATCCATCGGCGCGGCCTGACCCGGAGCTTCCAGGTCACCAACATCTTTCCGCGCCTGACGGTGTTCGAGAACATCCGCTGCAGCCTGCTGTGGCCTTTGGGCTACAAGTACAACTGCTGGCGCCGGACCGACGCGCTCGCGGATGCGACCGCGCGCACGGAGGCCACGCTGGAGACGGATCGGGATGACCGCGCGCCGCAACACGCTCGCGGGCGTGCTCACCTATGCCGAGCAGCGAGCGCTCGAGATCGGCATCACGATCGCCGGCGACGCGGACGTCATCCTGCTGGACGAGCCAACCTCGGGCATGAGCCGCAGCGAGGCCGACCATGCGGTCGCGCTGATCCGCGCGGTATCGCATGACCGTACGCTCGTGATCGTCGAACACGACATGAGCGTCGTGTTCGATCTCGCAGACCGGATCTCGGTGCTCGTGTACGGCAAGGTGATCGCGACCGACACGCCCGAGCGGGTGCGGGCGAACGAGGCCGTGCAGGCCGCCTATCTCGGGACGGCGCAGCATGCTTGAAGTAAACGACCTGCATGCTTACTACGGCAAGAGCCACATCCTGCAGGGCGTGTCGTTCCGGGTCGCGCCGGGCGAGATCGTGAGCCTCCTCGGCCGCAACGGCGCGGGCCGCTCGACGACGGTGAAAACGATCATGGGCGAGGTCGTGCCGGTCGGTGCGATCGTGTTCAAGGGCGATCGCATCGACGGACTCGCGCCTCACGAGATCGCGCGGAAAGGACTCGGCTACGTTCCGGAGAATCGGGACATCTTTCCCACGCTCACGGTGCGCGAGAATCTCATGCTCGGAGTGAAGCCCGGGCAGCATGGCGGGCGCTGGTCGCTCGACGACATGTTCGCGCTGTTCTCGCAGCTGCGCGAGCGCGCGGACATGCAAGGAGGCGTGCTGTCGGGCGGTGAGCAGCAGATGCTGACCATGTGCCGCACGCTGATGGGTAATCCCGATCTCATCATGGTCGACGAGCCCACCGAGGGTCTCGCCCCGCAGCTCGTCGCGCGGGTACGCGAACTGCTCGAGACGATCGCGGCGCGCGGCGTGGCCATCCTGCTGATCGAGCAGAAGCTCACGATCGCGCTCGAAATCTCGCACCGGGTCTACGTCATGGGTCAGGGCCGGATCGTGTTCGATGGGACCGCGCAGGAGCTGCGCGACAACGCCGCGATCCGCCGCGAGTGGCTCGAGGTGTGACAGTAAAATAGCTGTCTGCGCACGAAGGGAGCACGATCATCGACGCCCGCTACGAAACGAACGGCCGCATCGCCGTTCTGACGATCGACAACCCGCCGGTCAACGGTCTTGGTCACGCCGTGCGCGCCGCGATCGCCGCCGGCCTCGATCGGGCGAGCGCGGATCCGCAAGTCGATGCCGTGGTCCTGATCGGCGCCGGCAAGGCTTTCTCCGGCGGCGCGGACATCCGCGAGTTCAATACGCCTGCGTCATCGGCCGAACCGACGCTGGCAACGCTCATCCGCATAGCGGAAGACAGCAAAGAAGCCCGTGGTCGCGGCGATCGGCGGCATCTGCATGGGCGGCGGCCTCGAGCTTGCGCTCGGCTGTCACTTCCGGGTCGCGCACACCAGATGCGCAGGTCGCCTTGCCCGAGGTCAAGCTGGGCTTGCTGCCCGGGCGCGGGCGGCACGCAACGCCTGCCGCGCGTCGCCGGCGTCGAGACCGCGCTCAACATGATCGTGTCGGGTGCACCCGTGCTGGCGCGGGAGCTCGCCGCCACGGCGCTGTTCGACGAAATCGTCTCCGGTGACTTGCGCGAAGGCGCCCTGGCGTTCGCCCGCAAGGTAGTGGCGGAGAAACGTCCACTAAAGCGCGTCCGCGACATCGTCATCGACTATCCGAACGCGGAAGCCTTTTTCCAGTTCGCGCGCAATTCGGTCGCGGCCGTGGCGAAGGGCCCTGCCCGCGCCGCTGCGGTGCGTGAATGCGGTGGCGGCCGCAGTAAGCAAGCCGTTCGCCGAAGGACTGGCCTTCGAGCGCGCGCAATTCCTGGAGCTCGTGCAGACGCCGGAATCGCGCGCGCTGCGCCACGCGTTCTTTGCCGAGCGCGCGGCCGCCAAGATTCCCGACCTTGCGGAGGGCACGAAGGCCCGCACGATCGAGCGTGTCGCAGTCGTGGGCGCGGGGACGATGGGCGGCGGGATTGCCATGAACTTCCTGAGCGCCGGCATTCCCGTGACGCTCGTCGAGGCCAACGCGGACGCACTTGCCAAAGGTACCGCCGCGATCCGGCGCAACTACGAATCGTCGCAAAAGAAGGGCCGGCTCACTGCGGCGGCGCTCGAGGCCAACATGAGCCGCCTCACGCCGACGCTCGCCTTCGCCGACGTCGCGGCAGCCGATCTCGTCATCGAAGCCGTATTCGAGGACATGGACGTCAAGGAGCGCGTGTTTCGGGAGCTCGACGACATCGCGCGACCGGGTGCGATCCTGGCCACGAATACGTCCACACTCGACGTCGACCGCATCGCCGCGTTCACGCGCCGGCCGCAGGACGTGCTCGGCGCGCACTTCTTCAGCCCGGCCAACGTCATGAAGCTCCTCGAGATCGTGCGCGGCGAAGAAGACCGGGGGCGACGTGCTGGCCACGATGATGCAGATCGCGAAAAAGATCGGGAAGACGGCCGTCGTCGCGGGCGTCTGCGACGGCTTCATCGGCAATCGCATGCTCGAGCAATACATCCGCCAGGCCATGTTCCTGCTCGAGGAAGGCGCGTCTCCCGCGCAGGTCGACCGCGCGCTGGAGCGATTCGGCATGGCCATGGGACCGTTTCGCATGAGCGACCTCGCCGGCAACGACATCGGCTGGCACATCCGCAAGCGGCGCTACGTCGAAAAGCCGGACGTCGTCTATTCGCGCGTCGCCGATCGCCTGTGCGAGCTCGGCCGCTTCGGCCAGAAGACGGGCTCGGGCTGGTATCGCTATGCCGCGGGCGCCCGCGACGCGATCCCCGACCCCGCCGTCGATCAGCTGATCGCGGACTATCGCAAGGAAATCGGCATCGCGCCGCGCAAGATCGCGGACGACGAGATCGTCGACCGGTGCATTCTCGCCCTGGTGAACGAAGGCGCGCGCATCGTCGAAGAGGGCATCGCGCTGCGCGCCTCCGACCTCGACGTCGTCTACCTCACGGGATACGGCTTTCCGCGCGTATCGCGGCGGACCGATGTTCTACGCCGACACTATCGGACTCTACCGCGTCGTGCGACGAATGCGCGAATTCGCCGCGAACCCGCACGCGGATTCGCAATTCTGGCAACCGGCGCCGCTGGTGGAGAGGCTCGCGGCCGCCGGCAAGACATTCAACGGCTGATCTTCCACGAGGCTGCCATGCGCGACGCCGTCATCGTTTCCACCGCCCGCACGGGGCTCGCCAAGTCCTGGCGCGGCGCGTTCAACATGACGCATGGTGCGACGATGGGCGGCCACGTCGTTCGCCATGCGCTCGAGCGCGCGCGCGCTCGATCCTGCCGAGGTCGACGACGTTGTGATCGGCTGCGCGTTCCCGGAAGGCGCGACCGGCTCCAACATCGCCCGTCAGATCGCGCTGCGCGCCGGGTGCCCGGTCAGCGTTCGCCGGCATGACGGTGAATCGCTTCTGCTCCTCCGGATTGCAGACGATCGCGATCGCGGCGCAACGGATCATGGCCGGCGAAGGCAGATGCGTTCGTCGCGGGCGGCGTCGAGTCGATCTCGTGCGTGCAGAACGAGGCGAACCGGCACATGCTGCGCGAGCCGTGGCTGCGTGAGCACAAGCCGGCGATCTACTGGCCGATGCTCGAGACGGCCGAGTACGTTGCGAAGCGCTACTCGATCTCGCGCGAGCGCCAGGACGAATACGGCGCCCGCAGCCAGCAGCGCGCCGCTGCAGCGGCGGCTGCAGGCAAGTTCGCGGACGAGATCGTGCCGATGACGACGACGATGGGCGTCGCCGACAAAGACTCCGGCCGGCTCTTCACGAAGGACGTGACGATCGCGGCCGACGAGGGCATTCGCGCCGACACGACCTACGAAGGCGTCGCGAAGATCAAGCCGGCATTGCCGGGCGGCGTCATCGCGGCAGGCAATGCGAGCCAGTTCTCCGACGGCGCCGCGGCCTGTGTCGTGATGAGCGACGCGGCGGCGTCAGCGCGAGGACTGCACCCGCTCGGCGTGTTCCGCGGCTTCGCGGTGGCCGGTTGCGCGCCCGAGGAAATGGGTATCGGCCCGGTCTTCGCCGTGCGCAAGCTCCTGGAGCGAACGGGCAAGAGCGTCGCCGATATCGGCCTGTGGGAACTGAACGAGGCCTTTGCCGTCCAGGTGCTGTATTGCCGCGACACCTTGGGCATTCCTGACGATCTCCTCAACGTGGACGGCGGAGCGATCGCGGTGGGGCATCCTTACGGTGTTTCCGGCGCACGATTGACCGCGCACGCGCTCATCGAAGGACGCAGGCGCGGCGCGAAGCTCGTCGTCGTCACGATGTGCATCGGCGGCGGCATGGGCGCCGCCGGCTTGTTCGAGGTCATCGCTTAGATGGGGCACTGGATTAAGGTCTTCTCGATGTCCTGACCGGCTGCATGCGACCCTGTGCAGACATAGAGCATCTGGCAAACCAGTCGTTCGCAGCCGTCTCGATTCGGCCCGTCAATATCCGTCGGTGAACGCCGATTGATGCACCATGCAAGGCGCGACAATCTCGCGGTACTCCGAGATTGGTGAAGAAAGCGGTGGCGTGGCATCGGCGACCGTTGTCGCACGAGCTTGCAGCGGGGTTTGGGCGCTGATCAAAACGTCCGCGGCGCGGGCGTCGCTGAGGTGCTCGAACTGGCGGGCTCGTCAACGACGTTGGTGAAGTACTCAGCCGAGCGTGCGCTGCAAGGTCTCTATCTGCTTTCTGAGGTCAGAGGTGGGCTCCACACCGAGCCGCGCACTGATGGATTCCGCCTCGGCGAGCGCCGAACGTGCGGTGACCGCATTGCCGCCAACCAATGCGGTACTACTCTTGACGCACAACAGCTTGGCGAGTTCGAGAGGGTCATCGACCTGCCTCAGCAGGCGCTCGCCGGCCTCCAGCGCCTGCAGGCCCGCTTCGATCTGTCCTTGCTCGGCTAGCAAGGTGCCCAAGGCGCCCAGCACGCCACCCTCGAATCGGCGGTTGCCGACTTCGCGATGGATGCGCAGCGCTTCGTCATAGTGTGCAAGAGCCTGTTCGAATTCGCCGAGCGCATGGTGCAGTTCGCCAATCTGACCCAGCACGACTCCCTCACCACGGCGATTGCCGGTCTCGCGGTGGATCTTCAGCGCCGCGCGACAGTGCGCCGCAGCCCCTTGCCGATCGCCTTCCTGGCTGTCGAGGATGCCCAAATTGCAGAGCGTGATCGCCTCCTGTAGCAGGCTGCCGGTCTCCTGGTGGATGAGCAGTGCGTTGTCGTAGGCCTCGCGCGCCTCGGCGATATGGCCCACTTCGTGGTTCAGCGTGGCCAGGTTCCCGAGCGCGACCCCCTCGGCGGCGCGATTGCCGACCTCGCGATGCAGCGCCAGCGCAGCTTCGTAAGTCGCCCGGGCCTCGCCCATACGTCCCAACTCCATTTCCAGATTCGCGCGGTTTGCTAGCAACGCACCCCGCTCAGCGCGATTGTCCAGCGCATCGTGCAGCGCCAGCGCGGCTTCGAAGTGTTGCAGGGCTTCTTCGGTATAGCCTTGGCGGTGGCGCGCGACGGCCAGTCGCCGGAACGCCATCGCCGACGCCTTCCGATCCAGCGACTGCCGCGCGAGTGCGAGCGCCTGCGCCAACACTGCGTCGGCGGACTCGACCTCGCCACTGGCGCGCAACGAATCCGCTGTGGCCATCTGCACCAGCGCAGCGTGGTGCGGTGTAAGGCCGTCGAGCGCCGCAACCAGCCGGCCCAGTGACGCGGCCAGGTTGTACGGTCCTTGTGCCTCGAGCACGGCCCATGCGGCAAGGAAACATGCCGCAGCCAGATCGGGCTGCAGTAGTTGGATCGCTCGGCGGCAGGCGCTAATCAGATTATCCAGCGCGATCGCCAGCGTCTGTAGGCGGGCGACCCCGCCGTGTGTGCGCAACGAGTCCAGTGCTTGGTCGCTGCCAAAGCCGGCAAAGTAGCGGCCATGCCGCTGCTCGGCGTCGCCACTGAACCGCTCGCCGAACGCTTGCAGCTTCTGGTGGGCGTATTCATGGATGCTTAAATACATCCCGAAGATCGGCTCGGTAATCTCCTGGCGACCAAAAACCTTGGGCAGCCAGGTACGCAGCAGGCTCTTGTCTACCAGTCCCTGGATCGCGTCGATCACGGGCGGCGCGTCCGCCCAGCCCGAGAGGTCCAAGACTGCCTCGGCGGCTTCGAGCGTGAATCCGCCGTCGAAGATCGAGCACTGGGCAAAGGCGGCCTGCTCCCACGGCGTGAGCAGGTCCCACGACCAATCGATCGCGCCTCTGAGCGTGGCCTGGCGTCCCGCCGCGCCGCGGGCGCCCGCGAGAAGGCTGAAGCGGTCGCGCATCCGCTCAACGATCTGCGCAGGCGAAAGCACCCGCACGCGCGCTGCCGCCAGCTCGATGGCAAGCGGCAGACCGTCCAGGAGCCGCACGACCTCGGCGATGGCGCCACGATTAGACTCGCCCAAGGCGAAATCCGGCCTATGCGCGCGGGCACGGGTCGCGAAGAGCTCGATCGCGTCCGTCACCAGCGGCAGCGGCTCAAGGGAAAGGACCTCCTCCCCCGGCACATGCAGCAGCTCACGACTGGTGACGAGGAAGGCCGCGTCGCAGGCGCCGTCCAGCCAGCAGCCGAGCGTTGCCGGCGCGTGCTGCACGACCTGCTCAAAGTTGTCGAGGATGACCAGGCAACGGTTGCGGCCGGCGATGGCGTGGCCGAGTTGTACAGCGGGGTCGTCCTTGCCCATGGGCACCTCGAGCGCGGAAGCGACGGCGAAGAAGATGCCGTCGAGCGAACGCGCCCCGGAGAGATCGCAGAAGTAGACACCGCCGGGCCAATCGCCGAGCCACGTCCCGCCGTAACGGCGGACGAATCGCGTCTTGCCAGTGCCGCCCGGACCAAGCACCGTGACAAGCCGGGTCCCCGTGTCGAGTCGCGCGGCGACCGCGCGCAGCTCCGCGGTCCTGCCGACAAAGGCATCGCGCTCGGCGGGAAGGTTGTGGCGGACCTCGCGGACGGGGCGCCAGAAATCACCGGCGCGGACGACGCGGTAAGCCTTGTCGACATCTGTCGGTGGGGAGAACGCAGCAGAATCGTGGACACCCAATTCGAAGATCTCTATCGGCTCCTCGATGCCTTTGAGTCGGTAGTAGCCGTGACTCTCGATTCTCGTAGCTTCCGAGAGCGTGCCGGCGAGAGCTTGGACGGCCGCGGCTGTGAGGAGCGTCTGCCCGCCGCGGGCGAGCGCCATGACGCGCGCGGTGAGCGGCGTGGCCAAGCCCTCGACCTCGGTATGGATGGCTCCCTGCGCGACGTCTTCCGGAGTGTTCTTACGGAGGGTGACCGCGCCTACGTGGAGCCCCGCGCGGGCGGTCAGCGCAAGGTCGGCAAGAACATCGTGGTAGGCGAGCGCGTAGCGAGCACCGTCACTAGGGTCGTCGAACAGCAGGAAGAAGCCGTCGGCGCGGCCGATCTCGCGGCCATGGTGCTGAGCGAGGAGGTCGCGTGCCCGGCGGTCGTGCTCGGCCCAGACCGTCGCCGCGCGGGCGTCGCCGAGGCGCTCTACCAAACGTGTGCTGTCCACCACGTCGGTGAAGAGGAGAGCGCGTGCGGTCATGCTAAGGGCTCGCGAAGTCCGGTGTTTCGCGGCAGCTCTCGAAGTCGGATCAGCGACGGGTTAGGCCGCACAACGGTTGCGAAGGCGAACAAGGTTCACTCCAATGCATAGGAGGCTGCACGCCGCCGAACATCACCGGATTAGGTTATCACGGGCGACGCGGCTCCCAGGAGAGTGGCGTGGTCGCGCGCCGCCGAGGGGTCGCTTTATGCCGCTTGTGCTCGGGTGAATCACGTGCGCTTGCGCGCGCCGATCGCGCACGGCGGCCGCAGGGAGTCGACAGCCGCCGATCAACGGCTCCAATGGAGGGTAGCGCGCTATGTCTGCAGGTGGCCGCGTTCTGCCATTCGCGTCACGCCCCGCGTTAGAGCAGCGCGCCATCCTAGCCAGTCTTTGGCGCCGCTTCTGGCGTCTCTTGATAATTGCGCTGCGCTCGTCGGAATGACGCGGCGCTATTGCCCACGACCTGTCAGTCGGCCAGCCGCACGAGCTGCTTGCCCAGGTTTTCGCCCTTCAGCAGTCCCATGAACGCGCGCGGCGCGCTGGCGAGCCCACTGGCCACCGATTCGCGATACTTCAACTGTCCCTGCGCGACGAGATCGACCAGGGCGTTGCACGCCTCGGGATAACGGTCCTTCCAGTCGAACACGATCATTCCCTGCACGCGGATGCGATTGACGAGCACCGAGCGCAGGCTCCTGTAACCGTACGGCCTCCGTCGCGTTGTACTCGGCGATCAAGCCGCAGATCGACGACGCGCCCGTAGCGGTTCATCCGGCGCAGCACGGTGTCGAGCACGGCGCCGCCGACGTTTTCGAAGCAGACATCGACGCCTTGCGGGCACGCCGCGCGCAAATCATCCGCAAGATGTCCCGCCTTGTAATCGATGCAGGCGTCGAAGCCGAGCTCGTCGACAACGTAGTCGCACTTGGCGCGGCCCCCCGCGATCCCCACTGCTCGGCACCCATGCAGCCGGGCGAGTTGCCCGACAACGCTGCCCACGGCACCCGACGCCGCCGAGACCACGACCGTCTGGCCGGGTTTCGGCTGACCGATCTCGAACAAACCGAACCAAGCGGTGAAACCCGGCATTCCGGTGACGCCGAGAAAACACGATGCAGGGATGCGCGAGGCATCGATCTTCACCAGCTCATCCGCGCGCGCCACGCCGTAGAGCTGCCAGCCGAGCGGCGTCAGCACCTTGTCGCCGGGGGCGAAGCGTGGATCGTTCGACTCGACGACGTCGCCCACCGTTTGCCCGACCATCACCTCGTCTAGCTTTTGCGGCGGCACATAAGACTTGGCGTCGTTCATCCGGCCGCGCATGTAAGGGTCGAGCGACAGCCACTCGTTGCGCACGAGGACCTCGCCCGGGCCGGGTGTTGCGACCGGCGCCTCGACGACGCGGAAATTGTCCTCGGCCACCTCGCCATGCGGGCGGCTTGCGAGCACCACCTGCCTGTTCGTCGTCATTGGCGCCCCCCTTTTGGTTACAAGTTCGTGAACCGCTCGAGGTGGTGATTCGCGTCACCGAAGAGCTGAGCTATCACCGTCAGGCGGCGGAACGTATGGCTCACCTTGAGCTCGTCGCTCATGCCCATCCCCCCATGCAGCTGGATGGATTCCTGGCTCACGTGACGCGCGGCGTCCGCCACCTTGACCTTGGCCGCGGAAACCATCCGCTTGCGTCGCAAAGCGTCGCGCTCGGTGTCGACAGTCGCGCAAGCGAGGCCGGCCATCGACTTGACCTGCTCGTAGCTGATCGTCATGTCGACCATGCGATGCTGCAGCGCCTGGAACGTTCCGATCGGCACGCCGAACTGTTGCCGCGTCTTGAGATATTCGAGCGTCGCGGCGTTCGCATAGCCGATCGCGCCGACGGCTTCTGCGCACAGGAGCGCAGTCGCGTAATCCACGGCCTCCTCGATCAGTGGCAGTGCCGCGCCCTCCGGCCCGACGAGGGCATCGGCGCTCACGCTTACCGACGAAAGCGATAAGTCCGCCGTCCGCAGGCCATCGAGAGTTCGCGCGCTACGCATCGTGACCCCGGGCGCGCGCGGATCGACGACAAACAGGCTGATGCCGGTGGGATCGGCGTCGCGTCCGCCCGTGCGGACGGATACGACGAGCAGGTCGGCGCAAGGGCCGTGAATGACCGTGCGTTTTTCGCCGTCGATCACGTAGCCGCCGGCCGTCGCGCGAGCGCGCGTCGAGACTTCCGCGAGGTTGTACCGGGCGCCGGCTTCGGTCTGGGCGAACGCGAGCACGCGCTTTCCCACGGCAACGTCACCGAGGATCAACGCCCTTTGTGCAGGCGTACCGCCGCGAGCGACGAGCTGCGCCGTCATCACTGTCGAAAGGTACGGCTCGACGACGAGCGCATCGCCGAAGGCCTCCATCACGGACATGCAAGCGCGCGCGCCGCCGCCGAAGCCGCCGTAGTCGGGTGGCAATCCCAACCCGAGCAAGCCAAGATCGGCGAACGCCTTCCAGACGGTCGCGCTGAATCCCCGCTCGGACGCGACGATCCTGTTTCGCGCATCGAAGCCGTAGTCGCGCGCGAGGAGCCGCTGCACGGAGTCCGCCAGGAGACGCTGCTCGTCGTCGTAGTCAAATTTCACGACGGCAGCCCCAGCACCTGCTTGGCGATGATGTTGCGCTGGATTTCGTTCGACCCGGCGTAGATCGTCGTCTTGCGGTAGTTGCAGTAGCGGCGCGCGAGCGCGGCGGTGATGTCGTCTGCCGCGGCACCCTCCTCCGCCGGGGCGAGCGCCTGCATCGACGGGCCCGCGGCCTGCATCATGAGCTCGGTCAGCGCCTGCTGGATCTCCGTCCCCTTGATCTTCAGGATCGAAGCCTCCGCGCCCCGCGCCTGTCCGCTGCGAACGGCGTCGAGGAAGCGCAGGTTCGTGACGACAGCGCGAGGAGCTCGATCTCGACCCGTGCGATCTGGTCGCGAAAGCGCGGATCGTCGCTCAAGGGACGGCCGTCCTTGCGTTGCCGCGTGGCATATTCCTTCAGCGTCTCGAGTTCGCGCATCGACGTTCCGATGCGCGCTGTGTTCATCCGCTCATGGCCGAGGAGGTACTTCGCGACGGTCCAACCCTTGCCTTCCTCGTGCACCCGATTTTCGACCGGCACCTCGACATCGTCGAAGAACACCTCGTTGACCTCGTGGCCACCATCCATCAGCATCAGCGGTCGCACGGTGATGCCGGGGCTCTTCATGTCGACCAGAAGGAACGAGATGCCCTCCTGACGGCGATCCGAATCGGTGCCCGTACGCACGAGGCAGAAAATCCAGTCCGCCATGTGCGCCAGCGTCGTCCAGGTCTTCTGGCCGTTCACGACATAGCGATCGCCGTCACGGACCGCGGTCGTGCGCAGCGACGCGAGATCCGATCCGGATCCAGGCTCGGAATATCCCTGGCACCAGAAGTCGTCGCCGCGATAGATGCGCGGCAGGAAGCGCTTTTTCTGCGCATCGGTGCCGAACTTGAGCAGCACGGGGCCGCACATCAAAAGGCCGAAGGGAACGATCGGCGGTGCCCCGGCGTAGCCGCACTCCTCCTCGAAAATGTAGCGCTGCACGATGGTCCACCCGGTACCGCCCCACTCCGTCGGCCAGGCCGGCGCGATCCACCCTTGCGCGGCTAGAATGCGCTGCCAGCCCGTAAGATCGTCGCGGGTCAGAGCACGATAGCGCGTCACCTTGTCCCGAAGGTCGGCGGGGAGATTGGCCCGCAGCCACGTGCGCACGACGTCGCGGAAGGCGAGCTCGTCGGGGGAGTAGTCGAGGTCCATCGGAAGTTCCTTGACGGATTAAGTAGCATACGCGACACGAACGAAACGGCGAATTGCCGAGTTGCCATGTCCGTGATTCCCGATCTCGCCGCACCGCCGTTCACTACCGTCACCGATCTCATTGCGGCGCACGCGAGGCGTCGTCCGCGGCAGGTCGCCCTGATCTGTGACGACCGATCGCTCGACTACGCCGAACTGGACACCGGCGTTAATCGCATCGCCTCCACCTTGCAACGTGATGGTGTCGGCGCCGGCGAAGCAATCGCCATCTGCGCCACGAATTCGATCGAATACGTGCTGGCATTTCTTGGCGTGCTGCGCGCCGGCGCCGCCGTAGCGCCGTTGCCGCAGTCCACGGCGCCCGCGGCGCTCGCGGCGATGATCGCCGACACGGGCTCGCATCACCTGTTCCTGGATGCGGGCGTGGCAGACGCCCTGGCGCCGGAGCGCAATGCGATCACGGCGCGCATGATCGCGCTCGACGGTGTCGGCGCAGGGCTTCCCCTGCGCGACTGGTTGGATAACGGGGATGCGAAGCCGGCGACAGTCTCGATCACTCCCGAAGCGCCGTTCAACATCATCTACTCGTCGGGCACGACGGGTGTGCCAAAGGGTATCGTGCAACCGCATGCGATGCGCTGGACGCACGTCCATCGCAGCGCCCGCTACGGCTACGGCCCGGATTCCGTGACGCTGATCGCAACACCGCTGCATTCCAATACCACGCTCGTATCGTTCCTGCCCGCGCTCGCCCTTGGCGGGAGCGTCGTCCTGATGCCAAAGTTCGAGGCAGGCCGATACCTCGAGCTGGCGGAACAGCATCGCGTCACGCACACGATGCTCGTACCCGTGCAATACCAGCGCATCATGGCGCGCGAAGACTTCGGCCGATTCGACTTGTCGGCGTTTCGCGTCAAGTTCTCCACGAGTGCGCCATTCGCGACCGCACTGAAGCGCGACGTGCTGAACCGCTGGCCGGGCGGGCTCATCGAGTACTACGGCATGACGGAGGGCGGCGGCACGTGCATCCTGCTCGCGCACGAGCGGCCGGACAAGCTGCACACGGTCGGATCGCCCGCGCCGTTGTGCGACATCCGCATCATCGACGAGCACGGGCGGCAGCGTGCGCCGGGCGAGCCAGGCGAAGTGGTGGGCCATTCCACGGCGATGATGACGGGCTACCATCGCCTTCCCGCGTTGACCGCCGCCGCGGAGTGGTTCGACGGCGACGGCAAGCGCTTCATCCGCACGGGCGATATCGGCCACTTCGACGACGACGGATTCCTCGTCATCTTGGATCGTCGCAAGGACATGATCATTTCCGGGGGATTCAACCTCTACCCGAGCGATATCGAGGCGATCCTGCGCGAGCATCGCGATGTCGAAGAAGTCGCGGTCGTCGGTGTCGCCTCAGAGCGCTGGGGCGAGACGCCGGTCGCGTTTATCGTGCCGCGCGCAGGCGCCGCGATCGACGCCGAAGCGTTGCGCGGATGGGCGAACTCACGCCTCGGCAAGCTGCAGCGGCTTCACGCCGTCCAGGTGATCGCGAGCCTGCCGCGCAGTCAAATCGGCAAAGTGCTGAAGCGCGAGCTGCGCGACGCCTACGGCGATCCAAGCAAGGGCGGCTAGTCAGGCCGCAGAGCAATCGATACCCGATTGTTGATAAAATTCGCAGTGCCGCGCGCGCAATTCGTGATGGCGAAATTCGTTGACACGTTCAAGGAATTTCCGATCATTCAGGAGCCGAATACGTTCACCGTCGACGACGCGCTCACATGAACGATTTTGCTCGTCCTGTTGACGAATCGGCGGAGCCCCACGCGATGCCGGGGAAAGGGATGGTGTGGATCCCGGGCGGATCGTTTCGGATGGGCTCGGACAAGTGCTATCCCGAGGAAGCGCCGGCTCACACCGTTTCGGTGGGCGCCTTCTGGATGGATCGGTTCGCCGTGACGAACGCCGATTTCCAGCGCTTTGTCGAAACAACCGGTCATGTCACGCTTGCCGAGCGTCCGGCGAATCCCGACGACTATCCCGGAGCGAAGCCGGAACTGCTTGTCCCGTCGTCGGTCATGTTCAAGAAAGCAAAGGGCCCGGTCGACCTCGGCAACTACTACAACTGGTGGGTCTACGTGGCGGGCGCCGATTGGCGGCATCCGCGCGGTCCGTCCAGCAACATCCGCAAGCTCATGGACCACCCCGTTGTGCACATCGCCTACGGGGACGCCGAAGCCTACGCCAACTGGGCGGAAAAAGAGCTGCCGACCGAAGCCGAATGGGAGCTCGCCGCGCGCGGCGGGCTCGACGGCGCTGAATTCTGCTGGGGCGACGATTTCACGCCGGGCGGCAAGCCGATGGCCAACACGTGGCAGGGCGAGTTTCCGTGGCAGAACCTGTGCGAGGACGGTTACGAGTGGACCGCGCCCGTCGGATCGTTCCCACCGAACGGGTACGGGCTTCATGAGATGGCCGGCAACGTTTGGGAGTGGACAACTGACTGGTATCAGGATCACGGGAAGATCCAGAAGACCTGCTGCACGATCGACAACCCGCGCGGCGGCAGCGCCGAGCAGAGTTACGACCCGAACGCGCCGAACGTGCGAATCCCCCGCAAGGTCATGAAGGGCGGCTCGTACCTGTGCGCGCCGAACTATTGCCGGCGCTATCGGCCGGCGGCGCGAATGCCGCAGGCGATCGATACGTCGACCTGCCATCTCGGCTTCCGCTGTATCGTGCGCGCGAACGGCGGCTGACAGGCGCTCCTCCCTTGGAAGAACTGCTGCACGGCCTTGCGCGCTATGTCGCGCTCGGAGTCGAGGCGATCGCCAGGCGTTCGGCGTAACTCCGCACAATGCATCGGTGCGCATCGAGGCCGCTGACCGTTCCGGCAACGCCTGCGCAGGGCGTGGACATCGCGCCCCTGCGCGTCGCGTCGGACAAGCACGCACGAAATCAAGAGGCCGGGTCGATACCCCGGCCTCCTGCTTTGACAGACGGCGTGCGATTACGGATTGAGCTTGGTGATCCGCGTCGCCCAGTTCCCCAGCGAGGTACGCGTCGCGCCGCAGCTTCCAAAGCCGACAAGACCGTAGACCGGGTCGAACGGGCTGCCGATGTTCACCGGTGTCCCGATATATTCAGTGAACGTACACGTCTGCGCGATGTATTCCGATGCGAGCCAAACGGACGTGCCGTCGGTGACCGCCGCACCGTAGTCGCCCCAGCGCGGCCGAAACGGGGGGCCGAACGCCCTGTAGCTCGTGAAGCCATCGGTCGGGCCGAGGCCCGCGGCCGCTACGTGAATGTCGCCAACGTTGCCGCTGGCATCGATCAGTGCGTAGCCGGCGCTTGGATAGTGATCGCCGCCGACGACTGTGAACGCGATGGCCCCGCGGCCGCTCGCGCCGATTGCGATCGCCGGATAGGTCAGGTTGTTGTTGGCGAGCGCGAGGTAGCCGCTCTTCTTGACCTGGCCTTGGACCTTGCCGGCGCCGTTGATCTTCGGTTCCACTGCGAACCAGACGATGCCCGCCTTCAGGTCGCCGTTGACGACGACACCGGTCGCTGCCGAGCCCCACAGCGTGCCGTTGGCGTACCACGTCTGCTGCATCCGGTTGTCGCTCGCATCGGTGTGCGATTCGACTTCATTGTGCGGTGGCTCGTCCACGAAGAACAGCTGCCAGCACCCGAAGCCGAACGGCGTGCCGATCGTCGTATCGTTGACGCAATCGCCCAGCGGTATGTTGCCCGCCTTCTGGTTCGCTTTGGGCGGATCGACGTACGTCGGGCTGACGATCGTGCGGCTCGTCACCCCGAGCGCCGGGGTCGCGGAGTCCAGCGACGCCGTATTCGTCGCAGCCCACAGGCCGATGCGCTTGGCTGTACAGAAGGCCTCCGGACACACGTCGGAGATCGTGCTCAGGAAATACTCCGTTCCGTTTTGCTCGTTGGAGTAATGGCCGGCCGGCGAGGTAGCGGGCCACACCGTGTATCCCTGCAGCCCGTCGACGACGAGATTTTCGACGAGTGTCACGTTGATCACGGCCGGGTGCGCCGCAAGTTGCGCCTTCGAGAACGCGAAGATCTGCGCCCCGTTGAAGCCGGGCCCAAACAACGAAAACTCGTTGGTCGTGATGTAGATGCCGTTGCGATCGGCACCGATATGCGGGTAGTCCTGGAAGCACGGGCCCGGCGACACGCCGTCGTCGTCCAGGCAATGGTGGTTGGGCGTCCCGTCCGTGCCGTCGTTCTGCGCCGGCACGTGATAGATCGTCCAAGTACCCGTCGGGTCACCGGTGTTACTGACCGCGACATCGATCGAGTTCTTTCCATTGAACGCAGGGGTCGTACCCACGTGGTAGAGAGTGGTTTGCGCGACGATGAAGCGATTGTTGTCCGCGTCGTAGTGGCAGATCGCGTCGATCACGTCCGGCCCGAAAGCTCCCGTCGTACGATTGATCGCGGATGGGTATCCGAAGAACGGATTCAGCGCGACTACGCCGGTCAACGCAACGCCGCTCGTGCTCCATACCCGAATCACGCTGTTGATCGCCTCGACCACAAACCCGTTGCCGACGCACAGGCCCTGGTCCGGCGGCTCGAGCGAGAACTGATTGCCGCCGTCCGCAAGCCGCTGATCGCGGTGGTTCAACGCCCTGAAACCCAGCGCCACCTCCGGATTCGAACCCGCGACCGCGCTCGAAGCGACCACGGGCGTATCGAGGTTCTTGTGGGGGAGCATGCCGAGCTTGCGGCCGGGGCGTGAGCGGTTGACGCTCACGCCGATGCTGCCAACAGCCTTGTCCTCGTCGGACTCCAGTCCCGGCGCGAGTTCCGGAAACTGGAGGCCGTCCGAGCCCGGCGCAGTTGCCTGCATGGCGGTGGTGCCCGACGAGGGGATTTGCCGGGTCGCGCCGAGGGCTGGGGCGGACGCCAGTGCAACAATGCCTGCTGCCAGCGCGAACGAAATGATCGCGCTTCGATTTCCAGATAGATACACGATTGTTCCTCCGTGGTCGACGAAATAGACGTCCCTGTCTCCCCAACGGATTTGCCTCGACCGACATTCGATTCGCCGGTCCGGCTTCCAACTTTTTGTCGCCGTAGCAATCGCGTGCTGCCTTGAAACGACGTTCCGCGATGACGGGAGCGCAAGCCTCCTCCGGATCGCGAGCGATGGCAAGTTGCAATGCAATAAAGCCGACCGCGTGTCCGAGAATCGTATTCCGTTGTGCCCGCCGAACACCCATGAACGGCTGAACAGGGTCCGGAGCGCGTCGAAAAAATTTACAAATTGTGCAGGACACCGTTGTCGTGCACGAGCCGTGTGAACAGATAATCGTCGAATAAACATTGTCTTGCCTGACCCTACCGTCAGGACGGCACGAAGTTTGCGCGTGATTACGCTTCGCTGGTTCGGCAAGTTGTAAGTTCACCGAGGGGGGATCATGAACTGTCAGATTCGGCGTTACCTCGGATTGGCCCTGTTCGCGTTGCTCGCCGCCGTCGGGTCCGTTCGAGTCGCTTCAGCCGGTCTCATCGCCATTGGATATGTTTCCTGGGACGTGGTTTCTCCGGGGAGCTTCGGCGAGTTCGACATCATCAACCAGAGCGGGCCGAACAGCTCGGTACTTCCGGATACGACCTTTCCCGTGACGACGTCGATCAACTTGGGCAGCCTCTCGCTGCATGTCGATTTTGATGACAGTTCGTCAGCAACCTTCGGGGCGGCGTATTTCACCCTCTCGGCGGACGGCCTCTCGTTCAATGGCGCACCCATCGCGATCGGCGGCGCCAATCCGCAACCGGTCGAATTCACGCTCACCGGCACGTTCAGCCCGCTGACGATTACGCTCAACGACGGCTCGACGACGACGATCATGCCGAGTTTCACCGCGTCGTTTGACGGCGTCCCCGGCACACCGATGTCAGATGGCGATCTCGTGGTCATCTTCGCAACCGAGGGGGGTACGCCGCCGCCGATGCCTGAGCCGCCGACGCTGGCGCTGGTCGCGCTGGGCTTGGCCGGCGTGTTCCTGTGGAAGCGGCGGCGCCCGCATGCGAAGGCGTCTGGCGGACACCGGTACGCGGGCGCGACGGCGCTCGTGGGCGGCACGCTGGCGGCAGTTGCCGCGAGCTCGGTCGCAGCCGTCATCCTCAACACCTGGACGGCGCCGGACAACGGCGTCGCCGGCATCACCAACGTCAACATCACCGGGTCGCAATTCCCCGCAGGAACGATCACGCCTTCCAACGTGACCGTCAACTTCTCGCTCACCTGCGGCGGGGCGAGTGTTGCCACCGCGCCGGGCACCAGCGTCAAGACGGTTCTCGGCGCGACCAAGCGCGTGAACGTGGTGCTACCGCCGGCGCTGGCGACTGCGACCTACTTCGTGTCGATCTTCGACAACGCCGTCGGCGACGCGAACTTCACCAGCAGCAACTGCTCGGAGGTCAAGGTCACCCACACGAGCGCCGCCCTTTCGGCATGCGTGCCGACGAGCTCGCTCGGTCTCAACGCGCCGGTCAACCCCGGTCCGGTGACGGCGATCGTGCCTCGCGGCGCCTGGGCAGGAGGCACGACGGGTATCCGGGTCGTGCAGCTCGAAGGGACGGCCGTTCCGGGACTGCCGCTGTCGATCGCCACGACTGGCATCGTCAATTCGTGCGCGGCAAATCCCGCCACTGGGAAGTCGGTGTGCGTCGACAACGGCACTGGCGTCTACCTGCTCGACAGCCTGGCCGGTGGGGTGAGCGTGGTGCTGAACAGCGCCTCGAATGCGTCCACGGGGTTCTCGGGCGGCAGTTGCAGGAACTGCGGCGTCGCCGTCAATGCATTGACCAACCAGGCGGTCATCGCGATGGGCTTCACGCCGAGCCCGTCGAATTCGGCGCTCCAGGTGGTCAACCTGCTGACCAATGTGTTCATGGCGCCGTTTCCGATGACCCATGAGGTATCGGAAAACATCTCGGTCGATCCCACTCGCGGCTACCTCCTGTCGGCGAACGAGGCGAGCAACTACGCCATCGTGCAGTTCAACTCGTCGACGGGGGCTCTCGCGACGGAATTCGGCAACCAGCTCACGCCGAGCCACACTCTGGATTCTTCCGCCGAGGACTGCTCGACGGGGATCGGCCTTTCGGTAGGCGAGTTCAGCAGTGACGTTTTCATTACGGACCTCACTCAGGCGAGCTTCAACTCGGGCACGAAGACGTGGAGCGCGCCTGGCGGATTCACGACACTCGTGGGCGCATCTTTCAGCGCAGGCGCCTCGGCGGTCACCGTCGCACCCGGGTCGAGCCACCTCGCGGTCGTGACCGGCGAGTTCGGCGGCAGCTCGTTTGCCGTTCTCAAGCTGCCCTCCACCTCCGGCAGCGGGACGCCCAGTATTGTCGACTACGCCTTCGTGCCCTCGATTTGTACCGTCAGTGCCGGCCTCGACCCGCACACGATCACGGCCTACACCAGCGGGAACGATGGCAAGGCGTACGCGGTGATGGCGAGCGGTGGTCCACCGCCCAACAAGCTTGCTGTTCTCGACCTCGCTGCCATTCTCGCCGCGCCGCGCAACGCAGGCACGCATACGGTGACTGGTGTTGGCGGGCAGATTTGCGACACCACCACGCCCTCGCTGGTTCGGTTCGTAGCAGTGCCGTAATAGGGCGAGTCGAGAGCTAGTCGCGTTGCCGAATCCCCCCGTCACCGAGACGGGGGGATTCGTTTTGTGCGCCGGACAGCTCGGCCGACGCCCCACGGCTTCCATCGACCTGCCTGCATCGCCCGCGGCACGATCGCTTCGTCTTGCGGTTGCCGCCGCGCAGTGTAGGATGACGTTGCACACGTGTGCAACGGCGATCCATTCAACCCATGAGCTCCGAGTCGCTGCGTGGATCGTTCGTGACCGCGGGTGAGGTCGCGAAGCGCGCCGGCGTTTCGCGCTCTTGGACGCGTTGACGAAGGTGCCGGTGGAACGGGTGGCACGGGCGACCGTGCGCGGCCTCGCCCCCGCGGACGAAAGCGAATGAAACGGCCCCGGGTCATCGCGCATCGCGGCAGCAGCGGCGAGTACCCCGACAACAGCTGGGCCGCGTTCGAGGCCGCCGTCGCCGACGGTGCGGATGCAATCGAGTGCGATGTCCAGGCGACACGAGACGGCGTGCTCGTCGTTCGCCACGATCTGAGCGTTCGAGAGCGCCTCGTGGCGGACATGACCGCGACGGAGATCCGCAACCTCGAGTCCGCCATCGCCCTCCTTCCCGAAGTGATGGCATGGGCGAGGCGCGTCAAAATCGACCTCCTGGTCGAAGTGAAAGAACCCGCTGCTACCGACGCGGTCGCCCAGGCGATCGCCGGAAGCGGATGGTGCGAGCAAACGGTGCTCGGCAGTTTTCACGGTCCGGCGCTCGCCGCTGCGAAGGCGATGGCGCCCTCGTTGCGAACATCGTTCCTGATCGGCAGCGTGGTCGCGTCGGACGATCTCGTTCGACTCGCGGCCACATACGGTGCCGACGGCGTCCATCTGTGCTGGGAGTCGCGCGCGGCTCGGCCGCACCGTCTCGTCGACGCAGCGATGATCGAGCGCCTGCACACCGCGAAGCTCGACGTCACGCTCTGGCACGAGGAGCGCGAGGAGGAATTGCGTGCGCTGGTCGAGCTCGAACCCGATGGGGTCTGCACGAACACACCCGCCGTGCTGAGGCGTATCGTGGACGCGCATCGATTGCGCGCGCCGCATGAAGGCGCGAAAAACGTCGTTTCGAGAATTACAAGCTGAACGGAGGAGATCATGAACTGGAAGCTCGCCCTTGCTGGAACGCTCGTAGCCGTGCTCGTTGCGTCCGCGTATCCCGCCGCAGCCGAGGACGTGGTGATCAAGGTCTGGTCGCGCGCCGATCGCTCCGGGCCGCTGCGTGCCGGGAACATCGTTGCCGCGGGAGACACGCTCAACAAGATGCTGGCAGCGGCCGGAAGCGACAAACGCGTAAAGATCGAGCTGAACGAGACCAACGCCAAGGGTTACGACGACGATGCGCTCGACCTCATGAAGGCGTTCGCCGTCGACAAGGGCCCGGATATCTTCGTGCTCGCGCACGAATGGACGGGCGCGTTCGCCGAGGCGGGATACGCGCAGAACCTCGAAGACCACATCGCAAAGAATCCCGAGCTCTACGGCGACATCATCGGACCGCTGTGGCAGGCGACGAGCTTCAAGGGCGCGCGCTATGGCGTGCCGCAGGACTCCGAAGTCCGGATGTTCTTCATCAACAACGACAAGCTGCGCAAGCTCGGCATGAGCGACAAGGACATCGCGGCACTGCCGGCGAAAGTCGACGCCGGCGAGTTCACCGCGAACGACCTTTGCGATCTCGCGGGCCAGGCGGTGCAGAAGGGCGTCGTCAAGTACGGCATTCTCCATCGCCCGAACGCCGGGCCCGATTTCCAGATGATCATGGAGAGCTTTGGCGCGGATCCATACGACAAGCAGGCGGCCAAGCTGCAGGCGTCCAAATCGGCGCTGCGCGCGTTCTTCACCTGGGTGAAGTACTGCACCGACAAGAAGGCGCTGTCCGCGAACAACACGTCGATGTCCTGGGATGCGATCGAGCAGGCGTCGTTCGGCGGCGAGGAGGCGCTCGTGTTCTTCCACGGCGTCTGGCGCGTTTCCGACCAGATGAAGGCATTCAACTTCAAGGGCAAGGACGACTATTTCCGCAAGTTCACCTGGATCAACGGCCCGACGGGAAAGAAGGGTGGGAAGCCCTCCAACCTGTCGCATCCCATCGCGTACGCGGTGTCGGCCAAATCGAAGAACAAGGACCTCGCAGCGTATATCGTCGCCCTCGCGAGCCAGCCGGTGCCCAACATGCGCCATGCGGTCACGACGAATCACACGCCCATCAACTACGGCGAGCTCGCGATGCCGGAATTCGTCGATAAGGGGTGGGCGCTCGCGGCCGCGACGCCGATGCTGAAATACGCGAGCTTCATGCCGAATCATCCGAAGATCGGGCAATACAACGCGATCATCTTCAAAGGCATCCAGGGCGTCGAGACCGGGCGTCTGACCGCGCAAGCCGCGACCGACTTCGTGATCGGCGAGCTCGAAAGCGAGCTCGGCAAGGACGTGGTGATCAAGAACTGACGCGGTGCGGAAGGACCGGCGCCCGCCTCCGCGCCGCGCCGGTGCTCCACGGAAGACGCCCATGGAAGAATTCGCGCGCGCGCAGCTTCGACGCCAGCGCGCCAACTTCGCGGTGTTCCTCGGACCGGCGCTCGTGCTGCTCGCGTGCTTTTTCGTGGCGCCGGTGATCGTCGACATCGGGATCGCGTTCACCGACATGGGACGCACGCTGGCGGTCACGGGGTTCACGCTGGAGAACTTTGAGCGCATGTTCACGCGCGACACGCGCCTCGTCGCGTCGCTCGGCGTAACGGCGGTCTTCGTCCTCGCCACACTCGGGATCTTCAACGTGACGTTCGCGCTCCTGCTCGCGCTCACGACCACCGCCGTGCCGAAGGGTCTGGGCGCATTCTTCAGCGCCGTGTGGCTGCTGCCGCGGATGAGTCCGTCGGTTGTCTACGCGCTCCTGTGGGCGTGGGTGATCGATCCCAACGAACGGGGACTGCTGAACCAAATTCTGGTCAACGTTCTCGGCGCGGCGCCGATCGATCTGCGCAACAACTATCCGCTGCTCGTGATCATCGTGGCGAACGGTTTCATCGGCGCCTCGCTCGGCATGATCATCTTCACGTCCGCCATCCGCTCGATTCCCGAGCACCTGTTTCACGCCGCACGCGCCGACGGTGCGGGTTCGCTCGCTATCGTGCGCCACATCACGTTTCCCGCGCTGCGCTGGCCGATCTCGTACATGACGATCCACCAGACGCTGTCGCTCCTCGTAAGCTTCGAGTACATCCTGCTGATCACGGGCGGCGGGCCGTTCTACGACACGACGGTGTTCTCGCTGTACGCGTACCGGCGAGCGTTCGAGAACGGCCAATATGCGTACGGCGCGGCGCTGTCGCTCATCCTCATCCTCATCGGCGTCGTCGCTGCGCTCGGCATGTGGCGGCTCATGGACATGCGCCGACTGCTGCAGACGCCGCGGATCGAGGTGCACTGATGCTCGTCCAGACGCTTCCTCCCGCGGCGTCCACGGCCGGCGGCGAGCTTGACTGGGGCGCCCTGGGCAAGCGCGCGCGTTTGCGCCGGATCGCCGGAACGTCGGCGCTGCTCGCGTTCCTGCTGATCGTGTCGGCCCCGATCATGCTGCCGTATTTCTGGATGGTGATCATATCGTTCACCGCACGCACCGGCGGCGTGTCGAGCAGCGTACTTTGGATGGCGTGTGCGGTCGTTGTGCCCGCTGTCGTTCTGTACTGCATCGTCCACGCGATGACCGCGTCACCGCCTGTGCGCACAGTCGCCGGGGTCATCCTTCTCGGGACTGCGGCCGCCCTGCTCGCCGCGCTGGTCGGCGATCGCCTGCATCTCGCCAACTATCGCTTTCTTTGGAATCCGAATATCGTCGAGGAGATCCGCTCCAAGGCCACGGCAGGCAGCCAGTTCCCGTCGGTCTGGATCGCGTTCCGCAACTCGCTCGTGCTGGCGCTGTCGCAGACCGCGATAATTTTGATGGTGGCCTCCCTCGCAGGCTATTACATCTCTCGTTTTGCGTTCCGCGGGCGGGAAGCGTTTCTGCAGGGCATGCTGGTGCTCCATGCCTTCCCGGCAATGACGCTGATCATCCCGCTCTTCCTGATCCTGCATTGGGTCGGACTGCTCGATACAATCATCGGCGTGATGTTAGTCCTGGCGACGATCGAGCTGCCGTTCTACGTGTTCGTGATGAAGGGCTTCTTCGACGCGGTGCCGTGGGACATCGAGATGAGCGCGATGACGGACGGGGCGACAAGACGGCAGGCGTTCCGCCTCGTCGTGCTGCCGCAAGTGAAAGTGGGACTGATTGCGGTCGCGGTGTTCGCGTTCATTCGGGCGTGGGAGGAGTACATCTTCGTGCGCACGATGCTGATCGAGAACAGCAACTGGGTGATGAGCCTGTATCTGTTCTGGGTGTCGGACGACATCATGGGCGTCGACTACGGCATCGTGGCCGCCGTGTCGGTCTTCTACGTCGTTCCGAGTCTTCTGCTGTATGTTTTCTGCCAGAAGTACCTGACGCAGATGACGATCGGCGGCATAAAGGGGTGACGCGAACCTCTGTGGGAGTCCCGCGTGGATTGCGCTGCACAGCAAAATGCGGATGCCTGCGAGACGATCGACGCAGGTAATAGTCGATTCTATTACCAAGGAGAGCGGCGAAGCAGGGGCCGCATTTTGCAGCAGCCCGAAGGGACGGCCGCGCTTCGGGTGGTCTACTTTGTCGCAGCTTCGCTCGTGTACGCTTGGTACACCTCGCTCGCTGCTTCGCGTATCCCGTCCCGAAGCGCAACCGTCGCAACCGCGCGGGACTCCCACAGAGGTTCCTAATGGCATACATCGAGCTGACGAACGTTCGCAAGCAATGGGCGGCCGCGGCGGCGGTCGAGCGGATCGACCTCAAGATCGACGACGGTGCCTTCATCGCCGTGCTGGGTCCGTCGGGCTGCGGCAAGACCACAACGCTCCTGATGCTTGCCGGGATCTACAGTCCGACCGAGGGCGATATCGTCTTCGACGGTGCGCGCGTCAACGATGTCGAGGCGCGCCAGCGCAACGTCGGAATCGTGTTCCAGTCGTACGCGCTGTACCCGAACATGAGTATCCTCGAGAACATCATGTTCCCGCTGCGCTTCGCGAAGGTGGAGCGCGCAGAGGCCGAGCGGCGCGCCCGCGAGATGGCGGCGTTGGTGCGGATCGAAGCGCTGCTGGACCGTCGCCCGAGCCAGCTGTCGGGAGGACAGCAGCAGCGGGTCGCGCTCGCGCGGGCTCTCGTCAAGCGGCCGCGCCTCCTGCTCCTCGACGAGCCGTTGTCGAATCTCGACGCGTCGCTGCGCCTCTCCATGCGCACCGAGATCCGCCGCATCCAGCGCGAGCTCGGTGTGACGACGATCCTCGTGACGCACGACCAGATCGAGGCGACGACGATGGCCGACCGCATCGTCGTGATGAACGCGGGCCGCGTCGAGCAGGAGGGAACCGCCAAGGAACTCTACGAGCGGCCCGCGACGCTGTTCGTCGCGAGCTTCATCGGCTCGCCTCCGATCAATCTGTTCGACGGTCAGGCCGCGAACGGCGAGATCAAGGTGCGCGAGCAAACGCTTCGCATCGCGGCGACGGTTCCGCAAAGTCTCGTCATCGGGATTCGACCGGAAAGCTTGCGCGTTGACGATCGCGGAACGCCGGCGACCGTCACAGCCGTGGAACCGATGGGCCGGGAGGTGCTCTACACGGCCGACACCGCGATGGGGCTCGTCCGCTTCATCGAGCCCGGCTCCGAGGCGCGCCATCGGGAGCAGGACCGAGTGTCGCTCGCGTACTCGCCCAACGACGTGCTCCTCTTCGACAAGGGTAGCGGTCGCCGGCTCGAGGCGCGCATCGCAGCCTGATCGCACGATGACCCTCGCGACCCACGGCAAAGTCCTCACGGCCATCGTCGGCAGCTATCCGAAACCGCGCTACGTCTACCCGCGGAACGGCCGCTCGTTGCTCGACAGCTTCGGCTTTGCCCTCGACCGTCAACGCCAGGAGATCGGGTCGGCGGAGTTCGCGAGACTGCTCGATCGGGCCGCCCTCGAAGCCATCAAGGATCAGGATCGTGCAGGCATCGATATCGTCACCGACGGCGAGGAACGCCGCGGCCACTATGTTCTTCATATCATCAATCGTCTGCAGGGAATCGATGCCCGCAACCTGAAGCCGATTTCGATGCGCGCAGGTACGGCAACCCAGAATGCGCCGCGTGTCATCGGAAAGCTCGGCTATGAGGGACCTCTCTTGCGGGAGGAATTCCTGTTCACGAAGCAGCACGCGAAAGGCATCGCGAAGATCGGCCTGCCCGGCCCCAGCACAGTCGCCGATTGCGTGGCGGACGAATACTACGGCGGCGATCGCAAGCGTCTTGCGTTCGACTACGCCGACGCCATCCGGCATGAAGTCGCGATGCTGATCGATGTGGGCTGCCGCGTCGTGCAATTCGACGATCCGGTCCTGCTCCGCCATCCGGATGCGGCGCAGGCCTGGGGCCTGGAGGCGCTCGAGCGGTGCTTCGCGGGACTCGAAGGCCGGGCGACGATGGTCGTCCATATCTGCCGCGGCTACCCCAACAAGCCCCTCGAGCGCAAAGGCATCCATTACAAGGCGGACGAGAATTACTATCGCGATGTCCTGACCTGGCTTTCGGCGTCGCGCCTCGACGTCGTGTCCATCGAAGGCGCGGCCAGCAAGCTCGACGCGTCAACTCTCGGTGCGGCCGGCAGGAAGACCGTGATGCTGGGCGTGCTCGACGTCGGGGAGAACGAAGTCGAAAGCGTGGAGTCGCTGGTGGCGCGCGCTCGGGCGGCGCTGCGCTTCGTGCCCAAAGAGCAACTCATCCTTGCGCCGGACTGCGGCATGCTCGAGCTGACGCGCGCGAGCGCGAGGCAGAAGCTCAAGAACCTTTCGCTGGCTGCACGTGCGGTCAACGAGCCGTGAAGATCGTCACCTACAACATCCAGTTCGGTCTTGGAAGAGACGGGAGATACGACCTGGCGCGAATCGCATCGGAAGTACGTGACGCCGACGTGATCGCGTTGCAGGAGGTCGAGCGATTTTGGCAACGCTCGGGAACGATCGACGAGCCGGCGTTGCTCGCGTCGCACCTGCCCGAGCATCACTGGGTTTATGGCGCCAACCTCGACATGGACGCGAGCTACCGCGACCCGTCGGGACGGCTGGTCAACCGCCGCCGTCAGTTCGGCACGATGGTCCTGTCGCGGCTGCCCATCGCGTCATCGCGCAACCATTTGCTGCCGAAGTTCGCCACGCTCACGCAGCACAGCATCCAGCAGGGCGCGCTCGAAGTGGTGATCGTGACCCCTCGCGCGGGACCGCTGCGCTTCTACTCGACGCACCTCAGTCATTTGAGCGCGGCGACACGACTGCCGCAGATCGACGCTTTGCTCGCGATCCACGCGCGCGCTCCAGCCGAGGGTGGCGCGTGGTGCGGCGGCCACCCGGATCCGGACGCGGGATGGACCGAGGGCGAAATGCCGCCGATGCCCGCGGATTCGATCCTGATGGGCGACTTCAACTTCGACTGGGACACTGCCGAGTACGAACGCATCGTCGGACCGATGTCGGCGAAGTACGGGCGCTTGAATCGCGTCACCGGATTCGTCGATGCGTGGGTCGCAGCCGCGCACCGTGAGGACGCAGGCGCGACGATCGACGCCGGCCGGCGGATTGATTACTGCTTCGTTTCCGCCACGCTTGCAAAACGCGTCCGTTCAGCGTGGGTCGATTCCGACGCGACTGGCTCCGACCACTGGCCGCTCTGGATCGACATCGACCTTTAGCCCCGCTTGGGCCGGCGGACGGCTCTCACCTTCCCGCTCGTTCCTCCTCCGCAGAAGAACCGATCGCCGCCATCGGACTCGAGCCCTGACACGAACACTCCGGCCGGCATCTCGAGCTTCTCCAGGACCTCTCCCGTTAGAGGATCGATACGCCTCAAATCGCTCTCGTCGCCTTCCCAAGTGCCGTGCCAAAGTTCGCCGTCGACCCAGCTGACCCCGGTGACGAAACGGTTGGACTCGATGGTGCGAAGAATTGCCCCGGTCTGCGGATCGATTTGATGGATCTTGCGATCCCGATGCTGCCCCACCCAGAGCGTCCCTTCGGCCCATGCGAGCCCCGAGTCACCGCCGCCACCCGGCGCCGGAATCGTGGCGAGCACACGGCCGGTCTTCGGATCGATCTTCAGAATACGATCCTCGGCGATCTGAAACAGATGCTCGCCGTCGAAGGCCGTCCCTGCATGCGCGACGACATCGATCGAGCGCACCGTGTTCCCACTCGTAGGATCGAGGGCGTTCAGCTTGTCTCCTGACGCAAACCAGACTTGGCGACCGTCGTACGTGACGCCAGCCACATTGTCGACGCCCGGAAAGGGTCCATACTCCCGGACGATTTCGGCTCGTGATCGCTTCATGCTTCCATTCTAATCACTCGGTAACGGAGCAGGGAGTAACAAAGTCGTCGGGAATCCCGGCACGGGCGGAGTCATCCAGCGACGAGCTCGCCCGCGACCAAACGACTGCACCTTGTCTGCTGCCGCAAGCGAGTCGAGTGCCCGCTGCACGGTGCGCTGGCTGGCTCCAAGCGCAAGCGCCAGGGCCGAGCTCGACCACGACTCACCGTCGGCGAGGAAGGCAAGAACCGCCGCATGCTCCTCTTCGACGGGCGGCGCCAGCACGACGACCTCGCGTGCGCGGCGCGGCACCAGCGCAAACCCTCGCTTCGTCGCGCTCACGCCGGCCAGCGTCCGAAGCATCGCGCGAAGCCGCCCGACTTCGACTCGCAGCCGCGCACGATACGATTCATCGGCGTGCTTCGCGCGGAATGCGCGCGCGACGAGCGTGTCCCTCGCAACATCTCCCGGCCACGCGTCGCCCAGCGCGCGCGCAAGGGTGAACAACACCGGACGCTTCGCGAGCGAGATCACCGTGCCTGCGTGACGGACGACACGACGGCAGGCGTCCACGACGAGCGCCTTCGACGCCAATAACGCTTCGACCTCCTCGATCGCGAGGAGTCGTTCCTCACCATGCGCAAGCGCGCGCGCCGCGGGCGCGTTCAGGACGAGGGATACGCCTTCGACCTCCGCTGTCAGCGCGGGGATACCTGCGTGGCGTGCGGCGTGCTCGGCCCGAACGAGTGCCGCGCGCGCTGGCTTCGCCCGGAGGCGGCGCATCGCAATCCCCGCAACGACGAGCTCGTGGGCGACCTTCAACGCGGGAGGCAGGGGCGCGGGATCGAGCTCGGCGAGCGCGCGCTCGGCCTCGTCAAGGCGCCCAATCAGGAGGAGGCGCCGTATCTCGAGATACCGCGCATGCGCGGCGTTCACCCGGTCGCCGTGATGTTCGAGCGTCGCCCGCGCCGCGTCGAGCGCCTTCGCAGGCCAGCCCAGGTCGCGCGAGGCGAGCGCGACCTCAGCCTCCGCGACGACACACCTCGCGCGAGCCACCGGCTCTCTCGGACCGAAGGCACGCGCGGCGCTGCGCAGGAGCGTTCTCGCCCGATCGAGATCGCCGAGCTGCGCCATCGCGATACCTCGGAGCGCGAGCGCCGGTGCATCGTCGCGCAGCGCGACCCGCTTCAATGCGCCGAGCGGATCGCCCGCCGCGAGCGCACGCGCCGCGGCCGTGATCAGCGAGTCCATCTAGGCCCTGAATCCCGCCACACTTGTCACTCCCACATTTCGATGCCCGGCGCTAAATTGTACTTACCACCAACCACCAAGCAGGAGATGAGCTATGACGAAGCACACCACGGGGACACGGAAGGATTGGCTTGCAGCGCGGATCGAGCTGCTCAAGGCGGAGAAGGAGCACACGCGGCGCGGCGACGAGCTCGCGCAGCGGCGGCAGGCGTTGCCGTGGGTTCGCGTCGAGAAGGACTATCGATTCGAGACCGACGAGGGCAGCGCCTCGCTGGCGGATCTCTTCCGGGGGCGCTCGCAACTCCTCGTCTACCACTTCATGTTCGGACCCGACTACCAGGCGGGGTGCCCGAGTTGCTCGGCGATCGCAGACGGATTCAACGGCATCGTCGTCCACCTCGAGAATCACGACGTAAAGTTCTGGGCGGTATCGCGCGCTCCGCTCGCGAAGCTGCAGGCGTTCAAGCGGCGAATGGGATGGACGTTTCCCTGGGCATCCTCGCACGCCGGCGACTTCAACTTCGACTTCAACGTCTCGCTGACGGAGGAACAGCAGCGCGAGGGCGACTATGAGTACAACTACCGGCCCGGGGAGCCGATGAAGTCGGGCGGAAGCGGGGGATTCGTTGCCGAGATCGCTGCGACGGCCGGAACGGACGCAGCCACCTTCTTGCGCCAACTGCCCGGCATGAGCGCGTTCGTGCTCGAGGACGGCATCGTCTACCACACCTACTCCGCCTATGCGCGCGGACTCGACGGGCTCTGGGGCATGTACCAGTGGCTCGATCGCGCCCCCAGGGGACGCAACGAGACCGGGATCTGGTGGCGCCATCACGACAGGTACGACCGTGGCTGACGCTCAGACCACTCATCGCCCTGTGGGCGCGCAGAAGATGATCGAGGACAGTCGCGGCTCGGCATTCCTCGGGACATCCAACTATTTGCACCTCGCTGCTGCGCCGACCTTCGCAATCATGGCGTTGTTGACCGCTGTCGTCGGTGGCCCGACGGATCTGCTTTGCTCGGTGGCGCACGATGCGTCGCCATTGACGGGAATGGTCGCGATGTACGTGCTGATGAGCATCTTTCATTCGCTGCCATGGCTGAAGCTGATCTCCAGCTGGCGAAACCGCCGCGCGCGGCCGGTCTTACGCATGAGGGCGGAATGTGGTTGCCGTTCGCGGAACAACGGTGTAGCCACGTCCGACCGCCGGCACGCGCCGGAGGCAAAGAGTCGCTGGCAGTGCAACAACGAACAGGAACAGGAGATACACATGAACAGGAACGAAGCGAGAGACGCGCAGCAGCGCAAAGGACTTCTCGGAATGGACACACCTCCGATCGTGTCGCCGGAGGCCTGGGCGGCTGCGCGCGAGCAGATGCTCGTGAAGGAAAAGGCCGCGACGCGGGCCCGCGACGCCCTGGCTGCGGAACGTCGGCGGATGCCGTGGATGGCCGTCGAGAAGGCGTACGAATTCGAGGCGCCCCAGGGCAAGGTTAGCTTGCTCGATTTATTCGAGGGCCGGCGGCAATTGATCGTCTATCGTGCCTTCTTCGAGCCCGGGGTGTTCGGCTGGCCGGAACACGCCTGCCGCGGCTGCTCCCTGGGTGCGGATCAGGTCTCCCACTTGGCCCATCTGAACGTTCGCGATACCACCCTCGCCTACGCCTCGCGGGCGCCGCAGGCGGACATCGCGCGCCTGAAGGCACGCATGGGTTGGAAGATGCCGTGGTACACCATCACGGACAGCTTCGATGCGGACTTCGGCGTCGATCAATGGCACGGCCACAACGTGTTCATCCGCGACGGCGAGCGCGTGTTCCGCACCTACTTCATCAACGAGCGAGGCGACGAGGCGATGGGAACCGTATGGAGCTATCTCGATATCACGCCGCTCGGCCGCCAGGAGACGTGGGAGGACTCGCCGAAGGGTTACCCCCAGACCCCGCCCTACAAATGGTGGAACTGGCATGACAACTACGACGCGGAGGCCTCGCCTGACCCGAAGTGGGTCGAGGTGTCCGACGCCAAAGAAGCCACCTTCCGAACGGACGAGGCAGAGGCGAAAGCGAGCTAAGAATCGCGCCATTGGGCGCAAACGCGTTGGAAGTGATCGTAAGGCGCATCAACGTCAGTCGCGGTCAGAACGCGAATTCCGCGAAAACGGCAACAGCCAAAAGGACTTCAGAAAGAGCGTGGTCTGGTCCAGGAAGTGGCGCTGCGCATCCCCCACCATGGAATCGTACACACTGCGATCGACGTCGCCCTCGAGGGTTTCGGTGGTGAGCTTGCCGTCCTCGAGAGATGCCCTTCTGGACTTGACATGGGCCTTGCCACCCACCGCCGAAATTTCCGTGTGTGAATAGCGGAAAGTGAAAAGCGGGTTGGCCGGCGGCATGACCTCGACCGCATGGGTGTCGATCTCGCGCAGCGCGCGTTGAGCTCGTTTCACAGGATGCGTGCTCATGCAAATCTCCAAGTCCTCGGCAAGCAATTTTACTCCGTCGCGGCGAACGCTCCAGCTGCAAGCAGCTCGCTCAGCATCCCTTGGAGACCCGTGACTACGCGCGCGGCGCGCTCGTAGTCCACCTTGTCCGGCGTATCCTGCGCCGTGTGGTAGTACGGATAGCGGTAGGGCGCGGTGTCGGTCACCATCAGTGCCGCGTAGCCCTCTTTCCAGAAGGACCAGTGGTCGGACCAGTCCACCCCGGGGATGAAGGCAGGAGCGGCGACGCTTTCGGAGGGAAAATCGGCGTGGCGACGGAAGCTCGCGACGACCTCGTGCAGCAGCGCGCGTGAAGACAGGTTCGACACGAACGCGATGAAATTGCCCGTCGAGGGATAGAAGAACCCGAGCGGAAACGGATAGCGCTGGCTGCCCGGTTTGTCCGAGTAGTAGCCGATGGTCTCGAGCGAGAGCATTGCGACGATGTTCTCCCCGCGCTCCTTCGAGCGCTGCGAGTAGGCTCGGCTTCCCATCTGGTTGGTCATGAAGAAGGGTGGCTCCTCGTTCACGAACGCGACCAGCCGCAGCGTGCGTGCGGGCTTCGCCTCCCGGAATAGCCGCGCAAGCTCGAGCACCGCGGCAACCCCCGAGCCGTTGTCGTTCGCGCCAACCGCGCCAACTACGGAGTCATAGTGCGCGCCGACAACGATGATCTCGGATGCAAGCGCCGCGCCCCTGATTTCCACCTCAACGTTGCGCACCTCGCCCGCGGGCGTTGCGATGCGATGCGTATCGACGGTGTAACCGTAACCCTCAAACGTGCGCTCGATGTAACGCGCCGAAGCCTCGAGTTCGGCAAACTGGAACTGGTTGTGCTCGCGGCTCGCGATCGCGATGACATGGCGACTCAAGTTCTCCGCGAGCTGCACCTCGTCCCCGGTGAGCGGCTTGAGCGGACCCGAGTAGGACACGCCCGGGGCCTTGATCATGTACCACAGCAGTCCGGCGATCGCGGCGGCGAGGGTGAGCCAGAACAGCATTCGAGCCACCCGGAGAGACTCTTACTGAATCAACTCGTCCGCGCGCTGCGCGAGCGACTGCGCGATCGTGATGCCGAGTGCCTTCGCTGTCTTGAGGTTGATCACTAGCGCAAAGTGGATCGGTCGCTCGATCGGAAGATCGGCGGGCCGCGCGCCGTCGAGGATCTTGGCGACCAAGGTCGCTGCGCTGCGGTACATGTCCAGTTGCAACGGGCCGTAGGCCATGAGCAAGCCGTCGCGAGCGAACGTCGATGTCAGGCCGATCGCCGGCAAGTGGTTCGTCAATGCGGCGGCGGCGACAAACGGTCGATCTTTTGCATTGAGGATGCGCGGCGTCGACAAGACGATCAGTCCGCGTGCGCCGTCTTGCGTCGCCGTGCGCAGCGCCCCGGATAGCGCGTCGGAGCCTCGCCAGACTATTGGCAACACCATAATGTCAAGCCGTCGTGCGGCATCGTCCACTGCTTCGCGCTGTGCTGTGGCGATCGCGGCGTCCCAGAGGACGGCGACACGAGTAAGACCTGGCACCGCCTCCTTGAGCAACTGCAACTGCTTAGCGCTCATCTCGGATTGATCGAGGAAGATGCCGGTGACGTTGCCCCCAGGTCGCGCGAGGCTCGCGGCATAACCGGCAGCAATGGGGTCGCTCTCGTTGTCCAAGCCAACGATAGGGACCGTTGCGGTGACACCGCGCGCTGCTCGCAAAGCATAAGGGCCCTGAGCAAAGATCACCTGGACGCCGGCCCGCACGAGCTCGGTGGCGAGTTCCCGAAAGCGCTCTTCCGACTGCGCGTTACGGAAATCGAGAGTCACGTTCCGACCCTCGACGTATCCCAGCTCGCGTAGCCTGTTGACTATCGTTTCACCAGGGAGCCTGAGCGACTCTCTTGGTGAATTTACGAGGAATCCCACCTGCGCGATCTTGCGCTGCGGCTGCCCGCTCGCCACGAGTGGCAAGGCGAGGAGGCCGCGCATTCCTGCCTTGACAAAATTACGCCGGTCCATCACTGAATCACCTCGTCCGCGCGCAGCATGATCGCGGGCGGGATCGTCAGTCCAATCGCCTTCGCGGTCCCGACGTTGATCACGAGATAGAGCTTGCTCGGCTGCCAGATAGGGACGTCGCCCGGGTTTGCGCCTTTGAGAATGCGATCGATGTATACCGCGACTTGTCGATAGGTCTCGACGTCGCTCGCGCCGTACGACATGAGACCGCCGGCTTTGACGAACAGAGGCCATTCGTAGATGGCCGGGAGGCGGTGCTTTGATGCGAGGTCGATGATGCTCTTCCGGTCGCGAATGAAAAAACTGTGCGCTCCGACGAAGAGTGCGGCGGGCCGGCCGGCTGCCATCGTGGCAAAGGCTGCACCGTAGTCACCACCCCGGACCGTTGCGACTACAAGCTCGACGCCGAGCGTCGCCGCCGCCTGTTGAACCTCTCGCAATTGCTGGCCGGCGCCGGCGCCGGGATCGTCGGCAAGCAGCAGGGCGATACGTGTCGCCCGGGGAATCGTCTCTTTGAGAAGCTGCAGCTTCTTGGCCGCCAGCGAGCCCTCGGGCGAGATGAGTACGCCTGTGACATTTGCGCCCGGTTTCGCCCCGCTTCGGTCGAGGGCGTCGGCTGGTTGGACTAATCCTCAGAGCTCTTCCTCCGGTACGAACGGTGCGAGCAGCGCGTTCTGCACCTGCAGGAAAAGCGTCGCTTCCGGCTCCGCGACGAGTATCACCTCGCGGTCATCGTCCATCGTCAGCCATTGCAGGCTCTGGCCATCGGGGCCGAAGCGCAGCCGATAGGCGCTTTGCAGCTTGCTCAAATGGATCACGCGAAGAACCTCCTTCGCGAGCGGCGGACAGTCGGCGATGATCCCGAGCTCGGTATTCTTGCTCGCTGAGCGGGGATCGAGGTTCATCGATCCGATGAACACGATCCGGCGATCGATGACCGCGGTCTTCGCGTGCAGGCGTCCGATCGACATCCCGCCCCAGCCCAGCCGGTGCGCCTTTTGAATGCGCGTCGGACTCAACTCGTAGAGATCGACTCCCATCTTCAGCAAGTCGACACGGTAGCGCGAGTAGCCGGTGTGGACCAGCGGCTCGTCGTTGGCGGCGAGCGAGTTGGTGAGGATTGAAACCTTCACCCTGCGTTTGGTGAGATCGCCGAACGCCGCGACGCCGCGCGCTCCGGGGATGAAGTAAGGCGACGAGATCACGACCTCGCTTGTCGACGCCATGACGAGATCCATCACGTTCATCGATACGCTCATCGAGCGTGCCATTTCGTCCGAGGTCGCCGTCACCTTGGCCGGTGAATCGGCGAATGCCATCGCGGTACCCCAGACGAGCCCCAGCCGGCCGGCGTCCAGGTCCTCGCGGATCGGCCCGTATCCGAGCACGTCAGTGGGCGGCGGCGACGCGGCCATCATCTGCTCGCCCTCGTCGACCAGCGCGCCGAACTCGCGCTGGAGCTCGTCGCGGCTTTTGCCCGCGCCGAGAATCGTTTCCACCGGGTAGACCTGCGGGCTGTTCCAGTAGCGATCGAAGATTTCCGCAAGCTGCGGGACCACGGCGCCGATGATGAACGCGTCCATGTCGACAAAGTTATCCGACATGCTCCGCATGAAATATTCGTCGGCGATATTGCGCCCGCCCGCGACCGCGACCGCGCCGTCGGCGATGAACAGTTTGTTGTGCATCCGGTGATTGAGGCGACCGAAATCGGCTAGCGAGTAGACGTACTTGTCGAGCAGGCTGTCGCGGCCGCAACAGAACGGGTTAAAGAGGCGCACTTCGACATTTGGGAACGCCGAGAGCCCGATGAACAGCGGGTCTCCTCCGGTCGTATAGAGGTCGTCGACGATGAGCCGCACCCGCACGCCGCGCCGCGCCGCATCGCGCAGGTTGCGCAGAAGCAGGCGGCCCGTCTTGTCGTTCTGGATGAGGTAGTACTGGACGTCGAGCGACTGGGTGGCCCGTTGCGCGAGCGCCACGCGCGCGTCAAGCGAATAGGAGCCGAGAGGCATCAACCGGAATCCAGTGAGCTGCGGCTCAGGCAGCGACGCCTGCGCGATCTGCGCCAGCGGGCTCTGCGCCGACGCCCTGAGCGCGACCGACTGCGGGCGCTCGACATTGGTGGGCAAGGTCCCGCAGCCCGCTGTAAGCACGCCCGCACCGAGTACGACCATACCAGCACGCCACAGCCGCACTAGAATCGATCCCACCGCGTCGAAGGAGATTTTCATGACCCGAAGCCTCGCCTGCTTGGTCGCGCTCCTGGCCATTCCGCTTACAGCGGGAGCGGCGCTCGACGTAGGGGAGCAGGCGCCGGAATTTGCGACGCCGGCCGCGCTCGGCGGCAAAGTCTACCGCTATACGCTCGCCGAGTCGTTGAAGAAGGGGCCGGTTGTCCTCTATTTCTTCCCGGCGGCGTTCTCGGAAGGGTGCTCGATCGAGGCGCACGAATTCGCAGAGGCGATGCCGCAGTTCGAGGCACTCGGTGCGACGGTCGTCGGCGTCTCGGGCGACGACATCGAGACGCTGACCAAATTCTCGGTCCAATCCTGCCAGAGCAGGTTCCCGGTGGCTTCCGATGAGGGGATGGCGGTGATCAAGTCGTACGACGCCGTGCTGCAGACGCGACCGGAATACGCTAACCGCATTTCTTATGTCATCGCCCCGGATGGCTCGATCGCGTATTCGTACATGGGCCTCAATCCGGGCAAGCACGTGCAAAAGATGCTGGATGCGCTTCGCGGAATGTCCGCCGAGCGAAAGAAGTAACCGCACCGCGTCGGGAACGGCGAACGGGGCGCCGCGTCGACGATAACTGCTCTGCCGCGGATTGTCAGTTCGCGTGGCCGTCGGCGGCGCGGACTTGCCGTCGCGCTCGTTGATCACACGGGCGCATCGCGGATCGCCCACAGACCACGCATCTCCCTTACCGACAGATCGCCGGCAACCACGGCGCGGTCGCGCTCCATCGGTGCACCCAGCGACTCGACCAACGCATTCGGTCGGCTGCCGATGGTGCATGTTGAAGACTTGCCAAGGACGGCCTGAACCCGAAACCCACTGCGCCTGGACGGCGCTTGTCGGTGCGTATGGAGTGCGTGTGGTGCCCTGCATGCAAGGATCAGAGGCGAGCGAAACGAAACAGCCCGCAGTGCGGGGCCTCCCGCCTTTCTGCCGGTAGTACCTGCCCAGCGAAGTTAGAAACAATTGAATACCGCGTGAGATTTGCGTGAGAACTCCCGGCAAGAATGTGGACGTACCGGAGGTGAAGAGTTGCCTCCACGTGGGCGGCAGGCCTCCCGGCCCGCACCCGCGGATCAGTCCACAACGAGGAGACGACTGTGACGAGTTTGGTTCATGGGCAAGCCCAGGCGGTCGCGCTGCACCGTCCTTACCTATACCGCTATGCCGTTTCGAAATTGCGCCGAGCGGAAATCGCCGAGGAAGTCGTTCAGGACACGCTCATGGCCGCCCTAGAGGGCCACACGACGTTCAGAGGGGAGTCGGCGCTGCGAACCTGGCTGACCGGCATTCTCAAGCACAAGATCGTCGACTGGCAGCGGCGTGAGGCGCGCGATCCACTTCGCGGAAGCACGGTGCGCCACGTTGACATGGACAGCGAATACGAGGACACGGCCGACACCCTGTTCGATTCCGCCGGCGGCTGGGTTACGCCGCCATCGACGTGGGCAAACCCCGAACAATGTTTGGCAAACGACAGGTTTCGTGAACTGCTGGATAGTTGCCTCGCAGCCCTGCCCGCGGCCACGGCCCGCGCCTTCTACCTGCGCGAGGTCGAAGAATTGACGACCGAGGAGATCTGCGAACAGTTGGGCATATCGGAATCCAACTGCTGGGTGATGCTTCATCGCGCCCGCATGAGCTTGAGGCGGTCCCTCGAGGAACGCTGGTTCCTGAAGGAGGAACGCCAAGCCTCCGACGCTGGAACGTCATCTCACCGGCCCCAGTCGCGCATTACGCCCGAACGCAAGAAGCTTCTATCAGTGCCCGGTCAGCTTCAAATGCAGCCCGTGTGAGCCTCAGACGCCGTGGAGGAGTGCCATGCAAGCCTTGAGACGATTGCGGGACCGATTGAGCGCCTGGTGCGCCGACTATTTGAGTCGGCCGATCAAAGGATTCGAGCCGCCGTCGGCGTACTCCCTGGATCAACTTGCGGCGCTACTGCAACCCGGAGACGTGTTACTCGTCGAAGGCAATCTGCGCATCAGTTCGTTGATCAAGTACATCACGCAATCAACGTGGTCGCACGTCGCGATCTATGTCGGCCCACAAGCCGGCGCACGTAGCGATGATCCGCCGGTCCTCGTCGAGGCCGAACTGGCTCAAGGGGTCATTCTGTCCCCTTTGTCCAAATACGTGGACTTTCACACCCGCATCTGCCGCCCGATCGGGCTCCGCCCGGAGGATCGCGAGCGCGTCGTCGCGCACGCGCTTGCACGTGTAGGGCATGGCTACGATCTCAAGAACGTAATCGACCTCGCGCGCGATCGGCTTTCGCGGACTTCGGTTGCGGCGACCTTGAAGCGTGGGCTACGCGCGCTCGGGAGTGGTGAGCCGACGCGGACGATCTGCTCGACTCTGATCGCGCAGGCATTTCAGAGCGTACGTTATCCGATCCTTCCCACGCGCCTCCTGCGGCCCTGTCGCGATGTGGCACCGGAGCGCAAAGACGATTGTGTCGAGGAGGCCTGGGAGGCAGGCCATTTCAGCATGTTCGCGCCGCGCGATTTCGATGTCTCGCCGTACTTTGCCGTCGTCAAGCCATTCCCGGTCATCGACTTCGACTACACACAGCTGCGATGGGCCGATTGAGCGGGAGCGTCGGTTGCGGTCTGCGGTCGTTCACTGAGGCATTGGTCTAGAATTGTGATTGGTCCACCAATCGGCATACGTGAGCGAGCTACGCCGACGTGATCTCGAATCTCCGAAGCTTCCTATGCTCCGACTGGGACGCGCATGCGCGGGACGTGCGCCAGCCGGACCAACTCAATGGTGGAGCATGACCCGTCAGGTACTCGTCATCGAAGACGACAAAGACATCGCCAAGCTGGTTGAGCTTCAACTGCGGAGCTCTCGTGCGAGGTGAAACTCGCTAGCGACGGCGTTCAAGGACTTGCGGAGGCGCAATCAAAGCGATACGACTTGCTCATTCTCGATCTCATGCTCCCGGGAATGGGCGGGCTGGAAATCTGTCAACGCATCCGCGGCCAGGATCGCTACACACCCGTACTGATGCTGACCTCGAAATCAAGCGAGCTCGACCGGGTACTCGGTCTTGAAATGGGAGCGGATGACTACCTGACCAAGCCTTTCAGCGTGCTCGAGTTGGCTGCGCGGATCAAGGCGATCTTTCGCCGCGTCGACAGCCTGTCCAAGGATCAGGACAGCGCGACCGTCGTGATCAGGTCCGGCGACCTGCACATCGACGTCGCGAAGCGCTCGGTACGCCTGGACGGAAAGCCCGTGGATCTGACAGCGAAGGAGTTCGATCTGCTGGTGCATTTCGCGCGTCACCCGGGCCGAGTGTTTTCCCGGACGCAGCTGCTCGACAGCGTTTGGGGCTATTCGCACAGTGGATATGAGCACACCGTCAATTCGCACATCAACCGCCTCCGCACCAAGATCGAGAGCGATCCGAATGAGCCGGAGTTCATCGAGACTGTTTGGGGCGTCGGTTACAAATTCCGCGAGAGAGGCTGAGATGTTCAAGACCCTCTCGGCCAAGCTGGCAGGTGCGCAGGCGATAGTGTTCTTTGCTCTTGGCGTCGGCTTTATCCTGGCAACGGAGAAGATGTTCGAAGGTCGGCGTCTGCTGGAGCTCGCGACCGATCTGGGGATTGGCGTGGTCGTATTCGCGTTGCTGGCGGCGCTGCTTGTGTTCAACTTTCTGACCCGACGCCTACGCGTGCTTGCCGTTGCCGTGGACCGCTTTCGCGATAGCGGTTTCACCCAGCCGATACAATTGACGTCCGCCAACCCGAGCGGAGACGACATCGATCGGCTGGGTGCTGCGGTGCAGGAAATGTCGGAGCGCATCGCGGAACAACTCGATCTGCTTGGGCAAACTGATATGAGGCGACGCGAACTGCTCGCCAACGTATCGCACGATCTGCGTACGCCTTTGGCATCCATGCAGGGCTATCTCGAAACCCTGCTATTGAAGCATGGGTCGCTATCGCCAGAGGAAGAGCGCAGCTATCTCGAAGTCGCCGCCAAGCACAGCGAGCGCCTGGGCAGATTGATTCGCGATCTGTTCCAGCTGACCAAGCTCGAGGCGCACGAGCTCGAGCCGCAGTGCGAATCCTTTTCCGTCGCGGAGCTGGTGCAGGACGTGGTGCAAAAATTCCAGCTCGCCGCCGACAAGCGGAGCTTGCAACTCTCAAGCCGGCTTGCCATTCAGCATAAACAAGTGCACGCGGACATCGGCATGATCGAAAGCGTACTGGAGAATCTCATCGAGAACGCCATGCGGCACACGGCGGCCGGCGGAATCGTCCGCGTCGAGGTCGCGCCACTGGACAAGTCGCGCGTGGCTGTGCGCGTCGTCGACACCGGTCGCGGCATTCCGAGTGATCAGCTGCCCAGCATCTTCGACCGGTACTATCGCGTGAATCGCGGCGAGGCGAGCGACGCCGGGAGCACTGGGCTGGGGCTTGCAATTACGCGACACATCGTCGAACTGCACGGAGGCAAGATCCAGGTGGAGAGCGTTCCCGACCGCGGGAGCACGTTCAGCTTCGATCTTCCGCTGACCACCGACCAGCCGGCAACACCTGCGCCGGATGAAACGCGACAGTGACGCGACCCTGATTCGACACTCTATGGCGGTGACTACGCAGCTTCGAGTTTCTTCTGCAGCAACATGCGCTCCAGCTCGGCAGCCGCCCTCACCGAGAAGATCCTGAACAGCGCGAGATGCGGCAGATCCTGTCGCATCGGTTTGCCGTCCATGCACGCGAAATGACCGATGATCTTCCCCGTTGAATCGAACATCGGCACGCCGATGTAACTGTCGCGGTCGAATTCCTTCTCCAGCGGCCAGACGTCGCAAACCCCGGTCGGCGCGTATACGATTTCCTTGCCGTCGATGACAGCGCCGCACGAGGTGCCCGCCAGCTCGTATTCGAAGTTTTCGAAGAATTTGCCGTTCGAATAATAGGCCAGCGTGCGCGCGTGGGTAGGCGGGTCGCCGACGCAGTAGCAGACGAGGTTGTCGCGAGTACCGAGTATTGAAGACAGGCTTCGCATCAGGGCTTGGTAGAAATCGTCGCCTGACACCGACGAGAGACCTTCGGCGGCCTGGATAAGCGTTTCCTCGATTTCCTTCCGTTCGTGGATATCGTTGTCCATGACCAGCAAACGGTAGGGTTTTCCATTTGCGTGACGAATTGCGGTTCCGCGCGAATGAACCCAGCGGTAGCGCCCGTCGCCGTGGCGCAGCCTGTATTCCTTGTCGAAGTGCTGCGTCAATCCCTTGAGATGGTTCTCGAGGCACAGCATGACAACAGCATGCTCCTCGGGATGAAGCAGCTTCTGCCAATCCTCGATCTGGCTAAGTCGGGCGTCCATCTGACCGAGTAATCCCCTCCAGCGCAGCGAAAATTCGACCGCTCCGCTCTCCACGTTCCATTCCCAAATGCCGTCGTTGGCGCGCTCGACCGTCAGCGCGTAGCGATCCTCCAGCTCGCGCACACTTTGCTCCAGCGCCTGATGGCGAGTCTTCTCCTGTGCCAACCTCGTTTCGTACTCCTGCATTCGTTCCCGCAGTCGATTGATCCCAGCGGCCAGTTCGCGCAATGCCCCCGGAGGGGCGCTGACAGGCGGCCCCGAGAAGCGGTCGTGCGCCAATTCCCGTGCTGCCTGAAGGAGAGCACGCAGAGGTCGCAGGACGAACACCTCCGCATTGGTCGCTGCCACGGCAAGCAACGCCGCCAGCACACCCAAGATTACCGCCGGCGCCAATTGACCCACCTCGCCAATCGCGATCGTATAAGCGCCCCAAAGCACCACGAACGCCACGAAAGGTAGTAACAGGAGCACACGTAGACCGATCATCGTTGCACCCTCCCTCCTCCGCGCTGTCGAACTGGCGGCCATCTGGCGGCCAGCTGGCCACCGGTAGCAACGGCCCCGATATCCAATAGCATAGCGCGCAAGGGAAACGCCGGCCATTCATCCATGCGCGCCGTTGTCGCGTTAGTCGCTCACGAAAAGCCGAGACCCCACCGCTGAACTCGCGTCCGCGGGTTTACCTGCGAAGCTCGAGCGCGTGGCTTTTGTCTCGCAGTGTCTTGGCCGCGAAATCCAGGAACACCCGAACCCGCAGGGGCATGAACCGGGTGTCCGTAACCAGGAGGCTCACGGGCATCGGAGCCGGTTCGAACTCCCGGAGTACGCGCTCCAACTCACCGGACGCGACATTCTCTGCCACCTGATACGACAAGGCCCTGATCAAGCCCCGTCCGGCCAGAGCGGCTTCGATCGCGGTCTCTGCCTGATTGACGATCAATCGCCCCTGCGGACGAATGCTCACCATGCCTGTCCCCTTCACTTCGAATTGCCACACCGGGAGCGCATCGCCCGTCGATTGGAGAACAATCTCGTGACCGGCCAGATGGGAGAGCTCTTTCGGTATGCCGCGGCGCGCTAGGTAATCCGGGCTCGCGACCAGAACATGTCGCACGTGTCCCAACGTCCGCGCGACCAGACTCGAGTCGGCGAGGTGCCCGATGCGCAGCGCGACGTCGACCCTCTCCTCGACCAGGTCGATCATCCGGTTCGACAGCATCAATTCCGCCTTTACCTCTGGATAGGCATCGAGGAAGTCCGTGATGATCGGCGCGATGTGGCGACGGCCGAACACCAGCGGCGCCGAGACGCGCAGCAGACCGCGGGGAACCGCCGCCTCACCCATCGCTTCACGAATCGCCTCCTCGTAGTCCGAAACCAGTCGACGCGCATGTGCGGCAAGCCGCAGACCGGCGTCGGTTGCGGCCAGCCGGCGCGTCGTGCGTTCAACCAAACGCACGCCCAGGCGCCCTTCGAGCTCTCCCAGGATTCGTGTTACCGCCGCCGGCGAGCGCCGAGTCTTTCGCGCACCTGCCGCCAGCGTCCCGCCGTCGAGAATGGCTACGAGGAGCGAAAGTTCGTCCAGGCGATCCATCGACAGAATTCCATTTCTCTGAATATTGAATTGATTTAATAGCATATTGTTTTGATATTCGGAAGTCCATAGCATCCCGTCAAGCCGATTGATGGCTCCGTGATCGCGGAACGAAGTCGTTCACGGGGGTCTGGTGCGGGAATCGGCGGACCGTGGGTAGGTGCGGGATGACTTCCTAAGCACGTGCCTCGCTCTCCGGTAACAGCAACGGGAATTGCCATGTCACTTACTCGTCGAGCGTTTCTGAACATCTCTGTTGGCAGCGTGGCGGCCGGCGTGCTCCCGTCGAGCGAACCCGCCACTTCCGCAGAGCGGCCACGCATCCGCGCCATCGCCTTCGACGGCTTTACCACCTTCGACCCGCGGTCGGTCTTTGCGCGCGCAGAGGAACTGTTTCCGGGGAATGGGGCGGAACTCGGCAAGCTGTGGCGAACCCGGCAATTCGAGTACTCATGGCTGCGTACGCTGACCGGCCGATACGTGGATTTCTGGCAGGTGACGGGCGACGCGCTGGCCTTCAGCGCCAGGATGCTCAAGTTGGATCTCGATCGTGAAAAGCGCGATGAGCTCATGCAAGCGTATCGCGAGATCAAGGCATGGCCGGATGCGCGTCCGGCACTGCAATCGCTCAAGGACGCCGGAATGCGGATGGCGTTTCTGTCCAACTTCACGAAGGCGATGCTCGATACCGCGGTGAAGAATTCCGGCCTCGAAGGCTTCTTCGAGGCCCATCTGACAACCGACCGGGTGAGGGCCTACAAACCTGATCCGCGCGCATATCAGATGGGCATCGACGCGTTCGGCGTGAAACGCGAGGAAATCTTGTTTGCTGCCTTTGGTGGCTGGGACGCGGCTGGCGCCACATCGTTCGGCTATCCCACGTTCTGGGTGAACCGAATGAACGTTCCGCCGGAAGAGTTAGGTATCGCGCCGGACGCGATTGGCGCTGACCTGCGCGACCTGGTGCGCTTCCTGGGTCACCGGGGTACGACAAGCGCAGCCTGAACCGCATCGTTCCTGCTTCTTCGCCGGCAAAGCCGGGGACAGGCAAACCTGTCTTGACGACAAACGAGGAACCTCAAATGAGTACACCCGATTCAGGCCACAGTCCAAGCCGCCGTCAGGCGTTGGGCTGCCTCGCCGCGTGGACCGGCGCCACCGTCGTCCGCTGGGCAGCAGCTGACCGACCGCACGCGATTGACCTCGTTGGGTAAGGAGCGCTGATGTCTTCGCTAGCAAAGACCAAGTCTGTCGATGCGCCGCTCACACGGCCACTCGATCTTGGAATGCTCGGACAGTGGTGGCCGCTTCTGCTTCGCTTGATCGTCGGATGCGGATTCATCATGCATGGCTATGCCAAGCTTAGCCGAGGGCCGGCGAGCTTTGCGGTGGTCCTTCACACCCTCGGCGTACCGATGCCGCTGCCGCTCGCATGGGTGACGACGTTGGTTGAGTTGATCGGTGGCGTTGCGATTCTGATCGGTGCCTTCGTGACCATCGCCAGCTTGCCTTTGGCAGCGGTCCTGTTGACGGCTTTGTTCACGATCCATCTGCGCTATGGCTTTTTCTCCGTGAAGCTCGTCGAGGTTACCGAAAGCGGGGTGAAGTTCGGCACCGTTGGATACGAAATCATTCTGCTTTATCTCGCAAGTCTGGCCGCACTCGCTCTTGGCGGTGCCGGCCCAGTGTCTGTCGATCGCTGGCGCAGCGGTAAGAAATAGGCGGATTGCCTCGCGGCAACGTGATCATGAAAGTGCCCATCCAAGCCGTGGCCGGGTGCAATCACTGAGGAACAAGCATGCGGCGATACGTTGATCCTACAGAACAACTCGTGACGGAAATCCTGGTCAGGGACATAAGACGATCCGTCAACTTTTATCGCAGTCTCGGGTTCGCGCTTCTGCGAGATGGCGGCGATTTCGTGGAATTGACTTGGGAAGAACACCGTCTTTTCCTCGCGGAGATCTCCGCATTCCGCGATGTGCACGTGGCTGCAGCCGGGGCCACGCCTCCGACGTTTCCCCTTGCGAACGTCAGAGTAATGGTCCGCGACGTGGACAAATGCTGGAAGCTTGCGAATGAGATTGGCGCTTCGATCGTCATCCCCCTGGCCGATCGCTACTACGGTCTGCGCGATTTCACCATCGCTGATCCGGACGGCTTCGGCGTACGGTTCGCTAGTCCGCTGACGGGGCGTTAAGCCCGAAGCGCGAAGCCACGGTTGGATCGTGATCTTGGGAGCGACCGCGTGCTGCGTCGTTTGAGCTTTCGCCACCTAACGTTCAGCTTCAGCCGCCTGCGCTCTGCGACGCACATCACCCGGCGCGAGACCGCGCACGCGTCTGAACGCGCGGCGAAATGCAGCCTCGGTTTGATACCCGACCCGCTCCCCGATCTGCGCTACCGACGAACCCCGTTGTCGAAGCATCTCCTCGGCCAGGTGCATGCGCCACTCGGCGAGGTACTGCATCGGTGTCTGGCCGACCAGCGCAGCAAAACGTTCCGCGAATACGGTTCGCGACATGCTCGCCTCGCTCGCGAGCGTCTCCACCCGCCAATCTGCACCCGGCGCACGGTGCAAGGCGGCGAGCGCACGCACGATGCGTTCGTCCTTCAAGGCCGCGAGGAACCCCTTGAGCTCCGGCGCCCGCTGCATGTAATGACGCAGCACGAGCACGAACATGACTTCGGCGAATCGGTCCAGCACACCCTGCCGGCCGGCGGCGCCCGCTTCGTATTCCACGAGCATCAGGCGTGCGAGCGCATGCAACTCGGCCGAAGTGCCCTGGTCTTCGCTGCGCACCACGATCATCGGCGGCAATGCCTGAATGATCGGGTTCATCTCGCGCGCCGCGAACTCCACCATGCCGCACAGCACCGTCGTGAAGGGCCCGCTGCCCGTCGCGGCGAGGCGCAATCCGGGCTGGCGTTCCGGAGTGCCGGACAGCTGATGCCAGTCGGCGCGCGGGAACATCACGAGATCACCGCCGCGCACGATCAGCGGCTCGCGCTGGCGTTCGCGGTGCACCCAGGCTTGTCCGCGCCCAATCAGATGGAAGACCGCGCTGGTTGCTCCGGTCGAATCGAGCGCCCAGGTGCCGCAGTAGCTCCCTTGCTTGAAGATGCGGGCGCGCAAGCGCAGGCTGTGCAGTACGTTCGAAAGCAGATCCATATCCGGGGTTTCGGATATGAAATTCGTTCTTTTGGGGCTTACACGTCCGGCCATGAGGTGCCAATCTACGCGCGTCAGCCGAGACAGGCAAGAACCTGCTTCGGGCTGACCCCGATCAAGGAGACTGGACATGACGAAATTCACCGCACATACGATCGAAACTGCACCCACCCGGAGCCGCGCGTTGCTCGAGGGCGTCAAGCAGGCTCTCGGCTTCGTTCCCAACCTCTATGGCGTAATCGCCGAGTCACCTGCCGCGCTACAGGGGGCGCTCGCCATCTGGGATGCGTTTTCCCATTCCAGCCTGACGAGCGTCGAGCAGCAGCTCGTGATGATTGCCGTTTCCGAAGCAAACGACTGCGAATACTGCGTGGCGGCACACTCGACCCTCGCCAAGCGCATGGCGAAGGTGGATGTCGCGCTGGTCGACGCGACGCGCCGTCGCGAGCCGCTCCCCGACGCGAAGCTCGACGCGCTCGTGACCTTCACACGCAACACCGTGGAGCAGCGTGGTTTCGTGGCCGATGCCGATGTCGCTGCGTTCCTCGAGGCGGGCTACACGAAGGGTCAAGTCATCGAAGTGCTGCTCGGCGTGGGCATGAAGACGTTCAACAACTACGTCGATCACATCGCTCACACTCCGCTCAACGACCAGTTCAAGGCCGAGGCATGGCACCCCAAGCGGAAAGCGGCGTGACGGGCGGGTACCAACATCGAATTCTGCTCGCACTCCTGATACTGAGCTGGGCGATCAGCTGGCCGGTGATCAAGATCGGCGTCGCGACGGTGCCGCCGATCTGGTACGCATGCTTTCGCTATGCGATCGCTGCCTCCTGCCTCTTCGCGTTCCTTCACGTGCGGCGCGAGGTCGCTTTTCCGCCCCGAACGGATTGGCCGCTGGTCGCGGTTTCGGGGATTTTTCAGATGGCCGCGTATTCCACCTTGACAGCGCTTGCTTTGACGATCCTTCCGCCCGGCCGGGCTTCCGTGCTCGCCTTCTCAACGCCAATCTGGGTCGTCCCGCTCGCGGCCTGGCGCTTGCACGAGCGCGCGTCGCGCGCGGCTCTGTTCGGGGTAGGACTTGGACTGCTGGGCGTGCTTGTTATCGCGGCGCCCTCCGTTCATGCCGAGCGACCGGAGCAGATCCTCGCCTACGCCATGCTCTTGGCTGCAGCCGCCGCCTGGGCAGTCTCGATCGTCATTGTTCGCTCGCATCGTTTCACGGCAAGCACGCTTGCACTCGCCCCGTGGCAAATGGCCTTCGCCGCGTGCCTTCTCCTTCCTCTTGCGATGCTTGTCGAGGGCGCCCCGCAGCCGATTGCAGCAAATGGCGCGGCATCGCTTGTCTATGTGGCTCTGATTGCGACCGCGTTCTCCTATTGGGCAGTCGTGGAAGTGGGTCGTCATATTCGGGCAAGCACCATGTCGATGGCTTTGTTGGCAACTCCGAGCCTGGGCATCTTGATCTCTGCGCTCACGCTTGGCGAGGCAATCGGGGCATCGCTGGTCGTTGGTGTCGTCTTGATCGGCGCCGGAATTCGGCTTGCGACACGAGAGCGTCCAATCGGTAGTCCAAGCGCAGCCGGCTCTCAGATCATCAACCCTGTTGGAGACCAAGATACCTGGCAAGCGCTAATACAAATGAAACGGAAGCCGAGCTCGATCACGCGTAAGGAAGCATCCTCGTGCCGGGACAAATGGGAACCGCGATAAGTTGAGGGCTAGCTATGAACCGACGAATCAATGCGATCCTGGCAATTGCACTCTTGTCACCGTCACTGAGCTGGGCAGCGTGCGACGTGAAGAGCGGACCGAAGACAACTGCACTGGTCGAGCTCTACACGTCGGAGGGCTGCTCGAGCTGCCCGCCGGCGGACAAGCGATTGAGCCAACTTCCCTCACGCGACTACAGCTTGGAGCAGGTCGTCCCGATCTCGCTTCACGTGGACTATTGGGATGACCTCGGCTGGAAGGAGCCTTTTGCCCAACCTCAGTTCTCGGAGCGTCAGAGCTGGCTCGTTCACGCCAACGGGCATAAGACCTCGTTCACCCCGCATTTCTTTGTCTCGGGAACTGAAGTTCGCGACTGGCGCAGCGACCTCGGTGATCGGCTGAAGCGCATCACGGCCGAGCCGGCACGCGCGAGCATCAGCGTCCACGCTGAAGCCACCGACCCTGGCGCAGTTTCCGTGGCAGCGTCCGCCGCCGCGCCTCGCTCCAGCGATCCGTTGGCTCTGTTTGTTGTGCTCACCGAAGACAAGCTTACGTCGAACGTCTCGGCAGGTGAGAACCGCGGCGTCACCTTGTCACACGATCATGTCGTGCGGAAATGGATCGGGCCCGTTGCATTGAATGCAGGTCAGGTCGATTTCAAGCAGGCAGTCACGACTGGCCCGGGTTGGAATCCCGCGCAGTTGGGCGTTGTCGGTTTTGTCCAGAACCTGCGAACGGGCCAGGTGCTGCAAGCGGTCGGCGCATCGCAATGCCTGCGCTCGTGAAGATGAACGGCGCCGTCCGCTCTCGGTCGCGTCGCCGGTACCGGTTCGGTCGAAGCTGATCGGTCAGCTTCGCTGAAAATGCGGCATCGTGCCGCGCAAACCCTAACTTTCTTTTGGAGCCTTGAATGAACAAACTCGCTGCAGCTCTCATTTCCGCGTTCCTGATGTGTGCCGGCTCAGCCGTGTATGCACAAGATGCAATGTCCAAGGATGCGATGTCGAACGACGCGATGTCGCACGACGCGATGTCGCACGACGCGATGTCGCACGACGCGATGTCCAAGGACGCCACGGCCAAGAATGCGAAGGCCAAGGATGTCAAGAAAGGCAAGTCGTCCAAGGACGCAACGAAGAAGGATGCAATGTCCCACGACGCAATGTCCAAGGATGCGATGTCTCACGACTCGATGTCCAAGGACGCGGTGGCGAAGTAATTCGAGCAGCGCGCGGGGGCGGCATCACCCCCCCGCGCCGCTGCAATCTGACGTCGTTCCCGCCCGATTTTGCTGTGGACTGCGGGTCGCGCTCGAGGCTGCGATGCAAACAATGAACATTCGACAACGGATCGGTCGGGCCGTGCTTCTCGCAGGCGCGTTGCTGGCGTGTCTGCTTCTGCCTGCCGCGCACGCGGCCGACTTTCTCGACCCGGAGGATGCGTTCAAGTTTTCCGCTGCAATCAGCGATGGCGGTAAGAAGGTCGAGGCACGCTTCAGCATCGCCGACGGCTATTACCTGTACCGCGAGCGCTTCGGCTTCAGCGCGAGTGATGGCGTGCAACTTGGCATGCCGCAGTTTCCGCCGGGAAAGATCAAGTTCGACGAGACGTTCAACAAGGAGCTCGAGATCTACCGCGGCAACGTCGTCGTGAGACTTCCGATCGAAGCCGCCGGTGTCCCGTTCACGCTGACCGCCAGGCTGCAGGGCTGTGCGGATCAGGGCCTGTGCTATCCGCCCGATGTGCGTACGGCCCAATTGGTCTCGCGCGCTGTTTCGAGTGGGCAGCCGCCACCGAGCGCCGGCTTGCCGTCGGCCAACGGCCCGTCGACGACACCAACGGACGCGGGGCGTATCGAAACCGCGTTGAGATCGCAATCGCCGCTCACGGTGCTGCCGATCTTTTTCGTGCTCGGCCTGCTCTTGAGCTTCACGCCCTGCGTGCTGCCGATGGTCCCGATTCTGTCGTCGATCATCGTCGGGCAGAGTGGTGAGCGCGACGGCGGCGGCCAACGGCTCACCAAGATGCGCGGCTTTGTGCTCGCGCTCGCCTACGCGCTCGGCATGGCGATCGTTTACACCGCTTTCGGCGTCGCCGCCGGTCTTGCGGGCGAGGGGCTGGCGGCTGCGCTGCAGCGGCCATGGGTGCTCACCGTTTTCGCTGCCTTGCTCGTCGCACTCGCGCTGTCGCTGTTCGGGCTGTACGAACTGCAACTTCCGTCGTCCTGGCAGACACGCATCGCGCAAGCCTCGGGGCGCATGACGGGCGGCAAGCTGGGCGGCGTGTTCGCCATGGGCGCGCTCAGCGCCCTGATTGTCGGGCCCTGCGTCGCCGCACCGCTGGCCGGCGCGTTGCTCTACATCTCGCAGACGCACGATGTCGCGATCGGCGGCAGCGCGCTGTTCGCGATGGCCGCCGGCATGAGCGTGCCGCTGCTGCTGGTTGGCGTCAGCGCAGGCTCGCTGCTGCCACGAGCGGGCCGCTGGATGGAGGCGATCAAGCGCCTGTTCGGCGTGTTGCTGATTGCGGTCGCGCTGTGGACGGTTTCGCCCGTGATTCCAGTCTGGGCTCAGATGCTGGCGTGGGCGGCATTGCTCATCGTCAGCGCGACGTACCTGCGCGTCTTCGACGCGCTGCCGACCAAGCCGGTGGTTGGGCGCGGATGTGGAAAGGCATCGGCGTCGTGCTGGTCCTCCTGGGTGCTGTGCAGATCGTCGGTGCCGCGAGCGGCGGGCGCGATGTATTGCGGCCGCTGGAACGGTTGGCTTCGGCCGCCAGCGCCTCGGAGGCGGGATCGCTAGCCTGGAGCCGTGTGCAGAGCATCAACCAGCTTGATGCGGCGCTCGTGACCGCGAACGGAAAACCTGTGCTGCTCGACTTCTATGCGGATTGGTGCGTCTCTTGCCGGGAGATGGACCGCTTCACATTCAGCGATCCGCGCGTCGCCGCCATGCTGGCTGGCGTGCAGTTGCTTCGGGCCGACGTGACGGCGAACAACCCCGAGGACAGTGCGCTCCTCAAGCGGTTCGGTCTGTTCGGGCCACCGGGCACGATCTTCTTCGATGGCCGAGGAGTCGAGGTGCCCGGCGCGCGCGTGATCGGCTTCGAGCCCGCGAATCAGTTCCTGACCAGTCTCGCACGCGGCGTAGCTTCGGCGATGGCGCCGGCACTCTGAACAATCGTGATGTACGGCCGCAGCTTCCAAAGCATTTGAGAGGTTGACGATGTCTTCCATCAGTTCCGCTTCAAGCGCAGGCACTGCCGTCCAGTTCCGCAGCTATCTGTATTACCGGCATACGCTCGCGGTGCGGATCATGCACTGGATCAACGTGATCGCGCTGACGGTCCTGCTGATGAGCGGGCTTAACATCTTCAGCGCCCACCCCGCGCTGTACTGGGGCAAGTCTTCGTATACCGGGAGGGGGCCGGTATTCGAGATCACGGCACAGGAAAGCGACGATGGCGTAATCGGTCTCACGCGGCTTTTCGGTCGCGAATGGGTGACCACCGGTGTGCTGGGCGCCAGCGCGGCTCCCGACGGAGATGTCGTCGAGCGCACCTTCCCGAGCTGGCTGACAATACCCAGCAATCGCTGGCTGTCGATGGCGCGGCGCTGGCACTTCTTCTTCGCCTGGGTGTTCGTGATCAACGGCCTGTGCTACCTGGCGTATTCGATCGCGAGTCGCCACCTCAGCCGCAATCTCGCCCCGACCGCCACCGATTGGCGCTCCATCGGGCGCTCGGTTGTGGACCATCTGCGCTTTCGACATCCGACCGGGGAAGCTGCGAAGCGTTACAACGTGCTGCAGAAGCTCGCGTACCTTTCCGTGATCTTCGTTTTGCTGCCGCTGGTCGTGCTGATGGGCTTCGCGATGTCGCCATGGCTGGACTCGATCATTCCGGGCTGGGTCGACTTTTTCGGCGGTCGCGAGTCAGCGAGGACCATCCACTTCATCGCCGCGTGGCTTCTGGTCGCCTTCGTCCTCATTCACGTCTTCGAGGTGATCATCAGCGGTTTCTGGAATCACCTGCGCTCGATGATCACCGGGCGTTATCGCATCACTCTGGAGGTTTCCAATGAAAACGCACGCTGAACTTTCACGCCGGCGCTTTCTCGCCAGTGCCTTCGGCGCTACCGGTGCTTTCGCGCTTGGGGGGTGTGATGCCCTGTCGCAGACGGAATGGGCTCCCAAGATACTGGAGGCCGGAGAGAAGCTCTCCAGCGTCACCCAGCATCTCATCGCACCGCGCCGTGCGATGGCGCAGGAGTTCAGCGAGGCGGATCTGTCGCCGCGCTTTCGCAGCAACGGCACCTCGATGCCGGCGAACCCCCAGTACCTGGCGCTGGTCACCGGCGGATTCGCCGATTACCGGCTCGCGGTGGACGGACTGGTCGAGAAACCGGCGAGCCTGTCGCTGGCCGAGCTGCGCGCGCTGCCCAGCCGGACGCAGATCACGCGTCACGATTGCGTCGAGGGTTGGAGCGCGATCGGCAAATGGAAGGGCGCGCGACTCTCGGCGCTGCTCGAGGCCGTGCAACCGAAGGCGCAGGCGCGATTCGTCATCTTTCACTGCGCCGACCCGAAGTACGGCACGAGCCTATACTACGAGAGCATCGACCTGGAGGATGCGTTTCATCCGCAGACGATCCTCGCCTACGACCTCAACGACCGCACGCTGCCAATACAAAACGGCGCCCCGGTGCGTCTTCGCGTGGAACGACAGCTTGGCTACAAGCACGCGAAGTACATCATGCGCATGGAGCTCGTCGAGAGCTTCGAGAAGATCCGCGGCGGCAAAGGTGGATATTGGGAAGATCAAGGCTACGAATGGTGGGCCGGCATTTAGCGGCCGCCGCGGGAGCGGCGCCGAGTGCTGGAAGGAGTCGTCGATGTCGCTCTCAAGGCGATGCCACGGACGCCGCGGGTTTCCCGCCAGTGGAGCTAGGCCATGGGACGCGAGGCTCGCCTGCTTCGCTGCGCACTCGCCTTCGCTCCCGCCGCGGCGACTGACTCTTCCATGAACTCGCCGAGATGATCGTGGATGCCCTTGACGCCCGGGACACCTTCCACGAGCACGCGGAGCGCCTGCCGCTGTCGAGCATCGAAAATCGTTCCGCTCAGGTCAACGAATCCCTTTCGGACACGGATGCTCAGCGACTGGACGGGACACCACGGCTGCCTCTTCATCTCGGTCACGATTGTCTGGCGGATCGATTCGTCGCTGGTTGGGGACACCTTCTCTGGCTTCATCAACAACTCGGCCAGGGCAGACATGAGGTCCGCGCGGCTCACGATGCCGACAACCCGATCGCCATCGATGACCGGGATGCGCTTGATCGCCTGCTCCTCCATGAGGCGCACCACCTCGCTGAGCGGTGTCTCCTTGCCCACCGTGACGACGTTCGGCGACATCACGTCCCGCACGCTGTGGCCGTGGCTTCGCGCGTATTCGGCCGCGTCCGAGCCCGGTCCGAGCAGAAGCTCGAGCCAGCGCCGGCGAGGTGCCTCGGTGTGCATCTCGGCTCGGCGGAGGAAATCTCCCTCCGTCACGATTCCGACGAGCTTTCCGTCCGCATCGACAACGGGCACGCCGCTCACCTCATGACTGATCATGCGCGCGATGGCGTCGCGAATCGGCGCCTCGGGTGTGACAGTGACCAGACAGTGCGTCATAACGTCTTTGGCTTTCATCTATCCCTCCACAAATCGCGAAACGTTCCCGCTACTCCTCGCGAACATAAGTGCCCGGAGCGTCCGCCAGCGGGATTAATGCCCTGCTGCCCATCGACGGCGGGGCCACCTTTTCGCCTGACCGGGCATCGAGCCAAGCGATCCATTCGGGCCACCATGAGCCCTCCTTGACCGACGTCTTGCGCCATCCAGGCATCGGGACCCTCGTAGTGGTCTTCCGGGCTTCTTATCGCGACCCGGTAGTGGCGGTGCGGATGGCCCGGCTCCGAGATGATGCCGACGTTGTGTCCACCGCTCGTGAGCAGGAAGGTCACTTCGCTGTCGGTGAGCAGGTTGAACTTGTAGACCGAGCGCCAAGGCGCCACATGGTCGGTCTCCGTCCCGACCGCGAAAATCGGCTGGTGGATGTCGGACAGTGCGACGGGCTTGCCCCCGGCCGAGAAGCGGCCCTCGGCGAGGTCATTGTCGAGGAAGAGCCGGCGCAGATATTCGGCGTGCTGGCGGTACGGCATCCTTGTCGCGTCGGCGTTCCAGGCGTTCAGGTCCGTCATCGGCTCGCGCTCGCCCATCAGGTAGGTCCTTACCATGCGCGACCAGATGAGGTCGTTGGAGCGCAGGAGCTGGAACGTGCCCGCCATCTGTCGGCTGTCGAGAAAGCCCTGTTCCCACATCACGTCTTCGAGGAACGCGAGCTGGCTCTCGTTGATGAAGAGCATCAGCTCGCCGGCTTCCGTGAAATCGGTCTGCGCGGCGAGAAAGCTGGTCGACGCCAATCGTTTGTCGCCGTCACGGGCCATCGCCGCAGCGGCAATCGCGAGCAGGGTGCCGCCGATGCAGTACCCCACGGCATGCACCTTGCGCGCCGGCACGATTCCCGTCACCGCATCGAGCGCGGCCATCACGCCGAGCTGCCGGTAATCCTCCATCGACAGGCTGCGATCCTCGGGCCCTGGATTCTTCCAGGAGATCATGAACACGGTATAGCCCTGCTCGGTCAGGTACTTCACCAGCGAGTTGTGTGGACTCAAGTCGAGGATGTAGTACTTCATGATCCACGCAGGCACGATGAGCACCGGCTCGGGATGTACCTCTTTCGTTGCCGGCGCATACTGGATCAGCTCCATCAGCCGGTTCCGATAGATGACCTTGCCAGGAGTGATCGCAACGTTGCGTCCAACCTGAAACGCCTCCGTGCCTACGCGCTTACGGCCCGACCAGGCCCGCTCGGCGTCCTCAATGAAGTTCCACGCGCCACGGAGCAGGTTCATGCCGCCTTCGCTGCGCGTGCGCTCCAGCACTTCGGGATTCGTCAACAGAAAGTTGGATGGGGCGAAGACATCGAGCCATTGACGCGTCCCGAACGCCACGATCCTTTCGTGACCCTGCGTGACGCCACGCACATCCGTCATGGCGTTGTGCCACCATTGCTGAGTGAGCAGAAACGATTGGTAGATGAGATCGTACGGCGGCACTCGCCACGCTTCCCCGATGAAGCGCTTGTCCTGCGGCAGCGGCTCGATGCATGGCTCGCAGTCGCCGCGTTCTACGGCGCGGCGAGCGGCGTAATTCACGAACCGCAGCCACTTGCGCAGCGCTTTCTCGACGAGCTGCGAGCGCTTCCCCGGCAGGGCGGCAAGATGCGAGGCCCAATCCGCGTAAGCGCCGGTCAGCGTCATCGGAGAGAGCCCGGCAGTAAAGCGCGCCATCGCCGCGTGGGTCGACCGATCGATGACCTCGGCAAACGCCGTCGAGGCGTAGGAATCGCGCAGGAAAGCCGGCTCGGGAGGTATCGCTGGCGTCACGTCGACTGGACGGATGCCGGTCGCCGACGCTTCTTCGGTCTCCTTGGACCCCTTTGCTGTTCGAGCCTTACTCGATCCAACGACCAGCGAAAGCCGGCTGCGCTTCAGGGCCATGCTGCTTCCTCGCATCAGTCGGTAACATCGTTTCCCAAGTGCCAATGCTGGCAGATTTTCCGGGTCAGCCCATTGATGCCGGTCATATTCGCTGTTGGTGACAGCCTTCGGCCACGACACGCGATCGACGAGCGCAGCGGGCTTGGCGCATCCGAGACGGTGGCCACGATCGACCTACTGTGCGACTTGCTTCGGAGTCACGCCCGGATGGCACAGTCGTGGTTCTAAGGGAGCATCAAACACGTTCTCGCGCGCGTCCTGATGTCGCCACGATGACCTCTCTCAACTTTCCGCTCCGTTTATCCGGAGCCGGGTGGTGAGGGTCCAACACGACCCTCACGTTGGGCAGCGACTGGCTCACAAGATACGCATGCAGCGCCCGCGACGCCGCACGCCAGGCGGCTTGCTTCGCAGGCCCGTCCTCAATATCCAGCCGGAGACGCAGCTGATCCTCTCCGCTTTGAACGAGTTGAAAATGATGTACCGGCACGGCGTCTTCGATGACCGTGGTAAGCGCCAGCGGAAGCAGTCGCACGACGTGACCGTCCGGCGCGCGCAGCGACACGACATCGTCCCGTCGACCCTCCACCTGAATCGCCGGCAGTGGGCTGCCGCACGTGCAAGGATCTGGCTTGGCAATGACGCTATCGCCCAAATCATAGCGAATCACCGGCTGCACACGATTAGCAAGGTTTGTTATCAGGGCCGTCGCCGAAGCTTCACCCGCAGGCACTGGTCTGGTAATCCGCGTCTACCCCCTCGAGTATCACCCAATCGGCATTGACATGCAGCCAGCCTTCTTGGCAGCTGAACGCAATGCTCATGCATTCCGAGGCACCGTATTCGTTGATGAGTGGGCAATTGAATGTCCGCTCGATATCGCCGGCAACCGTTGTCGAAAGGTATTCGCCGCCAGACCAGAGCAAGGCAGGCGTAATCCGTAGGCGCCCCGCCCTGCGTTCCTCGGCCAGAAGAGAAAGCACGGTCGGGTACCCCGCCAGGAAAACGGGACGATAGGAATTCAGCGCATCAACAAGCTCGGGCAGCGGCTGCATCACCGAGAAGCCGCGGGCGTTGGTCCAAGGATTGGCGCGGCAGACGCGTTCCCACGATGCGATGCTTGCGAAGTGATCCCCCGTCGCGGCGATCAACGCAGCGCGCCCGCCGCCGGCGAGCGCGCCCCACGCACATCTGGTGGCGAGCCGCGGCGCGGCGAGCTGAGACGCAATGAGCGCATCGTAGATGCCTAGCGCCTGGTCGTCTTGGACGAAGACGCCGAGCTCGCCAGTGCTGCCGGAGCTCTTCCACACGATGTAACGTTCGAGGTAGCGCTCGCCAATGTGCGTGCGGTCCTTAAGGAATGAGTCGACCCCGGTGCGGGTGATCGCACGATCAGTAACCCAATCGTCGAAATGCGCCATCAGCGCCGCCTTGGTCACCACAGGCAGCTGAGTCAGGCCCTCGCCTTGTTCCTCCGGGAATCCTTGATAGAGGTCCTGGTAGAAGCGCGAGCGCGCCCTCGCAAAACGGACGAGCGCGTCCAAGCGACGGCGGCGTGCGGCATCGATGCTCGGTGCGACCGGAACTGCGGGTCCACCATACAGTCCACAGGTGCGAAACCCAATCCCCATAGTCGAGGAAGCGGGTTCCCATGACACCGTGGTTGCCGCTCGCTGTGGTGCGTGCCGCCTCATGTTTTTCCCGAGCCAAGGCCAACCGCATGCGACAGACCATTGTCCTCTTTCCTGACCCATGCCTGTCGGTTATCCCGATCGGCACAATGCATCGAGGCCGCAAATTGTGCAAACGCGGTCGCCGTCAATGACGACGCTATTTCACAGCGATTTGCTTGGCGCTCGTTGCCTCTTTCTTGGGCAGCGTCAGCTCGTGCACGCCGTCTTCGTATCCCGCTGCTCCGATCAGATAGGGAATCAATCTCTCTTCTCCATCGTGCGCGGCTCCAGCGAGAGGATGTAGCGCGCCATCTTCTTTGCGTCGGCGTCGGAAACTTCTGGATGCGGCGGCATGTGCCACGGCGTGCCGCCATGGGCGCCTTTTCGTACCGTCGAGGCGACAATCGTGACCGCTTGCGGGTTACCCCGGTACTTGGCCGCGACGTCGACGTAGGGAGGGCCCGTTTTAGGTTCGTGATCCGAGTGGCAGGCGTAGCACTTGTAGCGCCGCAACAGAACGTCCGGCGCCTGGGCCGCTGCAACGCTGACCACGGGCACCATGGCGCCGAGGCAAACGAAGCTCGCTACCCTCCACACAAGACTCGAGCTCATGGCCTCGCCGGGTGATCGCCGCTTGGTCTTCGTCCCCTCGACTGCTCGCGTGGCACTCGCGGAACCGTCGAGGGAACCAATGCACTGAGCACGTGATGCTCCTCTCATGGCGTGATGCGGCCAGCCACTCCGCCAACGACCAGTGGTGGTCGTGAGAACTTCATCCGCAGGCGATTGATCGCCCGCAGCAAAGTTGGCTGCCGCAAAGTCTTGTACAGCAGCCGGCGCTTGCCGGGAAAGTCCAGAAGAAAGACGCCAGCGAGCATCGTGACCAGCCCCTGCCCGGGCAATCCGGGTAGCGAAAGAATGGCGCCGACAAGGATCAGTATCACGCCAAGCAGGTTTTTCAAAACGATGCCGATGGCCATGAATATCCCGTGACGGGCGCCCTTGCTTGTTGGATGAGGCGTGCAAAAATAATCGGCCGGCAAGCGAATTACGATGGTTAGCGCGACGGCGGAGCTGATGACCAGTGTCGCCACGAACAAAAGCGCCGCGAGGATCGCGTATTGCCCCAACCGCGCCGTGGGGTCGAATATTTCGGTTAGCCAAGAGGGCATCGCTATCCGCCACGGCCGATATCGACAGTTTTCGAACGACCGCCTTTAGCTGTTTGTTGCATTCTTGACCTTATGTTCATTCGAGGTGTTGATCGCGCTCAAGAATCACGATACCAGCCATGCGAGGCAGCAAGTCGTCGGCTCCTGCAGTGATCAGTTTCAAGCTCCGCGCATTGAAGCTGTGCCGGACCGTGCTTGGCGCCGACGAATTGCTTTGTAAAGCTCCGGCCAGATCAAACCGATCGCCGCAGCCGCGAAGCTCATCAGCAATTGAATCAAGCTTAGCGGTGCGAAGCGGAAAATCTCACGCATTGGCTCCACGTAAAGTGCGAGCATGAGACCCAGCAACGCCCCGCCGACTATCCACCACAGAGCGGCGTTCGGACGGCGCAGCGTTTCGACCAGCGCTGCTTGGGGCGAGCGGTTGGAGAGAATCAGGCCGACATTACCAAGCACGACGGCCGCGAACGCGATGGCACGCGCTTGCGGCTCCGGCGTCCCCGTTGCAAGTAGCAGCCCGTAGAGGAGCGCCACCGCGACCAGCACCCCGAGTCCCTGCAGCATGCTCGTGGTAACCAACCACTTATTGAGCAGGCGTGACGTTGCGGGCCGCGGCGGTCGACGCATGGCGTCAGGGTCAGCAGGCTCGGCTTCAAACGCGATCGAACATGCCGGGTCGATGACAAATTCGAGAAACACGATATGCACGGGGTAGAAGACCAGGGGCCATCCGAAGAGAAGCGGCAGCAGCGCCATCCCCGCGGTCGGCACGTGCACGGCGATGATGTAAGACATCGCTTTCTGAATGTTGTCGAAGATACGGCGTCCGAGCTTGACCGCTTCGACCATGGAAGTGAAATCATCTTCGAGGAGCACTAGCGACGCTGCTTCGCGCGCCACATCCGATCCGCGTTTGCCCATGGCGACTCCGATATGGGCAGCCTTCAGCGCGGGCGCATCATTCACGCCGTCTCCCGTCATCGCGACGATTTCGCCGTTGGCCTTGAACGCTTGCACCAGCCGCAGCTTCTGCTCGGGAATCACTCGCGCGAAGATGTTGAGCTCCGCCACACGCTTGCGCAGTTCCGCATCGGTCATGGCGTCGAGCCTCCGACCCGGTCACGAACGCTTCCGGATGCGCAAGCCCGATCTGTCGCGCGATGGCTTGCGCCGTGCCGGCGTAGTCGCCGGTGATCATCACCGTACGTATTCCCGCGGCATAGCACTCCCTGAGCGCCGCCGGCACCGCCGGGCGAATGGGGTCGGCGAGCCCGGTCAGGCCGAGGAAGCTCAGGCGCAGCTCGCGTTGAGACGCCGGCCAGGCGCGCGTTTCGCCGTGCGCCGGCGAGAGCGTGCCCTTTGCCACCGCCAGCACGCGCAGCCCTTCGCCCGCCATTTTGGCGACCTGCGCTCGGATCTCCGCGCGCTGGGCGCCGTCCAGCGCACATATCTCCGCGATTGCCTCCGGCGCGCCCTTGGCGGCCACCACGTAGCCGTCGCCGTCCAGCGCTTGCCAGACATGGGCGACGGACAGCTGTTCGGACGACAACGGATACGCGTGCGCGAGTGTCCATGCGTCGAGCTTCTCGACGGCCGCCGAGCCGCGCTCGCGGGCGAGCCGGTGGTAGGCCTTCTCCATCGGATCGAAGGGCTCTCGCTCACCCGCCAGCATCGCGACCTCGATCACTTCCGACGGGAAAGTGCCCACCGAATCCTCGACATCGAACTCTTTGCCCGGGACCCATAGCCTGCGCACAGCCATGCGGTTTTGAGTGAGCGTGCCGGTCTTGTCCACGCACAGCACCGTTGCGGAGCCGAGCGTCTCGATCGCCGACGGCTGCCGGGTCAGGACGCCGCGTTGCGAAATCCGCCATGCACCGAGCGCCAGGAATACCGTAAGCACGACCGGGAACTCTTCCGGCAGATTCGCCATCGCCAGCGTGATTCCGGCGAGCAGCCCGTTCAACCAGTCACCACGCGTGTAGGCGTATAGAGCCGTAACGAGCATGCACAATGCCAGTCCGATCACTGCGAAAATAAGCACTGCGCGCCGGGTCTCGCGCTGGATGCTGCTCAGTTCCGGTACGAGCGTTTGCAGCGCCTTGCCGATTTTGCCGATCTCGGTATGCACACCAGTCGCTACCACGCGCGCCAGGCCCTGCCCCTGGGTGAGGAGCGTTCCGAAATAGACGAAGGGAAGATCGTCTCCTCCTGGACGTGTCGGCAGCGGGTGGCCGTCGCCCGCGCGCTTGCGCACGGGCACTGATTCACCGGTAAGGAGCGATTCGTCGGCCATCAGATTGCTGGCACTCAGCAATAGCGCGTCCGCGGGTACACGGTCCCCTTCCTTGACCAGCACAACGTCGCCGAGCACGACTTCCCGCCCCGGCACCGACTGCCATTCACCATCGCGTAGCACTTGGGCGCGCGGGTTCGCAAGCTCGCGCAGGGCCTCCAGCGCGCGCTCCGTCTTGCGCTCCTGGTAGAAAGTGATGCCCATGACCACGAACACCGACGCGAAAAGCACCAGCGCCTCGCGAATGTCCCCCAGCACGAGATAGATCGCTGAAGCGCCGACCAGCAGCAGGAACATCGGCTCGCGTACGACTTCCCACGCGATCACCCACAGGCTGCGTGGCTTGGCGGAGGGCAGCTCGTTATAGCCGTCACGCGCGAGGCGGGCCATCGCCTGGTTCCCGGTCAGACCGGATTGCGGGTGAACGCTGCGATTCATTTCGGCTTGGTCGCCAGATGGCGATAGAAGATGCGCTTCGCCGCCTCGACGATGCCGAGATACACCACGACCAAGGCCACGAGAATTACCAGGAACTCGGCCGGCGGCGCCTGGAAGCCGAAGTAGTGCCCCAATCCCGTGAACGGAAGAGCGAGCGCTACGATCACCACGGTCAGCGATGTCGCCGCGAGCGCCGCGTGCGGTCGACTCGAGAGCGGGTTGCGGCGCGTGCGAATGACGAAAATCACCAACACCTGGGTCGCCAGCGACTCAATGAACCAGCCGGTCTGGAACAACATCTCGTTCGCTTTCAACACCGCAAGGAGCACGAAGAAGGTGAGGAAATCGAACAGCGAGCTGACCGGCCCGATGATCCACATGAAGTTGCGGATGAAGGCCATGTCCCAGGCCTGCGGACGGCGGATTTCCTCCGCGTCGACATGGTCGAGCGGAATCGCGACTTCGGAAAGATCGTAGAGCACGTTGTTCAGCAGGATCTGCGTCGGTAGCATCGGCAGGAAGGGCAGGAATACCGAACTTGCCGCCATGCTGAACATGTTGCCGAAGTTGGAGCTCGTGCCCATCATGATGTACTTGCGGATGTTGGCGAAGGTGCGCCGGCCCTCCAGCACGCCGTCGTGCAGCACCTGCAGATCGCGCTTGAGCATAATCAGATCCGCCGCTTCTTTGGCCACATCCACTGCCGTATTGACCGACAGGCTCACGTCCGCCGAGTGCAGCGCCGGCGCGTCGTTGATTCCGTCGCCGAGATAGCCGACGACCCGACCACGCGATTTGAGCGCGAGGATGATTCTGTTCTTCTGTGCCGGATTCACGCGGCAAAACAGATTGACCGCTTCCACTCTAGCTTGAAGCGCATGATCGTTCAGTTGGGCAACCTCCTGTCCGTTAAGGACGCCGGTGATCGGTACCCCCAGCTTGGTGCAGATGTGCTGCGTTACGAGTTCGTTGTCGCCGGTGACAATCTTCACCTCGATCCCGCTCGCGACCAGCGCGGCGAGCGCCTTCGCGGCACCCGCCTTGGGCGGATCGAGGAATGCCGCGAAGCCGGCCAGCACTAGCTCCGTCTCATCGCTTACGCCGGCATGGTCGTGATCCCTGCCGACCTGTTTGAAGGCGATGCCGAGTGCTCGCAAGCCACTGCGCGCCCAACGCTTCCAACTGCCGCTGTCGCCTTCTCGCGCGTGGCGGTGTCCCACCCGTGCGCGGTTTTGCTCGGCGTCGCTTCGTACTCCGTCGACAACTTGAGAATGTCCTCCGGTGCACCTTTGACGACCAGCATGCGCGTGGCGCCGTCGTCCACGAGCACCGAGACGCGTCGTCGCTCGAAGTCGAACGGTGCCTCGTCGATCTTCTTCCACCGGCTCACATCGAGATGTTCATGCGCGAGGATCGCCTCGTCGAGCGTGCTCTTGAGCCCGGTCTCGAAGAAGCTGTTCAAGTACGCGAGCTCAAGCACACGCGCGCTGTCGCTGCCCGAGATGTCGACGTGGCGCTCGAGGCTGATCTTCGCCTCCGTGAGCGTGCCGGTCTTGTCGGTGCATAGCACGTCCATCGAGCCGAGATTCTGGATGGCTGCAAGCCGTTTGACGATCACGCGCTTGCTCCGCCATGCGCAGCGCTCCGCGCGCCAAGGTGACGGAGACGACCATAGGCAGCAGTTCGGGCGTAAGGCCCACCGCCAATGCGAGCGCGAACAGGAACGATTCGAGCAGCGGCTTGTGCGTCAAGGTGTTGACCATGAGCACGAACAGGACCATCAGTACGGTGAGCCGCATGATCAGCATGCCGAAGCGACGCGTACCTAGCTCGAAGGCTGTAGGTGGCGGATCGAGATTCAGCGCGTCAGCGATTTCGGCGATGGCGGTCGCGCTGCCCGTCCTGCAGACGAGCAGGCGTGCTGTCCCGCTGACCACCGACGTGCCCATGAAGAGTGCATTCGTCGCACGCTCGAGGTCGGGCGGCCGGTCCGTGAGCTCCTCCGCGCGCTTTTCCACGGGAAAGGACTCGCCGGTCAGCAGCGCCTGGTTGATGAACAGATCCCGCGCGTCGAGCAGGCGACCGTCCGCAGGTACGAGGCTGCCTGACGCGAGCAACGCCACGTCGCCGGGCACGACCTGGGAAACGGGCACTTCCTTGGTGACTCCGTCGCGCACCACCTTTGCCCGGATCTGCACCGACTGGCGCAACCTCTGCGCGGCCCGCCCGGCGCGATATTCCTGAACGAAATCGAGGACGACGCTCATCAGCACCATGACGATGATGATGAGAAAGCTCGCCATCTCACCGGTGAGTGCGGAGATAACGCTCGCCGCGACGAGGATCAGCACCAGCGGATTGCGAAAACGGCGAAGAAATTGGACCAGCAGCGAGCGCGTCGGTCGGTCGCGGAACTCGTTAGGGCCATAGGAGCTGAGGCGACTCCTTACCTCGGCGTGAGTCAGCCCTGCGCCGGACGTACTCAGCTCGTCGAGGAGCTCCGGTACCGGCCTAAGCCACCAGTTCGAACCAAGATGAGGGGTACTCACGTCAACAGCGCCCCGGCGCTGAGCGCGAGCGGCACCGAGCCCAAGGACACGCGCCGCAATTGAGTCGCAACTCTTCCTCGCAGTCCGCGCGCCGCGCCGCCGCGGTACTGAAGTCGAGGTAGCGCGAGCGCACCGGTTTCTTTAGCTTCCAGGCGGTCGTGTCGGTGAGAAAGACCAAGGACATGTGCATCTCGAGCATCTCGACGCCCTGCGTCGGCTCGGCGTCGCTCTCCGGGCAGGAGAGGAACGCAACCTAAACCCCAAGTCCAGGGTCCGCCGCCGGATCCGCAGGCGCGAACGGGCGCGCGGCGTCGATGCGCTCACGCACCGCACGCCACGCGTCCGGCTGGCGCGCCCGTTCGAGCGGCGCCTCGGCATCGTAGGCGACGACGAACGCCTGCTCCTCGGGCGCGAGCGGCTCGCGCGTTCGCAGCTGGTGATCAAGCACCGCCAGATCGGCGTCCGAAGCATCGGATGCTGCGGCGGCGCGCTGTGCGACGCGTTCCCTGAGCGTCGCGTCACGCGCCCTAAAATCGATGATCACAAAGGCGACACCGAGCTCGGCCGCGAGATGACGGAATTGCTCCCGCTGCCAGCGTTTGAGGAAAGTCGCGTCGATAATTGCGACGAGGCCGGCCCCGACCACCTCTCGCGCCAACGCGGCAAGCTCCCGGTATGTCGCCTCGGTCGCGCCGGCCGTGTACAGGCCGTGCTCGATGCCGTTGCTGCCACGCTCGAGCGCCCACAACCCATGCAGACGCTTCCGCTCAACATCACTGCGGATCCGCAGCGCTCCAATCGTCTCCAGCAACGCCTGCGTCAGGGTGGTCTTGCCGCTACCGGCGAGCCCGTGGGTGACGACGAGCGCGGGCCGCGTCGATCGCGCGAACAGCCGCGCCAGCGTCATGTGCGCGCGGTATTCGGCGAGCAACGCGAGCCGGCCCGCGCCCGCACCGAGCTGCGCCGCACGCAGCCGCGCGATCTTGGCGCGTACCAGCGCCCGGTACACGAGATAGAAGCGCAGCACGGTGACGCCGGCGTAGCCCCCGGTCCACTCCAGGTACGCGTTGAGGAAGCGACGAGCAAGATCGGTGCGCCCGCGATAGTGGAGATCCATGACCGTGAAGGCGACCTCGCTCATCACGTCGATCCAGCGCATCGATTCGCTAAACTCGATGCAATCGAAGATGATGAGCTCGCCGTCGACGCGCGCGATGTTGTTGAGATGCAGGTCGCCGTGGCATTCGCGGATGAAGCCTTCCTTGCGCCGGCGCAGGAATGCGTCGCGGCGCGCCGCGTGTTCGCGCTCGGTCCAGGCGCGGAGTTCTTCGAGTTCGTCGCGTTCCTCCGCCGTCGTCAGATGCGGCCGGATTTGCGCGAAATTCTGGCGTGCGACGCGCAGAATCTCGTCCGGCGAGCCCAACACGCCGTCGCAAGGGGCGACGCCGCTCGCGCCGTGAAAGGCGGCTACCCTCGCCGCCAACGCGTCGATGTCGGCGGGTGAGAGCTCGTGGCGCGCCAGGATCCGGCTCGCCAGCGCGTCCTGCGGAAACTCGCGCATCTTGACCGCGTACTCGAGCGCGGGCCCGTCGCCGCCGAGGACCGGGGCGTCGACACTGCCGGTGATGGGCACCACATCGAGGTAGAGCGCGGGTGCGAGCCGGCGGTTGAGCCGCAGCTCCTCTTCGCAGAAGAATCGCCGCGCCGCGAGGGTCGTGAAATCGAGGAAGCCCAACGCGACCGCCTTCTTGATCTTGTACGCATGCTGCCCTGTCAGCAAGACATATGAGATGTGCGTTTCCAACCGCTCGACATGCGTGCAGCCCGGCCCGAAGACCGCGGGACGGGAGAGCGCCGCCAGCAGCCGCGCCTGATTCGCCCCATTCTCGACGCGGGTTGCCTTCTGCGCCGCTCTAGTAGCCTGTGCGATGCCTGTCGGCATGCTTCCGCCTAGAGTCACTCAGCCCGTGGACTCGTGCGTCTTGACCTGCCCGTGCTGGCGTCGAGCGACGTCTTCGAGCCGCCGGGTCAGGCTCGCGAAGGCGTCGCGCAGCGCGACGACACATCCTCGTCGTGATCGCGATTGACGATGAGCTCGTGGCCGGGCACGCGGACGGCAAGGCGGACGTTGAACCAGCGCCCCTGTTGCTGGTGCCGGCCCTGCTCCTCGACCACGACGTGGCAACTGACGACGCCGCGTAGAACTCCTCCGCTTCGCCGCCTCCCGGATGCGCGCCTCGAGCGCTGCCGAATGCGCCATGTGCCGAACGGTGATCTGCAGCGGCAATCGCATGCTAGCGTGTCCAATGTACCCGTACCAAGTACTCGTCCTCCCCGAAGCGCAGGTCAAGTTCGCCGTCGTACGCGCTCTTGAGAGCCTCCCCGATGCGGCGCGCGGAATGTACGTCGCAAGTCGTGATCACCGCCTCGTCCGGCGCCTCGGCGACGCCCATGATCCGATGCAGCGGGTGCTCGGAACGCTCGCGCTCGGCGGCGTTGCGGGCGAGCTGCAGCAGCTCGGCACGATGGGCGTTGAAGAATTCTCCGGCCAGTGTCACCAGACCGGCCGGCAGTTTGTCGCGAATGCGGGCGCAGGCGGGACACGTCGCCTCATGGGCCCGCGTGGGCGCCTCGCCCCACTTCCAGCGGCCGCGCTCGAAGATCGCGCCGCAACTCGCGCACACTGTAGGTTCCCGGTACTTGCCTCTGGCCTGATAAGGATCGTGCCGCAGGTCGTCGAAAATGCGGTCGCGATAGCGTGTGACACCGCCCGGTGGGGTGTCTGGTGTTGGTGTCGCATGTCGGCGCGTCATGATGGTTGTACCTTCTTGAGCTGCGGTGTCCGCGAAACCAGTTCGAATCAATAGGATAATGATAGGGCGGGCGCGGAATCCGGGCGTTGATCGGCGTCAACCTCGCCCTACCGACGAGTCGAAACGACCTGCGACAACTCCGGCGGCACGAATTCGCCCCGCGGTTTGCGAGCCCGATGGAGGGCGAGATGAAGCGGGGTCCGCGATCGAGGAACCTTGTGGACGAAGTTATACCGCGCCACGTGGTAGCTCGAATCGAAACCGAAGAAGTTGAGCGTCATTCGTTCGAGCTCCCCTACGCGATAGGCGTCCAGCGACTTTGCGCTCTCGTCCGCCGCGCGGCGCCGGTTCTTTTCCTCGAGGCGCCGCGCGAAGGCCGGGTCGTTCGCGAGCTCTGCCGCGCGGCGTGCGATTTCAGCGCGAAACGCCGACGGATCGGATCCAAAATGCTCGTCGATCAAGCCCATCCGCTTCGCCTGGCGCACGCCGATCGGAAGGCGGTTTTCGACGATTGCCCGCGCCTGCTCGGGCGCGACACGGCGCGGTAGAAGATACGTCCAGTATTCCGATCCGTACAGATTGCCCATCCCTTTGTAATGAGGGTTCAGGACGACGCCGTCGCGGGCGTAGACGTGGTCCGCACCCAGCGCGAGAAACGCGCCGCCGGCACCAGCATTGCCGCCAAGCGCCGCGAGCGTTAGCTGGCGATCGGTAACGACGATGTCGCGGACGAGGTCGTCGATCGCATTGATGTTGCGCCACGACTCTTCCGCGGGATGCGCGGAGGCCTCGATCAGATTGAGGTGAATTCCGTTCGACCAGAACTCCTCTCCTCCCATCAGCGCGATCACGCGCGTCGGACGCGAACGTGCATGCTCATAGGCCCGACGCAGCGCTTCGCACTGCGACGCGCCCATCGCGCCGTTGTAGAACGGAAAGTGCAGGAACCCGACCGGCCCGGCCTCTTCGTATCGAATGGGGCGCCACGTCGGATAGTCGACGACCTCCACCGCTGAAAGCGGCGCCTCGGGGACCGCTACGGACGCGCCACCCAGAATCATTGCAGCGGGAAGCTTGAACGCCTGGGGATCATCTGCCCGCTTCAGATGCGTGATCCAGATCGCGCCGTCGCCTGTCGCTCGGCATATGGCGCCGTCGCGCTGTGCGACGATGGAACCGGGAGCGCCGCGCAGTAGTCCTTCACGATGCGCGTCGTAGAGGTAGCACGGCAGCCCTGCAATCTCGTCGAGCACGCCGGGCGAGCCGTCGGCAGTGCGGATCTTGCGCAATACCGTCACGGTGTCGTCGTGACGCCAGTCGATCGCGCGGTCCTGTTGTCGCATTGGCGGTCGCAGCCGCCCGCGAATGTCGGGACGCGAATAGTCGAGGGGTTCGGGCGCGAATTCGCGCTCGGCCATGCGGGCGAGCGCTATCCGCACGCATCGCACTGCCGCCTCGGTGACCTCGTGGCGATACAGGCTCGACTTCGACGCGTCGCGCATGGGATAGGACGCCGACGCCCAGATGTCTCCCGCGTCCATCTCCGCATTGGCCTGAAGCGCGGTCACGCCCCATTCGCTTTCGCCGCGCAGGATCGCCCAGTCGAGCCCCGAAGGGCCGCGATCGCCGCGAATGCCCGGATGGATCACGATGCATCGGTATTTGCGCCAGACCGATTCCGGGATCGCGCGCTTCAGAAACGGCGCGATGATAACCTCGGGCCGGAACAGCGTCGCAGCCTCCTCCGTGACGCGGTCATTGACGTCGAACTCGACCGACACCGTGTGACCGGCGTCCGCGAGCTCCACGTACAACCGCTGCGTCAGGCTGTTGAAAGCGTGCGTCAGCAGCAGGATGCGCATCGCGTCGCCGTCAGCAGATGCGTGGCAGCTGCTCTCCGGTCAGCCAATCGACGTTGCGGCGCCCGCCGAACGCTGTTTCCATTTGCACGAACCCGTACGGATCCTCGACGACCTCCCCGATGACCGCGGCGTCGCGACCCAACGGATGCGCGCGCATCGCGGCGAGCACGAGCTTCGCCTCCTGGGAACGCACGATCGCCACCAGCTTTCCTTCATTGGCGACATAGAGCGGGTCCAGGCCGAGGAACTCGCAGGCCGCCCTGACCTCGCCCTTGATCGGCAGATCGCGCTCGCGAATCACCATTCCACAACCGGACTGGCGTGCGATTTCGTTGAGCGTCGTCGCAAGCCCGCCGCGCGTGGGATCGCGCAGGCAATGGATGCCGGGCACCGCAGCGACCATCGCCGCGACCAGCTCGTGCAGCGCGGCCGTATCGGATTCGATCGTCGTCTCGAACGTCAGATTCTCGCGCAGCGACATGATCGCCACACCATGGTCGCCGAGGCTGCCGCTGACGATGATCGCGTCGCCCGGGCGCGCCTGGTCACCGGCGATGTTCACGCCGTCGGGGACGACGCCGACGCCGGTGGTCGTGATGAAGACTCCGTCGCCCTTGCCCTGCTCGACGACCTTGGTGTCGCCGGTGACCACCGGAACACCGGCGGCGTGCGACGCGTCCGCCATCGATGCGACGATCCGCTTGAGATCGGCGAGCGGCAAGCCCTCCTCGAGCACGAACGTCGCCGCGAGATAGAGCGGCTTCGCGCCGGACATCGCAACGTCGTTGACCGTGCCGTGGACGGCGAGGCAGCCGATGTCGCCTCCCGGGAAAAAGAGCGGCGATACGACGTGGCTGTCCGTAGCGATGACCAGCCGGCCCGCCGGGACCGCGATTCGCGCGCTGTCGTTCTGCGCGCGCAGCCACTCGTTGTCGAACGCGTGCACGAACAACTCTTCGACGAGTTGTGCGGTCGCGCGTCCGCCGCTGCCGTGCGTCATGTCGACATGGCCGTGCTTGAAATCGATGGGTCGGACGTAAGCAGGCCGGATCGCGCTCATGAGACTCTCATGCCGTCACGCCGCCGCGACCGGGATGTCCCTGAATCGGCCGTAAGCGTAGTGGGCAGCGCATGCGCCTTCGGACGAGACCATGCACGAGCCGATCGGATTCTCGGGCGTACAGACGGTGCCGAAGATCTTGCAGTCGGCCGGCTGCTTCACGCCGCGCAGGATCGCTCCGCATTCGCACGCCTTGTTGTCGGCCACCGATCGATATCCGATGCCGTAGCGCGCCTCGGCGTCGTACGCGCGGTACTTTTCCTTGATCCGCAACGCGCTGTACGGCACTTCGCCCAGCCCGCGCCATTCGAACGAGCGCCGCAGTTCGAAGACCTCGGCGACGAGCGCCTTCGCCTTAGCGTTGCCTTCGCGGGTGACCGCGCGCGTGAACTCGTTCTCGACCTCGGCGCGCCCTTCGTTCAGTTGCCGGACGAGCATCAGGATCGCCTGCATGACGTCGAGCGGCTCGAACCCGGCGACGACGACCGGCCGCTGGTACTCCTCGGCGAAGAATTCGTAGGGCTGGGTCCCGATCACCGTCGATACATGCGCCGGGCCGATGAAACCGTCCAGCGGAACCGTTCCCAGATCGCGCACTTCCGGCGATTCGAGGATGTTGGCAATGGCCGCTGGCGTCAGCACGTGGTTGCAGAACACACTGAAGTTCGCGAGCCCGAGCTCCGCCGCCTGCCGGATGGCGACGGCCGTTGGCGGCGTCGTCGTCTCGAAGCCGATCGCGAAGAACACGACTTCGCGCCCGGGATTCTCGCGAGCGATCCCGATCGCATCGGCGCTCGAATACACCATGCGTATGTCGGCGCCGCGCGCCTTCGCCTTCTGCAACGACAGACCCTTCGACGCCGGCACGCGCATGGTGTCGGCGTACGTGGCGACGATCATGCCGGGCCGCGCGCTCAACTCGATCGCGTTGTCGATGCGGCCGATCGGCAGCACGCATACCGGACAGCCGGGACCGTGAATCATCCGCACGCCGGGCGGTAACAGATCCTTGATCCCGTAGCGCGAGATCGCATGCGTGTGCCCGCCGCAGAACTCCATCAGGTGATAGCGCCGGTCGCCGCGCGCTTCGCGCGCAATCGCTGCCGCGAGTTGCCGCGCGATCGCGCCGTCGCGGAATTCGTCAATGTATTTCACGGCGCGGCTTCCGTGGTCTCGCCCGACGCGAGACCTGTTGCGACGAACAACGCGAGCGTTCGAGCGGCCTCGGCGGGATCGAGGCGCGTCAGCGCATATCCGACATGAACGACGACGTAGTCGCCGGGCACCACACCGTCGACGAGGGCAAGCGAAACGCGCTTGCGCACGCCGTCGACGTCGATCAGCGCCGCATCGGGCTCGAGCAGCGCGACGACTTTCGCCGGTAGCGCGAGGCACATGTCAATCGCTCGTCATCGTCGCCTGGAGGGCTACCCAGGCCTGGCCGAGGCTCAAGCCGCCGTCGTTCGGCGGCACGGCTGTCGCTTCGAGCATGACCAATCCACGGCCGGCGAGCTCGGCTCGCAGTTCACGCGCGAGAATCGCATTGAGGAAGCAGCCGCCGCCGCATGCGATCGTCGCGATGCCTTGTGACTGCCCAGCCCGGGCCACCCATGCAGCCAGCGCGCGAACGATCGTCGAATGGAACAGCGCTGCACCCGCGCCCGCATCACGTTCGTCGGCGAGCCGCGCAAGGAGCGGGGCGAGGTCGAGCTCATTCGTTTCCGAGATCGCGAACAGTGCGTCGTCGGCAGCGACGTAGCCGTGGCGATCGGCGAGACCTTCGAGCAGCATCGCCGCCTGCCCTTCGAAGGCGGCGCGCCGCTTAACGCCAAGCAATCCAGCCGCGGCATCGAAGATCCGGCCCATGCTGGACGTCGCCGGCGAATTGACGCCTCGCGCGAGCATTTGCGCGACGGTGGCCGCGGCCGGCTCGTCGGCAAAGCGGTGCTGGATTTCGATTTCCCGACCGCAGCGGGCGAGCGCCGCAGCGGCCATCCGCCACGGCTCGCGTGCCGCGACATCCCCGCCGGGCAGCCGCAACGGAGCGATGTGACCAAGCCGCTCCCAACGCGCGCCGTCGACGCGAAGCAATTCGCCCCCCCACGCGCGCCCGTCCGTGCCAAGGCCTACGCCGTCGAGCGCGAGTCCGAGTACCGGCGCCCTACCCCAATGCTCGGCGACGATCGCGGCAATGTGCGCATGGTGATGCTGGACGCCGTAGTGGCGAATGCCCCGGCACTGCGCGAGGCGCGCTGCATGACGGGTACTGAAGTAGTCCGGGTGCAAGTCGTGCACGACCACTTCGGGCGTGATCTCGAGCGTCCGCAGCAGATGCTCGACCGTGTCGACGAACGCTGCGCAGGTGGGCGCATTATCGAGCTCGCCGATGTGCGGCGAAACGAACGCTTCATCGCCACGGGTCGCGCAGACGGTACTCTTGAAATATCCGCCGAGGGCGAGCACCGAGGGTCCCGCTCGCGGCAGCTTGATGGCGCGCGGAGTGTAGCCGCGCGCGCGGCGCACGAATTGGAAGCCCCGCGACGCGCCATCCGCGCTCGCGCGCAGCACGCTGTCGTCACAGCGCGTGACGATTGCGCGGTCGTGGACGAGCAACGCATCCGCGATGTCGGACAGCCGCCTGAGCGCTTCGCCATTGTCGATGACCAGCGGCTCGCCGCCGGGATTCGCGCTGGTCATCACGAGCACGAGATCCTGCGGCGACTCGAGCCATGCCGTACCTGCGGGCCTGCCTGCCGCCTCGTGGAACAGCAGGTATTGCAGCGGCGTGTACGGCAGCATTGCGCCGAGCCAGGCGAGTCCCGGGGCAACGCCGGGCAGCCTCGCATCGGCTGAACTGCGCTTGCGCACCAACACGATCGGGCGCTCCCCCGAGTTAAGCAGCGAACATTCGTTGAGGTTAATGGTCGCCAATGACGACAACGAGGCGGCATTGGCCACCATCACCGCAAATGGCTTTTCCTCGCGCGCCTTGCGTGCCCGCAGCCGGGCCACGGCTTCGCGATTGCGAGCGTCGCAGGCGAGATGGAATCCCCCGAGCCCCTTGATCGCGACGATTTCGCCTTGGCGCAGTCGCGCGACCGTCTCGGCGATGGGGTCCGCGCAGCCGATCGCACGGCCAGTCGCGTCGACGAGGCCGAGCTGCGGGCCGCACCGGGGGCACGCGTTGGGCTCCGCGTGAAAACGGCGATGCAGGGGATCGCGATACTCGGCAGTGCACTCGAGACACTGTCGGAACGGGGCCATGCTGGTCATCGCCCGGTCGTACGGCAGCGAGTGCGTGATCGTATAGCGCGGACCGCAGTGCGTGCAGTTGATAAATGCGTAACGATACCGACGATCGCCGGGATCGAAGAGCTCGGCGAGGCATTCCTTGCAGATTGCGGCGTCCGGGCCGATCGCTGTGGTGGCGTGACTTTGCTCACTCTCCAGAATCGCGAAACCGGGCTCGGCACGAAGCGCGCAGTCGCACTCGGCGATGCGGTCGATCCGTGCGAGCGGAGGTGCCTCTCGGGTAAGACGCCGCTTCATCGCGTCGATGTGCGAGGGTTCACCCTCCACTTCGATCGTCACCCCCGCGCCGTTGTTGTTCACCCAGCCCGCCAGCGCGAGCTCGTGCGCGAGGCGGTAGACGAACGGCCGGAATCCCACGCCCTGTACGACGCCCTGCACCTCGAATCGCCTGCGCGTCGCCTGAGCCGGCGCAGCGATGATGTCCATTGCAGTTTCCCCGGACATGGCGTGTCCCGCGCGGTTATTGCGCTGCCGAAAAGCCCAGCTCGGATTCGGGTGTGGCGATGCGTCGATGCAGCTCGTCGACGACATTCTCGCGACGTGTAGCCGCCGCCCGGATGCCACGCTCGAGCCAGTCGAACCAGTCAAGGAAACCTTCACCCGTTCGAGCGGAAACCAGGATCACTTCGATACCGGGTCGAACGCGGCGCGCATACCCGATCGCCGCGTCGACGTCGAAGTCGACGTGTGGCAGCAGGTCGATCTTGTTCAGGACGAGAAGGTCGGCCGCGGCAAACATGTCCGGATACTTGAGCGGCTTGTCGTCGCCTTCCGTCACCGACAGAACCACGACCTTGTGCGCCTCGCCCAGATCGAAAGCCGCGGGGCACACGAGATTGCCCACGTTCTCGATCAGCAAGAGACTGTCGTCGGCGAGCGCCAGTTGCGAAAGAGCGTTCGCGACCATCTGCGCGTCCAGGTGACAGCCCTTTCCAGTGTTGATCTGCACCGCTCGCGCGCCGGCCTCGCGCACGCGATCTGCGTCGCGCGATGTCTGCTGATCGCCCTCGATCACGGCAACGGGCGTTCGTCCCTGCCAGGCGCTTATTGTTTTCACGAGCAGCGTCGTCTTCCCCGACCCGGGACTCGAAACCAGATTCAGCGCGAACACCCCGCGAGCGTCGAACAAGTACCGGTTCGAGGCTGCGATCGCATCGTTCTTCGCGAGCAGGTCGCGCTCGACCTGGACCATGCGCCGCGACGACGCGGCGGGATCCAAAGTCGACCCGGGTTCGGCAGGTATCGGTCCCTGCTGCGGCGTTTCCTCGCCGCGGGTATGACTGTGGTACGTGCCGTCCTCGTGCCGGTGCCAATGCCCGCCTCCGTGCCCGCTCTGACCATGGACATGACCGTGAGCGCCTGCTGCGCCGGCGTTGTGCACCTGTCGGTATGTCGTGCCGATGGCCGGATCGAGTGAGGATCCATCCTTAGCGGCGCGCGATTCGAGAGGCTCGCGGATCGACTTGCCGTCGATCCGTACTTCCGCGTTACCGCAACCGCACGTCGTGCACATCGCTTCTCTCCTTGAGTTTCCGATCGCCCTCACCCGCCGTTGCCGGCGCAATCTCGATTTCGAGTACGCGCATCGCATCGCCGCCCGAAACGCTGAGTTGATAGCTGCCGCAATGCGGACAGGCTTCGCCCAACCGAGGCAGCGGGACGGTCATCCCGCAGGGCATGCACCAGGCCTCGCCCGGCGTCGTACGAATATCGAGCTGCGCGCCATCGGCCAGGCTCTCGCGCGTCACCACGTCGAAGCCGAAGCGCAGCGCTTCGGGCTCGACGTGCGACAGCGCGCCAATCTCGATGCGGACGAGCGTTACGCATCCCGCCCCGTTGTCCCGCGCCGTTCGCTCGACGATTTCGAGCATGCTCTGGGCGAGCGCCATCTCATGCATGACCGACCTCGATACGAAACGCGACACACGGATCGAGTGCCTGCACGGCGAGTCGCGATCTTTGCTCGAGGGCTTCGCTGTCGTCGGCAACGATCGTCCGCATCCCTCGCACGAGTGCGCCGTCGGGGTGGAAATTCCACTCGGTCGGGGCCACGATCTGGTAGTCGGCGACCCGGCCGTCCTGGAGGCGCACGCGGTGCAGCAGCAATCCGCGCGCCGTCTGCACGGCTCCGAGGCCCTCGCCATGCGCGAGCGGCACCGACTGGACCGGCAATGTCGACCGATCGTCCGCTTGTGGCGCATTCACTTCAACCAACAGCGTCGCAAGTTCTGCGAGCCGTGCCGTCATCCTCGTCGCCACGCTGTTGCCGTCGCGCGCGGCAAGCGCCACGACCAGCGGCTGCGAGCGCATCCGCGCGAGCGGTCCTGTTTCGACAGGTTTCCCGTCCCACGTCGGCGCGCTCGAGAACGCCGCCTGCCGTGCCATCGCCGGCGCCACCGTTCGCATCAGCGCTTCGCGAGCTGGCGGCGGCATCAGCGCGACGTCGCTGCAACCGAGGCGTGGCGTCGTCTCCAGAAGCAAGCCGAGCAATTGCGCTGGAAGGGTCACGCCGCGATCGGTCCAAGCCGCGAGCTCGTCGGCGTCGCCGAGCGTGAGCCAGACCTGCGGCGACATCCCGAAGATCTTTTGCGCAGCAGTCGCGCTCAGGGTTTCGGCAAGCTCGTGCAGTGCCACAGTGCGCTCGCGCACGGACTTCGCATCCTGCGCGCCCGTCAGCGCGGCGATTTGTCGGCGCACATCGGCGATCGTTGCCGCATCGACCGGATGACGCATCGTTTGCGGCCAGTCGATCAGCAGGCGCCAGAAGTGCTCCTGCACCGTCTCGAGAACGACATCGCGCGGCACGGCGGGAGCATCAACCTGCGCTCCGGCGGCCGCAAGCGCATGAGCGGCAGCCGCGCGCTGCGCGCGGCCGCAGAGGCTGAACAGCAGCGGCACGGTCGCCGTCACCTCCGCGGGCGTCCTGCCCTCGAGCACGCGGCTCGCGGCAAATGGTCGCGTGGAGATGACGCGTGCATCGCGGATGCGATGTCCGTCCCATGCGACGCGCACTTCGAGCTCACCCTCGAGGCTCATCGAGGTTTCCTGAAAATCTTGCGTGCAGCAGGTCGCGTCGCGATATCGGCGTGGCAAGGCTTGCCTCGAGCCGCGCGATCGGTGCCGGTGCGCCGGTCGAAGCCACGTGTGCGGACGGCGTCGATGCGATCGGCAGCTCCGCTGCTTCGGCGTTGGCAGAATCGAAAAGGGCTTCGCGCGCGAGCAGCGCCGTTTGCCGCGCCGTCGCGTGGTCGGCGAATTCGAGCACCGGCGAGAACAGCGAGCATGTGAGATATTCGCCGATCGTGTCGTCGTGCGCGCCGATGAAATCGAAAGTGCCGGCGGGAAACGTGTAGCGGCGTTTTTCTCCGGGAGGCAGGCGCTGCCATGCGCTCGTGTCGCGCGGCGCGAGCAACAGGTTCATCGACCACGGCGTCAACATCACGCCCAGCCAGTAGTGTTTCCACGGCGCAAAACCGACTGCCTCGACAGCGATGGCCGCATTGACGAACGCGAGCCCCTGCATCCGCTCGGCGTGGACCGTGCGGAACGCCGCCTCGAGACGCGGCGACGGTTCCGGCAGGCACGAGCGCGCGTCAGTCATCGCGCACCACGAGGAACTGGTCCGCCATGCACGCGCAGGTCGGACAGGTCCAATGCGGCGGCAATTCCGAGAACGGCGTGCCCGGCGGCACCTGCCACACGGGATCGCCCAGCGCCGGATCGTAGACGTACCAGCACACCTTGCACTCGAGCCGCGTCGAAGGACCGATCTTCGAGCGATCGCCGAGGTAGGAGCCTTCGAAGGTCTTCATTGGCGCGCCCTGCGTTCGAATGCGCTCACGCCGCACACGATTCGCTCATCCATGCGACGAGCTCCGCGAGACGCTCGCGGCTGTCGACCAGATCTTCGACGGCCGCGAGCGCGACCTCCGGCGCATCGACGATCTCGAGGGTGTTGAGGATCAGCGTGTTCATCGTATTGAAGTACTGGACGCGCCAGACGTCCCGTGCCAGCGTCGAAGTGATCCGGCAGTTTCCGAAGCCCCGGGAAATGATCGCCACCGGGCCGACGGGGAGTGCTTGCTCGAGCACCCGGTGGTCGTCCGGCGTCAGCGGAAACAACGTCAGATTGATGACATGCGCGGGACGACCGGGCTGGCCCCGACGCATCCGGTCGGTGATTTCGGCCAACAGCGATGGCGAATTCATCGCGCCGTCGAGCAGCGCGGCCGGCGCCGGCGTAGGCGCCGCCGCCTCTCGCGCCGCGTCGAGCACGATCGTGGGAAGCGACGCGGCCTCGATCCGATCGGCGATCAGACGCCCGTCCGCATCGAGCTCGCACACGCGCCAGATCCCCGCGAACACGCTCTCCTGGATGTGCGCCTTGCGCGTGCCATCGATCCTGATGCCGACTTCGCCCTCGCCGAGGACCTGATCGACGACCTCGATCGCCGCCGGCGATAGTCCGCTGATGTCGAGTCGCGGACCAGCATTGCCCATTGCGGGCGCCCAAGGTTCGAGCGCCTCAAGAAATTCCTGCATTGCGTCGCGCGCTTCGGACAACGCCTCGGGATCGACTCGCGCCGGCACCGGCGGCATCAGGAACGTGTTCATCTCGCGCGGAATATCCAGGCATTGCAGCGCGTCCTCGTCGGGTTGCGAACCGGGCCCGACGACACGGATGGGGATCGAGAGCGTTTTCATGAACTGTCCTCGTCATAAGGCTTCAGGAGCTGCAACCGCGGGCGTCTCCACCCGCAGTCCTGACCGCGATGCCGATCGTCGGGGGCCGCTTCGGCGCCGTCTCGAGCAACTGCGCGATCTCCTTCACGTATTCGTCCCAGGCGCGCAGACCGTCGACGGCGCCGACATGCTTGCCGTCGCTCAGCACGACGAGCGCGGGCCAGCGTCTGAACCCGTATCGCGCCTGCAATTGCCGCGCGGCCTCGGGCAGGAGGACGCCAACGCGAAAGCGGCCGGGAAACGCGCGCATGAGCTCGGGCACGATCACGGCGACGTCGAGCGTCTCCCGGACGCGCAGCGGATCTTCGGTGAACACGAGCATCGCGTGCCCGGGGCCTTCGACGAAGGCGTCGATGCTCTCGGCCCTCACGTCGGTGCACCCATGCCGGGCGAAGAGCTGCGCGAGCAGCGGATGCACCGTTCCGGCGATACGCAGCAGGCGTCATCGATTCGATTCCTCGGCAAGTCTCGTCGCCGCCTGATCGGACGCGACCAGATCGGCGAAATAACCATCCAGATTCTTCTCGCCGGCGAGCACGGCCTCGAGCGCGTCGAGCGCGTCGTTCGTCCGCGCCGCCTCGTCGGCAGTCATCACGCGCAGCGCGGATCCCTGAAACGCGAGAACCCAGGTCCCCGGCGGCGCATCGCCAACGAGCATCATGTCGAGCTGCTCCCGCCGCCCGCGACCCGCGCACCACGGACGACCCTGGCCGATCTCGACCACCTGCATGGGGATGCCGATGCACATGGATCGGCGTCCCGCTACAGGCGCGAGCGCGCGAGCACGCGCGCATCGCCGATCCGGCAGGCCTCGTCGCTCGACGGCCGCCCGCTTTCGTAAACGTCGAGAGTGAGCGCCGTGGAATTGAGCGGGGCGACGGTCGAACCGCGCTCGCGCCGCCGTGGCGGAAACCCCCATGCCGCCAGCTCGGACACCGCAAGCTCCACCGCGTCGGGAATGCGCGCTTTGACGCTATCGCGCAGGCTTCCGCCAAGATCCGACAATTCCTCCGGTTGCACGCCGATCAGCGTTATCGCCTCGGGCGACTCGCCGCGCAGTTGCGCGAGCGCGAGGATGTCGTTGAACCCGGTCTGGTGGGGACTCATCTTCACGGCCTTCCACGCAGGGACTTCGCCGTCGCGCAGCACGCGTAGCGTGCCCGCCGGGAGCCCGAAATCGATCGCGTCGAACACGAGCACGCGACGCGCCGCGGCGATCGCTCCGAAGAGATAGAGCCCCTGCGTCCCGCCGTCGATGACGCTCACGCCATCGGGGAGCGCATACCGCGCGTGCAACGCCTCGACCGCGCGGACGCCGAAGCCTTCGTCGGCCCACAACACATTGCCGATCCCCAGTACCAGTGCTTCGCAGCGGTTCGCCATTGCAGCCCGTGTTACCCGTCGTGTAACAAGCACACGGTACGCGCGCACGCGCGCGCTGCATTGCGCTACGTCAAAGCTGGCGCAGTCTCGGTCGAGGGCGGCGGCGTGGACGGGGCCGCTGCCGGTTTGCCGGTACGACGGCGCGGGCGGCTCAGCGCCGGCTCGCGCGACGGACGCTTCTCGCCGCCGCGTGCATGTCCCACGCGAGCTGCAAGTGCATCCAGAACATCGGGTCGGTGCCGAAGAAATTCGCGAGCCGCCATGCCGTATCGGGAGTAATCGCACGGCGGCCGCGAATCATCTCGTTGACCCTGCGGCGCGATATGCCGAGCGCGCCCGCGAGCTCGGTCTGATTGATCGCGAGCGGCGCCAGGAAACGCGATTCGAGGAAATGGCCCGGGTGCAGCGGCGTACGCGAGGAAAACGCAACCGGCGGTGGCCGCGGGATGCTGCCGGCGCGGCTGCGGCGGCGGTTGGCTGCGCCGCGCGTCGCGATGGTCACCTTCGGGGCGTGCGCCACGTTGCGCTCACGCCTTCGGCTCGCGCTTGAAGAACCGGATGCCGTTGACCATCGTGCTCATGATCGATTCGCCGCTCATGATGTCTTCGCGGAACGCCATGTAGATGTGGATGAGCGCGAACAGGATCAGATACCACATGCCCAGGTGATGCAGCGTGCGCACCGTCTGCGGGTCGCCGAAGAGAACGAATACCCAGCCGAAGAGCGTCATCCGCAACGTGCCCCACCCCCATTGCTCGGAATAGAGCGCGAGCCCGGTGACGATCATGAACAGCGTGCCCAGCGTGTACATGAAGAACATCGCCGCCTGCGCGACCGGGTTGTGGCCGACCCACAGATCGCTTTCGCGCTTCAGGAACAGGTAATAACGGAACTGGCTCCAAAATCCGCGCCACCAGTTGGCGCTGAAGAACGGCGGCAAGAAGATCGAGCGCGCGTGGTGATTGCCGACGAACGCCCAATAGATGCGCACGGCGAATGCGACGATGAACACCCACGCCGCGGAGAAATGAATGATGCGAATCCAGGCGAAGAAATAGGTGTCGTAGGGCTCGCCGCCGATCGCGGGCAGCGGGCTGCCGATCAGGTAGCCCGTACCCGCCAGCACGATCATGGCGAGCATCATCACCCAGTGCCAGATGCGCACAGGCGCTTCGTACACGTAAATGGGCTCAAGCGGCCCCGCGAGAACGCGGCCGGATGCAGGTTCGATGCGCATGGTGGTGGTCTCCCGTCTAGCGGATCTTCACCGAGACGAGCTCCTCGCCCTCAGGCGAGATCACGTGCGACGCGCAGGCAAGGCACGGATCGAAGCTGTGGATCGTGCGCAGAATCTCGACCGGCTGCTCCGGCTTCGCCATCGGCGTGTTGAGGAGCGCCGCTTCGTAGGGGCCGATCTGGCCCTTGGCGTCGCGCGGACCCGCGTTCCACGTCGTCGGGACGACCGCCTGATAGAGATCGATGCGGGTGTTCTTGATCTTGATCCAGTGTCCCAGCGCCCCACGCGGCGCCTCGCACGGCCCAGCACCTTTGCACTCGACGGGCCAGCTCGACGGCTCCCATTTCTCCATGTTCGCTGTCGCCAGGTCTCCCGCCTTGATGTTGGCGATCAAATCGGCGTGGTACTTCTTCATCCGATGCGCGGCCCATTGGCACTCGAGTCCGCGCGCTGCCGTACGTCCCAATGTGGAAAACAGCGCCGTGAGCGGCACGTCGAGCACCTTCAGCGCGCCATCGACTTGCTCCTTGATGTCCTTGCGGCCGCGCGCGTAGGCGACGACGTAGCGTGCAAGCGGTCCGACCTCGACCGGGTATCCCTTCCAGCGCGGTGACTTCACCCACGAATACTTGGCGCCTTCGTCGATCTCGCGGATGTCGGTGCGCGAGCCCTTGGTGTTAGGGCCGATGGCAAAATTCGGATCCGTCACGCCGTCGAACGGATGCAGCCCCTTCGATTCGTCGGCATACTTGTACCAGGAGTGCGTGACCCACTCCTGCACCTGCGCTGGATCCTTGAGATCGACCTCCTGCACATTCTTCAGATCGCCGCCGATGATCACGCCCGAGGGCAGCCCGAGGCTCGCGTTCGAGTAGTCGTTGGGAATCTCGGGGAACTCGCCGTACGACATCAGGTTCTGGCTCGACAGTCCGCCGCCCCACTTCGCCCAATCCTTGTAATAGCCCGCGATCGCCAGCAGGTCGGGAATGTAGACCTGGTCGATGAAATCCGCGGTGCGGTTGCAGATGTCGCCGACCATGTTGAGCAGCGCCATGTTGTTCGCGCCGACCGCGCCGGTGCCGTCGACATTGATCGGGCTCGGCACGCCGCCGACGAGCCAGTTCGGGTGCGGATTCTTGCCGCCGAAGATCGTCTGCACCTTGACGATGTCTTTCTGGAAGTCCAGCGCCTCGAGATAGTGCGTCGTTGCGAGCAGATTGACTTCCGGCGGCAGCTTGTACGCGGGATTGCCCCAGTAGGCGTTCGCGAAGATCCCCAGCTGCCCGCCCTCGACGAATTTCTTGAGCCTGTTCTGCACGTCGCGGAAGTACGCGGGGGACGACATCGGATGACTGGAAATCGATTGCTGGATCTCGGACGTCCTCTTCGGATCGGCCTTGAGCGCCGACACGATGTCGACCCAGTCGAGCGCATGGAGATGGTAGAAGTGGACCAGGTGGTCTTGCGAGTACAGCGTCGCGTGCATCAGGTTGCGGATGATGTTCGCGTTCTTCGGGATCTTGATTCCGATCGCGTCTTCGACCGCGCGCACCGAGGCGAGCGCGTGCACGCCCGTGCACACGCCGCAGATGCGCTCGGTGAACGCCCACGCATCGCGCGGGTCGCGCCCCTTGAGGATCACCTCGAGACCGCGCCACATCGTCCCGGTGGAAACCGCATTGCGGATCACGTTGTCCTTGTCGACGTTCACCTCGATGCGGAGGTGGCCCTCGATGCGCGTGATCGGGTCGACGACGATGCGTCTGCCGCTGTCGTCGAGCGTGAAGCCCTGCGTCTGATGGGTCGCCATGACTATTCCTCCACCTCGCTGACCTTGTCGTTGCGGCTCTTGCTGCGCGCCTGCTTGATCGCGCTGATCGCCGCATGCGCCGCGACTGCCGCGCCGGCGACCGCCGCCACGCCCAGTCCGATCTGATCGGCCGTTCCCTCGATGCCGTCCAGTCCCGGCGCGCGGATCGTGGTCAGGTGATCGTAGAACGAGCCCTTGTCCCAGAACGCGTCCTCCGAGCAGCCGATACAGCCGTGGCCCGACTGGATCGGGAACGAAAGTCCCTCGTTCCAGCGCGTCGCCGAACACGCGTTGTACGTCACCGGGCCCTTGCAGCCCACCTTGTAGAGGCAGTAGCCCATCCGCGCGCCGGCGTCGTCGAAGCGTTCGGCGAACTGGCCGGCATCGAAGTGGGGCCGGCGATAACACTTGTCGTGGACACGCTGGCTGTAGAACATCTTCGGCCGCCCCTGCGCATCGACATCGGGCAGGCGATCGAACGTGAGCATGTAGGTGACGACACCGGTCATCACCTCGGGAATCGGTGGACAGCCGGGCACCCTGATGATCGGCTTGTTGCTGATCACCTTGTGGATCGGCACGGCTCCCGTCGGATTCGGTTTCGCCGCCTGCACGCAGCCCCAGGACGCGCAGGACCCCCACGAGATGATCGCCTTGCAGTCCGCCGCGACGCGCTTCAGCTTTTCGACATACGGCTTCCCGCCGGGAATGCAATAGACGCCGTCGTCGGCGAGCGGCGGGTTGCCTTCGCACGCCAGGATGTAGTTGCCCTTGTACTTCTTGATCGTGTCGTCGAGCGCCTGCTCCGCCTGATGTCCCGCGGCCGCCATCAGGGTGTCGTCGTAATCGAGCGACAACATCGACAGGACGACGTCCTTGGCGAGCGGGTGCGCCGAGCGGATGAACGCCTCGCTGCAGCACGTGCACTCGAGCCCGTGCAGCCACACGACCGGTGTGCGCGGCTTGGTTTCCATCGCCTTCGCGATTTCCTGCGCCCCGGCATCGCCGAGGCCGAGCGAAGCGGCGGTGAGACTGCAGAATTTGAGAAAGCTGCGGCGCGTGATGCCTTGCCGGCGCATCAGGCCATAGTAGGTGTCGATGTGCATCAGTCCTCCGACTTGCGCGAGGGATCGGCCGCGGCCCCGGAGCCTTGCAGCGGCGCGGCCACAATTCTGAATGGCTTCCATTTAGATCCCATCGGCGACGTTGCAGCTTGATGCCGATCAACATCGCATTTCATCGGACGGGATATTTTTTGCTATCAATGCGCCGCGCGAACGCGCGACGTCGCGATGGTGTTACGGGTACCGTAACAGCCGATTAAGAGGAGGGAGCGCAATGAAACTGCGATCAGTTCTGATTGCCTGCGTCGCTGTTGCCGCGATGTTGATTCCGTACGGCGCCTACGCCCACGTGTTGAACGAGAGTGGTGGATCGATCGCCGGCTTCTCGCATCCGTTCTTCGGTGCTGACCACGTGCTCGCCATGCTTGCCGTCGGATTCTGGGCGGCGCAGACCGGCGCCCGCGCGATGTGGGCTGTGCCGCTGACATTCGTCTCGATGATGGGCGGTGGCGCCCTCGTTGCCCTTGCAGGGATTCCGCTGCCGGTCGTCGAATCAGGCACCGCGGCCTCGGTTCTCGTGCTGGGCCTGCTTGTGGCGTTCGCGATTCGGCTCCCGCTCGCCGCGGGCATGATGGTCACGGGGGCGTTCGCGGTATTTCACGGCCATTCGCATGGGAGCGAGCTGCCCGCGATGGAATCGCCTTGGCTCTACGTCGCAGGGTTCCTGGCGGCGACCGGCCTGCTGCACGTTTCAGGGATCGTGACCGCGCGTGTTCTCAATGCCAAGCGCTTGCGATTTGCCGGCGCGTGCGTCGCGCTCGCTGGGGCGGCATTGATAGCGTCGTAAGCGGCGATCGGCGCCGGCGTCGCGACGCCGCCTTCGCACCAACAGGGGCAGCGTCGATGGCCACGTCTTCCTCCACCGACGACGCTGTCGACGTCGCGATCAGCCGGGTGCTGAACGCGGAGCGCGCCGCGCACGAGGATGTCGAGCGCGCGACACACGAAGCCACCGCCATCGTCGAGGACGCGCGAGCGACGGCGCGTGCCATCGCCGAGCGCACCGAGCGGCGCATTCGCGGCGTGCGTGCAGCGTTCGAGTCACGCGCAACGCGCGAAGCGGCGGCAATCGACGCCGATGCGCTTTCGCAGGACGCCGCGCGCGCGCTTACGCCGGAAGATCTCGCCCGGCTCGAGCGCGCGGTCGCCACGCTCTCCGGCGCTCTCACCGGGGATGCCGGATGAAGCGCTCCGGCGATCTCGAGTACGCATACGCGCGCATCGGTGCGCGTTTCGGCGAGCGTCCGACTGAAGCGGCGTGGCGAGCGATCGCCATCGTTCGCGGTCTTGCCGCCTTTCTCGATGCGGCGCACACGCCGCCGTTTCGCCGTTGGCTGAGCGGAATCACCGCCGATGCCGAGCCGCACGCCATCGAGGCCACGCTGCGCGCCCATGGTCGCGCGCTGGTCGACGAGCTATGCGGATGGATGCCGGAGCCATGGCATGCCGCGATCGCGTGGGCCGGAGCGATCGTCGAGCTGCCCTTTGTCCAACACCTCGCGCGCGGGGGCGAAGCGCCGCGCTGGATGGCGGACGACCCCGTCTTTGGCGAAATAAGTCGCAATCCAGCCCAGGCACCGAGGCGCGGCGTGCTTGCACCGCTCGCGGCCGCATGGACGAGCCCTGAGGGAATCATGCGCGCGTGGGGAAACGAGTGGTCGCGTCGCGTGACTCGCGACTTCGGTACCGAGCCTGGACCGCTCGCGGACTGCGCGCGTCTTCTGATCGCTCATCGCGCGGCGCTCGCAGACTCCTCGGTGAGCGACGGCACATTGATGCGTCGAACATTGGTTGCGCGGCTCTCCATGCTCTATCGCCGTGCGACACTCGATCCCGCTGCCGCGTTCATTTTCCTCGCGTTGTCCGCGCTCGACATGGAGCGGCTGCGCGGCGAGCTGTTGCGCCGAGCGCTCTTTCGCCGCCTGGGACGCGTCGGATGATTCGTCCGCAGCTCGCGCGCTGGTTCGAAGTTCTGGTCGCACGCGACGATGCGACGCTCGCGCTGGAAGCCCTCGCGACGACGAACGCGACCGAGCTCGAGGCGCGACCCTCGATCGGTCTGCCCGAGGCGCTGGCCGATCTGCGCCCGCTTCTGCAACGTTACGCGGAGTACTCGCTTCGCTATCACGCCTACTGGCCGCGCGGCGAGCATCGGCCGGCAGCGTTTCCCGAGCCCCCGGCCACGACGCTGACGCACTGCCTCGAGCGCATCGCCGCGTGGGAGGTCGAGGTTCTGCCCACGATCGAGGCGCTGCAGCGTGACGCGACCGAGCGCACGGAGCTCGTCGTGTGGCAACGCGCGCTCGCTGCAATGGAGAACCTTGCGATCGATCTTGCGCACACGGCGGGTGCCGGTCCGCTCGTCCAGGCTCGGCTCTTCGTGTTCGCGCCGGAGGCCGAGCCGACCTTTCCGCCGGGATTACTCGTGCGTCGTTTCGAGATCGAAGGCGTGATCCACGCGCTCGTCGTGGGCACTGGAAACGACTTGCAGTCGGTCACGCAACAGCTCGCAGCGCTCAAGGGGCGGACGTATTCGATCCCCGCGTGGCTACGCTCCGATCCTCGCGAGAACGCTGCCTACCTCGCGTCGCGCATCGACGCGCTGGAGCGCGAGGCAGCGGAGCTCACGACGCAGATGCAAGCGCTCGCCGCGCGGCACGATCTCGGCGCCGTGCTCGGCGACGCCGAGCGCTTGCAGTGGGTGATCGAGAACGTTCATGCACTCGAGTCGGGACCGCTCTTCTGCTGGATCACGGGCTGGACCAGCGAGCTCGCGGGCGATCGTCTCGCGCAGGCGCTGGAGCGCTCGGGCGCGCGGGCGATCCTCCGCTATCCGCTCGCGCCCTCGGGGGCGATCGCGCCGCTGATCCTGGCCAATCCCGGCTGGGCGAGGCCGTTCGAAGTCTTCAGCCGCGCACTCGGCATGCCGGCGCGCAACGAGGCCGATCCCACGACGCTCCTCGCCGTTGTCGTGCCGGTGATGTTCGGCTACATGTTCGGTGACGTAGGCCAGGGACTGGTCATCGCCGCAGCCGGGTTCGCGTTGCGGCAGAGGTGGCCGCTTGCGCGACTGTTCGTCGCCGGCGGCATCGGTGCGGCGTTCTTCGGCCTTCTCTTCGGCAGCGTATTCAGCCTCGAGGGCGTGATTCGACCGCTCTGGCTCGAGCCCCTCGCCGATCCGCTGACCGTGCTGCTCGTCCCGCTCTACGGCGGCGCGGTCCTGCTCACCGCGGGATTGCTGCTGAACGCAATCGAAGCCTACTGGCGCGGCGAGCTGCGCGGGTGGCTTTGCAGCGAGCTCTGGCTCGCGGTCGTCTACGTCGCGCTGCTTGTCGGCGTGGTGAGACCCGACGCGTTTTCCGTTGCCGCTGCGGCAGCGGCGGCGTTCTGCATCGGCCGCGCAGCGTCCGCACGCAGTCTCACCGCGGGGTTCGCCGCCATCGCCGAACTGATCGAGCGCACGTTGCAGATCCTCATCAACACGCTTTCGTTCTCGCGCGTGGGTGCGTTCGCTCTGGCTCATGCGGGCCTGTCTTCCGCGATCGTCGCGCTGATGGACGCGACCCAGAGCGTCGTCGTGAAGGCAACGCTGCTGATCGTCGGCAATCTCGTGGTGCTCGTGCTGGAGGGGATGGTCGTTTCGATCCAGACCACGCGTCTCGTGCTGTTCGAATTCTTTACTCGCTTCCTCGTTGCGCCGGGACGGACGTTCCGTCCGATGCCGGCGCCGCCTTTTGTCGTGAAGGAGCACTGATGAAACACCGGTTGCGTTTCGCTCTCGCATTGGTGGTGCTGACAGGCCTTCTGGCGCTTTCCGGAACCGTGCTTCTCGCGTTGACGCCGAGCGCGTCTGCCGCCGAAGCCGCCAGTGCCGGTGCCGGCGGTTCCGCGGCATTCGGCAACGCAAGCTACGGATTCCTTGCGGCGGCGATCTCGACCGCGCTCGCGGCTCTGGGTGCGGGCTTCGCGGTCGCCAAGGTCGGAGCCGCCGCGATCGGTGCGCTGGCGGAAAAACCCGAGCTTTTCGGCCGTCTGCTGATCTTCGTCGGCCTGGCCGAAGGCATCGCGATCTATGGCCTGATCGTGTCGATCCTCATCCTCAATCGGCTCGGCTGATGCCTGTTCCGTGTTACATCGGCGACGAAGCAAGTGCCGCGGGATTCCGGCTCGCGGGCGCGAGCATCATTATCCCGCGTCCCGGCAACGAAGCTTTGGCGCTTGCGTCTGCACGCGCCAGCGCGTCGCTCGTGCTGATCTCCGCCGATGTCGCGGCGAGAATTTCCGCGCGCGAGCTCGCCGCCGCTCGAGCGGCGCTCGCGCCGCTCACGCTGATCGTGCCCGATCTGCAGGGAGCGATCGCAATGCCCGATCTCGCCACCCGGCTGCGCGCGCAACTCGGGCTCGAGGATGCGCGATGACGCTCGAGTCGCGCATGCAGGGCTTGCTCGATCTCGTCGAGACGGATCGCCAGCGCCATTGCGACGCGATACTTCGCGAAGCGCGCACGCGCGGCGCAGCGACGCTCGCGGCGGCACATGCGGAAGCGCGGACGCGGATTCGCATTGCCTTCGACGAAGAGCGGCGGCGGCTCGAAGAGCGCGTGGCTGCGGCGCACGCGCGGCTGATGACGCATCGGCGCATGCGGGAGCAGCGGCGGGCCGGAGATTTCCTCGCGGCCGGCTGGCAGCGACTCACCGCGGCCCTCTGCGAACGGTGGCGCGATCCGCGGTGCCGCCAAGCCTGGATCGCAAGCGTGATTGCCGAGGCGCGCAAGGCATTGCCCAACGATGCGTGGCATATCGTCCATGCGCCCGGCTGGCCGGATGGCGAGCGCGAAGCGCTGGCGGCCACGCTGACAACATTCTTGCGCACGACGGTGCGATTCGCGATCGACGATGCCACCCGCGCCGGGCTCCGGGTTTCGGCAGGCGGCAACGTGATCGACGGCACGCTCGACGGGTTGCTCGCCGATCGTGCCGAGATCGGCGCGATGCTGCTCGGCGCTCTGGAGGTCGAGGCGTGAGCCGCGCGACGATTCGCTGGATCGCCGGTCCCGTGCTGCGCGCGACCGCATCGGGTCCGTTCGCGCTGCGCGAAGCGGTCCGCGTCGGCGACCGCGCGTTGCTGGGGGAAGTCGTGTGCGTCGACGGCGAGGAGATCGTCGTGCAGGTCTACGAGGACACGACCGGGCTCAGGCCTGGCGCGATCGTCGAGGGCGATCTCACCCCGCTCGCGATATCCCTCGGTCCGGGGTTGCTCGGCCACATCTTCGACGGGCTGCTGCGGCCGCTCGCCGGCGCCGAAGCGCTCTTCGTGCAGCCGGGCATGCGCCCGTCACGTTCGCAATCGTTCACGTTCGTTCCGCGCGTCGCCCGCGGCGCCATCGTGGCCGGCGGTGCGATCCTGGGCGAGCTCGTCGCGGCGAACGGCGTCGCGCAGAAGTGCCTCGTGCCGCCGGATGCGGAGGGCGAAGTGTCGGCCATCGTGGATCGAGGCGACTATGCGGACGACGCGGTCCTCGCGACACTGCGCGACGCGAGCGGCGCCGAACGCACGGTGGCAATGACGCACCGCTGGCCGGTGCGCACGCCGCGTCCGGTCGCGGCCCGCCTGCCCTCGACCGAGCCGCTGGTCACCGGCCAGCGCATCCTCGACAGCATGTTCCCGGTGGCGCGCGGCGGAAAGGCGGCGATTCCCGGCGGCTTCGGCACCGGCAAGACGGTGCTCCTCGAAGCGCTGGCGAAAGGTTGCAACGCCGACGTCATCGTCTATCTGGGCTGCGGCGAGCGCGGCAACGAAATGGCCGGCGTGCTGGACGAGTTTCCGAAGCTCACCGATCCGCGCACCGGCCGGCCGCTGATGGAGCGCACCGTCATTATCGCCAATACGTCGAACATGCCGGTCGCCGCACGCGAAGCGTCGATCTATTCGGCAGTCACCGTCGCCGAATATTTCCGCGACCAGGGGTTGCACGTCGCGCTCATGGCGGATTCCACTTCACGCTGGGCCGAGGCGCTGCGCGAGGTGTCGGGGCGCTTCGGCGAATTGCCCGGCGAGGGCGGCTACCCGGCGTACCTTTCGTCGCGGCTCGCCGATTTCTACGAGCGGGCCGCGCTCGTCGAGCCGCTTTGTGGCGGTGTGGGCTCGGTAACGATCATCGGTGCCATCAGTCCGCCGTCCGGCGACTTTTCGGAGCCCGTCACGTCGCACACCAAGCGCTACACGAAGGCCTTCTGGGCGCTCGACGTCAAGCGAGCGCAGGCGCGCTTCTACCCCGCGATCCACCCGCTGCAGTCGTACGCCGAGGACGCTCGCGAGTTCGCGCCCTGGTGGGCCACGCAGGGCAACGATCGCTGGCTCGCATCGCGCCGGCGTTTCCTGACGCTGCTCGACGAGGAGGCCCGGCTCGAGCGAATGGCGCGCATCATCGGCAAGGACGCGCTGCCGGTGCGCCAGCAGCTCACGTTGTTTTGCGCCGGACTCGTCAACGACGCGTTTCTGCGGCAGTCCGCGTTCTCGGACAACGACCGCGTCTGCGTACCCGCTCGGCAGGCCGCGATGATGCGCCTGCTGGAGCGGTTCTTCGATCTGGCTGAAGAGGCGGTCGCCGCAGGCGCCGCGCCCGCCGATATCGCTCAGATGGCATGCGTGCGGCCGTTGCAGCGCGTAGGCGAAGATATCGCGGATGCGGAGCTTGCTCGTTTCGGCGCGCTGCAGGCGGCGATCGAAAGTGAATTCGCAGCGCTCATCGACAAATTGGAGCCGGCCGATGCGTCCCACGGTTGAAGGCGCCGCAACGAAGCTCGAAGGGCCGCTGCTTTTCCTGCGCCGCACGCTCGACGTCGGCCTGCAGGATGCGGTTGAAGTCCGCGGCAACGATGGCTTCGTTCGCCTGGGACGCGTGGCGGCGATCGACAACGACATCCTCACGATCGAGGTCCTCGAATCGACCGCCGGACTCACGCTCGCCGGCACCGTCGTTCGCTTCTTCGGCGAGCCGTTGTCGTTCGGCGTCGCGCCGTCGATTCTCGGGCGCGTATTCAACGGCGTCGGACGGGTGATCGACAGCGGACCCCCGGTGGCGGCGCGCGAGCACCTGCGCATCGACGGGCTGCCGATCAATCCGGTGGCGCGCGCGATGCCACGCGACTTCATCGAAACGGGGATTACGACGCTCGATCTGATGAACAGTCTCGTGCGCGGCCAGAAGCTGCCGCTGTTCTCCGGGGGAGGTCTGCCACACGACCGCCTCGCCGTGGACATCGCGACGCACGCGCGGCTCACTCATGCGCAGAGCGGGGAGTTCGCCATCGTGTTCGCCGGAATCGGCGTTCCGTACGACAGCGCGGAGTACTTTCGGCGCAGCCTCGAGCAGGGCGGCGCGCTCGAGCGCACCGCGCTGTTCCTCAATCTCGCGAGCGACTCATCGACGCAGCGCCTGTTGACGCCGCGGTTCGCACTGACCGCCGCCGAGTATCTCGCGTTTAGCTGCGGCAAGCACGTGCTCGTGATCCTCACCGACATGACGAACTACGCGGAGGCGCTGCGTGAGGTGTCGTCGTCGAAGGGCGAGATTCCGAGCCGCAAGGGCTTCCCCGGCTACATGTATTCGGACTTGGCGACGCTGTTCGAGCGCGCCGGCTGCCTGCGCGGTCGCCCGGGTACGCTCACCCAACTCTCCATCCTCACGATGCCCGCCGATGACATCGGTCACCCGATACCGGACCTTACCGGCTACATCACCGAAGGCCAGATCGTGCTCTCGCGCGATCTCGATCGCCGCGGCATCTATCCGCCGGTCAACGTGCTGCCCTCGCTGTCGCGGTTGATGAAGGACGGCACCGGAGGCAAGTACACCGACCCCGATCATCCGGCGCTCGCAAGCCAGCTCTACGCCGCGTATGCGCACGCTGTGCAGGCCCGCGTGCTCGCGAGCGTTGTCGGCGAAGAGGGACTTACCGAGACCGAACGGCGCTACCTTGCGTTCGGCGCCGCATTCGAAGGGGAGCTCGTGGCGCAGGACGGAGTGCGCACGCTGGAGCAAAGTATGGCGATGGGATGGAGGCTCCTCTCGGACCTGCCGGCGACCGAGCTCTCGCGCCTGTCCAATGCACAGATCGAGCGGCATCTCGCTCGACGCAGCGCGACACAACGATGAGCGACGCCACGCCTACACGCAGTGTCGTGCTCGAGATGAAGGACGAGCGTCGTGCAATGCACGAGGGCTACGTATTTCTCGACGAAAAGTGCCTGCTGCTCGCCGCGGAGATTCTTCGTGAGCTTCAGCATTACGGCGCGCTGCGGCAGGATTTCATCGCCAGGCACTCGGCCGCGACCGCAGCGCTCGAAGCGGCGATCGCCCGTCATGGCCTTCACGGGCTCCAGGTCTATCCCGCGTCGGACCTCTCCGGCGCCAAGCTGCGGGACACGCGGCGAGCCGTGATGGGCGTGCGAATGCAGGAGGTTGTGCTCGACATCGGTACCTTGGCCGCGTTGCCCGCGCTGGACCCCTCCCCGGAAGCCGAAGCATGCCGCCGCGCCTTCGCAGAGATGCTCGCCGCTGGCGCATCGCTTGCCGCCGTCGCCGGTAATCTCGAGCGCCTGTCGCTCGAATACCAGCGATCGGCACGACGAGCCCGTGCGCTGCAGGATGTCCTGCTCCCGGAGCTCGACCGTTCGGTGTACGAGATCGAATCGCGGCTTCAGGAGCTCGAGCAGGAGGACGCGATATGGATGCATCGACAGGTGAAGAACTCGCACGCTCGTTGATGCGCATCAATGCGCGAGCGCCGCGATGTCCCTATATTGATTATGGTCGGCTCCGCCCGGATCGGGCGATCCGGGATGGCTCCGATTGTTGACTCCCACGAGGAGGCATCATGAAGACCTTGGCGCGCTGGAATCCGTTCCGCGAACTGGCGCCATTCACGTCGTTCCCCGAAATGGACAGGTATTTCGAAGAGTTTCCGTTCCGTCCAATGACGGTCGGGTATGAGCCCGCACCGATGATGCGGGTGGAAGTGACCGAGAACGAAAAAGCCTACAAGATCGAGGCAGAAATTCCCGGAATGAAGAAGGAGGATATCGCGGTTTCGATCGACGGCAACACCGTGTCGATCACCGCGGAAGTGAAACGCGAAAAGGAAGTGAAGGAGGATGAAAAGACGCTGCGCAGCGAGCGCTACTATGGGTCGGTGTCCCGGATGCTCACGCTTCCGCTCGATGTCAATTCGGCGACCGCTGAAGCATCGTATGAGGGCGGGCTGTTGACGCTGACGTTGCCGAAGGCTCCGGGAACCGCGGCAAGGCGGCTGGCCGTCCACTAGATCGTCCACCATCGCGGCGTCCATCAAGGAAGACGGTGGACGCCAGCGTGGGGCATAGGGCGCCGGCAACGGCGCCCTTTTTGTTCCCCGGACTGAGTGCTCCGTCAGGTAGCCGCGGCGCCGGCATGTAACCGCACGCGGGCCGGGGCGATGCGAAGCATAATGACGCTTCGCCACCGGAGAGATTCGCATGCTGGACGCGCTCATCGATGCTTCATTCCGGCGTGCGGTGCGCGGAACCATGCAGCTCGGGCCGAGCGAGGGGATCGCGGATGCGCCGCGGACGCCGGTCTTCCTGTATCTGCATGTGCCGTTCTGCGAAGTCCTCTGCCCCTACTGTTCGTTCCACCGAGTCCGATACGAGGAAAACAAGGCGCGGCAATATTTCTGCGCGCTGCGCCAGGAGATTCGCCGCTACCACGAGCGCGGCTATGTCTTCAATGGCGTCTATGTCGGCGGCGGGACGCCGACGGTGCTGCCCGAAGAGCTTGGCGCCACGCTGGCACTCGTACGCGAGCTCAACGCCGGCTTGAACGAGGTCTCGGTCGAGACCAACCCGAAGGACCTGCGCGACGACGTACTGAAGATGCTGGAGACGGCCGGCATCTCGCGGCTTTCGGTCGGCGTGCAGACCTTCGACGATCGACTGCTGCGCGAGATGGTTCGACTGGAGAAATACGGCGGCCGTGCCGAGATCTTGGACCGGTTGGCAGCGGCGGCAGGCCGTTTCCAGACGCTCAATGTCGACATGATCTGGAACCTGCCGCATCAGACGGGCGCGATGCTGGAAGCGGATATCGACACGTTGCTCGAGAGCCCCGCGAATCAGGTGTCGTTCTATCCGCTGATGAGCGCGCCCAGCACCGCACGCAAGATGGCGAGGACCCTGGGCTCGCCTGGCCACCGGCACCTCCGCGACTTCTACCGCCGGATCGTCACGCGGCTCGCGCGCGGATTCGTACCGACCTCAGCCTGGTGCTTCACTCGCGGCAGCAAGGGCATCGATGAATACATCGTCGACGCCGACAACTACGTGGGCCTCGGCAGCGGCGCGTTCTCATACGTCGACGGCACGCTGTACGCGACCACGTTCTCGCTCGAGGCGTACGTCGAGCGCATCGAGCGGGGTCTTACCGGCGTCACCGGCGAGCGGCGGCTCGACGTCCGCCAACGGATGCGGTATGAGCTGCTCGTGCGGCTCTTCAGCCTGCGGCTCGAAAGGGAGTGGGTGCGCGCCCGCTACGGGCTTCGCTTCGAGCGCATGCTCGGCCCGGAGCTCCTCGGGCTCAAGATGCTCGGTGCCGTGGTTGAATACGAGCGCGGCTGGTCGCTCACGCCACGAGGAATGTTCATGTGGGTGCGGATGATGTCGGCTTTTTTCGAATCGGTGGACGCATTCCGGGAGCAGATGCGCCGCCATGTACGCGATGAACTGGGAGGCGCAACCGCAGGCGAGTATCTGGTGCCGCTCGCCGAGATCCGGCATGGGCCCGCCGGCATCAAGCGGGCGCGCTGAGGACCGAGGTCGGTCCAGGCGTCGAACAGCGCCGCACCGTAGTAGACCCATCATTGGAGGCGAGCGGGAGCACCGGCGCAGCTCGTGGGACGGGTGGCAGTCTCCATGGAAACCGCCTATTGCAAGAATGGCCGGTAATATATTCGGCGTTTTTACGGCATTTTCCCTTGGGAAGGGATGGCGAAACGGGAGCTGGCGTCACGATTCGCTTCGGACGCAGGAATCCGCGTGCGATCGCGCGCGCTGCCATTGCGCGTGGTAATCGCCGAGCAGGGCGGCAATCGCGCGGCCGATCGGCTCGTAAGCCTCGTCGGGCAGGTTCGCGAGCGACACGCGCACCGACATTCGCGGGGCGTCGAACCCACCTCCGTCCAGCAGCACGATGCCGCGTTCCTCGGCCAGCCGGATCACGAAGTCGATCGGCTCGAAGCTCATCGTGAGCCACGTTGCGAACGCGGCGCCGTAGCGCGAGCGCGCGAGCGCGGGAATGTCGAGCGACGCGTAATAGTGGGTGAGCAGCGGATCGTCGGGCGGGACGAGCCCGGCGCCGCGGTAGAGCCGCTCGAAGCGCTCGCGCACGACACTGCGCGCGATGCGCTTGCGTGATCCGGTCGCATCGAGCAAACCGTCGAGCGCGAACAGCGTCATCTGGACCTGCTGCGGCGTCGACAGACCGGCGGTGTGGTTGAGGCCAACGGCGCGGCTGTCGGCGACCATCCGGTCGATGAGCTTGAGGCGTTCGGGCGTCGTCGAGACGGGACCGTAGCGCGCTCTGGCCCCGGCGAGGTCATCGCCGCGCGCCGCGACGAGGCGAGCGTCCAACGCGTTCGACTCGTGCAGCCCGACCACGCCGAGCCGCAGCCCGGTCGCACCCCAGTATTTCGAGAACGAATAGAGGAGGATTGTGTTGCGCGGCGCCGCGGCAGCGAGCGAGCGAAAGCCGGCGACGAACGACGCGTAGACGTCGTCCGTGATCACGATGAGGTCGGGCCGCGCGCGGACGACGGCGCCGACTCGGGCGATGGTTTCCGCGTCCATCGCCACGGCGGTGGGGTTCGCGGGATTCACCGCGAGCAACGCCTTCACCCGCGGATCGCGCAGCTTGTCGATCTGCGCTGCCGGGTAGCGCCAGCCGTGCGCCTCGTCCTGCGCGATCTCGATCAGCTCGAAGCGGTATTCGGGGAGGCGCGGCACTTCGAGGTACGGCGTGAAGATCGGAACGCGCGAGCGCGACGGCGTCGCCGGGCGCGAGCAGCCGCGAGTGGACGAGCGACTGGAGGACGTAGGTGATGCCGGCGCTCGCGCCCTCGACAGCGAAGAGATCGAACCGGCCCGCCTGCCGCGTCGCCTGCGAAGACCTCAGCGACGAGGTGCGCGCGCACGATCGCTTCGGCGTGCGGGAGCATCCGCACCGGAAGCGGATAGTGATCGCCCAAGACGCCGTCGACCCATTCGCCGACCAAGCGGTCCGGGTCGCAGCCGTGGACGTCGCGCGCATAGTCGATGCCCCGCGCGAGCAGCCTGCTGCCCGGCGCGTCGAGTCGTTGCGCGAGAAAGGCATCGAGCCGGGCCGCGATGCCCCGCTTCCTCGGCAGTCCGCCGAAATCGGGGGCGAGCGCGACCCGTCGCGCTTCGGTGAGCGCGAACTCGCCGAGCAGAAAGAACGCAGCCCGCGGCTCGAGCGCGAGCCAGTTGGGATTGCCGCGTCCCGCATTGAGCATCATCCGTTCGCCGCGGTGCTTGGCGAGCTCGATCAGCTTGTTCTTGAGCTCGAAGGGGCTCAACCCCAGGTAGCGATGCTCCTCGCTTCTCTCCATTGTAGGTTCTTCCCTTTCGGGACCATCCCCACCGGATGCTACGCGGATCGGCGCGGCGAGCGCATTGACCAGCGTCAACGATGCGCAGCAGTCGCCCGCCGAAGCCGCTGTTCAATGGGTCGCGCGCGAAACGCTGAACCGGGAGTTAGCCGCTGTGACGCGAGGCATGGAGCGACTCTACGAAGGCGTTGAGCAGGGCGTGTTCAAGGCCATATTGATCGATATCGCCTGGTTAAGACGAGGACCACCGGCTCTCAAGCGATGAATCCCACCCCACCGTCGTACAGCAATTTCACGCCAATTCCGAGCAGCGCCCAATAGCTGACTTGATAGAAAATTTTCTCGTCCAGCTTGCCTTGGATGATCACGCCGAGCTTTACGCCGATGGGCACCAGTGGCAGCAATACGAACGCCGTCGCAAGATTAGTTAGATCGAGTTGCCCTAGGAATGCGTAAGGGAGGATCTTCGCGTAGTTCGAAAAGAAGAAAAACCACACCGTTGTGCCAACGTAAATCCTTCGATCGAGCTTCTGCGGCAGCAGATAGGCCATGATCGGCGCGGCTCCCGCGTGCGCGACGAAGCTCGTAAGTCCGGAAAGGCCGGACCAGAAAACACCGCGCGGCCATGACGCCGTCGCGGGCGGACGATGGCGCGCCCAGCCAAAGATGTTGTTCAGTGCAAACAAGACGGCGATTGCACCAACCAGAATACGAGTGAAGTCTCGCGGCAGCAGGGTGAAAACAAGCATTCCAACAACGATCCCGATGGCAAGACCCGTGAGCAGGATCGGCATGTTGCGACGGTCGTAGATTCCTCGGAAAGCACGCAGCCCAAAGATGTCGATGAAGCACAGAATGGGCAACATCAGCGCAGCGGCTTGCAGCGGCGGAATGACGAGTGAGAGAAACGGAACGGCCATTCCGCCAAAGAGCCCTGGAATCCCAGTCTTGGAAATGCCCGTCAGCAGGACGACGGGAATTGCGATCGCGTAGAAAATTGGATCGGTAATGAGCATTGCGCCTTGCGCGGTGGGGGTAGAGTCCGGCACTGTAACCGCAACTCGCTTGTCCGGAGCGCAGAAATCACTCTACATGCAATGCCCAGGATTCGTAATTCTGCAATGCATTCGAATTGGACGAAACTGTCCGAGCCCGACGTAAGCAGTGTCATCCAACCAGACGCATAGAAAAGCCGCCGACTCACTTCCCGCCCGAGAAAATCCGCGAGCAGGAGGTAGAATGGTTCGCTGCAGATCATTCCTCCTCATTGTGGACCTTGCCTGAGTCGAATTCCCGATGCAACAGACGCCGAGCACGAAACTGCTTCGGAGCGAACTGCCGCGGATGATCGGATGACGGAGCCCGGGAGCGCCGGTGTAGCCGAGCTCCGCGCCGCAATCCTGGAGAAGCTTACCTATGCCATCGGCAAGGATCCGGGACACGCGTTGGCCCATGACTGGTATATGGCGACTGCGCTCGCCGTGCGCGACCGCGTTATCGACCAATGGATGGATTCGACCCGCAGGACCTACCAGGACGGCAGAAAGCGCGTCTATTACCTTTCGCTGGAATTCCTGATTGGGCGCCAGCTCCTCGATGCGATGGAAGCGCACGGACTTACCGAGTCCGTGCGTGCTGCGCTCGCCGATCTTTCCATCGATCTGGAACAGGTTCGCTGCCTGGAGCCTGATCCGGCCCTCGGCAACGGAGGACTGGGGCGGCTTGCCGCATGCTTCCTCGAAAGCATGTCCTCGCTCGGGATCGCCGCTTACGGCTACGGGATCCGCTACGACTACGGAGTCTTTCGTCAGGTGATCACCGACGGTTGGCAGCACGAGTACCCCGACGATTGGCTTTCTGCCGGAAATCCATGGGAGTTCGAGCGGCCCGAAGTGGCATACGAAATCGGGTTTGGTGGGACGGTGAAGAACATTCACGACTCAGCCGGCGCGGCGCGGTCGCAATGGGAACCGGATGACATGCTCACTGCGGTCGGATTCGATACGCCGATTTCGGGATGGCGCGGCCGACATGTGAATACGCTGCGCCTTTGGTACGCGCAGGCCCACGACCCGGTGCGGCTCGACGCATTCAACCGCGGGGACCATGTGGGTGCTTCCGCCGAGCGTCTTCGCCACGAGGCGATTTCGCTGGTGCTCTATCCAAGCGACGAGTCGGCCGCGGGCCAGGAGCTGCGTCTGCGCCAGGAATTCTTTTTTGTGTCCGCGTCGCTGCAGGACCTGCTGAGGCGTCACCGTGCGCAGCACGGAGACGTCTCGACGCTCGCCGATCACGCGGCGATTCAGCTCAACGACACGCACCCCGCGATCGCGATTGCCGAGTTGATGCGCCTATTGACCGACGTGCACGGCCTCCCGTGGGATGTAGCGTGGCGCACAACCACATCGACCGTCAATTACACGAATCACACGCTGCTGCCCGAGGCGCTCGAGACGTGGAGCGTGGCGCTGCTCGAACGGCTCCTGCCGCGGCACATGCAGATCATCTATCTGATCAACTCGCTGCACCTCGATGCGGTGCGCGCAAGCGGGCTCGCGGACGACCGTCTCCTGGCGGCGGCGTCGCTGATCATGGAGGATCACAGCCGCCACGTACGCATGGGTCATCTAGCCTTTATCGGGTCGTGGCGGGTCAATGGCGTATCCGCGCTGCACACGGAACTCATGCGGCAGACGGTCTTCCGGGACCTCGCGACGCTCTATCCGGACCGGATCGTCAACAAGACCAACGGCATCACGTTTCGCCGCTGGCTGGGCCAGGCCAATCCGCGACTGACGCGGCTCATTGTCGAGTCGACCGGCGTCGATGTGCTCGACGAACCCGCAGGCCTGGAGCGGCTTGTCCCCTTGGCCGGCGATCAGGCCTTCCATGAGCGGATCGCATCCGTCCGGCGTAGCAATAAACTCGCGCTGGCGCAGCTCATTCGCGACCGAGTCGGCGTCCAGGTCGATCCGGACGCGCTTTTCGACGTTCAGATAAAGCGGTTCCACGAGTACAAGCGACAACTGCTGAACCTACTCGAGACGATCGCGCTCGGCCAAGCGATGCGCGCCGAGCCGACACGGAAGTGGGTACCGCGCGTGAAGATCTTCGCGGGCAAAGCTGCCGCGAGCTACCAGCAGGCGAAGCTCATCATCAAGCTCGCAAACGACGTCGCGCGCAGCATCAACGAGGATCCTGCGCTGAGCGAGCTGCTTCGGGTGGTCTTCCTGCCGAACTACAACGTGAGCCTCGCCGAGGCAATCATTCCGGCCGCCGACATATCGGAGCAGATCTCGACCGCGGGAATGGAGGCCTCGGGGACCGGCAACATGAAGCTCGCCGTCAACGGCGCGATCACGCTCGGTACTCTCGACGGCGCGAACATCGAGATCAGGGACCGCGTAGGCACGGAGAACATCCACATTTTCGGACTCACCGCCGCGGAGGTTGCCGAGCGGCGCAGTCAGGGAATCGACGCCACCGAGGCGATCGCGGCAGCGCCGCCGCTCGCGGATGTGCTGCAGGCGCTTGAGTCGGGCGTATATTCGCCGGACGACCACCACCGATACGCTTCGCTGGTCGACGGGCTGCGTCATCGAGATTACTTCATGGTTTGCGCCGATTTCTCGTCCTACTGGCTGGAACAGCGCCGCCTCGATGCGCTTTGGCTCGCTCGCGATCGATGGTGGCGCACCTCGATCCTGAATACCGCGAAGGTCGGCTGGTTCTCTTCGGACCGGACGATCGCCGAGTATGCCGGCGAGATCTGGCGCGTCGAGCGTGGCCGCGGTTGACCCGGGCTCGGTTCCCGACGCGGTGGTCGAGGCGATCGTGGCTGGCGGCCACGGCGACCCCTTCGCCGTGTTGGGAATGCACGACGTGGGCAACGCCGTTGTCGTGCGCGCATTCGTTCCGGGTGCCGAGGCCGTGGCCGTGGTTGCCGACGACGGCGAGGTTCTCGGGCGCCTGACGCGGCGCCATCCCGCGGGCTTCTTCGAAGGTTTGGCGAGCCGCCACGCGCGTTACCGGTTGCGCGCATCCGGCGCAGGCGCTACTTGGACCATCGACGATGCATACGCCTTCGGTCCGTTGCTGGGCGAGCTCGACGACTGGCTGTTCGGTGAAGGCACGCATGCGCGCTTGTACGATCGGCTTGGCGCGCACGTAATCGTGCATCAAGGCACGGCAGGCGTCCACTTTGCCGTCTGGGCTCCGAATGCCCAACGCGTGTCCGTCGTCGGCGAATTCAACGCCTGGGACGGTCGCCGGCACGTCATGCGCAAACGCGTCGACACCGGTGTCTGGGAGATCTTCCTGCCGGGCATCGGAGAGGGGGCCCTTTACAAATACGAGATCGTCGGCGCCGACGGCGTCCTTGTCCCGCTCAAGGCGGATCCGATCGGTTTCGGCGCGGAGTTGCGTCCGTCGAGCGCGTCCATCGTTCGCGACACGACCCGCTTCACGTGGACGGACAGCGCATGGATGGATGCGCGTGCGCGCCGCGACCCGCGACGCGCGCCGATGTCGATCTACGAGGTGCATGCCGGTTCATGGCGACGGAGCGAGGGCCACCGCTGGCTCACGTGGGACGAAATCGGCGATGCATTGATTCCCTATGTCGCGGACCTCGGCTTCACGCACCTAGAGCTCATGCCCGTGAGCGAGCATCCGCTCGATGCCTCATGGGGTTATCAGCCCATCGGGCTCTTCGCCCCGACTTCGCGCTTCGGCGAGCCGAGCGGGTTCGCGCGCTTCGTCGATCGGTGTCACCACGTCGGGATCGGCGTGATCCTCGACTGGGTACCGGCGCATTTCCCGATCGATCCACACGGTCTCGCGCGGTTCGACGGCACCGCGCTGTACGAGCACGCCGATCCGAGCGTGGGACTCCATCCCGATTGGAACACGGCGATCTACGATTACGGCCGGCGGGAGGTCGCGAACTATCTCATCGCCAATGCGCTGTTCTGGCTCGACCGATATCACGTCGACGCGCTGCGCGTCGATGCGGTCGCGTCGATGCTCTACCTCGACTACTCGCGCGGTCCCGGACAATGGCGGGCAAACCCCCAGGGCGGCAACGAGAACCTGGACGCGATCGCGTTCCTGCGCAGGCTCAACCAGACGGTCTACGCATGCCATCCGGGGGCAATCACCATCGCAGAGGAATCGACGACCTGGCCCGGCGTCTCGCACCCAACCTACGCCGGGGGCCTCGGCTTCGGCTTCAAGTGGAACATGGGATGGATGCACGATACGCTTGCCTACATCGGGCGCGATCCGGTGCACCGCAAGTGGCACCACGACGAGGTTACGTTCGGCCTCATGTACGCCTTCGCGGAGAATTTCGTGCTTCCTCTTTCGCACGATGAGTTCGTGCACGGGAAGGGCACGTTGCTCGGGCGGATCCCTGGCGACCTGTGGCAGCGGTTCGCCACGTTGCGCGCGTACCTCGCCTTCATGTGGGCGTATCCGGGTAAGAAGCTGCTGTTCATGGGGCAGGAGTTCGCCCAGGCGTCGGAATGGAATTTCGACGCTGCGCTCGACTGGCCCGCACTCGACAGCGATTGGCACCGCGGCGTACAGACGCTAATCCGCGACTGCAATCGGGCCTACGTCGGCGAACGTTCGCTGCACGAGCGCGATTGCGAGAGTGCCGGATTCCGATGGGTCGAGGTTGCGGACGCCGCGAACTCCGTGTTCGCATGGCTCAGATTCGGCGGCGATGGAGCCCTTCCTGTCGCGGGCATTTCCAACCTCACGCCGGTCCCGCACGACAATTACCGCATCGGGCTGCCGCGCGCCGGTCGCTGGCGTGAAATCCTCAACAGCGATGCCGCGGTCTACGGCGGGTCGAACCGCGGGAACAAGGGCGCGATCGTTGCCCACGCGACGCCCTACGACGGTCAGGTTGCCTCCGCGGCCATCGTGGTTCCGCCGCTCGCGACGATCTGGCTCGTGCCCGACGCAGCGGGTCCCGCATGAAGAACATACGCGTTCTGTCGGTGGCCTCCGAGGTCTACCCGCTCGTGAAGACCGGCGGGCTTGGCGACGTGACCGGGGCGCTGCCGCGAGCGCTCGGTGCCCAAGGCGTGACGATGCGAACGCTGATCCCGGGGTATCCCGACGTGATCGAGGAGCTGCATGACGCGACGCAGGTGTGCGTGCTCGACGATCTGCCCGGAGGCTCCGGCCGCGTCCTCGAAGGTTCGAATGCAGGGCTCGACCTCTTCGTGCTCGATGCGCCGCAGCTGTTCGCGCGCCAAGGCAACCCGTATGTCGATGAGAGAGGCAACGCCTGGCCCGACAACGCGGTTCGGTTCGGCGCGCTCTGCGCCGCCGCGGCGGCCTTCGGCCACGGCCGTATCTCCGCGTTTCACCCGGACGTCGTGCATGCGCACGATTGGCAGGCGGGCCTGGTGCCCGCGTACCTGCACTACGGCAACGACGGTAGCGCGCGAACGCTGATGACCGTGCACAATCTCGCGTTCCAGGGCCAGTTCACCGCTGACCTGCTCGCGACGCTAAAGCTGCCTCCGCACGCACTTTCGGTCGACGGCGTCGAGTACCACGGCGGGATCGGTTTTCTCAAGGCCGGTCTCGCGCTTGCAGACTGGATCAGTACCGTCTCCCCAACCTACGCCATGGAAATTCAGACGCCGTCGGGAGGAATGGGGCTAGACGGATTGATGCGCAAGCGCACGACCGTCCTGTCCGGAATCCTTAACGGCATCGACACCGACGTGTGGAACCCGGCGACCGATGTGCACATCGCCGAGCGCTACGATGCGCACCGACTCGGCCTGAGGGCGGTGAACAAAGCGGCGCTGCAGCAGCGCTTCGGCCTCGAAGTCGACCCGCACGCGTTCGTGTTTGGCGTCGTCGGCCGGCTGACGTGGCAAAAAGGCGTGGACCTCCTCGAAGAGGCTCTTCCCAAGATCGTGGCCGCCCGAGCGCAGTTCGCGCTCCTGGGCGCGGGCGATCCGGAAGTGGAATCGCGGATGGCTGCGGCGGCGCGCGCGCACCCGGGGCGCGCCGGAGTGATCCTCGGGCACGACGAACATGCTGGCACATGCGCTGCAGGCGGGCTCCGACGCACTGCTGATGCCTTCCCGCTTCGAGCCGTGCGGACTCGCGCAGATGTGCGCGATGCGCTACGGCACGATTCCCGTTGTGGGGCGCGTGGGCGGACTGGCCGACACCGTCGTCGACGCCAACGAGATGGCGCTTGCCCTGGGCGCGGGCACCGGCGTCCAATTTGCGCCGGTAACGTCCGAGCAGATCGAAATGGCGATCCAGCGCGTGCTCAAGCTCGCACATGATCGCACGCGCTGGCGCCATTTGCAGACGCGAGCAATGGCCACCGACGTTGGATGGACGCGTCCGGCAAAACGCTATGCGGCCCTGTATCGCTTGCTCGCGTCGATTTCGAAATAGGTCCATCGCCCCGTGTCACGGCGCATCGACATCGGTAGCCCGGAACCTCTAGGGGTGACGCCGCTGCGCGGTGGTGCGAACGTGGCGGTGTTCTCCGCGCACGCCACGTCGATCGAATTCTGCCTGTTCGATGGGAACGGGGAGCGCGAAACGGAGCGGATCGCGCTTCCCGAGCGCACCGGCGACGTCTTTCATGCGTTCATCCCCGATATCGAGATCGGGACTCGCTACGGACTGCGTGCGCAGGGACCGTTCGATCCTGCCAGTGGACACCGCTTCAATCCCGCAAAGCTGCTGATTGACCCGTATGCACGCGCGATCGATCGCCGGATTGTCTTCGATCCGGTCATGTGGGGCGGTGATGCGGCGCCCGAAGAGCGCGACAGCGGGCCAAGTGTCGCCAAGGGCATCGTTGTCCGCGCAGCCGGTGCCGGTTTCATCGCTGCGTTTCGCCGCTCCATGGGCCGGCATGATCGTCTACGAGTTGCACGTGCGCGGATTCACGATGACGCATTCCGCAATTCCCGAACCCATCCGCGGCACCTGCGCCGGTCTCGCGCATCCCGCGGCGATCGCGCACCTGACGCGCCTCGGCGTGACCACGGTCGAGCTGATGCCGGTCGTCGCTGCCGTCGAGGAGCCACGCCTCGCCGCCCTGTCGCTGACGAACTATTGGCGTTACAACCCCATCGCCTGGCTCGCTCCCGAGCCGTATCTCGCGCCGGGCGGAATCGACGAACTGGCCGCCTGTGTCGCTGCGCTGCATGCCGCGGGCATCGAGGTGATTCAGGATATCGTCCTCAATCACTCCGGTGAAGGTGACGAGCACGGACCCACTTTGTCGCTGCGCGGGCTCGACAACGCAACGTATTACCGCGCGAGCCGTGGCGGCCCGTCGGCCTACGCCAACGACACCGGCTGCGGCAATACGCTCGCGCTCGACCGACCGCCGGCGCTGCGACTCGCGCTCGACTCGCTTCGGCATTTCGCGCTCGCCGCCGACGTTGACGGGTTCCGATTCGACTTGGGAACGACGCTCGGCCGACTCGCCGACGGCTTCGATCCGGCCGCGCCGCTGTTCCAGGCGATCGCGCAGGACCCGGTGCTCCGTGAGCGGAAGATGATCGTCGAGCCGTGGGACGTTGGCCCTGGCGGCTACCGCCTCGGGGCATTTCCGGCAAGTTGGGGCGAATGGAATGATCGTTGCCGCGACGCGATTCGCCGCTTCTGGCAGGGCGCACCGGGGACGGCAGGCGAGCTCGCGACGCGCTTGTCCGGATCGTCCGACATCTTCGCGGGAAGGTCACGGCCGCCATCGCGGTCCGTGAATTTCGTGACCGCCCATGACGGCTTCACGCTGATGGATGTCGTCTCCTACCAGGCGAAGCACAACGACGCGAACGGCGAAGGAAACCGTGATGGCCGCGTCGTTAACGACTCGTGGAACCACGGTGTCGAAGGTGCGACCTCCGACCCGACGATCAACGCGGCACGCGGGCGCGATATGCGCAGTCTGCTCGCGACGCTACTGGTCGCGCGCGGCACCCCAATGCTCTCCATGGGTGACGAGCTCGGCCGCACGCAGCGCGGCAACAACAATGCGTACGCTCAGGATAACGCGTCTACTTGGGTCGATTGGGCGCATGCGGACGACGCGCTGATCGACTTCGTCGGCGCATTGTGCGCGTTTCGTCGCGCCCACCCGGCGCTGAACGGCGACCGCTGGCTCACCGGAGAGGCCGTGGACGGCACCGGCATTCCGGACGTCGTGTGGCGCCGCCACGATGGTCAGCCGATGACTAAACCGGACTGGCAGCAGCCCGATCTTCACGTGCTCGTCTCCGCGCTCTACACGCCTGCATCGGACATGAACGATGCGGACCGCATCGTGGTCGCGCTGAACGCGGGTCCTACCGCCGTCGACATTTGCCTCCCGAATCCGCGAACGGGATTTTGCTGGCGCCGTACGGTCGACACGGCATTGCCGACCGGGTGCGCGGCACCGTCAACGGTGCGCGTCGCAGACGCGACACTTGCGGCGCCACGATCGGTCGTCGTTGTCGTCGAAGAGCCCCTGCGGATAGGGATCGCGCGACGAGCCGCGGATGAGCCGAACGCTTTCGCCGACCTGGTTGCCGCCGCCGGCATCCTGCCGGAATGGGTCGACGTCCAAGGCAACCGCCATCGAGTGGGCGGCGACACGCAGCGCGCGCTGCTCGCCGCGATGGGGCTCCGCGCGAACTCGGACGCAGACGCCCGCGCACGGCTGCGTACGCTCGCAGCGGCACGTCGGTCCGGACCGCTGCCCGCAACGATCGTCGCGCGGCGTGGCGATGCGATCGATGTCGCGATCACGCTAAGGGAAGCCGCGATGCGCAGGGAGCAGTGCCTGCAAATCCGCTACGAGGGAGGCGAGGAAGGAAAACTTGAATTCCATCCGGCCACCCTACCGGTCGCGGCGTTGACGGCCGGCGGCCGCCGCAAGGCTCGGATGCTCCGACTCCCGGCCCTGCCTCACGGCGTGCACGAGCTGTCGATCGACGCCGAGGATGCGCACCGCTGCACCATCGTCGTCGCGCCTGAACGCTGCCACATGCCCGAGGCGATTCGCCGCGGCGAGCGCCGGTTCGGGCTTGCCGCCCCGCTCTATGCCTTGCGCCGCCCTGGCGATCAGGGCATCGGCGACTTCACTACGCTCGTGGCGGCCGCCCGGGCCACCGGGCGGGCCGGCGGATCGATTCTCGGCATCAATCCGCTGCACGCGCTCTTCGCCCACGATCGGCAGCGCGCGAGCCCGTACCATCCGTCGGACCGGCGCTACATCGACCCCCTCTACATCGACGTCGAGCGTGTCACCGATATCGACGCATCGCGCGAGCCGCGCGCAGTTCTCGCGGCAAACGAGCGTGCGCTCAATGTGCTCGCGAGCTCACGCGACATCGACTATGCCGAAGTCTGGCGCGTGAAGCGCGCGGTTCTCGATGCCTGCTTCGCCACGTTCGACCGGCGGCCCGAAGACGATCCCCTCGTCGCCCAGTTCAACGAGTTCGTCAGAACCGGTGGAACGGCGCTGAGAAATTTCGCGCTTTTCGAAGCGATCTCCGCGGCGCATCCGCTCACCCCATGGCATCAATGGCCACGCGGGCTGCGCGGACCCAAAGCAGTGCAGACGGACGCGTTCGCCGCGCAGCACGCGCGCGACGTGCGCCTCGCGATGTATATGCAATGGCAAGCCGACCGCCAATTTCGCGGCTGCGCGACCGAGCTGCGCTTGGCCGGTCTTGACCACGGACTTTACCGCGACCTCGCGATCGGCGCCGCTCTGGATGGCGCCGAGGCATGGGCGAACAGCGGATCTCTCGCTTCTGGCGTTTCGATCGGCGCGCCACCCGATCCGTTCTCGCCTTCGGGCCAGGTATGGAGTCTGCCGCCGGCGGTTCCGTACCGTCTCCTCACGTCCGGCTACGCCGAGTTTCGCGAGCTTCTTGCAACGAACATGCGCTACGCCGCGGCCCTGCGCATCGACCACGTGATGGGACTCGCGCGACTCTTCTGGGTTCCCGACGGCGCGCGCGCCTCCGATGGCGCGTATGTCTCCTATCCGCTCGACGATCTTCTCGGCGTGCTAGCCCTCGAAAGCGACCGCGCGCGCTGCATGGTCGTCGGCGAGGACCTGGGCACGGTCCCGGACGGGTTGCGTGACCGGCTCGCCGCCGAGGACATCCTCTCGTACCGTGTCCTGTGGTTCGAACGTGACGCAACGGGCTACTACGCGACCGGGCGCTATCCGGTGAAGGCGGCAGCGTGCGTGTCCACGCACGACCTGCCGACGATCGCGGGATGGTGGTCGGCCGCGGACATCGCGGAAAAAGTGACGTTAGGGAGGCTGACGCAGGACGAGGCCGAACGGGAACTCGGCAATCGCACCGCCGACCGCGTGCTGCTCTCCGCCGCGCTCAACCAGGACGAAATCACCCGCGAAGCGCCGATCGATGCGGCGGCCCCGCACGATGCGACGATCACGGCCGCCATCCATCGCCACCTCGCGCTGTCCCCCTCCACGATTGTGCTCGTGCAGGCCGACGACCTAGCGGGGGAAATCGCCGCGCAGAACCTCCCGGGTACCGATCAGGAACGGCCCAACTGGCGACGCAGGGTTGGCATCGATGCATCCGAGCTGTGGGAAACGCCCGCTGGCCAGCAGACCGTGGCGGCATGCGCGACACGGCGCAGATCGGAGGACTCGAGCCCTGATTGACGGTGGCGCGCGTCAACGCACCGCGACAAGTTCCATGTTGGGCGCGGGCGCCGTCGGACGCTCTGGCATCTCGATCACCGCTCCGATCAGCGTCGGTGAGGGACGGTCTGGCCAAGCATGTCCGGCGTGACGAGCGTGATGCCGCGTTCGGTCACGTGAAAACGCTTTCGGTCCTGCTCGAGATCGACACCGACGGTCAGTCCGGACGGCAACCGGCAGTGCTTGTCGATTACTGCGCGTTTGAGCACGACGTGGCGGCCGACATCGACATCGGGCAGGACGACGGAGTCCTCAACGGTACAGTAGCTGTGGACGTGCACTCCGGAGAAGAGCAGCGACTTTTGCACGGTCGACCCGCTGATGATGCATCCGCCCGAAACGAGCGAGTCCGTGGCGATGCCACGATGCCCCTCCTCGTTATGGACGAATTTTGCAGGCGGCAATTGCTCTTGGTGGGTCCAGATCGGCCAGCTCGCGTCGTACAGATTGAGCTCCGGTACGACATCGGTCAACGCAATGTTTGCTTCCCAGTAGGAGTCGACGGTCCCTACGTCGCGCCAGTAGGGTAGGCCAGAATTCACGTTGACGCAGCTTCGCGCGAAGTCGTGCGCGCAGATGGCTTTGCCGCGCCGGACGAGCGACGGGATGATGTCCTTGCCGAAGTCGTGCGTGGAGGCGGGATCGTCGGCGTCACGTTGCAACTCGGCATAGAGAAACGCGGCGTCGAAAATATAGATCCCCATGCTGGCCAACGCGCATTCGACCCGCTTCGGGTTAGGCGCCGGCGCTTTCGGTTTCTCCTGGAACTCGACGACTCGCCGGTCGTCGTCGACAGCCATCACGCCGAACGAGCACGCGGCCTCGAGCGGAACGTCGATACATGCCACGCTCATCAGCGCGCCCCGGGCGATATGCTCGTCGAGCATTGCTCCATAGTTCATTTTGTACACGTGATCGCCGGCGAGGACCAGGACATGGCGCGGCGCATGCCGCTGGAGGATGTCGAGGTTCTGCCATACGGCGTCGCCGGTTCCCTTGTACCAGCTCGACTGCACACGTTGCTGTGCGGGTAACAGTTCGACGAACTCGTCGAAGCGACCATCGAGAAAACTCCAGCCGCGCTGCACGTGGCGGATTAGGCTCTGCGATTTGTACTGGGTGCATACCCCGATGCGTCGGATGCCGGAGTTGACGCAATTAGAAAGTGCGAAGTCGATGATTCTGAATTTCCCGCCAAAGGGGACAGCGGGTTTGGCGCGCCACGCGGTGAGCTGCTCTAGACGGCTGCCACGCCCCCCGGCGAGTATTAGCGCGAGAGCGCTCTTTGTTGCGGCGCCCGGCAGGCTCGAATTGCTGACGAACGCCGGCCCGGCCTCGAGATCGACGGCGTCATCGTTGACGACGGTGTTCATAGCGCGCGGCTGGCTCCAGACTCCGGCCGCCTCAGATCAACCCGTTCGCAGCCTTCGAAGCGAGATCGGCCGACGCGAATGGACCTTCCAACCTCGGCCTCGGATCCTCATCCGGACGAGCCTGTGCGGCAGGCCAGACCGCGACAAGATAACCTGACTCTCCGGCGAACGAGCCGCGCAATAGCTCGGTTCGCTCATACCACTCGCCATCGAACAGGCGACCGTCAATGAGCTGCATGACCTCGCATGCCACGTCCACGCTGCGCTCCTCACACGGCCGATTCAAACACTCTGCAAGCCGGCCGTCAATGCCATTGTCGTGTGAACCTGAGTCGTCGCGGTCGCTCGAGCAGACGCTTCATAAAATCGCCATTTCGAACACGCAGTAGCCCGATGCCGGGAGATCGAGATAAAGACCCCGCGAAAAGAGCTCTTGGCCGTCGCGTTCGAAACTGGCCTGTCCCATCAGGTCCTTCAGTCGCACCGTATGGCCGGCGATTTCGGAAATGGGGAGTCGGACGTAGCACTGGCTACGGTTGCCGGCATAGTTGACCGCAACGACGCGTCGCTCGCCATCGTCGCACTCCCAGGACCAAACGACGAAACAATCCGACGTCCAGTTGCCCTCCCACGCTGCCACGCATTCGAGCAGGCTCCACGTGCCGTCACGAAAGATCGGTTGTCGGAGGACCGCCAGCAGGTGATCGTAGAACTCGTGCAGCGCCGTGTCGACAGGCTCCGGCGGTGCGCGAACCAAGTGCGGCGAGATGCGCCTTCTGCGACCCCCGAATTGCCCTTGGTGGAAGAATCGCAGACCCGGCGACAGGAATGTAATGACGGCCGCGGCTTTGTGCAGGTCCGGCGAGAACGTTGCCGCCGCGCGCGGCTCGTCGTGGTTTTCCAGGAAGCGGGCGAGCTTGCCCTGGTAATCGAGCCCGGCATGGAAATGCTCGCGCACCGGCCGGGCGTGCCCCTCGCGCAAGCGGTCGTAGAGCCGCTTGTCGTAAGCGTAATCGAACCCTTGCTGCTGCATCGTCCATTCCAGATCCCAGTAGACCTCGGCCATGAATCGGAACTGCGGATGCCTGCGATGCACGGATTCGATTGCCCTTGGCCAGAAGAGATCGGCCCTGATGCCCCAGGTGCGTTCGAACACCTCGGGCAAGACCAGCATGGCCATGTCGCAGCGCACGCCGTCGCATTGCCCGGCGATTCTCGTGAGTTCGCCGATCATCGCCTGCTGCAAGTCCGCGTTGCCGTAGTTGAGCTGCAGCGTATCGGGCCAGCCGTCGAAGTACGGGTCGCGGCCGTGGGCCAGCACCACCGGGCCGGTCTTCGTTTGCACGCGGCAATAGTTCTGCGGTGCGCTTGCCAGGTCACTCTCGCTGCCGTGGACGAAGTAGTCCGGATGCTGGTCGACCCAGGGATGATCCGGCGCCATATGGTTCGGAACGAAGTCGAGCATCAGCTTCAACCCGCGTGGTTGCAGCCGCTGCCGCAAGCGCGCTAGCGCGGCAGCGCCACCGAGATCGCGATGGACCGTGTAGCTCTGGATGGCAAACCCGGAACCGGCGATGTCTTCGTCCTTCAAGTCCGGCAGCGTTGCAGCGAATTCGCGTCGCCACTCCGGATTCGCGCGAGAGATCGCCTGCGCCGCCGGCCCGGTCTGCCACACGCTCAGGAGCCAGACCCAATCGAAGCCCATCGTGGCCAGGCGATCCAACTCCGCGTCCGGGATGTCATCCAGCGAAGCGCGCTCGCCGAGAGCCCGGGACAGCTCGGTCAGCCAGACGCGGGTGTTGACCTGGCACAGCGCGGGGTAGCGTGGATCGGACATGTTGTCTCCATCACTACTTGACCGTCGCTACTCCGCCCACCTGTTCCCTCACGATCCTGGCCATCACGCGCCCGCGTTCGGTCTCCAGCAGCGTCTTGGCGTCGAGACGTCCGAATAGATCCAACAGCGGGGCGACGAGACCGGTCCATCCCGTCTGGTGGCTCGCGCCGAGACCCGCGCCGTTGTCGCCGTGGAAATACTCGTAGAACAGGATCAGGTCGCGCCAATGCGGGTCGTCCTGGAACTTCGCCGTCCCGCCGTAGACCGGTCGCTTGCCGTCGGCATCGCGCAAGAACGTGCCCGTCAGCCGGCGGACAATCTCCTCGGCCACTTCGAACAGCGTCATGTACTGGCCCGAACCGGTCGGGCATTGAACCCTGAACTCGTCGCCGTAAAAGCTGTACAGATTCACCAGCGCCCGGACGATCAACAGATTGACCGGCATCCACACCGGACCGCGCCAGTTTGAGTTGCCGCCGAACATGCCCGTGTTCGATTCCGCGGGCAGGTACTGCACCTTGTACTCCTGGCCACCGACGTGAAACAGGAACGGATGCTCGAGGTGATAGCGCGAGAGCGAACGAATCCCGTGCGGCCCCAGGAACTCGTTCTCGTCGAGCATGTAGCCCAGCACGCGCTCGAGTTTCTGCCTGTTTAGGATCGACAGCAGCCTCCGTCCTTTGTAGCCGACGAAACCCCCGTCCGTCGGGGCCACCTGGGAAACCAGTTCGGGGTGGCGTTTGCGGAACTGCGCAATCAGCTCCATCAGCTTCGGATTGCGAGTGACGGAATCCGCCTCGAACACCGTCGATGCGCACAACGGTAGCAGCCCCACCAGCGACCTGACCTTCAACCGCATCGCCTGGCCGTCGGGCAGCCGCAGCAGATCGTAGAAGAACCCGTCCTGCTCGTCCCACATCTCGTCGTGATGCTCGCCGCGGCGATCCATCGCATAGGCAATCCACATGAAATGCTGGACAAACTTGAAAGCGGTCTCCTCGTAAATCGGGTCGTACTCGGTCAGGATAATCGCCATCTCCAGCATGCTCTGGCAGTAGAACGCCATCCAAGCCGTGCCATCCGCTTGCTCCAGCGAGCCGCCGGTCGGCAGTGGCGCGCTGCGGTCGAAGATGCCGATGTTGTCCAGCCCCAGGAAGCCGCCGGCGAAGACGTTGCGCCCGGCAGGGTCCTTGCGATTGACCCACCAATTGAAATTCAGCATCAGCCCCTGGAACGATCGCTCCAGGAACCGCAGGTCGGCGCGGCCCAGCTGTTTCTCGTACTTGTACAGCCAGAGCGTGGCGGCAGCATGCACCGGCGGATTCACGTCGCTGAAGTTCCACTCGTAGGCCGGAATCTGTCCGCTCGGGTGGAAGTAGAGGCTCCGCAGCATCAGCAACAGCTGCTCCTTGGCAAAATCGAAGTCCACCAGCGCCAGGCAGACAGTGTGGAACGCGAGGTCCCACGCCGCGTACCACGGGTACTCCCATTTGTCCGGCATCGAGATCACGTCGGCGTTGAGCATGTGGAACCACTCGGTGTTGCGCACGTCGTGGCGGGCCGCCTCGAGCAGCGGGTGACTCTTGTGCTCGCGCAGCCAGCGCTCCAGATCGAAGTAGTAGTACTGCTTGCCCCACAGCATTCCCGCGAGCGCCTGCCGATGCACCCGGCGCTGATCTTCGGTTAGTGATTTGGGTGTAATCCGCGCGTAGAACTCGTCGGCGTCGGCGATGCGGCTCTTGAAGATGTTCTCGAATCCGCCGACGGGGTCTTTGGTCTTGGCCGTCGTCAGACGCAGCCGGACGGTATTGCTGCCGCCGGCGGGCACGTCGAGGACGTAGTGAGCCGCGGCCTTGGTCCCGACCTTGGCCGGATTCACCGCTTCGCGCTGTCCGCAAACGACGCAAGCGTGGAACGCATCCTTGACGTAGGGAGACGCATTGCGCTGGCCCCAGAGGCGCTGCGCATTGCTCTCGTTCTCGGTGAAGAGCAGCTCGGTGGCGCCGTCGCAATGGAGCCAGTACTCGCCCAACTCCGGGTGAGTGGCCTGAATGACGTCCGCTCCCGCTTCACGCAGAGACGGCTTGGGCTCGGCCTCGCCCCACGACCAGGTGTTGCGAAACCATAGCGTCGGCAGCACACGCAGCCGGGCCGCTTCGGGTCCGCGGTTGTGGATGCTGATGCGCACGAGTATGTCTTCCGGACTCGCCTTCGCATATTCGACGAACACGTCGAAGTAGCGGTCACCGTCGAAGACGCCGGTGTCGAGCAATTCGTACTCGAACTCTTCCCGGGATCGGCTGCGGTTGGTCTCGATGAGGTCCCGGTAGGGATATTCGCGCTGCGGATACTTGTACAGATACTTCATGTACGAGTGCGTCGGCGTGCTGTCGACGTAGAAGTAGTACTCCTTCACGTCCTCGCCGTGGTTGCCCTCGCTGTTGGTGAGTCCGTAGAGTCGCTCCTTCAGGATCGGGTCGCGCTCGTTCCAGAGCGCCAACGCGAAGCACAGCCGTTGCTTGTCGTCGCAGATTCCGCCGAGACCGTCCTCGCCCCACTTGTAGGCGCGGGAGCGCGCCTGGTCGTGCGTGAAGTAGTTCCAGGCGTTGCCGTCTTCGCTGTAATCCTCGCGGACCGTGCCCCACTGCCGCTCGCTGAGGTACGGTCCCCACTTCTTCCACGGAATCTGCGCCTCGCGCGCGTCGTTCAGGCGTTTTTGTTCCGTCACGTCCACGATTGCCTTGGTCATGCTTTACCTATGCAAATTGGCGAGAGTGAATTGCATTTAACTCCTCCGCCTTGGCTCCTTGTTGACCGGTGTCAAGCTTGATTGGCTTATTACGTTCTGGGCGTCCAGTCCGGGCTGCACCGCCGCAGACATCGCTCGGTTTGCACCTCGCGAGCGGCTGCTTCCGGGCAAATTGGGTGGCGCGCTTGACCGGTGGCTGCAAGCGCGGCTGCGCAGCGGTTGATCGTGCTACCCGCGATCGGCTTCGACTTGTTGCGCATGATCGTGTGGCCGGTTGTGTCCACTCGACCGTAGTACATGACGTGCCGGTGCGCGAGCGAGTCGAGTGCGCTTGCGATCGGATCAGGGTTATCGTTGAGAGATCGGCGAAGGTCAGCGTGCCGATCCGTTCACCAGCGCAAACGCTGCGGGCGCGAGCTATCACGGCCCGCGCAGCACGACATGAACAAATCGATAAGGCTTTCGACCGGCACGGTCGGATCCGTCCGCGTCGCGTCGAAATGCACCGTAACCGAAAGCCCGCGCCCGGGTCGGCCCCGCCTCGAAAGCTATGGTCTCGCCGCAGAGGTCTGCAATGCGCTGCACGATGGACAGCCCGAGCCCGCTTCGCGGCTCGCCGGTGCCCTCGCGGCGGTGAAACCGTACCGAGGCGCGCACGCTCCTCGAGCTGAAGCCCTGGATCTGCGTGGCAAGCTCTCCTTGAGATGTGCGCCGCAGTCGGAAGCCCCTGCGTCCACGCCCGCGCAACACCCGCAGATTAGGCGTGCCGCCTTAAGACAGCCTTGACAGCGGTGGTTGCCGATCTGGCTAGTCGTCCGGCGATCCGGAGGTCGCCACCAGCGCTACTCACGGGTTCTTGGCACCGCTCGAAACACGCCTGCTACGATTGCGGGTTCAACACTGGCAAGCGCTTCGCCCACTGCGCGACGACAAAGCAGCCCACCCGGCGCTCGTGGCGATCGCGAGGTCGTCCGCGTGCAGGACGACCGAACTTGAACAGATCGCGCAAGAACGGTACGAACAAGACTAGCGCGAGCATGGCGAGTGTCGGCACCGACGACCACCACAGCGCGGGATTCTTGGGACGCAGCAGTCGACATCAGCCGTCTTGAGCGCGAACGGCTCGCAAGAATAAGGGAAAGGCTCGCGAACACCATAACGGTGAAGGCGACCGCGCGGGCCTCTTCCGTACTTTGACCTCGGTGAAGCGCGATACCATAGACGGCCAGCAGTGCCACCAGCACGATCGCCCCTTGCACGCACCCGAGGAGGACGGTCGCGCGGTCGAATAGCGACGTGTCGCGCGGCCGCGGCGGCTTCTGCATCGTATCGTGCTCCTCCGGCTCGGCCTCGAAGACGATCGAACACGATGGGTCGATGATGAGCTGCAGGAAAAGTATGTGGACCGGCAACAGCAGCAGCGGCCACGAGAGAATGACGGGAATCACCGACATCCCGACGATCGGGACGTGGACCGCGATGACGAAGGCGAACGCCTTCCGCAAGTTGTCGAAGATCCGGCGCCCTAGGCGCACTGCGGTGACGATCGACGAGAAGTCGTCGTCGAGCAATACCAGCGCAGCGGCCTCGCGTGCAACGTCAGTACCGCGACCACCCATTGCGATGCCGATGTGGGCGGACTTGAGCGCCGGCGCGTCGTTGACCCCGTCGCCGGTCATCGCGACAACTTCGCCGCAGGCTTTGAGCGCAGTCACGATGCGTAGTTTGTCCTCCGGCACGGCACGGCAGAAGATGTCGACTTCGCGCACACACGACGCAAGTTCCGCATCGCTCATTTGCGCCAGCGCGGGGCCCGTGACATGGTGGGATGGCGTCGCGAGCCCGATCTCCCGGGCAACACTCATCGCGGTGGCGGGGTAGTCGCCCGTGATTATTACCACCCGGATACCGGCGCTACGCGCCTCAGCGACTGCTGCTGGCACCGTGTCGCGAACGGGGTCGGCGAGCCCGATGAGTCCGACGAACGCGAACGCAAAATCATGTTGCAACGACGGCAGCTCGCCTAGCCGGAACGTCGCCTTGGCCACGCCCAACACCCGCAGTCCCTGCGCTGCTAATGCCGTAGCACGTGCGTTCCAGCGCGGTCACGACGTCGGCCGGCAAATGGCACAGGTCGAAAATAGCCTCGGGTGCACCTTTCGCCGCGATCACGTAGTTGGCGCGATCGGGCGATCGCCATACGCGCGAGATAGCCAGCAGTCCTGGCGACAGCGGATATTCGTCGACGAGCGTCCAGTCGAAATGAACGTGTTCCGTACCGCTGAGGAGCCGTGCGGTGGCCGTCTTGATCGCCTTGTCCATTGGGTCGAATGGATCGCGCTGGCTCGCGAGCATCGCGAATTCGAGGAGTTCGTGGAAATGCTCGGGCAATCCGGAATCGGGCGTCGTGGCGACAGCGAGTTCCCGACCGCCAGTGTGCAGCACGACGAGCGACATCCGGTTCTGTGTCAGCGTGCCGGTCTTGTCCACGCACAGCACCGTGGCTGATCCGAGCATCTCAAGTGCGGGCACGTGCCGCGTCAGCACGCGATTCTTGGCGATGCGCCAAGCGCCGAGCGCCAGGAAAATGGTTAGGACGACGGGCAGCTCCTCCGGAAGGATCGCCATCGTAAGCGTGATGCCGGCGAGGATCGCATTGAGCCACTCGCCATGCATCAAACCGTACGCGACCGCGACCACCACGCTCAATCCCGCGCCGCACCACGCGAGTCGCTTTACGATGAGGCTCGTCTCTTGCTGGATGCGTGTGGGCTCGGGCCGAACCGCCGCGAGCACGCTGCCGATCCTTCCCAACGCCGTGTGTGTGCTGGTTGCGAGCACACGCGCCATGCCTTTGCCCCGGACGACGAGCGAGCCGGAGAACACATAGGGCGTCTGTTCGCCTCCGGGCGCGCCCATGAGCTCCGCGGAGTCCGTCGCGGCGATTTTTGCGACGGGCACTGATTCGCCGGTGAGCAACGACTCGTCCACCGCGAGATTCGTCGCGCGGCAGACCATCGCGTCCGCGGCGATGCGGTCGCCCTCGGCAAGCACGAGGAGATCGCCGACGACAACCTCGCGTCCGGCGATGCGCATCTGCTCGCCTTCGCGGATCACGAGCGCCCGCGGGCTCGACAGGTCGCGCAGCGCCTCGAGCGCGCGTTCGCTCTTGCGTTCCTGGACGAACGTGATCGCGATGATCACGAACACAAACGCGAGCAGCATCGCGGCCTCGCCCTTGTCGCCCAGAAGCAGGTAGATGGCACCGCAGGCCATCAGCAACAGGAACATGGGCTCGCACGCAACGTCAGCGGCAATAGCGAACAGGCGACGCGGTTTCGCCGTCGGAAGTTCGTTGTATCCATCACGCGCCAGACGGGCCGACGCATCCGCATTGGTGAGCCCGGCATCGGGAAGAAGCGGCGGCGTGACAGTCTCGGTGGCGATGCTCACCGCGTGGGATTCCATTCGCCGATTATAGAGACGAGTTGCGAAAGTCGCCTGTTCGGGTAAGCATCCGGCAGGCGTAGGTCACAGTCGACACGTTGACTTAGGTCAAACCAGATGGTCTAGCCATTGTCTAGCCTTACTAATGACGTCGATAGCAGGGATCGCGGAACAAGCGAAGACACGGTGGCAGCGTTCTTTCGCTGTCCTACCTTGTTGCATTGCCTAGCCCCCCTTGAAGCGGAGGCCGGCCAATGCGTCGGCAAGCGAAGATCCAGCTTCTGAGGGAACGGCGATTCTTGTCATGCATTGGCAAAATTGGCACACGGAGCTTGGCATCATCGAACGCGGCCATTGATCCACATCGCACCGACACGCCGGTTCGAACGCTTCGCTCGGAACCGTTCGGTGCCGTGTGACCGCGATGACGCGCGCTCACTCGAGATGAACGCGATCGACGCACAGCGATGTTCCTCACTGGTATTTGTCGCGAGAGGCCTTACCAAGACTTACCGGATGGGCGAGGTCGAGGTGCGCGCACTCTTCGATCTCGAACTCGAAATCCACGAGGGCGAGTTCATCGTGCTGCTGGGTCCCTCAGGTAGTGGCAAGTCGACCCTGCTCAACATCCTCGGCGGACTCGACACGCCAACGTCGGGGAAGGCGTTCTGGCGCGACCACGACCTCGTCACCGCCGATGAAGCCGAGCTTACCCGTTACCGGCGCGAGCACGTTGGGTTCGTCTTTCAGTTCTACAATTTGATACCAAGCCTCACGGTGCGCGAGAACGTCGCGCTCGTGACCGACATCGCGGCGGCGCCGATGACGGCGGAGGAGGCGCTCGATCGCGTCGGACTGTCTGGGCGCCTCGACCATTTTCCGTCGCAGCTTTCCGGCGGCGAGCAGCAACGAGTCGCGATCGCGCGCGCGATCGTCAAGCGCCCGGATGTGCTGCTATGCGATGAACCGACCGGCGCACTCGACTACCCTACCGGTAAGGTCGTGTTGGAGGTGATCGCCCGGATCAACGTCGAGCTCGGGACGACCGCCGTCGTCATTACGCACAACGTCGCGATCGCGGGGATGGCGGACCGGGTGATGCATCTCGCCGATGGGCGCATCACGCACACCGACGTTAACGCTCACAAGCTGACGCCAGCGGAGCTTTCCTGGTGAAGGCGATCGACCGCAAGCTGCTGCGCGACTTATGGCAGATGAGGAGCCAGGTCGTTACCGTGGCGCTGGTCGTCGCAAGCGCATTCGCCGGTTTTGCCGGCTCGCTTGCGACGTATTACTCGCTCGAGCAGGCGCGCGAGGAATTCTACGAATCGGCGCTCTTCGGGCACGTGTTTGCCGACATCAAGAGAGCGCCGCGCGAGATCGAGCGGCGCATCGCCGTCATCCCGGGCGTGAGCGACGCGGAGACCACAGTTGTGTTCGACGTGACGCTGGACGTTGCCGGTGTGGCGGAGCCGATCGTGGGTCGGATGATCGGGCTGCCGGAACGCGGCATGCGGCGGCTCGACCAGCTCGTGATCCGGCGCGGGCGCGCGCCGGAACGCGACGCCCCGGGCGAGGTCGTCATTTCCGAGGGCTTCGCCAATGCCCGCGGTCTCGGCCCGGGGAAGAGCGTCACAGCGCTTATCAACGGCCGGACAGAGACCTTGCAAATCGTCGGTGTTGGCCTGTCCCCCGACTACATCTACGCAACGCGCGGCGGCGCCTTTCCTGACGACCGCAACTTCGGTGTGTTTTGGATTGCGCGCGACCAGCTCGCTACCGCGTACAACATGGAGGGGGCGTTCAACCACGTCACGGCGCGCCTCACGTCCGCCGCCACGGAACGCGCCGTCATCGATGCCCTTGACCGGCTGCTGGAGCCCTACGGCGGCATTAACGCCTACGGCCGCGACGAGCAGCTATCGAACCGCATCCTCAGTCAGGAAATCAATCAGTGGAAGGTGATCGGCACGTTGATACCGTCGATCTTCCTGGCCGTGGCGGCGTTCTTGCTCAATGTCGTGCTGAGCCGCCAGGTCGCGACCCAGCGCGAGCAAATTGCCGCGCTGAAGGCGCTAGGGTACGGCAACGGGGCGATCGCCAAGCATTACCTGTTGCAGGTCGTCGTCATCGTGTCCATCGGCATCGCGATAGGCATCGCCGTCGGCTTCTGGTGGGGTAGTGCCGTCACCGCGCTGTACGCGGAATTCTTCCACTTTCCCACCTATGGCTTCTTCATGCCCCTGTGGGTCATGCTGATCGCCGGGGCGGTGACGTCGGCCGCGGCGGTCGGGGGCGCAATGGGCGCGGTGCGTAGGGCCGTTGCGCTGGCGCCAGCCGAGGCAATGCGACCGCCGTCGCCGGGGCGCTACGGACCGACCTTGCTCGAGCGGGCCGGCTTGGGCCGCCTGCTGACGCCGGGCATGCGGATGGTGATCCGCAACATGGAGCGCCGCCCGCTGCGTGCGCTGCTCGCGACCGTGGGCATGGCGTCGGCGGTGGCGATCATCATTTCGGGCATGTTTTGGCGCGATGCTCTCGACTACATGGTCGATGTCCAGTTCGAGGCCGCACAACCGGGCGATGCCGAGATTGCGCTGGTCGAGCCACTCGCGTCGCGCTCCTTGCACGAGGTAGCGCGCATGCCGGGCGTGATTATGAGCGAGGGCGCGCGCGACGTTCCCGTCCGGCTGGTCGCAGGTCATCGCTACTACCGGACCTCCCTCCTCGGCGTTCCGTCCAACGGGCAATTGCGGCGCCTGCTCGACGCAAAGCAGAACCGGATTTCGATCCCACCGGAAGGAATCCTGCTTACCGATCGACTGGCCGAGCGTCTCGGCGTCCGTGTCGGCGACGCCCTAGTCGTCGAAGCGTTGGCGGGGACACCGCAACAAGCGTAGTGTTCCCGTCGTCGGCGTCGTCCGCGATTTGATCGGATTGTTCGCGTACATGGACCTCAAAGCGCTGAACGGGCTCATGGGAAGGCGACACTTTCTCTGCATTCTCAGTCCGCCTCGACCGGTCGCAACGCGACGCGCTGTTCCGACACCTTAAGGAATTCCCGCGAGTGGCGACCGTCACGAGCAAGGCGGCGATGCTGCAGAACTTCCGCGAGACTTCCGCCCGCAATGTTCTCTATTTCACCACAATCCTCACTGCGTTCGCTGCGGTAATCGCAATCGGCGTCGTCTACAACAACGCGCGGATCGCGCTGCAGGAACGCGCGTGGGAGCTGGCTAGTCTACGGGTGCTTGGATTTACCCGCGGCGAGGTTTCGACGTTCCTGCTGGGCGAGCTAGGCGTCGAGCTCGCTGTCGCCATTCCGCTTGGATGCCTGCTCGGCTATCTGCTGTCGTGGGCGATCGTGGCGATGAGCCACACCGACATGATCTCGATTCCGATCATCGTCGCCCCGCGCACCTACGCATTCGCGACGCTCGCGACCGTGCTGGCTGGCGCCGCCAGCGCGCTTATCGTCCGCGGCCGGATCGACCGGCTCGACTTGGTCGGCGTGCTGAAGACGAGAGAATAGCGATGGACAAAGACTTGTTGCGCAGGAGCTCCTGGTTAGTAGCCGGCGTGATCGCCGGGGGCCTCCTGGTTTGGGCGTTCGCGCCGCGCCCGGTCGAGGTCGAGACGGCGAACGTCACCCATGGCCCATTTCGCAAGACCATCGACGAGGATGGGAGGACGCGGGTACGCGACCGCTACGTCGTGTCGGCCCCGGTCCCCGGCCGGCTGCTGCGCGTCGAGCTCAAGGCCGGCGCGCCGGTGGAGCCCGGCACGCTGCTCGCACGGTTGGCACCGGCGGCGCCGGCGCCGCTCGACGCACGCACGGAACTCGAATACCGCGAGCGCCTAGGCGCCGCTGAGGCTACGCGGCTGCGGGCGGCAGCCAGCATCGAGCGAGCGAGCGTTGCGCTCGAACAGGCGAAAGCCGAAGAGGCGCGCGCAGCGAAGCTTGCGGATCAAGGGTTCACATCGCGGCAGACGCTGGACAACGCGCAGCGCGAGATGGAACTCAAGGCCAAGGAGCACGCGGCGGCGCAATTCGATGGTCACGCAACCGAGCATCAGGTGGCAATGGCGCAGGCCGCGCTCACCCGCTATCGCCAGGACGCCGGGGGAAGGGCGCCAAGGGCGGTCTGGGAGATCCGCTCACCCGTGGCTGGCCAGGTGTTGCGAGTCGCCCAGGAAAGCGAGGCCGTCGTCGCCGCCGGAGCACCGATCCTCGAAATCGGCGATCCCCGCGCACTTGAGGTTGTCGTAGACGTACTGACGGCCGACGCTTCCGCGATCCGCCCTAACGCGGCGGCTGAACTCGATCACGGCGGTGGCGCGCCGGTACTCGCGGGTCGAGTTCGCCTCGTCGAGCCGGCAGGATTCACCAAGATATCGGCGTTGGGCGTCGAGGAGCAGCGCGTCAATGTCGTGATCGACTTCGCGTCGCCGACCACGACCTGGGGAAATCTGGGCGACGGACATCGCGTCGACACACGGATCACCGTCGACACGCGTGACGACGCGGTGATGGTTCCTGTCAGCGCGCTATTCAGACATGGTGACGGCTGGGCGGTGTTTGCCGTGTCCGGCAGCCGCGCACGGCTGCAGCCGGTGACCACCGGGCCGCGCAACGGCGTGGTCGCGGTCGTGCTCGATGGACTCGACCCTGGTACGCCGGTGATTGCCTACCCAAGCGACGCGGTCGCAGACGGAGTGCAGGTCAAGGCGCGTACCGAGCCGAAACCGAACTGATATTTGGCTGATCACGCATTACGATAATTCTTCGGCC
>CAVRXB010000010.1:0-195761 GCA_963724975.1 uncultured beta proteobacterium | reverse complement strand
TATCGACGTCTGCGTCGCGAAAATGACACGCAACTGCCGTAGCGGTGACATCCACTTGTCGCAACCTTTAGCCGGTGGCGACCAGCCCGCGATGCACCGACAATGTGCGCTGGCGTGCATATGCAGCTGGGGTCTACAGATAGAATGCGCGCGCTTGTAGGAAACATGCCCAATTTCTTGTAAGACTTTACCTACAGCGAGATCGGGGGCGTTTTGTAATCCTTACTTTGGATGACCGTTCGTCGGATTCAGGGCTACGCTTATGCAAAACCACTGGCTAAAAACGGTCGCGCGCGATTCAATTAGGCGGCCGCTTGTGGAGTCCAGGCAGTTGCGGGCACGGAAATTGATGCATTCGGGTCTCGCGTCAAGGGAATTGGATTGTCAGGTTGGGCCGAAGCAAAAAATCGCGGTGTCATGTTCTTGCTCGCAGATCGCAACACTCGCTGTCGCCAATCTCTTGCGTTGAAGCGTACGCAAGCGGTGACGGCGGGCTTGGCGTACTGAAATTTTTGTGAAGCGAAAAAGCTGATACGACCGCATTGATCGCATCCGGCACCTAGCTGCGCCGCCGCCGGAACGATCGCTGGGAAGCCCGATGCTGAACCTTCTGCAAAAAAACATTCCGGGCATCACGCTCTTGCAGTTGGCTTCGGATGCTTTGTGCGCGGCGGTCGCGGTCTTGCTGGCATTGCGTTTTCGCGGCTATGGCTATGTGAACTATCCGTTGATGAGCGAGCTTGCGCCGGCATGCATCTTCGCTGTCACGACGGTTTGCCTTAACGGCGCGTTCGGCCTGTATCGCCGCGACCGCAAGCTGGCCTTTCGCCAGCAGGTCGCCCGGATGTTCTTTGCCGCAGCGGTGGGCGCGCCACCTGCCTACTTGATCGCCAGTCTTCTGTCGGGTCGCGGGTTGTGGGACACGCTCGGTGTCGCGATCCTGGTCGCATTCGTCTGCCTGCTTTTCGTTCGCAATGTGATCCTGCCGCCATTGGCACGGACGTTGCTGCCGCATCGTGTGCTGATCCTTGGAACGGGCGCCGACGCGCGCGTGGTCGAGGCCTCGCTTGCATCGCTCGAAGCGCCTGGCGTCACCATTGCCGGCTTCTTCAAGCTCGATAAAGTGGCCGAGGTCGCGGTCTCGCCCAAACGCATCTTGTCGAGGGGCGAATCGCTGCAAGAGGCGGTCGCCCATCTCCGCGTACGCGAAATCATCGTTGCCGTGCGCGAGCAGCGCGGCGGCGTGCTTCCTCTGCAAGAGCTGCTCGAGTGCCGGCTGAGCGGCATTCAGGTCACCGATATCGCTCGCTTTTTTGAAGATGTTCACGGGCGCGTCTCGATAGCGTCGTTGAAGCCAAGCTGGCTGATCTATGGCAATGGTTTCCGCCAGGGCTGGATGCGCAGCTTCATGAAACGTGCGTTCGACGTCGTTTCGGCGGCCGTCCTGCTCTTCCTGATGCTTCCGTTGATGCTCGTAGTGGGACTCTTGATCGCGCTGGAGACGGGTTTCCCCGTGTTGTACCGGCAGGAACGGGTCGGACAAAAAGGCAAACCCTTCACAATGATCAAGTTTCGCAGCATGTCGGCCGGCGCCGAGCGAAACGGACAGGCGGAATGGGCTGTCTTGAACGACGCCCGTGTGACACGCGTCGGCCGCTTTCTGCGGCAGGCACGGTTGGACGAGCTGCCGCAGCTCATCAACGTTCTCAAAGGCGAGATGAGCCTTGTCGGGCCGCGGCCCGAACGGCCCGCGTTCGTGTCGATGCTGAGCGAACAGATTCCGTTCTACGGCGTCCGCCACAGCGTCAAGCCGGGAATCACCGGCTGGGCACAGGTGAGATACAGCTACGGTGCCACCATCGAGCAGTCGATGAAGAAGCTCGAATACGACCTGTACTACGTCAAGAACCACACGATTTTTCTCGACCTCCTTATCCTGCTCGAGACCGTGCGAGTCGTTCTCCTCGGGGAGGGCGCGCGCTGACGGCGTGGCGATCCAAGTCGATCGCATCGATCGACTTCTGCGACGGGCTTCTGCGCCCCCGATGCAAAATGGCGCGGGTTCGTGTTGCCGCAATCACCGGCAATGTCCGTGGTCAAAGCCATTTGGCTGAGCGGACAACTCAGGTTAGATTCGTGCCTTTCTCCCAAACACCATGACGCCGTGACCGAGAGCCCCCTCGCCACCGCCGCCGTCTGGAGCTACGGCCTCGCGGCGGTCGCTTATGCCGTCTTTGCCGCCCGGCTGGCACTCGGGTGGCGCCGCAGCTCGCGCGCGGCGCTCCTCATGGCGGCGACGTTGGCGACCGTGCTCTGGGCGGCGTCCGATGCCGCGGTCGCCCGTTGGCCGTTGTCCGCGGCGTGGCCGGCGGCAATTGTGTTCGATTCGATCCGCTATGCCATCTGGTTCGCGTTCCTCGGAACGATGCTTCAGGGCGCCCGTCGCGCGACGGACCCGGTCACGACTGCGCCGAGCTTTCCGCGCTGGATCATCGTGCTGGTGGCAGCGGGGCTCGTGATCTCACTCTTGATGCGGGGCGGCGAGCCGTTCGCACTGGCGCTCGATATCGAAAGCCGAACGGCGACATTCGGCGTCCGGCTGGCGCTCGCGGTCGTTGGCTTGATCCTGGTCGAGCAGCTGATCCGCCGCGCGCATCCGCAGGCGCGTTGGGCGATCAAGCCTTTATGCGTCGGCCTTGGGGGTGTGTTCGGTTTCGATCTTTTCTTCTACGCCGACGCAATGCTCTTCGGTGTGCTCGACGCTAATATTTGGATCGCCCGTGCCATTGCCAACGCGCTGATCATTCCGTTCCTTGCCGTAGCGACTGCGCGCAACACCGGTTGGTCGATCGAAATGCACGTGTCGCGCGGAGCCGTATTCCACTCGACGGCGCTTCTTCTGTCCGGCGTCGTGCTGCTCGCGGTGGCCGGCGCCGGATACTTCGTCCGCTACTTTGGCGGTGATTGGGGACACGCGCTTCAGATCGAACTCTCGTTCGCCGCGTTGCTCGCGGTCGTGCTGATGGTGTCGTCGGGCAGCTTTCGGTCGAAGCTGAAGGTCTTCGTCAGCAAGCATTTCTTCTCCTTCCGCTACGATTACCGCGAAGAATGGCTGCGGTTTACGCGCACGCTCGCCGCGGAGAACTCCCCGCACGGCTTGCAGGAATCCGCGATCCAGGCGCTCGCCGACCTGGTCGAAAGCCCGGGAGGCGCGCTCTGGCTGCGCGAGGAAGATGAAAGCTTCCATCCGGTTTCGCGGTGGAATATGGCCGCGTTCGACGCCATCGAGCCAGCCGGCGGCCCGCTCGCCGACTTCCTCAAGCGCATGGGCTGGGTGATCGACCTCAAGGAATATGCATCCGACGGGACACGCTATCCCGGACTGACGTTGCCCGCATGGATGACCGCTGTTCCCTCGGCTTGGCTCGTCGTTCCTTTGCTGTCTGGAAACGATCTCATCGGATTCGTCATCCTGTCGACGCCGCGAGCGGCAATCGAGCTCAACTGGGAACTGCGCGATTTGCTGAAGACAGCGAGCCGGCAGGCGGCGAGCTACCTCGGTCACCTGCGCGCCGCCGAGGCCCTGCTGGAAGCCCGCAAATTCGACGCGTTCAACCGGATGTCGGCATTCGTCGTGCACGACCTCAAGAACCTGGTAGCCCAGCTCTCGTTGATGCTGCGAAATGCGGAGCGGCACCGAGACAACCCGGAGTTCCAGCGCGACATGCTGTCGACGGTGCAGAATGTCGTCGAGCACATGAACAAGCTGCTGCTCCAATTGCGGGCCGGAGCGGCACCTGTCGACAGCCCTTCCCTCATCGATCTCGAAGGTATCGTGCGCAGGGTCGCAAGCGGCAAAACGGACGGCAGGACGCCGATCCGACTGGACCTGACGCCGGCAACGTGCACGCTCGGCCATGAAGATCGCCTCAAGCATGTCATCGGACATCTGGTGCAGAATGCGCAGGACGCAACTGCGGAGCGTGGTGAAGTAACGGTGCGGCTTTTTCCCGAGGGCCGCATGGCGGTCATCGAGATCGCGGACACCGGAGTCGGGATGAGCCCGGAGTTCATCCGCGACCGCCTCTTCAAGCCGTTTGAAACGACGAAGGCGTCGGGAATGGGTATCGGTGTGTACGAAAGCTCGCACTACGTGACGGGGCTGGGCGGCCAAATCACGATCGACAGCACGCCGAACGTCGGCACGCAAGTTCGCCTCCTGCTGCCGCTCGCCGATGCCGCGGCAACGCCCAAGGGATCGATACGGGAGGTCGCATGAGCGCGACGCGCGCGCCGGAGGGTAGAAGCGAAGGCCCGCAGGGCGCGCCGCCGAACACGTGCGAAGGCCGACCCGCTCTCAACGAGTCAGCCCGGCAGTGCGGAGGCCGCGGCAAAGTCAAGGGCGGCGTCGCATGACCGAAGCGCACAAGCGTTTGCTCATCGTCGAAGATGATCCGGCGCTCCAAAAACAGATGCGCTGGGCATTCGATCGGTACGAAACCATCGTCGCCGACGACCGCGAGTCCGCGATCGCGCTGCTGCGCCGCCATGAGCCCGCCGTGGTGACGATGGACCTCGGGCTTCCACCGCGGCCGGACGACCCAACCGAGGGGCTGGCTCTGCTCGATGAGATCCATTCGCTCGCGCCGAACACCAAGGTCATCGTACTCACTGGCCAGAACGACGGCGCCAATGCGCTGAAGGCGATCGCACTCGGCGCTCACGACTTCTGCACCAAGCCATTCGAGCCCGAGATTCTTACCTGGACAATAGATCAGGCGTTCCGGGTGCACGAGTTGCAGGACGAGAATCGGCGCCTGCAGACGGCGCAGCAATCCCCGGCCATGTCCGGAATCATCACGCGCGACCCGGAAGTGCAGCGCGTCTGCCGAACCATCGAAAAGGTGGCGCCAACTTCGGTCAGTGTGCTGATCCTCGGCGAATCGGGAACCGGCAAGGAACTTCTCGCGCGCGCGCTGCACGACCTGTCGCCGCGCAAGGACCGACGATTTGTCGCCATCAATTGCGCCGCGATACCGGACACGCTGCTCGAGAGCGAATTATTCGGCTACGAAAAAGGCGCCTACACCGGCGCGACAAAGCAGACGATCGGCAAGTTCGAAACGGCCGACAGCGGCACCCTCTTCCTGGACGAAATCGGCGACCTGCCGCTCACGCTGCAAGTCAAGCTGCTGCGCTTTCTGCAGGAGCGGGTGATCGAGCGCGTCGGCGGCAGACAGGAAATTCCCGTCGACGTGCGGATCGTATGCGCGACCCATCAAAGCCTCAAGGATCAGATTGCGGCGGGAAAATTCCGCGAGGATCTCTACTACCGCCTCGCGGAGATCGTGGTCGAGATCCCGCCGCTGCGCGAACGCAAGGGCGACGCCGCCCTACTCGCGCATGCGTTCGTGCGGAAAATCGCCGCCGAACAGCGCCGTGGCAGCATGAGCCTGCTGCCCGACGCGATCGACAGCATCGATTCGCACTCATGGCCCGGGAACGTGCGCGAGCTCGAAAACGTCATCAAGCGTGCGGTCATCATGAGCGAAGGACCGACGATCGCCGCGCAGGATCTCGGGCTGTCGCCGAGCGATGCGGAGCCCGCCGCGCTCAACCTACGACAGATCCGCGATGAAGCCGAACGCACCGCCGTGCTGAAAGTTCTGGGACGCGTCAACGGCAATCTGAGCAAGGCGGCCGAGCTGCTAGGAGTCAGCAGGCCGACGCTCTATGACCTCATGCACCGCTTCGGGCTCAAGTAGAGCAGGCGCCCACCCGACACAAGATTGCCCCAGGAAGACTTCCATGCAACTGCCCATGCCTTTGAGAATCGTCGCCGTCCTTTGCCTTGCTTTGGCGCTCTTCGGGTGCGATCGCGCGGACACTTCGTCGTACATCACGTCGGCAAAATCGTACATGGGGAAATCGGATTACGGTGCGGCGATCATCCAGCTCAAGAATGCTTTGGTGAAATCACCGAATAGCGGCGAGGCACGCTTCCTGTTGGCGACGTCGCTGCTCGAGATAGGCGACCCGGTGGGTGCGGAGACCGAAGCCCGCAAGGCGATCGATCTCAAGTACCCTCCCGATGAGGCGAATACATTGGTCGCACGGGCCTTGCTGCGCCAGGGAGATTATCGGAAGGTAATTTCGGAGTTCGGCGGAATGTCGTTGGACAGCGCCGGCGCGCGCGCCGATCTCGGCACTTCGCTCGCAATCGCCCATCTCAACCTGGGCGACCGAAAGGAGGCGCGATCGGCCATCGACAACGCGCTTGCCGCGAACCCCAAGAGTATCAGCGCACGGGTCGTGCAGGCGCGGCTGACGGCACGGGAAAACGACTTGCCGCAAGCGCAGAAAATCATCGACGAAGTGCTTGCGGAAAAGCCGGGCGATATCGATGCGGCGCTGCTCAAGTCCGAGTTGCAGCTTGCGCAGGGCAAGCGCGACGACGCGATTGTGACACTGGAACGCGCCATCGAGACAACGCCCGGCGATATCCGGCCGAGGAGCGTCGTGATCCCCCTCCTCGTACAGTCGAAGCAGCTCGACCGGGCGGCAGCCCAGCTCGAGGGTCTCAAAAAGGCGGCGCCGGGACACGTCCTCACGTTCTACTCGGACGCACTCGTCTCGTCCGCCCGCGGCGATCAGGCGCATGCAAAGGACGCGATCCTGCAAGCGCTCAAGATCGCGCCCGACCATCTGCCGAGCATTTATCTCGCGGGACTCATCAGCTACCAGACCGGGGCGAGCGCCGCTGCCGAAGACGCGATGCGCAAGGTGATCGCCCGGGCTCCCAACGAGATCAACGCGCGACAACTGCTGGCGTCGATCTATTTGCGCAGCGGGCGCCCGATGCAGGCGCTCGAAGTGCTCGAACCGGCGTTGCGACGGGTGCCGGACAATCCGCGGCTGCTGCGGACTGCGGGGGAGGCGTACCTCGCTTCCAACGATCCGGCGAAAGCGACCGAGTACTTCGAAAAGGCGAATCAGCTCGACAAGGGCAACGTCGCGGGGCAAGTCGAGCTCGCCCAGGTGCGGCTCGCGACCGGCGACACGGAGCGCGCATTGCGGGATCTGGACGCGTTGGCGAAAACCGATACGTCGTCGAACGTGGCGGACTTGGCGCTTGTGAGCGCCTACATGCGCCGGAACGAATTCGACAAGGCGCTGGGTGCGGTTTCGGCGCTCGAAAAGAAGCAACCTGCAAGCCCTGTTCCCTATAGCCTCAAAGGCACGGTCTATCTCGCAAAGGGCGACACCAAGTCCGCGCGGGCGGGCTTCAACAAGGCATTGGAAGTAGATCCGGCATTCTTCAACGCCGCGTACAACCTCACGCGGCTCGATCTGGCAGACCGCAATGTCGACGCCGCCAGCAAGCGTTACGCTGCGATGCTCGCCAAGGATCCGAACAACGAGACGCTGCTGCTTGCGCAGGCCGAGCTCCTTGCTACTACCGGGGCACCGCGTGAGCGAGGTCACCGCAATACTCGAGCGCGCCATCGCGGCAAATCCGACGTCGCCCGTCCGCGCTTATCGCTGATCTCGTATCTTGTGGATAAGCGCGACCCCAAGCGCGGCTCTCGTCGCGGCGCAATCCGCCCAGGCTGCGCTGCCCGACGATCCCGTGGTCCTCAGTGCGCTCGGCTCAATCCAGGCGGCCAGCGGGTCGACTACGCAGGCGGTTGAAACATTCAAGCATTGGGTGCGCGTTCAGCCGCAGAATGCGGCGGCGCTGTTGAAGCTCGCGGAAGCGCAACTCGTTGCGAAGGACTACGACGGCGCAATCGAATCGCTGCGGCAAGCGCTTGCGATCCAGCCCGACCTCCCCGAAGCGTGGGCCGCGATGGCCGCCGCCTATTTCAGCGCGGGCCGTCCCGAGAGCGCAATCGCGGAGGGACGCAAATATCAACAGAACAATCCGGATCGCGCCATCGGATATGCGATCGAAGGCGATGCGTTCGTGCTTCGGAAAGAATGGCCGGAAGCTGCTGCCGCCTTCGGCAAAGCGCTTTCGCGCCAACCATTGCCGGCCATCGCGATTCGTCGCTACAACGCGCTGCAAAACGCGGGAAAGCAAGCCGAGGCGACGGCGATGGCCGACAAATGGTTCAAGGATCACCCGAAGGAAGTTGCGCTGCGCGCTTTCGTTGCCCAGCAGAATCTTCGCAAGAAGGACTACCCCGCTGCCATTCGGCAGTACGAAGCCGCGCTCGAAATCGCGCCTAACAACGCGCTATACCTCAACAACCTCGCGTGGCTCCTGAACGAGGTGGGCGATCCGAGGGCCCGGAAGTACGCCGAGCAGGTCTACGTTCTTACGCCGACCAATCCGCGGTGCTCGATACGCTCGGCTGGATCCTCGTTCAGCACGGCGATGCGGCGCGAGGTCTCGATCTGCTCAAGACTGCCGCACATGCCTCGCCAGGCGAGAACGACATTCGCATGCATCTTGCCAAGGCATTGCTGAAGACCGGCGACAAGGCAGCCGCAAAGACCGAGCTCCTGGCGCTCGCGAGGCTTGATCAGGCGTCCGAAGTGCGCGACGAAGCGCAGAAGATGTTGAAGGAGCTATGAGGTGCGCCTGCGTGGACGGCTGAGGAACGCCGCCGGAACTTCCGGACTTCTCGAAACTTCACGGCGTGAGGGCAGATAATAACCATGATCGATGATGCCACGATCGCCATCGTCGGCCTCGGTTACGTCGGGCTTCCGCTTGCCGTCGAGTTCGGAAAGAAATTCCGGACCGTGGGATTCGACCTTTCGGCTGCGAAGATCGAAGCGTATCGCCGCCATGTCGATCCGACACGCGAAGTAAGCACCGAGGAGCTGCGCGCCGCGACCAAGCTCGCGGTCACCGACGATCCGACGCAGCTCCGACTCGCCGACTTCATCATCGTCGCCGTTCCGACGCCGGTCGACGAAGCCCATCAGCCGGACTTCGGACCCCTCCTCGGCGCCAGCGAATCGGTCGGCCGCAACCTGAAGCGCGGCGCGACCGTCGTGTTCGAGTCGACGGTTTATCCGGGGGCCACCGAAGAGATCTGCATCCCCGTCATCGAAAGGCACTCGGGAATGCAATGGCGCCGCGATTTCTTCGTTGGCTACTCCCCTGAGCGCATCAATCCCGGCGACCGCGAGCACTCGCTGACGAGAATCACCAAGGTCGTGTCGGGAGACACGCCGGAAACGCTGGAGCGCGTCGCCGCGATCTACGGCAGCATCGTCATCGCCGGCGTGCATCGAGCGAGCTGCATCAAGGTTGCCGAAGCGGCCAAGGTCATCGAGAACACGCAGCGCGATCTCAACATCGCGTTGATGAACGAGCTTTCCCTGATCTTCCACAAGATCGGCATTGACACGATGGAGGTATTGCAAGCGGCGGGAACCAAATGGAATTTTCTGCCGTTCCGGCCGGGGCTCGTCGGCGGGCATTGCATTGGCGTCGACCCTTATTATCTGACGCACAAGGCCGACAAGCTCGGCTATCACCCGCAGGTGATCCTCGCCGGGCGCCGGATCAACGATGGGATGGGCAAATACATCGCCGAACAGACGGTCAAGCAGTTGATCCAGTCCGGTTGTCAGGTGAAAGGCGCGAACGTCACCGTGCTCGGCCTCACGTTCAAGGAGAACTGCCCGGATTTGCGCAACTCGCGCGTCATCGATGTCGTCCGCGAGCTGGAATCGTTCGGCACGAACGTCCATGTTCACGACCCGATTGCCGATCCCGGCCGAGGCAATGCATGAATACGGCGTCAAGCTGACGTCCTGGGAAGCGCTTCCCCGGTCCCATGCTTTGGTGGCGGCAGTCGCCCATCGCGAGTTGACGCAGCGTCCGATCGGTGATTTCGTCGCCAAGATCGCGCCGAACGGACTCTACGTCGACGTGAAGAGCCAGGCCGACATGGCGGCGCTAAACGCGCATGGCATCCAGGTGTGGAGACTCTGATGCCGGAGAGCGAGCGCACCGCCGTCCCCTACGCGGCTGCCTGCTCCGCCTTGCGTGAGCAGCCGAGGCGCTGGCTCGTCACGGGCAGCGCAGGATTCATCGGATCGCATCTGCTCGAGGCATTGCTCCGCTTGGGCCAGCAAGTGGTCAGCCTGGACAATTTCGCGACCGGTCACCGCCACAATCTCGACGCTGTCCGCGACGCCGTAGGTCAGGACGCGTGGCGACGGCATACCTGGATCGAGGCCGATATCGTGGACCTCGCCGCGTGCCGGCGAGCGTGCAACGGCGTCGACATCGTACTGCACGAGGCCGCGCTTGGGTCGGTTCCGCGATCGCTGGAGGACCCGTTGCAAACGCACGCGACGAACGCGACGGGCTTTCTCAACATGCTCATCGCGGCACGCGACGCCAACGTTAGGCGATTCGTCTACGCCGCGTCGAGCTCGACCTACGGCGACCATGCGGGGCTGCCCAAGGTAGAGGACACGATCGGGCGTCCGCTGTCTCCCTATGCGGTCACGAAGCTCGTCGACGAGCTTTATGCGGACGTGTTCCACCGCTGTTACGGAACGACGACGGTCGGGCTGCGCTATTTCAACGTGTTCGGAGCCCGGCAGGACCCGGAGGGTGCCTACGCCGCGGTGATCCCGCGCTGGGTCGACTGTATGCTGCGCGGCCTTCCGGTGGTGATTCATGGCGACGGCGAGACGACACGCGATTTTTGTCCGGTTGCCAACATCGTGCAAGCGAATCTGCTGGCGGCGACGGCGACCCGATCCGAGGCACTGGACCAGATCTACAACATCGCCGTTGGTGGCCGCATGTCCCTCAACGACCTTCACGCGATGCTTTGCGATCTGCTCGGTGAGCGCCACCCGGAACTAGGCAAGGCGCCGCCGATTCACGACGATTTTCGTCCGGGCGATGTCCGCCATTCGCAGGCCGATATCTCCAAGGCGTCCCGCCTGCTGGGGTATCAACCAACGCACGACGTGCGTTCGGGAATGCGCGATGCGCTTCCCTGGTACGAAACTCGCTCGATCCCGCCTGCCGCTCGGCGGACGCTGGAAATGCCCCATGCTCGCGGTGACGACTGAAAGCCGGCGACGGAGCCTCGCGTCGACTGTCACCGCATCCTGGTTCGCGGCTGCCCTTGTTGTGCTCAGCGCGCAGGCGAGCGCGTCGGAAAGCATCTCCGAATCCAATGCGGTGAATTCGGGGCCAGCCTTGGTCGCGCAAGCGCTCGCCTACGAGCACGGCGAGGGCGTACCGAAGGATCCGCTCAAGGCCGCGGCGTTGTACTGTGCCGCCGCGCGCGATGGAGATTCCGAGGCGCAATTCAGCCTGGGCTGGATGTACGCCAATGGGCGTGGCGTCGCGCACGACGAAGCGATGGCCGCGTCGCTCTTCGCGCTCGCCGCGGCCGCAGGGCATGTCGAAGCCGGGAGGATGCTGCGCTTCGTCGGTGGCGATCGTGGCGCATTGCCGGATTGCATGCGTCCACCCGAGCCCCCGCCGGATACTGTCGCCGAGGTCGAGCGCCGATCCCTTTGCCGAGCTTCCTCCCGGCAAACAGAAAATCGCCAATCAGGTGCTGTTGCTCGCGCCCCGCTACGCGCTCGATCCGCGGCTTGCGCTCGCAATCATCGCCGTCGAATCGAACTTCGAGCCGGCGGCGCGCTCGCCGAAGAATGCGCGCGGATTGATGCAGCTCATTCCCGAGACGGCGAGCCGCTTCAACGTCCGGAACGTCTATGACGTCAAGGAGAATCTTCGCGGGGGCCTTGCATACTTGCGCTGGCTGCTCGCGTATTACGAGGGGCAGGTCGCGCTGGCAGTCGCAGCGTATAACGCGGGCGAAGCGGCTGTCGACAGGTATCGAGGCATCCCGCCGTTCCCGGAAACGCGTGACTACGTGCGGCGCGTACGCCGACTGTTCCGAAACGAGTCGCACGCCTTCGATCCCCGCGTGGTCGCACCCTCGCCGATCCTGACCGAAAGCAGCGCGCAACGGTAGCGATCGCGATGCACCCACGTCCCGCCGCCGGATCGCACTGGTTGCGCCTGATTGCGTGGGGGATGCTGTGCGCAGTCGCTGGTCCCACCAACGCTCACGACGCGACAGCAGCGATCGGACGCGTCAAGAGTTCCATTGTCGCGATCGGAACCTACGAGAGCACGCGCACACCCCCGTTCAAGTTCAGGGGAACGGGGTTCGTTATCGGCGACGGTACGCTCGTCGCGACGAACGCACATGTGCTGCCGGGCGCGCTCGATGCGTCGCGTCTCGAGCTTCTCGGCGTTCTGATATCCGGCAGCGGGGATAAAGCGCGATTTCGCGAAGCCAAGCAGTTGGCCGTGGATCCCGGTTCCGATCTCGCCGTGCTCAAGATCGGCGGTGATGCATTGCCCGCATTGAAGCTGCGCGATTCCGACGGCGTCACCGAAGGACAGGCGATCCTATTCACGGGCTTCCCGATTGGAGCGGTGCTCGGTCCTTATCCGGTGACGCATCGCGGCATGGTCTCAGCGATCACGCCGATTGCAATTCCACAGTCGCGGTCCGCCGAACTCAACCCAAGTGTGATCCGCCGCCTCGCAAGCGGTTCATTTCCTGTGTTCCAGCTCGATGCGACGGCCTACCCCGGAAGCAGCGGCAGTCCCATCTACGATCCAGCGTCGGCAGAGGTTCTTGGAATCGTCAACATGGTCTTCGTGAAGGGCACGAAGGAGACTACGCTTACGCAGCCAAGCGGCATCACGTACGCGATACCGGCCAACCATCTGCGCGACTTGCTGCAAAAGGTTCGCCCTTGATCGATCCGTACTGGGTGAAGGCGCTGCTGAAACAGCTCGTCCTGCCGCCTACCGGATCGCTGCTCGTCTCCGCATTCGGACTCGTCGTCGTCCGCAGTCATCCACGCTTGGGCCGGTCTCTGGTGCTTATCGGCATCTTGTCGCTTTTTCTGCTTTCGATGCCGGTCGTATCGAATTTGCTGCGGCAAGGTATCGGCGGTTCGCCGGTGCTCGACCTCGAGCGGGCGAAGAGCGCGCAGGCGATCGTGATACTGGGCGGGGGCATTCGCCCCGACGCGCCCGAGTACGGCGGCGACACGCTCGGGCATCTAATGCTTGAACGGGTGCGTTACGGCGCCCGCGTCGCGCGGCTTACGGGGCTGCCGATTCTCGTGACGGGAGGTTCGGTGACGGGCGGCGAGACCGAGGCGAAGCTCATGAAGCAATCGCTGGAAAGCGAGTTCGGTGTCGATGTGAACTGGGTCGAGGATCAATCCCGAAATACGCGCGAGAATGCAATTCGCTCGGCCGCGATCCTGCAACCGCAGGGGATCCATCGTGTCGTGCTGGTCGCCCACGATTTCGACATGCGCCGGGCAAGCGCCGAATTCGCGGCCGCCGGCATCGACGCTATTGCCGCGCCGACGGGGACTCCCACGTACGCCGTGGCAGATTGGCGCGACTTCATACCGAGCATCCGCGGCCTCGAGGGAAGCTATTACGCGTTGTATGAAATCCTCGGTAACGTGGTCCGTGGGATATCACCAGCCCGTTAGCCCAAGACGGACGCGGAGCGGCACGCGTATCCGGAGTATAGTTGGCGGCAACCTGATTCCGCGTGCTTGCGGCGGCACGAGGATGGGCGAGCATCGGCGCTCCAAAAAAAACAGGCGCCGGGCGCCTGTCGTCAATCGTGCGGTCGAACTTGAAAATCTGGTGCCCAGGAAGGGACTCGAACCCCCACAGTGTCGCCACCGCTAGGACCTGAACCTAGTGCGTCTACCAATTCCGCCACCTGGGCGACCGCAACCTATCATTCTACTTTTTACACCCTACTCTTGTCAAAAAAGCAGCGCTCCTCCAAAGCTCCGCGCGCGCCGAAATCCGAAGCAACGCGTGATCAGACGGAGCGATCGCGCCTCACTGCCGGCGCAGGCCGGCGTCCGCCGCGCCGAAGCGAAACCGCCGCCGCGCCGCGTCGCCGCGAAGGCGACATCGATCCCACGTTGCTGCCATCGCGTGCCGCGATCCTCGACGCGTTGAAGGACGCAGGCGTCCCGCTGCCGCTTGCCGAGCTTCAGCGCGCAATGGCGGTCGACCGGCGCGCGCGCGAAGCGTTTGTCGGTCGGATCGAAGCGATGCAGCGCGACGGGCAGCTGATGGTGAATCGCAAGGGCGAACTCTGTGTCGCTGCCAAACTCGATCTCGTCACCGGCACCGTACAAGGTCATCCGGACGGCTTCGGATTCCTGGTTCCCGACGAGGGCGGTGCCGACCTGTTTCTCGACGCCAAGGAAATGCACAAGGTGCTGCACGGGGACCGCGTCACTGCGCGGCAAATTGGCACCGACCGGCGCGGGCGCCCCGAAGGTGAAATCGTCGACGTCCTCGAGCGGGCCAACCGGACGATCGTGGGCCGATTCTACGAGGAGCGCGGCATCGCGTTCGTCGTCGCCGAGAATCGTCGGATCAACCAGGATCTTCTGGTGCCGCCGGGCGAGCGCGGCAAAGCGAGGTCGGGCGATGTCGTTGTCGTCGAGGTCATCGAGCAGCCGTCGCCGCAGCGCGAGGCGATCGTGCGCGTCATCGAGGTGCTGGGAAGCTACACGGACCCTGGCATGGAGATCGAGATCGCGTTGCGCAAACACGATTTGCCCCACGAGTTTTCGGTTGCCGCCAAAAAACAGGCGGATCGCCTGCCGAAGGATGTACGGGCGGGCGACCGCAATGGACGGGTCGATCTCACCTCACTTCCGCTCGTCACGATCGACGGTGAAACGGCGAAGGATTTCGACGATGCCGTGTATTGCCAGCCCAAGGGCGACCGGTTTCGCCTGATCGTAGCGATCGCCGACGTCTCGCATTACGTGCGCGACGGCGACGCCATCGATCGGGACGGGCGCGAGCGCGGCACCTCCGTCTATTTCCCGCGCCGGGTGATCCCGATGCTGCCGGAGGCTTTGTCGAACGAGCTCTGTTCGCTGAAGCCGGCCGTGGATCGGCTCTGCATGGTGTGCGAGATGGACGTGAGCGCCGTGGGTGTAATCGAAAGCTACAAGTTCTACGCCGCCGTGATGCATTCGATTGCTCGTCTCACCTACACGCAGGTCTGGAATTGGCTCTCGGATCCGAAGAAAGCGCCACGCGAGGCAAAGCCGCTGCTGCCGCATCTACAGCATCTCTATGGCCTCTACCACGCGCTCAAGGCGGCGCGCGAGGCGCGCGGCGCCATCGACTTCGACACGGTCGAGATGCAGCTCGAATTCGACGTCAAGGGCAAGATCGTTCGTGTCGTTCCGGTCGTGCGCAACGACGCGCACAAGCTGATCGAGGAATGCATGCTGGCGGCCAATGTCTGCACCGCGCAGTTCCTCGAGCGGCAAAAACACGCCGCGCTCTATCGCGTGCACGAAGGTCCGACGCCGGAAAAGCTCGCGGCGCTGCGCGATTTTCTCGCGAGCTGCGCATTGTCGCTGCCTGGCGGCGACGATCCGACTGCATCGGACTACGCCGCGCTCCTGCTGCGCATCAAGGATCGGCCCGACTACGCGCTGCTGCAGACCGTGCTGCTACGCTCGTTGCAGCAGGCACGCTATCGCCCTGACAACGTCGGTCACTTCGGGCTTTCCTATGAAGCCTACGCGCATTTCACGTCGCCGATCCGGCGTTACCCGGACCTGCTCGTGCACCGGGCGATCAAAGCGGTACTTGCGGGCGCCGTGTACAAGCCCCATGGAGCATCGTGGGCCGAGCTGGGCGAGCATTGCTCGTTCACCGAGCGACGGGCCGACGATGCGACGCGCGACGTCGAGAACTGGCTCAAGTGCTATTTCATGCAGGACAAGGTCGGCGAAACGTTCGGCGGGACGATCAGCGGCGTCACGAGCTTCGGCATCTTCGTGACGCTCGACGATCTCAACATCGACGGGCTGGTCCATGTCACCGAGCTCGGGCGCGATTATTTCCACTTCGATGCCAATCACCACGCGATGATCGGCGAGCGGAGCGGCCGTGTGTTTCAGCTCGCGGGCCGCGTGCGGGTCACCGTGGCGCGCGTCGACCTCGAAGCGACGAAGATCGATTTCACGCTGGCGGACGAGGCTGCGCCGGAAGCACCAGCGCCTGTCGCCCGCCCGAAATACAGCGAACCGCTCGCTCGGAGCGACCGCCCCTCCGGGCGCAAGTTGCGGCATTGACGGGCGCGAGCGGACATCCATGTCCATCCCCGCACCGCGGCCTAAGGACCGCTAGTCGCATGGATCTCGTCGTTCAGGCGCCCGTCATCGGCGCGGCGGAGCTGACGCAGATCGGCGCACTCTGCGGATCGCAATCCGTACGTGCAATCGAGGGCGGCGGTCCGCAGGCCTACCGGCTGGCGCGCATCGAATCGCGCGCTGGCGTCGCGGATTTCTGTGCCGCTGCGCGCATCGACTTCGCATTCGTTCCTCCGGACCTTGTCCGCGACCGCGTCGGGCTGGTCGCGATGGACATGGATTCGACGCTGATCGCCATCGAGTGCATCGACGAAATTGCCGATCTGGCAGGTCGGAAGTCGGAGGTCGCAGCGATCACGGCGTCCGCGATGCGGGGCGAACTCGATTTCCGCCAGAGCCTGGAGGAGCGGGTCGCGCTGCTTGCAGGCCTGCCCGAGGATTCGCTGCGGCGCGTCTACGACGAGCGGCTCAAGCTTTCGCCGGGCGCCGAACGGATGATCGCCGGGTTCAAGGCGGTGGGCGCGAAAGTCCTGCTCGTGTCCGGCGGCTTCACGTTTTTCACCGAGCGCCTGCGCGCGCGGCTGGGCCTTGATGCGACCATTGCCAACACGCTTGAAGTCGCGGACGGCAAGCTCACGGGGCGCATCAAGGGGTCGATCGTCGACGCGCAGGTCAAGGCCGCCAAGTTCGCGGAGCTCCGCGCGGAGATCGTGACGGCCGGTCGCATCGGAGTGGCGATCGGCGACGGCGCCAACGACCTGCCGATGCTAGCGATTGCGGACGTCTCGGTCGCTTATCGCGCGAAGCCGCTCGTGCGCGCGCAGGCGATGTACGCAATCAACTATTGCGGCCTGGACGCCGTCCTGAATTTCTTCGCCTGAGCGTTGTTGCCGGCGCACAAACGAAAAGGGCGGCAAACAGCCGCCCTTTTTCGTCTTCTCCGGCTGGTCAGTCCCGCTGCCCCGAGAACACCATCAGCAGGTTGAGCAGGTTGACGAAGATGTTGAAGAGGTCGAGGAACAGGTTCATCGTCGCCATCACGTAATTCGTCTCGCCACCGCGCACGATGTTGCTCAAGTCGTAGAGCAGATAGAGCGAGAAGATCAGCACGGCGATCGCGGAAAGCGCAAGCGACAACGCCGGCACCTGGAAGAACAGGTTCGCCACCATCGCGACGAGCAGCAGGATCACGCCGACGAACAGGAACCTGCCGAGGAAGCTGAAGTCACGCTTCGACACCGTGGCGTACGCCGCGAGGGCGAAGAACACCGACGCCGTCAGCCCCCCCGACAAAGCGACAAGCTGCCCGCCGTTGCGCAACCCGCCGGCGACCGTCAGGATCGGCGTCAGCATGAGCCCGGCGATGAACGTGAATCCGAAAAGCGCAGCCACGCCCCAGCCGCTGTTGCGCAACAGCGTGACCACCCACAGGGATCCAAACATCACTGCGAGCATCAGCAGCGGCGTCATGATCGGCGCCGCCTTGAAGAGTGCGATGAAATTGAATTCCATGCCGGCGAACGCGCCGGCAATCGTCGGCAGCAGCGACAGCGCAAGCAGCCAGTACGTGTTGCGCAATACGCGATTCGAGTCGACGGCAACCGGAATCGATGCCGGCGGCATCGCGGCGGGCGTTCTACCCGACATCACAGGCTCAAACTTGGAATCCATCGTTCCCTCCATCAGCGGTCCCAGGGGACCTTTGCAAGGCCATTAGAGTAGCAGAAAGCTAGGCCGGTTCCGCGTTTCGCCGGCACCCTACCCTATGCGAGTTGGTAATATGCGGCTGCCGCGCTGCGATTCAAGGGCCGCGAATCGGTGCTTCGCGCGGAGCGCCGGATGGGTGGCAGAGTGGTCGAATGCACCGGACTTGAAATCCGGCAAGGGCGCAAGTCCTTCGTGGGTTCGAATCCCACCCCATCCGCCAAGTCTGTTAGTAATATCAACGACTCATATGACTATTAAGATAATTTCAACCATTTCATCCACCATAACGGAGTCGGTGAGCGGTGTGTACCCGCGCCGGCCTATATGGCTCATACGATGCGGTTGCGGTTGCTGCGCCGCTCATAGACCTCATCCGTAACGAGGTTCGGAGTCACCCCAGGTTGACCGCCGAGTGCGCGAGTCCACTTGATCGGTGCTCCAATGTGCGCAAAGGGATAGGAGCGAACACAGGGTTGCGCCGGTTCTGGCGAATGCACGCGCTTATATGAACCCTCCCCAAATTCGAAGACGTGTCGAGTTAGCTAATGGACTTCCCCGGGTTTCGTGAGCACTCCGCGCCTATGATTGGACTTCCCCGGGTTTCGTGAGCACTCCGCGCCTATGATTTGAGCATAGGAGGAGGTCCATGAGTACCCAGCGGTTCACCCCGGAATTCAAGCAAGAAGCCGTTCGCCAGATTGTTGATCGCGGTTATTCGGTTGCGGAAGTCTCGGCCCGGCTCGGCGTTTCGAGCCACAGCCTTTACCAATGGGTGAAGGCTGTCACTCCCGACAAGACCGAGAAACAAGCCTCCGAGCTGATTGAAGCGAAGAGCGAGATATTGAAGCTGCGGGCCCAGCTGCATCGGACCGAAGAAGAACGCGATATCCTAAAAAAAGCCGCGCGGTACTTTGCCAGGGAGCCCGAGTAAAGTACCGTTTTATCAACGAGCACCGGCATGAGTTCAGGGTCGCCACGATGTGCCGCGTGCTGCGCGTCGCGCGTGCGGGCTTCTATAAGTGGCTCCATAAGCCGCTATCAGATCGCGCGATTGAAGATGAGCGCCTCCTCGGGCTCATCCGCGATTCCTACACCATCAGCGGCGGTGTGTACGGCGCGCCTCGAGTCTTCGGAGATCTGCGCGAAGCCGGCGAAACCTGCGGCAAGCATCGCGTGGCGCGGATCATGCGCCGCCACAAGATCAAGGCGATACGGGGCTACAAAGCGCCACGGTCGATTGCTGGGCGGCCCTCGATCCTGGCGCCGAACCGGCTCAATCGCGACTTCACAGTCACTGCTCCTGACCGCGCGTGGGTCACCGATATCACCTACATCAGAACCTGGCAGGGATGGCTGTATCTCGCGGTCGTCATGGACCTGTATGCACGCAAAATCATCGGCTGGTCGATGAAGCCGACGCTGGCGCGCGAACTGGTTCTCGACGCGCTCCTGATGGCGCTGTGGCGGCGCAAACCGAAAGAGCGCGTGATCGTGCACTCGGATCAGGGAACGCAGTACGGCAGCGATGACTGGTCACGGTTCTGTCAGGCCAACCACCTCGATCCCAGCATGAGCCGCCGCGGCAACTGCTGGGACAACGCGGTCGCCGAATCCTTCTTCAGCAGCCTGAAGAAGGAACGCATCCGCAAACGCATCTACAAAACCCGCGCAGCTCGCGCGCGCCGACGTGTTCGACTACATCGAGGTCTTCTACAATCGTACCCGCCGCCACAGCCACCTGGGCGGCGTCAGTCCCGAAGCCTTCGAACAGGCCTCGGCGTGAGGCAGCGGCGTGTCCACGATACCGTGGGAAGTCCATATAGACAACTCTCTTTGTCTTCAAAAACGCCTCTCTCCACTCGTCGCGATACTTCCGATTTAATGCCGCCATCTCTCCCGGGCGGTAAATGCGTACGACGCCCCGATAGCTAGTCATTGCAGCCCTCTCCCTCTGCGACAGGAACATAACGCCCGTTATCTGACCACCGGGCTCGCGACCACGCCCCGTGGCCTTGTGCCCAGTCAGCTAATACTCATCTAGTGCGAGAGCGAGCCGACGCTCACTTCTCCCACGGGCGTGGAATGGAACCGAAACTGATCACATCGTTGTGCGGTCGATAGTCGACAGGCTGGATCTTGATCCACGCCCTGCTGTTCTGCACCCAGTTCTTCTTGCCGTGCTTCGTGTCGGTGAGATTAATCAATTGGAACTCGCAGGTCCTGACCAGTCGCTCGATGGCGGAGCGTCCATTGTCATCCACACCGTCGAGCAGGTCCCACGGAATCTTGCCGATATTGAACTGATCGACCACATACTGCAGGAATAAGAAGACATGATTGATGGTGCCGGCGCGGTCGATGAAGATCGAGCTGAAGGAACTGACCCGTGGCAGATAGTACTTGAAGATCGACACGCAGCCTTCAACGCTGCAGCCAATCGCATCCGAGTAGAGCATGTCGATGCGTCCGGCGTCTGGCGCGAACCAAGTCGAACCGTCGAGATTCATCTCGACGAGCGTCGCCACATCAGACAATCGAAGTGTTTCGAGCACTCGTCGAATGAACGCGCCATACGGCTCGTCGTCGTCAAATGTGCCGAACGGAAGCTGGCACGCGCGACGGATCGTGTCGATGCTCCAGTCAGCGCCGTTGTCGACTGTCCATACATGCCCGTGCCCGTTCTCTTTCAGCGCCTGGCTCACCGTTAAAGTCGTCGCCGCACCGCCACACCCCAATTCGATGACGATGGACGGGCGATCCATTTTGACGAGACTGTAGAGAAAGTGGCAGAAGTTCTCGGTACCATACAGCTCGCCAACAGTGCGGGCTTCCGAAGTAGCGCGGTAATTGATGTAGTCGTCGGGAGTCATCGAAGTGACAGTCGCTGTAAGTATGGCGGCATGGGCTGTAGACTTATGGCGCCGAGGAGCGTGCAACGATGTGGGTCCTGGGTCTAGCCGGCAGCCATAATTCGGCCGCCGCGCTCATTAAAGACGGTCGCGTCGTCGTCGCCGTCCAGACCGAGCGCCTTACTCGCCGGAAGCGCCATCCCCTCACGATCGAGCGGTTGGGAAGCGAGGCCGTGCAGGTAATCAGCTACTGTCTTCAGTACGCCGGCATCGATCTGCCCGACCTCGCCGCGATCGCGACGAGCACGCCCTGGGACGTGGCCCCAGCAGGTTTCGCGATCCCGGGTGCGCCGGTGTTCGCTCTGTCCTCGCTGCCTCGCTTCGTCAGCGTGCCCCACCACCTCGCACACGCCGAATACGCGCTTCACTATTCGCCGCTGGACCGATCGATTGTGCTGGTGTGTGACGGCGCAGGGTCCTACGAATCGCAGCGGCCGCGCCTCGATATCAAGGAACGGGAGCGTAATGCCCTCAAGTTGATTCGAGACGGCGGGAAGGAATCCGTGTCGGCGTATGCCTTCGACGGCGCCAACCTCGAGCTCATCTACAAGGTCGCGTACGGCGAAGAACCGTGCGGCCAGACCAGCGACAGCATCAACGCGGTGCGTGCTCGATGGATGGCCAGCCCTGGACATCTGTGGGAATGGGCGGCGCTCTACTGTCACGGCGATCGTCACGAAGCCGGGAAGGTGATGGGGCTGGCTCCATACGGCGACCCGACAGTTTACGCGCACTTGGAAACACTGTCGATGGACAGCCGGGGCGAGACGCACATCGATCTCCGGACGCTGGTCGACAGGTTCAACACACCAAACGACGCCTGCGCGGATGTTACGGGCGTTCGGCACTACGAGAACATTGCTGCGCATGTACAGCAGTCGACGAACCAGTTTCTGGTGGACCTCGTTCGATTCCTTCAGGCGCGGTACCCGACCGATACGGTGTGTTACAGCGGCGGTGTCGCGCTCAACGGCATCGCGAACGAGTATCTGAGGAAGCAACTTGGTCTCAGACTGCATATGAACAGTTCGTGCGAGGACAACGGCACCGCCATCGGCGCCGCGCTGGCCGTCCATCATGCTTTCACTGGCGAGCGCGTCCCGGAGGCGGTGACCGACTATTACGGTCGCGAGTACACGTCGGACGACGTCGAGCACGCGCTTCGAAGCTACACCGGCACGGTCACGAAGCTGGCCCGGCCCGAGCTTCTGAGTCGTGCTGCCGCCGCGTTGGCCGGGGGCTCGGTGATTGGCTGGTTTCAGGGACGAAGCGAATTCGGTCCGCGGGCGCTCGGCAACCGAAGCATCCTCGCCGACCCGCGAAACCCGCAGATGCAAGACATTCTGAATCGCCGCGTCAAGCATCGCGAGGCCTTTCGCCCATACGCCCCGGCGGTGACCATGGAGCGCGCGGCGGAATTCTTTCACGTTGAAGGTGCGTCGCCCGTCATGCTACGGGTCGTGCCGATCCGTACGGCTTCGTTGCCAGCGGTCACACACGTGGACGGAACGGCCCGTGTGCAAACCGTCGGTCGCGCCCAGAATCCGCTCTTCTACGACTTGCTGAGGGCCTTCGAATCGGTGGCGGGCGTTCCGGTCCTTCTGAACACGTCCTTCAACGTCTCAGGAGAGCCGATCGTGGAAACACCGGCGGACGCGTTGCGCACGTTCGCCGGCTCGGAGATGGACGCCTTGTTTCTTGGCGACACGGTCGTCCGTCGGAACTAAGTGCCGACAGACTCGTGCCTCGTGACCATCGCGGCGGGCGCCGCCGGCGCGTGAACCCTCGACATCGACTTGGTGGCGAGGACGACGCCGGTAGACCAGTCCATGTCGACGGTGTGAAGGTCGGGATGGTTCGTCAGGGCGCGGCGCAATCCTGTCTTGTCTGCACGCTGCCGCTCGGAGAAACTCGGGCCGCCGAGGTCGTCCATGACGACGATCCCGCCAGGACGAAGCTTTGCGAGCACCGACTCGATGTTGGTGTACTTGACGGGACTCGCGTCGGCGAACACCAGGTTGAACGTGCCGAGCGAGTTCAGATGTTCCAGGGCGTCGCCGGCCACGAGGTTCACGAAGCATGGCCACAGCCACTCACGCGTGGCATCACTCAATCGCGGCTCGATCTCGACGCTGCAGACTTCAACGTCGGTGCGTTCGTCCAATCCGTCGACGATCCAGGCCGTGCCGACGCCTGCGCCCGTTCCAATCTCGAGGATGCGGCCGCCCGGTGGAACGGCTGCAGCGAGCGCGGCGAGCATCCGACCGACCTCATCATCGCACGACATCGTGAACTTCAGCTCATGTGCCCGCCGCTTGGCGTCTGCGACCGCGGCGGGATAACGGGACAAGGCAGCGAAGACACCGTGGCTGGCGCGCTCGATCATATGTCGAACTAGCTCGTCGTGCTCTCCTGATTCCGTCAGCCGATACGCACTCGCGCTGGCATCAATGAGTGCTCGACCCACTACGTGGCGCACCTGGGGAAACTTCATCCCTAGTTCTTCGTCCGTGAACTGCGCGGCGGATTCGTTGAGCTCGTCGAGCTGCCGGCGGGCATCGATGACCGCCAGCAGGCGGCGTGCGCTCTCGATCTCCTCCTTCGCGAGCGGTGTGAGTCGCCGCGGAAGCTGGGACGTCGATTCGCAATCTTTGAGCGCCGCGGCCACACGATTCGCTTCGGTCTCGTAGCGATCGAGACACAAGTGCACGTACGCACCCTTCGGCGGCGGAATGGGATCAAGGAAGTCCAGAGCGGAGATCAGCCAGTCCGCAAGCCGCTGGCCGGCAAGGCCCAGTTCGTCCCAGCACTCTTCCTTCAGTTTCTCGCCCAGATAGTGCGCGCGCTCGAGCGCCTTGCGGCTGCTCATGATCGCGTGAAACGCTCCATAGGTCGGCGTCAGCTCATCGGCCCGCTGTTCGGCGACGATGGCGAGCAGCGCCAGGTGGACGTAGACGTGGAGCGCGGCAAACACACGGTGAACGTCCCACTGATTCGAGTGGTTCAACTGCGGGGGGTTCCAGGGCGAGTAGACCCGCGGCGCATCTTCCCTCGAGTAGTCCAACTCCAGCAGCGAGTGCGCCTGCCGAAAGTCGTAGAGCTTCTGATGCAGAGCCTCATGAAGCAGATGTTCGGCGACCCACCACGTGGTCGGGATCGACTGGCCGACAAAGACCGTGCCGCCGAGATGAAACTGGGAGCTCGACGCTACGCCTTTCCACTGGCCGGCACTGGGCACACACGCGATCACGAGCGCGTGACAGAGCGCACTCGGCGTGAGTGTCGGCAAGAGCGTCTGCAGAAGATCCGCGCCTCTCGCCAACATGTCGATTTCCTCTGTGATTGGCATTCGAGGCAGCGCTTGGTAGCGCTCTTTCAAGAGAAACCTGAACGAGCGGCCGAAGATGTCGTCTGCGTGGTCTTCGTTCCAGATCCAGCCGTGATATGCCTCCGATCCCAATCGGAACAGGGACCCGTCAGCAAGAGGCGTGTCAAATCGACCTTGCTCGATGTGACGACTCGTTGCGGCGAAGATCTCCTCGCACTGTTCGAGCGGCAATCCGTACGGCGCGCCGGTCTCGACCTGGATGTGGGCGTGGAGGATTGCGCATCGGACGACGGTGTCTCCGAGCACGCGATGCAAGTCGTGACCTTTTGCGTGACCGATGACATCGAGCAACTGTAGGGCCGTCGGCAGTCGCTCTCCGACTTTTTCGAGACGACGCGTCAAGCAGACCTGCAGCTGGTTGCAAATGTACGAGCTGTTCGCGAACGGCCGCTGGTCGGCGAGAGCCTGCTCGATCGCGCCGAGCACCTCCGGTGACTGCTCGTGTGCCATCCGACTACTTCTGTGGCGTTTTTTCTTTGGCCTGCTGCAGCACGACAAATGGTTCGACAAACGCCGTGTTGTCGTGATCGTTCATGTGATTGTGTTGGTGGTCGGCTTCGGTGCTGCTGACGAGGCGTGCCCACCGCTCCAGCAGGTCGATGTGCAACTGCATCGACGTGAGCTCTTCGTAGCTGGGTTCGCCGCTGAGACGGCGGCTGAGCTCGTCGAGCTTCCGCTTGATCGCGGCGTCGTCCTGCGGTTGTGCCATGGGTTCCTCCTCAAGAGGAAAATGCGATTCGCTTGCCGGAGTGGCCTAGCGAACGCTGAATGGCTGGTCGGCGAGAGCCTGCTCGATCGCGCCAAGCATCTCTGGCGACTGCTCGTGCGCCATCCAACTACTTCTGTGGCGTTTTTTCTTTGACCTGCTGCAGCACGACAAACGGTTCGACAAACGCCGTGTTGTCGTGATCGTTCATGTGATTGTGTTGGTGGTCAGCTTCGGTGCTGCTGACGAGGCGTGCCCACTGCTCCAGCAGGTCGATGTGCAACTGCATCGACGTGAGCTCTTCGTAGCTGGGTTCGCCGCTGAGACGGCGGCTGAGCTCGTCGAGCTTCCGCTTGATCGCGGCGTCGTCCTGCGGTTGTGCCATGGGTTCCTCCTCAAGAGGAAAATGCGATTCGCTTGCCGGAGTGGCCTAGCGGACCAATGGACGGCCCCGAGTAAAACATGGAATTTCCCCTTTTGTCAATGCAAGCAATTTCCCTCTGCAAGCAATTTCCGTCTCGTGCTGGCATACGGGGTTCGGGGTTGTCCCTTTCCTTTACAGGCTTCTAAAGAAAATCGCTCCCAGCTCCCAGATCGCGGGAGGCAGCGCGTCAGGCATCGGTTGCGCCAGACTGTGTTGGGATACGCCGGGCACGGTACACGAGGCGCGAACGGCGTCCGAAACCTTGTCCTCGCGCAACCATAGTTCCTTCCCAGTCGCCAGTTCGGTCGCAACCGCGGCGAACGGGAGCGCCAACTCCGAAAACCGGCATTCGACAAACTGACCTTGAAACATGTCGAGCAGGCGGTCTCCTTTGATCAGGCCGCCGCGCAGTCCGAGGTCAAGAAGCCCGACGACACGTTTCCAGTCGAGGGACAGCGCCCAGGTTTCCAGCTCCTCGATACGACCCGCGGCACACGCAGCGCCTACCATTGCGCCCATGGAGAATCCGGCGATGAAATTGGGTGCGATGCCCTGTTCGGCCAGCGCCCGAAGCACGCCAATGTGTGCCCAGCCACGCGCCGAGCCGCTGCCAAGTGCGATTCCGAGTTTTGTTTGGAGGCAAAGACAGTGAATTGACGACGAAGACGATGATCCTGCGCACGTGGTCGAGCGGTGACGGCAGGCCCGCATCGCGCAAGGCTTCGAGGATGTTCAGCAAATCGAGCACGCCGCGCATGCCCAGGTTGTCGGACACGCCGCCGTCCACGAGATGGATGTACGGGTGAAGAACGCTGTCGTTGTAGATGTCGACGTCTCTCAGCTCGCGTACCGCCCGAGCCGCGGGCCGTGGCGGGTTCGGGCCTTCAAATACCTTGAGCCAGGGCGGCAAGACGTAATTGCAGGTGCCGCCATAGTTGTTGATCGTGACTGGCGAGAGCGCGACGGGCACGGCGGATGAGGCAGAGGCCGCGCGGGACAACTTCACGGCGTCGAGATCTGAGCACAGCACGTTGAAAACGGCCTGCTGGAAGACCACCCGGCCGCCGGTCGAGATATCCGTGGTCGATACGAGGATGAATGGTCCGTCGCCGCGATCGAGGTCGCCGTAGGTCGCATTGTTGAACAGGATCTCGTCGTACAACTCGGCCGCCAGTTCGGAACGACCCCACGCCGTCGACGACAGTTTTCCTCAGTTGCCTGGACTCAAGGCACGGGTAACGAGCTCGCCCTGAACGTCGCGCTTGAGGAAGCGCTGCTCGTAGTCGTCAAACAGCTTGTCGCCGTAGAGGCCATAGGCCAACGCGGTGAAGCTTCCGCCCGACACGCCGGTGATGATATTGACGGCGTCGATCAGGCGAATCCTCGCCCCATTCGCTGCAACGACCTCGTTCTTCTTGAGGAACTCCAGAACTCCGTAAGAGAACGCGGCCGCGCGGGTGCCGCCGCCTGAAAAGGCGAGAATGACCAGGTTTCCCTTCTCCAGGTTCTTGAAGTGCTTTTGCCGCGTCTGGAACATGTAACCAGTTTCCAGACTCGCCTGCGTGACCGGCGGGTTGACCGGACGAGTCGCACAGCCGCCCACCAGGGCCAACATGACAAGTGTTGACAGCGAAATGCCACGCGACATGCTCATCGGTCAACCATGCTGATCTGTCGGCGACTGGTTGATTCAAGGTGCCGGCACTACCTTGTAGTAAACGCCGTTCGCACCATAGGCCGGTTGGAACCAGGTGTTGCCGTTGAGATAGTACGTCGCGCCATTCTTGTTGATCATGGTTGAACCGGCGGGCACCGTCGCATAGTTCATGCCCATCACCCACGTCCCCGATGCCGGGACTGATGCCGTGGCGACTCCGGTCGCCACGCCGGCGCTGTAGGCCGCACTCGTCGCTGCAGCTGTGTTGGCGCTGCCGGTAGCAACACCTGCCGCGTACGCACTCGACGTCGCAGCGGCGGTGTTGGCGGAAGCCGCGGCGGCGCCTGCTGCCACACCGACCACCGCCCCGGCCGCCGCGGCGCAACCGTAGCAGCCCGTCGCGTAGTACGGCACGGCGACGGGCGGATGGTAGACCGGATAGGTCGGATAGGCGGGATAGCCGGGAGGGTGGTAGGCGGTCGCACCGGAAGGGTACGTGTGATACGCGCCCTCGCCGTACTTCCCGTAGGTGCTGCCACCGTATGTGTTTGTGTGCTCGGTGCCGCCGCCGTAGGCGTGTGCTGTGCTGCCGCCGTACGCATTCGTATGCTCGGTGCCCTCGCCCGCCGCGTGTTCGCTGCTACCGCCCCAGCGGTTGTCGTGGCTCGTCTCGCCCGCGCTGTGACTCGTGCTGCCGCCGGCGCGGTTGCCGCGGGAATACGCGTCGGCCTGACCCGCGCAAAGCGCAGCAGCTAGGAGCACGGCTGCGCCAGAAATGATCGTCCTCATGGAAGTAGTCCTTTCAGTTTTGCTTCGCCGGTGGCTTGGGCTGCGCGGCCGCCTTCGCCTTGCTCGCGGTCAATGGCTTCACACCCTTGGGTGGCGGCGCAGGCGCCGCGAACGCCATGCGCCCCGCCGTTTGCGCCTTCGCCGATGCGAACGTGTCCGGCGTCACGGCCGAATCGAGCTGCCAATTCGAGAAATCCACCTGATGGCGCAGCGCCAGCGGGTCTGTCCGGTACATCGCGCGAATGCGACGCGGTAGCCGGTCGTCGGCGCCGATCCAGATCTGCAGGAAGACATCATTGTTGGCCCAGGCCACCATATCGGTCTTGGTGCCGCCGATGACGGTCGAAGGACCGATGTAGAACGCGAGAATGGCGCCGTTCGTCATCGCGGCGTACGGATCCGCGACAAGCACGTCCTCGAACGGGAAGAAGACCGCTGAATTCTTGTAGGCGGCGTCGAGCGCTGCGTCGATGGTAGGCGGCGCATCGGCCACGGCGGCAAGGTTCTCGACGGGCGCGTACGCCGTCATCTGCTTGCCATCGTAGTAAAACTCGGACGCCGGCCCGTCGCCGGGCATCAGGATGCGCAGCTTGTCGGGCCGCTGCATCGTAACGTCGTAGCGCGTCGAGTAGACGATCGGCGGCCCGAGCTTGCTCGGATATTCGTAACCGACGACTGCGGTGAACGACATCGACTTCGCCGCAGCGAGCTTCGCGCTCGCCGCCTTGAGCAGGTCCATCGCCTTCGGCTCGAGCACGAGCTTGAAGTCGGACGCGGCGGGCTTCTTTGTCGCCGGCTTGGCCGCCTTGGCGGGCGCCGCCGGCTTCGGGGGCGTCGCGGTCTGCGCGCCAACACTCGCCGCGATCGCGAGTCCTGCGACGATCACCAACGCCCGCCCGATGTACTGCAGAGATTTCATGGCTAGTCTCCGGGTGTCCGATTGAGTTGGCGATCGACTCTTTGCAGCGCACGCCGCAGCGAAAAGTCTGAAGCCAGGGGGATTCGCCAGCGCGCTCGGGTTCGGTGCCTTTCCTCGCGTCGTCTTGCGCCGCGTCCCTAATCCAGAACATGAACCGCAGCAGCTTGGCATGGCGTCCGCAGCATACTAGCGCAAATGCGATCGGCTGATCGGCTCTCGCTACGGCCAGAAGGCCGCGACGCGGCCGACGAACCAGAATCCCGCGAACGTCCCGATCACGTACGGCGCGGCGCGCAACGCGTGGCGCTCAAGCGGGCGCACGAACTTGATCCGCCGGATCACCGATGCCGTTCCAAGCACTGCACTGATGAATGCGAGCTGGCCCAGCTCGACGCCGACGTTGAACGCAAATAGCGCCAGCGGAACATCACCCTGCGGCAGGCCGATCGAGGACAGCGCGCCAGCGAAGCCGAATCCGTGCAGCAATCCGAAGCAGAACGCGATCACCCACGGCCAGCGGGCCGTCAGGCTCGATTCGCCGCTGCGCAGGCGCACGATCTCGCTTGCGACCAGGAGGATCGAGAAGGCGATCGCCGCCTCGACCGGCGGACCGGGTACGTGAACTACGCCGAATGTAGCCAGCGCAAGCGTGATCGAGTGGGCGACCGTGAAAGAGGTGATAGTCCACACCAGCGCGCGCGTGCTGCGCACGATCAGCATCAGCGCGAGAACGAACAGCAGGTGATCGTAGCCGCCGAAAATGTGCTCGATGCCGTGCCATACGAAAGCGCCGGCAATCGCCCCGGGACCGCCGGGTATCGCGGGGACTTCCATCCAGGGCTGCGACGGGCGCACCAGCGTCGTCGTCGTGCCGCCGTTAATGGTCTGGACGCGGACCAGCACATCGGTGATCGTCAACTGGAGGCCCGGGAACTCGATGCGCTTGCCGCCGAGGCCGTTGGGACCGGCGTCGACCCACCTGCGCTCCACCAGCGAATCGGCGAGCTCCTGGACCGCAGGCGGCTTCACGTTCCTGGCGGCCTCCGGCATCTGCAGCACGACCGGCAGCCGCATGCCGGAGAGCACGGGCGTGCGCCACAGCACGTCGAACTGTCCAGGTGCGGTCTCCTTGAGCTCGAGATACGCCGGCCGCGCTTCGTGGGCGAACGAAGCGACCGGAGCAAATGCGGAGATGATCGAGGCGACGAGAACGAGCGCCCGAAGGCAACGCAACACGAGCGTCGTCATTGCACACCTTCGCCCGACGACGTCGGGATTTCCTTCCGGCGCGGCGTCGCGGCAACGCGTGCGGCTGTTTGCGCGTCGGGCGGCGCCGGAATGAGCACCGTGTATTTCGCGCGCATGTCCTTGTACGCCCTTTCCCAGGCAACGGCCTTCTGCTCGGAGAGCCACGCAGTTTTCACGTCGCCTTCGATCTCCTCGAAGGGCGGAATGCGGCCGGGAACGACCGCGTCGACGAAAACAAGATGCCAGCCGTATCCGGATTCGACGGGTCCTTGCCACGAGCCCGGCGGAAGCTTCGCGACGGCAAGCGCGAAGCGCGGCCCGAACTCCTTGCCGAGAAATTCCGGCGCACGCTCGCGGTAATACGCCTGGAACATGAAAGGATCGGCGAGTGAAGGCGCGAGCTTCGAGTCCTCGGGCTGCCCGGCGAGCTTCGTCAGCGCGCTTGCGGCATCTTCGCGCGCGCGCGCGCCGCGCCGATCGGGAGAGAAGTAGAGGTGGCGGAAGCTGACCCTCGGCGGCTGCTGGAACTGGGCACTGTTCTTCTCGTACCAATCCTTGAGCTCGGCGGTCGTCGGCTCACGCGCCGCTGCGACATCCTCGGCGAGGAACTGCATCTTCTGCACCATGCGGCGCTTGACGATCGTGTCCTCCTTGTCGAGACCCATCGCGAGTCCTTCGCGATACAGGACCTCCTCTTGCACCTTGCTCTCGATCAGCCGGCCCAACTCCTCGGTCGTCGGCTCGCGGCGCCACTGCGCCTGGAACACGACTGCGAGTTGCGTGAGCTCGTCGAAGGTCAGCTGGATCTGCTTCGACGACTCGACACCGCCGCGCCCGCGATCGACGTAAGCGTAAATGCCGAAGAGCAACGCTCCCAGCACGAGGAATTGAACGAGCGGTTCGCGAAGCAGCTTCGTCATGAAAAAACCCTTGGCGCAATCCGCGGGGTTGGCAGCGCGGATTGCACCTCGACAGAATCGGGACGAATTGTCGCGGTCGATTCGGCTGATCCCATCGACCCAGCACGGATCACCGCAGCGGGCTCACTTCCTGCTGTGCCTTTGTGATCTCATAGTTGGCGTACCCGAATTCGTTGCTGCGCGCGCCGACGTACTTTTCGCCGACCTTGTATACGGTGATCTCGATCGGCGTACCGGCGAGCGCGGTGACGATCTTGCCGTCCTTCAGAAAGTATTCGCGGGTGAGTCCAAGCTCGCTCGACTCGTTCGCATTGCCGGTGAGCCCAGGCAGCGCCATCTTCTTCCCCACATAGCGCAGCTGGAGCTGGCCCTGGTCGGCGGGGAAACGTTGGGTGAAGAACCCCTTTTCGGCGGATGTGAGCGGCTTCGCTGCCGCCCCCTTGCCCAAGGCGCCATAGATGATCATGTACCTGTCGCCGGTCACGGTGTTCTGCAGCCACGTCGACTTCTCGACGATCAGCGCCTTCAGCTGAGCGTCGTTGAGCGCAACGGCGCCTTGCTTCTTCAGATCCGCTACGGTCAACCCCGCTTTGGCGCTCTTGCCCGCGTCGGCGCTCGGTGTGTACCAGATGGGTGAGCCCCACGCCCGCTCCTGGAGGGTTGCCGCCACCATGTCCGGCGGCGCGATCTTGAGCTGCTTCGCCTGGAGCGTCGTCCAGCGCGGCGTCGGGATCTCCAGCACGCGCGCGTAGTAGAACGCGTGCACGCTCGGATCGAACTCCGGATCGGTCCACACGGTCTTGAGCTCCGACGCGCCGATTGTGTTCGTGTAAGTCGCGTTCTCGACGTCGACCGTACTGCCGATCGGCGGCACGACCCCGGTCTGCTTGTCGGGCTTGCGATCGCCGGCCCAGACGACATCGAAGATCTTCTCGAAGCTCTGACCGTTCTTGGCCCAGCCCTTGACGATCTGGATGCGGTCGAGATTGCCGGAGGTCGGATCCTTCACCGCCCACACCATGAAGGTCGGAGCCTTGGCCTTGGCCGGCGGAAGGTCACCCCCCATCGGAACGCCTCTCGCGTAGCCCGTCTTCACCCAGTCTGCGCCTGCGAGCATGTCCGCCGTGTATTCCCAGCCGCCGAACAGACGGACCTTGATGTGCGGACCGCTCACGCCGAAGGTCTCCTTGCGTTGCAAGCCCTCAAAGAGCGATGCGCGCGTATTCTCCTCGGCCCACACGCCGGTCAGGCCGGAAGTGCTTTCAATGCGGGCGTCGAACATCCCGCCGACGAGATTGCCGGACATGCGTGCCTCGATCGTCCCATCCAGAAAGGAATGACCGCCAAACATGTTGTCCTGCCGGTACGGCACGGCGGTGTTGTGCGAGTCCGACGCGGCGCCGAAACCGAATTTGTATGGGTTGAAGCCCTTGGCGTCCTGCATGGCGAGCCCGTCCTTCAGCGCCTGCCGGGCGTAGCTGCCGACGATGTGCGGAATGCGTCCCGGCGGATTGCCCAGCAGAACCGACATCAACTCGAAGTTGGCGAACTCGTCGCTGGGTGAGAGGAGCGGATGCGTTTCCGAGGTGCCTTTGAGCTGGTGGATCTCGATCAGCCGCTCGTTGCGATCGCGCGAAGCGGCATAGGCGGCATCGATCGGGCGGCCCTTGGTGTCGACTTCAATCGGGAACATGCGGCCGTCGGAGAGATTGGCATTGTGTGAGATGGCGAGCAGGTCGTTGCCGGCTTTGCGCTGGCCATCCATCCAGTTCCAGAGATCCACGGGGTGGAACGAATCCAGCGCGCTGAACGGCTGCGCCGGCACCTTCCTGCACTCCTTGAAGAAGATGTTGCGATGGAGATTCATGTTGTTCGGCATCGACGTCCATTCGTACGAGCAGAACGCCGTGAACTTTCCAGGCTCGTTGGCAGCGTCGGCCATTTCGATAATCCTTTTCCAGACCCCTCCGGCGATCTCCGGGGACATGAGCGCCTTGACGGGCGGTCCGCCGCCCAGGTTATTGATGATGTAGAGGGCGAGCTTCTCCATGTCCTCCTTCGTCTTTGCTTTCAGGATCAGGGGCTGCGCAGCGGGGAGCTTGCTGACCGGCGAGGTCGGGTCGTTCGCCAGCTGGACCACTCCGGCGTATTCGGAGTGGTCGGTGACGCCCGCCCAGTCGAGCGGCGTATCGATCTTGACGTCGTAGCCCAGCGGATGCTTGATCGGCTGGCCCTTGAAGTACTTATAGGAGTCGGCCGGAGTGGTAACGGTGTTCCCGAGGCTGAACGCGTCCAGCGACCAGCTCGTGTGCACGTGCGTCTCGCCGAAGTACGCGTTGCGGTCGGGATTGGGTTGCGCTGCGGGCGCCGATGCCGCGGGCGCCTGGGCGAGCATCGTTGCCGAGGGTTTCTTCGCGCTGTCGTCCGCAGCGGGCTTGTTCTGCGCGCTCGTGGCCGTGAAATAGCCGCCGGCGGCGACTGCCGCGAAGACCGTCAGGCCGAAACCGAGCTTTACGTTGCTCATTGCGACTCCTTCCACGAGAAAAACACCGAAGCAGAACGGCTGTTGCGCGGGCGCGCGCACGCGCCCTCCGAAAAGGTCATTGCGGCACCACCGGCACCGTGCCCACCCGCGAAACCGCCGAAGGTGACGCCGCCAGCGGCAGGTCGAGTCGCGCGGCGCCCGGACTTTGCCGCAGGTACGCGACGATGGCGAGCTGCGACGGGTATTGCTGGCGAAGGTCCGATTTCATGATCGCGACGTACGCCGGCACGGCATCCCAATACTGCCACGCCGCAAGGTCCTGCGCGACGAATCCTGCGAGGTCCTTGTGTTCCGCGATGAACAGGCGGTACGACTGGATCACCCGCTCGCGCGGAATCGCCGAGTTTGCGTTGCCGTGCACGCTGAGCGCAAGCAGCGCCGCCTCGATCTCTGGTGTTGCGCGCTTGCGGTCGCGAAGGTAATGCTCGTCGACCCATGCCACGCGCGCCGGTCCTCGCAGCTGCAGAGTCGGCCGCGATGCAACGAACCCAGATTAGCCGTGTCGCCCGGCGTGCCACGCGGCATCGAGTCGCGACTCGAGTCTCGCGGCATCCTTCGTGTCGCCCGCGATCCCCAGCAGCAGCAGGTAGAGCGATTGGCGCGAAGCAAGCGCCGGATCGCTTAGCCACCGCCGGACCGCGGGTGCGGCAACGCGCGACTTGTTCGCAAGCAGCGCGGCGTAAGGCGCGGTCGCGAGCTCGCCGTACGCAATCTCCGCGACGAGCTGCTCCCGGTTTTCGAGATACGGCAGCATGAGTGCGACGCGATCGCGCCATTCATCCGCATTCATCGCGGTCCCGCGCTTGCCCGAGGCGATGATGCGCAGCCATCGCGCGTGCTCGGCGCCGATCGCGCCGACGCTGACCCACATCGGCCACTCGTCGTCGCGCACCAGCAGCAGCGGCACGCCGTGCCCGGCGGGCGCGACCTTGAGCTGCACGGAAGCTGCGTCGATGCTGCCGCCCGCCGGACGCCCGCCCTTGATGACTTCCACGACGCGATAACCCTTGCCGGCCGGCACGGCCAGCACCGCGTGCGAGAGTTCGACGAGCTGGTCCGCCTGCGACGACTGATACGCGCCGAGGCACAACGGACACGCGATTGCCCCGACGCTCGCGCAGACCAGCAGCACCGCAAGAAATAGCCGGCGGATCATGCCGGGCCGCTTCCATAGGGACTTCGGCTTGGGGAGCGGGATTTTCGAAGATCATTCCCCAAGGGACGCACGAAATCGACGCCCTTTGAGTCGGGGTAGCGACGCTAAATCCTGGGGACCTGAGTTGTCAACTGTCAGAGTGACGCGCGCCCGCGGTGACTACTCGCAATATTGATATGCGCGTTCTGTCGCCCTGGTCGCTGCAATCTTCAGCTTAGCGTAGTAGCATTACCGATTCACGACAAACCGTGCAAACACGGTTTCAGCGCCGTAGACGCGGGAACTCGATTTGTCGGATGGCCGGGTCGAAGGTATCCTCGCGGAAGCGTGGTCCGGCGCCGGGCCCAGCGGATTCCCATAACACGGCGTCAATTGCGATTCGCGGCCGGTCGTGCCGGCTAACCGCAATTCCCAATCCAATGAGGAGGATCTGATGGTCTACCGTACCTGCGCCGTCGCCGCGACCGCCCTGCTCGCTGCTGGATTCGCGACTGCGGCACCGCCGAAAGTCGTCACGCTGCCCAACTCCGATGCGCAATGCTTCGCTCCTTGGGCCGCCGACACAAAGATGTTCCAGTATCCGGCCAAGAAAGGCCCGTACCGCGTTGCGCTCGCCAATGGCTACATCGCGAACACGTGGCGCATCCAGATGATCAAGACGGCGAAGGCGTATGCCGCGCAGCCCGAAGTGGCCGCCAAGCTTAAGGAGTTCAAGGTCGTCTCGACCGGCGAAGACGTCGCCGCGCAGATCGCCGCGATCAACAACTTCATCGACTCCGGCTACGACGCGATCGTCGTGAACGCGCAGAATCCCGCTGCTTTCAAGCCCGTGATCAAGCGCGCCAACGACGCGGGCGTCGTACTGGTCGCGTTCGACAACATCCTCGACACCGAGGAAGCGATCAACGTCAACGTCGACCAGAAGGGGCTCGGCAAGTACTGGGCCGAATGGCTCGTCAAGAACGTGCCGAACGGCGGCAAGGTGCTCGAAGTGCGGGGCGTCTCCGGAACCTCGGTCGATCGCGACCGGCACGAAGGGATCCAGGAGGTATTCAAGGCGTCGGGCAAGAAATGGGACGTCGTCGAGGTGATCGGCAAGTGGGACGACCCGACAGCGCAGAAGGTGACGGCGGACGCGATCGCAGTGCACAAGAAGTTCGACGGCATCACCGCGCAGGGCGGGGACACCGGCGTCGTGCAGGCGATGATCGACGCCAAGCACCCGTTCGTGCCGTTCGGCGGCGAGACCGAGAACGGCTTCCGCAAGTTCTGCGGCAAGTATGGCGCGCAGGGGCTCAAGTGCTCGTCGGCCGGCACCGGCCCGGCACAGGTCGCGGTGGCGATCAAGACGGCGATCGCGGCGCTCGAAGGCAAGGTCGTACCGCAATCGGTCAAGCTGCCCCTCGCCAAGGCCGAGTATCCGAACCTGAAGGAGGGGTCGGACTTCTACCCCGCGCAGAGCGATAACTTCTTCGTCGGCAATTCGTTCCCGACCTGCGGCATCAACTTCACCGCGCAGGAAATCATGGGGCAGACCGAAGCGAACGTGAAGTGAACGCGGACGCGGGGGACGGGACGAAAGTGCCCGCGCCCCCGCGCTCGGTTATGCCGTTGTTCGCGATGCAGGGCGTCTCGAAGCGCTACGGGGGCGTGCGCGCGCTCGAGAATGCCGACCTCGTCGTCGAGCCCGGTCGCATCCACGCCGTGCTGGGCGAGAACGGCGCTGGCAAGTCGACGCTGATCAAGGTCATGGCTGGCGTCGTGACCCCCGACGAGGGACGGATGCTGCTCGACGGCGAGCCCGTCACGTTTGCGTCCCCGGCCGCGGCGAACGAATCGGGCATCGCCTGCATCTTCCAGGAGCTGTCGCTCGTTCCCGATCTCTCCGTCGCGGACAACATTTCCATCAGCAACCCGCCGCGACGCTTCGGCTTGATCGACCGCAGGGCGCAGCGCCGCATCGCCGAGGAAGCGCTGTCGCGCGCCGGCGCCGACAACATTCATCCGCTCGCGCTCGTCAAGGATCTGTCGCTGTCGCGCCGGCAGATGGTCGAGATCGCCAAGGCGCTCGCGCGGAAGCCGCGAATCTTGATTCTCGACGAAGCGACGTCCGCGCTAACTGCGGCCGACGTGACGAAGATCTATGGCGTCCTGCGGCGGCTCCGTGCCGACGGGCTCGCGCTCGTCTACATTTCCCACCGGATGCACGAGATCGCCGAGCTGGCCGACGAGTGCACGGTGTTTTGCAACGGCCGCAGCGTTGCGACTTTCGCCGCCGGCGAGAAATCCGACAACGAGATCGTGGAGCTGATGATCGGCCGCGAGTACAACGCGGTATTTCCGGAACGGTCGGCACGCCCGGCAGACGCCACCCCGCCGTTGCTCGAGGTTCATCACCTGAGCTGGACGGAGCGCCTGAACGATATTTCGCTGCAACTGCGCGCGGGCGAGGTCGTCGGCCTCGGGGGCCTCGACGGCCAAGGCCAGCGCGAGCTGCTGCTCGCGCTGTTCGGTGTGCTGCGCGGCACCAGCGGCGAGATCCTGGTCGACGGCCGTCCCGTCGCAATCAGCGGCCCCGATGTCGCGAAGCGCCGCGGGATCGGCATGGCGCTGATCCCCGAGGATCGCAAGACCGAGGGCCTGATGCTGCCGATGTCGGTGCGCGACAACCTTTCGTTCGCCGCGCTCGGCACACTGTCGCACTGGGGCGTCGTCGACAGGTCCGCCGAGCGCGACGCCGTCGACCGGATCGTCCAGCTGCTCGCGGTGCGCACCGACGGCACCGATCTGCCCGCCGGATCGCTCTCCGGCGGCAACCAGCAGAAGCTCGTCATCGGCAAATGGCTGATGACGGCTCCGCGCATCCTGCTGCTCAACGACCCGACGCGCGGGATCGACGTCGGAACCAAGCAGGAGATCTACCAGCTGCTGCACCAGCTCGCCAGTTCCGGCGCGGCGATCCTGTTCTATTCGACTGACTACGACGAGCTCGTCGGTTGCTGCGATCGCGTGCTCGTGATGTACGATGGCGGAGTCAAGCGCGAGCTGGTCGGCCGGGAAATCACCGAGCATGCGCTCGTGAGCAGCGCGCTCAACATCGGCGGCGAGCCGCGAGCCGCGGGCGCGTCGCAGACGGGACACGCATGAGCGGCGATTGGAGTTATCAGCTGCGCGAGCACAAGGGGACGCTCCTCGCCTTCGCGGCGTTCGTCGTGATGTTCACGATCTACGCCACCAACCATCCCGCCGGCCTCAACGCAAACGTCGCGACGACGGCCGCCAACAAGGGCGTGCTGCTCGCGATTGTCGCCATCGCGCAGACGCTCGTGGTGCTGACCGCTGGCATCGACCTCTCGGTCGGCATGGTGATGGTGCTCGCCAATTGTCTCGCCTCCAGTATCGTCGTTGGCTCGCCGCTTATGACGACATTGGGCGTGCTGGGCGTGCTCGCGGTCGGCGCGATCTGCGGCGCAATCAACGGACTCATCGTTATCTACGGGCGCCTGCAGCCGATCGTCACGACGATTGCCACCGGTGCGGCGTACTACGGCGCCGCGCTCGCGCTGCGCCGCGTCCCCGGTGGCGACGTCAACGCCTCGCTCGCGGACGCGCTGACCGGCCAGCTGCCGGGCGGCATCCCGGCGAGCCTTGCGCTGCTTCTGGGGCTCGTGCTCCTCGTATGGCTTCCATTCCGACGTTCGGCGATCGGCCGCGCGGCGTACGCCGTCGGATCGTCCGAAATCGCGGCGTACATGTCGGGCGTGCCGATCCAGCGTGCCAAGTTCGTGGCTTATACATTGTCGGGACTGCTCGCATCCGTAGCCGGATTGTTCCTGACGTTCATCACCTACTCGGGTGAAGCGTCGGCCGCGAACGGCAGTACCTACACACTCTATTCGATCGCGGCCGTGGTGCTGGGAGGCGTGTCGCTGTTCGGAGGTTCGGGCAGCGCGGTGGGCGCGATCTTCGGCGCGCTCATGTTCCGTACGATCGGCGACCTGCTGTTCGTGTTCAACGTAGAGCCGCTGTGGCAGCCGCTGTTCCAGGGTCTGGTCCTGTTCGCCGCGGTGTGCCTCGGCACCGCACGCCTGCTGCGCATCCGCAACCGACTCGATCTGTATGGATGAGTCGCGCGCCGCTGCCCATCGCGCGGGCGACGCTCTCGGTCATGCGGCCGCACGGCTGCGCAAGCGCATCGATCCGGCGATCGCGTGGGCCTTCGGGTGCATCTTGCTCGTCCTGATGGTGGGAAGCCTCTATTCGAACAGCTTCCTGTCGCCCGAATATCTGCTGCAGCAGCTCAAGGTCGCGTCCTTCCTCGGCGTCATCGCGACGGGAACGATGGTCGTGATCCTCCTGGGGCAGATCGACCTGTCGGTGCCATGGGTCGTCGCCGTCGGCGGGATGATGTCGACCGCGGCCGCGGGATGGGGGCCGTTCGGCGAGGTATTGGCGATTCCTGTGGGCGTGGCGTGCGGTGTCGCGCTCGGGCTCGTGAGCGGAGTCGGGGTCGCATACCTTCGCATCCCATCTATGGTCGTCACACTGGCGGTGAACGCCGTCGCGCAGGGATTGATGGTCGTGCATACCGGCGGCTTTTCGCCGCAGGATGCGTCGTCGCCGGCGATGCGCTTTCTCGCCACCGGCGACAGCGTGCTGGGGATTCCCAATGCGCTGCTCGTCTGGGCCGCAGTCGGCGTCGCGATCGTCTTCCTGCTCACCCGGACGACGTTCGGACGCATCGTCTATGCGATCGGCAATCGCGAGCGCGCGGCTTATCTTTCGGGCGCGCGCACGCGGCTCGTCGTGATGGCGGCCTTCGCGCTCGCCGGCGGCTTGTCCGCTTTCGGCGGCGTGCTGCTCGCGGGCTACGCGAGCAAAGCGGCGCAGGCGATGGGCGACCCGTACTTGTTGCCGGCGATTGCCGCTGTCGTGCTCGGCGGAACGTCGATCCTGGGCGGGCGCGGCAGCTATCTCGGCACCGTGGCCGGCGTTGTCCTGATCACGCTGCTGCAATCGATTCTGTCGGTGATGCAGATCGAGGAATTCGGACGCCACGTGATCTACGGTGTCGTGATCATCGCGATGCTCCTCATCTACGGCCGCGGCCGGCGACATTCCGAGTGAACTAATCGGAGGACGATTCCATGGCCCTCGAGCTCACGTCCAGCTTCGAAGCGATCGATCGCCGCTTTCGCAAGCTGGCGCTTCCCTACATCGATGTTGAAAAGCTCTACACCGGCTGCCGCTGGGCCGAAGGGCCCGCGTGGTTTGCGGCCGGGCGCTACCTGGTCTGGTCCGACATACCAAACGATCGCATGCTGCGCTGGGACGAGACGGATGGCTCCGTCTCGGTTTTCCGGCAACCGGCGATGAACAGCAACGGCCATACGGTCGACCGCGAAGGGCGGCTCGTCTCGTGCGAGCATCGGAGCCGCTGCGTGACCCGCACCGAGTTCGACGGCAAGCGCACCGTGCTCGCCGAACGCTACGACGGCAAGCGGTTCAATTCGCCCAACGACGTGGTCGTGAAGAACGACGGCAGCGTGTGGTTCACTGACCCGAGCTACGGCATCGACTCGGATTACGAAGGTGACGCGGCGACGAGCGAGATCGGCGCCTGCAACGTGTACCGCATCGACCCGGCCGACGGCCGCGTCACCGTCGTCGCATCGGATTTCGTGCAGCCCAACGGACTCGCGTTTTGCCCGGACGAGTCGCTGCTCTACGTCGTCGACACCGGTCTCACGCACAGGGCGAACGGCCCGCACCACGTACGGCGCTTCACGGTTGGGGCCGATGGCCGCTCGATCTCGGGCGGCGAAGTGTTCGCGACTTGCCCCGTCGGCGTCTACGATGGATTTCGCGTCGATGTGTTAGGCAACCTGTGGCTGTCCGCCGGGGATGGCGTCCACTGCCACGCGAGCGACGGCTCGCTCCTCGGCAAGATCCGCATTCCCGAAGCCGTCGCCAACGTGTGCTTCGGCGGTCCGAAGCTCAATCGGCTGTTCATCTGCGCCACGACGTCGCTGTATTCGGTGTTTCTCAACACCCGGGCGGCGCCGCGCGGCTGATTCGCGGAAGCGGGCGTCGACTCCTGTGTTGGGTTCGGTCAGACCAGCGGCGCAACCTTCAACACTTCGTCGGCGGTGGTCATGCCAGCGGCGACTTTCATCGCACCCGAAACGCGCAGCGGCTTCATGCCATCCTTGAACGCCTGCTCGCGCAGCCGAACATCGTCGGTGTCCGCGACAACCAGCCTCCGTAATCCTGGGGTCATCAGCATGATCTCGTAGAGGCCGATGCGGCCGCGGTAGCCGGTCATCCGGCATTCGAGGCAACCCCCCGGCGCCATCACCTGAGCGGGCTTCTCGGCGCGCCACGGGGCGGTTATGGTTTTCCACGTCTCGTCATCGGGCGGCTCGCCGGGTTTCTTGCAATGCGGACACAGCGTGCGAACGAGCCGCTGCGCCATCACGCCGAGCAGCGTCGAGCTCAGCAGATACGCGGGCATTCCGAGATCGAGCATCCGCGTCACCGCCGTTGGTGCGTCGTTGGTATGGAGCGTCGACAAGACGAGATGGCCCGTCAGTGCCGCCTGCACAGCCATGTCCGCGGTGTCGCGATCGCGGATTTCGCCGACCATGATGATGTCCGGATCCTGGCGCATCAGCGTGCGAACCCCGTGCGCAAAGTCGACACCGAGCGACGGCTGGACCTGCATCTGGTTGAACGCAGGCTCGATCATCTCGATCGGGTCCTCGATCGTGCACACGTTCACCTCGGGAACGGCGAGCTCTTTCAGCGACGAATAGAGCGTCGTTGTCTTGCCGGAGCCGGTGGGACCGGTGACGAGGATGATGCCGTTCGGCTCCTTGATCATCCGTTCCCAGCGCTCCTCGTCTTCACCGGTGAAGCCAAGCTCCGTGAAGTCGCGTACCAGCACCTCGGGCGTGAAGATGCGCATCACGATCTTCTCGCCGAATGCGGTCGGCATCGTCGAGATCCGCAACTCGACCTCGTTGCCGTCGGGCGTGATCGTCTTGATGCGCCCGTCCTGCGGTCGGCGCTTCTCGACGATTTCCATCCGGGCGAGGAGCTTGATCCGCGACGTCATCGCGATCAGCACAGGGATCGGTATGGCGTAGACCTGATGGAGGACGCCATCGATGCGGAAGCGGACGACGCCTACGTCACGGCGGGGCTCGACGTGGATGTCCGACGCCCGCTGCTCGAAGGCGTATTGCCACAGCCAGTCGACGATATGGACGACGTGGCTATCATTGGCATCGAGCGTGCCTTTGCGGCCGAGCTCGACCAGCTGCTCGAAACTTCGCGCGAGCGAGACCTGCCCTTTCGAGGTCTCCTGCGCCTTTTTCATCGAGCGCGCGAGCGTGTAGAACTCACCCAGGAAGCGCCTGATGTCGTTCGGATTGGCGAAGACGAATTTCACCTCGAGCTTCAGCATTTTCTCGAGCTCGTCGGCCCAGCTTCGCATGAACGGCTCGCTGGTGGCGATGGTGAGCGTGCTGCGCGTCACTTCGACCGGCAGAATCCGGTAGCGCTCGGCGTAGGCGTTCGACATCGTCTGCGTGACCGCCGTGAGATCGATCTTCAGCGGGTCGACGTGCAGATACGGAATGCCGAGCTTGCCGGCGAGCCACTCGACGAGCCAGTCGAGCGTGAGCGCCGCATGCGGCGGTGTCGCCGCCTTCCACTTCTGGGTCGCGATGTACTCGAGCGGGTGTTCGCCCCGCGAGCCGCGGGCGCGTGCGAGCTTGTCCGCGTCGGCCGCCGGCACGAGGCCATCGGCGACCATCAGCTTGAGGATGTCCTCGAGGCGAAGGCGGCGGTCCTGCGCGTGAGGCGCCGGCGATGACGCCGATGGAGTGGAGGCCGCTTCTCTGGCGGCCGGAATCGTTGCGGCCATCACCCTACTCTACACTACTGCAACTGTCCGACCCAATCCAACCGCGTCGATGTGCCTGACCGGGCCTCAAACTAAAGCGGTTTTCGATCCTCCCGCGTGTCGTCACGAAACCGATTGGGCCTCGGGTACCTGGAAGACCTCGCGGAGATAAGCAACGTACGAGGGATCGTAGTCCATCATCTTCGATGGCTCGTCGCTGATCTTGGCGACGGGCTGCCCGTTGCAGCGCGTCATCTTGATCACGATTTGCAACGGATCGAATCCGATGTCGTTCGTGAGATTCGTTCCGATGCCGAACGCCGTATGCATGCGGCCGCGGAAATAATCGAACAGGCGGATCGCCAACGGCACGCTGAGGCTGTCCGAGAACACCATCGTCTTCGAGCGCGGGTCGATCCGCATTTTCTGGTAATGCGCGATCAGTTTCTCGCCCCATTCGAAAGGATCGCCGGAATCATGACGCACGCCGTCAAACAGCTTGCAGAAGAACAGGTCGAAATCGCGCAGGAAGGCATCCATTCCGCAGACATCGGACAGCGCGATTCCAAGATCGCCCCGGTATTCGCGCGCCCACATGTTGAAGGCAAACACCTGAGAGTCACGCAGCCGCGGGCCGACCGCCTGGCATGCTTGCAGGTATTCGTGCGCCATCGTGCCGAGCGGCGTCAGGCCATGGCGCATTGCCAGGTCGACGTTGCTCGTACCGACGAATTTCGCGCCGATCCCGTCCTTGAGGGTAACTACGACTTCTTCCTGCCACGACCTCGAAAACCGCCGACGCGTTCCATAATCGGCGATACGGAATTCGGGATCGGCGACACCGTTGATCAGGTCGATTTTCGCGCCAAGGCGTCGCCGTCCCTCGTCCTGCGACGCGCCTGGTTGCGTATTGCGGAAATATACTTCGCTGACGATGGAGAGGACGGGCACCTCGAACAGGATCGTATGCAGCCAGGGCCCCTTGATCGATATGTCGATCTCGCCGGTTCCCCCTGCGATCGGCTCGATAGCGATGAAGCGTTCATCGAGCTGGAAGAGTCCCAGCAGATCGACGAAGTCGCTTTTCAGAAAACGCCAGCCGCGCAAGTAGCGCAGCTCGTCCTTGCGGAACCGAAGGCTGCAAAGCGCGCGCACCTCGTCGCGGATTTCGTCCACATACGGCGTGAGGTCGATGCCCTCGGTGCGGCACTTGAACCGGTACTCGACCTGCGCGCCAGGAAAATGATGCAGGACCACCTGCATCATCGTGAACTTGTAGAGGTCGGTGTCGAGCAGCGACTGGATGATCATGCGGATCGGGCGCGGGATCTGGCGCCCCCGCCTGGGCGAAGGTTCGGGGATGTTACCCGTTCGCGCCGGGCGGGGCCAAGGTGGCGGCAGCTTCCGTTTGCACGACGGCATCGGTGCGCCGGCCGTCGTCGACGATCCGTATGCGGCTCGCGAGCCAGATCGCCAGCACCGTGCAGGCGGCGGCGATCCAGCCAACAACGCCGTAGTTGGTCAGCGTTCCATCCGGCGCGCGACCGATGACGAGGCCGGCGGTCAACGCCGCAAGACCCGCCCCCAATTGCTGGATCGACGCGTTGAAACTCATGAACGAGCCGCGCAACCGCGGTTCGGCGCTTCCGCTGATAAGCGCCATGCCCGGTCCGAAACGTCCGGTGACCAGCACGAAAAACAGCACGGCGCACGCGACCACGGTCGACAGCGATACTGGCTCGAGGTGCGTCGTGATCAAGATGGGCGCAATCGACATGACACCGACGATGCCAAATACGCGCTTCTTGCCGTAACGATCGGCGAGCCGGCCGATGATGGGCGAGGTGACCAGTGTAGCAAGTCCGCCGGCGAGATACATGATCGGAAGATCGATCTCCGCCAGACCGACGTTGGCGACGTTATACGGCGCTATGAAGGGAATGACGGTGAAGCCGGCAAACATGAGCACGACCGTGAACGCAAACGTGCGTAGGTGATTCGGTTCGCCAAAAATCGCGCGCAGCTGCTCGACCGGACGTCGGCGCACCGCGTGCACCAGGTGACTCGAAAGGGGCGGCAAAATTCTTGACGTCGCGACAGCGACAGCGATGCTCGCGGCGGCGAGCACGAGAAACGGCGTTCGCCATGTCGAATGCGCAGCGATCCATAGCCCCGCCGGCACTCCTGCGACGGCGGCGAGCGAAAATGAGGTGGCCACGATGCCGGTGGCCGTCGCCCGGCGCGCAAAGGGGACGAGATCCGCGACAATCGCAAGTACCAGCCCGCCGATAACGCCACCGAACGCGCCGGCGACGATGCGTGCGGCAAGCAACAGCGGGTAATTGGGGGCGAGGCCGCAAAGCGCGGTCGCTACGATGAAGCCGCCGTAAAGTGCGAGCAGCACGCGCTTGTGGTCGAAGCGATCGATCCAGAACGCGGCGACGAACCCGCTTGCCGCCGCGGCGAATGTGTAGGCCGAGACGAGCAGGCTGAACGGCCGCGGGCCGATCTCGAGGATCCGCATGAGCTGCGGACCGAGCGGCATCAGGATCATGAAATCGACGATATGCGTGAACTGCACCGCGGCGAGCGTGAGCAGCACTGCGAGCTCACCCGGCGGCTGGCGCAGTGCCGCGGGCCGCGACCGCGAAACGCCGGGGTCGGGCAAAGGTGCGTCAGGGAGCCTCGGCATAAGTCGCGCGGGCGCGATCGGGAAGCGGCATGGGCCGTAAAGCCAATATAACACGCAGATTTTGCGTCACGCGTGACAATGGTGGCGGGCAAAGGCCGGTGCCGTTATCATCTTGCCGCCTCCACTTTGCATTCGCCCATGCTCGTCAACTGCGTCGCGTATCAGAACGGCCGCAAGCTCGGCGACATCCTGGTCGACGACATCAGCGAGTACGTGTCCCGACCCGACTGCTTCGTCTGGGTCGCGCTCAAGGATCCGACGCCGGAAGAGCTCAATCAGATGGCCGAGGAGTTCTCGCTGCACCCGCTCGCGGTCGAGGACGCGCGCAAGGGCCACCAGCGGCCGAAGATCGACGAGTTCCAGGACTCGCTCTTTGCCGTGGTGCACACGGTCGAGCAGGCACCGGAAGGCCTCCAAGCTCCGCTGCGCGTCGGCGAGGTGGCGATGTTCGTCGGGAAGAACTACCTCCTGTCGGTGCGGCTACGCACCGAAAAGGGCTTCACCGACGTCCGCGCCCGCACCGAGCGCGAGCCCGACATGCTCAAGCATGGATCGGCTTACGTGTTCTACTTGCTGCTCGACACGATCGTCGACCGCTACTTCCCGATTCTAGACGCCCTCGAGACCGAGCTCGAATCGATCGAGGAGCAGATCTTCGTCCGTAATTCGGCGCGCTCGAACATCGAAGCGCTCTACGCGCTCAAGCGGCAACTGATGATACTGACCCACGCGGTGGACCCGATGATCGAAGCGATCGGCAAGCTCTACGGCGGCCGGGTTCCGCAGATCTGCACAGGCCTGCAGGACTATTTCCGCGACGTCTACGACCACCTGGTGCGAATCCACGCGACAATCGGCGGCATTCGCGAAATGCTGACGACGGCGATCCAGGTCAACCTTGGGATGATCAACCTGAACGAGACCGAGGTCACGAAGAAGCTGGCAAGCTGGGCGGCACTCATCGCCGTGCCCACGTTCATCGTCGGTATCTACGGGATGAACTTCGAAAACATGCCGGAACTCAAGTGGGCCTACGGCTATTACTTCGCGCTGGCGGCGATGGTGATCGTCGACATCGTCATCTACGCCTGGTTCAAGAAGATCCGCTGGTTGTAACAGTCGCACGCTCCCACACACGACGTGTGGCGCGGCATCCGCCGCGCCTCGCGTCGTCTCGCTTGGGATAAATCAGGCGGTTAGCCTGCGGCCAACGACTGGATCGTTCCGTCAGTCGTCATCCCAATGGCCGGCGCGATAGTGCCATTTGTCGCCGTGCCGCTCGATCACGTAAGGCACCCACTGATGGCCTTCGCGCAGGGCAATATAGCGCCCATCGACCCACACGTACTTGTCGCCGTCGACTGCAAAATGGCCGGGCTCATAGATGAACCCTTCCCGTACTGCCGGAGTGACGACAACCGTCGTCTCTCCCGACGATGGCGGCGGTACGGCAACCTCCACATCAATCACTTGCGCGGCAGTCGCCATCGTTGCGATACCGAGCGAGCCGACCGCGAGCGTCAATCCTGCCATCAGGCTTCGTGGATACATGCTTGCTCCTTGTGGTTAACCGTCCCCATCACTCCGGACACGACGTGCCCATTGCGGGGAGTATTGAAAATGACTTGTCGCCGCGCGTTCAGTTCCGATCGCCGCCCCGAATAAGAACTTGTCCTATGCACTGGTGGCGCGATGTCCGACAGCAATGTCTTGCAGCGTACCGAGCGGGCGCTCATAATCCGTCCGATTTATTTAGCCCTTTGGGCAATCTGGGAGCAACACAATGCAGATATATGGTCGACGAACGGCGCTCGCCGTTGGGGCGCTTGCATTTTTCGTTTCGTACTCGGTGACTGCGCAGCAGGTTACGGGGACGCCCGGTTCTCCGAGTGCAACGATGTCGATCGACGGACATCAGCTGCCCCCTCCACCTCAGAAATTCGGCGGCAGGATCGAGGCCAACGCGTTTCAGTCAAAGCCATATTGGCCGAGCCGAGTGGTACCGCCCAAAGGCGCGCCGAATGTGTTGCTAATCATCACCGACGATGTCGGCTTTGGTGCGCCGTCGACGTTCGGCGGGGTGATACCGACACCCGCCCTCGATCGCATCGCGAACAACGGGTTGCGCTATACGAATTTCAACTCGACGGCGCTGTGTTCGCCGACGCGCGCCGCCCTCATCACGGGCCGCAACCATCACTCGGCCGGCTTTGGCGTGATCTCGGAGCAGGCCACCGGCTATCCCGGCTACGACAGCTTCATCACCAAGGACAAGGCGACGATCGGAACGATCTTGCGCGACAACGGCTATCGCACCTCCTGGTTCGGCAAGAACCACAATACACCGGCGTTCCAGGCCTCCGGGATCGGACCGTTCGACCAGTGGCCGACTGGAATGGGCTTCGAGTATTTTTACGGCTTCATGGGCGGCGACACCAACCAGTGGGAGCCCGCGAATCTCGCGCGCAACACAACCTACATCTATCCGTTCCAGGGAAATCCGAACTACAACCTGACCACGGCGATGGCCGACGAGGCGATCGCGTACATGAACCAGGTCAACACGTTGACCCCGGACCAGCCGTTCCTGGTCTATTACGCGCCCGGCGGCACGCACGCACCGCATCATCCAACGCCGGAATGGATCAAGAAGGCCACCGACCTGCATCTCTTCGACAAGGGGTGGAATGCGCTTCGCGACCAGATTTTCGCGAACCAAAAGAAGCTTGGTGTGATCCCGCAGAATGCGAAAATCACGCCTTGGCCGGACGACCTCCTCAAGAGGTGGGATGCGCTCTCGGCCGACGAGAAGAAGATGTTCCTGCGGCAGGTCGACGTGTACGCGGCCTACCTCATGTACACCGACCACGAGATCGGCCGCGTGATCCAGGCGGTCGAGGACATGGGCAAGCTCGACAACACGCTCATTATCTACATCAGCGGCGACAACGGCGGCAGCGCCGAGGGCACCCTCGTGGGGACGCCGAACGAAGTCGCGATGTTCAACCAGGTGGAGGTGCCCGTTGAGGCCCAGCTCAAGTACTTCTACGATGTCTGGGGCTCGAACAAGACCTACAACCACATGGCGGTGCCATGGTCATGGGCGTTCGACACGCCGTTCTCATGGACCAAGCAGATTGCGTCGCACTTCGGCGGCGTGCGGCAAGGCACGGCCATTTCGTGGCCCGCCGTGATCAAGGATAAGGGGGGAATCCGCAACCAGTTCCACCACGTGATCGACATCGCGCCAACGATTCTCGAGGCGACTAGGATCACGCAGCCGACGGTGGTCAACGGCATCAAGCAGAGTCCGATCGAGGGCGTAAGCATGATGTACACCTTCGACAAGGCCAACTCAAACGCCGCCACGCGACACAGAACTCAGTACTTCGAAATGATGGGTGACCGTGCGCTGTACCACGACGGCTGGATTGCGAGCACCAAGGTGGTCCGTCCGCCCTGGGTTACAGCCGGTGTGGCCGCAGATCCGGCCACCTTCTCGTGGGAACTCTACGACCTGCGCAACGACTGGACGCAGTCGGAAAATCTCGCCGCGAAGGAGCCCGCCAAGTTGAAGCAGATGCAAGCTCTGTTTGAGCAGGAGGCGAAAAAGTACCAGGTCTACCCCCTCGATGCGACGGTCGCCACGCGACTGGTTGTTCCACGTCCCAGTATTACGGCCGGTCGCAACGAATTCGTCTGGACCGCGCCGCTCACCGGCACGCCAAACGGCGACGCGCCGTCGGTGCTCAATGCGTCCTACACCTTCAAGGCGGAGGTAGAGATTCCGTCGGGGGGCGCCGAAGGCATGTTGATCACCCAGGGCGGCCGCTTCGGAGGCTATGGCTTCTACCTGCTGAAGAGCAAGCCCGTGTTCCTGTGGAATATGGTTGACCTGAAACGACTCAGGTGGGAAGGTCCCGACGCGCTCGCCCCGGGCAAGCACACTCTGGAATTCGCGTTCAAGTATGACGGCCTGGGGATGGGCACGCTGGCGTTCAACAACATGAGCGGCATCGGCCGCGGCGGCACAGGTGTGCTCAAGGTCGACGGCAAGGACGTCGCAACCCAGAAGATGGAAAACACCATTCCTCTGATTCTCCAGTGGGATGAAAATCTCGATGTAGGCTCGGACACCGGCACACCGGTCAACGATGCGGATTACCAAGTGCCTTTCAATTTCATCGGCAAACTCAACAAGGTGACGCTGACGATCGACCGTCCGAAGCTCACGCCGGCCGACGAAAAGAGGCTGATGGAAGCGCAGCGGAACAACAAGACAAGCGAGTAACGCAGAGTTTTGCAGGAGTCGGGGGCGGCGCGTCCGGACTCCCCAGTTCTCTTCGGCGCCGATTTACATTGGAAGGAAGTGACACATGAGCAAGCGTTCGTGGTTCATCGTTGCCGCGTCGGCATCTTTGATCGCCGGCATCGCCTATGCGCAGTATCCGGTCATGGACAGGGTCGCAGATAAGGTGATCCAGAAGTACCAATCCGCCACTTGCCAGCAGTTGTGGCAGCAGAAAGGTGAACCGAAGTCGCCGGAAGAGGAGCGCGTCATCGGATTCCTCAAGACAGACCCGCAGATGCGCACCGCGTTCCTGAACAAGGTCGCAGGGACGATCGTCAACAAGATGTTCGAATGCGGGATGATTCCGTAGTGCGGGCTCGCTCGTTTAAAGCCGCTGTCGCAAAAGCGGAATACGCGCGCTTCTGTTGCCCACGCCGTGATCAAGGCCGGTGGGGTGCGTGACCGGCATCGTCACGCCCTGCCGGCGCAACCGGGATCACGCGGCCGTTTCGCGGCGGCGCGGGCCATGATGGCTGCAGCGTCACGTGCTCGATGCCGAATTCTCCGATGAGAAGCCGCTGCGCCGATGCAAGCACGCGCAGCCATTCCGTCCCATCGTCGAGCGTCACATGGGCCGAGAGCGCGACGCAGTCCGCGCTCATGTTCCATACGTGGAGGTCGTGGACGCCGGTGACGCCCGGCATTGCCGCGAGCGCGCGCCCGATTGCCTCGTATGACAAGTGCGCGGGCACCTGCTCCATCAGCACCCGGGTCGATTGCCTCAGCAAGGCGAACGTCGATCGCAGGATCAGCAGCGCGACCACCAGCGACAGGATCGGGTCGATGGGCAACCATCCCGTCGCATATATCACGGCACCTGCCACCAGCGCTGCGATGGACCCCAAGAGATCGCCGAAGACGTGGAGCAGCGCGCCGCGCGCGTTGATGCCGTCGCCTGAGCGCATGAGCAGGAACGCGACGACGACGTTGATGGCGAGGCCGCATACGGCGACCACCATGACGATCGGTCCTGAAACGGGCTCCGGTGCGAGCAATCGACGAACTGCCTCCACCGCGATCCAGACGATCAGCGCCAGCATCGCAAGCGCGTTGACGAACGCCGCCAGGACCTCCGCCCGCGCATATCCATAAGACGCGCGCTGCGATGGAGGCCGACTTGCGACCACCGTAGCGATCAGCGCAACAACGAAGGAAGCCGCGTCGGTCACCATGTGGCCCGCGTCGGAAATGAGTGCCAGTGACCCGGCGAGCCATCCGCCTACGGCTTCGACGACGGCGAATCCTGCCGTTAGGCCGAGCGCGATCCACAGCGCGCGGATCGTCGCGGCGCCATGGGCGTGGCTGTGCGGAGCTTCCCGGATTGGGGTGGTCGAAACGTTCGTCATTTCGTGTCGACAGCGGGCAATGCCGACATTGTCCGTCGCCAAATCGCCGGCGACAATCTCGTTCTTTTGGTGTCCCGGTGCGATGTTCCCGTCAAGCCGGCACGTCGCCCTCGTCGCGCAAGCCAATCGGACCCTGATTCTCCGGATGCCGGCCCCGTTTGCTTGCGTAGAACGCCCGGATCCGCGCCATGTCCGCCGCGACGTCTCCCGTCAAATCGATGTAGTCGCCCACGCCGATCTCGCGCGACGGGAAGTCTATGAACGCGAGCGCGAGCGGCACATTCGCTGCGCGCGCAATGCGATAGAAGCCGGATTTCCAAAACCCGGTACGACCCCGCGTTCCTTCGGGCGCCAGCGCAAGAATGAATTCATTGCGGTTGGCAAATTCGCGCTCGATCGCGTCGACGAATCCGGCGGGCTCGCGGCGATTGACGGGGATGCCGCCCCACCAGACGAGCAGCGGCCGCAGCGGCCAGCGGAACAACGTGTCCTTCCCGACAAAATGAATGCGCACCCCGAGTGCGATCTTGGCGAAAAGCCCAACCACCGTATCCCAGTTCGACGTGTGGGGGTAGAAAATGGCGATGCAGCGTTTCGGGACGGGTTGGCGAAGCCGTAGCCTCCATCCGCACGCACGCACCGCCCACATCGCAAGCCGGGGCGCGAGACCCGGCGCGAGCGGGCGGTCAACGACCGGCGCAGGTGTGTCGGTGAACAAGGTGGGATTGCAAGCCAATGGCGCGGCGCGCGGAGCTGCGCGGCGGAGTCTAACAAAATGCGACGCGCACGGTTTCGCGTAACGCTAGAATGGGCGATGGCGAAGCCGCCCGATTCCGAATGGGTGCGCAGAATCGATGCGCTCCTTCCACAGACGCAATGCCGGCGCTGCGGTTATGACGGTTGCAAGCCATATGCCGAGGCCATCGCGGGGGGCGACGCGATCAACCGCTGCCCGCCCGGCGGCGACGCCGTCATCGCTGCGCTGTCGATATTGACCGGATGCCCCGTTACTCCGCTCGATCGTACGCACGGCGAACACATGCCGTTCGCCATCGCACGCATCGAAGAAGCGTTGTGCATCGGCTGCGCGCTGTGCATCGACGCTTGTCCGGTCGATGCCATCGTCGGCGCCGCAAAACGGATGCACACGGTGCTGCCTTCGCTTTGTACGGGCTGCGAGCTCTGCCTGCCACCCTGCCCCGTCGACTGCATCGACATGATCCCCGCCCCACGCGCGTGGAGTCCCGAAGATGCGCGCGCCGCAGCCGAGCGCTTCGCGGCGCGCAACGCCCGCAAAAGCCGTGACAAAGACCGCTCGCGCGCGCTTCCGGCCGCACCGCGGGCCGCCGTCGAGACGGCGCCAAAACCATCGAAGGCCGAAGTGGTGGCCGCAGCGATCGCGCGCGCTCGTGCACGCCGCGCAACGGCCGGCAATCGAAGCAGGTAATACCGTGAATCCGCAGAAGCGACGCGCGATTTTCGAGCGGTTCCGGGCCGCGAATACGCATCCGAAATCCGAACTCGAGCATCATTCGCCATTCGAGCTGCTGGTGGCCGTGGTCTTGTCCGCACAAGCCACCGACAAAGGCGTCAACAAGGCGACCGCCAACCTTTTTCCCGTGGCGCGCACACCGGCCGCGATCGTCAAGCTCGGTGTGGATGGCCTGATACCCTACGTGCAGTCGATCGGACTCTATCGCAACAAGGCGAAGAACGTCGTCGCCCTTGCGAAGATCCTGCTGCGCGATCACGGCGGGAGAGTCCCGCCGGATCGCGAGTCGCTGGAAGCGCTACCCGGCGTGGGTCGCAAGACCGCGAACGTCGTCCTCAATGTCGCGTTCGGACAACCGACGATTGCCGTCGATACGCACATCTTCCGCGTGGCGAACCGGACCGGCATCGCGCCCGGCAAGACGCCTGAGGCAGTGGAGCAAAAGCTGCTCAAATTCGTACCCGACGAATTCAAGCAGCACGCGCACCATTGGCTGATCCTGCACGGCCGCTATGTATGCATCGCGCGGAAGCCGAAATGCCCCGATTGCCTCATCCGGGATCTTTGCGAATATCGGCACAAGACGGTATAGCGCGATGTTCACGCCGTCCCGCGACGATGCGCGACGCTTTTTCATTGAAGCGTGGGCAAAACACCGCACCGGGCAACCCCTTTCGCAACTCGAAAAGCTGGCTGCCGAAATGATCGCGCAGCATCCCGAATATCATCCGGTCGTCGAGGATCCCGAGCAGCACGCCGATCGCGATTGGCAACCTGAAGGCGGCGAGACGAATCCGTTCCTGCATCTTTCGTTGCATCTTGCCGTCGCCGAACAACTCGCCATCGACCAGCCCCCCGGCATACGGGCGCAGTTCGAGCGTCTGCGTGCCGCACGCGGTGACGAGCACGCGGCACTGCACGCTATCCTCGAATGCCTCGGCGAAGTGATCTGGTCCGCGCAACGGCAAGCAGCGCCGCTCGACGCAGCGCTTTATCTCGCCTGCCTCGAACGGCAGCGGTAGCGCCTCGCGCGGCCGCGGTAATTGAAACTAAGTGGAGCCAAGGGGAAGCTGAGGCGAACTGTCAAAGACCAAACCAGCGCGCGCGACGGCTCGAGCCAAAATGCTCCTTGTCGGCTCGCAGCTCGAGTGACGGCACGTGGTAAGTACCCGTTGGCTTCGGACCGGAGAAGAAGTCGACATCCACGCGGCCGATTCTCCCGGCGCCGAATTCGATGTAGCAGGAGCCGGCGCCAGCGTAAAGATCGGTTTGCCCGCTACCGCGAATTCTTGACACCAGAGATGAAGCGACCGCCTTCGCCGCGCCCTCGGCGAACACACCGGCCTTCGGCGTTCCCGTGTTGGCAATGTCGCCGATCGCGAACACGTCAGGGAACTTGGTTTCCAGCGTCCGCGGGTTGACGGGGATCCACCCATTTTCAGCGAGACCGCTCGCTTCCACCACCACGGGCGGGCGATGTTTCGGCACGCCAAGAAAGAGGTCGTAAGGAAGTTCGGCGCCGCTGTCGAGGACGGCGATTCGGCGACCTGGATCGAGCGAGGCCACGCGCTGGTTCGGCATGAAGTTGATGTCACGTTCGGCGAAGGCTGCAATCAGCGCCTTTGAGGTCTCGGGGGATGGCGGCACGGGGCTTGGCAATGGCAAGACCATCGTGATTTCACATGCGCCACGAACCTCCCTTGTAATGAGGAAGTCGTGCAGCAACAACGCGCATTCACTGGGCGCCGGCGGACACTTGTAGGGCGCCGCCGCGACGCCAATGATCGCCTTTCCCTTCGAAAAATTGGGCAATGTCCGGCGCAGGCGATCCGCGCCCTCAAGGGAATAAAACTCGTTGCCGCCTTCCGCCAAACCAGGCGTGGCGGCGAGGTCATAGTCGGCACCGAGCGCGACGACCAGGTAATCGCAGTCGTAAACCGCGGCGTTTGTGGTCACGCGCCTCGTGATCGGGTCGATGGCCGTGACGGTTTCCCGCAACAATCGGGTACCGGGTTTGACGAAATTCCCGTACGGCAGGCGCACATCATCCAGCGAATTGCCGCCGAACATCACGTCGAGCTTGGAATATCCGAACACGAACGCGTCGCTGTTGTCGATCATGGTGACCTCGATTGCGTCGCCCAATGACTCCGACAGTAACGTGCTCAACTCCAGGCCGCCAAACCCCGCCCCCAATACGGTCACGCGTGCGCGCATGTCATTTTTCGCCTAAGGGTTCCAGGACGATGAATCGACTGGCGCACGATTCCGCAGGCCAGCAGAAATAAGGGCACCCGAGAGTCGCCCCTCATCGGCGACCACACTCGCTCAGTACTTCGCCGAGAGCACCGCGGGCTGTGTCGCGTAATAGGCAGCGAGGTTCTCGATGTCGTCCTTCGTGAGGGTCGCCGCGAAACCTTCCATGATCGCGTTCTTTCGCTGCGCCGACTTGTAGTCGCGAAGCGCCTTCGCGAGATAGTCGCGATGCTGGCCCGCAAGGCGTGGAAAATCGGGCGCGGTGCTGTTGCCGTCGGCGGCATGGCACGCCGCGCACACTTCGAGCGCCTTCGTCTTGCCGGCGTCAAGATTGGCCGCGTGCACACCGCCGCAAGCGCTGATCGTTGCCAACGCAAGAGCGAAAATCGCAGAACGCGGTTTCATCATTTCACTTTCGTCGTGAGGCCCGATTGGGCGTAATACGCCGCCACGTCCGCCATGTCCTGGTCCGAGAGCGACGCCGCGATGGCGCGCATCGATGGATGGCTGCGCTCGCCCGACTTGTATGCGTGCAGCGCCTTGACGAGATAGGCCTCATGCTGGCCAGCAATGCGCGGCACCTTGTAGACCTCGGGGAAAGCGGTCCGCCAGCCTTCGATGCCGTGGCAGCCTTGGCACATCTGGACCTTGAGGGCCCCCTTTGCAGCGGTCCCCGCTACGGCATCCTGCGCCCGCACCGGGTTTGCGACGGTCAACGCGGCAGCGACGAAGAACAACGCTGCCGTGACGCTGGGACGACGATTCATGATCGGGTATCCGGATGATTTCCGCCGTGCGACGGGCGCCGCGCGGGCTTACTTCTCCAGGTACTTCAACTTCTCTTTGACTTCCTTCCACTCGTCGGCGTCGGCGGGAGCGGGCTTGCGTTCGATGATCGGTTTCCACACCTTGGCGAGCTCGGCGTTGATCGCCGTGAAATGCTTCTGACTGTCAGGCACGTCGTCCTCGGCAAAGATCGCCTCGACGGGGCACTCGGCGACGCACAGCGTGCAATCGATGCACTCGTCCGGATCGATGACCAGGAAATTGGGACCTTCGCGAAAACAGTCAACCGGGCACACATCGACGCAATCTGTGTACTTGCAGCGGATGCAGCTCTCGGTGACGACGTAGGTCATGGATCCGGCCGGTCAAAGGTTGATTTTACCAAATCGGCCCCCATTCTTGCGGGCGAGCGGGAATGCTTGCACGCGAGAGAGGCTTGGGCTACCGTAGGTTCCCTTGGGGCGCGAGAGACTTCGAATTGCGCCTCTTGCCAACATTCCAATCCCGCGCGCTGCACGAGGAATCTTTATGAGCGAAAATATCAAGCACGTATCGGACGCCACGTTCGAGAAGGACGTTCTTCAGTCGCAAACGCCGGTCCTGGTCGACTATTGGGCGGAGTGGTGCGGCCCCTGCAAGATGATTGCGCCGGTCCTCGAGGATCTCGCGCGCGACTACGCGGGCAAGCTGACGGTCGCCAAGCTCGACATCGACGCCAATCCGGGTACGACGAGTCAATTCGGCATCCGGGGCATCCCCACCCTGATCCTGTTCAAGGGCGGCAAGGCGCACGCCCAGAAGGTCGGCGCACTGTCGAAATCCCAGCTCGCCGCGTTTGTTGACAGCAACCTCTGAACCCGATAACCTGAATTTCGAGCCGCGTCGCCCCCCGATCTACCCGGGGCGGCCCCGCGGCGGCACTAAGGGCGCCGCCTGATTCGTTAGGCGCCTTTCCGGGAGTCCTCCCGGCCCAACTTCCCCGCATTTCCCTCCGCGGCATAACGCCGCTCCCGCCCTTTCCGCGCAGATGCAGCTTTCAGAACTCAAATCAAAGCCGGTAACCGAGCTGGTCGAGATGGCCAACGTCAACGAGCTCGAAGGCGCGAACCGGATGCGCAAGCACGACCTCATCTTTGCCATGCTTCGACAGCAGGCGAAGAAAGGGGAAAGCATCTTCGGCGACGGCACGCTCGAGATCCTGCCCGACGGCTTCGGCTTCCTGCGCTCGCCGGACACGAGCTACCTCGCCGGCACCGACGACATTTACATCTCGCCGTCGCAGATTCGCCGTTTCAACCTGCACACCGGCGATACGATCGAAGGAGAGATCCGCACGCCAAAGGACGGCGAGCGCTATTTCGCGCTGGTGAAGGTCGACAAGGTCAACGGCGAGCCGCCGGAAAACGCGAAATCGAAGATCCTGTTCGAAAACCTGACGCCGCTTTTCCCCGACGAGCCGCTGTGCCTCGAGCGCGACATCAAGGCCGAGGAAAACATGACCGGCCGGATCATCGACATCATTGCGCCGATCGGCAAGGGCCAACGAGGACTGCTGGTGTCGTCACCGAAATCCGGCAAGACGGTGATGCTCCAGCATGTCGCGCACTCGATCGCTGCAAACTACCCCGACGTGGTGTTGATCGTGCTGCTGATCGACGAGCGGCCAGAGGAAGTCACGGAAATGCAGCGCTCGGTACGCGGCGAGGTCGTGTCCTCGACGTTCGACGAGCCCGCCACTCGCCACGTGCAGGTCGCCGAGATGGTGATCGAGAAAGCGAAGCGCCTGGTCGAGCACAAGAAGGACGTCGTGATCCTTCTGGATTCGATCACGCGGCTTGCGCGCGCCTACAACACCGTCGTGCCGGCGTCCGGCAAAGTGCTCACAGGCGGCGTCGACGCCAACGCATTGCAGCGGCCCAAGCGCTTCTTCGGCGCCGCGCGAAATATCGAAGAAGGCGGCTCGCTGACGATCATCGCCACGGCGCTCATCGACACGGGCTCGCGCATGGATGACGTCATCTACGAGGAGTTCAAGGGCACCGGCAACATGGAAATCCACCTCGATCGCAGGATGGCCGAAAAGCGCATCTACCCCGCGATCAACGTGAACCGGTCCGGCACTCGCAAGGAAGAGCTGCTCTTGAAGCCCGAGGTGCTGCAGAAGGTCTGGGTGCTGCGCAAGCTCCTTTATCCCATGGACGAACTCGAGGCGACGGAATTCCTGGTTGACAAGGTCAAGCAGACGAAATCCAACGCCGAATTCTTCGATTCGATGCGCCGCGGCTAGGCGAGGCGTGTAGAGCTTGTAAGCGTTTGTTGTAAAAGGTGTTTTTATCTTCGCCGACAGTGCAGCGTGCGGTTGCGGATGTTGCGTTGCAGCGCAATAAATCGCATAATTGTCACTTTGCCGCTTTGGGAGCTGGGCTTCGCGCCGACCGCCCCCAACTATTTCGGCGCCGGTCCGGGCGCACCCCCACGGGCAATGAAGCCCCGGTGCGTGGACCGAGGACGAGGATTCCATGAAGACCGATATTCATCCGAAATACGGCGACATCCAGGTTACGTGCAGCTGCGGCAACACCTTCACGACGCGCTCGACGGTCGTAAAGCCCCTCCACGTCGAAGTCTGCTCCGCGTGTCACCCGTTCTACACGGGCAAGCAAAAGGTGATGGATACCGCCGGCCGGATCGACAAGTTCCGGCAGCGCTATGCGGCGAAGCCGGCGCCTGTTCAGTCTGCCGCGCCCAAGCCCGTCATTGCCAAGCCCGCCACGTCCAAATCGGCCAAGGCCGCGAAATCAGCCGCCGCGAAGGCCTGATCCGCAAGGCGGAAAAGCGCGACAATGCAGGCGCCAGCCCTGTCCGGTGCCCCTAGCGGAAAAGGCAGCTTCGGCTGCCTTTTTCTTTAGCGGTCCCCTGCGGCCAGGACGCGGCTTTCCCCGAAAAACCATGGCTCGCCTCGCCCAACAAGCGTCCCTTGCCGGCACCGACTCGACGCTGAGCCCGGCCGGGCCTTACCGTGCGGTAAAGCAACTCGGGCTCGTCCTGCTGTGCGGCGCGTGGATCCTGCTGGGCCTCGTGGGGCACGACCCGTGGAAGACCGAGGACGCGACCTCGTTCGGCATCGTCTTCGAGATGCTGGAAGGCAGCGACTTCATCACGCCCAACCTTGCGGGCGAACCTTTCGTCGACCGCCCGCCACTCGTCTACGCGCTGGCCGCGGTCACTGGCAGGCTCGCAGCGGGCATTCTTTCGGCGCATGACGCGGCGCGCCTCGCGGCGGGATTGCTGCTCGGCGTGACGTTGTATTGCCTCGCCCTCACCGGACGGGAACTCTTCGGGAAGGATTTCCGGTGGATGCCCGTTTTGCTATTTGTCGGATGCGTTGGTCTGTGGGATCGTGCGCACCAGCTCTCGCCCGAGCTCGGCTTGCTTGCCGGTATCGCCGCGGCGCAGTACGGATTTGCGCTTGCGTTGCGACGTCCGATCGCCGGAGGCATCGTCGTTGGCATTGGCGCGGCAATCGCGTTCCTTTCGCGCGGCTTCCTCGGGCCGCTGTGGCTTCTTCTCACCGCAGCAGCGCTGCCGCTGGCATTCACCGCGTGGCGGACGCGGCGCTATGCATCGACGGTCGTTGCAGCGCTCGCGATCGGACTGCTGATTTCCGCGTCCTGGCCGATCGCGCTCGCGATGAACGCGCCGTCCGATCTCTCCGCCTGGTGGAATGCGCAGTCGTGGACTGACTATTTCGGCTTCTTGTCCCAGAAGGCGCCGGCCGATCCGGTGGTGCTCGTCAAGAACGTGTTGTGGTTCACCTGGCCCGCGCTGCCGCTCGCCGCATGGACGTTGTGGACGCGCGGACGCGGATTCAACGGCGGCCTCGCTACACCCGCGGTCGAGTTGCCGGGCGCACTCGCGCTCGTGATATTCGCGTCGATCGCGGTGATGGCCGACGCCAAGGTCACTTACCTCATGCCGATCCTGCTACCACTCGCGATGCTGGGCGCACTCGAGATCGACACACTGAAGCGGAGCTTCTCCGGCGCGCTCGACTGGTTCGGCATCCTGACCTTCGGCTTGGCCGCAGCGATCGCGTGGTGGCTCTGGTTCGACATGCTCACGAGCGGGATGTCGATGCCCGTCGCTCGCTTTCTGCGCGACACCGAAGCCGGCTACCAACCGCCGCTGCAATGGCTCGCGATCGTCGTGTCCGCACTGCTCACGTTGTTGTGGTTGGCGCTCGTGCGTCCGGCCCGCCGCTCCAATCGTCGTGCGGTGCTAAATTGGGCGGCCGGAATGACGCTCCTGTGGGCGCTTTATTCGACGATCTGGCTGCCCTATCTCGATTCGCGGCGCAGCTATCGGGCGGTCGCGCAGTCGATGGCATCCCATCTGCCCTCGCAAGGATGCATCGCAAGTCGCAATCTCGGCGAACCGCAGCGCGCGCTGTTCCGCTATTTTGCCGGTCTTGTGACCGTGCGCGAGGAAGCGCAGCCGACAAATGATTGCACCGCCGTTCTCGTTCAATTCGGCCACATCGAACACACACCGGAGGCGCCGGATGGCTGGCGCATCGAATGGCAAGGGCAGCGCCGCGGCGACGATACCGAGCGCTTCGTGCTTTATTCGAGGAACTCGCCGTGAGGTTCATCGACGAAGCGACGATCGAGGTCATAGCGGGCGACGGCGGCAACGGCTCGGCGTCGTTCCGGCGCGAGAAATACGTCCCGCGCGGCGGACCCGACGGCGGCGATGGCGGACATGGCGGCAGCATCTATGCCGTCGCCGACCGCAACATCAACACGCTGATTGATTACCGGTATGCGCGGCTGCACCGGGCGAAGCATGGCGAGAGCGGCCGCGGCGCGGATCAATATGGAAAAGGCGCCGACGACATCGTGCTGCGCGTGCCCGTCGGCACCGTGATCACCGACGCCGATACCGGCGAGCTGATCGCCGACCTGGCGGCACACGAGGAAAAAGCACTGATCGCCAAGGGCGGCAAAGGTGGCCTTGGCAATATCCATTTCAAATCGAGCACGAATCGTGCGCCGCGTCAGTTCACACCCGGCGAAGAAGGCGAGAAACGACGCGTGCACCTCGAGCTCAGGGTGATGGCAGACGCGGGGCTCCTCGGCATGCCGAATGCCGGCAAGAGCACGTTCATCCGCGCCGTGTCGGCAGCGCGGCCCAAGGTCGCCGACTACCCGTTCACAACGCTCGCGCCCAATCTCGGCGTCGTGCGCACCGATGCAAACCGCAGCTTCGTGATCGCCGACATTCCCGGGCTCATCGAGGGCGCGGCCGACGGTGCGGGCCTCGGTCACCGGTTCCTGCGCCATCTGCAGCGCACGCGACTTCTGCTGCACATCGTCGACCTCACGCCGTTCGATCCCGATGCCGACCCGGTACGCGACGCGCGATCGATCGTCAACGAGCTGAAACGTTATGATCCGGCGCTCCACGACAAGCCGCGCTGGCTCGTGCTGAACAAGATGGATCTCATTCCCGTTGGCGAGCGCGAGGCGCGCGTCAAGGCGTTCATCAAGGCATACCGGTGGAAGGGGCCCGTGTTCGCGATCGCAGCGGTGGATGGCAGCGGCTGCCGCGAAGTCGTCTACGCGGTCCAGGATTGGCTCGACGCCCATCCGGCGCACGCTTCTACGCCAAGCGTGTCCGCATCTATCGATACCAAGCTGGAATTCTGAACGACGTCGTTGCCACCCCCTCGTATGAGCACCCCCATTGCCACCGCCAAGCGCATCGTTGTCAAGGTGGGCTCGAGCCTTGTTACCAACGAGGGCCGCGGTCTCGATCATGACGCCGTCGCACGGTGGGCGCAGGACATCGCCGAGCTCAAGGGCGCGGGCCGGCAGATCGTACTGGTTTCATCCGGCGCGATCGCCGAAGGCATCAAGCGCCTGGGCTGGCGCACACGGCCTTCCGCGATGCACGAGCTGCAGGCCGCCGCTGCCGTCGGCCAAATGGGACTCGTGCAAGCGTACGAATCCGCGTTTACCCAATACGGGCTGCACACGGCGCAGATCCTGCTCACGCATGACGACCTCGCTGACCGTCGCCGCTATCTCAACGCGCGATCAACGCTGCTCACGCTGCTTGGCCTCGACGTGATTCCCGTCATAAACGAAAACGACACCGTGACGACCGACGAGATTCGCTTCGGCGACAACGATACGCTCGGCGCGCTCGTCACGAACCTGATCGAGGCGGACGTGCTCGTGCTGCTCACCGACCAGCAGGGACTCTACACAGCCGATCCGAGACGGGATCCTGCGGCCACGCTCGTGCGTACCGCGCGCGCGGGCGATCCGGCGCTGGAAGCGATGGCGGGCGGCGTCGGCACGGCCATCGGCAGCGGCGGCATGCTGACCAAGGTTCTGGCGGCGAAACGCGCTGCGCGTTCGGGCGCGTCGACGGTGATTGTCTGCGGCCGCGAGGAACGCATCCTGTCGCGGCTCGCGGCCGGCGAAGCCATTGGCTCGGCGCTCGGCGCCGAAACGGTTTCGCTCGCCGCCCGCAAGCAATGGCTCGCCGATCATCTTCAGCTCGCCGGCCGGCTGACCCTCGATGCCGGGGCGGTCCGGGCGCTCATGCGCGACGGCAAGAGCCTGCTGCCGATCGGCGTCGTTTCCCTCGCGGGCGAATTCGATCGCGGCGAAGTCGTCGGCTGCTTCGATCCTGAGGGTCGCGAGGTCGCGCGCGGGCTCGTCAATTACAGCGCGCAGGAAACCTCGCGCATCCTGCGCAAACCATCGTCGGAAATCGGCGCGATTCTCGGCTATGTCGCCGAGCCGGAATTGATTCACCGCGACAATTTGGTCTTGCTCGGGTGAGCAAGACCAAATTGCGGCGCAGGTTAACCCGAGCGACGCGAAGGTTAAGCGAGCGCGCGAGCGCGAGCGGCCGGAGCGACAACAGTCAAATTCCTTCTACGAACACGCGCTGGACAAAATTAGACGCCTACCGACCATTGTCCTAGAATTCGCGTGCCGACCGTAGAATCGGCCCAACGCACAACACTGCGGCGCGCAAACCTTGACCCTCGACCCGGGGAGAAATCGCGATGACGTTGATCGACCGCGTCAAGAACATCCTGCTCACTCCGAAAACCGAATGGCCGGTCATCGCGGCGGAAACGGCGACAGTCCAGTCGATCCTTTTGGGATACGTGCTGATCCTGGCGGCGATCGGTCCTCTCGCCCTTCTCATCGCAACACTCGGTAGCGGCCTCGAATTCGCGTTACTTCGCTACGTCATCGCTCTGGCAATCACGCTGCTGCTCGCGCTCATCGTCGATGCGTTCGCGCCCGTGTTTGGTGGCGAGAAGAATTATGTCCAGTCGCTCAAGCTGACCGCGTACTCACTGACCGCGGGATGGGTCGCGGGCATTTTTCTGTTGGTGCCATGGATTGGCTGGATCATCAGCCTCGTCGCGCTGATCTATTCGTTCTACACGTTCTACCTTGGCGCGCCCGTCCTTAAGAAATGCACGCAGGAAAAGGCCGTAGGCTTCGTGATCGTCGTTGTCGTCTGCGGAATCGTACTGGGCTTTGTCTTCAATAGACTGCTGCTTTCGCTGATCCTCGGCGGGCTCGCCGGAGTGGGTGGACTCGGGATGATTCGATGATGCGATGGGCCGGCCTACTCGCGACGTTCGCGGCGAATGCCGCGCTTGCTGCCTCGCCCATGCAGCCGGGACAATGGGATTCGACAGTGTCCATAGCGCGCACGGGCCAGGTGCCATTGGTCTCGACCGACAGCGATTGCGTTTCGCAAAAGGACATCGACGACGGCAGCAAATCGCTGCCCAAGCCTGGCGACAACTGCGAACTCGCGAACGTCACAACCGCGGATGGCAGGACGACCTACGATTTTGCGTGCCGCGACGGGGACGTCGTGAGGACGGGTCGCGCCGAGTTCGCTATCGAGGCCACGCGTTACGAAGGCAAGCTCGAACTCGTTTCGCGTAAGGGCACCGGCCCTGAAACGACGACGTCGATGACGTGGACCGCAACCCGGGTTGGAGCCTGCAAACAATGAGCTGTTCGCGGGATTCTGCTCCCTGCCGTTGTGCTGGCTATTCGCTTTCGGACTTCTCGATCGAAGGATCCGAATAGGACGCGGGCATTACCGGATGGGGAAAACCGTACAGGCGCTCGCGCCGTGTGTGCGGACGAACGTGGAGGTAACGCTCAAGTTCCGTCAACGCGCGCCGATAGACTTCGCGCTTGAACTCGATCACCGTATCAAGAGGCACCCAGTATTCGTGCCACCGCCAGGCATCGAACTCCGGGCGTTCGTTGGCGCGAAGCTTGACGTCGGTATCGCGCCCAATGAGCCGTAACAGATACCAGATCTGCTTTTGGCCCCGGTAGCTTCCCCGCCACTCGCGCTTCACCCAGTGCTGCGGCACCTCGTAACGCAGCCAGTCACGCGTGCGACCCAGGATTCTGACATGGAGCGGTTGGAGTCCGACTTCCTCGTGCAGCTCCCGGTACATCGCATGCTCGGGCGTTTCGCCGGGATTGATGCCGCCTTGTGGAAATTGCCACGAGTGTTCGCGGATCCGTTTGCCCCAAAAAACCTGATTCTTCGCGTTGACAACGACGATAGCTACGTTCGGGCGATAACCGTCGCGGTCCAGCATCGCGGTCACCCCGAAAATTTGGTTGACCCGATTGTTCCACAGAATAGGGCTGTTGGAAAGTCCGCGGCGGCGCTATGGCGCTCGATCGGGCCTCCCCGCCCCGCGCTCGATCGGGACGGCGGAAAGCGTGAGCTTCTGATCGCGGCGCAACACGACGACGGGCAGCTCGCGATCGATAGCCTCGGCGCCAAGCGCGCGCTGCAGGTCGTCGACGTTTGCGATGGACATGCCGCCCGCTTCCACGATGACATCGCCACGTTCGATTCCCGCAACAGTTGCAGGAGAGCCTGCCTCGACTGATTGGATGCGCACGCCCATCTCGCGCGCGAGATCGAAGTGACGAACGTAGCGGCGCAGCAGAGGGACGGTCTCGCCGCCGACACCGAGCCACGCGCGCCGCACGCGGCCATCGCGAATGAGTGCGATCGCGACCCGCTCCGCGGTCGAAGAAGCGATTGCGAAGCAGATGCCCTGCGCCGGCAGGATGACCGCAGTGTTGACGCCGATCACCTCGCCACGCGCGTTGACAAGCGGACCGCCCGAGTTTCCGGGATTGAGCGCCGCGTCGGTTTGCAGCACGTTGTCGAGCAGGCGCCCGGTTTGTGCGCGCATCGAACGGCCGAGAGCACTGACGATGCCCGCCGTCACCGTATGCTGAAAACCGTAAGGACTGCCGATTGCAATGGCGATCTGCCCTACCGCGACGTTGGCGGAAACGCCGAGGCGGCACCACGCGAGATCCGATGCAGCGACCTTCAGCAGCGCGAGGTCGGAATCCGGGTCGTCACCCACAATTTCCGCCGCCGCGTGCCGTCCGTCGGCCAGCACGATGTCAATACCCTCCGCGCCGCCTGCCACGTGGCTGTTGGTCAGAAGGTATCCGTCCGGCGTTATGAGAAACCCCGAGCCCGCGCCTTCAGAAGGCGAACCGCGCCCGCCGCGCTTGCGTCGAACGCCGACGTGCGCAACGGCCGGCGCGACGCGCGCGACTGCCGCGGTCACCGATGCCGAGTACGCGTCGTGAAGAGCCGCATCCGGAAACATCTCCGGTACGGCCGCAGGGTGATCTAGGGGCATATCCGCGAACATGGCGTTCGCGGCAACGTTTTCAAGATGGACGCTACCTGCGCCGCGTGCCGATGCCAGGCTACTTCGACGACTTTTCGTTATGGCCGCCAAACTGGAATCGCATGGCGGACAACACCTTGTTTTGAAACTCGGCTTCGCCACGCGAGCTGAAGCGCGCCGCAAGCGCGGCAGTAAGCACCGGCACGGGGACACCCTCGTCGATTGCCGCCTTGACCGTCCACCGGCCTTCGCCCGAATCCGAAACGCGCCCGGCGAAACCTGCCAAGGTCGAGTCTTCCACAAGCGCAGCCGCCGTGAGATCGAGAAGCCACGACGCGATCACGCTGCCGCGCCGCCAGACTTCGGCGATGTCGGCCAGCTCGAATTCGTAGCGATAGTGCTCCGGGTCGCGCAACGGTGTGGTCTCCGCATCGTGCGCGTGCGATGCCGCCCCGACGTTGGCGGCTCGCAGCACGCTCAAGCCCTCGGCGTACGCCGCCATGATTCCGTATTCGATACCGTTATGAACCATCTTGACGAAGTGGCCCGCGCCGCTCGGCCCGCAATGCAAATAGCCGTCTTCAGCGGTGCCGCCGCCCTTCTTCCGCCCCGGCGTCGGCACAATTGCACCGTCGCCTGGTGCAAGCGACGCAAATAGAGGATCGAGATGTTTCACGGCTTCTTTTGACCCGCCGATCATCAGGCAATAGCCCCGCGTACGGCCCCAGACCCCGCCCGACGTGCCGACGTCGAGATAACGGATTCCCTTCGCAGCGAGGTCGCGCGCGCGCCGGATGTCGTCGGTGTAATGCGAGTTGCCGCCATCGACCAGCGTGTCGCCGATGTCGAGATGGGGCACAAGCGCGTCGATCGTCGCATCGACCGCGGCAGCCGGAACCATCAGCCAGAGTGCGCGCGGCTTGGCAAGCTTGCTCGCTAGGTCGGCCATGGATGACGCTCCGACGATACCTTCTGCCGCGAGCTCTTCGATGGCTTTCGCCGATCGATTGAATACGACGCAGTCGTGGCCAGCCGCTTTGAGCCGCCGCACCATGTTGGCGCCCATTCGGCCCAATCCGATCATACCGAGTTGCATGGTTTTCCTTTGCTGCGGCCGGCCGCTTGGCGAAACGCGAATGGTACGACATGTCGGTTCCCGTCCGATCCGAGCTACCGAATCGCCCGATCCCGGATTCCTCCGTAGTCCGACGGACGACGTGAAGTCGCCGCGGTGCAATGGCGCGGACTCCATCCCGATTCATCGGCGACCATGTGGATTCGAACGGCTCTTGCTCTCGGCCTTGCCGCGTTTTCGATCGCGGCGCTGCCGGCACGCGCCGACAAGTCGACCGTCTGCACCATCACTGTCAATTCCTCTGACGAAAAGGAAGCGTTTCGCCGCAATCTGCCGTCGGACAAGTACCAGTTCGTCGAGCTCGTCGAGCGCGGTCGCTCCGATTGGCTCTCATCGGCGTGCACGGCAGGAGTCCAATGCGACGTGCTCATCATTTCGGGTCACTACGACGGCGGGCACGAGTTCTTTTCCGAGCACGTCGAGGCGAGTGAATTTCTTCCGGTTGGCGAGATGGAGCGCGTCTCATGCAGCGGATCCTGCACGGGACTCTTCTCGCGACTCAAGGAGGTTTACCTTTTTGGCTGCAATACGTTGAACCCCGAGGCGAGGCGCAGCGTCGCCGCGAATGCCGTCTCGAGCCTCGTACAAGGTGGGCTCCCGCGCGCCGAAGCGGAACGCGTCGTGCGTTCGGTCAACGCGCGATACGGCGAAAGCAGCCGCGACCGCATGCGACTCGTGTTCAAGGACGTGCCGGCCATTTACGGTTTCTCGTCCGTTGCCCCCCTAGGACCGACAGCCGCAGGAGTCCTCAATCGCTATTTCCAGGCGGCGGGAACGAGCGAGATCGGCACCGGTCGAGCAAGCGCGCGCATGCTGGGCCAGTTTTCAGCTCACGCGCTGACGGTCACGCGCGGAATGAACGGCGCCGATCCACTCGCGAGCGTGCGGCGCGACGTTTGCCAGTTCGCCGATGACCGAACCTCGGATGCGCAGAAAATCGCGTTCGTTCACCAGGTCCTGCAACGGCCGGCAGCGGAGGTGCGGATGCTGATGGAGCGAATCGATCTTTATCTCGCGAGCCTCGGTGAGAAGCGCCGCGATCGCGACATCGAGACGGCGCTGCGGCGATCGCGCGCGACGACCCCGCGCGCACCCGCTATCTCGCTTTTGCACGCGATGCCGATCCGTCGACGCGTGTGCCGATGCTGGACCTCGCGCGCGATCTCGGATGGCTGACACCGCCGGAGCATCAGGCGGAACTCGGGAAGCTGCTGGGCGAATTTCTCGCGCGGGACGGCATCGGCCCCGCGGAAGTCGACCTCGCCTGTACGCTCAATCAGGACGGCAGCTTCGACGGATTGTTCGATGACTTCGGGCGGCGCGCGGTGGACGACGTCGCGCATGCGGCGATCCGCGCCTGCCTCGGCAGCAACGAAGGCCGCAGCCGCGCGCTCGAAGCGTTGGTAAGCCCATCCGACGCAGACGTCCGCGTCGCGCAAGTGTATCTGCGGCATCGTCCCATCAAGACGACGACGGAGTTGCGCACGGTCACGTCGGGGATCGCCCAAATGCGTGCTTCCGACGCGCAAGTCCGCGCCCTGCAGGCGTTGGCAGGCCACCCCGTGTCCGACCCCGAAAGCCTCGAGGTACTGGCGGAGCTCTTTCCGCGGGCGGAATCGTGGTCGGTGCAAAGCGCCATTGCAGGCGTCCTCATTCGCGCTGACTACCGCTCGATCGCGCGGCCCGAGATCGTCCAGTCACTGCGCGAGCATCGCCGCAAGTCCCCGCACGGCGAGGACGTCATCGACGCGCTCATCCGGCGTCTGCAATCGCCCTGATTGAATCCGGGTCATTCGACTCGGACGATCGCACCATCTTGTAGGACAAACTCCGTATGGCGTTCGCGGTGCGCTCGCGGCGCTTTTCGCCGCCACCGCGGCGTGCAATACTGCCGCGGTTTTCTTTCGTCGCCGCGATTTCCTGCCATGTCTTTTCACGGCCGTCTGGCCTGCCTCTTCGCGTGCATTGCCGCGCTGTCGCCGCAGCTCGCAGCGGCAGACCCGAAGACTGTCTGTACGATCACGGTCAACTCGCCCAACGAGAAGCAGACGTTCGAACGGCACCTGCCGAGCGACCAATACCGCTTTGTCGAACTGGTCGAACGCGGGCGGCCGGATTGGCTCGCTTCCGCGTGCAGCAGCGATGTGAAGTGCGACGCACTCATCATTTCCGGGCATTTCGACGGCGGCACAGAGTTCTATACGGACCGGCTCGACGTGCGCGAGTCGCTGCCGGTGCACGAGCTGGAGCGCGTCTCGTGCAGTGAATCCTGCCCCGGGTTGTTTTCGCAGCTGAAGGAAGTCTATCTATTCGGCTGCAACACGCTCAATGCCGAAGCGATGCGAAGCACATCCGCCGAGATCGTGCGCAGTCTCGTGCGCTCGGGCCATTCCGCAGCCGACGCCGCGTTCCTCGCGCGGGTGCTCGGCCAGCGCTATGCCGAGAGCAATCGCGACCGCATGCGCAACATTTTCAAGGATGTGCCCGTGGTGTACGGATTTTCGTCGAAGGCGCCGCTCGGCCATGTCGCGGGTCCGTTGCTCGACCGCTATTTTGAATCCGCGCCGTCCGGCGAAGTCGCAAGCGGCCGGGTGAGTCCGCGCCTTCTCGCGCTTTTTGCGCCGAGCTCGATGACAGTCACCGCCGGATCGACCGAAAGCGATCCGCATGCCGCCTTCCGCCGCGACGTCTGTCAATTTGCCGACGACCGCCTGTCGGAGCCGCAAAAGGTAGGCTTCATGCACGACATGCTCCGGCGGGACACCGCCGAGGTGCGGATGTTTCTCGATCATCTCGAACAATATTCGAAGACGCTCGGTCCCGAGCAGCGGCAGGTACCAAAAACAGCGGAGCAGCTCGCCGATATCGCCGCGGACCGCACAGCACGACAGCGGTACCTCGAATTCATGCACGATGCCGACGAGCCGGGAACTCGCGTCCGCATGATTGCGTTCGCGCAGGAAATCGGCTGGCTGACCGCAGACGAAGGCCGAAGCGAATTCCTGCAGATGATTTCAGAGCAGGTGAAGCGCAACACCGTCGGTTCGGCGGAGGTCGATCTCGTTTGCGCCCGCGATAAAGACCCCGACCTCGGACGCGTGCTACTCGGCCTGCCTGCGGCATGGCCTAAGAATGGCAAGGTCGCGAACGCTGCGATGCTCGCCTGCCTCGGCAATAGCGACGCGCACGCCCGCATGTTGCAGGCGCTGACGAGTCCCGACGCCACCGAGGTGTCGATTGCGCAACTGTATCTGCGTCATAGGCCACTGGCCGACGCCACCGACTTGCGCGCCATTACCGCGCGGATCGCGCGCATGCCCCGGGCCGAAGGGCAGGTTCACGCGCTCGATACGCTTGCCGGTCAGCGCCTTGAAGATCCGCAATCGCTGGAGGAGCTTACGCGACTGTTCCCCGTCGCACGTTCGGTTCAGGTCCAGCGCGCGATTGCCGGTATCTTGATCCGGTCCGATTACCGCATGCTGGCCAGGTCGGATCTTGCGCAAACGTTGCGCAAGCATCGCTTGCGATCGCCGGACGGCGAAGATGTCATCGATGCGCTGATTCGACGCTTGCAGGCGCCCTAGAGGGCCTGCAACGGGAAATCGACAGCGTCTGGCTGGCCATATCACGTTCGTTTGCTACCGCTTCCTCCGTTACAGCCCACTAGTCGGACGTCTCGAGACTCGCCAACGAACCGTTGGAGACCTCGACGATCGGCTCCGTGTCCACTCCGGCCAGCTTGCCGTTGACGAAACGCAGAAGGCGCCGGGCTGCAAAGCGGACGTCGTAGGTCCAGTTCTCGTACCACAGGCGCTGCTCTCGACTGCGCACGATCTTGTCGGGACGGCCCCAACCGGGCAGGTTGAGAACTTCGTCGTCCGTCATGCCGATGCAAATTGTCGCCTGGCGCCACGGAAGTCGCGGTGGGTTGCCTGGCCTCGGCCCGCACTCGGGCGTCGTCTGCGCGTTGGAAACGCGGATCGTCGGGGACGCGTTGCCGGCGGGCATCGATGCGTTCGTGTCACGTCTGTCGCACGGTTGCCCCTGATACGTGATCCCTTCAGCGGAGACGCATTTGTGGATTTCCTGCGCGCTTGCCAAGAGCGGAACCAGAAGCAAACATGTGCACAGCAAGACGGCACGCATCATGGACAAAAGCGTGCCGTCCGCCGCGTGTGCGCGTCATCAGCGACCGCTGATTCGCGTGTAGGAATCTTACGTCAGCGCTGTGGCGCGCTACGCACTGTCCAACCGTGCAAGTGGCAACCGGATTGCGCGGATCCGCCGGTCAGTTGGATCGGTATCCAATCACTATTTACGGCATGCGCGGAGCTTCGCTGGCTGCATTCGCGCGTCCGTTTGATTTCATTGCGCCGGCCAGAGCTGGCAAGAACGAGACTGTAGGGGGCCTCGGGCCGGGTTTGCGATTCAATGCGTGGCTGACCAGACGATAGGCTCGCATCCGGCGCTGCGCAGCCGCTCGCCAGCGGAGGGGCAGTGTTCGATAGACGTCCCGCAGGGCGTCCGGCGCGCCGGCGATGAACCTCATCCTGGACAACCGCAGCAACAGTTCCCCGCGCCAGTTGAGCGCGCCTAAGTACGACCCCTGGTGGGCATAGTCGGTGGCCCAGGTACGCTTGTACGCTTCATCGCCGGGCAGGAAGTCAAAAGTGCGGATGCCGTTTTGAAAACAATATTGGAGGATGCCCTCCAGGAACAGCCGCGACGGCGAGTAGGTTGCGAAGTCCAGGTCGTAAGCGAACGCATAAAAGAGGAATTCGCTGCCGCAAACGTAGCCCCAGCCCGCGGAGATGATCGTGTCCCCATCGGACAGCGTGGCAAGCACGACCCGGCCGTCATGCCGCGCGGATTGCGCGATGGACTTGAGCATGACCGGCAGATCCTCTGCATTGAACCAACCCCGCTTTCCCCGCGCCTCGCCCCAGGCCACCTTGTGCCGACAGATCCAGTCGATCACCGGCTCGACCATGTCGGCGCTGTCGACCAGACGGAACGACATCTCGGGCATCGCTTGGCGCACCCGCTTCCACTGACGGCGCTGATCGCCGACCAGCGACTTCGGCAACGTGTTTGCGTAGGCATCCCAGCCCGCGAATCGATCGAGCCTGATCAGCGAGGACCATCCGCCGCCAATCGGTTGCGCGCTGGGCATCTGGGACAGTTTCGTGCCCAATGCACTCGACAGCCGCAGGTTCTGGAAGAGAAAGGTACTCGCTTGCGTTGTTGCGATCATATGCGCCCACGCCTCTTCCACCCATCGCGACGCATGCTCGGACGGCTCGACGATGATGTCGCGGTATTCGAACGTCTCCGACGACAGCATGCGCAGCACGGCGCTGTCTTCCATCATCGGCCAGATCAGCACGAGTTCCCCGTGAAGCCAGCCGCATACGAGCCGCAGCTCGCATCCGCGACGCTCGGCGACGAGCCTCCAGGCGTTCCAACACCAGTCGAAACTCGAAAACAGCTGAGGGTTCTCCAGACGGTCCCAAAGCGCGTTCCATGGTTCACGCAGGGACTGGAATCCCTCGGACCCTCTGACCGTCGAAAAGGCGAGTGCTGGCGGGTTCATTCGACGCGGTGTCTTAAGGCGCCGCCTGACGGCGGGCGTCACAGGGCAGCGCCGTGGCGGCAGGCGCAAGGATCGGGTGCATCAGCCCTCCTATGACCGACGCTAGGGAGAAAGCGATGCCTGGGGCTAACGCAAGGATTGTTCCAGGACGTGGCCCGTTGCCGCAGGTGAGCGGAAGCTGGAATACTTCGCCGAGGTCCTACGCCATCCTTCGCCGCCCTCGTTGACGGCCGCAACAGCATGTACCATCTGAGAGTTCGGGGGCCTCATGGATCCGCGCACGTTGAGAAGGATTTTTGTCGCAGGACTGCTCGCAGGGCTGCGCATCGTTTGGCCAATCCTGTCGATACTGCTCGGCCTGATCGTTGCCCTCGGATTGGTGATTGGCATGATCGAAGGCTGGTCGGTACACGAGTCGATTTATTTCGCATTCGTATCGGGCCTGACAATCGGCTACGGCGATCTTGCGCCCAAGTCACTGCTAACACGCCTGTTGGCGATTCTGATTGGGATTTGCGGCGTGTTATTGACCGCGCTGGTCGCCGCGATCGCCGTGAAGGCACTGACGACCGCGACTGAGGACCGCGAGAGTTGAGCGCGAGTTGCCGGCGGTTGTGCTAACGCCAATGCGAGTTTGGTACGCAAGAGTTCAATTTCCCAGTCTTGGATGCGCGCTTCGCTAGTGGGGGCCCAATCCGACGGGAGTCTCGTCGTGACGCGTGCGATTTGTCCGCGATGTTCGCGCCGTCTTGGCCTGGCGGTGCTGCTGTTGGCATCCTCCTTTGCCCACGCCGGTCAACCGCTCTTCACCGACGACGCGGCGGTCGTCGCGGCCAAGACCTGCCAGCTCGAGGCGTGGATTCTCTCGAACCACGATGGTCGCGACTACGTAGCGCAGCCGGCATGCAACTTCACCGGCAACCTCGAGCTCTCCGTGGGCGCCGGCCGTGCTCGCCCGAACGAAGGCGACTCGTCGAGTCTGCTCCAGTTGCAGGCCAAGGCCGTCTTGTTCGCGCTCGACGACCGGGTATGGTCATTCGGCGCGGTCGGCGGCGCCGCACGCGACACGGGTGCGCCGCACGGCAATTCAGCGTTCCAACTGTTTTACGCGAAGGCACTCGCCTCGTGGTATCCGCGCGAGGACGTCGAGATCGACCTCAATGCCGGCGTTGCCAACTCGTATGGGCAAGGAACGTTTGCACTCGCCGGCGCAGCGATTCAATACACGATCGTGACCAACGTGCAATTGCTCGCCGAAGCTTTTCGCGCCGAGCCGGGGCCCACGAGATACCAGGTTGGAGCGAGGTTCATCATCGTCCCCGACCGCTTGGAAGCGTACGCAAGCTACGGCAACCGATTCAACGGACCCGACCAATGGTTTGCAATCTTCGGCGTTCGTTTGCAAACAGCGGCATTCCCGCCGTGATCGAAGCCGTGCTGTGCTGCGCGGCTTGCCAGTCCATCGGTACGAGAGATTTGATGTTGATTCGGGTTCCAATCGAGCAACCTCATGACAGCCACACCAGGCGTGCCGCGTCTTGGATTGAGCGGCGTTACAATCGAAAGGCGTCCCGACAACATCCGTGAAGATCTCGATCGTCATTCCCCTATGCGACCGACGAAACGTCGGTTGGCGGGCATTGGAATCAGCCGTCAGCCAGGACTTTCCAAGAGACAAGTATGAGGTTGTTGCTGTCACGGGAGTGGGGAATGCGGCCGACCAAGACACCGAGATCGTCAGTGCCTTGATCGCGCGCTGCGATATCGTCGTCCACACGAACCTGACGATCGACGATGTGGCGAGCGAGATATGCCTCTATCAGGCAGGGTATGAACGATCCACGGGAGATCTCATTTTCTTCGTTGAAGGACATACCGTGCTGCAGAAGCGGTGCTGCGTGGTCATCGATGAATATTTCCGTACGCACCCTGAGTGCGCGATTGCGTGGGCGCCAAGGCTCAACTACGGCGAATCACCGCTCGGCTCCCTGATATCCCGACACAACCTCCAGCATGAACTGCGGGCGATCGAGCATGGCGTCTTCTCCTTTGGTGCGACCAATGTCATCACGAGGGGACTGCTCGAACGCCTGGGAGGATTCGACCCCCGCTTCCTGCGTTTCAGCGAGACGGCGATGTTCCACCGGATTGTGCGGAAAGACATTGAAATCGGAAGAATCCCGGAACCCCTTGCTACGCACTACAACGACATGCCAGTTCGCCACTGGCGCATGCTCGTCATGGGCACAGGGGAAGCGAAGTGGAATTACTACAACGCCTTGCTTGCCGGTGGTGAGGATATCCGGGGACGAGTAAGACATCGAATGTATCTGCAGGCAAACCACGCCTGGAGCGCGCGGCTCTTCTATCCGGTGTTCCGAATGGCCGGTGCCCTCTTCCTCGGCCTTGCCCTCGGCACCTCGCGAATCGCTAACTCGCTTGCGTATCGCTTGTACGTGCTTGGGCTTGGCTTCACGGACTTGTCCGGCTTTTGCCGCGCGCGCATCCGGGCGGCGAAAGCCGGTGCCCACGGCGCCTAACTTCTCCGGCATTCGCTCGGGCATAGCGGCACGCCGTCAGCCCGAAGCTCCTAACGTGGTCGCGTGATCACTTGCGCAGCCTTGCCGATTGCCACAATGCCGCCGCCTGCAGCGAGAAAGCGGGAAATCGGTCGCGGGATTTCAAGAGCGCCGAGCCGCAGAAGGCGTTTCGCGCGTCGACGTTAGCAGGGGTTAGCTCGAATCCGAAATCGCCGTCCGCAGCGCGAACATCCGGCGGCCCGAATATCCGGGAGAGAACGAGGTCTCCCAGCTCCTTCTTGAAATGGCCGGCCTCCCAGTATCCCCTCACCGACGACGCGAGGTCTCGGTCGTCCGGGACGGCTTCTGCCGTCAATGCGGTCGACAGCTGAAGTCCCCAGCGATACCTGGACGCCGTCTTGCGCGCGTCGTCGGCAATTGCAGCGACGTCTTTCTTCCACTGCTCGAACAGGCCCACAGCCCTGCTTCGTCGTATTGAAGCAGCAACAGCAGGTGGTAGGGATAAATAACGAGCTTCACTTCAGTACGTGTTTCGCCCGCCACCCCTAGCAGTGATCGCAATGCGGCAAAGCCAGGCGACATCCGCCGTTCGCTTACATCGAGGTTGTGGGGCAGACGCAGGAGGCTCCGGGCTACCTCCTGTGCTCGTTGGCGGAAGAGCGCCGAATAGCCTTCGGTCGTCGCGATCTGTCGGTAATCCAGCATCGGATTGAAGCCGTCGGAACGAACAAGTGCGGGATTCGGCTCGCGCTGGATAACCACCGTCCGGATCGAATCCAGCAAAGCCGTGGTTGAAAACAGCGCAAGCAGCCGCGTCCGACTGGGCGTGGAATCGACCGGCGGAACGGCGGAGCCGGCGTCGTCCGGACTGTAGAGGAAATCGAGGAAATCGATGCCGACGACTGCGAAGCGGACGTCGGCCTTCGCAGTGAAGCGACGAAAGGCGCCGACGCTGTAGTCCAATCCCGATCCGGGGACGGCCGCGTTGTAAGCACGCAGATGATGCGCGGCAAAGACCGGGTGGCTCGGGTCAAAGCCGACGTCCGCGCGCGAATTGCCCAGAATTAACGCCGTCGGCTGATAACGGGCGCCTGCGATCAGCTTGATGTCCGCCAGCATGACGTCCGGTCGCGGCTTCAACGCATTGAGGCCAGCGACGGCGGGGCTGTCGAAGACGGCGTAAGGATCGATGACGTAGTTGATCGAAGCGACGGCCAGCACAGATACACCCACATATAGGTCATCACGAACGACCGTCCGCCGCCGAGAAAGAGCTCGATCCCGGCGGCTTCCAGGATGGGACGAATCGAGGGAACTCGTGAAGCAAGCGCTTGTGGAATCCCGATGCCGAATGCTCCGAACATGCCCAGCAGGACGTCACGCCCCGTCGCGAAATCCGGGGCGCGGAAGAAGACCCATGCGACGTTGACCGCGGCAAAGGTGAGCGCGATCGACAGCAGCCGGCCGACGCGGCTTTTTGTTTCGCGTTCGCCGAGCAGACGCTGCCACGCGTGGTTGATGACGAGATAGATTCCGTGCAACCCGCCCCAGATCGCGAAATTCCAGCCGGCGCCGTGCCATAGTCCGCCGAGAAGCATCGTGACCATCAGATTCACGTAGCGACGCGCCGAACCCTTGCGGTTGCCGCCAAGCGGCACGTAAAGGTAATCGCGCAGGAAGCGCGACAGTGTCATGTGCCAGCGGCGCCAGAATTCGATGATGTTGCGCGATTTGTAGGGGGAATTGAAATTGAGCGGAAGCCGGATCCCGAACAGACGCGAGAGGCCGATCGCCATGTCGGAGTATCCGGAGAAATCGAAGTAGATCTGGAAGCCGTACGCAAGGACGCCGCCCCACGCGACGAGCATGCCGGGATGCGTCGGTCCCTCGAATACTGCGTTGGCGTACGGGGCGAGGTTGTCGGCGATCAGCACCTTCTTCGCAAGCCCAAGGGTGAAGATCACGGCTCCGAGGAGCACGCTGTTCGGCTGCAGGCGGTAAGTACGCGGCTCGGCGAACTGCGGCATCATCTCCTTGTGGTGGAGGATCGGCCCGGCGATCAGGTGCGGAAAGTAGCTCACGAACAACGCGTAGTGGATCAACCGCGCTTCTCGCCTTCTCCTGATACACGTCGGCGAGATAGGCGATCTGCGTGAACGTGAAGAACGAAATGCCGAGCGGCAGGACGATGTCGAGTGCGCCGTAACGTGTGCCAGCCATGGCATCGACGGTCGCGACGAGCATGTTCGCGTACTTGAAATAGCCGAGTAGAAAGAGATTGGCGGCGACGGCCGATGCAAACCATCGCGTCCGACCTGCTCCGACGCTGCGTGCGATCCGCATGCCCAGCGCGTAATTGAACGCGATAGAGGCAAGCAACAGCGGCACGAACCGAAAATCCCACCAGCCGTAGAAGACAAGCGACGCGATCGTAAGCCATGTCGCGGCGAGGACAGCGTTGCGCCGGCCGAGCCAGAAGAAGCCAGCGAGCGTCAGGGGGAGAAAGAAGAAGAGAAAGCTGTACGAATTGAAGAGCACGGGCTCAAGTTGCCGGGGATGATAGGGTGCGCCCGCAGCGCCACTTAGTCATCCGTATCGCGATTCCCATCGCGACCCAACCACGGCTGTCGAGAGGGAAACCCGTATGTCTCGCACAAAGTACGCACCACCGCGCGGTCAATGCTGCCGCGAGGCGGGATGTAAGTCATGCGCTCGCCGGTTTCCGCCACGACATTTCCATTCAAATCCATGGAAGTTCGCTGCATCTCGTGAATCGCTCTCGTCGAACAGTACGCGTAACTGTAAACCCACTGGGAAGAGGCGTAGCAGGCTCGCGGCGGCGAACAGTCGACTGACAGCGCATAGTTGATCAGAACCCAACCCCCAACGATGTCGCCCAATCCTTCAATCGTTAACGGCGATTTCACTGAGATTGCGGCGGACGCAGAGGGCAAGCTGCCTGGCCAAATCTGCGACTCGAACGCGGCCGCACCTGTAGCGAGCACAGAGGAAGCGGCAACAATAAGCAACCCGCCAATGATTGCGTTCCCGCTGCTGACCGAATCCGTCTTCCTCAAGATGGACCTCACTCGCGATGAACGCACTCACCATGGCAGAGCATTGTGGGCGCGTGCGCAAATCCTACGCCCACAGATACGAGATTCATCCGAGGTGAACCCTTGCTGCGCATTCCTCAAAGGTGCGGGAATCGAGAGCAAGCGCGCTATTGAGTATCCGTGCCGAGGCGGCTGGCGCTTGGCGATCCCGCGCCGCCGCCGGACACTTCCTGCGCGCCGGCGACCGATCCGCCTCGGCTCCCGTCGCCTTAGACGCTTTCCCAGTAGGGAGCCGTCGCCCTGCTACGGTCGTCTTCCGCCCGCCGCCGTGCACTCCTCCGGGCAGCTACTCCACGGCGAGCGTGACGTCGGTGCTCCAGCTGATATCGACCTTGTCGCCCACCTTGACCTGATCGAACACCTTCGGATCGACGACACGTCGGCTGTATTTCCAACCGTTCGGCCCGACAACAGTTATCGACGACGCACTCTTGTCGAGCTCGGAGATAGTCGCCGTCATCGTCCGCACCATCGACGCCGAGCCACCGGGCTTCATTTCCTTTCCCATGGTGGAGGCCGTGTCGGCGGTATCGACCGCTGCCTCGCCCGCGGGCTTGAGGCGCACGATGACGTTGTTGTTGTAGGTCGCCTTCACCTTGTCTCCCACCTTGAGCTCGTCGAAGCGCTTGGCGCTCGCAGGCACGTCAAGAGCGACGAACTTGCCATCGGCCGTCTTGATGTTCACGGCGTGTCTGCTCTTATCGATCGTTTCTACGGTGCCGGCAACGGTGACGGTCTGCTTCGGGAGCTCTTTGACCTGCGCCCAACCGGGCAGGGCAAGGGCCATCAGGAGCACTGCGAACGCGCTCAGGATCGTCGTTTCTCGCTTCATGTTCTCTTCTCCTTTGGTTGCCCCGCTGACGGTGTGCGTCCCGAATTTAGTTGGTTCATGCGGCCGGGATCGCGGGACGAGGGCGACCCAGCAAAGCCGCCCTGCGGCGGCAATACCTGATCCGCGCTCCTCGCTCACCCGCCGCGAGGCGCTGGACGTCATTGTTTCGGCTGAGACAGCCCTTGCCCGCGCGTGTTCCGTGTGATCAACGGGAAAATTGCAGAAGAAAAAGCCATTCGCAGTGGAGCCAAAATCGCTAATCGGGCTGGGAGTGGCGGAGAGAGAGGGATTCGAACCCCCGTTAGGTTGCCCTAAACCTGATTTCGAGTCAGGCGCCTTCGACCACTCGGCCATCTCTCCGCGAACCGCGGATTATACCGGGTTCACATATCCCGCACCGCGACGCTCGGCCGGTCGAAGCATCGAGCACTTGAAACGACAACGGGGGCCGAAGCCCCCGCATTCTTACCATTCAGGCATCGCTACTTTTTGGGCGCCGCTGCAGGCGGAGCAGGTGCCGCCGGAGGCGAGACCGGCTGCGGCGGTGAGACAGCCTTGCCCTTCGCTTTCATCTCGGCGAAATAGCGCGCTGCCACGCGATCCTCAGCCTTGGCCTGCTGCGCTTTGGCAGCCTCCGCAGCCGCGGCGTCCTTCGCCTTTTTATCGTCGGCGGCGGCTTTTTGCGCATCGGTCAACGGCGCGGGTGGCGGCAATTTCGCCACGGCCACCCCGAAGAGCCCGACGATCAGAGCAGCTGCGATCAGTGCACGAAGCGTCGTCATTTGTCTTCCCCCTTGCTCGAGAACGTCATGCGGGCTTGGTCCGCGGCGCGGCGGGCTGCGCGTCGGTGCGACCTGGCACGACGAATTTCTGTCTGGACTTGCCGGATGCGATCTCCTTGTACCAGAGCAAATGGTGATGCTCGGCCCAGGACTCGTCGACGTAGCCGTCACGCATCGCCCGATAAGCGCCTTCCATGCCGATGGTGCCGAGATAAGTGTGCACGCACGCGAGCGCGATCGACAAATAGGCGGCGACCACGTGCACGACATTCGTAATCTGCATCGTCGATCGCGTTTGGTCGAAATTCGGGAACAGCATGATCAACCCGGTCACGATCAGAGCCGTCGACGCAACGACCAGAACGAGCCAGAACACGAGTTTCTCCCCAGCATTGAAACGGCGCGACGGGTACTCGTGTCCCTTGAAGTAGCCCACGATATTCGTGAACCAGCGGACATCGTCCATGCCGATGCCATTGTCGCGGATGAAGCGCAGAAACAGCCACGGCACGCCGATGATCAGGATCGGGCCGACGAAGTTGTGAAGGTTCTTCGCGAGTGTGGCGAGCCACGAGAACAGCGTGTACCCGATGAGCGGCAGCAGCACCGACTTACCGAGCGAGAGGATGAGTCCCGTAATGGCGAGCGTGACCCACGTGATGGCGACCGTCCAGTGCGCGTAGCGGTCCATCGGAGAAAATCGCTCGATGATGCGATCCCCCGGTTTTCTCGGCGAGCGCATTGCGCCGCGCCACAGGTAAAACACGGCGAGACCGGCGATCGTCAGCGCGAACAGCACGCCGCCCCAGAACAGCAGCGGCACGCGAAGCGCGCGCCACGTCTGGCCCTCGGGCTGGATCAGCACGTTCGTCTCGCGCCCGCGAACCGTCGTGATTTGCGGGCCGCCGGAGCGAACCTCCGACCATACCGGCTGATTGTTGAGCGGCTGCGTGATCTGCCGCTCCTGCTGCGACTTTGCATCGGCGGCGTCCTTCGTGTTCACGGCCGGCGACTGTGCCGATGCAAATCCCGAAGCAAACGCAAACACCACCGCCAGCGCAATTGCGCCGCACAGATTGGATCGACTCACGCTTGCTCCTTGGCGGGGCTCAACGAATCCGCTTGTATTCGTTCTGGCTCTGGTTGCGCGTGTTGATCGCGAGCTCCCAGTCCTTTTTGTTGCCGCTCCACGGCTTGCCCGCCCACGCTGTCTCGTCCGGCTTGCCCTGGTAGGTGCCCTGCTTGTACTCGATCACCTGTGGCCGCTCACCGCAACCGGCGAGGCCGAGCGCTGCCAGCGCGCCGCCGAGTGTCACCCACATGCGCCGGTTCATGACTTGGCTCCGCCGGCAGGCGGTGCCGCAGGCGCTCCCGCCGGCGGTTTCGCCGCTTCCGGACGGCCATACGCGGTATCCCAGCCCCACGGCGGCATGCTCGGCGTGCCGCGGGCGGCGCGATTGACGACGCGCTCGCGGTAGATGTCGGAGAGCACGTCGGCGTCACCGCCCAGCAGCGCTTTGGTCGAGCACATCTCCGCGCAGGCTGGCAGCTTGCCTTCGGCGAGCCGGTTGCGCCCGTATTTCTTGAATTCCGCTTCGGATCCGTTGGGTTCGGGTCCGCCGGCGCAGAACGTGCATTTGTCCATCTTGCCGCGCATGCCGAACGCGCCCGCCTGCGGGAATTGCGGCGCGCCGAACGGACAGGCATAGAAGCAGTAGCCGCAGCCGATGCACAGATCCTTGTCGTGTAGCACGACCCCGTCGTCGGTGCGGTAGAAGCAATCGACCGGGCACACCGCCATGCAGGGCGCGTCCGAGCAATGCATGCACGCGACCGAGACCGAGCGCTCGCCGGGGACGCCGTCGTTGATCGTGACCACGCGCCGGCGGTTCACGCCCCAGGGAATGTCGTGCTCCTGCTTGCACGCGGTGACACAGCCGTTGCACTCGATGCAGCGCTCGGCGTCGCAAAGAAACTTCATTCGGGCCATGGTAGGTCTCCTCGCGCCTTACGCGGTGATCTTGGCGACCTGGCAGAGCGTCGTCTTGGTTTCCTGCATCATCGTGACCGCGTCGTAGCCGTAGGTAGTCGCCGTATTGACGGCTTCCGCGCGGACGAGCGGGTGCGCTCCCTCCGGATAGAACTCAAGCATGTCCTTGCCCTGCCACCATCCCGAGAAATGGAACGGAATGAATGTCGTGCCGGGGCCGACGCGCTCGGTGACCATCGCCTTCACCTTGATCTGTGCGCCGGTAGGCGATTTCACCCAGACATATTCGCCGTCTTTGATCAGCCGGTCGTTGGCGTCCTTGGGGTTGATCTCGACGAAGTTCTCCTGCTGCAGCTCCGCAAGCCACGGATTCGACCGCGTCTCCTCGCCGCCGCCTTCGTACTCGACGAGACGCCCGCTCGTCAGCACCAGCGGGAACTTCGCGGCGACGCCATCGGCGATGTTCTTCTTTTGCAGTGAGACGTATTGCGTCGGCAGGCGCCAGAACGCCATCTTGTCGGCCTGCGCCGGATACTTCGCGGCGAGGTCGGGCAATGGCGAGTAGAGCGGTTCGCGGTGCTGCGGAATGGCGTCGGGGAAATTCCAGACAATGGCCCTCGCCTTCGCGTTGCCGAACGGGTGGCAGCCGTGGTTCTTCAGCACGACCCGCTGGATACCGCCGGACAGATCCGTCTTCCAGTTCTTGCCTTCGGCGGCCTTTTTCTCCGCGTCGGTGAGCTCGTCCCACCAGCCGAGCTTCTTCATCAGCACGTGATCGAATTCCGGGTAGCCGGTCGTGATGTCAGCCCCGAGCGAATACGAGCCATCCTCGGCGAGCAGGTTGACGCCATCGCGCTCGACGCCGAAGTTGGCGCGGAAGTTGCCGCCACCGTCCATCACGTTGCGCGATGTCTGGTAGAGGTTCGGCGATCCCGGATGCTTCAATTCGGGCGTGCCGTAACACGGCCACGGCAACCCGTAGTAGTCGCCGTCGCAAGGACCGCCCTTCGCGCGGAGCGACTTCACGTCGAAGGTTGCCTGGTTCTTCATGTGAAGCTTGAGGCGTTCTGGAGATTGCCCCGTGTAGCCGATCGTCCAGTTGGAGCGGTTGATCTCCTTCAGGATCGATTCCGGCGTGGGCTCTTCCCATTTGGCGTCGCCGTCCGGTTTCCACATCTGGAAATTCTTGACGAGCTCCTTGTCGAAGCCGAACTTCTTCGCGAACGCGTACATGATCGCGTGGTCGGTCTGCGACTCGAACATCGGCGTGATGACGCGTTCGCGCCACTGCACCGAGCGGCCCGACGCGGTCACCGACCCCGAGGTCTCGAACTGTGTGCACGCGGGTAGCAAATACACAGCGCGATTCGGATTCGCCTTCTTGCCGGCATCGCTCAGAACTTTCTGCGCCTGCTCCGACGGCGGCATCGCGGCCATCGCGGCAGTGGCGGACGGATACGGATCGATCACGACCAGCAAGTCGAGCGCCTGCATCGCGGCCTGCATCTCAACGCCGCGAGTCTGGCTGTTCGGGGCGTGGCCCCAGAACACCATGCCGCGCAGGTTCGGCCCCTGATCGATGACGTCGTTCGGCAGCAGAATGCCGTCGATCCAGCGCGAAACCGTCATCCCGGGCTTTTCCATCATCCCGTCGGCGTACTGTTTCTTGATCCACTCGTAATCGACACCCCATACCGCGGCATAGTGTTTCCACGCGCCGGCGGCGATACCGTAGTAGCCCGGCAGCGAGTCGGGGTTGGGCCCGACGTCGGTTGCGCCTTGCACGTTGTCGTGGCCGCGGAAGATGTTCGCGCCACCCCCGGGCACCCCGATGTTACCGAGTGCCAACTGCAGGATGCAGGAGGCGCGGACGATCGCGTTACCCGTCGTGTGCTGTGTCTGCCCCATGCACCAGACAATGGTCGACGGCTTGTTCTTCGCCATCATCTCGGCGACCTTCAAGACATGCGCTTCCGGCACGCCGCAGACTTCCTGCACCTTGTCCGGCGTCCACTTGGTCATGATCTCTTCCTTGACCTTTTCCATGCCGTAGACGCGATCGTGGATGTATTGCTTGTCCTCCCAACCGTTCTTGAAGATGTGGTACAGCATGCCGAACAGGAACGCGATGTCGGTGCCCGAGCGAATGCGCACGTAGTCGTCGGCCTTCGCGGCGGTGCGCGTGAAGCGCGGATCGACGACGATCATCCTGGCGCCGGTTTCCTTCGCGTGCAGCATGTGCAGCATCGACACCGGGTGCGCTTCGGCCGCGTTGCTGCCGATGTACAGTGCGCACTTCGTGTTCTGCATGTCGTTGTACGAGTTGGTCATCGCACCGTAGCCCCACGTGTTGGCTACGCCGGCGACCGTCGTCGAGTGGCAGATGCGCGCCTGGTGGTCGCAGTTGTTGGTGCCCCAGAACGACACGAACTTGCGCAAGAGATACGCCTGCTCGTTGCTGTGCTTGGAACTGCCCACCCAGAAGATCGCATCCGGCCCGGATTCCTTCTTGAGCTCGAGCATCTTCTTGCTGATCTCGTCGAGCGCCTGGTCCCAGCTGATCTTCTGGTACTTGCCGTTGACGAGCTTGACGGGCGTTTTGATACGCATCGAATGCTCGTGTATCCCGTGCTCGCGCACCGACGCACCCTTCGCGCAATGGGCGCCGAGGTTGAGCGGCGAATCGAACACCGGCTCCTGCCGGGTCCAGACGCCGTTTTCGACGATCGCGTCGACCGAGCAACCCACCGAGCAATGGGTGCAGACCGTGCGCTTGACTTCGACCTTTGTCGCAGCGTCCGCTGCGGCTTCGACTTTGCCGATGCCTCCGTACGGAAGCTGACTCGCAAACGCCCCGGCACCGGCCACGAGGCCCGAGCGCTTCAAAAACGTACGCCGATCCATACCGGCCACAGGAACTCCGGTAAGACGGCGCAGACGCGGACCGGCTGCGGCGACGCTTCCATTCTTTCGGGTCAGCAGCATGATCCTTCCTCCTCCTGGAGCCATGTCCTACAGTTTTGCACTGCGGTAGTAATCGCGAATGTGCGTAGTTTCGCGATAACGCCCATCGGATTCGGAATCCGTATCCCCCGGATCGGCGCCGACGGCGGGCAACGCAGCCACGCTTGCGGCAGCGGCGCCGGCGCCGCCCACGCCAAGCGTGAACAGGAAGCGGCGACGCCTGGGATCGGGAGAAGGAGGCGCCGCGTCGGGAACGGTTGCGGCAGAACGAGGGCTACGCAGGGATGCGCGCATGCTGACCTCCAAATTGACGGCGTGACATTGATCTATTTACTCGAGGGCGAGCGAGTCACGTTCGAGCCCCACGAAACATTGAGCGAATTCTGCTACGCGCCGGTAGTAATTGGCAACAGAATTCCTACATATTGCGGCGCAGCAATCCGGGACCCACGACAGCATGTGGCGAGCGAAAAAAGCCTGCTGCTCGTCGATGCCCGCGGGCACTCGCTCGCCGTCTCCTGCCACCAGCATGCGCATGGTTTCCAGCACCAGCGACAAATGGTCCTCGAATTCATTGGATTCGGGCCGCCGGGCGAGCCCGAGCTTGGCGAGCGACGTGCGGAGCTCGGCCAGCGGGCGTCCGGACTGCGGCCCGAGATAGTGCGACGCGTAGAGACTCACTTCGCTGCGTCCCACGCCGACGAACAACGCCTGGAACTCATCGCGCGCGGCCTCGGGAGAGATTGCAGCGCTGGCGGCGCGCATGGCATCCCAAGCGCTTGCGACGCCATCCCCGCCAGCCTCGTCGCCAGCGTGGGCGGCCGGCGCCAGCGGCGGCGCGTCTGCGATGGCGCGAAGAAGCGCTGCGTCAGGAGCGTCGGAGAACAAGCGCGCGAGCAGCGCATAGAATTCGGCCCTCGCCTGATCCTCGGGCTCGAGCTCGCGCCGCAACGTGGCCATGGCATCAGACATCGCGAACATCGACGCTGCGCTCGTGCTTCATGATATCGATCACCCGGCAATCGGCGCACATCTTCAGCCGATCGAGTGATCCCGGCGCGGCGAACATCGAATGGCCGGCGAGCTTCTCGAGCATCCCGGCGATCATCTTTTCGGTGCCAAGCGGCTTGCCGCATGCGATGCACTTGAACACGGCCGCTTCGTTCAGCACCCGCGGCTCCCGCGCTTCGGGGGCGAGCGACAGCCGCGGCGAGAGCGAGATCGCGCTCTCGGGACAGGTCGCGGCGCAGATCCCGCACTGCACGCATTTCGTTTCGATCAAGCGCAATTGCGGAACTTCCTGCGCGTCCAGAAGCGCGCCGACGGGGCACGCGCCGACGCAGGCGAGGCACATCGTGCAGGTGTCGCGATTGACCTCGATCGTGCCGAACGGCGATCCCGAGGGAAGTCTGATCTCGCGCTGCGGCACCGGCGCGTGACGGGCGAGGTGCTCGATCGCGAGCGCCGCGGTCGTTCGTTTATCCGCGGTCAGCGCAAACGTCGCAGGAGAGCGCACCGCGAGGGCCGCAGGCCACGACCACACTTCAGTGTCGAGCACCTTGAGGTCGACGCCATCGAACACGCGGAAATGCTGGCCCTGGTACCCCAGCGACTGCGCGATCGCATCGGCAATCTCCATTTGCTTTTCGAGCGCCACCCGGTATTCAGGCGCCTCGGCACCCGTCGCGAGCACAGCGACCTGCGATGCCCCGTGCGCCAGCGCGGCGAGCCACAGATCGAGGCCGGTCGACGCCACGTGATGCACTTCGAGCGGAATGACGCGCGCGGGCAGGCCGCGGCTGCGGCGCGCAAGACCGGCAATCGCGGCGCGGCCATCCTCGGCATGCACCAGCAGGCATGCATCGCGTCCGCCGGCTTTTGCGTAGGTCGACAGCACCGTCCGCACGCGGGCGCCGAGATCCGGAACATTTGGATACGCGTAGGTCATCGCGCCCGATGGGCACACTGTCGCGCAGGCGCCGCATCCCATGCAAAGGTGGGGCTCGACCTTGACGTGGTCGCCGTCGGCGACGATAGCCGCGGTCGAGCAGATGTCGATGCACTGGTTGCAGCCGCTCTTGTGCGACCGGCTGTGGGCGCAGATCGATGCCTTGTACGAAAAATATTTCGGCTTCTCGAATTCACCGACCATCGCTGCGAGCTCGGCAACCGCCTGCGCCTGGGAGACCGGGTCGCTTCCAGGCGCGAGGTATCCCTGCGGCGGCTGATGCAATTTGATCTGCGGCGTACCCTGCAAATCGAGCACGAGATCGAACGATTCGGTCCGCGCTGTATCGCGCCGCTCGAAGTCGATGGCGCCGGTTGCGCCGCAGGCGGCGACACATTTTCGATGCGCCTTGCAGGCATCGAGATCGATCTGATAGCTCCAGTCGATCGCGTGCTCCGGACAGGCACGAATGCACGCATTGCAGCGCGTGCAAAGGTCGAGGTCGATCGGATTTTCCTGTACCCACGCGGCGGTGAACGCACCGAGCCAGCCGGACAGCGCCGTCATGCGGCCCGAGTAAGCTGGAAAGTTCCGTTCCGCGGGCAACTCGGCGCCCATCGCGCGCCCGGTGATGACAACCGTCACCGCGAGCTGCGGCGCGAGCACGCCGGCCCAATGCAAGGCAGCATCCGCCGGCCCAATGATCAGCAATCGGCCTTCGGATCGATAGCTGACACGCGGCACCATCTCCGGTTCGGGCAGGCCGGCCATAGCGAGCAACGCCGCGATCTTCGGCGTCGAAGAGCGCGCCTCCGCCGACCACCCTCCCGTCTCGCGGATATTCACGAAGCGGATCGTCTGTGTTCGCCCGCCCTCCTCCGCGACGTCGCCGAACAGGCGCGCCTCCTGCGTGCAGGCGACGACGACATCGCCCGAAGAACGATCGGTGAATGCCGCCAACTCCTTCTGGCACAACATCGTCTTCAATTCGGGCGTGCCGGAAAGCTCGAGCACCCGGGCGAGCGCGTCGGCATCGAGCGGCATCGTCGCATTGCACGAGCAAAGATGGAGTGTCTTGTCTTTGATCGTCATCGCGTAGGCGGCGTGTCGTGCGGGTCCTGCGTGCCGTGCGGGTCCTGCGTGTCGGCCGTGTCGGAGTGACTTCCGGTCGCGTCGGGTAATTTCACCGCCGGAGGTTCGAGAGCGGTAGATGGTGGGGCGATGGCGGGTGCCGTCGAAGCCTCGGTCGTACCGTCGCGCGGCAATTCGCCCGCGACCGACGGTAGCGCGAAGTCGAAGAGCTTCATCAACCGCTCGAGGACGTCCGGGGGAATCGGGACGGATTTCGTGTAATCATCGATGTAGACATCCAGTCCATCCATCACGTTGAAGCGTGGATCGGCGAACAGCTTTTTCAGCGCCTGGCGCTTCAGCGCTTCATCGACCTTCGGCTGCAGGAACGCAGTGAAATCCGAGTCGATGGTCAGCGACTCCACCGGCGGCAGCGGAACGTCGTTTGCGGCCACAGGTAGCGGCGGAACTGTGGCGAGAGGAACATTTGCATCCTGCGCAGCGATCGGCGCGAGCGGTGCGTTGCTGTCGGCCACCGCGGATTCACGTGCGGCTTCCAGCTTGCGGCGGGACCATCGCTTGAGCGAGAAGCCTTCGGGTGTCTTCGTGTCGTCCGGCATCGTCACAGGGCGAAGATACGTGCGGTCAACCGCGCGGTCCGCGATCGCGGCGGGATGCGCCGTCGGCGAACGGATCATTGCGGCGCACCTTTCGCCTTGGCTCCGGCTTGTAATGCTCAGCGACGAAGGGGAGCATCCATTCGCGGATCGCCTCGGGCAGCGGAACTGCATCGACCTGCTCGCCGCCATCCATCATTCTCGCCGCTTCGTTGTAGCTGACCGTGACGATGACCGGAAACACCGGGGGTTCGATGGGGTCGTCATGCTTGCGCCACGCGACGAAGACCTTCGGGTCCGGCGCGACGAGGTTAAGGTGGTAGCCTTCCGCCTCCGAGCGATGGAGCTCGAGCGAGTGACCGTCGAAACGCCACTGCGTGCAAGAGGCGTCGTCGCGAATACAAATGGGCTGCCCCGCCGGTTCCGCATCGGCGGGAACCGGCAGCACCGCAACGGGGTCCCACCGTTCGCTCGCCCAGCGATTCTCGAGCGGCGTGCGCTGCATGAGTACGGCGACGGAAAACCGCATGATAAGAGTGGGCATCTTGATCGTCGTTGGCGCGGCCATTGGACATGATGCGCAAGAGCGAAAATCCACGCTCAGTTTTCAACGCAGACCTTCACCGATGATACACCACGCCTTGGGGCGGTTACCCGGCGTCTGCTAACATTGCCGACTACCTTCCTCTTCCGGCGGGAACACTGTTTTTCCGAATGGCGACGATCATTCCACTAACCGATGCGCGCACCGCTTCGAGCCCCGGGGCGAAGCAGGCGGAGCTGGACGCGTTCGTGCGCAATGCGGCGCACGGGCCGGCCATCGCACGCGGTCCGGTGACCGATCCGCGCGGACGTCCGCTGCATGACCTGCGGATTTCGGTCACCGATCGTTGCAACTTCCGCTGCGTCTACTGCATGCCTAGGGATGTCTTCGGCGCCGACTATCATTTCCTTCCGCATGCGGATCTGTTGACGTTCGAGGAGATCGCGCGCATCGCGAAGCTGTTCGTCGCGCGCGGCGTGTCGAAAATCCGGCTCACCGGCGGCGAGCCGCTCTTGCGCCGGAACATCGAACTGCTGATCGCGATGTTGGTGGAGACCGGCGTCGCCGACATCACGCTAACGACCAACGGCGCGCTGCTTGCAAAGAAGGCCCGTGCCCTGCGCGACGCCGGCCTGACGAGAGTGACAGTCAGCCTCGACTCGCTCGACGACGCAACGTTTCGCGCGATGAACGACGCCGATTTCCCGGTCGCGAAGGTGCTCGAGGGAATCGACGCGGCAGCGGCGGCCGGACTCTCGCCGATCAAAATCAACATGGTCGTGAAGCGCGGCATGAACGAGCGCGGCATCGTCGACATGGCGCGGCATTTCCGCGGCACCGGACATATCGTCCGCTTCATCGAATTCATGGACGTCGGTGCCACCAACGGCTGGCGGATGAACGACGTCGTCCCCGCCGCGGAAATCGTTCGCGCGATCGACGCCGAGTTCCCCCTCGCGGCGACGGATCCCAACTATCCGGGAGAGGTCGCCGAACGGTGGCGTTACCGCGACGGCGGCGGCGAAGTCGGCGTCATCGCCTCGGTCACGCAGGCCTTCTGCCGTGATTGCTCGCGCGCGCGGCTTTCGACCGACGGCCGGCTCTACACCTGCCTCTTTGCAAGCGAGGGCTACGACTTGCGAGCCCTCGTCCGCGGCGGATTCGACGATCGCGAGATCGACAATGCGATAGCCGCGATCTGGCGCCAGCGCACGGACAACTATTCGGAAATCCGCACCGCTAATACCGCGCGCCAGCCGAAAGTCGAAATGTCGTACATTGGCGGTTAGCGTGTCCGCATCGGACGACCACCGAGCCCGGATTCCCGATGCACGTCCCCGCTCTGATCGAATTCCTGGAGGGACTGCGGCGCAACAACAACCGCCCATGGTTCGTCTGGAACAAGCCCGCCTACGATATCCTGCGGCAGGAATTCGAGGAGTTGGTCGCCGATCTTGCTGTTCGCGTCGCCCGATTCGATCCCGAGCTTGGTCCGGTGGACGCGAAAAAGGCCATGTTCCGGTTCTACCGTGATGCGCGCTTCTCCAAGGACAAGACGCCGTACGAGACGCACTTCAGCGCCGCGCTCGGGGAGCGCTCGAAGCGCGGGGAGGCACCGGGCTATTACTTCCGCATCGACCATGCAGGAACTCTGTTCGTCGGCGGCGGCATCTATCGTCCCCACCCACCGATCCTGCTCCGCATCCGGCGTCACATCGCGACGAAGCCGGACGCGCTGTCGCGGGTGCTCCGTGACCGGCGGTTCAAGGCAACCTACGGCGGTCTCGAGGACGAGGACTCGCTCGCGCGTCCGCCGAAAGGGTTCGCGGCTGACACCCCCCACATCGACGCAATCAAGCGCCGGCACTTCTTCGGCGGGGCCGAGGTCAATCTCGCCAGACACCCGCCGGGTGACCTGCCGCGCGAGATCGCCGGCTATTTCCGCGATCTGCTGCCACTCATGACGTGGCTGCGCGGCGCCATGGGGAACAAAAGGAAATGAACGCGCTCGATACCTTTTATCGGCCGCTGTTGAGCAACGCGGCACGGCCTTCAACGTTCACGGTCGACGCGGTTGACGAGACCGGCGCGGTGCGCGCCACGCCGATCGCCGGAGAGCACCCGCTCACGCTCTATGTCGACAAGCGGGAGGTCCTCACGATCATGACGCTCGGCGCGGCGCCAGAGGCGCTTGCCATCGGCTGGCTGCGCAACCAGCGCCTCGTCGATCGCATCGAGGACATCGTGTCCGTCCAGGTCGACTGGGACGTCAACGCGGTCGCAGTCACCACGCGAAATGGTCTCGCCGACCTCGAAGCCAAGACGAGCAAACGCACGACGACCTCCGGCTGCGGTCAGGGCACCGTGTTCGGCGACCTGATGGAAGAGATCGAGGAGGTGCGCTTGGCGCCCGGAGCGACGCTGACGCAGGCGACGCTCTACGCGCTGCTCGACCGCGTACGGGTGCACGAGACGATCTACAAGCAGGCGGGCGCTGTCCACGGCTGCGCGCTCGCGACCAACGCGCCGTCGACCTCCGAAATCCTGATGTTCGTCGAGGATGTCGGTCGCCACAACGCGGTCGACGCGATCGCCGGCCGTATGTGGCTCGACCGCATCGATGGAGGCGACAAGATTTTCTACACGACCGGACGGCTCACGTCCGAAATGGTGATCAAGGCCGCGCAGATGGGGATTCCGTTCCTGGTGTCACGCTCGGGCCTGACGCAGATGGGCTTCGAGATCGCGCAGAAGGTGGGCATCACGATGATCGGCCGCGCCACGAACAAGCACTTCCTCCTTTTCACCGGCGCGGAGCGTTTTCGCGCCGCGTCCGCATGACCATCAGCCGCAGCGCTGGCGAAGCCCGCGGCCGCTGCATGTGCGGCCGGGTGTGCTTCGTCGCCCGCTTTCCGTCCCGGTTCGTTGCTCATTGCCACTGCGAAAGCTGCCGCCGCGCCCACAGCGCCGCGTTCGTCACCTGGGTCGGTTTCATGTCGCCGCAGGTCGACATCACCGGCGGCGAGGAGGACATCGCGGTGCACGAATCGACGCCCGGCACGTTCCGCAAGTTCTGCCGCGTGTGCGGCACCAAGCTGTTCTTCGAGGGCGCGAAGTGGCCGGGCGAGACGCATGTCGCGCTCGCCGCGTTCGACGACCCGGTGGATCGGGCGCCGGAGGGCCATGCGTTCTACAAAGAACACGCCGGCTGGCTGCCCGAGCTGCGGGAACCGCCGAAGTCGTGATCCCTGCGGCGGAGATCACAGGCATCGTGCTCGCCGGCGGCCAGGGCCGGCGGATGGGCGGTGTCGACAAAGGATGGGTCGAGCTCGAAGGCAGGCCGATGATCGCGCACGTGCTCGCCCGGCTCGCCCCGCAGGTCGCGGACGTTCTGATCAACGCCAACCAGAACCTGGACCGCTACGGCGGATTCGGACTGCCCGTCGTGCCGGACGCCGTCGGCGGCTTCGCGGGTCCGCTCGCGGGACTGCATGCCGGCATGACGCGCGCGACGCGCCGGCACGTGGTCACCGTCCCCTGCGATTCCCCGTTTCTGCCGCTCGATCTGGTGGCGCGCCTTGCGCGCGGGCTCGAAGCCGCTCGTGCGCAGCTTGCCGTCGCGAAGACCTTCGACCAGCCGCATCCTGTCTTTTGTCTCGTCCGCCGCGACGTGCTGCCGCACCTTGCCGCCTTCCTCGAAACGGGCGGGCGCAAGATCGACGCTTGGTATGCGACGCTGTCGATCGTCGAAGTCGCGTTCGACGACGAGAGCGACGCCTTCCGCAACATCAATACGACCGACGAACTCGCAGCCGCAGCTCGGAGCTGATTCCTTCCCGCCGTCCGGAGCCTTTGCATGAACGCACCGAAGACCTTGCTCGAAGCCTCCTGCGCCGACGATTACGATCCGAATTCGATGCCCGTGGAGCGCGCACGAGCGTTGATCCGGACATTTCTGAAGCCTGTCACTTCGACCGAGCGCGTCCAGGTACGGCAGGCGCTGCATCGCGTTCTTGCCAACGATGTTGTCTCGCCGCATGACGTTCCCGGCCACGACAACTCGGCGATGGACGGCTACGCGGTGCGCTTCGCGGATCTCGCTGGCGACGGCGAGACAGTGCTGACGCGGATCGGCGAGTCGTTCGCGGGAAAGCCATCGACGGCGACGGTTGGCGAAGGCCAGTGCGTGCGGATTTTCACGGGCGGCGTGATGCCGAAAGGTGCGGACTCTGTCGTGATGCAGGAGCGTGCGGTGGTGGACGGCGATCGCGTGCGCGTCGCGGCGGGTGCGGTAACGAAGCTGGGCCAGAACCGCCGCTTCGCCGGCGAGGACTTGAAGCGCGGCCAAGTCGTGTTCGAAGCCGGCCAGTACGTGCGCCCCGCCGAGCTTGGCATGCTCGCATCGCTTGGCATCGGCGAGGTCACCGTTTTCCGTAAGTTGCGCGTCGCGTATTTCTCGACCGGCGACGAATTGAAGTCGATCGGCACGCCGCTCGCAGCCGGCGAGATCTATGACAGCAACCGATACACGCTCTACGGGATGCTGTCGCGCCTTAACTGCGATGCGATCGACATGGGGGTCGTGCCCGACGTCCCCGACGCGCTCGAGCGTGCGTTCGCAAGCGCGGCGGAATGCGCGGATGTCGTTATCACATCGGGCGGGGTATCGGTCGGCGAGGCGGATTTCGTCAAGCCACTGATGGATAAATTGGGCGAAGTGCTGTTCTGGAAGATCGCGATGAAACCGGGCCGGCCGCTAGCCTATGGGCGGATCGGTGGCGCGCACTTCTTCGGCCTCCCCGGTAATCCCGTATCGGTGATGGTGACCTTCCACGAATTCGTGCAGGACGCGCTCAAGATCCTGCAGGGACAACGCGCCATCGCCCCCCTGGCGACGTTCAAGGTGCCGCTTGCCGCGCCCATCCGCAAGATTCCCGGGCGCACCGAGTTCCAGCGCGCAATCCTCGCGCAGGACGGCGCGGGTGCCTGGACCGTGCGCACGACCGGCGACCAGGGCTCGGGCATTCTGTCGTCGATGTCGCGCGCCAATTGCTTTGTCGTGCTCCCGCCGGAAACGGGGAACATCGCCACAGGCGAGTTGGTCGACGTCCAGCTGCTCGAAGGATTGATCTGACGCAGCGTCCCCTCGACGTTGACGATTCGCCCCTGTTTTCGCTAAGATTTGAACCAGGGCCTTCGCAGACGCCCCGCCGCATCGCTGGCCAGTTGCGCCATCCAAGTTCTGCTTCGTTGTCGCTCATGCGACAGGAGGCACGAAATGACATTGGATGCGGCCATCACTTCCCTTGAACTGTCTCAACACCTCGCGGACTTTCCGCCGCCGACGCTGGTCGACGTGCGGCGACAAACGGCGTTCGACCGCGATCCAGACGTGATCCCGGGCGCCCTCCGGCGCTTGCCTGAAGTGGTCGATGACTGGGCCGGCGCATTGGAGCCGTGGCACGGTCGTCGTCTATTGCGTACGCGGCCACGAGGTCGGCAAGGATGCGGCGGAGGCACTGCGCGCGCATGGCTTCCAAGCGCATTACCTGACCGGTGGGCTCGAGCAGTGGCGCGCCGAAGGTCATCCGACGAAACCGCACGTGGCGCCGACCCGCTGGGTGACGCGCGAGCGGCCCAAGATCGATCGCATCGCGTGCCCTTGGCTCGTCCGCCGCTTCATCGATCCGACGGCGGAGTTCTTTTATGTGCCGAAGTCCGACGTGCAGGCGTTCGCGGACGCCAACAACGCGACCGCGTACGACATCCCCGAGGTGCCGTACGGACACGCGGGACCGGAATGCAGCTTCGATGCATTCATCCGGCGCCACGAGCTTGCTCATCCCGCGCTCACGCAGCTCGCAGCCGTCGTCCGCGGCGCCGACACGGCAGCACTCGATCTTGCTCCGCAGGCCGCTGGATTGCTCGCCGTGTCGCGCGGGCTCTCGCGAATGTTCACCGACGATCATGAAATGCTGAAATGGGGAATGCTCGTTTACGACGCGCTCTACGAATGGTGTCGCGAAACGCAAATCGCCGCCTCTGTCACCGCTGCTAATGCGGCGAGAGTTCCGGTGCACGGGTGAACGACATTGACAAAGCGCCGCGCGTTCCGACGCGCGCCGAAGCGTTCCGCTACTGGCTGAAGCTCGGTTTCGTGAGCTTCGGCGGCCCTGCCGGACAGATCGCGATCATGCATCACGATCTCGTCGACACGAAACGATGGATCTCCGAGCGCCGCTTCCTACATGCGCTCAACTACTGCATGGTGCTCCCGGGACCCGAGGCGCAGCAGCTCGCGACGTACATCGGCTGGCTCATGCACCGCACGTGGGGCGGGATCGTTGCGGGCGGACTATTCGTCTTGCCGTCGCTCGTCATCCTGATCGCCCTGACCTGGCTCTACATGGCCTATGGCGAAGTGCCGGCGGTGGCGGGAATTCTCTATGGCATCAAGCCCGCCGTGGTCGCGATCGTGCTGCATGCAGCATGGCGGATCGGCACGCGCGCGCTGAAACGCCCGACGCTGTGGGCCATCGCCGCGGCGGCATTCGTCGCGATATTCGCATTCTCGGTACCGTTCCCCGCGATCGTGCTCGGCGCGGGTTTCATCGGCTATCTCGGCGGACGTGTCGCACCGGGGGAATTCGCTGTCGGCGCCGGCCACAATGCAAAGGATGGCGCGCACCCGCCCGCCGTGATCGATGACGACACGCCGACGCCGCCGCACGCGCATTTCCACTGGTCGCGCTTTGTGCTGGTCGTTGCCATTTCAATCGGCCTATGGGCCTTGGTCATGGCGCTCCTGATCGGAGCATTCGGAAGGGACTCGACATTGACGCAAATGGGCGTGTTCTTCACAAAAGCAGCTTTGTTGACGTTCGGCGGCGCCTATGCGGTGCTGCCGTATGTCTACCAGGGCGCCGTCGAAAGTCATGCCTGGCTCACGCCGGTGCAGATGATCGATGGTCTCGCGCTCGGTGAGACCACGCCGGGGCCGCTCATCATGGTCGTGGCCTTCGTCGGCTTCGTCGGCGGCTGGAGCAAGGCGATCTTCGGCGCGGAACCGCTCGCGTTGGCGGGAATCACGGGCGCGTGCGTCGCCACCTTCTTCACGTTCCTGCCATCATTCCTCTTTGTTTTGGCCGGCGGGCCCATGATCGAGACGACGCACGGCCAGCTGCGCTTTACTGCGCCGCTCTCCGCGATCACCGCAGCGGTCGTCGGCGTGATCGTCAACCTCGCGTTATTCTTTGCGTGGCACGTGTTCTGGCCGCGGGGCTATGACGCCGGCGCCGCATTGCGCGGAATCGACGTCGCGGGACTTGGCATTGGCGTTGCCGCCGCGCTCGCTCTGTTCCGCTTCAAGGCGGGCGTTATTCCCGTGATCTTCGCGTGCGGCGCTGCCGGCCTCGCGGTGCGCCTGCTGCTGGTTCCGTTATCCTGACGATCCGATAAAGAAGCTGCCCCATGTCATCGCTCAAGCACTTGCTCGAACGCAACCGCGCATGGGCGGCGCGGCTGCGCGTCCATCATCCGGACTTTTTCGTGGAACTGGCCGAACAGCAGGCGCCTCGTTATCTGTGGATCGGATGCTCGGACAGTCGCGTGCCGGCGACCGACATCACGGATCTCAAGCCGGGCGAAATTTTTGTCCATCGCAACGTCGCCAATGTCGTCGTCCATACCGACCTCAATTGCCTGTCGGTGCTGCAATACGCAGTGGAAGCGCTCAAGGTCGAGCACGTGATCATCGTCGGTCACTACGGGTGCGGCGGCGTGCATGCAGCCTACGCCGGAAGGCCGCTTGGCCTTATCGATAACTGGCTCCGCCACGTGCAGGACGTCGCGACGCTGCACGCGGCGCACCTCGACAGGATTGCGGATGAGTCCGCGCGCGTCGACCGGCTCTGCGAGCTCAATGTGATCGAGCAGAGCGTGCACGTTGCGCGCACGACCGTCGTGCAGGATGCGTGGCGGCGGGGCCAGCCGCTGACGATGCATGCATGGATCTATCGGCTGCAGAACGGGCTCGTGCGCGACCTCGGTCTCGAAGTCGCTTCGCCAGCCGAGCTCGCTGCGATGTATCCGAAAGCGATTGCGGGGCTGGATAACCCTGCCGCCGACTGATTCTTCCCTTTTTCGCCGCGATTCATCGGCGCGTCGCGGACACCACCCCGCGCACATCGCGGACGAGCGCCAACGCGCGCTGCAACGCGTCGAGGCTCTTCACCTCCAGCGTGAACGCCATGCGACTGCGCATGTCGCGCGTCAGCGTGTTGGCGGCGGTGACGTTGATGCGCTCGCGAGAGAAAACTTCGGTGACGTCGCGCAACAGCCCCTGCCGGTCGGCCGCCTCGAGCACGACATCTACCGGGAATACCTCGTCGCGCGGCGCTCCCCACGCCGCGGTGATCAGGCGCTCGGGTTCGCGTGCGCGGAGGCGCGCGACCGTCGTGCAGTTCGCACGGTGGATCGTGACACCTTTGCCGCGGGTGACGAAACCGACAATCCCATCCGGCGGCGCCGGTTTGCAGCAACGCGCGAGGACCGTCATCAGTCGGTCAACCCCGAGAACGCTGATGCCGCTGCCGGCGCCAGCGGCCTTGCTCTGGCGCAGCATCCCGGCGTCGATCTCGTTATCCGCGACCTTCGGAGCGTCCGGCTGCACGACCGCCTTGATCGCAGTCTGGATCTGCCGCGTATTGAGCTCTTCGCGCCCCACAGCTGCAAAAAGATCGTCGGATTTCTCGAACCCGGCTTTCACGGCGACCGCATCGAGGTTGACCGCCGTCGCGCCGGCCCGAGCGAGCTCGCGCTCGACGATCGCGCGCCCATGTGCCAACGTCTCCTCCAAATGCTGTGCCTTGAACCATTGCCGGACCTTGGTTCGCGCGCGGTGGCTCGTCACATAACCGAGCTCCGGATTGACCCAGTCGCGGGAGGGTCCGCCCTGCTTGGTCGCGATGATCTCGACCCGCTGGCCGTTCTTGAGCAGCGTGTTGAGCGGCACCATCGCACCGTCCACACGTGCGCCGCGACAGCGGTGGCCGAGGCTCGTGTGTACGGCGTAGGCAAAATCGACCGGCGTCGACCCGCGCGGCAAGTCGACCACCTTGCCCTGCGGTGTCAGCACGTAAATGGTGTCGGTGAAGAGGCTCGTTCGGAACGCGGTCAGCCATTCCGATGTTCCCGCGACGTCGTCTTTCCAATCGAGCACCTGACGCAGCCACGCAATCCGGTCTTCGAACGCCGGATCGCGGCGCGCGCCCTTCTGTCCGGCTTCCTTGTAGCGCCAATGCGCAGCAACGCCATACTCCGAGTGCTGGTGCATCTCGACCGTGCGGATCTGGACCTCGAGCGCCTTGCCCTCGGGCCCGATCACCGCCGTGTGCAGCGAGCGATAGCTGTTGGCCTTCGGCTTCGCGATGTAATCGTCGAACTCGCCGGGGAGCGGCATCCAGACGTGGTGGACGACGCCGAGCGCGGCGTAACAGTCGCGAACATCGTCGACCAGGATGCGTACGGCACGGATATCGTAGAGCGCGTCGATTCCGACTTCCTTGCGCCGCATCTTGTTCCAGATGCTGTAGATGTGCTTCGGCCGCCCGGTAACCTCCGCCCGAATGCCCGCGGCGGCGAGCTCGTTGCGCAGAAGACCGATGACGCTATCGATATAACGCTCGCGGTCGGTTCGGCGCTCGTCCAGCATGTTCGCGATCGATTTGTACGCAAGGGGCTCGAGCGCGCGCAGGCTCAGATCCTCGAGCTCCCACTTCAGTTGCCAGACGCCGAGACGGTTGGCGAGCGGCGCGAAGAGGTCCTGCACTTCGCGCGCCGCGCGCTCCCGCGCGTCCGCCAGCGACGCGTCCCTCGCCACCAGATGACGCAGCGCTTGCGTACGCTCGGCGAGCTTGATCAGCACGACGCGAATATCCTCGACCATCGCAAGCAGCATCTTGCGCAGCCGCTCGGCCTGCGCCGCGCGTTCCTCGGCATCGCCGGTCGCGGGCACCGCACGGATCTCGTCCATCCGCGCCACGCCGGCCACCAGGGCGGCAACGTCCGATCCGAAACGCTGCGCGAGCTCGTCGGCGTCGAATTTTTTGGCAGCCTGCAGGCCGATGAGCAGCGCGGCACGCACCGTCGCCGCATCGAGCTTGAGCGACGCGACGAGCGCCGCTGTTCCTGCAGCGTGGAGCGCGACCGGCTCGCCGTCCCCGGTCAGCACATCTACGGCGAGAGATCGTGCATAGGCGTGCGCCGCACGAAAATCCGCGATATCGTCATCCGGGTAAGTGCCGCGCAACGATTCGAGCCACGTTTCGATTGCCGGCGGCGCCCCGGTTTCAGCGGGCGAGGAAAGCGTTGTGCCCATCGCCGAATTATAGCGATGGCGAGACAGTGCGGGTCAGTCTGCTGCGGCCGCGAACGTCGCAGCGATCGAATCGGCGACCCGCTGTGCGCAGGTGTCGGCCATCGAGCGGTCCGCGGCTTCGACCATCACGCGCAGCACGGGCTCCGTGCCTGAGGGCCGCAACAGGATGCGGCCCGCGTTGCCGAGAATGTCGCGTGCGTTTGCCTCTGCCGCGCGGATCTCCGTGCTTGCTTTCCAGTCGAATCCCTTCGGCATGCGAACATTGATGAGCCGCTGCGGGAACAGCGTCACCGCCGCCGCCGCATCCGCCAATGCGATTTTCCTGCCGTTGAGGGCACGCAGGACGGCGAGTGCAGCGATGATCGCGTCGCCGGTCGTGTGCTTGTCGAGACACAGCAGGTGCCCCGAGTTCTCGCCGCCCAGCTGCCATCCCTTCTCGATCATTCGCTCCAGCACGTAGCGGTCGCCGACGGCGGCACGTTCGAGCGCGACACCGGCCTTGGCGAGCGCCCGCTCGAAACCGAGGTTGGTCATGAGCGTGCCAACGACACCGCCGGACAGCGCACCACGAAGCTGATAGTCCATCGCGATGACGTAGAGCAGCTGGTCACCGTCGTAGAGGCGGCCCTCGCTGTCGGCCATCACCAGGCGGTCGCCGTCGCCGTCGAGCGCGATGCCGATGTCAGCCTTGTGCTCGAGCACCGCCTTGCGCAAGTGCTCGGGATGCGTGGCGCCGACGCCGTCGTTGATGTTGGTGCCATTCGGGTCCACTCCGACCGGGATCACTTCTGCGCCAAGCTCGTGGAAGACGGGCGGCGCGACGTGATAGCCGGCGCCATGCGCGCAATCCACGACGATCTGCGAGCCCCTGAGGTCCTGCTCGTTCGGGAATGTGCTCTTGCAGAACTCGATGTAACGGCCGGCCGCATCGTCGATCCGCCGCACCTTGCCGAGGTCTGCCGAGCGGACGCACGCAAGCGGGAGTGCCATCGTGCGCTCGATCGCGTGCTCGACGTCGTCCGGAAGCTTGGCGCCCGTCGCCCCGAAGAACTTGATTCCGTTGTCGTCGAAGGGATTGTGCGATGCGCTGATCACGACGCCAGCGGACAGGCGAAGCGCACGAGTGAGATACGCGACTGCCGGGGTCGGCAACGGACCCGACAGATAGACGTCGACGCCAGCGGCGGACAACCCGGATTCCAGCGCCGCTTCGAGCAGGTATCCCGAAATGCGCGTGTCCTTTCCGATCAGCACCGCCGGGCGCGTACCGGCACGCGCCGGCTCCGCCGCAAGCACGCGACCCGCCGCCCAACCCAGCTTCAGCACGAACTCGGGCGTGATCGGCAGCTCGCCGACACGACCCCGAATCCCGTCCGTGCCGAAGTGTTGTCGCGTCATATCATTCACCTTGCTGAACTGCGAGCCATACTTTGAGAGCGTCCACGGTTTCGCGTACGTCATGCACGCGCACAATCGACGCGCCGCGCACGATCGCCATCAGGGCTGCCGCCAGGCTCGCGGGCATCCGCTCTTCGAGAGGACGCCCGGTGATGGCGCCTAGCGACGATTTGCGCGAAAGGCCCGCGACCACCGGATATCCCGCCGCCGCGATTTGCGGCAGCGCGCGCAACAACGTGAGATTATGCGCCAGCGTTTTGCCAAAGCCAAAACCGGGATCGACCACGATCCGCTCGCGCGCGATGCCGGCTGCCTCGCATGCAAGTGCTCGAGCGACGAGAAATTCGCGCACCTCGCGCACTACATCGTCGTATTGCGGAGCCTGCTGCATCGACGCCGGCGCGCCACGCATGTGCATCAGGCAGACCGCGACATTCGTGGCTGCCACCACGTCGAGCGCGCCCGCTGCGGTCAGCGCGCCCACGTCGTTGATCATGGAAGCACCCGCGGCGATCGCGGCGCGCATCACGGCAGGTCGACGCGTGTCGGCTGATACGACCACGCCGTCGGAGGCGAGCGCTTCGATTGCCGGCACGACGCGACGCAACTCATCGGCTTCGGGGACCGCAACGGCGCCGGGGCGAGTCGACTCGCCGCCGACATCGATCACGTCGGCGCCGTCGGCCGACATCTGCCGGGCATGCGCGACGGCGCTCGCGACGTCGACGTAGCGGCCGCCGTCAGAAAACGAATCGGGCGTCACATTGAGAATCCCCATCACGCGCGGGACCGAAAGGTCCAGGACGTGCGCGCCGCACCGTAGCTTCATGGAAAAAGACGGGGCGCCGCGCGCCCCGCTTTCCATCAGAAGTTTTATGCCGGAGTCGCCGATGGAGCAGCTTCCGGACCGATCGTCGTGCCGGGAGTCGCGGGTCCCGTGCTCGATCCCGGCGGCTTCGGCGGCCGTGGCGGCAAGCCGGCCATGATGTCGGCGATCTGGTCGCTGTCGATCGTCTCGAGCTCGAGCAGCGCCTTCGCCATCGCCTCGACCTTGTCGTGGTTGTCCTCGATCAGCTTCCGCGCAACGGCGTATTGCTGGTCGATGATCTTGCGGATTTCGCTGTCGACCTTGCGCATCGTTTCTTCGGAAACGTTCTTGTGCGTCGTGATCGAGCGGCCGAGGAACACCTCGCCTTCGTTCTCGGCGTAGACCATCGGCCCCAGCAGGTCCGACATCCCGTAACGCGTCACCATGTTGCGCGCAAGCTCAGTCGCGCGCTCGAAGTCGTTCGACGCTCCGGTGGTCATCTGATTCATGAAGATCTCTTCGGCGATGCGCCCGCCGAACAGCACGGCGATCATGTTCAGCATGTGATTGCGATCGAGGCTGTAGCGGTCCTGCTCGGGCAGCTGCATCGTGACACCGAGGGCGCGTCCGCGCGGAATGATCGTCACCTTGTGCACGGGATCCGTCTTCGGCAGCAGCCGGGCAACGATCGCGTGGCCCGACTCGTGGTACGCGGTGTTCCGCCGCTCCTCTTCCGGCATCACGATCGAGCGCCGCTCGGCGCCCATCACGATCTTGTCCTTCGCCATCTCGAAGTCGTCCATGTCGACCAGGCGCTTGTTGCGGCGCGCGGCGAAGAGCGCCGCTTCGTTGACGAGATTGGCAAGGTCGGCGCCGGAAAAGCCCGGCGTGCCGCGGGCGATGATTTCCGCCTTGACGTCGGCGGACATCGGCACCTTGCGCATGTGGACGAGCAGGATCTGCTCACGTCCGCGAATGTCCGGAAGCGGGACCACGACCTGGCGGTCGAAGCGCCCCGGTCGCATCAGCGCCGGATCGAGCACGTCCGGCCGGTTGGTCGCGGCGATCACGATCACCCCGGCGTTGCCTTCGAAGCCATCCATCTCGACCAGCAGCTGATTCAGCGTCTGCTCGCGCTCGTCGTTGCCGCCGCCCAATCCCGCACCGCGCTGGCGGCCCACGGCATCGATTTCATCGATGAACACGATGCAAGGCGCATTCTTCTTCGCCTGCTCGAACATGTCGCGCACCCGCGCGGCACCGACGCCGACGAACATCTCGACGAAATCCGAACCCGAGATCGAGAAGAACGGCACCTTGGCTTCGCCGGCGATCGCCTTCGCGAGCAGCGTCTTGCCGGTGCCTGGAGATCCGACCATCAGCACCCCGCGCGGAATACGACCGCCCAGTTTCTGGAATTTTGTCGGATCGCGCAGGAATTCGACCAGCTCGGCGACTTCTTCCTTCGCCTCGTCGCAGCCGGCAACATCGGCGAACGTGATCGTGTTGTTCGATTCGTCCAGCATTTTCGCCTTGCTCTTGCCGAAGCTGAACGCGCCGCCTCGCCCGCCTCCCTGCATCTGGCGCATGAAGAAAATCCAAACGCCGATCAGGAGCAGCATCGGGAACCACGAGATGAAGACCTGGGCGAGGAACGACTGCTCCTCGTCCTGCTTGCTGTCGACCTTGACGCCGTATTTCAGAAGATCGCTCACCATCCAGAGATCGTTCGGGCTGTAGGTGACTGCGCGCTTCTTGTCCGCGCTCGACGTCCAGATGATCTTGCGGCCCTCGATCGATGCCGATTCGACGCCGCCAGCGCGCACCTTGTCCATGAACTCGGAATAGGGAACCGTGTCGCGCGTCGCCTGCCGCGAGTCGAACTGTTTGACAACGGTCAGCACGACGAGCCCGATTACGAGCCAGATGCCGATGTTCTTGAGCAGATTGTTCAAAGTTAACTCCTTGCGAGGCCTTCACACTACGGCAGACGCTTCTTCCATGTACGGCACAGCGCGGAAAGCAGACTCAACGAGCTCTTGATTCTAAACCTTCATGACGGTCCGAACCACCGCGGCGGCGAGCTAACCGTCTCCGAACAGCGACATTTTGACAAAAATATCCCTACTGCCGGCTTTTGAGGCCCTTTCCCACCAGGTAAACCTCACGGCTCCTGTCGCGCGACGCCTTGGGTTTGCGCACGTAGACCTTGTCGAATTCGCGTTGCATCTGCTTTTGCAGCTCGGCAAATCCTTCACCCTGAAATGCCTTGACCACGAGATCGCCACCAGGTTGCACCCATCCGGTGGCAAATTCGAGCGCCAGCTCGCCAAGGTGCACGAAGCGGGCCTGATCCGCCGATTCGACACCGGAAAGATTGGGGGCGAGATCGGAAACGACAAGGTCGACTTTGTGGCCCTCGAGCGCCGTCTCCAATGCCGATAGCGCCGCGGCCTCGCGAAAATCGCCCTGCAAAATGGTAACTCCGGGAAGCGGCGCCATTGCGGCGACATCGAGCGCGATGATCCTCGCCCGGCGCCCCAGTTTCTCGCGCAGCACCTGTGTCCAGCTGCCGGGCGCGGCACCGAGATCGACGACGCTGATGCCCGGGCGGAAAAGGTGATCCTTGTCGGCAATCTCAATCAGCTTGAACGCGGCGCGGGACCGATAGCCAAGCCTCGTCGCTTCCTTGACCCAATGGTCATTGATGTGCTCGTCGATCCACGCCTTGACGAAGCGATTCTTCTTGGTGCGCTTTTCTGCCATGGCAAGACATGCGCGAACGCGGCGCATCGCCGGTAAAATGCGGGATGCTCACTCTATCACCCGGCGAACGCCGCACACTTCGCGCCAAGGCGCATCACCTGCATCCGGTCGTCAGCATCGGCCTCCTTGGACTTACGCCCGGGGTGCTGCACGAAATCGACGTCAGCCTGAAAGCGCACGAATTGATCAAGGTTCGCGTGTGGAGCGACGCGCGTGCCGAACGCGATGCGATGCTCACGCGCATCTGCGACGAACTCGGCGCAGCGGCCGTCCAGCATCTTGGCAAGCTTCTCATTGTCTGGCGGCCTGCACCGAAGAAGGAAGAGGCGCCAGCGCCGCGTCGCAACGCCACGAGCGGAAAGTCTGCGGCGCGAAAGGCACCCCAGGTCCGCCGCCCACGCTCGCCGCTGCCCCGGACGCCGCCAGGTGTCCCCCCTCGCGGTTCGCGCGGCAAGATGCCGGCCGAAAGTCCCCCTCCTCCCGGATCGCGCCGGCGGACGCCCTTTGCGAAGGCGATACTCCCGGAAGGCGATCGCGCCGACCCGTCGCGACGGCGGTCCAGAGGCGCCGCGACAAAGGCGGCACCGCGTTCGAGCCGCCGGCCCGTCGCGGAGGGATCGTTCAAGGCCGGACGTCCCGCCGCAACGCCGCACGGCAAGTCGAGATCGAGTTTCATCGGCGCCGCAGGCGCGCGCCGCCGCCGTCGCAAGGCCGGGTGATCAGCGCCCGCGTTTAAACGGTACGACAGTATCGCCGTCGCCCGACGTTATCGGCGTAACGCGCGCCATGCGCCGGTCGTCGCTGCGCAACGGCGCAAGCGACGACGGTCGCGGCATCGGCACCGAGCCCGCGCCGGACATCGCAAACGAGCCGCTGCCGCGCACGAAAGGCACGAGCTCGGCCAACGCGAGCGGCGCCTGGCACAGGTAGCCCTGATATTCGTCGCAGCCTTCGGCGCGCAAGAGTTCGAGCTGCGCTTCGCGTTCGACGCCCTCCGCGACCACATTGATGCCGAGCGTGTGCGCCATCGCGATGACCGCGCGCGTGATCGCCACATCATTGATGTCATCGGGCAGGTCGCGCACGAATGTCCGATCGAGCTTCAGGCTATCGATCGGGAAATGCTTGAGGTGGCCGATCGACGAATAGCCGATGCCGAAATCGTCCATCGCGAGGCGCACGCCGAGGCAGCGCATCTCTTCCATGAGGGTTACCGCCTGCTCCGGATTCTGCATCACGGTGCTTTCGGTGATCTCGAGTTCGAGCTCGCCGGGCGCCAATCCCGACGCTGCGAGGATGCCGGCGATGTCGGCGACGAGCCTCCCATCGTGGAACTGACGCGCCGAAAGGTTGACGGCAACCGGCATCGGCATTCCCGCTTCGCGCCATATTCGCGCCGTGGCGCACGCAGTGCGGAGCACCCACAGGCCGATCGGCACGATGAGCCCCGATTCCTCGGCGAGCGGAATGAACCGGTCGGGACGAAGGAGGCCGCGTTCGGGATGCTGCCAGCGCAACAACGCCTCGACGCCGACGATGCGTCCGGTCGTAATGGAAATCTTCGGCTGGTAGAGGAGAACGAGCTCGTCGCGCTCAATCGCGTACCGGAGGCCGGTCTCGAGCGCGAGGCGCTCGACCGAATGCTCGTTGTATCGCGGTGAGTAGAAGCGGTAACGGTTGCGGCCCTGCTCCTTCGCCTGGTACATCGCGATGTCGGCGTTGGACAGCAGCATCCCCGCATCCTTGGCATCGTGCGGAAACGTGCAGATCCCGATGCTGGCCGACAGATTGAGCTCGTGGCCGCCGATCGACAGCGGCTGGTAGATCGCGGCGAGAATGCGCTCGGCGATCTCGATCAGCACGGTCGGCCCCTCGAACTCCTCGACCAGCAGCACGAACTCGTCGCCACCCAACCGCGCGCTGATATCGCTGTCGCGGATGCACGATGAGACTCGGCGCGCCGCCTCCTTCAGCGCCTCGTCGCCCAGCTGATGGCCCAGCGTGTCGTTGATGTTCTTGAAGCGGTCGAGGTCCATGAAGAAGAGCGCGACGGGCCACCCGTGGCGCTCCGCACGTGCCAGCGCGCGCGTGAGACTCTCGGTGAACAGCGCGCGATTCGGCAGGCCCGTCAGCGTGTCGTGCGTGGCGAGCTGCTTGATCGTCGCCAACGCGGAGCCGAGCTCCTCGTTGCTGTTTCGCAGGCGTCCGCGCATCGCGCTGATCTTGCCGCCGGCAAGCGCGAAACAGGGCAGCACGCAAGCGAGTACGGCGAGCCGGAAGATTTCGAGCGGCAGATGCACAGTTGCCGGCTTGACAAACAGCAGCAGTACGACGACGACCACGTAACTCGCGAGCACGAAGGCGGACGCCACCATGAACTGGCGCGTCGTGAAGCGGAACACGCCGAACATCATGATGACCGGGCACAGGATCAGCGCCGCCGCACGATCCTGGTCGAGAACAAATGCCGACGCCATCACCGTCGATGTCGCGAGCGCGATCTGCAGCCAGGTAAGACTGGCGTCGCTGAATCGCAAGTTGAGCCGCGTTCGAAAAAGGAGGTAGATTGCGGAATTGACCGCGCACACGACGCCGATGATCGCGAGCGTCGGGCCAAGCGCCACGAACCCGAGACCGTAGGCCACCAGCATCAGCGCAACACCGGCGACGTAGCTCGCAGAGGCCATGAAGAACCGGCGTATGCGAACCGCCTGTTGAGCGTCGATCGTCGCCGCCGGCGAAAGCGGAGCCGCAACGGAAGAATCGCGAACATCGGGCCGCGCCGGAGCGGTTGTCATCGGATGGGGCTTGATTGACTCGACAGCCATCGGCGAAGCAAGCAATATGCCAAGTAAAACAGCCAGTTGGAAATGCGTGCCGCAACAGCCGCTTGGGACGGATACCTGAAGGTGCGGCGAGCATTGCACTCGCGACCCGATACTGCGGGAGGGGCAGGAAATGACCGGCCCGACCGCCGGTAAACCCTTTAAGCGTAACGAATCGCGATGACTTCGTATTCGCGAATTCCGCCCGGCGCCTTTACCTCGGCCACGTCGCCTTCGCTCTTGCCGATCAGCGCACGCGCGATAGGGGAGCTTACCGAGATCTTGCCGTGCTTTAAATCGGCCTCGTCGTCACCGACGATCTGGTAGGTGAAGCGGTCGCCGGTTGCGGCGTCTTCGACATCGATCGTTGCGCCGAACACGACGTGTCCGCCGGCGTCGGCGATCGCAGCGGGATCGATCACCTGAGCCCCCGCGAGCTTGTGCTCGATCTCGGCGATGCGGCCCTCGATGAACCCCTGGCGCTCTTTCGCCGCATCGTAGTCGGCATTCTCCGAAAGATCGCCGTGACCGCGAGCCTCGGCCAGCGCGTGGCTGACCGCAGGCCGATCGATTGTTTTCAATCGCTGCAGCTCGGCGCGCAGGCGCTTGGCGCCTTCGACGGTCATCGGAAATTTGCTCATCGTCGTATCAGATCAGGTTTGATTTGAGGAGAGGCGTTGGTGCAGCGTCTGCATCGCGTACGGCACGAGCTCGCGCATCCCGGCAAGCCCCGACGCAGCGGCGCGTGCGCCTGCGAGCGTCGTATAAGTCGGAATCTGATCGGTGAGCGCCTCGCGCCGGATCTGGTAGCTGTCGCGTATCGCCGTACGTTTTTCCTGCACGGTGTTGACAACCAGCGCAATCTCGTCGTTCTTCATCATGTCGACGATGTGCGGCTGGCCTTCGTGCACCTTGTTCACCGGCGTCACCGGAACGCCGGCTGCGGCGAGCGCGGCAGCCGTGCCGCGCGTTGCGACCAGCGTGAATCCAAGCGAGACCAGCAGCATCGCGAGCTCGACGACGCGCGGTTTGTCGGCATCCTTCACGCTCACGAATACCTTGCCTTTGTTCGGCAGACGGACATTGGCGGCAATCTGCGACTTGAGAAACGCTTCGGAAAAGGTTTCTCCCACCCCCATCACCTCGCCGGTCGACTTCATTTCCGGTCCCAGGATTGTGTCCACGCCCGGGAACTTGATGAATGGGAAGACCGCTTCCTTCACCGAAAAGTACGGCGGTACGATCTCGCCGGCGACCCCTTGTTCGCGCAGGGACCGTCCGACCATGCAGCGCGCAGCGATCTTGGCGAGCGGGCGGCCGGTCGCCTTCGACACGTAGGGGACAGTCCGCGACGCCCGCGGATTGACTTCGAGGACGAAGACGACGTCTTCGCCCCCGTCGCGCTGGATCGCGAACTGGACATTCATCAGGCCGACGACGTTGAGCCCGCGCGCCATGGCCGCCGTTTGCTTCCGCAGCACATCCTGCGTCGCGACGGAAAGCGAGAACGGCGGCAGCGAGCACGCCGAATCGCCCGAGTGCACGCCCGCTTGCTCGATGTGCTCCATGATGCCGCCGATCACGACGTCGGTACCGTCGACGAGCGCGTCGACATCGACCTCGATCGCGTCGTTCAGAAAGCGATCGAGCAGCACGGGGCTGTCGTTCGACACCTTGACCGCCTCGCGCATGTAGCGCTCGAGGTCGAGCTGGTCGTGGACGATCTCCATCGCGCGACCGCCAAGCACGTACGACGGCCGCACGACGAGCGGATAGCCGATCTCGGCTGCCGCCTTGATCGCGTCGGCTTCGGTGCGCGCAGTGCGATTCGGCGGTTGCTTCAAGTTCAGCCGGTGCAGCATCTGCTGGAAGCGCTCGCGGTCCTCGGCCATGTCGATCCTGTCGGGCGTGGTGCCGATGATCGGAACGCCATTCGCTTCGAGATCGCGTGCGAGTTTCAACGGCGTCTGGCCGCCGTACTGGACGATCACGCCGAGCGGCTTCTCGAGATGGACGATCTCGAGAACGTCTTCGAGCGTCAGCGGCTCGAAGTAAAGGCGGTCCGACGTGTCGTAATCGGTCGAGACGGTCTCCGGATTGCAATTGACCATGATCGTTTCATAGCCGTCCTCGCGGAGCGCCATCGCCGCGTGCACGCAGCAGTAGTCGAACTCGATCCCCTGCCCGATCCGGTTCGGACCCCCGCCCAGCACGATCACTTTCTTCCGGCTCGTCGGCGCGGCTTCGCACTCTTCCTCGTAGGTCGAATACATGTATGCGGTCTTGGTGGCGAATTCCGCGGCGCAGGTGTCGACCCTTTTGTAAACCGGGCGGACGCCGAGTGCGTGACGTCGGGCGCGTACTTCCGCCTCCTTCGTCTTCAACAGAAAGGCAAGGCGGCGGTCCGAGAAGCCCATTCGCTTGAGACCGCGGAGCTCCTCGCGCGTCAGTCCCGCCAGGCTGCGCTGCTCGAGCTTCAGCTCGGTGTCGACGATTTCCTTGATCTGCGCCAAAAACCACGGATCGATCTTCGTGTGCTGGAAAATCTCTTCCAGCAACATTCCGACGCCGAACGCATCGGCGACGTACCACAATCGCTCTGCGCGGGGATAAGCGAGCTCGTCGCCGATCTTCTCCGGGTCGACTGTCTTCAGGTTGAAGCCGTCGACGCCGGTTTCCAGCCCGCGGAGCGCTTTTTGCAATGCTTCCTGAAACGTGCGGCCGATCGCCATCACCTCGCCGACCGATTTCATTTGTGTGGTCAGCCGATCGTCGGCCTGCTTGAATTTCTCGAATGCGAACCGCGGTACCTTGATCACGACGTAATCGATCGTCGGCTCGAACGAGGCCGGGGTCAGCCCGCCGGTGATGTCGTTGGCGAGCTCGTCCAGCGTGTAACCCACCGCAAGCTTGGCGGCAATCTTGGCGATCGGAAAGCCGGTCGCCTTCGATGCGAGTGCCGAGGAGCGCGACACGCGCGGATTCATCTCGATAACGATCATGCGGCCGTCGTCGGGGTTGATCGCGAACTGGACGTTCGAGCCGCCGGTATCGACGCCGATCTCGCGCAGCACGGCGATCGAGGCGTCGCGCATGATCTGGTATTCCTTGTCGGTCAGCGTCTGCGCCGGCGCGACGGTAATCGAATCGCCGGTGTGCACACCCATTGGATCGACGTTCTCGATCGAGCAGACAATGATGCAGTTGTCCTTCTTGTCGCGGACAACTTCCATCTCGAACTCCTTCCACCCGAGCAGCGACTCCTCGATCAGCAGCTCGTGCGTCGGCGAAGCGGCGAGGCCGCGCTTGCACATCTCGACGAACTCGTCCTTGTTGTACGCGATGCCGCCCCCGGTACCGCCCAGCGTGAACGACGGCCGGATCACCGCCGGGAAACCGATCTGCGCCTGCACCTCGAGCGCCTGCTCGAGGTTGTGCGCGATGCCCGAGCGCGCGGAGCCGAGGCCGATGCGCGTCATCGCGGCCTTGAATTTCTCGCGGTCTTCCGCCTTATCGATCGCTTTCTTGGTGGCGCCGATCAGCTCGACATCGAACTTGTTCAGCACGCCCTCGCGCGCGAGGTCGAGTGCGCAGTTCAGCGCCGTCTGGCCACCCATCGTCGGCAGCAGCGCGTCCGGCCGCTCGCGCTCGATGATCTTCGCGATCATCGGCCAGGTGATCGGCTCGATGTACGTGACGTCGGCCATCTCCGGATCCGTCATGATCGTGGCGGGATTGCTGTTCACGAGGATGACGCGATAGCCTTCCTCGCGCAGCGCCTTGCACGCTTGCGCACCGGAATAGTCGAACTCGCACGCCTGCCCAATGATGATCGGGCCGGCGCCAATGATCAGGATCGACTCAATGTCCGCGCGTTTCGGCATTGTCGTAAAGCTGCTGTGCGGGCTCGCGACGCTTTGCGAAGTGCGTCGTAGGCACTATCACTTGCGCTCCATGAGTTTCGCGAAGCGGTCAAAGAGATACACGATATCGTGCGGCCCGGGACTCGCCTCGGGATGGCCCTGAAAGCAGAACGCCGGCTTGTCCGTCAGCGTGAAGCCCTGCAGGCTGCCATCGAACAATGAAACGTGCGTCACCCGCGCATTCGCGGGCAGCGTCGCCGAATCCACGGCAAATCCGTGATTCTGGCTCGTGATCAGCACCTGGCCGGTGTCGCGATCGAGCACCGGGTGGTTCGCTCCGTGGTGGCCGAACTTCATCTTGATGGTCTTGCCGCCGACCGCGAGGCCGAGCAATTGGTGGCCGAGGCATATACCGAAGATCGGGATGCCGGCGTCGAGAAACTTGCGGATCGCCGACACCGCGTAGTCGCACGGCTCTGGATCGCCGGGACCATTCGAAAGGAAGATTCCGTCGGGCTTTCGTGCGAGCACGTCTTGCGCCGACGTCTGCGCGGGGACGACCGTCACGCGGCACCCGCGCTCGGCAAGCAGGCGGAGGATGTTGTGCTTGACGCCGAAATCGTAGGCGACGACATGGAACCGCGGCTTGGGAGGGACGCGGTAGCCTGCGCCCAGTTTCCACGTGCCCGCCGTCCATTCGTAAGGCTCGGTACAGCTCACGGCCTTCGCGAGATCGAGCCCGGCCATCGAAGGTGCGGCTTTCGCCCGCGCGAGAGCATTTGCAATTTCGGCATCGCCGATCGCCGGCGCAGCGTACACACAGCCATTCTGGGCGCCTTGCTCGCGCAGGATCCGCGTCAGCTTGCGGGTGTCGATGTCGGCAATGCCCACCACATTGTTCGCCGCAAGGTACGCGCCAAGATCGCCCGTCGCACGGAAATTGGACACGGCGCGCGACAAGTCGCGTATCACGAGACCCGCCGCGAACGGCCGCTGCGATTCGACGTCCTCGTCGTTCACGCCGACGTTGCCGATGTGCGGACACGTGAGGGTGACGATCTGGCCGGCGTAGGAGGGGTCGGTCAGGATTTCCTGATAGCCCGTCATCGCCGTGTTGAACACAACTTCGCCGACCGAATGGCCTCGCGCGCCGATGGCGACGCCGCGGAAGATCGTTCCGTCCGCGAGGGCCAGGATCGCCGCTGCGCCATTGCCCCGGATCGGCAACAACGGGGCAACGTTCGTGGAGGCGGCGGTCGGAGCGGAGATCTCGGATTGCATTGGATCGGTGAATTCAAGGCCGAGGCCCCGCGATTGGGGTCCGGACGTGCGAAGCGGGAACGCTTGCGTCACCCGCAGCCGTTCCCGCTTTGAGGCTACCGATTATACCGGGCGAGCGCGCTCACTTCAATACGACGCGGAAAAGCCCCCATCGACGTACAGCAGATGTCCGGTGACGAAATCGGCCGCCGCCGACGCTAGAAATACCGCGGCACCGGCGATTTCATCGGGTTCTCCCCACCGCCCGGCGGGCGTGCGCCTCGCGACCCATGCCGAGAATTCCGCGTCCGACGTCAATGCCGCGTTCATCTCGGTACGGAAAAATCCGGGCGCGATGCCGTTCACCTGGACGTTGTGCGGCGCAAGCTCGACCGCCAAAGCGCGCGTCAGCATCTTGAGGGCGCCCTTGCTCGCGGCGTACGCGACGATGTTCGGCCGCCCGAGATCGGAGGCGATCGAGCAGATATTGACGATCTTGCCGCGCCGCTGCGCCTTCATCGCTGGGATCACTGCCCGTGTGACGAGGAACGGCCCGTCGAGGTTCGCGCCTTGCAACTCGCGCCATTCATCGAGAGAAAATTTTTCGAGCGGCTGACGCCGGTTCATCGCCGCGTTGTTGACCAGGATGTCGATCGGACCCTGGTCGCGCGTGACGCCCGCGATGGCGGCGTCGACCGCATGGGCATCCGTCACATCGAATCGCGCGATCGTCGCGGCGATTCCCTCGTCGGCGAGCGCCGCGGCGGCCGCATCGAGTTTCGTGCGATCGCGTCCGTTCAGCACGACACGCGCGCCGGCCCGGGCGAGTCCTCGCGCGAGCGCAAACCCGAGTCCCGAACCGCTGCCGGTCACGAGCGCATGACGGCCGGAAAGATCGAAGGGATGCGAGATTGCAGCCACCTGCTCAGCGAAGTGCGAGCACGTCACGCATGTCGGCGAGTCCCGTCTGCCCCGCGGACCGGCGGGCAGCGACGAAATGGGCGGCCCGAAGCGCGCCGGCGGCGAAGTTTTGCCTTGATGCCGCCTTATGGACAAGTTCGACGCGTTCGCCGGCGCCGGCGAAGATGACCGAATGCTCGCCGACGACGTCGCCGCCGCGAAGCGCCGCAAAACCGATCGTGCCGGGCTTGCGCTCGCCGGTGACACCTTCGCGCGCGTAGACCGCGCAGTCGGCGAGAATTCGTCCGGCGCCGCGCGCCGCCGCTTCGCCGAGCGCGATTGCAGTGCCGGATGGCGCATCGACCTTGTGCCGATGATGCATTTCGATGATCTCGATATCGTAGCCGGGCCCGAGGCGCCGTGCCGCCGACTCGACCAGCGACAGGAGGACGTTGACGCCCACGCTCATGTTCGGCGCGAATACGATCGGTATCTTCTTCGCGATGCCGGCGAGCCGGTCTATTTGCGCGTCGGAAAGCCCCGTGGTGCCGACGACGGCGCCAGCCCCGTGGCGGGCGCAGGCTTCGAGATGGGACAGCGTTCCCTCGGGTCGCGTGAAATCGATGAGCACGTCGGTCGCTTGCGCGGCAGCATCGACATCGGTGCCGACGACAATGCCCGTATTCCGGCCGCAACGCTCGCCCGCGTCGTGTCCGGCGAAGGGACTGCCGGGCACGTCGAGCGCCGCCGTCAGAACCAGTCCCGTGTGGGCGAGCACCGCCTCGACGAGCGCCTGACCCATGCGGCCGCCCGCGCCGGCGATCGCAATTCGCGTCGCCACGCTCACCACCCGAACGTGTCTTTGATGCTGTCCCACCAGGAGCGAGAGTCGCCCCACTTCATTTCGCCCGCCGTGCGCGCAGCGGCCTCGCGGTTCAGCTCTGCCGCGGATGGCGGCACTTCGTCGCCTTCCCAACGCGCGAGCTTGTCGTCGACGAAGTAGACGGTGAAATTGCGTTGGTCGACGACGCGCCCCTGCCGTATGAACATGTAGGCGTAATCCCAGCGGTCGTCGCGGAACAACGGCACGACGAGCGGCGTGCCGAGGATCAGGCGCACCTGCGCGCGGGTCTGCCCGACTTTCAACTTGTCCACCATGTCCTGGGACAGGAAATTGCCCTGGTTGATGTCGAGCTTATAGATGCCGAACGAACGCAACGTAGGCGCATATGTGTCGATCGTCGTGCAGCCGGCGACGAACGCCGCCGCCAGGGGGAGCGCAAAGGAAAGAAGCAGCCGATAGAGCCGCGGCGACGAGAAGGGTCGGAAACGCACGATTGTGAATCGGGAGGACGAACCGTTATTATAGCCGTGCGCGTCGCCGCGAAACGCGCCGGCCGGCATGCCATCGCCGCCGCATCGCTTCGGAGCGCCGTCATGACTTCGCCGCCGCACGACCTCAAGACCGCCGGACTCAAGGCCACGGTTCCTCGCCTCAAGATCATCAACCTGTTCGAGGCGTCGAAGGTCCGGCATCTCACCGCCGAAGACGTCTACCGGAAGTTGCTGACCGAAGGGCTCGATATCGGGCTGGCCACGGTCTATCGCGTGCTGACGCAATTCGAGCAGGCGGGCCTCCTCACGCGCCACCACTTCGAATCCGGCAAGTCCGTGTTCGAGCTTAACGAGGGGAGACACCACGATCATCTCGTATGCCTCGAATGCGGACGCGTCGAGGAGTTCTACGACGCGGAGATCGAGAAGCGGCAGGCCAAGGTAGCGCACGAGCGCGGATTCCAGATTGCCGAGCACGCGCTCTACCTCTACGCCGAGTGTGTGAAGGTACGCTGTCCGTACCGCAAGACCGGCGAAAACAGCTGACGCCGTCAGACCTCGGCCTCGCCACTGTCGATGGCCGCAGCTGGATCGATCTCCGCCTCGCGCCGGTCGAAATCGGAGAGCCGGAATCCGAGCAGCCAAAGCGCGCCGAAATACGCGGCCGCGCCCGCTGCGCAGACCCAAGCAAGGCGGCCCACTTTCGCCCAAAGCGTCGCGTTGAGCCACAGATTTGAAGGCCCAACGACCCACACGAGCACGGAGGCGAGAACGAATAGCGCGATCGCGAGCTTCGAGATGAATTGCAGCCAGCCGGAGCGCGGCCGGTAAATTCCACGGCGGCGCAGAAACCAGAAGAGAAGGCCCGCGTTGAGACAAGCGCCGAGCGAAGTGGACAGCGTCAGGCCGGCGTGGCCGATCCGGAACATGAGGATCAGCGCCAGTGTCTGCGCGAACAGGACGGTCGCGAATGCAATCTTCACCGGCGTTTTCATGTCGAGTCGCGCGTAAAATCCGGGTGCCAGAATCTTCACCAGGATGAGTCCGAGCAATCCAACGCTGTAGCCGAGAAGCGCGTCGTGCGTCTGAAGCACGTCGTTGGTGGTGAATTTGCCATATTGGTAGAGCGTCGCGATCATCGGCGTCGCGAGCACCCACAGCGCGACGGCCGCCGGCAGCGCGAGCAGGAACGCGAGCCGCAATCCCCAGTCGAGCAGCGACGAGTATTCCGCCGGATTCTCGTCGGCGTGATGCTTCGCGAGCGAGGGCAGGAGAACGGTGCCGAGCGCCACTCCGAGCAGCGCGCTCGGAAACTCCATTAGCCGGTCGGCGTACGTGATCCACGAGATGCGTCCATCGCCGAGCGCTGCCGCGAGCTGCGTGTTGATGAGCGCGGAGATCTGCGCCGCCGAGACGCCGATCACCGCCGGTCCCATCGCCAGCAGCACGCGACGCACGCCTTCATCCTTCCAGTCGAATCGCGGTCGCGGCAGCATTCCGATCGCGACGAGCGGCCGGATTTGCAGCGCGAGCTGCGCGAAACCGCCGATCAGCACGCCCCACGCCAGCGCCGTGATGGGCGGATTGCAATAGGGCGCCAGAAAGAGCGCCGCGCCGATGATCGACAGGTTGAGGAGCACCGGCGTAAAGGCCGGTATCGCAAAACGCCGGTAGACGTTGAGCACGCCGCCGGCGAGCGAGACCAGCGAGACGAACAGAATGTACGGGAACACGATCCGGATCATCTGCGCGGTCAGCTCGACTTTCCCTGGCGTTGCCTTGAATCCGGAGGCCAGCAGATAAACGATCCATGGCGCTGCGAGAACGCCGACAACGGAGATCGCGAGGAGCGCAATCGCGAGCAGCGTGCCCACACGTCCAACGAGCGCTTTCGTCTCCACTTGGCCACGCTGCCGGCGGTACTCGGCGAAGATCGGCACGAACGCCTGCGAGAACGCGCCCTCCGCAAACAACCGGCGCAGGATGTTGGGCAAGCGGAACGCCGCCTCGAACGCGTCCATCTGCACCCCGGCGCCGAAAGCGGCCGCCTTGAGGCTTTCGCGGACGAGACCCGTGACCCGGGACAGCAGCGTCATGCCGCTGACCGTCGAAAGAGCGCGCAGGAGCTTCAAAGCTCCGATCCCGACCGGGCGGAACCTGCCGCGGGGGGCGAATGCAGTCGGCAGCGAAACACGGGGCGAGGGCGAGCGTGGGCGAACATGCGTCGATGTGGGACTGCTGAGCGGCTTCGTTGTTGCGCGGATCGCGGTAAGCTGCTATTATGCTTGGTCTTTTTTCTTTCCGCTCTTCTTGCTAACAGGGATTTCGACTCATGGCCAACAGTGCCCAAGCCCGCAAGCGCGCCCGCCAGTCTGCGGTGACCAACCAGCGCAACGCCAGCCTGCGCTCGTCGCTGCGCACCGCCGTAAAGAAAGTCCGCAAGGCCATTGCCGCGGGCGACAAGGCGAACGCGATCAAGGAATACCAAGCCTCGCAGGCGGTGATCGATCGCATCGCCGACAAGAAAATCGTTCATAAGAATTCGGCTTCGCGGACTAAATCGCGCCTCGTGCACGCCATCAAGGCGCTCGCATAACGCTGCTTTCCGGGATTTGCAGTCGAAAGGCGCCTAGGGGCGCCTTTCTTGTTTTCGGGGCACACGGCAGATGCGCTGCGAAACAGACACCCGCTCGCCTCGATTCGAGGCAAAATCGCGGGCATGGGGCTTGCTTCGTGAGCGTGAGCGACGCTTGGCCCGCGCCTCGACACGAACCCCTATATGCTCCAGCCGACTGGAATGCCCCAAGTATGCCTCGCGCGAGGTAGCGCGGCAGACGGGCGGCATGACGTCCAACGTGGTGCAAGTACGCTTGCTCGGGGGACGCGTTCGCAACATCAGTGGATGACATCGGCGTTGGCTGTCTGCGCCCTCGTCGTGTGCGTTTGTGCGCCACAGCCGGGAAACGCCGCCGTCGAGGCGGAGGCATTCCGGCGCGTAGCGGAGATCGAGGCCTACCTGCCGGGACATCCGAAGCGCGCGCTCGTCGAAATTCCGCCGCTTCTCGCGTTGCAAGATGTCGCCGCTTCGACGCGTCGGCAGTTGATTGCGATGCATGGCCAGGCGCTGGTGCTGGCCGGGCGCATCGTCGAGGCGCACGCTTTCGCCGACCGACTCGAAGCCGAAGCGCGCGTCGGTCCCGATCCGCTCGGACTCGCGACCGCCCTGCTCGTTCGGAGCGCCATTCAATCCGCCATCGGGGACGCGCGCACGGCAAACGCTTTCGCTCGCCAGGCGAATGTGTTGGTGCAAGGAACGGAGGATCGATATCTCCGCCACTGGGCCCTGCTGGCGATCGGCACGACGGCACGCGCGTGGGGTCGCCGCGACGAAGCGATGAGCAGCCTGCATGAAGCCCTCGCGCTCGCCGAGCGCGTCGACAACCCGTATCGGCGTTCGAGCGCCCTCTACCAGCTCTCTGTGCTTCATCTCAACCTGAAACAGCCGGACCGCGCACTCGAGGCGAGCCTCGATGCCTGGAAATATGCGGAGGCGGCGGGCAGCGCGTATGCAATGGTGAATGCCCGGATGGCGGAATCAGCGGCGCTCGAGCTTCTGGAACGGCCGGAGCGTGAGCTGGCGGCGATGGAAGAAGCTCTCGCGATCGCGCGCAAATCGCAGTCGAAGATCGCGGAGTCGCGCGCACTCGTCAATCTCTCCGACATCAAGCTCCGCGTGCACCAATACAAGGAAGCGTTCGAGCTCGCTCGCCAGTCGCTCGGGCTCGCCGTCGAACTCGACGACCCGGGCCTCGCGTCGACCAGCAAGGCGAACATGGGATTTGCGCTGTTCGGCCTCGGCCGGGTAAATGAAGGCAAGCGCCTCACCGACGAAGCGCTCGCCGGCTACGAGCGGACTGGCGCGACGTCCGAAATCGCCGGGCTGCTCGGCGAATACGGCCAGTATCTCGAACGAGCCGGCGATCACAAGGGGGCGCTAGCGCTGCTATACCGTGAGCGCAAGCTCAACGACGAGATCGCCCTGGCGGCGCACGAGCGCACGATTCTCGAGCTGCAGGAAAAATACGAGTCGGACAAGCGGCTGCGCGAGATCGAGCTTCTCAACCGCGCAAACGAGCTCAAGACGGCCGAGCTTCGCAGCGGCATGTTGCAGCAACGGGCGTGGTGGATGCTTGCCGGCTTGTTCGGAATCTCGTTCGTCTTTGTCGCTGTCCTCTATCGGAAGCTTCGCACCACCAACCAGCTGCTCGGCGAGAAGAACCGCGAGCTTTCGTTCCAGAGCAGCCGCGATCCGTTGACCGCGCTCTACAACCGGCGCTATTTCCAGGATTTCATCGGCGACGCAGGCGGGCAGGAAGAACGGCGCCGCGCCGGCGGCAAGCTGATCGAGGCGCTGGTCCTGCTCGACCTCGATCACTTCAAGGAGATCAACGACCGCTACGGCCACGCGGCCGGCGACAGCGTCCTCGTGGCGGTCGCCGAGCGGCTGCGCGAGACGCTGCGCGAGACCGACATGATCGTGCGCTGGGGCGGCGAGGAGTTCCTTGTGTTCGTTGCCGCAACGCATGCCGGCAAGCTCGACGAGATTGCGTTGCGGATCATGCATGCCGTTTCCGCCGAGCCTTTCGTCTGGCATGGCGCGTCGATTCCAATCACCGCATCGATTGGCTTCGTGTCGATGCCCCTTCCGCCGCGGGAAAAACCGTTGCCGTGGGAGCGCGCGATCGGCCTTGCCGACATGGCGCTTTATCTTGCCAAGGTCCACGGCCGTAATCGCGGCTACGGCGTGCTCGAGCTGGTCGACGACGACAACGGGACTCTTGCCGCGGTGGAACATGATCTCGAGGCTGCCTGGCGCGGCGGATTGGTGGACGTGCACGTCCTCACGGGTAGCGAACTCCTCCCCGCAGCGCGCACTTCGCCGGACACCATCATCGACATGGCCACACGACACTGATTCACAGAAATACCTCTGCCCGCGGCAAGCGGCCGGGCTCCGGATGTCGTGCTAATATATTGATTCAACAGGGTTCCGCACGATTTTATCCATACCGTGCGCGACGCCCTTCATGCCATGGTTGCCGCCCCGCCCAAGCACTTCCTGCAGTTCCGCGATTTCACGCAGGAGGAACTCGACCATCTCTTCGCGCGCACGCGCTGGATCAAGGATCGTTTCAAGCGATACGAGCTCTATCAGCCGTTGCGCGACCGGACGCTGGCGATGGTCTTCGAGAAAGCGAGCACGCGTACGCGCGTGTCGTTCGAGGCGGGGATGAACCAGCTGGGCGGCATCGCGATCAACCTCAACCGCGGGGACACGCAGCTTTCGCGCGGCGAACCGATCGAGGACGTCGCGCGCGTCATTTCGCGCATGGTCGACGTCATCATGATCCGCACGTTCGAACAGGCGATCATCGAGCGGTTTGCGGCGCACTCGCGCGTACCGGTCATCAACGGTCTCACCAACGAATACCACCCCTGCCAGATCCTCGCCGACATCTACACGTGGGTCGAGCATCGCGGCTCGATCCGCGACCGGACCGTCGCGTGGATCGGCGACGCCAACAACATGTGCTACACGTGGCTGCAGGCGGCTTCCGTGCTGGGCTTCGACGTTCGCGTCTCCGGACCGCCCGGATATGGCGTCGACAAATCTCGCCTCGCTCCGGATGAGCGCATGCACTGCGCCGAATTCGCAGATCCGCTCGAAGCGTGCCGCGGTGCCGATCTCGTGACGACGGATGTCTGGACCAGCATGGGATTTGAAGCGGAAAACGCGGAGCGCTGCCGGGCATTCGCTTCGTTTCGCGTCGACGCGGCGATGATGAGCGAGGCCAAGCCCGAAGCGCTGTTCATGCACTGCCTGCCGGCTCATCGCGGCGAAGAGGTCACCGCCGACGTGATCGATGGGCCGCAGAGCGTGGTTTGGGACGAAGCCGAGAACCGCATGCATGCGCAGAAGGCGCTGCTCGAGTACCTGGTCTGCGGACGCGTGAACCCTTGACGGAGGACCGGCGATGATCGATCACATGGGACTTTCCGTGAGCAACCTGTCGAATAGCCGCGCGTTCTACGAGGCGGCCTTGGCGCCGCTCGGCTACACGTGCATCCTGGTGTTCGACGAGGCGGCGGGCTTCGGCGTCCCGCCCAAGCCGGACTTCTGGCTCTCCGAAGGCGACCCGGGCATGCCGGCCCTGCACGTCGCCTTTCGCGCCGATACGCGCGCACAGGTCGATGCGTTCTACCGCGCGGCGATCGCCGCGGGAGGCCGCGACAACGGCGGACCGGGGCTGCGGGTGCACTACCATCCCAACTACTACGGCGCGTTCGTGCTCGATCCGGACGGTCATAACATTGAAGCCGTGTGTCATGCGCCTGCGTAGGCTGCTCACCCTCGCGGTCGCGCTTTGCGCATGCGTTCCCGCGCTTGCGCAAACCTGGCCCGACAAGCCGATCAAGTTCGTTGTCGCCGCTGGTCCCGGCAGCTCGCTCGACGCGCTCGCGCGGGTGATCGCCGACAAGTTGAAGGATCGCGTCGGCCAGAGTGTGATCGTCGAAAACAAGCCTGCAGCCGGCGGGACGGTTGCCACTGCGGAAGTGGCCAAGGCCGCGCCCGACGGCTACACGATGCTGCTCGGTTTCAACGGGCCGCTCGCGTTCGGGCCGCTGCTGCAGAAGCTACCGTACGACGTGCAGAAGGATTTGGCGCCGGTGATCATCACATCGAGCCAGCCCAATGTGCTGGTCGTCAACGCGCAACTGCCGGTCAAGACGCTGCAGGAACTTGTCGCCTATGCGAAGGCGAATCCCGGAAAGCTTGCCTACGCGTCGGTCGGCAACGGGAGCTCGTCGCATCTCAACATGGAGCTCCTGAAGTCGATGGCAGGCTTCGGCGCGCTGCACGTGCCGTTCAACGGCTCGCCGCCCGCGGTCACCGCGACGATACAAGGCGAGACGCAGATGATGTTCGCGGTGATGCAACCCCTGCAGCCGCAGATCCAGGCGGGGAAACTCCGCGCGCTCGCCGTCACCACTGCAAAGCGCTTTCCGCTGCTTGCCGACCTGCCCGCGATTGCTGAATCGGGCTACCCCGGGTTCGAGGCGCTCGCATGGAACGGCATCATGGTTCCAGCCGGAACGCCGCAACCGGTGATCGTAAAGCTCAACGCCGAGATCAATGCAATCCTGAAGCAGCCTGACGTCGTCGCGAAGATGAATGCGTCGGGATTCGACTTGATCGGCGGCACGCCGGAGGATCTCGGCAAGCTCATTCGAGCCGAAACCGGCACTTGGGCGCCGGTGATCAAGAGGGTCGGACTCAAGATCGACTAGCTAGGGCTTTGCGTCACCTTCAGTGAGGCGCGGCAGCGGCGATTCGCTGGAGGGGTGCAGCAGGCCCGTCTTCATGTAAGTGGCGAGCTTTTCGCGCGTATCCGCGATGTCGAGGTTGCGCATCGTGAGCTGGCCGACACGGTCCTGCGGCGAGAACGACGAGGCGCCTTTTTCCATCGTGAGCCGCTCGGGCTGGTACGTCAGATTCGGGCTCTTGGTGTCGACGATCGAATAGTCGTTGCCGCGCCGCAGCTCGACCGTCACTTCACCTGTGATTGCGCGGGCGACCCAGCGCTGCGCCGCGTCGCGCAGCATCATCGCCTGCGGGTCGAACCAGCGTCCCTGGTACAGCAACCGTCCGAGGCGGCGCCCATTGTCGCGGTACTGGTCGATCGTGTCCTCGTTGTGAATGCCCGTGACGAGCCGTTCGTACGCGATATGCAACAGTGCAAGCCCCGGCGCTTCGTAGATGCCGCGGCTCTTCGCTTCGATGATCCGGTTCTCGATCTGGTCGCTCATACCGAGCCCGTGCCGCCCGCCGATCGCATTGGCTTCGAGCAGCAGCGCGACGCTGTCAGCGAAGCGCACGCCATTGAGCGCGACAGGGCGACCTTCCTCGAAGCGAACCGCGACCGTCTCCGGCTTGATCGAAACATCGTTGCGCCAGAACGCCACGCCCATGATCGGCTCGACGATCGCGATACCCTTGTCGAGGAACTCGAGGTCCTTCGCCTCGTGCGTCGCGCCGAGGAGGTTCGAGTCGGTCGAGTACGCCTTTTCGGCGCTCATCCGGTAACCGATGCCGGCGCGAGCCAGGTATTCCGACATTTCCTTGCGGCCGCCGAACGCTTCGATGAAGGCGGAATCGAGCCATGGCTTGTAGATCCGCAAGTTGGGGTTGGCCAAAAGCCCGTAACGGTAAAAGCGTTCGATATCGTTGCCCTTGTAGGTGCTGCCGTCGCCCCAGATGTTGACGTCGTCCTCGCGCATCGCCACCACGAGCATCGTGCCGGTCACCGCGCGGCCGATCGGCGTCGTGTTGAAATACGTGAGTCCCGCTGTCGAAATGTGAAACGCTCCCGCCTGAATCGCGGCGATGCCTTCGGCGACGAGCGCGCTGCGGCAATCGACGAGTCGCGCCGCCTCCGCGCCGTGGGCCAGAGCGCGCCGCGGAATCTCGTCGTAATCAGGCTCATCCGGCTGCCCCAGATTCGCGGTATACGCGTAGGGCAGGGCACCTTTCGCCCGCATCCAGTGCAACGCAGCGCTCGTATCGAGGCCGCCGGAGAATGCGATGCCGACTTTCTGGCCGACGGGGAGGTCCTGCAGAATGTGCGACATGAGCGGCGTCTTTAGCCCACAAGGGCGAATCAGTTATTCTAGCCGACGCCCGCGTCTATCCGGATGAGGGAGCCCGTAGTGGCCGTTGCCAGTCTTCGCGACCAAGACAGTGCCGCCTTCCCGGCGACCGTGCTCAGGGTGCGGCCCGATGGCCCGAATGTCGTGTCCGGTGACGTGGTCGTCACCGGTGCGCGACCGACGGCGGCGCAACGGTCGGCAACCGTTGTGCTTTGCCGCTGCGGAATGTCCAAGGACAAGCCGTTCTGCGACGGCACGCACACGAGGATCGGATTCAAGGATCCCGGGATACTGCCACCCGACGCACCTCAGGAAACCCTCTCGCTGGGAAGAGTCACGATCATCCCGACACCCAACGGGCCGTTCGAATGCCGAGGTCCGCTGACGCTCCTCGGTGCCGACGGCCGCACCTCGTCGAGCGAGGAGACGTGGCTCTGCCGTTGCGGCCATTCGCAATCGAAGCCGTTCTGCGATCGTTCACACGAGAGAGTCGGGTTCAGGGAGTAGAGAGTGGGAGCCTGATGCCGGAGCTGCCGGATCTCGCTGTCTATCGCGATGCAATCGCCGCGCGCGTGACCGGCGAACCCCTCGTGCGCATCCGCATCGACAATCCGTTCGTCCTTCGCACGGCCGTTCCGCCGATCGCTGATGCCGAGGGCAAGCGCGTGCGCGACGTCCGACGCATGGGCAAACGTCTTGTCCTCGGCCTCGACGGGGACCTGTTTCTCGTGTTTCACCTCATGATTGCGGGACGACTGCGCTGGTTCGCCGACGGCGGCAAGCCGCCAAAGCGCATCATGCTCGCGCGCCTCGAGTTTCCCCCTGGAATGCTCGCGTTCACCGAAGCCGGAACGAAGCGTCGTGCATCGATTCATCTCGTCCACGGCGAGCCCGCGCTCGCCGCTTTGGATCCGCGCGGCCTCGAGATGCTGACGGCCGACCGCGCTGCGTTCGCGGCTCGGCTCACCCTCGAGAATCACACGCTGAAACGAGCATTGACCGACCCCAGCCTCTATAGCGGCATCGGCAATGCCTATTCCGACGAAATCCTGCATCGAGCGCGCCTGTCGCCGCTCGCGCTTACGCAAAAGCTCTCCGGAGAGGACGTGACGCGGCTCTTCGAGGCGACGCGCGGCGTGCTGGCCGAGTGGACGACGCGCCTGCGCGATGAACTGAGCGGAGCTTTCCCCGAGAATGTCACTGCGTTCCGGCCGGAAATGGCCGTGCACGGCAAATATGGCAAACCGTGTCCCGTGTGCGGAACGCCCGTGCAGCGGATCGTGTATGCCGAAAACGAATGCAACTACTGCGCACGCTGCCAGACTGGCGGCAAGCTCCTCGCGGATCGTTCGCTGTCCCGGCTGCTGAAGGCGAGCTGGCCGAGGTCGATCGACGAACTCGGTTAGAATTACGTCCATGCCATCCTTCGACATCATTTCGCAAGTGAACCAGGTCGAAGTCCGCAATGCTATGGACCAAGCGAACAAGGAGCTTTCGACGCGCTTCGATTTCAAGGGCTCGGATGCCCGCGCGGAGCTCGCCGACAAGACGCTCACCCTCTATGCGGATGACGACTTCAAGCTGAAGCAGGTCACCGACATCGTCACCGGCAAGCTTACGAAGCGTGGCGTCGACATCCGGGCACTCAAGCACGGGAATATCGAGAAAATCTCCGGCAACAAGGTGAAGCAGGTGGTGACGATCAGGGTGGGCGTCGAGCAGGAGCTCGCGAAGAAAATCGTCAAGCTCATCAAGGACAGCAAGATGAAAGTGCAGGCTAGCATCCAGGGCGATACGGTGCGCGTATCGGGAGCGAAGCGCGACGACCTGCAGGCAGCGATCGCGCTCGTGAAGAAGTCGATCACCGATTTCCCGCTGCAATACGACAACTTCCGCGATTGAAGCGCGCTTGCTCCCCGATCGCATCACCACGCTGCCGGTCGTGCTGCGGACTTTTGTGTCGGCCGATGCGGCGCGTGTCGAGGAGCTTTGCAGCGATCCCGCGGTCGCGCTTCCCACTGCGGCGATTCCGCACCCCTACCCGCGCGGCACCGCGGCCGCCTGGATTGCGACGCACGAAAACGAGCGCGACGCCGGTACCCGATGGCACTATGCGATCACGAATGTCGACGGTGACATTTTGGTAGGCGCCATCGACCTGCGCATCGGACCCGAGGCGGATGGCAACCTCGGCTACTGGATCGGGCGCCCGTATTGGGGACGCGGCTATGCAACCCTGGCGGTTCGCGCCTTGATCGCGATGGCTTTCCTCGGACTCGATACCGATGCGCTCTCGGCTGTGCATCTCACGCGCAATCCGGCGTCGGGGCGCGTGCTGGAAAAATGCGGATTGACGCTCGCGCGCCGTGACCGCCAGCCGCACCGCGGCGGCCCCGAAGAAGAAATCTGCCTGTGGTCGATCACGCGCGAGCGGTGGTCGGCGCTGCGCGCCGTGTGATGAGAGCACCGCTCCTTTACGTCGGCGGTACGCTGGTGACGCAAAGGCTCGCGCTGGAGCCGCTCAAACCGGGGCACGCCGACGCGATGTTCGAGGGATTCGTCGATCCGGCGCTCTATCTCTGGGTCAATGCGGAACCGCCCAAGGACGTCGAGGACCTCCGCGCGCGCTTTACGCGCATTGCCGAGCCCTACGCGCCGGGCGGCGAGCTGTGGCTCAACTGGGCCGTGCGGATGACCGAAGGCGGCGCGTATGCAGGATTGATCGAAGCCACCGTGCGAGCCGATCGGGTCGTGTTTCTCGCCTATTATGTTTTCACCAATTACATGCGAAAGGGCATCGGCCGCGAAGCGTGCACGGCGGTGATCGACCACTTGTGGCGCGCGTACGATGCACGCGAAATACGCGCCGATTCGGATTTTCGCAACGTCCCGTCGCGGTGCCTGGTCGAGTCGCTCGGGTTCTCGCGGCGCACGCGCCATATCGTCACGACGCTTCGCGGCGCGCCGTCGTATGATTACCGCTACCGACTGAAACGCCCGGCTTAACGAGCCCCCAGGTCTGCAACGAGTGTAGCGCGCGTCGCGTCCGCCACGGCGGGAACCGCGGCCGCGTACGCAGGATGGTCGATTCCAAAGCCGAGGGCGGCGCCCCGCTTGAGTGCGGCAATCATCGGGCCGTCGAGTTCGAAGCGCAGAAAATGCACGGCTGACGTCTTTTCGTCGTTCTCACGATCGAGGTCCTCGTCGGCGATCGCGAACACCGGTTCAAACCCATCGACCTTCAGCCACGTCTGCTTTTCGATCCCGCGAAGCTTGGCAAGCGCGGCCTGGCGCTCGGCGACGTCCTCGTACTCGATCAGCATCGTCGCCTTCAGGTTCGTGCCGTCCGGTACGAGCGCGTTGTAGGCGTCGAGCTCGTCGCGGATGCCGGCTTCCTCGAATGTCTTTTCGATCCGCAGCATTTCCTGGACCTGGTAGCGGATGGTGAGCTCGTCTTCGAACAGCAGCGTGACGTGGTCACCGAGATGAACGGTGCGCGCTTTCTTGTGCGCGAGCACCCGCGAGCGGAACGCGGGACGTTCCTTCGCGTAGGCCTCGAGCGTCAGCAACGACTCGCGGGTAATCCTGGACATTGTTGCGGCTTTTAGGGATGGTCCGTGATCGGACCTTCCTTGAACAGCGCGTCGCGCAACTCCTTGTCGAAGCGCGCGTTGTGACGGCGGATCCACTCGAGCGTCATCGCGGCGTGCTCCATCTCCTCGTCGCGGTTGTGCGCGAGGATAGACCGTAACTGCGGATCCGAACAGGCGTCTACGCGTTGGTTATACCAGTCGACCGCTTCCAGCTCCTCGATCAGCGATTGGACAGCGCGGTGAAAATCCATCGTCGCGACCGACAGCCGGTCGACGGGCTCGTGGAAGCCTTCATGTGCCATCGTGATTCCTTTCGTCAGAGTCCGTAGGCGATCCGCATGAGCGTCAGCGGATGCTCCTTTTTGGCGTGGTGCGCAACGCCCGATTCGTCGATGCCCTGCAGGATGCGGCGCGCCGCGATTGGACAATCCGAGCTTACGTAGTCGGGCTCAGCCTGCGCCATCTGCCGGAACACCGGCTTGCCGATCTTCATCGATGCTTCGTAGAACTCGCTTTTGACGCCGTACGTCCCGTCATGTCCCGCGCAGCGCTCGACCGTGTTCAACATCGTTTGCGGCACCCATTCCAGCACCTCGCGCGTCTTCTGGCCGACGTTCTGCACGCGTGAATGGCACGGGATGTGATACGAAACGTTGCCAAGGGGCTGCGGAAATTCCTTCTTGAGCAGACCGTCCCTGTCGCGCAGCACGAAATACTCGAACGGGTCGACCATTGCATCGGCGACGAGCCTGACGTCGGGATCATCGGGAAAAATGAGCGGCAATTCCGACTTGAACATCAGCGTGCAGGACGGGACGGCGGTGACGATCGCGAAGCCGTCCTTCGCGTAAGGCGCGAGGGCCGGAATGTTGATGTTCTTCAACTTTTCGACGGACTCGAAATCACCGAGCTCGAGCTTCGGCATCCCGCAGCATGCCTCCCGCTCGACGATCGTGTAGGGAATCGCGTTGTGGGTGAGGATGAGCAGAAGATCGCGGCCGATCCCGGGCTCATTGTAGTTGATGTAGCAGGTGGAAAAGACCGCGACCTTGCCTTGCGTGCGCTGCCCGTCGCGGACCGGCCATGCAAGGGAATGCGCAGCGGACGCGCGAAAGGTGGGCGACGCATAAGGCGGCAGCGCGGCTTCGGGGGCGAGTCCCAGAATTTTGCCCATCGCCTTTCGCACCGCCGGCGTCGTGTTTGCCTTGTTCACCATCTGAACGACCACGGGAATCGTCGCGAGGCGCCCCACGCGGTCGGTACTGGTCAAGAGGCGATCGCGCAACGTGGTTTCGCCTTTCCGGAACTTGACCGCCTTCGCGCGCAACATCAGATGCGGAAAGTCGACGTTCCACGGATGCGGCGGCACGTACGGGCATTTCGCCATATAGCAGATGTCGCACAGGTAGCACTGGTCGACGACCTTGGCGAAGTCGGCCTTGGCAACGCCATCGACTTCCATCGTCGCGCTTTCATCGACGAGGTCGAACAGCGTGGGGAACGCCTGGCAGAGGCTCACACAGCGACGGCAGCCGTGGCAGATGTCGAACACCCGCTCCATCTCCCGATGCAGCGAGGTTTCATCGTAGAAGTCGGGGTCGCGCCACGCGACCGGATGGCGGGTCGGGGCGTCGAGGCTGCCTTCGCGGGTGGTCATGCGATCACGGATTGGATTCAACAAAGGGACGTCGAGGGCAGTCGGCGCAGTGCGTTCCATGCGACCGCGTGGAGCGTCGCGTCGTCGAGCGACGTTCCAACGCGGTCGTGTGCGATGAGCGTCGCGGTCCGGGCGACGCTCGATCGCGCCTCCGAGCCTCAATCGGCCAGAGCGTCCAGTGCTTTCTGGAATCGGTTCGCGTGCGAACGCTCGGCCTTGGCGAGCGTCTCGAACCAATCGGCGATTTCGTCGAATCCCTCACTGCGTGCCGACTTCGCCATGCCGGGATACATGTCGGTGTACTCGTGCGTCTCGCCGGCGATCGCGGCCTTGAGATTGGAACGGGAAGGACCGATCGGAAGATCGGTCGCCGGATCGCCGACCTGCGCGAGGTAGTCAAGATGGCCGTGCGCATGGCCGGTTTCGCCTTCCGCCGTCGAGCGGAAGACCGCGGCGATGTCGTTTTGCCCCTCGACGTCCGCCTTGTTCGCGAAATAGAGATAGCGCCGATTCGCCTGCGATTCGCCGGCGAATGCGGCCTTGAGGTTGTCGTGCGTTTTGGTGCCCTTGAGTTCCTTCATCGTGCATCTCCTCGAAATGGACCCTTCACCAGCGCTCAAGCCCCGCCGCGGCGGGAGCGAAGAATCGAACCTGGCTGCGACGGTGTGATTTTCCGCTGCTCCACGCCATACGTCCAATTGATTGTCCCAATTCCTGCCATAACCTATGCTAATCGATCGTGGGGTGCTGCCCCGGGCGTACGATGGCAACGCTACGTCATTCGCGAAACGAACCTTCCGGAATCACCTATGCTCGATGCGACCGCGCTCGACCTCATCTTCCTTACAGCCCGCACGCACCGCGCCTGGGATGGCCGGCCGGTCGCAGACGCTACGCTGCACGAGATCTACGAATTGATGAAATGGGGCCCCACGACGAGCAACACCTGCCCGGCCCGCTTCGTCTTCGTCAAGAGTCCCGAGGCGAAGGAGCGGCTCCGTCCCGCGCTCGACGCCGGCAACGTCGTGCAGACGATGAGCGCACCCGTGACCGCGATCATCGCGTATGACCTCGAATTCTACGAAAAGATGCCGAAGCTCATGCCGAACACGAACGCGCGAAGCTGGTTCGTCAGCGAGCCGGAAGAGAGTCTTCGCACCACGGCGCTGCGCAATGGTTCGCTGCAGGGCGCCTACCTCATCATTGCCGCCCGCGCGTTAGGACTTGACTGCGGACCGATGTCCGGTTTCGACAACGCCAAAGTGGACGCGGCTTTTTTCGCAGGCACTGCGGTCCAGTCCAACTTTCTGTGCAATCTCGGCTATGGCGACCCGTCGAAGCTTCGTCCGCGCGGACCGCGGCTGTCGTTCGACGAGACCTGCTCGATCGTGTAATGGCCTGCCACTAGGAAATGAGGTCGTACGCGGGCAAGGTCAGGAATTCGACGAACGTGTCGTTGTCGACGAGGCCAGCGAAGATCTTCGCGGCTTCGTCGTAGCGTCCCGCACTGAATTCGGGCCCGAGATGAGCGCGGATCTTGGTCATTTCTTCCGGGATCATTGCCGCGACCATCGGTTTGGTGACCTTGCGGCCATCCTCCAGCACGCCTTTGGGCGATCGGATCCACTGCCACACCTGCGAGCGTGAGATCTCGGCGGTAGCCGCATCCTCCATCAAATTGAAGATCGGAACCGCCCCCTGCCCCGCAAGCCAGGCGCCGGTGTACTGGATGGCGACGTTGATGTTGAGACGCAGGCCTTTTTCGGTAATCGGCTTTTCGGGCTCCCAATGGAGAAGATCGGCCGCCGCCACATTCACGTCTTGGCGCTTCTTCGCCGCGATTTGATTCGGTGCCGGCATCAGCCGGTCGAAGACTTCCTTCGCGACCGGCACCAGTCCGGGGTGTGCGACCCAGGTGCCGTCATGGCCGTATGTCGCTTCACGTTCCTTGTCAGCCTTCACTTTGGCGAACGCCTCGGCATTCGCGGCTTCGTCGTTCTTGATCGGAATCTGCGCCGCCATGCCGCCCATCGCGTGGATGTTGCGGCGGTGGCATGTCTTGATCAGGAGCTCCGCGTAACTCTTCATGAAGTGTGTGGTCATCGTCACCAGTGCGCGGTCGGCCAGGCAGAAGTCATGCTGGTTCCTGAATTTCTTGATGCACGAGAAGATGTAATCCCAACGCCCGCAGTTGAGGCCCGCGGAATGCTCGCGCAACTCGTAGAGGATCTCGTCCATCTCGAACGCCGCCAGCAGCGTTTCGATCAGCACCGTTGCCCGGATCGTCCCTTGGGCGACGCCAAGCTCCCGTTGTGCCGCCACGAACACGTCGTTCCACAGTCGCGCTTCGAGATGGCTTTCGAGCTTGGGCAGATAGAAATACGGCCCGGACCCGGCGGCCATCAGCGCTTTTGCGTTGTGAAAGAAATAGAGGGCGAAATCGAAGAGGCCGCCACTGATCGGCTGGCCGTCGATCAGAACGTGCTTCTCGGGGAGATGCCAGCCACGCGGGCGCACGAACAGCACCGCCGTTCTTTTGTCGAGTCGATACGGCTTGCCCTCGGCCGACGTGAAATCGATATGCCGCCGGACGGCGTCGCGAAGATTGATATGGCCCTGCAGGTTGTTGTCCCACCTCGGCGTGTTGGCGTCCTCGAAATCGGCCATGAACACCGACGCGCCCGAGTTGAGCGCGTTTACGATCATCTTGCGGTCGACCGGCCCCGTGATCTCGACGCGGCGGTCAAGAAGGTCGGCGGGGATCGGCGCGCAGACCCAGTTTCCATCGCGGATCGCGCGCGTCTCTTGCAGAAAATCGGGCAGCTTGCCGGCGTCGATCTCGGCTTGTCGCTGCGCACGGCGCGCGAGCAATTTCGCGCGGCGGTCGCCAAAAGTGCGCTGTAGCTTTGCAGCGAACGCCACCGCTTCGGGCGTCAGGATTTGCGCGTATTCCGCCGTAATGCGGCCGGTGATCTCGATACCGGGGCCGAATGTCGGCGTGCTCATCGAAGGCTGGTGGAGGACGTGGGCCATCGCGGTCTCCCATTGCAGGTGCGAAAACCCGCAAAGAGCGTTTACGGTGTCCAGACATTCTACCCCATCTTTTGCTGCGGCGCAGCATCCCTCGGCGGACGCGCCCGGGCGCCCGCCTCGAAGCGGCAACGCTCAGGTAGCGCTGGAGGGCACCCTTACCCTTGGCTCACGCGCGTGCGCCTCGGGGCACGCCAGCATGCCCTGGGCGATGCCGCGATTGATCGCGCTGACGACAGCGCGCAGGGTGGCCGTCACGATGTTCGGATCGAATCCCACGCCGTAGACGGTCTGCTCGAGCCCGATCCGCAGCTGGACATAGGCAACCGCCGTCGCGTCCTCGCCCGCCCCCACGGCGTGCTCGTGATAGCTCTGCACGTGGATGTCGAAGCCCCCATCGTGGCGGAGCGCATGCACGAACGCGTCGACCGGGCCGTTGCCCGCCCCCGTGAGACGCCATTCGACGTCGTCGACCGTGAGATGGGCCGTCAATTTCTCAACGGTGCCGTCATTCGCGTTATGCAGCGCGCGATGGCCCAGGTAGCCGACCGGCAGCGTCGCTGCTGTGTATTCGCGGTCGAATACGGCGCGTATGTCGGCGGGCGTCAGCTCCTTGCCCGTGGCGTCAGTGATCTTCTGCACGACCTGGCTGAATTCGATTTGCAGAAGACGGGGCAGCGCGAGCCCGTATTCGCGCTCGAGAAGGTAGGAGATGCCGCCCTTGCCCGATTGGCTGTTGACGCGAATCACGGCGTCATAGGTGCGTCCGACATCGGCCGGATCGATGGGTAGATAGGGAACGTCCCAGACCGGATTGCCGCGCGCCATCTCGGCCGCCCGCTCGGCGAGTCCCTTCTTGATGGCGTCCTGGTGCGATCCGGAAAACGCGGTGAACACGAGGTCGCCGCCGTAGGGGTGGCGGGGATGGACCGGCAGCTGGTTGCAATGCTCGACCGTGCGGATGATCTCGTTGATATCGGAGAAATCGATGCCGGGATCCACGCCATGCGTGAACAGGTTGAGACCAAGCGTCACGAGGCAGACGTTGCCTGTGCGCTCGCCGTTGCCAAACAGGCATCCTTCGATTCGCTCGGCACCGGCGAGAAGCGCAAGCTCGGCGGACGCGACGCCACAGCCGCGGTCGTTGTGCGGGTGAACGGAAAGCACGATCGAATCGCGCCGCGCGAGTGCGCGCGACATCCATTCGATCTGATCGGCGTAGACGTTCGGTGTAGTGAGCTCGACGGTCGACGGCAAGTTGATGATCACCTTGCGTTGCGGCGTGGGCTGCCAAACATCGTTCACCGCGTCGCAGATCTCGGCCGCGAAGTCGAGCTCGGTAGCGGTAAAGCTCTCCGGCGAATACTGGAACACCCAGTCGGTCTGCGGGCGCGCGGCAGCGCATTCCCGGATCAGCGCCGCGCCTTTGACCGCGATGTCGCGGATGCCCGCGCGGTCCATCCCGAACACGACGCGCCGCTGCGTGGTCGACGTCGAGTTGTAGAGGTGGACGATCGCGCGCTTGACGCCGACGATCGCGTCGAACGTGCGTCGGATGATCGGCTCGCGCGCCTGCGTGAGTACCTGGACCGTCACGTCATCGGGAATGAGGTTCTCGTCGATCAGCTTTCGCGCAAAGTCGTAGTCCGTCTGCGAGGCCGCCGGAAACCCGATCTCGATCTCCTTGTAGCCGAGCGCTACGAGCAGCTTCCACAGACGCAACTTGCGTTCGGCGTCCATCGGCTCGATGAGCGCCTGATTGCCGTCGCGCAGATCGACGCTGCACCAGGCCGGCGCTGCGGTGATGGTGCGGGAAGGCCACTGTCGGTCAGGCAAGGCCACGCCGGCAAAAGGCTGGTACTTCTTGGACGGGTCGATGTTCATGGGTCGCTCTCGAAGCGAAATGCTGATGACGAGGAAAACGCCGCCTTGCTCCGGCGGACGCTCGCTTTACTGCTCGAATTGAGGGGTAGGAGTTATGTGCGCGCGAGGCGCAGCAGCAGGCCGCCCGCGAGGGGAATCAGCGCAAGAGGCGCTGGAAACGCGGGGCCGACAGTGGAGAGGCTGCTCATGACGAAGGACTATACCCGGAGTTCCGCTGCAAAAGCAAGGGGTTGGCAACAGGCCCTAGACCTAGCTCGGTGCGGGCGGCGCGGGCGGTCGCCGCCGCAGCTTGGTCCAGGCGAGGTAGAAGTAGCCTGAAACAGCGTAGGCGACAAAGCCCGCAAAAAGCACCAGAGGGGGCTGGTAGGAAAGGAGCGCCAGTGCGATGACGAAGACGAAGATAGCGAGAAACGGCACGCTCTTCTTGAGATTGATCGACTTGAAGCTCCAGTACGGAACGTTGCTCACCATCGTGAGGCCGGCGAAGAGCGTCACCGCGAACACCCACCATTTGAGGCCCGCAGGGTCGATGTTGTTGTCGTCGACGATCCACACGAGCCCGGCGACCAGCGCGGCGGCGGCAGGGCTCGGCATGCCGGTGAACCAGCGCTTGTCGGCGACGTCGAGCATCGTGTTAAAGCGCGCAAGCCGCAGCGCTGCGCCCGCGACATAGACAAAGGCGGCGATCCAGCCAAGCTTCCCCATCCCCTTCAATGCCCATTCGTAGACGATCAGCGCAGGTGCGGCACCGAAGCTCACCATGTCGGCCAGGCTGTCGAATTCCGCGCCAAATGCGCTTTGCGTGCGGGTGAGGCGCGCGACGCGCCCGTCGAGACCGTCCAGTACCATCGCGACGAAGATCGCGGCGGCGGCCTGGTCGAAGCGCAGGTTCATCGCCTGCACGATCGCGTAGAAACCGGCGAACAGCGCTGCCGTCGTGAAGAGGTTCGGCAGCAGGTAGATGCCGCGCCGGCGAACCCGGTTCTTGCGAAGCGCGCGCTGGGTGTCGAAGTCCGTCATTGCGACGGGAAAGGTAGCACAAACCGCCGGTGGCGCCCGCCCGGCCGCGGGGACCGATCAGCTCGGTAAATCCGCGACGATGGTCGACGTTGCGTAAACCGTGTCGCCGACCGCGACCTTGGGAATCGCCGCCGGCGTCAGGTAGACGTCCACCCGTGAGCCGAAACGGATGAAGCCGTAGCGCTGCCCGCGCGCGAGCGTGTCGCCCGGCTTCACGTAACAGAGAATCCGGCGCGCGATCAGGCCTGCGACTTGAACACACGTCACATCGTCACCTTCGGCGGTGCGCAAATGAAGTGCGTTGCGCTCGTTCTCGAGCGACGATTTGTCGAGGGCGGCATTGAGAAAGCTACCGGCGTGATACCAGGTGTTGACGACGCTGCCGTCGATGGGACTGCGGTTCGAATGAACATTGAACACGTTCATGAACACGCTGATCTTGAGAGCATCGCGGTCGAGGTAGGGATCGCGGCTTTGCCCGACGGCAACGATCTTGCCGTCGGCAGGCGAAAGCACGGCATTGCGCTGCGCCGGCACGACGCGAGGCGGATCGCGAAAGAATTGCAACACGAACAGCGCCGCAAGCCACGCCAGCGCGGCAAGGATCCAGTATTGTCCAGCCGTCAACGACAGCGCGACCACAACGGCGATCGTGACGAACAGCCAGCCTTCGCGGGCAATGATCGGATGGGGATAGTTCGACACGGCGGCGCGATTCTAGCAGCCTGATACAGAACCCTTCGCGAGCCGCGCGCTGACTTGGCGAGATAGGCTGCACGAAGCTGCGATCGATCATGAGGAGCATCGCGCGCATCGCGGCGCCGCGCTCAAGCTCGAATCGCCGCCTCGCTCGCTGCCGTTTCGACCGCCCGCGCGGCGGAGTTGCCGAATTGCGTCAACGCGTCAGCGCGTCGTTTCGTCGATCCGCCTCGACTGCGTCTCGGCGCCGCGCAGCACCGTACTCTCGACGCCGCGCGCGCGTTCGACCGGCACCTGGAACGACGGCGTCGAACCGCCTGAGTAATCGGAGACTGCGGCCGGCGTCGGACTGCGCTGAAGGCCCGTCGGCTCGGCCGCCTTGCCCGGGTCGGAGAGGAGTCCGTATTGCTTCAGCGCATCCTTCGACAGCCACGCCACGATCGCGAGCGCGATCAGTACGACGATGAGGCCCACCCAACCGCCTTGTTTACCCATGCGCTGATTCATCGCGTGCCTCCTGGGACCCGATGGTACTCCGCTAATTCCTCGTCTGATCGACGAGCTTGTTCTTGCGGATCCACGGCATCATCGAGCGCAGCTTGGCGCCCACCTGCTCGATCGGATGCTCGGCAGTGAGCCGCCGGCGCGACAAGAGGGTGGGGGCGCCGGCACGATTCTCGAGGATGAAATCGCGCGCGTACTGGCCCGACTGGATGCGTGTCAGCACCTCGCGCATCGCCTGCTTGGTTTCCGCCGTGACGATCTTCGGCCCCGTCACGTATTCGCCGTACTCGGCATTGTTCGAGATCGAGTAATTCATGTTGGCGATGCCGCCCTCGTAGATCAGGTCGACGATGAGTTTTACTTCGTGCAGGCACTCGAAATACGCCATCTCGGGCGCGTAGCCCGCTTCGGTCAGCGTCTCGTACCCCGCCTTGATGAGCTCGACGAGCCCGCCGCAAAGCACGGTCTGCTCGCCGAAGAGATCGGTTTCGGTCTCTTCGCGGAAATTCGTTTCGATCACGCCGGCGCGCGCGCCGCCGATGGCTGCTGCGTAGGACAGCGCCACGTCGCGTGCCTTCTTCGACGCGTCCTGATGGACGGCGATCAGCATCGGGACGCCGCCGCCTGCGACATACGTGGAACGCACGGTGTGGCCGGGCGCTTTTGGCGCGATCATCACGACGTCGAGATCGGCGCGCGGCACGACCTGGCCGTAATGGATGTTGAAGCCGTGCGCGAAGGCGAGCGTCGCGCCGTTCTTGATGTGCGGCTCGACCTCGCTCTTGTAGGTCGCCGCGATGTGCTCGTCTGGCATCAGCATCATCACGACATCCGCGGATTTCACCGCGTCGGCGACTTCCGCCACCTTGAGCCCCGCCTTTTTGGCTTTGTCCCATGATGCACCGCCCTTGCGCAACCCGACCGTGACCTTGATCCCCGAATCATTGAGGTTCTGCGCATGTGCATGGCCCTGCGAGCCGTAACCGACGATCGTCACCTTCTTGCCTTTGATGAGCGAGAGGTCGGCGTCTTTTTCGTAATAGACTTTCATCGTTTCATCCTTTGATAGGACAGCTGCTAGATTCGCAGTATCCGCTCGCCGCGCCCGATTCCCGAAGCCCCGGTACGCACCGTCTCGAGGATCACACCGGGCTCGATCGCCTGCAGGAAGGCATCAAGCTTGACGCCGGTGCCCGTGAGTTCGATCGTGTAGCTCTTGTCCGTCACGTCGAGGATGTTGCCCCGGAAGATGTCGGCGAGGCGCTTCATTTCCTCGCGGTCCTTGCCGGCGGCGCGTACCTTGACCAGCATCAGCTCGCGCTCGATGTGGTTGCCTTCCGTGAGGTCGACGACCTTGACGACGTCGACGAGCTTGTTCAATTGCTTCGTGATCTGCTCGATCACATCGTCGGAGCCCGCGGTGACGATCGTCATCCGCGACATCGTGACGTCCTCGGTCGGCGCAACGGTCAGCGACTCGATGTTGTAGCCGCGGGCAGAGAAAAGCCCGGAAATCCGTGACAGCGCGCCGGCTTCGTTTTCGACCAGGATGGAGAGGATGTGTCTCATAGGACATGAGCCCCCACGCTCGCATCAATGCTTCGCTCTCTGCCCCCCGAGGGAGAGCAGTTCGCGCCTTGGGACGGCCCGGCGCCGCTCATCTAAGTGCCCCCACGCTCGCCGCTGCCGCGGCTTCGCTGCCCCCGAGGGGGAGGCAATTCGCGCCTTGGGACGGCCCGGCGCCGCTCATATAAGTGCCCCCACGCTCGCCGCTGCCGCAGCTTCGCTGCCCCCCGAGGGGGAGGCAATTCGCGCCTTGGGACGGCCCGGCGCCGCTCATATAAGTGCCCCCACGCTCGCCGCTGCCGCAGCTTCGCTGCCCCCGAGGGGGAGCAATTCGCGCCTTGGGACGGCCCGGCGGCGCTCATAGTTCCTCGGCCAGGATCATCTCCGTCAGCCCCTTGCCGCCGGGGATCATCGGAAACACGTTCTCCGTCTGGTCGGTGATGAAGTCCATGAACACGAGGCGATCCTTCTGCTTCAATGCCTCTTTGAGCGCGCCTTCGACGTCGCCCGGCCTCTCGATCTTGAGGCCGACGTGGCCGTACGCTTCGGCCAGCTTCACGAAGTCCGGCAGCGCGTCCATGTACGACTCCGCGTAACGGTTGCCGTAGAAGAACTCCTGCCACTGCCGCACCATGCCCATGTATCGGTTGTTGAGGTTCACGACCTTGATCGGCAGGTGATACTGCTTGCAGGTCGAAAGCTCCTGGATGCACATCTGGATCGAAGCTTCCCCGGTGACGCAGACGATCGTCGCGTCCGGGTTGGCAAGCTTGACGCCCATCGCCGCCGGCAGCCCGAAGCCCATGGTGCCGAGACCGCCGGAGTTGATCCAGCGACGGGGCTTGTCGAACTTGTAATATTGCGCGACCCACATCTGATGCTGACCGACGTCCGACGTGACGAAGGCGTCGCCCTTGGTCAATTCGTAGAGCTTTTGCAGCACGAACTGCGGCTTGATGAGGTCGCTTTTCGTGTCGTAGCGCAGGCAATCGGTGCGCTGCCACTCCTTGATCTCGGCCCACCACGCTTTGAGCGCAGCCGGGTCGGGGCGCTGCGGCGAGGATTCGACCAGCTTGATCATCTCGTCCAGCACGTCGGAAACGTAGCCGACAATCGGCACGTCGACCTTCACGCGCTTTGAAATCGACGACGGGTCGATGTCGATGTGGATGATCTTGCGGTCGCTTCGGAAGAAGTGGGCTGGATTGCCGATCACGCGATCGTCGAACCGCGACCCGATGGCGATCAGCACATCGCAGTGCTGCATCGCCATGTTCGATTCGTACGTTCCGTGCATGCCGAGCATGCCGGTGAACTGCGGATCCGTGCCGGGAAAGCCTCCCAACCCCATCAGCGTGTTCGTGCACGGGAAACCAAGCAGCCGGACAAGCCGCGTCAGCTGCGGCGCCGCGTTGCTGAGAATGACGCCGCCGCCGGAGTAGACCATCGGCCGCTTGGCGTCGAGCAGCAGCTGCACCGCTTTCTTGATCTGCCCCGCGTGGCCTTTGGTCACGGGGTTGTACGAGCGCATCGAGATCGTCTTCGGATACGCGTATTCGGCCTTCGCCTGCGTCACGTCCTTCGGAATGTCGACCAAAACCGGGCCGGGGCGGCCGGTCGCGGCGAGATAAAACGCTTTCTTGATCGTGACCGCGATATCGGCCACGTCCTTCACAAGAAAGTTGTGCTTAACGCACGGCCGCGTGATGCCGACCGTGTCGCATTCCTGGAAAGCATCCTGTCCGATCGCATGGGTCGGCACCTGACCCGTGATCACGACCATCGGCACCGAGTCCATGTAGGCCGTCGCGATGCCGGTCACCGCGTTGGTGACGCCCGGCCCCGAGGTGACCAGCGCGACGCCGACCTTGTGGCTCGACCGCGAGTAGCCGTCGGCGGCGTGCACGGCGCCCTGCTCGTGGCGAACGAGCACGTGCTTCACCTTGTCCTGCTTGAAAAACTCGTCGTAGATGTTCAGAACCGCGCCGCCCGGATACCCGAAGACGTACTCGACGCCTTCTTCCTGGAGACAGCGGATGACGATTTCGGCACCCGTGAGCTGCATGGCTTTGGCCTTCTTTGAATTGGCGAAACCGGTCCCGGCGTCACCGACGCGTGGGACTTCCCGGAACTCATTCGGCGCGTAAAGCGGATGGACGCGCCCACAAAGGCTTGGATCGGGTAGAAAGCCGCGTTTGGAAAATCCCGGCCGCACCCCGAGGGATTCTCCAGTGACGCTTGTGGCACCTCCGGAGGGGGCGCAATCGGCCGTTGTTGCACTACAGCATCGACCGCTTCCGGCCGACGGAGGAACCTTACCTCTGCATCTCGTGCCGGTCAAGCCGGTTGCGCCGCACAAGGGTCCCCTTTGGATGGAGTCCTATAATGGCGTGCCATCGACCGTGACGGACCTGTTTCTGGCCTCGACCCAAGAATTTTTTTCGGCGTTTCTTGCAGATGTCGAACGCCGTGCGTTCAAGCAGGCGATGTTCGCCGTTCGCGACGAGCACGCGGCGCTGGACATCGTCCAGGAAGCGATGCTCAAGCTGACGGAGAAATATGGTCAAAAGCCGGCAGCCGAGCTGCCGATGCTTTTCCAGCGAATATTGCAGAATACGATCCACGATCACTTCCGCCGCCAGAAGGTCCGGTCGACGTGGACTGTCCTGCTCTCGGCGCTGGGGAAAGGTGGGGAAAAGGACGAGGATTTCGATCCCCTTGAAACTTTGGCGGCGAAATCCGACTCGAATCTGACTGCCGATCCCGCCGCCCAGTTCGCTCAGGCACAGGTTGTCGAAGCCATTGAACAGGCGCTGGCGCGGCTGCCGGCGCGTCAACGAGAAGCCTTTCTGCTGCGTTACTGGGAAGAGTTCGACGTGGCGGAAACGGCCGCGGCGATGGGCTGCTCGGAAGGCAGCGTGAAGACCCATTGCTCGCGGGCGGTAGCCGCATTGGCCGCAATCCTCACGGCCAAAGGAATTTCGCTATGACCACCGATGATCGAGATTTCGCAAAAAAAATAGCCACTTACCTCGACCGCGGCGTCGCAGAGCTCAAGTCCGGCACGGCCTACAAACTTCAGCTCGCACGTAGCGAGGCGCTGGCGCGGCTCGCCGATCCGCAACGAGCAGCGCAGTCGCAACTGGTGCTTTCCGGCGCGGGCACCGGGTCGATCGGCGGCCGCTATGGCTTTCGTATCGGCACCCGCTATTGGGTCGGTATCCTGCTCGTCGTCCTGGCCCTGTTCGGCTTCCAGCAATGGCAGGCCTATCAGCAATTGCGGGACATCGAGGAGACGGATGCCGCGATCCTGTCCTCGGACCTGCCGATCGATGCATACCTGGACCGGGGATTCCAGAATTGGCTGAAGCGCGTATCCGACGACGACTGATTCGCATCCTCGGGGTGTCCCTGGCGCTCGCTGCCGCAATGGCCGGGGGTGCCGTCGCGCAGCCCGTCGCACTGCCCTCGCCGGCATGGTCGGATCTCCCGGCTTCCGAGCGCCAGACGCTTGCCCCGATCGCGTCCGAATGGGACAAGCTCGACGCGCAGCGCAAGCAGAAGTGGCGCGGACTCGCGCAGCGCTATCCGAAGATGACCCCGGAGGAACAGCACCGGTTCCGGGAGCAGATGGGGGCGTGGGTCCAGCTCTCGCCCCAGCAGCGCGCGGCCGCGCGCGAGCAGTACAAGACGATCAAGCAGCTGCCACCCGAGCAGAAGCAGGACGTGCGCCAGAAATGGGAGGCCTACCAAAGCCTCCCGCCCGAGACCCGTCAGGATCTCGCCACCAAGCCGCCGGCCCCCGGCGCGCCCCACGCCGCCGGCCGCAGCGTCCGCCCGGCGCCGATGCCAACGCCGCCGCCCCAGGTCGCCCCCAGCGGCAGCCCCCAAGCGCCTCCTCGCCAATAGGCATCTTCAGCCCCCTCGCGCTCCAATGAGCTCCGCGTGAGGTCTCCTGCCTCCGCAGCGCCGGCCGTGGGCGGGGGCGAGGTGCGGGCGCCAGACGCTGCCCCGTTGCTGCGCCGCTTCGCGGCACTCAGCTACGAGGCGCTTATCTACGCCGCGCTCATCCTGATGGCCGGCTTCCTGACGATTCCGCTGGTGGCGCCAGCAACGTCCGGCACTTACGGATTGCAAATCCCGGACTTGCCGGCGAAGTTGATGTCGTTCGCCCTCGTATTCGGAGTGGGGGCTCTCTTCTATACCTGGTCTTGGACCGGTGGACGGCGGACGCTGCCGATGAAGACGTGGCGATTGCGGCTTGTCCGGGCCGATGGCACGGCGCTCGATCGCCGCACCGCGTTGCTGCGTTACTTTGCTGCCTGGATCGGCTCTGTGCTGGCGCTGGTTGCGTACGTCGGCCTGCGCGACAGGGGTGTCGGCATCTATGCGGTGTCGTTGCTCGCGGTCAACTATCTCTGGGCGTTCGTCGACGCCGATCGCCGCTTCCTGCATGACCGCATCGCCGGCACGCGAATCGTCGGCGACGCGCGGTAGGAAGCTCGCAAATTCCGTCGCCGTTAATTTCCGCGGGTCGGAATTGGCCGGCGCGATTCAGCGCGGTCAGCGGGCGCTCTCGGCGTTGAAACGCGCGATGCTGTCGATGATTTCCTTCTTCGCTTCCTCCGGCCCGACCCACGTCGACACACGGACCCATTTGCCGGGCTCGAGATCCTTGTAGTGCTCGAAGAAATGCGCGATCTGCCGTGTCGTGAGTTCGGGAAGATCGCGCGGCGTCTGCACGGCATGATAGAGCGAGGACAGTTCGTCGACCGGCACCGCAAGGATCTTGGCGTCGCCGCCGTGTTCGTCGTGCATCTTCAGCATGCCGATCGGTCGGCAGCGGACGACCACCCCGGTGATGAGCGGCATCGGCGAGAGGACCAGCACGTCGCACGGGTCGCCATCGTCGGACAGCGTGCGCGGGATGTAGCCGTAGTTGCATGGGTAGTGCATCGCAGTTGCCATGAAGCGGTCGACGAAGATGGCCCCGGTGTCCTTGTCGACCTCGTACTTGATCGGATCCGCGAGCATCGGAATCTCGATGATCACGTTGCAGTCGTTCGGGACGTCCTTGCCTACAGTCACTCGGTCGAGATTCATCGGAGCGATTCGTGGTTTGCAACGGGATTATAGCGAACCGACTCGCGCTATCATGCCGCACTCGAACCTTCGAAGGCCCAGTCGTCATGCGCATCCTCATCCCCGTTGTCGCCGCGGCCGCCATCGCCGCCGCCGACGCGAACGCTCAGGCGCAAACGGAGGCGGCGCCCCTCGTGACGCTGTTCTCGACGCAAAAGGCGGGGGCGGAATTGCCTGCCGGCTGGGAAGTCGTAAAGATCACCGAAGAGAAGAAGCCCACGCAATACCGTCTCGTCGATGACGCCGGCACGGTCGTGCTGAACGCCAAGGCGGACGCCGCGGCCACCGGCCTCGGGCAACCGACGAAGATCGACATTCGTGCGACCCCTGTCCTCGAGTGGCGCTGGAAAATCAGTCGGCTCATTGCGACCGCCGACAACGCCGTGTCGTCGAAGGAGGATTCGCCGGCCCGCATCGTCTTTAGCTTTGGCGGCGACCGCGCGAAGCTTCCGCTTTCGGATCGGCTCGCACTCAGTCTGAGCGACCAGCGATCGGGCAAGCCGACGCCCTACGCAACGATGATGTACGTGTGGGCCAACAAGGCCCCGGTCGGGACGGTCATTCCCAATCCGCATACGGGCCGCGTCCAGATGATCGTCGCCTCGAGCGGCCCGGCCGGCGTGGGCGCGTGGCAAGCGCTGAAGCGCAACGTGCTGGAGGACTTCCGCCGCGCTTTCAACGAAGACCCGGGAATGTTGATGTCGATCGGCGTTCTCACCGACACCGACAATACCGGCGATAGCGCCGAAGCCTGGTACGGCGACATCCGACTGATCCCCGCCGGTCGCTAACCCGTCCGGCAGGCGGTGCCGGGGAGTGAATCCGCCGACCCTCCTCGGCGCATCCAATGGGTTGCCGCCTCGGAGACCCGGATGAAACGCCTCGTCCTGCCGCTCGTCGTCCTGCTCGCGATTGCCGCTGCGGTCGCCGCCGCGTGGTTCGTGCTCAACCGCAGCTTTGGAGGAGGCGGACCCTTGCGCGGCGGCGAGATGACCGCCGAGCAGCGAGCGTTGCCGCCATTCACGGGAATCGCCATCGACGGACTGGCCGAGGTCACGCTGGTCCAGGGGACCGCCGAAGAGATTCGCTTCGAGGCTTCGGCAAAGCAGCTCGGGCGGGTGCGCGTGGATGTCCGCGATGGGACGCTGCACATCGAAAACGGAAGCACGGGCAACTTCTGGACCTTCCTGCTCGGCGGCAGCATGCGGCCGCTCCGCGCCACCATCACGTTTCGCGATCTCGATCGGGTCGAGGTCGCGGGTTCCGTCAAGCTTCGCGTCGACGGATGGAAGACGGAGAAGCTTGCGCTTTCGGTTTCGGGTGAAGGAACGATGCGGATCACGGGTCTCGACACGAAAGAACTCGCCATTGCCGCGTCGGGCGCCGTCAAGGCCGAAATCGCGGGGCGCGCGACCGACCAGAGGATCGCCATTTCAGGCGCCGGCGACTATCGGGCGGCGGGACTCGTGAGCGACAACGCGCGCGTAGCCGTGAGCGGCGCCGGCAAGGTCTTCGTCAACGCGACCAAGACGCTCAAGGTGTCGATCTCCGGCGCGGGAAGCGTCGACTATCTCGGCGATCCGAAAGTCACGCAGGAGATAAGCGGCATGGGGCGCGTCAAGCGACGTGAATCCGCACGGGAACCGCTCCACGGTATCGCCTAATGCCTAACTCTTCGAGCCTGTTCGCTTGCTGGAATCCAGGGAGAATCGCGGCACCGCGGTCACCGTAGTGGTTGGCAGCAACACGGTCGACAACAACGGAACTGATACGAGCGGCACCAAGACGTCGATGGCGCCGATCTGACGCCTTCGCGCCGGCCGTGCTCTGTTATTCTGGCGGCGCCATGCCGCCAGTCAGCTATCCCGAGTTCGTCGAGCGCCTGAAGCGGGAGCAGGGCCACGATCGCGCCATGGAGGCGGCGATCGGACGGCATTTCGATCCGGTCGGCGAGATTCTCCGCGCATTTCTGATCCAGAACGGTCTTCTCCCGCAGCATTACCTCGTCGACGTCGGATGCGGCGCCGGGCGGCTCGCAAAGCATCTCGCGAACCACCTCACGGGAGACTATCTCGGCACCGACGTCGTGCCGGATCTCGTCGATCACGCGCGCCGGCTCGCAGCACGTTCGGAGTGGCGCTTCGAGACGGTCCGCGACATCGTCATCCCCGAGCAGGATGCACGCGCCGATTTTGTGTGCTTCTTTTCCGTATTCACGCATCTTTCACCCGTGGATTCGTACCGCTATCTCGCAGAAGCTGCGCGCGTCGCGAGGCCCGGCGGACGCATCGTGTTCAGTTTTATCGAGTTCGCTGTTGAACGGCACTGGGCTTTTTTCGAGACGGCGCTCGACTCCGCGCGCGCGGACGCGGAGCCGGCGATCGAGTTTCTGTCGCGCGACGCCATCAGGGCATGGGCCGCGCATTTGCCAGTAACAATCGAGGCGATCCACGCGGGCGACGAAGCCCATGTCGAACTGCCGCGGCCCGTGGCGTTTCACGACGGTCTCAAGTTCGAGCGGATGGCGACGCTCGGACCGATCGGACAGTCAGTCTGCGTCCTGCGCAGAAATTGAGACCTCGATCAGTGCACGACGGGTAGCGCGTCCGGCTTGAACAGCAGTGTTAGACCGGTCGTCGGATCGCGATCGGCGTGCACGCCGGAGACGACGCGCAGGTCGGTCACGCGGCAGTCCGTCATCAACTTGGCCAGCATCGACGCGACATCGCCTGCGCGGTCGAGCGGATGGAGCGGGCAGCGGAAGCCTTCGGCGTCACGAGGCGCGAAGGGCGAGGACAGCGAAAGGCGCAACTCGCCGCCACCCGGCACGTCAGGCGCGCGATGAGCACTGATCACCGCCGTCGGCTCGCCGACGGACGCGCGCAGCTTGCGAATTGCGTTGCTTGCGAAAAGCTGCGCGCCGACCTCGCGCTTCGCGACGCGGCCCGCGTGAAACGCAGGCAGCGGGCGCTGCGGCGCAAGCGCCAGCGCGAGAACCGATGCCCGACTGCTGGCCAGTTGGCGCGAGAGTTCCTTCGTGAATGGCATGCCCCATTTGCCGACGTCTGCCGTGGCAAACAGGTCCGCGCCCCGCGGCGCGACGGCGGAACCCACGAGAAATCGCAAGTGCACGCCTTCGCGGCCTGCCGGAAAACAGAGCGGGGACGGCGGCAGGATGCGCGGCGAAAATTCGGCAGCCCTCCATTCCGGTAACCGCTGCCACGCAAAAATCTCCGGCAACTGCGGGAAGTCGAGCGCGTCGGCGCTCACGAGCGCATCGGCGAACGCGAACGTCTCGTTGCCACCGAGCGCACGATGCTCGCGGAGAATCGCGGCGAGCAATTCGGATTCCTCCAGAATACCGGGATGCGTGACGTCGTCCGCTGCGCCCTCGATCCCGCCCACGATCACGATCGGAAGCGCAAATATTGTCAGCGCGAAATCCGCTTTTGTGGGTACCGTGGCGTCGCGCCACACCGCATCGAGCTGGCGCCACAGATGCCGCGTCACATCGACCGACGGCGCGCCGGCAAACAAGGCGGCAAGCGTCGCGCCATCGGAGCGAAGCCGCACCGCGAGGCCTTCGCGAATCTCGCGGTCAAGCGTATCGGCACGCTGGCGTGAGTCGGCGGCCAGCGAATCCGCGACGGCCGCGTAGAGGCGCGCGTCCGGAGGGGGAGCAGCCTGCGGATCGGGAAATACGCGCGGATCGGCGATAGCGCAGAAATCCGTCATAGCCACGGATTGTAAGCGGACGAACGGGCGCGCGAGGCTGTGACAACTCTAGTGGCCAGTAACGAGGGGTTCGATAGTGTCTGGCTGGCTCTTCACGCCGATTGCTTTTGCCGTTGCTCGTAAGGGGGCTCGGCCATTGCTTCGCAACGGCGCTTCATTTGCCAACTGAGACTCGGCGCGAATAGCGGCGCCATACCACACCACTTCGCTCACTGCCGCTTCCCCCGTTACAGGCCACTAGAAGCAGAAAGCGCCTTGCATCGTCGAAAGCGATCCGAACAATGCGCGCCCGATGCCGACCACGCCAAATCCCGCGAGCAATAGCGCCGTTACGAAACGCATCGTACGCAAATCGAGCCACGTCCTGGCACGCGCGGCAATCCAGCCCGCCGCGAGAAGATTGGGCAATGTGCCCAAGCCGAAGGCAAGCATGACAGCCGCGCCTTGCAACGCGCCCCCGGAAAACAGCGCAATCGGCAGCACGGCATAGACGAGACCGCACGGAACGAGACCCCAGATCGCGCCGAGGACGTAGCGCGCCGGCGCATCGTCGCGCGCCAGCAGCGGTCGAACTGCCGGCATCACCTTCGCGAACAAAATCGCGCCCGCACGTTGCAACCCGATCATGCCTTTGCCGTTCGACACGATCGCGAAGGCGAGCGAGACGAGGACGGCATTCGCGATGACGTAGAGCACGCGCTGGACCACGACCCAATCCCCTGCCGCCAACGCGGCGCCGCCAGCACCGCCGGCAACCGCTCCCAGCGCAGCGTACGTCGTTATCCGCCCGAGGTTATAAGGAAGATGGCGCCATGCGAGCGTCCGCGCGGGGTAGACGATCGCCGTTGGCGTTCGCGATCGTTGTCCGAATCCCGAAAGCGCCGTCATGAATCCGCCGCACATCGCAAGGCAGTGCGCGCCGCCCAGCAAGCCGGCGAGCGAAGCGGCGATCACCCCTGAAATCGGCATCAAATGCGCCTTCCAGCCTGCGCATTGGGCACGGCTGGCTGGCCCGACTGTTCAACGACGGCGATTCGCTTTACACTCTTCAGGTTCAACCCTCCTCCTTCGATCTCTCACGAACCCCGCCGCCGGTGGCATGACGCTCCCCGCGAAACCTCTTCCTGCAAGCGCCGATCCCACTTCTGCTCCAATGCCGCACCGGGCGCAAAGCGGCGGCCTGGCGCCGGTGATTTCGATCCGCGACCTCAAGGTCCACTGCTCGACGTGCAGCATGCGCGAGCTCTGCCTGCCGATGGGGCTCGGGACGGCGGAGCTGGCACAGATCGATGCGCTGCTCGGTACACGCGTGAAGCTCCGCAAAGGTGACACGCTCTATCGCGCAGGCGAAGCGTTCACCGCGCTTTATGCGATCCGGATCGGGTCTCTCAAGACCACGGTGCTTGCCGAGGACGGCCGGGAGCAGGTGTCCGGCTACCACATGCTGGGAGACATGGTCGGGCTCGACGGCATCGTCGCCGAGCGTCACGGATGCCAGGCGATCGCTCTCGAGGATACCGACGTCTGCGTGCTGCCTCTCGAGCGCATCGAGGACGTCGCGCGTGCAGTCCCGCTGCTCCGGCAAAATCTGCTGCGGCTGATGTCGAAGGAAATCGCGCGTGACCAGAACGTGATGCTGCTCCTTGGCAGCATGCGCGCCGACGAGCGGCTTGCCGTATTCCTGCTGTCGCTCGCCGACCGCTACAAGCAGCGCGGATATTCGTCCACCGAATTTGTGCTGCGGATGACGCGCGAGGAGATCGGCAGTTTTCTGGGTCTCAAGCTCGAGACGGTGAGCCGGCTGTTTTCGCGCTTCCAGGACGAAGGCTTGATCCAGGTACAGGGACGCGCCGTCAAGCTCCTCGACCCCGTCGCGCTGAAGCAGGTCGTTGGACAGCGGGGTTAGAAAGCCTAGCAGCGCAAGCATGAGTCGGTGTCCTCGCGCTTCGGACAGCCGTCGGGACGTTCGGCAGGCTCCAACGGACAGCGGTTCACTTCCCACGGCGAGCGCTCGAGGAATACCGTGAGCGCGGACGACGCGATGCCGAACGCCCAGAAGGCAAAGAATCCCATCGTATAGATTGCGGAGCGTGACATTTCGAGCGGCGCTCCGAAGAAATGCAGCTCGAACGGGTCGAACGCGGAGAAAAAGACCGCTTCCGCCACACCGCCGACGAGGAACGCCGGCCATAACACCCACATGATCCGTTGCGCGAGATTGCCGTAATTCTGCATCGTCGCCTCCTTGATCTTCGTTTCTCCGCGTGTTGCCCAGGCCCGCGATCAGTGGACGGAGCGCGCTGCACCCAGCCGCACCTCTGCGATTCCGTCGGCGGCCGGCGCAGCGGGCAATTTCCACAGGTCGCCCTCGACACTGACGAGCCGGCGTCCGGCAGGTCGCGGCGCGATGACGCCGACATAGACGTCGCCGGGCCCGCGCACCAAAGTGATCGTACGGTCCTGACCCGCGCGTGTCGGATGCGCCACGTGCACGCTGACCATGGGCGGCGCCGCGGACGCGTCCGCGAAGCCGTCGATCGCGAGCGTTGCCACGCCCTCCGGCGTAACCCGCAACACAGCGCCCAAGTGCATCGCGTCCGCGCGCACCGTGCGGTCAATCTCGCGGTTGATCAGAAGACCGCGCTTGTAATAATCGTCGGCGATGACGCCATCGTCGCTCGCTGCGGCGAGCATGAGCGTTGCGAACGAAGCCACAACGACGATCGCGGGCCCGGCAAACAGGAGCCAGGGCCAGCGTTGCCGGTACCACGGCTCGGAGACCGATCGGATCGAGAGCACGGTCATCGCGTCATCCTTATCGCGGCAGCATGAACGTCGATTTCTCGCGGCGCACGAGCTGCGGCTCGCCGGTCGAGCGCACGACGAATTCGATGGGATTGGATCCCGGCTTGCCGGCTTCGGCCGCGACTTGCAGGCGGATCGGGACAAGCCGGGAACCGGCCGCGCTTACTGCAATCGGCTGCTCGACACCCGCGAGCCGGAGATCCGGCAACCCCTCGGCGCCAATGGTGAACGATTGCCCGGCTTCCGCGGTGTTCATGATCTGCACACGGTAGACATTTTCGACGACGCCGGGCGCCGCCTCGCGGGCAAGTGCGCCGCGGTCGCGAATGACATCGACCTTGAGCGGATTGCGCGTCACGAGCGAAACGACGGTACCGACGATGATCGTAGCAAGCAGCGCCGAGTAGATCGCCGTGCGCGGACGCAGCATCCGGCGCCACATTTCCCTCACGCCGTAATGGCGCTCCAGCGCATTCTCCGACGCGTAACGGATCAGCCCCCGCGCGTAGCCCATCTTGTCCATGACCTGGTCGCACCCGTCGGCGCAGGCCGCGCATCCAATGCACTCGTACTGAAGTCCCTTGCGAATATCGATCCCGGTCGGGCATACCTGCACGCAAATGCTGCAGTCGATGCAATGACCGAGGCCGGCAGCCGCCGGATCCGCCTTGCGGCTGCGCGCGCCGCGCGGCTCGCCGCGCTCGCGGTCGTAGGCGATGATCAGCGTGTCGCGGTCGAACATCGCCGACTGGAAACGCGCGTAAGGGCACATGTACTTGCAAACCTGCTCGCGCATGAAGCCAGCGTTGCCGTACGTGGCGAATCCGTAGAACAGGACCCAGAACACTTCCCACGGCCCGAGCTGCCACGTGACCATGCGAAGCCCAAGCACGCGTATCGGCGAGAAATAGCCCACGAACGTGAAGCCCGTCCACAGAGCAATCGTCATCCAAACCAAGTGCTTTTCCGTTTTGCGGACGAACCACTCGAGCGAGAGGCCCGCCTTGTCGAGGCGCATTCGCGCGATGCGATCGCCCTCGACCTTTTTCTCGATCCACATGAAGATCTCGGTGTAGACGGTTTGCGGGCACGCATAGCCGCACCAGAGCCGTCCGGCGACCGCGGTGAACAGAAAGAGCGAGCACGCGGCGATGATCAGCAACGCCGCGAGGTAGATCACATCCTGCGGCCAGAGCACGAGTCCGAACAGGTAGAACTTGCGCTCGGTGATCTCGAGCAGGACGGCCTGGCGGCCGTTCCATGAAAGCCAAGGCAAGCCGTAGAACAGGATCTGGGTCGCGAAGACGAGGCCCCATCGCCACCGTGCGAACCACCCGTGCACGGCGCGCACGTAGATCTTCTTCCGGATCTCGAGCAGCGACACCTCGTCGGCGGCAGGCGCCGCGACGATCGGAATGATGGAGGGGTCGCCGGCGTTCACGTGGGAAGCTCCGGAGAGCAGGCCGTCGGGCGCCACTTCGGTCAGCCCGCGAAAAGGCGTGGGGGAACGCCGATCGCGTGGCGACTCATTTGGCGCCCGGCGGCCCGTTCGAAAGGCCCCACACGTAGCCGGCGACGAGATTGATCCTGGCTGGCCCCAACGGTCCTTGCCCGAGCGTGTACTTGAAGGCCGGCATCGGCGGATGCTCAGAGGACATTCCTAGATGTCGGCCGTTGTTGATGCCTTGGGCGATCACGGCCTCGCTGCTGCCGTAGAGCCAGATCGCGTCGGTGAGATTCGGTGCGCCGACCGCCGGATTCCCCTTGCCACCCGCGCCGTGACACGCAGCGCAGCTCTGCTCGAACAATGGCTTGCCGAGTTGCGCCCGCAGCGGGTCGCTCGGAAGCTTCGACAGCGAGCGTACGTACGCGCCGACATTTCTCACCCCTTCGGGGCCGAGCGCAGCGCCGAGTGCCGGCATGACGCCCATGCGTCCGTTGCTCACCGATGCAACAATCGTCGCGGGATCGCCGCCATAGAGCCAGTCGCCGTCGCGCAAGCTGGGGAAGCCCGGCGCGCCCCCGGCGTCGGAACCGTGACACGGTGCACAGGTAACGAGAAAAATCCGCTCGCCCATCGCGCGTGCCTCCGGATCCGCGGCAATGGCCGGAAGATCGAGGCTCGCATATTTCTCGTACATCGGCTTCAAGCGGGCTTCGGTGTCGTCCGATTCCTGCGTCCATGCGCCTCCCGACGACCAGCCGAGCGTGCCCTTGGAACTGCCGAGACCGGGATAAGCGATCAGATAACCAAGGGAAAAGACGATCGTGATCCAGAACAGCCACATCCACCATCGCGGCAGAGGGTTGTTGAGTTCCGCAAGATCGCCATCCCAGCTGTGGCCCATCAACTCGACCTTGCCCACGCTCGAATCCGCGGGCGACGACGCCGATCCGGGTTTGACGCGTGTGCGGCTCGTCACCAGGAGCAGCCAGGCGCAGTAGCCGATCGCCGCCAACGTGAGGACGATCACGTACCCGTTCCAGAATCCCGACGTGAAGTCGCTCATGATTGTCGTCCCGCGTCCGCTCTTGTGTCGTCAGGCAGCGCGAACGGCGCATTGGCCGCCTCCTCGAACGCGGTCTTGCGGCGCTTGCTGTACGCCCAGGCGACGATGCCGAGAAACGAAAGAAACGTGAGAACGGTCGCAGCGATACTGACGATGCCGAAGGGGTTCATCTTCTATCTCACGTTCGGCAAGGCGAGGCCGAGGTTCTGCAGGTAAGCGACGAGCGCGTCCTCCTCGGACTTGCCCCTGACTTCGTCTCCGGCTGTCGCGATTTCGTTGTCGGTATACGGAACGCCGACGCGGCGCAGCGCCCGCATGCGATCCTGGATGTCGCCGCTCGACGCCGGCGCCTTCGCGAGCCACGAATAGGCGGGCATGTTCGATTCGGGAACGACGTCGCGCGGGTTGTTGAGATGCACGCGATGCCAGTCGTCCGAGTAGCGACCGCCGACGCGCGCCAAGTCGGGTCCCGTGCGCTTGCTGCCCCACTGGAACGGGTGGTCGTAGACGAATTCGCCGGCCACCGAGTAGTGACCGTAACGCTCGGTTTCCGCGCGGAATGGCCGGATCATCTGCGAGTGGCAGTTGTAGCAGCCTTCGCGCACATAGATGTCGCGCCCGACAAGCTGCAGGGGGCTATAGGGTTTCACACCCTTGACCGGCTCGGTCGTCGACTTCTGGAAGTAGAGCGGCACGATCTCGACGAGACCGCCCACGCTTATCAGGAGGACGATGCAGACGATCATCCAGCCGATGTTCTGCTCGAGCATTTCCTGATTGAGCTTCAATGTCTCGCTCCCTACGCCTGCGCCGGCACGACAGCAGGAATCAGTCCCTCGACCGATTCGCTGCCGCGGATGGTTCGAATGACATTCCACGCCATGATCAGCATCCCGGCGAGGAACAGCGCGCCGCCGAGCAACCGGATTGCATAGAACGGGTAAGTTGCCTTGACGCTCTCGACAAACGCATAGGTCAGCGTTCCGTCGGCATTGACCGCGCGCCACATGAGCCCCTGCATCACGCCGGCGATCCACATCGCCGTTATGTAAAGGACGACGCCGATCGTCGAGATCCAGAAGTGCAGCGTGATGAGCCGGGTCGACCACATGTCGACCTTGCCGAACATCCTCGGGATCAGGTAGTACATGGCGCCGATCGAGATGAACGCGACCCAGCCGAGCGCACCGGAGTGCACGTGGCCGACCGTCCAGTCGGTGTAATGCGACAGCGCATTCACCGTCTTGATCGACATCATCGGTCCTTCGAAAGTGCTCATCCCGTAGAACGACAGCGAAACGATCAGGAACTTCAGAATCGGATCGTCGCGCAGCTTGTGCCAGGCGCCGGAGAGCGTCATCATCCCGTTGATCATCCCGCCCCATGAAGGTGCGAGCAGGATCAGCGAGAACAGCATCCCGAGCGACTGCGTCCAGTCGGGCAGCGCCGTGTAATGCAGGTGGTGCGGGCCCGCCCACATGTACGTGAAGATCAGCGCCCAGAAATGCACGACCGACAGGCGATACGAATAGATCGGCCGGCCTGCCTGCTTCGGCACGAAGTAGTACATGATTCCGAGGAAGCCCGCGGTGAGGAAAAAACCCACCGCGTTGTGGCCGTACCACCACTGCACCATCGCATCCTGCACGCCGGCGTACGCCGAATACGACTTCATCGGCCAGATCGACACCGGACTCTCGGCGCTGTTGACGATATGCAGCACGGCGACCGTCAGGATGTACGCGCCGAAGAACCAGTTCGCGACGTAGATGTGCGGTGTCTTGCGCAGCAGGATCGTGCCGAAGAACACGATCGCGTAGGCGACCCAGACGAGCGTAATCAGGATGTCGATCGGCCACTCGAGCTCGGCGTATTCCTTGCCCGTCGTGTAGCCGAGAGGCAGCGTTAGGGCAGCCAGCACGATCACGGCCTGCCAGCCCCAGAAAGTGAACGACGCGAGCCGATCCGCGAAGAGGCGAACCTGGCAGGTCCGCTGGACGACGTAGTAGGAAGTCGCGAACAGCGCGCAACCCCCGAACGCGAAGATCACGGCGTTGGTGTGGAGCGGCCGCAACCGGCCATACGACAGCCACGAAATGCCGTCCCACAGCACAAAGTCCGGCCAGAGGAGCTCCGCCGCGATGACGACGCCGACCAGCATGCCGACGATGCCCCAGACGACCGTCATGATCGCGAACTGGCGCACCACGTTGTAGTTGAACTTCGCCCCGTTTGCCGAACCCATCGTCATCGCCTCCGCATGCTCCGCGCGCGCAGAACCTGCGCAATTCGGAAACTCGGATGGATGCTACGGGCGATCGCGTTGGCCGTTCTTGATCGAGGTCAAACCGGCGGGCGCGGCCGGCGCGCCAGGACTTCGGAGTTCGGGTCAGCGGAATCGTCATCGGCGAGGATGCGGTGAGCCGGACCTTCGAGGTCGTCGAATTGGCCCGATTGCACGCACCACCAGAACCCGGCGCCAATCAGGAATACGAGAACGACCGACAACGGAATCAGGAGGAGAAGGATTTCCATCTTCGTCCTCAGCGCTTTTGCGGCTCGATTCGCGCGAGGCGCAACGCGTTGCCGACAACGATGAGCGACGACAACGACATCCCGGCTGCCGCGGCAAGCGGCGTGACGTAGCCGAAGGCGGCGGCGGGAATCGCGATCGCGTTGTAGGCGAACGCCCAGCCGAGGTTCTGGCGCACGATACGGAACGTGCGACGCGCATGGCGAATCATGTCGGCGATCAGGTTCATGTCGTCGGCGAGAACGACAACGTCGGCCGTCCATTGCGCAAGCGGAGTGGCGCTGCCAAGACTGATCGATACCTGCGCCTGCGCGAGCGAAGGCGCGTCGTTGATGCCGTCGCCAACCATCGCCACGACGGCACCCTTTGCCTGCAGCGCGATGATCTCGGCGCGCTTGCTTTCGGGCGGCACATCGCCGCGCGCATCCGCAATCCCCAGCCGCGCTGCCGCGACCGTGACCGCGCTCGCGCGATCGCCGGACAGGATCGACGGGACGATGTGCAGCGCCTTCAGACGCGCGACGAGGTTGCCCGCGCCCGGCCGCTCGCTTTCGCCCACCTCGAACAGCGCGATGAACCCGCGGTCGTCGCCCAGCGCGACGAGCGTCGCCGCTGCATCGACACGCGCGACGTCCTTGGGCAACGGCAGGCATGAGAGCGCGCCGACAAATTCCGGCCTCCCAATACGCACGGCGCGCCCGGACACGGTGCCTTCGACGCCTTGACCGGGGATGACGTGCACGCATTCTGCCCGCGGCTTCGCGAGCCCTGCCGCCGCGACCTGGAAGGCTCGTCCGATCGGATGTTCGGACGTCGCTTCGAGGGCGGCCGCGAGCGCAACAACGTCGTCGCGTATTGCGCCGCGCTGCGGAAGGATGTCGAGAAGCGAGACCCGGCCCGACGTCAAGGTACCGGTCTTGTCGAACACGACATGGGTCACGCGCGCGAGTGTTTCGAGCGCATCGCCGCGCACGGCGACGATCTGTCGCCGTGCAAGCGCTCCGGTGGCCGCCGCGAGTGCTGCAGGCGTGGCGAGCGACAGCGCGCATGGACAGGAGACGACCAGCACCGCGAAGGTCACCGCGAGCGTGCGCGACGGATCGTGGATCGACCAGATGATCGCAGTTGCCGCCGCCAGTACGAGCAACGCAAATACGAACTGCGCGGCGAACCGGTCGGCGACACGCGCGATCCGCGGGCGTTCCGCTGTAGCACGGCTGACGAGCCGTTCGATCGCCGCAAGTCGGGTGGCCTCGCCGGCCGCGCTGACGCAAATGACGAGCGAATTATCGCGGACGATGCTGCCCGCGAGCACGGTCTCGCCCGCGCCGCGCCGAATGGGGCCCGATTCTCCGGTCAGGATCGCTTCCTCGACGCCCGCGGTTCCTTCGACGATCGTGCCGTCGGCGGGGATGGTCGCGCCGGCACGCACAAGCGTGAAGTCGCCTGTGGCAAGGGCCATCGCTCCCACCGATTGAACTTCGTACCCATCGGGCCAATGCGATCAACCGTTCAGCTGTCGTCGGACGCGCCCGCGCCACCGCTTCTACCGCGTCGCCCGCCCGGCGGCGCGCGACGAGCTCAACGTAGCGCGCGATCAGCAGCAGCGCGATGAACATCGTCACGGAATCGTAATAGACGGGGCCCTTGCCTGAGAAGGTCGACGCCGCACTCGCCGAAAACGCGGTGGCAAGCCCGAGCGCGACCGGCACGTCCATGCCCAGTCGCAACATGCGCAGGTCGCGCCACGCCCCGCGAAAAAACGGTACCGCCGAATACAGAAGTGCCGGCAGTGTCAGCGTGAGGCTCGCCCATTCGAGCAGAAGCCGGTGCTCCGGCTCGACGCCTTCGATCGTGACGTAGGTCGGAAGCGCGAACATCATCACCTGCATCATCGCGAGCAGCGCAATGGCCGTTCGCAGCAACAGGGCGCGCGACTCGCGTCGCACCAGCGCTTCGCGGCGTGCCGGATCGTAGGGCCAGGCGCGGTAGCCGATGGCGGCAATCGCGCGCAGCACGTCGGACAGTCGCATTACCGCCGGATCGAAAATCACGCGCCCGCGCCGCGTTGCAAAGTTCACGTCGGCGACAGAAATCCCGGGACGCCGCCCGAGCCATTGCTCGATAAGCCAAGTGCAGGCGCCGCAATGAATGCCCTCGAGCAGCAACGATACGTCGCGCTTGCCGTCGGGCGTGGGGCGTACGAAAGCCGACTGGAGCGCCGGATCGTCATAACGCAGCCAAGCATCGGCAGCGCCAGGTTCGTCGATGTGGGAACTGGAGACATCGGTACGCCGTTCGTAGAATGCGTCGAGCCCCGCGACATGGATTGCCTGCGCGATGCCAAGACATCCCGCACAGCAGAATTCACGGGGCTTCCCGCGGCACATCGCACGCCATCGTCCGGGCTCGGGGTTCGGCTCTCCACAATGGAAGCACACGGCGCCCTCGTGCGCGGTCGCCTGCTCGCTGGGGCGGGTCCGCGGGCGGCCGGACGCGACGGCCTCGGGGGTTTCGTACATCGGACGGAATCTACGGAGCGTCTTCGGGGGGGTCAATCGAACCTTGGTCCAAGCTTGATCGCGGACAAAGTGTCCATTGATTTTGGTCAACGGTGCGGCGATCATGGCAGGCGATAATGTTTACCCGAGCGGCCAAGGACCAATCATGTACGAGAACTTGCTGGTTGCAACCGATGGATCGAAGCTGTCCGCCAAGGCGGTCGCGCACGCGATATCGCTCGCGCAGGCGGTCGGCGCCAAGCTGACGGTGTTCTATGCAGCCCCCGACTATCCGATGCCGGCATACGCGGATGGCGTGGTCTACGAGCCCGTATCGCGCCGCGAATACACGAAGCTCGCCGCCGAGGACGCGCAGAAGATTCTCGATGGCGCGGCAACGAAGGCCGAAGCCGCGGGTGTGCAATGCGCGACGGCCTATGCAATCGCATCGGCACCGTGGGAGGCGATTCTCGCTGCTGCCCGGAAGCACAAGTGCGACGCGATCGTGATGGCATCGCACGGCCGCCGCGGTTTGTCGGCGGTGCTGCTCGGCAGCGAGACGCAGAAGGTGCTGACGCACTCGAAACTGCCGGTGATTGTCGTTCGGTAACTGCGTCCCGTCGCGTTGCCGCTTCCCTCTGCGGCGACCTTTGCTATGCTTCGCGAACACGGTCCGTCCCTGGGCCGCGATGGGGAAACGCGTGGCAACGGCGTCAAAAACCGCTCTAGCCGATTCGTGGCAACGACGCGGCGTACCCCTGCTCTTCGGCTTCGGCACCGACGGCGCTGAGCAGAATCTCCTGCCGTGGCTCGCGCAGAACATCGCGGCGGTCTTCACGATCCTGCTGTCGATCGTGCTGATCGCGTTGCTGGCGGCGCTCGTGTACGCGCTCTGGCGCGAGCTTCGGCGCAACACGATCGTGCTCGACCCACTCGAAGTCCCGCGCGAGCTCATCGAGCGCGGTTACTCGCCGACCGTCGTCACTGAGCGGATGCTGAACGCCGTCCATACGATCCAGAGTGTTGCCAACACGCAGAAACCGCGGCGCGGACATGTCGCCTCGGCGCTGCAGGCGGACATCCAGATTCCCGTCGGCCAGTTGTCGATCAAGGCATTCGCCGGGTATTTTCGCCAGCTCCTCGACTATCCCGACCAGCATGTCGCCGGGGAAATCACCCGTGACGGCGATTCGTTGACGCTGCAATTGCGGCGTCGCGACGGCCAGCAGATGACGCTTGGACGTTCGCGTACCGCCGCCGACGTCGGGCCGTTGATCAGCGCTGGGGCCGAGGAAGTGGTCCGCCTGACCGATCCGTATGTCCTTGCTTCCTACTACATCGAGCAGGAGCTGCCCGGCCCCGAATTTCCAAAGACGACCGAGGCCTTGCAGCACGTGATCGAGACGCGGCCGGACGAAGCGCCGTGGGCCCTCAACCTGCAGGGACTGCTGCTGCTCAATCGCTACGAAAACGCGGCGGCCCTGAACGTATTGCGGCGTGGCTTCGACGCCGATCCGGAGCTGCTGAGCCCCGTGTCGGAGGAATTCATGACGGCGCTGATACGTAACGGTCGCACCGAGGAAGCGCTGCGCATCGTGGACGCTGCGGCGTCGCGGCCGCTCACCGCGTTGCAGCGGACGCGCATCGGATGGTGCAATGTGATGCTGGGCCGCAACCGGGTGGCGCTCCGGCAGTTCCGGCGCGTCCTCGCCACCCATCGCCGGCGGGCGTACGCGATGCTGGGCTTCGCTGTATGCAATTTTCGGCTGCACCGATATCGCGACGCGATCGCTGCGTTCGAGAATTTCTTTCGCATTCGCGGGCCTGGCTGGACGGGCGCCAACCACTACGTTTGCGCATTGCTGGACGTCGGGCGCGTCGATGATGCGCTACGCACAGCCGAAGACCTTCATGCCCGCTATCCCGAAGAATCGGCGGCCATAGCCGCGCTCGCCATGATCCGGCTTCATCAAGGACGGGCTGCGGAGGCCGCTCTCCTGGCCGAGGCCGGCACCAAGCGCTGGACCATGCGTTCGCTCAACTGGTATTGCTGGGGCGAGGCGTTGCGCGTCCTTGGCGATCCGGAGGCGGCAATCGCTAGATTCCGCCGTCTTTATGAACAGGAGTTCCCCTCGCCCGAGTGCGTGAGTGCGTGGGCGCGCGCGTTACTCGATCTCGGACGCAATGACGAGGCCCTTGCGAAATTTGCTGAAGCGGAACAGCTCGACCACGAAAACGCGAGGAACTATCTGCGCTGGGGAGAGGCATTGCAGCAGTTGGGCCGCAAAAGCGACGGCGACGCGATGATCGCCAAGGCGCAGGCGCTCGCGGCGAAGCAGGGCCTGAAGTTGTAGGGGTGGCCGCTTGCTACGCGGCTGCCAGCGCCTCCAGCGCACCGCGATCGACGATCCGGATTCGTTCGCGCGCGAGATCAACCCATCCCTTGTCCTCGAACCCCCGCAGCAGCCGGCTCACGATTTCGCGCACACTGCCGAGCTCGTCGGCGAGCGCTTGGTGCGTGGCGTGCACCGGGTCTTTCTTGCACAGCAGCAGTGTGGCAAGGCGCTGGTCGAGCTTCTGGTAGGCGATGGCTTCGACGAGCGACATGAGCGTGGCGAGGCGTTCGCCGAAGAGACTGAACACATGATCGCGGAATGCGGCGTCGCTCGCGATCAGGGCCTGAAAATCGGCCGGCGGCACGATCAGGAGCTCGACCTTGGTTTCGGCGATGCCGGTCGCTGTGTAATCCGAGTGCCCGAGCAGGCAGCTGCCGGATAGCAGGCAGCTCTCGCCCGACTTGACGCGGTACAGCGGCATTTCGCGCCCGTTCGGGTAGCGTTGCAGCACCTTGATCGTTCCGGCCAGGAGCAGAGGAAACCCCGAGCAAGGGGTGTGCGCGTCGAACATGACCGTTCCCGGAGGCGCCTTGCGATGAACGCCATGGCGGACGATGCGCTCCAGCGTTGCGGGCGATGCACCCGCGAGCGCAGGAAAGAGCCGGAGCAGCGTCGCCGTCAATTTTGGGGACGTCGCGGATTCAGTCATCGAGCAGGCCGCCGGAACGGACGAATGCCAGTTGCATCCCCCTGGAATTCTACCGCCGGGGCCGAACTGCCGCGGCCGGATCCGTATCGCGTCGGATTCACGCGTTTGTGACACAGGTCACAGACGCTTCGGCGGCGCCGGCCTATCGTGCTCGCATGATGCTCCGAACATGTCCCCGGTCCGCCCGGCTTTTCGCCGTGCTGGCCCTTCTCGCCGCTCCGATCGCGGCAGCGCAGCTCGTCCTGCCCGCGAGCGGCGTCGTCGAGTATCGCGATCTTACGCGCTACGCTGCCGCGGAAGGGGTCGTCGAGGCGGTTCGTGTGTCCACACTCGCGGCTCAGGTTGCCGGCCGGATCGTGACGCTGCCGGTCAAGGCCGGAGACGGGGTCAAGGCGGGACAGGTGCTTGCGCAAATCGATTCGCGCAGTGCGATGCAGGCCGAGATCGCGAGCCAGAGCCAGGTACGCGAGGCGCAGGCGAACCTCGCGAACGCCAAGGCGAAACACGAGCGCAATCAGCGCCTCTTCGAGCAGAAGTTCATCAGCCGCGCAGCGCTCGACCAGACCGAGTCCGAGTTTGCCGCGGCGCAAGCGCAGGCGGCGGCGGCCATCGCGAACGCCAGCGTGTCGTCGACGTCCAGGAGCTTCACGACCATCGTCGCGCCTTATGACGGGGTCGTCGCCGCGACCCTGGTCGAAGTCGGTGACATGGCAACGATGGGCCGACCACTCGTGACCGTGTTCGACCCGAGCGAACTGCGTGTGACGGCAACGCTGCCGCAGGCCGTCCTTGCGCAGGCAAGACTCGATGCGCCAATCGCGGTGGAAATCCCGTCGCTCGCACTGTCGCTCGACGCGCGGCGCGTGACGGTCATTCCGATCGCCGACGCGCGAACGCACACGACCGCGGTGCGCCTCGATTTGCCTCGGGCCAACGGCCTCATGCCGGGCCAGTACGCGCGCGCGAAGATCGTCACTGGCCGCATGCGGGCGCTCGCCATTCCCGCATCGGCGGTCCTGCGGCGCAGCGAAGTGACCGCCGTCTACGTCATCGACTCCGGGACTCGCGCGCAGCTTCGCCAGGTGCGGCTGGGAGAAAATGCCGGCAACGGGTTCGTCGAAGTACTTGCCGGACTCCGCGCCGGCGAGCGCGTGGCGCTCGACCCCGTGCGCGCCGGCATCGAGGCGAGCGGCGGCGGCAACCCGCGCTCATAGGCGATGACACCCGCCCCCCCGCAAGCGCCGCTCGGCATGTCCGGGCGCATCGCGCGTTACTTTCTCGAGTCGCGTCTTACACCGCTCATCGCGCTCGTCGCGCTGCTGCTCGGCGCATTCGCAATCGCGGTGACGCCCCGCGAGGAGGAGCCGCAGATCAATGTCACGATGGCGAACGTGATCGTGCCGTTTCCAGGGGCGTCGGCAAAGGACGTCGAGACGCTCGTCGCAACACCCGCCGAGCAGGTGATCGCGCAGATCCAGGGTCTCGAGCATGTGTATTCCGTGTCGAGACCCGGCGTTGCGATCATCACTGCGGAATTCAAGGTCGGCGTTCCGCGCACCGAGGCGCTGGTCCGTCTCTACGATACGGTCAATTCCAACCGCGACTGGCTGCCGAGGGCGCTCAACGTCGGCGAGCCTCTGATCAAGCCCAAAGGGATCGACGACGTCGGGATCGTCACGCTGACGTTGTGGACCGCTGACGAAGCGCGCGGCGCATTCGATCTCGAGCAGGTTGCGCATGCGATCGAAGTCGAGCTCAAGCGGGTGCCTGGAACACGCGAAGTGACGACCGTCGGCGGACCGGGGCGGGTCGTGCGCGTGCTGCTCGATCCGCAGAAGCTTTCTTCGTTCGGCCTGACCGTCGCGGATCTCCGGCAGGCGCTGACCGCCGCCAACACGGCACTGACTTCCGGCAAGCGCGATGCCGACAATCGCTCGGTTCTGGTCGAGACCGGTGCGTTTCTCTCGAGCGCAGCGGAAGTTGCGTCGCTCGTGGTGGGCGCGGCCGACGGGAATCCGATCTACCTGTCCGACGTCGCGCGCATCGTCGACGGGCCGCCGCCGCCGAAGCGCTACGTCTGGTTCGGCACGGGCCCGGGCGCGACGACGAAAGGCGTCGACGCGCAGGGAGAGTTTCCCGCCGTGACCCTGACGGTGACGAAGAAGCCCGGCGAAAACGCGGCGGAAGTCGCGAGCCGCGTGGTCGCACGCATCGACGACTTGCGCAACACGGTGATTCCCGCCGGCGTAGCGGCAACCGTCACGCGCGACTACGGAGCAACCGCCAACGACAAGGCGATAAAGCTGATCCAGAAGCTCGTGTTCGCGACGTTGTCCGTCGTCGCCCTGGTGTTTGCAACACTTGGGCGGCGCGAAGCCGTGATCGTCGGCGCCGCCGTGATCCTGACGCTCGCGGCGACGCTTTTCGCGTCCTGGGCGTGGGGCTTCACGCTGAATCGCGTGTCGCTGTTCGCGCTGATCTTCGCGATCGGCATCCTCGTCGACGACGCCATCGTCGTCGTCGAGAACATCCACCGTCATCGGGCGCTCGAGCCCGACGCTCCGCTGCTTGCGCTCATCCCCACGGCGGTCGACGAAGTGGGAGGACCCGACAATCCTGGCGACCCTGACGGTCATTGCCGCGCTCTTGCCGATGGCGTTTGTCAGCGGCCTGATGGGCCCCTACATGGCGCCGATCCCGATCAACGCGAGCATGGGGATGCTGATCTCGCTCGCCATCGCCTTCACGTTTACGCCGTGGCTCGCGCTGCGACTCGCGCGAGGCGGCGCCGTCGTCGCGCACGGAGCCTCGCGTCTCGACAAGGGTCTCGTGTGCGCCTTTTCGACGCTATTGGAACCGTTCCTCGAGGCGCGCGCCGGAGCGCGTAACCGGCGCGCGCTCTGGATCGGAATCGTGGTCGCCATCCTCCTGTCCGCTCTGCTCCCCGCTTTCCAATGGGTCGTCATGAAGATGCTGCCGTTCGACAACAAGTCTGAACTGCAGGTCGTCGTGGACATGCCGGCCGGGACACCCGTCGAGAACACGGCTGCCGTGCTGCACGCGATGGGCGCCTATGTCGCGACCGTCCCCGAGGTCACCGACTACCAGGCCTACGCGGGCACCGCGGCACCGATCAACTTCAACGGCCTCGTGCGGCAGTACAACCTGCGGCAGGAACCGGAAAATGGCGACTTGCAGATCAATCTCGTGGACAAGCACCGGCGCGACCGCCAGAGCCATGAAATCGCGGCCTTCCTTCGTCCCGACCTCGAACGCATCGCCGCAAGCCATGGAGCCCGGGTGAAGGTGGTCGAAGTGCCTCCGGGACCCCCGGTGCTCTCGCCGCTCGTGGCCGAGATCTACGGCCCGGACGAGGCAGGGCGCCACGCCGTGGCAAAGCGCGTTCGAGCGGAATTCGGCCGCCACGCAGAAATTGTGGGCATCGACGATTCGATCGAGGAAAGCGCGCCAAAGGAAAACATCGCGATCGACCAGGCGCGCGCCGCCTCGCTTGGCGTCGCGTCTTCCGACATCGTCCTGGCGATGCACGTTGCGCTCGACGGCGACGACGTGACGATGCTGCACGACGCGCAGGCGAAGTACGGCGTTCCGGTGCGGCTCACGCTGCCGCCCGAGCGGCAGGCGAAGCTCGACTGGATGCTGGCGATGAAGGTGCGCGGCAGCGGCGGCGCGCTCGTACCGCTGTCGGAGGTCGTGCAGGTGCGCACGGCCGAGCGCGACCGCACGATCCATCACAAGGACTTGCTGCCGGTGTCCTATGTCATCGGCGATGTCGCCGGCAAGACCGACAGCCCGCTGTACGGGATGTTCGCCGCACGCGGCGCGCTCGCGGGTGCGTCGCTCGCCGAGGGCGGTCGACTCGGCGAATATTTCATTGCGCAGCCTGCCGACCCGTATCGCGAGTACGCGCTCAAATGGGACGGCGAATGGCAGGTCACCTACGAGACGTTCCGGGACATGGGCGCGGCGTACGCCGTCGGCCTCGTGCTGATCTATCTGCTCGTCGTCGCCGAGTTTGGCTCGTACGTGACGCCGCTCGTCATCATGGCGCCGATTCCGCTGACGATCATCGGCGTGATGCCCGGGCACGCGCTCCTCCGCGCCCCGTTCACCGCGACCTCGATGATCGGCATGATCGCGCTTGCCGGCATCATCGTGCGCAATTCGATCCTGCTCGTCGACTTCATCAACCTGCAGCTGGCCCGCGGCGTGCCGTTCGCGCAGGCAGTCGTCGACGCCGCGGCCGCGCGCGCAAAGCCGATCGCCCTTACGGGCGCCGCCGCGACGCTCGGTGCGTTGTTCATCCTCGACGATCCCATCTTCAACGGCCTCGCGATTGCGCTGATCTTCGGCATCGTGATCTCGACGCTGCTGACGCTTGTCGTCATTCCTCTCCTGTACTACGCCGCGAATCAGCGGCGCTATGCGTAGAACCCCTCCAACCCAAGGAATCGCCGTGGACACCCATCGTCTTATTCGCATCTTCGCCGGCTCGTTCGTCCTGATCTCGCTGGCGCTCGGAGTTCCCGCAAGCCCTGTTTTCGTGAGCGCGAACTGGCTCTGGTTGACCGTCTTCGTGGGCGCCAATCTGCTGCAAAGCGGGTTCACGCGCTTTTGTCCGCTCGAGATCGTCCTGAAGCGCCTGGGCGTGCGCGAGGGCTGATCCATGCCGAAGTCGTTTCGAGAAATCACCCGGTCGCTCGCCCCGCCGCTTCGCGCGCTGCGCGCCGACATTCCGGACACGATGCAAGGCTTCGACGCGATGGCTGCGGCGGCGCTGCGCGGTGGCGTCCTTTCGGAAAAGACCAAGGAGCTGATTGCGCTCGCGCTCGGGGTCGCCGCGCACTGCGATGGCTGCCTCGGGTTTCACGTGAAGGCCCTCGCAAGGCTCGGCGCGACACGCGCAGAAGTCGAGGAAGCGCTCGGCGTTGCGGTGTACATGGGCGGCGGGCCATCGCTGATGTACGCCGCAGACGCGCTCGCGGCATTCGAGGAAATCGCCTCGCCTCGCTGACTCCCCGCTGCCGTTCGCGTACAATCGCTGTTTCTTCAACAAAAACAGCACCGTGCGCGTCTCCCGCTATTTCCTTGCGACGTTGAAGGAAGCGCCCGCCGAGGCCGAGCTCGCGAGCCATCGGTTGATGCTGCGTGCGGGCATGATCAAGCGTCTCGCCGCCGGGATCTATACGTGGCTGCCGCTTGGTCTGCGCGTCCTGCGCAAAATCGAGGCGATCGTGCGCGAGGAAATGAATCGCGCGGGAGCAATCGAACTGCTTATGCCTGTCGTGCAGCCTGCCGAGCTGTGGCAGGAAACGGGCCGGTGGGGAAAATACGGACCGGAATTGCTGCGCTTCAAGGACCGGCACGAGCGTGACTTCGTCTTCCAGCCAACTTCCGAGGAAGTCATCACCGACATCGCGCGCAAGGACTTGCGCAGCTACAAGCAGCTGCCGGTCAATTTCTATCACATCCAGACCAAATTCCGCGACGAGATTCGGCCTCGCTTCGGCGTCATGCGCTCGCGCGAGTTCGTGATGAAGGATGCCTATTCGTTCGATGTCGATCCGGCGGCGATGCTCAAGTCGTATCAAGCGATGTACGACGCGTACGGGCGCATTTTCACTCGGATGGGACTCAAGTTCCGCGCCGTTGCCGCCGACACCGGTCCGATCGGCGGCAGCGCGTCGCACGAGTTCCAGGTGCTCGCGGATTCGGGCGAAGACGCGATAGCCTGGTGTCCCGCCTCCGATTACGCCGCGAACGTCGAGCTCGCCGAAGCGGTTGCGCCCGCGCCGTCGCGCGCTGCCGCCGCGGAGCCCATGCAGAAAGTTCCCACGCCCGGCAAGGAAACGTGCGAGGACGTGGCGCTGCTGCTCAATCTTCCGCTCAAGCGCACGGTCAAGTGCATCATGCTCGCGACCGACACGGAAGGACAGCCGGCGCGCATCTGGATGCTGCTCATTCGTGGCGACCATACGTTGAACGAAATCAAGACAAGCAAGATCCCCGGCCTCGAGGCTTTCCGCTGGGCGAGCGAAGCCGAGATCGTCGCCGTCGCCGGGTGCCGTCCCGGCTACCTCGGCCCCGTCGGGATCCCGAAGGAGATCACTCTGATCGTCGATCGCGCGGTCAACGTGATGGCCAACTTCGTCTGCGGCGCGAACGTGCCGGATTTCCACCTGACCGGCGTCAATTTCGGCCGCGACTGCCGGGAGCCGGACAAGGTGGCCGACATTCGCAACGTCGTCGCCGGCGACCCGTCACCGGATGGCAAGGGGACGCTCGAAATCCTTCGCGGCATCGAGGTCGGGCATGTATTCGCGCTCGGCGACCGTTATTCGAACGATATGAATGCAACCTATCTCGACGCGCAGGGTCAGAGCCGGTTGATCGAAATGGGCTGCTACGGGATCGGCATCACCCGCATCGTCGCCGCCGCGATCGAGCAGAACCACGATGCCAAGGGGATCGTGTGGCCCCTCCCGCTGGCGCCGTTCGCGGTGGCGATCGCGCCCGTGGGCTACGATCGCAGTGAGGGTGTCAAGGCGTTGGCCGACCGGCTGCACGACGAGCTCGAAGCCGCCGGGGTGGAGGTGCTGCTCGACGACCGCGGCGAGCGTCCTGGCGTGATGTTTGCAGACATGGAGTTGATCGGCATCCCGCACCGCATTACTATCGGCGACCGCGGCTTGAAGGATGGCAACGTCGAATACCAGGCGCGCAGAGAGGCGGCAGCAGGAACGGCACCGGTAGCGGTGCCCGTTACGGACATCGGAACCTTCATCCGGAGGAAGCTTTCGGCATGACGTTTTTCGGCACTTGGAGGCGCTTTGCCGGCATGGCGGCAACCGTGGCGCTCGCCCTTCTATCGCTGCCCGCCGGCGCCGGCACGCAGGCCGAGGAGCGGCTCGCGCCGTCCGTGGTCACCGTGCTGTCCGCAGCCATTTCGGACCAGCCGGTTCCGCTCGACTACGGCAACCGCACCGAGCTTCGGCCGTGGATGGATGAGATGTCGCGCCGCCTCGCGGCGAAGGTCACCGACGGGCGCACGCGGGAAGAATTTCTCGCCACGGTCCATTACGAAGCAACGCGCGCCGGACTCGATCCGCAGCTCGTGCTTGGGGTGATCCAGTACGAAAGTGCATTCCGCAAATACGCAATCTCGAGCGCGGGCGCGCGCGGCTACATGCAAGTGATGCCGTTCTGGACCGGCCTCATCGGCAGCGGCGACAATCACAATCTCTTCCACCTCCGCACGAATCTTCGCTACGGCTGCGTGATCCTGCGGCACTATCTAGATATCGAGGGTGGCGACGTCTACCGTGCGCTCGGCCGTTACAACGGCAGCCTCGGCCGTCCCGAGTACCCGACCGGCGTCATGACGGCCGTGAATCGCAGCTGGCAATTTGAACCGGCGCCGGCGAAGCTCATTCCCGCGTCACTCACCGTCACGCGGTGATCAAGGCGTCAGCCGCACCCCGCGCAGTTGCGTACCGCGGCCGCTTCGCTCCTTCCCCCACTGGGCCGCTGCATTTCGGCTCGCTGATCGCAGCGGTCGCGAGTTATTGCGATGCGCGTGCGGCCGGCGGCGAGTGGCTGGTGCGCGTCGAGGACGTCGACCTCCCGCGCGCACGTCCGGGCGCGGAACGCGCGATTCTTGCTGCGCTCGAGCGATATGGCTTCGCGTGGGACGGGCCGGTAGTGCGCCAATCGGAGCGTGCCGAGCTGTACAAAGCCGCACTCGCCGAATTGCGCGCACACCACGACGTCTACCCATGCGTGTGCACGCGGCGCGAGCAGGAGACCGCACCGCGAGGCGCGGGTGGCGAACCCATCTACGCGGGCACCTGCCGCGGCGGCATCCCCGCAGATCGCGCATCACGCACCGCTCACGCGTGGCGTCTTCGTGTCGGGCAGGTGCGCATCGATTGGCGCGACCGTCTGCAGGGCGCGCAGACGCAGGACCTCGCCAGCGAAGTCGGCGACTTCGTTGTGCAACGCGCCGACGGCCTGTTCGCGTACCAGCTCGCGGTAGTCGTCGACGACGACGTGCAAGGGGTCACCGACATCGTGCGCGGCGCCGACCTCATCGCATCGACGGCGCGCCAGATTCTGTTGCAGCGACGCCTCGGTCGCACGACACCGTCGTATCTGCACGTGCCGATCGCGATCGATCGCGCTGGCGCGAAACTCTCGAAGCAGACGCACGCCTCGCCGCTTCCCGCGACTCCGCTTCCGGCGCTGATCGCCGCTTATCGCTATCTCGATCAGCCAATGCTGTCCGGCTCGGCAGCGCCCGCGACGACCGCTGAATTCTGGCAATGGGCAATTGCGGCATGGAATGCAACACGGCTGCCGCCCGTGGCGATGCTTCCGGCACCACCGGCGTTCCGGCCGGCCGCCTCCGGCGGCGTATAATTATTTCTCGCTCAACCGGACCCGCCGGGACGAGGTTTGTCGCTCTCGCAGGTCGGCGGCGGCCGGCGGGTTAGCTCAGACAGTAACCGACGCCTCCCGGATTCCGATGCCATGACCACGCTCGTTGCCGTTCGCAAGAACGACGAAATCGCCATCGCCGCCGATTCGCTGACGACCTTCGGCGACACCCGGCTGCCCGCTGAATTCGACCGCACGCCTGACAAGATCATCAAGTACCAGGGCACGTATATCGGGCTTTGCGGCAGCGCCGCACATCAGCTCGTCTTCGAAAGCCTGCTCGCCAAGCAGAACGATCTCGATTTTTCGAACAAGGCCGGCATTTTCGAGACCTTCAGGAAGCTCCATCCGATCCTGAAGGAGCAGCACTTCCTCAACCCGAAGGAAGAAGAAGACGACCCGTACGAATCGACGCAGATCACCGCCCTCGTCGCCAATCCGGGCGGAATATTCGGCGTTTATTCGATGCGTGAAGTGTTCGAATACACGCGCTTCTGGGCGGCTGGCACCGGCCGCGAATTCGCGCTGGGCGCGATGTACTCGCAGTACGACCGACTTCGCACGGCGGAAGCGATCGCCCGCGTTGGCATCGACGCCGGCGCCATGTTCGACAAGAACTCGGGTTTGCCGCTCACGATCTACACGCTTGCGGCGAACCACTGAGGAATCCTCCGCGATGGCCGCCCATCCGCCGTTCACTGACGCGCTCGCGCGTTTCGTTTTCGAGCACGCAGCCGTGCGCGGTGCGCTGGTGAGCCTCGATGGCGCGTGCAGGGAGATCCTCGACTGTCATCCGTATCCGCCCGCGCTGCGACGCGTCATGGCCGAGCTTCTTGCCGCCGCGACGCTGCTCGCCTCCACGCTCAAATTCAAGGGCGCGCTGATCGTCCAGCTGCAGGGTGATGGTCCCGTCCGCCTGCTCGTCGTCGAATCCGACGCCAATCTGTCGCTGCGCGCGACCGCCCAATGGAAGGAGTCCGCCGTCGCGTTGCCGGAGTTCACTTCGCTCGCGGAGCTTGCCGGCGGCGCCGCCCACGGCCGCCTCGCGATCACCCTCGATCCGAAGGACGGCGGACCGCTCTATCAGGGCATTGTCGCGCTGGAAGCGCAGTCGATCGCGACCTTGATCGAGCACTATCTCCGCACGTCGGAGCAGATCGACAGCCGGATGACGATCGCGACGGAGGGGTCGCGCGTACGCGGCTTGCTGCTGCAGCGGCTGCCAGGGGCTACCGAGGCGGACGAGGGAACGTGGTCGCGGGCAGCGGCGTGCGTCGATGAGCTGCCGCAGGACGGCCTCCTCGCCCGTCGCGACGCCCCGGAATTGCTGCACGCGTATTTCCCTCACGACGACGTGCGCTTGTTCAAGGCGCGTCCCGCGCGCTTTGCGTGCAGCTGCTCCGAAGAACGCGTCGCAAACGCGCTTCGGATGATCGGCCGGGTCGAGGTCGAAACCATTCTCACGGAGCAGGGGTTGATCGGCGTCACCTGTGAATTCTGCAATCGCCACTACACATTCGTCGCTGAAGACGCGCGCGCTCTCTTTGCCGAGCCGCACAGCGCCGCATCCGGTCCGCGATCAGCACGACAGGGGCCGGTCCGGCATTGAGCACTTCGAGCGTGCCGTGAGCCTTTACGTTCCAGGCCATTTCGGCGCCGGAAATCGCGTCGCGATCGCGCGCCTTTTGCACGATCACCCGTTCGCAACGCTTGTGACGCCCGCCGCTCGCGAACCTCATATATCGCACGTTCCGCTCATCTGGGCCGGGGATTGCGAGCCGTATGGGACCTTGCTCGGTCATTTCGCACGCGCGAATCCGCACGTCGAGACTGCCGCCGGCGCCGAATCGATTGCGATCTTCCACGGCCCGCATGCGTATGTCTCGCCGTCGTGGTACGCCGAACCCGCCGCTGCGGTCCCGACCTGGAACTATGCTGTCGTCCACGCGCACGGCACGCTCGAATTCGCGCGCGAGCCCGCCGAAACGCGCGCGATTCTCGACTTGCTGATTCACCGCTTCGAATCCGGCCGCGACGCACCATGGGTCCCGGGGCTCAACCCGGCGCAGATGAAGGCGATGGTCAACGCGATCATTGGATTCCGTATCAAGATCAAGCGGATCGACGCCAAGTTCAAGCTGTCGCAGAACCGCACGCCCGACGACCGCGCCCGCGTCGCATCGGCGCTGGCCGCGGAAGGCTACTCCGATGCCGAGACGACCGCCGCGTGGATGCGTGCCTACGTTGACGCCGCCGATGACAAGAGCTGACCACGACAGCGACCCACGCGACACGCCGCTCCGCGTTCGATTCGACAAATGGCTGTGGGCGGCAAGGTTCTACAAGACGCGCAGCCTCGCGGCGCACGCAATCGAACCGGGACAGGCCCGGCTCGGCGGAACGCGCGTGAAACCGGGGCACGTCGTGCGCATCGGTGACGAGGTATCGATCCGCCGCCGCGGCATCGTCGTCGAGGTCGTCGTTACCGCCCTATCGGATCGGCGCGGATCGGCGGCCGACGCGGTGCGACTTTATCGCGAAACGAATGCCAGCGTGGCGGCGCGCGAGCAGGAGGAAATGTCGCGGCGCCAGGCGATTGCAATGCAGCCGCGCTTTGCCGGCCGGCCGACCAAGCGCGAGCGGCGCAAGCTCGAGGACTTTCTCAACGAGCCCTGAGTGGCCTGTAGCGACTAGCAGAGCTTGATCGCGCCGAGATCGAGCAGAAGGTCCGGGTTTTGATAGCCGCGCCAGATGGCCCATGCGATGAGCGCGGCGACCACAAGGCCGATCGTGTGCCAGACGAGCCGCGGCACGCGCGCCAATCCGCGCGGCGCAGGTGGAGTGCGGGGAGCGTGGTCCATCGCGCGAGGATACCCGGGGCGGGCACCTCGCGCCAATTCGGTGACACTAGCCTGCGCGCGCCGGATTGTCGGCTAATGGGCCCAGCATCGTCACGGTCGTCTGCGAGACGACACCTTGTTCGCGCATTGTTGCCATGATCGAGCTGAAGTCGGCGGCCGTGCGGACATTGGCGATCGGCTTGGCGAGCAGGTTGACGGCACGGCCGCTCACGATGAGCGGCAGATTCTCCGGCAACGCGGCGCGCAGCGAGCGAATTTCCTGTCCGGCAATCTTCCCCGAGATCCCGCGATCGAACAGCAGCACGACAAGCGCCACCTTGTAGGCCTCGGCGGCGCCGGCAATTTCCTGCGCCGGCACACCCGCTCCGAGCGTCAGGCAGTTGACGCCATCGGTAAACAGCAGCAGCTCGAGAATCGCGAGCCCGAGCTGATTCGGATCGTTGGGCGGTGTGGCGAGCAGGATCTGCCGCGCGTCGCGCGTCGGCCGCACCAGTCGCGTCACGTCGCGCAGCAGGCGTTGCGCGAGGTCCGCGAAGCGCAATTCCTGGAAATTCTGCATTTCGCCGCGAACGACGCGTTCATGCACCGCTTCGTTCAGCGGTATCAGCGTCGTCTCGAGAAACTTGCGCAGCCCCTGTCCGACGAGAAGCTTCGACAGGTGGTTCTGCATCTCGCCGATGCGATGCGCTCCCAGCAGCTTGACGGCGGTTTCGATCTCGCTTGGCAGCGGCGCAGGCGCCTCGACGGCGAGACCCATCATCGATTGGAGTGCCGATTCGGCGAGCGGCACGACCGCACCGGCACGCCAGCCCTCGGACAAAAGCTGCTTGATGAGCTTCAACCGCGCCACCTGATCCGACGGGTAGACGCGGTCGCCGAATGCGTCCCGCAGCGGCGCCGGGAAACCGTAGCGGCGCTGCCACATGTAAAGCTGCTCGCGCCGCAATCCGGTGATCCGAACCACTTCGCGAATGTGTGCGTTACCGCGCGACTCGGAAGAACCGTCGCGCGTCTCGGTCGTGATTGCGGCAGGCTCGCTGCGCCGCGTCGGTGCCTTGATCAGGATGCCCATCGTTGTCATTCCCTTACGCTTTGCGTCACTTCGCGTGTGCAATCTGTGCTGCACAAGTATATCCCGGCGCCACGCCATCGTGGCCCGACGATCCGCCCGCCGCCCCTTGCGCCGGAGCGACCATGCCGCACCTTTTCCGCACTTTGTGCAGCACGTCCCGTACCATGCACGATGCGTGCCAGCAGACGCGTCCGGCTATTGCCGGCCAACGCTCTTTGGGTGATGATCGCGAAAGCTCTGCGCTAGCCACAACCGCCGGAATTCGCGGCGGCTCCAAATTCGGTCCACGCATGCCGCGAAGCGTCGGCCCGGGCGCGCATTCATCGGTGATTTGCCGCCGAATGGCCGCAGCGGGTTGGAGCGCCCTTCTATCCTTAGGAATGTATCTGCCCGATGTTCGGACTAGGCAAAGACAACAAGGGCCCTCTCTCGGATGCGAAGTCGGCGGAGCGATGGTTCGCGTCGCTGCCCGGCAACGACCCGCTCGCGATCGAGCGCGACGTCCTGGCCGCGCTCGGCAAACTTTGCGAGGTCAATGCACGACACGTCCCGCAGGGACTCGAAGCGGTGTTCCGGCTTGACATCGACACCAAGGGGGTACGCGAGTCGCTGGTCACGCAATACCTCGAGCACGCAAGCCGCTCGTCGAAGATCGAGAATCAGCTGTGGCAAGCGCTGTTCGAACTGTCGCAGGGCTTCCTTGCCTGCTACGGCGAATTTGCGCGTGAAATCGCGCGTCACGCGCAGAGCAAGAAATGGCAGTCGCTCCTGCCGGAGCTCGTCGCCCGGCAGATCATCCATCACGCGCTCGACGCCCGCATCCGGCTTTTCCGTTACGAGCAGTGGATCCCCGCCAAGTGGACGGAAATGCACGCGCTCTTCACGCTTGCCTGCTCGCGCCAAATCGAGCGTCATCCGGTGGTCGCCAGTGCAGGGGGAGACACGACGACGATCGAGCACGAGTATCTGGCCGCGCTCATTCTTCAGCTCGTCAATTCCGGGAACATGACGCCGAAGCACGTCGACTGGGTATCGAGTCACCTCGACGAATGGTGCCAGCCTCTGCGTCTCACGCTGGAACCGTCGTCGGTCACGTCTTTCTACGTCGACCTCGGCAGCCGGGCGGGTCTGCGCCGCCGCTCGCCTGCGCCACTCGAAGGACGCGTCCTCTTTCTCGACACGCGCCCGCTGCATGCGCTGCTGATGCAGAACGTGGCCGTGCTGGAGCAGAAGATCAAAAGCCAGCCGTTGTCGGAAAAAACGACGCGCCGGAGCGAGCAGCTCGCGCTCGTGAGCAAGCTGGCGTCACAGGTCGACCCGGAATTCAAGCCGTTCGCCCGCCGCGGCGAGCGCACGTCGGCTGCGGGCATGGTCGACGCCATTGTCGGTTTCGCGAAGATCTCGAGCTACCTCCGCGAGGAAGAGCGACAACCGATCCCGGCGATCCAGGCCGGAAACAGCTTCGACGGAACGATGGAGCTTGCGGTGTTCGGGCGCGCGCGGAACGAGACGGATCGCAAGGTCGAGCAGGCGCAGCGGCGGCTCAACACCTACGCCGCGTCGGGTGGGCCGTGGGAGGTGAAGGACGTGAGCCAGACCGGATTCCGGCTGCTCGCGCCGATGAGCATCGCCAACGCGGTGACGCTGGGAACCCTGGCAGCGATCCGGCCGCAGGGCCAGCGCGTCTGGGCGCTGGGCATCGTCCGCAGAATGCGCCGCCTCACCTCCGAGCGCGCGGAGATCGGCCTGCAAATCGTCGCCAATGCCCTTTCCAGCATCGACCTGATCGAGCAGCGCAAGGCGCAAGGCGACGACTATTCCGTCGACGGCGAGGCGACGACGATCAACGGCCGCATCTTTCATGGCCTTTTCCTGTCGCTACGCAAACGGGAAACGGATCCCGCGGTGCAGTCGCTGATCATGCCCGCGGTCGAATATCAGCCTGCGCGGCGTTTCAAGATGCAATCGCAAAGGTCGAGCGACGCGATACGCCTTGGCCGCTTGCTCGAGCAACAGCCGGAATGGGTGTGGACTGCCGTCGAGCCGCTCGAGCACCGCAGCGCGCCTGCAAGCGGAACGAAGCGCCGCTGACGGCACACATGAGCACCGCCGGGCCGGCCCGAACGCCTGTGCGAGCAGGGCGAAGCCAAGGAGCGAAGCTCGCGTCTGCGAGCGCGGGCGGCGGCCGACCCCTGACAGCAACGCAGGACCCAGGACGTTCCGGAGGCCGCGCGAATAGCTCCCCCTCGGGAGGCAGCGCGGCCGAATGGCCCCATTCGGCCGCAAGCGTGGGGGCACACGAATGAGCGTCGATCGGTACGCGGAAATCCATCGTGGGTATCGATGGGACGTGCCACCGCAATTTTCGATCGCCGAGGCTTGTTGCGGCCGTTGGGCGAACGACCGCACGCGCATCGCGCTGTACTGGGAAGACGAAGGCGGCGCCTCGGCAGCCCACACGTTCTCCGATCTGGACGAGCAGGCGAACCGCCTCGCGAATGCGCTGTCTGCAATGGGCGTTGCGCGCGGCGACAAGGCCGCGCTGATCCTTCCGCAGCGGCCCGAAACCGTCGTTGCGCACATCGCGATCAATCGACTCGGTGCGGTTGCGGTGCCGCTGTCGTTCCTTTTCGGGCCCGACGCGCTCGAATACCGGCTGCACAACTCCGAAACAAGGGTCGCGTTCGTCGATCCGCAGTCACTGCCGAACATGGCTGCGATTCGCGAACGATGTCCCGGCGTTGCGCACGTCGTCGGGGTGGCGGGCGCGCGCGAGTCGTGGATCACACCGTGGGAGACGCTGCTCGAGAAAGCGTCGCCACATTTCACGCCCATCGAGAGCGCCGCAACCGATCCTGCATTCCTCGTCTACACGAGCGGGACGACGGGGCCGCCGAAAGGCGCGTCGATGCCGCAGCAATGCCTGATCGGCAACCTGCCTGGATTCGTCCATTCGCACGACGGCTTCCCGCGTCCGGGAGACGTGTTCTGGTCGCCGGCCGACTGGGCATGGACCGGCGGCCTCATGGATGCGCTCCTGCCCACGATGTATTTCGGCCGGCCGATCGTCGGCTATCGTGGCCGCTTCGATCCGGAGCGCGCCTTTGCGCTCATGGAGAAGTACGGCATCCGCAACACGTTCCTGTTCCCGACGGCGCTCAAGATGATGATGAAGGCGGTCCCGCAGCCGCGCGAGCGGTTCGACCTCAAGCTGCGCTCCATCATGAGCGCCGGCGAGGCCGTCGGCACCACCGTGTTCGAATGGGCGCACGAGGCGCTCGGCGTGACCATCAACGAGATGTTCGGCCAGACCGAGCTGAACTACATCGTCGGCAATTCGCACGAGCTGTGGCCCGCGAAGCCGGGCTCGATGGGACGCCCCTACCCCGGCCACCGGATTGCGGTCATCGACGACGATGGCTTTGAGGTCGCCGTCAATGAAATCGGCGAAGTTGCCGTCAATAGAATCGCGCCGGATGGCGTGCCGGATCCCGTGTTCTTCCTCGAGTATTACAAGAATCCGGAGGGCACCGCGAAGAAATTCACCGGCGACTGGTGCCGGACCGGCGACCTCGCAAAGCGCGACGCCGACGGCTACCTGTGGTACCAGGGGCGTGCCGACGACATGTTCAAGGCAGCGGGCTACCGGATCGGTCCCTCGGAAATCGAGAACTGTCTCGTGCGCCATCCGGCCGTCGCCAACGCAGCCGTCGTCCCGTCGCCGGACGAAACGCGCGGCAACGTCGTCAAGGCGTTCGTCGTGCTTGCCGCTGGCCATGTGCCCACCGTTGCGCTCGAGGAAGACATCCGGCAGCACGTGCGCAAATTTCTGGCGCCCTACGAGTATCCGAAGGAGATCGAGTTCATTGACGCGCTGCCGATGACAACCACCGGCAAGGTGCAGCGGCGCGTGCTACGCGAACGGGAGCGCGAACGCAAGGCGGCGCAGGCGCGATAGTGCCGTAAGCTGCCGAAGAATTCCCTCAGGCGTTGCGACTTTGCGGATTTTCTCGCAGCCGCTCGAGAAACGCCCGATGCGTGAGCACCCAGGCGACCGCAGGGACCACCGTCGGCAAGATAAGCGAACCAAACTGGAACGCGAAGGCAATCGCTTCGCGCTGCCATGCGCTGAACCCGGTCTGTGAAGCGACGAGCGGTCCGGAGGTTATGGCGACGTTCTTCAGAAAATCCGCGAGCACGCCCCATGCGACGAACGGCACCTGTACCGCATAACCGATAGCAAGCGTGCGCGGCCATCGCGGCTCGCGCGCGGCGAGAACAAGCGCCGCGAACAGCGGCATTCCAAACGAGTAGAGGAGGCCATCGACATCGACCGTGATGTGCGCCGACGTCGCAAGCCCCTCGCCGGGCTTCAACGAACTTGCGAACGTAAATACCGCGGCACTTTGCTCGACCGAGGTCACGAGATCGGGCAGGCCGGCCGACGCAATGACGGCCAGGATCACCTTCACCGGCCACAGCAGCAGCGGCGCGCCGAAGTACCAGACGACGAAAGCAACCGGCAGCCACACGACTACCTTCAACACAAAGCGTCCGAGCGGCGTCTTCATCGCCGTCAAGCCGGTGCCGCCGCTGTCCTCACCCGGGTATCAGGCAGCGTGCGCACCCATACGAGCCATACGATCAGGACGTCGAGCATGATCAACGCCTGCCATACGTACAGGTGCGCCCACTCGAAGACGTCGATGTTCCACTGCCCGAGGTAGAAGAGGCTGATGACGCGTATCACGTTGAGGCCCTGCACGGCTACGACCCCCGCGAGAAGGCCCAAGAGCCGGTGCTTCCACGGCGCCGGGAAAGCAAGGATCGCCGCCACGAGGACGATCGTCGCCTCGACGCCGTTGCATCCTGATTCGATCGACACCGCAAATCCGTTCACGGTACTTTTCAACACTTTGCCGGCGGCGATCACGTTCGGGTCGAAGAACGTGACGAGCCGTGCGCTCACCGCGGCAAGCGTGTTGGTCCACGGGACCACGAAATACTCCTGGGCCCACGGCGTGAGCTCGGCGCCGAACAGGACGCCTTGCAGCACCAGGAATTGAATGAAAAATCGGATCACGGTCCGCGATTCTACGGCAGTTCGCCTGCGGGCAGACCGAAACGGAATCCAGCGACGCCGAAGCGTCAGTTAACATACGGGCCGCGCCTTTCCGGCCGGAGAACACGCTGCGCCGGCGCCGGTCGGTGGCGCAAGGCACCCCCTTCCGCACCCGCCATGCTGTTCAACAGCTACGACTACCTGCTCTGGTTCCTGCCGGGAACGCTCGTCGTCTTCTTCCTGCTGGGACGGCGTCCGTTCGCGGCGCAGGTATGGCTCACCGTTGCGTCGCTCTTCTTCTACGGCTGGTGGAATCCGTGGCATCTGCCGTTGATCCTCGGCAGCATCGCATTCAATTTCGGCATCGCGCGCCTGTTGCAACGACGAGCGGCGCGCGCAGTGCTGGCGCTCGGTGTGGCGGTGAATCTTGCGGTGCTCGGCGTGTTCAAGTACGCCGACTTCTTTCTCGCCAATGCGGCGCACGTCGTCGGTGATGCACCCCCGCTCCTCCATCTCGCGCTGCCGCTCGGCATCAGCTTCTTCACGTTCACGCAAATTGCCTACCTGGTCGACGTCTATCGGCGCAAGGCGCAGGAACCGGTTCTCGCCAACTACGCGCTCTTCGTCACCTTCTTCCCGCAGCTTATCGCGGGACCGATCGTGCATCACAGCGAGATGATGCCGCAGTTCGCGGACGGCTCGAACAAGCGCGCCGCAGTGGGACAACATCGCCGCCGGCTCGTTCCTGCTGACGATCGGCCTCGTGAAGAAAGTCCTCATCGCGGACACCTTCGCTCCGATCGCCGACTGCGGGTTTGGCGCGCCGACGACGTTGACGGCATCGGCGGCATGGTCTGTCGGTGCCTCGCCTACACGCTCCAGATCTATTTCGATTTCTCCGGCTACTCCGACATGGCCATCGGCGCGGCGCGGCTGTTCAACATCCGGCTGCCGATCAATTTCAACTCGCCCTACCGCGCGACGGACATCCCGACTTCTGGCACCGCTGGCACATCACGCTCTCCCGATTCCTGCGCGAATACCTCTACATCCCGCTGGGCGGCAACCGCGGCGGTGACGCCCGTACCGCGGCGAACATCCTCGCCACGTTCTTTCTGGGCGGCTTGTGGCACGGCGCCGCCTGGACGTTCGTGATCTGGGGCGTCCTGCACGGCATTGCGATGATCGTCTTCCGTGCATGGAGCAGGTTCGGGAGGCCGTTGCCGGGTGTGCTCGCGTGGGCGCTTACGCTCGTTTTCGTGATGACGACCTGGGTGTTTTTTCGCGCGAGATCGCTCGATTCGGCACTCGCAATGCTGCAGGCAATGGCCGGCATGAACACCGCCCCGGCAGCGACGACTCTCGCCTGGCTCGCCGACGTGGCGACAAAGCTCGGCGATGCCCTCGTGCTTCCGCCGGCGTGGGCGCTCGCACCGCCGGCGATCGGTCTCCTGATCGTCTGGTACCGCGCCAACTCGAACGCACTCGTGATGCGCTTCGAGCCGGGGATCGCCAATGGGGCGTTCGTCGCCATTGCGCTGCCGATCTGCGTGTTGCAGCTGGCGCGCGTGACGCCGTTTCTATATTTCAATTTCTAACCGCGATAGCGTGGCCTCATCCGTCGACACGAAGTCAGCGATCGCGCGCCGCTGGTTCGCCCTCGCACTGGGCTTCGCGGTCGCGACGCTCGCTGCCATCGGCGGCTTCAACGCCTATGTGGATCCGTTCCAGCAGTACCGGATCCCGGGTCCCTATCCGCCGCGCTATTACACATCGTTGCATCGTTACATCGCACCCGGACTGGCGAAAAACGCCGCCTACGACACGTTGCTGTCGGGCTCTTCAATCATCGAGAACACGCCAAACAGCACGATCGGCCGCGCGTGCAGTGGCGTCGGCCTCAACCTCGCGATGCCGGCGCTCACGGCACGCGAGCAGGCGCTGATCGTGTCGACGGCGCTCGCCGCGAAGCCGCTGGCGCGCGCGATCCTGGTTCTCGATTTCAACGAGTTCTCGGGCCCACCCGAACAGCGCAATCCCCTTGCCGGACCGATGCCCCCGTATCTTTACGATCGCAATCCTTTCAACGATTTTCCCTACCTGCTGTCGTGGGGCGTTCTCGTCAAATCATGGCGGATTGTCAGGGGTGAGCGCACGGAACGATTCCGTACCGACACCGACGCGCCATGGTGGTGGGCGGACGAAAAGCGATTTGCACGCGATGAGGTGGTGAGAAGGCTCGACCCGCGCGACCTCAACGCGCAGTTCCAGCAGCCGCCGCGCGACCTGCCCGGGATGCAGGAAAGCTTTCGCCGCAACCTGCTGCCGATACTGGTCGCGCATCCGCGGACGGAGTTCGATCTTGTCTGGCCGCCGTATTCGATCGTGGTCTGGGCAGACTTCGTCCAGCGCGGACAGCTCGATGTGTCGCTGGACTTCAAGCGATGGGTGTTCGAGACGACGCGCGCGCTTCCGAACGTGCGGGTGATCGACTTGCAGGCGGCGGCGGAGACGACGCACGACCTCGACCGCTATACCGACCTCTACCACTTTGCTCCCGCGGTCAACGCGTGGCTGGTCCGCGAGGCCTGCGGCGAGCGCTACCGGGTGCGCGCCGACACGGTCGACGCGCTGCTGGCGGACCTGCGGCGCCAGGCCGTAGCCTACGACCCCGCTGCGCTCGCGGGCAAGTGACCAGCAGGCAGTAACCCCTCTTCCGGTCCATCCGGACGAAATCCCCGGGGGCTTGCAATTCTAAATGCGAATCATTATCATTCGTATCAATCACCGACCAAGGGGACCCGAACCGTGTTGCGCTCATTCCTGCTTGCCACCCTGCTCCTTATCGGATCGACCGCCGCCCTCGCCGCCGACGACGAGTTCAAGCTGGTCATCGAAAATCACAGGTTCACCCCTACCGAGCTTGTCGTCCCCGCGGGCAAGAAAATCAAGCTCGTGATCGAGAATCGGGACGCGACGCCGGAGGAATTCGAAAGCCACACGCTCAACCGGGAAAAGGTCATTGCCGGCAAATCGACGGCGACGATCTTCATCGGCCCCCTGAAAGCCGGCACGTACGCGTTCGTCGGCGAATACAACGAGGCAACCGCCAAGGGCGCCATCGTCGCCAAATAGCCTTTGGTTCTCCCCATGTTCGCCAGCGCCATCATCGTCTTTCGCGAAGTCCTCGAGGCCGCACTCATCATCGGCATCCTCGCGGCGGCGACTCGCGACATTCCGGGACGCAATCGCTGGCTTGCCGGCGGTATTGCCGCCGGACTGGTCGGCGCGAGCATGGTCGCGCTCGGGACGGACCGCATCGCCGATCTTGCGAGCGGTATCGGCCAGGAGCTGTTCAACGCCGCTGTTCTTGGCATTGCCGTCATCATGCTGGCGTGGCACAACCTGTGGATGTCCTCGCATGGCGCCGCGCTCGCCGCCGACGCCCGCAAGGTGGGCGCGGCCGTCCGCGACGGACGGCGCGCCCGTTCCGTGCTGCTGATCGTTGTCGGGCTCGCGGTATTGCGCGAAGGCTCTGAAACCGTGCTGTTCCTGTACGGGGTCGCGGCATCGGAAGGTGGCGCCTCGCTGCCGATGCTGGCGGGCGGACTGGCCGGTGTCACCGCCGGCGCGGCGCTCGGCTACACGGTTTACAAGGGCCTGCTCAAGATTCCGCTGCGCTGGTTCTTTACGGCGACGGGCATCCTCGTGCTGTTCCTGGCCGCCGGCATGGCGTCGCAGGCGGCGCGCTTCCTGATCCAGGCCGACGTACTGCCGAGCCTCGCGTCGCCGCTATGGGACACCTCGGCATGGGTTCCGCAGTCGTCGATCGTCGGCGCGCTGCTGCATAGCCTTGTCGGCTACGAGGCCCAGCCTGCGGGGATGCAGATGCTCTTCTACGTCCTGGTGCTGGTGGCAATCGCCGCCGGCATGAAATGGCTCAACAAGGGCGGCTCACCGTCTGCAAGCAAGGGAGCACCATCCTGAAGGTCCGGCTTCTTGTCTTCCTCATCTTTGCGCCGGTCGCCGGCGCAGCTCTCGCAGGTCCCGCCGATTACGTTTTTCTTCCCGCCGTCGCCTATGGCGAGCGCGAGCTCGACTTCAAGTACGGCGCGGCCACGAAAAAGAACGAGCCCACGGAGCAGGCGGCGAGTCTGGGCTTCGGCTACGGCGTCAAGGAGTGGTGGTTCACCGAGTTCTACGTCAAGGGCGCGCGCGAGGGCTCGCGGTCGACGTTCGACGCGATCGAGTTCGAGAACAAGTTCCAACTCACCGAGACGGGAAAGTACCCGGTCGATGTCGGATTCATCGCCGAATTCGAGCTGCCGCACGATCGCAGCGAAGGCAACGAATTCCGTTTTGGCCCGCTATTCCAGACCGAATTCGACCGCGTGCAGCTCAACTTCAACCCGCTGCTCACGAACATCACCCGGGCCGTCGAGGACAACGGGACGTTTTTCGGCTACCAGTGGCAGGTCAAATACCGTTGGGAACCGAGCTTCGAATTTGGAGCCCAAGGGTTCGGCGACATGGGCCGCTGGAATCACCTCCTGCCCTCGAGCGAGCAAGAACATCGGCTGGGACCGGCGATTTTCGGCAAGTACGGCCTCGGCGGACGACAGGCAATCGTCTGGAACGCCGCCGTGCTCTTCGGCGTGACCGAGGCATCACCGGACACCAATTTCCGGCTGCAGGTCGAGTACGAGTTCTAGCGGCGTGAGCGGCGGAGAGGGGCCCCCACGCGCGTGGCGCGCAGGGGATCGGAGCAATCGCGAATCGCCGCAAGAGGCCGACTCCTCGGCGTCACGATTCCAAACGGGCGGATCGGAGGCCGCGGCCTGCCCAAAAGGCAGCGCGACCGACTGTAACTCAGCCGAGCCTGCCTCGCCCGAGCGGCGGATTGCTTGCGAAGTAGCGCCTGATGCCGTCGCGCATCGACAGCGCGAACTGCGCCTGGTGACGCTCGCTGCGGAGCTTCAATTCCTCGTCGGGATTCGAGATGAACGCCGTCTCGACCAGGATCGACGGAATGTCGGGCGCCTTCAGTACTGCGAAGCCCGCCTGTTCCACCGCTGGCTTATGCAGCGTGTTGACCGTTCCGATGCCGTCCAGCACGTGGCGTCCGACCTTGAGGCTGTCGCTGATCTGGGCGGTCTGCGAAAGATCGATCAGCGTGCGCGCGATCATGGGATCGCGGCCGTCGAGATTGACGCCGCCGATCAGGTCCGCCGCATTCTCTTTTTGCGCAAGCCATTTCGCCGCCGCACTGGTCGCGCCGTGCTCGGAAAGCGCGAACACCGACGAGCCGCGCGCGCTGCGTTCGCGGAACGCGTCGGCGTGGATCGAAACGAAGAGATCAGCCTGCACGGCCTGCGCCTTTTTCACGCGCGACGCGAGCGGGACGTAGTAATCGTCGTCGCGCGTCATCATAGCGCGCATGCCCGGCTCGGCGTCGAGCAGCGCTCTCAACTTGCGCGCGATGGCGAGCACGACGTTTTTCTCGTAGGTGCCACGCTGGCCGATGGCCCCGGGATCCTCACCGCCATGCCCGGGGTCGAGCGCGACAACGATGGTCCGCCGTTCGGTTCGCCTTGCGTCCGGTCGCACCTCTTTACGGATGTTAGGCGCCGCGCTCTGCGCCTTCGTGCCATCGTCTGGCGCGCGCCTTTCCTCGAGCAGCGCCATCAGCGGATCGACCGGCGTCAACGGATAGAGGTCGAGCACGACGCGATGCCCGAACGTGGCGACGGGAGCAAGCGCGAAGAGCTGCGGCCGCGTTTCCGACTTGAGATCGAAAATGATGCGAACGACGCCTGACGAGGGATTGTCGATCCGGATTCCCGCGATGTAGGGGTCCGACGCGTGCAGCCGAAACGGCAATTGGTCGAGTTCCGGCGCGTCGTCGTCGACGTCGAGCTCAAGCACCACGCGGGGCGGATTGCTCTGCGTGCGTAGATCATGCGGAATCGGCGCCGGCCCTTCGATGATGACGCGCGTGTATTCCTGGGCCGGCCACAGCCGCGCCGATGCGACGCGCGCAGCGGCGGCGGAGGCCAACGGAACCACGAGCTGCGCCATCGGCAGCAGCAGCCACCGACAGGTGCGACGGCGCTCGATCGAAAAACGGATCACGTTGTACGCGCCGGCGCGGCGATGATGGCCTTTAGGCATCTTTCACCGGCCTTCGATTGCGCGCGCAGCGTAAGCCGGCGGCCCGGCATCGCGGGATCGAGGTGATGCGCGAGGGTCAACGCAAGGTCGGGCGACGGCAGCGACAATCCCACGCGTTCGGGCCATTCGACCATGCAGATGCTGTCGTCGCGAAAGCAGTCCGCGAGCCCCGCCGTGTCCCATTCGCTTGGATCGGCGAACCGATAGAAATCAAAGTGATAAAAGTATATGCTCGAAAACGGATAATGTTCAACCAGCGTGTATGTCGGGCTCTTGACCGTGCCCGTCCAGCCCATCTTGCGTAGGCAGCCGCGCACGAGCGTCGTCTTGCCGGCGCCGAGATCGCCTGACAGCGTGACGATCATGCCGGGTTGTAGCTCGGGTGCAAGACGCGCACCAGCCGCGAGCGTCGCGTCGGCATCGGCAAGCTCGAGGAAGGCGGTCGACATGATCGGAGTCGGATAACCAGGGCAGCGCGGCACGCGCACCCCGGTGGTGTACGCTTGTTTGAATGACAACGACAACGGCGACCGCAACCACAAGCACGCGAAACGATAACAGTCCGCGCGACTGGAATGCGTTCGCGAAAAAAATTCGCGAGTGGGGACGCGCACTCGGCTTCGACGAGATCGGGATCGCCGGAACCGACCTTGGCGACGACGAAGCGCGCCTCGTTGCCTGGCTCGCCAGCGGCCGCCACGGCACGATGGATTATATGGCACGCCATGGCGTCCGCCGCGCTCGTCCATCCGAGCTCGTTCCGGGCACGCTCACCGTCATCACCGCGCGCTTGAATTACCTGCCGCCCGCAGCACGCGCGAGCGACAGCGTGCTTGCCGATCCCGCCAAGGCATTCGTCGCGCGCTACGCGCTCGGCCGCGACTATCACAAGGTATTGCGGGCAAAGCTCGAGCGGCTCGCCGGCAAGATACGCAACGACGCCGGCGCGTTCGGCTATCGCGTTTTCACCGACAGCGCGCCGGTGCTCGAAGTGGCGCTGGCAGCGAATTCGGGACTGGGCTGGCGCGGCAAGCACACGCTGCTTCTCACGCGCGACGCGGGCTCGTGGTTCTTCCTGGGTGAGATCTACACGTCGCTGCCATTGCCGCAGACGCCGCCGCAAACGGCGCATTGCGGTTCGTGCACCGCGTGCATCGACGTCTGCCCGACGCACGCGATCGTCGGCCCGTACGAGCTCGATGCGCGCCGCTGCATCTCGTATCTCACGATCGAGCACGTGGGCAGCATTCCCGAGGACCTGCGGCCGCTGATCGGCAACCGGATCTACGGCTGCGACGACTGCCAGCTCGTTTGTCCGTGGAATCGCTACGCGACAATATCAAGCGAAGCGGATTTTGCCGTGCGCAACGGATTGGACGACGCCGATCTCGTGACGCTCTTCGCGTGGAGCGAGAATGAGTTTCTCGAACGAACGGCGGGCAGCGCAATCCGCCGGATCGGCTATGAGCGCTGGTCGCGCAACATCGCGGTTGCGCTGGGCAACGCGCCACATGAACCCGCCATCGTCGCCGCGCTGGCGTCGCGCGCCAACGATCCGTTGCCGCTGGTTCGCGAGCATGTGGCGTGGGCGCTCGCGCGGCATCGTGATGCGACTTCTAGCGCGCCGGCGCCCACTTGACGAGGAACGCGCGCACCGCCGCGGGATCGTAATTCTTCGTCGTCTCCAGCTCCTCGGTATCCTGCGAATGCAACAAGCGCCCACCGGAATCGAGCACGAAGATATGCGGGTAACCGTTGATCGCCGGGTAGCGACGAAGAAAGGCTTCGTTGTGGTTCTCTGCCGACCAGTTGACCTTGAGCCAGACATAGTTCGTGTCGCGGTAGCGCTTGAGATCGGGATTGGCGGCGAAGAACCGGTCGAGGGCCCGGGACGACGAGCTCCATTCCCCGCCGACGACCATCAACACGCGGCGGCTGGCCGCCCGCGCAATCCGCAGCGCAACATCGAGATCCGAAGCGGGGTCGCGCGCCGCGTCGAACTCGAACGGCAACTTGACCGGTTGTTCGGCGGCGCGCGCCGGCAGCGGCAGGCACGCGACCAGCGCGAGGCCCACGAAATGGCGGCGTAACTTGTTCGCTTGACGCATGTTCGGTCCAAAAAGGTGGGAACCGGACGGCGAGGCAATTCTACTCGACATCAAGGACGAAAGGCGCCAGCGCGAGCGCAGCGCCGACAATACACAGCCAGAGCCAGCCATCGATGAAGTACGTGTAGAAACAGAGAACAACGCCGGCGACCACCGGGACGATCTTGGACTGGCGCCGGCCGTAGACGATGTACGCTATTCCAAGCGCGCTCGTGACAATGCTGACGTATAGCGACGCGGCCACGGCCTGCCCTCTATCGGATCAGCTGGTTCATCGACACGATGGGCAGCATGATCGCGAGCACCAAGACGAGCACGATGGCGCCCATCGCGACGATCAGCGCCGGCTGCACGAGCGCGGCGAACCATGTGATCCGCCGCTCCGATTCCTGCTCCAGTAACGCCGCGGCGCGCTCCAGCATCGGCGCGAGCTGGCCGCTCGCCTCTCCGTTGGCGACGAGATGGACCAGCACCGGAGGGAAGAGCTTTTGTTCCTTGAGCGCGCGGGCGAGTGAGACACCTTCGCGCACGAGCCGCGTCGAGGCGTGCGCAGCCGCGCGCAACGGCAGCGACCACACGACGTCGCGAGCGGCATCGAGTGCGCGCAGCAGCGGAGCGCCGCTGGCGGTAAGGATCGCGAGCGTGCTCGCGAAGCGAGCCGTATCGATCGCTGCGACGAGCCGGCCGGCGACGGGCGTGCGCAAGAGCGCGGCGTGCCAACGCGCGCGGAACGCTTCGCGCCGATTGGCGAGCGCAAACGCGACGAGCGCAGCGATGATGGCCGCGAACCAATACCATCCCGTCGCCCGGAAAAACCCGCTGAGCACAATCAGCGCCTGCGTGAGCCATGGCAGCGTCTGCCGGCTCTGCTGGTAGACCGATACGACCTGCGGCACAACGTACGCGAGCAGCACGGCGATCACCGCGAGTGCAATGCCGGTCACGAGCGCCGGATAGATGAGAGCCAGCGTGAATTTTTGCCGCAGCGACTCGCGCGCCTCCAGGTAGTCGGCGAGCCGCGTCAGCACGTCGGGTAGGCGCCCGGTCTCGGCGCCGACGGCAACGAGACCGCGATAAAGCTCGGAAAATGTCCGCGGCCAGCGCGCGAGCGCGCCGGCAAGCGGCTCGCCGGCAGCGACCTTCGCACGGAGCGCAGCGACGAGCTTTGCCGATCGGGCGTCGTCGAGCTGCTCGGCAACGGCGGACAGCGCAGCATCGAGCGGCATACCCGAGCGCGTGAGTGTCGCCAGAAGACGCGTGAGAAGCGAAAGCGTCGCCGCGGGAAGCCGCGTGCGCTCGACCGCACCAGTGCTTGCGAAGCTCGCGGCTTCAATCGCCGTGGGGAAGAGCCCCTCGCCGCGCAGTTGCTCGCGCACCTGGCGCGACGTTTCCGCATCGATCAGTCCGTGACGCGACCTGCCCGCCGCGTCGACCGCTTCGTATCGGAATGCGGCCATTCCAGGAGCTCGTCCTGACAGGGGTCAGGTCTCGCGCGTGACGCGCACGAGCTCGGCGAGCGAGGTCGTGCCATCGGCCAGCCAGCGCGCGCCGTCGCGACGCAGCGGCAGCATTCCATTGGCGAGCGCCGTCGCGCGCAACGCATGCTCCGGCGCGCGGTCGTGAATCTCAGATTCACGACCGCGCGCCGGAGCATGCGTTGCGCGCGACGGCGCTCGCCATGGAAGTGTCGGCTGCGTCGCGACGGCGCGCGCTGGCTGGCCGATCGGCACGACCTCGCTCGCCGAGCTCGTGCGCGTCACGCGCGAGACCTGACCCCTGTCAGGACAAGCTCGAAATGGCCGCATTCCGATACGAAGCGGTCCGACGGCAGGTCGCGTCACGGACTGATCGATGCGGAAACGTTCCGCGCCAGGTGCGCGAGCAACCGCGCGGCGAGTTCCCACGGCGATTGAAGCCGCGAGCTTCGCAAGCACTGGTGCAGTAGAGCGCGCGCTTCCCGCGGCGACGCTTTCACTTCTCACGCGTCTTCTGGCGACACTCTTGGCGCGTCGGGTATGCCACTCGAAGATGTCGGCTGTCCGCCGTTGCCGAGCAGCTCGACGACGCCCGATCGGCAAAGCTCGTTGCTCCGCTCCGTGCGAAGGTCACTGCCCCGGCAAGCCGCGGCGCCGCTGCGCGCGCTGGCCGCGACATTTTCCGAGCTTTATCGCGGTCTCGTTGCCGAGACCAGGCGCCTACCCGACGTGCTGCAGACGCGGCTCGCCGACTACCTGGAGGCGCGCGAGGCGCTGGCGAGAGGCGGGCTGGCTCTCATCTATCCGGCGCTGGTGACCGGCATCGCACTCACCGCGGTGATCGCCGTGCTGCACATTCTCGGTTGTCCGGTGGCGTATCGGTCTACCAGCAGAGCCGGCAGACGCTGCCATGGCTCACGCAGGCACTGATTGCGCTCAGCGGGTTTCCAGACGGGATGGTATTGGTTCGTGGCCATCATCGCTGCGCTCGTCGCGTTTGCGCTCGCCGAATCGGCGCGAAGCGCGCGTTGGCACGCCGCGCTCTTGCGCACGCCCGTCGCGGGCCGGCTCGGCGCAGCGATCGACACGGCTCGCTTCGCAAGCACGCTCGCGATCCTTACCGCCAGCGGCGCCCCGCTGCTGCGTGCACTCGATGCCGCTCGCGACGTCGTGTGGTCGCTGCCGTTGCGCGCGGCTGCGCACGCCTCGACGCGGCTCCTGGTGCCGCGAAATTGTGCTCACTCGCCCGCGCGCTCAAGGAACAAAAGCTCTTCCCTCCGGTGCTGGTCCATCTCGTCGCCAACGGAGAGGCGAGCGGCAGGCGCGTCCTGGAGCAGGAATCGGAACGTCGGATCACCTGGTTCGCGGCGCTCGTGCAGCCGGCACTGATCGTCGCGATGGGCGCCATAGTGCTCGCTGTTTGGTGCTCGCGATCATGCTGCCCATCGTGTCTCGATAGAGGGCAGGTCGTGGCCGCGTCGCTATACGTCAGCATGCTCACGAGCGCGCTTGGAACAGCGTACATGGCCGGCGCCAGTCCGACCAGTATAGGTGGTCGCCGGCGTTGTTCTCTGTTTCTACACGTACTTCATCGATGGCTGGCTCTGGCTGTGCATTGTCGGCGCTGCGCTCGCGCTGGCGCCTTTCATTCCTGATGTCGAGTAGAATTGCCTCGCCGTCCGGTTCCTTTGGACCGAACATGCGTCAAGCGAACAAGTTACGCCGCCGTTTCGTGGGCCTCGCGCTGGTCGCGTGCCTGCCGCTGCCGGCACGCGCCGCCGAACGACCCATCCTGCCGTTCGAGTTCGACGCGGCGCGCAACCGCCGCTCGGATCTCGATGTTGCGCGGATTGCGCGGGCGGCCAGCCGCCGCGTGTTGATGGTCGTCGCGGGCAATCGAGTCGTCGTCCCGGCCCCTCGACCGGTTTCTTCGCCACCAATCCCGATCTCAAGCGCTACCGCGCACGAACTATGTCTGGCTCAAGGTCAACTGGTCGGCAGAGAACCACAACGAAGCCTTTCTTCGTCGCTACCCGGCGATCAACGGTTACCCGCATGTCTCGTGCTCGATTCCGGTGGGCGCTTGTTGCATTCGCAGGATACCGAGGAGCTGGAGACGACGAAGAATTACGATCCCGCGGCGGTGCGCGCGTTCCTCGTCAAGTGGGCGCCGGCGCGCTAGAAGTCGCATCACGATGCCGCGCGAGCGCCCACGCCACATGCTCGCGAACCAGCGGCAACGGATCGTTGGCGCGCGACGCCAGCGCGGCGACGATGGCGGGTTCATGTGGCGCGTTGCCCAGCGCAACCGCGATGTTGCGCGACCAGCGCTCATAGCCGATCCGGCGGATTGCGCTGCCCGCCGTTCGTTCGAGAACTCATTCTCGCTCCACGCGAAGAGCGTCACGAGATCGGCGTCGTCCAATCCGTTGCGCACGGCAAAATCCGCTTCGCTTGATATTGTCGCGTAGCGATTCCACGGACAAACGAGCTGGCAGTCGTCGCAGCCGTAGATCCGGTTGCCGATCAGCGGCCGCAGGTCCTCGGGAATGCTGCCCACGTGCTCGATCGTGAGATACGAGATGCAGCGGCGCGCATCGAGCTCGTACGGGCCGACGATCGCGTGCGTCGGGAGACGTCGATGCACGCGGTGCACGAACCGCAATGCGCCGTTTGCGGCGGCGTCTGCGGCAATAGCAGCGACGTGTAGATCTCACCCAGGAAGAACCACGAGCCCGCGTCGCGCGTGAGAAGCAGCGTGTGCTTGCCGCGCCAGCCCAGTCCCGAATTCGCTGCCAGCGCCACTTCGAGCACCGGCGCGCTGTCGGTGAAAACGCGATAGCCGAACGCGCCGGCGTCGTTGCGTATCTTGCCGGCGAGCCGCTCGAGCTTTGCCCGCAATACCTTGTGATAGTCGCGGCCGAGCGCGTAGCGCGCGACGAATGCCTTGGCGGGATCGGCAAGCACGCTGTCGCTCGCGCGTGCTGCGGGCGGCAGGTAATTCAAGCGCGCGGTGATGACGGTGAGCGGGACCGGAACGAGCTCGGATGGACGAGCGCGGCGGACGCCATGGCGTGCCATATAATCCATCGTGCCGTGGCGGCCGCTGGCGAGCCAGGCAACGAGGCGCGCTTCGTCGTCGCCAAGGTCGGTTCCGGCGATCCCGAATCTCGTCGAAGCCGAGTGCGCGTCCCCACTCGCGAATTTTTTTCGCGAACGCATTCCAGCATCGCGCGGACTTCTATCGTTTCGCGTGCTTGTGGTTGCGGTCGCCGTTGTCGTTGTCATTCAAACAAGCGTACACCACCCGGGTGCGCGTGCCGCGCTGCCCTGGTTATCCGACTCCGATCATGTCGACCGCCTTCCTCGAGCTTGCCGATGCCGACGCGACGCTCGCGGCTGGTGCGCGTCTTGCACCCGAGATAAAACCCGGCATGATCGTCACGCTGTCAGGCGATCTCGGCGCCGGCAAGACGACGCTCGTGCGCGGCTGCCTCCCGCAAGATGGGCTGGACGGGCACGGTCAAGAGCCCGACATACACGCTGGTTGAACATTATCCATTTCGAGCATATACTTTTATCACTTTGATTTCTATCGGTTCGCCGATCCAAGCGAATGGGACACGGCGGGGCTCGCGACTGCTTTCGCAACGACAGCATCTGCATGGTCAATGGCCCGAACGCGTGGGATTCGCTGCCGTCGCCCGACCTTGCGTTGACCTCGCGCATCACCTCGATCCCGCGATGCCAGGCCGCCGGCTTACGCTGCGCGCGCAATCGAAGGCCGGTGAAAAGGCCTAAAGGCCATCATCGCGCGCCGGCCACAACGTGATCCGTTTTTCGATCGAGCGCCGTCGCACCTGTCGGTGGCTGCTGCTGCCGATGGCGCAGCTCGTGGTTCCGTTGGCCTCCGCCGCCGCTGCGCGCGTCGCATCGGCGCGGCTGTGGCCGGCCCAGGAATACACGCGCGTCATCATCGAAGGGCCGGCGCCGATTCCGCATGATCTACGCACGCAGAGCAATCCGCCCCGCGTGGTGCTTGAGCTCGACGTCGACGACGACGCGCCGGAACTCGACCAATTGCCGTTTCGGCTGCACGCGTCGGACCCCTACATCGCGGGAATCCGGATCGACAATCCCTCGTCAGGCGTCGTTCGCATCATTTTCGATCTCAAGTCGGAAACGCGGCCGCAGCTCTTCGCGCTTGCTCCCGTCGCCACGTTCGGGCATCGCGTCGTGCTCGACCTCTATCCGTTGACGCCGGTCGATCCGCTGATGGCGCTGCTCGAGGAAAGGCGCGCGCCAGACGATGGCACGAAGGCGCAGAGCGCGGCGCCTAACATCCGTAAAGAGGTGCGACCGGACGCAAGGCGAACCGAACGGCGGACCATCGTTGTCGCGCTCGACCCCGGGCATGGCGGTGAGGATCCCGGGGCCATCGGCCAGCGTGGCACCTACGAGAAAAACGTCGTGCTCGCCATCGCGCGCAAGTTGAGAGCGCTGCTCGACGCCGAGCCGGGCATGCGCGCTATGATGACGCGCGACGACGATTACTACGTCCCGCTCGCGTCGCGCGTGAAAAAGGCGCAGGCCGTGCAGGCTGATCTCTTCGTTTCGATCCACGCCGACGCGTTCCGCGAACGCAGCGCGCGCGGCTCGTCGGTGTTCGCGCTTTCCGAGCACGGCGCGACCAGTGCGGCGGCGAAATGGCTTGCGCAAAAAGAGAATGCGGCGGACCTGATCGGCGGCGTCAATCTCGACGGCCGCGATCCCATGATCGCGCGCACGCTGATCGATCTTTCGCAGACCGCCCAGATCAGCGACAGCCTCAAGGTCGGACGCCACGTGCTGGACGGCATCGGAACGGTCAACACGCTGCATAAGCCAGCGGTGGAACAGGCGGGCTTCGCAGTACTGAAGGCGCCCGACATTCCGTCGATCCTGGTCGAGACGGCGTTCATCTCGAATCCCGACGAGGAATTGAAGCTCCGCAGCGAGCGTCACCAGGCGCAGTTCGCGCTGTCGATGCGCGACGGCATCAGGCGCTACTTCGCAAGCAATCCGCCGCTCGGGCGAGGCAGGCTCGGCTGAGTTACAGTCGGTCGCGCTGCCTTTTGGGCAGGCCGCGGCCTCCGATGCGCCCGTTTGGAATCGTGACGCCGAGGAGTCGGCCTCTTGCGGCGATTCGCGATTGCTCCGATCCCCTGCGCGCCACGCGCGTGGGGGCCCCTCTCCGCCGCTCACGCCGCTAGAACTCGTATTCGACCTGCAGCCGGAAATTGAAATCCGGCGATTCCGCCGTCACTCCGAACAGCAGCGCGGCGTTCCAGACGATCGCCTGCCGTCCACCGAGATCGTACTTTCCGAATAGCGCAGGTCCCAGCGGTGGCTCTGCTCGCTCATCGGCGCGACATGATCCCAGCGGCCCATGTCGCCAAAGCCCTGCGCGCCGAACTCCAGCGTCTGTTGCCATCGGTACCTGACTTGCCACTGGTAGCCGAAGTACGTGCCGTTACCCTCGACCGCGCGCGTGATGTTGGTGAGCAGCGGATTGAAGTTGAGCTGCACGCGGTCGAACTCGGTCTGGAACAACGGCCCGAAACGGAATTCGTTGCCCTCGCTGCGATCGTGCGGCAGCTCGAATTCGGCGATGAATCCGATGTCGACCGGATATTTTCCCGTCTCGGTGAGCTGGAACTTGTTTTCCCACTCGATCGCGTCGAACGCGATCGCGAGCCCTTCGCGCTCGCCCTTGACGTAGAACTCGGTGAACCACCACTCCGTTGACGCCGTAGCCGAAGCCCAGGCTCGCCGCCTGCTCCGTCGGCTCGTTCTTCTTTGTCGCCGCGCCGTACTTGAAGTCGATCTCGCGCTCGCCGTACGCGACGGCGGGCAAGAAATACGTAATCGGCGGGACCTGCGAGAGCGCCGCCGGCGACGCGCAGAGAATGCAGAGCAGCGAACGAGCCGGACTTTCACGATGGGTCTCCGCGTTGATGCGCGGTGGCTCGCCCTTGCTTGACCCATTTCATGCCGGCGGTGATGGCCACCAGCACCAGGACGTAGAAGACGATCTGCATGCCGGCCGGGCGCGCCTCGTAGCCGACGAGGCCATGCAGCAGCGTGCCGACGATCGACGTCTGCGGGAGCAGCGCGGACGTGTCCCAAAGCGGCGCCGCAAGGCTCGGCAGAACGTCGGCCTGGATCAGGAAGCGCGCGGCCTGCGACGCCATGCGGCGGCGAGGAACAGCACGAGCACGCCCGTCGCCGTAAAGAACCAGCGCAGCGGGATGCGCAGCAGTCCCGCGTAGAGCGAGAATCCGACTGCGATGCCCGCGGCGACGCCGACGAGACCGCCGGCCAGCATCGGCCACGACGCGCCGCCTTCGGACGCGGCGATCCCGTACAGAAAGAGCACGGTCTCGGAGCCTTCACGGAGCACGGCGAGCCCGACGATGACGAGCAGCACCGAGCATTCGCGGCGGCCGTCGCGGATCTCGCTGCCGACGCTGCGGGCGTCCGGGCGAGCGCCGCGCCGTGCGACGCCATCCACAGGTTGTGCCACGCGAGCATGACCACCGCGAGGCCGAGCACCGCAGCGTTGAAGAGTTCCTGGCCGACGCCGCTTGCGAGCTCGGCAATGCGCTCGGTTCCGAGCGCGACGATGCCGGCGCCCGCGAGCCCGGCGACGATCCCCGCAGCGAGCCAGCGGTTGCGGCCGGGGATGGTCGCGCGTCGCCGCGGCGACGATGCCGACGATGACGAGGCCTCGAGCACTTCGCGGAAGACGATGACGGCGGTGGCGAACATGGTGACTTCCGCGACGGCTACTGGGCGACGATCACGCCCTGCGCGGTCTTTTCGTTGTATTCGCCGACGAACGCGTAGCGGCCTGGCTTTCAGGGGCCCGATGAAGATCGTCGCCGTGGACTTGCCGGCGATCACCTTTTCGCGATTGAGCGCATGACTTTCGAATTCCTCCGGTGTCGGTCGCGATTCTCGACGACAAGCTTGATCTTCTTCCCGGCAGGCACGACAAGCTCGGCCGGCTGGAACTTGTGGTCCACGATGACGAGCTTGTACTCGTCGTCGGCAAATGCCGGAGTCGCGGCGAAGGCGGCCCACGAGCAGGGTCAAGACTATGCGGTTCGTGGGCTTTCGGAAGGAAGGGTTGACGAATGCAAATGATAATGATTCGCATTAACAATTGCAAGGCCCATTTCGAGGAGTCACGACCGCGCCAACCATGCGGACCCCCGCCCGGGGCGGCTCAGCGCGGTGCGGAGAGGCCTGTCGGGTCGAACCCGCGTGCCTGGGCGCGCAGGTCCCGCTCCAGCGCGTCCACGTCGCCGTCGTTCCGAACGCGGTGGCGGTCGCCGCACGCCTCGGCGATCAGCCATTCGTTGATCGCGGGAGAGAAATGATAGAGGTCGGTGTAATTGTCGAGATAGTGGGTGACGAACGCGAGTGGCTGCAGGTCGACGATTCGAACGTTCGGCAGGTCGCGCGTCGCCGCGAAGACGAAACGCTTGAACGCGAGCACCGCGTCGAGCTGGCGCCGCTGCACGTCATCGCCCCACACGACGATCAGTAGGGCGGCCAGACCACGTCGAATTCCGTCTCCGGATGCGCTGCCATCACCGACCGAAGGTTGCGCTCGAAGCTCGTGCGCATCTGCGCGAGGTCGAGCGGGAGCTGCGGGAACTGCCGGTTGAGGTCGCGCGGGTCGAGCCTTCTCACCACCTCATCGCGTGCAAATCGCTTTTCGTCCGCCCACCACCATGGCGCGTCGGTGTCGGTACGGAATCGTTCCGTGCGCTCACCCCTGACAATCCGCCATGATTTGACGAGAACGCCCCACGACAGCAGGTAGGGAAAATCGTTGAAAGGATTGCGATCGTAAAGATACGGGGGCATCGGTCCGGCAAGGGGATTGCGCTGTTCGGGTGGGCCCGAGAACTCGTTGAAATCGAGAACCAGGATCGCGCGCGCCAGCGGCTTCGCGGCGAGCGCCGTCGACACGATCAGCGCCTGCTCGCGTGCCGTGAGCGCCGGCATCGCGAGGTTGAGGCCGACGCCACTGCACGCGCGGCCGATCGTGCTGTTTGGCGTGTTCTCGATGATTGAAGAGCCCGACAGCAACGTGTCGTAGGCGGCGTTTTTCGCCAGTCCGGGTGCGATGTAACGATGCAACGATGTGTAATAGCGCGGCGGATAGGGACCCGGGATCCGGTACTGCTGGAACGGATCCACATAGGCGTTGAAGCCGCCGATGGCAGCGAGCGTCGCGACCGCGAAGCCCAGTGCGAGGGCGAACCAGCGGCGCGCGATCGCTGACTTCGTGTCGACGGATGAGGCCACGCTATCGCGGTTAGAAATTGAAATATAGAAACGGCGTCACGCGCGCCAGCTGCAACACGCAGATCGGCAGCGCAATGGCGACGAACGCCCCATTGGCGATCCCCGGCTCGAAGCGCATCACGAGTGCGTTCGAGTTGGCGCGGTACCAGACGATCAGGAGACCGATCGCCGGCGGTGCGAGCGCCCACGCCGGCGGAAGCACGAGGGCATCGCCGAGCTTTGTCGCCACGTCGGCGAGCCAGGCGAGAGTCGTCGCTGCCGGGGCGGTGTTCATGCCGGCCATTGCCTGCAGCATTGCGAGTGCCGAATCGAGCGATCTCGCGCGAAAAAACACCCAGGTCGTCATCACGAAAACGAGCGTAAGCGCCCACGCGAGCACACCCGGCAACGGCCTCCCGAACCTGCTCCATGCACGGAAGACGATCATCGCAATGCCGTGCAGGACCGCCCCAGATCACGAACGTCCACGCGGCGCCGTGCCACGAGACCGCCCAGACAGCATCGTGGCCAGGAGGTTCGCCGCGGTACGCGGCGTCCGCCGGGCCGCTTGCGTCCCCCGCCCAGCGGGATGTAGAGATAGTCGCGCAACCAGGTGCTGAGCGTGATGTGCCAGCGGCGCCAGAACTCGACGATCGATACCGCGCCGTAGGGCCGCCGGAAATTCGTCGGCAGACGCACGCCGATCATGAGCGCCACCCCGATCGCCATGTCGGTGTAGCCGCTGAAATCGCAGAAGATCTGCAGCGAGAGGCCGTAGATCGCGAGCAGATAGTCGATCGCCGTCAGTCCTTCGGTGGTCGTGTAGACATGGTCGACCACGTCGGCGAATTGATCGGCCATGACGGTCTTCTTGAACAGGCCCCACGTGAAGACGGCGAGGCCGAACACCAGCCGGCGGCCGAAGGCGCGCAACGCCGGCCGCGGCTTCGCCAGCTGCGGCAACAGCTCGTGCGGCCGCAGGATCGGCCCGGCGATCAGGTGAGGGAAAAAGAGGACCAGGCCGGCCAGCAGCCCCGCCCGGCGCTCCACGGGATACTTGCGGCGATAGACGTCAACGACATAGGCGATCAACGTGAAGGTCACGAAGCTGATGCCGAGCGGCAGCGCGAGATGGAGGAGCGGGGGTGCATCACCGACGACGTGCGCCGCATTGGCGAGAAAGAAGTCGGCGTACTTGAACACGCCGAGCACCGCAAGATTCACCGCCACACCGAGCGCCAGCACTGCGCGCGCCGCTCGTCGTTGCAACAGGCGCGCGATGCCGAAATTGAATGCGATGCTGCCGAGGATCAACGGCAGATGCCACGGATTCCACCAGCCGTAGAAGAAGAGCGACGCAACGGTGAGCCATACCTGCGCCGCGAACGGACGCCGTCCCAGCAGGAAGAAGACGACGAGCGTTCCCGGCAGGAACCAGAGCAGGTAGTCGTAGCTGTTGAACAGCATGGCGGGTGCGGAAGGGGGTGCCTTGC
>CAVRXB010000009.1:0-98651 GCA_963724975.1 uncultured beta proteobacterium | reverse complement strand
AAGGGCGATCGACTCCCGCTGCAGGGCGTCCAGATTCAGTTGTCGCAGGAGACATGCCGGCGAGCGACCGTCGCTGGCCGACCCGTTTGCGACATTCACGTTCACCGGAAGCGGACATCCAGATTGATTGAAGCGGACGCTCGGCGATTGAGGTGGCGCCACAAACCGCCCACACTTGCCCGCTCGACCACCTACAGGCTGAACTGCTGAGGCAGGTTACGCTGGCCGAAGAATTATCGCACCGCGTGGATCAGTCAAATATCAGTTCGGTTTCGGGCCCGATGTACGCGCCTTGACCTTCACTCCTTCCGCGACCGCATCGCTTGGGTAGGCAATCACCGGCGTACCAGGGTCGAGTCCGCCGAGCACGACCGCGACCACGCCGTTGCGCGGCCCGGTGGTCACCGGCTGCAGCCGTGCGCGGCTGCCGGACACGGTAAACACCGCCCAGCCTTCGCCATGTCTGAATAGCGCGCTGACAGGAACCATCACCGCGTCGTCACGCGTGTCTACGGTGATCCGTGTGTCGACGCGATGTCCGTCGCCCAGATTTCCCCAGGTCGTGGTCGGCGACGCGAAGTCGATCACGACATTGACGCGCTGCTCCTCGACGCCCAACGCCGATATCTTAGTGAAACCTGCCGGCTCGACGAGGCGAACTCGACCCGCGAGTACCGGCGCGCCACCACCGTGATCGAGTTCAGTCGACGCGCCAGGGCGGATTGCGGCAGCGTCGGCAGTCAGTACGTCTACGACAACCTCAAGTGCGCGTGGATCGCCAATTTCGAGGATCGGCGCTCCGGCGGCGACGACGGCCTCGCTTTCCTGGGCGACTCGCAGCACCTGGCCAGCCACGGGTGACCGGATCTCCCAGACCGCCCCCGGCGTCTTTCCCCCGGCGTCCTGGCGATAGCGGGTGAGGGCGGCCTGCGCCATCGCCACCTGATGCTCGGCTGCGTGACCATCGAATTGCGCCGCCGCGAGCTCCTTGGCTTTGAGCTCCATCTCGCGCTGTGCGTTGTCCAGCGTCTGCCGCGATGTGAACCCCTGATCCGCGAGCTTCGCTGCGCGCGCCTCTTCCGCCTTCGCCTGTTCGAGCGCGACGTTCGCTCGCTCGATGCTGGCTGCTGCCCGCTGGCGCGTGGCCTCAGCGGCGCCGAGGCGCTCGCGGTATTCGAGTTCCGTGCGTGCGTCGAGCGGCGCCGGCGCCGCCGATGCCAGCCGCGCGAGCAGCGTGCCGGGCTCAACCGGCGCGCCGGCCTTGAGCTCGACGCGCAGCAGCCGGCCGGGAACCGGAGCCGACACGACGTAGCGGTCGCGCACGCGCGTCCTCCCATCCTCGTCGACAGTCTTGCGGAACGGGCCGCGGGTCACGTTCGCGGTCTCGACCTCGACCGGGCGCGGCGCGAAGGCCCAAACCAGCAGTCCCGCGGCGATTACGCCGGCGACTATCCAGGAGCCCCTGCGCAACCAGACTTTGGCCATCGCTATTCTCTCGTCTTCAGCACGCCAACCAAGTCGAGTCGATCGATCCGGCTGCGGACGATCAGCGCACTTACGGCACCAGCGAGGACGATCGCGAGCGTTGCGAACGCGTAGGTACGCGGGGCGACGATGATCGGGATCGAGATCATGTCGGTGTGGCTCATCGCCACGATCGCCCACGACAGCAGATAGCCGAGCAGGCATCCAAGCGGAATGGCGACGGCGAGCTCGACGCCGAGCTCGCCCAGCAGGAACGTCGAAACCTCGCCGCGGGTAAACCCGAGCACCCGTAGACTAGCCAGTTCCCACGCGCGCTCCTGCAGCGCGATCCGCGCGTTGTTGTAGACGACGCCGATCGCGATCACCGCAGCGAACGCGGTAAGAATCGTCGTGAAATAGAGCACGTTGCGGGCGGAAGTCTCGCGAAAGTTCTGCAGCATCGCCGCCTTGCTCGCGACGGTCGCCACCCGCGGGAATTCCTTAAGGTGTCGGAACAACGCGTCGCGCTGCGACTGGTCGAGGCGGACCGAGAATGCGGAGAACGTGTCACCTTCTCCCATCAGCTCGTTCAGCGCTTTGAGGTCCATGTAGGCGAACAATCCGATCAGATCGCGGACAACGCCGACAACGGGAACACTACGCTTGTTGCGGTTCCCCGCCAACGCTTCGACGACCAGCGCATCGCCGACACGAACGCCGAGTCGCTCGGCCAGTCGATCGGTGAGCAGGATGCCTTCCGGTGGGATCGAGATCCGGCTCTGCTTTGCGTCGAGCAGGCGCCGCAATTCCCCCGTGGACGGAATGCCGAGGAGGGACGTCCGGTAGTAGTGATGACCTGCGACCAGCCGGACGGGAACGTCGCGCGCGCCCTCGCTCATCATCACCCCCGGCATGCGCGCGACTTCGTGCAAGGATCGCGACGCGAGCGGCTCGACCAGCGCAATCTCGGCATCACCCGGTTGCGCGGCCTCGAACTGGACGTCGACCATGTAGTCGAGAGCATCGCGCCAGAACATGCCCGAAATAATGATCGCCACCGCCGACGCCATGCCCACGGTCGCGAGCAGCGCACGCAGCGGCCGGCGCTCCATGTTGCGGATCACCATCCGCATGCCCGGCGTCAATAGGTGGCCCAGGCCGGCCCGCTCGAGCAGGGTCGGTCCGTAGCGCCCAGGCGACGGGCGGTCGCATTGCCTCGGCTGGCGACAGCGCAACGGCCCTACGCACCGCGCCCATTGCGCCCCCGACCGCCGCGGTCGACGTCACCGCCCCGGCGATCAACATGACCCACGGCGGCATGAAGAAGCGATATGTGGGAAAGTGGAAGAATTCCGCGTACAGCGCGGTGACGGCACCACCCCACCAGAAGCCAACGGCGATGCCGATCGCGATGCCAATGGACACGATGACGACGACCTGCAACAGGTAATGTGTGGCGATCGCCCCATTACCGTACCCTAGCGCCTTCAGCGCGGCAATTTGCTCGCGTTGGGTCGCGACCTGGCGGCTCAGCACGACGTTGAGCAAGAACGCCGCTACTGCCAGGAAGATCGACGGTATCAACGTGCCGATCACCTTCCACTGATTGATTTCCTGGCTAAGGATGCGGTTCGACAGCTGCTCGTCGCGGCCGTAGGCGTTAATGCCGCCGTAGGGCTCCAGCAGCCGGTCGAGCGCATCGATGACGGCGCGTTCCGTGGCGGCCGGCGTCAGCCGCGCCGTGACGTGGTTGAACGCTCCCTCCATGTTGTACGCGGCAGCGAGCTGGTCGCGCGCGATCCAGAACACACCGAAGTTGCGGTCGTCGGGAAAGGCGCCGCCGCGCGTTGCGTAGATGTAGTCGGGGGACAGGCCAACGCCGACGATACGCAAGGTCTCCTTCCGGCCGTTGACGAGCGCGGTGACGCTCTTCCCCGGGCCGAGACCGCGGGCATTGGCGAAGCCTTCGGAAATGACGACCTCGCCCGGGGCGTCGCGCTCCGGCGCGCGCCCGCGCCGGATCACGAGTTGGTCGAGCCTCCGCATGCCGCGTTCCGGCAGCCCGATCATCCGACCGACGATCGGCTCCGCCACACCGGCAACGTCCAGCGTCACGTCGAACACAACCGTGGTCTCCGCGTCGCTCACGCCCGGGATGACGGCGATGCGCCGCTCGATCTCGCGCGGCGCTCTCTTGATGTCGGCAAACACGTGCCCAAAGCGCGCGGATTCGTAGAATCCCTCGCGCGCCTGCTCGAGCGAGTAATACGTCGCAAGCGAGCCGGCAAAACCCGAGAATGCGCTTGCGACGACCAGCGCCACGGTTGCGACTTGGCTCCTCATCTGCCATAGGTCGCGCAGCAGCTTGCGGTCGATGGCCTTCACCAGGAAAGCTCCGATGGCGTCAGCTTGTGAGCGTTAACGTCGACGTGCGTGATGCGGCCGTCGGCGAGATGCAACACCCGGTCCGCCATCCCCGCGATCGCGACGTTGTGCGTTATGATCACGGCGGTCGTCCCAAGCTCGGCGTTGATCCGGGCGATCACCTCAAGCACGACCTTGCCGGTCGGGTAATCAAGAGCGCCGGTCGGTTCATCGCAGAGCAGCACATCCGGGCGCTTGACGATCGCGCGCGCGATCGCGACCCGCTGCTGCTCGCCACCGGAAAGCTGCGACGGAAAATGGTCGAGGCGCCCCGACAGCCCGACGCGATCGAGCGCCTCCTCCGCCGTCATCGGCGACACCGCGATGTCGGTCACGAGCGCGACGTTCTCGCGCACTGTGAGGCTTGGGATCAGGTTGTAGAACTGGAAAACGAACCCGACGTGCTCGCGCCGGTAACGGGTGAGCTCCGCCTCATCGGCCGTGACGAGGTTGTGGTCGCGCCAGAACGCCTCGCCCGACGTTGGCGTGTCGAGTCCGCCGAGGATGTTGAGCAGCGTCGACTTGCCGCTGCCCGACGGACCCAGCAACACGATGAACTCGCCCTCGCGGATTTCGAGCTCGAGATCGGAGAGTGCGCGCACCTCGACCTCGCCCATCCGGTAAATTTTGGTAAGGCCTCTCGCGACAAATACCAGGGAAGAACATCGCTGTGCGTCGATCGCGTTCATCTCGAGTGAGCACGCGTCATCGCGGTCGCACGGCACCGAACCGGTTCCGAGCGAAGCGTTCGAACCGGCGCGTCGGTGCGATGTGGATCAATGGCCGCGTTGGATGATGTCAGGCTCCTTGTGCCAATTCTGCCAACGCATGACAAGAATCGCCGTTCCCTCAGAAGCTGGATCTTCGCTTGCCGACGCAATGGCCGGCCTCCGCTTCCAGGGGCCGGTCGGGTCAGATTGCGTATCCATCGCCGATCTTGACAGGCGGTTATTTTGGTTTGGGGTACACGCCGCTCAGGTGAGATGGAGCTTGAAGGAACCGTCGGGAGCCCTGTTGAAGTCGATTCCCTCAACTACCGTTGAGTTGTTCCCAAGCCGCTTAACATAGTCCACGTGGATGATCACAACCGCCGCGAACTCGGATTTCCCGGCAATGGTCTTCGCGCAGGCAGATGCGATTGTCGACGCTTCGGCAGTGCGCTCTGTTGTCGATCCATCGTTCAGCTTGCTGTTGACGACTGCTATCGTGACTTGATGCGCCGTGGACTTCACCTCGATGCTGGTCTTCTTGTATCCGGTGGCAGCAGCCGCTGCCTCTTGCAACGTTGGAGATACGGCGGCTTGCCGCTTCGCTCGCTCGGCGTCGGACGCGGTGTCCGCGCCCCAGACAAGGGCAGGTGTACTCACGGTTACCAGTGCGACCAGAGCTGTGACTGCCCACGCGTTCTTCATTGAGTCTCCCAATCAATAGAATGCGATCAAGCAAAGCAACAAGGTAGGACAGCGAAAGAACGCTGCCACCGTGCTTTCGCTTGGTCCGCGATCACTGCAAGCGATGCCATTAGTAAGGGTAGACAATCGCTAAACCATCCGGCTTGACCTAAGTCAACGCGTCGACTGCGACTTAAGCCTGCCGGACGCTTACCGAACAGACGCCTTTCGCAACTCGCCTCTATAATCGACGAATGGAATCCCACGCGGTGAGCATCGCCACCGAGACTGTCACGCCCGCGCTTCTTCCCGATGCCGGGCTCACCACTGCCGATGCGTCGGCCCGTCTGGCGCGTGACGGATACAACGAACTCCCGACGGCGAAACCCCGCCGCCTGTTCGCGATCGCCGCTGACGTTGCGCGCGAGCCCATGTTCCTGCTGCTGATCGCCTGTGGCGCGATATATCTGATGCTGGGTGACAAGGGCGAGGCTGCGATGCTGCTCGCGTTCGTGTTCGTGATCATCGGCATCACGTTCGCTCAGGAACGTAAGAGCGAACGCGCGCTGGAGGCGCTGCGCGATCTGTCGAGTCCGCGGGCACTCGTGATTCGCGACGGTGAGCAGCGACGGATCGCCGGGCGCGAGGTCGTCGTCGGCGATCTCCTCATACTTTCCGAGGGCGACCGCGTTGCCGCGGACGCAGTAGTCTGCCGCGCGACGAATCTCGCTGTGGATGAGTCGCTGCTTACCGGAGAATCGGTGCCCGTCGCGAAAGACCACCACGACGGAACCTGCGGAGCACATGGGCGCGCCCGGAGGCGAACAGACGCCCTATGTGTTCTCCGGCTCGCTCGTCGTCCAGGGCAAGGGCATGGCGCGTGTGCTCGCGACCAGCACACACACGGCGTTGGGCAGGATCGGCAGCGTGCTCGCGGCGGTTCGGCCCGAGCCCACACGCATCCAGCAAGAGACGAGCCTCATCGTAAAGCGACTCGCGTGGTGTGGCGCGGGATTGAGCGTGTTGGTCGCGGTCGCGTACGGTTTGATGCATGGCGAGTGGCTCAATGCGATCCTCGCCGGCATCACGCTTACGATGGCGATCCTTCCGGAGGAGCTGCCCGTCGTTCTAACAATTTTCCTGGGGCTCGGTGCTTGGCGCATCGCCAAGAATCGGGTGCTAACGCGGCACGTGCCTGCGCTCGAGATGCTCGGATCAGCCACGGTGCTGTGCGTGGACAAAACCGGCACGCTGACACAGAACCGCATGTCGCTCGTCGTGCTGCACACCGGTGGTCGGGAACTCGCTGTTGCTACGACACCCGATTCCGGATTGCCCGAGCATTTCCACGAGCTCCTTGAATTCGCGATGCTCGCGAGCCAGCGCGATCCATTTGACCCTATGGACAAAGCGATCAAGACGGCCACCGCACGGCTCCTCAGCGGCACCGAACACGTTCATCTCGACTGGATGCTCGTCGACGAATATCCGCTGTCGCCAGGGCTGCTGGCAATCTCGCGCGTCTGGCGATCGCCCGATCGCGCCAACTACGTGATCGCGGCGAAAGGTGCACCCGAGGCTATTTTCGACCTGTGTCATTTGCCACCCGACGTCGTAACCGCGCTGGAACGCACGGCTACGGCATTAGCAGCGCAAGGACTGCGGGTGCTGGGCGTGGCCCAGGCGACGTTCGGGCTGGGCGAGCTGCCGTCGTTGCAACATGATTTTGCGTTCGCGTTTGTCGGGCTCATCGGGCTCGCCGACCCCGTTCGCGACACGGTGCCAGCAGCAGTCGCTGAGGCGCGTAGCGCCGGCATCCGGGTCGTAATGATCACTGGCGACTACCCCGCCACCGCGATGAGTGTTGCCCGGGAGATCGGGCTCGCGACGCCATACCACCATGTCACGGGCCCCGCGCTGGCGCAAATGAGCGATGCGGAGCTTGCGTCGTGTGTCCGCGAAGTCGACATCTTCTGCCGTGCCGTGCCGGAGGACAAACTACGCATCGTGACTGCGCTCAAAGCCTGCGGCGAAGTTGTCGCGATGACCGGCGACGGGGTCAACGACGCGCCGGCGCTCAAGTCCGCCCACATCGGCATCGCAATGGGTGGGCGCGGCACTGACGTTGCACGCGAGGCCGCTGCGCTGGTATTGCTCGACGACGACTTCTCGTCGATCGTCACCGCGGTACGCCTAGGGCGCCGGATCTTCGACAACTTGCGGAAGGCGTTCGCCTTCGTCATCGCGGTCCACATCCCGATCGTCGGGATGTCGGTGATTCCCGTCATTCTCTCGTGGCCGCTGCTGCTGTTGCCGGTCCATATCCTTTTCCTGCAGCTCATCATCGACCCATCGTGTTCAATCGTCTTCGAGGCCGAGCCGGAGGAGCCCGATACGATGCAGAAGCCGCCGCGGCCGCGCGACACGTCGCTATTTGATCGCGCGACCGTCCTCCTCGGATGCGTGCAAGGGGCGATCGTGCTGGTGGCACTGATGGCCGTCTATGGTATCGCGCTTCACCGAGGTCAAAGTACGGAAGAGGCCCGCGCGGTGGCCTTCACCGTCATGGTGTTCGCGAGCCTTTCCCTTATTCTTGCGAGCCGTTCGCGCTCAAAGCATCTCGCGTCGCTGCTGCGTCCTAAGAATCCCGCGCTGTGGTTGGTCGTCGGCGGGACACTCGCCATGCTCGCGCTAGTCTTATTCGTACCGCTCTTGCGCGACCTGTTCAAGTTCGGGGTCCTGCACGCGGACGACCTCGCGATCGCCACGAGTGCCGCTGTGGGCTGCTTCGTCGTCGCGCAGTGGGCGAAGCGCTTGCCAGTGTTGAACCCGCAATCGTAAGCAGGCGTGTTTCGAGCGGTGCCAAGAACCCGTGAGTTGCGCTGGTGGCGACCCCCCCGATCGCCGGACGACTAACCAGATCGGCAACCAACGCCGTCGGTCGATCGTACTGATATTCGGCCCGCGCTTCTCCCACGTTGCATTTACAAGGAGTGGCGCGGCTTGAGGCAGATCAAGCGTCGGCCGCGCACCTGTAACCATCGGTTACGGCGATAGTCGTCTACTAGAATCGAGGGACGTTGCTAAAGAGGCCATAGACGCTGGCCCGAACCAGTGCGAAGGATGTCGCCCAACGTCTGGTCTAGAGCGTTTTCTGAGATCGACCTATTTGGCGGCTCCTGGCCGGTCAGCGACAGTCACCGAGCCAATCTGAATGTCCTCCGCGACACGCCACAGCAGACAGCGGATCTTGGCGAACTTGATCTCTTATATCCGTATCAGGTGTAATGGGTTCATGAAGCCGGTGTAGTTCCTCGGGGACCACGTCACGCGCGCGGATGCGTTCATCGACGACATTGATGCGAAATTAAATTCCAACTCTTTGCCGAGCAATTCCTGCTCGGCCGCAGCCGTGAGGAGCTGGCCCCTGGCTTACGAAGCTTTCCGCTCGTGTGATATGTGATCTTCTGTGATACCAAATGGCATCGCGATCGTGTGTGTATTACACAGCGCGAGTGACCTCAGTCCGCATCTTGAAGGTGAATGACGCTGTGGCCGCCGAGGGCGTCTGATCGACAACGAAGTTTCGTCCTGGTGGACCGCCGAGTTATGGGAAAGAAATCGAACTGCTGCGCTTGGCCCAGCGTACGCGCCGCGCGAGTGAAGTGTTTGGGAATCCCGCTGCCGCAGGCGACTGGCTCAATTCTCCGAATGCAGCGCTTCGCGGCCATGCGCCGCTGAGCCTGCTCGATACCGATTTCTGCGCCGAGTGCATTGCTCGATACGCTCGGTCGCATTCGACTAGCGCTGTCAAGTCGAGGAAAAGACCCAGCGCCGCAACGACGACGAGCGACGGACCGCACGCCGACCGCATAGACCCAACAACAATGCTTGAAGGGACTGATCTCAAATGCGATTGGCGAGAAGAGCGACGGAGCGCATTAGACCCCGACAAGAACGCTTGAAGACGCTGATATCAAATGCGATTCGGCCGGAGAGCGACGGAGCAAGCAGACCAAAAATAGACCCCAAAATAGACCAAAAGTTAGTGAGCGCTATCGCTGGAAGTCAAGCAGGATGGCTCCCCGACCTGGGCTCGAACCAGGGACCTGCGGATTAACAGTCCGTCCGGTCGTTGCCCGGAAAGCCGCGCCAGTCAACGATCTTGGCCAAAACAGCCGGTAATATTTTCGGTTGGTTTGCCGAGTTTTCCCCTAGGAAGGATTAATTCGGCGTCGCGATATTGCCGGGGTTCGTTGCCTCTGCAGACGCAGATTTGCGAACCTGCGACCACCTGCTTCGTAGTTTTGGACTCATGTGACCAACCGATTAGTTTTCACGATATTTCTGCCACGTCCGCTGTTCAATGTTTGTTCATGCGTGCCCAACTGCGCTCAAAAGAATCGCGCAAAGGTCGCGGACGCCTTGCCGGCAAGTAATCTTTGCTGCTTTCAGTTGGCGGTCATGTTTGCAACGAAACACCGGAGAACACTGAGTCGCGAAGAGGCTCGCAGACCGCATCCCAAGACGCTTGGCAGCCGGGGACCGCTGCTATATGGTTCGTTGAAACCGCATGGCGACGCGCGGTCATCAATGAGGTATGTACATGTTTGTGTCGAGCGCGTGTCGGTTATAGGATTGACTTCATCATGAAACAACTTCCCAATCAGCAAACACCGCAAACAACTCAACCATCGCAACCGCGGACCGTGCGTGTGATCCACGTTTCGGTGCAACCGAAGACGTGGTTTGGCAAGCTCATGGCAGGAATCGTCTGCGTGGCAGTCATGCTGGTAGTGTTCTTCCTCTCCATCCTTGCGTTCGCCATCGTCATGGGCATCATCGTTGTCGCCGTCATCTATTTCCTCTGGGCAGCGCGTCGCGCGCACCGCGCGATGCGCAACCAAACCATCGATGGCGAAATACGGACCCGCAACGTGCAATAGCGGCTCCCCGCGACCGCGGCGAGCATCTCGTCGTGCACGCGCGGAAGAGACAAGTAGTGGAGTACTGGTGAGCCACCGTGCTCCCGACACGCGGCGGGGTCTGCCGGCTGATCAACCACGCGCGGCGTTGGGTGACTGTGGTGGCTATACCTACGGTTAACCACGGTTCGGAAGGATATCCTCAATCTGGTCGAACTTCAGATTACTCCATCCTTCGCCCTTCCCGGTCTCTTTCCTTCTACCGATCCACAGATACGTTCTGCCATTGAGCCAACGCGTTCGCTGGTACGAGCGTTGAACCGAAATGCCCGAGCGCGGGACCTCCTCTTCGTTGATGAAGTACACAGGCTGCGCTTCGTTCAGCAACGCACCTTTGGGCGGCTTCGCTCCCGGCAGTCGCGCGCGCTGCAACCGGATCTCGGCGTCGCTCCCTGGCAGATGCACCGGAATGAAAGGGATCCAGTTCTCCGGGACGGTGGTGCCGAGCAAGTAGCGAATCGCGGCGGTGTCACCGACCGGGACGAATGGCGCCGGCTCGCTTTCCGGACGCGCCATCTCCATCCCGCTCACTCCCCGCCCTGCCTGCGATGGCACGGTGCTCTCGACGCCCCATACCATGTTCGCCATCTCGTCGCGGAGCATCGTCACGTCCTCAAGCGGATCGCTCTCGAGTGCCTTGGTGATCGCGGGCGCGAGATAGAAGATGTTGGTGTTGCGACTTGCATTGTTCCGATCGGTGTGGTGGAACATGGCCCAGCGGTGCCACAACGTCTCCGACCCGCGACCCGCGGGCCTGACGAGCACATGCTGACCGAAGACGTCAGTGATCACCATGTTCTTGATCTCGCACACGGTGTTGATCGACAGCGGATACGGCAGCATGAACCAGTCGTTCGAGTAGATCAGTCCGAATTCAGCGAGCAATAGATGCAGGAGGCCCGTGACCGAAGTGTCGATCTTTCCGAAGTCGGTTTGGCTGTCTTCCATCATCCAGAAGCGCGGCAGCGGCATCCCCTTGAACTTGATGGGTGCTGGAATGAACGACGAGTACTGCTCCGTCACCGCGACCGGCGCGGGATCCGGATCGAGAACGACCTTTTGTCGCAGATCGAGGTCGAATGAGTACCAGTCCAGATGCCCTTCGGAATACTGCTCCGCGAGGAGGGTCGCCTGTGGACGCTCCACTCCCGATGGCGATGCGACGGCGAACTGGTACTCGAGCTGCGAGGGCAGCCAGCACGCGTCGGCGGCATTGAGCGGCTGACTGTAGTTTCGTGCGTGCCAGGCGACGAAGGCGTCCGCCAGGGGCTTGAAGGACGCAACGGACAATCCCTCGCCTGCCAACCAGGATTCGAAGACCGTCCCTCCGCCATCCGGCGTCCTGATGTCACGATGCAGGACGAAGCCGTCGAATACGCGTCCAGTGCTCGCGCGCAGTAGGAGTTGCCCTTCGATGTCGTTGCGCTCGATCGTATAGGCGAGCTTGTACTTGGCCAGGAACTTGTCGAGTGCTGCGTCCAGACCATTGGCGCGCATCAGCTTCACGAAATAGCGCCCCATCTGCACGGCGAGGAACAGATTGGCCGTCAGAGTCTCGCGTTCCGCGTGCGTCTCCAACGGCACGCTCTGGTCATACACGCTGACGCTGTTCTTCAGGAAGCGCAGCCGGTCCATCGCCGTATGCTCGCCGATGATCTGCGCCGTCACCGCCGATGCCGCATCCTCGCCCTGAAACTCTCCGAGCTGCCATTGCCGTGTGAGCATCCACGTGGCGTCGCGCACTTCCGCCTTCAGGCTGCGATCGAAGTTCGTCGTTCGCGGCGTCGCCTCGAGACGGTTGTACGCCGTGATGGTCGGAATGCGATATTCGGCCTTGAGAAGCTTGTCCTTCACTGCGATGACGCCTGGCATCAGCGTTCCGAGCTAAGAGGTTGCGTGACTGAATGCCGTCTTGATCGGCGAATCCTGCATGACGGCGAGCAGATTCAGTCGATAGTCGAGAGATACGTCGACATCGTACTCAGAGAATCCGGCGAGGAGCGCCGGTAACAGCACGCTGAGCTCCGGTTTGTCTTGCTTGTCGAGGAGCAGAGGCTCGACGGCACGCAGCTTCGCGCGCAGCAAGGTGTCTTCGAGCACGCCGACCAGATCGTTCCAGTCCCAATGGCCGGTGATCTTCGGCGTGACGGCGAGGAGCAGCGCCTGTGGAGGCATCGCATTTGGCTGATTGTAGTTGAAGGAGATGCCGGTCGTTTCGTTGCTGGTCGGAATCACCTCGGTCCAGTCGTCGATCAGAAGACCACTCTGCTTTGCGCCAGCCGCGAACGCGTGCGCCCCATGGATCGTCGCCGACAGCGTATCGTGCGAGATGGTGAACGGGATATTCACCGGGTTCCCATCGTCGTCGATCGACTCGTACGTTTCGGGGAACTCGACGGCGACCCAACTGTCCTTCGCGCGGAACGGAAGCTGTACCGGATGCAGCTCGATAGTCGACGCGTTCAACATTTCGTGCAGCGTTCGAACGTAGTCCCAGCGCGCGAGCGTCGGCCGGACATGCGCAGCGTTCTGCAGCCATTCGTCAGCCGGGAAGGACATGTGTAGCACGGTCCTCGCATGATCGAGCAATTGGCTCTCGGCAGCATGCGACTGCATGATGTCCGCCTCGTTGTTGTAGACGAAACGCGGGACGATCGTGAAGGCGTCGCTGAACAGCTGCTTGCCCGCTTCGACGTAGACCGCCACTCGCTTTTCGATCGTTGCGTCGAGCGCGATGTCAGCAATCAACGCGGCCGCCTTCTCGACTGCCACGCTCAGCCGGTGAAGCACGCTTCGCGCTTGCTCGAGGAGCGGGATCTTTTGCGCATCTGTGACCGGCGTGACGGCCGAGGGAAAGGCATAGGCCATGCCGTGATTGGCGGCGTCGAGCAACATTTGCTGCAGCTGGATCGCGCCTGCATTACTGAAGACTGTCGGGCCGTCGGCGAACTGCGCGTTGGCCGCATCGAGCTCGACGACGGCATCCGCCAACTTAATGACCGTCTTCATCGAGCCATCGCTCTGCTTGACCTGGGCCTGAACCGGAAGATTCCCCATCGATGTCACGAGCGCGCCGAGCGTTGCCTGCACCACCTGTACTCGGCCCTGAAGCTCCGGCAGATCGTAGCCTTTGGGGTTTGGCGGATCGCTCAGGCTCTCCTTCGACGGCGGATCGAAGTCCTCGGCGTGAAGCGAGCGCGACTCGACTATGATCGAGCGCAGCATGCGCAGCAGCGGCAGTACTTCACCGAGCGTCTTCTTTCCAACGACGTTGTCGGGCTTGAGAAATTCGATGCGCACCGGCACATCGTCGGCGAGAGCCCTGGCCTGGCGATAGACGAAGGCCACACGACTCTCGATCTCCGAGACTGCGGTCCGCGATTCCTTCGCCGGCTCGGACGTGCCGGTGTTGAGCTCCGTGCCGGACATGTAGACCATATCTATAGGTTGTAACTGCAGATCATCGGCCCTTACAACCTGCACGTCGGCCAGCGACCCGTCGGCCTGCAGCCGCCCGATGCTGCAGATCAAATTGACCGGGTCGCCGATCATGGAGCCCAGCCACTGATTCATGCCAGGCTCCATTCGGGCGCGCGGCGTCATGGGGACGGGGCTCCATGGATTGCTGCTTGCCGCGTTGGCGTCGAGTGCCTCGAACTGGACGGTGACGCGATGGGTGAAGCTGAAGTGGCTGCTCCGCGGCGTGTTCACCACGTCGAGGTCGACAGGGATGCGCGCTTCCTGCAGCGCATTCACGGTCGCACTGGTGCGATCGAAGTTCCCCTGCACCAGTTGATACACGCTCTCGGACAGCAGCAGATCCTTCACGGCGTCGAGCGTGTCCGAGAGCTTGTCGCGCTCCTGAATGATCGCGGTGCGCTCGTCGGCCGTTATCTCCGCAATGGTACCGAGGAAGGCTTCGATCTCGCTCTGCGGGGCGTCGGCCAGCTTCACGCCGTTAACGACGTTGCTGGCCGCGATGCTGACCTGCGGCTTGTAGTCTGCGTCCGCCTCGTCGTTCCCTTGCTGCTTCACCCTGTGCTGCTCGTACGGGTACTTGTCCCGAAACGAATAGATGTAGAGGTTCAGGTTGAGCGCGTTGTTCGCCGACGCGCGATCGTGCAAGCCGCGCTCGAACTGATAGCCGAGCAGCGCCTCGAGGGTCTGGTCCTGGCGGATGCCCTGAAGGATCGACAGCGCACGCCGCACCCGCTCGGACGAGAGGTTGACCGCCATCACGTCGGGATGGAGCGGCGTAGCGTGCGTCATGTATCCGCTGCGCAGGACCGCCGCTGCCGACGCGTGATTGAGCGACGGCGCGTGCACGAAGCCGCCGTTGTCGGTGTATTCGAACAGCGGCGCACCATTCGGTGGTTGGAGCTTGGGGTGAACGGGCTCGCGCACAAGCTGGCGCTTGGTGCTTGGCGTCACGTTCTCCACCCATCCGTACGCGCCAAGATGGATGCCTTTTCGCCGCTGATCGCGCACGCCTGCAATGGAGACGCCGCGCTGCTCCTGGAGCCGCACGCGGAAGAGCGCCGATTGCCATGCGTCGAGCCGGTAGGTGCAGGCGTCGATGTGCTCGGTGAAACAGCGCTCGAGCCGCGCGGTCGGAAGATTGGCCAGCTCGCCGATGGCCGCTCGCACTTCTTTCAGGAAGGTCGTTTCCGCGGGATCATTGTTGCCGAGCAGGTATTCAGAAACGGTGAGATGAGCCAGCGGACTGTTGGCCTCGGCGATGCTCACTGGCGCCTTCATCACTTCCCATTTGCTGAGCGTCGGTTCAGGACGAATATTCAGGAAGTTGCGCACCAGCGACGTCTCAGCGACGGAGACTCCGCGTCCCTCCAGCCAGCGAGCGGCGACATTGTGCAGCTGCTCTAGGAGTGACTTGCGGAGCATCAGGTAGAGCAACGCATTGGGCGGCGCGACGCCGACTCCGAAATCCTGGCGCTCGAGGACCGTCGCGTTCCACGCTTCGGCGAGCCAGTTGAGGTAGTTCTTCTTCGCCGCCTCGTCGTAATTGCGAATCCATTTCTCCTCGGAGAGCGGCACTGCGTCGATGAGGTTGGCTGCGTCGAGCGCCGTGGTTCCGTGGTGGTACACGAGGCGCAGCAACTGAGGGATGCGCAGCTTTCCGTTCGCTTCCGATATCTGCGCACCCATCTGCTGCAGAAAGGTGAGCAGCAGGTCCTTCGAGCGGTAACTCTGCCGCAAATCCTCGACGTACTTGCCACCGGTCTGGAAGTTCGCCTGGTCGATGAGGTCGTCAGTGCTCCAGGCATTGCGCTGATCGAAGGAGACGGATCCCGGCTGAAGGCCGAGCACGTCGAGCAGCACGGTGGACGGGTCGCTCAACTTCTTGCCGACGAAGTTCAGAGAAGGCAGCAGCGCCGCCCACACTTGCTGGTAGGTCTGCAGCACCTTCAGCAGCGTGGGGTAAAACGACGACGATTGGCGAAGAAACTGCCGGTTCGGCTCGACCCACTTCGAGAAGTCGCTGGTGAGCAGCACGCCGTAGGGTTGGTCGCCGACGCGAATGGCCGCGAGCGGCCCCCGGCCGGTCACATGATTGACGAAGAAGTCGCGCACCTCGTCCTGGGCGTTCGCGTCGAGCAACGGCTGCATCATCGTGCCGAAGTAGTACCCCAACGTGCCGGGATACAGCGCCTTGTTCATCACGACCGCTTCGCGATAGTCGCGCGCGTCGCTGTGCATGATGTTCTGCAGCGGTGCGTACTCGATGCCGAGCGCGTCGGCGAGATTGCGGCCGTCGCAGTCGTCCGCATCGGTGAAGAGCGGCTTGCCCGCTTCGACGATGTAGCTGGTGCTGCCAAACGGGTCGTTACGCGTGTAGCCCGATCCGTTCTGATCGGTGTTGTTGGTGGGAGTGCCTTGCGGAACGATGCTGAAGCCCTTCGGCGAATAGTGGTGGTTGTTGATGAGCTCCTCGACCATCACCTGGCTCTCTACCTCGGTGGCGGAGAGAGTGACGCCGAGCACGAGGATCTTGTCGAAGCCCTCCGTCACCTGGCTGCCGACGAGCGGGATCTTGAACCCCAATCCCGCCGCGATCGCCTTGTCGAAGTCCGACGTCCAATCGTAGTCGGCGCCGAAGCCAAGCTTCGTGTCCTTCGTCTGAAAGGCGTTCTTCGCGTCGAACGGATCGGGTCCCACGAAGAGCTCATCCGGAATCAGCGCGCCCGGAATCTGGTTAATGACGGTGCCGCCCTGATAGAGAATCACCACGAACTTGTCGGGCATCACGTTCGTGCGCGGGGCGCGCGACCATGCATTGGTCTTCGTCGCGTCGTGCGCCGGAAACAAGAGGGCGTCGGCGTTCGGGATGGCGGCGAGGCTGTCACTCCAGTTCGTCGGCTTCGTGCTCAGCACCACCCACGCCGCGCGTTGCGGAGGCAAGAGCACCGTCAGGCGGGTCCACGCCGCCTTCTTCCGATCCTCGAGATCGGGACCGTTAGCCTTCGCGGCGTCGAACAGCTGGGTCCAGTACGCCCTGCCCTGCACGACTTCGCCGCCGGTAAGCGTTTCCTCGTGCGTATGGATCGCGATGTCGTCCGGGTAGATGCGTAGCCACATCTCCGGAGTATTGCCGGTCGTGACGAAGCGGGTTTCAATCCGGACGGGCAGCAGCAGGAAGGGAATGCCGTCGTCGAGCCGGCCGACTTGATCAGCCGGATGCGGATTGACGTAGAGTCCGCCGATCGCCGAATGCAGGTCGGCGCGGCTCTTCACGAGCGCGTCCTTCAGCCGTTCATGCTCGGCATTCTTCGCCTTGATCTGCTCGAGCAGGTCGGCGACACCGGCCGGTTGTTGATTTACCAGCTCGCCCAACGAGCCTTGCGCTGCACCGACCTGTCCCTGCAAGTCCTCCTGCTCGCGCTCCAGCGCGGGTTGCCGACGGCGCGCGGCGTCTGCCTTCTGCTGATCGGTTCCAGCGGTGTCCGACGCCTTGCCGAGCTCGCGCTGCAGCTCCGCCAGCCGTAGATCGTCCTGGCCATCGATCGCTTCGATCTGCTTCCGAAGTGCGACGACGATGTCGTTGCTGCGCTTCGCCTTCTCGATCGCGTCCTGAATCTCGTTCAAGCCGTCGTTCACCTCACGCAGCTGCGCTTCGAGCGCCGCAATCCTGGCGCGCAGCTCCTGCACCCGTGCGTCGTCAGCTGGCCGCGCAGTCTCCCCGGCAGCGCGCTTCGTCTGCGCGGAGCGAAGCTTCTGAAGCTCGAGGCGCGCACCGTACACCTGCGCGTCCAGCGCGTTCCGCTGCGCGCGGAGTGTCTGGATGTCCTGCAGCGACTGGTCGTCTTCGGGCATAGCGGCGTCTTCTGGGAGGCTACGCGGTGAGGTTCTCGAGCATCTCGGTCGCATGCACCGCGACCATACTTGGCTTCTGAAACAGGATGAACGCCATCTTTGCGGAGTCGGCGCCCCACATGTTCTGATCGGCCGCGGCCAAGCCGAGGTTTGGCTTGACGCCCCTCGTGATGAAGGTGATCTCAGCGCCGAACTTGTCCCACGCCAAGTCGTCCCACGACAGGCCATCGGTGCCGGGATCGAAAGCCAGGTCCATGCCGAAGCGCGGCTCACCCGGGACTTCCTGAATCACGAAGAACCAGCCGAGCTTGTCGGTGAACTCGCCGAGCGGCTCGGTGCCTTTTGCCTGTTCGACCGTCATGTCGAAGCCGAAGAACTTGATGTCCGGCGGCAGGTCGCCCTTGTAGAGCGGGAACATGAGCTGCGTGTCGAACTCCGCCGTCGTCAGGTCCGTGTCGATCTGCGGATCGATCTTCGCATCGCCGGGAATCGCCTTCTGCGCGAAGATGAGCGTGTTCGGATAGCGCTTGAGTAGATCGCCGCGGATCAGCAGCACGACCTGTGACGTGGCACCGGTCGTCGAGCGATTGTTGTGGCTGTCGAGCGTGCTCGCCCGCAGCCACGTATCGATCGGCTTGATGTCCTTGTGCTCCTCGGTGAGCTTAGCCTGCTCGGCCGCGATCTGCGCCGGCGTCAATGCCGCTGCTTCCTCGGCACTCTTGGGATGAATGATTCCATTCACATCCCAGAATTGCCGGAAGTAGCTGCCGCGCTCGTCGGTGGGGTACTCGCGCCACAGTAGCTCGTGTCCCATCTCGTGGTTGAGCCCCACCAGGTAGGACTCGATGAACTTCTGGTTGGTCTTCAGCAGCGAGATCGTGTTGGGCGGGATCAACTTCACATTGGGAAGAATCAGCTCCTGCGAGATGTCGGCGAGCGGCTTGTACATCGGGTTCGTGATGTCCGGATAGGCCATCGCCGGGAACATGAGCTCGGGGACGTCGAGCTTGATGTATTTCGGAAAGCGTACGACGGCCGATAACCGCTCGGGAAACGACACGCGCGGATTCAAGGCGACGCTCACCTTGGTTTGGGCGTTCACGAGATCGAACGCCTGAAGCTCCCTCACGGGCACCGTGATCGCCATGCGCTTCACTCGATCGGCCAATGCCACGCGATAGTTCTTCGCTTCGATGCTGTCGTTGCCTGCAGTAGTGAGGGTCGCCGGCGGAGGATTCACCTCGTCGCTGATCGTGAGAGTGAAGTTCGGCTGCGGCGGAATGCTCGCAATGGCGTCGACTTGTTTCGTCGGATCGAGCAGGATTGCCGCCACTGCCTCGTCGCCGCCTCTCAGTGTGTTGGCGTAGACGTATCCCGCGAGGGCGCCAATCGCGAGCACGGCAAAGAGAAAGAACGCGCCGGTAGTGAACGCCAGCAATACGAATGCGGCCAGTAGCGCGATCAGCAGCTGGAGCGCGTGCGCGATGAGCCACTCCACCCACGGTGGAAGCTTCGGCGCGAGGATCTCCTTGGCCAAATCCTTCGTGTTCGGCAGTCCGAGTGGCACCTGCTTCGGAGGGGCGGCGGTGAGTGAGCCGTCGTTCAGCCCTTGCACCAGTGCGGAGTAATCGAAGCCTTTGCTGACGCCGAGCTTTTTCGCGAGCTTGCCATTGGGCCTGACGACGCGGCGGAAGGTGCCCGAGATCACCGCTGTCGGAAGCCGGCTTTCGCGGAGCTGGTGATAGATGGTTGTCGGGCTCCCCATCACCTTCGACAGAACGGGCCGGCCGACAGCGAGGAGCGACTCGACCTTCAGCGCGCTGAAGGTCTTCTGCGTGTACTTCGTCGCCACGAGCATGTTGAAGACCGCGGCGCGAATGCGCCGATTGGCGTCGAGGATGCGCTGGACCTGCCTCCACGCTTCGCGCACGTACGTCTCCTGATTCTTCTGCATCACGCGGGTCCCGAAGCCGGCCGGAACGCGGGTGCGCGGGTCGCGATTGAGGTCGTTCACCCACGAGTTGCTGTCGATGTCGAGCTTCACCACGTCCGTCGCGAACTTCTTCGCGTGGCGGCCACCGTACAGCGGCACGGTGATGACGGGATCCTGGAGGAGATCCGCAGGCGGAGACGCGCCGACGTTCACGATCTTCTGCAGCTCGATCTGGAAATCCCTCGCCGCCGGCGGCTTCGGGAAGACCGTCGACACGGCGAACGGAGACTTGAGCGCGCCTTCGAGACCGATGACCGGCGGCGACGTGCCAGGAACCTCGAGCAGCGGATTGTCGGCGCGCAAGAATCCCGGACGTGAGCAATCCATGTCCCGGATGCCGACGTGTTCATCCATCGTGCGCGGGACGAGTGCTTTCACCAGCTCCTCGAAGTCGACCTTCTCGCCGGTGCGGAAGTACCACTCGAAGTAGACCGGCATCTCGCCGTTCGCGCCGCCGGCGGTCGTCCACGATGGCTGCTGCGCCTTGATCGCCTTGATCTTGTCCTGCGATTCGCCCAATCCCGCGAGGCGTCCCGTTTCGAACGCGGGAACGAGAAAAGCCGTGTATCCCGCAGTCGGCTTGAGGTGGCGTGGGCTCATCAAGCGACAGTAGAACTGATCGGGATCGTCGTTGCGCGTCTGGTTGAGCGAGAGCAGGAACTTCTCGAAGTTCGAGAGCTCGCTGTCCGGGATATCGGCGTTGCTGTGCACGTGTGCCCACAACCACGTCTCGTCGTGCGGCGGGAACGCGGCTCTGTTCGTGACGGTGATACCGGGGAGCGGCAGCTTGCGTTGACTGCGTGTGAACTCCCCCTCCTCCAGCACGAGAAGCACGATCCACGGCCGCAGCTTCTCACCCACCGCCTTTGCCGGCGTGTAGCGCCAGGCGAATTCCTCGTCGTAGAACTCGACGAAGGGGAGATAGTTCGGCTCGTAATCGGTGATCCAGTTGCGCGGCTCGGTGCGCACGATCATGTCGCTGTTGATCCCGATGATGTCCCCGGGACTCACGAGCGCAAAGTTCTTAGAGAGACCGGCGTCATTCAGCGAAACGCCAATCGGCACCAGCGCCCGCTCCAGCGTGGGTGCGCTCCCCGCTCCGAGATCATCTCCCTCCGCGATGTTCGCGGCGATGCCCTTGCGCGCCCATGGGTGGAACTGATAGCGCCCGATCTCGATGGCCATCTCAGTCGCCGTTGAGTTCGTGGTGCGCCAATATCTGCACCTGGTCCTTGAGCTCGGGCCGCCGGGCGATGAGCGCCTTGTACTTCTGAGACGCTTCCGTGTAGCTGCTCGCGAGGAGATCGGGGCCGGCGAGGCGCATGTCGCTCACATTGGCGACGCCATATTGCGGCGGTTGCATGGTGACCGCGTCCGGCGCGTTCGCCGAGATTCTGTTGCGGGCGTAAGAAAGCGTCGACACGGCGGCGGCGCTGGCTTTCGTAGATGCCTTGAAGACGTGCTTCGCCAACTTGTACTTGCCGGCGCGTGTCCGTTGCGTGCGCTTCTTATGTAAGTATGTTAGCTCATAGTCGACACTCTTACTGACCGCGGCTGGCATGACGAGCGATGACGCGCCCGTCACCTTGAAGCCACTCGTCAGCCGGTCAAACGACGGACTCGACAACTTCTCGTTGTCGTTCTTGTCGAAGAAGTTGGCCGGAGCAAACTCCTCCGTGACGTTCTGGGTGAGGATGCCCGGATCGGTCGCCTTGATGTCGAAGCGCTTCGCATTCAGCGGCACCTTGTTGCCGAACTTCGTGATGTCGACGCCCAGCGGGACGAGACGCTCACTGAAAGTGAGAACTCCCATCGGGTGGATCACAAGCTGATCCGGTGGCAGTTCCATCTTGCGGATACTGACGTGCAGGTTGTTGCTGTCAGGGATCTCCGCTCTCCAATTGCGGTTGTCGTTGATCTCCGTCGTCAGCCTGGCGAGGATGTCCTCCTTCGGCGGCTCGACCTTCGTGGCATCGTCCCCCCACGTCTCGTTGAAGGAGACGCTGATCTCGAGGAACAGGATGGTGATGCTCGCTTCGCCGCGCGCGTTCCATGGGTTGATGCCGGATAGCTGTCCGGCAAGGTGAATCCCCATGATCGTGTCGGTGCCTTCGCGCAGCGCGAGGCCCGCTTCGAACGACGCGATGAACTTGAACGGGTCGAACTGGAACAGCACGTCATACCCGATGAAGCCATACACGTTGAACCCGGCGGCCGCAGCGTACAGCTCGGCGCGCGCGCCGAACTGCACCGTGTTCGATGTCACGGCGAAGTAGCTCAGCACCGAGATGCGTGGGTTGTCACCGCCCAACAGGCTGATGCCGAGTCGCGTCATGTGCTGCAGATCCTGCGGCGCGTCGTGATATGCCGGATGGAAACCGCCCACGCTCAGGATGAACATCGGGTGGTCGCCCCAGGACAGGCGGAACGCCATGTCACCGGTGAGCGTGTAAATCAGCAGCCGCGAATCGAACAGAGACGCGTCGAACGAGATGCTCTTATTGTCGAAATCGATGACGCCGAGAAAGTTGACCTGGATACGGAGGAGCGCGAGCTCTTCGGCGGGCAGGAAGGCTGCGAGCACACCGAGGATGGCGATGCGCGGCACGGGAATCTCGATGAGAATTCCGAGCTCGAGCTTGATGATCGATGGCGTTCCCCACCCCAGCTCCGCCATCGGACCCACGATGAGCCGCTCGTTCAACGGCGGGAAGATCTGCTTCAGATCACTGACGATGCGCGTGATGTTCGCGACGACATCCTGCGGAAAGAGGACGCTCTTGATCGCGTTGGTGCGAACGCCCTCGCGCAGCGCATCGATGTTCACCGTGCGGTTGAGGCCGAGCAGGCCACCGACGGCGTTGAGGGTGAAGCCGAATCCCAGTTGAATCGGCGGAAAGTCCGCCGTGATGATGATGAGCAGCGAGAAGCCCTCGCTACCATCGGGCATCTTTGTGTTGATGATGGCGATGGCCTTGAGCGAGATGATGCCGATGAAGTCGAGCTCCATCGCGCCCACGTACTCGCCTTTGGCGACGTCGATCGACAGGAACCCGCCGCCCTTGATGATCCCGACATCGACGGACAAGCCGACGCCGGTAGGCGGCTTGAATTCGAATCCGAGGTCGAGCGGGCCGAGATTGCCGCCGGTCTTCGGAAAGCGCGCCCGTGCGATGACGCCCAGCCGATCGACGGAGACCGCGAGCGGGCCGACGGTCGCCGCGATAGCGGCGGAGATCTCGACCGGAATGGAACCGTCGCTATCGAACCCCACGCGCAGATACAGCCGGTCGAGCCGCGCCGGACCGATCGCCGCGTGCATCGGCAGCGCCAGTTCGAGCCCAGAGCTACCGTCGAAGTGTAGGCCGGCCTGCGGCGTCCAAGCGCCGGCGAGCGCAAAGTTCCCTTCGCCTCGGATGCCGCCAGTGAGGAAGTGCAGGAACGAATCGCCCTTGGAGGTATCGATGACTGCCTTGCCGTCATCGAGCCGCACGCTGATCGCGGGCGTGCCCTCGAGCGCAGTGCCGTTCCACGCAGTGTCGATGCCTGCGCGAATGGAGAATCGTTGGATGCTGAGACGGCTGCTGCCGGTTTGTCCAAGCAGCGTCAGTCCGTCCGCTCCCCAATCCCCAGTCAGCGCAACGTGTGCGGCAAGCGATGCCGCACCCGCAGGCGGGTGGAGCGACACGCCGGTCTTCGCGCTGATCGTGCCTTCGAGCCCCGCCTGGAAGCGTCCGGTTGTTTCGACGACCGCGGACCATGGCGGCTTGAGTGAAAACGTTCGCGAGAAGTCTCGAATCGACGGCATGCGCAAACGAAATGTCAAACCGGGCGGCGCTTGCGTCGGATCGACGGCCAGTCGGAACAAGTAGCCTTCGAGGATCGCGGGCTGTCCCGGCGCCGTGATGAGCGACACTGGCATTCGCGCCTGCTCGATGTACTCCTCAATCCGCGAGAACAGTTCGCGGCCGTCGAAGCCGGGCAGCCCAAGGCCGAAGGCCGATTGCAAGAAACTTTCAGGGTTGCCAAGAAGATCGCTGATTAGATCGAATCGAATCCGGCGCAGGCGATATTCAACCGCGAGCGGATCGGCAACGTCGGTTGGGACCGCTGAATCGTCGATGAGACCCGAGAGCGCCAGGGTCGTGACGAACGACGACGACTTAGCCTCGATCCAGTCGACGAGAAGGCGCTGCACAGCCCGGTTTTTGAGATCCGTACCGACCGACGTGATCCGTGTGCGCTGTTGCGGAGTCAATCCCGGAAAGGCGAGTACTACTCCATTCAATTCCGTTCCGAAGTGCGCGAGGGCGTCGAGAAGACCCGCAATCGTCTGCAGCACGGCTGCACCGGCCGAGATGATTTGCGGCGCTGGCCCGGCCGCTAGCGCGGCCTGCAGGTTCAAGAGTTGAGGGGTCAGATTCCCTGCTGCCCCCGCGATGGCATTTATCCGGGTCGGGAGCGGGGCCTGGCTAAGAAGGCCGGGCGGCAGACGAATACCGAGGTCATCGAAAAACGATCCGATCGCTCCAGGCGAGAGATGCGCCTGGAGCGGCTGGAGAGCCTCGCCCAACGCATGGGCGAGCTGCTCGATCGTACCGCCCTCTCGCGTCACGGAAGGACGTCGTCGACCAGGAGCCGCTCGAGATCGGCAATCTGGCTACCTGGCAATGCCAAGAGCAGCCATCGGTAATGCGCCGAATCGATTCGCAGTCTCGCACCGCCATACCGTTCGAGAATCGCCAGAAGACGATCGAACAGCGCGCGAATGTTGTGGCCGGCGACCCTCTCGGGCAGTACAAGGTGAGTCTGGAGCGGTGCGGCGAGAACGTATCGCACCAGGGCAGGACCACCGTGCCGGCGCCACACGGTCGCCACGCGGCGATTGTTATTGATGAGATGGCGCACCTCGTCGACATGGGTGCTCACCAGCGCCATGGCCAGCGAAAACGCCCGACTGGCGGCCATCAAGTCGTTAAGCGATCGCGTGCGCTGAGCGAATCCTGGCAGCATCGGCCACAGTGGTCGCACTTGCGAGAACGGAATCGGATTGAGGCCAAACGGCTCGTCGGGATCCGGCTCCATCGGTGGTGCATCCGGAACCTCTACGCCGGCTCCAGCGCCGCTCGCCGGCGCTGAAGATGGAGTCGCCAGGAAGACGGCGGCGCCAGCATCGACGATGCCCGCTCCCCACCCATTGTTGGGCAAGACGACGGGGGGAACTTGCAGGTTTGGAGCCTTCGCGCTGCTCTTCAAGATCGCGCGTACCTGGGACCAGGTCAAGGTCTTGTTCCGTTCCAACATCAGCGCAACCACACCGGCGACATGTGGCGCGGACATGCTGGTTCCGCAGTTGTACACGTAGAAGTCGACGGAGCAGGAGCTGCAGGCGTCGGCGCCGCGCGCATGGCTGCGCGGAGCGAAAATGGCCATACCTGGTGCCGCAAGATCCGGCTTGATCTCCGATGGCGGTGCGCCAGCGGGCCCACGCCCCGAGCTCGCCTGCAGCTGGCCGGTGTCCGGGTGGAAGTTGGCGACGGCTATGACGCTCGCGCCGCGGGCCGGCGATGTGATCGTGACAGCGGACTCGAAGATCTTGTTCGTGACATCGAGGAACCGCGGAGAGAGGTCCTTGTCTTCAGCGTGGATGGACGCCTGCACGTCGGCCTGCTGACCCGCGGTCTCTGTCAGCGAAATCGTCCAGATGCCATCGAGCACCTTGCCGGTCGACGCGGCGGGTGAGACTGCGATCGAAATCTCACGTCTCCCCGAACCGGGATCAGGCGTCGCAGACGACGAAATCGTGACTTCATGATCGTCGAGAACTTGCGTGTCATCGGCGGTACCAGGGCCCAGGGGACCAATGGTGCCGGCGCGCCTCGGAGATTGCAGGGAGACCGTGAGCGCGGCTGCCGACGAGTAGGTGATCTCTATCGTGTCCGTCGAGCGATCCTCTATTGCGCGAGGATCTCCTTTGATCACCTGGAAGGCGACAACAAACGAGCCACCCGCGGGTATGGAAAAGGCCGCCTCCCGGCGCGAATCCCCATCGTTTCCGGCGCTGGCCACGATGACGCGGCTTGTGCTGTCCTTCAGCAGGTCGTCGATGTCCTCGACGAGGATTCGCGCCCCGCCCGTATATGCAATCTGACCCTGGCTGCAGTTGATGACGACCGGTCGTGGGCGGTTGTCGGCGAAGTTCGACGCTGTTGCCGCGAAGTGCACGATGTACCGCAACGCGTGGAGCAAAAAACTGGTTTGGTGTCCCTTCAGCTTGACGAAGACGAGGTCGGCCTCCGGAGCAACGCCCACGTACACTCCCGACGGATGGCAGCCATCGGCCTGTATGCCGTTCCCCGCCGCTATACCCATGACGTGCGTTCCGTGCCCGGGCTGATCATCGTCAGGCTCGATCCCAGGAAGCTGGCTGGGCGGCATCGGGGGCCCTTTCAGGATGGTATCCAAAGCCTCCTTCGTGTAGAGCGCGCCATAGTTCACGGGCAGCGGACGATCGCCGTTATAGTTCGGAAACTTGATGGAGTTCGGCTTCGTCGCGCCCGGCGGCAGGGGCTTGTCATTCGGAAACGATTGGTCCCACAAACGCAGAATCCGCGTCGTTCCGTCGGCCTTCCGGAAGTTCGCATGGGCGATATCGATTCCGGAATCCACGACCGCGACGATCACTCCCGCGCCTTTGTACCCGGGACTCGACTGCCAGACAATTGGAACGTTGATCGCGGGGACGCTTCGGTCGAGATGCGGCTGCACGTTTCCCGCCTTCTTGATCGAGAGCACTTGAGGGTTGTGGGCGAGCTGTTCAAATTCCGCGAACCCGATGAAGCCGAGCGCCCGGTCGCCACTAATCAATGACACGCGCAAACCGAGCGCCTCGAGCGCCGAGACATCGCCGACGAAATGAATCACGACTTCGATGTCGCGGCGGTATTCGGTTGGGCGACCTGATTTCGTTGTCGTTTGCCATCGTCGCCAATCCGCCCGCAAACCCGCAGTAATGTTCGGCATCGGCAGTTGTTCCTCTTCAGAAGGGCGATAGCATGTCACGCTCGGATGACAGCCGCAATCGAATCCTCGCCGGCGCTGACGTGGAAGCAAAGTGCACCCGAACGCCCCTTCGAGGCGCTTGCCGCATTGGGAAGGACATGCTGCGCCTCGCGCGTGCGTCGAGGATTGTCATCGCAATCTCTATTCGGGATAGGCTCTGTACGCTGAACTGCTCCTCCGGTTTTGGGCTATCTCTTCAGGTCAACGAGTGCCACGTTCGCCTTTCTGCCCACCACGGACGCGAATCGATCCTTCGCCGCCGGCTTCGCGCAGGGCGTGCGTAACGAGCGCGTCGAGGGCCCAGTAGGCGATCGCCTTGATTTCCCGTTCCCTCGCTCCCCAGATGTCCTTGAGCACGACATAGAGCTCGATCCCATAGACCAGCGAGAGCGCCTTCAGCAGCTTCTGGTAGCGCGCTGCCCCCAGCGCGGGGAGCAGTGGCCGAGCTGCGCGGTCGAGGATTACTCGGCGATTTCCCCGGCGAAATGGCTCCTCCTTCAAATGACTCGCCCGGTCGAGGAACCGTTGTTGCAGTGAAATCAGCAGAGCCGCCCGAAATTGCGTCTCGAACATCGCGAATCGCGGGAACGTGCGGCGAAATAGCCGCCGCAGGTTCGCATGACCGTCGCCAGCGTGCGAAGGGGGGTCGGTCGCAGCCGCGCCCAGACTGCGCATCACGACGACGTTGACCAACCGGTTCTGGGTCGGAAAGTAGCGGTACGCGGTGGCGCGCGGCACGCCTGCCCCCGCTGCTACGTCCGCCACTGACACAAGCTCGCCCATGCTCACTCGCTTCATCGCTTCGGCGAGCAAGGCCTCGTAGGTCCGGGCGCGCGGGCGCGGGCGCACCCTCAATTGCAGGTCCGAATGTCGGGGTCGCGCCCGAGCGGTGAGCTCGGCATCAGTGAAATCACAGCCAAGGCGCATCGAGGCCAGGTGATGCAAAAATGAGGGCGGATTCTCTGGCGAACTTGGTGAAGATGGCCGCAAAACTTGGCATCCAGGGGCCGACTAACTCCCCGCGTACTTCGACAAGACTTGGCAGCTCAACTACATCGACGCAGTGAATTGACGCATCGAGTTGAGCGAAGCGCCGCGCTTATGTCGGGGTGCACTGCAGATTAGGAATCCGTTGGTCGATATCGATCGGTCCCGCCGCAGTGATGCTCCGCATATCGCTGGCAGTTGATGGAAGCGATCTCGCGACCCACGGGGACGGATCACTGGTCCGTCGCTCTCCGCGTGCCATGTGCTTGATGAATCGCTCGGCTGCGCCACAGTGGACGAAGTACGGTAATAAAATATTACCCAGAGTCCGTCGCTCTCTGCGCAGTTAACTGATTGATTCTGTGGCTCCCCGACCTGGGCTCGAACCTGGGACCTGCGGATTAACAGTCCGTCGCTCTACCAGCTGAGCTATCGGGGAACAAGCCCTCCATTTTACTGTTTTGGCGCACCTCGGGTCAACGCGACGCCGACCTTGCCGGCACTGCTTTTCCGTGGCCTCTGCGCGATCGCGAAACCCGCTCGGCCCGCTTATTGCTTTAGACCGCGGGATCGGGTCACCCATATGCATATCGAGACGTTCTCCCATCGCCCCGGACAGGGCTGGTCGGCTGCGCTCCCCGCAGCGCGCGATTCCGCCCGGACGCTCGTCGTCGCGTTTGGCGCCCCCGGTTACGCCGAGGCGCCGCAGGCGCTGGATGAGCTCGCCTCAGCCTTTCCCAAAAGCGCGATCGTCGGCTGTTCGAGCGGCGGCGAAATCCACGATCACCTTGTAGCCGACGGTACGCTGGTCGTCGCGATCGCCCAATTTGAGCGGACCGACGTCGCCGTCGCCTCGGCGCGGATCGAATCCGCCGCCGATTCGGCGGCCGCGGGCGCGCGCCTCGTAGCGCAATCTGGCCGCAGCCGCGCCCAAATTGGTCCTGGTCTTTTCCGAAGGGCTCGCGGTGAACGGGACCGATCTCGTTCGCGGACTCTCCGACGCATTGCCACCCGGCACCGTGATCGCCGGCGGTCTTGCCGCCGACGGCGACCGCTTTGCACGAACCTGGGTTCTGGTCGACGGTAAGCCTTCGAGCGGACACGTCGTCGCCGTCGCAATGACCGGTCCCCTCGAGATCGGCGTTGGTTCACGGAGTGGCTGGGACACCTTCGGTCCCGAACGACGCGTAACGCGCGCGAACGGCAATGTCCTCTACGAGCTCGACGGCAAGCCTGCGCTCGCGCTGTACAAAGACTATCTGGGCGAATTGGCGTCCGGCCTGCCGGCGACCGCTTTGCGTTTTCCTTTGTCGATTCGCGAGGCGCGCGATTCGCAGGGCGCGGTGGTTCGCACGATTCTATCGGTCGATGAGCAAGCGCAATCGATGACGTTCGCGGGCGACGTTCCCACCGGCTGGCGCGCGCAACTGATGCGCTCGAATCACGACCGCCTGATCGCCGGTGCAATGCGCGCCGCCTTCGACGCGACAGCAGGACTGAACGGGAAGCCCGCGCTTGCGCTCGCAATTAGCTGCGTGGGCAGACGGCTCGTTCTTGGCGCGCGCACGGAAGAAGAAACGGAAGCCGCGCTCGAAGCGCTGCCGCCCGGTTCGCATCAGATCGGCTTCTACGCATACGGCGAGATCTCGCCTGCCGGCTGCGCCGTGTCCGAGCTGCACAACCAGACCATGACGCTGACGACCGTTCGTGAAGTCATTGCATAACCTGTTGCGCCGGCAATTGCGCCGGCTTGGCCTCGCGCCCGGTCGCGCGCCCGCTGTCGACGACTGGAAAACGTTGCTCGACCAGGTGAGTCAGAGCTACGGCAGCGCCGACCAGGATCGCTACCTGCTCGAGCGCTCGCAGGACATTTCCTCGCGCGAGATGCAGGAACTGAACGACGCCCTCGAGCATGAACGCAAATCGCTCGAGTCACGCGTGGGCGACCGGACCGCGGCACTGGCGGCGAGCGAGGCCCGCTTTCGAAGCTTCACGTCGCTCGGCTCCGACTGGTATTGGGAGCAGGACGCCAACTTGTGCTTCACCGCGATCAGCGCCAACTTCGAGGAAGTGACCGGCGTTGCCGTCGAGCAGCACCTGGGCCGGGCGTACTGGGACTTGTCGGATGTCGAAGCACCCGACGGCGGCTGGGCGCTTCTTCGCGCGCGGCTCGAGTCGCACGAGACTTTTTATGACGTGGTGTTGCGGCGCGTTCATCCGTCGCGCGGCGAGACATTCGCGGCGATCAGCGGCGAGCCCGTGTTCGATGAAAAGGGTCGGTTCGGCGGTTATCGCGGCATCGGACGCGAAATCACGCAGCAAAAGCTCGCAGAGGAGAACATCAACCGCCTCGCCCACTACGACACGCTGACCAATCTCTACAACCGTGGCGCGTTCTTCGAGCGGCTGCACCACGCATTGTCGATTGCGCGGCGGCACGGCAACGTCCTCGCCGTACTCTTCATCGATCTCGACTGCTTCAAGGACGTCAACGACGCCTTCGGCCACTTGGTCGGCGATGAAGTGCTGAAGATCATGGCGCAGCGGATATCCGACACGATCCGAGCGTCCGATACCGCCGCGCGCCTCGGGGGTGACGAGTTCATCGTGCTTGCCGAAAATGTCGCGCGCGAAGGCGACGTAAGTGAATTCGCGCAGCGGCTCCTCGATGCGCTATCGGAGCCATTTCTGTTGCTTGGACAAGAGTGCCGCCTGTCGGCGAGCGTGGGAATCGCGATGTGTCCCCACGATGGCGGCGATGCGGCAACGCTGCTCAAGAAGGCCGATGTCGCGATGTATCGCGCCAAGGATGCCGGCCGCAACGGCCTCGCCTTCTTCTCCGAAGTCGACAGCCGTCCCGCGGAGGAACGAATCGTGATGGGAGCGGGCATAAGACGCGCGCTCGACACCAATCAGTTGCGGCTCCTCTACCAGCCCAAGATCTCGGTGCGCACCGGCGCGATGACCGGCGTCGAAGCGCTGGTGCGATGGGAGCATCCCGAGCGCGGCCTTCTCTTACCAGAGCTTTTCATTCCGCTTGCCGAGGATTCGGGGCTCATTCGCCACATCGGCCGCTGGGTGCTTCACACAGCCTGTGCGCAGGCGCTTGCCTGGCAGGCGGAGGGCACGGGCCCGGTTAGCATTGCAGTGAATCTGTCGCCGCGTCAGTTCAGCGACGAGCGCCTTGTCATCGAGATCGCGCACGCGCTTGCGCAGACCGAGCTTCCGGCGCATCTGCTCGAGCTGGAGATTACCGAAAGCATGATGATGGAGAACCCGGAGCGCGCGGCCGAGACGCTTCGCGAGATCAAGGACATGGGCGTGCACGTCTCGATCGATGATTTCGGGACCGGCTACTCTTCGCTCGCACGGCTCAAGAAATTCCCGATCGAAAGCGTCAAAATCGACCGCTCGTTCACCCGCGACATCGCGATCGACCCCGACGATGCCGCGATCGTCTCCGCAGTGATCGCGATGGCGCACAGCCTGCGCCTCAAGGTGATCGCTGAGGGCGTCGAGACAAGAGAGCAGGTGAAATATTTGCGCGAGCGCGGCTGCGACGAAATGCAGGGCTTCTATTTCAGCCGGCCGGTCGAGCCGTCTGAGATCCCAGCGTTTGGCGCGCGGCATCGCGCCAATCGGCTCGAAGTCGTCGGCGCGGCGGACTAGTACGGACCAACAGAACCTATCTCAAGCAATCGGGTCGCGCAGCCTATTTTTCGCCAAGATGCGGCGCGGCAAGACGCAAGTAGTGGAACATCGACCATAGCGTGAGGATCGCGGCGATCCACAGCGCGACCGTACCGATCAGCGGCGTCGGTATCCCCGGGAACAGCGGCTCGTGCAGCAGCAGTGCGATGATCGCGGTCATCTGCGCGACCGTCTTCATTTTGCCGACGAAGGCGACGGCGACGCTCTTGCGTTGACCTAGCTCCGCCATCCATTCGCGCAATGCCGAGATCGCGATCTCGCGTCCGATGATGATGATCGCGAGGTACGATTCCGCACGGCCGAGCCACACCAGAACGATTAACGCCGCGGCAACCATCAGTTTGTCGGCGACCGGATCGAGGAACGCGCCAAACGCCGTCGTCACACCCCAGCGCCGCGCGAGCCAGCCGTCGAGCCAATCGGTGATCGCTGCCGCTGCGAAAATCCACATCGCGGTCCAGTTGCGCGTTGCGGGTGCAAGCCACGCATCCGGCAGGTAGTAGACAACGACGAACACCGGGATCAGCAGGATCCGCAGCCACGTGAGGAGAATGGGTACGTTCAGCGGCATCGCGTGATTCTACCGTGCCCGCGCAGCGCGATCCGCGCCGCGTGCATCAATGCTAATGGAGCAGTGCAAAGATGCGCTCGGCGAGCGCGCGACTTATGCCCGGGACGCGCGCAAGATCGTCCACGCCCGCGGCCTGTACGCCCTTGAGTCCGCCGAAATGCGCGAGCAGTGCCTGTCGCTTCCTGGCGCCGATACCTTCGATCTCCTGCAACATCGACGTCGTTCGCGCCTTGGCTCGGCGCGCGCGATGGCCCTGGATCGCGAACCGATGCGCTTCGTCTCGAATCTGCTGCAGCAAATGAAGCCCCGGGTGATCCGCAGGAAGGTTAAGCACGTCGTCGCGGTCGGGGAACACGATGTCTTCCTCGCCCGGCTTGCGCGAAGGTCCCTTGGCAATGCCGATCAAGCGCGTATCGTGCAGCCCCTGCTCCGCCAATACCTCGGCGGCGACGGCGACTTGACCCTTACCGCCGTCGATCACGAGCAGATCCGGCGCCGGATACTCGCCCGCCAGGATGCGCGCGCAACGGCGCGTCAACGCCTCGCGCATCGCGGCATAGTCATCGCCGCCTTGCGCGGGTTCGACATTGAAACGACGGTACTCTCCCGTTTGCATGGCCAACCTGTCGAAGATCACGCACGATGCGACCGCGCGCTCGCCCATCGTGTGCGAGACGTCGAAACATTCGATCCGCTGCGCCGAGGCCGGCAAGTTGAGCGCCGCCTGCAGCGCCGCCAGGCGATCGTCCTGAGTAGCCTTTTGCGCGAGCTTCTGCCGGATCGCGAATCCCGCGTTCTGCAGCGCCATCTTGAGCCAGACGCGCCGCTCGCCGCCGGGATTGCCCACGATTTCGACGCGCTGCCCCGCCTGCGCCGACAGGACTTCCGCGAGCGGCGCGTGGTCGGGCGCCTCGGGCACGACGATCGTAGGCGGCACCGGCCGCTCGACGTAGTGCTGTTCGAGGAATGCCGGAACGACGTCGGGCAGCTGTTCCGGGTCGGCATGCTGCGGGAAAAAAGTGCGGTCGCCCACGTGACGCCCGCCGCGGATCATCACGACATTGACGGCAACAAGACCCTGCTCCGCCGCCGCAGCGACGACATCGATGTCGCCCGCCGTTGCGCTTTCGACGAATTGCCGTGCCTGCAGCTGGGTCAAGCGCGTGATCTTGTCGCGCAGGCGCGCGGCACGCTCGAATTCCAGCGCGGCACTCGCCTCGTCCATTTGCGCCTGCAGCTGCGCCAGCACTTCACCCGCCTTCCCCTGCAGGAACAAGACCGCGCTTTGCACGTCCTCGCGATAGTCCGCCTCGTTCACGAAGCCAACGCACGGTGCGCTGCACCGCTGGATCTGATAGAGCATGCACGGCCGCGAGCGGTTGGCGAACACCGTGTTCTCGCAAGTGCGGAGCTGGAACACCTTCTGCAATAGCGCCATTCCCTCGCGCACGGCACCCGCGCTCGGAAACGGCCCGAAGTAGCGATGGTGCCGATCGAGCTTGCCGCGATGGAACCTTAGCTGTGGAAATAGATCGCCGGTGAGGCAGACATACGGATAGCTTTTGTCGTCGCGAAAGAGAATGTTGTAGCGCGGCTCCTCCGCCTTGATCAGATTGTTTTCGAGCAACAGCGCTTCGCCTTCGGACCGTGTAACGGTCGTCTCAACGCGGGCGACATGCGAGAGCATCAGCGCGATTCTGGTTTCGTGGGCACTCTTCTGAAAATAGCTCGACACCCGCTTTTTCAAGTCCCGCGCCTTGCCCACATAAAGCGTCTCCCCGGCGTTGTCGAACATCCGGTAGACGCCGGGTCGATGCGGCAGCGATCGCAGAAGCTCGGTCGCATCGAACGCGGGCGCCGGCGCGGGCTCGGCAGGTCCCGCAGACGTCACCTTCGAAAGCCGCGAAACCTTGGTCATGCGACAGCTCGCGCCGCCGGGTCGAGATGCGCCGCAATGTCGTCGAATACGGCACGAAACATGGCCGGCGTGAGCCGCCGCGTGTTGGTGTTGTAGCGGCTGCAATGATAACTGTCGAAGAGCACGACTCCGTCATCGAGCGCGTGCCGCGCACCGTGGGCGAACGCGAAGGTCGAAGGTCGCCGGCCCAATGCTTGCAACGTCGCGTCGTGCGCGATGCGCCCCAGCGCAAGGATGGCTCCGCCCGCGGGCAGCGTCGTGAGATCGCACGCGAGGAAGCCATTGCACGTGCGGATCTCGTCCGGCATCGGTTTGTTGCCGGGGGGCAAGCACTTGACCGCGTTGGTGATGCGACAGCCGATCAGCACCAGGCTGTCGTCGCGCGATGTCGATTCCGGCTGCGATGCGAATCCGTATGCGTGCAGCGTCTCGTACAGAAGAATGCCCGCGTAATCGCCGGTGAACGGACGCCCGGTCGCATTCGCGCCATGCATGCCAGGAGCAAGACCAACAATGACGAGTCGCGCGTCGTGCGCACCGAACGGCGGCACCGGGCGACAGAAATAGCCGGGGTGTTCCGCACGAACGCCGTCAACGAACGATGCGAGGCGCGGGCAGCGACGGCATTCGGGATCGTACGTAGTGGATGCTTCTGGCAGAATGGCGGCCTTGCCGGAAAGGGCACGCATGGCGCGTCCATCGTAGCATGCGCTGCGCCGCCGACCGCGGCGACCGCTGCACGCGCCGCGCAGTTCTGATCCAGCAACTATTACCGGTCCTATTCCTCCGTGCTTCCTGTCGAGCTGCACCTCGAATTGCGTTCGCGCCTCCCCGGCCGCGGCGTCAAACGCAACGGGCACAGGCCGCCGCTGTTGTTCGTGCATGGCGGCTACAGCGACGGCTGGTTCTGGGACGCGTATTTTCTGCCATGGTTCGCGCGCCAGGGTTACGCCGCCCATGCGTTGTCGCTGCGCGGACACGGTGGATCGGGCGGTCGCGACTCGCTCTTCGTCGTGGGGCTCGACGATTACGCGGCCGACGTCGAGCATGTGATGGCGCAGTTGCCGGCTCCGCCGATCCTGATCGGGCACTCGATGGGTGCCGCCATTTGCGAGCGGCTCCTGGCGACGCGCCCCGTCCGCGCCGCCGCGCTTATGGCGCCGGTCCCGCCCTCCGGACTTCTCGGAATTGCGGCACGGCTCGCGACGGAAAGCCCCGAGACCTTGATGCAGATGATCCAGTTTGACCCAACGCAGCTGTCCGCGCACGTGCTCGAGTCGCTGCGGCCTTACTATTTCAGCGACGACGTTGACCTTGCGACGCTTGAAGAAGCGTCGCACCATTTTTGCGCCGAGTCGCCACGCGCGCTGCTCGACCTGTCGTTGCGTCTGCACTGGCAGCTGCCGGAGCGGGGTACGGCGCCCCTCCTCGTCCTGGGTGCCGAAGGCGATCGCATCTGCGTCCCCGACGACGTCCAGGCAACCGCCCGCCATCACGGCATCGATGCGCAGATCCTGCCCGGGCTGGCGCACATGATGATGCTCGAGCGGAAGTGGGAAGAGCCGGCTCGTGCGCTGTTGCGCTGGATCACGGCGCTCTGAACCGAGCACGAATCCACGCTACCGGGATCGGAGGGCGACGGGATGGGATCGGGGATCGGCTGCGTCTGGAAGATCGCGTGGAATACGAATCCCCGGCGAGGCTTTGGCGCCGTGTTTTGTCCTCCGCAAGGGTAATATAGTCGTTAAAGCAATACGCCGCGCCAGCATTTGCGTCGCCGACGCGCGAGACTGGCGGAAGGCCTGAGCGGAGGTTACTACCATGGGGATCAAGAGAAGTCTGACCACCGGCGCCGTCGCTGCTACGGCGGCGCTGTTCGCAGGCACTGTTGTGGCGCAGGCGATGATCGTTACCTGCGAATCACAGGACTATCGCGACGCCCAATGCGCCGTGGCTGGCGGGCCCGTTGCAATCGTCCGGCAACTGAGCGTACCTCCCGGAGATTGCATCGAAGGCCGGACGTGGGGTTTCAACTCCTGGAACAACACGATCTGGGTCAACAGCGGATGCCGCGCAGAGTTTCAAGTCGGGTACCAGCAAGCGTACCCACGCCCGCCGGCCGGGGCGACGGTGATCTGCGAATCGAGGAACTATCGCAACGCGGAGTGCTCGGTGCCCGGCGGGCCGGTTTCCATCGTCCGGCAACTGAGCTCACCCCCCGGAGATTGCATCGAGGGCCGGACCTGGGGGTTCAACGGCTACGTGATCTGGGTCAACAGCGGATGCCGCGCGGAGTTTCGCGTCGGGTATCAGGATCCCTACCAACGCCCGGTTCAATCGCAGGGAGCGATAGTGATCTGCGAATCGCAGGACTATCGCAACGCGGAGTGCGCCGTCCCCGGCGGGCCGGTTTCCATCCTCCGGCAACTGAGCACGCCGCCCGGGGATTGCATCGAGGGCCGGACCTGGGGCTTCAACTCTTGGAGCAATACGATCTGGGTCAACGGTGGATGCCGGGCGGAGTTCCGCGCCGGATATGGCGGTTATGGGCAGCCCCGTTAGCGCGCCGCCGCGCCAAAAGCGGCTCAGCGTGGCGTCGACGCGACGAGCGCCGTGAATTCCTCGACGGGGAGCGGCTTGCTGAACCAGAATCCCTGGAAGCAATGACAGCCGCGAGCCTGGAGGAAATCGAGTTGCTGCTTCGTGCCGACGCCCTCAGCGACCACCGTGAGATTGAGACCGCGCGCGAGTCCGATGATAGCCTCGGTGATTGCGGCGTCGCCTGGATCGGTTTCGAGGTCGGCGATGAACGAGATGTCGATCTTTAACGTGTCGATCGGGAAATGCTTCAAGTGTGTCAGTGACGAGTAGCCCGTCCCGAAGTCGTCGATCGCAACGGTAAACCCTTCGCCGCGGAGCTGATGCAGCACCTTGCGGATTGCGTCGAGATCGTGCATCAGGCTAGTCTCAGTGACTTCGAGCTCGATCCACAACGGCTCGCAGCCCACACCCTTCACGATGTCGGAAATGCGCTGCGCAAGGTCGTCGCGATAAAACTGCCGCGCGGAAAGGTTCACCGAAACCGTGAGCGGCATTCCGCCGTTGCGCCACGCCACGCATTGTTCCGCGGCCGATTTCAGCACCCATTCGCCGAGCGCGTGGATCAGGCCGGATTCCTCCGCCAGCGGGATGAAGACTTGCGGTGGAACATGCCCATGCTCGGGGTCGTTCCAGCGCAGAAGCGCTTCGGCGCCGATGATCTTATTGTCGTCGATCCGCACCACCGGCTGGTAATGGAGCTCGAGGAGGTTGTCCTTTAAAGCGGTGCGTAGCGCGCTTTCGAGCGTGTGTTGCTTGAGACGGCGCTGCGCGAGGTCGGCGTCGAGGAACTGGTAGGTGTTGCGACCGAGCTCCTTCGAACGGTACATCGCGACGTCCGCGTGCTTCAGCAGTTCCTCGGGGTCGTCGGAGTCGTCGGGATAAACGCTGATGCCGATCGACGAGGTTACGTAGATATCGTGCTCCTCGATCTTGAAGGGCTGCGCGATGGCATCGAGCAGTTTCTGCGCGATCCGGCCGAGCACGGAAGGCTCGTCGAAATCGTCGACGATCACCATGAACTCGTCGCCGCCCAGGCGCGCCAGCAGATCGGTCTCGCGCAATGCGGTCGACAGCGCTTTCGTCACGCCTTTCAGAAGCTCGTCGCCGATCCGGTGACCGAGCGTGTCGTTGACGTTCTTGAAGCGGTCGAGGTCGATGAACAGCACGCCGACGCGGCGGCCGCCTCGTTTCGCCTGCGCGATCGCCTGCGTCAGCCGCTCATGCAGCAGGAGACGATTCGGCAGGCCCGTCAGCGCATCGCGCGTGGCCATGTATTGCAGCCGCTCTTCGGCCTGGATCCGCGACGAAACGTCCTGCACGAAGGAAAGGATCGACGCGATCTTGCCGTCGGCATCGAGCAGCGCGGAGTGATACCACTCGCACCAGATGGTGTCGCCGTCCTTGCGATTATTGCGCGTGAGTCCCGTAGCGCGCGGTTCCTCGCCGCTCGTAAGCGACGCCAGCACGCCCGCCAGCGCCTCGCGGTCCGCTTCGTGCAGTAGCGCGTTATCCTCGATGCGCATCCCGAGCACCTCGTCGGCCACCCAGCCGAAGATGTTCTCGGCCTGCGGCGACCAGCGCACGAGCCGGAAATCGCGGTCCCATTCCAGCACCGCCAGCGGCGTATTGCTGATGTGGGACGACAGCATCCAGTTCGCCCGGCGCAGCGCATCCTCGTTGTTCTTCTGATCGTGGATGTCGGTATGGACCGCGTAGATGCCGATCACCTTGCCTTCGCCATCCCGGTTCGGTGCGTAATGGATCGATTCCCAGCGCGGATCGCCTGACGGTTGCACGAGCATCTGCTCCGTCGCCACGACTTCGCCCTTCAGCACGCGCGCGAGCAACGGCTGCAACTGCGCGAATCGCTCCTCGCCGATGACCTCGGCGACCTTGCGTCCGGTGAGATCCTTCCGGCTCTCGCCCAGCCATTCCTCGTTGTGCCGGTTGAGAAATCGGAACCGGTTCTCGGTGTCGATGTAGGCGACGCGCGCCGGAACGTTGTCCATGATGAGGCGGAGCTCGGCTTCGGATGCGCGCAACGCCTCTTGCGCCTGCTTCAAGCCGTGGATGTCGTTCATCAGCACGAACGCGCCATGCACTTCGCCGGTCGGCCCGGCGTCCGGCACCACGCGGATCGTCATCCACCGGCGCACGCCATTGGCGCCCGGCACCAGCCGGTCGAACGCCGTGGCATCACCTTCGAGCGCGCGCGACAGCATCGCCTGCGCGCTCTGGTAAATGCCGTGGCCGACGACGTCGCGAAGGCGCAGCTCGCCCACTTGCTCGGCAGTCAGCCCGAAGTACTGGAGGAAGGTCCGGTTGACGTAGTGGCAGTGCTCTTCGCGGTCGATATAGGCGACCGGCGCCGGCACGCCGTCCATGATGACGCGCAACTGCGACTCGCGCGCCGCAAGGGCATCCTGCGCCTCCTTCACATCGGTAATGTCGTGGCTGACGACGTAGACGCCCTGGATGCGGCCGTCGATTCCGTGGTCGGGCACCATCCGCCCGCGCATCCATCGCATGCGGCCGTTCGCATCCTCGAGCGCTCGCTCGTAGATCAGCGTCTCGCCGGCAAACGCGCGGTCGTGGAACGGTGCCAGCGCCTGCGCTGCCTCGGCGCCGATCACGTCGGCGGACGACCTGCCGATCACCTCGTCGCGATTGAGTCCGTTGAGCTGCAGAAACGATTCGTTGACGAACGCGTATTTGCGATCGGCGTCGAGATAGACGACGGGTTCCGGGATGTTGTCGGTGAACAGACGCAGCTGCTCCTCGCGCGCTGCCAGCGCCTGCTCGGCCGATTTGAGATCGTGGATGTCGTATTCGGTGCAGTAGAGGCCGCGCACCTTGCCTGTGGAGTCGAGATCGGGTGCGACGCGGCCGTGCATCCAGCGCCGATCGCCGTTCGCGTTCTTGCCGACTCGCTCGTACTCGACATGCTCGCCGAATTGCGCGCGTTTCAATATCGGGCGCAGGAACGACGACACGTCGGACTTCAATACTTCGAAGGGCGAGTTGCCGTAGATTTCATCCTGCGGCTTGCACACCCAGTTCGCGAATGCCTGGTTCACGAACGTGTAGCGCAGCGAACGGTCGAGGTAGGCGATCGGCCCCGGAATGTTGTCGGCGAAGAGACGGAGCTGGACTTCCTGCGCCTTCAACGCGTCGCGTACGCGAACATCGTCCTCGATGTCGGTCATGACGACGAAGGCGCCGGCGATGCGGCCGCCCTGGTCGCGATCCGGGAACAGCGACACGCGAATCCAGCGCGGGTCGCCGCCGGTCCGCTTGTCGCGGCGCTCGTAGGCGACGCTCGCTCCGGCAAACGCGCGCTCGATGTAGCCTTGGAGCTCGGTGAATGCTTCGCCGGCGAGCACGTCTCGTACGGCATGGCCGAGCAGGTCTTCGGGCGGGATGCCGATCCAATCGCCGAACGGCTTGTTCGCGAAGCGGACCTTCAGTTGACGATCGAAATAAATAATCGACGCGCCAACGCTGTCGGTCACGAGCTTCAGCCGGTGCTCGCGCTCGCCTGCCTCGAGCTCGACATGCTTCAGATTGTCGACGTCGGCGTACGTGACGAGGAAGCCACGGATCGCGCCTTGCGGCGTGCGATCCGGGTAGTAGTCGACGCGAATCCAGATCGGGGGTCGACCCGATGCGGACAACTGCCGCTCGAACGTGGTCCGTTCGCCGTCCAGCGCGGCGTCGATATAGGCGTTGTAGAGCGCGTAGACGTCCCGCCCAACGACCTCGATCACCTCGCGGCCGATGACGTCTTCCTGCCGCTTGCCGATCCACGTCAGGAAGGCGACATTCGCGAACCGGTAGCGCTGGTTGCGATCGATGTAGGCAAGCGGCAGGCCGAGCGCGTTCAGCTTGCGCTGCGACAGTGCAGTCAAGCCCTCCCGCTCGAGCGCCTCCGACACCGTCCGCTGGACGGTCGCAAGCTCGAGCCGATTCAACGAACGCGACAAGGCCATGGTGGCGATAGTGTGCAGGCCCTACGAACTTCTAGCCATGCGGCGGCAGACGGCGAATGACCCCGTAATCCTGCCTCCGAACCGCCTGCATGCATGGCGCCTTTAAAAGCTGTAATCGACAAGCAAGGATCGGGCCCGTGGATCGACCCGTCTAGAATGCGTGTTTTGTCCCCTTCCCAGCATGCCCGGATCGGGGTCGGACCGCCAACCAAATCGGCTAGACTCCTTAGCCAATCGATCGGGCCAAGGCTGGACAAACGACCATGCGGAACCTCCTGCGGTGGCTTCTTTCGCTTGGGGGCCTTGCTCCTGCCGGGCCGGCTGGCGGGCAAATCACGTTCTGCGATGCGGCCAGTGTGGGCAGGCGGACCTTCACGGCTGATCGGACGGTCCCCAATTTCGCCACTGTCGGCTCCCGCCGGGCCTCATCGGCCGGCCGCCGCGTCCACCAAGCCTGCCCGCATCGCGTGGCGCCGAACGGGTCGAACCCGACCTTAAATTCGTCCCGAAGCTGGCAATAGTGGCACTCGTCGACGACATTGACGGACTACGGAGGATCCTGACGCGCTCGCGCGTGATCGCCGTCGTCGGACTGTCGGCCAACTGGTATCGGCCGAGCTATTTCGCGGCCAAATACATGCAGGAGCACGGCTATCGCATCGTCCCCGTGAACCCGAACTACGCCGACGTGCTCGGCGAGAAATGCTATCCGAATGTTGCATCCATCCCCGGATCTGTCGACATGGTCGACTGTTTTCGCAAACCGGGGGAAATGCCTGCTCTCGCGCGTGAAGCAGCCGCCAAGTGCGCAAAAGTGCTGTGGATGCAGCTCGGAATCCGCAGCGACGACGCGGCCAAAATCGCGCTCGACGCGGGTCTCGACGTCGTGCAGAACCGATGCATGAAGATCGAGCACGCGCGGATCATGGGCGGGCTCAACTGGGCGGGCGTCAACACAGGCGTGATCTCGGCGCGCCGGCCCCTCGCGGATCGCTGATGGAGGCAGCACGTGGCTGACCGCAAATTCGGCTTCGACACGTTGTGTCTCCACGCCGGCCAGATCCCGGACGCCGCGACCGGCGCGCGCGCGCAACCGATTTATCAGACGACCTCGTTCGTATTCGATTCCGCCGACCACGCGGCGTCGCTGTTCAACCTGCAGACTTTCGGCAACGTTTATTCGCGCATCTCCAATCCCACTGTCGCAGCATTCGAAGAGCGGGTCGCGGCCCTCGAGGGAGGACGCGCCGCGCTCGCCGCCGCCACCGGCATGGCGGCACAGATGGTGGCGCTGCTCACGCTGGCACAGCATGGTGACCATATCGTGTCCGCGCGTACGCTCTACGGCGGCACCTATTCGCAGTTCGCGGTCACGTTCGCACAGTTCGGGATCGACGCAACGTTTGTCGACGCCGACGATCCGGCAGCGTTCCGCGCCGCGCTGAAGCCGAACACGAAGCTCGTCTATGCGGAGACGATCGGCAATCCGCAGCTCAACGTCTGCGACATCGCCGCGCTCGCCAACGTCGCCCACGAAGCCGGCATTCCGCTCGTCATCGACAGCACGCTCGCGTCACCGTATCTGTGCCGGCCGTTCGAGCACGGCGCCGACATCGTCGTCCACTCGGCGACCAAGTATCTGGGCGGACACGGCACGACGATGGGCGGCATCGTGGTCGAGTCGGGAAAATTCCCCTGGGACAACGGCAACTTTCCGCAAATGACGGAACCCTCGCGCGGCTACCACGGCGTGCGTTTCTACGAGACGTTCGGCGACTTCGGCTTCACAATGAAGGCGCGGATGGAAACGATGCGCACGCTCGGAGCAACGTTGTCGCCGCTCTCCGCGTTCCTGTTGCTGCAGGGGATCGAGACGCTGCACGTGCGAATGCCGCGGCATTGCGAGTCCGCGCTTGCCGTCGCGCGTCACCTCGCTTCGCACCCCGCTGTCGAATGGGTGAATTACCCGCTGCTTGCCGGCAACCGCTATGAAGGGCTGGCGCGCAAATATTTGCCGCGCGGCGCGGGAGGCATTTTGACGTTCGGGGTGAAGGGCGGCGCGAAGGCGGGCGAGAAATTCATCGAGGCGGTGCAATTCCTCTCACACCTGGCAAATGTCGGCGATGCGAAAACGCTCGTGATCCATCCCGCCTCTACCACGCATCGTCAACTTTCGGACGACGAGCAACGCGCTGCCGGCGTGACGCCCGAGATGATTCGGCTGTCGATCGGCCTCGAGACGCTGGACGACATCGTCTGGGACATCGACCAGGCTCTGGCACAATCGCAACAATGAATGACAACGGGATCGCCGCACCATGATGCGTTACGCCGCCATTCCCTGGCCGCTCGCCGGTCTTTTGGTCGCCGTCGCGCTCGTCGGTCAGGAAATGCTGCTGAACGCTTTCGGCACGAATCCGTCGCTCACGCAGACGACGTACCGGATGCTCGTCTGGACCATCGGCGTGACGTCGCTCGCGCTCCTGATCCTGCCACGGCGCAGGATTGCCTACCTTCTCGGTGCGCTTGTCTGCGCGGCGTTGATGGGCTGGGCGCTGTGGCTGCAGTATGGCCTCGGCCTCGATCCCTGTCCGCTGTGCATCTTCCAGCGCGTCGCCGTCATCGCGACAGGCATCATCTTCCTGATCGCAGCGATTCACAATCCGCGCGGGGGCTGGCCCGCTGTCTACGCCTTCTTCACCCTGATCACCGCTGGCATCGGCGCCGCGCTCGCCGCGTGGCACGTCTGGATCCAGGGTCAGCCGAAGGGGAGCGTCGCTTCCTGCGGGATGGGCCTCGACTACATGCTGGAGACGCTGCCGCTCACCGAAGTGATTTCGAAGGTGCTGAAAGGCAGCGGCGAATGCGCGGAGCAAGGCTGGCTGCTCATGGGCCTCGCGATACCCGCATGGACGTTCGTGTTCTTCATCGCGATGATCGCCGCGGCGATCGCGCTGATTCGGCGGGAATAGCGCGCGCTACTTGTTCGGTGCAGATCCAGCGCGAGATGGCGAAACGCAACGAAGGTGTCGCCGCCGAGGTAGACGCGCGCGTCAGCCGCAAACGCGTTCTACTCGCACACGCACCGGAAGCGCTCAACATCAAAGAAGGATCAGCCGCGTGTAGCCGACGACATCCGCGATGACGATCGCGGCAAGGCGGCGGGTGACCATAGCACTTCCGGGGGAGCTCATCCGCTCGATACCTGGGTTCCCGAACGAAGGAGATTCCAGGCTTCGCGTGGCGACAGAATCCTCATTCGATCGAGTGCGCTCAATCGCTGCACCGCGCCGTCACCCGTCACAAAGACATCCGCGGCTCCCGCCAGCGCCTCTCCAAGGACGACTGCGTCGTCTGCATCGACGCGAGCATCGACTGGTAACGACCCCCTAATGTGGCTCGAGGCTACCTCCCGCACGTATACCATGATGTCATTACGGCGCGCAGCGGGCAGCTTCAGCTTGCCCCGAAGGGTTCGCGTCAATTCGGCGATAACCGCATCTCCCGTGATCAACTCATGCTCGAGAAGGATGAACTCGAACAATTCGGCGCACAAACCTCTCGTCGCGAACGCGCTGACGAGCACGTTCGTGTCGAGGAATACTCTCAAGAAATAGCCTTGAAGACGTCCTCGTCTGTCAGCAATCCCTGGGCTTCCGCAAACGGCAGTGTCCGACGCCGCAATTCGCGGAAGCGCGCAATGGCGACCTCGCGTACCAGCGCCTCCCGCGCCAACTCACTCTTCGTCCGTCCACTGGCTCGGGCGAGACGGTCGAGCGCTTTCTCCAGCTTTTCATCCAGCCGAATGGTAAGCGTAGCCATGGGTCAAATCTCCATCGTACGACAATGTCTTACAGCATAGCACGACGGAAGCCGCGCGTCACTTCGGCGCCATACGTATCGCGCCGTCGAGGCGGATCACTTCGCCGTTCAGCATCACGTTGCGCACGATCTCCGCGACGAGCGAAGCGAATTCGTCCGGCCGCCCGAGCCGCGGCGGAAACGGCACCATCTTGCCCAGCGCTTCGGCGATGTCCGGCGGAATCTCGTTGACCATCGGCGTCTGAAAGAGTCCCGGCGCAATGGTCATCACGCGGATGCCGCTGCGTGAAAGGTCGCGTGCCATCGGTAGCGTCATGCCGGCAACGCCCGCCTTCGACGCGCTGTACGCGCATTGCCCGATCTGTCCGTCGAACGCGGCGACCGACGCCGTGTTGACGATCACGCCGCGCTCGCCTTCCGGATTTGGCGCATTCCTGCTCATCGCTTCGGCAGCAAGGCGAGCGACATTGAATGTGCCGATGAGGTTGATGTTGATCGTGCGGACGAATCCGGCGAGCGAATGGGGGCCTTCCTTGCCGACCGTTTTTTCGCCATAGACGATGCCGGCGCAGTTGACGAGGCCATGCACCGCACCGAATACGTCGACTGCCGCTGCGACGCCGCCCTTGGCGCTCGCCTCGTCGGTGACGTCGGTGCGGACGAATTTCGCCTGCGCGCCCAGCGCTTTGGCGTGGGCCTGTCCTTCCGCTTCCTTGAGATCGGCGATGACGACGTTGCCGCCGCCTTCGATCACCATTTGCGCCGTCGCGCCTCCCAGTCCGGACGCGCCGCCGGTGACGATGAACGTGCTTCCCTTGAGCTCCATCGTGCGTGTCCCCTATTTTGCCTGCGCCTTGAATACCGTCATCGCGGTGGTGATGAGTCCCGCCAGATCGCCGAGATTCGCCGGCAGGATCACCGTGTTCGTCGTCTTCGCAACATTGGCGAAGGCGGCCACGTACTGCTCGGCAACCTTGAGGTTCACCGCCTGCAGGCCACCCGGCGATTCGATGGCTTCCGCGACCTGCCGGATCGCCTTCGCATTCGCTTCGGCAATCGCGAGGAGCGCCGCTGCGTGTCCCTGTGCGACGTTGATCTCGGACTGCTTCTCGCCTTCCGACTTGGCGATGGCCGCCGCGCGCGCGCCGTTCGCGAGGTTGATCTGCTCCTGCTGCTTGCCCTCGGAGGTCGCAATGACGGCGCGCTTTTCTCGCTCGGCCGTGATCTGCGCCTGCATCGCGTGCAGGATCTCCTTCGGCGGCGTCAGGTCCTTGATCTCGTAGCGCAGGACTTTCACGCCCCAGTTGCCCGCGGCCTGATCCAGCGCTGCGACGACGAGGCCGTTGATGTGCTCGCGCTCCTCGAACGTGCGGTCGAGCTCCATGCGGCCAATCACACTGCGCAATGTCGTTTGCGCAAGCTGAGTGATCGCCACGCGGAAGTTGCTGGAGCCGTAGGATGCGAGCCTGGGATCGGTCACCTGGAAGTACAAGATGCCGTCGACCTGCAGCTGCGTGTTGTCCTTCGTAATGCAGATCTGGCTCGGAACGTCGAATGGAATCTCGCGGAGGTCATGCTTGAACGCGACGCGGTCGACGAACGGGATCACGAAATTGAGCCCCGGCTGGAGCACGGCATAGAAACGGCCCAGCCGCTCGACGACCCAGGCGTGCTGCTGCGGCACGACCCGGATCGCCTGCGCAATGACGATGATCGCGACGACAAAGAGCACGACAGTGAACAGCGAAGATCCGATCCACATGGCGAAGGTCTCCAGTTTCCCGCTAGTCATTAACGTGCCCCCGCGGCACCGCGGCGCTCACGGCGCGGGTTTCCGCTCCGACAGCACGAGCGTGTTGGCTCGGGTCGCAACGATGTACATGGTCTCGGCGCGCGGAGTGTCGGCGCTGACGAGCTCCGCGTCCCAATCCGCCCCTCGATAGGCGACTCGCGCCGTGCCGTCCGGATTCCAGGTACGGACCTGAACGGCCTGCCCGAGGTCGAGCGACGGCTGGGGCGGCGGCGTCGCGCGCGCGAGCCGCCAGCGATGCGCAACGATCGTCAGCACGACGCCCAAGACGCCCGCAATCGCGAATTGCATGGCTTCCGTGGCGCCAAGAAATGCCGCCACGCCTCCAAGCGCGGCTGCGATGCCGATCGCCAGCAGGTAAAAAGTACCCGTGACGAGCTCGGCGCCGATCAGTACCGCTGCCGCAATCCACCAGAGCCACAGACCGCTCATTCCTCTCCCTTCCCGCCTAGTCGCGCGCCAATGAAGGATAAAGCAGTTTTGCGGACTTGCACGGCAACGAGAAAGAACGCATATCACCACGGCGCACCGCGGCGAAGCGATCGTGTCGCGAATGGCGCGAATCGGTTATAATTATTTCTTTTGAATCAAGCGCTTTTGCGCTACACGCCAGGAACACGGTTTCCATGCCGATCTACGAATATCGTTGTTCGTCCTGCGGTCACGAAGTCGAGGCCCTGCGAAGGCTCGCGGATGCGCCGCTTCTCGTCTGCCCGGCGTGCCATGCGGCTGCCCTCGTCAAGCAAGTGTCCGCGGCGGCGTTCCAACTGAAAGGCAGCGGCTGGTACGCCACCGATTTCAAGAGCGGAGCGAAACCTGCCGCCAAACCGGCCGACGGTACCAAACCGGCCGCGGATGCCACGACCGACGCCAAGAGCGAATCCACTGCGGTTGCGAAACCGGACGCAAAGTCCGACGCGAAGACGGAAAAGAAAACCGAATCCGCGACGCCAGCCGCCGGCGGTACCAGCGGCACCACGACCTGACGTCGCGCCCACCCGTCACTCGCCATGAAGCGCTACATCATCGCCGGTCTGCTCGTCTGGGTGCCCCTCGGCATCACGATCTGGGTGCTGGATGCGCTCGTGTCCATGCTCGACCAATCGTTGCGCCTGCTGCCGGAAACCATTCATCCTGATAGGCTGCTCGGGTTTCACATCCCCGGGTTCGGCGTACTGCTCTCGTTCCTGATCCTGCTCGCCACGGGCGCCGTCGCCGCCAACTTCGCCGGAGCCCGGCTGATTGCGCTGTGGGAATCGCTGTTGAGCCGCATTCCGTTCGTCAAGTCGATCTACTCGTCCGTCAAGCAGGTCAGCGACACCGTCCTCTCGGATCAGGGCACCGCCTTCCGCAGGGCGCTGCTGGTGGAGTTTCCGCGCCCGGGCTGCTGGACGATCGCGTTCCTGACCGGCGCACCCGCGGGCGAGGTGGCGAGTCATCTCCCTGGCGAACACATCAGCGTCTATGTGCCGACGACGCCGAATCCGACCGGTGGCTATTTCGTCATGGTGCCGAAGGCGAGCGTGCGCGAGCTCGATATCTCTGTCGACGAGGCTCTCAAGTACATCATCTCGATGGGGGTCGTATCGCCGCGCGGCACTCTGGGTCGTCCTACGCCACCCGCGACCCCCGCGCTGCCGGCCGCCGCGCCGAGCGTCGCCGAAACCCGAAATTGAACGGGCAGGATTGCCGCGCCGCCGCGGTCCGCCGCGCGGAGCGCGCGCCCTGCCCGCCTCGAATCCTCTCCATCTACAGACTTCAACGAACCGGTTTCCGGAGACGCATGTGAAACGGACCGACTACTGCGGCCGCATCGACCGCCGCTTCCTTGCCCAGGCTGTCACGCTGAAGGGCTGGGTCCATCGCCGCCGTGACCATGGCGGCGTCATCTTCATCGACCTTCGCGATCGCGAGGGCCTCGTGCAGGTCGTCTGCGACCCTGACCGCGCCGCAACGTTCGCCACGGCGGAAAAATTGCGCAACGAGTTCTGCATCGCGATCACGGGACTCGTCCGGCCGCGGCCGGAAGGTATGGTCAACCCGGAACTCTTTACCGGCGAAATCGAAGTGCTGGCGCACGACATCGAGATACTCAACGCCTCGCAGACGCCGCCGTTCCAGCTCGACGACGAGAACCTGTCGGAGACGGTGCGTCTCACAAATCGCGTCATCGATCTTCGGCGGCCGCAGATGCAGAAGTCTCTCTTGCTACGCCATCGTGCGGCAATGTCGGCGCGGAAGTTCCTCGACGCGCAAGGCTTCGTCGACATCGAGACGCCCGTCCTGTACAAGTCCACACCTGAAGGCGCCCGCGAGTTCCTGGTGCCGTCGCGGATCAACCACGGCCATTTCTATGCGCTGCCGCAGTCGCCGCAGCTGTTCAAGCAAATGCTGATGATCGCGGGCTTCGACCGCTACTACCAGATCGTCAAATGCTTCCGTGATGAGGACCTGCGCGCCGACCGGCAGCTCGAATTCACACAGATCGACGTCGAAACGTCGTTCCTGGACGAGCTCGAGATCCGCGCGCTCATGGAAGAGCTGGTGCGCACGATGTTTCGCGAAACGCTCGACGTCACGCTGCCTTCGCCGTTTCCGATCATGACGTACGCCGACGCGATGCGCGACTATGGGTCCGACAAGCCGGACTTGCGTGTGCCGCTCGTGCTGACGGAGCTCACGGACGTAATGAAGACGGTGGACTTCAAGGTGTTCCGCGCCGCCGCCGATCTCGCGGACGGCCGCGTCGCAGCGTTGCGCGTGCCGGAGGGCGCATTGGACAAGACGGGGCTGACGCGGAAGGAGATCGACGACTACGCCGCTTTCGTCAAGATCTACGGCGCCGGCGGGCTTGCGTATATCAAGGTCAACGATGCCGCCAAAGCCGACGAAGACGGGTTGCAATCGCCGATCGTCAAGTTTCTGTCCCCGGCTGCCCTGCAAGCGATTCTCGCCCGTACCGGCGCGCAAACGGGCGACCTCATTTTCTTCGGTGCCGACCGCGAGAAAGTGGTCAACGATGCGCTCGGCGCACTGCGGGCCAAGGTAGGCCATGACCGCGGCTTCGCGACGGAGGGCTGGAAGCCACTCTGGGTTGTCGACTTCCCGATGTTCGAATACAACGACGAGACGAAGGCTTGGGGAGCGCGACACCATCCGTTCACCGCGCCGAAGGACGGCCACGAGGCCATGTTCATGACCGACCCGGGCAAGGTGCTCGCGAAGGCCTATGACGTCGTGCTGAATGGCTGGGAGATCGGCGGCGGATCGGTACGGATACACCGGCAGGATGTACAGGCGAGGGTGTTCGAGGCGCTGAAGATCAGCCCGGAGGACCAGCGGAAGAAGTTCGGGTTCCTGCTGGACGCACTGTCGTTCGGTGCGCCGCCGCATGGCGGGATCGCCTTCGGCTTCGACCGGATGGTGGCGTTGATGGCCGGAGTCGACCAGATCCGCGACGTCATCGCGTTCCCCAAGACGCAGCGCGGGCAGGACCTGTTGATCGACACGCCTGCGCCGGTGACCGAGCAGCAGCTGCGCGACCTCCACATCAAGGTGCGGCCGAGCGACGCGATAAAAAGCGCCTGAGTTGCAGTAGACTCCCGCGGATTATGGCAATCCATGCGCCATCCTGCCGCTGGTTCGCTGCCGCCATGCTCGCGCTTGCGGCAGCGCTTTTCGCGGGCGCGTCCGATGCGCGCACGTCGGGAATCCTGCCCGATGTCTCCTTCGCTGACCTGCCGCTCGAGGCGCGCGAGGTCAACCTGCTGATCAGGAAGGGCGGACCGTTCCCTTTTGATCGCGATGGCATCGTGTTCGGCAATCGCGAGAGAATACTTCCGCCCGAGCCCAGCGGCTATTATCACGAATACACGGTGCGCACTCCCGGCGTATCGTCGCGTGGTGCGCGCCGCATCATCTGCGGTGGACCGCCGCGACAGCCGGACGCCTGCTGGTACACGTCCGATCATTACCAGTCGTTCCGGAGGATCCGCGAATGAAGATACCCGACCTCCACGACCTCGAACTGTCGGGCGTCCACGCGTGGACCGGTGATGCGCATCCGCTTACCACCGCGGCCACCGCCGCCAAGCTCAAGCATTTCTGTGCGGACTTGAAGGGCGTCGACAACAAGGGAGCGCTCCTCGCCGCCGTCGCGAAAGGCCTCAAGCTCCCCGAACATTTTGGCAGCAACTGGGACGCGCTCGCCGATTCGCTCGAAGACGGTGACTGGATCGGGAAGAATGGGTGTGTCATCGCGATCGTGCATTCCGGTGCATACCGCAAGGCGCATGGTGTCGACTGGACGACGTTCGAGGATATTCTCGCGGAAGCATCGGACTACTGGCGCGAGCGGCACAAGCCGTTCTGGGTCTTCGTCAGCTGAGCTGCCGGTCGGGAAGTTGCAACCGAAGATTCCGATTTCCACGCTGGTCGTCGTCTACACGCGCGACCTCGACGTGCTGTTGATGGAGCGTTCCGACGCTCCGGGCTACTGGCAGTCGGTGACCGGCAGCCAGGAACCGGGAGAGACGCTCGCCGAAACGGCGACGCGCGAGCTTCGCGAGGAAACCGGTATCGACGCCGCACGATACGGCGGCGTCACGGACTGGCAAACGGCCAACGTCTACGAGATCTTTCCCCGCTGGCGCCACCGCTACGCGCCCGGCACCACGCGCAATACCGAGCACGTGTTCGGGCTTATCGTTCCGAAGCCCGTCGACATCGTGCTCGACCGACGCGAGCATCTGCAGTGCGCGTGGCTGCCGTGGAAGGATGCGGCTGCGAAGTGCTTCTCGTGGTCGAACCGCGAAGCTATCGAGCGCCTCGAGCAAGGGGCCCCACCGGCGGCGACGTTGCCATGATCGACGTGCGCATGCGACGCGACAGTCTCGGCGTGCCGAGCTGCAACTTCAGCATCATTCTTCTCGGCGGTCCCCGGCGCAGCGTGGAATCTTGAACCTGGCGACGTGAATCGCTTGCACAGCGTTATATACGCGCATATATTACCCGCCATCTTCGTACTGCACCGGAAGTCGATACGTGATCCGTTCGGGCATCGCGCTTTTCTCGATTCTGTTCTCGTTTCTGGCCGGCGCGATACCGATCGCAGCCGGCGCAGCATCCGTGACGATCTTTGCCGCCGCCAGCCTCAGGGAGGCGCTGGACGACCAGTCGCGCCAATTCCAAACGTCTACCGGCAACAAGGTCGTCGTCTCCTACGCGGCCAGCAATACGTTGGCCAAGCAGATCGAGGCAGGTGCGCCGGCCGATATCTTCATCTCAGCAGATCTCGACTGGATGGACTATCTCGAACAACGTCGATTGCTAGCACCGAACACGCGCGTAACGCTGCTTCGAAACACGCTGGTGTTGATCGCACCTGCGGCGAGCAGCGTTAAGCTCACGATTGGTCCCAAGTTCGGACTTGCGGCGGCGCTTGGAGGCGAGCGCCTCGCCATCGCGAATCCCGACAGCGTTCCCGCCGGCAAATACGGCAAGAGCGCGTTGGAAACGCTTGGCGTCTGGTCCAGCGTCGAAACGAAGCTCGCGCGCACCGAAAACGTCCGTGCGGCGCTTGCGCTGGTGGCGCGGGGAGAGGCGCCGTTGGGCATTGTCTACAGCACCGATGCCTTCGCCGACAAAGGGGTCCGGGTCGTCGACACGTTTCCCGCCAGTTCGCACCCGCCGATTCTTTACCCGGCGACCATCGTCAAGGCGAGTCAATCGCCGGCGGCGAGGCCGCTCTTGGATTACTTGCGCTCCCCTTCCGCCTCTCCGATCTGGGAAAAATACGGATTTGGCGTGGTCAAATAGTGGACCCCCACGCTCTCTTCGTTCGCTGCCCCCCGAGGGGGCGCATAGTGCCCTTCGGGCGGCCGAGCGGGCACTAGCGAATGCCTGGACTGAGCCCCGAAGAGGTCGGCGTCATTCTGCTCAGTCTGCGGGTGGCGCTTGTAAGCGTCATTTTCAGCCTGCCGCTTGCCATTCTGATCGCCTATGTGCTGGCGCGAACGCGCTTTCCCGGAAAGATCCTGCTCGACGCTCTCATTCATCTTCCTCTCGTGCTACCGCCGGTCGTCGTCGGCTTCGCACTCCTTGTGTTGTTCGGCAAGCACGGTCCGATCGGGAGCTGGCTCGATGAATGGTTCGGCATCGTCTTCGCTTTCCGCTGGACCGGCGCGGCGCTCGCCTCGGCGATCATGGGATTTCCGCTGATGGTCCGCGCGATTCGCCTTTCCATCGACGCCATCGATCAGCGTCTGGAAACGGCAGCCAAGACGCTGGGTGGCTCGCGCGCCTGGGTATTCGCGTCGATCACGCTGCCCCTTGCCCTGCCCGGCATCATCACCGGGGTACTGTTGTCGTTCGCCCGCGGACTCGGCGAGTTCGGCGCGACGATTACATTCGTTTCCAACATCCCGGGCGAGACCGAGACATTGCCATTGGCCATCTACTCGCTGACGCAGACGCCGGGCGGCGACGCGCAGGCCCTGCGCCTCAGCGTCATCGCCGTCGTGCTGTCGGTCCTCGCACTCGTCACCTCCGAGTGGTTGACTGCGCGTACCAGCAGGGCAAAGACCGATGATCGACGTTGATCTCGAGCAGCGGGTCGGCAGCTTCGTGCTCCGGGCTCGTTTCACGGCCGACGCGCCCGTCGTGGGATTGTTCGGCCGCTCGGGCGCGGGCAAGAGTACGCTGGTCAACGCCATCGCCGGCGTGACCCGGCCCAGTCGCGGGCACGTTCGCGTCGGCGACGTCACGCTGTTCGACAGCGCGCAACGAATCGATCTATCACCGCAGGAACGCCGCGTCGGTTACGTCTTTCAGGATGCGCTGCTGTTCCCGCACCTCACGGTCGAGGGGAATCTCCTTTACGGTCATCACCTCCGCGCGGGGCCGATTCGCTTCATCGAGCCGCTTCATGTGATCGACGTCCTCGGCCTTGCGGCCTTGCTGCATCGGAAGCCCGGTGCGCTTTCCGGCGGCGAGAAGCAACGGGTCGCCATCGGCCGCGCGCTGCTCGCCCAGCCTCGCATCCTGCTGCTCGACGAACCGCTCGCGTCGCTCGACGTTACTCGCCGGATGGAGATTCTCGACTACATCGAGCGGCTGCGAGACGAATTCCATATCCCCATCGTTTACGTGAGTCACTCGGTAGCGGAAATTACCCGCCTTGCCGACACGCTGGTCGTGCTCTCCGCCGGACAGTGTGTGGCATCGGGCGACGTCGATGCCGTCATGGGACGGCTCGATCTCAAGCCCCCTGCCGGACGCTACGAGACCGGCGCCGTCATCGAGGCGACGGTCACCGCGCACGACCTCGATTTCGATCTCACGACGCTTGGCTTCGCCGGCGGAGTGCTGACCGTTCCCGGCCTCAATGCGTTCGTCGGCGAACGGGTCCGCGCGCGCATCCGTGCCCGCGACGTATCGCTGGCGGTGCAAAAGCCGACCGGGCTCAGCATCCTCAACGTCCTGTCGGGCCGCGTGACCGCAATTCGGGAGGAGACCGGTCCTGTCGTCGACGTCCAGATCGCCGTCGGCGAGGCTCTGCTGACCGCGCGCATCACCCGGCGCTCGCGGATACAGCTTGGCATTCACGTGGAGCAGGAGCTCTACGCCCTGGTGAAGGCCGTTTCCTTCGATCATCGCAGCACGGGCTACGCGTAACCTCGTTTGATCCGGCGACGATGCGACCCGACATCAAGTTCCACCTTCACCACGCGCCGAAGGGCGCCTCGCTCGCCATCGGGCCTGGCAAGGTCGCTCTGCTGGAAGCCATCGCGCGAACAGGTTCGATTTCGGCAGCCGCCAAAACGCTCGGCATGTCCTATCGCCGCGCGTGGATCCTTGTCGATGAAACGAATCGGTGCCTCGTTCGGCCCGCCGTGCGTGCCGCATCGGGCGGCACACACGGCGGCGGCACCGCGCTCACGCCGACCGGCGACGAGCTCGTGCGCCGTTATCGGAGGCTCGAGCGCCGCACGGAGATCGCCGCCGAGCGCGAGCTCGCATCCTTGCTACGCTCGGTTCCGGCGCGCCCCAACGCGGCAAAGTGACGCTCGACAAACCGATGGCTATGTCCGCCCCACCATCTTCTCCGGTCGCACCCACGCATCGAAATCCGCGGCGCTGACGTGTCCCAGCGCAAGCGCTGCCTCGCGCAGCGTCGTTCCTTCGTGGTGCGCCTTCTTGGCGATCGCCGCCGCCTTGTCGTAGCCGATGTGCGGCGCGAGTGCCGTCACCAGCATCAGCGAGCGATCGACGAGGTCGGCGATGCGCGCCAGATTGGCCTCGATTCCGCGCACGCAATGCGTCTCGAAGCTCGTCATGCCGTCGGCGAGCAGGCGAAGGCTCTGCAGAACGTTGTGGATGATGAGCGGACGATAGACATTGAGCTCGAAATTGCCCGATGCGCCGCCGATGTTGACGGCGACATCGTTTCCCATGACCTGGGCGGACAGCATCGTTATCGCTTCGCATTGCGTCGGGTTCACCTTGCCCGGCATGATCGAGCTGCCGGGCTCGTTCTCGGGCAGCCTGATCTCGCCCAGACCCGACCGCGGGCCGCTCGCAAGCCAACGGATATCGTTGGCGATCTTGAACAACGAGACAGCGAGCGTCTTCAACGCGCCGTGCAGCGACACCAGCGCGTCGACTGCTCCCATGGCTTCGAACTTGTTCGGAGCAGGCACGAACGGCAATCCTGTTTCCGCTGCGATCTCGGCGGCGACGCGGGCGCCGAACTCGGGGTGGGCATTGAGCCCGGTCCCTACCGCGGTGCCACCCTGCGCGAGCTCGTAGACGTGGGGGAGCGTCGCCTCGATATGGCGTTGCGCATGCGCGAGTTGCGCAACATAGCCGGAGAATTCCTGTCCCAGCGTCAGCGGTGTCGCATCCTGCAGGTGCGTGCGCCCGATCTTGACGATCGCGGAAAAGCCCGCGGACTTCTTCGCGAGCGTCGTGCGCAACGCAACGAGCGCAGGGATGAGGGCCGTGACCGTCAACACGGCGCCCGCCACGTTCATCGCCGTCGGAAATACGTCGTTCGACGATTGGCTCCGGTTGACGTCGTCGTTCGGATGCACGAGCCGTCCCTCGCCGCGGCGACCGCCCAGGATCTCCGATGCCCGGTTGGCAAGCACCTCATTGACGTTCATGTTGGTCTGCGTGCCCGAACCGGTCTGCCACACGGCAAGCGGAAACTCCGTCGCGTGGCGGCCCTCGAGAGCTTCGTTGGCGGCCGCGATGATGGCGTCCGCTGTCTTGGGCGCGAGAACGCCGAGCGCCGCATTCACTTTCGCCGCCGCGCGCTTGACGAGGAGGAGCGCGCGAATCATCTCGGTCGGCACCTTCTCGCCGGAAATACGGAAATAGAGAAGCGAGCGCTGCGTCTGCGCCCCCCAAAGCCGGTCAGCGGGGACCTCGATCGGACCGAACGTGTCGCGCTCGACGCGCGTTGCAGGGGATGTCATCGCGAAGCTCCGGTGGACATCTGCCTCATTGTTTCACCAAATGGCAGGAAAAAAGAAGGGACGCCGCGGCGTCCCCTCGATTCACAACCCCTCTGACGCTTACTGCGCAGGTGTGGACTCGGTCGGCGCAGGCGTCGCGGCCGGGGCGGCCGCATCTTCGGCGGCCGCCTTCATCGACAGGCGCAGACGCCCCTTGTCGTCGGCTTCCAGCACCTTGACGCGCACGACCTGGCCTTCCTTCACGTAGTCGGAGACCTGGTTGACGCGCTCCTTCGCGATCTGCGAAATGTGCAGGAGGCCGTCCTTTCCGGGCAGGACCTGCACGATCGCGCCGAAGTCGAGCAGGCGCAGTACCGTGCCTTCGTAGATCCGGCCGACTTCGACTTCTGCCGTGATGTCCTCGATGCGCTTGCGCGCGACGTTGCAGGCATCGGCGTTGACCGACGCGATCGTCACCGTGCCGTCGTCCTTGATGTCGATCGTGCAGCCCGTCTCCTCGGTCAGCGCGCGGATCACGGCACCGCCCTTGCCGATCACGTCGCGGATCTTTTCCGGATTGATCTTGATCGTCATCATCCTTGGTGCATGCTGCGAAATCTCGGTGCGCGCGTGCGGCAGCGCTTCCTGCATGAGGCGCAGGATGTGCATCCGGCCTTCGCGGGCCTGCGACAGCGCGACCGCCATGATTTCTTTCGTGATGCCCTGGATCTTGATGTCCATCTGCAGGGCGGTGATGCCGCGGTCGGTGCCGGCCACCTTGAAGTCCATGTCGCCGAGGTGATCCTCGTCGCCCAGGATGTCGGTCAGCACGGCGAAGCGGTTGCCATCCTTGATGAGGCCCATCGCGATGCCGGCAACGTGCGCCTTGGTCGGCACGCCGGCGTCCATCAGCGCGAGGCTGGCGCCGCACACCGACGCCATCGACGAGCTGCCGTTGGACTCGGTGATCTCTGATACCACGCGCATCGAGTACGCGAACTCCTCGCCCGTCGGCAGCACCGCAAGCAGCGCTCGCTTGGCGAGCCGGCCGTGGCCGATTTCGCGCCGCTTCGGCGATCCGACGCGCCCCGTCTCGCCGGTGGCGTACGGGGGCATGTTGTAGTGGAACATGAAGCGGTCGCGGTACTCGCCCATCAGCGCGTCGATGATCTGCTCGTCGCGCGCGGTGCCGAGTGTTGCGACGACCATGGCCTGCGTCTCGCCGCGCGTGAACAGCGCCGAGCCGTGGGTGCGCGGCAGCACGCCGGTGCGGATCGAGATGGGCCGCACGGTCCGCGTGTCGCGGCCGTCGATGCGCGGCTCGCCTGAGAGAATCTGGTTGCGCACGATCTTCGATTCGAGCTCGAACACGAAATTGTTGACTTCGTTCGCGTAGCCCGGAGCGGCGTCCGCCGGTACGCACTCGGCGGCAACCTGCGTGTAGACATCCTTCAGTCGTTGCTGGCGTGCCTGCTTGGAGCGCAACTGATACGCCTCACGCAACGCAGCGTCGGCAACACCGGTCACCTTCGCGATCATCGACTCGTCCTTCGCTGCCGGCTTCCAGTCCCACAGGGGCTTGCCGCCTTCCTCGACGAGCGAATGGATCATCTCGATGGCGGCCTGCTGCTGCTGGTGACCGAACACCACGGCGCCGAGCATCACTTCCTCGGGCAGCTCGTTGGCTTCGGATTCGACCATCAGCACGGCGGCTTCGGTGCCGGCGACGACGAGATTGAGCGCAGAGGTAGCGAGCTCCGTCTTCGTTGGATTGAGCACGTACTGGCCGTCGATGTATCCGACGCGCGCCGCGCCGATCGGGCCGTTGAACGGCACGCCCGACAGCATGAGCGCCGCGGAGGCACCGATCATCGCCGGGATATCGGGATCGATTTCGGGATCGACGGAGAGCACGGTCGCGATCACCTGGACTTCATTGTAGAAGCCCTCCGGGAACAGCGGCCGGACCGGCCGGTCGATAAGGCGCGAGGTCAGCGTCTCCTTTTCCGACGGGCGTCCCTCGCGCTTGAAGAATCCGCCGGGAATCTTGCCCGCGGCAAACGTCTTCTCCTGGTAATCGACCGTCAGTGGAAAGAAGTCCTGGCCCGTCTTGGCTTCCTTGCGCGCGACCGCGGTGACGAGCACCACCGTGTCGTCGAGCCTCACCATCACGGCACCGCCGGATTGACGGGCGATCTCGCCGGTTTCGAGCGTCAGCGTGTGACGTCCGTAGGGTATCGATTTCTTGATCGGGTTCACGTTGTCCTCAATTCTTCAAATGAAAATGGCCGCGCTCGCGGGCGCAGCCATTCGGGATTCGGAAGCAAAGACGCGACGAGGCGGGCAAATTGCCGTGCCCATCATCGCTCATTCGCAGCGGCGAACAGATGGAGTTGATCGGAGTCGGCTCCGCGAAACCCGGCTAGCTTACTTGCGGAGCCCGAGCTTCTCGATCAGCGTGCGATAGCTGTCCGAGTTGCGCGATTTGAGATAGTCGAGCAGCTTGCGGCGGCGCGAGACCATGCGGAGCAGACCGCGCCGCGAATGATGGTCCTTGACGTTCGCCTTGAAGTGGTCGTTTAGACCGTTGATGCGGGCGGTGAGGAGCGCTATCTGCACCTCGGGGGACCCCGTGTCGCCCTTGATTCTCTGGTGATCGGCGATGACTTTCGCCTTTTCCTGCACGGTAACTGCCATTTGCTCTTCGTCCTCGTTTCGATGGGTACTGCTCGCGTGGGTCGTCGCTGGCAAAGCGGAAAATTATAACCGGAAAAGTGCTTAGGATTCAACGATTGAACAAGCACGGGCGGCCGCTAACAGCTCAAGAAAAAGCCTTGACCCATATTTTTCCCCCGTTCCTTGCGAGCCTGCGTCGGACTGCGCCACCACGTAGTTGGATTTTTCATACAAGTTTGTCGTAGACAACATTATCAGACTCAACTACGCGCGATACCGCACATATAGTCCAAAAAAGTGTGTTTCATCACGTGGATATGTAAGTTGGCTATTCATCTGTCATAGTTCCACCTGTTTTCTCTTGCGTAAATGTGTAGCCTACGATGTGAGAACTGTGTCGATTCTCCTTACAGTTCAAAGTCTTAACGCATTGCACTGGCCGCGCGGAACCTCTAGAGTCGTCGAAATCGTCGGCGTCCAAAGAAGCAATTGCAGTTGACGTTCAACGCGACGTTTCGCCACTGACAGGGGACACCATGTTGAGGGTATTTGCGTGCGCTGATCTTGTCAGGCGGTGGGCCGACTTTGTCTGCACCTTTGAAAGAGGAGAATTCATGCTGAAAGGTCTTCGATATTCGGCACTGTCCCCGATGTTGGTCAGCATGCTCATATTCCTCGCCGGCCCGGTTTGGGCGCAACCGGCGCCCGACGCGAATTCCGTGATCGTGCTTGCGAGCATCGACCCCGCGCAGCTACTATGCCGGACGGCTGACCTCCATGGGATTCACCGTCGTCTCCGCGACCGACCCGCAGTGGGCTGCTCGAACGACAGCGGACTTCGCCACGTTCAGAGCGATCGTGATCCCTGATCCGGATTGCGGCGGCGCGGCGCCCGCCGCCGCGGTCGCCAATGCGGCCACGTGGGCAGCGGCCGCCAACGGCCCGAAGCTCCTCATCGGCACCGACGAGTATTTCCACCTGACTTTCCGGCGGATCGACGTTCATCGACAAAGGCCTCGGCTACGTCACGAGCGGCGGGGCGGGCCAGACCGGACTCTATCTCAGCCTTTCGTGCTACTACAACAGCTCGGGGCCGACGGCGCCGCCGATCATAGGCCCGTTAGGCACGTCCAGCGTCGAGGGGAACCTCGGCTGCTACAACGACGCCCACATCGTCGCCATCCATCCTGCGCTTACAGGATCGACCGACGCGACGCTGTCGAATTGGAGCTGCTCGGTACACGAAGTCTTCAGAACCATCCCGCCGGGATTCATCCCCCTTGCCATCGCGAGAAACATTACAGGAGTGGGGGCCATGACCTTTGGCGACGGCACGCATGGCGTACCCTACATTCTTGCGAGCGGCGGCGGCATCATTGCCGTCGGGGCCGTTTCCAACAATATTCCGACGATGAGCGAGTGGGCGCTGATCCTGATGGGCGCGCTCCTTGCGATATCGGCGTTCGTCTTCCTGCGTCGCCGGCGACGCTAGCGCAGCGCACAGCATTTGCGATAGAAGAAACCCCGCGTTGGCGGGGTTTCTTTTTTGACGAGCGGCTCTGCGTTTCGTGTGCTGGGCGCGGACTGTCGGTTTTCGTCGAATGCAAATATGCGCCGGTCACCCGAGCGGCTTCCACCCCGGATGATCGAAGTAGATCCCGTAGTTGTTCGTCGTATAGAGTACCTCGTGCCCGCCGACGATCGGCTCGACCTTGCCTTTGCCTTGCATCACCTGGGCGCCGTCGAGCAGGTTCTTGACAAGCACGTGAAGCATCAAGTCAGCATCGCGCGGCAGCTTGCTTTGCGCAGCAATCGCGGCGGCCTGCTGCTGGACTGCAGCGCCCAGCTCTTTGCATTCGGCTACGGAGAGCTTGCGACTCTGGATCGCGGCGACCTTCGGCGCGAGTAGTGCGCGGATCGTACTCATGCCGTCGCGCAGCGGTGCGTCGGTCGGCCATTTCTTGCCGTTGTCCAGAGCGAGCTTCACGGGCACACCATCATGCTCCTGATGGCCGTGCACGAGCACCGGAGCAGCGCCGGCGAGTGTCAACGCCGGCCGGCACCGCGAGCGCGAGTAGCCTTCGTCTCCTGTTCAATGCTGTTACCTCCGATTGGACGACGACGGAATCGACGTGCCGGTTGGGTCCGGCAATCCCGTGTTTTGCCCGGTGCCCGTTGCTCGTTGCTCGTTGCCAGGCGGTGACGAAATTGTACCGGACGGCAGGGCGCACGAGCCTGCTCAACTCCCGCAGATCGTGATCGCCACATGCCGCGGATGCTCTTTCCGTCAATCGTAGCGACTGACGGTACATTCAATGGGCCTGCGCATGCTTCGCCCGTCGGACGGCTGGTCCCTTCTTCGTTTCCATCAGTCGAATCTGCTGCGCGAGCGCCGTCGGGTCCAGAACGTTACCTGCGTCCCAGCGCGCGCGCAGCCATCCTTCCCGGTCGATCAGGAACTCCAGGTGACCGCGATCGCGGCGCGGAACGTCGCGAGCGAAAAGTTCGTAGGCCTCGCGCAGTCCGGGTGATGCGCTAGCCGCGATCGTTGCGATGCGGGAATCCGATGCGGTCGAACTGTCGTCGCTCAGCGGTACGGCCGCGACTCGGACGCCGGCGCGCGCGAGATCGGTCGTGACGGTTGAGAGCGCGAGCATGCGATCTCTCGACAACGGTAGCGTATAGAGGACGAGCAGCGTGGCAGAGTCCTCGGCCGGAATCGATTTCTGCGGACCCTTGTCGACCTGATAGGTGAACTCCGGTGCGTCGACCTCTCCCGGTGGAGTACCGGAAACCTGGAGCCTCGTCGAACCTGCGATCGCCTTAACGAAGTTCACCAAATCCCACCGCGCCACGTCATCCAAGCTCGCGCCGAATCCCGGCATCGGCGTGCCGGCGATCCCATGCGTGATCCACCAGTAGAGGTCGCCGTCGGGGTGATCCGCGACGTGCCCCGCCGCAAGGTCAGCGGGCTTTGTCGCCAGATCGCGAGCCATCGGTCCATCGCCATGTCCTTCGGTTCCGTGACAGCTCGCGCATTGCGCCGCGTAGAGAACAGAACCGCGGGCGATCGAGCTCACGGTATAACGAAGTGCCGGGCGGACGTAGGTCGTCGGGTATGCTGGCGCTATCGACGGCCATCGACCCTCGTCGAAGACTACGCGGAACGGGAAGGGCCACGACGTCGTATCGTGCGCGGCTGGAGTCGATACTCCCAGTACGCCCACGATCGCGAGAACGCCCGCACCGAGGGCTGCTTCGACGCGCGCGTTGCCCGCGATTCGTGCCGACGCGGTCGCGGCCGGAAGCACGCCGCCGGCAAGCTGTGGCCTCCATCGCAGCCTGTTCGTTGCCGCCAGGAGCACCATCACGGCCAGCAGTGCGATCTTCGCAAGCAACAGGATGCCGTAGCGGGTGCCGAACAGAGCCGGCCAGGTCCCCACCAGATAGACGCCGTTGACAATGCCCGTTGCGATCAGCAGGCTCACCGAGGCGATGCCGACGTCCGAAAAGCGGCGCGCCAGGACGTCGGCGCGAGCAGGATCACCCGTCGCTCGCAGCGCCATCGCGAGCGGAACCAGCGCACCCAGCCAAGCACCCGTGGCGGTCAAGTGCAGCGCATCGGCGCCGATGTGAACGACCTTGTCGGCGCCCGTTTCGGCAACTGCGTGACCGCTCGCAGCGAGCGCGGCGATCGCCGCCACAGCCACCAGCGTCGCAATTGCATCGACCGCGACAGCATGCGTTCGCCGTGCGAACAGGCGCCGGAGGACGAGGATTATTGCGAGAACGGCCACGAGAGCAAAACGGGCGAGCCAGACGTGTCCGAAGGAGGTCCCGCGAAGGACCAGCCACAGCGTGGGCGCGCTGAGCGCACGAACCGGCACGCCCGCCATGGCGGACGCCTGAAGCGGTAGCCACACGAGCCACGAAACGAGCGCGACGGCGGCGCTCCACTTCAACAGTGAATCGAGCGACGGATCGGCCCCTTCCTCGCCACTTGCCGTTCGCGAGCGCGCAACGATCGTCGCGAACACGAGCGCGCCTACGATCTGCGCAATCGCAACGTAATGAACGGCGCGGACGGCGGCCAGCGCGCTCACGGCGTCAAGGCACCACCACGAAAGCGAAGTCCCCTTCGGTCACGTGAGTATCCACGGACAACACGCGCCACACCACTCGATACGTTCCAGGCGCAAGCGGCGTCAACGAGACACGAAGCACCGTGCGATCGCGCGGATCGACGCTCTCGTCACCGCGATCGACCGCGCGCCCTTCGCTGTCGAGCACCCTGACCGTCGAGAAGGCGGGCTCGAGTTCCTGGGTGAACCAAAGCACCACCGACGACGGTGCGCCGCGCACCTGGCTGCCGACGCCGGGGACGGCGTGGTCGAGGAACGCGTGCGCAACCGCGGTCGGGCTCGCGGCGACCGCGATCAGCAACGCGACGACAATGCAAGCGCGCATCAGCGGCCGAAGAGCGGCTTGCCGATCGACGTGGGGAACAAATCGTCGAGGTAGAAATGGATCTGCGCGATGACGCCCGTCTTGCTGCCGCTGCGGCTGTTGATCGGGATCACCGCCTCGATTCCGAGCTGCATGTATCGGCCCGCCCACAGGATGCCCGGATTCACCGTTCCGGTGGTTCCGCCGCCGCCGCGGTTGATCGGGGTCTCCAGCGCGAACTCGATGACGGGGATCAGCCGGCTGAACGGCTCGCGCCAACCCATGTCGGCCACGGAAGACTGAAGGTAGGGAATGCTGTATTGGAGCGCGAACGCCCAGCGCAGCACGTCGGGAAGCCGCTCGGTGGCCTCCTCGCCTTCGTCGTTCACGCTCGTCAGACTCGTCCGGGAGGGAAACGCGACACCGATCGAACCGGTCAGCGCCAGGGGCTTCAGGTACTTCGCGTCTTCCGGCAGGTCGCCGAACCCCTTCCCGAAGAGGAGACGCCGGCGTAATCGTGCTGAACGGCTCGGAAATGCGCTGCGCGCCCGAGCCGCCTACATCCCAGTCGATTCCTATGGAGACGATGGCTTCGCGCGCCTCGCTCTTCCACAGCTCGTACTTCGCACCCAGCTCGAGGTTGTCAAAACCGCGCTGCGCGTCCCCGCCTTCGGGCGCCACACGGCGGTAGCTCGTACCGATCCCGATCGCGAAATCGGGCGTGATGCGCTTCGTGAAATCGATCGCCCACGCGGATTGTGTCGAGGGCGGTTCGTCGCCGACGGCAGGAAGCTTTCGCCATTCGTACGTCGGCAGCGAAAGCTCGTCGGCGACAAATGGGTCCTCCACCACGAGCGTAGCCGGAAAAAAACGCTTGCCGACGATGCCGTGAGCGTAAACCGGACCCGCGAGCACCAGGCTCGCTCCAAGCACAAAGCTGCACAATGCCCCGACGCGCCGGGCGCGCACGGCCGAAGCGACTGCTGCGGACAGAATCATCATCGCGAGACCCCCTTGGGAAAACGCAGGAATCGGCTCGGACGTGATGGCACGCGCTGCGGCACGCGATATCGCGCGTCGCAGACGTTGCCGATCGATGCGGCCGAGCCGTCAGCCGGAACTGCGGTTCAGGCGATGCGCGACGGAGGACCGCGAACGGGGGGAAGAAATGGAAGGCAAATCGCCGCCTGCGACTCGGCGACGAACTGCGGTGGGACCGCCGATACGCTCTCCAGCGCGATCGTTGGCGGTTCCGGCGGCAGGATCGTGTATCGGGAAAGATGCTTGAGAACCTGGCACGGCGTGCAGTCGTGATCGGCGGGGTGTGTCGGGCTGCCCGGGATGTCGGACGCGTCCCTGTGATGGTGGTCCGCGAGCGAATCCGCTGGCGTCTCGGCGCCTTGATGCTCGTGCGTGAGGAACCACGCCGGGCTCGCGAGCCACGGCAGTGTGCCGAGCGACGACCACGCCAACGCGGTCAACGAACAAGCGGCAACCCACGAGCGCCAGCGCGCGGGCTTAGGCGGCCGCTCCACTCGTTTGCACGGACGATGTCGTTGGTTCACGCCAAGACGATTGAACGTATCGGACGGCGCGACAGTGTAGCACCCGACTTGTACTTCGCTCCCGCCGCGGTTCAGTCGGGACGCGCCATTCGCTCCGGTCGCGCGAGCCCGCCCTCGACGGCGACGAGACCGACGAAGCGGTCCGCCTCGTAGCCCCGATAGCGGCCCGGCCCGAGGCCCGCAGCCGGAATGGCGCGGCCCTGCAGCAGCGCCGACGCATCGTGCTCCGACATCTGGAAGCGCGGCATCGCCGCGAGCGATGCGTCGACCGGCAGCAGCAATGCGTCGCGCGCGCCGGATTCGAGACCTTCGAGCGCTTCCAGCGTGATGGCGTGCTCGATCGTGAATGCGCCGCTCGTGACCCGGCGCAGTGCGCCGAGATGCGCGCACGTGCCGAGCGCATCACCCAGGTCTTCCGCCAGCACGCGGATGTACGTCCCCTTGCCGCACTCGACGCGTAACGTGAGCGTCGGCAGCTCGAACGCCAGGATTTCGATTGCGCCGACGTCGACCTCACGCGCTGCCCGCGGGATCTCCACACCGGCGCGCGCGTATTGGTAGTAGGCGCGCCCTTCATGTTTGAGCGCAGCGTGCCGCGGCGGCACCTGCTGGATTCGCCCCACGAATTGCAGCAGCGCGGCCTCGAGATTCGCGCGCGTGAAGTCGGCTGGCTTCTCGGCAATCGTCACGCCCTCCGCGTCGCCCGTCGACGTCGCGATGCCGAATCGCACCGTCGCGATGTATTCCTTGCGCCCATCGAGCAGCGCTTGCGCGAACTTGGTTGCTTCGCCGAAGCAAAGCGGCAGCAGTCCCGAGGCAAGCGGATCGAGCGTGCCGGTGTGGCCCACCTTTTCGGCGCGGAAGAGACGCTTCGCGCGTTGCAGCGCCGCGTTCGACGTGAGCCCCGTCGGCTTGTCGAGCAGCAGCATGCCGTCAACCCGCCGACGGGGGAGCCGGCCCGCTTCGACCCGCGTTGTCGACATCAATGCGGGAGCTTGCGATCCGCCGCCACCGCATCGTCGATCAACTGCGACAGCTTCATGCCTGTCTCGATCGAGTCGTCGTACGCAAAATGAAGTTGCGGAACGGAATACAAACTGAGTCGATGGGCGAGTGCGGAGCGCAGGAATCCCGCGGTGCGCTGCAGCGCCTTGACCGCCTCGTCCGCATGCTCGCGGCCGGCCATGTGCGTCACGAAGACCTTCGCGTGCGAAAGATCGGGCGACACATCGACCGCGGTGATCGTAACCGGTCCGACGCGCGGGTCTTTCACCTCGCTGCGCAGAAGCTCCGCGAGATCGCGCTGGATCTCGTCGCCGACGCGCCGCGCCCGCTGTGATGTCTTCTTCATGGCCGCTCCGCGACGAAAGCCCGCCGCCGGCTCTAGGGTTACAGCGTGCGCGAGACTTCGACGATCTCGTAGGCCTCGAGTTGATCGCCCTTCTGGACGTCGTTCCAGTTCCGAATGACAGCCCGCACTCGAATCCGCCCTTGACCTCGCGAACATCGTCCTTGAACCGCTTGAGCGAATCGAGCTCGCCGTCGTGGATGACGACGTTGTCGCGCAGCACGCGCACGCGGGAGCCGCGCTTCACCACGCCGTCCAGCACGTAGCAACCCGCGACGGTTCCGACCTTGGAGATCTTGTACACCTCGCGCACCTCGACGAGGCCGGTCTGCGTTTCCTTCTTCTCCGGCGTCAGCATCCCGGACAGTGCGGCCTTAACCTCGTCCACCGCGTCGTAAATGATGTTGTAGTAGCGGATGTCGATACCGCTGTGCTCGGCCAGCTTGCGCGCGGCGGCGTCGGCACGCACATTGAAGCCGACGACGACCGCCTTCGAGGCGAGCGCGAGGTTGATGTCCGACTCCGTGATGCCGCCCACCGCCGCGTGGACGATGTTGACCTTGACCTCGGCCGTCGACAGGTTGGTGAGCGCCTGCGACAGCGCCTCGTAGCTTCCCTGCACGTCGGCCTTGACGATCAGCGTGAGCGACTTGACCGCATCTTCCGCCATCTGGTCGAACATGTTCTCGAGCTTCGCGGCTTGCTGCTTCGCAAGCTTGACGTCGCGGAACTTGCCCTGGCGGAACAACGCAATCTCGCGCGCCTTGCGCTCGTCGCCCAGCACCATGACCGCCTCGCCAGCGATCGGCACGTCGGACAACCCCTGGATCTCGACCGGAATCGCCGGACCGGCCGTACTGACGCTCTTGCCGTTCTCGTCGGTCATCGCGCGAACGCGTCCGAACACGGCACCGGCGAGGACGATGTCCCCGCGCTTCAGCGTACCCGAATGCACGAGCACCGTGGCCACCGGTCCCCTGCCCTTGTCCAACCGTGACTCGATGACGATGCCTTTCGCCGGCGCGTCTTTCGGCGCTTTCAGCTCGAGCACTTCCGCCTGCAGCAGGATCGCGTCGAGCAGGCCGTCGATGCCGGCCCCCGTCTTCGCGGACACCGGGACGAACTGCGTCTCGCCGCCGTACTCCTCGGGAATGACGCCTTCGGCGACGAGCTCCTGCTTGACGCGCTCGGGGTTCGCTTCGGGCTTGTCGATCTTGTTGATGGCGACGACGACCGGAACGTTGCCGGCCTTCGCATGCGCGATCGCCTCCTTCGTCTGCGGCATCACGCCGTCGTCGGCGGCGACGACCAGGATAACGATGTCGGTAACCTTGGCGCCGCGCGCGCGCATCGCGGTGAACGCCTCGTGGCCCGGCGTGTCGAGGAACGTGATCACGCCCTTCGGTGTCTGCACGTGGTAGGCGCCGATGTGCTGCGTGATGCCGCCCGCCTCGCCGCTCGCGACGCGAGCGCGGCGGATCGAGTCGAGCAGCGACGTCTTTCCATGGTCGACGTGGCCCATGACGGTGACGACCGGCGGCCGCGGCTCGGCGACAACGGACGAAGCCTCGGATTCGGCGAGCAGCGCGTCGGGATCGTCGAGCTTGGCCGGAATCGCGCGGTGCCCCATCTCTTCGACCAGGATCATCGCGGTCTCCTGATCGAGCACCTGGTTAATCGTGACCATCTGGCCAAGCTTCATCAGCGCCTTGATGAGCTCGGCGGCCTTCACCGACATCTTGTGGGCGAGATCGGCGACCGAGATCGTCTCGGGCACGGCGATTTCGCGGACGATCGGCCCCGCCGCAGCCGCGGGCGCACCTGCTTCGCCGCCTTCTTCATCATGGCGACGTGGCCCGCCGACTTTGGGTTGTCGCCAGCCTGTAGTCGCCGTGCCGCCGGTGACATCGCCGCGCAGTTTGAGCGCACGACGGCGCGCCGCTTCTTCCTGAAATGCGGTTCCGCTTTTCTTGACCGTGCGCGCCTTTTCGCCCGGTTTCGTGGCCGGCCGGTGCAGCGTGCCTTCGCCGGTCGCCTTGGCTTTGGCGGTAGGTGCGGCAGCAGGCGCCTTCGCCGGCGCCGCCGCTGCCTTCGCGGCTTCCGCTGCGGCGGCTTCGGCTGCCAATTTGGCGGCCGCTTCCTCGGCTTCCTTTTCCTTCTTGGTCTTTCGCTTCGCAGCCTGCGCCTGCTTTTGCTGGATCTCTTCCTGCTGGCGCGCGATGAGTTCCTGTCCCTTCTTTTCCTCCGCGGCGCGCGCGGCGAGTTCTTCCGGCGTAATCAACGGCGCAGCGACGACCGGCGCCGGCGCTTCCTCGACTGCGGGCGCTGGCTCCTCGTCGCGCTTCATGAAGACGCGCTTCTTGCGCACTTCGACCTGAATCGTCCGGGCTTTGCCCATCGATCCGGCCGCCTTGATTTCCGTCGTCTGCTTGCGCGTCAGCGTGATCTTCTTCTTGGGCTCGCCGGCCGCCCCGTGCTGCTTTTGCAGGTACTCGAGCAATTTCGTCTTGTCGACCTCGGACAGCTTGTCGCCCTCTTTCTTGCCGGCGACGCCTGCCTTCACGAGCTGCTCCAGCAGTGCACCCGCTGGAATCTTGAGCTCGGTCGCGAATTTTTCGATTGTCGTTTGCGCCATGTGCTTCTCCTGCGTCGCTTATCCGCTCCAGCGCCGCCTAGTGCTGCGTACCCAATGCAGGCGCGGGCGTATCCGGCGCAGTTTCCGCCGGCGCGTCCTCGAACCAGTGCGCACGGGCCTTCATGATGAGCTCCTGCGCGCGTTCCGCCGGGATGCCGGTCAGCTCGACCAGCTCGTCGCCGGCAAGGTCGGCGAGCGCGTCGCGCGTCGACACGCCATGGGCGGCCAGCGCGCTCGCGATTTCCGTGTCCATTCCTTCAAGATTGAGCAGCGCCTCCTCGACGTTCTCCACCGATTCCTCGCGGACGATCGCCTCGGTCAGCAGCGCGTTGCGCGCGCGGCTGCGAAGCTCGTTCACCGTGTCCTCGTCGAAACCTTCGATCTCGAGCATTTCGTTGATCGGGACGTACGCCACTTCCTCGAGCGACGTGAAGCCTTCCGCGATCAGGATGTCGGAAACTTCCTCGTCGACGTCGAGCTTTTCCATGAACAGCCGGCGCAACCGTTCGCCTTCCTCCTCGTGCTTCTTCGCCGAATCCTCGACGCTCATCAGGTTCAATTCCCACCCCGTGAGCTCGGAGGCGAGCCGCACGTTTTGCCCGAGACGGCCGATCGCAATCGCGAGGTTTTCCTCGTCGACAACGACGTCCATGCTGTGCTTTTCCTCGTCGACCACGATCGACGAGATCTCCGCCGGCGCAAGCGCATTGATCACGAACTTGGCCGGGTCGTCGGAATACAGGATGATGTCGACGCGCTCGCCGGCCAGCTCGTTGGTCACCGCCGTGACGCGCGAGCCGCGCATGCCGATGCACGTGCCCTGCGGGTCGAGCCGCGGGTCGTTCGACTTGACCGCGATCTTCGCGCGGATGCCAGGATCGCGCGCGGCGGCCTTGATCTCGATCAGCCCCTCCTCGATCTCCGGCACTTCGAGCTCGAACAGGCGCATCAGGAATTCCGGCGCAATCCGCGACAGGATCAGCTGCGGCCCCTTCGCCGTACGGTCGACTTTCGTCACGTAGGCGCGAATGCGGTCGCCGACGCGCAGCATTTCCTTCGCGATGAGCTGGTCGCGCGGAATCATGCCTTCGATGCGCCCCGACTCGATGATCGCGCTGCCGCGTTCGATCCGCTTGACCGTGCCGGTCAGTAGATTGTCCTCGCGCTCGAGAAAATCGTTCAGGATCTGCTCGCGTTCGGCATCGCGAATCTTCTGCAGGATCACCTGCTTCGCCGCCTGCGCGCCGATGCGGCCGAACTCGATCGGTTCGAGCGGCTCCTCGATGACGTCACCGAGCTTCAGGTCGGGATCGCGCGCGATGGCGTCGGTGATCGCGAGCTGATACGCCGGTTCCTCGTGCTCCTCGTCAGGCACCACCGTCCAGCGCCGGAACGACTCGTAGTCGCCCGTTTCGCGGTCGATCGACACGCGCGCGTCGATCTCGTTCGGAAAGCGTTTCTTGGTGGCCGAGGCGAGCGCCGATTCAAGCGCCGTGAACACGATGTCCTTCGGCACATTCTTTTCGCGCGCAAGCGCGTCGACCAGCAGCAGCATTTCGCGGTTCATCTCGCTTTTCTCCACTCGATCTTCGGCACGAGCCGCGCGCGGGCGATTTCAGCCAGCGGGACGGTCACCGCGCCTTTTGCGGTTTCGACGACCACCGCGCCGGCCTCGCAGCCGCGCAGCACGCCTTTCAGCTTTTTCGCGTTCGCAATCGGATTGGCCAGCTTCAATTCGGCCTCTGCACCGGCGAAACGAACAAAATCGGCCGCCTTCTTGAGCGGGCGGTCGAGGCCGGGCGATGAGACTTCCAGCCGCTCGAATTCGATATTTTCCACGGCGAACAGACGCGTCAGATGGTTACTGACGCGTGCGCAATCCTCGACGGTAATGCCCGTCGGCTTGTCGATGAACACGCGGACGAGCCGGCCCCCGGGAGCACCCTCCCAGTCAACGAGCTCGTACCCCAACGGGGGCAGCGTACGCTCGAGCAGTTCGGCCAATTTCGTCGTCATTTCCTGGAAAATCGCCGCGCCAAAAAAAAATGGGCTGCGCCCAGCCCATGTCTTCTCATAACCACCCGTAAATATAGCAGAAAATCGAGCGGATTTGAAGGGTCCGCGGGAATTTCCGACCCGCCGGGCAATGGTGCGCGCCGGGGCCCGTTCCGCGTGTCCAGTTGCCGGTCCGCGAAGGGTAATATTGGGGCCTTTTGCGGCTGTGAAAGACCATCATGCCCGATCCCCTGCCAATTGCCCGCAATGCGGGAGCGGAGCTCTGCCTGCTGCCGGCGTTCGCCAACCGCCATGGGCTGATCACAGGGGCGACGGGAACCGGCAAGACGGTCACCCTCCAGGTCATGACCGAGCGCTTCTCCGCCATTGGCACACCGGTGTTCCTGGCCGACGTGAAAGGCGACCTCGCCGGCATCAGCCAGGCTGGCGTTTCGTCCGACAAGCTCACCGCGCGCCTCAAGGCGATCGGGGCGGACGAACCCAAATTCGCAGGCTCCCCGGTCGTTCTATGGGATGTCTTTGGCGAACAGGGCCACCCGGTCCGGGCGACGATCTCCGACCTGGGTCCCCTGCTGCTGGCGCGGATTCTCGACCTCAACGACACGCAGGAGGGCGTCCTCGCGCTCGTCTTCAAGGTCGCCGACGACAACGGTCTTTTGCTGCTCGACCTGAAGGACTTGCGCGCGATGCTGCAGTACGTCGGCGACAACGCGCAGCAGTTCCAGACCAATTACGGGAATGTATCCGCCGCGTCGATCGGCGCGATCCAGCGCGGGCTGCTCGCTCTCGAGCAGCAGGGCGCGGAAAAGTTCATCGGCGAGCCGATGCTGAACATAGACGACCTGCTGCAAACCGGCGGCGGAAAAGGTGTCGTCAACGTCCTCGCCGCCGACAAGCTCATGAATTCGCCGAAGCTCTATTCGACGATGCTGCTGTGGCTTTTGTCCGAGCTCTACGAGCGCCTGCCCGAAATCGGCGACCCGGAAAAGCCGAAGCTCGTCTTCTTTTTCGATGAAGCGCACCTGCTTTTTGCCGATGCGCCGAAGCAGCTCCTCGATAAGATCGAACAGGTCGTGCGTCTGATTCGATCGAAGGGCGTTGGCGTCTACTTCGTCACGCAGAATCCGCTCGACGTGCCCGAGACGGTGCTGGGTCAGCTTGGCAATCGCGTCCAGCATGCGTTGCGCGCTTTCACGCCGCGCGACCAGAAAGCGGTGAAGGCCGCGGCGGAGACAATGCGCGCCAATCCCAAGATCGACACCGAAAAGGCAATTCTCGAGCTCGGTGTCGGCGAGGCGCTGATTTCGTTTCTCGACGAGAAAGGGCGCCCCGGCGTCGTCGAGCGCGCCTTCGTCCTGCCGCCGGCGAGTCGCATCGGTCCGATAACGAGCGACGAGCGCCGCGCCACGATCGCGGCGTCGCCTGTCGCAGGTGTTTACGAGAAGGTCGTCGACCGCGAATCCGCGTACGAACGGCTGAAAGGACGCGCTGCCGCAGCCCCTCCAGCGGCCGGATCGGGCGCTCCCGGCGCCTCCGGTGGGGGCTTCCTGGATTCGCTCAAGGGCTCCCTCGGCGGTCTCATGACCGGCAGCGGTCGCAAGGACAGCATGGTGGAGGCAATGGCAAAGAGCGCCGCGCGCACCGTCGGGTCGACGGTCGGGCGCGAGATCGTCCGCGGGGTGCTGGGTTCGCTATTGGGCGGCGGCGGCGCCGCAAATAGTCCCCGGCCTCCAACCGGCCCGTCACCGATGAAACGGCGTTCAGGCGTCGGGCGGCTTCGGATATTTCCACTTGCGGTGGATCCAGAGCCAGTTCGCCGGATTGCTGCGGATTTCGTTTTCGAGCGCCCGCACGTAGCGCTCCACGACCACGGTGCCGGCGCCGCGATCGTAAGGCGGCTCGGCGATCACCGACACTTTCATCGTGTAGTAGCCGCGCCGCACGCGCTGCATCTCGACGAATACGACCGCGGCCTGCAGGATGCGCGCGATCGCGTCGGCTCCCATGAAAAACGCGGTGTCCTGATGAAGGAACGTCGTCCAGTACTTGAGTTCGTCGTGCGTCGGTGTCTGGTCCGCGACCAGCGCGTAGACGTGCGTCTCGCTGCGGCGACGGAGCAATTCGCGCGTCAGCTTCGTGTGCGGGATCGGGGTGCCGCCGAAGCGGCCGCGCGCATCGAGCAGAAAGTTGTCGATCGCGGCGACGCGCTGCGGCTTGTAGACGGGGAACATCGGCTCGTCGAGCCACGTGTTTCCGGCCAGCACCTGCCATTCCCAGTTGCAATAATGCGCGGTCATCAGCAGGACTGACTGGCCGGCACGGATGCGATCGAGGACCACTTCGGGATTGAGCACGTCGACGTGCTTGCGCAACTCTTCAGGCGTCGCGCCGTAGCTCCAGATGATCTCGGCAATGAGGTCGCCGAGGTTGCGATACGATTGCTTCAGGATCGCCGCGCGCGCTTCGTCGGATAGTTCCGGAAATGAGCGCGCGAGGTTGTTGGCCGCGAGCCTCCGACGCCAGCGCAGGATGTAGTATCCCCAGTCGAAGAACGGGCGGCTGACGATTCGGTAGAGCCATTCGAGCGACAGACGGGACAGCAGCTTGAGGAATAAGCGCATCAGCCGCCGATCGCGTGGGCGCTTGTCATTCGGCGCGAGGCATCAATGAACACGGTGGGCATCGACCTCGGACGTGAACCGCGCGAGCTCGCGTCCATCGCGGACGACGTCTCGCTCTGGTGGTGCGAACTCGACCACGCCTCTGCGGCGATCGCAGGTCTCGCCGCGACGCTCTCCCGGGCGGAGCACGCGCGTGCCGCGCGCTTTGGCACCGACGCATTGCGCGAGCGATGGATTGCGGGCCGCGCATCGCTGCGGCGAGTGCTCGGACGCGTGTTGGGCGTGCCTGCAGCCGCGGTTCCCATTGCCCGGGGGCGACGAGGTCGCCCGCAGCTTGGCGGCATCGACGCCGGGCTCGACTTCAACGTCTCGCACACCGGCGGCGTTGCGCTGATCGGGCTTCGCCGCACGAGCGGGCGCGACGCTGCGCATCGGTGTCGATGTCGAGCGCGCGGATCGCGTGCTCGGTTCCGATCGCCTCGCACGCAAGTTCCTGACATCGAGCGAACGCGCGACACTCGAGGATCTCGAGCCGGACGAGCGTCGCCGCGCCTTCCTCCGGTACTGGACGTGCAAGGAAGCGATGAGCAAAGCGACCGGCGACGGCCTGATTGCGCCCTTCCGGCATCTCGAGGTGGATCTGCAAGGCCCTGCGCGGCTCGTCGCGGGGCCAGCGCCGTACTCCCCGCCCGCATGGTCCCTTGTTACTGCGCCGGTTCCGGAGGGGTATTTCGCGACGGTCGCGTTGTGGACGGGGGCCTAGCTTATTCATTGGCGGGCCTCGGATACTTCCAGCGCTTCTGCAGCCACAGAAAATCCGCCGGACTCTCAAGACAGGCTTGCTCCGTCCGCCGCGCAAATCGCTCCATGATCTCCTCGTGCCCCGCTGCGTCGTACGGTGGCTCGGCGAGCACATCGAAGCGTACCGAGTAGTAGCCGCGGCGCAGGCGCCTCATCGCGACGTAAACGACAGGCGCATCGAGATATCGCGCGATCTGGTCGGCGCCGACGTAGAACGCCGTGTCGCGTCCGAGGAACCGCGTCCAGTGCTTGCGCTCGTGACGCTTCGGCATCTGGTCCGCGATCAGCGAATAGCCGCGGGGCGCACCCGCCGCCGTCTTCAGGAGCTCGTAGATGAACTCCTTGCGCGGAATAGGCCGACCACCGAAGCGCGAGCGCGACCCGACGAGATAGCGATCGAGCGACTTGATCCGGTGCGGCTGGTAGACGGTATCGATGGGGAGCCCGAACCGCGCTCCACCCGCCAGATACAACCACTCCCAGTTGCAATAGTGCGGCGTCAGCAGCACGACCGATTTGCCTTCCGCTTCATAGCGTTCGACAACCTCGGAATTCTCGAATGCGACGCGACGCACCAGCGCCGGTCCGCTTGCGCCGAAGCCCCAGATCATTTCCATCAGCAGATCACCCACGCGGCGATACGATTGCCGCACGACCTCGGCGCGCTCGACCTTCGAGAGCGCCGGCAGCGAAACCGCAACATCGTGCTCGACCTGGTCGCGCCGCCAGCGCAGGATGTGGTACGCGATGACGTAAGCACACCAGCCCCAGGGATACAGGGCGGGGAGCGGAAAGAGGGCGAGGAAGCGGAAGAAGAGGGCCGACACGATGGATTCGCCGCGACGAGCGCAATGCGGGCGCGCAGCGGAATATAAAGGACGTGTCCCTCGCCCGCAATCCGGAAAATTTGCCGATCGCAGCCGCGCCCCGGTATCGTTGCGGAGTCAGGTTGCACCCAATCGGGAGAAAGCGTGAGCGTCACGAAGCTTTTCGACTTGAACGGCAAGACAGCGCTGGTTACGGGCGGTTCGCGCGGCATCGGCCTCCAGATGGCCGAAGGACTGGGCGAGATGGGAGCGCGCGTCGCCGTCACCGCCCGCAAGCAGGACGAGCTCGACATGGCGAAGGCGCATCTCGATGCTCTCGGGATCGAGTGCCTGACGATTGCCGGCGACCTTGCGACGTTCACGTCGATTCCGGATGTCGTCGATGCCGTGATGTCGCGCTGGGGACAAATCGACATCCTCGTCAACAATGCCGGCTGCAATTGGGCGGCGCCCGCCGAGGACTACCCCGACGACGGCTGGCGCAAGGTGATGAGCCTCAACGTCGACGCGCAGTTCTTCATCACGCGCGAAGTGGGCCGCCGCTCGATGCTCCCGCGCCGAAGCGGCAAGATCGTCAACATTGCGTCGATCGCGGGACTCTTTGGCAACCCGCCGAAATGGGGTATGCGGACGATGGCCTATAACACGAGCAAAGGCGCCCTCGTCAACATGACGCGTGCGCTGGCGACCGAATGGGGACCCTACAACATCAACGTGAACGCGATCTGCCCGGGGTTCTTTCCGTCGAAGATGACGAAGGTCACGCTCGAGCGGATCGAGCGCGACGTGCTCGAGCTGACTCCGCTCGGACGCATGGGCGGCGACGAGGATCTCAAGGGCTGTGTCGTCTTCCTCGCATCCGAAGCGTCGCGCCACATCACCGGGCAGGCGATCGCCGTCGATGGCGGCACCACGGCCCTCTGAGATGCCGGAGCACGCGAACCCCGGGGCGAACGCTCGTTGCGCCGGTGCACGCGTTCGACGAATCCGCTCTCGCAGCATTCATGCGCGCCCAGGTCTCCGGCTTCTCGGGACCGGTCCTGGTCGAGCAGTTCCAGGGAGGGCAATCGAATCCGACGTATCGGGTGACCGCCGGCGATCGCCGGTATGTCCTGCGCAGAAAGCCGCCGGGCAAGCTCCTTCCTTCTGCGCACGCAGTCGACCGCGAGTACCGCGTGATGGCGGCGCTCGCGGGAAGCGGGGTTCCGGTCGCCAAAATGGTCGCGTTGTGCGAGGACCCCGCGGTGATCGGCACCGCGTTCTACCTGATGGAGTACATCGACGGGCGCGTGCTGTGGGATCCGACGCTGCCCGGGTTGTCGCCCGCCGAGCGCGGCGCGCACTACGCGGAGTTGAACCGCGTGCATGCTACGCTGCATCAGGTCGACTATCAGGCCGTGGGACTCGGCGACTTCGGCAAGCCGGGCCAGTACATCGAGCGTCAGGTCGCGCGCTGGTCGAAGCAGTACGCCGCCGGCAGCGCCGCACGCATTCGCTCAATGGACGCGCTGATCGAATGGATCCCGCCCCACATTCCGCCAGGGGACGAGACGTCGATCGTGCACGGCGATTTCCGCCTCGACAACGTGATCTTCCATCCGACCGAGCCGCGCATTCTCGCGGTGCTCGATTGGGAGCTCGCAACGCTCGGGCATCCGCTGTCGGATTTCGCCTATCAGGTGATGGCGTGGCGACTCGCGCCTGGCGATTTCCGCGGACTCAAGGGCGCCGATTTGGCGGCGCTCGGCATCCCCACCGAGGCCGAGTACGTCGCTTCGTATTGCCGCCGCACGGGACGCGCCGAAATCCCGCATTGGGAGTTCTATCTCATCTTCAATATGTTCAGGATTGCCGCGATCCTGCACGGCGTGCTCGCCCGCGCATTGCAAGGCAATGCCGCCAGTCAGAACGCGTACGAGCAGGGAAGCCGCGCGCAACGCATCGCCGACATCGCCTGGGACATGGCGCAACAGCAAGGTTCCGGAGAGCATTGAGATGGACTTCGAGCATTCGCCCAGAGTAAAGGATCTCGCCGCGCGGCTTACGCGCTTCATGGACGAGAATATCTACCCAGCCGAGGCCGTATTCGCCGCCCAAGTGGAGGAAAACCGCCAGCGCGGCAATCCGTGGGTCGTCACGCGGATCATGGAGGAATTGAAGGCGAAGGCGCGAACGGCGGGGCTGTGGAACCTTTTCCTGCCCGAATCCGACCTCGGCGCCGGACTCACCAATCTCGAATACGCGCCGCTGTGCGAGATCATGGGCCGCTCATGGATCGCGCCCGAGGCGTTCAATTGCAATGCGCCGGATACCGGCAACATGGAAGTGCTCGTCCGTTATGGCACCGACGCACAGAAGAAGCGCTGGCTCGAGCCGCTGTTGCGGGGCGAGATCCGCTCGGCGTTCGCGATGACCGAGCCCGGCGTCGCGTCATCGGACGCGACCAACATCGAGGCGTCGATCGCCCGCGACGGCGATCAATTCGTGATCAATGGCCGCAAGTGGTGGACGACCGGCGGCCCCGATCCGCGCTGCAAGATCCTCATCTTCATGGGCAAGACCGATGCGGCCAACGCGGATCGGCACCGGCAACAGTCGATGATTCTCGTTCCGGTCGAGACGCCGGGCGTGCGCCTCGTGCGCGTATTGCGCGTGTTCGGCTACGACGATGCGCCGCACGGGCATGCCGAATTCGATTTCGACAACGTTCGCGTGCCCGCGGAGAATCTGCTTCTCGGCGAAGGCCGCGGCTTCGAGATCGCTCAGGGTCGCCTCGGACCGGGGCGCATCCACCACTGCATGCGACTGATCGGACTCGCCGAGCGATCGCTCGAAGCGATGTGCAAGCGCACATCGAGCCGCGTTGCGTTCGGCCGCGCTATCGCCGACCGTACCGTGACGCAGGAACGCATTGCGAACGCGCGCATCCTGATCGACCAGGCGCGGCTCCTGGTGCTGCACGCGGCGTGGAAGATGGACGTCGCCGGCAACAAGGCGGCGAAGAAGGAAATCGCGATGATCAAGGTCGCCGCGCCGAACATGGCGTGCCAGGTGATCGACTGGGCGATGCAGGCGCACGGCGGCGCAGGGGTCAGCGATGATTCGCCGCTCGCGTTCTTCTACGCGCAAGCGCGCACGCTGCGTTTCGCCGACGGTCCCGACGAGGTCCATCGGAACCAGATCGCGCGGCTGGAGCTCGCAGACCATCGCCCGCCGCGCGCCAGCAGCGGTGAACCCCGTTAGGCGGTCGGTAGCTTGTAATTGCGGAACTGCTCGCGCAACTTCATCTTCTGCAGCTTGCCGGTTGCCGTGTGCGGCAGCTCGTCGACGAACACCGCATCGTCCGGCATCCACCATTTGGCGATCTTGCCGTCGAGAAACTTGATCAGTTCGTCGCGCGACACGTCCCTGCCCTGCTTCTTGACGACGACAAGCAACGGTCGCTCCTGCCATTTCGGATGCGCGACGCCGATCACCGCCGCTTCGGCGACCGCTGGATGACCTATCGCCGCATTTTCGATATCGATGGACGATATCCATTCGCCGCCCGATTTGATCACGTCCTTGGCGCGGTCGGTGATCTGCATGTAGCCGTCCGGGTCGATCGTCGCCACGTCGCCCGTGTCGAAATAGCCATCGGCATCGAGAACGTTGCCTCCCTCGCCGCGGAAATAGCCTTTCGTGATCCATGGGCCGCGAACAAGCAAATGACCATACGCCTTGCCATCGTGCGGAAGCGGCCTGCCTTCGTCGTCGGCGATGCGAAGCTCGACGCCGAAAATGGGGCGCCCCTGCTTGCATTGCACGTCGAGCCGCTCTGCCACGCTCGCACCTTGATGCTTCGGCAGCAGATTGCAGATCGTGCCAAGCGGTGACATCTCGGTCATGCCCCACGCATGGACAACGAAGGTACCGAACTGGGTTTCGAATCGCTCGCTCATCGCCCGTGGCGCAGCCGAGCCGCCGATGACCACGCGTCTCAGGCAAAGATCCTTCTTCGGATCGAGCTGCGCCGCGTCGACGTGATGGAAGAGATTGAGCCAGACGGTCGGCACGCCAAGTGCCAGCGTGACTCTTTCGTCGCGCATCAACTCATAGACACTCTTGCCGTCGAGCCCCGGTCCGGGCAGCACGAGCTTCGCGCCCGACATCGCGCCGGCGTAGGGCGTTCCCCACGCGTTGACGTGAAACATCGGCACGACGAGCAGCGCCGTCTCGGCCGAGGAAAGCCGCAGTCCGTCCGCGGCGCAAACGCCGTACGAGTGCAGCACCGTCGACCGGTGCGAGAAAAGCGCGCCCTTCGGATTCCCCGTCGTGCCGGAGGTGTAACAGAGCGACGATGCCGTGCGCTCGTCGAACGTCGGCCACGTGAAATCGTCGTCCTGTGCGCCGATCAGATCCTCGTAGCACAGCAGATTCGGAATCTTCGCCGCCGCCGGCATGTGCGCGCGGTCGGTCATCGCGACGAAAGTCTTCACCGTCTTCAGCGCCGGCGCGAGCTTTTCCACCAGTGGCACGAACGTAAGATCAAAGAAAAGAACCTTGTCTTCGGCGTGATTCGCGATGTACTCGATCTGATCCAAAAACAGCCGTGGATTGATCGTATGCAGCACCGCGCCCATTCCCGATACGCCGAAATAGAGCTCCATGTGCCGATAGCTGTTCCAGGCGAGCGTCGCGATGCGATCGCCAGGCCTGACCCCGAGAGCGATCAGCGCTTTGGCCGCCTGCTTGGAGCGACGGTAGATGTCCCCGTAGGTGCAACGCTGGATCGGGCCTTCGACTGTGCGCGTAACGATCTCGGCGCGCGGATGGAACGTGTTGGCGTGCTCGATCAATGAAGAGATCAGCAACGGGCAATCCTGCATCAATCCTTCGAGCATGGCGGGGCGACGGTGTCTTCAGAAATAACGTTTGAGGAGCGAGAGCATAGCTTCGAAGCGACGGCCGTAGGGAGGCCGGAAAAGTGCGATGCCGTTGAAGCGCGCCTGATGGAGCACCGGTTTCTCCTTGGTGAACGTCAGGAATCCGCGCTCGCCATGATAAGCCCCCATTCCGCTTGCGCCCACACCGCCGAACGGCAGGTACTCCTGGCTCACGTGCCAGCAGGCGTCATTGGTCGTGACACCGCCGGAAATGGTCCGCTGCAACACGCGGTCACGATGCTCGCGGCTCGCGCCGAACCAATAGAGGGCGAGTGGACGAGGATGACGATTCACATAGTCGATCGCCTCGTCGAGCGAGTCGTAGGCCACGACAGGCAGCACCGGTCCGAAGATTTCCTCCTGCATCACCGCCATGCCGTCGTCGGCGCCGACGAGCAGCGTCGGCGTGAACTTGCGCGAGGCCGCCGGCCCTTCCGCAACGTCGACCATCGGAACCTTCGTGGCGCCGCGGGCTGTCGCATCGGCAACCAGGTGCGACAGCCGCTGGTAATGCCGGTCACTCACGATGCTCGTGTAATCGGGATTGTCCGCAATGGTCGGATACATCGCAGCGACGGCGTTTCGCAACGCCGCGACAAACGCGTTGACGCGGCTGCGCGGCACCAGCATGTAATCGGGTGCGACACACGTCTGCCCCGCATTGAGAAGCTTGGCGAACGCGATGCGCCGGGCGGCCACGGGAAGGTCGGCATCGGCGTCGACGATGGCCGGTGATTTACCGCCAAGCTCCAGCGTCACCGGGGTCAGATTATCTGCCGCGGCGAGCGCGATCTGGCGGCCGACCGCGGTCGATCCCGTAAAGAACAGATGATCGAATGGCAATCGCGAAAAAGCGCGCCCCATTTCGACGTCGCCGGGAAGCACCGCGAATTCATCGGGCGCGAAGGATTCAGCGGTGATCTGCCGCAGAAGCTCCGAGAACCGGGGTGTGAGCTCGCTAGGCTTAAGCATCGCCCGATTGCCGGCGGCAAGCGCTGCCGCAACGGGAAGCATTGCAAGCTGGTAGGGATAGTTCCACGGGCTGATGACGCCGATCACTCCAAGCGGCTGGCGAATCAGCTCGCTCGACGCAGGCAGCAAATGCAACGGCGTCGGAACGCGCCGTGCTTTCATCCAGCGCCGCAGATGTCGCTGCGTATGCCGGATCGCCGAGAGAACGGTAAAAATGTCGGCAAGATCGGTCTCCTGCCTCGAGCGATGACCGAAATCCGCTGAGATCGCTTCGATGATCGCGTCCTGATGCGTTTTCGTCAGAAGCAGCAGCCGTTCGAGACGATCGCGCCGCACGCCGAGGGAAGGATTCATTTCGCGCGCGAACGCCGCCCGCTGCGCGGCGAACACCTCGTCCATTTGCGCGATCGGCGTCGCGCTGCCGGCGGCGACCGTCTGTGGACGATCCATGGCGACCGGTTCACTCATATCGAGGTTCCACCTGCGTTACGGTGGCTCGCGCGGTCCTTAGGTCACCGGCAGGCCAGCGGCATCGAACATGCCTTCGAACAGGATCGAGCTCAGGTAACGTTCGCCGGAATCGGGCAGCACCACGACAATCGTCTTGCCGGCGTTCTCCGTGCGCTTGGCGATGCGTACGGCCACCGCGGTTGCCGCACCGCAGGAGATGCCCGAGAGAATGCCCTCCTCTTTGGTCAGCCGCCGCGCGTACGCGACGGCCTCCTCGTTTGTCACCTGCTCGACGGCGTCGACCAGCGACATGTCGAGCACCTGCGGCACGAAACCCGCGCCGATCCCCTGGATCTTGTGCGGCGACGGCTTCAGCGGTTCTCCGGCGCGCGTCTGCGTCAGCACAGGGCTCGCAGCCGGTTCTACGGCGATCGACACGATGTTCTTGCCGCGCTTCTGCTTGAAGTACCGGGAAACCCCCGTCATCGTTCCGCCGGTGCCGATGCCCGCGACGAAGATGTCCATGTTGCCGTCCGTGTCCTCCCAGATTTCGGGACCGGTGGTTGCCTCATGAATCGCCGGATTTGCGGGATTCTTGAATTGCTGCAGCAGCACCCACTTCGAAGGATCCGAGGCGACGATTTCCTCCGCTTTCGCGATGGCGCCGTTCATGCCCTTCGCGCCTTCGGTCAGCACGAGCGTCGCCCCGTAGGCGATCAGCAGCTTGCGCCGCTCGATGCTCATCGTCTCGGGCATTGTCAGCGTGAGCGGAATGCCGCGCGCGGCGGCGACGAAAGCCAGAGCGATCCCGGTGTTGCCGCTCGTGGGCTCGACAATCGCCTTGCCCGGACCCAGAAGGCCGCGCTTTTCCGCGTCCCATATCATCGCCGCGCCGAGACGACACTTCACCGAATACGCCGGATTGCGGCCTTCGATCTTCGCCAGCACCGTCGCCTTCGCACCATCGGTCACGCGATTGAGACGGACGAGCGGCGTGCGGCCGATCGACAGCGAGTTGTCCTCGAACCATTTTTTCATCGTGTTCTCCGTAAGGGCATCGCAAGGCCGGCCACCGCGGGCCGCACCGCCGAGCTGCGCAAGCCTAAGACCAAAATTGAAATCACGACCGAGCTATTGTTGCGCCTTCGAGCACTCGACGTTCATTTCCGTGCAGACGCGAAGCACGCTGTCCGATACGAGGGCGGCGGCGTTCTGCTGTTGACCGCTGTGCGCGGAGGTTATTAGGAGATGCGAAAGGTTGTCGCCCAGCGAGCTCACCTTGATCCCGGCGATCTGCTGGCCATTCGTGAACTGGACGAGCCCCTGCCCCGCGTCCTCCCTTGTGATCCTGAGGTCCTTCCGGTTGCCCAATCCGCGCATCACCGCGGCGAAAACCTTGTCCGCCGGCGCTTCCAGCATCACCGCCGCCGCGTCGTAGCTGGCGCCGTTGTTTTCCTGCTGCTGGGACATTTGCTCGACGCGCCCCACCGCGCGGCGCGCGAGGAGCACCCACTGCGCTTCCGCCAAGCTGGCTGCAAGAAGTGCCGCAAGGCCAAGCAGAACGACGGTGATACGAAGCGCGGATCTTTTCATCGATTTCTCCGATCCAGAGTTCACGAGCGTGCATCCGGCCGCGACTTTACGGGCGCTTGATCGCACGGCACTCGAGCGGCAACAGCGCATCAGGGATATTCGTAAGGTTCTCGCCGAAGGCCTTCATCTTGTCGGGCGCGCTGGCGTTTCCGCAGACCCATGCGATCGGCACGATCGGCGTATCCTCGACCACGGCCGGACGCTGCGAGAGAACCTTGCCGCCGATCGCCGAGCTCGCGCGATTGCCGAACGTCATGTGAATGGCGCCGTCGCGTATGGCGACTGAGCTCACGTAATTGGACACGATCTTTTCGGCAACCGGCAATCCGGCGGCTGCGTTGTCCGCCGGAAACGTTTGCGTGAGTGACCACGACGCCGCCACGGGCGGCTTGGCGATATCGGCCAGCGGAAGAGCGGTCTTGACCTGATCCCGCACGATGCGATCGATGTAGGTCGGCACCGCGAACAGGGCGAGAATGCCGATCACGGCAACGACAGCCATCAGCTCCAGCATGCTGAAGCCCCGACAGTCGGTGTCAATCGACGACATCACGGATTCGTGCTCCTCGTTTCGCGCGCAGCAGGCGTGTGTCCATTCTAGCGCGATAAGCACGATGCGACTCGCGGCCGGTGGAGACTGCCTGACGCAGGACGCGTAACCGTTGCGCGCGCGTATTTCTCAGCGATTGGCCGCCGGTCCGACAGGGTCGAAGAACTCGTGCATCATGAATTCCTCGAGGCCCGCGTTATCGACCGGGCGCGCCGAGAGCTCGACAGTGCGCCCGAGACGATACGAGTCCCACGTGATGTCGCCTTGCTCGGTTTCCCGGATCAGCGCAATCATCCTGCGCACGATCGCAATTCGCATGTCGCTGTTGTTGCCCAAGCGCACCTCGATGACCTGCGGGAGCTTGCGTTGCGCGTCGCGGTGCCATCCGAAAAAGCGAAATTCGCCATCGTCGTAGGCCATACGCGTGATTTCAAACAGCCCGCCGCCGCGTTTTCTTTGCTGGCTGGCCAGCGGGCTTTGTGACGCCGGCATGTTGGACGCAACAATGCGATCGCGTCGCTCGTTGTCGGTTTCGGCCGGCGGCGCCGTCGGCTCGCCACGCGCGCGTCGGCGCGCCTCGATCATCGAGGCGAGATCGCCTTCGACCGGCGGATACGACTTGGGGGGCTCGACGGCGGGCGGAGGCGTCGGCGGCGGTGTGGGAACTGCTGGCGTTTCCTGGCGCGGAACAACGAACTCGGGCAGCTTTTCCCGCGGCGGCGCACCGGGTGGCCTCGCGCGCGCCGTGAGGATCGCCCGCGTCTCGCGCGAGGGCGGCGTCGGCTGTACGGGCTGCGCAGGCTCTGGCGGCCGCGGGACGTCGAGCAATACCTGCAGCCGGTCGGTGTCCCGAGGCTGATCTAGATCCGGAGCCAGCAGCGGCAGTCGCGGCAGCAGAAACCACAGCGCCGCCACGTGGATCATGATCGACAACGCGAACGTCACCCGGATCCGCGGGATCACCACGACATCGCTGCGGTAGCGGTACGGAGCGTACCAGTCAGTCATCGGCTACTCGCCCTGCTTCGGGAAGGGACAACGGATGAAGACAGGTGAAAAATGGCGACGTTCCCTGCCAACGAAAAGGGCCCGCATCGCTGCGGGCCCTCGTGGAATTGGCTATGCGGATAGCGTTGACGATGCCAGTTGCCCAAGGATTGTCCTTCCCCAGGCAGCCGGGTGTCAACTGCGTCCGCCGAAAATGAAAAGGCGAAGATCGCTCTTCGCCTTTTCGAAACGCGCGGCTGTCGCCGTCGCGACAGTCCGGTAAGCGATTATTTCTGGCCGGAATAGATCGCCCAGGCGCGATCGAATTCGTCCTTGCTGAGCTTGCCGTCGTTGTTCGTGTCGGCTTGCTGGAACGCGGAATCGAACCCTTGCAGTTGCGCCGTTTCGGCTTTCGTCACATAACCGTGCTTGCCGGCGTCGAGCTTGCTGAACGCGGACGATGACATTTCCGACTTGCTTGGCGTCATTGCGGTGGCGGACGAAGTGCCCTTGTCCATCGACGTCGCGGGCGGAGTCGAGGGCGTCGACGTGCTCGGCGGCGCTGTCGTAGTGCCCGTTGCCGAAGGTTGCTTCGCTGGCGCCGTCGGACTCGAGTATTGCGCAAACGCGGCGCTCGCGGCCAATGCGCCGCTCACCACTGCGACGGCGAGCGTCAGTTGCATGCTGTGTTTACGATTCATGATAAGACTCCTCTGTGTTCCGAGACGGAAGAAACCCGCCAGGGGATTTGGTCGACAAGTTACTTCTTCGTTGCGGCATCGGCGTTCGCCGAATCTCCCTCTGCCGATCCCATCGGCTTTCCTCCGCCCAACGACGTAGTGCCTTTCGAAGCGTCTTTGGTGTGGCTCGCCGATGTACCGACGTTTTGTTTGCGTGCGTTCTCGCGTGCGATGCAGGCTTCGACATCGGCGGCGGGAACATCCGAACATGCCCGCAGCGCGTCGCCTTGCCGGTTTGCGGGCACTCGATCCTGTTGGCTGGCAGCTGCGGCAGGCGCATCTGCGTTCCGCGAAGGTTGGGACGCGGGCGCGGCAGCAATGCCGGAAGGTTGGGTCGCGGCGGGCGTTGCATTACCCGAGGGCGCGATTGCGGGGTTGGGATCCGGGATTACGGGGACCACAGCGCCGGAGGGTTCCGCACTCTGCGCGCCGGCTGCGATCGCGGACCCGAAAGCCGTCACGAACACGAGCAGCCTGTCACATGTTTGAGCCGTCATTGCCAAATCTCCTGCGGACGTCGGTAAGTGGAATCCCGACCGGCACATGTTGGCGTCCGGTTCCGGCGGAGGTCATCAGGCGAATTCGGTTAAAGCTGTAGGAATGAGGACGACCATGCGGTAGGACGACCCAGGTCCGCGGAGCCGTGCGCTCGCCTCGCCGTCCCAGGGACGAAGCTATGAACTACTGCAAGCGGTGGTGAGAAGCGCTACGGATCGCATCGCTCGCGTGCGCAGCCTTTTCAACGTGCGGCCGAGTCTTCGCCTGAGGGTGTGGGACCGCTCCACTCGGTGACCAACTCTGCGAGATCTGGCGCAGGTGCCGGCGGCGCGGCAACAGCTGGCGTACCCAGATACAGAAACCCGACGATGCTGTCGGATGCGGCGAGGCCGAGTGCCGCTTTTATACGGTCGTCGTACGCCGCCGGCCCGGTTCGCCAGAATCCGCCGAAACCCAAGGCGTGCGCCGCGACGAGGATGTTCTGCGCAGCGGTGCCGGCCGAGATAATCTGCTCGATGGCGGGGATTTTCTTGTTGTCCCGGATCCGCGCTGCGACAACCACCAGCAGCGGCGCACGCCGCGGCTTCGTCCGTTCTTTCTCGATGACCGCTTCGGGTAGTCCCGGTTCGCGCCGCCGCAACGCCGCCGCGAGAACCTCGCCCAATCGGTCTCGTGCGGCGCCCTCGATGACGATAAAGCGCCATGGATGCAGCCTTCCGTGATCCGGCGCTTTCGCTGCGGCGCGCAGCATCGCGTTCAATGCGTTGCGATCCGGCGCCGGGTCGGCTAGCTGCAGCGGGCTTGCGCGCGTGGTCAGCGCTTCGATGGCTTCCATGGCAGTTGCAATCACGTCGGAATTTCGTGCTTGCATCGATGCAAGGTGGCGTGACGCAAGTTTACCAAATCATTGCGTTTAAATATCGCGAGCGCGCGGCGCTGTTATGGTTGCCGCGAATAGTTCATCCACGCACGCGTGAACTCACTTTCGCTCAGCCGGCCGTCGTTGTTCTCGTCAGCCTGCTGGAATGCCGAATCGAAACCCGGCAACTTCGCAACATCGTCCCGCGTCACAAAACCACGCCTGCTCGTGTCAAGCATCTCGAAAGCGGGCGACGGCAACGCCGACTTGCTGGGCACCACGCCGACCGTGCCGGGGCTTGTGCCGGGGCTTGTGCCGGTGCTTGTGCCGGGGTTTGTGTTGAACCCGCTTGGTGACGTCGTAACGCTGGGATTGGCACCCAGGGGCGACGGCGGCGGTACTGTTCCAATGCTCGTCGACGCGGCTGAAGGCGGGCTCGGCGGTGCGGCCGTGCCGGCGCCAGCCGAAGGCTGGGTGGGCGACGGGGTGGAAGTGCCCACGCCTTGCGCGAACGCGGAGCCCGCGACAAGCGCCCCGCCCATCGCTGCCACAAGCAACGATGTTCGTAAGGGTTGATGACGCGATAACCTCATACTGAACTCCTTTCGTCACAAGGCGGACGATTCCCGCCCGGTCTCGAAAGGACAACGGGCACCCGGTGCGCGGTTCCGGAGACCTCGCCCGGTCGAGACTGATTAGGAAGTAGGTGAGCACCGGACGCGCAGGGTCCCGGGTGCCCTGTTACCACGCATTGTCCGGTTCGTAGCCCAATTCGATTAGCAACGGCCCCCCGCGCACCTTGAAGAACTCGGTCTCGGCGCTGGTCATTTCAGTGCGCCATTTGCCCACCGCGTCTGAATAGAGGGGACGCGTCGCTTCCGGGTTTTGCGGGAATTTGCGAACGTCCCGCGAGCTGCCGTGTTCCGCGTGAAAGTTCAAGACGTTGTCGTGCCACGGCTCGCCGATGAATTCGAAGAGGGCGCGAAGCGCGGGTTCGGGCCTGGCGACCAAATCCTCGTAGCGAATTTCCCGATAGCGCGGATCGGCGCGAAAGGCCAACCCGGCACGCACATCTTCAACCCAGCGCAACACACCAAGTTCCCAGGGGTTACGCGTGTTCAGAGGAACCAACTGATCATTCACGACCTTGTGGCGGGGATGGGTGCGGAGGGAGCAGGCAACGTCGCGACCATCGCGAATCACGTGCAAGAACTTCGCACCTGGGAAGTGAGCAAAAATGAAATCCAGCACGGTCACGTTTTTCGGCGTTTTTTCGGCCCAGCGCGGCTTGCCCCGCGTGGCGGCATACGCGGCGAAAAAACGATCTATGAATTCCCCCAGAGCGGTGCTGGCCCGTTCCATTTCGATGACGCGGGCGACGGTCAAGTCAAACTTGAACGCGATTTCGTCCAGCGAAAGCCGATGGGTCGCGCCGATGAGAAAGAGGTTGCTCTCAGGACCGCAACAGAGGTTGGGATGCGAATCCAATATGACTCGAAGCAGCGTGGTGCCGCTGCGCCCGCAGCCTCCGATCAGAATCGGCGCGGCTGCAGAGAGATAGGGTTTTTCTCGCCAATTCTTGGGATGCATGATCTACGTTGCCGCGAGCCGCAACTGGGGTGCACAATCGGTCAAATCGTAGCATTGGCAGGCGCCAGGAATACCACGAACGCGTGATCGCTGCGCCAGGACGATCTGCGCCGTCCCGCAGCGAGGGCGCCGGAACCAGGTCGCCGCGCGGCGGTCCTAGGGCTTGAACCCACCTTGCCGAGAAATAATGAGACCGTGCCCCCGTTGTGGCAAAGCCGTCGCCCGCATACCTCGGCGACCCATAGATCGTTTGTTGTCTATGGTCTACCCCCTCTATCGCTTTCGATGCACCGACTATTCGTGTGGCTGGACGGGTAACCTTCGCCAGAAGGTGCCCCCGCATGCAAGAGCATGACGCGCGTCCGCCGCCGTAGATTCGCCGCCATGCCTCATACCGCAACCGGCAGCCAACGGCGCACGTTTGTGCTCGGTCCGCTCGCCATCAAGGTTCCCCGATTACACCGGCTGCGCGCCGGTTCGCGCGCCAACCGGGAGGAAAAGCGCATCTGGCGCGAAGGTTGGCAACGCTTCTACCCGGAGCTCTGCCCAGTCCTCGCTTGCTTGCCATTCGGGATCGCGCTTGTCATGCCGGCGGTCGAGATCATGTCGGGCAAACAATTCGAGTCGTACAAGGCAAACGGGAAATTGCCGGACCATGACCCTGACCCGGAGTTATACGAAGACAAGCCTTGGGATTGGGGTCTGCTGCGAGGGCGACCCGTGGTCGTCGACTATGCAATGCGCGTTCATATGACGGCCGAGGATCTGGATCTGATCAGCCCGCTCGTGCGCACGATCGACGACGTCAAACGTAGCGCTGAACCACCCTTGCGCTGACGCAATGGGTTAAGAATAGACGAGAGCAGATTCCCTCAACCGCTACTCCTTCGGAGCTGCGGGACTGCGCGGATCAGGCTTGCTTCTTTCGGGAACGGACGTTCTTGACTACTCCAGCGATCGCTCCAACTGCTGCTCCCGCCACAGGGCCGACGACCGGAATCGGGGCTGCCACAACAGCACCGATGGCGGCGCCAACGGCGGCGTCCTTGCCCATGTCGTGCTCCAGAACCTTCTTACCCAGTTTTTTGGCCCCGGCAGCGGTGGCGGATGCAACCTTCTTGGCCTTTCGGCCCGCGATTCTTGCATCCTCCTGATCGACTTTGCCATCGCGATTCAAGTCGCTCACGAATACCCCGGCGTCCTTCACGAAGCTGCCTGTAGCTCTGGCAGCACCCGCGATCTTCTCGCGTGCGGCCTTCCTCTTGGATCCCGACGCGCCAGCAACATCCTTTGGTCCTGTCATACATTGCCTCCTTAGTTGATCCAGACGACCAGAAACACTTATCGAGTCATGGCCGCCGGATTGTCGTGGAATCGGGTCTGCTACGCCGTTGGCCAAGTCGACGATGATAAGCGATCTTTCGCCCATCGAGCGACGGCGCCCGTGGCGAACGGGGTCACTGCTCGAGAAACGCCACGATCTCGGCGAAAGCGTCATCGTTGTGCCCGACCAGCAGGTGGCCGCCGGACGCGTAGCCGATGAACCGCGCGTCGCGAATGTGCTCGGCCGTGTAGCGCGCGGCATCGTAGGTGCCGTAGCGATCGTCGGCCGTGCTAAGTGTGAGCGTGGGCACGTGGATGCCCTCGAGGTCATAGCGTTCGAGCGCAGAGACGACGGCCGCTTCGTTGAGAAGGCCGAGCCGCCGTGCCGACACCGGAAGAATATGCTCGAGCACCGTGGCCACGCGCGCCTGCTCCGCGGCATTGGCGTGATGCACGACGTTGGGCGGCGTGCCTAGTATCGAGCCGGTGAACGTGTCGCGGCTCAGGCGCGATGCGGCCCAGAAGAGAAAATCCGAGCGCAGCACGGTGTCGAATAGAAGCGGAATGTGCGAAGGCGGCGTGATCGATGGCCCGCCGCCGGCACGCGGCACGTACGCGGCGGGCACGACGAGCACCAGCGCGCGGCAGCGCTTCGCGTGCCGCAGCGCGAATTGCATCGCGGAGGGAGCGCCCGCCGAGGCGCCGAGGATGACAGCCTCGGCGATGCCGAGCTGATCGAGAAGCGCGGCGTGCGCGTCGGCTTGCGCGGCAGCGGACGCATCGCTCGGTAGCGGCGTCCGCAGATAGCCGAAGCGCGACATCGCGATCACTCGAAAGCCGTGTCGCGCGAGCGGAGCACAAAGGTCGAGGCCCTGGTCGAAGCCCCCGCCCGCGCCGTGCACGACCAACACCGGAGGGCCGCTGCCGACGCTCGCGTATTCGATCGCACCGCTACGCGTCTGCACCACGACGCCGGAAGCAACACGGGCGCGAGCGGCATGGATATCGCGCCGGTACGCGCCGTACATCGACCAACCGGCGGCGAGCGCCGCGATCCCGGCAGCCGTCCACGCGATGCGTCGCCCCGAGTGGCTCACGCGCTGGTCGTCAAGCGAGCGGAATGCGTCGACCTCGTCGTGCATTGGCATCGACTCCGGCGAAAGGGGCAGTCACACGACCGCCTGGACTGCGCGCTCGACGCGCCGGGCGTCGCTGACGCCGAGTCGCGCGTCCCGCGTCTTCGACGCAAGACCGATGCACACGCAGCGCACCGGCTTCGCGCCGATCATCGTCGCGCTGCTCTTGAGCCCTTTGATGCTACCGAAGAAAAGACGCCCGAGCAGTGCGGGCGCGGCCGACGACGTGATCGCGATCGCTCGTTTCGTGGCGAGCTTCTTTCGTAGCTTCGGCGCCACCGCTCCCCACGGCCAATATGCGTAGACGATGAGGCGCTCCATGAAGCCCTTGAAAAGCGCCGTGACCGCGTAGACGTTGGTCGGCGAGGCGAGAATGTACGCGTCGGCGGCTTCGATTTTAGCGACGAGGTCGCGCATGCCGTCGTTCAGCACGCAGGCTCCCGGTTCGACGCCGGGAAGCTGCGTGCACTCGCGGCAGTTCCGGCAGAATTCGATCGGATAGTCGCGCAGCTGCACGACTTCGATTTCGGCGCCGTGCTTCCGCGCTTCGCGCGCGGCGACTTCGACGGCCTGGTCAGTGATCCCGCCCTTCCGGTACGAACCGGCAATCGCCAGAATCTTGGTCATACCTACCTCACACATCGCACGTTGCGGCCGTCGTTCGCGGTCGTAACCGGAATCCGTATTCGGCGCGACGGCCGCCCGCACGCAGGGAGCGCACCCACGTCGGGTCATTTTAGGCGGAAGGCGCCGCCCCGTCGTTGACGAACGTCAAGCGCCCGGTAAGTTCACCAGCTCGTGAGCCGCCGCGAGGCGGGTGATTTGCGCCCAGTCGTGCGTGACGATGTCCTGCGCGTGCGCGAGGCTGTTGCGCAGGTCCGTCAGTCCATCGCCCATTCACTCCGCCACGGGCGGAGTCGTCGCGCAGTGTTGGCGATCAGTTCAGCTTGCGCGAACGTATTGCGGCGAGACCGGCAAGGCCAATGGCGAGAAGAACGAGCGTGGCGGGAACGGGGACGATCTGTCCGCGTATTTCGCCGGCCGGGAACGCGGTCGTGTGGATGTTGATGTACGAAAGCCCGGACAGGATGTCGTCGACCAGGTCGGGCGTCAAGGAGAACGTTGCCGTGAACGATCCCGACGTGGTGCCGGTGACGAATCCTGCCGGAATGAACGGAATGACGACGCCGGCGCTGACTCCCGGGGGCGCGCAGCAATGAATGTGCGCGTTCGTGGTTGGGTGGTCAAACCGGAATAGGTGAGGCTGACGAGAAGCGTATCTGCGACGTCGTCGAGCGTCAGAAACGCGATGCCCGTCGCCGGAGTCACGACCCCGGCTTGGCCGCCATCGAGGTGGACGGTGTAATTCATGATCGACGCAGCCGCAGGCAAGCTCGCCCAGGCGATCATCGTGCCGAGCACTAGATAGAACAAATTTCGCTTCATCTTCCCTCCGCCGCAATGTCGGTGACTCGCCGGTTGTGCTGATCAGACGACGCATTCCGGCGACAACGGCGGCGAAAGCAAAATCCGTGTAAGGGACTGGAAATGAAGGGCTTTCAATACCTTGGATGGGGGTTCATGCGGCCCTAACTATCGAGTCCGTAAAGCCGCCCGACAGCGGTTGCGGCGCCGATCAGCACTCCGAGCGACAGCGCAGACACGAGCCATGTCCAGACCGGCATCGATCTCCCCTTGCCGGCAAACCACGGGTTCAATTGCGTACGGCGGGAAGGATATTCACGAACAGGCTGATGACGACTGCGTTGGCTAAATCGATGAGAAAGGCGCCGACCACAGGCACCAGAATGTACGCGAGTGGGGCCGCTCCGTAGCGAGAGCACACCGCCTGCATGTTGGCGATCGCCGTAGGTGTCGCGCCAAGCCCGAAACCACACTGTCCGGCTACGAGCACGGCCGCTTGATAGTTGCTACCCATGACGCGAAAGGTAATGAAAAGCGTGTACGCTGCGACGGCGAGCGCCTGCAGTGCCAAAATCACGAACATCGGCACGGCAAGCGAGGCAATCTCCCACAGGCGAAGGCTCATCAGCGCCATCGCGAGAAAAAGCGACAGGGCAACGGTGCCTGCGAACGAAAGCGCCTGGCCGTCGACCACGTGCAACCGGGTCAACGCAAGAGCGTTCCGCAGCACTGCCGCGACGAGGAGTGTCCAAACGAACGCGGGCAGGGTGAATACCGCGTTCTCGGTAGTGTGCGCGAGCTGCGTGCCAAGAGCGGCACTCACAGCGATCAGCATGATCGTGACGGTCAGCCGCTCCGCCGAGAATGGTCCCTTTGCTTCCGCGTTGTCATGCGGCAAGGCCGCGTCGCCTGAAACGCCAAGCGGCGCTCCCTTGGCCTCTAGTCGTCTGATGAGACGCATCGCGACAGGGCCGCCGATGACCCCGCCCATGACCAGCCCGAACGTCGCAGTGGCAAGGCCAACGGCAGGCGCTTCGGTCACGCCGAACACATCAATAAACCGTTGCCCCCATGCGGCGCCCGTACCATGTCCGCCCGCCATCGTCACAGACCCGGCAATGAGGCCGATCACCGGATCGATCCCCATCACCTTCGCCGCGCCGATGCCGATGACGTTCTCCATGATCAGCATACCTACGACGCACACGGTGAAGAGCACGAGCGGAAGGCCACCTTTGGCGAGTGCCCGTGCGTCGGCACCTAGGCCGATCGTCGCGAAGAACGCCAGCATGAGCCCCGGCTGGATCGACGTATCGAAGGTCACGCGAACGCCAATCGCATGCAGCGTCGCGACAGCGACGGCGGCGACGAGCCCACCGACTACGGGCTCCGGAATGGCGTAATTGCGAAGGAAGGTGACCCGAGCGATGATGCCACGCCCGACCAGTAGCACGAGCGCAGCGACCGCAAGCGTTGCCGCAACACCAAGACTCAAGCCCATGCTGTACACCTCGCGGCACACCTTAAGCCGCATGCGAGCATGCACCCAGCCGCTGGAACGCGCTAGTCGGCGTCCGCCGGCACACACCAGAACGGCTCTTCGATCTCGATCAACGGCGATGTTGGCGATCTTGAATCGCTTCGAGATGCTACGGGCACCACCCACCCCAGTGCATGCACATCGAATCTGCTCATGACGCAGTGGCGCCAGACGACACTATCCGCCGAAGTCTCCGCGCGGCGCACGCCACGGGTCGCGACTCGCGAAGTCTAGCTGTGTCTCCTGCTTCGGTTCCGAGGCTGCGGTGGCCGCTTCGGCGCCACGCTCGGCGTTTGGCTGCCCCTTTCGCCCTCCGACAAGTGATGTGACCAGCACAAGCGCTCCGCCCCCCAAGAGGGATATCAGAAACACGATCAGCATACGCAGCAGCCAGGACCATTCCTGCCATGTTTCGAACGTCATGACGCGTCCCTTCCGCGCTCAATTTCGGACTAACTGTATCGGCGGTCGAGGAAAGATGTCGTCAATTTCGATTGCGTTTGTGTAAAGACGGTGTAAAGGGACGGACCCGGAAACGGGATGTGTCCCGGCTATTGGGGGTAGCCAGCGACCACGATGAGCCGGACCTTTGCGGAATCTTTACGAATGATGCCGTAAACCCGACACCACGTTTATGCGGGGCGAGCTACTTTTCGGAACCCACAAATTAGCAATCGGGGATTCGACAATGCTGAACGCCGCTTACGCCACAGCGTCTGGCACAACGGGGCGCTCCCTCTCTGGCACCGAAAACGCGTCACGGAACGCCATTGCCGCGATACTGACCCCGGCTGACATCCTTCTCGATGTCGAGGTTCCGACCAAGCATCGCGCGTTCGAGGAGGTCGCTCGATTTGTCGGCGCGCTCCACGGACTCGCCGCCGCGGAGGTGCAGGCGAGCCTTGTCGAGCGCGAAGAAATCGGATCTACGGGACTTGGTCGCGGAATCGCAATCCCGCACGCGCGTATCAGAGGGCTCGCCAGCCCGATCGCCGCATTCATTCGCCTGAGAAGCGCGATTGCCTTCGATGCTCCAGACGGCAAGCCCGTAAGCGACATGCTTTGTCTTCTGGTACCCCGGCACGCCACGGAGGCCCACTTGCTCCTTCTCGCCGAGGTCGCGGAGATGTTTGTCGATCCGGCATTTCGGCAGCACTTGCGCAGCTGCCGCGAGGCCGCCGAGGTTCATGCGGCTCTCGTCCGATGGCGGCAAACATAACCTCGGATCGTCGCTAAGCTGCATCGCAGGAAGGCCTTAGGCTTCAAAGCTCTGTCTGGAAGGATGGACGGTGTTGCGTCGACCGGTTGAGCCCGCAGTCGAAAGCGGTCGTTGGAGTAACCGCCGAGACATCCGATCGGACTCGGCCCGGAACATCCAGCACAACGACTGAGTCCTTCGCCGGCGTACTGAGTTCTCCGAACTTCGAACGACGCGATCGGCCCAAGCCAAGAATTAGATTGCCCTTCTCGGACGCCGGCGAGCAGGTAGTCGTCAGCGCGGGCGCGCGTCGACTGACGCTTTCGGCCAACTCCGGCCATACGGCGAAGGAAGTCGCTGATAGCAGTCAGTCGAGGGCGCAATCGACCGAAAGCCGCCGTTCATAACGCATACTACAAGACCGTCAAGTGGGCCGCGCTCCACCCAGTCGTGTAGGGCGCGAACTCCGCTGGCGGCTAGTTCCAGCCGTTCGAGCGTACCCAGTCGAGGATCACCGAGCCCTCGGCGGGCGGGGCAATCACGAAGCCTTGGGCCTGGTCGCAGCCCATGCGCGTGATCATAGCGAGCGAATCGGCTGCCTCCACGCCCTCGGCAACCACCTTGAGACCGAGGTCGTGCGCGAGGTGAATGTTGAGCGCACGATCGAGCTGTCGCGCTCGCTGGTCGGCATCTGCGAAATGAATGAGCGGTCAATCTTCAGACTCGCAAGCGGCAGCTGTCTGAGGGACGAGAGCGCTGAGAACCCGATGCCGAAGTCGTCCATCGAGAAGCAGATACCGAAGGTGTTCAGGTCGGCAATTGTCTCGATGGCGCGCGCCGGGTCGGTGAGCATCGCGCTCTCGGTTATCTCGAAATGGACGTTCCCGCCGGGCACGCTGTGGGCCTGCAGGATGCGTCGAACGTCGGTGGCGATGCTCTTGTCCATCAGCACACGCGCGGAAAGGTTGATCGAAACGGTCGTGCAAAAGCCGGCGCTGGCGCCACGCTGCCCACTGCTGCGCCGATTCGTTCAACACGTACAGCGTGAGATCGCGTATCTGATCGCCCATCTCGGCAATTGGAATGAACTCATCGGGATGGATCATTCCGTATTCCGGATGCTGCCACCGGGCGAGCGCCTCGACGCCGTCAACGCGCCGCTCGCGCAAGCTGACGATGGGTTGATAATGCACCTTGATCTGGCCGATGCGGATCGCTTCGCCGAGCGCCGTCGCTAACGCCAGCCGACGCGGCGAATAGCGGTCGAGCGCCGGTGAATAAATTTGAGCGCGCAGTCCCTTGCGCTTTGCCTCGTACATCGCAACGTCGGCGCACCGAAGCAGTGTCGAGGCGTCATTGCCATGCACCGGAAAGATCCCTGCGCCGATCGACGCGTCGATGCCGAGATGCAGCGTCCCGACCAGGAATGGCTCGCGCAGCGCTGCGACGAGCTCGGCGGCCGTCGCGTGGATCGCGTCTTCGTCCCCCGCCCGTCGGATGATCACGGCGAACTCGTCACCACCTAGTCGCGCGATCTCCCCGAGGCTCGCATCGAGCAGCGGCTTGAGGCGCGGCCCGATCAGCTTGAGCAGCTGGTCGCCGGCGTGATGCCCAAGGCCGTCGTTGATCTCCTTGAAGTGGTCGAGGTCCATCATCAGCAGTGCGAGCCGCTCGCCGTTGGCCTCCGACTCGGCGATGCGCGCGCTGAGCTGCTCGGCGAGCCACACTCGGTTCGGCAGGCCGGTGAGCGGGTCGTGTCGCGCCTGATACTCGAGCTTGGCGAGCGCCCCCTTCCGCCCGGTGATGTCGCGCCATGTGGACCAGAGTCCGGTCAGGGCACCGTCCTTGATGATGCCAACATTCGAACCGAGCACCCACCGCAACCGGCCGTCGGTCGTCGTAATCTGGAACTCTTGCTCGCTCAGGCAGTAGTTTGCCCGCACCCATTCGATTGCGATGCGGCGCGCGACGCCTTCGGGGAGCAGCTCCGCGATCGCCCGACCGCGCAACCATTCCGTGGATTCCACGCCCAGCATTCGCGCGAGCGCCTGATTGCATTCAACGATGACGGCGCGCGCCGTCACCTCATCGGCCTGCTGCTCCAGCGGTAGATCCGTCTGCACTGGCGGATCGAACTCGGCCCCCAGGATCGCCTCGGTGGAGATCGAAACGTAGGTGCGATACCGCTCCTCGCTGTGCGCCACCGCAGCGGTGAGGCGCTGGCGACGATCGTCGGTAAGCGCACTGGTCACCATGTCTGCGATCGAGGCAGCGAAGCTCTTTTCATCGAGCACCCACTGGCGGATCGGTCCGACATGCTCGTGGCAGACGACACCGACAAGCTCGCCGGTGTCCATGCGCACCGTCGCCTCGAGCATCGACGTGATGCCAAGCGGCACGAGGTAGCCCTCGGTCAGCTCGCGGGTACGCGGATCGTTCTGCGCGTCGGAGGCGTCCAGAGCGCGATTCTGCTCGAGCGCGCGGATGTAGGCGGGGAACATGCTGGCGTCGAGATCCGCACCGGCCATCTGACGGCCGAGGCTTCTTCGGAACAGGCTTCTGCAAACGAGTTTCGAGCGGTCCTCCGTGAACAACCAGACGCTGGTGCGCTCTACGTCAAGGGTGGTGCCCGCCACCTGCGTGATACGCGCCAGCGTGTCGTCCAGGGACACGTTGTCGTCGCGCTTGTTGGAGACCAGCGCGAGCAGCGCGCCCTGTTGTCGGCGCATCCGCCTTTCGGTGACGACCGCGGCCGGAATCTCCTGCATCGTGCCGACGATGCGGACCGCCGTGCCCGACGAATCGCGCATCACGCGCCCCTTCGCCACGAAATACCGAACGGCTCCGTGAACGTCGAATACGCGGAACTCCGCATCGCACTCAGCGCCACGGTCAATCGCAGCGGCGAGTGCAAGCTCGAAGCGCGGCCGGTCGAGCGGCTTGAGCCGCGCGAGAAATGTCGACTTTGTGCTATCGAACCCGCCGGACGGGTAACCGAGGAGCGTCTCGAGGTAAGGCGACAGCTGCATGCGGTCGTTGCCGATCGGCCACTCCCACAGGCCAACGCCGCCGGCAAGCAAAGCGGTCTGCACGAAGGCTTCCGGCACCCCGCCAAGCAACTCCGGCGTAAAACTGGCGTCCGTGCCTTCCTTAGTCATGACAATGTCCCGCCGAGCGGCATGTAGCAACCGCGATGATGTCGGGGTCGGCCGCTGCCAACGGCGGCTGGCCCAGACTAGGCCGGTGGATTTTGATCTTCGGTATCGGCGCCATTTGGAAACCATAGCGGAAAGCCATATCACCGACAAATATGCGCGAATGTGCATAATGAGAATCGTGCCTGCCCTGATCTGGAAACTGGAAGGCGAATCGCTTGAAGCGCCGGGACTGCCAGATTTCCAATCGCGCGGCACGGGGATTGCTGCAGCGGACACTCGGAGAGCCGTTCCGACCTGACACCCGATTTAGTACGAACTGGCGGTAGAGTCCTCGGTTAAAGATACACGTTTTTCGTATGCTGTCGCCAGCGCCTTGGCGAACTCGGCGGGGGTCCGATTGCCGAGCGAGCTGTGCGGGCGCTCAGTGTTGTACTCGATGCGCCAGTCCTCGATCACGCTGCGCGCGTGTGCGAGGCTCAGGAACCAGTGCTCGTTGAGACACTCGTCCCGAAACTTGCCGTTGAAGCTTTCGATGTACGCGTTCTCGTTCGGCTTGCCGGGTCTGATGAAGGAAAGCTGGACGGTTCGTCGATACGCCCATTTGTCGAGCACCTGGCCGTCGAATTCCGGACCATTGTCGACGGTGATCGACAGCGGCAAGCCGCGCGTGTCGGCGAGTCGCTCGAGCACGGCCTGCACGCGCAAGCCGGTGATGGATGTGTCGACCTCGATGGCCAAGCATTCGCGAGTGCAGTCGTCAACTATGTTTAGGCAGCGTAGACGACGGCCACCGATGAGTCCGTCGGCCACGAAGTCCATCGACCAGCTGACGTTTGCACAGATCGGCTTCGGCAGCGGCTTACGCTCGACAACGCCGATCCGCTTGCGTTTGCGCCGACGTACGGCCAATCCCGCATCCCGATAAAGGCGGTAGACGCGTTTGCGGTTGACCTGCCAGCCTTCACGTCGCAACCGCAGATACACCCGCCGATACCCGTAGCGGCGCTTTACCGCGGCAATCTCCTCGATTCGCGCTCGCAATGGCGTATTGTCAGGACGACGACTGCGATACACGTACAAAGATCGCGAGATCCCCACCAGCCCGCAGGCACGCGTCACGCCGAAGCTGCGCTCGGTCATCAACACGGCGACCGCTGCGCGCCTGGCCTGCGGGCTCACAATTTTCGGTGTAGCAGATCCCTCAACGCCGCCTTGTCGAGCTCCGCTTCCGCAAGCAGGCGCTTGAGCTTGCCA
>CAVRXB010000008.1:0-533034 GCA_963724975.1 uncultured beta proteobacterium | reverse complement strand
GGTTCGCCGCGAGCCCAGACGAGCGTTCCCCCTCGCGTCGCCGCCTATGCCGACGTCAGCGCCAAGCTGATCGCCGCCGCCCAGGCCAACGACTTCGCCTGGCGCCGCCTGGCCGAGTTGACCGACACGTATGGGAACCGATTGTCGGGGTCCGAGAACCTGAACCGCGCCATCCAGTGGGCGGTCACGACCCTCAAGGCCGACGGCCTGGCGAATGTGCGGGCCGAGCGGGTGATGGTGCCGCGCTGGGTGCGCGGCCAGGAGAGCGCCCTCATCCTCAATCCGCCCGAGCATCCCATCGCCATGCTGGGCCTGGGCGGCAGCGTGGCCACTCCGCCGACCGGTCTCGAAGCCGACGTGCTGGTCGTGAAGAGCTTCCAGGACCTCGACGCCCGCGCCGCCGCCGCCCGCGGCAAGATCGTGCTGTTCAACGTGCCGTACACCAGCTACGGCGAGACGGTGCAATACCAATCCGGCGGGGCGGTAGCCGCTGCCCCGGCACGGCGCGGTGGCGGCGTTCGTGCGGGCCGTCGGGCCGATGGGACTGCGCACGCCGGCATACCGGCAACATGAGCTACGGCGACGCGGCCGTCAAGATTCCCACCGCGGCGATCGCGACCGAGGACGCCGATCACAATCGAGCGCCTCGCCGCCGCCGGCGAGCGCGTGCGCGTCCGCCTGCGCATGGAGGCGCGCTACGGGCCCGACGCGCCCTCCGCGACGTCGTCGCGGGACTCGCCGGACGCGAACGGGCCGACGAGATCGTGGTGGTCGGCGGGCACTTCGATTCGTGGGACTGCGCGCAGCGGCGCCTGGACGATGGCGTGCGGGTGCATCGTCATGGGAGGCCGCACGTCTCCTGAAGAAGCTCGGGCTGCGGCCGCGCCGGACGGTGCGCGTCGTGCTGTTCACCAACGAGGAGAATGGCCTGCGCGGCGCCACGGCGTACCGTGACGGGTACGTGGCCTCGGCGTCGAACACGTCCTGGCACTCGAGTCCGACATCGGTGTGTTCGAACCGATGCGTCTCGGTTTCTCCGGCAACGAGCGCGCGCGCCAGGTGATGGCCGACGTCGTCGACCTGCTGCAGCCGCTCGGCTTCCCACCGCTCGGGCCCGGCGGCGGCGGCGCCGACATCGGCCCGATCGCGCAGGCCGGCCAGGTGCCGACGATGGCACTCGCGGGCGACGCGGCAAGGTATTTCCAGATTCACCACACACCGGCGGATACGGTGGAACGGATTGACCCGAAGGAGATGGCCAAGGCGGCCGCGGCGATTGCTGTGGTGAGCTACGTGATCGCCGAGATGCCGGAGCGGCTGCCCAAATAGCAGGGAACAGGGAACAGGGAACAGGGAACAGGGGCACGTGTTGACTGCCTCCACACCAGGTTCGAAGGGATGGAGCGTTGGCACGACCTGCCACGATTGAACTCGGCCTCGACACCTTCGGCGACGTCACCCTCGACGCCACGGCCGCCCTGCAGTCCCAGGCCCACGTGCTGCGCGACGTCGTCGACGAGGCCGTGCTGGCCGACCAGGTCGGCGTCGATGCCTTCGGCGTCGGCGAGCACCATCGCGCCGACTTCGCCGATCTCGGCGCCCGAGGTCGTGCTCGCCGCGATCGCCGGCGCGGACGCGCCGCATCCTCCTCGGATCGGCCGTCACCGTGCTCAGCACCGACGATCCGGTGCGCGTGTTCCAGCGCTTCTCGACGCTCGAACGCGTCTCGAACGGCCGCGCCGAAGTCATTCTCGGCCGCGGATCGTTCACCGAGTCGTATCCGCTGTTCGGCTACGACCTGTCCCGCTACGACGAGCTGTTCGAGGAGAAGCTGGGGCTGTTCGCCGAGCTCCTGAAGGGGGGCCCGGTGACGTGGACGGGACGCACGCGGACGCCGCTCGCCGGCCAGCCGTCTATCCGCCGATCGAACGGGCCGGCTCCGGACCTGGGTCGGCGTCGGCGGCAGCCCCGAATCGGTGGTCCGCGCGGCCGCGCGTACGGCCTGCCGCTGACGCTCGCGATCATCGGCGGCAGCCGCGACGCGCTTCCGGCCGTACGTCGATCTCTATCACCAGTCGCTCGAGCAGTTCGGCAGCCGATGCAGCCGATGGCCGTGCACTCGCCGGGCCACGTCGCGCGCGACCGACGAGCAGGCGCGAGACGAGCTGTGGCCGCACTACGAGGCGATGATGACCCGCATCGGCGCGCGAACGCGGATGGCCGCCGACGACGCGCGCACTTCGAGCGCGAGGCCGGCCCCGACGGCGCGCTCTGCGTCGGCTCGCCGGAGACCGTCGCCGCCAAGATCGCCGACGATCCGCGTGCTCGGCCTCTCGCGCTTCGACCTGAAGTACAGCGCCGGCACGCTGCCGCACGAGACGGCTGATGACGAGCATCGAGCTCTTCGGCACCAAGGTCGCGCCGCGCGTGCGCGAGCTGCTGGCCGAGCCGGCGGTCGCGCCCGTCCGCTAGCGCCCTTACGGTGCCACTGTCACATTGATGACCTCACATAGCCCCGGGATGGTGTGATGCATGTCGTCGCCTGCCTGCACCGCGATGCGGTGCGCGCCGGGCGCCAGCGCCATCTCGATCACGTTCTTGCCGTCGCCGAAATGGATCCAGGGATCGGCCTTCGGGATCGCGGTGCCCGCGGGGAGACAGTCGGTGTCCGTCCCGAGGTGATAGTGAATCGTATTCGGCCGCACCATATCCGCAGTCACGGTGCCCTGCGGCACTGCGGCCACCGTGACACCTTCGCTGCCGAACTCCACCGTGGACAGGGGTTTGATCGTGTCACCGTTCTTCGGCGACACGAAGAACACCCGGCCCGAGCTCGCCGGCGGTGCCTGCTGACCGCACCCAGCCACCGTCAGCACGAACGAGGCCATGGTGAAACCTTTCACGAATCGGTTACTCATTGCGGCTCCTTTATAGGAAACGTGCAAGCGGATTATAGCGTCTGACGCGACTCCTGCGGTTTGATCGCGTTTTTTCTGAAGCCTGAGCCTGAAGCCCGAAGCTAACCCCAATCAGACAATCCGGCGGGCGACTTGCGACTCGCGGCTCGCCGGCCTTGCCGGAGGAACGTGCGCTAGGCCTCTCTAACTCACCGGCTTGAATGCCGCGCTGACCTTGACCGGCGTCTTCCCGTCCACCGTCACCGACTGGCTCTGCGCGCCCAGCGTCTCGTGCCACGCTTCAATCGTGTACGTTCCCGCCGGCAGGCCCTTAATCTCGAAGCTGCCGTCCGCCTTCGTCACCGCGAAGAACGGGTGCGCCACGGCATGGGCGTAGGCGTTCATCCATCCGTGCACGTCGCACTTGATCTGGATGCCCAACTCAGGCTGTTTGAAGACGCGGTCCACCGGCGGCACTTTTGCCGGCTGGCCGAAATTGAATGCCGGGTTGACCTTCGCCATGGCGTGGACGTTGTGCAGGGCCGTGTCGCTGTTGGCCACCTTGAAGGTCTGCCCGATCTGCACGCCGAACACGTGTGGGACGTACTGGCAACCCTTCTGATCCAGCATCACCGGCGTTGCCGGCACGGCGTAGGTCCGCTGGCCGAGGCCAGCCTTGACGTAGACGAAGACGTTCTGCAACCCGCCGCCCGGACCCACGACCAGCCGCTCGGACACGGCGCCGGGACCAGGCACGCACTTCGGGGTCGGAGTCCATCGGGAGGGGAGAGCGGCCGGCGGGGCGCCGTCATACGTGATCGTTCCTGCGATCACGCCGGGGCCGTCCGCCGTGTCGGTTGCGGCCGGCGCCGTCGCCGGCGCGGACGCCGCCGGGCTCGCCGCCTGGTCGCTCCCCCCTCCACACCCGGCGGCCGACATCGCGGCGACCAGCGCAACCAGCACGACACATCGCGGCATATGTCGATGATAGTTGATAGCCCGAGGGGTCACACTGCTCCCGCGTCGACGTCGAGCACCGGCTCTTGACGCTCCCCCGTGGCTCCGGTTCCCGCCGGCTGGCGCTGAATCCTCGGGCTTGACCGTCACCGGGTCGAGGAACGGCATCATCGCCCGCAGCTCGGCGCCGACCTTCTCGATCGGCTGCTGCTGCTCGGCCAGGCGCGTCGCCGTGAACTTCGGGCCGGCCCTGCGGCGTTCTCGTCGATCCACAGCTTGGCGTAGCGTGCCGATCTGGATGTCGTCGAGCATGCTGGCTCATCTCGGCGCGGGTCTCGTCGGTGACGATGCGCGGGCCGCCGGTGTAGTCGCCGTACTCGGCGGTGTCGCTGACCGAGTAGCGCATGTAGTTGAGGCCGCCGCGGTACATCAGGTCGACGATCAGCTTCAGCTCGTGCATGCACTCGAAGTAGGCGATCTCGGGCTGGTAGCCGGCCTCGACCAGCGTCTCGAAGCCGGCCTTGACCAGCGCGCTGACGCCGCCGCACAGCACCGCCTGCTCGCCGAAGAGGTCGGTCTCGGTCTCCTCGGCGAAGGTCGTCTCGATCACGCCGGCGCGCGTGCCGCCGATGGCCTTGGCGTAGGCCAGCGCGAGCGGCCTGTGGCCTTGCCGGTGGCGTCCTGGTGCACGGCGAGCAGCGCGGGCATGCCGCCGCCCTCGACGAACACCTCGCGCACGCGGTGGCCGGGCGCCTTGGGCGCGACCATCGACACGTCGACGTCCGGCCGGCGGCGTGATGCTGCCGAAGCGGATGTTGAAGCCGTGCGCGAACATCAGGGTCTTGCCGGCGGTCAGGTGCGGCGCGATCGCTCTCGCGTAGACCTCGGCCTGCGACGTGTCGGGCACGAGGATCATGATGACGTCGGCCCAGCGCGCGGCCTCGGCGACGAGCGTCTGACGCGCAGCCCGGCGGCCTTGGCCTTGGCCGCCGAGCTTCGCTGCCGCGCGTGCAGGCCGACGCAGCACGTCGACGCCGCTGTCCTTCAGGTTCAGCGCGTGGGCGTGGCCCTGGGAGCCGTAGCCGATGATGGCGACCTTCTTGCCCTGGATGAGCGCCAGGTCGGCGTCTTTGTCGTAATAGATGCTTGCCATGACGTGTCGAAACTCCTGTCGGTCGAAGTCGGTGCACAGAGTGCTGTGGACGCGCGCGTCAGGCGAGCGTCACACCAGACGTAGTGCGATTTCGTCGCTGTCGGTGCGCGGCCGTGCCGGTGCTCGGCTGCCGCGCGTCGGGCGCTGGCGGAGTGCCTCGCCGCGGCTCATCGCCACGCGTGCCGGTGCGCACCATCTCCAGGACGCCGTAGGGCGGCAGCACTTCGAGCAGGCCGTCGATCTTGTCTTCGGTGCCGGTGATCTCGACGCATCAGCGAGTGCGGCGCACGTCGACGACGCGGGCCCGGAACACGTCGGCCAGCTGCATGATCTGCGGCCGCGGTCTCTCGCGGTGGTCGCCACCTTGATCATCGCCAGCTCGCGCGTCACCGACGGACTGTACGGTGACGTTCTCGACGCGCAGCACGTTGACCAGCTTGTAGAGGTTCGCCTCGACGTGGTGCGCGCCCTCGTCGTCGGTGTCGACGACGATGGTCATGCGCGAGATGCCCGTGGTCTCGGTATGGCCGACGGTCAGCGACTCGATGTTGAAGGCGCGGCGGCGGAACAGCGACGCCACGCGGGTGAGCACGCCGGGCTTGTTCTCCACGTAGCACGACGAAGAGTCGTCTTATTGGTCGGCTCCCGTCTCGGCCAGTCACGGCTGGGCCGGCGGATCATCGCGTGCAGATCGGCGCCCGCCGGCACCATCGGATAAACGGTGTCTTCCTGCTCGACGCGGAAGTCGATCACCACGGTGCCCTTGTGGGCGCGGGCGGCCTGCACTGCCGGCACGACCTCGGCGCGGTCGGTGATGCGCGCTGCGGTCAGCCCGTACGCCTCGGCCAGCTTGACGAAGTCGGGGCTCGACAGCGGCGTGGCGGCGTAGCGCCGTTCGTAGAAGAACTCCTGCCACTGCCGCACCATGCCGAGGTAGCCGTTGTTGATGATGGCCACCTTGATCTTGAGGTTCTCCTGCGCGATGGTCGCCAGCTCGGCCATCGTCATCTGGAAGCCGCCGTCGCCGACCACCACCCACACTTCGGCGTCGGGCCGGGCGATCTTGGCGCCGATCGCCGCCGGCAGCGCGAAGCCCATCGTGCCCAGGCCGCCCGAGGTGATGAGCGAGCGCGGTGTCTCGTGCTGGTAGTACTGCGCCTCCCACATCTGGTGCTGGCCGACGTCGGTGACGACCACCGCCTCGCCCTTGGTCTCGCGCCACAGGTCGTGGATCACGTGAGCGGCGTAGAGATGGCCGCTGTCGGGCAGGTTCTGGATGTCGCGGACGGCCGCGTCGCCCTTCAGGTGGTCGATGTAGGCGCGCCACTCGGCGCGATCACCGGCTTCGACCCGCGGCATCAGGTCGTCGACGATGCGGCCGACATCGCCGACCAGGCCGACGTCGACTTTGACGTTCTTGTTGATCTCGGCGCGGTCGATCTCGACGTGGATCTTCCTGGCGTTGAGCGCGTAGGTCTTGACGTTGCCGGTCACCCGGTCGTCGAAGCGCATGCCGAGCGCGATCAGCAGGTCGGCCTCCTGGATGGCGGTGTTGACCCAGGCCTCGCCGTGCATGCCCATCATGCCGAGGTTGAGCGGGTGCGACGCCGGGATGCCGCCGATGCCGAGCAAGGTCATCGCAACCGGAATGTCGGCGTGCTCGGCGAAGCGCCGCACCAGGTCGCTGGCGCCGGCGTTGATGATGCCGTGGCCGGCCAGGATCAGCGGCCGCTTGGCGGCGTGGATCAGCTCCACCGCGCGGTCGAGATCGGCCTGGCCGGGGCGCAGGTCGGGTCGGTAGCCGAGCGGCGCGTGCGCCTCGGGCCACTCGAACTCGCACGAGCGCTGCTGGCAGTCCTTGGTGAGGTCGACGAGCACCGGGCCGGGGCGGCCGGTGCGGGCGACGTAGAACGCCTCCCGGACTGTGGCGGCCACGTCCTCAGGGTTCGACACCAGGTAGTTGTGCTTGGTGATCGGCAGGGTGATGCCGGTGATGTCGGTTTCCTGGAAGGCGTCAGAGCCGATGAGCTTGCTGCCCACCTGGCCGGTGATGCAGACGATCGGCGAGCAGTCCATCATCGCCGTGGCGATGCCGGTGACCAGGTTGGTCGCCCCCGGCCCCGAGGTGGCGATGGCCACCCCGACCTGGCCGGTGGCCCGGGCGTAGCCGTCGGCCATATGGGCCGCACCCTGCTCGTGCCGCACGAGGACGTGACGGATGGGGTAGTCGAGCATCGCGTCGTAGGCCGGAAGAATGGCCCCGCCGGGATACCCGAACACGCACGTCACGCCCTCGCGGACGAGCGACTCCCACAGAATTTGCGCACCAGTTCTCTTTGGACCTGCCATGGTGTGAAGAGGCTAGCCGGTCCGGTTATCCCTAGTCAACCTTATTGATTGTTCGATTCATATAATCATGACTACGATTTGGTCGGATCCCATAGTAACGTCAAGGTTTAAGCGGGCGCCGAGAAGTCAACCTCGGCCCAGATTGGGGTCTGACCCCGTTACACCGTTACAAATCGCTACTCGGTGCGGAGTGCCGCCCAGGGGTCCTGTCCGGCCGCCCGGCGCGCCGGCAGGAAGCCGGCCGCCACTGTGACCACCGCCAGGGTCACGACGGCCATCGCGACGATCAGCAGGCTTGGCGAAATCAGCCCGAACAGCGCGTTCTGCATCACGCGCCCCAGGGCCACGGCCAGCCCGGCTCCGGCGACGCCGCCGCCGATGGCGATCCGGCCGGCGCGGCTCGCGGTGAGCCAGATCACCTGCCGACGCGTCGCGCCCAGCGCCACGCGCAGGCCGATCTCCCGCGTGCGCCGCGCCGCCAGATACGCCATCAGGCTGTACATCCCCGTCAGTGCCAGCACCAGTGCGATGCCACTCATCACGGTGAGCACTTTGGCGAAGTAGTCGATGCCGGTGACCTTGTTGCGTATCACCTCGTCCATCGAGGCGACCAGTTCGATGGGCTGGTCGGGATCGACGGCGTTGACGGCGCGCTGGACGTCGGCCGCCAGCCGACCCGGATCGCCCGCCGTCCGCGCCGCGAACATCAGCCGCAAGGTTGGATCCTGGGCCAACGGCCGGTACACCGTCGGGTTGACCTTCGACCAGGAGCTGGACGAACTTGCGCCGCTGCCGGCCGCGAACCAGTCCTGCACGATGTCGCCAACGACGCCGACGACGGTCAGCCACTCGCCGTCCTTGGCCAGCCGCAGCCGCTGCCCGATCGGATCCCGGCCCGGGAAGAACTGGTCGGCCAGCCGCTGACTGATGACGACGGCTGGGGGCGCGTCGGCGCCGTCGCCCGCGCCAAGGCCGCGTCCGCGCAGCAGCGGGATCCGCAGCGTCTCGAAGTAGCTCGGCGAGGCCCGTTGCAGGTCCACCATGCGCTCCGGGGCGGCGTCGTCCACCGCCTGCCCCTCGACGTACAGCGGGCGGTTCGCGGCGAGGTTCGTGTACGGCAGTACCGTCACCGCCGCCGCCTGCGTCACCGACGGCAGCGCCCGCAGCCGATCCTCCACCGCGCCGGCGAACTGACGTCGCCGGTTGAGGTCGGCATAGGGCGCCGACGGCAGCGTGAGCTGCGCGGTGATCAGGTGGCTCCGGTCGAAGCCGGTCACGCCGTACGCGGCGCGGTTCACCGCGCCGATGATGAGCGCCGATGCGACCACCAGCGCGATCGTCAGCGCCACTTGCGCGCCCGCCAGCAGCGAACGCATCCACTGTCGGCCAGGCGGGGCCGTCGCCGTCCTGGCGCCGCCGACGAGCGCGCCGCCCTGCGCGCCGCGCGCGGCCTGCAGCGCCGGCACCAGCGAGAAGGCGATGGTGGCCAGGGCGCCGAGCCCCGCCATCGCCGCGAATGTCGCCAGATCCAACCGGATGTACTCGTAGCCCGGCACGAACCGCACGACCGTGGCTGGCAGGAAGTTGCGCGACACGTCGATGGCGAACCAGGCGAGGCCGGCGCCGACGCCGACGCCGAGCCCGGCGAGACACACGCCCTCGATGAACAGCTGCAGCACCAGGCGCAGCCGGCTGGCGCCCAGGGCCAGACGAATCGCGAACTCCGGCTGCCGCTCGGTTCCGCGGGCCAGCAGCAGATTGGCGATGTTGGCGCAGGCGATGAGCAGCAGCAGCACCGCCGCGGCCTGCCAGATGGCCACGAACGGTCCGACCCCATCGTCGCCGAGGCCGCGGGAGAAGCTCACCACGGTGACCTCGCGGTTGCGGTTGGTCTCGGGGAACTCGGCCGCCTGGCGCGCGACCACCGCCTCCAGTTCGGCGCGGGCCACCTCGAGCGTCTGCCCGTCGGCCAGCCGCCCGAACGTGAGCAGGTAATCGCGCTTGCGGTCGGCCCACGTGGCGTCGTCGTAGGCGATCGGCGCCCACACCTCAGAGCCGTAGGGCACGACGAAGCGCGGCGGCATCACGCCGATCACCTCGTGCGGCGCGCCTTCGAGCCGCAGGGTCGTGCCGAGGATGCCCGGGTCGGCGTTGAAGCGGCGCAGCCACAACGCGTGCGACAGGATCACCGTGCGGGTGGCGTTGGGCCGGCCGTCGTCCTCGGTGAACGTCCGGCCGATCAGGGGTCGGACGCCCAGCAGTTCGAAGTAGCCCGGCGTCACCAGGAAACCGTGCAGGCTCTCGGGACGCTCCACGCCGGAGAAGTTCGGATCCCACCATTCGAGCGCCGCCAGCTGCGACACGGTGGCCAGGGTGCGACGCCAATCGCGGAAATCGGCGGCGGCCACCGATTCGCGATCGAGGTACGGCTTGCCGGTGCTGGTGTCCGAGGCCACGACGATCAGCCGCTCGACCTCGGCGAAGCGAAACGGCCGCAGGTACAGCGCATCGGCCAGGTTGAAGATGACGGCGTTGGCGGCAAGGGCCACCGCCAGCGTGCCGACGATCACCGCCGCCAAGCCGGGCCGCTGCCAGAGGGCGCGCCACGCGTGCCGGAACTCGCGCGACCAGCCGGCGCCCAGCGACGACGTGCGTTCGATGTCGGCCACCGCGATGCGGCGGCGTGGCGGCGTCATGGCGGGCACGAGTCGTCCGGCAGTGAAACGCGCTGCCAGGGGCAGCGCCTGGCGCCAATACCACCGCGTGGCGGCAGCCGGGCCGCGACGGGCGACCAGGGTGGCGAACTCCTCGCGCAGATCGCCGCTCACGGCGTCGCGCCATTCGCCGTCTCGCACGCTGGCGCGCAGCAGACGTTCGGCGAGCGGGGGCGGAATGGTCGAGGCGTGTGCGGTCGGGGTCATGGCTGCTCCAGAACGGCCTCGAGACCTCGCGAGAGGCTGGCCAGGGACGCATGCATTGCCTTGAGCGCCTTCACGCCGAGCGGCGTGACCGTGAAATAGCGCTTCGCCTTGCCGCCGCGTTCCGCCGTCGGATCGCCCATGCGGGAGCGGAGGCAGCCCTTGGCCTCGAGCCGCTCGAGCGCCGTGTAGAGCGCCCCTCGGGCCACCGGCCGGCCGGTGCGCGCCTCGAGCAGGGTCCGCACCGGGACCGCATAGGCCTCGTCGGTGCCCTCGACGTGGAGGAGCGCCAGCAGGACCGCGTACTCGAACTCACCGACGTAGGGCGTGGGCTTCATGACTGCAATGCAGGCTATTTCATGTCTACGTTGCAGGCAATAGTGAAGTTCCCGGGCTGGGGGTTTGGGGCTGGGGGCTGGGGCGTGCCGAAATCACGCTGTGAAGAAATGCATCCGACGAGCAGGGCTCGTGCATCGCTCAAGGCAATTCTGCGGGCGATGCGCAGGTGGGTCTGCACGCCCCAGTCCCCAGCCCCTAGCCCCCAGCCCCGTTACCTGACCGTCGAAGGCGGCCGTCGGTGCTTCGTGGCCTGTTCGTACGCGTGCCCGAGGGCCAGCAGCCGCCGGTCGTCCCACATCCGCCCAAGGAACGAGATGCCCACGGGATAGCGGCCGCCCAGGTAGCCGGCGGGCACGGTGACCTGCGGCAGTCCCGTCGCCGCACTCTCCTCGCAGGTGCCGGGTTCAGTGCCATACCGTTCCGCGCCGCCTTCGTGCGTGTGTGGCCGCGCTTGATTGGCGGGATAGAGCAGGGCGTCGAGCTGCTGCGCGTCGAGCGCGTCGACGAGGAGCTGGCGGAAGGCCTCGCGCCGGGCGACGAAGTCGCGCGTCGCGGCGTCGAGGGCCGGTCCGCGGGCACGGGGCGCAGGGCGTCCTCGAGGCGGCGCTGGCCTACCGGGCGCCATCTTGCCCGACGCGACGAGCTCTTCGACGGTCATCACGCGGTCGTCGGAGGTCGCGCCACGCGACAGGTACGCCTCCCCCCGGCCAGGAGCGAGCCCGGCGCCCTGCCGCGCGCCACGCGGTGTATTCCGCGTCGTAGTCGGCGACCGCCACGTCAACGACCGTGGCGCCGGCCGCCTGCAGCTCCTTCACCGCGCGATCCATGGTTTCGGCGACCTCGCGGATGCCTATCTCAAGAACGACCAGGAAGCGATGCTGAGTGCCGCGAAGCGCCTCGGCGCGAGCTTCGTGCTGCGGGGCTTGATCTCGTCCCAGGCGATGAAGAATGCGATGATGAACGTCAACCAGGTCGACGTGAACATGCAGTTCACGCTCTCCGGCAACGGCCAGATCATTTCCGAGACGGACGCGCATTCGGCGTCGTACGCGGGTGCCGACGTTGCGCGCATGGCGCTGACGCTCGTCAACGAACAAGCCGACGAAGTTGTCGCGACGCTATACGAGGACTATTGCCGCAAAGTGGGCGCGGCCACCAAGAAGCCTTCTCAAAAGTGACCCTTTCAACCGGAGACTCACCCGCTGTCGCACACGGAGGTAACTGCCATGAACAACGCCCTCATGAAATGCCTGCTGGCCGCGATTCTTGTCGCAAGCGTTCCGCTCGCTTCGGCGCAGCCCACTTACGGGAATCCGTCGCCGACCGCGGGCCGCGAAACATCGCAGAAGGCCAACGCTGCGGCCGACCAGACGATCTATCAGCCGGTCACCTACACGAATGCCAGCAAGAAGGGCCCCGTCGTGGTCGTCATCCCCGGTGAGATCAAGAGCAACAACGCGACGTTCCTGCAGAAGTTCACCACGAACAACATCGCGGACTTTGGCGAGATCGAACTGTCGAGCGCCAACTTCGGCGTGCTCGAACGCTCGAATCTCGGTCCGCTGCTGAAGGAATTCGAGCTCGCGTACAACCTCGGCGACCCGGACCAGGCACGCAAGTTCCTGAAGATGGGAAAGCTCAAGACGACCAAATACGTCGTCAAGTTCGACATCCTGAAAACCGAACAAGTCGCGTCGGCACAGTCCGGCTTCGACGGCCGCACGCTCGGGCAGATGGCCGGCCTGCTCGGGGCGTTCTCCGGCTCGCGCGGCGGCGCGCAAGCGGGTGCAGTTGGCGGCACCGCCGTCGGTTCCGTGCATTCGGAAGAGGCCACGAGCGTCTGGGTGATCGGCATGCGCTACAAGATCATCAATGCCGAGACGACCGAGCAAGTGGCGACCGGCTACACCGAGGAAAAGATGGAGATCGGCGCGACGTCGTCGGGTGCGCTTGGCGTGAACAAGGCGCAGCAAGGCGGCGTGTCGCTCGACACGATGGTGCAGCGGCTGGTGCAGAAGTCGGTCTGGGAGATCGACGCGAAATACAAGTAGCCACGAGCGCCGGCGGGCGGCACAACGACAAGACGCCGGCCCGCCGCCGGCGTCGCCGCTTTAAGGCAGGGAGCAGCGAATGGCAGACATCGACCATATCGGCAAATACGAAATCCGGCGCGAGATCGGCCGTGGCGCGATGGGGGTCGTCTACGAGGCCTACGACCCGATGATCAAGCGCGTCGTTGCGCTCAAGACGATCCGCGAGGACCAGCTTTCCGGCGAGGATTCGGCGCAAATGATCAACCGCTTTCGCCGCGAGGCGCAGGCGGCCGGCCGCCTCAATCACCCGAACATCGTGTCGATCTACGATTTCGGCGACGAGGCAGGCATCTGGTATATCGCGATGGAATTCGTCACCGGGCGCGAGTTGAAGGCGTGCTTCGAGGCGAACGAGCGCTTCAAGATTCCCGATATCGTGCGGATCATGTCGCAGATCCTGGGCGCGCTCGACTATTCGCATCGCCAGGGCGTGATTCACCGCGACATCAAGCCCGCGAACATCTTTCTCCTGACCGATGGATCGGTGAAAGTCGGCGACTTCGGCATCGCGCACATTGAAACGTCGAACCTCACCCAGGCAGGCACCGTGCTCGGCACGCCGGCCTACATGTCGCCCGAGCAGATCATGGGACTGCCGGTGGATGGGCGTTCCGATCTTTTCTCGGCCGGCGTGATCCTCTACCAGTTTCTGACCGGCGAGCGGCCATTCTCCGGATCGGCAACGACGACGATGCAGAAAGTGCTGAAGGAGGATCCGCTGCCGCCGTCGTCGATCAATATCCAGGTGCTGCCGGTGATGGATGCCGTCGTGCGACGTGCGCTCGCCAAGAACGCCGACGAACGCTATCAAAAGGCGCAGGAATTCGCCGACGCGATCAGCGCCGCGGCCTCGACCACGTCTTCGCTCGCCGCCGCGGCGCGCGCGAGCAGCACCGATGCAACGGTTATCGTGCCGCTCGACGGAGCTACGCAGAAGGCGTCGGCGACCGCGAGCGTTGCGGCGAAGTCACCCCCGCCCCCCATCCAGACGCCTGTCGCGGCGCCGCCCGCTGCGTCCGCGTCCGCATCCGCGTCGCCCAGCCGTAATTCAGCGATGGTCGTTGTCATTGTCGCGGCGGCGATCGCGATTGGCGCAGGCGCGTGGTTCGCATACCAGCGTTTCGGTCCCGACACAACCAGAGTTGCACAGGCGCCCGCCACCAGCGCGCCGTCGGTGACGACCGTGCCTCCGCCAGCTGCAACGCCGGTCGCGCCGTCAGCAACCGCGGCAGACCCGGGAACGCTCAAGATCTCGGCGGTCGGTTTGAGTGACCCCAGCGATCCTCGCTACAAAGGCGACAAGGCGCTCCAGCAGGAGGATGCCCGCGCCGACGCGAAGAGCCAGCTCGTCGCCAAGGCACTCGGCCTTCTCATCGACACCAAATCGCTCGACAAGAATTACGAGCTTCTGAAGGACAAGCTGCTGTCGCAGAGCGGCAACTACATCAAGGCCGTCGTACGCGAAAGCGAGCCGCGCGTTGGCAAGGACGGCCTGATGTCGGTCACAACCGAGGCTGTGGTCAACGTCAAGGCGCTGCAGAAATCGCTGAACCAGATGACGCGCGACGAGCGCATCGAAATGATACGCGCCAGCGGCGATCCCAAGGTGTCGGTGCAGGTGACGACACGCGATGCGGACCAGCCGGAGTTCCCGCCGATGATTTCACCGGTCGCGGACAACATCCTGAAGGAGCGGATAAAGTCGTTCGGCTTCCGCACGTGGGCGGAAGGCGGCGCGGACGGCAATCAGCGCGCCGACTTCGCCGTACGGGGAGAGGCGAAAATCAAGAAGATGACCGTCCGCCTCGAAGCGTCCGGACTTCCGGTGACGAGATACACGCTCACATCGTGGACGGTGAAATGCGTCGACCTGGCAACCGGCGAAGAAATCTACTTCAACACGACGCTGCCAAAGGGCGTGGGCAGCTGGGGGAGCGAGGAAGAGGCGCTGAAGGCAATCGGCGCCAAGATCGCCGACGAGTTCTCGCGCGACTTCTTCCTGCAGCATGGCAACGTTGCGAGCCAGAAGGTCACGCTGAGCGTCGAGGGCATGCCGGACGCGACGGCCGAGGACGTGCTGACGCGCGAGCTGATCGGATTGCCGAGCGTCATCGCAGTCACCGCCGGACCGCCGGCGAAGCCGCGAGTCTATGCGCTGCAACTGTCCGGAAGCGGCTCTGCGGGCGATCTCGTTGCCGTGGGCGTGCTAAAACCGCTGAACGCGAAACTCGGGCAACCCTGCTTCGCACTGGGCGCGTCGGGTGGCGAAACCGTGGCGGTATCGTTCGACAAGAGCTGCGCGGACCCCGCGATCCTGTCGCGATTCGAATCGAATCCGCCGGCCGGTCTGTACGGCGCTCCGTTGAGCCGCCAGAAGAGCGTGGTGAGCGATCCCGCGACGCTGAAGAAGCTGACGACGTAGCCGCGGCACGGACCGGAGCCGACGTTACGCGTCGCCCGCGATGTAGTTGAACACCAGCGTTTCGACCGGATCGGCCGCGTACGCGTGACCGAAGCTGATATGCCCGCTTTCGCGCAACATCATCTCCTCGCGGCGAAGCTGCACCTCAGGTTCGCCTTCGATGGTCACGAACGTCCCATTGGAGCTCTGATCGACGACGACGAACTTGTCGCGCCGGCGCTCGATGCGCGCGTGCTGCCTTGAGGCAAGACGGTCTGCGATCACCACGTCGTTCTGCGCATCGCGGCCGATGGAGACCGCCGTCGCGCCGGGGCCCATGTCGATCTCGCGTGTACCGTGCAGAAGCTGAAGGCGCGCAACGCGCATCTTCGGGCGCGTCGTCAGCGTAGTGAGCTCGGCCGTATCGAGCCAGAGCAGCTCCATGATCGCGATGTCCTTGTCCTTGCCTTTGACGGTCATTACGTCGACTTCGCGTACCTTGTCGCGAAGCTCCGGCGACAACCCCTCCGCCGTCGACGCCGTCAGGATGACCTGACCGCTTTTCGCAAGCGCAACCATTCGTGCGGCAACGTTGACGGAGTCGCCGAAGACGTCGCCGTCTTCCGCTTCGATCGCGGCGCCGCAATGGACGCCGATGCGAAAGGCGATGCGCACATTGTGCTCATGGACAAGATTGTTCATCCGGAGCTGGATCTCGCCTGCCGCGTTCACCGCCTGATCGGAGGTTGGGAAGACGACCATCGCTTCATCGCCGATGGTCTTGACGAGACGCCCGCCATGCCCGGTCGACGCGTCGCGCACGAGCGCGAGACACTGGTCGATCGTGGACAGCGCCTGCGCGTCGCCCAGTTGCTCATAGAGCCGCGTGCTTCCCGCGACATCTGCGAAGAGTACGGCCAGCGTTTGCTCGGGAGCGCCCATCGGTGTTGAATCCATGCGAACGAATCAAATAGTATACGGGAAAGCGTTGCGAGAGAATCCAGGATGATGGGTTGCACGGCCGCCGCCACCGCGGACACGACATGATCACCCTCTATCACCTTGACACTTCACGCTCGGAGCGCATCGTCTGGCTGATGGAAGAGCTTGGGCTCGAATACAAGCTCGAGCTGCATTTGCGGGGACCGAACGGCGCCGCGCCGGATGTGCTCAAGACGATCCACCCGCTCGGCAAGGCGCCGATCATCCGCGACGGCGACGTCGTGCTCGCGGAGTCGGGCGCGATCGTCGAATATATCGTCAATCGGCACGCCGGGGGTCGTCTCGGCATTTCCCCGTCCGATGCGCGATACGCGCGCTATATCTACTGGATTCATTTCGCGGAAGGCAGCCTGATGTCGCTGATGGTCGTCGCGCTCGTCCTGACGCGAATACCGAACGGCGACAAGACGCCGGCCGGTGTCCGCGTGCTCGCGCGAATGAAATACATGCTGTCCTTCGTCGACGCCGAACTCGCGGACGGGCCGTATTTCGTCGGCGCAGAATTCACGGCGGCCGACGTCATGATGACATTCACTTTCACGACAATGCGGTATTTCCTCGACTACGACCTCGCACCTTATCCCCACATCGTTGCCTATCTGAAGCGCATCGAAGCACGTCCTGCCTATCAAAAAGCCATGGAGCTCGCGGGACCGAAGGTAGGAACATGACGGTGGTTGACATCGGTCGCACATCGGGAGCACATGGAGGCGCCACGACAAACGTGATAATTCGCCCGATCCGATACCGCGAAACGCCTACGGTCGATTGCGCATTCCGCTGATGCGATATTCCGGCGTCTCGGCAATAGAATAAAATTCCCCAACAACAAGCGGCGCTCCGCCCTCCCGCTGGCGCCGAAACTCCGAAAGGGACGCGATGAAGATCCAGCCTTACCTTTTCTTCGACGGCCGTTGTGAGGAAGCGATCGAATTCTACAAGCGCGCGCTCGGTGCCAAGGACGTCAACCTCATGCGCTTTAAAGACGCGCCGCCCGGCGAACAGGGCGGGACGCCACCCGGTGCCGAAAACAAGGTGATGCACGCGAACTTCCGTCTAGGCGACAGCGTCGTGATGGCATCCGACGGCTACAACCGCGGCCAACCCAAGTTCGAGGGCATTTCGCTGTCGATCGAATTGCCGAACGATGCCGAAACCGAGCGCGTGTTCGCCGCGCTCTCGGAGGGCGGGCAGGTGAAGATGCCGCTTACAAAGACGTTCTTCGCGTCGAAATTCGGTATGACGGCCGACCGCTTCGGCGTGTCGTGGATGGTGATCACGGGCACATGAGGGGCGGATCGGCCCGGAGCCGGATCCGTCACTTGCTAAGCCGTCCAGCAGAGCGGTGACCTCGATGTCCCCCAGCATCATCCGGTAATAGCCAACCGGCGGCGCTTTCGAGAATGGCGCCTCGGCAGCTGCGCCGGTGAAAGCGGCCAGGGCGGCCGCGAAGATGGCGATGGCAACACCCCGCACGACACGCCGATTGTTTGCCATGCAGCGCCTCCAACGTAGAATTGGTGTTGCACGCGTGATGATAGTGGAGATCGGGAACGTCAATGCGTTATGTGTTGAATCTGCTCGCTGCCTGCTCCTTTGGGTTGCTGTCCGTGATCGCGGCACCCCACGCAAGGGCGACCGAGACCGACCAATTCACGCTGCCGTCGCGGCCGCTGGACGACCTCGGGCCGGACATGGGCGCGATGGTTCTTGCGGTCCTGCGCACGGAAATCGCGCAGTTGAACGCCCGAATCGACGAGCGCGTCCAATTGAATCCGCAAGCGGCGGCCGAGCCCATCAAGGAACGCGAATTCGTCACCCACATCTTCGAGCAGACCGGCGTGGGATTGCCGGAGTCGACGATCGAGCGCGCGCTGCGCTATGACACGTTTGCCGGAAGGAACGTCCGCTTTCAACCCGCATACACCGACTCGATCTATGCGTGGGTCACGGCGCCCTTTGCGTTGTCCCATCTGATGACCGACTGCCCGACGATCCGGCTCTACGGGATCGATCTCGGCACCGACAAGATCGGGCACATCTTCCAGCAGGGTTACGAATATCTCACCCGTTACGAGGATGCTCTCGACGGCGGCGCGGACGACGCGACCGCCATTGCCGGCGCAGTGCGCTACGGCGTATTGACCGAACTCGGACTCTATGGGGTGCTGCTCACCGGGGTGTACTCGAACGGCGACCTCGCGGGCAACTATGCGGGATTCAAGTTCTTTCGCAATCTGTTTCACGAAGTGCGAATCGGCGAACGCACGCTGGCTCCCATCCTGCGCCGCGATGGCGCGCATATCATCATCGATCCCTCCCGCGACAATGCCGATCTCATGCAACCCTACATCAGCGAGCACCTGAACGAAGCCGCCAATCCGTCCCTTTATTTCTTCAGCGTCGATCGCATTCGCAACCATGTACGCGATCGCTGCGGCGCGTGGTTCAAACAGAGGCCGGACTTCAACGAGGCTTCGTATCGGGCGACGCTCGAGCGAACCAAGACCTGGTTCGGCGAACCCTACGGCTGGGATCTGCCCGACGACAAGGCCATTACGCTGCTCGAATGCTTCGCCCCGACGGCACAATGAAAGCGGCCCAATGCAGGCGGCGAGCGCGAATGCTCTTCGTCCGCGACGCCGCGGCTTTTGGCGCGCTCGCATTGTGCGTCGAATCGGCGATAGCCGCCGAAGCGCCGGCCGCGCCAGATCCCAGCATCACCCAGCTCGTGCGAGAGATTTCACCGGCGCGGCTGGAGAACTACGTTCGTACGCTGGTCGGTTTCGGTACCCGGCATTCGCTCTCCTCGATCGACGACCCGCAGCGCGGCGTCGGCGCGGCGCGGCGATGGATCCGCGACACGCTCGAAAAATGCGCGCGAGAGTCCGGCGGCCTGCTCAAGGTCGAGCTGGACGAATTCGTGCAAGCGCCGACGCCGCGAACGCCGAAGGCGACGCCGATGGCCAACGTCGTGGCCACGCTTCAGGGCAGCGACGCGAACGCGCGCGAACGGACGATCGTCGTGTCGGGTCATTACGATTCAATGTGCGGCAACGTGATGAATGCCGAATGCGACGCTCCGGGTGCGAACGACGACGCGTCCGGCACGGCGCTGGTAATGGAACTTGCGTGCACGATGTCGAAGCAACGCCATCCCGCAACGCTGACGTTCCTTGCGGTCGCCGGCGAAGAGCAGGGATTGCTCGGCGCGGCGCACTGGGCGCAGGAGGCGCGCAATCGCAACGTCAACATCGAAGCGATGATCACCAACGACATCGTGGGAAATGCGCACGACGAAACCGGCAGGCGCGACGCGTCAACGGTGCGACTGTTCGCCGAGGGCGTTCCCGCGGGCAAGGAGATGAGCGAGGAATGGCAGCGCCGGCTCGGGACCGGCGGCGAAAACGACTCACCGGCGCGCGAGCTGGCGCGCTCGATGATCGAGGCGGCGAAGCGCTACGTACCCGAGATGGCAGTGAAGCTTGTCTACCGGCGCGACCGCTACCTGCGCGGCGGCGATCACATCCCATTCCTTGCGCAAGGCTACGCTGCGGTGCGCTTCACCGAGGCGCACGAGGATTTCCGTCACCAGCACCAGGACGTGCGCATCGTCGACGGCGTGCAATACGGCGACCTGCCGCAATTCGTCGACTTTTCCTATCTTGCGAGCGTTGCACGGGTGAACGCCGCCGCGCTGGCGTCGCTCGCGCGCGCACCCGCCGCACCCGCAGGCGTTCGCATCGAGACGCTGCAACTCGAGAACCGGACGACGCTTTCGTGGCTCGCCAATCCCGAAAGCGGCCTCGCCGGTTACGAGATCGTGTGGCGGGAGACAACGTCACCGCGGTGGGAGGGCGCGCAATTCGTCGGCGACGTCACGCGCGCAAGCGTACCCTTGCCGAAGGACGACTACGTGTTCTCGGTACGCGCGGTGAGCGCGGGCGGACACCGCAGCCTCGCCACCTATCCGCTGCCGCTGCGCGCCCCACCGCCGGCACCGGCGGCGCCAAAGGGCTGACCGCCGGTTCGAACCATTACCGCGGTTGCGGGATGACCCGGATATAAGGCTTCGGGGATTTCCAGCCCTGCGGGTACTTCTGCTTCGCCTCGTCGTCCGACACTGACGGGACGATGATGACGTCCTCGCCTTGCTTCCAGTTCACGGGTGTCGCGACTTTGTGCTTCGCCGTCAACTGGATCGAATCGAGCAGGCGCAGCACTTCGTCGAAGTTGCGGCCGGTGCTCATCGGATAGGTCAGCATCGCCTTGACCTTCTTGTCCGGTCCGATCAAGAACACCGAGCGCACCGTCGCGTTGTCGGCCGCCGTGCGCGGCTGCGTCGTGCTCGCGTTCGGGTGAATCATGTCGTAGAGCATCGCCACCTTGAGGTCACGATCGCCGATGAGTGGGTAGGTGACGGCGTGGCCTTGCGTCTCCTCGATGTCCTTCAACCAGCGCTTGTGATCGTCCACCGGATCGACGGAGAGACCGATGATCTTGGTGTTGCGTTTCTTGAATTCCGGGGCGAGTCCGGCCATGTAGCCGAGCTCGGTCGTGCAGACCGGCGTGAAATCCTTCGGGTGCGAGAACAGGATCGCCCAGCCGTCGCCGATCCACTCGTGAAACTTGATCGGACCCTGCGTCGTTTCGACCGTGAAGTCCGGTGCTGTGTCGCCAATGCGAATTGCCACGGTAAACCTCCATCGTAGAAAGCGGCAGCGGGCGGAGCCAAAAGCCGCCGCGGAACTGAAAAAGTGCGCCCGTCCGGGCGGAAACGCAAGGTGCCGGGCGGAAATATCCATATTGACGAAACGACATAACCGGGAGCCGGATCCCGGACGCCCGGGCCCGCGCCCTCGCGACCCTTGGCTATACGGACGCGACCCCCGTCAGCGTTCCGCCGGTCTGCGCGCCACCCATGTTGTTGCCGTCGACCATGTTGTCCTGCTCCGTCTTGACGATGCTACCGCCGGACTGCGACAAGCCGATGCCGACGTTGCGCGTGATCTGGTTGCCGCAGACGACGGCGGTCGCCCCCACACCCATCGCCGCCACGCCACGCAAACCGTTCGCGTCTATCATGGTCTGCGATATGGCCGCTGCCGCCGACCCGACGTCGTGGGTGGAAACAAGGATTCCATCAGCGCCATTGTCGGCGATCGTGCTGCGCGTGACGGCGACATCCACCCTGGCGGCAACGGCGGAAGGAATGCCCGCGCTGATGCCGGCAGCGCCGTTGGCCACGATCAGCGCGCCGTCGAGCGCCAGATAGCACGCGGTGCCGGCGACGTCGTTCTGAACGCCGATCCCATAATTTCCATTCCGCTCGCACACGAGCTCGCGGGCACCTCCGCGGGCGCCGCCGACAACGTTCAATCCGATATTGGCGTTGGCCTGCGAGCGGACGCGGGCAAGGGAAAAATGGACCTTGCCGTCAAATCGCAGGCCCTCCGAGCATTGTCCGATCAGCGTATCCGATACGTAAGCCTCGCCATTCGCCACGTCCGCGTGGATCCCGAACTGCCCCATGCCCGAGATCACGCAGCGGTCAATGTGCACGATGGCATTTCCGACGTGAATCCCCACCGCACCTCCGGGGCCGCGCAGCGTGAGACCGCGCAGCGTTACCACGCCCGCGGTGACATCGATGCCGGCGCCCGTGGTCACCGTGATACCCGCATAGATCCCCGCCGCTGCGATGACCGCGACCGACTTGTTGATCGTAGCAGTCCCGTAGCCGGCCGAGTCGAGCACGACGATTTCGCCGCCGGGGTTGGTCTGCGCCAGCGCGGCGCCGATCGTCCGGCAGGGAGTCGCCAACCGGCCATCGTTCGTGTCGAGGCCGTTTGACGCAATGTACGTGCGCGGCAGCATGACAGGCCCTCCGTAGGATTGAACGGCGTCGCCAAAGGATGCGGATATGGTAATCCGACCCGTCGACAGGAGAAAAGACTCCCGCGTGTCGAATATTCAACGGCGGGCCAGCGCGTCGGATTCCGGGCCTAGGAGACCGATGAACGAAGGCGTGTGTTGCCGTCCGCGCTCCATTCCTCGCTGCCAACACCGTGGTGAACGATGAAGAGCCCTTCGGGATCGTATTTGCGCTTAACCTCACGCAGGCGGGCGTAGTGCGCACCCCAATACGCCTGTCGCCACGAGCGGTCGAAGAAGCCGGCCTCCGAAACGTAGGAACCCCTCGCCGGCACGGCGTTGCGCAACGTTGACATGGCGCGCGCGATGCTGCGCGCATTTTCGCGCGCCTCCGCGAGATCCGGCTCGTGCCCGGGAACGCCGGGAAACGCCGGCGGTCCGCCGCCCGCGATGATGACGAGCGCGAAGGCATCGATCACAGCCGGATTCATCGCGGTATCACGGGCGGCGGCGCGAGCCTCCGCCGGCGCACCCGCCAGCCCCTTGTTGAAATGCAGCGATACGCGCCAGACGCGCGATGTCGCGAACAACGCATCGGAGAGACGTTTCTGCGCGCTCGACTCCAGCAGCGCTGCGGGGAGCCAGACCGACTCGTAGCCATGGAGGAATTGGCCCGCCTCGCCAAGGTTGCCGGACCAGAACACGTTGGTCTCGGGCGCGCCGGGACGATCGTCGGGCAGAACCGCCGTGGGGACGTTCTTGCGAAGAAACTCGGGGTCCCACAAATGCCGGGCGGGGATGTCGACAATCCGCGTCGGCTGAGCCAGAGAATATTCCTGCGGCGCCGCGGCAACCCAATCGAGAAACGGGCGCCAGACCTCTCCCGCCTGCGACTTGTCCATTCCCTGGAACAGCATCGCGACGTCGAGCGTGTTGTCGGGGCGAAACGCGGCCTGCTCGCCCCAATGCGGATTGAACAGGCGATCGCGATAGAACCCGACGAAGCGCGCGAGAAGCCGGCCGAACGCCGCGTCGGAGCTCGCATGGATCGACGCGTAGACGACGCCGAAGAATTCTGGCAGATCATGCGTGCGCAACGTGAGCTTCGTCACGACGCCGAGGCTTCCGCCACCGCCTCCCTTCAATCCCCAGAAGAGTTCGCGGTTGGAGCAGGCGTTGGCGATGCGCGCGACGCCGTCGGCGGTAACGACCTCGGCTTGCAGCAATGATGCCGCCGCCATTCCATAACGCTTCGAAAAGCTGCCAAAACCGCCGCTCTGGATCAGGCCGGCCACGCCGACGGTCGCGCAACCGCCGCCCTGAACGTAGCGGCCGCCCTCGGTGACGACCGCGTGGTAGGCGCGCATCCAGATGTTGCCTGCTTCGACAGTCACCGCCGGCTGCGGTGCATGCTTGCTTGCGCAACCTTCACCGACGAAGGCATCGTGCAGCGAGATGCCGTTCATCGCCCGGGTCCAGATCAGAAGCGAGCCGGCCGCGTTCGATGTTCCCTGATAGCTGTGACCGCCGCCTTTGACGACCACGCGCAACCGGTTCTCGCGTGCAAAATTGACCGCGTGGACGACGTCCTGCGTCGTGCGTGCCGCAACGACATAGGCGCTAGGCGCCGACGTCCAGCCATCGACCCACCCACACGTTTGCGTGAGCGCCGTGCTGTCGCCGATGTAATACGGATTCTTGAGTTCCTTGAAGACATCGGCGCACGCCGACCCGTCGGGCGCGGTTGCGCACGTCGAAAGCGGCGACACCACGGGAGCAAGGCGCCCGCCGACTGCCTGATTGAGGGTCTCCCAGCGGGCCGTCGACGGCCACGCCGGATCCCCGGGAAGACTGCGCCGAAATGATGAGCCAGCTGCCGCTCTTGCACGCGGCAAAAACGGTGCCTCCGCGAGCGCCAACAACGGAAATGCGCACGCGCGCTGGAGGAGTCTGCGTCGATTCATGGTGCTCTTTTGTATTCTCCTATTGGCAACGGCGTGCAATTTAATCACACTCATCACCCAGGCCCATCCCATATCCAATGCTCATGCAAACGATCCGATGGTTCGTTGCCGTCATCTCTTTGGCCTCCGCATTGGGGTTTCTGCCCGACGCGCGTGCGCAGAACTGGCCGACGAGGGCCGTCAAGCTGATCGCGGTATTTCCTGCCGGCGGCTCGGTAGACCAGGTTGCGCGCATCCTTGCCCAGCAGCTGACGATCCAGACGGGCCAGTCATTCATCGTCGACAACCGCGGCGGCGCTTCCGGCTCGATCGGAACTGCGGCGCTCGCGAAAGCCGAACCCGACGGCTACACGCTCGGCGTCGTATTCGACACGCATGCGGTGAACCCGTCGCTGATTCCGAACCTGTCTTTCGACACGCTCAAGGATCTGACGCCTCTGATGCTGATCGGCACCGGCGCGATGGCGCTCGTCACGCACGTCGACCAGCCGTACAAGTCGTTCAAGGACGTAGCTGCAGCGGCCAAAGCGAAGCCAGGCAGTGTTTCTTATGGCACGATCGGCGCAGGCAGCATCGGCCACCTGACGATGACGCAACTCGGCAACCAGCTCGGCGTCGAGTTCAACCACATTCCGTATCGCGGCGGCGGACCGCTGATGAACGATGCGATCGGCAATCAGGTGCCGCTCGCGATCGGCTCGGTGTTCCTTGTCAATCCGCATGTCAAGTCGGGAAAGCTCCGCGCGATCGCCGTGACATCCGCCAAGCCCGACCCGAGTCTGCCCGGCGTCTCGCCCATCGCCGACCAGGGGGTACCCGGTTTTGCGGCCTACACGTGGTGGGGCGTCTTTGGTCCCGGCAACATGGCGCCTGCGCTGTCGAAGCGCATTTACGACGAGCTCGCAAAGGCAGCGAAGACGCCGGCCGTCGCAGAAAAACTAACGGCGCAAGGTATGGAGATCACCGGCGCGCCGCCGTCGGAGCTCGACGCGTTCGAGCGCAAGGAGATCGCGCGCTGGGCCAAAGTCATCAAGGACAACAACATCAAGAGCGGCGACTGAAGGGTACCGGGAGCCGCGCCCATTTACGGGCCACTACTTCGCCGGCTTGCGCGTCCAGCCGCTCGCGCGCATGCAGGCGTCGAACATCCGGTTGTACGTGCTGTGCGTCGGATCGAGCGCACCCGTCCCCATGTTCTTTTCGTCGGACTCCGCCTGCTTGTCGCACAGTGAAGCTCCCTTCTGAAACTGCGCTTGCGGCGTGCTTCCCGGGTCGTAGTCGTCTGCCGTGCGCACGGAAGTCGACGCGCATCCCGTCAGGGCGAATGCGGCCGAAGCCAGAATATGCGGTAAGCGGCGGAAAACAGGCATGTTCAGGCATCGCAGCGAGATACCGGTGGCAGATCATAGCAGGGGGTAGGACGACGAACGGAAGGCGCGCCGGCAGGTCGAAGGAGTGACGCTGAAATGATTGCGCCGCTGCAACGACCAATGGAGGTGCCCGACGAAAGCTGGGCGTCCCACTGAACAGGAGATTGACGATGCGAGGTACCAAGCTCTGGAAATCGGCAACCGCTCTAACCGCGCTGCTGCTGGCCGGATTTTCGCCGGGTCAGGCCGCGCCGTTGCCCGCGCCCGCTACGGATATCCCCGCGGCGTCGGTCAAGGGCCCCCAAACGGCCGTTTTCGCCGGCGGGTGCTTCTGGGGCGTCGAGGCCGTGTTCCGGCACGTCAAGGGTGTCTCGCGTGCCGTATCGGGTTACGCGGGCGGGATGGTCGTAAGACCAACGTACGAGCAGGTCGGCACGGGAAGGACGGGCCACGCCGAGGCGGTCGAGGTCACGTACGACCCGGCGCAGGTGTCCTACGGTCAGCTCCTAGCCGTCTTCTTTTCAGTGGCGCACGACCCGACCCAGCTCGATCGGCAGGGCCCGGACTATGGGCCCCAATACCGTTCCGCGATCTTTTACATGAACGACGACCAGAAGCGCGTCGCTGAAGCCTACGTCGCGCAGCTCGACAAGGCCAAGGCCTTCAAGAGCCCCATCGTCACGCAGGTCGCCAAGCTGCCCGCCTTCTGGCCTGCCGAGGATTATCACCAGAACTACCTCGCGCTGCATCCGACGCAGCCGTATATCGTCATCCACGATTTGCCCAAGCTCGGGGCGTTGCAAAAAGAATGGCCGGAACTCTACGCGAAGCGCTGAGGTGCCGCGGCGGAGGCGCGTGATCGGAGGGAAAATGCCGAATGCGCGGATAATGCCTGGCTGATGAAGGCGCGGCGCTCATGGGTCTATCCGTTGTGTACCGCGGCCGGCGCGTTCGCTCTCGCGTTCTTCCCTTCGGTGTCCATTGCCGAGAAATTCGTCTTTCTCGGCGCGCAACCGGACGGCGCCGAGCTCCAGGTGCAAGCGTCGCCCTCCGTGGTCGACGGGGCTGGAAGGCGCGGCGGCTGGTTCCGCACGTTGCCAAAGAAGACGCAGCCGATCCGCGACGAGAATGGCGAAATGCGGCAGTATGCCGAGATGCTCGCGTACAACGTCGCCGATTGCGCGAAGCGGTCGATGGGCGCCGCCGCGATGATCTACCATGATGACAAGAATGCGGTCGTCGCGCGATTCGAGATTCCGCCGAAGGAAGTCGAGCTGCGCAAGATCAAGGCGAACACGCTGGGCGACGCGATGCTCGACTGGCTTTGCACAACCAAGAAACTTCCCTCCCCGCTCGTGAAATCGCCGGGAACCGATTCTCCGTTCAAGTAGCCGCGATGGCCGGTTATCGCACCACTTTCCACTCCGCCACTTTCGGAAAGCAAATGAACAACCATTACCCGCGAGTGATCTGCAGCCACCTCCTCATGCTCGCTGGAGTTGCCGGCCTCGCGGCTACGGTCTTTGGCTGCGCGACTACGCCGGTCGAAACGCCGGCCGCCGCCGCCGAGCGCTACCGGAAAGTCATCGAGAGTCCGATCCGCACGGATCAGGACCGCCGCATGGACGCGTCGCGCCGCCCGGTCGAATTCCTGCCGTTCACGCAAGCGAAGCCCGGCATGATGGTGCTCGACGTATCGGCAGGCGGCGGATTTACGACGCAATTGCTGGCGCTTGCGGTCGCACCGGATGGCAAGCTCTACGCGCAGACGCCGCGCCCGGGACCGACGCTGCAAAAGCGCCTCGTCGATCATCCGCAGGCGAATCTCATCGTCGTCGAACGCCCCTTCGAAGATCCCGTTCCGCCGGACGCGCCGAAGCTTGATCTCATCACGATCGTGCTCAACTACCACGACATCAGCTACCTGCCCGTCGATCGCGCCAAGATGAACCAGCGGCTGTACGCTGCGCTGAAAACCGGCGGGCATCTCGTCGTGGTCGATCACTCCGGCCGGCCCGGCACGGGCATCACCGAAGGCAAGACGCTGCACCGGATCGACGAAGCGGTCGTGCGCACGGAGCTGCAGCAAGCGGGGTTCGTGCTCGAGGCCGAGGGTAATTTCCTGCGCAATCCGGCGGATACGCGCACCGACTCGTCGAACGAGCCGAAAGTGCCCACCGACAAGTTCGCGCTGCGGTTCGTAAAGCCATGATTTCGTCCCCGTGACGGCGGGCGGTTCCGCCGACAAGCAAGAATCAGGGAAGTTCGCACGAGCCGCAGGCGAACCGGGCGGGATCCGCGTTGGCGAATGGCTGGAACAGGACACGCGGACTGCCTGTTTGCTTACCACGATCGGCGTAGAATCGAGCGCAGGGTCCACCGCAATGACCGCACAAAGTTTCGGCAAATGCTTCGCCGCCACGCTGGCGGCCGCCCTCCTCGCACCGCTTGGATGGGCGGCACCCGCTCCGATCTACAAATGCTTCGACCGCCACCTCGCGGTTGTCTATACCGATCTGCCGTGCAAAGACGGCGAGCAACTCGATCTTCGTGCCGGTGATGCCGATCCGGCCGCCGTCGCGCGCCTCGAGCGCGAGCGCGATGCGCTCGATCGCAGCAGTGCGCAGCGAATCACCGACCTGCGCCGCGCCGCATTGGAGCGGCAGCAATACGTGGTTGAACCCAACTACGCGCCAAACTACGCGCCCAACTACGACGCAACCGCCTATGCCGACGTGGCAGGCTATTTCCCGTACGGCTATGCGGCCTTCGCCGGTGTTCCGCAGTATCGACAACGCCCCCCTGAAGCGCGTCCCGATCGCCGGGGCGTACGGCGCAGCGTCGTTCCGACGCGAATTCCGCCGCTGTCGCGGTGACCCGAAGCGGCGCTTTGCTCGGCGTGGCGGTCTTGCTCGCCGCATGCATGACGCCCGCGCCCACCTCCGCCCCACCAGGAGTCGCCGCGTCGCTCGCGCCGACGGGAACGTTGCGCGCAGCGATCAATTTCGGCAATGCCGTACTCGCTGCGAAGGATCCAGCGAGCGGCGAGCCTCGCGGCGTGTCGGTCGCGCTTTCCCGTGAGCTCGCGCGCAGGCTCGGCGTTCCGCTCGAACTCGTCACCTACGATGCAGCAGGCAAGGTCGTCGACAATGCGACGACGGGAGCCTGGGACATCGCGTTCGTTGCGATCGATCCAAAGCGCGGGGTCGACATGGACTACACGGCGCCGTATGTGCTGATCGAAGGTGCTTACGTCGTCCCGCAGTATTCGCCGATCCGCACCAATGCCGATGTCGACCGCGATGGGGTGCGGATCGTGGCGGCGAAGGGCAGCGCCTACGACCTCTATCTTTCGCGCGAGCTGAAGCACGCGACGATCGTGCACGTCGCGACGTCGCAGGCCGTCGTCGAAGGCATGATCGTGCAGCGCGCCGAAGCGGGCGCGGCGGTGAAACAGCAGCTCGAAGCCTCCGCGCGAGTGACGCCCGGCGTACGGCTGCTGGAAGGGCGCTTCATGGTGATCGAGCAGGCGATGGCAGTCCCCAAGGGCCGCCCCGCCGGTGCGCGTTATCTCGCGACTTTCGTCGAGGACATGAAGGCATCCGGATTCGTCGCCGACGCGTTGCGCGCGAACGGCATCGAAGGCGCTGCCGTCGCGCCGCCGGCCCCACGGTAAGATGCGTCAATGGCCCCCTCCCCGACCGTCTCCGTGCTCGATCCAAAGCTGACGCCGCGCCGAATCGTCGAGGCGCTCGATCGTTACGTCATCGGCCAGGATGACGCCAAAAAGACCGTCGCGGTCGCTGTCTACGCGCATTTCCGCAAGATTGCCCATTCGACGGCGGAAGGTGTGCCGATCACCAAGAGCAACGTGCTGATGATCGGACCATCCGGCACCGGAAAGACGTTGATGTGCGAGACACTGGCGCGGATTCTCGGCGTTCCGTTTGTCACGGCGGAAGCGACCTCGCTCGCGCAGACGCGCTACGTCAACGACGAGATCGAGGCCATCCTGCAGCGTCTCGTCGACAAGGCCGGCGGCGACATCCACAAGGCGCAGCACGGGATCGTGTTCATCGACGAGATCGACAAGCTCAAGGCGGGCAAGGAACCGCGCGCAGTCTCGGGCGAAAGCGTCCAGCATGCGCTGCTCAAGATCATGGAGGGTTCGCAAGTCAAGCTGCAGGACACCCAATATGTCGATACGACAAACATCCTGTTCATTTGCGGCGGCGCCTTCGTTGGGCTCGATGACATCATGTCGCAGACACATGGCTTTGGGTTCATCTCCACCGACAACGCCGACAACAAGCGGATCCTCGACCGTCTCAACACGCGCGTGAAGCCGACCGATCTCTTCATGTTCGGCCTCATCCCGGAATTCACCGGGCGCCTGCCGATCATCGCGCGCTTCGGCGATCTTTCGCGCGAAATGCTGGTCCGCATCCTCACCGAGCCCAAGGATTCAATCTATAGTCAGTTCCAACAGATATTCCGTCACGAAGGCGTCGAGCTGACCGTCGAGCGCAAGGTTTTCGAGCAGATCTCGGAAATCGCGATCGAATACAAGACGGGCGCCCGCAGCCTGCGCGGCATTTTCGAGGAGCTGATCGCGCCGATCCTGTTCGCCGTCCCCGACAACCCGGCAATCCGCAAAGTGGACATCACGTCGCTGTTCGCCGATCCGGCCTATTCGATGGCGGACATGGTGGCCGCTCAGCCCTAGAAGCTTAGCGTCCGCCTACCCGCTGCGCGCTTCGTGAATGCCCTCGACGACGCCGGCGCATTCGGCCCCTGGAATCCGGGCCTGCAGTCGCAGGTGCCGCGCGCAATCGCGCATCTGGCAACCATCTTCCGCCCGGAAAACGTCTTCACCTCGCTCACCGACACGCAGGAGCTTGCCGATCTTACCGGCACAGGCGTCGCGGATCTCGTGGTGTTCCGGCCGGAGCGGCTCGCGCTGCACGAAATCCTGGTGCGCGTCATGGCGGATTTCTCCGTGCCCGACGGTTCGAGGATCGAGGATCTCGGCATCAACTTCCGCGCAATCGTGCGCACGCTGCTGACGAATCATGTCGAGCCGCGGATGTCCGAGCTTACCGCCGAATACGACAACGCCAAGTCGGCGCTTACGGCAAAGGTCGATGCCGAACTCGGGGCGCTGATGCGCCATCCGTCACCGGCGCCATCGCCACGGCGCTCGTGGCTTGCGACGGTGCTGGGTCGGCGCGCACTGGACCCTGCGGTCGGCGAATCCACGTCGGAATGGGATACGCGTGTCATCGAACGGTGGGATGAGCAAGCGCGAATCGGCGACAGCGATGTCGACCGCGCCGCCTGCCGAGCGCTCTCGCGCGTGGTCCGCGCGTTGCTGAGCCGTCATGGCCGGCCGTGGGGCACGCGCGAGATCATCGCGTCGCTCGCGACAGGATTGGCGTGCAACGAATTGGGCGGCGACCGCATCGGCGCCACGCTCGAGCCCGTGCTGAACAGCGCCGCCGACCGCGAAGGGTTTCGCCGCCTTCCGCGGCAGGCGAGCCCGGTCGTGATGAACACGAAAGGGCCGTCGGCGTCGGGCAAGAGCACGTTGCGGCCGCTGCAGCGCAATCTGGCCGGACGGATCGGCGTCGACTGGGCGGAATTCGCACTCATCAGTCCCGACATCTGGCGCAAGCAGCTGCTCGACTATGCGAGCCTTGGCGACGCTTACAAGTACGCCGGCGCCTTCACCGGCGACGAATTGCACATCGTCGACCTCAAGCTCGACCGCTATATGGCGCGCAAGGCCATGCGCGGCGGCATGACGCATTTGCTGATCGACCGCTTCCGCTTCGACAGCTTCGCACCCGATTCAGTCGAGGCGGGAAGCAACCTGCTCACGCGCTTCGGGCAAATCGTCTATCTGTTCTTCATGATCACACCGCCGGCGTCACTCGTCGAGCGCGCATGGAAACGCGGGCTCGACGTCGGCCGCTACAAAGCCGTCGACGATGTGCTCGCCCATGGCGTCGAGGCCTATGCCGGCATGCCCGGCTTGTTCTTTACGTGGGCGAACCGTACCGACAAGCGCGTCCATTTCGAATTCCTCGACAACAGCGTGTCAGTGGGCGAGCGGCCGCGGACCGTGGCGTTTGGCTGGAACGATGTGCTCAACGTTCTCGATATCTCGTGCCTGCTCGGCATCGAGCGCTACCAGCGCGTGAACATCGATGCGCGGGGGGCCGAATCGCTTTACGCCGACGCGCCGTTGCTCGCGCCCGCGATGAACGCGGCGTTTCTCGTCGAGTGCGTGCGCCGATTCCGCGAGGTCAATTTTGCCGATCAGGCGAGCGGCCGGATCTACGCGCGTATCGTGTCCGGGCAGATTGCGTGGATCGATCCGGAGGCTCTCGCGGCGGCGGCTTGCAATGCCGACACCCGCGCCGGACTTGCGGCAGCAGCGCCCGGGATTTTCGAACGATCGTCACCGGCAGTCACGCGCCCCGAGTACGTGCCGGAGAAGATCGGTCGCGATCTCATCCACACCCTGGGTCAATGGGACGCGGCTTAGCTTTGACGCCTTCAACGCTCTCGCCTGTGTAAGTCTGCGCGAGCGCCTGCGACCAATTCGCGTGCGGACCGTCGGCGGATGCTTCGTCCGAGGGTCCATCCGTCATCAAATCCAACATTGAAGGACATCTCATGAAGATCGCCCAATTTTGCTTCGCAGCGGCAACTGCCGCCTTCCTTGCAGTCTCCATAGTAGGCCCCGCGGGCGCGCAGAACCCTGTACAGCCGGTGGCCGAAAGCGGCATCGTCAGGGTCAAGAGCGCCTATTCGGTCGCCGAGACCGTGGCGCGCCTCAAGGCCGATGTCGCCGCCAAGGGCATCACGTTTTTCATGGAAATCGACCAGGCGAAGCTCGCCGCCGATGCCGGTATCAAGCTTCGTCCTTCGACGCTGCTCATTTTCGGCAACCCGCCGCTCGGCACGCTGTTCATCCGCGCCAATCCGCTTGCCGGCCTCGACTGGCCCGTCCGGCTGCTGGTGCTGCAAGATGAAAAAGGCGACGTGTGGGCGGCCTACACCGATTTCGCCTATGTCGCGCAGCGGCACGCCGTCAATGGCGCGGATGCGGAGGCCTTCAGCAAAGCCTCGGGCGTCATCGCAAGCATCACGTCGAGCGTCAAGGCGAAATGATCGAACACACGATCGGCGGCAGGATCCTCAGCGCACCTGCCGCGGATCGAGCGCATCGCGCAGCCCGTCACCCAGCAGATTGAACGACAGCACCAGCGCGAAGATCGAGACACCCGGCCACACGGCCATCCACGGCGCCTGCTCGATGTAGTTCTTCGCGGTGTTGAGCATGCTTCCCCAGCTTGGCGCCGGGGGCTGCTGGCCGAGCCCGAGAAACGAGAGACTCGCCTCGGCGATCACCGCCGCGGCGATCGCGAGCGTGGCCTGGACGATGAGCGGCGGCACCACGTTGGGTAGGATGTGACGGAGCGCAATTCGCCAGTGCGGATTGCCGACGGCCCGTGCCGCCTCGACGTAGTCTTCGACTTTGACGCTCAGCACCTGCGCACGCGTGAGCCGGATGAACACGGGTGTCGCCGAAATCCCGATTGCGATCATTGCGTTGGTGAGGCTAGGCCCGAGAAATGCCGCAAGCGCGATCGCGAGAATCAGGAACGGTGTTGCGAGCATCGCGTCGGTCACACGCGAGATGACACCATCGGTCCAGCGCCCGATATAGCCGGCGAGAAGCCCAATCGGAATCCCCAGCGACAGCGAGATCAGCACCGACACGACGCCGGCGAGCAGCGACGCGCGCGCGCCGAAAATCACTCGCGAGAAAACATCGCGTCCCAATTCGTCGGTACCGAACAGATGTGCGGCCGAAGGCGCTTTGCGAATCGCGCTCCAGCTGGTTGCAATCGGATCGTACGGCGCAAGGAGAGGCGCCGCGAGCGCGATGGCGACGAAAGCGGCAACGACGACCAGGCCCAGCACCGCCGAGGGCCGGTGCAGCAAGCGGGAGAAAGCCCGGCGCCCGGGGCTCGACTCGCGCGGCAGGGCGTCGATCGCAAGAGTCGCCATGTTAGTCCCGCAGCGCCGCCCCAAGGGACTGGCCCGCCCCCTCTGGGGGCAGCGAGCAAAGCGAGCGTGGGGGTCGTCTCATCCGCGCAGCCTCGGATTGACGAGAAAGTACGCGATATCGGCAAGCAGGTTGAGCGTGATGTAGGCGGTCGCCGTGAAGAGCACGACACCTTGCACCACTGCGTAGTCCCGGTTGAACACCGCGTCGACGATCAGCTTGCCGAAACCTGGAATCGTGAACACCTGCTCGGTCAGCACGGCGCCGGAAAGCAGCGTGCCGAACTCGAGTGCGCCAAGCGTGATGATCGGCACCAGCGCGTTGCGCAACGCGTGCCGCAACACGACGACACGCTCGTCCAATCCCTTGGCGCGCGCGGTGCGGACATAATCCGACGACAGCACCTGCAGCATCGCGCTTCGCGTGTGGCGCATCAGCACCGCGGCAATCGCGTTGCCCAGAACGAACGCCGGCATGATCATCGCGGCGAGATTCGCCCGCAGATCTTCGAATGGGCTCACGTACCCCGACGCCGGCAGCCAGCCGAGCGAAACCGAAAAGAGCAGGATCAGCATGATGCCGAGCCAGAAATTCGGCGTGGAGAGTCCCCACAACGCGACTGCGTTCGCCGCGTAATCCCATACCGTGCCCTTGGCGATCGCGGAAACGATGCCCGCGGGAATGCCGATCACGATCGCGATCACGATCGCGATCGCCGCCAGCTCGATCGTCACCGGCAGCTTCTCGACGATCAACGCGGTCACCGGTTTTTGCATGCGCAGCGATTCGCCGAGGTCGCCGCGCAGCACGCCGCCAAGCCAATAGGCGTAACGGACCGGCAGCGGCTCGTCGAGGTGCATCTTGGCGCGCAGGTAGGCGACGACGCTCGGGTCGCGGTCCTCACCCGCGAGGACGACCGCCGGATCCCCGGGCAGCAATTGCTGCAGCCCGAAGATCAGCATCGTCACGAACAGCAGCGTCGGCGCGATCGTCGCAAGCCGCCGGGTCAGGAAGGCGTACACGGCCGCTCGTCTCTTGCGCCAGGACGTCAGCGCTGTGTCAGTTCAGTTTGAGACCCTGCACGCGCACCAGCCCGTCGGGAATCGGACGGAAACCCGTCAGCTTGTTCGTATAGGCCCACAGCCAATGCCGGTGGAAGATGTACACGATAGGTCGATCCTTCAGCACGACGGCGGCCACCTGGTCGTATGCCTTCTTGCGCTCCGCGACGTCGGACGCCGTGCGCGCCTTGTTCAGCAGCTCGTCGATCTCCGGATTGCAGTAGCCAGCGTAGTTGAGAGGCTGCTTGCACGCGTCGAAGCTGTAGATGTTGCCGTCCGGGTCGGCGCGGCCGCTCCACGCCAGCACATAGGCGTCGTAATCGCCCTTGTCGGCCATGTTGAGCGAGGTGGCGAATTCGGTCGACAGGATCTTCACGTCGAAGCCCGCATCCTTGGCCATCGATTGCACGACCTGCGCGATCTTCTGCGCGTCGGTCGTGGTCGCCGTCATCAGGTTGACCGTCGGGTTTGGCATGCCGGCCTGTTGCAGCAGCGCTTTCGCCTTCGCGACGTCTCGCTTGGGAATCGGCACGTTCTTCGCATAGAACGGATTGTCTGGCGCCACCCACTGGTTGCCGACCGTCGCCTCGCCCTCCATGACCACCTGCACGATGCCATCGCGGTCGAGCGCCAGTTCGAACGCTTCGCGCACGCGCGGGTCCTTACCGATCGGGTTGGACTTCGCCTGCTCGCTCTTGCCGACGTTCATGGTGATGCCTTGGTAGCCGATCTCCGTGATCGTCGAGATCTTGAAGCGGCTGTCGCTCTTGAGCGCCGGAACGTCGGAGGGCGCCATCCGCTCGATGAAGTCGAGCTGGCCGGATTTGAGATTGGCGAGTCGCACCGTCGAATCGACGATGGGCAGGTAGGTGATCTTGTCGATGAAGATCTGGCCCTTGTTCCAGTAATTGGGATATTTTTCGAGCACAATGCGGTCCTGCGCGACACGCTCGACGAACTTGAACGGACCCGAGCACACCGGATTGGCGCCGAACTTGTCGCCCGCCGCCTGCGCCGCCTTTGGCGACACCATCATGCCGGCGCGGTCGGCGAGCTGCGCCAACAGCGGCGAGAAAGGTGCCGACAGGTTGATCCGCGCCGTCATCGGATCGACCACATCCACAGTGGTGACGAGCGCCAGTTCGCCCTTGCGATTCGAGCCTGCCATGTTCTTGTGACGCTCGATGTTGAATTTGACGGCGGCGGCGTCGAGCTTCTCGCCGTCGTGGAACGTCACGCCGGGCCGCACCTTGACCGTCAGCGCCTTGCCGTCGGCCGACCACGTATAGCTTTGTGCGAGCTGCGGCACGATGTTGAGCTTCTCGTCGATGTCGAAGAGCTTGTCGCACAGGGCGGCGAACACGATGCGACCCACGAACGTGCGCGCGAGCGTGGGATCGAGGACATCGGGATCTTCGGCGAGGCCGAACCGCAGCGTCTGCGCTAAGCTCGACGTGGCCGCCAGCGCGGCGATGGCGAAGGCCGCGCAGAGGCGGAAGGCCCAGCGGGTTTTGGTCATGGTCGTCGCTCCGTGTTCCAGGACGATTTCCAGAATAGCATTACGGCACATTGGCCGGATGCTGCAGCGGCGACCGGAAAGCCGCCTGCAGCGCAGCGAGCCGTGGGTTCGGCGGGACGGCCGCCGTCCCGGGCCGAATCGCCTCCTTTGATTCGATCTCGCGCCAGAAATGACACGCCACCGCGTGTCCGCCGATGCTTCTCGAGTGGCGGCTCCTCCGCGGCGCAGCGCGCCTGCGCGTACAGGCACCGCGTGCGGAAGCGGCACCCCGACGGCGGGTCGGTCGGGTCGGGCACGTCGCTCTGCAGGATGATGCGCGCGCGCTTCTGTGTGGGCTCCGGCACCGGGATCGACGCCAGCAGCGCCTGCGTGTAAGGGTGGCGCGGCTCGGCGAAAAGCGCGCGCTTGTCGGCGAACTCGACGATCTTCCCGAGATACATCACCGCGATGCGCGTCGCGATGAACTTGACCACCGCAAGATCGTGCGCGATAAACACATACGACAGCCCGAGCCTCGCCTGCAGGTCGCGCAGCAGGTTCACGACCTGCGCCTGGATCGATACGTCGAGCGCGGAGACCGGCTCGTCGCAGACGATGAGACGCGGCTCGACCGCGAGTGCGCGCGCGATGCCGATGCGCTGCCGCTGCCCGCCGGAAAATTCGTGCGGATAGCGGCGCGCGTGCTCCGGCGCTAGACCAACGAGACGCAGGATTTCATCGAGCCGCTCGCGACGCCTGCCTTCGGCAAGCCCGTGCAGCATCAGCGGCTCCGTCAGCGTTTGACCGACCGTCATTCTCGGATTAAGCGATGCGAACGGGTCCTGGAAGATGATCTGCAGTGCGCCGCGCAACTCGCGCATCGCATCGTCCGGCAAGGCAAAGATGTCGTGACCGTCGAAATGGACGCGGCCCGCCGTGGGGTCGAGCAGGCGCAGGATCAACCGTCCGGTGGTCGACTTGCCGCAACCCGATTCGCCGACGAGCGCAAGCGTTTCGCCGACGCCGACGTCGAAGCTCACGTCGTCGACAGCGTGCACCATCCCCGACACGCGGCCGAACGCGCCGCGCCGCACCGGGAAATGCTTGACCAGCGATTCGACGCGCAGCAGCGTCGGCATCAAGCGACTCTCACCATCGACGCATCGAGCGGTGCGCGCCAGCACGCCGCCTCATGTCCTGCAATGATTGGCACCAGCGGCGGCTCGTCGCGCCGGCATTGTTCGACCGCGAAGGGACATCGCGGATGGAAGCGGCAGCCGGCCACCGGCGCAAATGCGTTCGGCACCTGGCCTTCGATGGCGGCCAAGCGATGCTGCTCGAGATGCAATTGCGGAATGGAGCCGAGAAGCCCGATCGTATACGGATGTTGCGGATCCGCGAAAAGCGAGGCCACCGGAGCGCGCTCGACGATCTTTCCCGAGTACATCACCGCCACCTCGTCGGCCACCTCTGCGATCACGCCGAGATCGTGCGTGATCAGGATGATCGCCGTGCCCGTTTCCTCGCGCAGCATGCGCATGAGGTCGAGAATCTGTGCCTGGATTGTCACATCGAGCGCGGTCGTCGGCTCGTCGGCGATCAGCAGCTTCGGCTCCAGCGCCAGCGCCATCGCGATCATCACGCGCTGCCGCATGCCGCCTGAGAGCCGATGCGGATGATCGTGAAAGCGCTCCTCCGGCGAGGGGATGCGCACGCGGCGAAGCATGGCGATCGCGCGTTCGTCCGCCTTTGCTTTCGTCACCTTGCGATGGCGCAGGATCACTTCCGCGATCTGGTCACCGATCGTGAACGCCGGATTGAGCGATGTCATCGGTTCCTGGAAAATCATCGAAATCCGGTTGCCGCGGAGCTCGCGCATTGCGGAAGGCGTCTTCTGCAACAAGTTCTCACCTTCGAACAGGATCTCACCTCCCGCAATGCGCCCCGGAGGCTGCGGCACGAGTCCCATGATCGAGAGCGCCGTCACGCTCTTGCCGCAGCCCGATTCGCCGACCAGTCCGAGCGTGCGGCCGGCGTCGAGGCTGAAGCTCACGCCGTCGACCGCCGCGAATTCGCCGTCCTCGATCGCGAAATAGGTCTTGAGATCGCGGACGTCCAGAAGTGCGCTCATCGTTTGCGTTGCGCCGCAAAGCGCTCGACTTCGGCTTCGATCACCGCACGATCCATGATCCCGGCAGGGCGCTCACGGCTCGGCAGGCACGACGAGAACGGCTGGAAGCGTTCGAGACTTTTTTCGTAGAGGCGCCGCAATTCGCGAAAGGGTTCTTCATCGTCGTCGACCCGTAGATCGAGAAATGGGTAGTCCTCGGTCGTGTAGATCAGCAGCGCAGTCGCCTGCTTGCCGCGTTTATCGCCACCCGCGGCGTCGCCGGCCTCGAGTGCAACCAGCAGGCGTTCGGCAAAGGGCAACTCCGCTGCTCCCTCGTATGCGGACGCGGTATCCCGTAGCACCTGAGGCCCCGCCAGCATGTTCCCGGCGACGCTGTAGTGATCGCCCGCGAGATGGCCGCACCAGCCGATGCAGGCGCTGCCGGTATGCGCGGCGACGCGCCCATGCGCGTCGATGAGATGCAACTGCCGGTGCTCACGGCCTGCGTCCTGCTGTGTCAACAGACGGACCACTTCGGAGGGCGGCGTGCCTTGCGCAAGCAACGCGAGACCCGGCTCGGCATAAAGGGGATTGACGAGCGCCTGCGTCGACAGCGCGCCGACGCCGCTTCGCGCGTGCGGGCACAAGACGCCGACCGCGAAGAAACGACTCGCAATGGCAACGCCGAACGCGCCGTCGGCGTCGTGCGCAAGGAGCGACCAGGTCATCGCCGATGGTCCCGATTACGCTCGTCGTCGCGCATGCAGCAGCGGAAACTCGGTGCGCGCAACGAATCCGAGCCCTTCGTACATCTCGATGGCGCGACGGTTGCCGCTCGCCACGTGCAGGATCGGCAACTGCCCGCTATCGAGCATCCGGTTGACCACGCGGCCGGTGAGCACCCGCGCATAGCCGCGGCCCTGCGCGTCGGGATGCGTGCAGACGCCGCTCACTTCGCGACAGTCGCCAATCCACATCCTCTCGCCGGCCATCGCCAGCAGCCGGCCGTTTTCGCGAATGCCGATGAAGCGTCCGAGCTCGATCGTGCGCAAGCGAAACGGCCCGGGTTGCGTGAGCTCGACCAGGGCCAGCATCTCGGCGACGTCGGCTTCACCGAGCGCGCCAACGTCGGCGTCGCCTTCCGGCAGCGGCGATCGCTGGTCGCGGACCATCTGCGTGATCGGCATTTCGACCAGTGTCTCCCAATTCGACCGCAATGCCGGCACGCATGGGCCGACGGCCCCCATGTCATCGCCGACCTCAACCAGCGATTCCAGCGCGGCGACATCCGCCGCACCGGTATTTGGAAACCCCGTAATCGGCGAAATGTCGGGCGGATAGCGGCGCGCGGTGTGACCTCCCAACGCGAGATGCGCGTGGCGCGTCGTGAGACACGACCAGACGGGATTGTCGAGCAGGCGTTCTGTATCGGCGGAGGCCATGGCGGCAAGCTGGACGAAGTGCGGACCCCGAAGTGTAACGGTGCCGCGGCGGATTGGGCTCCCTCCTCCCCCGCCGTCAGCCGCTTACATCGCTTCTCGCGCCCTTTGGCCGGCAGCGGAAGTGGTAACCTGACGCACGCTGCGAAAGACCGTGCGGGCGAGCCTTCAAATCATGGCCAAGCACATCCTGATCATTCTCGGCCATCCGGATCCCCGCCCGGAACGATTCTGCCGCGCGCTCGCCGAGGCTTACCACGCCGGTGCTTCGGAGTCGGGCCATGACATCGCGGTGATCGATGTTGGCCGGCTCGACTTCGAGCGCAACATCCTCGATTTCGTCGGCGCGGGGCCGATCCACGAGACGCTGCTCGGAATGGTGGAGGCGCGCGACAACGGGACCCGCACGCGCTGGCGCGCGCGACTGACTGAGCTCGGCAGGCGCGGCGCGTGAAACGCGGGTCACAGCCGCGTCCGAGTCGATCCGGGCGTCGCGGCCACCCAGGCGCGGCTTCCGCGCGGAATCAGGTGCTCGCGGCGCATAATGACGGCAATTCCAGATCAACCGCGCCGACATCGCCATCGAACTGGCACCGGCGCCCGTATCCGTTCCCCATGCCGCGACGTTGGCTCGAATTCCTGTATGCGCACGCCTGGCTCACGTTCGTGCTGATGGTGACGTTCTTCCTTTGTTTCGGCGTGACCTCGGTCAACCTGTTCATCCTGCTCAAGATGAACCTCGACCTCTTCGTTCAGTACGGGCTCATGGTCATCGAGGATGGCGCTCTCGAGCAGCTCTTCGACCTGATCGCCTCGGCGATCCTCAGCATCATCTTCTTCCTCTTGTTCAAGGTCTGCGAGCGAGTCCTGGTCGAGCGGCTCACGGCAAAGAAATTTGGCGCCAGCGTCGATGCGCCGCGTGACGCGCCGGCCCGCAAGGGAGCCTAGGCCCTAATCCGGCACGATGCCGACGTCGCGCGCTACCGGCCCGACGCGCCGCGGCACTGCGCTGCCAATCTGCCACGCAGCGTGCAACCGACGTCAGCCTTGGGACGCCGCCCCGGGGTCACCGGCCCGCGATTCTGCTCCGCCAACCCGGCCGAACCAGAGCACCGACAATCCCACAGCGATGAGGATCAGCACAACGGCCAACGCGCAAAGCAACGACGAGATTTCGGTTTCCTTTTTCTCGAGCACGTACCGTGCGTTGAGTGTCTCGTAGACTTTCCTGAGATCGGCGCCGCTGCCGGCATGGAAATATTCCGCCGAAGTGGCCTGCGCGATGGCCTTCAGTGCCTCCTCGTCAAAGCGCATGTAGATCGACATCCCGTCGGCGTTGTGGGTGGCGCCTTGCGCGCTTCCAAAGCCGACGGTATAGACCTTGATCCCGCGATCCGCTGCGAGGCGCGCCGCGTCGAGCGGATCGGGCCCCGTCGTGCGACGGCCATCGGTGAGGAGAATGATCGCGCCGGAATGGTTCGATCCCGCTGGCACTGGCTTTCTTTCCTTCTTTTCTTCGGCTTTCGGCTTGTCGATCGATGTGCCTCGTGCCTCGCGCCACCCGCGGGTGCTCGTGTTCGCCGCCTCGAGCTCGGCCGCGTCCTCGGGAAACAGCGCCGCCAGTGAAACGATAATGCCGCTGCCAGTGGCGGTGTGAAGCTGGAGCTGCAGCCGATCGATGGCGTCGATGAGGTCCTTCCGGTCGGAGGTGGGCTTTTGCACGATCGACGCAGAACCCGCGAAAGCGACAATCCCGATGCGCACGTCGGACGGCTGCTCCTGCACGAATGACTTCGCGGCCTCGCGTGCTGCGGCGAGGCGCGACGGTTCAACGTCGGTCGCGCGCATCGAAAGGGAGACATCGATCGCCAGGATGATCGTCCGCTGCTCGGACGGCAGCGTGACCACGGCGCTCGGACGCGCGATCGCGACGATCAGCACGCCCAGGGCAAGCAGAAAAACGACCGGCGGAACATGCCGGCGGATGCGGGCCCGCGGACTTAGCGCCGACCGGATAAGCGCGAGGCTCGCATAACGTACGGCCGATCGCGCCCGCCGCCGCTGCAGCAGAACGTACAGGCCGGCGAGCAGTGGTAGCGCAAGCAGGAGCCACAGCACCTGCGGCGACTCGAAGGTCATCGATGGCTTTCTCGTAACGACCCCATTTTCGCGCCATGCGGCGCCGGGCACAATGGGCGAGCGTCCTGCCAGACCCGGAACGCAACAACGGCCGGTGGCCGGAATCGTTTTCCGCTAGGGGCTCGGCACCGCTTTCACTTGCCGAGGCCGGCCTTGCGCCGCGCAAGATCGATGTCCAGATATTTCCAGTAGCTCGTAAAGACCGGGGGCGCGAAGCCCTGCACCCACGGCTGCACGATGTTGCTTTCGAGACGGAAAGCGGCCGGCAGCTCCGGCATATACATGAACGCTATTTCGTTCATGCGGCGCGCTGCGGCCATCTGCCCGGCATTCGTTGCGCTCTTCAGGAAATCATCCGCCGCGCGATCGAAATCCGCGTTCTTGAATTGCGTCACATTGACCCGCTGTGGTTGCCTGCTGTGCATCTGCGACAGCACGTTGTAACCTGCCGGTGAACCGCCGAAGCCGCCGAAATAGGACTGGAACTGTCCGCGCTCCAGCTCCTTGATCGCGTCCTGGAACGGCGTCACGCGAAAGTCGGTGCGTAACCCCACGGTTTCCATGTTCTTTTTCCACAGCGTCTGCACCTCGCGCATGACGGCACCCGAGCGCAGCGTCATGTTGATCGTCAGCGTCTTTCCGTCCGGCGTTTTGCGAAATCCTTCCGCGTCGCGCGCCTTGTACCCGAAGCGGTCGAGGAGCGCATTCGCCGCCGCCGGGTCGTACAGCGCCTGCGCCGCAAGTGCCGGGTCGTGGCCGCCGACACCCGGCGGAATGAATTGGCCTGTGGGCAGCGCCTGACCGGCATAAACGACGCGGATCAGCGCGTCGACGTCGAGCGCGTAGGCCATCGCCCGCCGCAGCGCAACACGCTCCTTGTCCATCCCGCCGACGACCGGGTCAGCCATGTTGAAGTAGAAACTGAACGTGAACGGCTCGGGATAGACGTAGCGCACGAAGCCACGCGCCGCGTACTCGGGCTTCAGTTTTCCGTCGCTCAAGAGGCGGCTCGCGACTTCGCCGCGCAGGACGATGACGTCAAGCTCGCCGCGCTCGAATTGCAGCAGGCGCGGCAGGTCCTCGTCGATGATCGCGATCTCTATTGTTCCAATCTGCGGAATTGCCTTGCCTTTCATGCTGCGCTCGAGGGCAGCGTGCGCCGGGTCGTCGCTTGCGGGAAATGTCGCCGCGCGATAATGCGAATTCGCCTCCAGCACGATGCGGGATCCCCGTTTCCATTCCTTCAATGCGTACGGCCCGGTGCCCACGGCCCGCGTGCGGATGTCGCGACCCGCCGCTTCGACGACTTCGCGCGCGGACGCGCCGACGAAGCTCAGCGTGTCCCGGATGCTCGGATAATTGACCTCGGTCAGCCGAAGTTGCAATGTGTAGCGATCGAGCGCCCGCAGGCCTTCGATCGGCTGTGCGAAATCGAACTTGCCCGCCGTGCGGGCGGCGTCGACAACGGAGCGCGCGCCAATGATCAGATCGGTAAGGATCGGCTGTCCACCGCGCCGTCCGTTGGGGTCCATCCAGCGCTTGTACGAGTAGACGTAGTCGTCCGCCGTCAGCTCGCGCGGCTTTCCGCCGAACGCCGGATCGTCCGTGAACCGGATGCCTTTCTTGATCCGGATCGTCCAGGTCTTCCCGCCGTCGGTAATCTCCGGCTGCGCGGCGGCGGTGAGCGGCGCGAGCCTGGGCACCGAGGCAAGATAGTCCCATTCGTAGAGCGGCTCGAAGATCGCCATCAGCACCTGAAACGACGGGTCGTCGGCGTATTGCTGCGGATCGAGCGTTTCAATGTCCGGCGAGGCAAGGCGCAGGACCTTGGCGGGGTCGGCCGCGTGCGCCGCGAAGGCGATGGCGCATGCGATCAGCGCAAAGGCAAGCCGGTGTCGGACGGTCATGCGCGGCTCCGAAATTCCCGCGCAAGCGACCGCGGCGCACGAACCACTTTCAAAGTTGTCGCGAGCAGCGCCCTGTGCCTCGGTCGCCGGATGAGGGCCCGCAGCGAGTCCCCGGATAGTGCGTACGGCGAGGGGCGCGGCCCATATGCCAGCTCAGTTGGCAACTGACTTGCCAGCTGAGCACGACAAAGCAATCGGGGCTGCAAGCTTTGCGCGTCGCTCTACTCGAGCATGTGCTCGGTTTGCTCCAGGTTCACGCTGAGCTCGTAGAGGTCGTCGTCGAGCGCGTCGCGCGCCGAGACCATGCCAAGTGGCCGGCCGTGTTCGGCGACCGGCAGATGCCGGAAGCCGCCTCGATGCATGATCCGCATTGCGTTCAGGAAGGGCTCGTCCGGGTGAATCGTTTGCGGCTGCGTCGTCATCACATCCGCGAGCGGCGTGGTGGCGGGATCGCGACCCGCTGCGATGACCCGAAAAAGTGCATCGCGCTCGGTGAAGATGCCGATCAGCTTCGAGCCCTCGACGACGAGCAGCGCGCCCTTGGCGTGCTCCTTCATGAGGTGCGCAGCTTCCAGCACCGTGGCAGTTTTGGGGACGGAAAGTGGGGTCTGGTTGGCAACGACGGAGCGAACGGAGCGTATCGGCATGGCAATCTCGCCTGGTGGATCGGAACGGTTCAATTGGGCGCTTGCGGGGATTTGAAGTCAAGCGCGGGACTAGAGTCACCCCCGGGAACTGTTGACGAGGGTGGGTGGTCAGCTTATGTTGACGCTGCATTCCCGATGAGCGACACGCCATTCGGGCCCGTCGTCGGTACCGGCGGTCGAGTTAGCCGCCTTGCAGGAGAACGGAACGTGCAGATTGATCGGCCCTTCGATCCATGGCCCGGCGCGCCTCGCGCTTGGGATCGTCTTTGCGCTAGCGCCCGCTGCCGCGTATTCGGCCAAGGCAACCGAGTGCACGAAGCTCGGGATTTGCTACTGCGTCAACGACGAGCTGAAACCGGCGATCGCCGTGAAGGTCGATCGTTTCCGGGCGCTGGTTGCCGAGCAACGCAAGGCCGGCAAGGCGGTCGGCTACCTGAGTGTCCCGCTCTCGTCCGCAGGCGGCGGCCATTTCGACATCAATGCGGAAGTCGCGGCAAGCGCGAAGGACGCCATCGAAAAGCGGTTTGGCAGCGACTACCTCTTTGTCCTCAACCCGGGAACGCTCGATGCCGATCTGCCGAAGGGTACGGGCGCCGATTACATGCTGATGTGGACGACGCTGCTCGAGGGGCCCGACGGTCTGGGCGATTTCGATTTCGTCTATTTCGCCGGCCCGCAGGATTTTGCGCGCTACTTCAAGTTTGACGGCAATAACGACATGGCCAAGCTCGACGCGTTCTTCGACAATCGGGTGAAAACCGACCCCAAATTCGAGAAGGCCGTGGCGGGCGGGCTCACCAAACCTGCGTTTCGGCGCTATTACGCGCTGCGGGCGTCAGCGACCGTGAGCCGCGGCGCACACGACGAATGGAACATCTTCAGGCTCCTGAACGAACGGCGCCGCGCCGACAGCAAGCTGGGCGCCCCGCATCAGATCCCGGTGCTGTTCGATGGCCGCGGCCTCGCGCCCGCCGATCATGAAACGGCTGTTTCCGACGGCTATATCGGCAAATGCGCGCCCTAGAACCCTCACGAGGTGCAATCAACGTGCAACCAAGGAGAACGATGATGCGATCAATCTGGGGTGCTCTGCTACTCGCTACGGGTGCGCTGTGCCTTGCGCAAGCACCCGCGCTCGCCGCCACCTGCTATTTCGTCTACGACCGCAACGACAACGTGATCTACCGTGACACACAGCCGCCGGTCGACTTGAGCGCTCAGGGTGCCGCCGCCCGCGACGCCATGCGGCAGCGCGGCGAATATCTGCTGTTCACCGAGACCGATCGGTGTGTGCCGCTCGCTTTCCTGACCGGGCCCGGGACGCCGGGAACCCTCTCGGTCGATCAAATTGTCGCCGGTTACCCGGCGATGGCTACATCCGATTCGAATTCGAGCCCGGTCGCACGCCGCACAGGGACGGCGGCGACCGGGGCGCGTGCGACGCCGGCCAAAACGACGACGTCCACCTACAAGAAATGACGACCTGTTCGGCCCAACCGTCGTGAGAAAGGCAGCGCTCTACAGCCGCTCCGTCCGCCCGGCGCCCCAACCATCGGCGGCGGGGGCCGGCGCGCCGGTTCCTTCGGTTGCAAAGGGTCGGTGGCGGCGTGCGCTGAGCGATCGCAGCGGCGGATTGGCGCTGTTTGCAGCGGGAATGGCATGTGTGCTTGCTGCCGTGCTCCTATACGCGGCGATGGCGCCCAAGGCGCGCGTCATCACGCAGGAGGACATCGATGCCGCCGTGTTGCACACGCTCGAGACCGCCGAGCTTCCTTCGCGCGCCGCCAAGGCCTACGAGGCCGTTCGCGAATCGATCGTCCGCGTGCGCGGCCTCGGACGCGAGCAGGAGAAGGACGGCCACGTGGTCGAGGGCATCGGCAGCGGCGTCGTGATCGTCGACTCGGGAATCATTCTCACCAATCTGCATGTCATCGCGGGCGCCGAGCGGGTGGAAGTGCGCTTTCACGACGGCTTCGAGTCCGAAGCAGCGGTGATCGGCATGCGACCCGAGCATGACCTCGCGGTCCTCAAGGCGCTGCATATCCCGGACGACCTCCCGGCGGCCACGCTGCGCTCCACCGGCGATCTCGCGCCGGGCGACGAAGTGGTCGCCATCGGTTACCCCTTCGGCATCGGCCCGTCGGTCTCGGCGGGTGTGATTTCGGGCCTTGCCCGCGAGTACCGTTCGGCTAAAGGCGAACGGATATTGACGAACCTGATCCAGTTCGACGCGGCGGCCAATCCCGGAAATTCCGGCGGTCCGCTGGTCACGACGGACGGCGAAGTCGTCGGTATCGTCACCGCGATTCTCAATCCGACGGATCAGCGCGTGTTCATCGGCATCGGGTTCGCGGTGCCGATCGAGAACGCGGCCGCCGCCATCGGCGTATCGCCCTTCTGAGACCGTTCTGACGCGACCCAACCGGAGATCCCGCCCCATGGAAGACCCTTCGAGCCGCAGCGGCGTCACGCCGCTGATGGAGCGCATCCTCTACGAAGTCAAGCGCATCGTCGTCGGCCAGGACCATTTCCTCGAGCGCGTGCTGGTCGCGATCCTGGCGCAGGGGCATTTGCTGGTCGAGGGCGTCCCGGGGCTTGCGAAGACGCTCACGGTGAAAACGCTCGCCCGCACGATCCGCGGCACGTTTCGCCGGATTCAGTTCACGCCCGATCTCGTCCCGGCAGATCTGGTCGGCACGCGTATCTACAATCAGAAGACCGGTGAATTCAACACGTCCCTTGGACCGGTGTTCACGCATCTCCTGCTGGCCGACGAGATCAACCGCGCGCCCGCGAAGGTGCAAAGTGCGTTGCTCGAAGTCATGCAGGAATGCCAGGTGACGATCGCCGGCGAGACGCACCACGTCCCGCTGCCGTTTCTCGTGATGGCGACCCAGAATCCGATCGAGACCGAGGGCACTTACCCGCTGCCCGAGGCGCAGGTCGACCGCTTCATGATGAAAGTGCTGGTCGGCTATCCGACGGAAGAAGAGGAGTTCGTGATCGTCGAGCGCGTCACCGGCCTTGCGCAGGACGTCGCCGCCGTCGCCACAACCGACGAGCTCGCCGCGCTGCAGCGCGAATGCCGCGCCGGCTACGTCGATCCGTCGCTGATGCAGTACGCCGTGCGGCTTGTCGCCGCCACACGCACGCCGGAGCGCTTCGGCATCAAGGACCTCGCGCGCTACGTGACCTTCGGCGCGAGCCCGCGCGCGACAATTCATCTCGTCGAGGCGGCGCGCGCACTCGCGTTCCTGCGCGGGCGCGCTTATGTTCTGCCGCAGGACGTGACCGATCTCGCGCCGGATGTCCTGCGCCATCGGCTGTCGCTCTCCTACGAGGCTCTCGCCGACGCGGTGACCCCGGACCAGCTCATCGGGCGGATCATGCAACAGATCCCGGCGCCGGAGAAGCCGCTCGATACTCATGTCCGCATCGAGCCGCTCGCCAACGCGGGCGCCTGAAGCCGTCCTGCGGCGCCTCGAGTGGACGGTGATCCGTCGGCTCGACGGCGTGCTTCACGGCGACTACCGCACGCTCTTTCGCGGTTACGGGCTCGACCTTGCCGACCTTCGCGAATACGTCTATCACGATGACGTTCGCCACATCGACTGGAACGTGACGGCACGCCTCGCCACGCCCTACGTGCGCGAATATAACGAGGAGCGCGAGGTCGCGGGTTGGTTCCTGCTCGACCTTTCGCCGTCGGTCGCGTTCGGCTCGCAGAAGCTGGAGAAGCGCACGGTCGCCGCTGAGTTCGTCGCTGTGCTGGCGCGCATCCTCACCGCGCACGGCAACCGGGTCGGCGCCCTCCTCTACGGGGACCGCGTCGACACCGTGATTCCCGCCCGCAGCGGCCGGCGTCAGGTGCTGCACCTGTTGCACCGGATGGCGTCGCGGCCCGACGTCAAAAAAGCGAATGCAACGAATCTCGCGGACCTGCTGCGTATGGCGTGGCGGGTCGCACCGCGGCGGTCGCTCGTGTTCGTCGTGTCCGACTTCATCAGTACGCCCGGCTGGGCGAAGCCGCTCGCGCAGCTTGCGCGGCGTCATGACGTTGTCGCGGTACGGCTCTACGACCCGCTCGAAATGGAGTTGCCGGATCTCGGGCTCTTGGTGGTCCAGGACGCGGAGACCGGCGAGCAGCTCTTTGTCGACACTCACGATCGCGGCTTTCGCAAGCGCTTCGTCGCTGCGGCGAAAGAACGCGAAGCGGAGCTTCGACGCTCGTTCCAGGCGGCTGGCGTCGACGCCCTCGAGCTCGCGACCGGCGACGACCTCGTCGACGCAATCCTGCGCTTTGCCGATTTGCGCAAGCGGCGCAACCAGCTCGCTTCCGGAGGTGGATTGCCCGCGCATCTGGGTATACATACATGAGCGCCGCACAGCCGGCCGGAATTTCCACGCGAGCAGCGGTGGTGAGCCTACGGGCGGTTGACGAATGACGTTCGTCTGGCCGCAAATGCTGTGGCTGCTGGCTGCCGTCCCGGTGGTCATCGCCGTCTACGTCATGCTGATGCGCAGGAAGCGCAAGGCGGCGCTACGGTATGCGAGCCTCACACTGGTCAAGGACGCACAGGGCGCGACCCAGCGTGTCCGCCGGCACGTGCCGCCGTTCTTGTTCCTCGTTGCCTTGATCTTGATGATCGTGGCGATCGCGCGCCCGGCCGCGGTCGTCACGCTGCCGTCCGCGCACGAAACCGTGATCCTCGCGATGGACGTTTCGGGCAGCATGCGCGCAACCGACGTCAAGCCAAGCCGGCTTGTCGCTGCACAGGAAGCCGCGCGCGCGTTCGTCGCGGACCAGCCGAAGACCACGCGGATCGGCGTCGTGTCGTTCGCCGCGACTGCGTCCGTTGTCCAGTCGCCGACCCACAGTCGCGAGGACATTCTCGGTGCCATCGAGCGCTTCCAGCTGCAGCGGGGAACGGCGATCGGCAGTGGCATTCTGGTGTCGTTGAAGACGATATTTCCTGACGCCGAATTCGATCTCCGCTCATTCAATCCGCGACGCGAAGCACAAAAAGCCGCCGCGCTCGATCCCGCTGCCGCCTCCAAGCAAGTGCCGAAGGTTGCGCCCGGGTCGTACACGTCGGCTGCCATCATCCTGCTGACCGACGGCCAGACGACCACCGGGCCGGACCCGATCGAGGCGGCGCGCATGGCAGGCGACCGCGGCGTGCGCGTGTACACAGTCGGTATCGGCACCACGAGCGGCGAGATCATTGGCTCCGAGGGATGGTCGATGCGAGTGCGCCTCGATGAGGAGTCGCTGAAGACGATCGCCAACGTCACGCGCGCCGATTACTTCTACGCCGGCAACGCGGTCGACCTCCAGAAGATCTACAAGAACCTCAACACGAAGCTCTTCTTCGAGGAAAAGGAAACCGAAATCACCGCGTTGTTCGCCGCCGCTGCCGCGGTGCTGGCGCTGCTTTCGGCGTCGCTATCGCTCCTCTGGTTCAACCGGATCCTGTAATCCCCGATGCCGCGCGGGCCGCGGACCTGGCCGCGACCCATTCTCGGAGGCGTTGAAACAGAGCAGAATGACCGCCGACGCCGGCAGCAATCCCGCGCGCAATACAACACTCCGGCGGCATACCAACAGCACGCCGATCTGAAGCGGTGCAAAGAGGAGGAATGCGATGAACGTGAATTCCCGCTGGCTCGTTGGCGCACCCTTGGGCTGTGCGATCCGGTATTCGCCCTTGGGACGGCCCCGCCGGCTCATGCGCACGCTGCGCATGGCCGCCCTCACGACGCTCATCTGCGGTGCGTTGCCGATTTCGGCGCAGACGCTCAACGTCTACTCGATCTGGCCCGAGAACTGGGCTAAACCGATGTTCGAGGAATTCGAGAAGGCGACCGCCATCAAGGTCAACTTCGTTCGTTTTTCATCCGGTGAGGCGCTCGCCCGCGTCATCGCCGAAAAGAACAACCCGCGCGTCGACGTGCTGTTCGGCGGCCCGGTCGAAACGTATGCGGCCGGCGTCACCGAGGGCGTCTTCGAGCCGTACAAGCCACCTTCCTTCGCCAAACTGCCGCCCCGTTTCCGCCAGCCCGACGGCCAGTGGGTCGCCATTGCCGACGACCCGCTTGTCTTCATGACCAACGACAAGTTCCTCAAGGAAAACGGCCTCAAGGCGCCGGCTTCGTGGAACGATCTCCTCGCTCCGCCCTACAAGAACATGCTGCAGATGGCCGATGCGCGGACCTCCGGCACCGCCGTCACGCGCATCTTCTCGATCCTCGAGGTGAACGGCCGCGACGAGAACAAAGCGTTCGACTATATGAAGAAGCTGCGACCCAACGTCCAGCTCTATACGAAGAGCGGCGGCGGCGGCACGCTGCCGGTTGGGCTCGGCCAGGCCGGCGGCGGCATATTCTTCATCGTCGACGCGCTCGACACCAAGGCGAAGGGCTACGAAGTCACCATCAGCTTCCCCAAGGAAGGCATCGGCACCGCGGCCGAAGGGATCGCGCTCATCAAGGGTGCGAAAAATCCCGAAGCAGCGAAGAAGCTGATCGACTGGGCGAGCTCGCCTGCAATGCAGAACCAGTTTGCCAAGTACAAGATCAATTTCGTGCCGGCGCATCCGGACGTCGCGCTCGAGCCGTCGCTTGCTGCCGTGTTGAAGGATGCGAAGATCTTCCCCATCGACGCCGACTACGCGGGAGCCAACCGCAAGCGCATCGTCGAGCGGTGGGTCGCCGAAGTGCTGAATCCCTGAACCGTGCGATCACACCCCCCTCTCTAGAGCGGCGGGAGAGGAAGACATGACGGTCGCTTCGCTACACCGCGACCCCGCGGTCGCGGCGACGGCCTTCGCGCTGTGGGCGCTGCTCGCGCTTTTCGTGATGTATCCGCTTGCGATGCTGCTCGGTCGCGTGCTCTTCGATCACGGCACGTTCTCGGTCGCCGGCATCGCCTGACAGTGCTGACCGACAAGCACCAGATCCGCGCGTTCTGGAATAGCCTGCTGCTCGCGGCGCTGGTCGGTCTCGCCGGAACCGTGCTGGGTTTCGTATTCGCGTTCACCGCCGCGCGAGGGCGCCTGCCCCGTGTCACTACACACCGTGATGGACGCGAGCGTGCTCCTGCCGCTGGTCTCGCCGCCCTTCACGACGGCGATCGCGATGATTTTCTCGTTCGGCCCGCGAGGGCTCATCACTTACGACTTGCTCGGCCTCAAGGGCGTGACGGTGTACGGGCTCTCCAGCACCCTTTTTTCCGAGGTACTCACCTATTTCCCGATCGCCTACCTGACGCTGCGGCCGCTGATCGCGGGCATCGATTCCAACATCGAAGGAATGGCGCTCTCGCTCGGCGCGTCGCGCTGGCGTGTGTTTCGCACGGTCACGTTGCCGCTGTGCGTTCCAGGACTCGCCAATGCATTTCTGCTGCTGTTCGCGGCATCGCTCGCCGACTTCGCGACCCCGCTGATCCTCGCCGGCAATCAGTTCCCCGTGCTGCCTACGCAGGCCTATCTCCAGATCACCGGCCTGTACGACCTCCGCGGTGGCGCGGCGCTGTCCTTTGCGCTGCTCGTACCGGCGCTTCTCGTCTTCGTGCTCCAGCGCTATTGGGTCAGCCGCCGCTTCTACGTGACGATCACCGGCAAGGGTGCCGGGCAGACGCCGTTCGACAGCGTCTCGCCAGCCGCGCGCACCGCGCTTCTTTCCGCCTGCTTCATCGTCGCGGTCGCAATCGCGTACTTCTACGCGTTGCTGCTGTATGCATCGCTGGTGGTAGCGCTCGGTGCCAACCACGCACTTACGCTGCAGCACTATCGCGTGATCTTCACCGACGGCTTGAAGGCGATCCGCGACACGCTCATCATCGCCGGCCTCGCGATGCCGCTGGGCGGACTCTATGGAATCCTGGTCGGCTATCTTGTGACGAAGAAGCGGTTCGTCGGCCGGCGCTCGATGGAACTGGTGTCGATGATCAACTACGCGCTGCCGGGTACGATCGTCGGCATCGCCTATTTGATCGCCTTCAACGATCCACCGATCGAGTTGACCGGCACCGCGCTCATCATCATTTCGTGCTACATATTCCGCTACGGTCCGACAGGCATTCGCGCGACCGTCGCGCTGCTGCAGCAGATCGACAAGAGCCTCGAGGAAGCCTCGTCGGGCCTGGGCGCCGGCAGCGGCACGACGTTCCGCCGAATCACCTTGCCGCTGATCGTGCCAGCGTTCTTCGCTGGACTTTCCGTAGTGTTCATTCGCTCGATGACGGCAATCAGCGCCACGATCTTCCTCGTTTCCGTCGGCTGGACGCTGATCACGGTGAAGATCCTCGAAAACATCACCGAGCTGTCGCTCGGACCGGCGGCCGCGTTCTCGGTCCTGGTCGTCGTGATCGTGTTCGTGGCGATGGCCGTCATCGGGTCCGTCATGCGTCTCTTTCGCGCGCCGGGCGTCGTGCGCGTAACAGGCCTGCTCGGAGGATGATCGTGGCGAACGCGAAAATCGGCGTGCGCGTCGACGGCGTGTCGAAGCGCTACCTGCATCGCGTCAAGGGCGAGCACTATGCTGCGCGCGAAGTGCGCATCGACGTCGCCCCCGGCGAATTCCTGACGCTGCTCGGACCGTCGGGCTGCGGCAAGACAACCACGCTGCGGATCATTGCCGGCTTCGAGCAGCCGGACGCCGGACGCATTTACTTTGGCGGGCAGGACGTCACGGGCGTTGCGGCCAACCGTCGCGATATCGGCTTCGTATTCCAGAACTACGCGCTGTTTCCACACCTTTCGGTCGCGGAGAACGTGGGCTACGGGCTCGCCGTGCGTGGACAGTCGCGGGGTACGATCGCAAAATCGGTTGGCGACGTGCTGTCGCTCGTCGGCCTCGCGGGCTACGACCGCCAGTTTCCCGGACAGCTTTCCGGCGGCGAGCAACAGCGTGTTGCGCTGGCGCGCGCCATTGTCATCCGGCCGCGCGTGCTGCTGTTCGACGAGCCGTTGTCGAACCTCGACGCGAAGCTTCGAGTGTCGATGCGACAGGAGATCCGCGATCTCCAGCAGCGACTCGAGATCACGACGGTGTACGTGACACACGACCAGGAAGAGGCGATGGCGGTGTCCGACCGCATCGCCGTCATGAACGAGGGCCGCGTCGTGCAGGAAGGCTCCGCTCGCGACCTCTATCATCGTCCGGCGTCCGAGTTCGTCGCCCGCTTCGTCGGACGGGTCAATCTCGTTCCCGCGCGCGTCGCTGCGGTGGACAGCGACGCCGTCATCGTCGAAGCGCTGGGCGCGGCCCTGCGCGCGCAACCGGCAAATCGACGCGTCGCAACGGGCGACCTCGTCTCGCTGCTCTTGCGGCCGGAGTCGATCATCGTCGACCGTGACGTGGCTGCCGGGCCGTTGTCCGGAACGGTGGTGGCGCACGCGTTTCTCGGCGAGAAGATCGAATATCTCGTCAACTGCGGTGGCACCACGCTGCAAGTTGTCCGCTACAACGCCGGGCCAAACGAAATCGTCGCCGATGGCACCGCGGTATCGCTGCGGCCCGCCGCCGATGCAGCGACCGTGCTGGCGGAAGCGCCGCGATGATGCGCGTCGTCGCATTCGGCGCGGCGAGCGCTTTCGCCCTGTTGCTGGCCGTGCCCGCCGCGGCCGATCCACCGCGTGAAGTCCACGGCTCGGCCGACGCCTTCGCGACCCCGGGTGTCGCCCTCGCCTGGGCCGTGCTGCGCGCGCCGAAGGAAGACGACACCGCGGTCGTCATGCGGATCGATGTCGATACGCGATCGTATGGATGGATCGAAGTTTTGGGCAAGGACCCGTTCTCGCAGCGCGAGGAACGGTTGCAGCCGATGCGCGAAGTAGGCGGCGTATTCGACTTGAAGACGCCGCGCGCCCGTTTCGCCGATTTCCCGCGCACCGAAATCCGGCTGTGGCGAAGTAGCGCTGCACCGGGTGCCGCGCCGCCCGCGCTCGTCGTCTACTACCTGGGCCTCCCCGACACGACACCCGAGATGACGCAGACAACGGAACTCGATCGTTCGCTCGCCGCGCGCATTACGGCAGCGCGCGCTGAATCGGCACGCAAAACGCAATGAATCGCGCCGAGCTCGCCCGTCGCATCGATCATTCGGTACTGAAGCCGGACGCGACCGAAGCCGACATTCATGCCGGTGCAGCGATCGTCCGGGCGTGGGGCATCGGCTTTTACTGCGTGCAGCCCTATTGGGTGCGCGTTGCGGCCGCCGCGCTGGCGGGCAGCGATGCACGCATTGTGACCGTGGCGGGATTTCCGCATGGCTGCGACCGCGCCGAGGTGAAGGCGCACGCGGCCGCGCTGGCAGTCGCCGAAGGCGCTGCGGAGATCGACATGGTGCAGAACTTCGGTGCGCTGAAGAGCGGTCACGCCAGCATCGTCGCCGCGGAAATCGAAGCGGTCGTGCGTGCAGTGCCCGGGATTCCCGTGAAGGTCATTCTCGAATCCACGATACTGACCGCGGCCGAAAAGAGTCTCGCCTGCAGGCTCGCGCGCGATGCCGGCGCGGCGTTCGTAAAGACTTCAACCGGCTTTCATCCCGCCGGCGGCGCGACCGTCGCCGACGTCCGTTTGCTGCGCGCCGCGGCCGGCCCCGAGATGGGCGTCAAGGCCTCCGGCGGAATACGGACGCTGGCCGATGCCTTGGCGATGATCGACGCTGGCGCGGACCGTATCGGCGTTTCGGCCAGTGTGGCCATTCTGGAAGCGATTTCCAGCTGACCCCGCCAACAACAGGGGCATTGCCGCTAGTCGCCTCTTGCCAAACCCGTCGGTTTTTATGCTATCGTCATAGCCATCATGGAACGCCGCAAATCGTCGCACAACGATTACAGCATCCTTCTCAAGCATCTCCACTATTTCGGTGTCGAGCCCCTCAAGCTGCGCGCGGCGGCGGCTCGCATCGTAAGCCGAGTCGCGGGCATGCCCCCCGAGCGCGCGCGTGTCACATCCCGTCAGCTGCTTCTCGATTTTGGCATCGATACCGCCGAGGGCCTGTCGCTCGTCGACGAGCTGGTAGCCGCGGGCCTTCTCGAACCGCGCCCGGAACTGCCTGGCGTGTACCGGGTTGATCCGCGTCTGGCGGAAATCGCGTCGGCGCGCGTTGTCGATCCCCTGCCGCGGGAGCGCGCGCGTCAACTCGTAAGCGAAGCGTGCAGTCTCGCCGCGCAAATCAACGCCGACTGGGCGCGCATCCCGCTCGTCATCGAAACCGTCGCCCCGTTCGGCAGCTACATGAGCCGCGATCCGCAGCTCGCCGAACTTTCTCTCGGCATTGTCGTGCGGGCGCGTCCCGCAACGCGGCGCGCGCACTGGCGGATGGCGACCAAGTCCGAGGGCGCGACGGCGATCCGTACGGCGTTCCGCGGGCTCAATCCCTTCCTGCGCGCTCGCCTCGTCACCGACCTTCAGGACGTCCCACGTCCGTTCAGCGTCGCCTACCGTCTCGACTGAACGCGCGTCACGCGAGCTTGCGCTCGATGACTTTCGCTGCGTCGTCCTTCACGTGGGCGCGATCGAATTCGCAGTGCATCATCCAGCCGCCGCGATTGTAGAAGAACCGCAGCAGCGTGAAGCCATCGCCCGGCGGGGCAAACTTCGTCTCCACGCTGCACGTCACCACCCTTTTCTGATCGTCGCTCAATTTTTCATCGCCTAGCGGGGCAAACTCCGTCTCCACGTTAGACGTCACCCTTCCGCGATCCTCGCTCGTAGGGAAGTGGAACTCTTCATCGGCCATGAGATCCGCACGCAGCGAATTCGCGAATGGAAACGGCGCGAACAACGGCGAGCAATGCACCGAGTGGACGACAACCGGATCACGGTCCGGCGCCTTCAGCACGATGCGGGCGACGCACGACAAGTGCTCGTCGCCGGACACGAACACGACATTGGGAATCTGCTCGCGCGCGATGTGCGCCAATATTTCGTACAGCGAGCGGGGGTAGCCGTCCCAGCCATCGGAGTGCAGCGCGCGAACGCTGATCGCCTCCATCGGCGTCACGGCGCGGGCATGCCGGGGGAGCAGGATCGCCGGTGACGCAATGATTTTCGGGGTGTCCGGAGGTTGCCGCCGAAGCCAGTCGAGCAAATACTTCATCTGTCCCATGCTCATGATGCGGGCATTTTCGATCTCACGCACTCGATGGTCGGTGTCTTTCGTAACGATGCTTCGCTTCGTCTTTCCCGTTCGCGCGATGCGCGGCGTGCGTTCGGTCCTGGTATCCGCCATGAACAGCGGAAAGCCATTGACCTGAAACGGGTACCACAGCGGACACCGCGAATCGTCCACCGGCGGCTGCTGGTCGGGTCCGGCCCGACGCTGAAAAGTAAGATACGAACGCCGGCCGTTGACCATCACCGGATCGATCCTGGTGTCGTCGATGCGCGGTTCCCAGTTGTCCTGGATCTCGTGATCGTCCATCATCGCGAAGGCAGGGAGCTGCCGCCGTACTTCGCGCACCGCTTTCATCCGGAACAGGATCTCATAGGGTCGAACAAAGCGATCGAATTGCGACGTCGGATCGAAGAACCCGGCTGTCCCGTCGACGTAGATCTGGTCACCGCAGAGCACCAGGCATTGCGGGGGGTGCGGTTTATCGGCGGACAGACGCGCCGCAAGACGCTCATAAGCCGCGCCGCCGATCACGCCTTCCAGCATCGCCGTCGGGTACTGGCAGCTCGCGACCGCGATCACGAGCTCGGACTCCTTCGGAGGCGTAGCCACCATCGTCCCCGCATCGGTACCGCACTCGAACTTTGCCCGTTCAGGGGGCGGCAATTTGACGAGTCCATCGCGCAGATCTTCCGCACTGCGCTTCAGCAATTCCTTGACTGCCTCCGCGATCGCCCCCTCGATCTGCGACTTGAGCTCGTCCGGCATCGGCTTAAGAATCTGCGCGAACGAGTGGGCGCGCGAGAGCGCGATGGCCGCTGAACGTGCCTTGTCCGCGGGTTCTGGTTTGTAGTCCTCGTAGGTGTAATACTCGAGCTTGCTCGACTGGTTATAGAGCAGGATGACCAGCACGCCCTCGACGCCGTCCCACAAGCTCGCGCGCGCGTCGATATGGAACCAGCCATACTGGTCCGATTTTATTTCGGTCGACTGCGCGACATCGCCACGGAATTTAAGCCCTTTGGTCTTGACCGGAACGAGTGCAGCGCCGAAACACTTCCCGAGTGCAGGATTCTCGGCGCCGGCAGTGCGAACTTTGGGCATGCCGTCGCGCAGCGCCGACACACCGATAATCGGCCCGAGCCAGCAGATTTCGGCAAAAAATTTTACGCTGTTGTCGGAATTCGGGTCCGTTGTTTTCATCCTCATTCCCCGCGATCGAGAAACTCTTCGATGGCGACAAAGACCTCGCGCGCCCGCTTGCCGATGAGACAGTCCTGGTGGCCCATGTCGTGCAGCGGCAGAGTCTCGTACGAGAGCTCGAGCTCCGTCTTGAACAGCTTCGTCATGCGGGCAAGCGTCGAGATGTCGTAGAGTCCGTTTTTCTCGCCATGGAGCGACAGCGTCGGCCGCTCGCGCGTCCAGCGCTCGAGCAAGTTGCGACGTGTGACGAAGACGTTGCGCCCGGCACGGTTGGTGAGCACGCCGAGGCGCGCGAAATGGATTGCCTGCGATACCGTATCCGTGGACAACGGGCCGAACAGATCGTCGATCGCATCGAGCACGCGGCCGCTCACGTTATCGACGTTGAAGTCGCGACCGTACAGCGCGTCCATCCGATGGCGCGAGCCAACCCACGGCGTCCGCTTGCAAAACGGCCACCAGGGGTTTTCGATGGCGAATTCGTTTTCGGGGTACGGCATCGCCGCCAGAAACCGGTCGATCAGCTGGTCGGTGAGCGAGGGCGCCGGCCCGATCCGGAATTCATAATTGGCAAGCGGCAGGAAGTTGCGCAGATAGCTCATCAGGTACGCGCGAAAGACGTTGTCCGGCGTGAACACGACGACGGGACCGATCTGCGACAGCACAACCTTGCCGACGCGCGCCGGCAACGCTTCGCGCTCGCGGAAGTACGGGTCACCCGCTTCCGGCGGCGCAAGCAGCGCCATGCTGAACATCACCGAGCCCATGCAGTGCGCCAGCACGTCAATTTTCACCGGCTCCCGATCCGGGTTCGCGTCATGGCGCTGCTTTTCCGTCGCATGCCAGATGAAATCGATCGCCTTCGGAATGTCCGCGAGCGCCGCTTCCTCGAACGTCCACGGCAGGCGCGCCGTCGGCATGCCACAGCTCGTGCGCATGTCGAGGATCCAGACGTCGCGGCCGCGCTCCCAGAAATACCCGGCTGCGTGTGGATCGAGCACCGGGTGCGCGAACGTCGTGCCACTGGCGCTGTATCCCGGAATCATCAGCAGAGGCGGCCGTTTTGATGTGCGCCGCGGATAGCGGGTAAGCCGCGCCCGGACCGGCCTTCCGTCCGGCAAGTTCGCAACGACGAACTCGCTGATCTCCGGACCATCGAGACCTTTGATCTTGCCGGGAAGGCGTTGCGGTTCTCCCGGGTCAGCCGGATCGGGCTTGCGAAAGCTCCACACGTGAATCGACAGCAGAAGCCGCAGGAAATAGCCGGCGAGCGATCCAAGATCGGCGATCGCCGCCACCTGGTCCTCTTGCTTGACGACCCGAAGCAGCGGCACGCCTTCCTGCGTGAGATAGGTGAGGTCGAGGTCGAGGAAGGCTCCGGAGTCGGCGTCCAGGCCAGGAAACGCGTCGAGCGACATCCGAGCCATCTGGCGCCATGGATTGCAGCGCCGGCTGTAGGTCAGGCGCTTGCGGCCGCGGATCGCGCGCTCGTCACCGAAGTCTTGGAACACGTCTTCCGCCGTTTGCTTCGAGTCGTCCGGCTTGCCGATCTTGAGATCGTAGTCGAACAGACGCACCTCGCCTGCGTGCGACGCAAGCGCGTAAAGCTGCTGAATGCGCGTGGACAGTCGCCGAAAAAGAGGGCCAATGAACGGCAGGCGCTTCCAAACCGATAACTTCTCGCCTTCGCGCGGCGGGGGCAGCGGTGGGGGCGGAGTGCCTGACAACCAGTCCTTGATGAGGCTCGCCACTGCCTGCCACGTGTCGCGCAAACCGCGATTCGGGATCCAGGCGCGCAGCGCCCGGCACCGCCGCTCGGGATACGTGGAGGCTTCGCGCTGCATGAACGTAAGGGTTCCGGACAACGGCGCTACGAAACGGACGATTTCGTCGAGATCGCTGTCGCTACGGGCGTTCCTGCGCCAATCGTTCCACTCCTTAGCGTCGAACAGGCGCAATCGGCTGTTATCAGAATCGACGCGGAGCGGACGCTGCATCGGCACCTTGCCTTCCGCGCGCGCCTTGGCGTCCGCGGTCGCATCCGGTTTCGGGGGCTCCTTATCGTCCGTCGGCAGGAAGAGCGATGCGAGCGACGCCGGCTTGAATCGCAGTGTCAGCTCGACACGCGCGAGCCTCTTCCCGCCGCTCTTTGCAGGCAACGGAGCGTCACCGGACATGCGCTCGATGATCTCCACCTCCGTCGCGGCCGGCTTCGGCGGCTCGGGCATCGTTTGGAACATCAGGCGCACGCTGGGCGCGGGCTTCGCGTCGGCCGGCGCGTTCCATTGCCATTCGTTCTTGCGCAGCAGCTCGATCGCCCGCAGCGCAAGCGAAGCGATCGTGAGCGATGGATTGATGCCGAGCGAGGTCGGCACGATGGAGCCGTCCAGCACCACCAGCGTGCGAAATACCATCGAGGTCGCCGGCGGTTGCGCGCCATCGAACACCTGTCCCAGATGATTGACGACACCTTGCGTGAGCAAATTCTCATTGGGCGCCTCGTTCGTCGGCGGGGGTGACTCAACTCCCGCGGACTTATCCGGCTCTGGACGCTTGTCCAGCACCGGACCGGCAGCGTCGCCCATCGGGCAGCCGCCAAGCGGATGCACGGTCAGAAGGGCTCCCCGCCTGTCATCGAAGAGAAATTGCAACTCCTCGGGCAGCAGCTGCCAGATGGGGTTCGACTGCACTTCGCCGTCGATACGCGATGCTTTGCCAAGCGCCTGCAGCGTCTTGATGCCCTGTTGAAAGATCGCGTGATCGCGTGCCTCGGGCCAGCGCACCCGAACGGCCCCGTCGCCGTCTTTTTCGTCGCCGTCCTCGCCGGTGACGAGCTCGAGCGCGCCTTTTGCGCCGTCGTTGCCCATGATGGCGAAAACCGACGAGCTTTTGATCGCGCCACGCTCGACGGCGCAGGGATCGTGGTCGGGGTCCTTCGGACTGTGTGGGCTGTCGTCGATGCGCGCGAGGCTGCGCAGGACATTCCCTGTCGTGACAACCTCTTCGAACACGCGCCGCAGCGGTCCAGGAATCGCCATTTCCTCGATGACGATCTTGTCCTTGTCGATTTCCTCGATGACGACCTTGTCCTTGTCAATTTCCTCGATGACGACCCTGTCCCTGTCGTCGCGCAGGTCGATGATGCCGGTGATCGTCGGTCCCACATTGCGCGATTCCGGAGGATCCCGCTCGTCGGCGATCGCGTTGACCTCGACACGCGTTCTGCTTCGGCCGTGGCGCTGGTCGTACGCGACGGCAATCATGTCGCCGTTGGTCGAAAATCGCTGCCCCAGGTGCCGGCTGAACACCAGTGACTCGCTACGCGAGCGCAGCAGGATTTCTGTCGATCCGTAGGTGCCTGCGGCGAGAATGACTTTTCGCGCCACCAGCCGGAACGGACCGCCTTGGCGCGCGCGCAGATTGAGGTCGGTGTGGACGACATCGAGTATCCAACTCGAGTCTTGGCTTTCCGGATCGCGCCGTTCCAGCCGCAACACGGTGGCCCCCGTGTAGATTTGTGCGCCTGCCTGTTCGGCCGTGCGGAGCAAATTGACGTCGAGCGAATCTTTGGCACCGTGGTTGCAGCCGGTGGCGCAATCGCCGCAGCGCAGGCATTCGTTCAATGCTACCCGTGCGTACGACTCGCGATCCTTGGTCAGCGCGACTGTGATCGCGGCGGCCTTGAACGGCTCCGACCCTTTGCGTGGTTTCGGCGCCATTCGCTCCAGTACCCGATACTTGGCGGGAATCTTGTCGGGATTCAAGCGCACAGTGTTGTCGACGGGGTCGGAGCCGTCGCGCGGGAGCGCTGCGCCGAGCAATACACGGACCTTGTTGAAACGCTGCTCTCGTTCCTCGGTCGATTCATTGCGGATGAGCGCTGGCCACTCGCGCCTCTGGAATACGTCGTCACTCGGCGTTGCCATGACGCCGGCGTTGATCAGCGAACCGCCGCCGAGACCATTCGCAATCACAGCACTCACGTCCGAACCGATCCGCACGTCGAAGAGCCCTTCGCGCTCGCCGCGCGCGCAGGTCGCGCCTTCGGTGGAAAAGCGCACATGCGCCGCGAGATCGGCGAGCCTTGATGGAAACATTCCGGGGAGGTATTCCCGGCCGCGTTCCAGCACGCAGACGTTGATCTTGCGGGCTTTCCCGTCTTTCTTGTCTTTCTCGTCCGTCGCGCCTGCAAGCCGTGCAGCGGCGATCGCGCCGCCATAGCCGCTGCCGACGATCACGACATCGAAATCGATAGTGTCGGTCGCCGGCTCGCAATCGCGCGATGCGGCGAGCACTTCGAATCCGCGTGAGATCCACGCGGTCGGGTCGCGATCACCTGAAGGGCGGCGATCGTTCATGATCCCGACGCCGTGAGAGGCTCGCGCGCGCTGGCGATTGCCTGGGCAAGATCGGCGACAGCCACCGGCTTGTGCAACAGCATGATGCCCGCCGCCTCCGCTTCGCGCAGCCGGTCGGGCGCCGTGTCGCCTGACAACAGGATTGCCGGCAACTCGGAATAGATCTGCCGCAGGGCACGCACCGTGGCGATTCCGTTGTCGTCGCCGCGCAGGCGAAAATCCGCGACGACGATGTCGGGACGGTCGGCGCGCGCCGCGGTTACGGCGTGCGGCGTCTCATCGACCAGCGTCACGCGGCATCCCATTCCCTCGAGCAGCGTTTGCATGCCGAGACGGACCTGCCTTTCGTCGTCGACGACCAGCACGTGCAGCCCCTTGATGCGAGTCGCGTCCACCAGCGGACGCGCGAGCGCGAGCGCGTCTCCTGCCATACGCACGAGATGAAGCCGAAACGTCGTTCCCTTGCCGGGCGCCGATTCCAATTCGAGCCGGATGCCGAGAAGATCGGCAAGGCGCTTCACGATGGACAGGCCAAGCCCGAATCCGCGCGTGCGGTCGCGCTCGGGATTGTCGAGCTGGTAGAACTCCTCGAACACGCGCGCGTGCTCCGCCGGCGGAATGCCGCGCCCGGTGTCGGCGACCGCGATGACGACGTCGTCGCCTGCGGCCGAGAGGTCGACCCGAAGACTGCCCGCGTCCGTGTATTTGATCGCGTTGTCGACGAGATTGCGCACGATGCGTTCGAGCAGCAGCCGATCGGTGTCGACGACGCCGTCGAACGTGCATGACGTCGGCATCTCGAGCCCCTTGGCGCGGGCGACCGGCTCGAACTCGCGCACGAGGCGCTCGACCAGGCGGCGCGGTTCGAGCGGGGCGGAGTTGATGCGGACCACACCGGCGTCGAGCTTCGAAATATCGAGCAGCGCGTCGAACTGCGACGCCATCCCCTGCAAGGCGACGTTGATGTTCTGCGAGATCTCGCGGGTACGGGCGTCGAGGTTGCACATCGCGAGCGCCGCGCCGAACAGGCTCAGCGTATGGATCGGCTGCCGCAGGTCATGGCTTGCCGCGGCGAGGAAGCGTGTTTTTGCCCGGTTCGCCTCCTCTGCCTGTTCGAGCGCCGCCTGCAGCTTGCGGTTGAGCGCCGCTTGCTCCATCCGCATCTCGAATGATTCGCGGAACAGCCGGAACGCATCGCGGCCGAGCGGGATCAAAATCGCACTGCAGAGTGCGATCAGCACCGCGGTGGACCGCTCGACCCAACCGGGCTCCGCGACCCCCGGGCTCGTAGCCCAGAGCAGAATCAGCGGCACGATGGTGGGGATCAGAAAGCCGAGCAGCACGGGCATGTAGCCGACGTTCGTGGCGACGGCGCCCGCACAAAGGCCAACCAGGATCATCGACTGGATCGCGCGCTCGAACTCGGGCAGAAACGGGAAGAACAGCAGCGACAGGCCATAGACGACGCCCATCCCGACGTTGAGCAGGATCGCGATGCGAAGCTTCTCCTGATCCGAGTAGCCCTCCATCCGCGGCAGCCGCCAGAGCAGCGTTCGCCGCACGACGAGGACGACGGCGACCATCAAAAGCCAGCCGCCCCAGGCAGCAACAGGCAATTTCTGCGCAGCGAGTGCCGCAATCATGACCGCCGCGAGAAACACCGGGATCGGAACGCGGCGCGTCTGGCGAGCAAGCGTACGCAGGAGCTCTTCCTCGAGCGTCCTCGCCGTTCCCCTAGACGCTTCTTGCGACGTCATCGCTTCTGCTCGTTTCTGTAATGGCCGGCCGGCGCGTCGATGCCCGGCGCCCACAATAAACCAGCCGTCAGGCGAAGCCAACGCTTTCCTTTCGTTTCCGCGGGCGCGGTCCGGAAGGATTTGCGTTCGGCGTATTTTCTGCGCTCGGGTGCCGGCTCGACAATTGTGCGCTGCGACTCCATGGTGCGGGACCCGTTAAATTCCGGCGCTCACGGCCGCGACGCGAGGTCGCAGCCGTCGCAGCCGCAGCATCGGGTCGGCGATGGCGCTCTGCGGTGACGCGGGATCGCGCGCGACGCGCCCTTCTCCCGGCGCGCTTTTGCGCATCGCCACCCGCGAACCCGCAGCACGGGCCGCCTTGACACCTTTCGGCCCCGTTACGGTCCCGCATTCAACCCGCGCTCGCGCGCTGTCGCTCACCGCCATCATCGCCACGAGCTTGCACAAGAGTCTCGCGATCGCATCGGCGCTACCGCGTCCCATCCATGCGAACAACATGCACGCGGCCGGCAGCGCCATCAGTTGCATCAAGCTGCCCATGTCAATCCTCCATCGTCTTTCGCACGTTTCGGACCTAGCGCCGCACGGAAGCTTCGACGCGCTTCGCGGGTGGCGCGACGGCGCTTTTCGCGCTTTCCGCCTTTGCCGGCAGGTGCGTCGGGACGGGCTGCCTGGGCGCACGGTCGTCGTGGGCCGAGACCGCGATGATCGAAGCGAGGCCGGGCGCAATCGCGTCGCCGACCCACCACGCGAGCCCGATGATCGTCGAGCTGACGACGAGCATCGCGGCAACAGCGCTCATCGGAAGCAGTCTGTTTTCGGGTGTCGTCATGATTCGTTTCCTCCCGTTGCGACGGCCTTCATCTGGCTCGACCGTCGGCCCGATTCTGCAAGGATTGGTGGCGCCCGCCTATTGGGCAGACGGGCAGTCGAGGCGTCCGTTCGGACTGTCCGAATGGGCAGTACGGCGTAGCAAGGCGCATTTGCGCACCGGGCGGGCTATACTCGGCGCGACCCCTACCCCACGGAGTGTCAAAAATTGCACGTCCTGCTCGTCGACGACCACGCGTTGTTCCGCGAGGGACTCAAATTCATCCTGCGCGGTCTCGACGAGCACCTGCTGATCGGCGAAGCGGGCAGCGTCGACGCCGCCATCGCGATGCAGGAAGTGCCCCCGTTCGACCTCATCCTGCTCGACCTCAATCTGCCGGGTGTGGGTGACCTCGAAGCGCTCGCCTCCGTCCGGGCCGCGTTCCCGCAAGCGCCGATAGTCGTGCTGTCGGGGGAGGACGATCCGCGGATGATCCGCGCGACGATCGAGCAGGGAGCGATGGGCTTCGTGCCGAAGTCCTCGACGCCTGAAATCCTGATCCAGGCGCTGCGCCTCATTCTTGCGCACGGCGTCTATCTGCCGCTATCCGCGCTCGACAGCGAGGAGCCGCTTGGCGACGCCGTCGAGGCAAGCGCCAACCCGGATACGATCCTGCGCAACCTGTCGCCGCGTCAGGTCGAGGTGCTGCGCTGCGTGATCCGCGGTGACCCGAACAAGCTGATCGCGCGCAAGCTCTCGCTCTCGGAGAGCACGGTCAAGCAGCATCTTTCGGCGGTGTTGCGCACCGTTGGCGCCCGCAACCGCACCGAGGCGGTCTATGCGGCGGCGAAACTGGGATTACGCCTCGTCTGACGAAAATCGCTGGCCGGCTACTGTTCTGCCGGGATTGCGCGCACCGACAAGACGCCTTCGATCGCCGAAAGCGCCGCCACCACGTCCTCTTCGACCGGACTGTCGACGTCGACCAGCGTGTAGGCCATCTCACCGCGCGACTTGTTGACCATCGTGTGGATGTTGAGGCCGGCGCGCGCCATCGCGGTCGAAATCTGCGCCAGCATGTTCGGCACGTTCGCGTTGCCGATGGCGACCCGATACGGGGATTCCCTCGGCATCTCGACGTTCGGAAAGTTGACCGCGTTGGCGATCGTCCCGTGCTCGAGATATTCCCGCACCTCGTCGACCACCATGATCGCGCAATTTTCCTCCGCCTCGCCGGTGGATGCGCCGAGGTGCGGCAGCGCGACTACACCCGGTTCGTTCAACAGCGCGGCACTCGGAAAATCGGTGAGATAGGCCTTCAGCTTTCGCGCGCGCAACCCGGCGATCAGCGCCTGCTCGTCGATGAGGCCGTCGCGCGCAAAATTGAGGAGCACTGCGCCGGGCTTCATGGCGGCAATGCGCTGCGCGTCGATGAAGCCCCGCGTTGACGCGACGAGCGGCACATGGAGCGTGACGAAATCCGACTGCTTCAAGAGCTCGTCGACATTGTTCGCCTTCTTGACGCTGGCCGGAAGACGCCAGGCCGCCTCGACGGTGATTTCGGGGTCGAAACCGACGACCTTCATCCCGAGCTTGATGGCGGTATCGGCGACCAGGCTTCCTATTGCGCCCAGCCCAACGATGCCAAGCGTGCGGTGCGGAAGCTCAACGCCCGCGAACTGCTTCTTGCCCTCCTCGACGTGACGCTCGAGCTCCTTGCCGCTGGCGTCGAGCGCGGCCACATAGTGGAGCGCCGGGATCACGTTCCGCGCGGCCATGAGGAGTGCCGCCAGTACGAGCTCCTTGACCGCGTTGGCGTTGGCGCCTGGCGCGTTGAAGACGGGGATCCCGCGCAGCGACATCTCCGCCACCGGAATATTGTTGGTTCCGGCACCCGCTCGGCCGATCGCCTTCACCGACGGCGGAATCGACATCGAGTGCATATCGTGCGAGCGCACGAGAATCGCGTCGGGATGCTCGATCGACTTGCCGACCGCATATCGAGCGGCAGGGAAGCGATGCAACCCGTGGGGCGCGATCAGGTTGAGCGTGAGGATCTGATACTTCCCGTCAGCCATGGCGGCGCTCGAAGTCCTTCATGTACGCGACGAGCGTGCGCACGCCCTCGATCGGCATGGCGTTATAGATCGATGCGCGCATGCCGCCGACCGCGCGGTGGCCCTTCAGCTGCACCATGCCGGCCTCCTTCGCACCCTTGAGAAACGCTTCGTCGAGCGCCGGCTCGTGCAGCCTGAAAGGAATGTTCATCCGTGAACGGTCGTCGCGGCTGACCGCGGTTTCATAGAACTTCGTCGCATCGAGATAATCGTAGATGAGCGCCGCCTTTTCGATGTTCCGCGCCTCGATCGCCGCAAGCCCGCCCTGTCGCGCCAGCCATTCGAACACGAGTCCCGCGATGTAGATCGACCAGGTGGCGGGCGTGTTGACCATCGACTCAGCCGCCGCCTGCTCCTTCCAGTGAAAGGCCGAAGGCGTAATCGGAAGCGCACGGTCCAGAAGGTCGTCGCGCACGATCACGAGAGTCATGCCCGCGGTGCCCGCATTCTTCTGCGCTCCGGCGTAGATCACGCCGAACTTGGCCACGTCGACGACGCGGGACAGGATATGCGATGACATGTCGGAGACGAGCGGGACGTCACCCGTATCCGGCGTCCACTGGTATTCGACGCCGCCGATCGTTTCGTTCGTACACACGTGCACGTAGGCCGCCCCCGGGTCGAGGTTCCAGGCCGACCGCGCGGGGACATACGTGAATTTCCGGTCTTCCGACGATGCCGCGACTCTCGGCGCGCAGTATTTCGCGGCTTCCTTGATCGATTTCTTCGACCACTCGCCGGTGATTACATAGTCGGCGGCATTCTTTCCGCCGACGAGGTTCATCGGCACAATAGCGTTCTCGCCGATCGCGCCGCCCTGGAGGAACAGCACTTTGTAATTCGCAGGAATCGCCAACAAAGCGCGGAGGTCGGCTTCGGCCTTCGCCGCGATGCTGATGAATTCCTTGCCGCGATGACTCATTTCCATCACCGACATGCCGCTGCCATGCCAATCCATCATCTCGGCGGCCGCCTGATGCAACACTTCCTCCGGCAGCACCGCGGGGCCGGCGCTGAAATTGAAGACTCGCATGGAAGATCTGCCTATGGGGAACGGGTTCGACACCCGGGCTGTCGCCGCATCGGCCCGCTATGGAGCGCGCAACCTTGGCGACGGTATTCTAGCAAGTCGTGCCCGAGCATCGATCGGGGTGTTCGTCAACGGTGGACAGTGCGCGGATAATGGACGCTCGAGTCCGCAACTGGAGGGTGGCATCGTGAGCGAGCTTCGGCATGGGGTGCGCATCAGGCGGCGTACGTTTCTGGCGCGTGCGGGTGCACTCAGCCTCGCGACAGCGGTGCTGCCGTTGCGCGCGCAGAGCGGATATCCGAGCAAGACGATCAAGATCATCGCCCCCGTGCAACCCGGAGGTGGCGTCGATCTCGTCGCGCGCACTATCGCCGACCGGCTGGGACGCGCGCTCGGCCAGTCGATCGTCGTCGAGAACCTGAGCGGCGGCGGCGGCGTCGTGGGCTCGCTCGCGACCGCGCGCGCAGCACCTGACGGCTACACGCTGATGGTCGGCTACGTCGGCACGCACGGGACCAATCCGGCCGTGCGCAAATTACCCTACGACGCGATTCGCGATTTCACGCCGATCGCGATGGTCGGCGGCACGCCCAATGTGCTCGTCGTGTCGCCATCGTTGCCGGTCGCCACACTGCGCGAACTCGTCGCCTACGCCAAAGCGAACCCGGGCAAGCTGTCGTACGGATCGTCGGGCCCCGGCACGCTCACCCACCTCGCGATGGAGCAATTGAAAGTCGCCGGCGACCTCGATGTCGTGCATATCCCGTATCGCGGCATCGGCCCGGCGTTCGTCGATCTGCTCGGCGGCCAGACGCAAATCATGTTCCCGGGGCTCGCGGCGGCGCTGCCGCACATCAAGGCCGGCAAGGTGAAGCCATTGGCGGTGACGGGCACGCAGCGGCAGGCGCTCCTGCCCGACGTGCCGACATTCACCGAGTCGGGCTATCCGGGATTCGATGGTGTTCAATGGTACGGGATCGTCGGGCCGGCGAACCTGCCCCCGTCGATCGTGAAACGTCTCAACGACGAAATCGACAAGCTGCTGCAGAACCCGGAGTTTGCCGAGCGCCTGTCGGCGGAAGCGCTGCAGCCGATGCCGATGTCGGCGGAGGCCTTCGGACGCTACATCCGCGACGACATCGCACGCTGGACGAAGCTCGCGAACGAACGGCACATCGAGATCAACGACTGACCCACCTCCCAGGACGAGCATGGCGAGCGTAGCGAACAGACCCCCTGCGACGGCGGCGAACAGGGCGGCGCCACCGGTGACGCACATCCTTGCCGATTTCGTCGCGACGCATCCCTCGAAAGGCTGGAGCGATGCGATCGAAAGGGAAGCACACCGGACGCTGCTCAACTACTTCGGCTGTGCGATCGGCGCATCGCGCCATCCGACTCTCGAGAGCGCGCTCGCCACCGTCAACGAATTCGACCCTGCGCCGCAAGCCACGCTCTTCGGCCGCCGCGAGCGCGTCGATATGGCGAACGCCGCGATGCTGAACGGCATTTCCTCGCACACGTTCGACTTCGATGACACGCACCTGCGGACGATCATTCATCCCGCGGGGCCGGTCGCGTCGGCTGCGCTCGCGCTCGCCGAGCACACGGGTGCGGGCGGACGGCTGCTCGTCGATGCGGTCGTCCTTGGCGTCGACGTCACTTGCCGCGTTGGCAACGCGATCTATCCGGACCATTACGATCGCGGCTGGCATATCACCGGCTCCACCGGGATGGTGGGCGCCGCGGCTGCCTGCGCCCGCCTGGCGGGACTCGACGCGCAGCGAACGGCAATGGCGCTCGGGATCGCGGCATCTCAACCCGTCGGCATCCGCGAGCAGTTCGGCACGATGACGAAGGCGCTGCACCCAGGCGCTGCCGCGCGCGCGGGCCTCGTCTCGGCTTTGCTCGCGAAACACGGTTATACAGCGTCGCCGCGCGCACTCGAGGCGCCGCGAGGTCTCATGCAAACGTACTCGGACAAATGCGACTGGAGCGAAATCAACGGCGCACTTGGTGAACGCTTCGAGATCGCGTCCAATGCGTACAAGCCTTTCGCCTGCGGCGTCGTCATTCATCCGGCCATCGACGGTTGCGTGCAGCTCCGCAATGCCCATCGGCTCACCGCAGCCGACATCGACCGCATCGATCTGCGCGTACATCCGCTCGTGCTGGAGCTCTGCGGCAAGACCACACCGCGCACGGGGCTCGAAGGCAAGTTCAGCGTCTATCACGCCTGCGCAGCCGGCATCGTTTTCGGCCAGGCCGGCGAAGCCGAGTTTGCGGACGACGTGGTGCGAAGAGAAGATATCGTGGCGCTGCGCGGCCGCATTCACGCGACGGTCGACGATGCGATCGGCGAGGCGGCCGCCGACGTGACGATTCATGCGACCGATGGCCGCGTACTGCATCTTTTCATTGCGCATGCCGTCGGCAGCCTCGAGCGGCCGATGAGCGACGATGACCTCGCACGCAAGTTCCATGGCCTCGTCGATCCGGTGCTCGGCGCCGCGCGTGCGGCGCAGCTCCGCGAGCTGTGCGAGAAAATCGGCACGACGGCTGACTTGAGCGCCCTGTTCGAGGCCGTGCGCCCGGGTGGTACGCCGTGACGCTGCTCGTCGTCGGCCTCGCGCTGTTTCTAGGCATCCATCTCCTGCCCGTCGTGCCGCCGTTGCGCGACGGGCTTAGCTCGCGGCTCGGCGCGAATGGCTACAGGATTGCGTTCTCGATCGCGTCGGTCGCGGGGCTCGTGCTGATCGTTGTGGGCTATCGCGCCGCCGGCCCGGGTGAGCGGCTCTTCGCACCGCTGCCCGCCGCGATCGCGGTCGCGCCGTACGCAGTGACCCTTTCGTTCGTCCTGCTTGCCGCGGCGAACATGCGCACGCACATTCGAAAAACGCTGAGCCACCCGATGCTGCTCGGCGTGCTGATCTGGGCAGTGGTCCACCTTTGCGCAAACGGCGACACGCGCGGCACCGTGCTGTTCGGCGCGATTCTCGCCTGGGCGCTCGTCGACCTTGGATCGGCCATCAGCCGACACGCGGTGAAGTCATTCGAGCCGGTAGTGCGACAAGACGTTATCGCCATCGTCGCCGGCATCGTGCTGGCTCTGTTGGTGATGACGTTTCATCGAACGCTGTTCGGCGTCGCAGCGGTCTCGTTCAGCGTTTGAGCGACGATACCGAGGGTCAAAGGTCGGCCGGCAGCGGCGCGACGTCGACCCATCCGCCGCGGCGCTGCGATGCAAGGCATGCCTCGATGAATGCCATCGTGTGCGCGCCCTCCTCGATCCGCGGATAAGGATAGTCCGGCACCGCCTCTTTGAGTGCGCGCGCCATGCGCTCCTGCGCCACTTCGACATAGATGTTCGCAAACGCTTCGCGCAAGCCTTCGGGATGGCCGCGCGGCGCGCGCCCCGCAGCCATGATCTCGGGCGGCAGGAACGGATCCCCACGACCGATGATCCGTGCCGGTTCGCCATTGAGCGCAAGGCGCAGGTAGCTCACTTCACGTTGCGACCACTCGAGCATGCCTTTTTCACCGAAGATCGTGAGCCGGATGTCGTTCTCTCCGCCTGCTGCCGCCTGCGTCACCGTCATCGTGCCCCGAACGCCGCGTTCGAACTCGATCAGCGCCGATACGTAGTCGATGACCTTGCGCCCGGGCAACAGGGCAGCGACATCGGCCGACACCCGTTTCGCCTTGAGGCCGCTGGCGAAACACGCGAGATGTTGCGCATGGCAACCGATGGCGCTCATCACGAGCGCCAGCCCGCTCCGCTTCTCATCGAGTATCCAGCGCAAGCGGTTCGTCTGCGGCGCATCTTCGAGGCGGGTCGCGAGGCCGCTCTGGATGTATTCGACCCGCACCAGCCGAAGGTCGCCCAGCACACCCTCGCGGACGAGGTGTCGGGCGAGGCGCGTCATCGGATAGGCCGAGTAGCCGTGCGCGATTGCGAAGAGGCGACCCTGCCGCCGTGTGCGCGCGACGAGGTCGCAGGCCTCGGCGAAATCCTGCGTCACGGGCTTGTCGCACACGACGTCGAGCCCGGCGTCGAGCGCCTCAACGGCGGGCCTGTAGTGCATGTCGTTCGGCGTCATGATCGCAACGCCGTCGATGGGATCCGTGCGTTGACGCTCGCGTTCGAGCATCTCGGAAAGATTGCCGTAGCTTCGCGCGACGTCGAATCCCATCGCCGGACCTGCCGCCCGCGAACGCGCCGGGTCGCTCGAGAAAACACCTGCGACTGCCCGCCATGCGCCGTCGAGCTCCGCAGCCGTGCGATGCATCACCCCGATCCACGACTCGGGGCCGCCGCCGATGATTCCCAGGCGCAGCGGACGCCCGAAACGCTGCCTTATTCCGGCCATGTCACCTCCCGTTCGAGAGCTTATCAGAGGACGCCGCGGCCGCGGATCGGACGCCTGCGCAGCGAATTCGTCACGCTGCACCGCACCGTGCGCATCGCGCCCGCGGAGCGTATGATGATTTCGTTTTCTGCGCAGCGTCCCCGTACCGGGCGACGCGATCTTGAACGGGCAAGGGGGAATCACGTCATGGCAAAGAAGCAGCCAACAAGGAAGTCGGCAGGCGAAGGCGTCTATCGGATCACCGAAGTGATCGGCACCAGCACGAGATCATGGGAAGACGCAGCGACGAACGCGGTCGTGGTAGCGAGCCGGACGCTGCGCGATCTGCGCATCGCCGAAGTCTCGAAGCTCGACATGAAGGTCGAAGGGGGCAAGATCGTCGCCTACCGTGCCCGCGTCCAGCTGTCCTTCAAGTACGAGCGCTGAGCGGCTGGCGTAGGCACCCTTTCCATCAAAGCGGCATCGCGGCGCCGCGCGTGCGCCGTACGCCGCGCGGGATCGGGATCATCAGGCCGCCAAACAACCGGATGGCGGCGTAGTAGAGCCAGCGCGGGCGAAATCCGGATTCGCCGAGCAGCCTGAGAAAGCATCGGTCGACCTCGCTGCGCGACAACGGCAAGCCATCGGGAAGAAACTGGCAAAGCGCGTCGTGCACGAGCGACGCGTAATAGGTTTTCGGCCGGCCGGTTCGGACATCGACAACGCCGTCGGGAGTGCCCAAGAGGATGTCGCACAGGAAGAACTTGGGCGAGCATCCATTCCATGCATATCCGCGCATTACGACGATGCGACCGCCTTTTTCGAGAACGAGCCGCACGCGGCCTTTCTTGTCGCGAAACGCAACGTCGTTCTCGACCGGCAGCCCCGATTTCCACGCATGGCTCGCGTAGAGCCGATAGAGCCAGCTGACGTGGTTCTCGCACCACATGCGGCAGCGCGACCGGAGGCGCTCGCAAGCTCGGCTATTTCGCGGGAATCATCACCAGCCGCTCGTTCCCCGACTCTGCGCCCCAGGCCTCGCCCGCGCGCCCCAGCATCTGGCGAACGCCGGCGCCCGAGCGGTTCGACACATAGCTGTCGAATTTCTCGGTGACCGGATCAAAACGGACGATCGAATTCGACGTCCATTCCGTCAGCCAAACCTTGTCGGCGGCGTCGACCCATACCGAATACACACGCGGTGAATCTCCCGGCAGCTTCCATTCTCGCCACGCCTTCGTGGCCGGGTCGTACATACCCACCTGGCCCGTGTTCCAGTAGCTGACCCAGATCCGCCCGCGCGAATCGGACCACACGCGACGCGCCCCCTGGCGCGGTGTCGGCGGCTCGATCACGGTCGCTTCTCCCGACTCGGTATCGATGCGCGCGATGTGATTGTTGCCGAGCGACGCGTAATAAACGTCGCCGCGTGGGGTTGTGGTGATGCCGTACGGGCCGTTTCCGCGCGGCGCCTTCCACACCTTCATGTCGCCGGTTGCGGGCACGAGACGCCCGTAATATCCGCTCTGTCCCGTGAACCAAACGCGCCCCTTCGCATCGAAGGTCAGTGTGTTGAGATTGGCGTAATCGACATCCGCGGGCAGCGGCCACACGCGAACGGCATGGGTAGCCGGGTCGACGCGGACAATGGCGTTCTGACCGCCGTCGGTGATCCACGGCGCGCCGTCCGGACCGACGATCACGCCGTGCGGCGCCGAGTTGCGCCCGAGCGGAATTTCCTCGTACTTGCCGGACTTCGGATCGAGGATGCCGAGCTTGCCCGATCTTTGCGCCGTGTAATAAACCGGCCCGCCGGGTGCCGGCGTCGCGGCGACATCGTGCGGATGGGAGCCGCGCGAGACATCGAAATAGATGGGCTCGGCCGCATGCAACGCGGCTGAAAATCCAACGACAAGGGCGGCGGCGAGTGCGCGTTTGATGAGGGTTCCATGCGGTCGTGGCATGTTCATGCGATCTCCTTCCCGCGCCGGCGATATTGCCGGAGCACACGGATTTTTCAAACGGACGCCGGCCGCTTCCTGCGCCTTGCCGGCGAATCCCCGGCGCCACGGAACGCGAGCGCAAGATCGAACGCAGCGCCGATGAACGAGAGCAGCGCTGCAAACTCTTCATCGGAGAGGCGGCGCGCGGCATCGCTGCCGCGGTAGATGTTGACGAATTCGCGCTCGCGCCCGGCTTGCACGGCGAAGCGGCCGATGCCGAGGCCCTCGAGCGTGTGCCAGACCTCGGGATTGTACGAGCGCGTAAAACGCATGACGAATGAAATCGGGTCGTTGCGCCCGAGCACGGAGGCGAGGCGGAGAATGATCTCGAACGGCAGCGCGATCTTGCCGCCCTCGACCAGCTCGAGAAGCGCCGGATCTTTGAGGTCGATGGCGCGGCCCACCTCGCTCACGCTCATCCCGGCGGCCTCGCGCATTCCGCGCAGGACGGCGCCGGTCTTTTCGAGCGCAGCGCGCTGTTCGGGTTTGACCAGCATCGCCTTCGCAGCACCTATCGAGATATCGGCCGCGGCTCCTGCGACGCCGAGTACCGAATCCGTCCATGCACGAACCTGCTTGGCGACACCCGCAAGCGGCAACTCGGCGGCGCCGTCGCGAGTCTCTCTTTTCGGCGCGCGGCGGCCAACGCCTTTGCGCGAGACTGATTTACGGACTGCGGCCATGGTGTCCGACATCCTCGATTGACGAGCGGGCGCCTATCTTACCGAGAGAGAGCCGGCGAAAGCTACCGCGACACGCTCGAAGCGACCAGAGCTAAAATCGCAACAAGATTCGACGCGCCGAACGCTCTTACCGCACGATTTGCAGATGCCCCACGCCCTTCGACCACGCTTCTTGCGAACCGGTTTCACCTTCGCGGCGATACTAAGCTCGATTGCTGCGGTCTTCTATGGCGGCATGCTCGCCGTTCTGTATCTGTCGCAGGAGCGCTTGCTCTTTCGCGCCACCGTGTTGCCCGGCGACCACCGGTTCGAGTTCTCCCAGCCGTTCGAGGAAATCCGGATTCCGGTACCAGGCGCCGTGCTCGACGCGTTGTATTTCCCGCAGCAGGACTCACGCGGACTCGTCTTCTTCCTTCACGGCAACGCGGGCAATGTCGAAACGTGGACGACCGGTCTCGATTTCTACCGGCGCGTGGGATACGACCTCTTCATGCTCGACTATCGGGGGTATGGAAAAAGCACCGGCAGCATGCGCAGCGAGGCGGAACTCCACGCCGACGTGCGCGCTGCATGGGACGCTATCGCGCCGCGCTACCGGGGAAAGCCGGTCGTCGTCTACGGGCGGTCGCTTGGCAGCGGACTCGCCGCGTCCCTAGCGCGCGATGTCCATCCTGCGTTGCTTGTGCTGGTCTCGCCTTATACGAGCATCGCCGCGGCGGCGAAGCGCTCCTACCCGCTCGCGCCCGAGTGGCTGCTCAAGTATCCACTGCGCACCGACGCCATCATCGGCGAGGTGACGAGCCCGGTTGTTCTGCTGCACGGCCGCGACGATGCGCTGATTCCGTCCTCCGACAGCGAGCGGCTGCGAGCGCTCGCGCGCTCGCCCGTCGATTTGGTGCTGATCGATGGCGCAGGGCACAACGACATTCATCGCTTCCCCGCCTACGTCGATGCGATCGCAGCGCGATTACAGCACCTGACGGCACGGTGATCGCCAAGACTCGCCTAGCTTCCGTGGTCGTTGGCGATGCCGCTTGGGCACTGCGGCGCCGACCCCCAATAGCCTTCGCAATACTTGATGCGAACTCGCTGCTCGCAGATGACGCCTGCAAGAAAGCCGTCTCGCCCGCAGCGGACGATCTGGTCGGACATGACCTGCCAGCGATCGGGAGCAGGCGCTTCCCGGACCGGGAGGACAGCGTCGGGCATCGGCACGGGGGCGGGAAGCTCGCGTGGCGTAGCGACGGCGAATCGATCCGTTGGCGTCGCAGCGGGAACGGGCGGCGTTTCGACGGCACGCTTCGGCGCGCCGCGAGCCGCACGCGCAACAACCGGCGCGCGAGGCGCAGGAGGCGACGTCGATGCCTCGGCGACATCCTTCGCCTGCGTCGTCGCGGCACTGGCGGGGGGCCCGGCCGGTGCGCTTGGTACAGTGGCCTGCGACTCGGCGGGCGGCAGGGCGGCCGCGGGCGCTGCGTGCGTCGGCCGCGCGACGTGCCACGCCAGATACGCCACGCCGATGACCACGGCTGCGGCCAGAAAATAACCCGGAGCGATTGGCCAGCCGCGCCGCGGCTTCGCCGTCCGTACCGCAGCGACCTCGCGCGCCCGCCGGCGAGCTTCCTGAGCTTCCGCCGCTGCCCGGGAGGGGCGTGGAATCAATTCCGAGACGGTTTCGAGGCGCGCCCGCTTGAGCGCTGCCTTGCACGGTCCGCAAAGGCGTGCCCCGGGAAGCCTCGGCCCGCGGCAAATGACGCATCCCTTGCTCGCCGCCCGTCCTGCGGCGAGCGCCCATCGGTTGGGTAACGTTGCTTCCACCGCCATCTCTCCGGTGCGCTGTTATGACATTGTCATCGTAGCACGACCGCAACTGCCCTTGCGACCGGCGGTCGGAATCCTGTAGTCCACGGCCGTTCGCCTCCGGCGCCCAAGCGTCTCGACGCAAACCAGGCGGCTCCGGGTTACCATCGAGCGCGCCCGTAACCCCAAGGCTTCTCGTGATGGTCTGCTCCGCCACCCGCTCCTTTTATGCCTTTTTCTTGGCCGGAATCTTCGCTGCTTCCGCGCTCGCCGGCCCGCTCGAAGACGGCATGGTGGCGTACCAGGAGAAGGACTACCTCAAGGCGATCCAGCTCTGGCGGCCCCTCGCCCAGGCAGGCGATGCCGAAGCGCAGTACCGGCTCGGCATCATGTACGCCGAAGGCCGGGGAGTCGCTCCAAACGATGCCGAGGCGGCGCTCTGGTTCGAGCGCGCCGCCGAACAGGGCGAACCGATGGCGCAGTACAACCTCGGGGCGAGCTACGCGGAAGGGAGCGGCGTGCGCAAGGACATGGCCACCGCAGCCAAGTGGTTCCGCCGCGCGGCCGACCAGGGTGTCGCGCTCGCGCAACTCAACCTCGGATTGCTCTATGCGAACGGTGCCGGCGTTCCGCAGGACAACGTCGAGGCGCTCAAATGGATCGATCTCGCGATCTATGCGCTACCGGCAGGCGGGGTCCGTTCCGACGCGGCGAAAGCGGTTGCCGATGTCGCCGGCAAGATGAATGCCGACCAGATTCAGGATGCGCGCGGCCGCGAGCGCGCATGGAAGGTGAAGCTCGAGGCCCGCCCGGAGAAGGGTGCCAAATGAGAGCCGGACGCCAAATGACACTCGACTTCAATTCTTCGCCGCCGACGAATTTGGTCATTCGCGCATGAGGGAGCATTCGCAATCATGAAAGAGAACTCGAAAGTTGCTGTCGTCACCGGGGCCGGGACGGGAATCGGCAAAGCGGTGGCGCTGGCTCTCCTGGGTGCGGGCTACAGCGTCGCGTTCGCCGGGCGCCGTTCGCAACCTTTGCAGGACGCGATCAAGGCATCCGGCGCTCCGGCCGCACGTGCGATCGCCGTCGCCACCGACGTCGCGGATCCGGCGTCGGTGCGCACGTTGTTCGCAAGGACGCGCGAGGCCTTCGGCCGTCTCGACCTGCTGTTCAACAACGCCGGCGTGGGAGCCCCTCCCGTCAATCTCGAGGATCTCACGTTCGAGCAATGGAAGAACGTCGTCGACATCAACCTCACCGGTGCGTTCCTCTGCACCCAGGAGGCGATCAAGATGATGAAGAGTCAGGATCCGCGCGGGGGCCGGATCATCAACAACGGCTCGATCTCTGCGCACGCGCCGCGTCCGAACTCGGCCCCCTACACGTCGACCAAGCATGCGATCACCGGGCTCACCAAATCGACGTCGCTCGACGGTCGCAAGTACGACATCGCGTGCGGCCAGATCGACATCGGAAACGCGCACACCGACCTCGCTGCACGGATGGCGCAGGGCGTGCCGCAGGCCAATGGGCAAATCGCCGTCGAGCCGTTGATGGACGTCGCGCACGTCGCCTCCGCCGTGCTCTACATGGCGAGCCTGCCGCTCGATGCCAACGTGCAGTTCATGACCGTGATGGCGACCAAGATGCCGTTCGTGGGACGCGGCTAGCAGGAGCCGGCCGGCGGGCGCAACGATTCATCTTGGCATGCCGTTGCCGGAGAATCCGACGATGCCGCCGATCGCGCTGACGACGATCGTCAGGACAATCGCGCAAAGCACCACGACAACCGTGTAACCCACTGCCTTGTCCCTCGGCGCTTTCATCAGCACCGGCAGCCCGAGGTAGAGCAGGTAAAGGCCATACAGCGCGGCGAGCAGCGCCAGGATGCCCAGCGCGGGAATGAGATTGAAGATGCCGCCGAGCCACGCTGGCGTATGCGCATAGACGGCGCATTTCATCGCCTGAAGGTTGTTCTTCTCGCCGCCGAAGGAAGGCGCGAGAGCGTCGATGATGAGGCCCAGCACGAAGACGCTCACGAGGCCGAGCACATAAGACAGAATGGCCAAGCCGAGGCCCCCGACGATCGGCGCCCGATACGTGCCCAGTATCCCGGCCGAGACGCCGATGACCGAGAGCCCCAGCCACGCGGCGATGGACGGAATCACGGCAAGCGGGACGGCGTAGCCGACAAACAGCGACTTCGTGTCGGCGGCTTCGCCGGCAATGACCGGCCATTCCTGGTTGGGCTGAAGCACGATGTTCTTCGCGCGCTCGACAAGACTCATGGCGGCCTCCCCTGTTTTTCGCTGGCAACAAGTAGGTGCTGGATCGCTTCGACCCGGAGTTTCAGCTCAGGCCCAGCGCGGCCCTCGCGGGGCCGCTCCAGCATTCGGCAACGAGCCGCGCGAAGGCGGCCGATTTCGGATGCAGCTCGTTTGCCCATTCGGCATCGTCGAGCGTACCCGCTGACCAGACGAGATTGACGCCCGGACGTCCCGGACCACTGAATTCCGTCTCGAGGTCGGAGAGGCGCACCGTGAGTTGATCGATGAGTACGCGCACGATTTCACGCCTGATGCCGCCATACGGCGCGCCGGCGATCGGGACCTGATCGTTGTCCATCGGCAGCTTGAGCCAGCTTCGCATGCCGGGCAGCGTCCGCCCGTCCGGGATCGCGTAGTCGTAGTTGTGAACGAGGATCGCAACATCCGTCCGCACGGCCACCACCGCGGCGATGAGCACGCGATAAGCAACCGTGACCGCGTCGAAAACACCATCGGGCTGTCCCGCCCGAAAGCACGCGCCGGCCGACGTCGCGCCGCTGCAATCGGGTGCCAGAATCCGATCGTCGAGATCGCCGATCCCCGCGAAATCGTTGCCGCCGGCGCTGATCGACACAAGCCGGATCGACGGGTATTGCGAGAGCATTTTCTGGAAATTCGCGAGCCATGATCCTCGCGCAAGCTCGTCGGCGCGCGCACCGTTTTCACCGATCACATAGATCGTCGGTCGTTCGAGCGCCCGATGGAGCGGCGTGATCAGGTTGTTGGCGGGGTAGTGAAACCACGAGTCGCCGATCGCGAGCACGTCCACGTTCTCGCCACTGTCGAGTAGACGGTAGTACTCGTTCCAGAAGATCTGTCCCATGGCCTCCCCCCGAAAGTGTGGGTATGCGGGGCGAGCTGCCCGAGGAGCACGCGGCGGCTCACCTTCCAGGATTAGCATTTTGAGCCTCGGGGCATTGCGCGACCCTCCCCCAATACCCGGTGCAATAACGAAAAGTGACGCGTTGCTCGCACACGACGCGACCGATGAAACTCTCCTGCCCGCAGCGGGCAAGCGCATCGCTCATCTCCTGCCAGCGATCTGGCGGCGGTCGCACAGCCTCGGGCGACGGGGCAGGCGCTGGCACGGTCTCCGGCGCTGCGGGCGGCTGCGGTTGGGTATCGGGTGACGTTGCAGCTGCCTTCGGCGCGGTGCGACGCGGTGCGGCCGCAGCGGATTTACCTGGGGACGCAGGCTTCGCCCCGTGGTGCACCGACGATTTCTTCGGTGCAACCGGTGCAGGCGGAGCCGCAACCTTGGGCGCGAGCGCGGTGGGCGGCGCAGACTCGGACATCGCCGGACGCGAAGCGGGGGCGGGCGCGGACGGCGCGACGTCCGGTGGGGCCGGTTCAGCGACCGCCTTGCCTGTGGCAGGTGCCGGTGAGGGCGGGGGCTCTCTCGGCTTGTCCGGTGGCGCCGACGTCTCCGAAAGGGCCGCGATCCACGAAGGCCCGAGTGTCGTCGCGACCTGATAAACGAAATACCCGACGATCCCCACCGCCATCAGCACCAGTACGAAGGCGCCCGCCCCCGTGTTCGCCTTGGGCACCGTGCCGGCGGTGGCCGGCGGCGGACTGGCGGCAGCGTTTTCGACGGGTGGCTTTGCGCTGGCGGCAGCCGCGGTGGCGGGTGCGCTCGGCGCGGCCGGAACAATCGGCGGCCGCCGGTACATGGCAGTCCGAAGATCGAGCATCGTCTCGTCGGTCTTCGGCAGGATCAACGTGGCGCCGCAGCCAGAGCAGAACCTGGCATCTACTTTGCTCTCGGTTCCGCAGATGCTGCATTTCATCGCTGTCCCTCGCTCAGCCACCGGCCCCGGCGGCCCGTTCGCGCCGGCGCCGTGGGATTGCCGGATCCCGGGTCTGCGCAGGCTGACGGCGGGAGCCGCGAGAATGATGATAAACGAGAACATCGGACCGCACGGCCCAACAAGGCGTGGCGCCTCGCGCACGTTGCAGCCGTTAGAATGATCGCCCCCGCGACGCTGACTCCCCATGTCCAGCCCTGCCTCGACCGCCGAACTCTCGACCCTGCTCGAGACGGCGCACGACCATACGCCGGGCCCGGAAGAAGCGCAGGCGCTGTTGAGTGATTGCAGTCGCGAATTCTGCGCGCGGCTGTTCGAGGCGACGCGCGCATCGCTCGACCTCGCGACCGATCTCTTCGAATCGGCGACCGGAATTCCCGACGGCGAGATCGAATCCTTCAAATCGAAACGAAGTGAATGGATCGAACGTTTCGAGCGCGCATTCAACGAATCGCTCACGCAGTGGCAGGCCGGGCATAGCCGCACCGGCCGGCGTCCCGACCGCGACGCCTCGGCAGCGAGTCTCTCGGTGATGACCCCGATCGATCAGGAAAAGCAGGCGGCGCTGGTCGAAGCCACGGCGTTCCTGCACCGCTTCACGCGGCGCGAGCAGGATGCGCTCAACGCACGGGTAGGCGTGCTCGCTCCGTCGCCGTCGCCGGCGCGCGAGCGCGACAACCCGTTCGGCCCGGACTACGTGCTGGACGCACTTGGCGTCGCGTGTCGCAGCGTTTACCCGCTGCCACGGATCTGGCGATCGCTGATGGTCCGGGTGCTCGCGGATCTCACGCCAACGATCAACAAGGTCTACATCTCGCAGAACCGCATGCTCGCCGATCGCGGCGTGCTGCCCGACATGAAGGCCGCGTTGCGCGCGCGAAGCGAATTCCGCCCCACCGACGACAAGGAGCTGCTGCCGACGTTTTCGCGCATGCTCTCGGAAGTCGGTGCGTTGCCGACGGACATCGTGATCCCGGTCCTTACGGACGCGAGCGTCCCGGGCGTGCCGGACATGGCGTCAGGCGCATCGCCATCGGCTTCAACCCCCGTCGGCGCGCCTTCGAGCGCGGCGGCCACCGTCAACTACACGCCGGCGCCGGAGATCCTCGCCGCGCTTGCGGCGTTGGCGGATCTGGCCAAAGGCGCGACGACAGCTCAGATTGCGACCGCAAGCCCGGCCGCAGCAGGAGACTTCCCCGACCTCGACCCGATGATGGCGCTCGGAACCTCGACGCCGCTTTTCGCCACACTGGGTCACTGGCAACGCCTCGATTTGCCTGCTGCGCTGCAGCAGCAGCTGTCGCCGCCTGCCGAGGGCGACACTGTGCGCGCGCTGCCGCAAAACCTGGTTCCCCACATCCGCGCGGCGGTCGCGGGACAAGTCGAAAATCAGACGGATCGTATTGCGATGGACGTCATCGCGCTGCTGTTCGACTACGTGTTCCGCGATGCGTCCATCCCCGACCGCATGCGCATGCTGTTCGGTCGGCTGCAGGTCCCGATCGTGAAGGCCGCGCTTCTCGATCGCGCGTTTTTCTCGGATCGGCGGCATCCCGCGCGTCTGCTGCTCGACCATCTAGCCGAGGGTGCCATCGGCGCGACGGCCGACGACGCCTATTGCAGCGCATTCGAGTCGGCAGCAACGCGCGTCGTCGACCACGTGTGCCACGATTTCGAGATCGACGTTGCCGTCTTTGCACGTGCCGATTCCGACCTCGTCGCCTTTCTCGAGTCCGAGCGGCGCGAGGCCGCTCCGGCGCTCAACGATCAGGTCGCCGTCGCGCTTGCCGCCGAGGAGAGCGATGCGGACCGCGCGCAGGTTCGCGCGCTGGTGCGCGACCATCTCGCCGGGCTCGAGCTCCCTTTCCTCGTGCGTACTTTTGCCGAAACCGTCTGGGCCGACTATCTGACGGTGCTGCACAAGAATCCGGGGCCGGAGAGCGAGGCGTGGCAAAGTGCGCTCGCCACGCTCGACGATCTGCTCTGGAGCATCCTGGTCAAGGAACGAACGGCGCAGAAGGCGCACCTCACAAAAATGATCCCGCGACTCATTAGCGGGTTGCGCCAGGGCTGCACCGCGGTCGCCGTCGAAAGCGACCGCGCAAAATCATTTTTCGACGCGCTCTATGGACTGCACATGGCGGCGCTGAAGCCCGCGGCTGCGGCCGCCATCGCCGCGGCAGCACCAGTGCCTGCGACGGCCGGCGTCCCGACGCCGGACGCGGCGATCATCGCCTCTGCCAAGCAAGGCGCGGCGCCCGTGCCTACCAACGTCCACGATTTCGTCAGTGAAATGGCGGTCGGCACGTGGCTCACGTTCGGCATCGGGGCGACCCCCGTGAACGCCCGGCTGTCGTGGGTCAGCCCGCTACGCTCGAAGTATGTGTTCACGAGCCGTTCACGTACTCAGGCCTTCGTCTTTTCGCCTGAAGAGCTCGCCTTCGAATTGGGCACCGGACGCGCATCGCTCGTCGTGGAGCCGGTCCCGCTGTTCGATCGCGCGGTGAGCGCGGCACTCGATTCGCTCGCCGCGAAACGCCCGCCCGAAAAAGTCGCCGCCTGATTTGCGGGGCGCGCGCGCCCGACTCTGTCGTCAGCCCACGTGCCGGCGCAGGAAATCGATCGTCCGCTCGCGTGCGAGTTTCGCCGCTGCGGGCTCGTACGCCGCACGCTGATCGCAGTTGAAGCCGTGATCGGCGTCATAGATGAAAATCTGCGCATCGGGATGCGTCTTCATCAGCTCGCGCACACCGGCAACGGGGATTCCGGCATCGCGCTCACCGAAGTGCGCCATGACGGGACAGCGTGGTTTTTCCGCCGCAGCGTCCAGGATGCCGCCGCCGTAATACGCCACCGCGCACGCAAAACCCGGCAGCCGCGTGGCGCTCATCCATGCGACATAGCCGCCCCAGCAGTACCCGATGACGGCGACCTTCGCCGTCCCGCCGACCGCGTCGCGCGCGGCGGCAATGTCCTGCAACGCCGGGTCGAGCGCGGCGCGCCCCTTCAATTCGCGTCCCTTCGCGACGTCCGACGGCGTATAGCCGATATCGACGCCAGGTTCGTAGCGGTCGAATAGCGCAGGCGCGATCGCAACGTAGCCGTCGGCTGCAAACCCGTCGCAGACGCTTCGGATGTGGCTGTTGACGCCGAAAATCTCCTGCGCGACGACGATCGTCCCGCGTGGTTGGCCCGCGGGATCGGCACGCCAGGCCGACAGGCGGACGCCGTCGCTCGCGGTCAGTTCGATGAAGCGGCCCATGTGCATTTCTCTTTCGTGTTGATTACAGGTAGCGGATGAGGAGGTAGGCGTGACTGATGACGATCGACAGCAGCATCAGCGGAAAGGCGATTTTCATGAATTCGACGAAGCGGAATGTGACGCCGGCGCGCTCCGAGAGTCCGGCCACCACCAGATTCGCGGAAGCGCCGATCAGCGTGCCATTGCCGCCGAGGCAGGCGCCAAGCGACAGCGCCCACCATAACGGCAGCAATGCGTTTTCGCCGCCGAATGCCGGGGCCATCGCCTTGATCAGCGGGATCATCGTGGCGACGAACGGTATATTGTCGATGAACGCCGAAAGTACGGCCGACGCCCACAGGATCGCGAGCGCGGTCGTGTTGAAATCGCCGCCGGTCGCCGCGAGCAATTCGGCAGCCATCATGTCGATCAGTCCCGCCTTCTGGATTCCGTGGACGAGAATGAAGAGCCCGAGAAAGAACATGAGCGTGATCCATTCGGCTTCGGAGAGCGCGCCGTGCACGTTCTTCGACTGCTCTTCGCCAGGCTTGCCGAGATTGTCCAGCAGCAGCAGAACCGCGGCGCCGAAAACGGCTATCGTCGCCGGCTCGATATGAATCTGCCGTTGCAGCATGAAGCCGATGATCACGAGAGCAATCACCGTCAGTGACTGCTTCAGGAGGCGCGGGTCGGTGATCGTCTCGCGCTCGTTGAAACTCATCACATGGCGCCGGTTCTCGTCGGTGGCCGTGAGATGGCGGCCCCAGATGAAATAAAGGGGAATCATCGTTGCCACCATGACCACGAGGATCGCCGGCGTCAGCGCCAGACCGAAATCGTTGAACGTGAGGCCGGTCGCCGAGCCGATCATGATGTTGGGCGGGTCGCCGATCAAGGTGGCGGTGCCGCCGATGTTCGAGGCGAAGATCTGCGCAAAGAGGTACGGGTAGGGCTTGACCTTGAGTTCGTCGGTGATGAGAAGGGTGACCGGGACGGTCAGCAGTACCGTGGTGACGTTGTCCAGGAAGGCCGAGAACACCGCGGTGACGATCGACATCATCAGCAGGATGCCCCACGGTTTCGCGTCGACTTTTTTCGCCGACCAGATCGCGACGAACTGGAACAACCCCGAGCGGCGTGTGATGTTGACGATCAGCATCATGCCGAGCAGAAGTCCAATCGTGTTGAAATCGATCGCGGCAACCGCTTCCTTCTGCTCCAGCACCCCAGTGAGTATCAACAGGCCGGCGCCGAGCAGCGCGACAATCGCGCGGTTCAGGCGATCGCTCATGATGACGAGGTACGTGCAGACGAACAAGGTCGTCGCGACTACAAGCGGGCTCCAGCCGAGGATCACGGATGTCTGACCCGGATCGACGTGCATCAACGTTTCCCTTGCCCGTGCAGCACACCAAGGACGTCGCGCGCCGAAACCACGCCGACGAGACGGCGGTCTTCGCGGTCGACTACCGGCAAACTGTTCGCTCCGCGGTAGAGTTGCAGCACGATCTCGAGGGGCGGCGTGTCGGGATGCACGACGGTGTCGGGCATCACGGCGAAGTCCCCGACCGGCCGCGCGTCGAGAGCGCGCATCTTTTCGCGCAACGCATCCAGCTCGTCCGGAACGAACGAGAGATCCGGCATTCCGTAACCCACGAGCGCAGCCGCAGGCAGCAGCGCCGCCAGCAGGCGATCGAGCTTGAACATGCCGACGAACTTGCCGTCCGCATCGACCACAGGCAAATCCGATACGCGATGGACAAGCATTCGGCGGGTCGCATCGGCCACCGTATCGGTGTCCTTCAGCGTGTCGAACTCGCGGTTGAAGATGATGGCGCGTGGCATGGCGCGGACACTTTCGGGCAGGAACGCGAGGTTGGGAGATGAGGATCCCCGCGGTTGCGGGGCCGGGGGATTCTAGCAGGGCGGCGCGGATTTGCCTCCACCCGAGCGGGAAGCGGAATCACACGCGCATGAATTCGCGCATACTTGCGCCTTTCTCTGTTTTTCGTCGCGGAGACTCCACATGCAGGTCGATTCCCGGAAGATCGAAGCGCTGACTCGCGAATTGATCTTGGCCCTCGGCGAGAATCCCGATCGCGAGGGTCTCAAGGGCACGCCGCGTCGGGTTGCCGACGCGATCGCGTTCCTGACGTCGGGCTACCGGGCGGACCCCGTGAAGCTCATCAATGGAGCAATCTTCACGCAGGAGACCAACAGCATGGTCATCGTGAAGAACATCGAGCTCTACAGCCTGTGCGAACACCACATGCTGCCGTTCTTCGGCCGCTGTCACATCGGTTACGTGCCATCGGGGCGCGTGTTCGGGCTGTCCAAGCTCGCGCGCCTGGTCGACATGTACGCGCGCCGGCTGCAGCTGCAGGAGCGGCTGACAGAACAGATCTCGCAGGCCATCATGGACTCCATCGACGCCAACGGCGTGGGCGTGATGATCGAAGCACGCCATCTCTGCATGATGATGCGGGGCGTGGAGAAGCAGAATTCGGTGATGGTCACGTCGTCTGTTCTAGGTACCTTCCGCGAATCGATCGCGACCCGCGAGGAGTTCCTGGCGCTGATCGGCAATCGCACGACATGACTCCGCGCCCGGCGTCGGCCGGGCTTTCGGGTTGACGCCCCGGCCCGGGGCGCATAGCCTATCGCACCAAGCGCGCGCCGCCGCGATGCGGCGGCCGGACGCGCGGTCGACAACACCAGCGGGCCAGGAATGATCCAGGTCCGATACCGCGAGGAAGCGCATAGCGAACATGCCGGGTCCTTTCCGTGTCCTGCCGATCCTGAACAGCCTGTGCGCGCAGATCGACGAGCTCTATATCGAGGAAGTCGGCCCGTTCGGGACGATGGTCGCTCAGGAAGTGCGCGCGAAATGGCTCGCGACCGGCAACAAGGTCCGGACCACCGACGTTGACCAGTACATCGGGCTGCTCGCCGAGCAGCTCGACGACCCGTGGAAGCGGTCTGAATTCGTCATGCGCGCACGGCAGCTCGTGGGCATCCATTAGAAGCTCGGGGGAGAACATGCTCAAGAATCGCTCGCTCACGGTGCAGTTCGCGTTCGTGTTCCTGCTCGCCCTCACGCTCGTCGGCGCGGCGTTCTACCTGATCCTCGACCGGATCTACATCAACCAGCTGCGAAGCCAGGCGGAGACGGTCGCCGACAACGTCGACGCGTTCGGGTCGTGGGTCGCGCAATACGGACGCGTGTGGGTGAAGGACGACAACAAGAGCTATCTCGGGCACGCGAGCCTGCTGCAGCCCGAGGAGGGAACGCCCGACGGAATCGTGCCGCCGCCGGGAACGAAGCTCACACCCGTCGAGTTCTATTCGAAGAACCCCGCGCTTGCGCAACGCGAATTCTCGGAGGCCGTCGAGCGCTCGCCGTCGCAGTCCAAATTCCGCCTGACTTCGCACAACGTGATGAACCCCGGCAACAAGCCGGACGTGTTCGAGGAAGGCGCGCTGCGCGAGATCCGCAGCAACAATCTCAAGGAATACTACGAGCTTACCGACAACGGCTTTCGCTATGCCCGGGCCGTCTATCAGAAAGCATCGTGCATCACTTGTCATGGCGACGCCAACAGCGCACCCAACGACGTCAAGGTGCGCTACGGCACGACGAACGGATTCGGCTTCAAGGAAGGCGACGTCGCCGGGATCATCAGCGTGCGCCTGCCCGCCAAGTCGTTCTGGGACGTAGCGCTCAACGTGATCGGCGTCTGGGAGCTCGCGATGATCGTCGCCGCGTTTGTCATTGCGATGCTGTTCATGTACCGCGCCGTCGTCGCGCCCGTGCGGCGGCTCACCGCGGCGACTCAGCAGATCTCGCTCGGCAAGCCCGCCGATCTCGGCCTCTCGAAGGTCAACCCGAACAGCGGTAATGAGCTGCACCGGCTAGCGCTCGCCACCGAGCGCCTGCGCGTTTCCATCAACATGGCGATCCAGCGGCTTTCCGGCAGGAAGCCCGGCCCCTAGGAGCCTGCTATAATTCGCCTACGCGGCAATTCGACCAGTCCCCTGCCGCTGTCGGTCCCGACGTTCCTCCCCTTCGGTTTGCCTGCGACTGGCACCTGCAAAGGTGACAGGCACGTCGTTATCCGAAAGTTTCCATGTCATTCCAAAGTCTCGGCTTGTCCGAGGAACTCGCCCGCGCGGTCGCCGACCACGGCTACACGACGCCGACGCCCATTCAAGTGAAGGCGATCCCCGCCGTGCTCGCGGGCGGCGACCTTCTGGCCGGCGCGCAGACCGGAACCGGCAAGACCGCCGGCTTCGTGCTGCCCATCCTGCAGCGCCTGTCTGCGCATCCTCCGCCGCGGGCCGTCGGCGGGCGCAGGCCTGTCCGCACGCTGATTCTCACCCCGACGCGCGAGCTCGCTGCGCAAGTCGAGGAAAGCGTGCGCGTCTACGGCAAATATTCGAAGCAGACATCGATGGTCGTGTACGGCGGTGTCGGCATCAACCCCCAAATCGCGCAGCTCAAGCGCGGCGTCGACATTCTCGTCGCGACGCCGGGCCGTCTTCTCGATCATCACCAGCAGCGGACTGTCGACTTGTCGCATGTCGAGATCCTGGTGCTCGACGAAGCCGACCGGATGCTCGACATGGGCTTCATCCGCGATATCAAACGCATACTCGCGCAACTGCCGACGCGACGACAGAACCTGCTCTTTTCCGCCACGTTTTCAGACGAAATCAAGGCGCTCGCCGACACCTTGCTCAAGGCGCCGGCGATGATCGAGGTCGCGCGCCGCAACTCGACCGTCGAAATCGTCGTGCAGAAGGTTCACCCGGTAGACCGCGACCGCAAGCGCGAGCTTCTCTCGCACCTGATCAAATCGCAGAACTGGTATCAGGTGCTGGTGTTCACGCGCACCAAGCACGGCGCCAACAAGCTCTCGGAACAATTGAATCGGGACGGCATCACGGCGCTCGCGATCCACGGCAACAAGAGCCAGGCGGCGCGCATGCGCGCGTTGGCCGAATTCAAGGTGGGTCGCCTGCAGGTCCTCTGCGCCACCGATATCGCGGCGCGCGGCATCGACATCGAGGAGCTGCCCCACGTCGTCAACTACGATCTGCCCAATGTTCCCGAAGACTACGTGCACCGGATCGGGCGCACCGGTCGTGCCGGGGCGTCCGGCGAGGCGATTTCGCTCGTTTGCGTCGACGAGCATGCGTACCTGCGCGCGATCGAGAAACTGATCAAGCTCGAGATTCCGAAAACGGTGATCGCCGGTTTCACGCCCGATCCGCGCGTAAAGCCGGAGCCGATCCTGCAGCGACGCGGCCAAGTGGCGCCTGACGCGCGCGGGCGCAACCACGCCCGCGGCAAGGGACGCGGATCCGCGGGGACCGCGCATTCGCGGCCGGAGGCGTCAGCCGGCGGCACAGGCCGCGGTGCGAACGGCCGCAAGAAGGGCGATCCGAGCCGTCCCGCGCCCCACATGCCGAGCGGCAAGGCGCGCGGCGTGCAGCGATTCGGAAATCGCGGACGCTGACCATCGGCGTACATCCGTGCTTGCCTGACCTCGCTAGCAGCGTCGCAATTTCCAGTTTGCCGCATCTCCGAGGTAGCATCACCGTAGCGGCTCCTGAACCGGGGCCTCGATACGCGGAAACGAGCACGTAACTTGCGAAGGAGCCGATGATGTCCAAAGGCAAGGGCGGTGGGTTCAAAGGTCACAATGCGAAAACCGGCGCGCATCAGCCGATTCCCCATGCGCCGCAAACACGTCGCCCGGTTGGGACCCCCGTGATGCGCATCGCGCCTCGCGGCAAATCCGGCGCCAAGGGTCGCTGACCGCATCCCTGAGCCGTTCGCGTGCGCGAAGCACGGCGCCTGATCGCTGGGCTGGCGACGGCTCGCAAGCCTGACTTCTTGTCCGTAGCATCTTGCGGTCAGCCTCCTGCGCGCCGCGGCGCGGCCTTGCCGTCACCGCCGTCCACAGCGAGCGAGGTCGCCGCGTTCGGCCAGGATCGTTCACCGTGACGACCGCGAAGATCCTCAGCCTCGACGACGTTCGGCGGCTGCGCGTTGCGGCCTCCAGGTTCGGGGATGCCGAATCCGCGCACAAAGCCCAATTGCTTGCGCGCGCGTCTGCGCGCGACATCGTCGACGCCGACGTTCTGGTCGCGTGGCACGATTGCGTGCTGTACCTCATCGCGTACCCGGAATCGCCGGCGCTGCATCGCGCAGCTTGCGCCGAGCTTCGCCGCGTCGCCGCCCTGGCGCGGCGCATGGCCGCTCGCGGCCGCGCCCGCGAGCGACGGCGTCTCGAGGGCAGCGGCGTCGCCCACACCACTTCGACCTTCGCATTCGGATGGGATATCGCGCGCTGGCTGGCGAAGCGCTTTCCCCGTCACGCCGACCTCGATTCTTTCGGCGACGACGGAACCCCGCTCGCGGAAGCGCTGGCGGCCGCGCTTCCGGCGCTCGAATTCGCGCTGCTCGCCGGCGCCGAGGATGGTGTCGCGTTGATCGACGAAGCACGCCGCCGCGACTCGCGACTCGCATGGCTCGTCACGCAGCTCGAGCGCTTGCCCGCGTCGGATGCGGTGCGGGGGCTGGTATTCGATTCACTGCATGCCTATCTCACGTTGCGCGCCGGCGCCTCCGAGCTGTCGCGGACCTTTGTGCGCGGGTTGCCGGTGCGCGCGTTCATTCATCGGAACGGGCTCGTGCGCGCCGTCGACCTGCGCTCCCTGCTTGCGGAGCGGCTGCCTGCCGCTCGAAGGCTTCGCATCGAGACGAGGCACCACGCAATCGATGCTGCGCGCGCGATGCTGGCCTCGCTCGGGCGCGAAACGGATGCAATCGCCCTCGCTTACCCCGACGGCGTCGAATGGCACGACGTCGGGCGCGGTATCGCCGTCGCGCTCTACGCGATGCTCCCTGGTCGCCGCGATGCGCTCGATTCGCATATCGGGATGATGCTGTTCAAGAACGGACTTCCGGTCGGGTACGGCGGCGGATGGCCGTTTGCGGGCAGTTGCCGGATAGGCGTTAACATCTTCGAGCCTTTTCGCGGTGGCGAGTCTGCCCTCCTGTTCGGGCAGGTGTTGCGCGTCTACCGCAAGCGTTTCGGTATTAACCGGTTCGTCGTCGAGCCGTCACAATTCGGCGCTGGCAACCTCGAAGGACTGCGCTCGGGCGCATTCTGGTTTTATTATCGACTCGGCTTTCGACCCGTCGAGCCTCGTGCGGCGGTACGTGCGCGAGAAGTCTACGACCGCATGCGCGCGGATCCCGCTTACCGCGCCCCCATAAGGACGCTGCGACAGTTCACCGATGCCGATATCGAGCTCAGGATGGGCGATAGCGACGGACTCGTGTGCGAACCCTCCCAATTGAGCGCCACCGTCACTCGCTGGATCGAGTCTCGATTCGATGGCGACCGCAGCGCCGCGGAAACCGCCGCTCTGCGATCGGTCGCTGCCGCCCTGCACCTGCGCCGCCTCGACGCCTGGACGGAACACGAGCGTCTTGCGCTCCGCGTCCTTGCTCCGTTGCTGGTGCAGATTTCCGATCTATCGCGATGGCCGGCCCATGACCGCGAGCGCCTGATCGCTCTCATCCGCGCCAAGGGGGGTGACGAATACCGTTTTCATCGATTGCTGGCGGGCCATTGGCGCCTTCGCCGCGCATTGACGGCCTTGACGGCGCGCCCGGTCTGAAACACGTATCAATTCACACCGTTCAAACGTTCACACCATCAACCGACTCATGCAGGCGTGAAAGAATTGCACCCGGTGCAGCTCGGGTGCCTGGGGCCGATCGAACACGGAGCGCGCGGCGTCGAGCAGGAACATCTCGTCGGCTTCGTCATGGACGAACCAACGCAACTCGTTGGGAAACGCACGGACGGTATCGAAATCCGACTGCATCTGCAGCAGAAAGGCGTCGCGCGTCATTCCGTTCTCGCGAGCATGCGCGGCATTGCCAATGAATTCGGCGCCCTCGGTGCACTCGGTCGCAGATGGAGTGCTCGCGCCGGCGACGCCTGCGATTGCCGCGATTGCGAGCATGATCAACATGCGGACAGCGAGTCCTGTCGCTCTGGGGCGCACGGTTGCCTCCTCGTTGAATCGAGCGTCGGCCGAACGATACCGACCGCGCAGGTCCTTTCAATCGTAATCCCGCGCTCGTCCGCCTTCAATCATGCACCGCAGTAAATCGGAGCCAGCTAAAATGTACGCCAGATGCCCGCCAAGCCTGCCCGCCGCGCCTACGCCGTCCGTAATTCCGGCATCCACGGCCGGGGTGTGTTCGCGACCCGCACGATCCGGAAGGGAACTACGATCATCGAGTACCGCGGCCAGAGGACGACGTGGGAGATCGCCCGCACGCGTCCGGATAGCGATCCCGACAATCCACACCATACGTTCATTTTCGAACTCAACGACGGCAGCGTGATCGACGCGCAAGTCCGGGGCAACGCGGCGCGCTGGATCAATCACTCGTGCGCTCCCAACTGCGACACTTACGAAGACGACCGGGGCCACGTATTCATAGAAGCGCGGCGGACCATCCGCGTCGGCGAAGAGCTTACCTATGACTACCAGTTGTCCTACGATGGCCGCATCGGCCCGCGGGTTCTGGCCGCCCACGCGTGTCGATGCGGCGCACCCACCTGCAGGGGAACGATGCTGGCGGGCCGGCGGCGCAAATCGCGCTAGGCTGGTTCCGCGACGAGGAGCACCCCGATGACCCGAAAGCGAACGTTGCCCTCCGCTGGCAAAGTCGTCGTGTGTCAGCACACTTCGAAAATCCTCGCCGATAACCCCCTCGGCGACCCGCACATCCGGCAACTCGCCGTTTGGCTGCCGCCCCAGTATGACGAGCGCACCGGCGGCCGCGGCCAGCGCTTCCCCGTGTTGTACGACCTCGTCGGCTTCACGGGGTCGGGTATCGCCCATGTCGGCTGGAAACCCTTCGGCGACAACGTCGCCGAGCGCGCGGCGCGCCTGATCCGCGAGCGGAAGATGGGCCCCGCGATCATCGTGTTCCCGGACTGCTTCACCTGCCTCGGCGGCAACCAATACATCAATTCGTCGGCGATCGGCAATTACGCCGATTACCTGACGCGGGAGATCATTCCCTTCGTCGATCACGAATTTCGCACGCTCGCCTCACGCGATCACCGCGGCTGCTTCGGCAAGTCGTCCGGCGGCTACGGCGCAATCATCCATGGGATGAGATATCCGCGGTACTGGGGAGCGATTGCGGACCACTCGGGCGACGCGTATTTTGATTTCGTTTACCGCCACGATTGGCCCAACACGCTGAACGAGCTCGCCAAATACCGGCAGCCGAAGCGGCGCGCCGGGCCATACGATGCGATCAAAGAGGCGGCGTCGAGGCCAGGACTCGGAGGGGGCGAGGACGACGGCCGTGTCAATCGATTCTTGAAAGCGATGTGGCACAAGGAGAAGCTGTCTACGGCCGAGGGCCATGCCATCATGAACATCTGCATGGCCGCGACGTATGATCCTGACCCCGCGGCGCCGGGCGGGTTTCGCCTGCCGTTCCATCTGGAGACAGGCGAGACGATCCCTACGCGGTGGAAGAACTGGCTTCGCCACGATCCGATCCACCTCATTCCGCGTTGCGCCAAGGCGCTGCGTTCACTGCGCGGCATCTACATCGATTGCGGCTGGCGGGATCAATATCACATTCACTACGGGACACGGATACTGTCGTTGCGGCTTGCGGAAGCCGGAATCCCCCACACGTACGAAGAGTTCGACGACAACCATTCGGACGTCGATTACCGGATGGATGTGAGTCTTCCGTTTCTGTACCGCGCGCTCAAGCCCTGACCCGGCAACCACCGCCTTACCGCGAAGGAGTCTGCCATGCGCCTCGAGGATTTCCGCAAGAGCGAGAATGTCGAAGATCGGACCGGCGGGGGCGGCGTCTCGTTCGGCGGGGGTGGTATTAAGCTCGGGGGTGGCGCGCTCATCCTGATCGTCATCGTGAGCCTGCTGTTCGGCATCAATCCGCTGACGCTGATCGGTGGCCTGGAATCAGTCGCACCTCCTTCCGGCCAGCCTGCGCCGGGCTATGGCCCGCAGTACGACAGCGCCCCCGCGCGTCCGGGTCCCGCGAGTCCGTCGAAGGATCTCGCCGCTCGCGTGCTGGGGGACACCGAGGATGTCTGGGGTGCCATCTTCAAGACCCGAGGTGCCACCTACCAGCCGCCGACGCTCGTGTTCTTTCCGGGCGCGGTACGTTCCGCGTGCGGACTCGCCAACGCCGCCGTCGGGCCGTTCTACTGCCCGGCCGACCGCAAGCTCTATCTCGACACCGCGTTCTTCGACGAGCTGGCGCGGCGTTTCAAGGCTCCCGGCGATTTTGCGCAGGCGTACGTGATCGCGCACGAAGTCGGCCATCATGTGCAGAACCTGACCGGCGTGATGCAGCAGGTCGACGCGAGAAGGCAGCGTGTCGACGAGCGAGGGAACAACGCGTTGTCGGTGCGCCTCGAGTTGCAGGCCGACTGCTATGCCGGCGTCTGGGCGTATTTCGCGCAGCAACGGAACAAGCTCGACACCGGCGACGTCGAAGAGGGGTTCGCTGCGGCTGCGGCGGTCGGCGACGACCGTATTCAAAAGCAGTCGCAAGGCTACGTCGTGCCCGATTCGTTTACGCATGGTTCTGCCGCGCAACGCCTTGCCTGGTTCAAGACGGGGCTTGCAAGCGGCGACATGCGCAAGTGCGATACGTTTGCCACACGCGACCTCTGACGAAGCTCGAGCGAGGCACCGCCGCCCTTGCCGTGCGCGTGCGGCATGACGATAATCGGTCTCGCTCCGCACGGTCACTGCCATCGATCCCGACGTCCTCGCCGCGAAACCAACGCCGTGTCCCGGTTGCGGCGTCACGATGCAGCCGCAGCGGCTACCGCGCAAACCGTTGGGCGAGGTCACGATTGACCTTTGCCTCCCGTGTCAGGCGCTTTGGTTCGACACGCTCGAAAGCGCGCAACTGACACCCGGCGCGACGCTTTCGCTGTTCGATACGATCCGCATGTCGAGGCCCGCTGGTCGCGCGCTGCCGTCGCGGCTGCCTTGTCCGCGCTGCACGGAGCCGCTCGCTTTGACGCACGACCTGCAGCACACGACGCGGTTCACCTATTACCGCTGCCCTTACGGACACGGCCGGTTCACACCGTTCGTCCATTTCCTGCGCGAGAAGAACTTCATCCGTCCGCTCTCTCCCTCCGAGCTCGCGCGCCTCCGACAGACGATTCGCATCGTCCAATGCTCGTCCTGCGGCGCGCCGGTCAATCTAGAAAAGGATGCCGCGTGCCCCTATTGCCGGGCGCCGATCGCGATCCTCGATCCGCGGGCAGTCGAGGCCACCGTGCATGAGCTCGAAGCCGCCGAGGCCCGGCGGACGACGGTCAATGGCGACGCTCTGGTCGATGGCATGTTGGACGCCCACCGGCGCGCAGAGCAATCGCAAACGCACGACTTGGAATTGGGCGGCAGCGTCGGCGTCGATCTCGTCCGGTTGGGGCTCGTGGCCGTCGCGGCTCTATTGGCGCAATAAAGGCTCCGGCGCTGGCATCGTCCGCAGCGAAGGACGTAGAATTCAAATTGTTACCACTCGGGACTTCCAAACCATGCATTCCGCTCATCGCCTCAGTCTCACTCTTATCTGTACAGTTGCCTTCGCGCTCGCGGGCACCGCCTTCGCGCAGACGACGGCTCCCGCTACGCCGACCATCACGCCATCGCCGAGCTGCCAGAAACCCGGCACGCCGCCCAGCAGCGCTCCCTCCGAGCTCGGCAAGGCCGCCGCGGAATCGAAGCGACAAAACTGGATGAAGGACATGAAGGCCTATCTCGAATGCGTCAGGACGTTCATCGCCGACCATCAGGCTCAGGCCACGACGCATTCGACAGCGGCAAACGCCGCCATCGACGAATACAACAAGTCAGTCAAGATGATGAACGAAGTGGTCGAGGCGGCGAAGCAATAACAGGCGGTACACGGATCGGATGCGTCGCCGATGCCTCCCGCCCCCACGCCGCTGGTCGCGCGAACCGCGCCTGCAGCCGACACGGCGCATGCCATCGCCGTCGCGCTGGTCGAGGGATTCGACAAGCACTACGCCCTCTTCCGTGAATGCGCACGCGCTGCGCGGCGGCACTTCGAAGCGGGTAATTGGCTCGCGATCCAACATTTGGGTCGCGACCGCATCGACTTCTACGACCGCCGCGTGCTCGAGACCGCCGAACGTGTCGAGCGCGAATTCCGCGCCGCCGGACTCGATCGCGACGCGCTCTGGGAGCAGGTCAAGCTCCATTTCATTGGCTTGCTCATCGATCACAAGCAGCCCGAGTGCGCCGAGACGTTCTTCAACTCGGTATTGGTGAAGATTCTTCACCGCGTGTATTTCCACAACCGCTTCATCTTCGTGCGCCCGGCGATCTCGACCGAGTACATCGACGCCGATCCGCCTTCCTATCGCAGCTATTACCCGCTGCAAACCGGCCTTCGCAATGCGTTGGTCGACATCGTCCTTGACTTTGGCTTCGAGCGCCGCTTCGCCAACTTCGGCCGCGACCTGGCGAATGTAGTCGCCGCGTTGCGCCGACGCTTCCCGCGGCCATTCCGCCTGGAAGCGAATCATCAGATCCAGGTGCTGGGCTCTCCGTTCTTCCGCAATCAGACGGCCTATATCGTCGGCCGGATCGTCAATGGCACGCACACCTATCCGTTCGTGGTGCCGGTCAAGCATGACGTCGAGGGCAAGCTCTATTTCGACGCGTTGTTGATGAAGGAAGCCGACCTCGCGATCCTCTTTTCCGCCAACCGCGCGTACTTCCTCGTCGACATGGAGGTGCCCGCCGACTATGTCAAATTCCTGCAGGGAATGCTGGCCGACAAGACGGCCGCCGAGCTCTACACGATGCTCGGGCTGCAGAAGGCCGGCAAGAACCTTTTCTATCGCGATTTCCTCCACCACTTGAAGCACTCGCGCGACAATTTCATCGTCGCGCCGGGCATCAAGGGACTCGTGATGAGCGTGTTCACGCTGCCGTCGTACCCCTACGTATTCAAGGTGATCCGCGACCATATCGTCGCGTCGAAGGACACGGACCGCCAGAGAGTCAAGCAGAAGTACACGCTGGTGAAGCACCACGATCGTGTGGGCCGGATGACCGACGTGCTCGAATACTCTGATGTCGCGTTTCCGCGCGCGCGATTTTCCGATGAGCTTGTCGCCGAGCTGACGGCGGTGGCGCCGTCCGTGGTCGAGTTCGACGGTGATCACATCATCGTGAAGCATCTCTACATCGAGCGCCGCGTCACCCCGCTCAACCTGTACCTCGAGCGGGCCGACGACAGGCAGCGCGCCCACGCGATGCGGGAGTATGGAAGCGCGCTGAAGGAGCTTGCCGCCGTCAACATCTTCGCCGGCGACCTGCTGTTCAAGAATTTCGGCGTGACGCGCTTTGGGCGCGTGGTGTTCTACGACTATGACGAAATCGAATATCTCGCCGATTGCAATTTCCGCCGGATTCCGCCGCCACCCCCCGGCTGGGACGACATGTCGGACGAAGTCTGGTACGGCGTCGGGCCGCAGGACATTTTTCCGGAGGAGTTTGCGACCTTCCTGCTGACCGACACGCGCACCCGCGAGTGCTTTGTCGCCGCGCACGCTGACCTGCTCGATGCGTCATGGTGGCAGGCGATGCAGAGCGAGATCCGCACCGGCCGGCAGGTGGAAGTGCTGTCGTATCCGTCGAGTGAACGGTTCACGCACACCGTCCGGTAACGAAACTCCTCGGTTCTTGTAGCCGACAACTGGTTTGCATGCCGTTGGCATGACTGCCGTTCGGCGGGACGTTCCAACCGATCTTCCGCTTTGAACCACAATTTCGCATCGCTTGCGTTGATACTTGATGCAACCGCACGCAGCGATGCGGAACGACCGCAAGCAGTAACGAACGGCGAAGGAGGATCGGGGGATGTTCGTCAGCGCGTTCGATTTGTACCGCATCGGATTGGGCCCATCGTCCGCCCACACCACCGGACCGATGCGCGCCGCGCGACGTTTCGTCCACACGCTCGAAGCCGACGGAGTTTTTTACCAGGCTCGTCGCGTCCACATTGATTTGTACGGTTCAATTGCGTGCAATGGACGCGATCAGGGGACTGATCGGGCGATCCTCGCGGGCCTTTGCGGCGACGCTCCCGACGCCGTCGACCCGCGCGCGCTCGGCGCGCGCTCGGCGCGCATCGGCGCCGAGGGCCAGCTCGCACTGAACGGCACCGAGCGCATTCCGTTCGATCCGACGACGGACATGCTGTTCCATGTCGACAAGGCGTTTGCGCAGCACAGCAACGCGATGCGTTTCACCGCGCGCAATGCGCGTGGCGAGACGCTGGCGACACATCTCTATTTCTCGACCGGTGACGGCGAAATCGTCGAGGACGGGGAGGCGTCACAAACGCGGTCGACGATTCGTGTGCCATATACGTTTGCCACGGCGGACGAACTGCTCGCGCAAGGCCAGTCGCACGGCAAGAAGATCGCCGACATGGCCCGCATCAACGAACTCGCGCTGCGCAGTCCGGGCGAAGTGCGAGCCGGGCTGCTACATTTTGCCGCGTCGATGCGCAACGCTGTCGAGCGCGGACTCGCGACCGTCGGAACCCTTCCAGGAGGCAGACCGAGACGCGCCGCGACGCAGGCGGCCGCGATAGCCGGCACCGATCCGGGATTGGCGGCATGGGCTGCCGTGTTCGCGACTGCGGTCGCTGAGGAGAATGCCGCCGGCGGTCGCGTCGTGGCAGCGCCGTCGAACGGTTCAGCGGGTCCTGTTGCGGCCGTGCTGCATCAATGGCGGTCCATGCATCCGCTCGCCGGCGACGATGGTTCGGTCACATTCCTCCTGGCCGCGGCCGCCGTCGGCCAGCTGCTGCGGACGAACGGTCTCAAGCACACGGGCTGCCAGGGCGAAGTCGGCGTCGCGTGCGCGATGGCCGCGGCAGGGTTGGCCGCGGCGAACAGCGCCAGCAATCGACAACTGCTCTATGCCGCCGAGCGCGCGCTCGAGCCGTTCATCGGACTCGCCTGCGATCCGATCGGCGGGCTCGTACAGGACCCCTGCATTGCGCGCAACGCCGCGGCGGCGGCGCATGCGGTCGAGTCTGCGCGGTTGGCGTTGCGCGTGCCTGATCCGCCGCGCATCGGTCTCGACGTCGCAGTCAGGACCATGGGCGAGAAAGGTCAGACCATGATGGGTCGGTACAAGGAAAGCTCGCTGGGGGGATTGGCCGTCAACGTCGTCGACTGTTAACGAGCGTCGTTTTCATCATGCTATGCTCGCGGCGATCTTCGCCGGAGCCGCGCATGACCGAGTCCCGCGTCGTTTCGCTTTTTACGCGCCTTGCGCTTGTTTTTGCGCTGGCAGTCCTTGCCGTCACCGGTTGCGCCGACAAACCCACCAAGGAAGAACAGGAAGCGGCGAAGAATACGTTCGCGTGCACGCTCGCCGGCGAGCGACTCGTCGTGCGCTTCGACGCAGGCGAAGCACGCCTCCTGATGCCGGGCGGCGAGCGCGTCGTGCTCTACCAGTTGCCGACGGCGTCAGGCGTGCGCTTCTCCAACGGCAGGGTCGAGCTGCGCGGCAAAGGCACGGACCTCGAGTACTACAGCGACAGCGGCGTCACGCCGCTCGTCGATTGCCAGCCTTACGTTCTCCCGAAGCCGTCCTGACGAGCGCGCATCTAGCGGTCGGTCGGCGCTTCCGCAGTTCCCCAACCCGCAGCACTACGGCTTTGTTGACGCGCCGACGTCGACGTACTGCCACGTTTGCGACCTGATCGGATGCGGCTTGTAGTTGCGCACCCACGGTTGCAGAAGCTGGTCCTCGATCAGGTGGTATCCGAGCCGCCATGGCGCGTACGCGAGCATGAGCTCCGTCATCTTGTTGAAGAGCTGCGTGCGCGCCGGCGAGTCCGGCAGTGCGCGCGCCTGCTCGTAGAGCCGATTGAATGCCGGCAGATCGAAGCGGGCGTTGTTCTCCTGACCCGTGGGGCCGTAGAGCAGCTGCATGAAATTCTCGGCGTCGGGATAGTCGGCGTTCCAGCCGTCGGCGCGCGTCGGGATCTTGCCCAGGCGCGCCATCTTGCGCAGCTCGGGCGTGCGGTCCTTCCTGAACACGATCCGGATGCCGATTGCGTCCATGTTCTTCTTCCACAGCTCGTCGCTCTGGCGCGTGACGGAATTCGGCGTCGACCACCGCTCGATTGTCAGCGGCTTGCCGTCGGGCGTCTCGCGATAGCCGTCGCCGTCGCGGTCCTTGTATCCGAAGCGGTCGAGGAGCGCGCGCGATGCGGCCGGGTCGAAGAGCTGCGCGTTCGTCTTGAGCGTGGGATCGTATCCCGCGATGTCGGGGGGGACCGGGCTGTTGGCGGGCACTGCACGGCCCTTCAGCACCACGCGAATCGCGTCCTGCTGGTCGAAGGCCATCCCAATCGCGCGACGCAACGCGATCTTGTCCGGCGTGTAGCCGCCGACGACCGGATCCTCCATGTTGAAGTACGTCCACCACGTGTTCGGACGCAGTAGGATCTCGTGGCGCATCCCCTTCGCGGCGAGCTCGGGCTTGAGCTTGCCGCCGATGAGCGCCTGCTCGATGAACTCCGTCGGCAGCCGCTCGAGCATGTCGACCTCGCGGTTGAGGAATGCGAGCCACTGCGCCTGCCCTTCCTCGATGACGCTGATCTCGATGCGGCCGGGCACGGGCAGACGCTGTCCCTTGAGCGCTGCGGCGATCGGTTGCGACTCGGGAGGAATCGGTCCGGCCGGCGTGTACGTCTCCTCGCGGTAGGCGGGATTCGCGAGAAGGACGATCTTCGAGCTGCGCTTGTACTCGCCCAGCACGTAGGGCCCCGTGCCGACCGGATGCGCGCCGAAGTCGAGTCCGTACGCCTCGACGACCTCGCGCGCGACCGCCGCCGTGTTCGGCACGGCGAGCACGTAGATGAAGCGCAGGTCCGGCTCTTTCAACCGGATCCGCAGCGTGTAGCGATCGACGACCTCGAGCCCGGGAATAGGCGCGTCGTAGTCGAGCTTGCCGGCTTTCTCCGCCTTCGCGCGCGCCTCGTCGCTGCCCAAGACCTTGCCGTCGAGCAGGAACACCCAGGGGCTCTTCACGGCCGGATCGAGCAGGCGCTTCAGGCCGTACACCTGGTCGGCCGCAGTCAGCTCGCGCGGCTTGCCCTTGAACGCGGGATCGGGCGTGAAGTAGATGCCTTTGCGGAGCTTGAAGAGATAGGTCTTGCCGCCGTCCGAGACCGTCGGCATCGCCTCGAGTGTGCGCGGTACGAGCTTCACGGGCCGCGCGAGGTAGTCGTAGTCGAGCATCGCCTCGTAGATGTTGGCAATGACGCCATCGGAGGCGGCGTCGGATGCGAACTGCGGATCGAAGCTCGTCTCCGCGATCGAAAACACGACGCGCAGCGTTTTCGCTGTGTCAGCCGCCGCTGCCGGGGACGCAAGCGCGGCGCATCCGGCCGCTACCACCGCCAGTCTTACGCAGAACGCCCGAAGTCCACGCCTTGAATGCCGCACGTCCACCCTGCCCAGGATACGGTTGTCGCGGTTGTCGCGCCGGTGCGCATCCTAGCACCCCGCACCGCAGTTTGCGGACGCGCTCGAGGGCGGGTTTACAATTGGGCAACCCACCAAGTAGATCGTCATGGAAATGAAACGACTCTCCGGCGGCAATCTGCGTGCCGCCGGGTACGACGCTACGCGACGGACGCTTGTCGTCGAACTCACCTCAGGCACGTTCGAATACGGCGGCGTGTCGCAGGACACATTTCGCCGGTTTACGTCCGCTTCCTCGCCTTGGAGCTTTTTCCGCGACAATATCGAGGACGGCGAGTATCCCGTGAAACAACTCCGCTAAAGACTGCGCCGAAATAAGCGCAGCGGCGGGAACACCTCTCCCCCGCCGCTGGCGGATCTGCCAAATTGCCGCTGTTACTGGATCGTCAGCTTGCGGCCGGCAACAGCAGGCTTCTTGGCAAGCGTCAGCTCCAGTACGCCATTCTCGTACTTCGCCTTGCTCGCCTCTTCATCGAGCTCACTCGGCAACGTGAAGCTCCGAAATGCGCTTCCATAATAGCGTTCGCTGTGCAGCACGCGCTCGCCTTCCTTCTTTTCGTTTTCGCGCTTCACTTCGGCGCCGATCGTCACTTGATTGCCTTCGATCGAAACCTGGATGTCATCCTTGGAAACGCCTGGTATCTCGGCCGTCACGACGTACGCGCCATCCTTTTCTGCCACGTCGAGCTTGATCGATACGGCTTCACGCTCCCCGCGGACCGGCCGGAAAAAGCCGCGGAAGAGGTCGTCCATCGCGGTGTCCGCGAAGGGGTGGTACAAAGTCACATTCGCCATTGGGTGGGTCTCCTTTTTCATGTGCTCTGGATCGACCGCTTCGGGCCGGGGATCGGTCTCCGGATGCGGCCTCAACACTCAATCTGCGGGCCCGTTCGCGCGTTTCAAGGGGGTGGGTAGACCAGCGCGTAGGAGTTTGATTACGCTGTATACCGACCCTCCCGGCTCGGCAGATGCAAAAAAGGACGATAATCTGCACGAGCATTGACACCGTTTCCGGATTCTTCTCCCATGACCGCCGCTATTCCCCCCGCCGAGCTCGCCCGTCTGAAGCGCGAGCTCGAAGAGCGCCGCGCCAAGCTGCGCGTCGAAGTAAAAACCCAGCTCGATGGCAGCGAGGACGACCGCGTGGTCGGCCTGCGCAACCGCATCAAGGAGAGCGGCGATGAATGGGGGGTCGCCGACGGTCTGGCCGAGCTCGACATCGCCGAGGTTAGGCATGCGCTGGCGGAACTCAATGAGGTCGACCTCGCCCTCGCGAGAATGCGCGCCGGCACGTATGGCGAATGCCGCGACTGCGGCGAACCGATCGCGCTGGCGCGCCTGTCAGCCTACCCGACGGCTACGCGCTGCCTCGCCTGCCAGCAGCGCCACGAGAAGAAAATCGGCGGCCCGCCGCTGACTGCCGTCTGAAGTCTCGGGATTAGTGGACCCCCACGCTCACTCTGTGCGGCTGCGCTGCATCCCGCTTCGCGGGACCAGCCTTCGGCTGTCCTTCGGCCTTCGGCCTTGTGTTCGCTGCCCCGAGAGCGGGCGCATAGTGCCCTTCGGGCGGCCGTGCGGGCCCTAGCGTTTCGGCGCTGCGCCGCCCGGCGCGTAGCGCGCGATCCAGCCGAAGAATTCCCGGTACCAAAGCCGCGAGTTCTGCGGCTTTAGCACCCAGTGATTCTCGTCCGGGAAGTAGACGAGGCGCGCCGGCACTTCCTTCGCCTTCAACGTGTCGTAGTACTGGAGTGCCTGGGTGGCCGGCACGCGATAATCCAGCTCGCCGTGAATGACGAGCGTCGGCGTCTTCGCGTGCTTCACGTAGTGATGGGGCGACTGCTTCATCACGCGCGCGGGATTGTCCCAATGGAATGCGCCAAGCTCGTCGGCAAAAAAATGATAGCCGTCAGTGGCCATCATGCTGACCCAGTCGTAGCAGCCCGCGTGGCACACATACGTGCGGTAGCGGTCGGTGTTTCCGTTCATGTACGCGACCATATAGCCGCCGTAGCTGCCGCCGGTCGCGACGAGACGCGAGCGGTCGATATAACCCTGCCGTAACAGCCAGTCGGTGCCCGCCTCGACATCCGCGTATTCCTTCTTCCCGTACTGGCCCGTGATCGTCTCCAGCCATTTCTGGCCGAAGCCTGAGGAACCGTGGTAGTTGACCGCTGCGACGACATAGCCGTATCCCGCGAATACCTGCGTGTTCCAACGGTAGTGCCAGCCGTCGACGTGCGCGGCGTGCGGACCGCCGTGAATTGAGTGCAGGAGCGGCCACTTCTTCTGCGGGTCGAAATTCGGCGGATAGACGACGAACATCTGCACAGGCTCGCCACCCCAGCCTTTGAGCGTCACCTCCCGCACCTCACCGGTGGCGTGGCGCGCGAGGAGTGCGCGGTTCATCGACTCTATGCTGCGCTCCCCGCTGCCGTCGGCACGGCACGCGAAGAGCGCGGGTGGCGCCTGCACCGAAGCACGGTCGAACGCGAGCACCGAGCCGTCGCGCGATTGGGCGAAGCCGCCCACCGTGCCGCCCGGCACGATCAGCGACGGCGTCGCCGCGTCGAGCGGCAGCCGCACGATGCCCACACGGCCATGGCTCTCGAGGGTCGCCAGCAACGCGCGGCTGTCGGGCGTCCACGCGACATGACTCGTCGCGCGATCGAGCTTCGACGCGAGCCGTCGCATTGCGCCGCTGCGCCGGTCGTAGAGCGTCAAGTGGCCCTGATCGTTGAACGTGCGCTTGGTGTCGAACGAATGGAATGCGATCGCGCGCCCATCGGGCGAGTAACGCGGCTGCGCATCCGACATTTTCGTCGTTGCCGTCAACACGCGCTTTTTCCGCGACGCCAGGCTCACGGTGACGATATCCGTCTGGCTCATCATCCTCGGCTCGGCACCGAGGTCGGCGGTGATTGCGATCTCGCGACCGTCGGGTGCAATGTCGTAGTCGCCGGACGACGGCTCCCACGGCGGGAGCGCGAGACCGGTACGGGCGAGCGCATCGGTGAATTGCCCGGTGGCGACGTCGCAGACATGAATGTGCGGTTCGCGGCCGTCGGTGAGCCAGTGATCCCAGAAGCGGAATTCGTGGCGTTCGGTCACGTGCGCCTTGACCTTCGAATCCTTGCGCTCCTTCCGGCGCTTTGCCTGCAAGGCATGGGTGCCGAGATCCGGCCATACCCACGAGATGAAGGCGATCCGCTTGCCATTGGCAAACCATTTTGGCGCACTGCAGCCGGTGGCAACGCGGGTCAGCCGTTTAGCTTCACCGCCGTCCGGCGCGATCAGGTAGAGCTGCGGCTCCTCGTCGTCCTTGCGCTTCGCCGTGAATGCGATCCACTTGCCGTCCGGCGACCATTTGGGATCGCTGTCTTTATCACCCGCTGTCAACATCCGTGCGCGACGCGCACCGTTGCGCGCGGGGCCGTGCCCCGTCGGAAACAGCCAAAGCGACGTGCTGCTTTCGTTCTTCTCCATGTCGAAGCGCGTCACGGCGCTGCACACCCACGCGCCATCGGGCGAGAGCGTCGGCGTGCCGATGCGACGGATGGCCCAGAGCGCTTCGACGGAGAGGGGCGGCTTGCGCTTCGCGAGGCGGCGGGTAGTGCCGCGGGGGGAGCGGGGCATCGTTTATTCCTTGTGGGTACAATGCGGGTTCGCGATTCTACTCTCCGGTCGCGCCGCTCACGTTTCGTTGAAGAACCCCATGAACTACCGCCGCCTCGGCAAGTCGGGCCTGAAGGTCAGCGAACTTTCGTTCGGCTCCTGGGTCACCTATGGGAACCAGATGGGCACGGATGTCGCCGGCGAATGCATGGCCGCTGCGTACGACGCGGGCGTCAATTTTTTCGACAACGCCGAGGTCTACGCGAAGGGCGATTCCGAAAAGATCATGGGCGAGGTCCTGCGCAAGCGAGGCTGGCCTCGCTCGTCGTATATCGTCTCGACCAAATTCTTCTGGGGCTTGCGCGACGGTCCCAACGAGAAGAACACGCTCAACCGCAAGTACTTGCGGCAAGCAATCGACGGATCCCTTGCGCGGCTGCAGCTCGATTACGTCGACCTCGTCTTCTGCCACCGCGCGGACCCCGATACGCCGATCGAGGAGACTGTGCACGCGATGCACGACATGATCGCCGCCGGCAAGGCGCTCTACTGGGGCACGTCGGAATGGACGGCCGCGGAAATCATGGCCGCCTGGCAAGTCGCGGAGCGCCATCACTTCCACAAGCCGGTGATGGAGCAGCCGCAGTACAACCTGCTGCACCGCGAGCGGGTCGAAAAGGAATATGCGCGTCTCTACGGCGACATCGGCCTCGGAACCACGATCTGGAGTCCCCTTGCATCCGGAATGCTGACCGGAAAGTACAACGACGGCATACCGCAGGACTCGCGCGGCACCCTCAAGGGCTACGAATGGATTGCCGAGCGCCTTCGCGAACCCGCCAAGATCGCGGTGGTCAAACGCCTGGCGCCGATCGCGGGCGAGCTCGGATGCACGCTCGCGCAAATGTCGCTTGCGTGGTGTCTCAAGAATCCAAACGTTTCCACGGTGATTACCGGTGCGAGCCGCCCGTCGCAGGTCGTCGAGAACATGAAGGCGCAGGAAATTACGCCGAAGCTCACGCCCGACGTCATGGCGCGCATCGACGCCGCACTCACACCCGCCTGACGCCAACGCCATGTCGAATCCGCTCGAAAGCTGGCAGGAAGAACAACGCTCCGCGTTCCTTTATCGCGTGTGCGCCGAGGCCGAATCGGGTACCACGCGGGCGGAGCTGTTCCGCCGCCTCGCCGGCGAGGCCGAAGCGCAAGCCGCGATCTGGCGTGCCCAGTTGACCGCGCGCGGCCGCGCGGCACCCGCGCCGTACGAACCCGACACGCGCACGAGAATCGTCGCCGCCCTTGTTCGCAAGCTCGGCCCGCGCCGTGTCAAAAGCGTCCTCGCGGCGATGAAAGTGCGCGGTATGGCGATCTACGGCACGTCGCTCGCACGCGATCCTGGACATGCGCCGCCGCTTCCCGGAACAAGGATCGAACACCGCCACCGCGGGCTTGGCGGCGGCGGCAACATGCGAGCCGCCGTGTTCGGCGTCAATGACGGGCTCGTATCGAACGCGAGCCTGATCCTCGGTATCGCCGGCGCGAACCCCGACCCGAATACCGTGCTGCTGGCCGGTGTGGCGGGTATGGCGGCAGGCGCGTTCGCGATGGCCGCGGGAGAATACGTGTCGGTGCGCTCGCAGCGGGAACTCTTCGAATATCAGATCGGACTCGAACGCGACGAGCTCGAGGAATACCCGGAGGCCGAAGCGCAGGAGCTCGCGTTGATCTATGCGGCAAAGGGCGTCCCGGCGAAAGAAGCAAAAAAGCTCGCCGACAAGCTCGTGGCCGACCCCGAGCACGCGCTCGATACGCTGGCGCGCGAGGAGCTCGGGCTCAATCCCGAGGAACTCGGCTCGCCATGGGGTGCTGCGATCTCGTCGTTCCTTTCGTTCGGCGCGGGCGCGCTGCTGCCGCTTGCACCGTTCGTGCTGGCGCCAGGCCCGCGCGCGCTGGTTTTTGCAATCGGCATCACCGCGGTCGCGCTGTTCGGCGTCGGCGCGTTGTTGTCGCTCTTCACCGGCCGCGGCGCATGGCACTCGGGAGCGCGAATGCTCGCCCTTGGCGGCGTTGCCGGCGCGATCACTTACGGGATCGGCCGCCTGGCAGGCATCGCGATTGGCTGACGTAGCCGGCGCACTGCGGCTCAAGCCCGGCCGCGACAAATCGCTGCGCGAGTGGCATCCGTGGATTTTTTCCGGCGCGATCGCGGCCGTCGAGGGCACTCCGCAAAGCGGCGACACCGTCGACATCCATCGCAGTGACGGCACGTTTGCCGCGCGCGCGGCCTTTTCGCCGTCCTCGCAAATCCGTGCCCGCGTGTGGTCGTTCGACGAGCGCGAAGCGATCGATGCCCAGTTCTTCGCGCGTCGCGTCGCACGCGCGGTCGCTGCACGCGCGGCGATGCTCGATGCGCGCCACACGGGCTGCCGGCTGATCCACGGCGAATCGGACGGCCTGCCGGGCGTCGTCGCCGACCGTTACGGCGACACGGTCGTGTTCCAGGTGTCTTCGGCAGGTGGCGAGCGTTGGCGCGAGCCCCTGGTCGCGGCGCTGGCAAACGCGACCGGTGCAGGCTGCGTCTACGAGCGCTCCGATGCCGATGTGCGCAATCTCGAAGGCCTGCCGCCGCGCACCGGTCTCGCGCTTGGGACGATGCCCGACAGCGTGCTGCTACGGGAAGACGGCCTCGAATATCGGGTCGACGTCGTCGGTGGGCAGAAGACCGGCTTCTACCTCGATCAACGGGACAGCCGGGCGGCGGTGCGGGCGGTTGCCGCGGGGCGGGAAACGCTCAATGTTTTTTGCTACACCGGCGGCTTCACCCTGGCCGCGTTGGCGGGCGGCGCGACACGCGTCGTTTCAATCGACAGTTCAGCCGACGCGCTGTCACTCGCGGGCGAGAACCTCGCGCGCAACCCCACGCTCGATGCGAGCCGCGCCGAATGGGAGGAAGCAGATGCCTTTTCGGCGCTGCGCATGTTGCGCGACAAGGCCGCCGCGTTCGATCTGATCGTGCTCGATCCGCCCAAGTTCGCGCCCACGATGACGCATGCCGAGCGTGCTTCGCGCGCGTACAAGGACATCAATCTTCTTGCACTGAAGTTGCTGCGCCCGGGCGGGCTGCTCGCCACCTTTTCGTGCTCGGGTGGCATCGATACGGCGCTATTTCGCAAGATCGTCGCGGGGGCGGCGCAGGACGCCGCTGCGGACGCCGTCGTCATCGGTCGCTTCGGCGCATCCGCCGACCATCCCGCCGCTCTCGCGTTTCCCGAAGGCGAATATCTGAAGGGATTATTGATTCTCAAGGCAGCGCAGTTCGCAGGAGTTCGCGGCAACCCAACGATCGCGCGCTCGACGCCTCGTGGATGACTGACGCGGCCCAGAACCACTAACGGTGATTAGCAAGGGCGTAGGTGCCGTCGTCGCGGTCCTACACAAGTCCAGTAAGACCTACAAGACGCAACGGCGGCGTCCGATTCCGATGCGCCGCGTGGAACTCCACTATGGATGTGCGGCAGGAGGTCGAAGCCATGCGGGGCGTGGTAGTCCGATTCTCCAACCCGACGAATCCAAAGGAGACTTTATGCAAAAGCAATCGTCAATGACTCTGCTGGCCGCGGTAATGGCCAGCGTCGCGCTTCTTGGCGCGGGTTGCAGTGACCGGAGTTCGACTGAGTCGGTCGGTCAGAAGATGGACCGCGCGACCGACAAGATGGCGGCGACGACGGAAAATGCGGCCAACAAGACAGCGACCGCAATCGATGACACCGCGATCACGACCAAGGTCAAGAGTGCGATGATAGCCGATCCCATGCTGAAGGCGCTGCAGATCAACGTCGATACCAAGAACGGCGTCGTGACGTTGGCGGGCGCGGTTGACTCGCAAGCGATGAAGGATAAGGCAACGGAAGTCACGCAGGCCGTGAGCGGCGTGAAGTCCGTTGACAACAACCTGACCGTCAAGTCGACCGGCTGATTCGCTTCGGCGAATATCGGCTCGGAATGCGGGGGCCTCGAGCGGAGGTCCCAAAAACAAGGCCCCAGCCGGTCGCCCGGTGGGGCCCTGTCAGTCGCGGCCGGGTGGACAGGAGGTCACCCAGCCGTTATCGGCTGATCGTTGCGGCTTCAACCTTTGAGGCAGGTGCTCATGAAGGCCTTGCGCTCGTCACCCTTCATGTCGCCAGCCTTCGTGTTGCAGGCCGTCATCTTTTCTTGCTGCGTCATTTTCGGCGCAGCTTCCTTGCCCGACAGGCACGCGCTCATGAACGCCTTGCGTTCGTCACCCTTCTTGCCTTCGGCCTTGACGTTGCACTCCTTCATCCGTTCCTGCTGAGAGTTGGTTGCGGCGGGCGTTGCGGCAGGCGCGGCTGCAGCCGCTGCCGGGGCTGGCGTCGCCTTGGGAGTGGTGGTGGCCGTACCTTGTCCGAACGACGGCGTCACGAATACGGCGAAGGCGCTCAGGGCTGCGAGCGTCAGTAGGGTTTTCATTGGAATAACCTCCGCAGAGCGGTTGAGGACGTGGCCGATCAGACGCCGGCCTTGTAGCGGGTTGTAACGTTCCAGAGGGCTTCCAGCCCAGTCTACGACAGGGTAAACGCGCGAGGCAACGAATTTGCCGACGTCCGTGAGCGGGCTGTCTCATATTCGGCTGATGCGTCGCAACATGGGTCGTGGCACAATGAGGGTCCGCAGAACGATCTACCCGTAACCGACTGTTTTTACACGGTTTGCGAGACTGAGCCTCCTGTGCCGAACCCGACGACCCATCCAAACCGCGCCCCCATCGCGGCCCGCCCAGCCACCCTCCGGATCGATGACACCCGGATCCGGGAGATCATGGAGCTGGCGCCGCCCGCGCACCTGCTGCGCGAATTTCCGGCGAGCGATTCCGCGGCCACCGCGACCTACGAAACGCGGCAGGCGATCCACCGCGTGCTGCATGGCGCAGACGATCGGCTTCTCGTGGTCGTGGGCCCCTGCTCGATCCATGATTACGACGCCGCGATCGATTACGCCACGAGGCTTGCTGCGATCAAGCACGACCTCGTCGCCGATCTTATCGTCGTGATGCGTGTCTATTTCGAGAAACCGCGATCGACGGTGGGTTGGAAGGGTCTAATCAACGATCCGCATCTGGACGACAGCTACAAGATCAACGAAGGCTTGCGGCTCGCGCGCCGAATTCTGGTCGAAATCAATGAGCTCGACCTTCCCGCCGGCACCGAGTACCTCGACATGATCACACCGCAATACATCGCAGACCTGATCGCTTGGGGCGCGATCGGCGCGAGGACAACCGAAAGCCAGGTCCATCGCGAACTGGCATCGGGCTTGTCGTGCCCCGTCGGATTCAAGAACGGCACCGACGGCGACGTACGCATCGCGGTGGATGCCATCAAGGCGGCATCGGCACCGCATCATTTTCTGTCGGTCACCAAAGGTGGGCACTCGGCGATCGTCCACACTGCGGGCAACGAGGACTGTCACATCATTCTGCGCGGAGGGAAGGTGCCGAACTTCGACGCAGCGAGCGTCGAGGCGACCTCCAAGGAGCTCGCATCCGCCGGACTCGCGGCGAAGCTCATGATCGACTGCTCGCACGCCAACAGCCAGAAGAAATACGAGCGCCAGGTTGATGCCGCGCGCGATGTCGCGGCGCAAATCGCGGGCGGTGATGAGCGCATCTTCGGCGTGATGCTGGAGAGCCACCTCAACCCCGGGCGGCAGGATCTCGTGCCCGGCAAGAAACTGCTCTACGGCGTATCGATCACCGATGCCTGCATCGGCTGGGATACGACCGTCGACGTGCTCTCGATGCTCGCCGAGTCGGTACGCGCCCGGCGTCTGATGGTCGCCGACGGCGCCTGACGCCGGAGCCTGTCGGGCTTCCTTTCGCGTATGCGTTGCAGGGCCAAAACGTTACTCGCCCTCGCCATGCTCCCGGTATCTCTTAAGCCTCGGGCCTTGGACTGCGCCCGACTCGTCGCCGTCGCACGCGCGAAGGCAAGCCCTACAGGCTTCTAGCCGGACTTCCGATCGTGCCGGCCGAAATCGAGCTCAAGCTTGCGCTGGATCGGGCAGCGGTTTCACGCGCCGCCAATCTTGCGCGCCACCCGGCGGTGGTGGCGGTGCGGCATGGCCGATTGCGCACGTCGCGCGTGATCAGCACCTACTACGACACCCCTGCCTTCGACCTCGAGCATGCAGGAATAACGCTGCGGCTTCGGCGGGATGGTGCACGCTGGCTGCAGACAGTGAAGGGCCCGCCGCTCGCAAGCGACGGCGCCGCGCTGCACGCGCATGACGAGCACGAATGGCGCCTCGCGGCGCCGCGCCTCGATCAAGCGCTCCTCATGCAGACCCCGTGGCACAAGCTTTTTTCCAAGGCGCAAAAACGCGGGAAGCTCCTGCCGATCTTCGCAACCGACCTCGTTCGCCGTGCACTGCCGCTCGAGTTCCCCCAAGGAACTACGGCAACGCTGGCGATCGATGTCGGCGCGATCCAAACGAAGCGTCCTGCCGGACATCGGGCGCCAATTGCCGAAATCGAAATCGAGATCGGCAACGGAACCCCATTGCCGGCGTATGCGTTGGCACTCGCCCTGCTCGACGACTGGCCACTTTCGATCGCGACAGCCACCAAAGCCGCGCGTGGATATGCGCTGGTGCGCGGCGATCCGGAAGGCGGGAAGGCGCCGGCGCGCGCGGAAGCCGTCGAATTTGCGCCGGATGTCCCGGCCGACCAAGCTTTGCGTGCCGTCGCACAGGGCTGCCTCCGCCACATTGCCGGTAACGCCGGCGGACTCCTTGCCTCCGCCGATCCGGAATGGGTGCATCAAATGCGTATCGGCACGCGCCGGCTGCGCTCGTGTCTCGGGCTGCTCGAATCCATCGCAGCAGCGAAGCGCGTCGCGCCTCTCGTAAAGGAGGTTCGCTGGCTTGCTGCGATTCTTGGTGCGGCACGCGACTGGGACGTGCTCGCCACCGAGACGCTGTCGCCTCTGGCAGCAGCGCTCGATCAGGATCCGGCCGCGCGCAAAGACCTCGCGCGACTGCGGCGAAGTATCGGCGGGCATCGCAGCGCCGCAAGGAGGGCCGCGCGCGACGCCGTCCGGTCGCGTCGGTTCCAGCGCATGATCCTGTCGATCGGCGCGTTCTGCGCGGAGCGCGCAGAAGCACACGCGCACCCGGTCGAATCTGCGCAGATGCTCGCCGAGAGACTCCTCGCCCATCGCCATGCAAGACTGCTCGAGCGCGGAGCGTTGCTGGAAGCGGGAACGCCGGAAGAGCGGCATGCGGTGCGTATCGCGGCAAAGAAGCTTCGCTACGCGGCCGAGTTCTTTTCGCCGCCGCACCCGCGCAAACGCAATCGTGCGTATATCAAGGCGCTGTCGCGGCTGCAGGATGCGCTCGGTCAGGGGCAGGACGCGGTGACTGCCGTCCGGCTGACGGAAAGTATCGCGCGCAAGAGCGACGACGCTACTGTCGGCGCGGTGCGCGGCTGGGTGGCGGCGCACACCGCGGTTCTCGGACCCGATATCGCACGTGCCTGGAAAAAATTCGTAGCCGTCAAGCCGTTCTGGAGTGGCGGGTGACGTCCTCTCATCCGCTGCTCGCGCCGTATCGTGCGCCGCACTGGCTCGCCGGCGGTCATGCGCAAACCATCTGGCCGACGTTCGTGCGGCGGCCACTGGTTCGTTACCGGCGCGAGCGCGTGAACACAACCGATGGCGATTTCTGGGATTTCGACTGGCTCGCGACGCCGGAAGGAGCCGCCAACGCGCCTTTGGTCGTGCTCTTCCACGGCCTCGAAGGCAATTCAGGCTCGCAGTACGCGCGCGCGTTGATGGCGGCACTCGGCGATCTTGGCTGGAGGGGCGTCATTCCCCATTTTCGCGGTTGCAGCGGAGAGCGCAATTGGCTGGCGCGCGCTTATCACTCCGGCGATCACGAAGAAATCGGCCAAATGCTCGCCGCCGTCCGCGAACGCGTGCAACCGGGCACCGTCATCCACGCCGCAGGGATCTCGCTGGGTGGCAGTGCGCTGCTCAACTGGCTGGGCCGTCAGGGCAGCGCTGCTGCGAAGACGCTCACGTCGGCAGCTGCCGTGTCGGCGCCGCTCGACCTGACCGCGTCCGGGATTGACATCGATCGCGGCTTCAACCGGATCTACGCGTGGCATTTTCTGATGACCCTGAAGCCGAAGAGCCGACTGCTCGCCCGACAGTTTCCCACGCGGGTCGACGAGAAGCGCGTGCGCCACGCTTACTCCATGTACGCCTTCGACAACGCCGTCACGGCGCCGCTGCACGGGTTCGCGGACACGCGCGACTACTGGAAACGGGCCTCTTCCAAGCCGTGGCTGCGGGAGGTCGCGCTGCCGACACTCGTGCTCAACGCGAAGAATGATCCGTTCATCCCGGGCACGTCGCTGCCCGGCCGTTCCGAAGTGAGCCGCAGCGTCATGCTCGAGCAACCGGAGCACGGCGGCCACGTCGGCTTCCTCGTCGGCCCATTTCCGGGCCGCATCACGTGGCTGCCGCAACGGTTGCTCCAGTTCTTTCGCCATGGATGTTAGCCTGACGACATGAACCCACCAAAACTCCCTCCCGAGATATTCAAGGCCTACGACATCCGGGGCATCGTCGGCCGCACGCTTGCGCCCGAGATCGTCCGCGCCATCGGCCAGGCGCTCGGCACCTTGGCGCAGGAGCGCAACCGTGACACGCTCGTCATCGGGCGCGACGGCAGGCTTTCCGGTCCCGCGCTTGCAGCAGCACTCGCCGACGGTATCCGCGCGGCCGGCGCCAACGTCATCGATGTCGGAATGATCACCACGCCGATGTCGTACTTCGCCGCACATCATCTCGGCACGCAATGCAGCGTGATGGTGACCGGCAGCCACAATCCGCCGGATTACAACGGGCTCAAGATGGTCATCGACGGCGACACGCTCTCCGGCGATGACATCCAGGCGCTGAAGCGACGGATCGAGGCGGGTGCGGTCCGTGCCGGGAGTGGCTCCTATCGGACGCAGGATATCGGCTCGGCTTATCTTGCGCGCGTCGTCGCGGGAGTAAAGCTCGCGCGGCCGATGCGGCTTGCGGTTGACTGCGGCAACGGCGTCGCGGGTGCGTTCGCCCCTGCGCTCTTCCGCGCGTTGGGTTGTGACGTCACGGAGCTGTTCTGCGATGTGGATGGACATTTTCCAAATCATCATCCGGATCCGTCCCGTCCGGAAAATCTCGCCGATCTGATCGCGCGCGTGCGCTCCGACGGGCTCGAGCTCGGATATGCGTTCGATGGCGACGGCGATCGGCTGGGCGTCGTGACCAAAGACGGACACATCATCTATCCCGATCGGCAGCTGATGCTCTTTGCCGCCGACGTGCTGGAACGCGTGCCGGGAGCGACGGTGATTTACGACGTCAAGTCGACGCGCAACCTGAAACCGTGGATCGCAGAGCACGGCGGCACGCCGCTGCTGTGGAAGACCGGCCATTCGTTGATCAAGGGCAAGATGAAGGAAGTGGGTGCCGCGCTCGCGGGTGAAATGAGCGGCCACACGTTCTTCAAGGAGCGCTGGTATGGCTTCGATGACGGGCTCTACGCGGGCGCGCGCCTTCTGGAGATTCTCGCGCGGCACGATGATCCCTCCGCCGTTCTCGACGCGCTGCCAGACGCCGTCTCAACGCCTGAACTCGCCGTCGCCTGCGCCGAGGGCGAGCACCATGCGCTCATTGCCAAGCTCGCCGCCAGCGCCGATTTTCCGGGCGCGACCGACGTCGTGCGCATCGACGGTTTGCGCGTCGAGTATCCGGATGGCTTCGGGCTCGCGCGCGGCTCGAACACGACGCCAACGATCGTGTTGCGCTTCGAGGCCGACGATGCTGCAGCGCTCGACCGGATCAAGGGCGAATTTCGCCGCGTTCTGGGCGCCGTGAAGCCCGGCATCGCGCTGCCTTTCTGAGCATCGGTCGATGATCACGCTCGCCGATGTCGAGGCCGCCCGCGACCGGATCGCCGGCGGCGTCTACCTGTCCCCGTGCGTCGAATCGATCCCGTTGTCGCAACTCACCGGCGCGCACATCTTCTGCAAGCTCGATTACCTGCAGCGCACGGGCAGCTTCAAGGAGCGCGGTGCACGCAATGCGCTCTTGATGCTGACTCCGGAACAGCGCAAGCGCGGAGTGATCGCGGCTTCCGCCGGCAATCACGCGCAGGGCATTGCCTATCATGGCAGTCTGCTTGGCATTCCGATCACGGTCGTGATGCCGAAATTCGCCGCGCTGGTCAAGGTAACGAACTGCCGCCATTTCGGCGCCAACGTGATCCTTCATGGCGCCGACCTGACCGAAGCGCGCGCGTTTGCGGGCGATCTTGCCGAACGCGACGGCCTCACGTTCATTCATCCGTTCGACAACGAGAACGTGATCGCGGGCCAGGGCACGATTGCGCTCGAAATCCTGGACCAGACACCGGGCATCGAGGCGATCGTCGTGCCGGTGGGCGGCGGGGGCTTGATCGCCGGCATCGGGACGGTGGTCAAGGCAAGGAAACCAGGCGTCCAGGTTATCGGCGTCGAACCTGATTCGGCCCCCTGTCTGACCGTAGCGCTCGCGAGGGGAACTCCGGAGTTGGTGGCCCTCGCGTCCACGCTGGCCGACGGCCTCGCCGTGGCGCAGCTCGGCGCCAAACCGTTCGAGATCGTGCGCCGCGTCGTCGATCGCGTGGTCACGGTGGACGAGGCGTCGATTGCGCTTGCCATCCTGCGTCTTGCCGAACTGGAGAAGAGTGTGGTCGAAGGCGCGGGTGCGGCGCCGCTGGCGGCGTTCATCGCCGGCCGGCTCGACGCGCTCAAGGGAAAGCGCGTCGTACTGGTGCTGGCAGGCGGCAACATCGATTCGACGACGCTCGGCCGCGTGATCGAGGTCGGCCTGGTGGCCGACGGGCGGCTCGCCCGCTTCACGGTGACGATCAGCGATCGGCCCGGCGGCCTCGCGGAACTTGCCGAGCTGATCGCGTCGACCGGCGCATCGATCCGCGAAATCGTCCATGACCGCGCGTTTGCTGGCCCGGATCTATCCGCTGTGCGCGTCGTGTGCGACGTCGAGACGACCGGCCATGCGCACGTTCGTCAGCTGCACGATGCGCTGACGGCCGCGGGCCTTCACATCGCCGGCTAATTTCAGTAATGGATGCCGATGCCGCGATAGACGAACCGCAGGATCCACGCAGGACCGATCAACAGGAATTGCAAGTCCTGCAGGAACTTGGGCTTCCTTCCCTCGATCGCGTGGCCCACGAATTGGCCGATCCACGCGAGCACGAATACGGCGGCGGCGATCCACAGCGCCTTCTCCCCGAGCAACGGCACGGGAATGATCATCAAAGCCGCCATCGCGAACATTCCAACCGCCATCGCCAGCGACATCCTCGCGTAATAGACGAGGGCAAGCGCGATGAAGATGCACGTCGCAAGCGGCGACAAGATCCACATCGCGGCCAGCGCGCTCCACATGATGAGCGGCACGCAGACCCAGTGAATCGCCTTGTTGACCGGGTTCTGGTGCGTTTCGCCGTACTGGTTCAGCAAAACCTCGAGCTTGCGCATAGGGTCTCCGTTGCCAACGCGCCGGTCATGCCGCCACGTGGCGCCGCCGCATCCATTGCAATGCGGTCACAGCCGTCACACCGGCGAGCCCGATGAAATCGGCGGCGGGCGCCGGATAGATGAGCAGCAGGCCGGACACGATCAGCGTTATCCGTTCGACTTGCGTGCACGCGGTGAGCATCCATTTCTGCGTTCCCGCTGCAAGCGCGCCAATGCCGAGGCACGCCGTCAACGAGATCCATCCCACGTGCAGCCAGGACCCGTCCTGCGGCGGCTTCAGAAGGAGCGCGATTCCCGCCGGATCGAGCACGAATACAAAGGGTACGACAAATGCCGGCAGCGTGTATTTCCACGACTGCAGCGTCGTCTTGTACGGATCGCCGCCGGTGATAGCGGCTGCGGCGAACGGCGACAGCGCCGTCGGCGGCGAGACCTCGGACAACACCGCATAATAAAAGATGAACATGTGCGCCGCGTAGTCGGGCACACCGAGTTTGATCAATGCCGGTGCGGCTATCACCGCGCAGATGATGTAGCTGGCGGTCACCGGCACCGCGAGGCCGATGATCCAGACGATCAGCGCGGTGTAGAGCGCCGTCAACAGCAAGCTGCCGCCGGCGTACGCGATGACGATGGCGCTGAACTTGAGTCCGAGCCCGGTCTTGGCGACGACGCCGACGATGATCCCGGCCGCCGCGCAGGTCGCGGCCACGGGCAGCATCTGTTGCGAGCCGTCCTTCAATGCGAGGATCAGCTTCGAGATCCGCATCGCCGTGTCACGGCGCAGAAACGATACCGCGTAGGTGACGACCGTCGCCCAGAACACCGACAACACCGGCGAAAAGCCCGCGACCATGAACGCGATGATCGCAATCAGCGAAAGGAAGTGGTACCAGTATTTCCTGGTGAGCGCGCCGAGCTTTTCGTGGGCGGGCGTGGCAACACTTCGCATGCCGAACTTGCGCGCATCGAGCTCGACCATCAGGAACAGCGACAGGTAGTAGAGGATCGTCGGCACCGTCGCCATCAGCAGGACATCGAGATAGCTGATCTTCAGGAATTCGGCGATCAGGAAAGCGGCCGCTCCCAGCACCGGCGGGGAGATGATTGCTCCCAGGCCCCCTGCCGCGAGGAGCCCGCCGGCGGCGTCCTTGCCGTAACCGGCTCGCGCCAGCATCGGATACGCGACGGAACCGATCGTTACGGTGGTGGCAACGCCCGATCCCGACGGGCCGCCCAGCAGGAACGATGCGAGCACCACCGTGCGGCCAGCACCGGTGCGCTTCCCGCCCATCGCGGCGAAACTCCAGTCGAGGAAGAATTTTCCTGCGCCTGCCTGCTGCAGGAAAGCGCCGTAAATCGTGAACAGGATGATGAGCGACGACGAAACATCGACCGCGGTGCCGAAGATGCCTTCGAGCGTCTGGTAGAGGAAACCGCTCATGCTCGCAACGTCGTAGCCGCGGTGCGTCCACTGCCCTGGCAACCACGGACCCGCAAATGCATACGCGAGGAAGAGCGAGATCACGACCAGCATGATCGTGCCCGATGTCCGGCGCACGGCTTCCAGGACCAGGAGGACGAACATCGCGCCGAAAAAGATGTCATAGCGATCCGGCAGCGTGTTGCGGTCCCAGAAGTCGTCGCCGCCGGCGAGCAGATAGACGATCGTTGAAACACCGGCCAGCGCCAGCACGGCATCCCACCACATGAGGCGGTTGCGAAAGCGCTTGGCGACAGGGAAAAGCAGGAATACGAGCAGCAGCATCCATCCGACGTGAACCGGCCGCAGGATCTGCGCCGGTACGATATCGACGGCCGCGTAGAGATGGAACAGCGACATGCCGACGAGCAGCGTTGTCGTCATCCGGGCGAGCCAGCCGCCGTACCGGCTGGTGGCGCCCTCCTCTTCCTCGATGAACTCGACCGCCTTCGAAAGGCGGTCTTCGGTAACGACCGCGTCCGGCTGCGAACTTGTCGGACGGTCGGTCTCAGGCGCCATGAGCCAGTTGCCGGTAACGCGCCACGTCGGCCGCGTTCACCTGACACTCATTTGACGACACTCATTTGACGACGATCATTTTACTTTAACGCCCTGCTCTTCCAGATACTTCTTGGCGCCAGGATGGAACGGAATCGGCGAGCCGACCGCCTGGTTCTTGAGATCGATGTTCTGCGCCTCCTGGTGCACGGCGACGAGATCCGGTTTTTTCTCGAACAACGTCTTCACGATGTCGTAGGCGAGCTTGTCGCTCATCTTGTCGCTCGCGACGAGGATGTTCCAGACGTCGATATTTGCGTTGGGCTTGTCCTGGCCGCTGTACGAGCCGGCCGGGATGACGCCTTTGACGTAGAGCGGACCGTACTTCTTGTTCATCGCGTCGACGACCTCGGCATGGTCGATGAGCCTGATCTTGATCCCCGGCGTGGCGGCGAGATCGGTAATTGCCGCTGTCGGGACGCCGCCCACCCAGAAGAATGCGTCGATCTTGCGATCCTTGATTGCATTGGCCGATTCGGCGGCGCTCAACCGCTCTTGTTTCATGTCCTTTTTCGGGTCGATCCCGGTTGCCTCCAGCACGCGCAAGGCCATGACTTCGACACCGCTGCCTGGCGCGCCGGTCGATACACGCTTGCCTTTTAAATCCGCGAGCTTGCTGATTCCAGAACCGTCGAGAGTGACGATCTGCGTCTTGTTCGGGTAGAGCACCATCAGCGTCCGAACGTCGACTTTGTTGTCCTTGAATTTGTCGGTGCCGTTGAATGCATCCCACGACGCATCGACCATCGAGAATCCAACCTCGGATTTGCCTGCACCAAGAAGCTTCAGGTTGTCGACCGAACCGCCCGTAACCTCCGCCGTCGCCGACAAGCCCGGCACTGATTTCGAGAGGACGTTGGCCATGCCGCCGCCAAGCGGGTAGTAAACGCCGCCGGTGCCGCCGGTCGTGATCGAAATGCGGTTCTGTTGCTGCGCAATCGCGGGAGCTGAAAAGGCGACTGCGCTGCCAATCGCGAAAAGCCACGCTTTGGGGTTGGGCCAGATGTGCATCGTTTCCTCCGAAGGGATGCGGTGCGTGCCGGATGCCGGTCACGCGGAGTTTACAAGATTCCGCGGAGCTCTGATTACGAACAGGATTCAGCCGGCGCCCGACAGCTCGGGCCGCAGGGGGACACGCCGCGTCAGCGCGCTGACATGAACCGGGAACGCCCCATACCTTCGATCGAGGAAGTAGTTCCGCAGCGTGCGCGTGATGGTGCGAAACGCCATCTCTTCCCAGGGCACTTCGTCTTCGGCAAACAAGCGCACTTCCAGGCTTTCGGGGCCGGGACCGAAGTCGAGGTCGAGCAGCCGCGCGCGGAACATCACGTAGACCTGGTTGATCTGGGGCAGGCTGATCATTGTGTAGAGCTCGCCAACCTCGACCCGCGCGCTCGCTTCCTCCAGCGTCTCGCGAACGGCGCCCGCAACAATCGTCTCGCCGTTTTCGAGAAAGCCTGCCGGCAGCGTCCACAGCCCGCGACGCGGCTCGATCGAGCGCCGGCAGAGCAGCACGTCTTTCTCGTACTCGGGCAGGCATCCCACCACGATTTTGGGATTCTGGTAGTGAATCGTCCCGCAGTCGCCGCACACGAATCGTGGCATGTTGTCGCCGTCGGGGACGCGTTGCACGATTGCTGACGAGCCGCAGTTGCTGCAGAACGTCATCGGCGAAGGCTTTGAAACGGCCATGGCGACAATTATCGCAGAAGCGGGACTTTCCATTGACGTGCGGCCCGGTTACGATCTCCGCCCTGCCCTTCAATTGCTTGAACAGGATTCGCGAGCATGGCCAATCGTTCATTTCTTCCCGAATCCGTCGACGATTACCTGCGCACGGTCGTAGCAAAGGAATCTCCGGTCCTGCAAAGTCTCCGCGCCGAGACCGCGCGAATTCCGCAAGGCGGCATGCAGATCGGCGCGGATCAAGGTGTGCTCTTGGCGTTCCTCGCCCGCCTCGTCGGCGCGCGCAAGGCGATCGAGATCGGCACGTTTACCGGCTACAGCGCATTGTGCGTCGCGAGCGCATTGCCGCCGGACGGGCGCCTCATCTGCTGCGATGTGAACGAAGAATGGACCGCGATTGCACGCCGATACTGGGCTCTGGCCGGGCTCGCGGACCGGATCGAATTGAGGCTCGGGCCCGCACAAGAGACGCTCGCCCTCCTTTTGCGCGATGGCACCGCGGACACCTTCGACTTCGCGTTCATCGACGCCGACAAGACCGGCTACGACGCGTACTACGAAGCGTGCCTGTCGCTGCTGCGTCGCGGCGGGATGATCGCAATCGACAACGTCCTCTGGGGTGGTGCGGTGGCGGATCCGTCGAACACGACCGACGACACCAAGGCGCTGCGCGCGCTCAACATGAAGATCCGTGATGACCCGCGAGTCGAAGCCTGCCTGCTAAGCGTCGGCGATGGCGTGATGCTGGCGCGAAAGCGATAGCAATCCGGCAGCGACTTTAGGTGTCCTAGCCGCGATTTGATTTCGCAGGCAGTGGAAGATGAACTCTGATCTTGACGGGCTGAGTTCGGCCAAGAGCGGACATCCGATTTCCGCCTGATCTCGGCGCTTTCGGCGACGCAGGACTTCGGGTCGCAAGGCCCCGCGTCTCTTCGGCGCGTCTCGTCGCAGCCAATGACGTTCTGTCAACCTGTGCGGCCTTTCCTCGCAACCTAGTCCCCTACTCTCGGGCTTGAGCGAGTATGCCTACCGAGGAGGGGAACCTCATGGCTACCGAATCGCCGAACCGCCGCTTGGCTGCAGTCCTGTTCGCCGATGTCGCCGGCTATTCCCGGCTCATGGACCAGGACGAAAACGGGACTCACATCCGGGTGGTCAGAGTCTTCGGGGAAGCGGTTGAACCCTCGATCGCTTCGCACGCTGGCCGCGTCATCAAGCGCACCGGCGATGGCATCCTCGCGGAGTTTCCCAGCGCGACTGCAGCGCTTCGTTGCGCGGTCGAGATCCAGCGGCAAGCCGAGGAGCGAAACCGCCCGGTTCACTCCCGCGACCAGATCCGGTTCCGGATCGGAATCAACGTCGCCGACATCCTAATCGACGAACAAGATATCGCCGGTGGAGGCGTTAACCTTGCCCTGCGCCTCGAGACTCTTGCTCCCCCTGGGGGCATCTGCATCTCCCAAGCACTCAAGGAGCAGATTCAGGAAGACCTCGGTGTCGATTTTGTCGACTGCGGAATTCAGCGCGTCAAGAATATCAGCCGACCCGTCCGCGTCTTCGAGGTGCTACCGGGATCGAGCTCAGCAATTGCCCGCTTGCGTGCGCGGCTGCGCCAAGCGGCCACGTTGCCCCGCTGGGTCTGGGTTCCCGCGCTTGCTGCATCGCTGGCGGTCGCCGCCTCTCTCGCATGGTGGTCGGTGCAACCAGCGGAGCAGGAGGACCTCGACAAGCTTTCGGTGACCGTCCTGCCGTTTCGTTCGGACTCATCCGATCCGGCGACGCGCGAACTGGCCTCGGGCATGCAACGGCGTCTCCTCCTGGGGCTGAGTCCCGAGAGCAACATGCTCAGCGTCAAGGGCCTGGCGGTCGAAGCGATGCCGGACGCACGCTGGGACCTGCGACGCGTACGCAGCGAACTCAAGGCACGCTATGCCCTTGTTGGCGAAGTAACGCAGTCGGGTTCGACGCGCCGGATCGAAGCTCGGCTTCTCGATACGGCGTCGAACACGGTCGTGTGGGGCGACAGCTTCGAGGTTCCCCAGCACATGGCGAATGCGTCGCTGGACATCGCCGCAAAGCGCATCACGCCGGCGCTCAGGGACAAGATTGTCGAGCTTGAGATCTCGCGTCTGGCGAAGGCGCCGCCGAAGAAGCCGGATGCAATGGACTACAGCCTACTCGCGTTCGCCGAGGCGAGTGCACGCAGCGCCGGTTCGATCAACCGAGCCGATGAATTTCTGAAGCAGGCACTCGTCGTCAATGCGCGGTTCGTCCCTGCGCTGGTTGGACGCGCCGAACTACTTGCTTTCCGTCGCAGGTCGTCATCGGACGAACGCGAGCGCGCCGAAATAGTGCGCGAAATCGATCGACTAACGCTTGCTGCGGTCACGGCCGATCCCGAATGCGCCGCGTCCTGGACCATGAGGGCAAGTGCACTCGCCGCGATGGGCCAGCTGGATGCCGCATTCGCGAGCGCTGACAAAGCAGTCCGCCTAAACCCCGCAAACGCCTGGGCCGTGAGCGAGCGCATGGACCTGCTGATCGCTGCGGGGCGGGCGCGGGACGCGATTCTGCCTCTGGACGAGGCCACCCTTATCTACGAGAAACGCGGCCTAGCCGACTTCATGCGATTGCAGTGTTTGGCCCGTGTCTACGCTTCACAACTGGAAGACGCGCCGAAGGCCTGCGAGTCGTGGTACGCGTTGGGCGGCGATGCGGCGGCGCTCGAGGTGCTTGCCTCGGTGTACGGAAGCAGCGGCGAAGCCGAGAAGGCTGCGCATACGGTCGTGGCACTGCTCAAGGCCGAGCCAAACGCCACCATCGGCACGATCAGGAAGGGGCGGCAGCCAGTCGAATCGGCCTTCCCTGTTCTGGCATCGCAAGCCGAGTCGACTTTCTACGCAGGGCTGAGGCGCGCAAGCCTTCCAGAGTAGCTCTCAGGCCCCGGCTCGGGCCGCGCAGCGCTGCCGTCTTGGTTTCGCCAGGATCGGGCCTTTCGCAACTCGACCAAGTAGCGACGCGCGCCGGCGTCGCGGCCCTCGACCGCGGCGCGCCGCGGGTCCATCCTATTGGGTAACGGCGGCTCGACCGCCGACGACAACAAGGAGGATCCATGGACGAGCAACTGCGCAATGCAGCGCTCGAATATCACCGGCAGCCGCGCCCCGGCAAGATCTCGGTCCAGCCGACGAAGGCGATGGTGAGCCAGCGCGACCTTTCGCTCGCGTACTCGCCGGGCGTCGCTGCGGCGTGCGAAGCCATCGCCGCCAATCCCGCCGATGCACTGAACCTCACCGCGCGCGGGAATCTCGTCGCCGTGGTAACCAACGGCACCGCCGTGCTCGGGCTCGGCAACATTGGCGCGCTTGCCGGCAAGCCAGTGATGGAAGGCAAGGCATGCCTTTTCAAGAAGTTCGCCGGCATCGACGTGTTCGACATCGAGCTCGGCGAAAGCGATCCGGACAAGATCGTCGACGCCGTCGCGATGCTCGAGCCGACGTTCGGCGGCATCAATCTGGAGGACATCAAGGCGCCTGAGTGCTTCTACATCGAGAAGAAGCTTCGCGAGCGCCTGAAGATTCCGGTGTTCCACGACGACCAGCACGGCACGGCGATCGTCACCGCCGCCGCGGTGCTGAACGGCTTGAAGGTCGTGGGCAAGGACATCGGCAGCGTGAAGCTCGTCTGCTCGGGCGCAGGCGCCGCCGCGATCGCGTGCCTCGACCTGCTGACCGGGCTCGGCATGAAGCGCGAGAACGTGATCATGCTGGACAGCAAGGGCGTCGTGCACGAAGGGCGCCGCGAGTCGATCGACCCGAGCAAGGCGCGCTACGCGACGCGAGGCTCCGCGCGCACGCTGGCCGACGCCTGCAACGGCGCCGACATCTTTCTCGGACTGTCCACCGCCGGCGTGCTGAAGCCGGAGATGGTCAAGACGATGGCGAAGCAGCCGCTGATACTCGCGCTCGCCAACCCGACGCCGGAGATCATGCCCGAGGAAGCGAAGGCGGTGCGTCCGGACTCGATCATCGCGACCGGGCGCTCGGACTATCCGAACCAGGTCAACAACGTGCTGTGCTTTCCGTTCATGTTCCGCGGCGCGCTCGACGTCGGCGCAACGACGATCAACGAGCAGATGAAGCTCGCATGCGTACGTGCGCTGGCAGATCTCGCGCACGCGGAGCCTTCGGAGATCGTCGCCGCCGCGTACCCGGGGGAGGACCTCACGTTCGGCCCCGATTACCTCATTCCGAAGCCGCTCGATCCGCGGCTGATCGTCAACGTGCCGTTCGCGGTCGCGAAGGCGGCGACCGAGTCCGGCGTCGCGACACGTCCGATCGCCGACCTCGATGCGTATCGCCGATCGCTCGCGCAGTACGTCTACCACTCCGGCATCATCATGCAGCCGGTGTTCGAGGTGGCCAAGCGCGCGCCGAAACGTCTCGTCTACGCGGAGGGCGAGGACGAGCGCGTGCTGCGCGCCGTTCAGGTGATGCTCGACGAAGGACTCGCGAAGCCGATCGTCATCGGCCGTCCCGAGATCGTCGCGCGTCGCATCGCCAAGCTCGGCTTGAGGCTTTCGCCCGGCAAGGACGTCGAACTGATCAATCCTGACGACGACCCTCGCCACCTCGAGTACTCGGCCGCTTATCACAAGCTCGCCGCGCGCGAGGGCGTAAGTCCCGATGTCGCGAAGCTCGACATGCGGCGGCGACCGACGCTGATCGCCGCGATGCTGATCCGTATGGGAGCCGCCGACGCGATGATCTGCGGCACAGTCGGCCAGTACCAGCGCCATCTCGCCAACATCCAGAACGCGATCGGGCGCGCCCCCGGCCGCTCGATCTACGCAGCGATGAACATGCTGATCCTGCCGCAGCGCACGCTGTTCATCTGCGATACGTACGTCAACCAGGAGCCCACACCCGAGCAGCTCGCCGAGATGACGCTGATGGCGGCCGACGAAGTGCGGCGGTTCGGACTCACGCCGAAGGTCGCGCTGCTGTCGCACTCGAACTTCGGCAGCAATCCGACCGCTTCGGCGCGCAAGATGCGCGCGGCGCGCGAGCTTCTTGAGCAACTTGCGCCCGACCTGGAGTGCGACGGCGAGATGCATGGCGACTCGGCGCTCAATACTGCCATCCGCGAGCGCGAGTTCCCCGGATCGCGGCTCACCGGCGACGCGAACGTGCTGATCATGCCGAACCTCGACGCGGCGAACATCTCGTACAACCTGCTGCGCACCGTGTCCGGCGAAGGCATCACGGTCGGCCCGATGCTGCTCGGCAGCGCACGGCCGGCGCACATCCTGACGCCGACGGCGACGGTGCGCCGCATCGTCAACATGAGCGCGTTCGCCGTGGTCCAGGCCGGCACGGGGCGCGAGCGCAACAGCCCGATGCAGGCGGCCGCCGACTGAGGAGCGACAGGATGGTCGCCAACCGTCCACGCACTTGCGGGATGCGTGAACGACCGGAGTGTGTTGCGGGCTCAACCGGTCGACGCAACACCGTCCATCCTTCCAGACAGAGCTTTGAAGCCTAAGGCCTTCCTGCGATGCAGCTTAGCGACGATCCGAGGTTATTCAAGCGCGAATGAGAGTGACCAGGAAACAGCACTACTTGCGATTAGTGCCGATTTTACAAGCACTTGCTGTTGCGTCTCTGAAACCTAGCATGTGTTGCGCTGACCAGTTGAATTCACAGTGGTAAGCGGTCGCCGGTGACGCACAGCTAACGGCCAAAACCGGAATTGGCGGCGAAACCGAGCCCTCCCGGCAATTTCAGAACGGCAAGAGCCGCGGTTGGCCGATGCGACGCGTCGGATGGCCGAATCCGCAATTTGCACATCGGAGACTTGAAACGTCATTCCGATGGTGCGCCGATGCGCGTTAGGCAACGTTGGTTGATTTAAGACGCCCGGATGACCGAGATCAAGATTTGATCGGGACGAAACGCCATATTCTGAAGACTGGTGCGCCAAGGCAGGATAAGGAGGCCAACGATGAATACAGAAGCGTTTTCGTCGTTCGAGTGCACGGACGTGCGTGCTCAGCGCGGCGACGCATCGAAGTTCAGATTGGTGACCAAGCGCTGTGTTGCCGGCATCGTGCTCATAGTGGCAATTGCCATGATTGGCTACTTGGTATGGGACCGCGCTTCGACGCCGCTGCAGGTGGACGCGGAAGCGTCCCAGGCCTACGCTTCGTTCTCGAAGACCGACTGGGAGTCCGCGTTTCGAATGGCGCGCTGACCGCGCCACGCACGGTTTGGCACGTGTGACGTCGGGCACCACTCGCCCGTCGCGGGCTGAGTAGTAACGCGAGCGGCGACTTAGGGTCGAGAGCGACCGCCTCAACGACAGGCTGCTTACGGCCAGCTCCCGCCGTTCGGGGTCGCTGCGGAAATTTCCCGTAAGCGGCCGTTCGCGGCAGCACGCCGAGTAGCGGTGACGGTGGACGCGCGGTGGCACGACAGGGGCGAGGCGGTCAAGCTGCTCCAGGCTGCAGGAACAGCGAACCGCGCTCCAGCAAACACAGCAGGCATCTACGTTTGCGATTTCCAAACATTGTTTGACCGGCGTCAACACGAACGCTGCCGCAGCGCGGACGATAATGCCTGCCGCGCCGGCAAACATGTGTGCGGCGGGAAGTCGTTTCTCGGAGCCGTTGACCTGCACCCCTTAGACGATACCGCCGAGAAGTTAGTAAAGTCCGTTTCTGAGAGGAGAGACGGACGTGAAGAAGAGGCGATTTACCGAGCAGCAGATCATCGGGTTTTTGAAGGAAGCGGAAGCTGGCGTAGCCGTGAAGGACCTGTGTCGTAGGCACGGATTCAGCGATGCGGCGTTCTACGGTTGGCGGTCGAAGTTCGGCGGAATGCAGGTGGCGGAAGCCAAGCGCCTGCGCGAGCTGGAGGCGGAGAACGCGAAGCTGAAGAAGCTGCTGGCCGAGGCGCATTTGGATGTCGAGGCGCTGAAGGTCGCCTTCGGGGTAAAACGCTAGCCCCACAGGCCAAGCGGCAGGCGGTGATGAAGATGCGCCAAGCGCTCACGATCTCCGAGCGGCGCGCCTGCGGGCTTGTGGGGCTTGCCAGAACAACACTGCGGCGGGTGGTGATCGAAGCGCCGGAGACGACCGCGTTGAAGGTCCGAATCATTGACCTGGCGTACGCGCGGAGACGATTCGGCTACCGCCGCATCCATGATCTGTTGCGTCGAGAAGGCGTGCAGGCGAACCATAAGAAGGTCTATCGGCTGTACCGGGAGGCGGCACTGAGCGTGCGCAAGCGTCGGCGTCGCAAGGGTGTGATGGTGGATCGGCAAGCGCTGCAGGTGCCCACAGGTCCGAACCAGATTTGGAGCATCGACTTTGTGATGGATGCACTCGCCAGCGGACGTCGGATCAAGTGCCTGACAATCGTCGACGACTTCACCCGTGAATGTCTGGATATCGCTGTCGACTATGGCATCTCAGGTGGCTACGTAGCCCGCGTTCTGGACGCGATCGGTCAATTCCGTGGTTTGCCACGGGCCATTCGCACCGACCAGGGACCCGAATTCACCAGCCGGGCCCTCGACCGCTGGGCCTACGGCTGTGGCGTCGATCTCAAGCTGATCGCAGCAGGCAAGCCCACGCAGAACGCCTACATCGAGAGTTTTAACGGGAAGTTTCGTGACGAGTGTCTCAACGATCACTACTTCAACAACCTAGCTCACGCCCGAGCAGTGATCGCTGAATGGCGGCGCGACTACAACCAGGCGCGACCGCACAGCGCGATAGGTCGCATGCCACCGGCGGAGTTCGCAGCCCGGCACCGTTTACGTTCAGACCACCGCCCTGAGCTGACAATCGTTTAATCTTGCAACCTGGACTTTACGAACTTCGACTCGGTAGCGCAAACGGGGGCAGGTCACGATAGCCGTCGTTGGTGACAGGCTGCTATCGGCTGCGGGCTCAACCGGTCGACGCAACACCGTCCATCCTTAGAGACAAGGGTTTGAGGCCGACGGCCTTCCTGCGATGTGGCTTAGCGACGATCCGAGCTCGTACAAGCACGAGTGAGAGGGCCCAGGAAACAGTGCTACTTGCGATTAGTACCGACGTGACAAGCACTTGCTGTTGCGTCTCCTAAACCTAGCATGTGTTGCGCCGACCAGTTGAATCCACAGCCACTAGCAGTCGGTCAGCTTACTCGACCAGATTGCGCGGGAGTGGTCCTTCGCATTGCTCTGTTCGTTGGGAAGCGCGTGCCGACCCGTTCAAACGAGTGGTAACGCTCGTACAGTTTGGTCGAAACCAGTCTGCTCCCTCTCGCGCTAAGACCGTTCAGCGCCCCTCGGCGCGAGCGGCAAGTGCGTGCATCCCCTTGGTGAGCTCTGACCCCAGCATTCCCTTCATCAGATCCAAGAGCGGGTGAACCATCCCCGCGGGGTCGAGATACACGTTGTAGGTAACTCTTGCTCCGCTCTCCACGGACTCGATACGGCAGTCGTCCAAGAGCGCGTGCACGATCGCCGGGCGAACTGCGGTGGCGGTGAAGGCAAAACGCCGGCCAGCGTCCCAAGCTAAGATGAGCTCTTCGATGCTGCCGCCCGGAATCGTGGTCAAGCGCCGGGTGCCGACTCCCTCTCGTTGTTCACCGAGCACTACCGTTTTCGTGATAACCGGGAACCACTCGGGCCAGCGTTCGTGGTCTGCCAGGACGGCAAACACCGCGTCGGGTGAAGCGTTCGTCATTGCCGATCCCGAGAACGAAAACGGTGCCTGATCAATCCAGTCGAGAGTCTTTTGTTCTGCCTTTCCCATGACGCCTCCCATTCGTGCCGAACGGACGTAGATTGAACGCGAACCACCCTTTCGACAAGCGCTGACCTCAAAACGTCTGCTCAGGGTCGATCTCGGTCCTTGCATCGACCGCGCTTCAGCTTGGTCGAATCTGTCCGTTTCGAATTCCGTTTCGGGACACTTCAGGGGCGTATGAACGTCTCACGGTAATACTTCATCTCCGCGATCGATTCGTAGACATCGGCAAGCGCTTCGTGCTTGCCTTCCTTCGGAATCCCCTTCATCAGGTCGGGCTTCCACCGGCGCGCGAGCTCCTTCAGCGTCGAGACATCGAGATTGCGGTAATGGAAATAGTCCTCGAGCTCCGGCATCCAGCGCGCCAGGAAACGCCGGTCCTGGCAGATCGAGTTCCCGCACATCGGCGACGCCTTCACGGGCACGTGCTCGCGCAGGAACGCGAGCGCCGCCGCCTCGACGTAGGCTTCGGCGAACGTCGACGCTTTCACGCGGTCGATCAGACCCGATCGGCTGTGCGTGCTCTTGTTCCACGAATCCATCGCCTCGAGCGCGGCGTCGTCCTGATGCACGGCCCACACCGGCGCCTCGGCGACGGTCGCGAGATCACCGTCGGTGACAACCAGCGCGAGCTCGATGATGCGGTCTCGTTCCGGCTTCAGGCCGGTCATCTCGAGGTCGATCCAGATGAGGCGGGTGGCGTCGGCGGGCATGGCGGGTGGCGTAGAATAGGCCGCGCATTCTCCCACATCGCGCCGCTCCGGCCGCCGGTTTCCACTCGTTCATCGTGACCGCCGCGCTTTTTACCGCCGTCTTTGTCGCCGCTCTCGGCTTGTCGCTCGCCGCGAAGCTCTGGCTCGCGTACCGGCAGACTCGTTTTGTGGCCGCCCATCGGCTCGAAGTCCCGCCCGCGTTCGCCGATCGCATTGCGCTTGCCGCACACCAGAAAGCCGCCGACTACACAGTGGCGCGCACGCGCTTCGGCGTCATCGAAACCGGTGTCGAAGCTCTGCTCCTGTTAGCACTTACGTTGGGTGGCGGATTGGCGGCTCTCGTCGGGTGGACCGCTTCGCTCGGCCTCGGATGGCTCGGCACGGATCTCGCGCTCCTCGCCGCCGTTGCGCTCATCGCGGGCGTTGTCGGCCTGCCGTTTTCGTACGTGAATACGTTCGGCATCGAAGCGAAGTTTGGATTCAACCGAACAACGCGTGCCCTGTGGATCGCCGACATCGCCAAGGGTGTCGCGGTCGCCGCGGTGCTGGGATTGCCTTTGGCGGCGCTCGTTTTGTGGCTGATGCGCACCAGCGGCTCGTACTGGTGGCTGTGGGCATGGCTTGCCTGGATTGCCTTCCAGTTCCTCGTGCTGGCGCTCTACCCCACGGTCATTGCGCCGCTGTTCAACAAATTCTCGCCGCTGCCGGAGGGGCCCGCGCGCTCGACGATCGAGGCGCTGCTCGCGCGTTGCGGCTTCGCGAACAAAGGCCTCTTCGTGATGGACGGCTCGCGCCGCTCGAGCCACGGCAATGCATTTTTCACGGGCTTCGGCCGCGCCAAGCGAATCGTGTTCTTCGACACGCTGCTGAACCGCCTTGCCCCCGAGGAGATCGAGGCCGTCCTTGCCCACGAGCTCGGCCATTTCCGCCTCCATCACGTGCTGAAGCGGATGGCGTGGTCCGCCGCACTGGCGCTTTTCTTTCTTGCGCTCCTCGCGATGCTCGCCTCTGCGCCGTGGTTCTACGAAGGTCTTGGCGTGCCGGCGTCGCCGGGGCGCCCGGGTGTGGCGCTGATCCTCTTCTTCCTTGCGCTGCCGGTATTCACGTTCATGCTCGGGCCGCTATCGTCACTCTATTCGCGCCGCCACGAGTTCGAGGCGGATGCTTTCGCCGCGAGAAACGCGTCAGCCGCCGCGCTCGTGCACGCGCTCGTGAAGTTGTACGAAGACAACGCTTCGACGTTGACGCCGGATCCCATCTATTCGGCCGTTTATGATTCGCACCCGCCAGCCGCGCTTCGCATCGCTCGACTGCGGACGACCTGACGTCTGGTCGCGAAAGGAGGCTCACGATGACCCGGCATGTGGCGGTCTTTGCATTGATGGCAGCGGTCGCTGCGACGGCGGCCGTGGCGCAGCAACAGCCCGCGCCGTTTGCGGCCGGCGATGCCAAGGCGGGGAAGGCAATCGTCGATCGCGACTGCGTCAGCTGTCACGCGGCCAAGTTCGCGGATGATCCCGACCGCATGTACACGCGGCCCGACCATCGCGTCAAGACTCCGGCCAAATTGCTCGCGCAGGTGCAGGCATGCAATACCAACCTCGCCAAGGGTTATTTCCCCGAGGAAGAAGAGCACATCGCGGCGTATCTCAATATCCAGTTCTACAAGTTTGCGCCATGACAGCGACCGACCGCGGCGACGCGGCAGCAGCGCGGCGCGCGCTTGCCGGGCAGCATTGCAGGCCCGGCGCTGCGCGGCTCTCGGCCTCCGATACCGACAGGCATTTGCAGGCGCTGTCCGGATGGACGCTCGCGGGTGATGCGATCGAGAAGAAGTTCGACTTTGCCGGCTATCCGGAGACGATCGCTTTCGTGAACGCCGTCGCTGCGATTGCGCAGCGTGAGGATCACCATCCGGATCTTTCGGTCCACTACGATCACTGCACGGTCACGTGGTCGACGCACAGTGCCGGCGGCGTCACGATGAACGACATCGTCTGCGCCGCGCAAGTCGACGACTTGCGCGCGTGAGCGTCCTTCGGCCCGGTGACGATGCCCTGCGCGAGGGCCTCGTCGTCGCGTGCCGCCGCCGCAGTTTCGCCGTTGCGCTTCCCCACGGGGAAATGATCGACTGCGTGCTCAAGGGCCGCACCACGATGCTCGCCTGCGGTGATCTCGTGCGCATTGCGCGGGCAACGGAAGGTGGCGTGATCGAGTCGGTCGCGCCGCGGAAGTCCCTCTTCTACCGCTCTGACGCGTTCCACGAAAAACTGATCGCGGCGAACGTTACTCAGGTGTGCGGGGTCGTGGCACCCGGACTCTCGCTCGACGAGGAGCTGATCCACCGGTGGAGCATCGCTGCCGAGGCACAGGCGTGCCGATTCATTCTCGCGGCGAACAAGTCCGATCTTCCAGGGTTCGATGAACTCCTCGCGCGACTCGAGCCCTTCGCCCGGCTAGGCTACGGAATAGTGGAATTGTCGGCAACGATCGACGCCTCGCCGCTGCTGCCCTGGCTCGCCGGCCAGAAGACCGCACTGATCGGACAGTCGGGCATGGGCAAGTCGACAATACTGAATGCGATTGCGCCGGCGGCGGGCGCGAAGACCGCGGACATCTCCGAAGCGCTCGCCACAGGACGCCATACGACGTCGAACTCGACACTGCATTTGCTGCCGACCACCTTAGGTAACGGCTGGATCGTCGATACGCCCGGTTTGAAGGCGTTCGGTCTTGCGCACATCGAACCCCAGGCGATCGCGCATGCGTTCGTCGAGTTGCGGCCGCTTCTCGAAAGCTGCCGGTTTCGCGACTGTCAGCACCGCAACGAGCCGGGATGCGCCGTGCAGGACGCGGTGGCGGACGGCCGCATGGCACCGCATCGGCTCGCCTTGCTGCACGAGCTTGTCGCCGCGAGCGCGTACGCGCGTCGGCCCGGGCGATGAGCTACGCGGGCGGTCTTCGCTAGCCGCCGCCCGGTGCCCAGTACGCGAGCGTCAGCAGGAGCATCAGCAGGAGCCACAGCACCAGCGCTCGCCAGACGAGGCCCACGCCGCTCGGCAACAGCTCCGCGTCCGCCGCGTCGCCCATCCCAAGCTCGGGGCGGAATTCGGTCTCGCCGCCAGGCACAGGCAGCGCGCCACCCAGCACGACGCCAAGCGCGCCGGCGCCACTTGCAAGCACGATGCCCGCATGCTCGCCGCCCTCCTGCTTCGCCCAGCTTGCCGCTTGGGTCCGCCAGCAATGCACCGCATCCTCGAAATCGCCGACGATCGCGAACGACAAAGCGGTGAGGCGCACGGGAACCCAATCGAGAACCCAGAGCAGGCGCCGCGCCGGCGCGCCGAATGCGTTGCGTGCACGCACGATCGGGGTGACGTCAGTACCGCTTCCTGCGTCGCCGCGCCATTCGTCAGCCAGCAACGCCACCGCCCGGTAGAGCACGGCGCCCGCGGGCCCGGGCAGGACCGTGAACCAGAACAATGCGGCGAAGACCTGCCGATAGGTATCCATGAGGCCTTGCTCGATCGCGAGCTTTGCGACGTCTGTTGCCGAGAGGTCCGACGCCACGCTTCCGCGCCACGCCGCGAGCGCACGTCGAGCGACCGGGACGTCGCCCGCCTTCAGCGCAGCCACGACATCCGTATACGCATGGCTGAAGCGCCGGAATCCCATCAGCAGATAGAGGAGCAAAATATCCCAGGCGAGGGCCAGCAGCGGGTTAACGGCGGCGAGCACCGCATGTCCGACCCCCGCGACGGCAACCGGCGGCACCAGCGCGGCGACGGTTGCGAACACGCCGTGCTGCAGCGTGCCGGCATTGAGCTTTTCGTCGAGCCATCGCGCGTAGCCGATGAAAGCGCGCTCGAGCACCGCGCGCCACCGAAACGCGCGCCATTGCTCGAGTCCCAGCGCAGCGAGAACGGCGATGAAGTTCATGGCAGCCGGTGGTCGCGATCGGTGATCGTTACGGTCGCTGGACGCGGTCAGCCGCGAAGCTCGGGACGATCGCGGAATTGCTCGAGCGCCTCGGGGTTGGCGAGCGCCTCGATGTTCTTCACGGGCAATCCGTGCACGACGTCGCGCACCGCAAGCTCGACGATCTTGTTGCTTTTCGTGCGCGGAATGTCGGTTACCTGCACAACGCGGGCCGGCACGTGGCGGGGCGTCGTGTTGGCGCGCACGTGCGCTCGGATCCGCTCGATCAATGCATCGTCGAGCGCGAGCCCGTCCTTCAACTTCACGAACAGCACGACGCGCACGTCGCCCACCTCGCCGGGGGGCCAGTCCTGGCCGATTACGAGGCTTTCGACAACCTCGGGCAGCTGTTCGACCTGACGATAGATTTCCGCGGTGCCGATCCGGACACCTCCCGGATTCAACGTTGCGTCGGAGCGGCCATGGATGACGAGGCCGTCGTGTTCGGTCAATTCGACGTAATCGCCATGGCACCAGACACCGGGGAAGCGCTCAAAGTACGCGGCACGGTATTTCGCGCCATCGGGGTCATTCCAGAAACCGACGGGCATCGAAGGAAACGGCGCGGTGCAGACAAGCTCGCCGCGCATGCCGGTCCCGGGAGGGATCGGCTTGCCATCATCGTCGAAGACCTCGACCGCAAGCCCCAGGCCCCGGCACTGCAGCTCGCCTCGCCAGACGGGAAGCGTCGGATTGCCGAGCGCAAAGCACGACACGATGTCCGTACCACCCGAGATCGACGACAGGCACAGGTCGTCTTTGACGCACTGGTAGACGTAGTCGAAGCTCTCGGGCGCGAGCGGGCTCCCGGTGGAAAACATCGTCCGCAGATGCGTGAGCTCGAAATCCTTGCGCGGCACCACGCCGAGCTTGTGAGCAGCATCGATGTACTTCGCCGACGTGCCGAAGTGCGTCATTCGTTCTTCTTCGGCGAAATCCCACAACACGCGGCCGCGGTCGATGAACGGCGCGCCGTCGAACAGCAAGAGTGCTGCGCGCGCGGCAAGCCCCGACGCGAGCCAGTTCCACATCATCCAGCCGCAGGTCGTGAAGTAGAACAGGCGGTCTCCACGTTTAAGATCGCCGTGCAGCAGATGCTCCTTGACGTGCTGCAGCAAGGTTCCGCCCGCGCCATGCACGATGCACTTCGGAACGCCGGTCGTGCCCGACGAATAGAGGATGTACACCGGATGGTCGAACGGGAGCTTGGCAAACGCGATGGTGCCCGCCGCGTGCGGCGCCAGGTAATCGTCCCAGCGGATCGCGCCGCGAATACCGGAAAGTCTTGCCAGGGGGCCGCCCGAGCGTTCGAGGTACGGGACGACGATAACCCGCTCGACAGTCGGCAGCCCGGCAACGATCTCGGCGACCTTGTCGACTATCGGCAACGCCTTGCCGTTGTACCAGTAGCCGTCGACGGTCACGAGGACGCGGGGCTCGATCTGGCCGAAGCGGTCGAGAACGCCGCGCACACCGAAATCCGGCGAGCACGACGACCATACCGCTCCGAACGATGTGACGCCAAGCATCGCGACAATCGTCTCGGGAAGGTTCGGGATGTAGGCCGCGACGCGGTCGCCGGCCGTGATCTCCGATGCCTGCAGCGCGGCGGCCATGCGCGACGTCATTGCCGTCAGCTCGCCGTACGTGACGTGCCGACGATCGCGATCCTCGCCACGAAACACAAGGGCATCCGCGGCGGCGTCGCCCCCGCGCGCAGCGAGCAGATTCTCGGCGAAGTTCAAGCGCGCGTCCGGAAACCATCGCGCGCCCGGCATCCTGTGCCCATCGACCAGCGTGCGTTCGCCGCGTTCGCCGACGATGCCGGCGCAATCCCAGAGCGCGCGCCAGAAGGCCTCGCGCTCGTCGTTCGACCAACGCCAGAGCGTCTTGTAATCGGGGAATGTCCGACCAGTTTCGCGCGCGATGCGGGACGCGAAGTCCGTGATATTCGCGCGCGCAATGCGCTCCTGCGTCGGCTGCCAAAGGGGAACGTTCGTCGTCATCGGGGTGATTGAACCTACGGTGCCGCCTGATGCAATCAGCTGGCGACACCTGCTCCCAGCGCGCGCAGCCGCGTCGTGATTCTATCCGGCAGCGGCACCGATCGTCCGCTTGCGAGATCTATCCAGACGATCTTGGCCGCACCCTCGGCGAATTTTCGGCCGTCGTGCCAGATCTCGTAGAAACTGCCTACACTCGTGCGCCCTGGGTCACCAAGATACATCCGCACTTCGAGGTCGCCCGGATAAACGAGCGGCGCCATGAACGTGCAGTTTGCGTTGACAATGACGTGCCCGGTGCCGTCGTGCGCGCCTCGCTCCCGGTCTAGCGCGTGCGCCCACTCGATGCGCGCCTGCTCCATGTATTGGAAGTAAACGATATTGTTGACGTGGCCAAGAGCGTCCATGTCACCCCAGCGGATATTCTGGAACGACGTGTGTACAAGCAATCTGGGCTTGTGGGTCAACGCTTCTCCATGGCATCCGCGGCAGTGACGTAAAGAATTATACAATTGCATTCCGTCGACGACATCCGACGCCTGGGACTTCGGCATGGAACGCGAACGAATGGAATACGACGTCGTGATCGTCGGCGGGGGACCCGCCGGTCTCGCGGCCGCAATCCGCTTGAAACAGCGCGCAACCGAAGCCGGCAAGGACGTGAGCGTCGTCGTGCTGGAAAAAGGCTCCGAGCTCGGCGCACACATTCTTTCCGGTGCGGTAATGGACCCGCGGGCGCTGACGGAGCTTCTGCCAGACTGGAAGGAGAAAGGCGCGCCGCTCGACACGCCGGTCAGCGAGGACCGCTTCTGGCTGCTTACGAAAGCCAAGGCAATCGCCATCCCGCATGCACTGCTCCCGCAATGCTTCGTCAACGAGGGTTGCTACATCGTCAGCCTCGGCAACGTCGTGCGCTGGCTCGGCCAGCAGGCGGAGGCCCTCGGCGTCGAGATATTCGCCGGCTTCGCCGGCGCGGAAGTGCTCTACGACGAGGCTCGGCGCCGTGCGCGGCGTCGCGACGGGCAACGTGGGCGTCGGCAAGGATGGGCAGCCGACCGCCAATTTCCAACCCGGTGTCGAGCTCATCGGCAAGTACACTTTATTCGCGGAAGGCGCGCGCGGCCATCTCGGCAAAGCCGTCATCGCGAAGTTCAAGCTCGATGCTGGCCGAGATCCGCAGACTTGGGGGATCGGCGTCAAGGAACTATGGGAAATCGATCCGGCGCAGCATGTGCCCGGGCTGGTGCTGCACAGCGCCGGGTGGCCGCTCGACAATTCGACATACGGTGGCGGTTTCATGTATCACGCCGAGCATCGTCTGGTTTCGATCGGTCTGGTCGTTGGTCTCGGGTACACGAATCCCTATCTCGAGCCGTTCCTCGAATTCCAGCGTTATAAGACGCATCCCGCAATACGCACGTTCCTCGAGGGCGGCAAGCGGGTCTCGTATGGCGCGCGCGCGATCAACGCAAGCGGACTTCAGTCGCTGCCGAAGCTCGTGTTTCCGGGCGGCGCCCTGATCGGCTGCGATGCGGGCTTCCTCAATGCGCCGCGAATCAAGGGATCGCACGCGGCCATCAAATCCGGGGCGATGGCCGCTGACGCGGTGTTCGATGCGCTGGCAAGCGGCCGCACGCGCGACGAGCTCGTTGCCTATCCCGTCGCATTCGAAGCGTCTTGGCTTCATGATGAGCTCCACCGGGCGCGCAATTTCAAGCCGTATCTCGATCGCGGTCTGATCAGTGGGGCGCTGCTTTTCGGCATCGACCAGATCGTGCTGCGCGGCAAAGCTCCGTGGACACTGCATCGCCAGCACGCCGACCACGAAACACTGAAGCCGGCAGCCGAATGCGTACCGATCGATTATCCGAAGCCGGACAACACGCTCACCTTCGACAAGCTGTCGTCGGTTTTTCTGTCCAACACCAATCACGAAGAGAATCAGCCGTCACATCTCACCCTGAAGGACCCGTCGATTCCGGTAGCCGTCAACCTTGCACGGTACGCCGGGCCCGAAGCGCGCTATTGCCCGGCCGGCGTCTATGAATTCGTCGACGCGAACGACGGGACGAAGCGTCTGCAGATCAACGCTCCCAACTGCGTGCATTGCAAAACCTGCGACATCAAGGACCCCTTGCAAAATATCGTGTGGGTCGCGCCCGAGGGCGGCGGCGGGCCCAACTACTCGGGCATGTAAGACGGGGCGGCGCGAATGCGCACGCCGCAGAATCCGCCCGACATCATCTCGCCGTGACAGGGAATCTTTCCGACGCCGGTTCTTCCTTGGGCCGTTTCGATAGCAGCGGCGCGACTCGGTTGCCGAGGCAAGCGTGCGGACGTCGAGCACGCCTCCGAGCGCAAGCCGATCCTCGCCGCCGCTAACCGCGACGTTTGGCAGCGAGGGCTCGGCTGACGTTGGTGGCATGGCCCACCAACGACGCGTGGCCGGCCCATCGGATCGTTTTGAGCGCGGCACTACCGACGATTGCCGCAACCAACGTGTCACCCCACAGCTCGTGCAAAAACAATAGGTTATGGTATTTAGCGCGTAGGACATTTCTTCAAAGCGGAGGAAGAAAGGTAAAAAAACCGCGGGCACCGACCGTTGGGCGGATAAAAAAAGCCGGCGCTCGGCCGGCTTGAAAGGGTGCAAATTTCACGACTTGTCAGATTGCGCGTCAGCTACCGAGATGCACCTCGTATTTCGCGCCGTTCGACAACGTGCACTCACCCGCACCCTGGTATGGCGTGTTCATCCGGTATTCGCAGCTCATGTACGTTCCGCGCTCGCCATACGCATTGGCTATTCCGCGGCGTTCATCACCGGAGACGCGCGTTGCTTCACCGGTAAGGAGCTCGCCCTTGTAATCGAGTTGGAACCTTCCCTTGCCCGTCATCATGTTGGTGACGGTTCCGCTAATCACGCCCGTTTGCGTGGCGAGGTCGTTGACAGGATAGAGTCTCGCATTCAGGGTCGCCGGCATCGGCGATCGGGCGACAACCGGCGGTGGCGGATAAGGGACCACGGTATACGGCGGCGGCGTGTGCGCATAGGGATAGACGGGCGTGCCGTCCGGGGCAATGGGAACAACATAGCATCCTGTCAGTGCCAGCGCCGGGACAGCAGCAGCCGCGGCGAGTCGCTTCGAGACGCTCAGCATGTGATTCCTTGTGTTAGAGAGCGGGCACATGCCCGCCAGACCACGATGCGCGGTCCTGGGCCGAGCGTACAGTGGCATTGCGAAAGTCGCGCCCGGCGATACCCCCGGTGGCAAAAGCCGCTACCGCGCGCGGGGCTTGCGCGTGGGGCCCGAGTCCTTCGGCGATTCGCGATCCAGCATCGGGTTGAGCAAGCGACCGGCGGGAACCGGTTCGCGATCCTTGCGTCGCAACGCGCGAAACGCACGGGGTTTCCACGGGCGGATCGCGAGCAGCATGCTGGCACCATGACGTTCGGACAATGGCAATGCGCGGTCGGCCGCGTGCAGATCCGCGAATTCATGCGCGACGCGTCGCATACGCGCGGTCACTTCGGCGGTGCTGTGCCGCGACAGCATGCCGTTGATGTAGAGGAACAGCTCACCGGGCCGATCGAACTTGCTCGACAGGAATTCGGATTCCACGCTGGCGCGGAAATAGCGCTGGATCGGACCGCCCGGAAGCCAGGAGAACGTGCGATCGATGAGCGAGCGGATCCGATTGCCCGGCCCGAGCTCGATAATTCGGTGCCTGTCGAGGCGGGCGAGGCAGCGAAGGCATTCGGCCTCAGGGATATCGTAGGTCTCGACGATCTGCTGGAACGTCCAGTTGCCGACGGCGCATAGCGCGATCAGCATCAGCGTCGGATCGGAAACGATTTCCCGCTCCTGCTCCGCGGTGAGGTGCGTCGCCCCCTCGCCTTCGGCAGCTGCTTCTTGGGCGAGCTCGGCGAAATCGATGCTTGTCACGCGGCAGATGTCTTCCAGGCGTTGCAATGTGAAATCGCGACGCGAGAACATCCGCTTGACGCTCGCCTCGCTCAACTCGAGCGCCTCGGCAACCACCGCATAGGTGATGCCTTTGCCCTTGAGCATCCGCTTCAGTGCATCGACCAGCGTGATCGCGCGCATTGCCGCCCTCCAAGCGCCGCAATCGCCCGGGCGGCGTGTTTCCATTGAACCACACTGCGAAGCGCCGATCCGCTATGCGCAACGGCTACTCCCGCCCCGACCAGTCCACGATCGATTCCGGAATTTAATGGTTTTTTAAGAGTTTTTTCAAGACTTGGTCGCAACGGCAATCGAAGATTCGCACCGTCGTCCATAACGACCGCAGCCATGCATCTCATACAAGGACAGCTTTTGCGCCAGTCGGAGCGGCGCGAAGTTGCAATCTACTTGCGCAACGACACCTTGTGGGTCGCCGACTTCATCGATGGCCAAGGCGAGCTAGTCGAGGCGAAGACGTGGTTCCGTTTCAACTGCGGCGCGCACGCGGCCTACCACGCGCGCCGGCGCATGGTTCGCGAAGCGGCAATCCCCTTGTCCGGGGAGTTGATCGCGAGAATCGAGCGCCTGCATCGACCGAACGAGGACGTAAGTCCCGCCACTGACACTTGGGAGACGAAGGAAACCTAGTTCCACTCGAGCCAGGAGAACGGACCATGAACACGAAGCACGCTTGTCGTTATGCACCACAGCTGCTCGCCGCCTTGCTGATCGTCAGCGTTCCCGGCGAAGCGGAGCGTCAGGGACATCTCCCCAACATGGTCCCCTTCCACAATCCGAGCGGCTTCGCTGCGACGTTCAGCACGGCGGGCTCCGTCGACCTCGACAGCCCGTTCTTCCAGAGCCTCGGCACGAACGGGCGCAGTTGCGGAACCTGCCATCAGCCGGGTGATGGCTGGACGGTCACTCCCGAACACGTTCGGGCGCGATTCGACCTGACCGACGGAATGGATCCGATCTTTCGTACCAACGATGGCTCGAACTCGCCGAATGCGGATGTCTCGACCGTCGACGCGCGTCGCAGCGCCTATTCGATGCTGCTCGGCAAAGGTCTCATTCGAGTTGGCATCGGGATTCCGGAAAATGCCGAATTCGACCTGATCGCGGTCGATGACCCCTATGGCTACGCCAGTGCAAACGAGCTGTCGCTGTTCCGTCGGCCGCTGCCCTCCACCAATCTCAAGTTCCTGAGCACGGTCATGTGGGACGGACGGGAAACGTTTCTCGATCCGACTTCGAAGGACTGCATTCTCGGCACGACCAAGTGCTTCGCCACGATCCACTTCGATTTCGCGCATCAGTCCAATAGCGCGACTACCGGCCACGCGCAGGCAGCGCAGCCGCTGACCGACGAACAACGCGAGGCGATCGTCGCCTTCGAGACGACGCTCTTCAGCGCGCAGGTGTTCGATCATGACGCGGGCGAACTCAACGCACGGCACGCGCGCGGCGGACCGGAATACCTGAGCAAACAGGAGTTCTATTTCGGCATCAACGACGTCGTGTCCGGCGATTATCGCACCGGCGCCCTCTTCAACCCGACGGTGTTCAATCTCTACGATGTGTGGGATACGCTCGATCGCGGCGGCGCCGACGGCAGCCGTTCCGAGGCTCGTCGCGCCGTCGCGCGAGGCGAGAGACTCTTTAACGGCAAGCCGATCCAGATCACCGGGGTCAATGGGCTGAACGACGACCTCAGCGTGCCGCTGTTGCAAGGGACGTGCACGACATGCCACGACACACCCAGCGCAGGCAACCACTCGGTTCCGGCTCCGCTCGACATCGGCTTGACCGATCTCTCGCGTCGAACGCCTGACTTGCCGCTCTATACGCTGCGCAACAGGGCGAATCCTGCGCTGGTTGTCCAGACGACCGATCCCGGGCGTGCAATGATCACCGGCAAGTGGAACGACATCGGTCGTTTCAAAGGACCGATCCTCCACACCCTCGCGGCGCGCGCGCCGTATTTTCACAACGGATCGGCAAGCGATCTCGACACCGTCGTCGATTTCTACAATACCCGCTTCGGCATCGGCCTCACTGACGATGAAAAGGCCGATCTGGTCGCATTCCTGCGCACGCTCTAGTGGCCTGTAACGGGGGAATCGGTAGTGAACGAACGTGGTATGGCGCCGCTATTCGCGCCGAGTGCGAGGCGCCGTTGCGAAGCAATGGCCGAGCCCCCTTACGAGCAACGGCAACAAAGCAATCGGCGCGAAGAGCCAGCCAGACACTATCGATTCCCCCGTTGCAGGCCGCTAGATGCGTCGCAGCGAGCGGTTGATCAGCGTCCCCAGAGCCACGCCGCGCCGCGCACGCCGCTCGAGTCGCCATGCCGATGGCGCACGAGACGGGTGTCGACGCGGTCGGAGAACACGCGCGGCTCCCACAGCGTTGGTACGGTTCTGTAGAGCCGCTCGACGTTCGACATTCCGCCCCCGAGCACGATCACATCCGGATCGAGCAGATTGACGACATGCGCGAGCGCGCGCGCGAGCCGATCCTCATAACGCGCGAAAGTCGCCTCGCACTCGGTGTCGCCCATCTCGGCACGCGCGACGATCGTGTGCGATTTCAGCGCGTCGCCTGACGCGTGGAGATGATCGCGCTCGATACCGGGGCCGGAAACGAACGTTTCGATACATCCGTAACGACCGCAGAAACACGCCGGCCCGGGCCGCTCATCGTCGCGCGGCCATGGCAACGGGTTGTGGCCCCACTCGCCGGCGATTGCATTGGGCCCGTCGAGGACACGTCCGTGCACGACGATGCCGGCGCCCACACCGGTGCCGAGAATCGCACCGAACACGACTTCGGCGCCCTCGCCTGCGCCGTCGGTTGCCTCCGAAAGCGCAAAGCAATTGGCGTCGTTGGTGATTCGCACTTCGCGCGCAAGAGCGGTCTCGAGATCGCGCTTGATCGGCTGCCCGTTGAGGCAGACGGAATTCGATCCTCGCAGCAATCCGGTCGCTCGCGAGATAGAGCCAGGCATGCCGATGCCGACGGAGCCGGTCACGCCAAGCTCTCGCTCGGCATCGGTGACAAGGCGAGCGACCGCCGCGATGATCGCGATATAGTCGCCTCCCGGCGTGGACACTCGACGGCGCAGCACCTCCGCCCCGCGTGCATCGAGCGCGACGATTTCGGTTTTGGTCCCGCCCAGGTCGACGCCAAAGCGAAGCATTCCCGTACCCGGCCCCAGCGGGCCTTTCGCCCCTCGCAATTCAGTTGACGCCCATGTCGGCGTTGGCAGAATATTACAGCCTCGCCGCGCCCTTCCCGCACCCCCGGAGGTATTCCCCATGGTTTCGTTGCGCTCATCGTGCCTCGTTGCGACCGCTGCGGGGCTCATCGCGTGCCATGCCGGTCCGACCGCCGCGCAAAACCAGCTCAACGTCATCTGTTCCGTGCAGGCCGATTGGTGCAACCTCGCAGGCGTCGAGTTCGAGAAGGAGACAGGCATCAAGACGACGATGACGCTGAAAGGGTCCGGCGAATCGATGGCGCAGCTCGCCGCGGAAAAAGCAAACCCGAAGCTCGATGTCTGGTTCGGCGGCACCGGCGATCCGCATCTGCAGGCGGCGGAACTGGGACTGACCGAGGAATACAGATCGCCGATGCTTTCACAGCTGCAGCCATGGGCGCAAAAGCAGGCGGAGCAGGCGAAGTACCGCACGGTGGGGCTTTATCTAGGCGTTCTCGGCCTTGGGTACAACACCGAATTGCTGGCAAAGAAGAAAGTCCCCGCCCCCGCGTGCTGGAAAGATCTCGCGAAGCCGGACTACGCAAATGATGTCCAGATGGCCAATCCCAATGCCTCGGGGACCGCCTACACGGCGATCGCGACACTCGTGCAGGTATTCGGAGAGGAAGAAGCATTCAAGCTGCTTAAGGGAATGCACAAGAACATCACCAATTACGCACGCCAGGGCGTGGGGCCGATCAAGGCGACGGCGCGGGGCGAGAATCTGGTGGCGGTGGCGTTCATTCACGACGTCGTCACCGAGGCGCAGGCCGGGTTTCCGGTCAAGAGTGTCGCGCCGTGCGAGGGAACCGGGTACGAGATCGGATCGATGTCGATCGTCAAGGGTGCGCGCAATCTCGACAACGCAAAGAAGTTCGTCGACTGGGCGCTGACGCCAAAAGCGCAGGCGCTGGGGGCGCAGGCGAAGCAATTCCAGCTGCCGTCGAACACAGCCACGCCGATTTCGCCGCTTTCGCCGAAACCGGCCGAGATCAAGCTCATCAGTTACGATTTCGCGAAGTATGGCGCTGCCGCGGAGCGCAAACGACTGCTCGAGCGCTGGGACAAGGAAGTCGGCAGCATTCCGAAGTGACGCCGCGAGGGAGGGCACGATGAACTTCACGCCTGACGACGAAAAACCTACGCTGTACGTCTACGAAGCTGACATTCGGTGAGCCGACGATCCACGCGCTTACATCTGCTCTGACCAGGAGGCCTGGATGTCCTGCCGTTCGTTCGTCGCTGCCATTGCTCTCGCGCTTGCTCCACTCGCGTCTGCCCAGGGCCAGCTGAATCTCTATTGCAGTTCGCCCAATACCGCGTGGTGCCAAGGAATGGCGGTCGGATTCGAGAAGACGACCGGCGTGAGAGTCGCGGTCGTACAGAAGGCGACGGGAGAAATGCTGGCGCAGGTGAAGGCCGAGAAAGCGAATCCAAAGGGCGACATCTGGTGGGCGGGCGCAGCGGACTCGTATCTGCAGGCCGCGGAGGAAGGGTTGCTGGAGACCTACCAGTCGCCGAATCTCCCGCAACTGCATGACTGGGCGCGTCGCATTTCCGAAATCTCGAAATATCAGGTTGCGGGTGTCTACGGCGGGATTCTTGCACTTGGCTACAACACGGAGCTCGCGGACAAACGGAAGCTGCCGGTCCCAAAGTGCTGGAAGGATCTGCTCGACCCGAAATTGAAGGGCGAAGTCATGCTCGGCAATCCCGGTACGTCGGGTACGGCGTATTTGATGCTTGCCTCGCTCGTACAGGTCTTCGGCGAAGATGAAGCGTTCAGCTACATGAAAGCGCTCAATGCCAACGTCGCCTCGTATGCGCGTTCGGGGATCGGGCCAATGACGGCGGTCAAGCGCGGCGAGATTTTCGTGGGCAGCACCGTCCTCCATGGCGTCATCAACGAGATCGCCGCCGGCTTTCCGGTGAAGGCGGTCCTTCCGTGCGAAGGGGTCGGCTACGAGGTCGGCTCGATGGCGATCATCAAGGGGTCGCGCAATCTCGACAACGCAAGGAAGTTCGCCGACTGGGCATTGACGGTCGATGCGCAAAAGATCGGCCTCGAAGTGAAGGAGTACGCCATCCCCACCAATCGCGGCGTTCCGTTGCCGGCGATGGTCCCGAATTTTGCCGACGTCAAGGTGATCAATTACGACTTCGCAAAATACGGGTCGAGTGAAGTGCGCAAGCGGCTGTTGGAACGGTGGGAGAAAGACATCAACGCGTCGGTGAAGTGAAGCCGGCATGAGCGATCGCGCATGAGCGCCGCCGGGCCGCCCCAAGGCGCGAATTGCGTCCCCTCGGGGGGCAGCGTAGCGGCCGAATTTGCCGATGAGGCCGCAAGCGTGGGGGCCCACATGAGCGCCGCCGGGCCGCCCCAAGGCGCGAATTGCGTCCCCTCGGGGGGCAGCGTAGCGGCCGAATTGGTCGATGAGGCCGCAAGCGTGGGGGCCCGATGAAGGCGGCCGCATTCTGGCTTGCCGTCGGCGGCATCGGCGTAGCACTTGTCCCTTGGTACGCAGTTTCGGATTCGATCTGGTCGCTCGACTGGATCGCCCACTGGCGCACGAAGGAGAACGGACCTGCCTGGCTGCACGCGTATTCGTTTGGACGCGCATGGCTGTGGCCGGTTGCCGCCTTCCTTGCCGCCGGCGCCGGCGCGCTTGCGATCGCGCGTTCGGAATCGAGGGCGAATGCCTTGATCGGCATCGGCGCTCTCGGCTTCATCTATACGCTCGGACAGGGCTTCGTCATCGGGCCGACGGGGTGGTACTTCGAGTCATTGAAGGCGCTGCTGCCCCCGCTTGCCATCGGCCAGTATGGAATGGGATTGGGCGCGTGCTTGGCGCTGTCGGCATTTGCGATGTTCTTCGCGCTCGGTCTTGCCGGCCGCGGCTATTTCAAGGGCGATGCGTTCGTCGCTGGAAGCGCGGTGGGCGTTGCGCTGCTCGTCGCGGTATTCACGTTTTTTCCCGTTTTCAGAATCCTGATTTCGGCGGCGCAGGACGCTAGCGAGACGCTCTCTCTGAGTGCGTTTGCGCGCCGAATGTTCACCGAAAAAGTATGGGGCATCGGTTGCGTTGCGGGTGCGACCCGCTGCGGCGTCGCCTGGAATACGCTGCTCCTCGCGTTTTCGTGCGCGATCGCTTGCACCGGCCTCGGTCTCGCGTTCGCGCTGATCTGGAGCCGCACGACGTTTCGCTATAAGAAAATGCTGCGCTTTCTTTCGGTGCTGCCCATCATCACGCCACCCTTCGTGATCGGCCTTAGCCTGATCCTGATTTTCGGCCGCTCCGGCGTCATCAACCAGTTCGTCGAGTACGCTTTCGGCGTGCAGCTCGGCCGCTGGATCTACGGCCTTCAGGGTGTCCTGCTCGCGCAGGTGTTCGCCTTCACGCCGATCGCATTCCTCGTGCTCATCGGCGTCGTCGAGGGCGTCTCGCCGAGCATGGAGGAAGCGGCGCAGACGCTACGCGCCAACCGCTGGCGCGTGTTCAACGACATTTCATTGCCATTGATGCGTCCCGGTCTTGCCAACGCATTCCTCATCAGCTTCATCGAATCGATCGCCGATTTCGGCAACCCGATCCTGCTCGGCGGCAATTTCGGCGTGCTGTCGACCGAGGTGTTCTTTTCGGTGGTGGGCGCGCAACTCGACCAGGGCCGCGCGGCCACCCTTGGCATCCTGCTGCTCGCCTTCGCGCTTGCCGCGTTTTTTGTACAGCGCTGGGTCCTCGGCCGCAAGGTCTACACGTCGCTCGCCGGCAAGGGCGATTCGGGTCTCCCGACGCAGCTGCCCGATCGCGTGCGCCGTCTTTGCTACGGCGTTGCGATTCCGTGGTCGGCGCTCACGTTGATCATCTACGTCATGGCACTCGTGGGCGGGTTCGTCGAGACATGGGGCCGCGACTATTCGCTGACGCTCAAGCACTACGCGAAAGCGTTCGCGATCGAGTGGACGAGCCACGGCATCCTGTGGGCCGGCGCCGCGTGGAACTCGTTCTGGACGACGATCAAACTGTCCGCCCTTGCCGCTCCCCTCACGGCGGCGCTCGGGATCCTTTCCGCGTATCTTCTGACACGCCAGAGCTTCAAGGGCAAAGCGGCCTTCGAATTCGGCACAATGCTGTCGTTCGCAATCCCGGGCACCGTCATCGGCGTGTCGTACATACTGGCGTTCAATGTGCCGCCGATCGAGATCACCGGAACCGGCATCGTGTTGATCATATGCTTCATATTTCGCAACATGCCGGTCGGCGTGCGCGCCGGCATGGCGGCAATGACGCAGATCGACAAGAGCCTGGACGAGGCATCGGTGACGCTTGGCGCGCGCGGATTCACGACGCTGCGACGAGTGATCCTGCCGCTCCTGAAGCCCGCGATTGTCGCAGCGCTCGTCTACAGCTTCGTACGCGCCGTGACTACGGTATCCGCTGTGATCTTCCTTGTCTCGGCGGAGCATGAGATGGCCACCACGTATATCATCAATCGGGTCGTCAACGGCGACTACGGCGTCGCTATCGCTTACTGCTCGGTGCTGATCGTGCTGATGCTGGCCGCGATCTGGCTGATACGGCTTGTCGTCGGCGAGCGGCGGCTGGGGCGGCGAGGGCCGGTTGCGGCGCCAGTGCTTGCGCCGGTCGCGCGCAGCGCAGTGTAATTGCCGAAAACGCCACTGAAAATAGGTGTCCAATGAAAGCTGCTTCCATCGAATTTCACGATGTCACCAAACGCTACGGTGATGTCACCGCGGTTCGCAGCGTCTCGTTCGCGATCGCCCCGCGCACGCTCGTCACGTTGCTCGGCCCGTCGGGCTGCGGCAAGACAACGATCCTGCGCATGATCGCGGGACTGGAGCTGCCCACCTCCGGCGTGATCCACATTGGCGATGTCGACGTGACGAAAGTCCCGGCAGCCGAGCGCGACGTGTCGATGGTGTTTCAAAGCTACGCGCTATTCCCGCACATGACGGTCGAGGAAAATGTCGGCTACGGCCTTTCGGTGTCCGGCGTCGCGAAAGGAGCTGCCCGCGAGAAGGCCAACGCCGCGCTCGCGACCGTAGGGTTGACCGGGCTCGGCTCGCGGCTGCCTTCCGAACTCTCGGGCGGTCAGCAGCAGCGGGTGGCTGTCGCGCGCGCGCTCGTTCTCGAACCTTCGGTATTGCTGTTCGATGAACCGCTGTCAAACCTCGATGCCCGGCTGCGCCGCCAGATGCGCGAGGAAATCCGCGATCTGCAGCAGCGTCTGGGCCTCACCGTCGTCTACGTGACGCATGATCAATCGGAGGCACTGGCGGTATCCGATCGCATCATCGTCATGGACAGGGCGGTGATCGCGCAGGAAGGCGCGCCACGTGAACTGTACGCACAGCCGAAAGATGGGTTCGTCGCGGGATTCATGGGCGAAGCCAACCGCGTGCGTGGAACGCTGCGGCGCCGCGATGCGACCGAAGGCGACGTCGCGTTGGGACCGTTGACGATCTCCGTTGCACACCGGGGACTCACGGACGGCGAGATCGACGTCGCGATTCGTCCGGAGGCGATTCATCTCGAGCCCGCAGGCGCGTCGCCGCTCGCGGGCATCGTGCGCAAGGCCGCCTATCTCGGCTACACGATGGAATACACGGTGGACACGGGCATCGGCTCGCTTTTCACGATCGACAACCGTGTCGACCGTCCGCTCGCTGCCGGCATGACTGTCGCAGTGGCGTTCGCGCCACACGGAGTCATCGCGATTCCCGCCGCAGTCAAGAGCTGAGTACCTCGCGGCCCAAGCTTACGCTGCGGATCGCGCCTTCCGGGATCCAGCGCGGAATAGCTGCCATTTTGCCGCTGTTGACCTGTTACCGGAGGGATTGCCTGCGCGCGGGCCATCCTCGCATTTTCAAGGAGTTCACGATGAGACGATTTTTAGCAGCCTGCGTTGCCGTCGCGTTGCTTCTGGCCGCATCGGTCGCTTCGGCCTCGTTCCACCTGTGGACGGTCGAGCAGCTCTACTCGAACACCGACGGCACAGTTCAGTTCATGGTCATGACCACGACATCTTCCGGCGAGAATTTCCTGGCCGGGCAAACGTCGTAACCAGCGGCTTGGGGGGGCCCAAGTCCTTTACTTTCATGACCAACCTGCCGGGAGATACGGCTGGCAAGCGGCTTCTCATCGCGACGACGGGCTTCGCCGCGCTTGGTATCGTGACGCCGGACTTCACGGTTTCAAACGGGTTTCTTTCGCTCACTGCAGGCCAGATCAACTGGCCCGCTGGCCAGATTTTTAGCTACACCGCGCTGCCGACCGATGGCGTAAACGCCATTGACAAATTCGGCGCCACCATACCGAACGTGGCGACGAATTTCGCGGGACAGACCGGGTCGGTCCAGGCGCTCGCGAGCATTTCACCGCAGCCCGGCAACTGGTCCAACCCGAGCGAACAGGGAACGGGCTTTTCCTTCGATTTCAAGCATGGGGTGCTGGTCGTGGTGTTCTTCTCATTTCAGGCGAACGGCGCGCCGCAATGGTATATCGCGTCCGGACCTCTTTCTGGAAACACCTGGACGGGAAGGCTGGACAAGTTCTTGAACGGCCAATGCATATCTTCATCTTGCCCTTACGTCTTCCCCACGCTTGCCGGCAACGACGGAAACGTATCGATCGTGTTTTCGTCCAACACCGCGGGCATGATGACTCTGCCGGGAGGACGGGTCATTCCGATTACGCCGACCGCGTTCTAGCTGCTCCGCGGCCGGCGCGAATCGCGCGGGACGCTGCGTCGGTCAGAACTGCTCGGCCGCGACGGCGAGCACCGAATCGCTGCCGTCGGTGATCGTGCGAGCAAGGCTCGTCGCGCGCGGCAACAGGCAGTCGGCGTAGAAACGTGCGGTCTGGATCTTCGCGGTCATGAAGCGCGCATCTTCCGTGCCTTCGGCGAGATGCCGTGCAGCGATCAGCGCCGCACGTCCCATTTGCCACCCGCCGGCGACGAGCCCCCACAGCTCGAGATACGGGACTGCGCCGGCATGCGCGGCGCGCGTGTTCGCGCCATAGGTCGGAACGACCCAATCCACTGCCGTCCGTGCGGCGGTGACAGCTTCCTTGAGGCGCGCCCCGATGTCCCGCAGATTCGCATCGGCGTGGCTCGATAATTCGCTCGCGACCTTGTCGATCTCACCGGCGATCGCTTTCGCAACCGCGCCGCCGTCGCGCGCGGTCTTGCGCCCGATCAGATCGTTCGCCTGAATGCCTGTAGTGCCTTCGTAGATGGTGATGATGCGCGCGTCGCGATAATGCTGGGCGGCACCCGTTTCCTCGATGAATCCCATGCCGCCGTGCACTTGAATGCCGAGAGATGCGACTTGCTGCGCCATCTCCGTGGTGCACCCCTTCACGATCGGAATCATGAAATCGACGAACGCCTGATGCCGCTTGCGCGCAGCAGGATCCGGATCGTGGGTCGCTTGGTCCATCGCAGCGCTGGTGACATACGCGACGGCGCGCAAGGCTTCGACGTTGGCGCGCATCGTCATCAGCATCCGCCTTATATCCGGGTGCTCGATGATCGGCGACGCCTTCGCGCCATTGTCCAAGCCGACGACCTTACCCTGCACGCGCTCGCGCGCGAAAGCGACTGCGCGCTGGTACGCCCGCTCCCCGATCCCCACGCCCTCGAGCCCCACGGAAAAGCGCGCGAGATTCATCATGATGAACATGTACTCGAGCCCGCGGTTCTCCTCGCCGACGAGATATCCGACGGCGCCGCCGTGGTCGCCGTAAGCGAGCACCGCGGTCGGACTCGCATGAATCCCGAGCTTGTGCTCGATCGACGTGCACAGGACGTCGTTGCGCGCACCGAGCGAGCCGTCCGGGTTGACCAGGAATTTCGGCACCACGAAAAGCGAAATGCCCTTGACGCCTTCGGGCGCATCCGGCGTGCGCGCGAGCACGAGATGGATGATGTTCTCGGTGTAATCCTGCTCGCCGTAAGTGATGAAGATTTTCTGGCCCTGAAGCCTGTAGGTGCCATCGCCTTGCGGAACTGCCCTGGTACGCACCGCGGCCAAGTCCGAGCCCGCCTGCGGCTCGGTCAAGTTCATCGTGCCGGCCCACGTGCCGGCCACCATCTTGGGCAGGAATTTTTCCTTCAGGTCCCGCGAACCGGCGAGCTCGATCGATTCGATCGCTCCTTGCGTCAGCATCGCGCACAGGTTGAAGGCGAGATTCGACGCGTGCCACATTTCCTCGACCGCTGTTCCGAGCAGATGCGGCAAGCCCTGGCCGCCGAACTCCGTCGACTTGGTCAGACCATTCCAGCCGTTGTCGCAGAATTGCTGGTAGGCTTCCTTGAATCCCGGCGGCGTCTGTACGCTGCCGTCGGGAAGACGCTTCGCACCCTCGCGATCACCGATGGCGTTGAGCGGCGACAATACGTTGGTCGCGAATTTCGCGCCTTCGTCGAGGATGGCCGCCACGACGTCCGGCGTCGCCTCTTCGAACCCCGGTAGTTGCGCGACCTGGTCGAGACCGGCAAGCTCGGTCATGACGAACTGGATTTCTGCGAGAGGCGCCTGGTACGTGCTCATTGTCGATTCAGCACCAAGGCTAACAATGCGCGATCACTTGAGCGCCGCAGTGAGCTCGGGAACGATCTGGAACAGGTCGCCCACCAGGCCGTAGTCGGCAATCTGGAAAATCGGCGCGTCGGGATCCTTGTTAATGGCGACGATCACCTTGCTGTCCTTCATGCCCGCGAGGTGCTGAATCGCGCCCGAAATTCCGATCGCGATGTAGAGATCGGGCGCCACGATCTTGCCGGTTTGCCCGACCTGATAATCGTTGGGAACGTAGCCCGCGTCGACGGCGGCGCGCGAAGCGCCGATCGCGGCGTTGAGTTTCTGCGCGAGCGCTTCCAGCATCTTGAAGTTTTCCGTGCTGCCGAGCCCGCGGCCGCCGGAAATCACGACACGCGCACCTGTGAGCGCGGGACGATCCGATTTCGTGAGCTCCTGTCCCGTGACGCGGGACAGGCCAGTGTCGGGCGCCGCGTCCACCTTTTCCACCGTCGCATTCCCGCCCGTTGCAGGCGCCGCATCGAAGCCCGTTGCCCGCACGGTGACGACCTTGATCGCGTCCTTCGACTGCACCGTCGCGAACGCGCTGCCCGCGTAGATGGGACGCACGAACGTATCCGGTGATTCGACGGCGATGATTTCCGAAATCTGCGCGACGTCGAGCAGCGCGGCGACGCGAGGTGCGACATTCTTGCCATAACCCGTCGCCGCAGCGAGCACGTGACTGAATCCGCCCGTCTTCGTCACGGCGACGACCGTTGCGGCGACATTTTCGGCGGTCGGGCTCGCCGAAGTAGGGCGCGTCCGCATGGAGGACCTTTGCCACTCCTGGAATCTTCGCCGCAGCCTCTGCGACCGGTGCCGCGTTGTGGCCAACCACGAAAAGCGTCAGAGCGCCGCCTATCTTTTGCGCGGCGGTGACGGCGTTCAACGTCGCGGCGTTGAGCGACGCGTTATCGTGATCGGCGAGCAACAGAGTAGTCACGGCTGCGCTCCGATCACGAAATGACTTTTGCTTCGTTTCGTAGCTTGCCGACCAACTCGGCAACGTCGGCGACCTTGCCGCCGCCCTTGCGCTTGGCCGGCTCCACCACTTTGAGCGTCGCGAGCCGCGGTGCGACATCGACACCGAGTGCGTCCGGCTTCAGAACATCGAGCGGCTTCTTTTTCGCCTTCATGATGTTGGGCAGCGTCGCGTAACGCGGCTCGTTCAGGCGCAGATCGGTGGTCACGACCAGCGGCATCGATGTTTCGATCGTCTCGAGCCCGCCGTCGACTTCACGCTTCACCGTCGCCTTGTCGCCGGCGATGTCGATCTTGGATGCCGACGTCGCCTGCGGCCAGCCGAGGAGCGCCGCCAGCATCTGACCTGTCTGATGCGAATCGTCGTCGATCGCCTGCTTGCCCAGCAAGACGAGCTTGGGCTGTTCCTTGTCGATGACGGCCTTCAGGAGCTTCGCTACCGCAAGCGGCTGCAAATCGACGTCGGTCTCGACCAGGATCGCGCGGTCGGCGCCAAGTGCGAGCGCGGTGCGCAACGTCTCCTGGCTACCCGCAATTCCGCAAGAGACCGCGATGATCTCGGTTGCGATGCTCTTTTCCTTGAGGCGCACCGCTTCTTCGACGGCGATCTCATCGAACGGATTCATCGACATCTTGACGTTCGCGGTGTCCACACCCGAACCATCGCCCTTCACGCGAACCTTGACGTTGAAATCGACGACGCGCTTGACCGAAACCAGGACTTTCATGGGAATGGCCGCCGCTGTGGGAAAGGATAACGATTATAGCGTGCCGCGGCCTTCCTCCAGTCACCCCCCAACGCTATTTGGGTGCGTCGAGTCCCGCGCGCGCAACCTGCGCATCCTGCGGAGACGCCATTCCGCTGACGCCGATTGCACCGAGCATCTTGCCGTCGACGACGATAGGGAGGCCGCCCTCGATGGGCGTCGCGCCACCGACGCCGCGAGCGCCAGCGCCGCGGTTGCCGGGAAAAATTTCCTGACCTTATTGCCTCCGTTGACGATGCGGCGTTCGCCGTTGCGATCAAAGACGCTGGTTGGGCTTGAGGTCCTGGGGCACGGGCGATGCGGCTTTCAATTCACCGAGCGCCGTTACGCAAATGCCGGCCCAGTGTTCGAAGAGCCGGCGAAAATCGTAGAGGTTGGTTGTGGTGCTCGCCAACTGTCGGCCAAGGTTTTGCGTCGCTTCCCTGTCCGCAACGCGTCCGAGCAGCGCGTTGGACACCGTGTCGCGCACTTCCACGATTAGCGCGGCTTGGCCTGCGGTGATGATCCACGTCGTTCCCGGCCCCAGGTTTTGGCCCAGCGGTGCATTGAGCATGAGATCCACCACTGCGGAGTTCACGCGCAGCACATCGGGGCCGGTTGTCGTGACAACCTCGTATCCGGCTTTGCGAAACGCGTCGGTGAAGATACTGTCGAAATTGGTCTGCGCGGCAGTGAGGATTTTGGCGGCGTCGTCCGGCGACACCTTGTTCATCGGGGCGTTGAGGTTGTAGTCCTTCAACCAGCCCGGCTGGAAGGCAACCTGCGTCCGGTCGATGATCACTTTGGTGTAAGGACGAAAATCGGCGCCGGGCCGCAGCCACGCGAGCTCCATCCGCCGCGGCTTGACTGGAACCAGACCGTCCGGCGATGCGGTCGGTTGGCCGGGAGCGGCGCTCGCGAGGCAATAGAGTGCGATGAGTGCAACGACGCGAGCCCAACGGTTAGCGTTCATTACGAGATCTCCGGTTCAGGCGAGGGAATGGCGCGGGCGCATCCATCCGGAGCCACGGGAGATTCTAACTCGGCGCATTCCGGCGACCGTAGCCGACGCACGGCGATGGGCGCGGGACTCGACACGCATGTCGTTGCAAAACCGATTGCCCGTCACCGCGCAGCGCCGCACGAAGTGACGGGCAAGTTGGGCACCCGCGAACCATGCCGAACACGTCAGATGATTCGCGGGTCATTCGTTCGCGTTACTTGTTTTCGTCCTTCTTATCCTTGTCCTTGTCCTTTTCCTTCGGCGGCGGACCTTTGTCGGCCGGCCGGCCCGTTGCTTGCTGTGCAGCCTGCGGTGGCGGTTGCCGCTGCGGCGCCGCATTCGGTGGCGGACCCTGCGGCGTCGGCGGCGGCGCCTGCGCCTGCCTGCTTTGCGGCGGCGGGGCCTCACGCGGCATCGGACGTTGTGCCGCATTCGCCGTTTCCGGTCGCGGCGGCGGAGCTTGCACAGCCGGCGGCGGACGCGACACATTCGCGGACTCGGTGCGTGGTGGTGCTTGCGGTGGTGCCTGCGCCGCTGGGGGCGGTACGTTGGCCGGCGCTCTCGCGGCCGGAGGCGGCGCGGCGGGCTCGGGTTGCCTCGGCGGACCACCTCGTTGCATCTGTTCACGACCGGCTGGACCTTGTGTCATGGGCGGCGCTTCGGGTCGCGCGGTGGCAGGGCGTCCCGGCGGTTCGGACGGCACAGCAGTCGGAGGCGGCACGTTTTGTGGCCGTGATTCGACGGGCGGTGGACCGCCGCGCGCCGTCACCGGCGGCGGTGGGCCCTTCGCTTCAGGACGCGCGGTGGCAGCGTGTCCCTGCGGTTCGGACGGGGCAGCAGTCGGAGGCGGCACGTTTCGTGTCCGTGCTTCGGTGGGCGGTGGCCCGCCGCGCTCCGGCGCCAGGGGCGGCGGACCCTTCGCTTCCGGTCGCCCGGTTTGCGGACCTTGCTTCTCCATCGCGGTCGGTGGCGCGGGTGCGCTCGGCGCGGTTGCGGCCGGCGGCGGTCCCTTCGACTCCGGTCGTCCCGTCGGCGGTCCCTGCTTCTCGGCACCCATCGTTGTCGGCGGCGGTCCTCCGCGGCGCATTTCATCGGCCTTCGGTGCTGCACCAGCGACGGGGGGTTGGCCCGCGGCACCGGCAGGCGGCGCTGCTGTAGGTGCGCCACCTCTGTTGGTTGATGGTGCGGCTGCCGCCATCGGTTTGGGCGCAGCCGCCGGTTGCGCGATCGTCACGTTCGGTTTTGCCGCCGGAGTCTGTCCACCGATCCTCTGGAGTTCGGTGGCCTCGAGCGGCTTGCCGGGCTGACGCTTCAACGCTTCCTGGCGTTGCTCGATCGGCGCGGGCGCCGGCGGTGGAGGCTGCTTCGCAACCACCGTACGCTCGGCAGCCGCTCGGGTCGGCCGCGCCTGCGCCGGTGCTGCCGCACCTACGATGCTCGTCTTGACGGGCGCCACTTCGACGTGCGAAACGACTTGCGCCTGCTGGAGGGTTTGCTGGTTCACCTTGACGGCCGCCCGCTGCACGGGTCGCGCGTCGACGAATGCCTGCGTCGGAACAGCCGTCACCGCGTTTACATTGGTCGCGTTCGCGTAACGAATGTTGGTCGTAGGATTGTTATAGATATTCGTGACGTTCGTCACGTTGACGACGGTGTTGTTCACGTTGACACGCGTGAAGTATTCGCGGCTCGCGGTATAAGCGGGCCGATAGACGTCGCCCGGTCCGAGCGGGAACCAACCGATGCCGCCGCCCGAACCGAGCGAGAGTGCAACGGAAAAGTTGTTACCCCCGACGAAGGCAACGAGCGCCGGTGCGTACACCGGTCGGACCGCACGCGGACCCGGAACCCATCCCCAGCGGTTCTGGACGAACGCCCACCGCCCATAGTGGAAGGGCGCGAAGCCCCACGGCGCATCATCGATCCAGGTCCATCCCCACGGATCGACCCACGCCCAATGGCCGTATCGATACGGCGCCCAGTCGGCGGCGACCCTCGTCGGAACCCAGATCGGGCCGTACGACGCATCGTTGCTCCACGTACCGTTCGCGTCGAGATCCGAATAACCGATCATGTCGGGCGAGACGTAGCGAGCGCTCTGCGAACGTTCCTCGATGCCGACGCGCTCGGCGGCCCATGTGTCGAGCGCGTCACGCCGCGCAATGGGTTCGGGAACGTAATCGGTGAGATCGGTGCCGCGGAAGCGGTAACTCGTTCCGGCGGCGATCACATACGCATTCTGCGCTCCGAACGCCTGCGCCTCGCCGCGGAACACGGCTACGCTCGTGGCGTCGCCATCGGGCGTAACGTCGACCCTGTATTCACCGGGGCGCTGAACCGAAAAGGCGAGATTCGGTGTGTCGATCTCGATGGTGTCGCCGCTATCGATCGTTCGCACACGGTATTGAACGGCGCCCTGTGTGACCTCGAATTGGGCGATGCGGTCGTCGAAGTTGATGACGGTGATGCTGGTCTCCGGCGCAATGCGTAGCGCGGCACCGCCGATCTGCAGCTCGGCGCGCGCGCCGCTTCCCGTCCACAAACGGTCCCCCGTCCACAGTGGGCGATTGATCGCGGCCTGAACCCATTCGCTATCGCCGGCGGCAAGGAAGCTCACCGGGCCGTTCATATAGGCGAGGCGCACGACACGCCCCGGCGGATCGGCCCATGCCGTTCCGGCAAGCAACAGTGCGCATGCGGCGAGAATGACCCCCGCCCGGACGCGCAGCGAATCCAGTGCCTTTTTCACGATTTCCCTCCAGGCCGCTTTCGAGCGGCGTTCACTGAAGTCCATTAACGATCAGGGCGCCCGCGAGGGTCGTCATACGAACGCTGATGTCCGTGTAGGACAAGGGCTCTGGACGATTTACACCGTCGCGGATTGGCGACAAAATGAACCGAGGAGTGGATGACAACACTTCGATCACGGGAGAAAGGGGCGATATAGGAGGAACGGATGTGCAAGCTATGTGATGAAGGAAACATTCAGGACCATCGCGCGCCTCTGAGTGGCTCACGGCGCGATTTCTTGAAAGCCTCTAGTGCGACCGCGGTCGCAGCGGCAGGATCGAATTTCCTCACCGCGCCGGCCGCGGCGGAGAAGCCCGACGATCCGGGCCCTCCCGGCGGCGCCGGCGAGCACGGACGCCGCTATGTCATCCGCGGCGGCTCTGTCATGACGATGGACCCGAAGATCCCTGACCTTCCCCAAGGCGACGTTTTGGTCGAAGGCGGGAAAATTACCGCCGTCGGAAAGAACCTGCACGTTCCCGGCGCCGGCGTCATCGATGCGACGGGACGCATCGTGATGCCGGGGTTCATCGATACGCACCATCACCAGTTCGAGACCGCATTGCGCAGCTTTCTCGCCGATGGGCTCCTGATCAACGATGGCTCCGGTTCCCCGAGCGGACTGACAACCTACTTCGAGTTCATCCTCCTTACGTTCGCTCCGGTGTATCGGCCGCAGGACGTGTACATCAACGAGCTGTTCGGCGGCCTGAGCCAGCTCGACGACGGCGTTACGACAGTGCACGACGTCTCGCAGATCCATCACTCGCCCCAGCACTCCGATGCCGCGATACAGGCGCTCTTCGATACCGGGCGCCGTGCGGCATTCGGCTTTTTCGAGAGCGCGGGTGCCAACATTCTCCACACGAATCCCGGCAACAAGTATCCGACCGATGCGCCCCGCATCAAGGAGCAGTGGTTCTCATCGAGCGACCAGCTCGTGACGATGATCATGGGCGGCGAGGTCTATCTTGATGATGCGACCACCGACCTATCGTGGACGATCGGGCGGGAGCTCGACCTGCAGATTGCGGCGCACATCCTGTCGCCGTTCGGCATCCGGCCGATTTTCGACAAGCTTGCGGCTGGAACGGGCGGCAACGGCAACATCGGGATCGGACCGGACAACCTGTTCATCCACATGACCGGCATGGCTGACGCCGCCTGGCAGAAGGTCAAGGATGTCGGCGCGCAGGTCTCGATCGCTTTCCCGATCGAGATGAACATGCGCCACGGCGAGCCGCCGATCATCAAGATGCAGAGGCTGGGCATGGAGCCTTCGCTGTCCGTGGACGTGGAATGCACGATGACGGCGGACTTCTTCACGCAGATGCGCGTCTGCATGAACATGCAGCGCATGATCGTGAACCAGATGGTGCTCGAGCAGGGCGATTTCTATCCGCCCAACCAGTGGCCGACGCCGGACGCCCAGCCTCCCGCCGCTGCTGACGACGCGCGACGTTCTTCGCTACGCCACCATGAATGGCGCGAAGGCGCTGCGGCTCGACAAGAAGGTCGGCTCGCTCACGCCGGGCAAGGACGCCGACATCATCATTCTCGACGCGACTTCAATCAACGTGGCGCCGCTCAATCAGGTTCCGGGAGCTGTCGTATCGCTGATGGATCGCACCAACGTCGAGACCGTGATCGTCGCGGGCAAGGTGCGCAAGTGGAAGGGTAAGCTCCAGAACGTCAACGTGGACAAGCTGCGCAAAGATCTGGAAGCGTCGCGCGATTACATCTTCAACGCGGCCGGGATAAAGCAGGACCTGTTCGGCCCGCAGTGAAGGGGTTGTTGTGAAGGATGACGCGGGCGGCTCCGGCTGCCCGCAGTTCTGCGCCGGGGTAGAGGTGACCCGAGGCAAACGGCGCGGACATTGTCGTAGCGCTGCGCGAATCGCCGATGACGAGGAGGTCGTCATGAAACGGTTTCAATTCGGTGGGGCCATGTTGTTGGCGCTTGGGGTATGTCTATTGCCATCGGCGGCGGCCGCGCAGCAGGCGCTTGTCATCAAGCCCTTGGCCGAGCTCAAGGTGTCGTCGTTACCCCCCGGACCGCTTTTTTGGCGCATCGAGAACTTCGCCACGCTTGTAGAGGCGCAAGCGGTCGCCCCTCCCACGGGACTTGCTTTTGAGTACGGGGGCAAAGTGTGGCTCTTCAAACTCGGTCCCGCGGGCGGCTCGTCACTGGGTGGAACCAAGGTTGCCGAGGTTGGACCGATTTCGCCGATCGTTGCGACGCAATATCTTCTTCGCATCAACGAGGCGAGCGGCCCTCCAGGCAGCACAACGGCTGTGCACACGCATCCGGGTTCCGAGGCGTTCTACGTGCTTTCCGGCGAGCAAACGATTCGCACTCCGCAAGGCGAGCTGCGCGTGGCCGCCGGCCGCGCGGAAACAGGTCAAGGCGCCGACGTGCCGATGCAAGTTACCAGCAGCGGCTCGACCGATTTGCGCGCGTTGGTGATGTTCGTAGTGGATGCGAACAAACCGTTTTCGGCGCCGTCAAAGTTCCCCTGATTAGCTCATAGCGCGGAATCTGCGGCCATGCACGACATGCTGGTACGACTGTACGCGTTACCAAGCCTCGACGAGGCCGTTGCCGCTTGCGCAGCGCGCGGTGTCACGATTCGTCGTGCGCTTGCGCCCGAACGTCACGCTGTGCTCGACTGGGTTCGCGCACAGTTTGCGAGTTCGGCGGCCGAAGTCGAGATTGCGTTTGCGCAGGCGCCGGTGACCTGCTTCATCGCGGTCCGCCACGCCGCAATGCTGGGATTCGCTTGCTACGATGTGACGTGCCGCAACTACTTTGGGCCGGAGGGTGTCGACACGGGTCAGCGTGGGCACGGCATCGGACGCGCGTTGCTGCTAGCAGCGTTGCACACGCAACGGGCGCAGGGCTACGGGTACTCGATCATCGGAGGCGTGGGGCCGGCAGAGTTCTACGCGAAAACAGTGGGCGCAATAGCGATTCCGGACTCGACGCCGGGCATTTACTCGAATTTACTGACGAACAATCTGTAGTTGGTTGCAATATCCCCGTCTGTTCTGCGCGCCTGCGCCTTCGACGTTCCGGTTGCGTCGGCACTCACCCGCCCCGCGCATGCCAATGCCGCCATCCCGTGAGCGCCAACAGCACGGCGATGATGGCGAGCCCCGCTAGCGTCCAGGGGCTGTCGAGGTCGATGAGCGGCTTGATCTCCGGTGCCCACGCGTCGCGCAATTGCCTCGGCCAGTCGGCGCCGGGGTTGTTGCTTTTCGCGGTGTCGTAGATCTCGCGCAGCGTGTCCTTGGTGCCGCCCCACTGCGGCCGCCCATAGTTGAATGCAGTCTGGTAGAGCCGGCGCGAATGCGGATCGATCTGCGCGGCGCGGCGGAATGTCGACATCCAGTCGCGTCCGTTTTCGACGTCGAACGCGATCTTGTTGATGTAGAGCGAGCCATGCTCGGGGTGTCGGCGCATCGCTTCGGACAACGACGCCTCGGCCGCCGCCATGATCTCGCGATAGCGCTCGCGCAGCGGGACGGGGAGACTTCGTGCGTACCCGGTGCCGCGCACCAATCCTCCGTAGCTGCGAAGACTGTAGCTCAGCGCCCACCACGCACGGTAGTAATTCGGCCAGCGCCGTACCATCGCGAGCGAAAGCGTGATGCCGCTCGCGAATCCGAGATGGTGATCGATAGCCGGCGACTAGAACGTACATCATGCCGCGCTCGTCTTCGCGATACAACACCTGCTCGCTGATGTACGCATTGGCCAATGCGAGCCACGCCCCGAGGTTGTTCGGATTGGCCACCAGGATCTCGGTCAGCGCCGTCATCGCATCCGGATCGATTCCCCTCTCGGCGTTCTGGCTTTGGAGCAAATAGCCGTACGTCTCCAGAGCGTTGGTCCGAGGACGGCTCGCAAGCAGCTCTGGAAGCCTGGCGCGCAGCGCAGCTCGTCCGCCGCCGTTATCCAGCGCGAACAGGTAAAGCGTGGCGATGGGACGGCACTTGACGGTGCTCGCGCCACAATGTTTCATAGAGCGCGACCTGCTTGTCCCAGGCAAGCGATTTGGACTTGCCGAACGCAGTGGCGAGGATCTCGAGCTCGCCTGGCGCCGGAGGTGCAAGGGTATCGACAACAGGTGCGCCTGTCGGATAGGCAACCTTAACCGCCTCCGCCAATAGCTCCTGCGCAAGTGCGTGGACCGCCGCAGAAAGCGCGCCGAGCTCGCCCTTCTTGTGCCTCTCGGCGGCACGATTGCCGGCTGGATATTCGAGCAGCTCGAGGACAAGATCGAATTGACTGCCGCGGACGTCGATCTTGCCGGTCAACCCGAATCGCGCTCCCGTCCGTTCAGCGACGCGCGCGAGGAACACCCGCCGGCTTGCTGTGCGATCCTCGGTTTCGGTGCTGCCGTCGCTCTTGAATTGATACGGCGAAATGACGGCCAGTGACCGCGTGCCGTCGTTGACGGCGTCCATCAGATACCAGCCAATCCCGCCGCCCCAGTCCTTGGCCTCGCTCCAATCGGCGTTGTCGAGCGGCCCGATGACGATGATCGGCCCCGGTGGTGTGCTGATCTGCTGGCCCAGCACGTCGGCGAGCGTTGGCATCGGTCGATCGATTGCGCGCTCGACGCTCGCCGTCAGCAATGCGCCGGATAAGCTTTGCGGAGCGCCGACAGCGGAAACCATCAGAGCAGCGCCGCCGAGCGCGAACACCAGCGCAGCGCGCCTTTTCGCACCGCCCCTCATCGGCAGCTGGATTCTCAAGAAGCCTCCCCGACTCCCGAAAACTGCACCGGCCCGAGCGTACGCGAGTCTGCGCCGCCGGGCGATTTATTTCGACCGGTTGCCGACCAGCAGGCGATACCGCGCCATGTGCCGAATGGCGTCCTTAGGCTTGGCGAGCTTTTCGCACAAGAGCGCGAGGTTGAAATGGCAATCGGCGAGCGTGGGGTCGCCGCGAAGCGCCGCCTCGTAGGCTCCTATCGCTTCCGGCCCGCGATCCATGTCCTCGAGCAGGACGCCAAGGTTGAAGAGCAGTACCGGATCGTCGCCGCACGCCTTGATCCCCGCACGATAAACACGCTCGGCATTTGCGAAATGCTTGGTGTCATGCAATAGGCGCCCGCAGTTGACATAGGCGTCGACAAACAACGTATCGGCTTCGATAGATTGCGCATACGCCCGTAGCGCGGCTGCGACGTCCTGTGCCTCCAGCGCTACCCCTCGGGCAAACCATGACGGCGCGTCGCCCGCCTTCTCCGGGGCACGCTCGACAACGCTGAGCGAGCCGTCGGCAGGATCGCCATCGAATGCGAGCAGGTACTGGCCGGATTCCGCCTGCCAGCGTGCGCCTCCCTCGCGGACCACGACGCGGTCGGCCACGGCGCCGATGCGAAGCCCGGACATCGGCATCGTTTCGGGGAGGTGACGGCGCAATTCTCGCAGCGAGCGCGTGATGCGCCTCGCCGGCACGTTCGCGTCGGCCAGTGCCTGCGCGGTGCGCAACACGATCAGATCCTGGAACGAGAACTGCCAAGCGCCGCGCGGCCCGCGCGCCGGTGTTACGAACCCCGCGGTAATGAGCGTGCGGATCATGCTGCGCGACAGGCGCAGCAGTCGCTCGACGTCGCCAACGCCGTACGGGCGAACAACCTCGTTGTTTTGCCGGCCAGTCGTTATTTCTTTGCGGCCTTGCGTGACGCCGGTGCCGCCGGCTCGGACTGTTGGACACGCTTGGGCGGCTTGCGCGCTGCCGCCGTGGGCGCGGACTCCGGTGTCTTCACGCGCGCCGGGGCCTTCTTTTCGAGGCTCGCACGCAACGCTTCCATGAGATCGATCACTTGCGCGCCGCCGCCGTCTTCGGGCACGTCGGCCAGCGTGATCTCCTGGCCCTCGACCTTTTTCGCAATGGCGGCTTCGATCCGTGTGGCCACTTCGTCCGTATATTGGGCGGGATCGAATGTCTCCGAGGCCTGCTGCTCGATCAGCATTTGCGCGAGCTTCAGCTCCGCCGGCTTCACTTCCGTCGGCGGAATCTCGAGGTCCTTCATCGCGCGTACTTCGCCGGCGTAGAGAAGCTGCTGCATCACGAGCCCCTCTTCGACGGGGCGGATCATCACGATGTACTGCTTGCCACGCGCTGCCCAGCGTCCGAGCGCGCAGCGCTTCGAGTCGCGCAGCGCCTTCGCGAGCAGCGCGTAGGGCTTGGCGCCGCCCTTGTCGGGCGCGAGGTAATACGCCTTGTCGAAGTACACGGGGTCGACCGCTTCCAGCGGCACGAATTCGGTGATCTCGGCCATGTGCGTGCCGACTTCCTCCATCGCCTTCAATTCCTCCGGCGTGAAGATCACGTACTGGTCCTTCGAGAATTCGTAGCCCTTGACGATGTCGTCGCGGGCAACGGGGACTTCATCCTTAATGCATAGATATTGCTGCTTCAGCCGCGAGCCGCAGCCTTTGTGCAGCATGTTGAACGAGATCGTGCGGCTCGCCTCGGTGGCCGTATACAGTTTCACCGGGATCGAGACCAACCCGAACGAGACGCTCAAACTCGCAATGGATCGTGCAGCCATGCTCGACCTCCGCATCAAGCCTCACAAGCAATGCATTGTAATACATGAATATTTTGGGCTGTCACCCTTTTCGGTATTTGGCAGCCATGTGCGGGGGGCATTCCGTTGCAGCGCCGAGACAACCGCATGGAACTCGGCCCCAGGCCTGCGTCCGCATGCGCCAGCTGCGCTCACGTAGTGAATTGCTCCCGGCGGGCGCATCATGTCGGTATCGTCCGGCTGTTCGAATCCAATCGTGCGAAGGAGGAGACCCATGAGACTTGATTCGGTTCGCGAACTCAAGCAGTCGCTCCCCGCTCAACTGCACAAGACCTTCGCGGCTAAAGCTGCGGCGGGTCAGACCGCGAGCCTCGCGGTCGCCAGCGCAGCGTCTTTGCGTCGGGAGACCCCGAGCTACTTCCTCGGCATCTCGGCGCGTCGTAAGAAAGACTATCGTCTGGCGGTCCGCCTGCAGGACCGCGCGCTCGAGGGAAGCGAACTTGTGGAGCGCATTTCGGCCAGAGCCAGGGGCGAAGTGGATGTGCGTTACGTGGGCCGCATTCGCGCGCGCGCCATACCGTGGTACCGCTCGAAGCATCGGCCGCTGCTCATCGGTTCGTCCACGGGGTTCCTCGCCGATGCGTTCATCATGGCGGGCACCCTGGGGTGCTTCGTGCGTTCCGGGTCGTCGCCCGCGCTGTACATTCTCTCGAACAACCATGTCCTGGCGGACGAGAACCGGTACCCCACGGGGGGATCCATCGTCCAGCCCGGCGCGCTGGATGGCGGGAGCGCAACGGCGGACCGCGTCGCCAAGCTCACCAGATTCGTCCGTCTCGAACCCGGAAAGACGAATTTTGTCGATTGCGCCATCGCGAAGCTGAACTCGACGATCCAGGCGGACGTTCATAAGCTGAAAGGGATCGGCACGCTCGCCGGCCAGCGCGACGATTTGCAGGTGGGCGATGTCGTGCACAAGGTTGGGCGCACGACGGGCGTGCGCCATGGGCGAGTGACGGCGTTCGAGCTGGACGGCGTGGCGGTCGAGTACGACATCGGTGTGGTCTCCTTCGACGACCAGATCGAGATCGAGGGCGCGGGGACGAGGTCGTTCAGCGACGCCGGGGACAGCGGTTCGCTCATTGTCGATGACGAGATGCTGGCGGTCGCGCTTCTCTTTGCCGGTGGCGACCACGGCGGATCCAACGGCAAGGGGCTGACCTATGCCAATCCGATCGGCGCAGTGCTGAAAGCGCTCAAAGTAAAGCTCGCATAGGACCGCAGATGGCCATCACTCTCGAGCAGGCGCGGGCCGCGAAGGAATCGGCCAAGGCGTTGCTGGCGGGCCTCCCCGGTGTGGTGGGAGTGGGGATCACCAAGATAGGCGCGGACTATGCATTGAAGGTGAACCTTGGCGCCCCATTGCCGGCGGGCGTGTCCGCGCCGGAGCGCATCCGCGACGTTCCGGTATGCGTCGAGGTGGTTGGGCGGATCACGAAGCGCGAATGAGATTCACTGTGGCCCCTTGAATCGCACCCTAGCGGATGCGTTCAACGCGATTCTTTGGTGTCACGGCCCAATTTGTGGGGTTCATCAACTGTCGCGGCACCGCCTTTTCCATTCGGCAGTTGCGGCAATTGCCCCGCGGCTGCTCAATTGCGTGCGACGAATGATGAGCAGCGTCGCCTTCATGGATGGACTCAAGCGCGCGAATTCGGCCGCAGAAAATTGACGAAATGCGACCGGCTTGGAATCGTTGTTCTTCACGATGCAGTGTTCTTGCTCTATTCCTATCGGTCAGCGCGACCGTCCAGCCCTCATGCGAAAAAAACCCCCGATGAGAACCGGGGGCCAAGGACATCACCATGAACACCCACTACGAGAACTGGTGCTTCGAAGAGCCAGCAACCTTCACAGTCACGACGCAGCAGCGTGCTTGCGCTCGCTTATCGGAAAGACCTTTCTCGGATTCTCGCCGTCAACCTGCGCTCTTGCTTGTTGGCGCTGCTCCCGGCGAATTCTGGCGAACGTTTTCCGAATATCGGTATCGATGCTTTTGGTGTAACGAAAGGAATCATCGAGGATCGATTTCATTGATGCCCCCAAATCGTGGTTGTCTCATACGAACGCTCTTTCCTCTGATAGCAGCAAGAAGCGTTCCGGGTGGGAGGAAACCACGCCGGTTCAGGGCCTTGGGTAAATTGCTCATTGCTTCGTAAGCGGGTGTGCGTAAAATCGCTCGACATACAGAATCAAGGTATCGCTACTACACCTTGTAACGCACACGCGCGATGTTCCGAGCTGACCTTGACCTCGACCTTGACCCGCGCTAGCTCCGAAGAGGTCTTTTGCCGCGGGGGTTTATGAAGTATCTAAGTCTATGCAAGCTGCCCGTTCGCGGAATCTGGTGCTCAAATCCAATGCGCTCGAATACGTTTTCGAGTAGCCGCAGACATCGGGGAACTGTCATCAACTGCCCTGCCCGCGAAGACGCCCGCCGTGGGTGAAACTTCACTCCTCTCGCGACCGGCACGCGTAGGCGAAGGGCGCTCTCACTGGGTGCACGGCGTCGCATGGGATGCCTTCTGGCTGCAGTCGGCGCTGTGGCTGGCGCCGCTCGCCCTGCTGCTCGCGTACGGCTACGACGATCCTGGCGAGAGCCCGCTGGATTTGCTGATCTTTGGCCTCACCGCCCTGTTCTGGATCAGCCACCGATTCAGCTCAACATGGTTGGCGTACGCGACAACAGCTTACCGTCCGTTGCTGCATACCGACCCCGTGCGTTTCGTCATCGTCCCCATCGCGATCGCCGCAGCCTGCTTCGTCACGTTGCTCCCCGCGGACGATGCCTTGCCCTTCACCCGCTCCGAGCGTGTGCTGGCACTTGCAACTCTCGACTTCGTGCTCGTTACGTATCACTTCGCTGCGCAGCACTACGGCGTCCTCAGCCTGTACCGAGTTCGCAGCGGGAGGAGCGCCGATGTTTGGACGCGGCGCCTGGATCGCATCTTCGCATTGGGTGTGGGAGGCGCGCTCGTCGTGGTGGTCGAAGCAGTCCTGCAGACAACCTTGTTCCAGGAAGGATGGCTGGCGACGTGGCTCGACATGGAATGGTTGGACGATGCGTCGGGTCCGCTGCGGGTCGTGGCCACGACGCTCGTCGTTGCACTGACGCTCGCTCTACTCGCCTCGGAAGCACGCGCTCCCAGTGTCTCGTTCCCCCGCGTCCTTTACATCGTGGGCGTGGCGGTGATGGTGAGCGTCGGCCTTCATACCGATCATCCCTTGGTGTTCGTGGCTGTCTGGAGCGCCCAACACTGGTTGGTAGCGACCGCCTTGGCCACGCGCGTCGCTTGCGCCGAGCCAGCTTCTCCCTGCTCGCCCGCCTGGCGGGTGTTGCATGCGGTCAACCGGCGGCCATGGGCACTCCTTCTCGCGCTCGGCTTGCTCTCCGTCCTGCTTCTTCCCGTCATGGAGGTGGAAGCGGTTGCATCGGCCGGCACCTACTATGGGGACCGCATTTTCGGAGCACTTGCGGTCGAGTTACGCGAGTCGGAATGGGTGCCAGCGCTACTCGCCTTTGGCTTCACTTCCGGATTCCTGCATTACTGGCTCGATCGCGTCGTCTACCGGCTGTCCCGCCCAGCCGTGCGGATCGCGGCACGCGGGCTGTTCTAGGCCGGCTCGCCTCTGCGCCAGCATTCGGCGAAACGATCGCGCTCACCTCGAGACGCGTCACCTGCCGCAGAGCGCGTGAAACCAATGAAACAAAAACGGGCTCGCGATGAAGTTTTCCGAACGTACGCGCCTGCTAGACTGAACTGCGTCTCCACCTTGCGGAGATGCACATGTCTGGGAAGCAATTACATGAAACGTGCGCTGATCGCCGCGATAATTTTTGCCTCCGCTGCCGTGGCAAGCGCGGCAATGGGACGAGATGAATCGACAATCGATTTGGCGGCCGCCGGCGCCGGTCCTCTTTCCGGCGAGACGATCGGTTCGCCGTTGTCGAACAAAGTGAACGTCGAACAGCACGGCGACAAGATTCTCGTGCACGCTGAGTCCGAAGTCGACGCCGATCGCGCGACGATCTGGACGACGTTGTCTGACTACGACCACCTGGCGCAATTCATTCCAGGCATGTTGTCGAGTCGCACGATTTCGCGCAACGGTGCTGAGGCGATCGTCGAGCAAAAGGGCATCGCGACTTTTGGCCCGATACACCGCAAATTCACCGTGCTTTTGGCTGTCAGCGCGGGACCCGAGTCAATCCGAATGTCCGGCGTCGGCGGCGATTTCAAGCTCTACGATGCGCGATACGAAATCGTTCCCCTGACGCCGCATCATTCGCGGATCGTGTACGAAGCGACCATCGTCCCGGGGATTCCGCTGCCATCCCTTTTCAGTCTGCCGATCATGCGCTCGATGATCACGAGCCAGTTCGACGCGCTGGTTGACGAGATGCTCCGTCGCGCAGACAACGCTGCAATCAATCAATAGCAGACACTCCCGTCAGGCCCGCTCGATCACGCACGAGGGGCACAACCTCGGTGTGTCGGCCAGGCGTACGAGACCAGAACGTCCAAGCAGCGCGGCCTCAAAATGGAATCACCGAGCGTGCTGCCTTCCGCTGCCGCTTTGCCGCGCCTTTGCGTGATCCTCGGTTGCCAACTGGCTGACAAACTCAAACATCTTTTGGCTTTCGGTCAGATAATCCCCGGCCAGCTCGCTTGCGTATTCCGCCTGTAACTTGAACGCTTCGCCCGGATCGTTGCAGCGCATGAGTTGCGCGGCCACCTCGAGATCCTTGGTGATACGGTCATGAGCGAAACGGAAGGCTTCGTTACTCACTTTGTTCGCCCCCTCCAGCCAGGTGGTACAAGCCTTGGCCACTTCGTCCAGGGACCGGGGGCTCATGCTCCACAAAACTGCGCCTTCAGCTGGAGTTGCCTGTGCCGACTTGATGTGTGTTGCCATAGCTTTGTCTCCTCTACGTGGTGCGGACGGTGTTCCGCCCCGATCGCCCGACTTGAACAGCTGGCCTTGCCATCCAAAACGACTCGCTGAAACCAGGCAGGTTTGCGATGAGGTCGCAATGGCGCGTCCCAGCGCACACGACGGACGACGTATGGATAAAGATACGAGCAGGCGCCGCGATACGGAAATAACCAAAGGCCATAACCCGAGCGCCGCAGGTACTGTCCTCAGGCGCCAGCATCGAAAGCTGCTTTGCTTCATGACGTTCTCGGCTCTGCGTGCCCGACCGGAGGACCGAAAAACGTCGTCAGCGGTATGGGCAAGCCTTCGATGACTTGCCGACCCTTCCTACCAACAAATCCGTGGCGCCGATAGCTGCCGCGCCAACCCTATCTTAGCGTCACGCGAATAGCGGACAACGTAGCGAAGCCCATGAAAACATTCAGATGGCTGTCGGCGGCGCTGATGCTCGCCGCCCCTAGTGGGGCAGCCCTGGCTCAGGGGGACGGTGGACGCGGCTGGCACGGGCGCAGTGTCGGCACCTACATCGGTGCACCCGTGTGGTGGTGCGCGTATCCGCATTCCTATTACGGGCGAAACTATTTCGCGTATCCGTATCCCTATTAACGTCCGAGCTATTAGGCGTATCCACCTTATTACCCATATTCCCCCCGCCTTATTACCCATATCCACCTTATTACCCATATCCACCTTATTACCCATACCGTACGTGAACCCGGGACGATCGTGTACGTCCCCCATCCGATAGACGCGCTTTGTCCGCAGCTCGATCCGCTGCTCCAACGGGCACCCATGATCAGAACTCGATCGGTGGTCCACGCCACGTATCGTCTCGCAGCCGCGCGCGGCTGAGCGCTTCCTCGGCCTCGCACCAACCGTCGCATGCGTTACGACCGGGGCGGCGACGCCAAACATTCAGCAGCCCCTTGCATTTGGCGTAGAAGTGGAAAAATCGCAGGACGTTCCGACGCTGCGAAGCAGTGAGGGGGTGTTCGCTGCAGATCAGCTTGTCATCGGTCATGCCGCGATCTGTCAGGATCACGGCTCCCCATGCCTTCAGCCGTAGCTGCGTACCGAGCGCCAATCGCGGCCCCAGGACCACGGCGTCGAGCAAATCGCCCTCGAGGCCGATGTAAGTTGGCACGGAGCCATAGTTGAAGGGGCACGGCAATGGTGAGATGAAGTCCACGCGTCCCGTGGAGCCGCGCTTGAGAAAACTACCCCTCGGAATCTCGATCACCACGCTAACCTCGGGAGGATCGGGTTGCTTCATCTGCGGCCCTAGCGGGATCCTGGAATTCACGTGAAACGGTCAATCACGCTTTGGCACGCGCCAGTGCCTTTTCAAGGCTTTGCTTGCGCGTCAACGCGTCCTGCCAACGGTCGCCCGTTCGTGCAAGGCGCTCCGGCGCATTCGCGATCGTGAAATCGAGCGGATGCGCGCCTGCGAGCTCCTCCCACGTCAGCGGCATCGATACGGGCGCTCCCGGCTCGCCGCGCGGCGAATAGGCGACGTTCAACGTTTTCCCACGAACGTTCATGTTGTAGTCCATGAAGATCTTGCCTGTGCGCTTGGGGACGCTCCACTCCTGCGTGATGTCCTTCGGATGCAGGCGCATCAAATGCCGGCCGACCAGTTCCGACACGTGGCGGGCGGCGTCGAAGTCGATCGTGCGCCGGATCGGTACGAACACGTGCAGGCCCGTCTTGCCCGAGGTCTTCACGATGGGTTCGAGTGACATGCCCTGCAGCAGCTCACGCAACCAGAACGCGACCTCCTTGCCCTTCTCGAACGCGATCGTGTTGAGCTCGGGCTCCGCTCCACGTGGCTCGTTGCCGGAATAGATGTACGGGTCGAGATCGAACAGCACGTAGTCGGGATAGTTGAGCACCGACGTCTCGAGCGATTCGAGCGAGCTCGCGTAATCAGTGTTCTTCGACACTGCGTCGGAGCCTGGCTTTGCACGCGAATGCCACACGTGGAATTCGAGCGTGCCGGATTGCGCAAGCCACAGCAGGGTCGACAGGTTGTTGCACAACAGGTAATCGTGCTGCTCGTCCTTGTGCGCCGAAAACACGGTGATCGACTCGGCGAACGGCGGCCGCTCCTGTTCCCAATGCTTCTGGAAGAAACGCTGGCCGCGGATTCCGTCGGGCATCCGGATCATCGTGAGCGGGCGATCGGCGAGATGCGGCAGCATGTACGGCGAAATCCTGGTGAGATAAGTCAGGAGATCGCGCTTGGTAAATGCCGGGAGGTCTCTTGCCGGGTCGGGGTGCCAGTACACACGATCGAGGTTGGTGAGGCGGATCCGATGCACCCCGACGGCGAGCGTGAATGCGGCCTTCTTGCTCCCGAGCTGGGTAACGACGTCATCCATCGGCCCTGATTCCGCGCCAGCGGGCTCGACCCCAGGCGCGACGCGACGCACCGCCGCCGGATCGACGTCGTCACGCAGGCGCAGGAAAACTGGCGCGCGCAAATGATCGTCGTCGGTCCAGCTCTGGAAGGCTATTTCGGCAACGACTTCCGGCGCGACCCAAGTCGTCGGCGCATTCAACTCGGGTTCCTCGGTGAAGGGACAGGAGCTCCGCTGCAGCGGTTCCAGCCGCGCTTTGACTTTGGCCAGCGTTCGTTCGTCGAAGCCGGATCCGACATGCGACGCGTAGACCAGCCTATCGCTCAGTTTGCCGCTGCCCCAGTAGCCGACGAGCAGCGCACCGAGCGGAGCGCGAGAGCCCTTACCCTTGGTGTAACCGCCGACGACGAAATCGGCACTCTTCGTCGGCTTCACCTTGAGCCATGAGGCGGATCGGCGGCCGGCCTCGTAGCGGCTATCGATGCGTTTGGCGATCACGCCCTCGAAGCCGGCGGCGAGCGCAGCGGCGCTCAGCGCGACCCCGTCCTCGTCCGCATGCACGAGCTGCACGAGCGACGACGGAAGAAGGCATTGCGCCAGATAGCGGCGCCGGTCCTGATAGGTCGCTTTGCGCAAATCGATTCCCGCGAAATGCAACAGATCGAAGCAGCAGAAGGCGACGGGCATGCTGAGGTCGGCGGCAGCGATCTCTCGTTGCGTCTTCAACTGCGCGCGGTCCTGCAGCGCGCCGAACGATGGCTTGCCATTTGCATCGAACGCGACCAGCTCGCCGTCGAGGATCATGCTTCCCGCAGCCTGTAGTTCGAGCTCGGCGACGAGCCGTGGAAACTTTTCGGAAAGCTCGAGGCCCCGCCGCGAGCGCAGCTGCACGCCACGCTTGTCGATGAACGCGAGCACTCGATAGCCATCGAGCTTCGGTTCCCACATCCAGTCCGCGCGATTGAAGGGTACGTCGCCCGATTCCGCGAGCATCGGCGTAAACGTTGCCGGCATCCCGTCCTGCTTGCCTGCAGGCGCGAGTCGTGAGGCGGGAATGCGCGGCACCGTGACGAACTTCATTTCCTGCACCGTCTTGCCGGAAAGGACCGAACGATTGTGCGCGGTGACATCGGTCGCCGTCGCAAATCGATCCTTGTGCTTGATCATCAGCCACTGGTTCTTTTCCTTGGTGCGGACCAGCGCGAAGGAGCCTTTGAGTTTTTCTCCGCGCAGCAGGATACTGAGCTTGCCTTTCTCCATGCCCTCCCGCACCTCGCGCTCGGCTTGCGCGCGATCATGGAACCAAGTCGCCCCGCCCTCGTCAGACGAGTAGACGCCGCAGTCCCAGACGATCACCTCGCCGGCTCCGTATTGCCCGGCCGGAATTACCCCTTCGAAGGATCCATAGTCGTAGGGATGGTCTTCCACATGCACGGCAAGGCGCTTTTCGTTACGATCGAGCGAGGGGCCTTTGGGCACCGCCCATGACAAGAGGACGCCGTCGCATTCGAGCCGGAAGTCGTAGTGCAATCGAGTAGCGGAATGTTGCTGGACGACGAACAGCAGCGGCCCGTTGCCGGCGGTCGGCACCGCCGGCGGCGGCTCGGGCGTGGCCGCGAAGGTTCGTTTGGCAGCGTATTCGCTGAGGGCTCTTTTCGCCATGCGGGGATTCTACTTAGGAGCCGATAGATGACAACTTCTCGCCTCCTGGCAGGAGCGAGCGGCTATTCCTTCAAGGAATGGAAGGGAACGTTCTATCCGCAGGACATGAAACCGGAGGCCATGCTCCCGTGGTATTCCGAGCGGCTGCCGACGGTCGAGATCAACAACACGTTCTACCGGATGCCGAAGGTGACGGTCCTCGAAAATTGGGCGGCGACGACGCCCGAAGGCTTCCGGTTTTCGATCAAGGCGTCGCGGCGGATCACGCACATTTCACGCCTCAAGGTGGAGTCGGCAACCGAACCGCTCGGGTATCTCTACCGGAATTTGGCCGCGCTCGGCGCCAAGCGCGGCCCCGTGTTGTTCCAGCTGCCGCCCAATCTGAAGAAGGACCTGCCGCGCCTTTCGGCATTCCTGGCGCTGTTGCCCGACGGTCACAACGCGGCGTTCGAATTTCGCAACGACACGTGGTTTGCCGAGGACGTCTACGAAGCGCTCAAAAGCGCCGGCGCGGCGCTTTGTTTGTCCGAGCGCGAAGACAACGCGCCACCGCCGCTGGTGTCGACGGCGCCGTGGGGTTATGTGCGGCTGCGTCTCGAGGTGTACTCCGATGACGATCTGAAGGACTGGGCGCGCAAGCTCCAAGCAACCGAATGGCGCGAAATCTTCGTCTATTTCATGCACGAGCCGACGGCGCCTGCGTATGCGCGCCAATTGATGGAGTTCGGCTCGCAGGCGTTGCGATGAGTGAAAATCCCAAGCCGGTGACGATTGCCGTCGATGACGAGAATCGCGTCAGCGGCCTTTTGCATTGGCCACCCGACACACGCGCATGCTACGTCATGGCCCACGGCGCGGGCGCCGGCATGGCGCATCCATTCATGGCGAGCTTCGCCAACCATCTTGCCGAGCACGGCGTCGCCACGTTTCGCTACCAGTTTCCGTACATGGAGCGCGGCTCCAAACGTCCGGACTCTCCCAAGCTCGCCCACGCCACGGTGCGCGCCGCGGTGGCGGCAATATTGCGCCTCAAGCCAGGCGTCGCCTTGTTCGCAGGAGGAAAATCGTTTGGCGGCCGCATGACGTCGCAAGCGCAGGCCGCGTCGCCGTTACCTGGTGTCCAGGGACTCGTGTTCGTCGGATTCCCGCTGCATCCGCCCGGGCAGCCTTCCGACGAGCGCGCCGCGCACCTTGCCAAGGTGCAAGTTCCAATGCTGTTCCTGCAGGGCACGCGTGACGAGTTTGCCGATTTGCAGCTTCTGACCGCGGTCGTCGAACGCCTCGGCAGCCGCGCCACATTGAAGCTGTTCGAGGACGCAGATCATTCGTTTCACGTGCCCGCACGCACGGGTCACAAGGATTCGCAGGTCATGCTCGAATTGGCGTCCGCAACGGCGGCCTGGATTGCAGCGACAGCCATGGCACCGGAAACTCGCGGTATCATTTGAATTTGCGACCCAAAACGTATTATGCGCGCACGCCCGTCCGCCCTTCTGTTGGCCACCGCGCTCGCCGCCCCTGTCGCTGCGGATGTCGTCGATTCGGCGACCGAACGCCAACTATCGCTCGCGGGATCGAATTTCAAGATCGTCATCCCGCGCGAAGATTGGCTCATCATCCGGGAGCAGACGCGCACCGACGTCAAATCGGTGTATTACGCGCTCGCGAGCCCGAAACGCGACATGTCGCTGTGGGTCTTCATCGACCAGACGCCCGTGTGTCAGAGCTCGAAGGCGTGCCTCGAGCTCGCGATGAAGAACAAGGCGTACGAATCCGCGAAGGACATGACGTTCACCGAACTGGAAGGATTCAACGTCGTGCAATTCACGCTCGAACCCACGAAAGACGGGCCGAAACAGCGGCATCTCGTCGCTGCCACCTACGTCGACGGGGCGTGGGTCGATCTTCATCTCTTCCAGAACGTCAAATCCGGCGCCAATCCCGATTCGCTTCTGTCCATGCTGAAGCTCCTGTCCGTCAAATGAGTCTAGGAATCTTGATATGACGCGCTCCCTGTATCTTCTACTGGCAATCGCAACCATGGCGTTGACCGCGCACGCCGCCCCGCCGCAACCGACGTCGAAGGAGCATCCGATCATCGGCCGCTGGACGATCACGCTGCCCGACGGGACATGCAGCGAGACGTATACGTTCCGCCCGGACGGCACGACGCTCGTCACGAGCGGCGAGGAGATCGCCGAGACCGTGTTCGAGATCTCGGCCAGGCCCACCTCGTCCGGGTTCTACAAATTGACCGACAGGCTCGTAAAGGATAACGGCAAGAAGGATTGTTCCGGAGCGGTCACCGAAGTCGGACAAACGGCGACCAATTACGTGCAGTTCCATCCGTCGGGCAACATCTTCATCATGTGTGCGGACGAGTCGCTCAGCACTTGCATCGGTCCGTTCAAGCGGGTGCAAGGAATGTCGATTTAGGGCCCTAGCCGGTCATCGTGAGCGCGGGTGTGATCCGGGCGCCGCTCGCTCTCGCGGCGTTGCCCGTCCCCGCCCTGGCCGTGGGCCTCGAATCGCTGCCGGGTCAAAGCGGCGCCAACCTCTCCGCCTTCTGGGCGCTGCCGTTCGCCGGATTGCTGTTGTCGATCGCGATTCTGCCGCTCGTCAGTGCGCCTTTCTGGCACGCACACTTCGGGAAGATCGCCGTTGCGTGGTCGGTGGCGCTGGTCGTTCCGTACGCGCTGATATTCGGTTTCGGAATCACGCTGCATCATCTCGTGCATGCGGTCGTCGCGGAGTACCTTCCGTTCGTCGTCATCCTGTTCGCGCTTTACACGATCGCCGGCGGCATTTGCGTGCGGGGTCCGTTCGTCGGCACCCCGTTGCTCAACACCGGTGTCCTCGCGCTGGGCGCCACGATCGCGAGCCTCATGGGCACGACGGGAGCTTCGATGCTGCTGATCCGTCCGCTGCTCACGGCCAACGAAGCGCGGCGGCACAAGGTGCATAGCATCGTGTTTTTCATCCTGCTCGTCGGCAATGTCGGCGGCGCGCTGTCGCCACTGGGCGATCCGCCGCTGTTCATCGGTTTTCTGAAAGGCGTGGATTTCTTCTGGGAGCTGCGAAATCTGTCAACGGCGACGGCGCTCATGACGCTGTCGCTGTTGTCGATCTATTTCGTGCTCGACGCGGTGCTTTATCGCAAGGAGGGGGCGCCAACTGCAACCGTGACGGGCTCGAAATTTGGAATCGAAGGATCGGTCAACTTCATCCTGATCGCTGCGGTCATTGCGGCAGTTCTGATGTCGGGGATCTGGCACCCGGGTATCGATTTCACTGTGCTCGGTGAACGCATTCCCGCCGAGAATCTGCTGCGCGACATCTTGCTGGTGGCGCTTGCGTTCGCGTCGCTGGTGCTGACACCCAAGGAGATCCGCGAGCACAACGCATTCCACTGGGGTCCAATTGTCGAAGTTGCCAAACTCTTCGCCGGCATCTTTATCACAATCGTCCCGGTGGTGGCGATGCTCTCCGCCGGCCGCGACGGCGCGCTCGGCGGGCTCGCGAGCATCGTTGTCGACGCGGTCGGCGAACCGAAGAATCTACCGCTGTTCTGGATGACAGGCGTGCTCTCGGCATTTCTCGACAACGCACCGACCTATCTCGTCTTCTTCGATCTTGCGGGCGGGAATGCGGTCGACCTCATGACCACCCACAACGCGACACTGAAGGCGATCTCGATGGGGGCCGTGTATTTCGGCGCGCTCACCTACATCGGAAACGCGCCCAATTTCATGATCAAGGCCGTGGCCGAAGACCGCGGCGTCGCCATGCCGAGCTTCTTCGGCTACATGCTCCAGGCGGGCGCCGTGATGGTGCCGCTGCTGGCTGTGATCGGCGTTCTCTTCCTGTGACCGTTGTCAGGTGGCGGCGAATCGGATAGCATTCATCGATCGGGGCCAGCAGATCCCCGGCGGCTTTCCGCCCAGACGGTGTCTCGTCCAAATCTGCCTTTCGTCCGGGATCGGACGGCAAGGCCATGGACATCGTCGCGCAATTCACCTCCTTCTATCGAATCACAGCCGGCGCGCGGCGCATAGCTGCGATTGCGCGCGGTGGCCGCATCGGCGTGCCATCCCCCGAATCCTGGACGTCCGGAACGCAACCGAACAGGAGTAGGCCATGAACAAGGCAATCGCCGGTGCAGCAATGGCCGCGCTCGCCGCGAGCGCGCAGGGCGAAATCATTGGCTTCGACGCGGATCAGCCCGGCGCGCTTCCAGCTGGCTGGGCCGCAGGCGTGACCGGCAAGGGCGCGCACCGCTGGAGGGTCGAATCCGATTCCACCGCGCCGAGCGCGCCCAATGTGTTGCGGCAATCCGGGATCGGCGATTTCCCATGGTGCGTGAAGAAGGACGTCGCGCTCGCGGACGGCTTCGTGGAAGTCGAGTTCAAGGCACAAAGCGGCCGCGACGACCAGGCAGGCGGCGTCGTGTGGCGATGGAAGGATGGCGACGACTACTATGTCGCGCGCGCCAACGCGCTCGAAAATAACGTGTCGCTCTACTACACCGAGCGCGGGCGCCGGATCACGATCAAGTATGTCAACGCGCCGGTGTCGCTGAACGCATGGCATGTGCTGCGTGCCGAATTCCGGGGCACGCGGATTCGTGTGCATCTCGACGGCAAGGCGTACATCGACCAGGAAGACGCTCATATCGGCGATGCGGGTGCCGTCGGCGTATGGACGAAAGCGGACAGCGTCACGGCATTCGACGACTTCTCGTACGGTCCTCTTTCCAGTCGATGACGGCGGAGCCGGTTTCGATCGTGCACGCCTCGCCGCAGGTTCGGCGCATTCTGGTTGCCAAAGGCGTGCGCGCATTCGGCGACGGATTTGTCAGCGTGCTGCTGCCGTTGTATCTGCTGGAGCTCGGCCTCGGCCCGCTGCAAGTCGGCATCATCGCGACCGCGACGTTGTTGGGGTCGGGATTGCTGACGCTCGCCGTCGGAATGCGCGCGTATCGATTCGCCTACCGGACCCTGCTGCTTGCGGCGACCGCGCTGATGGCGGCGACGGGTGTGGGCTTTGCCTTCGTCACGACGTTCTGGCCGCTGCTCGTCATCGCGATCGTCGGTACGCTCAATCCGTCGAGCGGTGACGTCAGCGTGTTTCTGCCGCTCGAGCACGCTTTCCTGTCGCGCCTCGTCGACGATCGCCAGCGCACGGGCGTATTCGCGCGCTACAGCCTCGTCGGCTCGCTCAGCGCCGCGGCGGGTTCGCTCGCCGCCGCAGCTCCCGCGATGATTGCGCAACTCGCGGGGCTCTCGGCGCGCACGTCGATTCAGGTGATGTTCGGGGTCTACGCCGCGCTCGGCGTGTTGGCGGCCATCGCCTATCGCGGCTTGCCTGCGACTGCCGAATCGATGGGGCCCCGCGTCGCCGCGCCGCTACGCGAATCGAAGAAGCGCGTGTACGCGCTCGCGGCGCTGTTCAGCCTCGATGCATTCGGCGGCGGCTTCGTCGTGCAGTCGATGGTTGCGCTGTGGCTCTATCAACGGTTCGGGCTGTCGCTCGTTGCAGCCGGCGCGATCTTCTTCTGGACGGGCATCCTGACGGCGATCTCGTATCTCGTCGCGGTGCGCATTGCCGGGCGTTTCGGTCTTGTCAACACGATGGTATTCACGCACCTGCCCGCGAATCTTTGCCTCGCGCTCGTACCGTTCATGCCCGATCTCGGATGGGCGATTGCGCTGCTCTTCATTCGCGCCGCGTTGTCGCAGATGGATGTGCCGACGCGTAGTTCGTACGTGATGGCGATCGTTCCGGTCGCCGAGCGGCCGGCGGCGGCGAGCATTACGTCGGTGCCACGAAGCCTCGCCTCCGCCGCGAGTCCGTTCATCGCAGGCTGGCTGCTGACCCTATCGTCGTTCGGCTGGCCGCTTCTCGCCGCAGGCGGACTGAAGATCGTCTACGACCTTCTGCTGCTCGTGTTCTTCGGCAAGGTCAAGCCCCCGGAGGAAAAGGTCGTCGCGAAAGCGGATTGACTGCCGCGCGAGCGACGTCAGAGCTTGGCCGGGTCCTCAACCGCGTCAGATCCGGTACGCAGTCCCTTTATCAACGGTCGAGGCTTGCGAGCCTCACCGGCATCTAATGTTCCACGGGCAACGCGTCGACGATCTGCGCCAGCTGACTCGCGTCGGCCGGCTTCACAAGGTGGTGATGAAACCCGGCTTCTCGCGCCCTGAGCCGATCTTCGTCCTGACCATAGCCGGTGAAGGCGATCAGCGTCACGTGCGCGTGCTCAGGCGCGCTGCGGAATGTGCGCGCGACCTCGTAGCCGTTCATGCCGGGCAGTCCGACATCCAGAAACACTGCGTGCGGACGATAAACGGCTGCCACGGAGATCGCTGTCGGCCCGTCGTTGACCGCCCTCACTTCGTGGCCCATCACTTCGAGGAGGTCAGCGAGCATGTTGGCGAGATCGCGGTTGTCGTCGACGACGAGCAGGCGCCGGCGATTCACCGGGCGGATTTCCGTTGGCTGCGCGGCAGGCTCATGCGCGACATCGCGATTTCGCGCCACGGGTAGCCGCACCGTAAATTCGCTGCCTGTGCCGGGACCGCGGCTCGCGACTTCGACCGAGCCGCCGTGCAACTCCGCTAATCGCTTCACGAGCGTCAGGCCAATGCCAAGCCCTCCTTCAGTGCGATCGAGCGAAACATCGCCTTGCACAAACAGTCCGAATACGTTGGGCAGAAGATCGGCGGGAATGCCAATGCCGCTGTCACGGACCCGCAATACCGCCAGGTCTCCCTCATGCGTGACCCGAACCGTGATTTGCCCGCCCTCCGGCGTGTATTTCACGGCATTGCTGATCAGGTTGTGGACAATTTGCGAGAGCCGTGTCGGGTCCGCGTCGACCTGCAGCGGATGAGGCGCGAGCTTCAACTCCACGTCATGCCGGCGGGCTTCGATCGGAGGCCCGTAAGCTTCGAGCACGCGGGAGACGAGACCGTTGAGATCGAGTCGTTCCTTCCTGAGATCGATCTTGCCGCGGGTGATCCTGCTCACGTCGAGCAGGTCATCGACGATACGCGACAGATGCATCGCCTGACGATCGATGACATCCCGCAGCTCCGGCTGCTCCCGCGCCGGCTTGTTGCGCATCAACTCGAGCGCATTGACGATTGCCGCGAGCGGGTTGCGGAGCTCGTGCGAGAGCATCGCCAGGAACTCGTTCATCTGGCGTCCGGTCTCCTGCAGCGCCTCGAGGCGCTTGCGAGATGTCAGATCGCGCGTGATTTTGGCGAAGCCAAGCAAGCGATGCTCGTTGTCGTAGAGCGCCGTGATGATCACGTTTGCCCAGAACCGCGTTCCGTCCTTGCGGACGCGCCAGCCCTCATCCTCGAACCGCCCCTCGACGCGTGCAACGTCGAGCTCGTGCGACGGCCAATTTCGCGCGATGTCTTCCGGCGTGTAGAACGTCGAGAAGTGCTTGCCGAGGATATCGCTCGCGGCATAACCCTTGATGGCCTGCGCACCGGCATTCCAGCTCGCCACGTTGCCGTCGGGGTCGAGCCTGAAGATGGCGTAGTCCTTGACACCGTCGACGAGGAGGCGAAAACGCTCCTCGCTCTGGCGCAATGCCTCTGCCTGCCGGGCCTGGGCGGCAAGCTCCGCCCGCAGGGCCTGATTGGCCTGGTCGAGCTGCTGCGTGCGCTGGACAACCCGCGACGCCAGCTGTTCGTTGAACTCGCGAAGCGCCGCCATGGCCCGCTCGCGCTCCCCGATCACCGCGCAGAGAATGAGCCCGGTCATGACCAGCGTGCTCATATAAGCGAGCAGAACGAGGAGCGCGAGATTCGGCGTGGCCGCTCCCCACGGGCCAAAGCCTTTCGTCGTGTAGGCAACCGCAATCGCGCACACGATCGCTGCCGCCGTCGTCACTTCACGCTCCCTGAAGCGGATCGCCGCCCACACGACGAACGGCAGCGTGAGGAAGGCGAGCGGGACCGGCAAGTTCGTCGTGATGACGCCGGCGAACACGACGAACGTCACCACCGAAAGCGTGGCTGCCAGCGTCAGCGCTTCGATCGTCTTCGGCAGCGACCATCGCTTCCATCCGCTCTTGCTCCAACTCAGGATCAGCGGCGTGACGACGATCATCCCCGCGGCATCGCCTTGCCACCAGGTCCACGAATTGACGACGACGTTGGACCACGACAGCGCGTTGTTGAGCGCGAGCGAAAAGACACCGATGCCGGCGGCGATCATCGCGCTGAGCGCGATCGATCCCGCGAACTTGACGACTTGTTCAGCGGTGTCGAAGCGGCCGCCGCTCGCGTATCGCCGGACCAGTTCGGCACCGACAACGGCTTCTAAGGTGTTGCCGCTGCCGATCATCGCGGCGAGGAGTGGCGCGCCTTGGACCGTCAGGTTGGTGAGCATCGCCCCCAGCCAGATGCCGGGCCACAGACGCGTGCCGCCCAGCAGCATGGCAGCGAGCGCAATTCCCGACGGGGGCCAGACCGCGGTCGCATATCCCGGAGGAATCGCGAGCAGCAGCGAAAGTTTGGCGGACGCGAAATACACTGCCGCCAACAGCGTGATCTGGCTGAAGTCAACCAGGCGGCGAGGAATGGCCGATGTAGCCAAGGTCTTGAACCAAGTCGTCAATTTGTTCACTACGACGCTACTCCCTTGCCCCAGGGGGGTCAAGGAAGGGTCGGGGCCCTCGCGCGCGCCACGCTTCTCGCCCATCTCAGACATTCAAGACCTTGACTGCAGAGACAAAGTTTCTCAAATCGGTTTCGCAAACGAGTTCCGTCCTATTGGTCTGCTTGCGAACATTTGAGGAGCCGACCGCCGGGACTTGACGCGCCGCTCGTTCGGCGGGATATTTTGAGCCGTGGACTTGCACCCGGTGCGCATTCCTGGCTTTGGTGCAAGCGTCCGCGATTTACGGGCAAAACTGTCGTAAGGCAGTGACGCAAAGCCTCCGGCCCGGCGCAATTGCGCGGGGTAGCGGGGTTGCCGGCGGGGCTCCGCCGTCCTTCAAGACGGCGCGTCACCCGCGCCGAGCGCATTCCACGTCACTGCGGCGATGCTTGTTATGCGGAGGGTTACGGCGTGGAACCTTCACTTCGAATGTCACATCCGCCCAGCGCGGCGGACGCCTCGAATGTCACCGACGAGCGCGGCCGTCGAGTCGCTCGCGAAGGCTGGGATCCCGCTCCGGTGCCGGCCGAGGAATTCGTCGCTTCGGCGAGCGCGCGGAGGATGCGCCGGTTGATCGTGGACCAGCGCTACTTCGGTCTCGCGGCGCGGGAGTTCCACGCGGGTGCAGAGCGGATGCTCGAGCGCATTACCGCACAGGCTCCGGCGCCGGCGAACATTGAGCTTGAGTGCCTCGGCAACGATTTCCAGCTCGAGCCCGCGGACAGCCTCGGCCTGCTGCGCGCTTTCCTCTCCGGCGGATTGCTGGTCCCGGACGGGACCGGCTACTATCAGCCGACGGCGCGCTTTCGTGAATACGCGCTCGCGCCGCTCGTCGCACCGTTGTCGCGTCCACGCGCCAAGATGCTGGTCGACGCAGTATGCGACCGCGCCGCCCAGATCAACGCGGACTGGGCGCGCAACCCGTTCGAGGTCAAGATCGTCGCCGTCGCCGGCAGCTACATGAGCCGCAACGACCAGCTACCGGAACTTTCCTTGTGGCTGGTGCTGCGCTCGCGCCGCGAAAAGCAGACGCGGCGGTGGCGACCCATGTTGAGTAAAGCTGAAGGCTTGCGCCAGATCCTAACGGCGGTGAGCGCGCCCAGCTCGTTCATAGTGGCGCGGATCGTCGCGCACAAGAGTGTCGTGCCGCGTCCGTTCTCGGTGGTGTTCCAGGCGAGCGAGATGGTCGACACAGGCGTTTCGGCGTCCCACGTGTTCCGCGATTGGGGCGCGTCGCTCGGCGAACTGCTCTCGGCAGGATCGTACGCCTCGCCAAGGCGCCGCCGCCGGGGATAGGCCGTCGCGCGGGCGTCGCGGTATCAGCCGACCACGACGATATGCACGCGGAACGGCCCGTGTGCGCCGAGCACGATCGTCTGCTCGACGTCACCAGTCCGCGATGGCCCGGAGATCATGTTGATCGCGCGCGGCAGCTTTCCCCGTTCTTTGCGAATCAGGGCGAACGCCTCTTCCATCCCCGAGACAATGCGATCGGCGCGCACGACGGCGATATGCGTGTCCGGTAGGAGCGTGGTCGCGGTGGGTGCATTTGCGCCGCTCAAGACGACGAGCGTTCCTGTCTCGGCGATCGCGCAAAACGTACCGGTGATGCCAAGCCGATCATTGCCGATCGTTGGGCGCGCTTCGATGACGAGCGAGGCACCCTTCCAGTCGAGACCCTCGAATTCCGGCCAGCAAACGCCTTTGTGCGATTTTTGCGACGCGAGCGACGGCGGCAGCTCCAGTGCGTTGACATAGCGAGCGACCGCCGCAGGTATCTGTGTAACGTCGGCAACGCGCTCGACAGTGCTCTGCATGTCAGTTGCACGCGCCATGAATTTCGCGAGCAAGTCCACCGGCATCGCCGGCCGCGGACCTTGCGCGTGGCCGGTGATGTATCGCTCCGCGTCGGCGTTCGCGGTGGCCCGATCGCCTGTGGCACCCAGCGCTTGCTTGACGCGGGCGAGCACGGCGTCACGCGCGGCTTTGTTCGAGGCGACACTGGTCGGCATGCCGGATGCCTACGTCCGCACTTTGCGCACGGCGGCGCTTTTGCCGATGTCTTTCATCTGTTTTCGCACGAACGCGTCGAGCCGCGTGATTCCTTCGCGGATCGCCGCAGGGGATGCCGCGTACGAAAAGCGGATGTGCTGGCCGTCGCCGGGCACGCGACGTCCGAAATGGATGTCGGCGAGCACAGCGACTCCCGCCTCCGTCAGCAGCCGTTTCCTGAATGCTTCGGAATCCGCACAGCCGGCGATCGCGCATGCCTCGGTGACATTCGGCCACGCGTAGAACGCGCCGCCGGGTACCTTGCAGGTTATGCCGGGGACTCTGTTCAGCAACCCGACGATCAGATCGCGGCGCTCGAGAAAGCTCGCGCGCATCGCGGCGGCCGCATCCTGCGGTCCGGTGACGGCCTCGACCGCCGCCCACTGCGAGATCTGCGACGCGCATGAATCGGTATTGGTGATCCAGCGCGTGAAGACGGGTGCCAGTGTGCGATTGGCCGCAAAGCCGATTCGCCAGCCGGTCATCGCCCAGGTCTTGGAGGCGCCGTCGCTGATGATCGTGCGCTCCTGCATTCCCGGCCGCCTCGCGAGCGTGTCGAACACGCCGGCGTACGCAAGGCGCGAGTAGATTTCGTCGGCGTAGATCCAGACCTGCGGATGGCCGCGCAGGATTTCGGCGATCGCGTCGAGATCGGCCGCCTGCAGCATGCCGCCGGTCGGGTTGTGCGGCGTGTTGAGAATGAGCAGCCGCGTTTTCGCCGTGATCTTGGCTTCGAGCTCCGCGGGATCGAACGCGAAGTCGCGCGCCTCGCGCAAATAGATCGGGACCGGAACGGCGCCGTTGGCGACGATCTGCGACTCGTAGATGGGAAACCCAGGCACCGGATAGATGACTTCGTCGTCGGTGCCGTAGTCGGTGACCGAGGCGATCGCGTAGGCGATGAAAGGCTTGGCGCCCGCACCGACGACGACGTCTTCCGGGTTCACGACGATCCCGCGTCGCCCACCGATGTCCTTTGCAGCGGCGATACGCAACTCATCGATGCCCGCGGACGGCGTGTAACCATGCTTGCCGGCGCGGATGGCTTCGATGGCGGCATCCTGGACATTGGTCGGTGTCGGGAAATCCGGCTGGCCGATGCAGAACGAGACGATGTCCTTGCCTTCGCGGACAAGTGCGTTGACTTCGGCCAGCACGACGAACGCATTCTCCGTCCCAAGCGACTCGGCGCGGCGCGACAGCGGCGGAACCGAGACATGGGAATTGTGCGGAGCGTTCATGTGGTGCTCTTCGCCTGCTTCGCCCGATAGAGTTCCCGGAACGTCTTCCCCGGCGGCGCCGGCATATCGCGCTCATCGGTCCAGCCGCGCGCCAGCGGCAGCCTGTGGATCAGGCGCTCGCTGCCGCCCCAGCTTTTCATCACGCGAACTCCGATCTTCGTGGCAAGCGCGTACAGCCCGGGCCGCTGCGCAACCCACGACCACATCGCCAACGCGGCGCGTTCGGACCACGGCCGCAGTCCGGTCTCGAATGCTTTCTCGCGCAACTTGCGCTGCAAGTCGGGCAGCGGAATCCGCACCGGGCAAACCACGCCGCACTGGTTGCACATCGTGGAAGCAGCCGGGAGATCCTGCGCTTTGTCGAGCCCGACATACATCGGCGTCAGGATCGAACCGATCGGACCCGGATACACCCAGCCGTACGAATGGCCGCCGACGTTCTGGTACACCGGACAGTGATTCATGCACGCACCACAGCGAATGCAGCGCAGCGCCTCGCGCACTTCGCTCGCCAGCACAGCCGTGCGGCCACTGTCGACGAGGATGAAGTACATGTGCTCGGCGCCGTTGTATTCGCCGGTGCTTTTCCGTCCGGTGAGAATGTCGACGTAATTCGAGATCGACTGTCCGGTCGATGAGCGCGGCAGAAGCCGCATCAGCGTCGCGACATCCTCCAGAGTCGGAACGATCTTCTCGATGCCGGAGATCGCGATGTGCACTTTCGGCAGCGTCGTCGTCAGCGTCGCATTGCCCTCGTTGGTCACGATCACGACCGAGCCCGTCTCGGCGACGAAGAAGTTGCCACCCGAGATGCCCATGTCGGCCGTCAGATAGTGCTGGCGCAATACACCGCGCGCTTCGAGGCACAGCTCGTCGATGCCGGTCTTGACCGGCGTGCCATGCGCCTTGTGAAAGAGATCGGCAACCTCCTCCTTCGACTTGTGCAATGCCGGGCCGATAATGTGCGACGGAGGTTCGTAGTTATTGATCTGCAGGATGTATTCGCCGAGGTCGGTCTCTACCACCTTCATGCCTGCGCCTTCGATCGCGTGGTCGAGCGCGGATTCCTCCGACACCATCGACTTCGACTTGATGATTTTCTTAACCGCGTGCTTGGCGGCGATTTCCAGTACCAGCGCGTTGACATCGGCGGGCGTCTCGGCCCACAGCACGGAGGCGCCACGCGCGGTAGCGTTGCGCTCGAACGTTTCAAGCCAAACATCGAGGTTGTCGAGGGCGCGATTGCGGATCGCCTTGCCGGCGTCGCGCGTGCCCTCGAAATCGTCGAGCTCGACCAGCGCGTCGCGCCGCTTGGCGACGAACTTGCCCTGCATCTTCTTCAGGTTGTGCTGGAGCCGCGCGTCGTGCAGTTTGACGTGTGCGCGCTCCTTGAAGTGCATCGAGCCAATTTCCATTGCCTACTTCCCGGTCAACACTTCAGCCACGTGCAAAACCCTTGTTTTCTTATCCCCGCGGCGCCGCAGCCGGCCTTCGATGTTCAGCATGCAGCCGAGATCGCCCAGCACCACGGCGTCGGCGTGGGTCGCGAGAATCGCCTCGCACTTGTTGTCGGCGAGCCGCGACGAAATTTCTCCGAACTTGACCGAGAACGTGCCACCGAAGCCGCAACATACTTCGCACTCCGGCATCTCCTTGAGCGTAACACCCGGCGTCTTCGCGAGCAGTGCACGCGGCTGCGCCTTGACCCCCATTTCACGCAGGCCGGCACAACTGTCGTGATAGGTTATCGTGCCGTCGAAACGGCCGGGGATATTGGCTAGAGCGAGTTTTTCGGCGAGAAACGAGGTGAGTTCCCACGTTTTCGCGGTGAGCGCCTCGACACGCGGAAGCATGGCGGGATCGTCGGCGAAGAGGTCGGCGTAATGCGTCTTGATCATGCCGGCGCAGGAGCCGGACGGCGCAACGAGGTAATCGCAATCCTCGAATTCGGCAACCAGCTTGGCGGCGAGGGCTTTCGCGTCGGCGCGATCGCCGGAGTTGTACGCCGGCTGACCGCAGCAGGTCTGCCCCGGCGGCACAAACACCTCTGCACCGCCCGCTTCGAGCAGCTCGATCGCGGAAAAGCCGATCGAGGGCCGCATGAGGTCGACGAGACAGGTGACGAAGAAGCCGACGCGCATGGCGGGATCGTTCGGGTATTGCGGTGGAGATAGCGATCGGCAAATCTTAGCATGGGCGCATCACCGCCGCATGCGGCGATTCGCACTTGGGGCGCTCACGTCTCGGCCTCCGCACCGCCATTGCGAATCGTCGCGTTCGTCGGGTCGGCCTCATGCGCCGACTCCCGTTTGCTCCGATCCCCTTGCGCTACGCGCGTGGGGCCTCTCCGCCGCTCACGTCGCTACAGAAAGCCGGACTGCGCGAGCGCGACGACGCACCACCCCATCAGCTGCTGCGGGAACATGCCGAAGAACAGGAGCGCGATCCCATTCGCCGATAGCAGCGCACGATTGTCGCCGCGGGCAATGATGGGCGAAGTATCGGTGGGCTCGTCGAAATACATGAGCTTGACGATCCGCAGATAGTAGAACGCGCCCACCAGCGATGCCAGAACCGCAATGACGGCGAGCCACGTGAAGCCGGCACCCACGGCTGCCATGATCACCGCGAATTTGCCGTAGAAGCCGATCGTCGGCGGAATGCCTGCTAGCGAAAACATTACCAGCAGCATCATCAGCGCCCACCACGGCGAGCGCCGGTTGAGCCCCCGGAAATCGTCGAGCTGGTCGGCTTCGAAACCCGAGCGCGAGAGCAGCAACACGATGCCGAACGAAGCGAGGCTCGTCAGCACGTACGCCACCGCGTAGAACATCGCGGCCGAATAGCCGTCGAGATTTCCCGCGAGGAAGCCGAGCAGCATGAAGCCCATGTTGGCGATCGTCGAGTACGCAAGCATCCGCTTGATATTCGACTGCGCGATCGCGATCACGTTGCCGAGGATCATCGACAGCAGCGAAAGCACCATCAGCATGCCCTGCCAGTCGAATTCCATGCCGCCAAGAGAGATTGCCAGGAGCCGCATCATGAACGCGAAGGCGGCGAGCTTGGGCGCCGTGCCGATCATCAGCGTCACCGGCGTCGGGGCGCCGTCGTACACGTCCGGCACCCACATGTGGTAAGGCGCCGCGCCGAGCTTGAAGCCGATCCCTGAAACGACGAACACGAGCCCGAACACGAGGATCATCCGGTTGCCTTGCCCGGAGATCACGCCTTCGGCTACGCGGACGATGTCGAGCGAGCCCGTAGCGCCGTAGATCATCGACATCCCGTAAAGCAGCATCCCCGACGCTAGCGCGCCGAGAACGAAATATTTCATCGCCGCCTCGGAGGCCTGCTTCGAGGTCCGGTGCATCGCCACCATCGCATAGAGCGACAGCGCCTGCAGCTCGAGCCCCATGTAGAGCGTGATGAAATTGGCCGCCGAGACCATCACCATCATCCCGAGCAGCGCCGTCAGCGCCAGTACGAACGTCTCGCCGCGGAACAGGCCGCGTGCCGCGAGATAACTGCGCGAATAGAACAACGTCAGCGAGACCGAGATGCAGATGAAGAACCGGAACAGGTCCGACAGCATGTCATCGATGACCATCCCGTTCATCGCCCGCACCGGCTCGCGCCAGGCGGTTGCAAAAATGGACCATGCGGCCACGGCTAACGTGATTTGGGTAAGCCAGAAGCTCCAGTGGCGACGCCGGTCGGGCAGGAAGGCATCTACCACGAGGATCACGCACACGGCGCCCAGCAGGATCGTTTCGGGCAGAACGGAAATGAAATTGAGCGAGGTCATCGAGTGTTCGGCCGCTTTACAGCTTGCTGCGGGAAACGTGCGTCAGCAGGTCGGTCACCGACGAATGCATGACATCGATAAAGGGCTTGGGCCACACCCCGAGCCACAGCACCAGCGCGGCAACGCTCGCGAGCAGCCAAAACTCGCGGCGGCTCAAGTCCATCAGCTTCGCGACGTGCTCGTTCGCTACCGCCCCGTAAATGACGCGCTTGTACATCCAAAGCGTGTACGCGGCGCCGAGAATCATGATCGTCGCAGCGGCAAAACCGAGCCAGAAGTTCACTTTGACCGAAGCGAGGATCACCATGAATTCGCCGACGAAGCCGGACGTCGCCGGAAGACCCGCATTGGCCATTGCGAACAGCATCATGAACGCGGCGAACTTTGGCATCGTGTTGACCACGCCGCCATAGTCGGCGATGTCGCGGCTGTGCATCCGGTCGTACATCACGCCGACGCACAAAAACATCGCCGCCGACACAAAGCCATGAGAGATCATCTGCACGAGCCCGCCTTCCATCCCCAGCGCGTTGAACACGAAGAAGCCGAGCGTGACAAAACCCATGTGCGAGATCGACGAGTAGGCGATCAGCTTCTTCATGTCGCTTTGCACCAGCGCGACAAAGCCGATGTAGATGATCGCGATCAGCGACAGCGTGATCACGAATCCGGCAAGGTAATGCGAAGCATCGGGCACGATCGGCAGAATGAAACGGACGAAGCCGTACGCGCCGATCTTGAGCGTGATCGCGGCTAGGATCACGGAGCCGCCGGTGGGCGCCTCGACGTGCGCATCCGGGAGCCACGTGTGCACGGGCCACATCGGGACCTTCACCGAAAACGACAGGAAGAACGCGATGAAAAGCAGGATCTGCACGGTCATCGCCAACGGGACGTCGCGCCACGAGACGATCGAAAACGTATCCGACACGTTGTAGAGGTAAATGAGCGCCACCAGCATCAGCAGCGAACCAAGCAGTGTGTAGAGGAAGAACTTGATCGCGGCGTAGACGCGGTTCGGACCGCCCCACACGCCGATGATCAGGTACATCGGGATCAGCATCGCCTCGAAGAACGAGTAGAAGAGGATGCCGTCGAGCGCGGTGAATGCGCCATTGATGAGCCCGGACTGGATCAAAAAGGCCGCCATGTACTGGGCGACCCGCGTTTCGATCACTTCCCAGCCCGCCCAGACGACGACGAGGGTCATCAGGCTGTTCAGCAGCACGAGAAGCATCGAGAAGCCATCCACTCCAAGGTAGTAGTGAATGTCGAACCGAGGAATCCACTCGGCATGCTCGACGAACTGCATGTCCGGCGTGCCGGTCTCGAAATATATCCATAGCGGAATGGTGACGAGAAATCCAAGAATCGCGCCAAACAGCGCGATCCACCGCGCATAATTCGCATTTTCGTCGTTGCGCACCGCAAGCACGACGACGCCCGCGACGATCGGGATCCAGATGGCGAGGGAAAGATAATGCGTCACGTTCAATTCTTGAAGAGCGTCCACCAAGACAGCAGCGCGAACAGGCCGACGATCATCGTGAAGGCGTAGTGATAGACGTACCCGGACTGCATATGCCGTAGCAGCGAGGACGCAAGGGCGACGGTCTTCGCAGCGCCATTGACGAAGAAGCCGTCGATAATCGACCTGTCGCCGACATTCGACAGGAACGTGCCGATGCGGCGGAATCCACCGGCGAAGAACCAGTCGTTGAAGCGGTCGAAGTAGTACTTGTTGTCCAAGAGCGTGTAGATGAAACCCGACGCCTTGCGGATGCGCTCGGGTACCGCCGGATTGACGAGATAGCAGTAGACGGCTGCCGCGATGCCGGCGACCGCGAGCCAGAACGGCAGGCCCGTGAGCGCGTGCACCACGAACGGCATGATGCCGCGCCACTCCTCCCGGAGCTGCGCCATCGCCGGGTGCGATGCGGCGACGACGATCGAATCGCCGTAATAGCCGCCGATAATCAGCGGCTCGACGTACTGCCAACCGGCGTAGAGCGACGGAATCGCGAGCAGAATGAGCGGCACCGTCACGACCCACGGGCTCTCCTTCGGCTTCTCGCCCGGTGGCAGGCCATGATGCTCGCCGTCGTTATGATGCGGATCTGCCGCGAAGCGCTCGTCGCCGTGGAACGCGAGGAACAGCATCCGGAACGAGTAGAACGCGGTGATGAACACACCCGCCGTCACCGCGAAGTAGGCGTAGCCGCGGCCGCCTACGTTCGAGAAATGGACGGCCTCGATGATCATGTCCTTCGAGTAGAACCCCGCGAACGGCGGGACCCCCGCCAGCGCGAGCGAGCCGATCACCGCGGTCCAGTACGTAATCGGCATGTACTTACGCAACCCGCCCATCTTCCGCAGATCCTGCTCGTGGTGCAGCGCGATGATCACTGACCCGGCGCCCAGGAACAACAGGGCCTTGAAGAACGCGTGCGTCATCAGGTGGAAGATCGCCGCGCCGTAGGCCGAGACCCCCAGCGCGACGGTCATGTAACCCAGCTGCGACAGCGTCGAGTACGCGACGACGCGCTTGATGTCGTTCTGGACTACGCCTAGGAAGGCCATGAACAGCGCCGTGGTGGCGCCCACCACGGTGACGACCGAAAGCGCGGTATTCGATAGCTCGAACAGCGGGCTCATCCGTGCGACCATGAAGATGCCGGCAGTCACCATCGTCGCCGCGTGGATCAGCGCCGAGATCGGCGTCGGACCTTCCATCGAGTCCGGCAGCCAGACATGCAGCGGCACCTGCGCGCTCTTGCCCATCGCGCCAATGAAGAGGCAAATGCAGATCACGCTCATCAGCAACCACGGCGTCGCGCCCCAGATCGTCAGCGTCGTCGCGGCGTACTCGGGACCCAGCGCGAACACGGTCGCATAATCGAGTGTGCCGAAATAGGCGAGGATGAGGCCAATCCCGAGCACAAACCCGAAATCGCCGACGCGGTTGGCAAGAAACGCCTTCAGGTTCGCGTAGATCGCCGTCGGTCGCTCGTACCAGAAGCCGATCAGCAGGTAAGAGACGAGGCCCACGGCCTCCCAGCCGAAGAAGAGCTGCAGGAAATTGTTGCTCATCACCAGCATCAGCATGCTGAACGTGAAGAGCGAGATGTAGGAGAAGAACCGCGTGTAGCCCGGGTCGTCGGCCATGTAGCCGATCGTGTAGACGTGCACCATCAGCGAGACGAACGTGACGACGAGCATCATCAGCACGGTCAGCGGGTCGATGAGAAATCCAATCGACAGCTTGAGATCGCCCGACTGCAGCCACGTGTAGACATCGCCGTTGAAGTGATTTCCGGCCATCACGTCGCGAAAGATGAAGTACGAGGCGATCATCGATACGGCGACACCCAGGCAGCAGAGCCAGTGCGACACGACGCGACCCATCCTGGGGCCGAACAGGCCGACCAGGATCGCGGCGGCGAGCGGCGCGAGCGGCACGAGAAGGTAATGCAGCATGGACATAGGACGCTGTCAGCCCTTGAGCCGGTCGAGGTCCTCGACGTCGATCGAACCCACGTTGCGGAAGAGCAGCACCAGGATCGCGAGCCCGATCGCCGATTCCGCGGCCGCGACGGTCAGGATGAAGAACACGAAGACCTGCCCCGCCATGTCGTCCAGGAAGCTTGAAAACGAGATGAAATTCAGGTTGACCGCGAGCAGCATCAGCTCGATCGCCATCAGCAGGATGATCACGTTCCGGCGGTTGAGAAAAATGCCGGCCATGCTGATGGCGAACAGCACCGCCCCCAGCACGAGGTAGTGCGACAGCGTGGGTGGTCCCGACAGTATTGCCACTGCGACTCCCTTGGCGGAAAACTTCTAGTGGACCCGTCATCGCCGGCTATCGCGCGCATTCCTGCGCGCTGGCCGCTGCGATGCCGTCTTTGCTCTATTCTTTCTTTTCGGATTTCATCTCGAGAATGCGCAACCTGTCCTGCGGCCGGGTCCTCACCTGCTCTGCCGGGTCCTGATGCTTGGTTTCGCGGCGCTGGCGGTGCGTCAGCGCGATCGCCGCAATGATCGCCACCAGCAAGATGATGGCGGCGATTTCGAATGGGTACACATAGTCGGTGTAGAGAAGCGAACCCAGCGCCTTCGTATTGCTGCCGCCCGCCGGTACGGTCGCGGCCTCCGCCGCCAGGCCAACGGGCCTGTTGCCGAGCAGCACGAGCGCCATTTCCATCAGCACAAGCACGAACACCGTCGCACCGACCGGCAGATAAGTCTTGAACTGTTGGCGCAGGCTGTCGAAATTGACGTCCAGCATCATCACGACGAACAAGAACAGCACCATTACGGCGCCGACGTAGACCAGCACCAGCGCGATGGCCAGGAATTCGGCACGCAACATCAGCCAATGCGCCGCCGCGGTGAAGAACGCGAGCACCAGCCACAGCGCGGCGTGCACCGGGTTGCGCGCGGTGACAACGCGCAGCGCCGCGAACACGAGGATCGCGGAGAATAGATAGAAGAGAACCGCTTGCGAGTTCATCTGTATCTCGCGTCTTCTGCTCGATCAGCCGCAATCTGCGCTTCGTAACGGTCGCCGACCGCCAGCAGCATCTCCTTCGTGTAATAGAGATCGCCGCGCTTCTCGCCGTGATACTCGAGGATGCGCGTCTCGACGATCGAGTCGACCGGGCAGCTTTCCTCGCAGAAGCCGCAGAAGATGCATTTGGTGAGGTCGATGTCATAGCGGGTCGTCCGCCGCGTGCCGTCCTCGCGCTCCTCGGACTCGATCGTGATCGCGAGCGCCGGACACACGGCCTCGCACAGCTTGCACGCGATGCAGCGTTCCTCGCCGTTGGGATAGCGACGCAGCGCATGCAGGCCGCGGAAACGCGGGCTCTGCGGCGTCTTCTCTTCCGGGAACTGGACCGTGATCTTGCGGGCGAACATATGCCTGCCCGTGAGCATGAGGCCGCGCCAGAGCTCGCCCAGCAGCCAGGTATTCAGGATTTCGCGCGGACGTCGGAGCATCGTGTCGCTGTCAATGGAACAGGCCGGCCCAGCGCGTCTGCATCATCACGCCGAGAAACACGATCCACACGAGCGTCACCGGAATGAACACTTTCCATCCGAGCCGCATGATCTGGTCGTAGCGATAGCGCGGGAAGGTCGCCCGGATCCACAAGAAGAAGAACAAGACGACCGACATCTTGATGAACAGCCACAGCATGCCGTCGCCGAGCGGCGCAGCGCCACCCACGATCGGCAGCCAAGCCGGAAGCGTCTGCTCGTTGAGGCCCGGCCACGGAGAAAGCCACCCGCCGAGGAACATGACCGAGGCCAGCGCCGAAATCAAAATCATGTTCATGTACTCGGCCAGGAAGAACACCGCAAATGCGACGCCCGAGTATTCGACGTGGAAGCCGGCAACGATCTCGGACTCCCCTTCGGCGACGTCGAACGGATGGCGGTTCGTTTCGGCGACGCCGGAGACGAGGTACACGATGAACAGCGGAAAGAGCGGAATGAAATACCAGTACGCGAGTCCGCCTTCCTGACCACGAACGATGCCGGAGAGGTTGAGCGTGTTTGCCGCCATCAGCACGCCAACGAGCGCGAAGCCCATCGCAATTTCATAGGAGACGATCTGCGCGGCGGACCGCAGGCAACCAAGGAACGCATATTTCGAATTCGACGCCCAGCCGGCGAGAATGATGCCGTATACGCCGATCGACGTCATTGCGAGCACGTAGAGGAGGCCGGCGTTGATGTCGGCAAGCACGCCTCCGTCGGTGAACGGAACGACGGCCCACGCGGCGAGCGCGGGTGCGATGGCAAGGATTGGCGCGGCGAAGAACAGATGGCGACTCGCGCCTGTCGGCAACACGATTTCCTTGAACACGAGCTTGAAGACATCGGCGAACGGCTGCAGCAGGCCTAGCGGGCCGACGCGATTCGGTCCGATGCGCACCTGCATCCAGCCGATCACTTTGCGCTCGGCAAGCGTGAGGTAGGCGACGGCAAGGATCAGGGGAATCGTGATCGCGACGATCTTGACGACCGTCCACGCGGTGAGCTTGACCGTAGGCCAGGCAGGGCCGACAACGGATGCCAACCATTCCATCAGATGGGCTCCACGGCAATCGGACCGGACAAGCCCTCGAGGGCGCATGTCGACGGATGCGCGGCGGCGATGCGGACAATGCCTGGCGGGACTGCGGCGTCGATCGCTGCCGTCAGCACCGCCTCGCCGCGACCTTGCCGCACCTTGACCGCGGCATCTTCGGCAACGCCAATCTGCTGCAGCGTCAGCGCATTCATCCGAGCGCGCGGGGGGCGCGCGTCGGCGGTTACCTGCAGCGAAGGCGCGCGACGGACCAGTGGATCCGCGAAGTAAATCGGCACATCGGCAACCCGCTCGAAGCCGCGGGCAGGACCGCCGGGTGTCGTTACCGCCGCACGCGTACCGTTGGCGAGCCTCGATGCGAGTGCTGAATCATCCGGCAACTGCGCGCGCACGTCGTCTATCGACTCGAAGTCGAACCCCGGCAAATCGAGCATCGACCCCAGCACGCGGAGCACTTTCCACGCGGGTCGTGTTTCGGCGAAGGGCTTCACGACGCCATTGAAGCGTTGCGCCCTGCCTTCGCAGTTGACGAACGTACCCGCCGTCTCGGTAAATGGAGACACCGGCAGCAGGACGTCCGCATACGCGCTACCGATGCGGAAAGGCGACATCATCACGACGAACTCGGCCTTTTCGAGCGCCGCTCGCGCTGCAACCGGGTTGGCGCAGTCGAATTCCGGCTCCGCGCCGAGCACGACGTAGGCCTTGCGCGGATTGGCCAGCATTGCTTGTGCATTCATGCCGCTCGATTGCGGCAGCGCGCCGGCCACATGACCGCCGACACTGTTCGCCGCTTCCATCAGGCATCCGAGTTTCGCTCCGGTCAGTTCCGCCAGCGCCTGCCCGAGCGCGAGAAGCTGCGAAGCTTCCGCGTGCTGCTCCGCAGCGTTGCCGAGAAGTACCGCCTTCCTCTCGCCGGAAAGGAGCGACGCGGCAATCGCCTGCGCCGCCGCGCTGGGCTCGATTCCAGCAAGCGCCGGCGGCGCCGACTCGCCCGCGCCGTGCGCCGCAGCGACGACGATTTCGGCAAGCGCATGCGGAAGCATCGAAGGGGCGGCGACATAAGAATGCGCGACGCGAATCAGCGAATCGTCGGCGACGGAATGGAGAAGTGATATCTGCGCACCCTTCTTCGCCGCCTGGCGCAGCCGCTGTGCGACAAGCGGATGATCCTTGCGCAGGAAGCTGCCGATCACGAGCGCACGATCGAGCGCGTTGAGGTCGGCGACCGGCATTCCGAGCCACGGAACTCCGGACGTTTGCCCGTCGCCGCGAAAATCGGATTGCCGCAGCCTGAAGTCGATGTTGTCGGCGCCAAGCCCGCGGATCAGCTTGGCTGCGAGCGCCATTTCCTCGACCGTGGAATGAGGCGACACGAGAACGCCTAGCGCGTCGGCGCCATGCTTCGCCACCGTTTCGCGGAGCGCGACGGCGACCCGTGTCAACGCCGCCTGCCAATCGACGGCTTTCCATTCGCCATTTTCCTGGATCATCGGCGCGGCGAGCCGGTCGTCACTGCCGAGCGCCTCGTACGAGAACCGGTCCTTGTCGGAGATCCAGCATTCGTTGACAGCTTCGTTCTCGAGCGGCAGTACGCGCAGCACGCTGTCGCCTTTCACCTGCACGACGAGATTGCTGCCGAGGGCGTCGTGCGGCGACACCGATTTGCGGCGGGACAGCTCCCAGGTGCGCGCTGTGTAGCGAAATGGCTTCGACGTCAGAGCGCCCACCGGACAGATGTCGATCATGTTTCCGGACAACTCCGAGTCGACACTCTTGCCGACGAAGGAAACGATCTCCGCGTGCTCGCTGCGGTTGATCATTCCGAGCTCCATCACGCCGGCAATCTCCTGCCCGAAGCGCACGCAGCGCGTGCACTGGATGCAGCGTGCCATCTCCTCGGCGGCAACGAGCGGCCCGAGGTTCTTGTGAAACACAACGCGCTTTTCTTCGGCGTAACGCGAGGCGGACGGACCATAGCCGACGGCCAGGTCCTGCAACTGGCACTCGCCGCCCTGGTCGCAGATCGGGCAGTCGAGCGGATGGTTGATCAGCAGAAACTCCATCACCGATTTTTGCGCGGTGACGGCGAGCTCGGATGCCGTCCACACTTTCATGCCTTCGGCCGCGGGCGTTGCGCATGCGGGAAGCGGCTTCGGTGCCTTCTCGACCTGGACCAGGCACATCCGGCAGTTGGCGGCGATCGACAGCTTCTTGTGGTAGCAGAAATGCGGGACGTAGATGCCGAGCGCGTGCGCGGCATCCATCACCGTGCTGCCCGGTGACACCTCAACCTTGCGACCGTCGATTTCGAGATTCAACATGAATTCAAATCATTCATCGGGGCTTCACACGTACGGCGCGACGATGCATTCCCTGTGGTCGATGTGGTGCTGGAATTCGCTGCGGAAATGCTTGATGAAGCTCTTCACCGGCAACGCCGCTGCGTCGCCCAGCGCACAGATCGTGCGCCCCGCGATGTTGTCGGCGACCGACGTCAGCAACTCGAGGTCCTCGTTCCGCCCCTTTGCGTGCTCGATCCGGTCGACCACACGCCACAGCCAGCCGGTCCCTTCGCGGCACGGCGTGCATTGGCCGCAAGACTCCTCGTAGTAGAAATACGACAACCGCAACAGCGAACGCACCATGCAGCGTGTGTCGTCCATCACGATCACCGCGCCCGAGCCAAGCATCGATCCGGCCTTGGCGATCGAGTCATAGTCCATGTCGGTGGTCATCATCACGTCGCCCGGCAGCACCGGCATCGACGATCCGCCGGGGATCACCGCTTTCAGCTTCCGGCCCTCACGGACGCCGCCGGCCATTTGAAGGAGCTTCGCGAACGGCGTGCCGAGCTTCACTTCGAAATTGCCAGGACGCCGAACGTCGCCGGAGACGGAAAATATCTTCGTGCCACCGTTGTTGGTCCGCCCAAGATTGAGGAAAGCCTCGCCGCCATGGCGAATGATCCACGGCACCGCGGCAAAAGTTTCCGTGTTGTTGATCGTCGTCGGCTTGCCATAGAGCCCGTAGCTCGCGGGAAACGGCGGCTTGAACCGCGGCTGGCCCTTCTTGCCTTCGAGCGACTCGAGAAGCGCCGTCTCCTCGCCGCAGATGTACGCGCCGTAGCCATGGTGGTTCTGCAGGTTGAACGAGAATCCGGAACCCAGGATGTCGTCGCCGAGGAATCCAGCGTCGTACGCTTCGGTCAGCGCTTCCTCGCACCGCTCGTACGTATCCCAGATTTCGCCATGGACGTAGTTGTAGCCGCGCCGGCAACCCATCGCATAGGCGGCGATCGCCATGCCTTCGATCAGCGCATGTGGGTTGTAGCGCATGAGATCGCGGTCCTTGAACGTGCCTGGCTCGCCTTCGTCGGAATTGCAGACGAGATACTTTTCACCTGTGTATTGCTGGGGCATGAAGCTCCATTTGAGGCCGGTCGGAAATCCGGCACCACCGCGCCCGCGCAGCGCAGATTTCTTCACCTCGGCAATCACCGTCTGCGGCGAAATCTTTTCCGTCAGGATCTTGCGCAGTGCCTCGTAACCCCCGCGCGCGACATAGTCGGGAAGGCGCCAATTGTTGCCGTTGAGGCCGGACATCAGGATCGCGTCGGGGCCGTAGTCCAGAAATTCGCCGGGCGCGTTCATGCGCCGCTCCCGGCGACCGTCGCGCCAAGCTCGGCGAGCAGCGCATCGAGTTGTTCGCGGCGCATGAAGCTGCACATCCGCTTGTTGTTGACGAGCAGCACCGGCGCATCGCCGCAGGCGCCGAAGCATTCGCCTTGCATCAGCGTGATCTGGCCATCGGCGGTGGTTTCACCGAATCCGATGCCCAGCCGTTGCTTGAGATAGTCGGCGGAAGCCACCGCGTCCTGCAGCGCGCACGGCAGGTTGGTGCAGATCGTGATCTTGTACTTCCCCGTCGGCTTCAGGTTGTACATCGTGTAGAAGCTCGCAACTTCGTATACTGCCACGGGCGGCATGCCGAGATACCGAGCGACGAAATCCATGGTCTCGGTCGCAAGCCAGCCGTGCTCGTCCTGCGCGATAGCGAGCGCCGACATCACCGCCGATTGCTTTTGGTCGGCAGGATACTTCGCGATTTCGCGATCGATCCTCTTCAGTGCATCCGCGGAGAGCATGTCAGCGATAAAAGTAGCCGGCGACGCGCCAGATATCACCTTCTGCGATCGCCCAGATCAGTTGTTCGCTCAAGTGCTTGCCATTGGCATATTCGGCGTCGTATTCGATGATCGCGTAGTCGCCGCTCGGGGCGCCCGGCAGATCGTGCGCGCGCGCAAACTTGATGGGAGTGCGCGTTGACAGCTTGCCGAGCGGCTTTCGCACGCGGTGCATTTCGGCGATGAATTTGTCGCGCTTAACACCCGATTGAAGCTGATTCGAGGCCGCGTCCCACGCCGCCCCGGGCTTTCCCGCATCGAGCAATTGGAGCCATTTCTTGCCTGCCTCTATCGCGTCCTTATCGTCGGAAATCGTCGGCTCCCCGGGAGGTGGTTCGGTCGGCGGCTTCGCGGCCGGCGCCTTCGGCGGAGGCCCGGCGGGCGACGGCGCCGTCTGCGCGAATGCTGGCGCCGGCGCCAGCGCGAGCACTGCGCAACAGGCAAAGGTCACGGCGGCGGGGAAGCGCATCATCGATCGATCGATCCGAAGACGATGTCCTGTGTGCCAATGATCGCGACGAGGTCGGCGATCATGTGGCCGCGGGACATCTCGTCGAGCGCCGCCAGATGGAGGTAGTCAGGCGGCCGCAGCTTCAGGCGGTAGGGCTTGTTCGCTCCGTCCGAGATGATGTAAACGCCAAACTCGCCTTTCGGATGCTCGACCGCGGCGTAGGCTTCGCCCGGCGGCACGTGCATGCCTTCGGTGAAGAGTTTGAAGTGATGAATCAGCTCTTCCATGTTGGTTTTCATCGCCTCGCGCGAGGGAGGTGCGACCTTGTGGTTGTCGGTAATCACCGGCCCTGGATTCGCTCGCAGCCAATCGACGCACTGCCGGATGATCCGGTTCGACTGCCGCATCTCTTCGACGCGGACGAGGTAGCGGTCATAGCAATCCCCGTTGGTGCCCACCGGGATATCGAAATCCATCCGGTCGTAAACCGCGTATGGCTGCTTCTTGCGCAGATCCCAAGGCACACCCGAGGCGCGCAGCATGGCGCCGGTGAATGCGAGCGCGATCGCGCGCTCGGCAGTCACGACACCGATGCCGACGGTACGCTGTTTCCAGATCCGGTTTTCGGTCAGCAGCGTCTCATAATCGTCGACATAACCCGGGAAGCGGTCTGTGAAATCCTCTATGAAATCGAGCAGCGAACCCTGCCGGTTCGCGTTCATCGCGTTCATCACGCGCGCGTTGCGCGACGATTGTGCCTGGTATTGCGGCATCCGATCCGGCAGGTCGCGGTAAACGCCGCCCGGTCGGTAATACGCGGCGTGCATCCGCGCTCCGGAGACCGCCTCGTACATGTCGAACAAGTCCTCGCGCTCGCGAAAGCAGTAGAGGAACGTCGTCATGCCGCCGACATCAAGCGAGTGGGCGCCGAGCCACAGCAGATGGTTCAGCACGCGCGTGATCTCGTCGAACATCACGCGGATGTATAACGCACGCTCCGGTACCTCGATGCCGAGCAGCCGCTCGATCGCGAGGCAGTACGCGTGCTCGTTGCACATCATCGACACGTAGTCGAGCCGGTCCATGTAGGGCAGCGACTGCAGGTAGGTCTTGTATTCGGCGAGCTTTTCGGTCGCACGGTGCAGGAGTCCGATATGCGGGTCCGCGCGCGCGATGACCTCGCCATCGAGCTCGAGCACGAGCCGCAGCACGCCGTGCGCCGCCGGATGTTGAGGTCCGAAATTCATGGTGTAGTTACGAATTTCAGCCATGGATTTCAGACTTACTTGCCGCCTGCGTAGCTGTCCTCGCGGATGATCCGCGGCGTGATTTCACGCGGCTCGATCGACACCGGCTGGTAGATCACGCGGCCCTGCTCGGGGTCGTAGCGCACCTCGACGTGGCCCGAAAGCGGAAAATCCTTGCGGAACGGATGTCCGATGAAGCCATAGTCGGTCAGCAGGCGCCGGAGGTCGGGATGGCCGCTGAATACGATCCCGTAGAGATCGAACGCTTCGCGCTCGAACCAGTTCGCTGCCGGCCAGATCTCGATCGCACTGCCGATGATCGGAAACGCATCGTCGGGGACGAACACGCGAAGACGCACGCGCCAATTGTTCGCGAGCGAGAGCAGATGATAGACGACCGCGAAGCGCGGACCCTCGTGCGGTACATCGCCGTAAGTCGAGTAATCGACGCCGCATAGGTCGATCAGCATTTCGAACCGCAGCTCGGGACGGTCGCGCAGCGTCCGCAACGCGACATCGAGATCCGCGGCCGCGACCACAGCCGTGATCTCGCCGTTGGCGACAGTGATGCTCGCAAGCTTGTCACCCAGGACGGCGGGTAACGCCGCGGCGAGCGTTTCGAGGCGGGTCGTCATCAGCGGGCGATCGTGTTCGTGCGCCAGATCTTGTTTTGCAGCTGAAGGATGCCGTACACCAACGCTTCAGCCGTCGGTGGACAGCCGGGGACGTAAATGTCGACCGGGACGACGCGATCGCAGCCGCGCACGACCGAGTACGAATAGTGGTAGTAGCCGCCGCCATTTGCGCAGGAGCCCATCGAGATCACCCACCGCGGCTCGGGCATCTGGTCGTAGACACGACGCAGCGCAGGCGCGAGCTTGTTGCACAGTGTGCCGGCGACGATCATCACGTCGGACTGCCGCGGGCTTGGGCGGAACACGACGCCAAAACGATCGAGGTCGTAGCGCGCCGCGCCGGCGTGCATCATTTCTACGGCGCAGCAGGCGAGGCCGAAGCTCATCGGCCACATCGACCCGTTGCGCGCCCAGTTGATCAGTGCATCGGCCGAGGTCGTGACAAAGCCCTTGTCGAGCACACCTTCAATGGCCATGGCTCACTCCGGAGATTGCACTCGCTTCCAAGATTGCTATTCCCACTCGAGGGCGCCTTTCTTCCACTCGTAGACGAACCCGACGACGAGGATCGCGAGGAAGATCATCATCGCGACGAATCCGAAGAAGCCGATCTCGGGTAGCACGACCGCCCATGGAAACAGGAACGCGATCTCGAGATCGAACAGGATGAAGAGGATCGCGACGAGGTAGTAGCGGACATCGAATTTCATCCGCGCATCCTCGAACGCCTCGAAGCCGCATTCGTACGGGGACAGCTTTGCGGGGTCGGGACGGTTCGGCGAGAGCACGGAGCCCACGGCGAGGAGAACGCCACCGACGGTTAGTCCGACCAGGATGAAGAGCAGGATCGGTAGGTACTGTTCCAGCATGATCGTCGCGCGCGAATCCGGAGCCAACCCAGGTCGATGCGTCCTCGTTGCCCACCTTCGGCGGATGGCGCCGCCGGTCCCATCGTCATGCGTCGCGCAATGTGTCGCTGCGCACCGCCCAAGCCATCAACTTCTGGTGCCGACGGGGAGACTCGAACTCCCACGGGTTACCCCACTGCCCCCTCAAGACAGCGTGTCTACCAATTTCACCACGTCGGCTTGTTCACGCTACTTACGACCGGATCGCGGCACCGAAGTGCCCCGCCGGACATTTATTTCGGTACCTCGCTCGACTTCGATCCCGCAGGTTCGGCGGCCGGCGCTGACTTGGCCGGTTCACCCGCCGGCGATGCGCCGGGAACCGACGGCACCTCGCTTGCCTTCGGCGCCGTTTTTTCGACGCCCTGCTGCATCAACCCCTTCGACGCGCCGTGCGAAGTCGCGAACCATGTGAGGCCGAGACTCGACGCAAAGAACAACGCCGCCAGGATGGCTGTGGAACGCGACAGAAAGTTGGCGGAACCCGACGCCCCGAAGATCGATCCGGACGAGCCGCTACCGAATGCAGCTCCCATGTCGGCGCCCTTGCCGTGCTGAAGCAACACCAATCCGCAAATTGCGGCCGCCACGATCAGGTGAACGACCAATAACAACGTTTCCAGCATGTTCATCGTTACTCCCGCTGCCCTTGCCTTGATCGCGCGCCGGTTACACTCAGGCGTGCGCGATCGCCAGAAATTCCGTGGACTTGAGCGATGCGCCGCCAATCAGGCCGCCGTCGATGTCCGCCATTCCGAACAGCGCTCGCGCGTTGTCCGCCTTCACGCTGCCGCCATACAACAACGGCGCGTTTACCGCACCCGACCTCGCGAGCCGCGCACGCAACGTCGCGTGCACCGCCTGAGCCTCAACCGGAGTCGCCGTGCGCCCGGTGCCGATTGCCCATACGGGCTCATACGCAACGACCATCCGACTCGCGTCCTTCCCCACTTCGTCCAACACGGCGTCGATCTGCCGTAAAACGACCGTTTCGGTCGTTCCCGCCTCGCGCTCCGCGAGCGTCTCGCCCACGCAAACGATCGGAATGATGTTCTTCAAAAGTGCCGCTTTCGCCTTCGCCGCGACAACACCATCGGAATCGCAAAAATTCGCTCGACGCTCCGAGTGACCGACGATCGCGTAACGGCAACCGAATTCGACCAGCATGCCCGCCGACACTTCGCCGGTATACGCGCCCGCGGCGTGCTCGCTTACATCCTGCGCACCCCATGCGACGGGCGTCGACGACAACGCCGTCTGCGCCTGGACCAAGTAAGGGTACGGGACGCACACCGCGAGCTCCCGCCCGGCTGGGCGCGTCCAGCCCGACGCAATTTCACCCAGAAGCGCCGCATTGGCGGCGAGCCCGCCGTTCATCTTCCAGTTGCCGACGACGAGTTTGCCGCGCATCGCGTTTTTGCCGGTTTTCGTGCCCAAACGCGCCCATCCGACTCAAAATGGACTGCGCGCCGGTTAAACCGAAAGATTATACCGCACCGCGGCAAACGCGGGCAACGCGCCTGGCAGTTCGCGCTCAGGCACCGGCGATCTGGCGAAAGCGCCTGACGACGGGCGGCAAGAACCAGGCGCCGAGCGTGAGCACGCCCAGCGTCGCGGCAAGCGGTCGGGTGAAGAACGCGACCAGGTGGCCGTCGCTTTTGATCATCGACGTGACGAAATTCTCCTCCAGCATTCCACCCAGCACGACGCCGAGTATCGCCGGCGCCACCGGGAAGCCGTTTTCCTCGAAGACGTAGGCGACAACGCCGGCCGCCAGCATCACGCCGATATCGAACGGCGTGTTGTTGATCGCGAATGCCCCGACGATGCAAAAGAGCAGGATCACCGGCATCAGGATGTTCCGCGGCACCTTGAGGATCTTTTTCGACGCCTTGATGCACATCCATCCGAGCGGGATCATGATGACGTTCGCGAGAACGAAGAGAAGATAGACCGCGTAGATGTTCTGTGGGTCCCGCGTGAAGAGGGTCGGCCCTGGGTTCATGTTCTTCATGTAGAGCACGCCGATCACGATCGCCGTGATCGAGTCGCCCGGGATGCCGAACACCAGCGCCGGAATCCACGCGCCGGCGAGCGCGCTGTTGTTCGCCGCGCCCGATTCGACGATCCCTTCGACGTGCCCGGTGCCGAACTTCTCCGGTTCCTTCGACAGCTTCTTGCTCATCGCATACGACATCCACGCTGCGATGTCGGCGCCGGCGCCCGGCAGAGCCCCGACCAGCGTGCCAAGCGCGCTGCCCCTCAGGATCTGCATCGGATACTTGACCGTCAGCGCCCACATGCCCTTGAAGACATTGTGAATCGGCTGATCGACGATCTTGAGCTCGGGGCCCGTATCGACGGCGAAACGGATGATTTCCGAAATCGCGAACATCCCGATCATCAGCGGAATCATTCCGATCCCACCCAGGAGCTCGACATTCCCGAACGTAAACCGCGGAAACCCGGCAGGGTTGCCCAGGCCAACGCAAGCGACACTAAGCCCCAGCAACAGCGAAACCACGCCCTTGAGCGGGCTCTTGGCGGTGATGACGACGGCGCAGCTAAGCCCAAGAAGTACCAGCCAGAAGTATTCGAACGAGCTGAACTTGAGCGCAACCTCGGCCAGCGCAGGTGCGGAAGCGATCAGCACGGCGGTACCGAAGAGGCCGCCGATGGCGGAAAACACGAGTCCCGAGCCGAGCGCCGTTTCGGCCTGGCCCTTTTTCGTCATCGCGTAGGCCTCGTCGCAGTAAGCAGCGGAGGCCGGCGTACCCGGCATGCGCAACAGGCAGCCCGGGATGTCGCCGGAAAAGATGGCCATCGCCGTCGCGGTCACTATGGTCGCGATGGCCGGAATCGGTTCCATGAAGAATGTGACCGGCACCAGCAGCGCGGTCGCCATCGTCGCAGTGAGGCCGGGCACCGCGCCGACAAAAAGACCGAACAGCGATGCGATCAGCATCGGCCACAGCGTCTTGATGCTGAATACCATCCCGAATGCGGTCGAAAGCGCGTCCATCAGAATGCGAACCCGGTGAGCACGCCCCATGGCAGCGGAACCCGCAACAGCTTGTAGAACGCGTACCAGATGACCAGCGTCGCGATCACGGCAACGACGGCGGCCGACGCTTGCCGCACGCGGAGCGTTACGAACCAGATCCAGAGCAGGACGGGGGCGACGATCAGGAAGCCGATCGTATTGGCCAACCAGACATACGCCGCCACGCCGCCGACGATCGCAAAGAACGCGACGAAATGACGGCCTGAGCGCATCCACTCCGCGGTCTCGTACCAAGGCTCCACGGCGCGCTTGCGGATTCCGCTGATGATGAGCAGTGCGCCGCAGCCGACGAAACCTGCCGCAATGAGCCCGGGGAAGAGCGCCGGTCCCACCTGCTGGCCCGGGATCATCGGAAATGACTGCACGTGCACGATGACAACGAGGCCGACGAGCACGAACACCGCGCCGAAGATCGCGTCGTTGATCTTCATGCTATGCGCCGAGGTTCCCGCCTATTTTGGTCACCGAGCGGGAACGAAGCGGCGTTTGTCGAAAATCGCGGGATCCGCGCGGCCGCGAGATGACGAAAGACGCTGGATCCCCGCCTGCGTGGGGATGACGCATTTGTTTCCGATCGCGGCCCTCGCGTCGCCGGGCCGCTCCCGGACAAATGCGTCACTTGGCGAGACCAACGGCCTTCATCGTCTTGCCCATATTGGCGTCGCCCTTCGCCATGAAGGCGGCGAATTCGGGACCCGGCGCCCAGGCGGTACCATAACCCCGGCTCGCGGCGAACTCCTTCCATTCCTTGCTCTCGGAAATCCTCTGGATCGTCGCGATCAGCTTCGCTGAAACATCGGCCGGCATTCCTTTGGGACCAGCAATGCCGCGCCATGCGGCGACCGAATAGCTGACGCCGATCGCCTGCTGTAACGTCGGTGTGTCAGGAAACAGCGCCGCGCGCTTGTCGTCGAAGATCGCGAGCGGTTTGGCCTTGCCCGCTTCGATCAAGGGCCGCGCCTCGGGCAGTGAGCAGGTCACGACGTCGACGCCGCCGGCAACGAGATCCTGCATCGCCGGCGCGGCGCCGTTCGACGGCACCCACGGAATCGCCGTCTGCGGAATCTTGAGGTCATCGAGCAGGCCTGCCAGCGCGAGATGCCAAATGCCGCCCTGCCCTGTTCCCGATGCCTTCAGCTTGCCCGGGTTGGCCTTGATGAAATCGAGCACCTCCTTCACCGACTTGTACGGTGAATCGGCGCGCACGGTGAAACCAGCGGGGTCGGAATTGACAAGTGCGAGCGGCGTATACGAAGTCGGGCTCAGGTCGGTCAGGCCCTGCCAGTGCATCATCGTGATCTCGACGGTGATCATCCCGAGCGTGTAACCGTCGGCCGGCGCTTGTGCAATCGCGCTGTGGCCGACGACGCCGCTACCGCCGATGCGATTGACGACGTTGACGGGTTGGCCAAGCTCCTTTTCCATCACCGCCGCGAAATATCGCGCGGTGCCGTCGGTGCCGCCGCCGGCGCCCCACGGAACGATGAACGTGATCGGGCGGTCCGGATAGGCGGCAAGCGCAACCGATGCCGCGATAGACGCGATGAGCGCGACGAGTGCGCACTGGAGAATCTTCATGTGTTCCTCCTTACGGGGTGGGGAATGCGGCGTCGCATCGTGCCGCCTTCTGATGGGCGGCGCAGGGCGCGGCCGCAAAGACGTTAGCAGCGCATCCTAGACGGGTCAAGGGAGTCCTGCCTGCGCAGGCATGTTCGCCCCGCCGCGGTGGACATCAGACAAGGCTGCGCCGAACAAACCACGCAACTGCGGACAGCAACTTCTCGAGGTCGCGTTCGAGCTTCGCGTAGCCATCGTTGGGCACGAGCGTGACTTCGTCCATGTAGAGGCGGCGATTCACTTCGAGCTGCAGGCTATGCCGGTTTTCCGCCGGACGGCCATGCTTGCGCACGAGCTCGACACCCTTGTACGGATCGTTGAGCGCTACGCCATAGCCGAGGTTGCGCAATGTCTCGCCGACGATGCGCGTGAATGCGGGTTCGCAAGTTGTCCCGTCGCGGTCGCCCAGCACAAAATCCGCTCGCGCGCGGCCGGGATCGTCCGCATTGGGGTCCCCAACGGCGGGCATCGAGTGGCAGTCGATGTGCCAGACTGCACCAAAGCTCCGGTAGCGTGCATCGATCTCGGCAGCAAGCGCCTCGTGGTAGGGTTTCCAGCAGCGTTCGATGCGCGAACGGACTTCGGCCGACGCGAGCTTGCGCGCGTACATCGGCACGCCGCTTCGCGCAATGCGCCAGACGAGGCCGATACCTTGCGCCGTCTTGCGCGACGGCGCGAGCGGCTCTCCCCACGCGTCCGCCAACAGATCGGGATCGACGTCCGCCAGGCTTCGGTTCGGATCGATGTAACTCCGCGGGAACGTGGCTTCGATCAGCGTCGCGCCGTGCCGCGGCGCGCTGCGATAGAGCCGCGCGACATGCGTATCCTCGGCACGCCGCACTTCAGCGCGCGACGGCATGTGGTCGAAATCGGCCGGATAGTCCTCGCCGCTATGCGGCGAATCGAGCACGAGCGGCAGCGGTTCGCCAATCGGCAAATGGCGACGGAAAGGCGGGGCGAGGCTCATGCGCTATGCGTCGTTGAGATGGCAAGCCGAGAAGCGCCCCGGTGCGATTTCGCGCAGCTCCGGCACTATCTCACGGCATTTGGCCATCGCGTAAGGACAACGCGGATGGAAATGACAGCCTGGCGGCGGGTCGAGTGGCGACGGGATCTCCCCCTTGACCGGAACGAACGTGCGCTTCTTGGGCTCCACCTTTCCCACTTCGGCAAGCAGCGCCTGCGTGTACGGGTGGTTCGGCTTTGCGAACAGCGCAGCCGCGGTTCCCGATTCGACCATACGCCCGAGATACATGATTACGACGCGATCGCTGATGTGCTCGACGACACCGAGATCGTGACTGATGAAGAGGTAGGTGAGGTTCAGCGCTGCCTTCAAATCCATGAACAGGTTCAGCACCTGCGCCTGGATCGAAACATCGAGTGCGGCGACCGATTCGTCGCAGACCAGGAATTCCGGCTTCACGGCAAGGGCGCGCGCGATGCCGATGCGCGCGCGCTGTCCGCCCGAAAACTGATGCGGGAAGCGGCGCATCAACGTCGGATCGAGCCCGACGCGGTTCAGCTGCAGTCCGACGTACTCGACTTTTGCCTTTGCGCCGACGACGCCGTGCGCAACCGGCGCTTCGCCGACGATGTCGACGACGCGCATCCTCGGGTTGAGCGACGCGTACGGATCCTGGAAGATCATCTGCATCTTGAGCTGCTGGCGTCGCGCCTGATCGCCCGCGAGATGCGACAGCGGCATCCCTCGCCAGTAGCGTTCTCCTCGCGAGAGCGGAAGGAGGCCGACCGCAAGGCGTCCCAGCGTCGACTTGCCGCACCCGGACTCGCCGACGAGCCCGACGACTTCGCCCGGCAGGACCGCCAGGTCGACGCGATCCACCGCGCGCACGACCTCCTCTTTCATGCCAGCACCGAGGAGGTTGCCGATCTTCGCCGCGGTGTCGAGCGATCTCACGAAGCGCTTCGACACGCCTCGGAGCTCGACCAGCGCCGCGCCCGCGGCAAGAGGCGACGCCGTCTTGCGCACAATCGCGTTCACGTGATGCGCTCCACGCGCAGCGGATGGAAGCAGCGCACCGTGTGCTTCGCGGCAGCGTCGCCGATCGGTTCCATGGCCGGCATCGCCCGGCAGGCGTCCGTCGCGTAGCTGCAGCGGTCGCGGAAAGCGCAGCCCGCCGGCACCGCGAGCGGCGACGGCGCCATGCCGGGGATCTGCGCAAGGCGCGTGCCGCGCGCGCTCATCGAGGGCACCGAGTCGAGGAGGCCGCGCGTGTAGGGATGGCGAGGCCGCGACAATACATCGAATACCGTCCCCTGTTCGACGATCCGGCCCGCGTACATCACGCAAACGCGATCGGCGAGCCCGGCGATCACCGACAGGTCGTGCGTGATCCAGATCATCGCGGCGCCGGTCTCGCGCGTCAGCTTTTGCATCTCGAACAGGATCTGGCCCTGGATCGTCACGTCGAGTGCAGTTGTCGGCTCGTCGGCGATGACGAGCACGGGGTCGTTGAGGAGGGCGATCGCGATCGCAACGCGCTGGCGCATGCCGCCGGAGAATTGATGCGGGTAGGCGACGAGTCGCTCGTCCGGCGACGGGATGCCGACCTTCGCAAGCGCCGCACGGGCCTCGTCGCGCGCCGCTGCACGTCCAACACTGCGATGCGCGAGAATCGTCTCGATCATCTGGTCGTCGATCCGCAGCACCGGGTTCAGCGTCATCATCGGGTCCTGGAAGATCATCGCGACCCGGTTGCCGCGCAGTTGCCGCAGATCTTCCTCGCTCATCACGCGTAGGTCGCGTCCTTCGAGATGAAGATTGCCGGACACGATGCGGCCCGGTGGATCGATCAGGCCCATGATCGAATAGCCGGTCATCGACTTGCCCGACCCGGATTCGCCGACGAGCCCCAGCACCTCCCCGCGCGCCACCGTGAACGAAACATCGTCGACCGCCTTCACTACGCCAGCCTTCGTGAAGAAATGCGTCTTGAGGCCGTCGACCTGAAGGAGCAACTTGCTCGCTGACAAGGCGGCGTTCATTTCACCGAGGTCACTTCTGGAGCCGGGGATTCAGCACGTCGCGCAGCTGATCGGCGACGAGATTGATGCTGACGATCGTCAGCAGCAGCGCGATCCCCGGGAAGAAGCTGATCCAGTACTTGCCAGACAGGAGATATTGATAGCCGTTCGAAATGAGAAGCCCGAGCGATGGCTCGGTGATTGGCAGCCCGAGGCCGAGAAACGAAAGTGTCGCCTCCAGCGTAATGGCGGCGGCGACCTGCACCGTCGCCACGACGATCATCGGCGGCAGGCAATTCGGCAGCAGATGGCGAAACACGATCCGCGAGGGCGACAGCGCGAGACAGCGCGCAGCCTCGACATACTCCTTGCGCTTCTCCACCAGCGCAGCGCTTCTCACCGTGCGCGCGTAGTACGCCCACTGCACCGTGATCAAGGCAATGATGACCTTGCTCGTTCCCTGTCCCAGCACAGCGATCAGGATCAGCGCGATCAGGATCGCCGGAAACGACAGCTGGATGTCGACGATGCGCATGATGAGGGCCTCGACCCGACCGCCGAAATAGGCTGCCGGCAAGCCCGCCGCAAGGCCAATGACGAGCGCGAGCACGGTGGCAATGACGCCGACGGAAAGGCTGATCCGCAGCCCGTACAGAATTGCCGACCACATGTCGCGGCCCTGATCGTCGGTGCCAAGCCAGAACGTCCCGCCTGCTGGTGTCTTCGATCCCGGAGGCAGCCTGCTGTCCATCACATCGAGTTGCGCGAGATCGTAGGGATTCTGCGGTGACAGCAGCGGCGCGAAGAGGGCGAGGAACAGGATGACGCCAAGCAGGGCAAGGCCGAACACGGCGATGGGGTTCGAGCAGAAGTCCGAAGCGATGCGCTGAAACGGCGTCTCGACCGCGCGTGCGGCCGGGGTTGCGGAAGGGACTCTGGACACGGGCTAGCCCTTGCTTTCCGTCAACCGCACGCGCGGATCGAGCGCTGAATAGAGCACGTCGACGGCGAGGTTGATCGCGATGAAGAACGTGACGATCACGAGCAGATACGCGACGATCACGGGCCGGTCGAGCACGCCGATCGAGTCGATCAGGAGCTTCCCCATGCCGGGCCATGCAAAGACGCTCTCGGTGACGATCGCGAAGGCAATCAAGGCGCCGAATTGCAGTCCGATGACGGTGACGATCGGTATCAGGATATTGCGCAGCACGTGGACGCCGATGACACGCGCGTTGGTGAGTCCCTTCGCGCGCGCGAACTTGACGTAGTCCTGCAACAGCGCCTCGTGCGCGCCGGAACGCGTAAGCCGGATCAACAGCGCAAGGTTGAATAGCGCGAGGTTCGTCGCCGGCATGGCGAGATGCTTCAATCCGTCGATCGACAGGAACGACACCGGAATCAGCCCGAACAGAAGGGTTGTCGGACCGCGGCCGTTCGAAGGCAGCCAACCCAGCATGACGGAGAACACCATGATCATCATCAGGCCGACCCAGAACGTGGGCAGCGAAAACCCGAGAATCGAACCCGTCATGATCGTGCGGCCCGCAACACCGTTCGGGCGGAGACCCGCCCACAGACCGAGAGGAATCCCGAGCACGACGGCGATCAGCATTGCCGTGAATGCAAGCTCCATCGTAGCCGGCATCCGCTCGAGGATCAGGCCGAGCGCGGACGTGCTGTGCACGAATGAGCGGCCGAGGTCGCCGTGCATCACACCGGACAGGAACGTGAAATACTGCTCCCACAGCGGCTTGTCGAGGCCGAGCGACGCGATCGCACGTTCACGATCGATCTGATCCGCCTGCGGATTGATCAGGATGTCGATCGGGTTGCCGATAGCATAGACACCGGCGAACACGAGCAGCGACATCACGAACAGGACGACGATGCTCTGGAGGCTGCGTCGGATGATGTAGACCAGCATGGAGTGGATTTACTGCGCGCAAGCGATGCGCTTCATCTGATCACGCGGTCGGCGCGCGCGACGAATTCGCGCGGCAGCACGATGGCGTACTCCTCCGCCACCTTTACATTGACCACCAGTTCGTAGCGCGTCGGGAACTCGACGGGAGTGGCGGACGCCTTTGCGCCCTCGAGGAGCCGTGCCGCGATGTCGGCGGCACGCCGATATTGCTGCCGCAGGCTCACGCCGTAGGCCATCAGCCCCCAGCCTTCGCCCTCGATGAAGATATCGGCGTTGAACATGACGGGCTTGCGGGTGGCCATCATCAGGCGTGAGAAGACGCCGATGTTCGTCACCGCATCGGCGTCCTCGACGACCAGCACGGCGTCGGCGGTGCTCCGCGCGATCGCCGCCGCGGCATCGCGATAGTCCTCGAACTGATGTACCGGAAACTGGAGGATCGCCAGCTGGAGTCGTTGCGCCGGCTCGTCGAACGCGACGCGGGACATCGCAATGTTCGATCCCACGATGGCGACCGTGCGGATCCGGGGAAACGCCTCCTTGAGGAGCTGCAGCCGCTTGGCGGTGAGGTCCTCGCTGCGCGTGACGAGGCCGGTGAGATCCCCTTGGGGCCGCGACAGGCTGGTGACGAGCCCTTCCAGTACGGGATCGCTCGAGATCACAAATACGGTCGCGATCCCGGGTGCGGCAACCTTTGCGCTGCGCGCCGCCTCGGCAGAGGCGGCGAGGATGACGTTCACCTTCGCCGCCGCAAGGTCCGCCGCCAGAGTGCGCAGTCGCTCTCTCTGCCCGTCGGCAGATTTGCGCACGACGCGCAGATTGCGGCCTTCGACGTAGCCGTAGTCCCCCAACCCGTCGATGAACTCCCTGTAGAGTCGCTCGCCGTCGGATGCTTTGACGAATTCGAGATAACCCACGCGCGCGTTCGCCTTCGGAGCGCCGACGGCCACCCGGGCGGCAAGCGCGAGGGCCACGCCTGCAGCAAGGACGCGGCGGCGGTTCACGCGTTCCCTCGATTAGGGCCGCGCGCCCACCGGCTTGAACTGGAATGCGAGGGTGTACTCGTCGGTGCGCGGCGTATAAGCGACGCTTTTCTTCGTGGCCCAGATCGTGAACTGGAAATGGATCGGCATGATGCCAAGGTCCTCCATCGCGAGCTTGGTCGCGTTCTGAAGCATGCCGCTGCGGTTTTCGTCGTCGACCTGCTGCAGCGCCTGTTCGATGACGTAGTCGACCTTCACATTGCTGTAGCGGCCCCAGTTCACCGCACCGAGGCCCTTGTCGCGGTTGAACGTCGCGAGCAGCGAGCGCAGCGGACTCGATGCCTCGCCGGTCGACGCGCCCCAGCCGACCATGTGGAAGCTGAATTCCTGCTTCGACGCGCGAGCGGAGTACGGCGCCATCGGTGCAGTCTCGACCTTCGAGACGATGCCCACGCGCGTCAGCATCTGCGCGACCGCCTGGACGATCTTCTCGTCGTTCACATACCGGCCGGCCGGCCCATGGATCGTGATGTTGAATCCGTCCGGGTAGCCCGCCTCGGCGAGAAGCTTCTTCGCTCCGTCGGGGTCGTACGCGTCGGCCTTGAGCCCCGGCACGTGACCGAACAGCTTTTCCGACACCAGCTGCCCGGAGGGAATCGCCTGCCCTTCCATCACACGGTCGGCGATCGCCGGCCGGTTGATCGCCTTCGAGATCGCGCGGCGAACGCGGACGTCGAGCAGGGGATTCCTGTCGAGCGGCTTGCCCGTCTTGTCGGTAATGAACGGGCTCACGCGCGCAAGATGGTCGAAATTGAAGTAGATCACGCGATGCGAGATCTTGGAGGTCACCGTGAACTTCGGATCGGCTTTGATTCGCGCGAGATCGGCCGTGGGAGGCTGCTCGATCGCATCGACGTCACCCGACAAGAGCGCCGCCACGCGCGCAGACTCGTTCTTGATGATCTTGAACGTGACGTTGTCCCACGGCGACTTCTCGCCCCAGTAATTGTCGTTGCGGACGAGCTCGATGCGATCGCCGGACGTGTACTTGACGAGCTTGTAGCGTCCGCTGCCGATCGCCGCCTTGCCGGAGTTGAAGTCCTCGGTCGACGCGCCTGTGGCCACCTTCTTCGACACGATGTAGATCGTCGACAGATCGTTCGGCGCCAGAGGATAGGGTGCAGCGTACTTGAACCGGATCGTGTACGGGTCGACGATCTCCTTCGCGATGATGGCTTTCGTATAGGCGGAGAACGGGCCTGGGCTGTTCGGCACGTTCGGCACCCGGTCGATCGAGAACACGACGTCCTCGGCGGTGACTTCCGTGCCATTGGTGAACTTGGCCCCCTTGCGCAGCTTGAACTCCCATGTCTTGTCGTCGATCGGCTTCCACGACGTCGCGAGGCCCGGGATTATTCTTGAGTCGGCGTCCATCTGCACCAGCTTGTCGAAGATGTGCTCGGCGATGTTGTTGTTGGGAAAGAGATTGAAGAAATGCGGGTCGATCGACGTGACGTCGGCAGCGACCGCGATCTTGAGGTCGGCAGCGGCGACTTGAGGCGCCAGCACAAACGCGGCGGCTGCCGCGGCAATGGAAAGGGCACGGCGTAACGGCGATTTGCGCATCGGAGGCCTCGGTAGCGGGTGATAGATTGAAAATGGGAATCAGACGACCTTGACGCGTATGTCAGGCAATCCGTCGATATGCGCATCCATGATATCGCCCTTCACGACGGGACCCACATTCTCCGGCGTGCCACTGTAGATGATATCGCCTGGCATCAGCTCGAAGGCTTTCGACAAGTTGCTCACCTGCTCCGCAACGTTCCAGATCATCTGACTCAGGTTGGCATTCTGTTTCGTCGTGCCGTTGACTCTGAGCCAGATCGAACCCTGCGTGAAATGACCGGTCTTGGCCGCCGGCTGCAGCAAACCCAGAACGGCCGAATGGTCGAAGCTCTTGCCGATTTCCCACGGTTTTTTCTCGTCGCCCATGGCGCGCTGCAGATCGCGCCGGGTCATGTCGAGGCCGACCGTGTAAGCCATCACGAGATCGAGCGCGCGCTCGACCGGTACATCGCGCCCGCCTTTGTTGAGCGCGGCGACGAGCTCCACTTCGTAATGGTAGTTCTTCGTCAATGTCGGATACGGATGATCGATCGTCTCGCCGGGAGGCGCGAGTTGAATGGCGTCTGTCGGCTTCTGGAAAAAGAATGGCGGTTCACGATTGGGATCGGATCCCATCTCGCGCGCATGCGCGGCGTAATTGCGGCCGATACAGTAGATCCGGCGCACAGGGAACAGATCCGCAGTACCCGCGATCGGAACGAATGTCTGCGGCACTGTGAAAGGCGTACGCGCCGGCGCCTGCGCCGATGCGGGGCCCGCCGAAACCGTGGCGCTTCCCGCCACGAGCATCGCCGCTGTTTTCAACAGTTCACGGCGCCGGTTTCGTTTCATGTCACCTCCTGCAAAAGCACTTGCATCCGGATCACTCGCACTTCGGGCGGTGGTCAGCAACAAGCGTTTCAAGCGTAGCGTAAAACTGCTCGTCCGTGACTTGGTCGCGGGCGGCAAGCTCGCGCGCCGCAGCGGCCGAAAGCGGTGCGCCGGCCTTCGTCCAGCCTCGCACGTCGACGAGCTCGCCACGCTCGTAGCGAAGATCGGTTCGCGGCCTGCCGTTCGGATACCAGGACCGCTTTTCGCCGTGAAGGCGGTCGTCGACGTACGTAGCTTCGGACTTGCGCGGCGCGTCGCCGATAGCCGATGGCGCGTACCAGAGCGCAATTGTGCCACCCTTGCGCTCGTTGTCATAAGGGATGACCGCGATACGCGCGTCGCGCTCGCCCCAGAACACGAACGTTCCGGTGCGCCGGCCCTTTGAGAAAGCCCCCGCCACGCGCAGATGCGCACCCGAACGGAGCAGGTAGGCGCCGTTGGGTTCGCCGTCGCGGCACGCGCCCTCGGCAATGAGCCCTGGCGCTGCAAGAACAGGCAGGGCAATGACCGCCAATGCCGGGACGAGCCAACTCGCTCGCGAAACCACGCCTCTTAGCGGCGCTTTGCCCACCACGCGCCGAGTTCTCCCACGATGCCGCGCCGAAACGCGAGAACGCAGACGACGAAGATGATGCCGGTGATGATGGTCACCCATTGCCCGAACGGGGCCAAATAATTCTCGAGCGCCACGATGACGAAGGCGCCGATGACGGGTCCGAAGATCGTGCCCATGCCGCCCAGCAGCGTCATCAGCACGACTTCGCCCGACGTGGTCCAATGGACGTCGTTCAACGCCGCCAGCTGGAATACGATCGCCTTGGTGGCACCCGCGAGGCCGGCCAGCGTCGCCGACAGGATGAAAGCGATGAGCTTGTAGCGATCGGCATCATAGCCCAGCGAAATCGCGCGCGGCTCGTTCTCCTTGATCGCCTTCAGCACATGACCGAATGGCGAATGGATCACGCGATAGATGAACAGGAACGCGCCGATGAAGATCACCAGCACTGCGTAGTAGACGATCAGCGGCTGCGACAGATCGAGCACGCCGAACATCCGGCCGCGCGGAACCGACTGGATGCCGTCCTCGCCGTGCGTAAAAGGCGTCTGCAGATAGAAGAAGTACATCATCTGCGCCATCGCCAGCGTGATCATCGCGAAGTAAATTCCCTGGCGGCGGATCGCGAGAGCGCCGACGACGATGCCGAGCAGCGCCGAGGCGAGGGTGCCAAACAGGATCGCGAGCTCCGGTGTCATCCCCCACGACTTTGCCGCGTACGCCGACACGTAGCCGGCCGTGCCGAGAAACATCGCGTGGCCGAACGACAGCAACCCGCCGAAGCCAAGCAAAAGGTTGAAAGCGCAGGCGAAGAGGGCGAAGCACATCGCCTTCATCACGAACACCGGATAGAAACCGATCAACGGCGCAATCGCGAGCAACACCACCATCACCGCGGTTCCCGATGCGAAGCCACCGGAGGCAAAGCGCGACAACGACGATGTGGATCGTGACACGGTGGCCATCAGCGTTCCCGTCCGAAAAGTCCTGCGGGCTTGAACAGGAGAACGATGACCATCACGACGAAGATCACCGTGTTCGATGCTTCCGGATAGAACACTTTGGTCAGGCCTTCGACCACGCCGAGACCGAATCCCGTGAGGATCGAACCCATGATCGATCCCATGCCGCCGATGACGACGACCGCAAACACCACAATGATCATGTCGGCGCCCATCAGCGGATTCACCTGGTAGATCGGCGCCGCCATCACGCCGGCCAGCGCGGCAAGGGCGACGCCGAAGCCGTAGGTGAGCGTCACCATTCGCGGAACGTTGATGCCCATGGCCTGGACCAGCGGCGCGTTTTCGGTTGCTGCGCGCAGGTATGCACCGAGTTTGGTGCGCTCGATCACGAACCATGTGGCAAGGCAAACAATGAGTGACGCAACGATGACCCATGCGCGGTATTTGGGCAGGAACATGAAGCCCAGATTGATGCCGCCGGTAAGCTCACCCGGAATCTGGTAGGGCAAACCGGAGGAACCGAACTCGTTGCGAAACACTCCCTGGATGATGAGCGCGAGGCCGAAGGTCAGCAGCAGCCCGTAGAGATGGTCGAGCTTGTACAGACGCGACAGCATCGTGCGCTCGATGACGATTCCGAATGCGCCGACGGCGATCGGCGTTATCAGGAGCGCCCACCAGTAGCCGACACCGAGCTTGGTCAGCAAGAACCACGCACAGAACGCGCCCATCATGTATTGCGCGCCGTGGGTGAAATTGATGATGTTGAGGAGCCCGAAGATCACGGCGAGCCCGAGCGACAGCATCGCGTAGAACGAGCCGTTGATGAGCCCGATCAGCAGCTGGCCGAACAGCGCTTGAGTGGGGATGCCGAAGATTTCCAAGGGGGCTCAGAGTCGGCGCCGCCCGGCGCCCTCGCCACGAACGGCGAAGGCTTGCGGGCAAGCGACGGGTCGTTTCATTTAACTAAAGGACACTCTCCGTCCTTAAGGGGTCGGAACGCCTGGTCGGCGGGAATCGTCGCGCGGACCTTGTAGTAATCCCACGGGCCCTTCGACTCGGCCGGCTTCTTCACTTCGACGAGATACGCCGGATGGATCTTGCGGCCGTCGACCCGGATCGTGCCTTTGCCGAACAGCGGATCGTCGGTCGGCGTCTCCTTCATCTTCGCAATCACCTTGGTGCCGTCGTCGCCTTTCAGCGCTTCCACGGCCTTCAGGTAGTGCAGCACCGCCGAATAGACGCCGGCATGAATCATCGTCGGGTAAATCCCCTTGTCCAGCGCCGAGAATCGCTTCGCGAACGCGCGCGTCTGGTCATTCTGGTCCCAGTAGAACGTATTGGTGATGATGAGGCCCTGCGCGGTCGGCAAGCCAAGCGAATGGACATCGGTGAGGAAGACGAGCAGCCCGGCGAGATTCTGGCCGCCCTTGACGATGCCGAACTCCGCCGCCTGCTTGATCGAGTTCGTCGTGTCGCCGCCCGCATTGGCGAGGCCGATGATCTTCGCCTTCGAGGCCTGCGCCTGAAGCAGGAACGAGCTGAAGTCCTGCGTATTGAGCGGCGCGCGCACCTTGCCCAGCACCTTGCCGCCGTTCTTCAGCACCACGGCTTCGGTATCGCGCTCGAGCGCATGACCGAACGCATAGTCGGCGGTCAGGAAGAACCACGTGTCGCCGCCCGATTTGACGGTCGCGCCGCCGGTCCCGTTGGCGAGCATCCATGTGTCGTAGGTCCAGTGGATCGTGTTGGGCGAGCAGGCTTTGCCGGTGAGATCGGACGACGCCGCGCCGGAGACGAGGAACGCTTTGCCCTTATCCCTCGTGATCTGGTTGACCGCGAGCGCGACACCGGAATTCGGCGTATCGACGATGACGTCCACCTTGTCGACGTCGTACCACTGGCGAGCAATGCTGGAGCCCACGTCCGGCTTGTTCTGATGATCCGCCGATATGACTTCGACCTTGTAGCCACGCTTCTCGATGCCGGAATCTTCGACCGCCAGTTTCGCGGCGACCACCGAGCCGGCGCCTGCCAAGTCGGTGTAGAGACTCGACATGTCGGACAGCACGCCGATCTTCACGACATTGTCGGACACTTGTGCCACGGCAGAACCGGCGCCGAGCGCGGCGCCGACTGCGATGCCGATGATCGTACGTTTGAATGCTTTCATGCTTTCTCCTGTGCGTTGTTGCGTAGGCGCACCCTGACCCGGCGCGAAGTTTCATCGAAAGGTGCGGTGTCAGACACCCAGATATTCGTGGAGCTTCGACATGTTGGCGTCGAGCTCTGCGTTGGGAATCATGTCGACCACGCGACCGTGGTCCACCACGTAATGCCGGTCGGCGACCGTCGCGGCGAAGCGGAAGTTCTGTTCCACCAGCAGGATCGTGAAACCCTGTGCCTTGAGTCTTGCAATCGTGCGCCCGATCTGCTGGACGATCACCGGTGCCAGCCCCTCGGTGGGCTCGTCCAGCAACAGGAGACGCGCGCCTGTGCGCAGGATCCTGCCGATCGCAAGCATCTGCTGCTCGCCGCCGGACAATTTCGTGCCCTGGCTCGCGAGCCGCTCGCGCAGGTTGGGAAACAGCTCATAGATCTGTTCGACGGAAAGGCCGCCCGCGCGTACCTGCGGCGGCAGCATCAGATTCTCGAGGACGTTAAGGCTCGCGAAGATGCCGCGCTCCTCGGGGCACCACGCGATCCCGAGGCGGGCAATCCGGTTCGAGGCGAGACGGATCGTCTCGCGTCCTTCGAATGCAATCGATCCTTCGCGCCTCGGCACGACACCCATGATCGATTTCAGCGTCGTCGTTTTCCCCGCGCCATTGCGCCCGAGCAACGTGACGACTTCGCCGGCCGTGACGTCGAACGTGACGCCGTGGAGCACGTGCGACTCTCCGTACCATGCATTGAGATCTCGTACGGCGAGGAGCGGCGCGCCCGCTGCGGCGGATGCACCCTGCGCGCCCGGCGCCGCGTGGTCGTCAGGCATGCGCGGTCCCAAGATAGGCCTGCATCACATCCGGATGCTGCGACACGTGCGCGTAACTGCCCTCGGCCAGCACCTCGCCGCGGGCCAGGACGGTGATGTGATCGGACAACGTCGAGACAACCGACAGGTTGTGCTCGACCATCAGCACGGTCCGGTTCGCCGCGACTTTGCCAATGAGCGATGTGATCCGCTCGACGTCCTCGTGCGTCATGCCAGCCGTCGGCTCGTCCAGCAGCATGAGCTCCGGATCGAGCGCCAGCGTCGTCGCGATCTCGAGCGCGCGCTTGCGGCCGTAGGGCAGCAGAACGGCGTGCGTGTGGGCGAACTCCGTAAGGCCCACGGCCTCGATCAGCTCGAGCGCGCGCTCGTGAAGCTCCACAAGCGTCGCATCATTGCGCCAGAAATCGAACGAATGGCCGCCCTTGCGCTGCAGCGCGATACGCACGTTTTCCAGCACGGTGAGGTTGGGAAAGACGGCCGAGATCTGGAACGAGCGAACGAGCCCCATCCGCGCGATGGTCGCGGGCCGCGACCCGGTGATCTCGCGCCCGTTGTAGACGATATGGCCCCGGGTTGGCGTCAGAAAATGCGTAAGGAGGTTGAAACAGGTGGTCTTGCCGGCACCGTTCGGTCCGATCAGCGCGTGAATGGTCCCGCGCCGGATCGTGAGCGATACCTCCTTGACGGCGACGAAGCCCTTGAACTCCTTGGTGAGCCCCTTCGTCTCGAGAATCGTGTTTTCGGCCATTCCGTAGTTTCGCACGAACGGGGCGACGCAACGGTCCGGCGCCGGGCGGCTATTATGCGAAAGCGCAGCCCCAAAGGCAATGGGATCGCGATCCGTCAATACTGGATGCGCGCGAAATAGGTCTTCTGCGATGCTTCACGCGCCTCGCCCAGCGTCCGAATGCCCTGCTCGGCCAGCAGCGGAAGCATGCGCAGGAACACTTCGCCCGTCATGATCGCGTCGCCCAGCGCCGTGTGGCGCCCGATCGGATTGACACCCATCCGCTCGGCAATCGACTCGAGACCATGGCCTTCGAAATCCGGGTGGATTACCGCCGACAGGAGCAGCGTGTCGAGTACGGGCTGGGTAAACCGCACGCCGGCCCCCTCCTCCTTGAGGCGAAGAAATCGCAGGTCGAACGCAGCGTTGTGCGCGATCAGCACCGTATCGGCGCAAAACTCGTGGAATGCGGGAAGCACTTTCTCGATGGCCGGCTGATTCGCGAGCATCGGCGAATCGATTCCCGTGATGCGCGCGGCTTCGGCCGACATACTCCGGCCGGGATCGACAAGCTGGTCGAAAACCTCGTGCTCGAGCAGCCGCCCATTCACGATACGGACCGCTCCGATCGACACGATCTCGTCACCGGCGGACGGCGAGAGGCCGGTGGTCTCGGTATCGAAAACGGTGTAGCTCAGAGACGTCAGTGGCCGGTCGTCCTGCTCCGGGGTCTGCCCGGGTTGATGGAAGAGGTCGAAATCATAGAACTCGGGCCGGCTGTCCCCCGCGGGCGGCGCGGTCCAGGCGGGCTCTTCGGGATTCGCGATCGGGATCGCGATGCGGAAAAATTCGCGCTGCGACGGCTTGTCGATCTGGTACCAGATCTCGCCGTTGTGCCGCTCGATGATCTGCTTCAGCGTGAGCGGGCATGCTTCGCCTCCCAGCTCCATCGCATCCGTCTGCCATGCCATCGTCGTTTCGCTCCCGAGTGGCGCGCCGGTCCAGATGAGATCGAGATGCGCGAGCGCTCCGGCCGCGCCGAGTCCGAAGCGAAGCTCGCGAATGCGAAACTCTTCGGCGAGCCTGCTCGCGATATAGGAGATGGCCTGCATCAGCGAGTAGCTGTCGACGTTGACCCAGATCGACTCGTCGACGGTCTCGAACTTGGTCGGAAGACCGATCTTCGTCGCGATCCGCCGCTGTGCAGCCGCGATCAGATCGGCGCCACGCATCTCCTCGAGCGGCCAATCGGTTCGCAGCGAATCGGCGAATTCGCTGACCGTCGCATCGAGCTTCGCCGTGAGTGCTCTCGCTTCCTCGCTGATGACGCCGATGAACCGGGTGCGCTCATCGTTCGTCATGTCGGGAAACGCGGCGATGGTTTCGACCGCCGCCCGCACGCTGCCAAGTGATGCGCGCGTCCCCTGGGTGAGCGTCTGCAGCAGCAGGTCGCGGCGACTCCCGCTTTCGATCCGCCGCGTGATGTTATCCAGCACCAGCACAAAGCCGGTGATGCCGCCGGGGCCGCTCGATGCATTCGAGCCGGACGCGCCGAAAACCGGCGCGACCTGGACGCGGGCCAGCTGTCCGCCCGGCGCCGTCGTGATGAAGTTGGCAACCGGGCCGCGCGTGCCCTGGCGCAGCCGCTCGTGGATTTTTTCGAGCGCGTGGATGATGAGATTGCGATCGAACACGGCGAAGATCGATCGCCCCAGTCCAATTAGGCTCGCTCCTTTCGCGGTCGCCATGCCGGCGTCGAGCGGCTTTCTCAGGAATTGCATCGCCCGCGCGTTGTAAAGCAGGATGCGGCCCTCGACGTTGCACACGACAACGCTCTGCGCAAGCTCGGACATCAGCGCTGCGAGGCGATTTCTTTCCTGCTCGAGGTGCATGTTCGCGTCGCGGACTCGTTTTTCGACGTCCTTGCGCAGCGCTTCGTGCGCATCGGCAAAATCGTTGAGGCTTTCGGACAGTCGGCGGATTTCACCGGCACCGCGCGGCGGCGCCCGGTGCGCGGGATTTGCGGTCATCATGATCCGGGCGTCTTCGGCGAGCTTGCGCGGCGCCGACACATAGCGGCGAAAAAGCATTCGTACAACGAGCGCAATCGGGAAAATGAGGAAAAGCGCCATCACGATGGCGCCCGCCGCGTGTTGCTGCAGCGGCAGCATCTGCGCGCGCTCCTGCGGAGTGAGATCGGCGGCAACGAAGGCGACCGTCGCGACGATCGCCGAGACGACGAATCCCCACGCCGCGAGCACCGCCAGTGCAATTCGCGCGCGGTCCCGCACCGCTATTCCCCGAGCAGCTCGCCGACCTTCGCGATCAGTTCCCGGGTCGAGAACGGCTTGGTTACATAGGCGTCGGCACCGACGGCGATGCCCTTGGAGACTTCGATGTCGCGCCCCTTGGCCGAGAGCATGACGATGCGTATGCCCTGCCACTCGGGGTTCTCGCGCACCTTCTGGCAGACGTCGTAACCGCTGATGCTCGGCATCATCACGTCGAGCAAAATCAGATCCGGACGGAAGTCGCCCACCGCCTTCAGTGCCTCGGTGCCGTCGTTCACGACCTTGACCTCATAGCCGCGCTGCTTCATCAGGAACTCGAGCGAGACGACTATGTTGGGCTCGTCGTCCGCGATCAGTATTCGCTTTCCCATCCATTCCTCCCGCGCCCTGCCGACGCGTGCCTGCGCATCGAAGTTCCGTTCGCGCTCATGCGCTTCGCGCGGGCTCGATGCTACCCGCCACGGTTGCAGCCATTTTTGCCTTCGGCAGCTCGAACACGAACGTCGCGCCTTCTCCAGGCGCACAGAGTACCTGCAGCGTGCCGCCGAAGTGCTCGATGATCTGCCGGCTGATCGGCAGTCCGAGCCCGGTTCCCTGCGGCTTCTCCGTCAATGAGTCGCCGGCTTGACGGAATTTCTCGAAGATGACGTTCCGGTCCTCGACGCGCACGCCAGGCCCATTGTCCGCGACGGAGACACGCACGAGGTCGCCGCCGGTCGTAAGAGCGACCTCGACACGCCCGTCGTCGGCCGGCGCGAACTTCGCAGCGTTCGACAGCAGATTGATGAGCACCTGCAGCAACCGGTCGCGATCGGCGTGCACAGCGGGCGCACCGGCTGGCAGCCGTGCCTCGAGGGTGACGTTGCGCGCGCGGAAAAGCTGCTCCGTCGCAGCGATCGAATCCTCGATGACGGCCTTGAGATCGACATTCGACACCTGCCATTCCGCGCGTCCGGACTCGAGCTTCGCCAGGTCCAGCACCTGGTTGATGAGTCGCGTCAGTCGCTCGCTCTCCTGGATGATGATGGTGAGAAAACGCTGTCGCTCCTGCGCGCCGAGATCGGGGTTGTCGCGCAGGATCTCCGAAAACGCGCGAATCGAAGTGAGAGGCGTGCGCAATTCGTGCGTCACCATCGAGACGAAATCGTCCTTGAGGCGATCGAGCTCCTGCAGCCGCTCGTTCGCCGCGCGCAACTCCGCCGTCGCCGTCATCAACGCTTGCGATTTCTGCTCGAGCTCATGGCTGTAGGCGATGACCTGCGACGCTTCGTCCAGCATCGACCTCACTTCGTCGACCGAGAGCGCATCCTCGTTGACGGTCGAGGCGACCATGATCCGCGCCGAGGCGCCGCCGATCGCTCCGGCGAGCGCGGTCTCCGCAAAGCGCACCCATCCCGCATCGGCTGCAGATCCGTCAAGCGAGGTCTGTCCCCGCCGGCGGGCATAGTCGGCGAATGCGGCGTCGGCGCGCTCGGGACCGAGGAAGCGCGCGAGGAGAGCACGGAGATCCGGCAGCGACGCGGTGCCTTTCCATGCGTGCACCCCTTCTCCCTCGTCGGCGTGCCGGAACACGTCGACGAAGCGCGCCGCCTGCGTCTGCTCGGCCACCGTCTGCGTCGTCAACAGTGAAACCAGAACGTACGCGCCGACGTTTGCGATCATGCTCCACAGCATTGCATGCGTGATGTCGTTCAGCCCCTCGAGCCCGAACAGCGCATAAGGCTTCAGAAGCTCAATGCCGAGCGGTCCCTGTTCGAGGAAGCTCGCAGGCAGCCAGCCCGACTTGGCGAACGAAGGCAGAAGCAGCGTGTAGAGCCAGACGACGAATCCCGCGGCGAGACCTGCGAGGGCTCCGGAGCGCGTTGCACCTTTCCAGTAGATCCCCCCAAGTGTCGCCGGCGCGAACTGCGCGACCGCGGCAAACGAGATGAGGCCGATCGCGACCAGCGCGTAAGCCTCGCCGGCGAGACGGAAATAGAGATAACCCAGCAGAATGACGGCGACGATCGTGCCGCGGCGAATGCCGAGCAGCAGTCCCGTCAGATTCTGCCGCTCGGCGAGGCGCATCGAACGCATACGCAGCAGCACCGGCATCACGAGGTCGTTGCACACCATCGTCGACAGCGCGATGGTCTCGACGATCACCATTCCGGTCGCCGCCGACAGGCCGCCCAGGAAGACGAGTAGCGCGATTGCCTCGTGCTTCTCGGCCATCGGCAGCGTCAGCACGAAGGTGTCGGGATCGACGGTGGTGCCGGAGAAATGCAGAACGCCGCCGAATGCGACCGGCACGACAAACAGGTTCATCGCCAGCATGTACAGCGGGAACAGCCAGATCGCCTTGCGCAGATGATTCTCGTCGACGTTCTCGACGACCGCGACCTGGAATTGGCGCGGCAGGAACACGATCGCGAGCATCGACAGCACAGTAAGCCACGCCCAGCTCGCGTAGCTCCCGGCCGCCGCGCCGAGCGGTGCGAAGAGCGTTGCAAGCCGCGGGTGCGCCGCGGCACGCGCGAAGATGTCGGGCAGACCGCTGTAGATGCCCCACGTCACGAAGATGCCCACCGCAAGGAATGCGACGAGCTTAACGAGCGACTCGAAGGCGATCGCCGCCACCAGGCCCTCGTGACGCTCGGAAGCATCGAGGTGCCGCGTGCCGAACAGAATCGTGAAGATCGCGAGCACGAGCGCCATCCAGAGCGCAGTGTCGGCTCCAATCGGCGCGGCGACGGGCGGTCCGGAGAGCACGACCTCCGGATACTGGATGAGAATGGAGTAGCTGTGCGAAACGGCTTTGAGCTGCAACGCGATGTACGGCAGAACGCCGATCACGGCGATGATCGTGACGAGCCCGGCGATCAGCGCGCTTTTGCCATAGCGTGACGAGACAAAATCGGCGAGCGAAGTGATGCGGTTCGCCTTGCTGATGCGGATGATTTTTCGCATCACCAGCCACCATAGCGCAATCATCAGCGTGGGGCCGATGTAAATCGGCAAGAATCCAACGCCGTCGCCAGCAGCGCGGCCGACGCTGCCGTAGAACGTCCACGCAGTCGCGTAAACGCCGAGCGACAGCGCATAGATATAAGGGTTGGCGATGATCGATCGGCCCTGGTCGGCGCGCTTGTCGCCGTAGCGGGCGATCGCGAACAGGAGCCCGATGTAGGCGAGCGCCACCGGAACGACCACGTAGCTCTGCAGCATGGTGATGCTTGGCGCCGGCTATCGACTGCGTTCGACCACCCGCGCGAGGAGCCCTATGAAGAGCGCCCACGCGCCGAAGATGTACACGTAGAGCAAAGGGATGCCGAACACCTCCGTAGCACGGCTGAAGAGCGCCAGCAAAGGGTAGTTGAACAGCAGCACGCCGAGCAGGAACAACCCGCCCAGACGCTGATTCTTGACGACCGGTCGCATCATGAACGCTCTCCCCGGCGGCTCGCGCGCCGCCTCATCTTAGCAAGAAGTCCGTGCCGTGATCCCGTTGCTCGCGCCCTCGTCGTTACAACTGATACGAGAACCGCAACCGCTCCTGCAACTGTTTCGCCTGTCGAAATGCCTCCTTCAGCATTCGCTGGTCGACCTCGTTCAGCCCATAGGGGTCGATCCGGTTGGGATTTCCGCCCGGCGCCGGTTGATCCTGTTGCCGCAGGCGCAAGAGCTGGAGGAAATGAAACGCATCAACGGCAGCGCCCACATGCCGTCCCGCGACGCGCAGCTTCTCGCCTGCGAGGCGCAGCCGCGCTGCGGTTCCGGTTTCGGCAATGCCCTGAGCCAGCGCGAAGACTCGCGCACAATCGACGAACAGGCGTGCGCCGCGAGTCTTCAGATCAATGGTGCCTTTGACGCCGGGATCGTCGTCGACCGCGAACGTGCGAATCAGGCCGAGCGGCGGCTCGACTTCGAGCGCGTTTTGTACCATCAGGCGCAGGAAAGCAGCATTTGCCTGCGTGTAACCGAACAGCCAATCGCGCAATGCGTGGCCGAGCGTCGCGTTGCCGTAGAGCGGCCGGAAGTCGAAGATGATGTTCGCATTCAGCAGCGCTTCCGGTGTCGGCGCACGGATCCACGCAAGAAATCTTGCCTTCCACTCTTCGACGGAAAGGCAGAGCTCGGGATTGCTGGCCATCACATTGCCCGAGCACAGCGGAAAGCCGAGACGGTCGAGATCGGCATTGACGTCGCGCGCGAAGGCGGCAAGACGCCGGCGCAGCCGTTCGGCCTCGCCCGCGGCGGCGGCGGCGAAAACGAGCGCGTTGTCCTGGTCGGTGGCGAACGTCTGCTCACCCCGCCCTTCGCTGCCAAGCGCCAACCAGCACCAGTCGATGCCGCCGAGATCGTGCCGCGCAATCGCGAGCTCGATTGTCCGCCGCGACAGCGCGTCGTTGAGCGAGGCGATCGTGCGTGTGAGCGGCTCGGCGCCCACGCCTTGTGCAAGCAGGTTCTGGGTGAGCCGCCGTATGTCGTCTCCCGCCCTTTTCAATTGGTCGACCGATTCGGCGGCCTCGACATCCTGGTTGACTTGGCGCATGGATACGCGTTGCAGCGCGAAGAGGTCGCGCTCGTTGACGACGCCGCGGAACTTCCCGTTTTCGACGACAACGAGCTGGCGAACGCCGCGCTCCGCCATGAGATTCATAGCTTCCGACGCCGTCGCCGAACCCGGCAGCATCACGGGTGGCGATGTCATGAACTCCGCGAGCGGTGTATCGAGCCCGCGGCCGGGCAACACGACGCGACGCAGCAGATCGACGAGTGTGAACATGCCGACGGGCGCGTCGTCGGAATCGAGCGCGACGATCGTACGCACCTTTGCGTCCGCCATTCTTTGCGCCGCCTCGCGCAGCGGCGCCGTCGCGAGACAGGCAACCGGCGCGTGACGGATAAGCTCTGCGAGCGGGCGGCTCAGCGTTTGCTGCTCGGCAGCGCGCTGGCTGTATTGACCGTAGAGGCTTTCCAGCGACTGCTTCAACGTCTCGGTGATCGCCTGCGTGCAATAACGCTCGAATTCAGGCGACGCCTGGCGCAGCGCGAGGAAATCGTCGCGCGGCAGCAGGTAGCAGGTCGTATCCTGCAACGCGGTGAACACCTTGGTCGTCGCGCCGCCGGCCGACAGCGCACCGACCGGAAAAAGCTCGCCGGGCCCGAGCGTGCGCTCCGGCGCGGATTGCACGTTGTCGGGCCGGCTGCCGACGAGACCGCGTTCGACGATATGGAGGTGCGTGATCGCGCCGCCGTGCGTCGCCAGGATCGTGCCGTCCTTCGCAAACTGCACGCGCGCAAGACGCGGAACGAGGAAAGCGAGCGCGGCATCGCTCATCCGGTTGAACGGAGCATGATGCGTCAGGAATTCGCGAGTCGCGTCGAGCGCGACCGCAGGCGCGGGAATCATCGCGCTAGCCTATGCACACGCGCGCGGCATTTCAAGCAAAAACCCCCGCGCGAAGGCGGGGGTCTGCGATCAGTGGGCCGCGGCTTTGGCGGCGAGAATGCCGGTATTTTGCCGCACGTAGAGCTCGTCCCACATATCGTCTGCCCGCTTGTCGCGGTAGAGGAGCGAGCCCAGGATCACCGCGAGGAAGCCCAGCGGAATCGAATACAGGCCCGGATTGCGCAGCTCGAACCACGGCTTTTCGAGACCGACGAGGCTCGTATCGTCGCCCTTGAACTTGTCGAGGTTTCCCTTCGCCGCAGCGACGCCCTTGTCGAGTGCCGCGATCGACTTCGTGGCCTTCGCCTTCGCGGCATCGTCCGTCGCGGCCGCGAGTTCGGCCTCGAGTGCCGGCTTGCTGACCGCGGCGGCATCGACGACTTTTTGCGCGGCCGCCTTGATCGGCTTCGGATAGGTCATGTTCGGCGACACCAGCACGAGCCCGATCGCCGTCAGCGTGCCGACGATCATGCCGAGCACGATGCCGCCGGTGTTGCAGCGCTTCCAGAACAGCGTCAGCAGCACGCAGGGGAAGTTCGCCGATGAGGCGACCGCGAACGCGAGCGCCACGAGGTGCGCGACGTTCTGGCCCTTCGCCGCGATGCCGATCGTGATGGCCAGCGCGCCGACGATCACCGTCGCCACGCGCGCCGCCTTCACCTGCTCCTGCGGCGTCACGTGTTCCGCGCGGATCACGCCGACGTACAGGTCGTGCGCCATTGCGGACGCCGCTGCGAGCACGAGGCCCGCGACCACCGCGACGATCGTCGCGAAAGCCACCGCGGCCACGAACGCGAGGAACAGGTTGCCGAGCATCGAATCTGGCGCCGCCGCCCACCCACTGCGCGAGCAGCGGGCCGGCCATGTTGCCGCCCGGGTCGACCGCACGGATATTCGCCGGCCCGACATTCATCGCCGCGCCCATGCCGAGGAACAGCGTCAGCACGTAGAAGCCGCCGATGATCGCCATTGCCCAGATGACCGATTTGCGCGCGTCCTGGGCGGTTGGCACCGTGAAAAAGCGCATCAAGATGTGCGGCATGCCCGCCGTTCCCAGCACCAGCGCCATCCCGAGCGAAATCTGGTCGATCGGATTCTTGAGGTACAACCCCGGCTCGAGGAAACGCTGGCCGAGCTGCTCCGGCGTCATGTTCTTCGCCGCGTCGCCCAGCAACGAGGCGACTTGCGCCTGCACCTTGGCGTCGCCGACGACTGCCGTGAGGAAGCCCGGCAGGCTAAAGCCGTAAGGCGTCCAGACGAACATGACGAGCAGGATCGACGCGGTCACGAGGAGGATCGCCTTGATGATCTGGACCCAGGTCGTCGCGACCATCCCGCCGAACAGCACGTAACCCAGCATCAGAATGCCGACGACGATCACCGAGATCTCGTAGTCGATCCCGATCAACGTCTTCACCAGCACCCCGCCGCCGACCATCTGCGCGGTGAGATAGAACGTCGACACGGTGATCGTCGACAGCGCTCCGACCACGCGCACTTTCTTTGGATCGTTGCGGTAGGCGAGAATGTCGGACAGCGTGTACTTGCCGATGTTGCGGCAGGGTTCGGCGATGACGAGCAGCACCGTGATGTAGGCGACCAGCCAGCCGACCGAGTACATAAAGCCGTCGTAGCCGTAGAGCGAAATCAGGCCGGCGATGCCGAGGAACGACGCCGCCGACAAGTAATCGCCGGCGATCGCCCAGCCGTTCTGCAGCCCCGACACGCCGCCGCCCGCGACATAGAAGTCGGACGCGGTCTTGACGCGTTTCGCAGCGACGTACGTGACGTACATCGTCACCGAAATGATGGCGCCGAACACGACGAAGGTCAGCCAGCGGAACTTGTCGGGGACGGCACCCTGCGCAAAAGCGGGCGTCGCGATCGCGCACACCGACGCGATCCCGGCCAGAAGTGCGAAGCGGCGCGTGTTCATTTGCGGCCTCCCATCGTCTTCTCGGCATCGCGGACAATCGCGGACGCCTCGACGTCGAACACCGCATTCGCGTGGTGCGCGTAATACCATGCGAGTCCCCACGCAACGACGAACTGGGACAGCGCGAACACGATCCCGACGTTGACCGGCCCCCAGACCTTGATCTTGAACAGGTCCTGGAAGTACGCCGCGCCGATGGGCAACAGGAAGTAATAAACCATCGAAAAGACCATCAGCCCCCAGAGGAACATCGTCTTCTTGCGATGCAGTGCCTGGAACCTGGGATCCTCGTCGATCGCCCTCCAATTCATTTGCGATATGTCAGCCATTTTTCCCCCTTCCAGAGCTTCCGCGCTCGTCGCCGTCGCGCGCCAACCACTGTGCATTGCCTCACGATTCCCCGCGGTTGCGCTTGACGCAGATCAATCGCGGGGGCAATTCCCCGGCCACCCGCCGGGCGTCCTCGCAGCGTACGCTTACCAGAACCGCAGCGCCATCGGCGGCGAAATGACGCCGCGCGCCGTCACGTCTCCCAGCGTGGCTTTCGCTTCTCGACGAATGCGCCTACGCCCTCCTGTGCGTCCTCGCTCAGCATGTTCCGCGTGATCATGTCGCTCGCGTCCTCATAGGCGCGCTCCAGCTTCTCCTCGAGCTGGCGGTAGAAGAATGCCTTGCCGACGGCGAGCACCGCCCGCGGCTTTTCGATCAAGCGCTGCGCGAGTGCCGCGATCTCGGCGTCGAGGCCGGTCGCGGGCACGACTCGATTGACGAGACCCCACGCGAGCGCCGTCGGCGCATCGATGAAATCGCCGGTTATCAGCATTTCGAATGCGCGCTTTTGCGAGACGTTGCGCGAAACCGGCACGCCGGGCGTTGCGCAGAACAGGCCGAAGTTGATGCCCGACGTGGCGAAGCGGGCGTCGTCCGCCGCCACCGCGAGATCGCAGGCGGCGACCAGCTGGCAACCGGCGGCCGTTGCGATGCCGTGCACCTTGGCAATGACGGGCTGCGGCAGGCGCTGGATCGACAACATCACATCACAGCAGCGGCGAAAGAGATCGCCGACGAAGGCGGCGTCCGAATGGGCAAGCAATTCCTTCAAATCGTGACCCGGGCAGAACGCACGACCCGCCCCGGCGATGACGACGACGCGCACCGCGGAATCTTGCGCGAGGCGGTCGAGCATCGCCTGCAGCTCCGTCAGCATCGCGCCGTTGATCGCGTTGAACTGCGCCGGCCGATTGAGCGTGAGCGTCGCAATACCGCCCGTCTCCTCACGGAGCACGAGCTGTCCAAGTGCGTTTTCGCGCGGTGCGTTCATTCGATCGCGCTCGTCGATTTCGCCTTTTCGCGCAGCAGGAATTTCTGGATCTTGCCGGTGGAAGTCTTCGGCAACTCGCCGAACACGATCTTCTTCGGGGACTTGAAGCGAGCGAGAAACTGCTGGCAATGGGCGACCAGCTCGCCCTCGCTGATCGTGGCACCCGGCTTCGTTTCGACGAATGCGCATGGCGTCTCGCCCCACTTCGGATCCGGTTGCGCGACGACGGCGGCGGCGAGCACTGCGGGGTGCCGGTAAAGAACGTCCTCGACCTCGAGCGAGCTGATATTCTCGCCGCCCGAGATGATGACGTCTTTCGAGCGATCCTTGATCTTCACGTAGCCATCGGGCTGCATCACGGCGAGGTCGCCGGAATGGAACCAGCCGCCGGCGAACGCTTCCTCGGTTGCCGCGGGATTCTTGAGGTACCCCTTCATCGTGATGTTGCCGCGGAACATGATCTCGCCCATCGTCTCGCTGTCCCAAGGCACTTCCGCCATCGTTTCCGGATCGATCACGGTCATGCCTTCCTCGACCGTGTACCGGACACCCTGGCGGCCGTTACGCTCCGTGCGCGCGGCGATGTCGAGCGCGTCCCATTCGGCGTGCTTCGCGCAGACGGCGGCGGGCCCGTACGTCTCGGTGAGGCCGTAGACGTGGGTGATGTCGAACCCCATCCGCTCCATTCCTTCGATGACCGCCGCCGGCGGTGCCGCCGCGGCGACGAGGCAGCTCACCTTGTGCGCGATGCCCGTCTTCAGCTCGTCCGGCGCATTGATCAGCATGCCGTGCACGATCGGCGCGCCGCAGTAGTGCGTGACCTTGTGCGCGCGGATGGCGTCCAGCACGGTCTTCGCCTCGACCCGGCGCAAGCAGACATTCACACCCGCGTTGGCAGCCATCGTCCACGCAAAGCACCAGCCGTTGCAGTGGAACATCGGCAGCGTCCACAGGTACACCGCATGCCGCGGCATTCCCCAGTCGATGATGTTCGACAGTGCATTGAGATACGCGCCGCGGTGATGGTAGACAACACCCTTTGGATTGCCCGTCGTGCCGGACGTGTAGTTGAGCGAGATCGCGTCCCACTCGTCCGCCGGATGCTGCCACTCGAACTCGGGATCGCCGGCAGCGATGAATGACTCATAGTCCTTCCTGCCGAGCCGCTTGCCGCCCGGACCTTGCGAATCGACGATATCGATGACGATGGGCTTCGCCTCGCTCTGCGCGAGTGCGGCTTCGACGGTGCCCGCGAACTCCGTGTCCGTGATCAGCATCTTCGCTTCGGCGTGCTGCAGCATGAACGCGATCGTCTCGGCGTCGAGCCTCGTGTTGAGCGTGTTGAGCACGGCGCCTGTCATCGGCACACCGAAATGGAGCTCGACCATCTCCGGTGTGTTCGCCGCCATCACCGCCACCGTGTCGCCCTTGCCGATCCCGGCGTTGACGAGCGCCGACGCAAGCCGGCGGCTTCGCTCATACGTTTCGGCCCAGGTGTAGCGGCGATCGCCGTGGATGACCGACGGACGATTCGGGTACGTGTACGCTGTTCGCGCGATCAGCGACAGCGGTGTCAATGGCGTGTAGTTCGCGGCGTTGCGCTCGAGGTCGCGATCGTAGGGGCCGGGTCGGGGCATGGGAATCCAGGAAGCGTAGCGACGGATGGGACCACCATGATACTGCGGCGCCTTGCCCCGCCCTGCGGCATCTCGTATGCTGCCCTCCCACCAATCCGGCACCGCAAGAATCCGCCTCGGCAATCGCGCGCTCCATGGGCCATCGACTGTCACGCATCGTCACCAAGACGGGAGATGCCGGCACCACCGGCCTCGGCGACGGATCGCGCGTGGGCAAGGACACTGCACGAATCGCTTCGATAGGCGACGTCGACGAGCTCAACTCGACGCTCGGCCTCCTGCTCGCCCTGGAAGTCCCGACCGCGATTCGGGAACTGCTGACGGCGGTCCAGCACGATCTCTTCGACCTTGGGGGCGAATTGTCCATTCCGGGGCACCGGGCAGTTACGGATGTTCACGTCGAGCGACTCGAAGCCGCCGTCGAGACGTTCAATGCGGAACTCTCGCCGCTCAAGGAATTCATCCTCCCGGGCGGGACCCACGCTGCCGCGGTTGCGCACATCGCGCGGACCGTCTGCCGCCGCGCCGAGCGCTCGCTTGTCCATCTTGCCGCCACGTCCCCAGTCGGGCGAACCGAGCCGGCGCTACCTCAACCGCCTCTCGGATCTGCTTTTCGTGATCGCACGTATATTGAATCGTGCGGCTGGCGCGAGCGACGTGCTGTGGCAGAAGGATCGTCGATCGGGCGCCTGAAGACGCACCCTCGTCACCTTCACCCGAGCCCGTGACGTCCTCCCGAACGCTCGACCGCAATGCCACGCTCGCCGACCTGCTCGCGCGGACCGCGCTTGCCGACCAGCGGGCGTTTGCCGAACTCTACCGGCACACGTCCTCGCATCTGTACGCGGTCGCGCTGCGTATCTTGAGGGAGCCCGCCGCCGCCGAGGAGGTACTGCAGGAAGCGTTTGTCAGCGTCTGGCATCACGCGGGGGGCTATTCCACCGCCAAAAGCCAGCCGCAGACCTGGCTCACGAGCATCGTGCGCAACCGCTGCCTCGACCGGCTGCGCCGGCGCGACCTCGACACGGTGACCCTGACCCGCGACAACGAAGAGGAGACAGAGATCGATCTGCCCGCCGATGGACCCTCCACGATCGACCTGCTGATCGCCGGAGCGGAGGCCCATTCGGTACGCGCTTGCGTCGAGACGCTGGAAGGCCGGCAGAAGCAGGCGATTGCCATGGCGTTCTTTCAAGGGCTCACGCACGCGGAGCTGGCGCAGCAGCTTCGGCAACCGCTCGGAACTGTCAAATCGTGGGTGCGCCGTGGCCTCGAACGGCTAAAACAGTGCCTGGAGCGAGCCGGTTACGCCCGATGAACCTCTCGCGCCCCGATCGCTCTGCCCGCCTCGACGCGCTCGCCGCGCAATACGCGCTCGGCACCTTGTCCCCGCGCGCGCGGAGGCGTTTGGCGGCAGTCGCGAGAACGGAGGCTACTGTCAGTTCGGCCTTGCGCGACTGGGAATTGCGGCTGGCTTCCCTGGCCGACGCCGTCCCGGATATCGTTCCCCCGCCCCGCGTTTGGGAAGCCATTCGTCGCCACCTCGGGCTCGGCGCCGGGGACGCGGCTCGCGAGACGTCGATGCGCGGATGGTCGAGCGTGTCGCTCTGGAGGGGGCTCGCGCTAGCAGGGTTCGCGTTGGCGTTCGCCTTGGGGCTCACGCTGCTGTCGCCGGTGTCCGAACGGCCCGACGAGCGGATCGTGGTGGTGCTGGCGGGCCAGGACGCGAAGCCCGTGCTCCTCGTGTCCGCGGATCGCGGCGGGCGCTATTTGACCGTCAAGGCAGTCGCGCCGCTCGCCGTGCCGGCCGACCGATCGCTCGAGCTGTGGGCGCTGCCCGCGGGCCAGGATCCCCGTTCGCTGGGGCTTTTGTCGGCTTCGGGAATTGCCCGGATACCGCTCGCAACTTCGGCCGGTGCGGCGTTGCAGGGAAGTCCAGCGCTCGCGGTCAGCCTCGAGCCTGCCGGCGGCTCGCCCACCGGCAAGCCGACTGGGCCGGTGCTCTACACGGGTGGCGTCAACAACTTGTTTTGAGTATCGGGTCCCAAGGGCGTGTCGGGTCCCAAGGGGGTGTTGAGTCCCAAAGGGGTATTGAGTCCCCAAAGGGACAAAAAGGCCAGGATGAACCCGGCCTTTTGCTAAACGCGTGAGCGAACGTGGCGAGCTTTGAGCTCGGCTGCTAAACGCGGCGCGCGACGACGTTGATCGGCTCGAGCGTCACCGTGCGGATGGGAGCAGCGACGGCGTCAGCGGGCGCCACAATCGACATTTGCGTGGCGGCCGGCGCCGCGGCCAGCGTACCCTGTGTCGGGCACGCGGTCGCGAAGCTCATGGGAAGGACAACCGCCACAGCGAGCGTGACGGCCGACAACGAGGCGGCTGCGATACCGAAGGCAGGGCGGAAAAGCGACGGCTGGTAGCGGTTCATGTTGTCACTCCTTGGTTAGCGTCTCGGGTCCTTGGATGAGGCGACCACGGCTTTCGGATTCAAACTTTGCGGCACCGATCCGTTGATCTCGTAGTGCATCGTAGTGAGGTGCCGGCCGCGCCTCAACGGGCAAGCGACGAACTACCGAATTTGCCGACTGAAGCTACCGTGTGCACGACGAGCCGTATCGGGCATGCGACGAAATGCGGGTCCACGAAGGCGAAAGGCCGGACGGATTGCCGCCCGGCCCTTCGGGTTTCCGCGGCAAGCGCCTGGGGGAGCGCCACCGCGGTCAACGTTTCGCGCTCAGCCGCGCGGCTTGCTGTGACGATTCGCGACGGCGGTATCGCGCGTGGCGACGACCTCGATCGGGGGAAGGATGACGTCGGCGGGGGCCGACTTCGCCAACGTCGTCGCATCGGGATAGGTCGGCGCAAGGCTCGACGGAACGCCGACGGCGAGGATAAACGTGAGTGCGCTCATCGCGACCGCGGCGAAGCCGACAAACGGACTGATGCGGGAGGGCGGATAACGATTCATGGTATTGCTCCTTCACTCTTGGTACTTCTTGGATGCGGCCGGCGTGGATTCCGGATTCAACCCTGCAACGGTTTTTTTGCGTGCAGCCGATGTCATCACGCTGCTGATCGTAGGCGGGGTGAATGACGCGCTCAAGACACAAGCGACGAAGCGTCCGATTCGCGGCGCGAAAGCAGTCCATTGCGCGACCAAATGCGCACGACCAGTGGTGGACTACCTATCCGGCAAAGCGCGAATCCGCCCCCGCGCGCGCGATGGCGCGGTTTAGGCCCGTTCACGCTATGGACGCAAACGCGAACGGGCGGCATGGGGCGCCAATCAAGGCGCCTTATTTGCCAAATAAGGAAGCGAAGACCGGACGTCTTCGCGAGGAGAGCAACGCAGAGTGGCACTCCACGATGCCCGTTCCCTTCGTTGCTGCCGGTGCAACGCGTATGTGCCCATGGCGTGAACAGGCCCTAATTCAGCGCGGCTTGCGGACTTGCCTGGTCGATCGCGCCGAATATCGTGCGCTCGGTGCTATCGCGCATTTCGATGCGCACGCGATCGCCGAAACGCATGAAGGGGGTCCGCGGCTTGCCTTCCTGAATCGTCTCGACGGTGCGCTGCTCGGCGATGCACGAATAGCCCACGCCGCCCGCCGAGGCGGGCCGGCCGGGGCCGCCGTTTTCCTTGTTCGACACGGTACCCGAACCGACGATGCTGCCCGCCGCCAGTGCGCGCGTCTTCGCCGCATGCGCGATCAGCGTCGGGAAGTCGAACGTCATGTCTACGCCGGCGTTTGGACGCCCGAACAATGCGCCGTTGAGGTGCGTGACGAGCGGAAGGTGCAGCTTGCCCGCCCGCCAAGCATCGCCCGCTTCGTCGGGTGTGACGGCAACCGGCGAGAATGCGCTCGCCGGCTTCGACTGCAGGAAACCGAACCCCTTGGCGAGCTCGGCGGGAATGAGGTTGCGCAAGCTCACATCGTTGACGAGCATCAGCAGCACGATGCCGCGACCGGCCTCCGATGCGTCCGCCCCCATCGGAACATCGCTCGTGATGACGGCTACCTCGGACTCGAAATCGATGCCCCAGGCTTCGTCGGCGTGCACGATGTCGTCGCAGGGTCCCAGCATGTTGTCGGAGGCCCCTTGATACATGAGCGGATCAGTCCAGAATTCAGGCGGCATCTCCGCACCCCGTGCGCGGCGCACGAGCTCGACATGATTCACGTATGCGGAGCCGTCGATCCATTGGTACGCGCGCGGCAGCGGCGCCATCGCCTGATGCGGCTCGAACGGCGTCGCGTCCGGCAACCGTCCGGCGCCGAGCTCCGCTGCAATCGCTGCGAGCGCGGGCGCCGCCGAGCTCCAGTTGTCGAGCGCCGCCTGCAGCGTGCGTGCAATTTCGGGAACGGCGACACACCACGCGAGGTCGCGTGTGACTACAACGAGCTCGCCGTCGCGCGTGCCGTTCCGCCGCGTCGCAACCTTCATTGCGAGCCCGGCGATGATGCGCGCCGTTTCAGCGCATAGCCATCGGCACGATCTTCCATTTCCCATCCCGCTGCGGCAATCTCGCCGCGAAGCCGATCGGCTTCGGTCCAGTTCTTCGACTTGCGCGCGGCAGACCGCGCCTCGGCAAGCGTACGCACGGTGTCCGGAATCATCTCGATCTTGGGCTCCCATGTCGACAGCGCGAGCCCGAACACTCGATCGAATTCCATAAGCGTCGCCCGCTTGACGGCCGGCGGCAAGTCCCCGCGCAGTGCCTCCCACGCCACCGCCAGCGCCCGCGGCATGTTGAGATCGTCGTTGATATCGTTCGCGAAGCGTTCGAGAAGCGCGAGATCCGGCTCCGCCGCGCCAGCGTCACGCAGCGCATAAAAGCCATTGCGCATCCGATCCAGCGCCACACCCGCCGCGTCGAGCGCGTCCCATGTGAAATTGAGCTGGCCCCGGTAATGAGCCGTGAGGCAGAGATAGCGAAACGCCAGCGGATCGTAGCCGCGCTCGATCAACGTATCGACGCGCAGGAACCCGCCCTCCGATTTCGCCATCTTGGCGTCGTTCTGCAGCAGGAAATATCCATGCATCCAGAAATTTGCGAGGCGCGTACCGACTCGCGCTTCCGTTTGCGCGATCTCGTTCGTATGGTGGACCGGGATGTGGTCCTCGCCGCCGCAGTGGATGTCGAAGTAATCGCCAAGGTACTTCTGCGCCATCGCCGAGCACTCGATGTGCCAGCCGGGAAATCCCTTGCCCCAAGGGCTGTCCCACTCCATCTGGCGTTTCTCGCCGGGCGGCGAAAACTTCCACAGCGCGAAGTCGGTCGGCTGGCGCTTTTCGCCAAGCTCGACGCGCTTGCCGGCTTCCAACCCTTTGATGTCGAGTCGCGCAAGGTAGCCGTAGTCCGGTTGTTGCGCGGTGTCGAAATAAATGCCGTCCGACGTGCGGTACGTGTAGCCCTTCTTCTCGAGGTCGGCGATGAAGGCGATCTGCTCGGCGATATGGTCGGTCGCCTTGCACAACACGGTCGGCCCCTCGTTGTCGAGCCGCGTCATGTCGATCAGAAACGCATCGGTGTAGAGCTGCGCGATTTCCCACGCCGACTTGCCTGTGCGCCGCGCACCTTTCTCCATCTTGTCTTCGCCGGTGTCGGCGTCGGAGGTGAGATGCCCGACGTCCGTCACGTTCATCACATGCCTTACGCGGTAGCCGTTCCATTCGAGCACCCGTCGCAGCGTGTCGACGAACATGAACGTGCGGAAATTGCCGATGTGCTGGTAGTCGTAGACCGTCGGTCCGCACGCGTAGAGTCCCACTTCGCCGTCTGGGTGCAGTGGCGTGAACGGACGCAGCGAACGCGTGTAGTTATCGTAGAAGGTGAGCGGATTAGGCATGATGAAGTCAGATCGCCTTCGCCATCACGTAGTCGTCCATGACGAAGCCATGGCCGATGTCGACCACCACTGCAGCGCGGACGGCGAAGCCGTGTCTTTCGTACGCCCGAACCGCCTGCACGTTGTTCTTGTTGACGTTGAGTGCGAGCGTGTCGGCACCGGCGGCGCGCGCGTAATTCTCGACGCATACGATGAGGCGGCCACCGAGGCCGCGCCGTTGCCGCGACTGCAGCACGTAGAGTTTGTCGAGCTTGGCCTCGGTCGGGCGCTCGGTGAGATACCACGCCGCGAAGCCTGCAATCTCGCGGCCGTCCATCGCGAGCAGAAGCCCGCGGTCGGAAGCGTCGAGAAAGCCCGCAAGCACGTCGAGCGCGTAGCCGCGTTCCAGCATGTAGTCGATCTGATCAAGCGTGATGATGCCGGGATAATGCGCGCGCCAGATGACACCGGCGAGCCGCTGCACCTCGGGTAGCTGTTCACGGCGCGCACGGACAATGGCGATCTCAAGTTCGGGCACGGACGCAAAAGGAGGCAGCGGTGGCCGCCGAGGATAGCATGACGAGCCAGGATTCCTGAACACCAGCACTCGCGTGCGCGCATGAGGGCGCAGCCGATGGCGCGCGGTAGAATCGCTGAATTCCGCGTGGCGCGAATTGCGGACAGCAACGCGTCGTCGCTTCTTTCCTCCCCCTCATTTTTTGTACCCGATGTCCTGGTCTTCCAATTTGCCGAAGCGCGCCATCGTGTGGGCGGTGTTCGCCACCATCGTCGTCCTATGGTTCGCGAACCTCGGCAGTCGCGCCCTCCTGCATCCGGACGAAGGACGCTACGCCGAAATCGCGCGCGAGATGGCGGCGAGCGGAGATTGGGTGACGCCTCGATTAAACGGTCTCAAATACTTCGAGAAGCCGCCGCTGCAATACTGGATTACGGCCGCGAGCTATCGCATGTTCGGTGTGCACGAATGGACGGCGAGATTGTGGCCTGCGCTGGCGGGATTGCTTGCGGTCGCCGCCATCGGCATTTCCGGCGGCGCGCTCGGCGGCCCGGCGTTGGGCGTATTTGCCGCCATCGCCCTTGCGGGGACGCTGTGGCAGGCGGGTATGGCGCAGATCGTCTCGCTCGACTCGGGCCTCGCGTTCTTCCTGGCGCTTGCTTTCGCGGGACTGGTCATTGCCCAGCGCGCGGGCACCGGTACCGCTACGCGCCGGATGTGGATGTGGGTCACGTGGGGAGCAATGGCGGGCGCCGTGCTGTCGAAGGGGCCGGTCGGCATCGTGCTGCCCGCGGGCGTCCTTGTCGTTTACACGCTCATCAACCGCGACTGGGATCTCTGGCAACGGCTGCACCTGACCTCAGGGCTCGCCCTATTTCTTCTCATCGCCGCTCCGTGGTTCATTGCGGTGACGCGCGCCAACGACGAGTTCTTCACGTTCTTCTTCATCCACGAGCACTTCCAGCGTTTCCTCACCGAGGAGCACCAGCGCACCGGACCGTGGTATTACTTCATCCCTCTCGCCGCCGCCGGCAGTCTTCCCTGGCTCGTGATCCTGGCGTTCGGCATGCGACGCATCTGGCATGACGGCGGCGCATCGAAGGGCATATTCTCCTGGCGGCGCCTCGCGCTCGTCTGGGCGGCGTTCGTATTCGTTTTTTTCAGCGTGTCAGGGTCGAAGCTTCCGTCGTACATCCTGCCGATGTTTGCGCCGCTGGCCCTGGTCGCCGCCGATCTGCTCCTGACGCAGCCTACGAAGTCGCTCTCACGGCAGGCGCTGCCAGGCGCAATCGTGATCAGTGTTGTCGCGGTGGGATTGCTGGTGGCGTACGACCGGATCGTCGCTGGACTTGCGGACGGGCCGCAGCCGGTGGAGGTCCTGCAAGCGTACGGACCATGGCTCAAGGCCGCGGTCGGCGTCGCCGCGGTCGGCGCCGTGGCTGCGGTCGTGGCGTTCAGGCGGACGACGCTAACGCCCGGGCGTCGGACGATGCTAGTACTCGGGCGCTTCTGGGGCACCGCCGCCCTCGCGCTCTCCGCGCTCGCCGCCGTCGTCCTCTCCGTTGCCGGATTCGATGCGTTCAGCCCGACCCGCTCGACATCGGCTATCCTCCGGGCGGCGCAGGCGGAGGCGCCCTTTTCGTCCACCGCCCCCGTTTATCAGATCGCGATGTACGACCAGACCGTTCCCTTCTACCTCGGCCGCACGACTACGCTGGTCGCCTACCGCGACGAGCTCGCCCTCGGGATCGACGCCGAACCCGAGCGCCAGATCCCAACCATTGCGCAATGGATCAACACCTGGCTCGCGGACAGCGACGGCTACGCGGTGCTGCTGCCGGCGGACTACGCGCGGCTTGCCGCCGACGGCCTTCCGATGCGCGTTCTCGCGCGCGATACGCGTCGCGTCATTGTGAGCCGGAAATGAGCGTCACCGCCCTTGCCCTGCTTATGATCGGCGTAGTGCTGAATGCCGGCGCCCAGCTGCTGCTCAAGGCCGGCACCAACGCGCTCGGCGTCATTACGCTGTCGCGCGATACGTGGACCGACACGCTGATGCGGATGGCAACGCAGGGGCACTTCATTCTTGGCGCTGCGTGCTATGTGCTATCGCTCTTCGTCTGGATCCTCGGCCTGTCGCGGGTGCCGGTCTCAATCGCTTATCCGCTCCTTTCCGTCGGCTACATCATCAACGCAATCGCGGCGCACTACCTGTTCGGAGAGGACGTCACGACAACTCGCTGGCTGGGAATCGGTTTCATCGTCGTCGGCGTCTACCTGGTCGCGAAAAGCTGACCGGACGATTTTCACCGATGAACGCGCCTCCCTATCTCAAGTTCGCCGGTCCGGTGATCGACGACGCGACGATCGCGGGTGTGGACGACGTCCTGCGGTCGGGACACATCGCGAGCGGCCCTTGGGTGCGCCGATTCGAGTCCTCGCTCTCCGAATTTTGCGGTGGCCGGCCGGTGCGCGTCCTGACCTCGGCGACCGCCGCGGTGGAAGTCGCGTTGCAGCTTGCCGGCATCGGTCCGGGCGACGAGGTGATTACGTGCGCCCAGAGTTTTTTCACCGTCCTCAACATGATCGTCAAAGTGGGCGCGAAGCCGGTGTTCGTCGACTGCGATCTCGTGACGCGCAATCTCGACCTCGCCGCGGTCGAAGCGGCGATCACGCCGCGCACGCGTGCCATCATGCCGACGTACTGGCCGGGCTCGCTTCCCGATCTCGATCGTCTCCATGCGCTCGCCCGCAGCCGCAAGCTGCGCGTGATCGAAGACGCGGCGCTCGTCATGGGCTCGCAATGGAAAGGGCGCAATGTGGGTGCGGTCGGCGATCTCGTCACGTTCAGCTTTCACCCGAACAAGAACATCACTTCAATCGAAGGTGGCGCGCTCGTCGTCGCGGACGAGGCCGAAGCAACGCGGGTCGAAGCGCTTCGGTTTCACGGCATCGTCTATCTGGCCGACCGCACGCGGGACGTCGCCTTCCCCGGCGGCAAGTTCAACATGCCGGACGTCAATGCGCGCATCGGGCAGGCGCAACTCGAACGCTTGCCCGCATTCCTCGCGACGCGGCGCACGCTGGCCGAGCGGTATTTCGAGCGCTTCGCGGCGCAACCCAGCTGCGTGCTCCCGCCGCACCCGCAACCGCGTGACGGCCAGTCATGGAACATGTGGAGCGTTCTGTTGCCGCTGACTCAGCTCTCGATCGATCGCCGGCGTTTCCGCGATGCGTTGGAGGCTCTCGGGATCGGCACGGGTGTATCGTACGAGGCCTTGCACTTGTCGACACTCGGCCGCACGCAAGGTGGCAGGGAGGGCCAGTTCCCGAACGCGGAGCGCATCGCCCGCGAGACCGTGACCTTGCCGCTGCACGCGGGGATGACCACAGCCGACGTGGACCGAGTCTGCAGTTCGGTTGCCGATGTCATCGCGGCAGCACGCACCTGAAGCCGAGCACGGCTCTCGCAGCGAATGTAAATGAAAACCGATCCAGCGCTTTCGGTCGTAATTCCGGTCTACAACGAGGAGTCCGGCCTGCCCGCACTCTTCACACGCCTTTATCCCGCCCTCGATGCATTGCGGGTGACCTACGAGGTTATTTTCGTCAATGACGGCAGCCGCGACCGTTCGACGGCATTGTTACGCGAGCAATTTGAGCGTCGGCGCGACGTCACGCGCATCGTGCTGTTCAACGCAAATTACGGCCAGCACACGGCGATCGTCGCCGGGTTCGAGCGCTGTCGCGGGACACGCGTCGTGACGCTTGACGCCGACCTGCAAAATCCGCCGGAGGAGATCGCGAAGCTTCTCGCCGCGATGGACGCCGGACACGACTATGTCGGTGGCGTTCGCCGGACCCGCGAGGACTCGATCTGGCGGCGCGTGGCGTCGCGCGCGATGAACCGGCTGCGCGAGCGCATCACGCACATCCGAATGACTGACCAGGGATGCATGCTGCGCGCGTACAACCGCGAAATCGCGCTGGCCGTCGCCGCAAGTCGCGAGGTCAGCACTTACATTCCCGCCCTCGCCTATACGTTTGCCGCCAACCCGGCCGAGGTCGAAGTCGCGCACGAGGAGCGCGCGGCGGGCGAATCGAAGTACTCGCTCTACAAGCTGATCCGGCTCAACTTCGACCTCATCACCGGCTTTTCGCTGGTCCCGCTGCAGCTCTTCTCGATGTTCGGCATGCTGGTGTCGCTGCTGGCGCTTCTCACCTACGTAATCGTCATTGCCTACCGGCTCGCGGTATCCGACTGGCATGATGTCGCGACACTATACGTGCTGTGGGACCGCGATATCCTTGCCTTCTTCCTGATCGGGATGCTGCTGTTCGGGCTTGGCCTTGTCGGGGAGTACGTCGGACGCATCTATCAGCAGGTGCGCGAGCGTCCGCGCTATACGGTGCGGGCGGTATTGGAAGACGAAGACACCGCGGCCGGGAACGATCCGCAAAAATGACGCGTGCCGTTGTTTTCGCCTACCACAACGTCGGCGTCCGCTGTCTCAAGGTATTGCTGGCGCACGGCGTCGAAGTCCCGTTCGTGGTCACCCATTCCGACGACCCGCTCGAGACGCGCTGGTTCGAGTCGGTGGCGGCAGCCGCCGCTGATCATGAAATCGCGGCGATAACACCGGATGATCCGAATACGGCGGACGTCGTCGCCCAGGTCGCCGAACAGTCGCCGGATTTCATATTTTCGTTCTACTATCGAAAAATGCTGGCGGCGCCGCTGCTGGCGCTGCCAAGGCGTGGCGCGCTCAATATGCATGGCTCGCTACTACCGAAGTTTCGCGGCCGCGCGCCGGTCAACTGGGCGGTTCTCGCCGGCGAGCGCGAGACGGGCGCCACCCTTCATTACATGACAGCGAAGCCGGACGGCGGCGATATCGTCGCCCAAACCGCGGTCCCCATCCTGCCGGACGACACCGCACGCGAAGTCTTCGACAAGGTGACGGTCGCAGCAGAAATAACGCTCGATCGCGCGCTTTCGGACCTCATTGCCGGCGATGCGCCGCGGCGGCCGCAGAATGTTGCGCAGGGCACCTACTTCGGCGGCCGTCGTCCCGAGGACGGCGTTATCGACTGGACCCGCGATGCCGGCACGATCCACAACCTGGTGCGCGCAGTCGCGCCGCCATATCCGGGCGCCTTCACCGCAATCGGTGGGATCCCCGCGCGCATCCTGCGCACGCGGCCCGTGGGCGGCGACGCGCCACCGACTCTCGCGCCGACGCTCGCGGTTCGTCATGGTAAGTTTTTCGCGCATTGCGGAGGGGGCGGGCTTTTGCACGTGCTCTCGCTTGAGCTCGACGGGGGAATCATCGCACCGCCGGCATTTGCGGCGCGATTCGGCACCGCTCCGGTTTCGCTGGGCGAACCTGCTTATTCATGACGGACCTGCCCGACAATCCGACGCTCGACAGCCGCGGCCTTTCCAAGAACCGGATCGAGGCGCTCGCCGACGGGATTTTCGCCGTCGCGATGACGCTGCTTGTGCTCGACATCAAGTCGCCGGTGAATCTCGGTTTCGAATCCCATGCCAACCTGATCGCTTATCTCGCGACGCTCGAGCACAGCTTTGCGATGTACGCGATCAGCTTCATGGTGCTCGCGATCTTCTGGATCGCCCACCACGTCCTGTTTCACTACGTGCGCCACGTCGACCGCCGGCTCCTGTGGATGAACATGGCATTCCTGCTGCTGGTGACCTTCGTTCCGTTCTCGACCGATCTCCTTGGCGATCACGGCCACCTCATCCTGCCGGTATTTGTCTACGGCGTGAATCTCCTCGCGCTCGGCGCGCTCCTCGCGTTGCAGCTCCGGTACCTGGCCGCGCACTCGACGCTCGCCGCGGCGGACCTCACGCCAACAGCGACCGCCCACATGCAGCGCGAAATCTGGCTCTACGCGCTGGTTCCGCTGGCGTCGATGGCGATGTCGTTCTACAGTCCGCGCGTCGGCATGTACCTCTACCTGCTGCTCGCCATTCCGACGTTCGCTCCGAGCCGGCTCGACCGCCTGCTGCACACGCCGGCGCCAGGCACGCGCGGCACCTCCTCCGAAGACACATGAAAAAGATCCTGATCCTCGGCATCAACGGCTTCATCGGCCACCATCTGTCGCGACGCATCCTCGACACGACGGACTGGGATGTCTACGGGATGGACATGCAGACCGACCGCATCGCGGATCGACTGGCGGACAAGCGTTTCCATTTCTTCGAAGGCGATATCACGATCAACAAGGAATGGATCGAATATCACATCAAGAAATGCGACACGGTGCTGCCGCTGGTCGCGATCGCGACCCCCGCCACCTACGTGCGCGAGCCGCTGCGCGTGTTCGAGCTCGACTTCGAGGCGAACCTGCCGATCGTTCGTGCCTGTGTTCGGCACAAGAAACGAATCGTGTTCCCGTCGACCTCCGAGGTCTACGGAATGTGTCGCGACGACGCCTTCGATCCCGAGCAATCCGAACTCGTGCTGGGACCCATCAACAAGCCGCGCTGGATCTATGCGTGCGCGAAACAGCTGATGGATCGCGTCATTCACGCCTACGGCATGCAGGAGGGGCTCGACTACACGCTGTTCCGGCCGTTCAACTGGATCGGCGCCGGCCTCGATTCGATCAACGCGCCGAAGGAAGGAAGCTCCCGCGTCATCACCCAGTTTCTGGGACACATCGTGCGCGGCGAGCCGATCAAGCTCGTCGATGGCGGTACCCAAAAACGCGCGTTCACGTACATCGACGACGGGATCGACGCGCTGGTGAAGATCATCGCGAACGAAGGCGGCGTTGCGAGCGGCCGGATCTACAACATCGGCAATCCGGACAACAATTTCTCGGTGCGCGAGCTCGCCGCGATGATGCTGGAACTGGCGCTCACGTATCCCGAGTATCGCGAGTCCGCCGCGGAGGTGAAGATTGTCGAGACATCATCGGCCGAATACTATGGTGCGGGCTATCAGGATGTGCAGAACCGGGTGCCCATGATCGAGAACACCCGCGCCGACCTCGACTGGATGCCGACGGTGCCAATGGACGAGGCCCTGAAGCGCATCTTCGACGCTTATCGCGGGCAGGTGGCCGATGCGAGGCGGCTGGTCGAGTAGTCTCCGATGCGTATCGCGCTCAAGATCGACGTCGACACGTTGCGCGGCACGCGCGAGGGCGTTCCCAACCTCGTGACGCTGTTGCGCAAACATGGCGTCAATGCAACCTTTCTCTTTACACTCGGCCCGGACCACACGGGCCGAGCCATCAAGCGCGTGTTCCGCCCCGGCTTCTACGGCAAGGTGAGACGCACGTCGGTCGTACGTCACTACGGGATGCGAACGCTGATGTACGGAACGGTTATTCCCGGCCCCGACATCGGCCGCCGTGCCGCCGACGTCATGCGGGCGGTCGCGGACGCGGGCTTCGAAACCGGTGTCCACACCTGGGATCACGTGCGCTGGCAGGATGGTGTCGTACAAGCGGACGCGGATTGGACGAAGCACGAAATGGATCTCGCGTGCGATCGCTACACCGACATCTTCCGGACGCCCCCGCTGACGCACGGCGCTGCCGGCTGGCAGATGAACGTCCACGCATTGCGCCTGACGCAGCGTATGGGCTTCGAATATTGTTCCGACGGCCGCGGCACGCATCCGCATCTGCCCGTCTGGAACGCCGAGCTGATCCGCTGTCCGCAACTGCCAACGACGCTGCCGACGATGGACGAGCTGATCGGGCGCGACGGCGTTGACCGAGGACAATGTCGCTGCCCATATTCTCGAGCTCACCAAAGAGCCGCGGCCCGAGGGTCACGTGTATACGCTTCACGCCGAGCTCGAAGGCATGCGACTCGCAACCGCATTCGAGCAACTCCTCGTAGGCTGGCAGGCGCAGGGCTGGACGATCGGCACCACTCGCGATCTATACGAGACGCTGCAGTCGATGGCGTTGCCGCGCTGCGTGGTGATGCCGGGATCGGTGGCGGGCCGCAGCGGCACGCTGCTCGTCCAGGGCATCGAGTTTCTCGGTGACGTAGACTTGGCCGCCGCCGCATGAGCACGCCGGCGTCGCCGCGAATTGATACGGAGGACTTCGATGGCTGGAAAGAAAGTTGCCGACTTCACCGCTGCCGCCACCGGCGGTTCGTTCAAGCTGTCCGCTCAAAAGGGGCATCCTGTCGTGCTCTATTTCTATCCGAAGGACAACACGCCGGGCTGCACGACCGAAGGCGCCGACTTCCGCGACCTCCACAAGCAATTCGCGAAGCTGGGAGCGGTCATCGCCGGCGTGTCGCGCGACAGCTTGAAGTCGCACGAGAGCTTCAAAGCGAAGATGGACTTCCCATTCGAGCTTATCTCCGACTCAGATGAGAAACTCTGCGCGCAGTTCGACGTGATCAAGATGAAGAACATGTACGGCAAGAAAGTGCGCGGCATCGAGCGCAGCACCTTCCTGATCGGACCCGACGGAAACCTGGTCCATGAGTGGCGGGGAGTCAAGGTCCCCGGTCACGCGGAGGAGGTGCTCGCAGCAGTCAAGGCGCTCTAGTCCGCCCATGTCACCGAGCATGCATGCAAGCGTCGTAAAAAGAGACGCGTGGGTGTCGGAAGCCCTTATCCGTTACGCCGCGTATCGACTCGCTGGCGCAGGATCATGCGATTGCACGCTAGTTCCGAGTACAATCGGGTCGGCACTTTGAACCGCTCTTGACGCTCGCTGTCGCATCCCCACCGTCCGGACGGGGAACAGCCGTGGCCGCCCGAGCCGCTGCAACGATCTGCCGTCGAAGAGTAATCGATGTGCCGACCCGCGCACAGCCGAGGCGTGGCACCTGCTTTGCTTGTTGAGAGATTTGCGGTTGTGGACCGGATGGATACCGGCACTCGCTTCCGCTTAGTCACCCAATGGAACTCTCGCCCGTTCAGCGCCGCATTCGCGACTTCTTTTTCAAGGAAGCCCTCAACGCGCCGCCCGGCGTAAGTCACCTCCATCGCCCGGGTCTGGTTCCCGATCAGAAATTGTTCTCGCTGGAGCATTTGCGTCGCCACCTGAACAATCCGCTCCTCGATCTCAATTACCTGGATCTGTTTCAGGCGGGCAAGGCAGTCGACCTCTCGAGTGCGCACCTCTACAAAGTCGTGCAGAAGAGGAAGATCGAGTTCGTGGACCGCCGCGTTCTGCAGGACCTCCTGGAGCATGGCGCGGCGTGCGTGCTGGAAGGCATCGACATCCTCGAGCCCGACATCAACGCGCTCGCTGCATCGTTGGATCGGGCGCATGTCGCAACATTTTCGAACGCGATGGTGTTTTTCTCGCAGCACGGCAACGAAGCCTACCGCGGGCACGTCGATACCGACGATGTCCTGGTGATCCATATGGCCGGCAAAAAGCGGTGGCGACTCCATCGGCGGCAAGCGCCCCGTCGCGTCAACCTCAGCGACCTCGACGGCGCGCAGATGGGTCCCGTCGACGCTGACGTCGTAATGGAGCCGGGCGATGTCCTGTACCTGCGCAGCTTCACCCCGCATATCGTGGAGACCCTTTCGCCATTCTCGCTGCATCTGTCTTTCGAGCTCTGCGATCGTCAACCCAGCACCGAGCTCGCATTGCAGCGGCTGCTCGCGCACTATGATCGGGACTCCAGCCCCCGGCTGACACCGCCGGTCGAAGATCTCGAAAAACTGTTTCAGCTGAGCCGGAGGAGTGAATTCCAAGCGGATCTGGCGCGAGTCCTGGCCGCCGAAAAAGAGGGCCACGCCGAGTTTCGCCGCTTGCTCGCGAACAATCGAATCTCGTATCTTGACCGCTTCATCCAGTCCAGCGGGGAAGCGAGGTCGGCGTCTCGAGAGTCGCCGTCGTCATCCGCCGGCGATCCGTGAAGGTCGCCCGCCAAGCGGACGAGGCGCTCGCCGGCGTCAACGCGCTCTGACGGCCCGCCAGCCGCCGTCTGATGCGCACCACAACTGGTGCGTTCCGATACCGATTCCGCCACCAGAACTTGTGTTCGTAGGGGGCCGAGGCTAGGATGGTCGGGACCCTCCCTCCAATGTCGCCGCCACCTCTCCAGGAGTCCCATGGTCGAGCGCAAGACCCGTCCCACCCCGCTCACCCTCGTCGCCCGCAAGTCCGCCAAGCCCGCCGGCAAGTACGGCCCGGCCACCCGCCTCCAGCTTCCCGCCAAGCTGTTCGTGCTCGACACGAATGTTCTGATGCATGACCCGACGAGCCTTTTCCGCTTCGAGGAGCATGACATCTACCTGCCGATCCTGACGCTCGAGGAGCTCGACAACAACAAGAAAGGCGTAAGCGAGGTCGCGCGCAATGCGCGCCAGGCATCGCGCTTCCTGGACGAGCTCGTCACCGCGATGCCGAATGGAATCGCCGATGGCATACCGCTCGACCAGAAGTCGGGCGGCGCCGCGACGGGCAAGCTGTATCTGCAAACCGAAGTGATCACGACGCTGTTGCCGTCATCGCTCGCCAACGGGAAGGCGGACAACCAGATTTTGGCCGTCGTCATGCACCTGCAGCATCTACATCCCAAGCGGCATGTGATCCTCGTGAGCAAGGACATCAACATGCGGATCAAGGCGCGCGCGCTCGGGATCGCCGCCGAGGATTATTTCAACGACAAAGTGCTGGAGGACACCGAGCTTCTTTTCTCCGGCATGGAAGAGCTCCCCGCCGATTTCTGGGAGCGCCATGGCAAGGGAATGGAGTCGTGGCAGCAGGGGGGTCACACGTATTACCGGCTGACCGGTCCGCTGGTTCCGTCGCTGCTGATCAATGAGTTCGTCTATCAGGAATCGCCCGGCGCGGCGTCGCTGTACGCACTGGTGAAGGAAGTGAACGGCCGCACGGCCGTGCTGCAGACGGTGAAGGACTACACGCACCAGAAGAACAACGTGTGGGGGATTACCGCGCGCAATCGCGAGCAGAACTTCGCGCTCAACCTGCTCATGAACCCCGATGTCGATTTCGTCTCTCTGTTGGGGCAGGCCGGCACCGGCAAGACGCTGCTGACGCTTGCCGCGGGCCTCATGCTGACGCTCGAATTCAAGGTGTATTCCGAGATCATCATGACGCGCGTGACGGTTCCCGTGGGTGAGGACATCGGCTTCTTGCCGGGCACCGAGGAAGAGAAGATGAATCCGTGGATGGGCGCGCTCGAGGACAATCTCGACGTTCTGAACAAGACGGACGACGAAGCCGGCGAATGGGGCCGCGCCGCGACACGCGACTTGATACGCTCGCGGATCAAGGTCAAGAGCCTGAACTTCATGCGCGGGCGCACGTTCATCAACAAATTTCTGATCATCGACGAAGCGCAGAACCTGACGCCCAAGCAAATGAAGACGCTCATCACGCGCGCGGGGCCGGGAACGAAGGTCGTCTGCCTCGGCAACATTGCGCAGATCGACACGCCGTACCTCACCGAAGGCAGCTCCGGCATCACCTACGTGGTCGACCGCTTCAAGGGCTGGGCGCACTCGGGACACGTCACGCTGCAGCGCGGCGAGCGCTCCCGCCCTCCCGACCTTGGTCACGACCACGTCGCCCTGTCGGAACGCGTCGAAGCGCGCGCCGGAGGTCCGATAGAGGGTTCCGGAGTACCCAAAAAACTCCCCCCAATCGTCTCCGTATGGGAAGGCCGTCACGGTGAGCCACGTCGGAGAGCCGTCAGAATCGTAGGTGAACCACACGGCTAAAATCGTGCTCGCAAAGTATTGATCGCCCTGATGGCTCAGGGCGATTCCCCACCCCGATTCGGATGCCGCGGGGCTAGCCCACCACATGTCCGTGAGGTTGTAGGTGGCTCTCGAGTCGGCGTACACGCACACGGGAAGCGTCCCAAAGACCTGACGGGTGATCGCCTTCGCCTGCGAGACGGAGCCGAGCGTGTATGAAAATGTGCCGTTATCCGCGTCGGTGAAGCTCAATGTGCCCCTCCCGACTTCGGTCGCAACCACCACCTTGGGATCGAACTGCGCATTGAAGGCCGGGCCCCGCGTCGAATACAGCTTGCCGCTGTAAGAATTCGTTCCGGTCTTCTGCGCCGTCATCGCGAACCACACGGCCTTGCCGCCGGTGTCGTAGGTAAACCACGTCGTGAAGATCGTATCGGCCTGGTGCGCGAGGTTGAGGCCCCAGCCCGACTCGGAGCCCGCAGGCGCGTTCCACCATAAGCCTTGATAGTTGGGTGGGGCCGGAACCGCTGCGCCGGCGCCCACCGGCGTCGACGAAGCAAGAGCGAGCAACATAACGACTGCAGTGTGGATAGCGTTCATGGTGTCTCCCGTGCGCAAAGGACTCGGTTGCGATGCCCTGCGCGACTGCGCGATCCGAACAACATCCTCGTCGCGGAATCATCGCAACGCCCGCAAGACTCGCTCTCGACGACGCGAGGATTGTCACTGCAATCCGTCTTACCGTCTTGAAGACTCATGAACTCGTTTAGATGTATGCCGCTTGCGCGCATTCGTCCTGGGCGTCAGGCAAGCGTTGGATCGGCAGGAACGGCACCAAAGCGACTGCGATGCGAACGAGGTTCGTGGCCTGCGCCCCGAAGGCTCCTTTGCAGACGAGGCGTTAATCACTATGATCTGTCCGGGCGTCCTGAAATCTTATGAATTCATCGTGATGGCAGTGGACAGTCAAGGCTTCGAGGGGGCCCTTGCATTCGGCGAGTTCCGCCTTGAGCCGACTCGGCGCCTGCTCCTGCATCGCGACGAGCGTGTCCCGCTGACCGCCAAGGCCTTCGACACGTTGATCGAGCTCGTGCGGCGCCGCGGCGAAGTAGTTAGCAAGGACGATCTGATGCGTGCAGTCTGGCCCGACACGATCGTCGAGGAGAACAACCTCAACCAGCACATCGGCGCATTGCGCCGGGTGCTGCACGATCGCTATGGCGAGAATCGGTACATTGCCACGGTGCCGGGACGGGGCTATTCATTCGTCGCGGACATTCGAACCGTCGCGCCGGCACAGGCGACCGATGAGACGCGACTCATCGTCGCGGTGCTGCCCTTTGCGCCCCTCGATGCTGACGCGGGAAGCGAGTATCTCGCAGACGGGCTAACCGAGGAGACGATCGTTGCGCTCGGCCAGATCGACCCGGAGCGCGTCGCCGTGACCAGCCGTACCACCGTGTTCGCCTACAAGGGAGCGGCGGACGGCGTGGCGCGGATCGGGCGCGAGCTCGGTGCCGCATATGTCTTGGAAGGGTCGCTGCGCAGCGAAGCCGAGCATCGCCGCGTATCGGCGACACTCGTGCGCACACGCGACGAAGCCTCGGTATGGACGGCATCGTTCGATAGCGAGCCCGCGAGCCTTCTCGCTTTCCAGCGCGAACTAGCGCGCACTATTGCTGCGCAGGTGCGGCTCCGGCTCGATCCAGCAGCGTCTCGCGGCATTGGGACGCCGCCAGACCCGAAATGTCGAGGCGTTTGACTCCTACCTCCGCGGGCGGCACCTGTGGCACCAGCTCACGCCACTCAGCACGCGCAAGGCGCTCGAGCACTTCGGGCAGGCGACGCAAATTGATGCCGAATACGCGCTCGCGTGGTCAGGCATCGCCGATGCATACGCAGGGATGCCAATGACCGGAGATGCGGCGCCGCTCGAGGTGCGGCCGCGAGGCGACGGAGGCATCGGAACGCGCAGTGCGGCCGCGCCCGGATCTGGCTGAAGCGCAGGCTTCGATCGGCTTCCGCAAGCTCCGACTGGACTGGGATTGGCCGGGCGCCGAGGCCGCCCTACACCGCGCCATCGAACTCGACCCGGCCTATTGGTTCTCGTTCGCAATGCTCGGGCATCTGCACATGCATCGAGGCCAAATCCGTGAATCGCTTTTGGCCATGCGGCGAGCGCGCGAGCTCGATCCGCTGCTGCCGGTGAGCCACACGTTATCGGCCCAGGTGGCATTCGGCGCGCGCGACTTCGCGCTGGCCGCGCAATATGCCCGGCAAGCGCTCGCCATCGATCCGACGTTCTGGCTCGGTCACTTCCAGCTCGCCCAGGCGTGCGTCGCGCTCGGCGAGTACGCGCTCGCGCTCACGGAGCTCGCCGACGCGAGTAGAACGTCGAGCGGCAACAGCAAGGTGGTTTCGCTCCGCGGCTACCTTCACGCCCGGCAGGGTCGCACCGACGAGGCGCGCCAGGTTATCGGCACCCTCGTCGCATTGGCCGCCGAAAGGTATGTGCCGCCGTGTGCAATCGCGCTCATTCATCTCGGCCTCGGTGATCTCGATAGCACCGCCGACTTCATCGAGCTCGCTTATGACGCGCGCGACGTGCACCTCAAGTTCGTACCGGTCGACTCGAAGTGGGACACAGCACGCGAGCACCCTCGCATTTCATCCGTGCTCGCGCGTCTCGGTCTGGGCTCCGCAACCTAGCCCGCGTCGGATCCCATTGCGCTGACGCGAAGTGCGCGTAGCGCATCACCATTGGCTCCGACTTCCACGCGCCGAGCTCCTCCAGTTCCGCGATCGTCGTACCGGCCATCACGTGCCACGTCGCCCAAGCGTGTCGCAAGTCATGATCACCCCGATCAAAGCGCGACGCGCGATGCGCGCGCCGCGCCTGATGCGCTACCTTGCCTGCATTCGCCGACCTGCATCGGGATCGCTCCATCATTCCATTCGTTCGGCAGACGCCTTTGCACAGCCGGACAAAAACACTGTGACACCCGACGGATCGGTGAACGTGACCGCGGCAGTGCTGGTCCAGTGATTGGAATCCTGCATCTCGATACTGTGGCGAAAGCTCTGAGCGCCGCGACGGTAAGAACGACGTGCCGGCGGCGGCGGCGGGTCCCCGCTGTCGAACTGCAGGAACGCCTGGAAAAACGCGTGGTAGGTCTTGTGCCCTGTCCGCTCCCAGTAGCCGAGGCCCGCGCTGCGTTGGCCTGGTTGGAAGTCCGGGTTCGAGTTCGCTTCGACGAGCGTGCCGCCGGACGCGAACGTGATGTATGACTGAACCGCGAATAACGGAAACTCTTCACCGGTCGCGCAGTTGAACGGGGTAACCGTGACTTCCCACGCGCCATCGACTAGCGACGGTGGTTGCCACTGGCCGAAGGGGTTGCCCTTTGCAGTGATCGAACCCGCGGCTGCCGCGACGCCCAACGCGAAAATTGCAGAACGCATAGTCAATTTCGTGTTCATCGGATTTCCCTCTCGAGCCGGCGGAATCGCCGTCGGTGCCAAGTTGCCTGCACTTCGACTCAGGGTCTTTGGCAGAGCGTGAATTGATCTGAAGGTTTCTGAAACTTGCTCGCCAGCGCATGGGGGCGCAGATCGACACGCCGTACCTCACCGAAGGCAGCTCCGGCATCACCTACGTCGTCGACCGCTTCAAGGGCTGGGCGCACTCGGGACACGTCACGCTGCAGCGCGGCGAGCGCTCACGGCTTGCCGATCACGCGGCGGAGATCCTGTAGCCTCCGTTACAATTTACCGGTCGCCGCGCCGCATCGGGGCCGCGGCGACGCGTCCTAGGCGACGGTCGCGACGACGATGGCGCAGAGGCATCGCGCGCTCTACGCAGCGAAGGTGCAGGGGCGCGACAGGATCGTGCTGGCGTGTACCGATCAGCGCTTCGCTGCCGGCGGAGTTGACCGTGTACGAGAAATCGAACAGCGTCTTCGGCGTCGGAGCCGGCAGGTAGCGACGCGCGATGTCGGCGTGGCGTGCGAGCGCCGAGCCGAGCTTCGCGTGCGACCGATGCGCGGCCGCAAGCGCGACGAGCGCCTGCAAGCGATCGGTGCTGGGCACGTTGCCGGGCGTCGCGGCGTCAAGCACGCCCTGGAAGAACGGCGCGAACACCGGATCCTGCGGACCGCCTGCTGCATCGGCGGCCAGCGCGCGGATGATTGCATCGACGCTCGTAGGATCGCGCTCGGCGTGCCACGCCGCGACATGCTCGAGATACGCGGCGAACACGTCGCGCGCGGCATCCCACGCGCCCGCGAGCACGAGCCCTTCGCACGCGCGGGGCACGACGGTCTCGATGTAGTCGAACTCGGCGATGACGAAGCCGTCGTCGGCGCGACAGCGGCGGCCATCGCGCGCGAGCTGCGCGAACGTCCGCGCCGTTGTCGCGATATCGCGCTGCGCGAGTGCAAGCCCGGCGTCTGCGGCGCGTGCCGGCCAGACGAAATGGTTCGCCTCGAGGAAGAAGATCGCGCCGAGCCGCGCCGATTCTCGGCCGAGCTCCGCCGCGCCTCGATACCAGCCACGGGCCGCACCGGGGTCATGATCGTGGTATTCGGCGAGCCCACCGAGCGCGTAATACAACGTCGACAGAAAGAACGGTGCGCGCTTGCCGAATTCCGGCAACGTCGTCGCCTCGCGCAAGCGCTCGATCATCGCCGGTGGGTCGGCGATAACCGCGCCGTAGGCGTCGACCAACGCGGCGAGCAGCGCATCGGCCCTCGGCCGCGCCTCGGCGAAACGGCCACTGGCGACGAGATCGCGGACGTAACGATACGTATAGCCTTGCCAGAGCGGCGAGGCGCGCTCGTGACGCTGATACCATTGCTCGAGGTAGTCGAGATACGGCTCGCGCCCTGGCGCGGGGTCGAAGTCGAGCGTGCGCGGCACGCGCGACGCCCAAAGCAACTGGCGCTCGCCGAACGTGCGCACGACGACGTGCTCGAAGCCCGCGGCGCGCGCGGCATGCTCGAATGCGCTCGCTGACAACAGGAACCCATGGAAGCCCGGCGCCAGCGCGGCGAGTAGCGTCGGCGACGTGTTGTCGCGCTTGATGTACTCGACCGCCGGCGTCGTCAGCACGAGAACACCGTTGTCGGCGACAAACGGAGCTAGGAGCTCGACGAACGCGCGCGGGTCGGGTACGTGCTCGATTACTTCCGATGCGTAGACGATGTCGAAGCGGCGTCCAGCGAGCGCCGCGCAGTCCTGCAGCATTTCTCGATGGACCGGGATGTCGAGCATCCGCGCGCCGACGGCGCCGTAGTCGGCGAGCTCGACGCCGACCGCATCGGCGCGCATCGCACGCCGCCAAAAGTCGACGGCGAAACCGAAGCCGCAGCCGATGTCGAGCAGCGTTCGCCTACCACCCGCGCGATCGACGAACAACGGCCAGATCGTTTCCCAGACGCCGCCGCCCACTTCGACGTAGAAGCGCCAGAAATCGTTGCGATCCTGGTTGAGATCGCTGAAGTCGGTGATGCCGGGCGGATCGTAGAAGCCGCTGCCGCAGCCGGCGCAGCGCGACAACGTCAGCGCCGTGTACGGCGGCGCGAGCGACGGGACAACCAGCAGCTTTCGATGCGGGCCTGGATCACCGCAAACGGCACAGCGCGCTGCGAGCGGCGGTGCGGCGTCGTCGATCCACGCGACGTCGTCGGGCGAGACCGCCCGGTAGATCGGCGCCGCGCGGGTGTCATCAAACGGTGTCGACAACGACCGCCCCCTTATCCCGTTGCTCGACCACGTTAATCAAATGCCGCAGCACCGGTGCTTCCATCGTCTCGGCGAGCTCGCCCTCCAATGCCGCGACGGCGAAGTCGGCGCCCCACGCGTGAATCGACGGCGCGAATGCGTTCGGCGGCGGCGTCATACCGGCTGCGAGCGCGATATAGTCGTTCATCATGCGGTACGCCTCCTCGCGCCGCTTCGCCGCCGACGCGCCGATCGTGTTCGCCGGATGAAGACGATGGCGGTACAGCGCGTCGCGAATAAACACCGGCTCGTCGTGCCACAGCGCGCGTAACGCGAAGTCCCAGTCATGGTTGTAGCGAAGGTCGCGGAATCCGCCGAGCATGCGCCACAGCGCTCGCGAGCAGAACAGGTTGCCGCTCGACACGACGACGTTCGCCGCGAGCAGCGCGAAGCCGGTCGAGCGGGCCGCCGGAACCGCGGAGATCGAGCAGGCGAGCGGATATGCCCGGGGGTCGTGCAGCAAGTCGACATCGCCGCCGGCGGCGTCGATGAATGCGGTCGCCGAAAATCCCCAGCTCGCGCCGGTCGCGGCGACTTCGTCGACCATCGTCCGCAGCCGCAGTGGCTCGAACGCGTCGTCGGAGTTCAGCACGTTGACGTATGGCGCACTCGCGAGCTCAAACGCCTCGTTGAGCGTTTGCGCCGCGCCGCGGTTGGCGCGGTGGATCATCCGATGCGGGAATGGCGAGCGCTCGAGCGTGCGCCGCGCGACATCCGCGGTGCCGTCGGTCGAGCCATCGTCGATCAGCACGATCTCGACGTTGCGGTACGTCTGCGCGAACAACGACTCGAGCGCAGCCTCGACGTAACGTGCGTCGTTGTACGCCGGGATCAAGACGGCAACACGCGGCGCGCGTTCGACCGGCGGACGCCGCTTCGCGCGATGCGACGCGTACCATTCGTGCTGGCGCGCGTGGACGAACCCTATGTCGTTGCAGTCGTTTGCGCGCGCGACGACGAGCCCGAGATTGTGCCGGAAGTTCGGGAAGCGCCAGCCGGTGAGATCCAGCGCGCGCAGGATCAGCGCCTTCGCTTCGGCGTAGTCGCGCCGCTCGTAGCGAATCACGCCGAGCATGTGCAGCGCGTCGGCCGAATCGGGCGCGAGCGCGATCGCTTCGCGGTACAGCTGCTCCGCGTCGTCGAGCCGCCGCGCCTGCTGCGCTTCGAGCGCGCTCGCCATCAGCCGGCGCGCTTCCGCGCGCCCCCCTGCCGGCGCGACGACGTTGCCGTGGCAATGCTTGAACCGCTTGCCGCTGCCGCACGGGCACGGATCGTTGCGGCCGACGTTCGCGAAGTCAGCGGTTGCCATGCGCGGCCGCGATCTCGCGCCAGCGTCGCACCGACGCGCGCTGGCTGAACCGCGCCTCGACGTCCGCGTGCGCGATCGACGCGATCGTGTCGCGGAGCGCCGGCGAATCGATTAAACGCTCCAGCGCGTCGATCCAAGCATCGGGCCGGTGATCGGCGAGCAATCCGGTGCGCCCGTCGACGACGTCGTCTGTGTAAGGCGCGACGTTGCCATAGACGCCGGCGATGCGGCAGCCGCCATACTCGCGATACTTGACACTCGTTTTGCACGCGTCGAATGCGCTGCTGACGAGCGGAGCGAGGCCAATGTCCCATCGCCGCGAGATCTTGAATGCGAGATAGCGGTCGTAGTCGGGCACGTGCGGCAGCAACGCGACGCCCGGCGCGCCGGCGAGCGCGTCCGGCATCCAACCGACGAACTCGAACGCGACACGTCCGGCGTAGCGCTGCGCGACGTGGCGCACCACGGAATCGAGCAACGCCGAAACGCTCTGGCGACGGCTGGTCGGGTAGCCGATCCGCACGACACCGTCGTCGTGTCGCGGCGCCGCGGCGCGTAGCAGCGCATTTGCCGTGTCGGTGTCGAACGGCGGATTCAGATATTCGATCTTCGTATTCGGCAGACGTCGGACGATGGCGTCGCCGAGACGATGCGACATGACGACCGCCGCTCGCGCGCCGCCGACGAATGCGTCAAGTGTTCGCATCGTTTCCGGATGCGAGAAGAAGATGGACAGATGCGGATCGACCTCGGGGGTGAGCGCCCAGAAGTTGTCGTCGAGGATGTACACGTAGCCGATGCGTCGCTTCGCGAGATAGCTGGGCAGCCAGCCATGCGTCGTGGCGCAGAAGCGCGAGAACGCCACGTGCTCGCGTGCGACGTTCGTGTCGAAGAGCGTGCCTGGGTAGCGGATGTCGACGTCGCCGTGCGCCGCGCGGATCACTCGCGCGATCAGCTGCGTCGTCGGAATGTCGCCATCGGCGACCAGCAGCGGCACGCTCGTCGCCGACGCCGGCACGGCGCTCCGTTCGGCGATCGCGCTGACAACGTCTTCCGTCATGCGCGGGCTAGTACGAGCCCGGCGACGCGAAGTTCTCGAAGCGCGTGTATTCGCCGAGGAATGTCAGGCGCACGGTGCCGATGGGTCCATTGCGCTGCTTGCCGATAATGATTTCGGCGACGCCTTTTTCCTGCGTCTCGGGGTTGTACACCTCGTCGCGATAGATGAACAGGATCACGTCAGCATCCTGCTCGATCGCTCCGCTTTCGCGCAGATCCGACATCACCGGCCGCTTGTTCGGTCGCTGTTCGAGCGAACGGTTCAATTGCGAAAGCGCCATGACCGGCACCTTCAATTCCTTTGCCAGCGATTTCATCGAGCGCGAGATCTCCGAGATCTCTGTCGCGCGATTTTCGCCGCTGGTCGATGCCTGCATCAGCTGCAGGTAATCGACGATCACGAGGCCCAGTTTGCCGTACGTCTTCATCAGGCGCCGCGCACGGGAGCGGACTTCGATCGCGTTCAACGCCGGCGTTTCGTCGATCAGGATCGGAGCTTCGTTGAGCCGGCCCAACGCGGCGGTGAGCTTCTCCCAATCATCTGCGGCGAGGCGGCCGGTGCGAAGCTTGTGCTGATCGAGGCGGCCCACGGAGCCGATCAGTCGAAGCGCGAGCTGCGAGGCACCCATTTCCATCGAGAATACGACGACCGGCAGACCCGCCGCGAGGGCGACGTGCTCTCCGATGTTGAGCGCGAGGCTCGTCTTGCCCATGCTCGGCCGTCCGGCGACGACGACCAGGTCGCCCGGTTGCAATCCCGACGTGAACCGGTCGAGGTCCGAAAATCCCGTGGGCACGCCGGTGACGTCGGAGGGATCGTCGCGGTTGTAAAGCACCTCGATGCGATCGACGACGTCGCCAAGAAGCGCGCCGATGGTCACGACCTGCTGCGCGCCGCGCGAGCCCTGCTCGGCGATATGCAGCACCTTGGCTTCCGCCTGGTCGAGGACCTCCTTTGCGCTGCGCCCGAGCGGGTTGTAGGCGGCGTCGGCAATATCGCCGGCGGTCGCGGCAAGCTGGCGCAAGATCGAGCGATCGCGGACGATTTGCGCGTAATGGCGGATGTTGGCGGCGGTCGGCACGTTGCCGACCAGCGCGCCGAGATACGAGAGCCCGCCGACATAATCGAGCTTCTGCGACGAGGCGAGCGATTCCGACACTGTCACCACATCCGCGGGCTTGCCTTCGGCGGCGAGCCGGTAGATATGGTGGTAGATGAGCCGATGGGCCTCGCTGTAGAAGTCGGCGTCGGCGAGCACGTCGCCGACCTTGTCCACCGCCTCGTTGTCGAGCAGGAGTCCGCCCAGCACCGATTGCTCCGCTTCGAGCGAATGCGGGGGAAGCTTCAGTGCATCGAGTTGCAGATCGTCGGGCATCGTGACGGCTGGCGGAGGGGCGTTGAGGACGGCGGCGAACGCGATTCGACCACGGCAACTCGATCATTCTAGCAGGCGTGCGCGCGTCGTCAGGCCGCCTGCACGTCCTGCCCGAGGCGCCGGTTCGCGGGAACGGCGACATCGATCATTCGCGGCGGCGGCAGCCGCAGTTCGGACATCAGGCGAATGAACTCGCCGCGCGAACGACCGGCGAGCCGCGGATTGGTGGTCCTTTCGACACCGATCGTCGACGACGTCCGGCCATTGTAATCATGCCCCGGAAAGACCAGCGTCTTGTCGGGCAAGATGAAGAGTTTTTGCGTGATGCTGTCGTACAGTGCGCCGGCGTCTCCACTCTGGAAATCGGTACGTCCGCAGCCTCCGATCAGCAGCGTATCGCCGGTGAATACGCAATCGCGCCAGAGATACGACATCGAACCTGCCGTGTGCCCGGGTGTATGCAGCGCGCGGAGGGATTCGCCGCCGAAGCGCAATTCCTCGCCGTCCTGGAGTTGCAAGTCCGCGACCACAATCCCGCACGCCAGCGGCGCGGCCGACTGCGCACCGGTACTCTCGCGCAGTTGGCTCGAGCCGGTGATGTGGTCAGCGTGCGTGTGCGTCTCGAGCACGTAGCGGAGGCGCAAGCGCTCGCGGTTGATGAGCGCGGAGTACACGTCGAATTGGGTGTCGACCGGATCGATCATCAGCGCATCGCGCGTGTCGGTGTCGACCAGAACGTAGGTGAAGGTCGACGACTCGGTGTCGAATAGCTGATGGCAATCCTTCAAGCGGTTCTCCCTTTCTCAGACGCCGAGGCGTCGGGAGAGGATCATAGGCCGCGCGTTGCTTCGCCGCAATCGGCCCTCCGCGCCCCGGCCCAATGCCTGGAGCAAACGCTTCGAAGATGCGATCGTGCTAATCCCGTGCGCCTGCAAGGGCAACACCCGCAGCGGCAACGCCGGCGGCGGCTGCTGTATGACTTGCGGGCGAGATCACCGTCGGAAAACGAACACAAAATCGCGTGCCGCAATGTCCTGCTGGCACCTCGATTCCGAGTACGCCTCGATGCCGCGCGACGACCTCCTGAACGATCGAGAGTCCCAGTCCGGAACCGTCGCCGGGAGTTCCGGCTATTCGATAAAAGCGCTCCAGGACTTTGCTCCGTTCGGACTCGGGTATGCCCGGCCCCGTGTCCTCGACGCAGAGAAATGCGACGCCTTCGGTACATCCTGTCGTGACTGTCACGGCGCCGCCCGCCGGCGTGTAGTGCAATGCGTTGTCGAGCAGATTGTCGAGAAGCTCGGGCAGTAGCAGCGGGTCGCCGAGCATTTCGGCGCGATCGAGCGCGAATCCGAGATCGATCGCCGAGCGCATGCGCCTTGGGCGCCCATTCGCGCGCGGCCGCGCCGGCGATCACCCGCAGGTCGACGCGTTCGAGCTCGCGGCCGTGGTCCGGCGCGCTCTCCGCCTTCGCGAGCGCGAGCAGCTGATTGGCGAGACGGCTTGCGCGCACCGTCGCGCCGTGCATGCGCTCCACTTCGCCGCGCACGTCGGGCGACAATGTCGCGCCGCAGCAGAGCTCGAGATGCATCTGCAACCCGGCGAGCGGTGTCCGCAGCTGATGCGCCGCGTTGGCGAGAAACCGCTGCTGCATCGTGCTCGCATCGCGCACCTGGCTCAGAAGTCCATTGAAGGCGTCGACAACCGGCGCAATCTCCACGGGTGCGGCCGCTTCCGGCAGCGGCCGCAAGTTGCGCGGCGCGCGCCGCGTCAGCTCGAGACGCAGCTGCTCCAGCGGCCGCAGCCGCGTGCGCGACGCCAACCCACGCGAGGGCGATGGCGGCAACCGCGACCAAGCAGCGTCGGGACGAACTCGGCAACCAGAATCTCGCCGATCAGCCGATTGCGCTTGTGCAGCGTTTCTCCGACCTGCACGACGTAGCCGTTCGCCGTCCGGTGCGCAGCGATGCGGATGTTCTCGCCCTCGTTCGCGCCGTCGAAGAAAACATGCTGGCCGGGGCCGAGCTCAGGGGGCGGCGGAAGGTCCGGCACACCGTCGACGATCGAGTTGGTCGGCGAGCGGACCTGGAAGATGACGCGGTCGACCTGGTCGTAGACGAGCGCCTCGAGCGCCTTTTCCGGCAGGTCGACATGCGCGCCGGTCGCATCGATACGCAAGTTTTCGGCAATGTCGAGCGCAGGGTCGAGCAGCGAGCGATCGTACGCATCGTTCGCCGACCGTAGCGCGACCCAGTAGGACACGACGCCGGCGCCCGCGACCATCAGCAGCAACGAGCTGATCAGGAACATGAGCATGCGTCGGCGAATGCTCGGCCGCGCGAATACGTCGTCACTCATTATCGCCTTCCCACACGTACCCGAATCCGCGCACGGTCCGGATGTGCACACCGGCAGCTTCGATCTTGGTACGCAATCGGGACACGTAGACCTCGATCGCATTCGGCGACAGAATTTCCTCTTCCGTGAACAACCCGTCGGCGATCTGATCCTTGCTGAGGACGCGGTTCGGGCGAGCAAGAAAAAGCTCCAGCAACGCCCACTCGCGCGGCGTCAGGTCGACCGCCTTGTCGTGCACGCGGACGCGCTTCGCCGCGACGTCGACAGAAAGTCCGGCGATCGACCAATAGGCCGGCGGCGCAACAGAGCGACGTACAATCGCGCGCACGCGTGCCTCGAATTCAGTGACCGAAAATGGTTTTGTCAGGTAGTCGTCGGCGCCAAGATCGAGCCCGTGCACGCGGTCCTCGACCGCATCGCGCGCCGTCAGCACCAGCACGTTGGTCACGCTGCGGCGCGCACGCATTCGCCGCAGCACCTCAAAACCATCGATGTCCGGCAGCCCCACATCGAGGACCACGAGATCGAATCCGTCGGTGCGGAGCAGGAGGTCGGCGTGGCGTCCGGTCCGGGCCTGCTCCACCGCATGCCCGGATCGGCTCAAGGTGGCCGTCAGCCCGTCCGCAAGCAGGGCATCGTCCTCTACGACGAGTATGCGCATCGCAAAACCACGGCACGTCCGATGGAGGGGGCGATCATACGCTCGCCGCTCATCGCCGGCACGCGGTTGCCTGTCATCAAAACTGTGTCTTGAACCCGACCGCAAACCCGTGCGGGAGGATCTCGATCATGAAGGGCGTGTCGCGGCTGTGCGCGTACCACCCGGAGAGACCGCCCACGGCCCAGCCCGCGAGCACGTCCGTCTGCCAGTGCGCCTGGTTCTTGATTCGCCCGACGCCGACATAGAGCGGCAACAGCAGCAGCGCGTAGACAGCGGGATTGTCGCGGGCGTACTCGATGACGTACGGCGTGACCAGCGCGGCCGAGACCGACGCCTCGCCGCTCGGGAAGCTGTTGTGTGAGCCGCCCTGGAACCACAGGCAGGGATTGTTCCCCTGGTCGGGCCGGGCGCGCGTGAAGATGTACTTTCCGGCCTCGGCCGCAACGTCGCCGATGATCTCGGAGTCGATGCCCTGCCACATCGTCTTGCCGAAGCGCGACTCCGAGCCCTCCCACAGCGCGCCGCCGACCTGCGCGATCGTCAGCGCGCCGACGATGCCGCGGTAGACGTTCGGATCCCACGCCCCCGTAGCGTCGTAGCTGACCTCGTGATCGATGTGCGACCAGCCGCAGTTCTGCGCGGAGGCCGATAGCGTCACGAGGAGGGCGAGTGCTGCGCAGAATGGCGGGCGGCAAATGCGCATATCCGATGCCCGCTTCGATCGTGCGTCGCGCGGGCCTGAGGTTGTGCGCGATGAGGGTACCGAAGCCGCCTGTCGCCACGCTTGCGGAATCCCGTCGTTTCGCTGACATTGCAACAGCCGAGGCGCGTTCCGTCGACGATCAACGGTGGCCAAAAAGCAAAAGGGCCGTCGCCGGCCCCTTTGCGTCGTTCTGCTGTCGACCTGGTGTCAGCTGCCAGCGACCGTCTCGCCAATGACGTGGACGGTGATGTTCGATACCGCGTCGGAATGCACGGCGACGACGAGCGGATGGTCGCCGACCTGTTTGAGCGGGCCCGCTGGCATGCGGATGGCGGACTTCTCGATCGCGAATCCCAGTGCCTTCAGCGCGTCGACGATGTCGACGTTCGTGACCGAGCCGAACAGGCGGCCGTCGACACCCGCTTTTTGCGTGATGTTGACGGTGGTTCCTTCGAGCTTGGCTGCCTGTTCCTGGGCGGCAGCGAGCTTCGATGCAGCGGCGGCTTCGAGCTCGGCCCGCTTTGCCTCCAGCAGCTTGATGTTCTCCGGCGTTGCGCGCTTCGCCTTCCCCTGCGGGATCAGGAAGTTGCGGGCGAACCCCTGTTTGACCTTGACCACGTCGCCGAGATTGCCGACGTTGACCACCTTTTCGAGCAGGATGATTTGCATGGCAGTCTCGTGTCAGTGGAGGTCGGTATACGGAATCAGGGCGAGAAAGCGCGCGCGCTTGATCGCTGTGCCGAGCTGGCGCTGGTAACGGGACTTCGTGCCCGTGATCCGCGCCGGCATGATCTTGCCGTTTTCCTGGATGAAATCCTTGAGGACCTCGATGTCCTTGTAGTCGATTTCCTTGACGCCTTCCGCAGTGAAGCGGCAGAACTTCTTGCGCTTGAACAGCGCATTGCCGCGTTCGCGCTTTTTGCCATCTTTCTTCTTGCCGAACCTTCCTTGGGGACGGGGCATGTCAGTTTCCTTCCTTCGATTCGAATTCGTTTACGTGCAACGCAAGCGTGATTCCTGTGCGAAAGCGGCGGGCGAGAAAGCCTTTGCAGCGCACTTCCGTTCCCGCAGATACCTTGGCCAGCGCGATCGCCGGTTCGCCGAAGGCCACCGCTGCCAGCTCGCACTCGACCTTTCGCTCGCCATCGGCCTCGGCCTGGGTCGACACGTGGCGAAGCACGCATTCGAGCGCCGGGATGCCGGCTGGCGTGTAGCGGAGGTCGCCGCGTTCAGCCAGCGTGGCGTCGAGCGTCAGCCGATTGGCGCCGGACACGTGTCCTTTCGCGCTTCGCCGCGTTCGTTGTGCTTAGGGCGCGGGTGAGTCCGGCGTCGCAGGCTCGGCCGATGCATCGGCAGCAGGCCGCGGCGGCCGATCGCCACGATCGCCACGATCCCCACGATCACCACGATCACCACGATCGCGCACGATCTCCACGGTCGCCATCTCGCGGTGGCCGCGACTTTTCCTCGCGCATCATCGGCGACGGCGCGAGCACCGCTTCCTTCATCGCAACGATCAGGTGACGCAAGACCGCATCGTTGAACTTGAACGCATGGTCGAGCTCGTTCAAGGTCTCTTGGTCGACCTCGATGTTCATCAGCACGTAGTGCGCCTTGTGGATCTTGGCGATCGGGTACGAAAGCTGACGCCGGCCCCAGTCTTCAAGGCGGTGGATGCGGCCGCCGCGACCGGTGATGGTCGTCCGATACCGCTCGATCATCGCGGGCACCTGCTCGCTCTGATCGGGATGCACGATGAAAACAATCTCGTAGTGACGCATGCAGAGCGCTCCTTATGGACGGTGGGGATGGCGGCTTCGTTGCTTGCAGCCATCAAGTGGCCTCCCCTTCTGCGGAGGGTGAGGCAAGGGAACCTATTATTATGGGCCAATAAGGCCGGAAAATCAAGCAACTGGCAGATCGTCGAGTCGCCCGCCGATACTCAAAGGCGTGGCGCCGCAACCGTTGTCGGCGGCTGCGGATTGCCGAGCGTGGCCAGCGCGTGGTCGCGCTCCGCCTTGGGCAGCGCGGCGAGCGCCCTCACGCGATCGTAGAACCGCGGCAGGTCGCCGTGCTCCTCGGCGAGGAGCGCCGCGAACTGCGGCACGCGATCGGCATACAAACCCGCGGCGATGATTCCCGCATTGTTAGCCCCGCCCGCGAACCAGCGATCGAACGCAACAGTCCCGTTCGATTCGGCCTTGATGCGTTCGTGTTCCTTGCCCATGTCGGCGAAGATGGCCTCCTTGCGGGCGAGCTTCTCGTTGCCGGAGACGTCGCTCGCATAGAGCGTGGAGAGCCGGTCGCGCGTCGTACGGATCATCGACCGGAAATCATTGCGAATGCGCTGGATCCTGGCCACATCGGCAGCGAACTGCGCCGAATCGGGACTGCCCTGTTGCGCCAGCTGCCAGCGCGCAAGGCCCGCCTCCTCTACCGCGACGGCGAACGACTCGTTGAACGAGGTGTCGTCCTTGACGTAGACGAGCTGGTGCGCGAGCTCGTGAAAGACGAGGCGCGCGAGCTCGGCATCACGATAGCGAATGAAAGTGGACAACACCGGGTCGTCGAAATAGCCGAGGGTGGAATACGCCGGCACACCGCCTATGTGCACGTCGTACCCTTCGGCCGCAAGCCGGTTCGCTTCGGCGCGCGCATCGGCTTCGGCGAAGTAGCCGCGATACGCGACGCATCCGGCGACCGGAAAGCACCATTGCCGCGCGGCAAGGGATAGCTGGGGGGCGGCGAATACATTCCAGACCACGTACGGCCGGCCAACGTCGGCGTAGCGGGTATAGCTGCCATTCTCGGGAAGGCCGAGCTCGCGCGTTGCGAACGCGCGCAGAGCCTGAACGCGCGCGAGCTTCGTCTTGAGCGTTCCATCCGGCATGTCGCGGACGACCTCGGGAATCGGACGCGCGCGTGCGAGAAGGTCGAACTGGCCCGAGACGCCCTGCCAATAGAATTCCGCCGCGGAGCAGCCCGCCAGCGCGAGCGTCAGGCCGACGATTATCGTGCGATGCACGGCGCAATGCCTGCGGAAACGCGCAGTGAATCGATCGTACGATTTGTCGGGAGTACCGGTCGACGCCCGAACGGCCGTCACGGAATCAGGGTCGATCACCGTGGCGCCGGCGACGGCAAGGCAAGGCTCCATCGTTGGACGTACTCCCGGGCGGAAATAAAAAGCGTTATGGTAGAGGTTCGAACGAACTTCGAGAAGCGTACGCAGAATGCCCATGTCCTGGCGAGAGCCCGCGATCCGGATCGTCTCCTTCGCATTTTGCGCCTTGGTAGCGCCGGCGGGGCTGGCCGAGGTTTACAAGTGTGCCGGCGACGGCGGCCGACCCGTTTATCAGGAGATGCCGTGTCCGAAGGGCAAGGAGCTGCGGAATTTCCAGCAGGATCCGCCCGAGATCACCGTGCTGCCCGGGGTCACGAAATCGAACGCCGCGGCGGCGGCACCTGCCGCGAACGGACGCTCGGGTAAAGACGCGAGCGCCGACAAGGCAGCCAAGCCGCGAAGCGACAAGCTGCGCGGCGATGCAGGCGAGCGACGGCACTTGCACAGCGGCATGTCTGAGGGCGACGTGCTCGCGCGGGTGGGCGCTCCGGACATCACGACAGGACAGAAGAACGGCAAGCAGGCACGCTGGACCTGGTTGCCGACCGAGGGCGACCCTGAGACGGTGACGACGGTGACGTTCGTCTCTGGCGTGGCGACATCCGTGGAGCGGACCCTCTACAAGAAATGAGGGCGCTGGTGCAACGCGCGCGGGAGGCGTCGGTCACCGTCGGCGGACGCATCGTCGGGCAGATCGGCCCCGGACTTGTCGTGCTCGCAGGCGTCCGGAGCGATGACCGTGACGACGACCGCGACTGGCTCGTGCGCAAGATTGTCGCATTGCGCATCTTCGACGACGAGACTGGAGCGATGAACCGCTCAGTGCGGGAGATCGGCGGGAACATTCTGGCCGTCAGCCAGTTCACGCTGTTTGCGTCGACGAAGAAAGGTGCCCGGCCGTCGTGGTCGGCGGCGGCACCTCCTGAGCTCGCGGCGCCGGCCTTCATTCAGTTCGTTACCGCGCTCGCCACGGCCCTCGGCAGACCTGTCGCGACCGGGGTATTTGGCGCGGAAATGCACGTCGCGCTGATCAATGACGGACCGGTGACGATCTGGCTCGATTCGCGCGTTCGCGAATAGCGTTGGCAGCGCTTCCGGCGTGCACTAGCGCTGTTCGATGCTGTAGCGCCCCGTCCCGAACGCGAAGACCAGCAGCAGTCCGCCGATCACCGCAACATTTTTCAGGAACATGATCTTGTTGGTGCCAATCGCCGCCGGATCGGTCATCGCCCAGAAATCGTGAAACAGGACCGTGGCGACGAGCGTGAACGCGGCCGCGGCGAGCGCCGCCCAACGTGCCTTCCAGCCGAATGCGATCATCGCGCCGCCGACGCATTCGACGATGATCGCGATGGTCGTCGCGATCGCGGGCAGCGGAACGTCCTTGCTCGCGATGGCAGCCTCGGTGCCCTCGAAACCGAAGATCTTGTTGAAGCCGGAATAGATGAACAGGAAAACCAGCAATACGCGGCCGATGAGCGCCGCCAGGTCTCTCGAAGCGGTCATGAGTTTCTCACATCAGGGCAAGTCGAATAGAAGCACTTCGGCGTTCTCGCCCCGCTCCAGTGTAATTTTTGCCTCGCCAATAACTTTCGCCGCGTCGCCCGGCCCGAGGCGGGTGCCATTCACGTATACGGCGCCGCGGGCCACGTGTACGTAGGCGCGACGTCCATTCGCGAGTCGGTAGATCACGGATTCCGCGCCGTCGATCAGCGCTGCATGAAGAGTGGCGTCCTGGTGGATCGTGACCGAGCCGTCGCGCCCGTCCGGCGACGCGATCAGCCGCAGCGTCCCGCGCTTGGCCGACGCCGGAATATTCGTCTGCTCGTAACCGGGATCGATGCCTGCACGCGCGGGCTCGATCCAGATTTGCAGAAAATGCACCGGCGCCGTCTTGGACGGATTGAATTCGCTGTGCCGCACGCCGCGCCCGGCGCTCATCCGCTGCACGTCGCCGGGAACGATTGTCGAGCCGTTCCCCATGCTGTCGCTGTGCGCGAGCTGCCCGTCGAGCACGTAGCTGATGATCTCCATGTCGCGATGGCCATGCGTGCCGAATCCCATCCCCGGCTGCACGCGGTCTTCGTTGATGACACGCAGCGGTCCGAATCCCATGTGCGCAGGATCGTTGTAATCGGCGAACGAGAAGCTGTGCCAGGAATCGAGCCAGCCGTGCTCGGCATGCCCTCTTTCTCCGGCTTTGCGAAGCGTGATCATTCGAGCCTCCTGTCGGCGATTACAGGCGGTACGCCTGCTTGGCGAAGCGATACGCGAGTTGCGGCGCCAGCTCGAACGCCTCGTCTTCGTCGATCTTGTGCTCGACGGCGAGGGTCGCAAGAAACCGGCAGTCGATCCGGCGCGCGACATCGTGCCGTGCGGGAATCGACAGGAACGCGCGCGTGTCGTCGTTGAAGCCGACGGTGTTGTGGAAACCCGCGGTCTCGGTGGTCAACTCGCGGAAGCGGAGCATGCCTTCGGGACTGTCGAAGAACCACCAAGGTGGGCCAAGCCTCAGGATCGGATAATGACCGGCGAGCGGCGCCAACTCACGCGAATCGACGGTCTCGTCGAGCGTGAACAGGATGAGCGTGAGATTGCGCTCGTTGCCGAAACGATCGAGCAACGGCTTCAACGCGCGCACGTAGTCGGTCGACGTCGGAATGTCGGCACCCATATCGCGGCCGTAGTCGCGAAAGATCGCCGGATTGTGATTGCGAAAGCTGCCCGGATGAATCTGCATCACGAGACCATCGTCGAGACTCATCCGCGCCATTTCGGTGAGCATCTGCCCGCGGAACGCTTCGGCTTCGTCGGCGGTCGCGGCACCCGACAACGCGCGATCGAGCAACCGTTGACATTCCGCATCAGCAAGATCGCAGGTTCGCGCCGTGGGATGACCGTGGTCGGTCGACGTCGCGCCCAGTGTCTTGAAGTAGGCGCGGCGGTTGCGGTGCGCCGCGAGATATCCCTGCCACGTTACCGTGTTCTCGCCGGTAATGGCGGCCAACCGGCCGACGTTATCGCGAAAGCCGTCGAATTCCGGATCGACGACGGGATCGGGACGGTAAGCGGTGATCACGCGGCCTTTCCATCCGGATCCGCGGATCTTCTCGTGGTGCGCAAGTGGATCGAGCGGCGATTCCGTCGTCGCCAGCACCTCGATGTTGAAGCGTTCGAACAATGCCCGCGGGCGGAAGGCAGGCTGCGCGAGGCACTCGTTGATGCGATCGAACGTGCGGTCCGCCGATTCGGACGTCAGTCGCTCGTCGATGCCGAACACTGTCGTAAATGCATGGTCGAGCCATGTCTTCGTCGGCGTCCCGCGAAACAGCTGGTAGTGCGCGGCGAACGTCCGCCAGATCTTGCGCGGGTCCTGCTCGGCCACCGTTCGATCGCGGCGCGGAATGCCGAGTTCGTCAAGCGAAACGCCCTGGCTGTAAAGCATCCGGAACACGTAATGATCGGGCGTGATCAGCAGCGATGAGGCGTTCGCAAACGGAGCGTTGTCGGCGAACCACTGGGGATCGGTGTGACCATGCGGGCTCACGATCGGCAAGTCCTTGACGGTCGCGTAGAGTTGCCGCGCCAGCGCGCGCGTTGCCGGGTCCGCCGGGAACAGCCGGTCAGGATGCAGCTTGAGCGGGATTGCCATTGGGGTCCTTAATCGACGCCTAGATGCCGCGCCAGCGTCCGTTGCACGCCATTGCGGAACAGGTCGACGACATTGCGCGACACGAGATCGCGAAAGCCGGCGTGCGCGACGAGGTCGCCGAACACGGGTGCAAGATCGAGAAAACCGGCAGCGATCCGCGCGGGATCGTTCCCCGCAGCCCCTACCGTCCGCGCGAACGTGGTGGCCATGGGATCGGAGACCGCAATTTCGCGGCCTTGCTCGTCGGTGCCGCTTGCGTAGCGAATCCAGCCGGCCGTCGCGAGCGCGAGATGATGGAAACGCGCACCGGCCGCGATCCGGTCGCGCACGGTGCCAAGGAGCCTCTGCGGCAGCTTTTGCGAGCCGTCCATCGCGATCTGCTGCGTGCGATGCGGCAGCGCCCGGTTTCGAAACCGCGCCATCAGCTGCGCGCAGTAGGCAGCAAGGTCGATGCCCGGCGGCGCGACCAGCGTGGGAATGATCTCATCGACCATCTGCCGTTCCACCAGCCGCGCGAGAAGGGGATCCGCCGACGCCTGCCAGATGGTCTCGTGGCCGGCAAGAAAGCCGAGGTAGGCGAGCGTCGAGTGACTGCCGTTCAGCAGTCGCAGCTTCATCGTCTCGAACGGCGCCACGTTGGCGACGAACTGCGCGCCGGCGTTCTCCCATCGCGGTCGTGCTGCGCTGAAGCGGTCCTCGATGATCCACTGGCCGAAGGCTTCCGCCGTGACCGCCGCTTCGTCATCCATGCCGATAAGGCGTTTCGCGTCGGCCAGGTCGGTGTCGGTAGTGGCGGGGACGATCCGATCCACCATCGTCGACGGAAACGTAACGTGATCGGCAATCCATGCGGCAAGCGCAGGATCGCGGCGCGCGGCGAAAGCCCGCACCAGCCCCTCGACCATGCGCCCATTGTGCGGGAGGTTGTCGCAGCAAACGAACGTGAGCGGTCCCGCGTTCGCGGCACGTCGCGCGGCGATTCCGGCGACAAGAATCCCAATCGCCGACTCCGGGGTGTCGGGATGCGCGAGATCATGCGTAATCTCGGGGTGATTCTCGTTCAGCGTTCCCGTGGCGGGATCGTGACAGTAGCCTTTTTCCGTCACGGTGGCGGTCACGATGCTGATTCGGGGATCCGCAAAGCGGGCAATCAACTGCGATCGCGCCGCCCCTGCGAAAAGGGTCTCACGCAATGCGCCGATGACACGCGCGTGGGTGCCATCGTTTGTTCGCGTCAGCAATGTGTACAGCCCATCCTGCGCCGCCAGCGGCGAAACGGCGCGCGGCGTCTTAAGAGAGACGCCGCAAATCCCCCACCGCGGCTCGGCACCGAGAATGTCGTCCGTATAAACCGCCTGGTGCGCCCTGTGGAAAGCGCCGAGACCCAAATGCAGAATTCCCACTGGCACTCTCGCCGGATCGTATGCCGGACGCGCGACGGTGATCGGCAAGCGCGCGAGCGTGGCCAGCGACAAGCGTGGCTGCGCAGCATTGTCAGGCATGCTGCGGATGTTCCTTAACGCGCGACACGAGTTGTGTCGGATTCACGAAGCGGAGCGCAATCAGCAGCCACACGAGCGTGACGGCCATGTAGATCATTGCCATCGAATCGACCGACTGCGGAGCGCGTACGCCCGCCGCGAACACCGCGTAATAGAGCGCGACGACGAGCGTCTGCGAGTCGGGCCCCGCCGTCAGGAACGTGAGCTCGAACAACGCAATCGTTCGTACGAGCACCAGCAACGATGCAGCGAGAATCCCGGGCGCGAGCAGAGGCACCAGCACGTGCCAGAACATTCGTGCCGTGCTCGCTCCGAATACGCGTGCCGCCGATTCGAGGTTGACGTCGATCTGCTCGATGAATGGCGTCATGACGAGGATCACGAACGGCGCTGCGGGAATCAGGTTGGCGAGGATCACGCCCCATATCGTGCCGGCGAGGTGGGCCTGATAGAGCACCGTCGCCAGCGGAATGCCATAGGTAATCGGCGGCACCATCAGCGGCAGCAGGAAGAGCAGCATCAAAGCACGCTTGCCGCGAAAATCACGCCGTGCGAGTGTGTAGGCGGCGGGAACGCCGATCAGCAACGCGAGAAAGACCACCGACAGCACGACTTGCACGGTGACCCAGAGCACATCGCCGAGCTGGAACTCCTTCCACGCCGCCGTGTACCAGGTCACGGTCCAGCCGTCCGGCAACCACGTACCGAGCCAGCGTCGAGCAAACGAGCTCACCGCGACAGCGGCGATCATGAGGCCGATGTTGACGACGAACAACGTCATCAGGCCCAGCAGCAACCCTCGCCACGCGCGGTCGAACCAGTTGCCCGCTGTGTTCACGAAACCCCCTTCATCATCCTTTGCCTCCGGACACGGGTCCGCGATAGAAAACATTGCGCAAGCCGAGCACAGCGGCGACGATGACAAGTTGCACAAAGCCCATGATCATCGCGATCGCGGAGGCAAGCGAATAGTCGTATTGCTCGAACGCGGCTTCATACGCCGCAATCGAGATGACGCGTGTCGGACCAGCCGGCGAGCCCAGCAGGACAGCCGACGGGAAGACCGAGAAGGCCTGCACGAACGCAAGGCAGAAGCACATTGCGAGACCCGGCGCCAGCAGCGGCAGGTAGATGTGACGAAACTGCGACTTCGGATCGGCGCCGAGCGTGGCGGCGGCTCTCGCCAAAACCGGATCGATCCCGGTGATGTAGGAGAGAATCAGCAGAAATGCAAACGGAAAGCCGGAGATGACAAGCGAGATCAGCACGCCCCAGTAGTTGTGCGTGAGCCGGATCGGCCCTTCATACAGATGCAGAAACTGCAGCGTTTGCGACAGCCAGCCTCGAGGGCCGAAGTAAATCAGCATGCCCTCAGCGATGAGCACAGTGCCGAGCGTAATCGGCACCACCAGGATCGTCGTGACCCAGCGCTGATAGCGTGACTTCACGCGCATCTTGTAGGCGATCGGCAACGCGAAGCCGACGTTGATGAGCGTTGCCGGCAACGCAAGCTTCAATGTGATCCAGATCGTCGGCCACAAATTGTCCGTCGTGAAGAAATGCGAATAGTTGGCGAGCGCACCGCCCTCCTTCGGATTGAACGACAGCGCGAGACCATAAAGGAACGGATAGACGAATAGCAGAAGCATGAACGCTGCGGCCGGCACCACCAGCAGCAGCGCTCGGTCAAACGGCGTCCGGGCAAGCGTGTCGGCAGATGCGGCCATCGCAACGGCGATCAGCCGAGGGGATAGACCGAGCACGCGCTCGGGCGGCACGTGGACCCGCACCGTATCGCCGCGACGAATCGTCACCGCGCCACGCACGTGCAGCAGCGTGCCGGACGCGGTGACGACGTCGAGCAGCGCGTCGCGACCGCAATACTCGACGTTATCGACGCGGCCGGCGATCGTGTTGGTGGTCGTGCCCTCGGTGACAGTGATCTCCTCCGGACGAATCGCAACCGCGGCGCGAGCGCCCGAGAACGGCTGCTTGCGCACGCCGGTAATCGCGATGTCGGGTCCGGACAGTGCGACGCGTTCGCCATCGCCATCCGCAACGTCGAGCTCGAGCACGTTGCGATAACCCATGAAGCGCGCAACGTGGAGGTTGGCGGGCTGCGCGTAGACCTCGGGCGGTGCCGCGATCTGCTGCACGACGCCGTCCTTCATGACGACGATGCGATCCGCCAGCGAAAGCGCCTCGTCCTGGTCGTGCGTTACGTAGATCGTCGCGCGGTCGAGCTCACGATGGATGCGTCGAATCTCGGCACGGGTCTCGATCCGCAGCTTCGCGTCGAGATTCGACAGTGGCTCGTCCATAAGTATGAGCGGCGGCTCGATCACGATCGCGCGAGCGATCGCCACCCGTTGCTGCTGACCGCCCGACAGCTGCCCGGGCAGCTTATGCGCCTGCCCCACCAGCTGAACGAGTTTCAGCGCATGCTCGACGCGCGGACCGATTTCGGAATTCGGCACATTGCGCATCCGAAGACCGAACGCGATGTTCTTCTCCACCGTCATGTGCGGAAAGAGAGCGTAGTTTTGAAACACCATCCCGAAGCCGCGCTTCTCGGGTGGCAATGTGTCGATCCGGGTTTCGTCGAGCCAGATCGTTCCGCCCGACAACTGCATGAGGCCAGCGATGCAGTTCAATGCCGTCGACTTGCCGCAACCGGACGGTCCCAGCAACGCAATGAATTCACCGCGGCGCACGGTGAGCGTCAACTCGTCGAGCGCGTTGAACGCCTTGCCGCCCGCGCCGGCGAAACGGCGCGTGACATGATCGAGCCTCAGCTCGGAAAAATCGTGCTTCATCGCTTGCAGATCAAAATACGGTGCCAGCGTCCGTGGGAAGAGCCCGCAAGGTTACGCCGCATTAGCCGTCGCTGCCGACGGCCAATACGGCGAGTTGTCCCGTCGCCGTTCTCCGCGACGGGACAACATCATTTGGTTTTTTGCGCGCCCACCTGCTGATCCCAGATCCGGAACGCGTCGACCTGCGCCTTTGCTTCGAGCGACTGCGTGTGCGGAAATTCCTTCAGCCAGCCTTCGTATTCCGGCCGGCCGAAATCCCTGATCGCATCCTGCGACTCTTTCGGCGCCATCGACAGCGACACATTCTTCACCGCAGGACCCGGATAGAAATAGCCCTTGTCGTACGTATAGGCCTGCGCCTCCGGCGTCAGCATGAACGCCATGACGTCGAGGACGACCGCCATCTTCTCTGCCGGAACGCCCTTTGGCACGACCATGTAGTGGGCGTCATTGATCCACGTCATGCCCTTGAATGGCGTCACCTTGAAGTCCTTGGGCACAATGCCGAGCACGCGCGGGTTGATATCCCACCCCGTCATCGTCACCGTCATGTCGCGCGAACCCTCGCCGACTTCCTTCATCACCGCGCCGGTCCCCGTCGGGTAGTACTCGATGCAGGAGTTGAGCTCCTTCAGATAGGCCCACGTCTTGTCCCATCCGTTGACGGGATCCTTCGGATTCTTGTCGCCGAGGATGTACGGCAGACCCATGATGAACGTGCGGCCGGGACCCGAATTCGCGGGTCGCGCATAGATCAACCGGTTTGGATTGGCCTTGCACCAGGCCAACAGTTCCTGCGGCGTCGTCGGCGGTTGCTTCACTTTGGCCGGGTTGTATTCGAGCAGGGGTCCGGCGGGCATGAAGGCCACGGCAATCCCCTGATCCATCGCGAGCTTCTGCATTTCAGCGGCAGCCGGCTGATAGTTGGCGATCAGGTTGGGGAACTTCGCCGCGTGCTCCGGGATGATCTTGACGAGCAGCCCTTGCTCGATCCCGGCCGCCAGGAAGTCGGTGCCGGTGAGCACAATATCGATGTCGCTGCGCCCGGCGCCCTGCATCGCCTTCAGCTTGCCCGGCAACTCGGGAGAAGGCGCCTTCGTGAAATTGAACTTGGCGACCATATTCGGATTCTTCTTGGCGTAGAGCTCGAAGGCGTCCTGCGTCAACGCAAGATCGCCGGCGACGTCGACGACATTGATCGTGACCGGGCTCTTGGGCGCCTGCGCGAACGACGGCAGCGTGCCGGCCGTGATCAGCGTCGCGGCGGCGATTGCCATCGCAGCTTGCAACACGACGCGACGCGGTTTCAAGACTTGGGATCCTGATGACTTCATGACACCCTCCTTTTCTGCGTTGGACTGCGTGCGCCTCTCGCGGCGGTCTGTTGCAAGGAGCGGATTTCTCCACCCCACTTCGTTGCAAATTCTACGCATGAGCACGATGCGGCTTTGCCGTTCCCCGCGCACTCGCACGCGCATTGGTACCCGGGACCAGGGTATCCCATTTTCTCTGGAACACGCGCTCGACGCGCGCGAGGTGGCGATGCATGGCCGCGCGAGCGGCGGTGCTGTCGCGCGCTTTGAGCGCCGCAATGATGGCGGCGTGGTCGGCCAACGTCTTCTCGCGCAGGGCGGGTGTGTGGAAATGCTCCTCCATCTTCGTCCACAGTTCGCCGCGCCGCTGCTCCCACAGCGCTTCCACGACAAGCGCGAACGAGCCGTTCCCCGTGGCTTCTGCTAGGGCGACGTGAAAGTCACGGTCGGCAGCGTCGCGCTGCTCGAAATCGTCGCCGTGCGCGCGCATGCGCTCGATCGTGTCCTGCAGTGCCGCAATTTCCGCCTTGCGGATCCTTCGTGCAGCAAGCGAGGCGATCTCCCCTTCGATCAACCGACGCGCGGCGAGAAGCTCGAATGGGCCGGGGCCTTCGTCACGTGCCGCGTTGCCGTGTGGGGGTATCGCGACGCCAACGCGATTCGCACGCTGCGGTTGCACGAATATGCCGTTGCCGACCCGCACTTCGACGCGTCCTGCGATTTCGAGCGAAATCAGCGCTTCGCGCACCGACGTCCGTGACACGCCGAGCAGCACGGCGAGCTCGCGTTCTGGGGGCAGGCGCGAACCGGCGGCGAATTCGCCGCTGTCGATCAACGTGGCGATCTGACCGGCGATCTGCCGATAGAGTCTGACCGGTTCGACGACCTGCAACGGCACGCCAATCCCCCTCTTGGAGAGGCGGCGCCCATCGGATTGTTCGGGGCGAGACCTCCGCGCATGCTGTTGCAGCATGTGCCTTCAAAGCCGAGCCAATGTACGCTGGAGCGTGGTTGAAGGTCAAGTGGTCCAACCACCGGACCAAGCGCCTGACCGCCCTTTGCGGGCCACGGTCAGACTACTTTGCGATGAAATCCTGCCGCTGCGGCGTGAACGTGTCGAGGAGCGCGCCCGCGCGGCGGCATACGCAGCCGTGCTCGATTCCCGGGCGTTTGTAGAGAGTGTCGCCGGTGCGCACGAGTCGCGTCTCGCCGCCTATCGTGAATTCGAACTCGCCCGATAGCACATAGGTGAGCTGTTCATGCGGATGGCTGTGCAGCGCGCCGACCGCCCCTTCCTCGAACTGGACTTCGACTTGCATCAGGCCGCCTCCGTGCGCGAGGATGCGCCGGCGCATGCCGCCGCCAAGATCCTCGAAGGGGCAATCGTCAAGACGGACGAACATTTCGGCTCCCCAAAAAAGCGCGCAGGCAGAAGCGGTCAGCCCGCTGCGATAAAGCGCCCGGACTTGCCTCCTGCCTTTTCGAGCAAGCGGACGCCCTCGATTCGCATCGCCCGATCCGCTGCCTTGCACATATCGTAAATCGTAAGCAGGCCGATCGCGACGGCGGTCAGAGCTTCCATTTCGACGCCGGTGCGATCGAAGGTCTCGGCGGTGACTTCGATTGCGACTGCGGGCGCGCGAATGTCGAAGGCGAACTCGACCGCGACGCGCGTCAGCGGCACCGGATGGCACAAGGGGATAAGACCCGAGGTCCGTTTCGCCGCCTGGATGGCCGCGATGCGCGCCACACCGAGCACATCGCCTTTTCTCGCTCCGCCGCTGCGAATGGTCTCGAGCGTCTGGGACAACATCGTGATCCGGCCGCCGGCACGGGCAACGCGCTTCGTCGCGTCTTTGCCCGCGACGTCGACCATATGCGCCTGCCCCGCCGCATCGAAATGGGTAAAATGCCGTTTTTGCGAGCCCGCAGCCGGCCGCTTCGCGGGGCGTTCCGTCGGTCCCACAACCGCGGTCTTCCTCGTCGTGCCAGCGCTGCGCGCCACGACCGCCTCCTCGAGCATGAACTTCGGGTATCGCTTGTTATCTTAGCATCAGGCCACGCCCTGCTTCCGGCACTGCCGATGTCTCCGAGTCCATCCCTTTATCGATCGCTTCGATCCAGTGGGCCGCGGCGGCTGATCGCCGCCAGCGTCGTGCTGGCACTTGCGGTGCAGCCAATCGCGCCCGTTACGTTCGCGATATCCGCGGCGGCGGCGCAATCGCTCCCCGATCTCGGCGACGAATCGCAGGCGCTGTATTCGCCCGCCCAGGAACGCAAGCTCGGCGAATCCGTCGTCCGCCAGATCCGTGCGCAGGGTGCATATCTGGAAGACCCCGAGGTCAACGATTATCTGAATCAACTCGGCCAGCGCCTGGTGCTCGCTGTTCCGGACAACAAGCACGACTTCGAATTCTTCGCGGTCGCCGATCCGTCGATCAACGCGTTTGCCCTGCCTGGAGGTTATGTCGGCGTCAACACGGGGCTCATCCTGCTCACGCAAACGGAGTCCGAGCTCGCGTCCGTGCTGGCGCATGAAATTACCCACGTCACGCAACACCACTTCACGCGCGCGATGGCCGGCCAGCAGCGCTCGCTCCTCTACTCGATCGCGGCGCTGGCGGTTGCGGTCGCCGCTGCGCGCTCCGGAGGCTCGTCGGCGGCGCAGGCAACAAACGCCGCAATCGCCTCGGCGCAGGCGATCTCGATCCAAAGCCAGCTCAACTACACGCGCGAAAACGAATTCGAAGCGGACCGCATCGGGTTCCAGCGGCTCGACGCCGCCGGGTTCGACGACAACGCGATGGCGAGCCTCATGCAACGCCTACAGAAGCAGTCGCGCTTTTCCGAGTCGAACGTGCCGTCTTATCTGCGCACGCACCCGATCACCTACGAGCGAATAGCCGAAGCGCAGGCGCGCGCGCAGGGAAAACCGTACCGGCAGGTGGCCGACACACTCGATTTCCACCTTGTGCGCGCACTTCTCAAAAGCTATACGGGAACGCCACGGGAAGCAGTGCAATACTTCGACGATTCGCTGAAAGAGCACAAGTACAACAGCGAGATTGCCGCGCGCTACGGTCTCGTCGCTTCGCTGCTGCGCGCCAACGATCTGAAGCGGGCGAAAGTCGAGCTCGCGGCGCTCGACAAGATGGCGCCGCCGCATCCCATGATCGAGGCGATGACCGGTCACGTGCTGATGGAAGCCGGCGATCTCGACGGGGCGATCACGCGATTCGCCTCGGCGCTGCAGCGCTATCCGAACAAGATGCAGCTTGTCTACGACTACCCTGAGGCGCTGCTCAAGGCGAACCGCCCGCGCGAAGCGGTATCGTTCCTCGATCGCGAGCTGCAGCGATTCCCCAACAACGGCCCGCTGCACAGGTTAGCCGCGCAGGCGTATGCCGATCTCGGCAAGAAGATGCAGCAGTATCGTCATCAGGGCGAGTTCTACGCGTGGCAGGGCGACTTGCGCGGCGCGGTGTTCCAGTACGAGCAGGCGTCGAAAGCCAGCGACGGAGATTTCTATCAGGCGTCGGTGGTCGAGGCCCGGTTGCGCGTTCTGCGCCGCGAACTTGCCGAGCAACAGGCAAATTCGGACAGGAATGGCTAGCCCACTCTGGATTGGGACCTTCATGCTGACTCGACTCGTTGCCGTTGCGTTTCTGTCGCTTCCTTTTGCCGCGATCGCGCAGCCGAACCCGCAGCCGTTCTTCAACGTCGTGACTTTGGAGGCGAGCGCGACCTCGGAAGTACCCGCCGATACGCTAGCCGTGACGCTGTTTACTGAAGAGCAGGGTCCGGATCCCGCACAGCTCGCGGCACGCGCGAACACGCGGCTCGAGCAGGCGTTGACGACCGCGAAAAGCGAGGCGGGGGTCGAAGCGCGTTCGGGGGCGTACCAAACGACGCCACTCTACGATCGCGCGAGCCAGATCACGGGATGGCGCGTGCGTGCCGAACTGGTGCTCGAGGGCCGCGACTTCAAGACAGTCAGCGCGCTCGCCGGCAAGTTGCAGCCGGCGATGAAGCTCGGTGGAATGGCCTTTTCGCTGTCGCGCGCCGCACGTGAAAAAGCTGAAGCGTCGCTGCTTACGGAAGCGCTCCGCAAATTCCAGACGAAGGCCGAAGCCATCGCAAAAACACTGGGTTTCCCCGGTCACACGCTGGGCCAGATCGCCGTGCGGAGCGAGGGGCAGGTCGTGGCGCCGATTGCGTATCGCTCCATGGCCGTCGCGCAAATGGCTGACGGCAGCGGTCCGCCACCGCCGATGGAAGGCGGAAAAAACGCGGTGACCGTCGTCGTTTCCGGCTCCGTGGTGCTCGGCCCGGCGAAATAGCGCCGCGCACTCCGGAGCGCCGCTACCGTTCGTCGGCTGATCCGCAAACCTGTCAATTTCGGGTAGCTCGGGATCTTTCTCGACCGAAGCGCCATCCTCAATTCCAGTGGCCAACCACCGGCAGGTCGGTGGGAGTCATCGAGGGAAGAACAAAGCGCTCAGAGACGCTCGAATTGTCGTTGCTCAAGTAGAACGTGTTGTTGCTGGGTCGGTAGACGCCCACCGTCGTGGTTCCGTTTGCGTCCCAGTCGCCGACGACTGGCAGATCGCCCGGCACGCCGAAGGGGATGGTGAGATCGGCCGGCCCCGCGCTATTGCTGTTGCGTAGGTAAAACGTGTTGGTGCTGGGGCGATAAACTCCGATCGTGGTGCCGAGGTTTCCGTCCCAGTCGCCGACCACTGGGAGGTCGCCCGGTGCGCCGAAGGGCACGACGATCGCGATGCTCACGTTGTCGTAGCTCAAGTAGAACGTACTGTTGCTGGGCCGATAGACGCCCACTGTCGTGGTTCCGTTTGCGGCCCAGTCGCCGACGACTGGCAGGTCGCCAGGCGCGCCGAGGGCGACTGTGATGTCGACCGGGCCCACGCTATTGCTATTGCGCAGATAGAACACATTGGCGCTCGCGCGAAAAACTCCTATGGTGCTAACGCCGTTTGCGTCCCAATCGCCGACCACCGGAAGATCTATGTTGAAACCGCCAAACGGAATGCCCGCTCCGCTCGCCAGGCCGAAATGGTACTGGTCGTACAGAAAGAACGTGCTGTTGCTGGGGCGATAAAATCCGACCTTGCTCAGAAACGTGGAGGCTCCCCCCCTCGTCGTTAGGGCGAGAAATTGAGGACCACTCAATCCGGTGGCCGCTCCGGTGAGGGTGCGGATCGGGGCGGCGTTGCCGCCGGCCTTCAGGCTGTAAACCGTGATGGAATTGTTGCCCTGATTGGCCACAAGCAACTCGCCATGGGCTTTGTCCACAACCAGGGTACTGGGGCCATTCAACCCCGTGGCGGCTCCGGAAATCGTCCGGATCGGGGCTGAGTCACCGGTGGCCACGCGGCTGTAGACCAGGATGGAATTGGCGGCGGTGTTTGCGACGAACAATTCTTCCTGCGCCCAGGCCGCGCGCATACCGATCGACATCCAGACTATTGCGGTCAATCCAAGCATGGCGCAGATTCTGCCTCGCAACGATCCCGTCGAAGGCTTTGCGTCTTGCATATGCGTTCTCCTTCGTTCTCAACTTAAAGCACACTGGCGTGAAGATTACCGCATTCGTCCGCAATTTCGTTTTCCGTGTTCGCGATGCGGCGTCGGCCGCCGGCAGGTTACACGCTGGGCCAGGTCGCCGTGCGAAGCGAGGGGCCGGTCGTGGCGCCGATTGCGTATCGCTCCATGGCCGTCGCGCAAATGGCTGACGGCAGCGGTCCGCCACCGCCGATGGAAGGCGGAAAAACGCGGTGACCGTCGTCGTCTCCGGCTCCGTGGTACTCGGCCCGGCGAAATAGCGCCGCGCACTCCGAAGCGCCGCTACCGTTCGTCGGCTGATCGGAAAACCTGTCAATTTCGACAGGTGCGCAATTCGTTCCGCTGGCGCTAACCTCCGCCCATCGATACGCAGTTCGCACGCAGCGAAACGCGACGGAGGCGCCATGAAGATCCTGGTTGTCGACGATCACCCGCTCATTCAGGAGGCGCTGACGCAGTTGCTGCCGCAATTGGGCGGCGACATCGCCGTCCGCAGCGCAGTTTCAGCCGAAGAGGCGACCGCCATTCTCGACGACGAACCCGATGTTGGGCTCGTGCTTCTCGATCTTGCGCTTCCCCGCACACGCGGTCTCGACCTGCTGGCCGACCTGATGCTCGATTACCCTGGCGTGCCGGTGGTCGTGCTGTCGGCGACGCATGACCGCGCGACCGTCAATGCAGCGCTTGCCGCCGGCGCTCGCGGCTTCATCGCCAAGACCTCGGATGCGCGCGAATTGCTGGACGCCGTTCGCCTCGTGTGCAAAGGCGGCGAATACCTGACGTCGGATATCACACTCGCGCCCGATGGCGACGGCGTGCGCATCGCACCCGGCGCGCTTGGTCTTACAACCCGCCAGGCGGATGTGCTGATGCTGCTCGTGCAGGGGAAACCGAACAAGCTCATCTGTCGCGATCTCAAGTTGTCCGAAGGTACTGTCAAAGTGCACGTCAGTGCGATCCTGAAAAGACTGAACGTGAAATCGCGCGCGCAAGCGGTCGCCACGCTCGCGCGGCGCGGAATCAGCGTGGAAACGCTCGCCGCTCGTCGATAAGTTCAAATGGCCAGCCAGGCCGCGATCGCACCGGAGCTGCTCTCACGCGCCCGCGCCGATCAGGTTGCCACGCTCTACGCATCGTGGCACCGGACAACCGCGTCGATGACGCTCGGTGCCGCGATCCTTTGCACAGTGTTATGGGATCACGAGGCGGCTGCCACGATGGCACTGTGGTTCGCGGCCATCCTTGCGAACCAGGCGTGGCGTGGACTGCTCGCACGCGCGTGGCGCCGTGCACGGCCCAAGATTGCCGATGTGGAGCACTGGGGCGCTTATTGGTCGGTCGGCTCAGCGATCGCCGGTGCGTTGTGGGGGCTTGCCGCCATAGTGATGTTTCCCGCGTCGCCGCCACACCAAGCGCTGCTGATCGTTTGTCTGTTCAGCGTCGTGCTGGGCGGCCTCAACCTCACCGCCGTCTACAAGCCATCGTTCTACAGCTTCGTGCTGGCAGCGCTCGTTCCGCTCGTCGTCCGCGTCGCCATCGAAGGCGACCAAGTTCATCTCTTTACCGCGCTGGTGCTTCTTGTCGTCCTCGTCTTCGTGCTGTCTTTCGGCCGACAGGTCAATGGACTGCTCACGCATTCGCTCGCGATTCGTTATGCGAACGTCGACCTGATCGATGAACTGACGGCTCAGTCGCACGCTGCGGAATCGGCGCGCGCCGCCGCCGAGACCGCTAACCGCGCGAAAAGCCAGTTCCTCGCCGCCGCGAGCCACGACCTTCGCCAGCCGTTGCACGCGATGGGTCTCTTTTCCGCTGCGTTGTCCGCGCGTACGCGCGATCCGGAGATGAAGCCGCTGGCTGCGAGTATCCAGACGTCCGTCGAAGCGCTCGAAATGTTGTTCGGGCAGTTGCTCGATTTGTCCCGGCTCGATGCCGGAGCTTTGGTGCCTGAGCGCGGCGAAGTTTCGCTCGGGCCGCTCTTTGCCAGACTGGAGGCAGATTTCACACCACAGGCAGCCGCCTGCGGGCTTGCACTGCGCGTCGTTCCGCCAGCATGGAGCGTGGATTCCGACCCGATCCTGCTCGAGCGGATTCTGCGTAATCTCGTCGCCAACGCGCTGCGCTACACGCGAAACGGTGGCGTCGTACTTGGCGCGCGTCGTCGCGGTGCGACGGTACGCATCGATGTGATCGATAGCGGCATCGGCATCGCGGCCGCCGACTGCAACCGGATTTTCGACGAGTTCGTGCAGATCGCCAGTACTGCGCGGCGAGATGGCGGTCGCGGGATGGGCTTGGGACTTGCGATCGTCCGCCGCCTGTGCGCCTTGCTGGATCACCCGCTTGCGGTCGTTTCGAGGTCAGGTCGCGGATCGCGGTTTTCCGTGACGGCGCCACGTGTCGCAGCGCGCCGCCGCCGCGCCGAAGCTATTCCCACACCCTCGGAGCGGGGAACCGACGTCGTTTACCCCAGCGCGTGCTTCGCAGACCGCCTGATTGCCATCGTCGACGACGATCCGGTGGTCGTCGATGCGATGTGCACGTTGTTCGCCTCGTGGGGATGTCGAGTCGCCGGGGGTGACGACGCACCGGCGGTCCTCACCGCGGTCGGCAATGAAATGCCGAATCTGATCGTCGCCGATCTTCGACTTGCGAACGGACGATCGGGAATCGCCGCGGTCGGCGCCTTGCGTCACGCCCTTGGCCAGACCACGCCTGCATTGATCGTTTCCGGAGACACGACCGACACCGCGCGCGAGGAAACCCGCGCGGCAGGCATCACGATGCTCGCGAAACCTGTCGTTGCAGTCGCGCTCCGCGCTGCGGCGATCGCCGCGATTACCGATCACACTAATGCAGTGCATCGATTCCCTCCGCCATCGTCGCCGGCGATCGCGGCTGCGCCGGCTCTTGTGGAGTGTGCAAAGGGCGCGAGCTTCAACCTTGATGCGGTAAAAGCAAAAATCGCCGAAGCCATGGCGGCCCGGGCGAAATGACCAAGAGCAGCAGAGCCGCGTGCGGACGAAAAAAACGCGGCACAAGGGCCGCGTCCGAATTGCCGGCTTGCGGTCCACGCGTTCGGCCGGAGAACCAGACGCGCGGGGCCGACAGGGGAGAAAAATAGAGGCGGCCCGCTAGCCCGCCCCGGACAGACGTTCCTTGAGCTTTTGCCGGAACGATTCCATATGCGCGAGGTGGTTCTGCAGCATCTCGCGGACCACGGCTTTCTGGTCAGGCGTAAACGTGGCATAGAGCTGCAGCCAGGCGTCGCGCACCTGGTGCCGCAGCGCGATGCCCTGTCTGCTGCACGCCATCCGCGACCGTGGCGACCGCAGCGAGATCCGGTTCGGTTTTGGCGAGCTCAGCAGTCAGCGAATCCTTCACCTTCTGGTGCAGCGCGCGGCCACTTTCGCGCGCAGCCTTCGACTGAGCGAGCGCATTGTCGAACATCAGTTTCTGCGACGTGTTGAGGTTGAGCTTCGCCTGCGCGCCGGCAATGGCGTGGCCCAGGAATCCATCGCCTCCGCCCGCATCCATCATCGCGTGATGCGAGCCTCCTGGACCAACGCCGTGTTGCGCCACCGCGGTGCCGGCAAACGCCAAAGCAAGAACCGTCGCCGCCGCCGCGAATGCACGGCGAGGATTCGGACGACGCTGCAACAGATGGTCGAACATGAACGATCCTTTCGTAGTTGCGCCGATTTGGCGCTTGCATGCGTTGGACAGGATTGTGCCACCTCGTTCCGCGAAGCCTTCTTCTCGATTGCAACCGGACGTTGCGCCGCTCAACCGGCGTTACAATTGGTTACACGTCGCGCTGCACAGCGTCGGCAGGCAATCGTCTAATTCGCCATGACCGCTCGCAACACACCCGCCAAAATCCTTGTCGTCGACGATGACGTGCGCCTTCGTGACCTGCTGTCACGCTATCTCACCGAGCAGGGGTTCGACGTGGCGACGCTTACCGACGCGCGCGATATCGACAAGAAATTGCAGCGCGATCCGCCACACCTTGTCGTCCTGGACCTGATGCTGCCCGGCGAAGATGGGCTTTCGGTATGCCGGCGACTCCGCGGCGCCGGTGAAAGCGTGCCCATCATCATGCTCACCGCCAAAGGCGAGGATGTCGACCGCATCGTCGGCCTCGAGATGGGCGCCGACGACTACCTGCCGAAGCCGTTCAACCCGCGCGAGCTCGTGGCGCGCATTCACGCCGTGTTGCGCCGCCATACCGAGCGGCTCGCCCCCGGCGCGCCGGCGACCGAAGGCAAATCGTCGTTCGGTCCGTTCGTGCTCGACTTCGCCGCGCGCACTCTCGTCAATGGAAGCGATACGATTCATCTCACCACTGGCGAATTCTCGCTGATCAAGGTATTCGCGCAGCATCCCCGGCAGCCGCTGGCACGCGAAAAACTCATGTTGCTCGCGCGCGGCCGCGATCACGACGTGTTCGATCGCGCGATCGACGTGCAGGTATCGAGGTTGCGCAAGCTGATCGAACCCGATCCCGCAAACCCGCGCTATATACAGACCGTGTGGGGTTTCGGCTACGTATTCGTCCCTGACGACGACGATCCGGCGCCTTCCGCCCCCGGGACATGAGCTTGTGACGCTCTACCCTCGTTCGCTGTTCGGGCGTCTGGCCCTGCTCTTGCTCGCTGTCGTCGCGATCGCGCTGGCGACGACGATCATGGTCTTCCGCCACGACCGGGCCGCGCTGATCGAACGCGCGTTCGGCGATACGAAGATCGCGCAGCTGCAGGCGGTGCGCGCGGCGCTCGAATCGTCGGACGCCGTGCAACGTCGCGAAACCGTCCGGCGCATCGGGCGCGAATTTGACGTTCGCATCGTTCCGGAAAACGAGCGGCCATTGCTGGGTGCGGGCGCGCCGGTGATGCCGCAAGTGCAGGATCTCGAAGCGCGTCTCAAAGAGCAACTCGGGCCCGAAACGCAGGTGCGGGCAGCCCCTGGCCGCGGTCTGCTCTTCGTGCGCGTGCAGGCGAGCGACGCCGGTTACTGGATCGGCTTTCCGCTTCCTCCGCGACCACGGGTTGCCGACGAGCCCTGGCGGCCGATCATATGGAGTTTGACGCTTGCGGCTGTCCTGTTTCTTGCGGCGTTCGGATTTGCCCGCTACCTTGCCCGGCCGCTGCGCGAGCTCAACGCCGCGGTCGAGCGCGTCGGACGCGGCGAGTCACCGCCGCCGTTGCCGGAGAGCGGTCCATCCGAGATCGCGAGCCTGAACCGCACTGTCAACGCAATGGCAGCAAACCTGCGTCAGCTCGAGCAGGATCGCGCGTTGCTGCTTGCCGGGGTTTCGCATGACTTGCGCACGCCCCTCGCCCGTCTGCGGCTCGGCGCCGAGATGAAGACACGCGACGCTGCCACGCTGGCGGGGATGGTTGCCGACATCGAGGAGATGGACCGCATCATCGGCCAATTCCTCGAATTCGCGCGGACCGACCGCGCCGCGGCGCTCGAAGCGTGCGACGCGGTTGCGCTCGTCGCCGCCTGCGTCGAACGGTACGCGCGCGCAGGCCGCGATGTGAGGTATACGGTGCAGCCGCTGCCGCCGGTGCCGCTGCGGGCAACGGCTTTCTCGCGACTCGTCACCAACCTCATCGACAACGGGCTCGCCTATGGCGCGCCGCCGGTGGAGGTCACTACGACGATCGCCAACGGAAAATTCGTGCTGGAGATCGCCGATCGCGGGCCCGGGATCGCGCCGAAGGACGTCGAACGGTTGAAGCAGCCATTCACGAGGGCATCGTCGTCGCGCACGAACGCGAGCGGGGTTGCGGGCGCCGGTCTCGGGCTGGCGATCGTCGATCGGATCGCGCGTCTGCACGGCGGCACGTTCGATCTCTTGCGGCGGGATGGCGGTGGCACGATCGCGCGCGTCGCCGTTCCACTGGCGCCGTAATACGAAGTCCCTTAACGCGCGAACAGCAGCACGGTCGCAAGCGCGGCGATCCCTTCGCCGCGTCCGGCAAATCCCAGCCGTTCGGTCGTTGTCGCCTTGACGCTCACCTGCTTGACGTCGCAGCCCAGGTCGGCGGCGATGTTGGCGCGCATTTGCGGCACATGCGGAGCGAGCTTTGGCGCCTGCGCGATCACCGTCGTGTCGAGGTTCTCGACCGCAAATCCCTGGGCGGTGGCAAGGTCCGCGACACGGCGCAACAACACGCGGCTGTCGGCGTCTTTCCATCGTGCATCGCTGTCGGGAAAATGCGCACCGATGTCGCCCAATGCGAGCGCCCCCAGAATGGCGTCGATGATCGCGTGCAGCAAAGCGTCGGCATCCGAGTGTCCGTCGAGGCCAAGCTCGTAGGGAATCGTCACGCCACCCAGTACGAGGCGGCGTCCGGCAACAAGCGCATGCACATCGAAGCCGTTGCCGATGCGGATGGTCATGGCGGAGTCTCCTGCGTCGCGAGGATGGCAGCCGCGAGCGCGAGATCGGAAGGATACGTGACCTTCACGTTCTGCGCGCTGCCGGTGACGAGTCGCGGTCGTGCGCACACGCCTGTGCCCGCGAGCGCCTCGACGGCTTGCGCCTCGTCGGTCGTCGCGAGTGCGCCTGGCAATCCGAACGCGGCGCGCAGGATGCCGAAGCGGAACATCTGGGGCGTCTGCGCCTGCCAGATGCCGGCGCGCTCTTCAGTACGGAGCACGCGGCCGGAATGCACCGGATCCTCACGCTTCAGCGTGTCGGCAATGCGAACGGCGAGCAGTCCACCGACGGGGTCCGCGCCCACTTCAGCCGTCAGACGCAGTACGGCGTCCACCGGGACGCACGGCCGCGCTGCATCGTGGACCAGAACCCAATCGTCATCGCTGCATCGCGCCGCCAGCGAGGCAAGCGCGTTGGCCACGGTCGCGGCGCGCGTGTCGCCGCCGCAGCGCAGCGTTTCCACGCCGCCGCGCTGGCCGATAACGGCATCGTAGTAATTGTCGTCCGGCGCGAGCGCCACCACGACAGGTAGCGGCGACAGTGCGGTCGCCAGGCGATCCAGCGTGCACGCGAGAAGTGCGCGACCCGCAAGCAGCGCGTATTGCTTGGGCGCCTCACCTCCGAAGCGGCGGCCGCCCCCAGCCGCTGGAACGAGAGCCACCATACGTGCGCGCTCAGCCATCGCACCTGTTCTCAAGCAATTAGGAGCGAGATGCGCTCCTCGTCGAGCGGTTGGAAACCCAGCCGCTCATAGAAGCGCCACGCCCTCGAGTTGTCGCGATGACAGGCGAAGTCGATGCGCGTGATCCCGCGCTCGCGTAGATGGGACGCGAGTCCGCGCAGCATCGCCGCTCCGACGCCGCGGCCCTGCCAGACGTCAGGGATCGTCACGTCGTCGAGTTTTGCCACGAACGTCCCGCGCGACGTGGAGATCGCGTAACAGACGACGCATACGCCGACAGCCGTCGGCGCGTCGGCCGTCGTGCGCGCAATCCAGACGAACCCGATTTCGGGGTGCGCGAGAAAAAGATCGAGCGCTCGCGCCAGCGCCTGCCTGCCGCCATCGCCATAAGCGGCGCTCGAGGCGAGATAATGCGCGTCGCCGCGCAAGAAGCCCGCGAGCAGCGCTTCCGCTTCGCCGCGTGTTGCGCTTGTCATCGGCGCGCATTCGACGATCGTCGGCGGCGATGTTGTAGCGCTCGGAATCAATGCAACCGCCCGCACGAATCCGCCGTCATCCGGTCCGTTCCGCGACCAGCCGCTCGAGCACCGCGCGAATAGCCGAGGGCACAGGCACCGGGCGACTGGTTACGCGATCCACCCATACGTGAACGAAATAACCGGTTGCTGCCGGCTCGTCATCCCCTTGCTGAAACAGTCCGATCTCGTAGCGCACCGACGACGTCCCGATCTTCACGACGCGCAAGCCGGCGTCGATGATATCGGGAAACGACAATGGCTTTCGGAACCGGCACATCGTTTCGGCCACGAGGCCGATGGCGGGTCCCCCGGCGATATCAAGGCCACCGTCCACGATCAGGTGCTGATTCACCGCAGTGTCGAAATACGAATAGTAGGTCACATTGTTGATGTGGCCGTAGCAATCGTTGTCCATCCAGCGCGATGGAATTGACAGGAAGCGGCGATACCCGGCGCGCAGTCCGGCGGCGGGCGCTGCGGTTTTCGTCGCGTCTTGCGTCATGCGGGCGAGCGCGGGCCGCCTACCATTCGCGAATCGAGAAGCTCGATCCAGTGGCGCACCTTGACCGATGCGCCTTCAGCGAGATGCATGATGCAACCGATGTTGGCGGACGCGATCACTTCCGGCTGCCCCGACTCGAGCGCCGCGAGCTTCTTCGTTCGCAGCGCAATCGAAAGCTCGGGTTGCAGGATCGAATACGTGCCGGCGGAACCGCAGCACAGATGCGCGTCGGGGACGGTCGTGAGCTCGAGCCCCAACGCATGGAGTATTTCCTCGACCCGACCCTTGAGCTTCATCCCATGCTGCAGCGTACATGGCGAATGAAAGGCCACCTTGCGCGATCCCAGGTCCATTGCGACCTTGGGTGCGATTCGCGCCCATTCCGCGGCAACCACCTCGACGGTATCGCGCGCAAGCTCAGAGATCTTTTTCGCCTTCGCTGCATAATTGGCATCGAGCCGCAACAAGTGGCCGTAGTCCTTGACCATCACGCCGCATCCGCTTGCCGTGACGACGATCGCCTCAGCACCCTGCTCGATGTGAGGCCACCATGCGTCGATGTTGCGCTTGACGATGTCCACCGCGCGCTCCTGCTCGCCCAGATGATAGGGCAGCGCGCCGCAGCAGCCGCCTCCGGACACGCGAACGAGCGAAATCCCGATGCGGTCGAGCACGCGCGCCATCGCCGAGTCGATGATCGGTGAGAGCGCAGCTTGTACGCAACCGACGGGCACGATCATCCTGCGCGGATGCCGCGCGTCCGGCCACTTGCCCGCGGGCAGCCGATCGGGAATGCCGGACCCGATCTCTCGTGGAAGCACGGGCTTCACGAGACGGCCCAGCGAAAGCGCGGCCGCGAACAGCGGACCGGAAAGCAAGCCGGCGAGGATTGCGAAGCGGCCGGCGCGCGCCGCTTGCGATCGTCCGACTTGCTTGTCGACGATGTGACGCCCGATGTCGAGCAGGCGGCCATATTTGACGCCCGAAGGACACGTCGTTTCGCAGGACCGGCAAGTGAGGCAACGATCGAGATGCAGCTGCGTTTTCTCCGTGGCCGCGGCACCCTCGAGCACCTGCTTCATGAGATAGATGCGTCCGCGGGGGCCGTCGAGTTCATCGCCCAGCAGCTGATAGGTAGGGCACGTGGCAAGACAAAAACCGCAATGCACGCAGCTGCGCAGGATCTCGTCCGCTTCGCGGCCGTCAGGTGTGTCCTTGATGAAATCGGCGAGCGCGGTTTGCACGTGGATCCGCTCAGAAATCCGGATACAGGCGGCCGGGATTGAGTACGCCTGCCGGATCGAACGCCGCCTTGAGCCGCCGATGCAGCGCGTGCAGCGATTCGGGAAGCAGCTGGAAGACGCCCGGCGCCTTGTCGGCGGCACGATACAGCGTCGCGTGCCCGCCATGCCCGCTCGCCCATTCGCGGACGCGCGCGGCACTCGGGCCATCGCTCGCGTGCAGCCAGCGCAACGCACCACCCCATTCGATCAGTTGATCACCGTCGAGATCCGTGTAGGGCGCCGTCGGCTTCACCGACAGACGCCACAGCGTAGAACCCGGACTCGCGGCGGCGAGAAAGAAAGGTTGCGTCTGCTCGCGGATGCTGCGCCAGAATGCGCCGCCGCGGTCGTTGTTCGGCAGCGCCATCCCGCCGATTTTCGCAACGGCCGCCTCGACCGCCGCCGCCGTGCCCGACAGCCGTACCGCGAGCCGACCCGCGTGATAGCAGGTCGCCGTAATCGGGAGCGGCTTGCCGCCCCACTCGTTCGTCATGCGGATAGCCTCATCGGCGGAGCATTGGAGCACGCGTGTCGTTTCCGCCTTCGGCATCGGCATGCACCGCAGGGAAACTTCACTGATGACGCCAAGCGTGCCGAGCGCGCCCGTCATGAGGCGCGCAACGTCGAAGCCCGCGACGTTCTTCATGACCCGCCCACCGAAGCGCAGGTCGTCGCCCTTGCCGTCGACAATGCGGATGCCGAGGACGAGATCGCGCACGGCACCCGCGTAAGGCCGGCGCGGACCCGAAAGCCCGGCCGCGACGAAGCCGCCGATCGTCGCCTCCTCGCCAAAACGCGGCGGCTCGCAGGCGATCATCTGGCCTTCGGCGCGCATCGTCCTCTCGACATGAGCGAGCCGCGTGCCGGCGCGCACGGTAATCACGAGCTCCGTCGGATCGTAGTCGACGATGCCTTCGCACGCGGTGGTGTCGAGCACGTCACCCGCAAGCGCCTGGCCGTAGAAATCCTTGGTGCCGCCGCCGCGGATGCGCAGCGGCGCGCCGGCAGCGACCGCCGCGCGAATCCGCGCCTGCCAGTTCGCGATCACGGCCTCCATCATGGGGGGCCGGCGGCCCCGCCTGCGGAGAGCGACGCGATCTTGTCACGGTAAATCAGCCGGGGCTCGTCGGCATCGATGATCGTCGTTTCTGCGCGCGCCGCCGCTTCCCACTCGCGCACGAACGGATGCGCGGCAAGCGCGTCGAGGTAAGCGGCCGCAGTGCCTGCAAGCGTCACGCCATACGTGCGGAACCGGAACGAAACCGGCGCGTAGAACACATCGGCGAGCGTAAAGGCACCCATCAGATAGGGCCCATCCTTGCCGAAGCGCTCCCGTGACTCAGTCCAGATTTCGACGACGCGGGCGATGTCTGTCACAAGTTCCGGCGACCAGGGCCGCACGTCGACCCGCTCGCGGATGCACATTGTCATGTCGTTTCGCAGGTGAGAGAACCCAGAGTGCATTTCGCACGCGATGGACCGGGCGTACGCGCGTGCGGACGCATCGGCGGGCCACATGCCGGGATGCCGTTCGGCGAGATATTCGGCGATGGCGAGCGAATCCCACACCACGACGTCGCCGTCGTGCAGCGCGGGAACGCGCGCGGTCGGCGAGAAACGCCGCCACTCCACGTTGTAAGTGCCCGACAGCGTGACCATCACCTCGCGAAACGGCGCGCCGGACAATTTAGCGGCGAGCCATCCGCGCAGCGACCATGTCGAGTAATTCTTGTTGCCGAGGTAGAGCGTATACATCGCAGCCCTCAGTTCGGGACCGTCTTGCCCGGATTCATGATTCCGTGCGGATCGAGCGCGCGCTTGACCGTGCGCATCAGGTCGACCGCATCGCCGTGCTCGACAACGAGAGCGCCGAGCTTGTGCACGCCGATCCCGTGTTCGCCCGTGCACGTGCCACCCATCGCAATAGCGCGCATCGAAACACGTTCGGCGAGCGCTTCGGCCTTCGCGCGCTGATCCGGGTCGTTCGGATCGAACAGTACGACCAGATGGAAATTGCCGTCGCCGACATGACCGACGATGGGCGCCACGAGGCCGCTCGCTTCGACATCGGCCTTGGTCTCGAGAATGCAGTCGGCGAGCCGGGAGATCGGCACGCACGCGTCGGTGGCGAATCCCTGCGTGCCCGGCACGAGAGCCATCGCCGCGTAATAGGCCGCATGGCGGGCCTTCCACAGCCGCGAACGATCCTCGGGCTTGGTCGCCCACTCGAACGCGCTCCCTTCGTGCTCCTCTGCGATTGCCTGCATCTGCGCGGCCTGCTCGGCTACGCCCGTCTCACTGCCGTGGAATTCGAAAAACAACGTCGGTTTTTCATCGAGGCCTTCGAGCTTCGAGTAGCGGATGCACGCGCGCATCTGAACATCGTCGAGCAACTCGATCCGGGCGACCGGGATCCCGCACTGCATCGCCGTGATCACCGTCCGAGTCGCATTCTCGAGGTCCGGGAACTGGCAGACCGCCGCCGCCATCGCTTCGGGTACCCCGTAGAGGCGTAGCTGAATCTCGGTGATGATCCCGAGCGTGCCTTCGGAACCGACGAAGAGCCGCGTCAGGTCGTAGCCGGCGCTCGATTTCCGCGCGCGGCCGCCGGTGCGGATGATCCGCCCGTCGCTCGTGATCACGGTGAGTCCGAGCACGTTTTCGCGCATCGTGCCGTACCGCACGGCGTTGGTTCCCGAAGCGCGCGTCGCCGTCATGCCGCCGATGGTGGCATTGGCACCGGGATCGATCGGGAAGAAGAGTCCGGTGCCTTTGAGCTCGGCATTCACCTGCTCGCGAGTAACGCCAGCCTGCACGCGGCAATCGAGGTCTTCAGCATTGACCTCGAGCACCCGATCCATCCGCGACAGATCGACGCAAACGCCGCCCGACAGCGCGGCGACATGGCCTTCGAGCGACGTGCCGACACCGAATGCGATCACCGGGACGCGCGCGGCGTAGCAAAGACTGACGATCGCCGCGACCTCTTCGTTCGTCTGCGGGAACACGACGACATCGGGCAGCGCGGCATCGGCGAGGCCTTCGCCGTGGCTGTGGCCTTCGCGGATCGCTCGCGTGGTCACCGCGCGGTCACCATAATCCGCCGCCAGCCGTGTCACGAGGTCCGCGACGTCGCGGGCATCCGGGCGTGCTGGGCGCACATCGGTGCGTGGAGTCATGGCGTTAGGGCCTGTTCACGCTATGGGCACATACGCGTTGCACGGCCGAAAACGCCCAGCGCAAGGCGCGGAGGCGAAGTCGGGTCGGGCACCCGGCGAGACTTCGCAACGCAGCGATGGGCGTTTTCGGCAGCAACCCGAGGGGAGCGTTTGCGTCCATAGCGTGAGCAGGCCCTAGAATCTTGGAATGTCCGGATGCGGGAGCTTGCCGTGATGGACGTGGACCTTGCCGAACTCGGCGCATCGATGCAGCGTCGGGACGCCCTTGCCGGGATTGAGCAGCGCGTCGGGATCGAAAGCGGCCTTGATCGCAAGGAATCGCTCGAGCTCGCCGGGACTGAACTGCACGCACATCTGAGGCAGCTTCTCGACACCGACGCCGTGTTCACCGGTGATCGTCCCGCCGACTTCGATGCAGAGCTCGAGGATCGCGGCGCCGAATGCCTCGGTGCGCTCCACTTCGCCCTCGGCGTTGGCGTCGTACAGGATCAGCGGATGCAGGTTGCCGTCTCCGGCGTGGAACACGTTCGCGCAGCGCAGTCCGAACTGGACCGAAAGTTCTTCGATTCGCGCCAGCACCGCGGCCAGCGCCTTGCGCGGAATTGTTCCATCCATGCAGTAATAATCCGGCGTGATGCGGCCGATCGCGGGAAAGGCAGCCTTGCGTCCGGACCAGAAGAGGAGCCGCTGCGCCTCATCTTTCGACACGCGGACTTCGGTCGCGCCGGCCTCGTTCAGAACACGGCGGATCTCCGCCATCTCGAACGCGACTTCCTCCGCCATGCCGTCGGTCTCGACCAGCAGCACGGCCTTCGCGTCGAGCGGGTAATTCGCATGGACGAACTCTTCGACAGCGCGCGTGGCCGCCTGGTCCATCAACTCGAGCCCCGAGGGCACGATACCTGCCGAGATGACGGCTGACACCGCGGCCCCGGCGCCGACCAGGTCGTCGAACGCAGCAAGAGCGACCTGCGCCTGCTGTGGATTTGGCGTCAGCTTGACCGTGATCTCGGTGATGACCGCAAGCAATCCTTCCGACCCGTTGATCAGCGCAAGCAGGTCGTAACCGGGACTGTCGAGCGCGTCGTTGCCGAACTCGACGACCTCGCCCGTTATGAGAACGCTGCGCACGCGCCGGACGTTGTGCACGGTGAGCCCGTACTTGAGGCAATGGACACCGCCTGCGTTCTCGGCCACGTTGCCGCCAATCGTGCAGGCGATCTGCGACGACGGATCCGGCGCGTAGAAAAGCCCGTAAGGCGCCGCCGCTTCGCTGATCGCGGAATTGCGCACGCCGGGCTGAACGACAGCGGTGCGAGCGAGTGGATCGATCGCGATGATCTTCGTGAACTTAGCGAGCGACAGCACGACACCGTTCTTGTCCGGCATCGCGCCACCGGAAAGGCTCGTGCCCGCCCCGCGCGCGACGACGGGCAGGCGCGAGGCATGGCATTGCTTCAAGACAGCGACCACCTGCGATTCGTGGTCGGGAATTGCCACGGCCGCGGGCAACTGGCGATAAATCGTGAGCCCGTCGCACTCGTAGGGCCGCGTATCTTCGGGAGCGGTCAGGAGCGCCGATGGCGGCAGGAGAGCCGCAAGCTGCGCGTGCACGTTGCTATCGAGCATGGAGGCGGGACCTGTCGGGACCGAAGGATCGGTTGGCAACCCGGCCTGGGGGTCGCTCCAAGGCGATTATTTCATAAAGCGGGCGTCGCCCCGAAAGAATAGCCCGCGACAAGCTAGAATCGGCCCCCAACGGGTTGGTCCTGCAACCGTTCGGGCTGTCTTCTGGAGGAAACCGCCATGCGCCTGCTGCACATCGCCGTTCCGGTCGTTCTGGCCGCCGCGCTCACTGCGCCGGCCGTTCCTGCCGCCGCCCAGGAAACGCTGAAAATGAACATTTCGGTGGCCCAGAATTCGCACTATGGCGTTGCCATCGACACATTTGCGCGGGAGGTCGAGAAACGCACCGGCGGCCGCTACAAGGTCCAGAACTTCTACGCAGGCGCGCTGGGCGCGGAGCGCGAATCCATCGAAGGCGTCCAGCTCGGCACGCTCGACCTCACGCTCACGTCGACGGGCCCGATACCCAACTTCGTGCCCGAAGTCGCGATCCTCGATATCCCCTTCCTGTTTCGCGACTACGCGCAGGCGCGGGCGGTGCTCGATGGCCCGATCGGACAGGAGATGCTGCAGAAATTTCCGCCCAAAGGAATCGTCGCCCTGGCATGGGCCGAAAATGGTTTCCGCCACATGACCAACAGCAAGCGCGCCGTCAACGGCCCCGACGATCTCAAAGGCCTCAAGATGCGGACGATGGAGAATCCGATTCACATACAGGCGTACAAGCAATTCGGCATCCTGCCAACGCCGATGGCGTTCACCGAGGTGTACACGGCGTTGCAGCAGGGCACGGTGGACGGTCAGGAGAATCCGCTTTCGGTGATCACGGCGGCGAAGCTCGATCAGGTGCAGAAGAATCTGACGCTCACCGGTCATGTCTATTCGCCCGCCCTCATTCTCATGAACAAGGGCAAATGGGACAAGCTTTCCGCCGCCGACAAGCAGGCCTTCCAGGACGCCGCGAGGGAAGCGGTCAAGGCCAACCGCGCGCGCATCGACGACGACGAAGCAAAAGCCGTCGCCGATCTCCGCGCGAAGGGTATGGTGATTGTCGAAACCGTCGACAAAGGGAAATTCCAGGCCGTGCTCGCGCCCGTCTACGCGCGACTTCGGCAAACGCTTCGGCCAGGAGAACATCGACCGGATCAAGAATTACAAGTAACGCCCCGAAAATGCGCTAGCCCGTACGCGCGCGTCCCCGTAGGTGGCGCCGTCGGAACGCGGCCGATTGACCGCCGCGGATGTACGCTGAATACTCCGCAGCGCAATCGAATAGCCCATCACAAAGAGGGATCCATGCCTCCCGCTTCCAAGGTCAGGACCACCGACGGCCGCGGTCGTCTGTTCGACAGCGTGCTCGACACGATCGGCGACACGCCGTGCATCCGGGTCAACAATCTCGCGCCGAAGGGCGTGCGCATCTACGTCAAGGCCGAGGCGTTCAATCCCGCGTCGTCGGTCAAGGACCGGCTGGCGGTCAACATCATCGAGGCGGCCGAGCGCAACGGCACGTTGAAGCCCGGCCAGACGGTGGTCGAGGCGACCAGCGGCAACACCGGCATCGGCCTCGCCATGGTGTGCGCGCAGAAGGGCTATCCGCTGGTCGTCACCATGGCCGACAGCTTCTCGATCGAGCGGCGCAAGCTGATGCGCATGCTCGGCGCCAAGGTCGTGCTGACGCCGCGCGCGGCCAGAAGGGCTTCGGCATGTACCAGAAGGCCGTCGAGCTGGCGAAGGCGAACGGCTGGTTCCTGGCGCACCAGTTCGAGACGGCGGCCAACGCCGAGATCCACGAGGCCACGACGGCGCGCGAGATCCTCGCCGACTTCAAGGGCGAGCGGCTCGACTACTTCGTCACCGGCTACGGCACCGGCGGCACCGTGGCCGGCGTCGCGCGCGTGCTGCGACGCGAGCGGCCGGAGACGAAGATCATCCTGAGCGAGCCGGCCAACGCGCAGCTCGTCGGCAGCGGCAAGGCGCAGGAGCGCGGCGCCGACGGCTCGCCCGGCGGTCAGCCACCCGGCGTTCGAGCCGCATCCGATCCAGGGCTGGACGCCCGACTTCATCCCGCTGGTGCTGCAGGAGGCGATCGACAAGAAATACTACGACGAGCGTCGTTCCGATCGCCGGCGCCGACGGCGTCAAGTGGGCCAGGGCGCTGGCGCAGAAGGAAGGCATCTTCACCGGCATCTCCGGCGGCGCGACCTTCGCCGTGGCGATGCAGGTCGCCGAGAAGGCGCCGGCCGGCATCGGTCATCCTCTGCATGCTGCCCGACACCGGCGAGCGCTACCTCACGACGCCGCTGTTCGAGGGCATCGCCGAGGACATGACGACGAGGAGCGAGGCCATCTCGAAGTCGACGCCGGGCTATCAGATGCCGGCGGGCTAGCGAAAGCGCGCTCGGCCCAGCGGCGCTGGGGCTGCGACCGCGGACGGGCAGGCAAGCACGAGCAGCGTACCCGCACGGAGCGTGACGGTCTTCCGGTGCGATGTCCGTCAGAACCCTTTAAGGGGCTGGATGGGGCCGACTGAAATTGAATAGCCGATGTTATTGCCGTAAGAATAGAACACGCTGGAATCCGCTGCCTCGAGCGCATGAACCGTATCAGCGTTGGCACCCGGCACCACGCTGTTAGCGCCTGCGAAAAAAGTAGTCTTCGCGCCCGTGGCGCTGAGACCGTCGTCGATCAAGAGAATCGTGTTTTCGGAGGCCCCCGCTATCACCACGCCGGGTCCTTCCGCCGCGACCGCGGTGCGGGCATTTCGATGAAGCGCATTCCGGGTCACGGAGGCTCGTACAAGAGCGTTCGAGGAAGCGCTGACCTTGACCCCGTTGGCACTGTTGTCAGCCAATACGGATCGCTCGACTTGCGCGTAAGTCTTGCCAGTACCGGTCGCGGCGAACCAAATCCCGTTCTTGGCATTGAAAGCGAAGATGCTGTCGGTGATGGTGGCGCGCGCCTCAGTGGTGAGCGAGGCCATATAGAAACCGTTGGTCCCGTTGTGCTCGCTGCGCACATGGTCGAGGACGACGAAAGCATCCGCATCACGCCCGATTCCGCTCGCCCCGTTGTTGCTGACGATAGTATCGAGCACAACCAGCGCGAGCCCCGGCGCCGAATACATGATGCCGTCGATGCCCATTCCAGAGATGACGCAGCTTTCGATGCGCACCCGCGCTGCGCCGAGGACGTTTACACCGTTCGAACCGCCTTGCCCATTGATCGACAGGCCGCGCAGCACGACCGTCGCGCCGGGCGCGTTGACGGTCACGCCGTCGCCGCTGACCACGCTGATGCCGGCGTAGATGCCCGCGCGAGCGATCAGCGAGACCGATTTGGTGATGATCACCGGCCCATAGCCGGCGGAGTCGAGCACGATCACCTCGCCGCCGGCATTGGTCTGCGTGATTGCGCGCGCGAAGCCGCGGCAGGGCTGGGTGAGGCTCAGGCGGCAGCGTCGCTTCCTGTCGACGCGACGAACGTACGCTGGGTGGCCGCTGCGGCCTCGAACGAGGAGACGATCGACAGCGCAAATGCGACAGCCGCAGATGCAAAGATGCGATGCAACATTTGAATCTCCACGAATCGTCAATGCTTGAGCACTATGATCAAAACATCGGCACCAGGCTCGTGACGTGTCTACGAGGATCACGCCGGCATTGTTTCCGGCCGTGTGAAGGAACGCATCATTGGATGCTACGACGTCGAAGTAAAAACCGGTCCGTACCCAGGCTGTTCGCGCTCATACGGACGATCGTGCTCGCCGCCATCGGCATGAACGCCGACATCGGTGCCGTGAAGGATCGGATTTTCAGCAACCATTACATCGGCTGAGTCCGGTCCGAGGACTACGATTCCATGGGTGCTATTTCGCTGGATCGCATTGCGCGACACGTTCGCCGCGATCGCGGCATCCTGCTGGGCGCTGATCCTGCATTCCATCGTCGCCATTGTTCGCAACGACCGATCTCTCGATCTGCGCGAACATGCGACTTGTATCGGTCGCCGCGACCCAGATCCCCTTCGAGCCGTTGAGCGCAAACACGCTGTCGCTGATCGACACGTTCGCTTCGCCGCCGACCAAAGCAGCCATGTAAAAGCCAGTTGGTTCCGTTGTGCTCGCTGCGCACGTGATCGAGCACGACGAAGGCGTTCGAGTCGCCGCCGATACCGCTGCCGCCGTTATCGCGAGCGATCGTGTCGATGACGATCAGCTCAGTCGCGTTTGCGGAATGCATCACGCCGTCCACGCCCATGTTCGAAATGACGCAGCTTTCGACGCGAAGCCTCTGGGCGGCCAGCAGATGGATGCCATTCTCACCGCCTTGCCCGCTGATAGTCGAGCCGCGCAGTACGACGACCCCGCCGGGTATGTTGACGGTAATGCCATCGCCGCTGAACACGGTGATGCCGGCGTGGATGCCGCCGCCGCGATGATCGACACGGACTTCGTGATCGATCACGGGGCCGTAGCCGGCGGAATCGAGGACGATTACCTCGCCACTCGGGCTTGTCTGGGTAATCGCACGAGCAAAGCCGCGACAGGGCTGAGCGAGGCTGCACGGATTCGCGTCGTTGCCGGTTGACGCGACGAACGTGCGTTGGACGATCGCCGCCGCATCGGCGGGGGCAAGTGCGGCCAAGGCCAGAGCGAAGGTCAGGCCAAGTACTCGGTGCGACATTGCGATCTCCTGGTCGTCAAAGCTTGCGCAGGTAAGCGAGCAGCGCCGGAACTTCGGCGTCGGTGAACGGACGGTCGTGGACGGGAGGAACGACGCCCGGTCGCGTAGTAAGGAGGGGTGCCGCCGGTTGCTGGATGGCGACGAACTTGAAGAACTGCTTGTAGTGCTCGAGCACGTCTTCGAGCGTGGCGGCAGTATTGTTGTGGAAGTAGGGCGCGGTGCGGCTGATTCCGCGCAGGCTCGGGTTGTCGAAGTGCTGGATGTCACCGGGGCCGCCAGGACCGGGTAGCCGGTGAGCAACATGCGGCCCGGGTCCGAAATGGTGACTCGCGTGACGCACGCGGGCTGGGGAGGCGCGCCGCCACAAGGCGTGCCGCTCGGTGGTGCGCCGCTGTTGGTGATCTCGTAGGTTCGCACGTTCTCCATCTGGCTCGCGCTGCACGCCGCGAACACGAAGCGCGGCGGATTGACGGTGTCGACAGGCCGCGGACACGCGCTCTGGATGCTGTGGTAGCGGATGAGGGCGGTCGGCGTACCTGGCGTCCCCTGTTCGATCGGCGTGCTGCCGCTCGGATGCCGCCCATGTTGCCGTGGCACTGGGCGCACGACCGAATCGAAGACAGCCTTGCCCGCCACTTCCAGCGAGTCCAGGACCGGATCGGGATCCGGCAGCGGGCTCGCGTGTGCCGCGATTGCGTCCGACAGTGCTTTAACACTCGGGGAGGAGAACTGCCCGCTCTGGAAGCTCGCGAGGTCGTCCAGGAAGCTCGCGGGCGGGTCGTTCCTGGTGGCCGCATGGTTGCGAAGCGCGCTGAGCGCCTGGTTCTGCAGTGTGTCGATGCGGCCGTCCAGCTGGTAGCCGCCGCTCGGGTTCGGTCCGCGCGGCGACAACGGTGTTGCGCCATCGGGGCCGGTGATGGTCGCGTCGAAGATCGAGGGAACGGAACGCCAGACATCGGCTTCGGTTTCCGCGGTCGGGCGGGCGGCGGCCGGGCACGGGACCTTAGCTCCACAATCGAGAAGCTTCACGTTTGCCGGCAGCGGGAGAGTGACGCGAATCAGGCCATTCTGCGTCAGGTTCGTGAAGTCGTGCGCAGCCGCGCCATTGACGCGAAAATCATCGGCGTCGATCGCGCGGAACAGCGGATCGTCGGTACCGGTCGTGGTCATCAGTGCAAACCGCTGCTGCGCGGCCGCCGGGGTCAGCTGAAAGCTCTCGGAATCCATGTGGCAATCCGAGCACGCCCGGCCGTTGCTGCCCGATCCCGCGAGGGTCCGATCGTGAAAATTCGCCTTCCCTCGACAGAACGGGGTGTCGACGGGCGTGCCGGCCGGTCCCGGCGTGCAGGCGTTGGCATCGGCGGCAGGAGGTGTCCCGCTGTCGCCGCCGCCGCATGCGGCGACCATGAGGCTCGCCAACAGGACGATTACTGCAAGCAATGGGCCTTCGCGATCGCGCTGTTCCATGGCGGCTCCCGGTGAACTCCTCGGTCGGAGGAATCGCGCGCAACGCTTGTGAATCGGAGCGGTTCCGCAATCCTTCCTACCCACTGAAACGCGATTCGTGGCCGAAACACGCCACCGGCCGCCTGAATTTCCGGCGACGAGCGTTTCAACGGGGGCGACCCGCGGCCGCGGCGGTGTCAGTGCGCCGCTTGGAGGAGGGCGAGCTCGGCGTGCACCGGCTGCAGCAACTCAGGGCCGTCGACCTGCCCGGCCTCCCACGCGGTCAGGGCAGCACGCAATTGAAGCGCGGCGTCGGCTGGGTCACCGGTCGCCAGGCTGCAGCGGGCGGCCTCGGCCAGCGCGAGCCCGTGCTCGAGCCCGATGCAGCTGCCTTCGGCGGCGATCGACAAAGCCAATTTGGCTGCGATACGGGCATTTTCGGGCGCGCCTGCAAGCCGAAGCGCGAGCGCTCGCGCGCGGTGTGTACGCACCCGGGCGGTGTCCGTGAGCGTCGCGAAATGCGGGTCCATCGCATCGGCGTGCTCCAGCGCCTCTGCAGGCCGCCCAGCCGTGGCCAGCGTGAGCACACGCAGAGGGAAGCGGTCGATAGCGAGCGATTCGGCTTCACCGCTCGCCGCAGCCAAGGCGTCGAGGCGTCCGAGATGCAGCAGCGCACCTTGACCATCGCCACGGAGCGCGCAGACCAAAGTGTGCCGGCTGGCCTGCGCAATGCCCTCGTCGTTGACTCCGCCGGTCAGGCGCTCATGCAGCGCTTCGGACTGCGCGACCAGCGACTGAGCCTCCTCGAAGTGACCACCCAGCATCAAGGCGTTGCCGAGCAGCGTCATCGTGACACGCACGCGCGTCGTCTCCTCCACGTCGAGCGCACGCTGTTCGGCGAGCACCTGGCGCAGGATGTTCGCCGCTTCCCGCGGGCGGTGATGACGCGCCAATGCATCCCCGTGGAAGCATTCTATGATCGACAACAGCGGGTGCGGACGCAATGCGCCGAAGGCTGCACGGGCGGGCGCCAACGCGGGCTCGATGGCTTCCAGGGCCGGGCCCGTGTGTCCGAAATGGGAAAAGGTATTCGACAGTTCCGCGCGGGCGCTGAGCGCGGCTTCGCTAGCTGCGCCGAGGCGTTGGGTCGCAACTTCCACGGCTTCGTTCAGCGCTGCCATCGCGGCGGCTTCGCGGCCCCGCTTAGCGTGCACGAAGGCCTGGCTCTCCAGAGCATGGACCAGCAGCTCCGTTTGCTGCGGCTGCGCGGCGCGCAGATCTCGAACCAGCGCGGCAGCAGCGCCTCGGAAACCGCGAGCTCGCCCATGTTGTTTGCGGCTTCGGCAAGGCGATAGCGGCTTTGCAGGCCGAACGGGTGGGTCGCGCCCACGGTACGCGTGCAGAGCTCCACTACCTTTGTCAGCCATTCCAGGCCGGCGCGGTAGTCGCCCAAATCGTTGAAGCTGGTACCGATCAGCGCACCCAACTCGGCCGCCACTTCAGGCTGTGCTGCAAGATCGGCGTCGACTCGTCGCGCGGCCGCCTGCAAGAGGTCAACCGCCGTCACGGCACCGCCGTGGCCCGCGCGCGGGACTGCCTGCGTGAAGATCGATGCGATGAAGTTTTTCACCTGCTCGGCACGCGCGAGCGCAGCGCGGGCAAGCTCGGCCTGACGGAGCGCACGGTTCCGTTGCCACAGCGCGACCACCGCGCCGACGCCGAGCGCCAGCAACACCAGCACCTGGGCGTAGGCGCCGCCCAGCGCGGCGACCAGCAGCGCGACCGCAATCGCCGATTCGGCCTTGTGCCGTCGCACCCAACGCTCGGCGAGATACCAGCGCGATGCCGGGCGCGCCTGGACCGGCTCACCGCGCAGGTGGCGTTCCAGGTCATCAGCCAGTGCATCGAGGGTGGCATATCGCTCACTAGGATCCTTGGCGAGCGCTTTGGCCAGGATCGCATCCAGATCGCCGCTCAGCTGGCGCTTCAGCACCGGTTCGGTGGCGGCGACGCTAGCGTGCGGTGTTTCGACGCGGGCAATCGCCTCGGCCAGTGCGGCCGCACCCAGGCCGGATTTGAGCCGATAGGGGCGAGCGCCGGCGAGCAGTTCGAACAGCACGACGCCCAGTGAATAGATGTCGGAAGCGGTGCCGATCGCGTCGCCGCGAATCTGTTCGGGCGAGGCGTAGTCGGGCGTCAGCGCCCGGCCCGTTGCGAGAGTGAGCTGCGAGCCTTCATCGGCCGCGTCGCCGAACTGCGGGTCCACGAGCTTCGCGATGCCGAAGTCGAGCAAATGCGCTTGACCCTGTGCGTCGATCAGGATGTTCGAAGGCTTGAGATCGCGGTGAACGACCAGATGCGTGTGCGCATACGCGACGGCACGCGCCACCTGCACGCTGAGCTCGAGGCGGGCGCGCACCGAGAGGCCCGCCGCCGCGGCGTACGCGTTGATCGGCTGGCCATCGACATATTCCAGCGCCAGGAACGGTCGGCCGTCGGCGGCGATACCCGCATCGTAGAGTCGAGCGATATTCGGGTGCGTCAGCGACGCGAGGATCTTGCGCTCGCGGGTCATCCGCTCGGCGAACGATGCGATTCCCCAGCTCACGTGCGGCAGCTTCAGCGCGACCTGGCGCTCGAGGAGGCCGTCGGGTCGGTCCGCAAGCCACACACTCGCCATGCCGCCTTGACCGATCTCGCGCAGCAGGCGATACGGTCCGACAATCGACTGTGCGGCAAGCCCGGGTGGCGCCGGTTCCGTCGCCAGCGAGAACGTCGCGGGTGCGCGCATGAAGTCGCCGGTCGCGACGTCGGCATGCGCGCGGAGCAGCGAATTCAGCATCGGCGACAGTCGCGCCTGTTCGGCGGGCAACGCTTCGAGCCAGGCCCGATGTTGGCTCGAATCGAGCTCGAGCGCCGTGTCGAGCAGAACGAAGATCTGCTGCCAGTCGCGGCGCGAAACGGACTCAGCGGAGGCAGGCATGCAGGAAGAGCCTTGCCTTTTCCCAGTCGCGAGCCACGGTGCGCACGCCGACGCCCAACACCTGCGCGACCTCGGGCTCGGTCATGCCCGCAAAATAGCGCATCTCGACCACCTGCACGAGGCGAGGGTCGATGGCGGCCAGCTCTTCAAGCGAGTCGTGCACGCGCAGGACTTCGTCTCCCGGCGGGCCCGACACCGCCTCGACGTTCGCCTCGTCGAGCTCGACGTGGACCGCGTCGCCGCCGCGCCGCTCGCTGTTTCGTGCCCGGACCATGTCGACCACGACCGAGCGCATCACGCGCGCCGCATACGCCATGAACTGCGCACGTTCGCCGATGGCCACCGCGCCGGATTTCTCGAGCCGCAGATACGACTCGTGGACGAGCGACGTGGTTTCGAGAAGCGTCATATCGCCGCTGCGGCGTACCCGCGAATGCGCGAGGCGGCGTAATTCCGGGTACAGCAGCGCGTACAACTCGCCGAGCGCGTCGGGCTTACCTTCACCGATGGCCGCGAGGAGGGACGTGACCTGGCTCATGAACCTGATACATGAACATCGCAACAAGATCCTACGCCACCTGGCTTCAGGGCGACAGCGTCAGCGCCCTCCCTGTGCGCCAGCGCGTGTTAGCGGAAGCCGAAGAACCCCGGCAGCAGCGTGCTGATTTGCGGGACCACGGACAGTAGCGCCAGCACGGCGACCTGTGCCCACACGAACGGCCACAGCTCCGCAACCATCCTGGTCAGCGGCACTTTGGCGACCACCGACGTCACGAACAGCAGCCCGCCGACGGGCGGCGTGATCATGCCCATCGTCAGGTTCACGATGACGATAATGCCGAATTGCAAATCGTTGATTCCGAGTGCGTGCGCAATGGGCGCGAGGATCGGCACCAGCACGACGACCCCCGGAAGGGGCTCGATGAATATGCCGAAGACGAGCAGCAACACGTTGACGGCGAACAGGAAGGCGAGCGGTGAGAGATTCGCCGCGACGATGAGCTCCGTCATCTGCTGCGGAATACGGGAGACGGTGAGCACCCAGGCGAACGCCGCCGACATTGCGACAATCACCAGCACCGACGCCGTCATCAGCGCAGAGCGCGCCAGAATCGACGGCAGCATCCGCCACTCGAGCGACCGGTAGATCCAGCGCCCCGCCGCGAGCGCGTAGAAGACCGCCACGACGCTCGCCTCGGTCGGCGTGAACGCTCCCGAGGCGATGCCGCCCAGGATCAACACCGGCAACACGAGGGCAGGCAGGGCCCGCCACGTATTGCGCCAATAATCGGCGAGTCTCAAGGTCTCTGCGACACCGCGATAATTCCGACGGGTCGAGATGAGATGGTTGATTGCCGCCATCGCGACCGCGATCAAGATCCCCGGCACCACGCCCGCGATCATCAGGCCGACGAGATTGATTTCCGGATATGCAAGCGCATAGATGATCATCGTGATCGACGGCGGGATTATTGGACCGAGAATCGAGACGGCAGCCGTCAGTGCAGCGGCGTACTCCGGGTGGTAACCGTCGTTGCGCATCATCCTGATCATGATCGCGCCCGGGCCCGCGGCGTCGGCAAGCGCCGATCCGCTGATACCGGAAAAGAACGTGATTGCGAGAATGTTCGTGTGTCCAAGACCGCCGCGAAAGCGCCCCACGAACTGCGACGCGAAACGCAGCAGCACCGTGGACAGCGCGCCGCCGGTCATGAGCTCGGCAGTCAGGATGAAAAACGGCACCGCCATCAGCGCGAACACGTCGATCCCACTGAACAGATATTTGGGGAGCGCGATGGCGGGGAGGCCACCGACGAGAATCGCCGCGAGCGTCGCACTGCCCAGCGCGAAGGCGACAGGGACGCCGAGTGCGAGCAGGACGATGCAGCCGACGAACAGCGTCGCGATCACAGCTTCACGGCATCCGCATCGAATTCGTCGTCGGACAGAAAATGCTTCTGCCGAATGTAGGGCGCCGCCATGAGCAACATATGCACGATCATCAGGGCGAAGCCGACCGGCATGGCGAGGTACACCGCTCCGACCGGAATTTGCATGACCGGCGTCGTCTGCGCCCACGTCAGGAGGGCATAGCGAAATCCCAGTCCGACCATGGCGACGAAGAACACCAGCAACAGCACGAAAATGACCGCGCGCAGGAATGGAGCCTGCCGCGGAAAGCGCTCCTGCAAGGTGTCGATGCCGATGTGCGCGCCGTAGCGCAGGACGATCCCCGAGCCCAGGAACGTGAGCCAGATCATCAGGTAACGGGAAACCTCCTCGACCCAGAGAATCGAATGGTCAGTGAGGAAACGCAGCGCCACATTGGCAAACACCATCAGCGCCATCGAAGCCAGGATCGCGATCACGGCCCAGCGATTGACTCGAAGGAGTGCGCGGTCGAAGGTCGAGAGCATGGCATGTCCCGAGGAACCAATCGGCGCGCGATTGTGGCACGGAACGCGCGGCCACGGCGCCGCCTGCCTGCTGCCGCAAGACTCCGGAACAGCTCCTAGCGCGTGCCGATTCTAAGGCGCTGCGCCTCGCTGATCGTCGAGTCCGAGTGTTGCGACCAGCATCGTTTCGGTTGCGTTCAGCACCCGCTCGCGCGCATGCGGGGCGGGTATCGTCCGAGCGAAGGCCACGGCACCCGCGCAACTCGCGAACACGGCAATGGCGACCTCGCGCGGGGACATGCCGGCAGCCGGAGGAAAGCGGTGCGCGACGCGCTTCAGCAACGCGGCGGTGCGTTCGCTAAAAGCCGCCTGAAAAGCCGCCCCGCCACGCGTCACTTCCGGCAGGAGCAGCGTCAACGGACAGGCGCTGGCGAGGTCCGGTTCATCGACTTGGTGCAGATAGTGATGGATGAGCGCGCGAAGCCACGCGCGGTCATCGGCGATGTCGGCAAGCGCAGCGAGCATCCTGTCCATGCTGGCATCAAGACCGTAGAGCAGCGTCTCGCGCTCGAGATCGTCCTTGGATGCGAAGTGCGCGTAGAAGCCGCCGACTGTCAGTCCGGCATCCTTCATCACAGCGTCGATCGAGGCGGCCTCGGCGCCCCGCTCCTTGAGCAGGCGATCCGAGGCGGCAAGGATTCGAGCCCGCGTTTGCCCCTTGTGTTCTTTTGCGTATCGTGCCATTGTAATCATAATATTATAGATATGATTCAAACGCAAGCCCCTGTATGACATCGCTTTCTGGAGGTGCCATGCCGACCGAGCTGCTGCCCAATCCCGGTGCCAAGGATTCGATCGCTTTGACTGACGGCGCGTGCTCGCCGTTCGGCCCATCACCCCAGCGTCGAAGCCGCTGATCGCTGCGGCGATGACGCGCCTGTCTCCGGAATCCATTCGCCGCCGTTTTTTTGCGCCGCGACGCGAGCTGACGGAACTCGAGCTACATAGACTCACCGCGATGGACGGCTGGAACCAGTACGCGCTCGGCGTCTGCGCTCGCGGCGCTGACGGAGCGCTGGAAGGAGTCGGCGTGGCGCGCTTTGCGCGAACGGCGGCAGATCCGAGGACCGCGGAAATCGCGATCACGGTTGTCGACGCGTTCCAGGGGCGCGGTATCGGGAAAGCACTCGTCGCGCGACTCGCCGACGCGGCAACCGCGCGCGGCATCCGGCAGCTTCACGCGATCGTACTTCCGGACAACACCGCAATCATCGCGCTGCTGCAGCGTTACGCGCCGTGGGCGCGTTGGCGGCGCGATGGCGACAACCTGATGGCCGTCATTCCGTTGCCCGCCGAGCCGATCGTATTGTTGGCGCTCGGCTAATTTGCAAAGCGCTTCGGCCTCCGCCCCTCGTCCGCCTCATGCGCCAACTCGCGATTGCGAGCCCTCACTTCGCCGGTACCCCAGTGGGCCGCTCGCTAGACGCACCGTCCCCCGTCGACCTCGAGGCAGGCGCCGGTGATGAATGCCGCTTCGTCGGAGGCGAAGAATACCGCGGCGGTGGCGACGTCCGAGGGCAGCGAAAGCCGACCCAGCGGAATCGTGGCAATGAATTTGGCGCGCATCTCCGGCGTATCCTGTCCCATGAAGTCGGCGAGCATCCCCGTCTCGCCCGCGACCGGATTAATCACGTTGACGCGGACGTTGTCGGGCGCGAGCTCCGCCGCCATCGATCGCGACGTCGTGATCGCCGCGCCCTTGCTGCCGTTGTACCACGTGAGCCCGGGCCGCGGCCGCACGCCGGCCGTCGAGGCGATTGTGATGAAGACGCCGCGATGGTTCTTGCGAAAATGCGGAACGGCATGCTTCGCCGTCAGGAAAAGGCTTTTTACATTGACGTCGTAAATACGGTCGAATTCGTCTTCGGTCACGTCGAGCATCGGCTGGTTGCGATGCGTCGTGCCGGCGTTGTTGACGACGATATCGAGGTCTCCGAAGGCCGCGAGCGTCGCGGCCACGAGGCGCGCGACGTCCGCATCGCTCGACACATCGGCGGCGCAGAACTGCGCTCTGCCGCCCGCGGCGACGATTTCACGCGCGACGCGTTCGCCGTTCGCGACATCGATGTCGTTGACGACGACCATTGCGCCTTCGGCAGCGTAACGTTTGGCAATGCCTTCGCCAAACCCCGATCCGGCGCCCGTGACGATCGCGACCTTGCTCGTCAGTCTCATGCGGCCCCGCTTCGGGCGACGGAGGGCGGCGTCCGATCGACGTTGCGGAAGCCCTTGCAGGCCTCGGCCAAGCCGATGAATGCCGGAAACGACCGCACGCTGAGCCGCCAATGCCGCGCGAGCTTCGCGAGAAAAGAGATCCTCGGCGCGGGCGGCACCTCGCCAGCGTAGCGCTCGAGGTCGACGTAGAACGCATCGGTAGGACCCAGGTCGTCGAGCTCGAGCGCGTGTGCCCGCGCGCGCTCCCGGAGCGAGGAGTCGACGCGCCGGTGCACGGGCTCGGTCATCAGCATGTACTCCGATATCGGCACGTCGTTCTTGAGCAGCCGATGGACGAGAATTACGTCCACGCCGGCGAGCTCGGTCAGGTGCTTGACCTTTTGCACCGCCGCCTCGCCCAGGTGACCGACGAGCTTGATCTTGAGATCCCCCGCCTGCCGGCAGCCGTCGCAGACGCACAGCGTATTGATCCTGAGGTCGGAGGCGCGCAGGTGAAATGCGCGGTAGATCGTCGCCGCCTGCTCGGCGACGAACTCGAGCGTCGGCTCGGTGCCGCTCGGCCACGCGAAGTAGAAGAACGCGGCGTCGCCCTCGAGCTTGGCAAGCTTCAGGTGGTCGTGCGTCGCGTCGATCACGGCTTCAAGGAGCTGCGCGACGATCTCCTGCGCGTGGGCGAGGCTTGCGCGGTGGAACTTCATGAAGCGCGTGTAGCCGCCGATGTCGGCGATCAGTAGAAAGGTCGGTTGGATGGCCATGGCTAGGGCCTGTTCACGCTATGGACGCAAACGCGAACGGGCGGCATGGGGTGCCATTCAAGGCGCCCGACGAAGCGAAGACTGGACGTCTTCGCGAGGAGAGCGACGCAGAGTGGCGCCCCATGATGTCCGTTCCCTTCGGGTTGCTGCCGAAAACGCCCATCGCTGCGTTGCGCAGTCTCGCCGGGTGCCCGACCCGCCTTCGCCTCCGCGCCTTGCGCCGGGCGTTTTCGGTCGTGCAACGCGTATGTGCCCATAGCGTGAACAGGCCCTGGTCGGAGCTTGCGCCAATCCTGCCATACGCGCGACAGGCGCGCGCGGATGCGGTCCCCGGGGCGTCACCCATGCTGCAGCACGACCGTCTTAAGGACGGTAAATCCATACAGACCTTCGAAACCTTTTTCGCGTCCGTGTCCGGAATGCTTCATTCCGCCAAACGGCAGCTCGACGCCGCCGCCGGCGCCATAACTGTTGACGAACACCTGTCCGCTGCGAATCGCGCGCGCCATCCGCAACTGCCGCGCACCGTCGCGCGTCCAGACGCCGGACACGAGCCCGAAGGGCGTGCCATTCGCGAGCCGGATGGCATCGGCTTCATCGGCGAAGGGCATTGCGGCAAGCACCGGGCCGAACACTTCGTCGCACGCGATACGGCTTTGCGGCGACACGTCGCGAATCAGGCGCGGCTCGACGTAGTAGCCGCCCGCGGGCGCGTCGGACACGATCGTCCCGGTAGCGACGGTGGGATAACCATCGCGCTCGGCTTCGGAAATGAACTTCCGCACGCGATCTTTCTGGCTCGCGCGTATCAACGGACCGCAATCAAGATCAGCGAATGCCGGGCCGACTTTCAGTGCCGCGAAGCGCGCGCCGAGCATTCCGAGAATTTGCTCGTAACAGGAGCGCTCGACGACGAGCCGGCTTCCCGCTGAGCACGTCTGTCCGGCGTTCTGGACAATCGCATTGACAATAACGGGCAGCGCGGCATCGAGATCGGCGTCCGCGAACACGACTTGCGCTCCCTTGCCGCCAAGCTCGAGCGTTACCGGGCAATGGCGCCTGGCGGCTTCTGCGGCTACCCATGCGCCCGTCGCTGGCGAACCTGTGAACGACAGGTGATCGACGCCTGGATGTTGCGCGAGCGCGGCGCCGGCCCCGCGTCCAAGTCCCGTGACGATGTTGAGCGCTCCTTCGGGCAACGCGATTTCGGCCGCAAGCTCCGCCACGCGCAACAACGACAGGCAAGCATCCTCCGCGGGCTTGACGACGCACGCGTTGCCGGCCGCGAGCGCGGCGCCGACCGAGCGGCCGAAGATCTGCAACGGATAATTCCACGGAATGATGTGGCCGGTCACGCCGTGCGGCTCGCGCCACGTGAGCACCGTATAGTTCGCCGGATAAGGAATCGTGTCGCCTGTGAGCTTATCGCTGGCGCCACCATAGAATTCGAAATAGCGCGCGCACGCCGCGACGTCGTTTCTCGCCTGCGCAAGTGGTTTGCCGCAATCGCGGGCCTCGATGAACGCGAGCTCGTCGGCATGGTCCTCGATTGCACGCCCGAGCTTCGCGAGAAGGCGTCCCTTTTCGGCAGGCGCAAGTTTGCCCCAACGACCTTCGACCGCGCGTCGCGCGGCGCCGACGGCAACGTCGATATCCGGCGCCGTGCCCGCCGCGATTGCCGCAAAAGGCTCTCCGTCCGACGGATCGAACATCGGCAAGGTCGCGCCGGTCGCAGACGCGACCCAACGATTGGCAATGAAGTGCTTCGCCTGTGTGGCGACGACCGGTGGCGCGGCTGCGTCTCTCACTTGACTGAAGCCGGCTTGAATTTCCATGCCAGCGTGTTCTCGTCGACGCGCGGGACGTAGGTGATGCCGTCTCGTGTCGCCCACAAATTGACTTGGAAGTGAAGCGGCACGATGCCAGTGTCGTTGATCGCAAGCTCGGTTGCGCGCTGCAGGTAGGCTTCGCGCTTGACGTCGTCGACCGCTTGCAATGCATCCTCGGTCAGCGCATCGACCTTCGCGTTCGAATAGCGGCCCCGGTTTGCGGTGCCATAACCCTTGTCGCGGTTGTATGTCATGAGCAGCGCCTTCAGAGCGGACGACGCTTCGCCGGTGCCGGTACTCCAACCGACCAGCATGAAGCTGAACTTGAGCTCCGTCGCTTGCGTGAAAAACGTCGATGACGGCATCGCGACGACAGCGGTGTCGATACCGACGCGGCTTAGCATCTGCGCGACTGCCTGCGCTATTTTAGCGTCATTCACGTAGCGGTTGTTCGGCGCATGGATCGTGAGCGCGAAGCCTTCGGGATAGCCTGCTTCGGCGAGCAGTTTCTTCGCGCCTGCGGGATCGAAGGGCTCGACCTTCAGGTTCTTCGTCGCACCGAACAGGAAGTCGGCAACGAGCTGTCCGGAAGGGATCGCCTCGCCTTCCATGACTTTCTCGACCATCGCCTGCCGGTTGAGCGATTTAGAGATCGCCTTGCGCACGCGCGGATCCTTGAGTGGATTTTTGGCGAGGGGCTTGCCGGACTTGTCGGTGATGAATGGCGACACCTCGCGATCGCTGTCCATGTGCAGGAAGATAAGGCGGTCGGCGACGATCCGGTAGGTCGCGAGCCGCTTGTCTTTCCTGAGCTGCGCGACGTCGGTCGTCGGCACGTTTTCGATCGCCTGGACGTCGCCGGACAGCAGCGCCGCGACCCGTGACGCATCCTGCGGCAGGAGACGCAGCGTCACCTTCTCCCACGGCGTGGTCCCGCCCCAATACGCATCATTGCGCGCAAGCTCGATCCGGTCGCCCTTCGCATAGCGCACAAGCTTGTACGGGCCGGTACCGACAGCCGCCTTGCCCGAATTGAAATCGTCGGTCGTGGCTTTCGCGGCCGCCTTGGAGATCATCACGACCTGCGTCATGTCGGACGGCATCAGCGGGTACGGCGTGGCTGTCCTGAACCGTATGGTGTACGGATCGACAACGACCATATCCTTGATCTGCTTCGTGAATGCGGTAAACGGCGACGGACTGTTCGGCACGGTGGGCACACGTTCGATTGACGCGACGACATCGGCAGCGGTGAAATCGCTGCCATCGTGAAACTTGACGCCGCGCCGCAGCTTGAATTCCCACGTCAGTGGATCGATCGTCTTCCACTCGGTGGCAAGCCCGGGCTCGAGCTGCGACTTCTCGCTGCGCTGCACGAGGTAGCCGAAAATATGGGCGGCGACGTTATTGTTCGGCGTGACGTTGTGATAATGCGGATCGAGCGCGGTGACGTCGGTGCCGAGGCCGATCGTCAGGTTCGCCCCGAAGGCAGCAACCGGTGTCGCAACAATCCCGAGCAACAAGATCGAGCGTAAGAGCGGTATGAGTACGAAATGCGGCACGCAGACTCCCGGTTCAGCGGCCGTCCGCGGGCTGCGTTCCGGCTCTCGCGAAGGATAGCGCAACCTGCTTGCTCACCACAAAACGCCGGCGTTTACAGGTTATTCGTTTCCATTTGTAACCGGGTCAACCCGATCCCGCTAAAGGGCGTTCACGGAACCAGCACGCCCGAGAAACCGTCGAATTGGTATTACGGATTCGTGCGAACACGCAACGAGGAGGTTTATATGTCGATACCGTCACCGTCACGCCGCATCGCGCTCATCGCCGCGCTCGCCGCCACCTTGGCGGGAGGCGCCGCATTCGCCCCTTCTGCATCAGCGAACAATGTCAGCTGGAGCGTTTCGGTGGGTGGCCCCGGATTCGCCGTGTCGGCGGGGCAACCCTACTGGGGCGGTTACCGCGGTTCTGGCTACGGCTATGGGCATGGGTACCACCACCGGTCGTGGTATCGCCCGGTCGCGCCGGTCGTCTACCCCTACAGGTACGTCGCCCCGGCGCCGGTCTACTATGGGCCCCCCGCAGTCAGCTATTACGGCTACTACGGGCGCTAAGACTTCACGTACCTGATCCGGTAGATCGCTCCCGCGCTGTCGTCTGACACAAGTAGCGAGCCGTCCGGCGAGACCAACACGTCCGCTGGGCGGCCCCACGCGTGCTCGTCCTGCAGCCACCCTTCGGCGAACGGCTCGTAGCCGACGGCGCGCCTCTGCTCATCGAGCGTTACCAAAGACACTCGATAGCCGATCTTGTGGCTGCGATTCCATGACCCGTGTTCGGCAATGAAGATCTGATCGCGATAGCGGGACGGAAACTGGCCGCCCGTGTAAAAGCGCATGCCGAGCGCCGCAACGTGCGGGCCGAGCTTCTGCGCGGGCGGCGCGAACTCGCTGCACGGGTGCTTGCGCCCGAATTCGGGATCGGGAATCGTCCCGGCGTGACAATACGGAAATCCGAAATCGAGCCCCGGCTTCGGCGCGTGGTTGAGTGTGTCGGGCGGCGTGTCGTCGCCCATCATGTCGCGGCCGTTGACGGTGAACCAGAGCTCGCGCGTGCGCGGATCCCAGTCGAACCCCACGGAATTTCGCTCGCCCTTGGCGAACACTTCGAAGCCGCTGCCATCCGCATTCATCCGCGTTATGTTGCCGTAACGCGCTTGATCGAGCTCGCAGACATTGCAGGGCGCTCCAATGTTTGCATAGAGCTTGCCATCGGGGCCGAACGCGATGAATTTGCGCCCGTGATGACGATCGCTCGGGAGTCGATCGGTGACCACGACCGGCCGCGGAGGATCGGCGAGTCGCCGTTCGATATCGTCGAAGCGCAGGATTCGATCGACAGCTGAAACATAGAGCGCACCGTTTCTGAAGGTGACGCCCGCGGGTTCGGTGAGGCCCGATGCGACGATCTTGATCGCGGCTTCGCCTTTCGTGCCGGCCGGAGGCAGCGTCAACGCGTAGACCTTGCCCGCGACGGAGCCCACGAACAACGTGCCGTGGGCTCCCCACGTCATCGCGCGCGCACTCGGTACACGCGCGACAAGCTCGATCGCAAATCCCGGCGGCAAGCGAATCGTCTCGAGAGGCAGCGTTGTTTGCGCAGCGACGGTTCCGCACTGCAACGTGACTACAACGGCAAAGACCGCCCCGTGGCGCGTCAGCGGCATCATCCTGGCCTCGTCCTCAAACTATCATTATGACGCGATTGCAGCGCACGTCGATTCCAGTCACATGAAGTTGCGCGTAGGACGCCCTCCAGCGTTTGACAGTGGGGTCCGGTCTGCCTATGCTGCTTCATCGATTTTGTCGCTCGCCAATCACGGTCATCGAGGCTGCATGAACGCTCTCGAAACGCTCTCTACGATCCGCCCGGCCGCCGCTAGCGTCGAGCTTGATCTCATCGCGTGGCCACTGATTCAAACGCTGGTGGCCTTCGACACCACGAGCCGCGATTCCAATCTTGCGCTGATCGACTGGGCAATCGGCTATCTCGAGTCGCATGGCGTCGAATCAACGCTGACGTTCAACGACGACAGGCGCAAGGCGAACCTGTTTGCGACACTGCCTGCGCGCGACGGCAATACGACCGAGGGCGGCGTCGTGTTGTCCGGTCACACCGACGTCGTTCCCGTCGACGGTCAACCCTGGGACACGAATCCGTTCACCGCGACCAGAATCGGCGACAAGATCTACGGCCGCGGCGTCACCGACATGAAGAGCTTCTCGGCCACCGGCCTCGCGCTCGTCCCCGAATTTACGCGTCGCGGGCTGAGACGTCCCGTGCATTTCGCCCTGTCCTACGACGAAGAGGTCGGATGCGTCGGAGTCCGTCGGTTGATTGCCGACGTCAGACGCTGTGGCATTTCGCCGCTGGGCTGCATCGTCGGCGAACCGACCGGCATGGAGCTTGTCGTCGCGCACAAGGGGAAGAAGAGCTGGCGATGCCGCGTGCGCGGGCACGAGGCGCACTCGTCGCTCACGCCGCTCGGCGTCAACGCCGTGCAGATTGCCTGCGAGGTCGTGACCTACCTCACGAACATGGCGCGCTCGTTTCGCGACGACGGCGCGTTCGATCACGCGTACGACGTGCCCTTCACGACCGTTCATACCGGCGTGATCCACGGCGGCACCGCGCTCAACATCGTGCCGCGCGATTGCTCGTTCGATTTCGAAATTCGTCATCTTCCGTTCGACGATCCCGATGAGCTGTTCGCCGAGGTCAAGGCGTATGCGGAACGCTTCCTGCCCGAAATGCGCAAAATCGCCGCCGACGCGCACATCGAATTCGATGCGCTCTCGACGATGCCTGGATTCGATACGGACGGCGATACCGAGATCGCCGAGCTCGGTCGCGAATGCAACGTCGCCGACGGCCATGGCAAGGTATCGTTCGGCACCGAGGCTTCGCTTTTTCATGCCGCCTCCATACCGGCAATCATCTGCGGTCCGGGCCATATAGCGCAGGCGCACCAGCCGAACGAATGGGTGAGCATCGATCAACTTGCGCGTTGCGAGGCTTTCATGCGCCAGCTCGCAGATCGCGTCTGCGTTTCATGACGCTGTTGACCTGATGGACGTCCGCCGAGTCATCGCATCCGGCGGCGACCTCGCAAGCGGTCCGGTCATCGAGGTCGCGTTTCCGAATCTCGACCGCTGGGCCGCGGGCAACGCCGGCATCCCCTATGTTTGGACGTTCGCCAGCGAGCGCGCGGGCCCTCACGTGCTCGTACAGGCGTTGACGCACGGCAACGAGGTGTGTGGTGCGATCGCGCTCGACTGGTTGCTCGATAGCGGAATGCGCCCGACCCGCGGAGCGCTCACGATCTGCTTCGCCAACGTCGCTGCGTATCGGACGTTCGATCCTGCCGAACCTTTCTCGTCGCGCTGTGTCGATGAGGACTTCAACCGACTGTGGACAACGGAAGTGCTGGAGAGCTCCCGCACGAGCACCGAGCTTCAACGTGCGCGCGAGCTGCGGCCGCTCTATGACGACGTCGAATATCTCCTCGATCTGCACTCGATGACCGATCCGTGCCCGGCACTCGCCATGGCTGGACGACAGCGCAAGGGGGTTCTGCTCGCGCAAGCGCTTGGCATGCCCGCCTATATCATCGTCGATGGCGGTCACGCGGCCGGGCGCCGGCTGCGCGACTACGCGTTCTTCGACGATGCCGACGATCCGCGCACCGCGTTGCTCGTCGAGTGCGGCCAGCACTGGGAGAGCGGCTCGCCCGACATCGCGCGCCAGGCGACGCTCCTATTCCTGCGGCATTTCGGAATGGCCGACCAGGCATTCCTCGAGCAATTCGTCGAGCCACTGCCGATGCCAGCGCAGAAGGTGATCGAAGTCACTGACGCGGTGACGATCACGACTGACGCCTTCGCCTTCGTAATACCGGTCCAAGGACTTGCCGTCGTGCCACACGCGGGAACACTCCTCGCCCGCGACGGCGATGGAGAGATACGAACTCCGTACGACGAATGCGTGCTCATCATGCCGACGCGCCGTCCACGCACAGGCGAAACCGCGGTTCGGCTCGGGCGATTCGTCGGCTAGGGCCTGTTCACACTATGGACGCAAACGCGAACGGGCGGCAGGGGGCGCCAATCAAGGCGCACGACGAAGCGAAGACTGGGCGTCTTCGCGAGGAGGGCAACGCAGAGTGGCGTCCCATGATGCCCGTTCCCTTCGGGTTGCTGCCGAAAAACGCCCATCACTGCGTCGCGAAGTCTCGCCGGGTGCCCGACCCGCCTTCGCCTCCGCGCCTTGTGCCGGGCGTTTTCGGCCGTGCAACGCGTATGTGCCCATAGTGTGAACAGGCCCTAGCTGCAACGCCGATTACCGCACCGGCTTCGCCGCCATGACGGCGCTCTCGGCGGCGCGCACAAGCTCTTCGCCCGCGACGGCTGCCCATTTGTCGTAAACGGGCCGCGCGGCCGCGGCAAACGCAGCGCGCCCACTGGAAGTGAGGCGAAGAAAACTGACGTCGCGGCTCTTCAGCGTCGCCAGCGCCGTTTCGTGCTCGGCGGCTGCGAGCGTCGCGAGCTCGCTCGCCGCGGACAATGCCGCCGTCTGGACGAGCGCTCGCTGCTCGACGGTCAATTTCTCCCACACCGAGCGATTCACGGCGAAGATGGCGAGCTCCGCGACCGCATCCCACAGCGTCACGTGGCGCAACCCGAGGCCGTCAATACGAATCGCCGCAAATGTCGCAATCGGCCCTTCCTGCGCGTCCAGCGTTCCCGCGCTGAACCGGTTCGCAGCGTCCGCAAAGGGCATCGCGAATGGAAGCGCGCCGAGAGCGGAATAGAACTCGACAAGGTAGTGCGACGATGTGGTCCGGAGCTTCTGACCGCGCAAATCGTCCACCGTGCGAACGGCATTGGAGCGGGTGGCGATCGCGCGGTGATCGAGCGGCGCGAGCGCCAGCGGAACGGCACCGGCGTGCGTGATGGCCGCGAACAAACGTTCCTGCACGGTGCCGGTCGCAAGCGCCGCCAATTCGTTCCGGTCCGCCGCGAGCCACGGCAGGCCGACCACGATGAGCTCGTTTACTTGCACCGACCAATGAAGCGTCGAACCAACGGCGAGATCCGCCGCACCGTCACGCAATGCGGCGAATTCGCGATCAGGATCACGTTGCGCAAGCGTCGCGCCCGGATGGAGGTCAATTGCGAGTGCGCCGTCACTTCGTTCCGCAACAAGCTTCGCCCAGACCTCCGCGCTCTTGCCGAGGGCAAAAGCCGGACCAACGGCGACAGAAAGCTTCAACGCCTTTGCCTTCACGGCGTCTTGCGCGAACGTTGGCGTCGCGAGCGATACTTCCGCCGCGAGCAGCGCCGACATGCACAATGCCGAAGCTCTGCGGCGCGTCGTCGGGCCCATTGTTCCGAAGTCTAGGCAATTGCGACGCCGGCGGTCAATGCGGGAATTCGTCCGGCGGCGGGAGCGGTTCGCGGACCGGCGCGTCGCGCCAATACCGCTGGTCGTGCTCGCGTTCGGCACGCGGCAGCCTCGACACGTCCGGCGCGAACATGAACGTCAGCGCGCCGTCGTAATCGGTGCGAAAGGTCCGGACCCCCGCGGCCTCGTAACGCGCGACCACCGCCGGCCGCGGATGGCCGAAGCGATTGCGATAACCGGGCGTATACACCGCGATTTCCGGCGCGACAGCGGCGATGAACGCAGGCGTGGACGACGTGAGACTCCCGTGGTGCGGCACGAGCAGAACGTCCGCCTTGAGCGCCTCCGCATCGCGGCGCACGAGATCGAGTTCGCCGCGCGCTTCGAGGTCGCCCGTGAGCAACACGCTGCCATGGTTCGAGTCGATGCGGACGACGCACGAGAGGTCGTTCGGCTTGATGCGAGGCGCATCGTAGAGCGACGACGCAGGCTGCAGGATCGCGAAACGCACGCCGTCCCATTCCCAGCGTTGGCCGGCGGCACATCGGATCGGCGCGTCGCCGTCACGGACGCGCTGCCCCACTATGGCGTGATCCGCGGGCAGTGACGAGGCGAGCCAGTCGACCGGAACCGTCTGCAGGATCGAGAGCGCGCCGCCGCTGTGGTCTGAATCCTGGTGCGTGACAATCATGCCGTCCAGACGACGGACGCCAATCGCGCGCAGGAACGGCGCGACGATTCTGTTCCCGGCATCCGCCGCCTCCGTATATCGGGGCCCCGTATCGTAGAGAAGCGCGTGTCCGTGGGTTTGCACGACGACGGCGAGCCCTTGACCGACGTCGAGCACGCTCATCGCAAATGTTCCCGGATCGGGCGCCGGTGGGCGCACGACAAAGAGTGGAATGAGCGCAAGCAGGCCCAGCGCCCGTCCCGGCACGCCGCGCGGTGCGGCGAGCCATGCGATACCACCGATCGCAACCACGGTCGTCCACGCGCAGGGCGCATGCTGTTGCCAGACGGCGGCAGGCGCCGCCGACAGCCAATCGAGCGGCATCATCAACGCCGCGAATACCACGTGCGCAGCCTGAAACGGCCACGCCGCCGGAACGACGATGCCAACGAGCGCGAGCGGCACGACAACGAAAGTGACGGCGGGGATCGCCAGCGCGTTTGCCAGCGGAGACACGAGCGATACCTGCTGGAACAACGCGAGCGTGCCCGGAACGAGGCCAATCGTGACCAGCAGCTGCGTACGCGTTGCGGCGCGCAATCCTCGCACCACGCGCGCGATGCGCGAAGCTGGAGCAGGACTCGCAAGCCGTCCCGCATGCGCGTAGAGAAGCAGCCCGACCGCTCCAAACGAAAGCCAGAATCCGGGTGCGAATCCGGCCCAAGGGTACCAGACGAGGACGACCACCAACGCCCACAGCCAGACAACCCTTGCCGTTCCCGGCCGCGCGAGACAAAGCCCTGCTGCGCCCACGGCAAGCATGAGGAGCGTACGCACGGCGGGAACCTGCGCGCCGGCGAGCAGCACGTAGAGCGTCGCCGCGATCACGCCGACAAGGGCCGCGACCTTGCGCGCGGGAAGACGTTCGGTCAGCCGCGCGCTGCGCCGCGCGAGCAAATATGCGAGTCCGCCCGCAATCGCCGCGAACACCGTCACGTGCAATCCCGAGATGCTGATGAGGTGGGTGATTCCGGTACGGTTGAACACGCGCCATTGTGCTTCTGGAATCGCGCGCTGCTCGCCGATGGTCAGCGCGACGATGACGCCTGCATACGGCGCGTCCGGCAACGCGGCCACGATGCGCGTGCGCACTGCCGTGCGTGCGCGCTGCACGTAATCCGATGCACGACCCGCAAAGCTTGCGAGCCGCGAGTTCCCATCGTTGCGCACGTAACCCGTCGCGCGAAAGCCGTTTTCCAGTAACCAGGCTTCGACGTCGAACCCGTGTGGATTCACCGTACCGTGTGGCCGCTTTAGCCGCACCACCAGACGCCAGCGCTCCCCTGCGACGAGATCCGGCACATCGTCGACCTCCCCGTCCTTTCGGCGCTGCGCATACCATGCGAGCGACAAGTGCTCGGGTACCGACGCACCTTGCGTTTCCACGCGCTCCACCACCAATGCAAACCGCGTACCCTGGTCAGAGACCGCCGGAAGATCCTCGATGACGCCCGTCACCGCGATATCAACACCTTCCCATTCCGGCGACAGCGCTTCGGCAAGGCGAACTTCGGCGCGCCAGGCTGCGTACCCGAATCCCAGCGTACCCGCTGCTGCAACGGCGAGAACGGACACGATGTTCGCGGTGACAATCGCAGGTCCGAGGCAATGGCGGACCCAAACCGCGCAGAGCCCGAGTGCCGCCGCCGCGCCCATCCACTCCCGCGCCGCCGGCAGCGACGGCTGCCACTGCAGCAACACGGTGCCAACAGCGAACGCGACGAGCGCAAACGGCAGGACGGGCATGAGGGCGGCGACCCCGTCGACGACTCTTGGACGAGGCAAGCCACGCTGACTCTAGCGCGGCGCCGGACCACACGACATCGGTTGTTCGGACGAGGCGCCAACAGCTCAGCCCGCGGGACGCAGAGCCGTTCGGACGAGGTGCTACCAGCTCACGCCGTCGCGGGATGCAGAGCTCAGGACCCGGCTTCGTCGACGTAGCGTGCGAGCTCGATGAGATTGCCGTCGGGGTCGCGGACGTAGATGGATTCGATCGGCCCCAATGCCCCCGTGCGCACTACAGGACCTTCTTCGATCGGAATCCCGCAGACCGCGAGGTGAGCAACGACGGCGGCTGCGTTTTCGGCGACGATGAGGCAGAGATCCGCGGAGCCCGCGGTAGGATGCGCCGCGATCGCTGCAACGTTTCCCGCGCCCGCTTTGGCTGCCTGACCGCTCGGATGCAGATTGATCTTCTGGCGACCGAAAGAAAGTGCCTTGCGCCCGTTGCCGAAAGTCACGAGCTTCAGGCCGAGCACTTCGGTATAGAAACGGATCGTCGCCGCGACGTCGCGGCAGGTCAGCACCAGATGATCGATCCGCTGGACGGTCAGCACAACGCTTATCCGGGTTTCGGCCAGAGCACCATCTGCGTGCAGCGGAAGATCGCGATCGTGCCGCCATCATCGTGGCGCGAGACAGTCGCGTCCCAAACCTGCGTCGTGCGGCCGAGATGCGCGGGCTTCGCAATGCACGTCAGCGTTCCTTCGCGCGCAGTGCCGAGGAAATTGGCCTTAAGCTCGATTGTCGTGAAGTTGTCGGCGCCTTGCGGCAGGTGTGCGAGGCAGGCGTAGCCGCACGCGGTATCGGCAAGCGCGATCACGGTTGCGGCGTGCAGATAACCGTTCGGCGCGAGCAACTCGGGCCGGATGTCGAGCTCGGCGACCAGCAGCCCCTGCTCGAGCGCCATTGCGCGGTAACCGACGAGGCCCGGCAGGCGGCCGGCGCTGCGCTCGTTCAATCGTTCGAGAGTGAATTCAGGACGCAACGACATCTTCGTGCTCCACGCGTCAGAGTCGCTGCTCGACCCATGCGGCGACCGATTTCAGCGCCGCCGGCAGTCCCGTTGGATCGGTGCCCCCCGCTTGCGCCATGTCGGGCCGCCCTCCACCCTTGCCGCCCACCTGTTGGGCGACGTGATTGACGAGCTCGCCGGCCTTCACTTTCGCCGTGAGGTCGGAGGTCACGCCGGCGATCAGCGTGACCTTGCCGTCGGCGACCGAGGACAGCACGATCGCCGCGCTCTTGAGCTTGTCCTTCAGCTTGTCCATCGTCTCGCGCAGGCTTTTGACGTCCGCGCCGTCGAGCACGACGGCGAGCACCTTGGCCCCCTTGACGTCGATTGCGCTGCTCGCGAGATCGTCGCCGGCGCTCGCCGCCGCCCTCGCTTTCAGCCTGGCGAGCTCGCGCTCGGTCGCCTTCGCGCTTTCGATCAGCTGCGCGATCTTCGCTTCGAGCTCGGAAGGCGGCGCTTTCAATGCGTTCGCGGCCGCGGTGATCGTCGCCTCCTGCGCCTGCACCCACGCGAGCGCGTTGTCGCCGGTGACCGCCTCCACGCGCCGGATCCCTGCCGCGACGCCACCTTCGCTGATGATCTTGAAAAATCCGATATCGCCGGTCCGTGCGACGTGCGTTCCGCCGCAGAGCTCGCGCGAGCTGCCAATGTCGAGCACGCGCACCTCATCACCATATTTCTCGCCGAACAGCATCATTGCGCCCGATTTCTGCGCCATTTCCATCGGCATCACGCGCGCCGCGGTCGCTTCGTTGGCAAGGATCTCGCGATTGACGATCTGTTCGACGCGGCGAATCTCGTCGTCGGTAAGCGGCGCGTTGTGCGCGAAATCGAAGCGCGTCTTGTCCGGGTCGACGAGCGAACCCTTTTGCTGCACATGCGGGCCGAGGACGTCGCGCAGCGCTTTGTGCATCAGATGCGTGGCCGAGTGATTGCGCACGGTGCGCGCCCGCGCCGCGTGATCGACCTGCGCCGCCACGACGTCACCGATCTTCAACTCGCCGGTCTTCACTTCGCCCACGTGGCCAACGACGTCGGGCTGGATCTTTTGCGTGTCTTCGACGCCGAAGAGGGTGAGACACGCGCCGCCCATCGTGAGCTCGCCACGGTCGCCGACCTGGCCGCCCGACTCCGCGTAAAACGGCGTTTCATCGAGCACGATCACGCCGGCGTCACCGGCCGTGAGCGACGGCACCGCGGCGCCGTCCTTGTAGAGCGCGGTCACGCGGCCTTCGTGCGACAACGTTTCGTAGCCGCGGAACTTCGTCTTCCGCCCGCTGTAGTCGAGCTGCGCTCCAGCCTTGAACTGGCTTGCTGCGCGAGCCCGCTCGCGTTGCGCGTTCATCGCCTGTTCGAACCCCGCCTCGTCGATCGTGACGCCGCGCTCGCGGCAGACGTCGGCCGTGAGGTCGAACGGGAAGCCGAATGTGTCGTAGAGGGTAAAAGCGGTGCCGCCGTCCAGCACTTTCTTGCCGCCGGCGAGAGCCTGTTCGAGAATTTTCATGCCATTCTCGATCGTCTCGCCGAAGCGCTCCTCCTCCTGCTTCAACACCTGCGCGACGCGCGCTTTTTCGCGGCGCAATTCCGGATACGCGTCGCCCATCGCGCGATCGAGATCGGGGACGAGCTTGTGGAAGAACGGTTTTTTCTGCCCGAGCTGATAGCCGTGCCGTATTGCGCGCCGGATGATCCGCCGCAGAACGTAGCCACGGCCGTCGCTCGACGGAATGACGCCGTCGACGATCAGGAACGAGCACGCGCGAATATGGTCTGCGATGACGCGCAGGCTGGGCGACGACGCATCCTTGGCGCCGGTTTCGCGCATCGCCGCAAGAATGAGGTGCTGGAAGAGGTCGATTTCATAGTTGCTGTGCACGTGCTGCAGGACGGCCGCGAGCCTTTCGAGTCCCATGCCGGTATCGACGCACGGCGCCGGCAGCGGCGTCAGCGTTTCCTGACCGTCGCGACTCATTTGCCTGTCAAATTGCATGAACACGAGATTCCAGATCTCGATGTAGCGGTCGCCCTCGGATTCGGGCGATCCGGGCGGTCCCCCCGCAACTTCGGGACCGTGGTCGTAGAAGATTTCGGAACACGGCCCGCACGGACCCGTGTCCGCCATCTGCCAGAAATTGTCGCTCGCGTATTTCGCGCCCTTGTTGTCGCCGATCCGCACGCAGCGCTCGGGCGGGACGCCGATGTCCTTCGTCCAGCAGTCGTACGCCTCGTCGTCGTCGATGTAGACGGTGGTCCACAGCTTTTCTGGCGGAAGCCCGTACACCTTTGTCAGCAACTCCCAGGCGAACCGGATGGCATCGCGCTTGAAATAGTCGCCGAACGACCAGTTGCCGAGCATTTCGAAGAACGTGTGGTGGCGCGCCGTGTAACCGACGTTTTCGAGATCGTTATGCTTGCCACCGGCGCGCAGGCAGCGTTGGACCGACGTCGCACGGACATACGGCCGCTTCTCGAGGCCGAGAAACACATCCTTGAACTGGACCATGCCGGAATTCACGAACAGCAGCGTCGGGTCGTTCGCGGGTACGAGCGAGGACGAGGGGACGATCGCGTGACCGCGCTCCTTGAAATAGGCGAGGAATTGGCTGCGAATTTCGTTGGCGTTCATGCGAATGCGAATTCCGGCCGTCATCGCGGGCCGTTCGGCAAAGTCTTTGATTTTACGCGGGAACCGCCCCGGCCGCCACTCTTTGGACGTCTGGACGCGACCGCTACACGCGGCGCGCGCGCCACAGATAACGCTTAACTCGCAGGAGGATCGCGCAGCAGCTTGAAAATGGCCGAAAGCGCAAAACCGCGGCTTTGCAGAAACCTCACCTGCCGCGCTTTTTCGCGATCGTTGGCGGGCGGCGCGCCGAATTTCCGCAACCACAGCGCGACCATCGCATCGTGATCGTCGATTTCGCTTTCGGCGATGGCCGCGGAAGCGACTTCGGAAGGAACACCTTTCGCCTTTAGCGATGCGGAAATGGCCCGCACGCTCATCTCACCGGTCTTCTGGCGGACCAGCGCGTTCGCGAAGCGCGTGTCGGAGAGATATCCGAGGACCGCGATCTCGTCGAGGACGACGTCCACCTCGTCACGACTCGCGCCGGTGGCGATCAGCTTGTCGCGCAGTTCCAAGCGCGAGTAGTCGCGGCGTGCGAGATACGCCACCGCGCGGGCTTTGAGCGTTTTTGACGGGCGCGCCGATCTCGACGCGCCGTCCGATCCGAATGCCGTGGATTTACTCCTCAACCGGTTCGCCGCGTGCACGCAGCGCACCAGGCACCGGGACGCCGACGACGCCGCGGATCTTGGCTTCGATCTCGTCCGCCATCTCCGGATGTTCCCGCAGGAATTCGCGCGTATTGTCCTTGCCCTGGCCAATTTTCTCGCCGTTGTAGGCGTACCACGCGCCCGACTTGTCGATGATGTCGTGGGCCACACCAAGCTCGATGATCTCTCCGTGCCGCGAGATGCCCTCGCCGTAGAGGATGTCGAACAACGCTTCACGGAACGGTGGCGCAATCTTGTTCTTCACGACCTTGACGCGCGTCTCGTTGCCGACGACTTCCTCGCCTTTCTTGATCGCGCCAATCCGGCGGATGTCGAGGCGCACCGACGCGTAGAACTTGAGCGCATTGCCGCCGGTGGTCGTCTCTGGGTTGCCGAACATCACGCCGATCTTCATCCGGATCTGGTTGATGAAGATGACCAACGTGTTCGCGCGCTTGATGTTGGCGGTGAGCTTGCGCAGCGCCTGGCTCATGAGCCGCGCCTGCAGACCGGGAAGCTGATCGCCCATCTCGCCTTCGATTTCGGCCTTTGGCACAAGCGCCGCGACCGAATCGATGACGATGATGTCGACCCCGCCCGAGCGCACCAGCATGTCGGCGATCTCGAGCCCCTGCTCACCCGTATCGGGTTGGGAGATCAGCAGATCGCCGACGTTGACGCCGAGCTTGCCCGCGTAAACCGGGTCGAGCGCGTTCTCGGCATCGATATAGGCAGCGGTGCCTCCCGCCTTTTGCACCTGCGCGACGACTTGCAGCGAAAGCGTCGTCTTGCCCGACGCCTCCGGTCCGTAGATCTCCACCACCCGGCCGCGCGGCAAGCCGCCGACGCCGAGCGCGATGTCGAGCCCGAGCGACCCCGTCGATACCACCTGCAGGTCGTTCTGGATCTGCGCATCGCCCATTTTCATGATCGAGCCCTTGCCGAACTGCTTTTCGATCTGCGCGAGCGCGGCGGCAAGCGCCTTGTTTTTCTGGTCGTCCATTGAGGAGGAATCGAGGGGCATGTCGAGGATCTCCGGAGTATGGCCCGGCGGCCTGGCGGCCGGGAAGGCGGGCTTTACTTGGCTGAATCATTGCATAGAACGATCGTTCGATGCAAGCCCCCAAATGGCCGAACGGCGCGGACGGCGTCAGATTGCGCGCGCCCGCTCGACGAGCCCGGCAAGCGCCACCGCCACCGTAGCCTCTCTGACCGCCGCCCGGCCTCCCCCAAAGTGGTGGGAAGCCGCTTCAACGCGGCCGTTTCGGATAGCCCATGCGAGCCACACCAGTCCGACCGGCTTGTCCGGCGTTCCTCCGGCGGGACCGGCGATGCCGGTCACCGCCACCGCAATATCGGCGCGACTTCGTTCGAGCGCGCCAGCGACCATCTCGCGCACGGCCGCCTCGCTCACGGCGCCGAAACGCGCGAGTGTCTCGGGACGAACGCCCAGCAGCTCGATCTTCGCTTCGTTCGAATAGGTGACGAAGCCGCGATCGAACCACTCGGAACTCCCCGCGATGTCGGTAATCGCGCCGGCGACGAGACCGCCGGTGCAGGATTCGGCTGTGACTGCGATCCATTTTCGCGCCGAGAGCGCGGCACCGAGATCGGCAGCGATTTCAATGGTCGCCTTTGTCACTCGCACTTCCCGGGCGGTCCGCGGTAGTGATACGTATACACCGTAGCAAAGCCGAATTTTCGATAGATCGCGAGCGCCGGTACGTTGTCTTCGTTCACCTGCAGGTAGGCAACGGTCGCACCGTGCTGCCAAGCCCACGACAGCAGCGACGCGCACGCGACCGTCGCGTACCCCTTGCCACGCGAGTCTTCCGCGGTCACGACATCGTAGACCCCCACGAGCCCGCCCTCGATCGCCACCTGCGCCGTACAGACGTCGCGGCCGCCGGCGCGGATCGCCACACATCGCTTGTCGAGCGGCGAATTCATGAGGCGCTCACGATGTCCGTCGCGCTGCGCTTCGGTCGAACCGCGCAGATCTCCCGCCGCCTCGACGAACGCATCCACGCCAAGGGTGACGACCTCGACGCCATTCGCCGCCGTCGGAACATGCGGTGCGGATTCGAGTCCGACGGCTTGCACGATCGTCTCGTCGAACGAGACGTAACCCCGCGCATCGAGTGCATCCTCGAGCTCGGCGGGGCAGTTGAACGGGGTCATCCGGAAGAGTGGCGCGAGCCCGTGCCGCGCATACACCCGCTCGCAGTATTCGATCTTGTGGTCAAGCGGCAACGTCGAACCGAAATGAGCATTGACGCTCCGCCCGCGCTTCGCCTTGCCGGCGGACAGGCGCAGCAGCCACCCGTCGTAGAAAAGCTGGCGTTGCGTCTGCATCGCATTGAGGCCGGCCTCCTCGATCCGCCGCGGATCGAGAGCTCCGCCATCGTTCGACCCGACGCGCGTCATTGGACGAGGCGTTTCCATACGGCGAATACGAGCAACGCATAGACGGCCGCGAGCAGGTCGTCCAGCATCACGCCTACCCCGTTCTTCATTGCCGCGTCGAGCTGCCGGATCGGCGGCGGCTTGACGATGTCGAAAAAGCGGAACAGCACGAACGCGACCGCGATCTTGAGGAGGCTGTCGCCTACGAAATACAGTACCAGCAGGAACGCGACGATCTCGTCCCACACAATGGCGCCGTGATCGGGTGCCTCGAGATCGCGCCCGGTCACGCCCGCTGCCCACATGCCGACCAACAGCAGCACGACGATGATCGCGAGGAAGACAAGATCCGACGCGTACGTGTGCAACGCCCACGCAAGCGGAATCGCGATCAGAGTGCCGAACGTCCCCGGCGCGACCGGAGCGAGGCCCGCGCCGAATCCTAGCGCAATGAAGTGCGCCGGATGGCTCAGCAGGAATCGCACCGTCGGTTTCGTCGTATTCAAGACGTGGCAAAGTGATCGTAGGCACACGGAACATTCGACAGAGCGGCACCGAGCTCGTCAAGAATGACGAACCCTGCGGTGTCGACGATCGAGCCGATGCGCGTCAGCTTCAATGCGAGCGCCGCGACAATCTCCGCAATTCGCGGCGCTGCCGCCGGCGCCGCGGTGAACAGCAGCTCGTAGTCGTCGCCTCCTGCGAGTAGACATTCGAGCGCAAGCGCGCGCTCGGCGCCATTGAGCTTCATCGCGAGCGCGTTCGAGCGCGGAATTGCCGCGAGCAGGACGACCGCGCCGACGCGCGAGCGCGCGAGAATGTGACCGAGGTCTCCCGTCAATCCGTCCGACACGTCGATGGCTGCAGAGGCGACGTCGCGTAGCGCGAGGCCGAGCGCGATCCGCGGCTCGGGCATTTCCAGACGCGCACGGGCTGCTGCCAGTGCGCCCGCGTCTAGCAAGCTTCGGCGGCCGGTGACGGCCACCGCGAGGGCCGCGTCGCCCAGTTCTCCGGAGACGTAGATGTCGTCGCCGGCGCGGGCACCGTCGCGGCGCAACGCGCGATCCGCCGGTACTTCGCCGAGAATCGTCACGCACAGATTGCGCGGCCCGCGCGTCGTATCTCCGCCGACGAGATCGACGCCATACCGTTGCGCGAGCGCATGGAACCCGCGTGCAAACGCGGCAAGCCACGCGGGATCGTTGTCGGGCAATGCACCGGCAAGAAGCGCCCAGCGCGGCGTGGCGCCCATCGCCGCGATATCGGAAAGGTTGACGGCCAGCGTCTTGTGGCCGAGCCGCTCGGGATCGGCACCCGCGAAGAAATGCCGGCCTTCGACCAGCATGTCGACCGACACCACCAACTCGCAGCCGGATGTCGGCACAAGGAGTGCCGCATCATCGCCAACGCCGAGCGCGACAGACTCCGATCGCGGCGGCCGCGTGAAGAAGCGCTCGATCAGCTCGAACTCATTCACGCGGGAATGTCGGCATCAGCTGCCGCCAGCAGCCCGTTCGGCCGCGAGCGCCCTGATCTCGTCGGCGCGCAATTCGGCGGCGACCTTGTCCAACACGCCGTTGACGAACTTGTGGCCGTCGGTTCCACCATAGGACTTCGCGAGCTCGACGGCTTCGTTGATCACGACGCGATACGGAATTTCAAGCCGGTGCCGCATTTCCCAAGCGCCGATGACGAGGATCGCGCGTTCGATCGGCGAAAGGCCGGTCGCGGCGCGGTCGAGCCATGGCGCGATGCTCTCGACCAGCGCTGCTTCATCGGCGGTCACGCCGGCCCACAGCTCGTCGAAGTACGCCTGATCGGCGAGCGCGAAGCCTCCCGCTTCCGCCAATTGCGCGCGGATCGCTGGAATCGCATTCCCCGAAAGATGGCGCTGGTAGAGTCCCTGCAACGCGAATTCCCGGGCGCGGCGGCGTGGATTGGCCCTCATCGCCGGGTGCTACAGATCATCGATCGCGTCGAGCAGATTCGCGAGCTCGAGCGCCGCTTGCGCCGCCTCGAATCCCTTTGCGTCGGCACGAGCGACCGCCTGCGCTTCGGTGTCGGTCGTAAGGATGCCGTTTCCGATCGGGATTCCGGACTCGAGCTGCACGCTCGCAACACCGGCGGCCGACTCGTTGGCGACGATCTCGAAATGATAGGTTTCTCCGCGTACAACTGCGCCCAGCGCGACCAGCGCATCGCAATTACCCGCCTGCGCGAGACGCTGCAGCGCGAGCGGCGTCTCGAGCGCCCCCGGGACGGTGACGACGACGATATCGCGGTCCGTCACGCCGGCCTCGGCCAGCGCGCGGAGTGCACCGGCGAGCAACTGGTCACCGATCGCGGCATTGAACCGCGACACGACGATGCCGACACGGCGGCCGTCACCCGACGTATTCGGGGAAATGCGCATCAGGTCGGGCATGATCGGACTCTACGATGCCTTCGAATGCGCTGGCGGCTCGACATAGCCCGTCACTTCGAGATCGAAGCCCGTCATGCTCGGCATTTTTCGCGGCTTCGCCATCAAACGCATGCGGCCAACATTGAGATCGCGCAGGATCTGGGCGCCGATGCCGTAGTTGCGCAGGTCCAGCTTCGGCGAGACCGGAGGTTCCGCGGCAACGGCGCGGCGGCGAAGCTCCTGCGCACTCTCCGGCCGGTGCAAGAGCACGATGACGCCGCGCCCCGCATCGGCGACGGCGGCAAGCGCCGCGGAGATCGTCCACGAATGCGAGGTGCTGCCGGAGTCGAGCAGATCCATCACCGAGAGCGGCTCGTGGACGCGCACGAGCGTCTCCGTGTCCGGCGACAGCGGCCCGCGCACGAGAGCGAGATGCGTCGCGTCGGTAAGCTTGTCGCGATAGACGACGAGGCGGAACGCGCCGTGCTCGGTTGTCAGCGGGCGCTCGGCGATGCGCTCGACCAGCCGCTCGGTTCGGCTGCGATGCTGGATCAAGTCAGCGATCGTGCCGATCTTCAGTTGGTGCGACTGCGCAAAGACGAGGAGGTCTGGCAGGCGCGCCATCGTCCCGTCATCCTTCATGATTTCGCAGATGACGGCGGCAGGTGTGCGTCCGGCGAGGCGAGCGAGATCGCAGCCCGCTTCCGTGTGCCCTGCCCGCGCGAGCACGCCGCCGGCTTGCGCCATCACAGGGAAGATATGCCCGGGGTGCACGAGATCATGCGGTTGCGCATCAGGAGCGATGGCCGCCAACACCGTGCGCGCGCGATCCGCAGCGGAGATGCCGGTGGTCACACCCTCGGCCGCCTCGATCGATACGGTGAAATTCGTGCCCTGCGACGCACGGTTGGTCGCAACCATCGGCACTAGACCCAGCTGCCGGCATCGCTCTTCGGTAAGCGTGAGGCAGACGAGCCCGCGCCCGTGCCGCGCCATGAAATTGATCGCTTCGGGTGTCACGAAATCGGCGGCGAGCACGAGATCGCCTTCATTCTCGCGATCCTCTTCGTCGACCAGCACGACCATACGGCCGGCCTTGAGGTCGTCGATGATTTCGATTGTCGTGCTGAGCGTCATGGCGGCGTTCCGAAGCGCAAGGCCGCCATTTTACCCGCAGGGCGCCGCCCACGGTAACGGGCGGCGCTCAGGGCGCCGCACTGCCCACGAGCGGCGGCGTACGACGCACGCGGAACCACGCGGCATACAGAGCCGGGAGGAAGACGAGCGTCAGCACGGTCGCCACCAGGATGCCGCCCATCATCGCGACTGCCATGGGCCCGAAAAAGGCACTGCGCACAAGCGGGATCATCCCCAGCACGGCGGCGGCAGCCGTCAGCACGATCGGCCGGAATCGGCGCGTCGTGGCGCCGACGATCGCGTCCCACTGCGAGTGCCCCAGCGCGATGTCCTGCTCGATCTGGTCGACGAGGATGATGGAGTTGCGCATGATGATTCCGGACAGCGCGATCGTTCCCAGCATCGCGACGAAGCCGAACGGCAACCCTGAAGCAAGGAGCCCCGCCGTCACGCCAATCAGTCCGAGCGGCGCGGTCAGGAGCACCATCAACGTGCGCGAGAAGCTCCGCAGCTGAATCACGAGCAGCGTCACAATCACCAGCAGCATCAGAGGAACGCCGGCCACGATCGATTTCTGTCCACGCGCGGAATCCTCGATGGCGCCGCCGATTTCGATGCGATAGCCAAGCGGGAGCGATGCGCGGAGCGCATCGAGGCGGGGATCGATCCGCTTCGTGACATCGGGACCCTGCGCATCACCCACGACGTCGCCGCGGACGGTGACGGTCGGCAACCGGTCGCGCCGCCAGATGATGCCGTCTTCCTGCTCGTAGCGAATGTCGGCGATTTGCGTGATCGACACGGCCTTGCCGCTGCGCGACGGCAATGCAAGGTCCTTGAGGAACGAGAGCCTCGCGCGCTCGGCGGGCGCGCCGCGCAGAACGACCTCGATCTGCTTGTCACGCTCCCGGACGTAGGTCACCGACAGTCCGGACACCGAGTTGTTGAGGAACGCGGCCAGGTCCTGCGACGAGAAGCCCAACACTCGCGCCTTGTTCTGGTCGACGACGAGACGGATCACCTTGGTCGGCTCGTCGGAATCGAATTGCGCATTGGCGACTGCGGACTCTGCGCGCACGACGGCCATTACCTGTTGCGCGATCGCCCGCACGCGCGAGAGGTCTTCGCCGGACACACGGAACTGGACGGGGAACCCGACGGGCGGACCGTTTTCCAGCCGCGACACGCGGCCGCGAAGGGCAGGAAAATCGTCGTCGAAGAGCTTGACCAGACGCGTGCGCAGCCTTTCGCGTTCGTCGTTGCTCTTCGCGACCAGCACGAACTGCGCGAAATTCGAGCTTTGCAGCTGCTGGTCGAGCGGCAGGTAGAAACGCGGGCTGCCCACACCGACATAGGCGACGTAGTTTTCGATACCCGCTTCGCCGTCGAGGATCTTCTCCATGCGCTTCGACTCGGCGAGCGTCGCGGCGAACGAACTGCCTTCGGGTAACCGCAAGTCGACGATCAATTCGGGCCGCGACGATGACGGGAAGAACTGCTGCGGGACGAAGCGGAATGCGACCATCGCGGAAGCGAACACGCCAAGTGTCGCAGCGATCACGATGAAGCGGTGCGCAACGCTCCAGTCGACGAGTGAGCGAAACCGCCGGTAGAAGCGTGTGTCGTAAACGTGGTCGGGGTCGTCGTGCGAGGCTTCGCGCGGCGAGGGCTCCGGGAGTCCGCGCATTCGCGCCAACAACCGTGCCGCCGGCGAGGCGCGCCGTGGCTTCGTGAAATCGGGCAACATCCGATAGCCGAGATAAGGAATCGCGATCACGGCGACGAACCACGACGCGATCAGTGCGATCGCCGATACTTCGAACAGCGAGCGCGTGTACTCGCCGGTCCCGCTTTTCGCGGTCGCAATCGGCAGGAATCCGGCGACGGTGACGAGCGTGCCGGTCAGCATCGGAAACGCAGTGCTGGTGTAGGCAAAGCTCGCCGCGCGAAAGCGGTCGAATCCCTGCTCCAGCTTGATCGCCATCATCTCCACCGCGATGATCGCGTCGTCGACGAGAAGCCCAAGCGACAGGATCAGCGCGCCGAGCGAGATCTTGTGGAGGCCGATGTCGAAGATGGCCATGAAGACGAATGTCATCGCGAGCACGAGCGGGATCGAGACCGCGACCACAAGTCCCGTACGCAAACCGAGGCTCACGAGCGATACGGCAAGCACGATCGTGACCGCTTCGGCGAGCGAGCGCAGGAATTCGCGCACCGAGCGCGCGACCGCGCGCGGCATGCTGGCAACGTGACCGATCTCGACGCCGGCGGGAAGCGCCGCCTCCACCGCCACCAGCTTGGCGTCGAGCGCCGTGCCGAGGTCGATCACATCGCCGCCCTTGACCATCGTAACGCCGATGCCAAGCGCCTCGCGGCCTTTCCAGCGCATCTTCTGCTGCGGCGGATCCACGTAGCCGCGCGAGACGTCCGCGATGTCGCCCAGCCGGAACAGGCGGTTGTTGGCGCGGATCGCGATGTCGCGCACCGCGTCCAGCGTGTCGAAGGCGCCTGTCGGTCGAAGATAGATGCGGTCGGTCGCGGTGTCGAACACGCCCGCTGCGGCGACCGCGTTCTGCGCCGCTAACGTCTGCACGATCTGCGCGGGCTCGATGCCGAGCAAAGCGAGCCGCGCGTTCGACATCTCGATGTAGATCTTCTCGTCCTGCTCGCCGATGAAATCGACCTTGGCCACGCCGGGGACGCGCAGCAGCTCGGCGCGTACCCGATCGCCGAACTCCTTCAAGTCGCGATAGCCGAAGCCCTCGCCGGTGATCGCGTACAGATTGGTGTACGTGTCGCCGAATTCGTCGTTGAAGAACGGGCCCTGGATGCCGGCGGGCAGCGTATTCCTTATGTCGCCGATCTTTTTGCGGACCTGGTACTGGAGGTCCGGAATCGTGGCCGCGGGCTGCGAATCCTTGAACGACACGAAGACGAGCGATTCGCCCGGCTTCGAATAGCTGCGCACCCACTCAAGCGGCAATTCCTGCAGCTTGCGCTCGAGGCGGTCGGTCACCTGCTGCTCGACGTCGCTCGCGGCGGCGCCGGGCCAGTTGGTCTTCACCACCATGACCTTGAACGTGAACGGCGGATCTTCGGACTGGCCAAGCCTTTGGTACGCGAGCACACCCGCCAGCGCGAACACGACGATCAGATAGAGGACGAGCAGCCGATGATGGAGCGCCCATTCGGACAGATTGAAGCGCGAGCCGGGCGCGCCGCTGGCGGATTCGGGCGCGATCATCGCGAAGCGACGCGATTAGGGCCTGTTAACGCTATGGACACAAACGCGTTGCACGGACGAAAACGCCCAGCGCAAGGCGCGAAGGCGAAGCGGGTCGGGCACCCGGCGAGACTTTGCAACGTAGCGATGGGCGTTTTCGCCAGCAACCCGAAGGGAACGCGCGGCCTCGGGCGCCACTCTTTGTTGCTCTCCTCGCCAAGACCGCCAGTCTTGGCATCGTCGGCTGTCGCGATTGGCGCCCCATGCCACTCGTTCGCGTATGCGCCCATAGCGTTAACAGGCCCTAGCCGGACTGGGCGGTCACCGGCGGCGACGGCCGTCCCGCCGCTTCGTAGGGGCGCACCTGCTGTCCTTCATGCAGCTTGTTCGCACCGGTCGCCACCACCCACTCGCCGGCGGACAGGCCGGAACCGATCACGACGCCATCCTCCCGGTATTGGGCGATAACAACTGGACGCAGCGCGACTTTGCCGGCCGTGGGATCGAACACCCAGACAGCCGGCCGCCCGTCGATCGTGTGGTAGACCGACGTCGCGGGCAGAAGGCTTGCGGACGTTGCGCCCGCTGCCGCGACAACGACGTTGGCCGTCATGCCCCATTGCAGCGCAGGCGCCGGATCCTCGACCTTGACGCGCACGGCGAACGTGCGCGTTGCAGCGTCGACGACCGGCGAGATTTCGCGCACCTTCGCGAGATAGGGTTTGTTGGGTTCCGCGACGAGGACGACTGCGATTTTGGCAGCTCGCTCGAGCTCGTTGATCCGCGCTTCCGGCACCGCAATCACGACTTCGCGCTCGGTCTCTCGCGCATGCCGCATCACGACTTGCGCGGGAGCCACGACCTGCCCCGATTCGGCATTGACCGCGGTGATCACGCCGTCCTCCGGCGCGACGAGTGTCGCATACGCCGCCTGGTTGCGCGTGACGCTTAGGTTGGCCTTCGCCTGCTCGAGCTTCGCGGCATTCGTGTTCATCGCGTTGCGCTTTGCGTCCAGCGCCGACGCACTGACGAATTTCTGCTCGAGGAGATTCTGGTACCGGCCGTACTCCGCCTTCGCGAAGTCATGCTCGTTTTGAGCTGCCGTGACCTGAGCTCGTGCCGCTTCAGCCTGCAGGCCGACGTCCGCCGGATCGAGTCGCGCGAGCACCTGTCCCTTGCGCACGCGCGCGCCGGCATCGACGAAGCGCTCGATGATCTTGCCGCCGATGCGGAACGCGAGATCGGATTCATAGCGCGGCTTCACTTCACCGGGGAAGACCGAGGTTTCGCCGCCGCTGCCGGCAACGACCTGTGCGAGCACGACGGGACGCGAAGGATCGGCGACCGTTTCGTGTTTCGCGCAGCCGGCGGCAGCCAGCAGCGCCGTGGCGACAATCAGTGTGCGTACAGTCGTGTTCATCGTGAGATCTCCAAGGCAACGCCGGCGCCGATCATTCCCTGCCACAGCGCGCGCAGCGCAACGTCGAGCTCGACGGGATAGCTCCAGGCGAAAACCGGCGACGTGCCGGCGCCGCTCATCGGGCAAAGCGCAGCTTCGCCCTCCGCCGACGGGGACATCTGCCAAAGGCCGAGGATCAGCGCGTAACTGCGACGCAGCAGCGCGACTCCGCCGCCGCGGGGAAGCGCAGGAAAGTGGCGCTCGAGACCAGCCCCCGCGCGCTGCAAGCGCGCCGCCATCCGCTGCTTGAAGGCGACCGCACTTTCGAGCGGGATGCTGTGCGCCATCATTCCGAAGCAGCGCGACGCGAGCGGGAGGAAGAGCGGCGGCTCGACAATATGGCGGTGCGTGAGCGCGAGCATCGCGTCGATCGTCATCGGCGCGTCGGCCTCGACGAGCGCGATCACGTCGTGAAAGAAACCGCTGATCCGCCGCTCATGAACGGCGAGAAGCAACTCTTCCTTGCTGGGGAAATAGAGATAGACGGTTCCCTTGGCGAGTCCCGCGTCTTCGGCGACTTCGGCGACGCTCGCAAGGCGTTCCGGCGAGCGAAGAAGAACGCGTTCAGCCGCGTCGAGGATCGCGTCGTGGCGTTCCTTCTTGTCCTCGGCCTGAATGGCACGCTGGCGTATGACCATGAATTCGTTCACTTTTCTGAAGACCCATAACTGACTCAGGGTCAATTCGTACTCAAGACTAAATGACTCACGGTCATTTGTCAATGCCCAGAGGATGAACCCGCCCGTGCGACGGGAGCGACAATCAGAACAGACTGAGGGTGTGGCGGAAGAGACCGCTGGCCGGGTTGCCGTAATCCGCGACGACCTCAAAGTGGTTGCGTTCGGGGATGACGAGGGGCCCGGTGGCATTCGGCGCGTGGTTCCCGGGCCACGCGTCCCAGAGAAGCGCCGATTGCCGTAGAAACTCCGTCGTCTCGTCCGCCCCCACGGCAATCAAAACCGGGCTCTTCGACTGCGTTCGCAGCCGCACCGGGGACAGTCGCGCCGCCTCAGCGTCGTCGAGCTTCAGGTCAGCGTTATACGAGAACAGCACCATCGGCGCGAGGTCGTGCACGCCGGATAGCGACACGCCGCCGCCAATGGGGTCCCGCGCGAGTCCCGCCGTCGCCCAATCGGTGGCGAGAAGCATCGCTGCAATATGGCCGCCGGCGGAGTGGCCGCCAACAACGATGCGCTCAACATTGACGCCGAGCGCGCCGCCCTCGCGCGCGAGCCAGACGATGGCGCGTCGACACTCATCGACAATCGTTGCAATGCTGACGTCGGGACAAAGGTCGTAGTTGACGACGGCGACCGCGATGCCTTGCGCGAGGAAGGCAGGCGCCACGAACGAAAAATCGCTCTTGTCGAGCGCACGCCAGTAGCCGCCGTGAAAAAACACGAACGTGGCTTTGACAGGACCCGCGGGAGCAAATAGATCGAGCGTTTCCTTGGGGCCGGCGCCGTAACGCAAGTCGAGCTGCGGCGAACAATTCGCCCGCGCGTCGGCAGAGGTTTTTGCGTAGTGCTCGAACCACCGCGGATGGTCGGGCACGGCGGCACGAAGGTTGTAGCCGCGCTCGACGAATTCCGGCGTGAGGACGATCCCGGGCACGACGTTAGGGCCTGTTCACACTATGGGCACATACGCGAACAGGCCCTAGACAATCGGCGGGGTGACGACAACGGCCAGCGTGCCCAGTCCGTCGATCGCGCCTTCGAGGCGATCACCCGCGACGACCGGCCCGACGCCCGAGGGCGTTCCGGTGAACACGAGGTCGCCCGGCATGAGCTCGTAGAACTGCGAGAGAAATGAAAGCGTGTGCGGGACGTCCCAGATCATGTCGGCGAGATCGCCGGTCTGGCGGCGAACGCCATTGACGTCGACGCGGATCAGGCCGCGCGAGGGATGGCCGAATGCACCCACGGGATAAATCGGCGCGATGGGCGCGGCGCCGGCAAACGATTTGCCGATATCCCACGGCCGTTTCTTTTCGCGCATGTCGTGCTGCAGATCGCGCCGCGTCATGTCGAGACCCACCGCATACCCGAAGACGAGCTCGAGCGCGCGTGCTGCTGCGAGCTTCGCTCCACGCCCGCCGATCGCGACCACGAGCTCGATCTCGTGATGGAAATTCTTCGTGGCAAGAGGGTACGCGATGCTGCCCACTGCCGGGGGCACGACCGGCACGACCGAATCCGCCGATTTGGTGAAGAAGAACGGAGGCTCCTTCGACGCATCACCTCCCATCTCCTTCGCATGCTCGGCATAATTGCGGCCGACGCAGTAGATGTGACGCACCGGGAAGCGGTCGCCGCTGCCGTGGATCGGAACCGTCGGAATTTCGAATGCGGGGATGGCAGCGGACATCAGGCAGGCCTGTCGGAGGCTACTTCTCTGCGTCGGGCTGCTTGGCCGGCGCGGCATTCGCGAACGCCGGCAGCGCGACGCACGCGGCTTCGATGCGCAGCAGCGTCGGATACGGCGTGAAGTCGAAATCCACGCGCCGCGCGTTCGCCATCTGCGGCACGAGGCAGATGTCCGCGATCGTCGGCGCATCGCCGTGGCAGAAGCGACCGGTCTGAGTCTCGCGGGCAACGCGCGTTTCCAGCGCTTCGAAACCGATGTCGATCCAGTACTTGTACCAGCCGTTTTTTTGTTCCTCGGTGACACCGAGCGTGCCGGTCAAATAGTTGAGGACGCGCAGGTTGTTGAGCGGATGGATGTCGCAGGCGACGGCAAGCGCGAGCGAGCGAGCGCGGGCTCGTCCCGCGTGATCGGCCGGCAGCAGAGGCGGTTTGGGGTAGGACTCGTCAAGCCATTCGAGGATCGCCACGGATTGCGTCAGCACGTCGCCATCGTCGGTGACGAGCGATGGCACGAGGCCCTGCGGGTTGAGCGCCAGATAATCGTCCTCGCGATGCGCGCCACGGCGCAGATGGACGAATGCCCGCTCCGGCGCGACACCTTTCAGGTTGAGTGCGATGCGCACGCGATAGGCGGCGGACGAGCGGAAATAGTCGAAGAGCTTCATGTTCGGGCGAGCGCTGCAGAACTAGAACGCCGAAATGCCCGTCTGCGCGCGGCCGAGAATCAGCGCGTGGACGTCATGTGTGCCCTCGTAAGTATTGACGGTCTCGAGGTTCAGCACGTGGCGAATCACGTGAAACTCGTCGACGATGCCGTTGCCGCCGTGCATGTCGCGCGCAGCGCGCGCAATCTCGAGCGCCTTGCCGCACGAATTCCGCTTCATGATCGAAGTGACCTCCGGCGCCGCGACACCCGCATCCTTCATACGCCCGAGGCGCAGGCAGCCCTGCAGCCCGAGCGTGATCTCGGTCATCATGTCGGCCAGTTTTTTCTGGACGAGCTGATTGGCCGCGAGCGGTCGTCCGAACTGCGTGCGGTCCATCGTGTACTGACGCGCCGCGTGCCAGCAGAATTCCGCCGCGCCGAGCGCGCCCCAGGCGATGCCGTAGCGCGCCGCATTGAGGCAGCCGAATGGTCCCTTCAATCCCTCCACGTTCGGCAGCCGACTATCTTCCGGCACGTAGACCTCGTCCATCACGATCTCACCCGTGATCGACGTGCGCAGGCTGAACTTGCCTTCGATCTTCGGCGTGGACAGTCCGTGCATGCCCTTCTCGAGGATGAATCCGCGGATCACGCCGTCGTCGGTCTTCGCCCAGACGACGAACACGTCGGCGATCGGCGAATTCGAAATCCACATCTTGGCGCCGGAAAGCTTGTATCCGCCCGGCGCAGCCCGGGCGCGCGTTTCCATGCTGCCAGGATCCGATCCGTGATTCGGCTCGGTCAGCCCGAAGCAGCCGATCCACTCGCCTGTCGCGAGCTTCGGCAGGTATTTTCTGCGCTGTGCTTCCGACCCGTACGTGAAGATCGGGTGCATGACGAGCGAGCTTTGCACGCTCATCATCGACCGGTAGCCCGAGTCGACGCGCTCGATTTCGCGCGCAATCAGGCCGTAGCAGACGTAATTGAGACCGGCGCCGCCGTATTCGGCGGGGAGCGTCGCGCCAAGCAGCCCCAATGCCCCCATTTCGCGGAATATCGAGGGATCGGATTTCTCGTGCCGGAACGCTTCGGTGACGCGCGGGAGCAGCTTGTCCTGCGCGTATGCGTGCGCAGCGTCGCGGACCATCCGCTCTTCTTCGGCGAGCTCTTCCGAGAGAAGCAGAGGGTCGTCCCAGCTGAATTTGGCCTTGGCCTTCGTGGCAATCGAATCAGGAGCGTTCATGGGGTGACTCCACGCGCTGCAATTTACCCTAAATCGGGGATGACGGCCGTCGCCTCGATCTCGACCCGCGCCGCGTCCTCCATCAGCGAGGAGACCTCGACGGCCGTCATCGCGGGGTAGTGGCGTCCCATGATCTCGCGGTATGCGGCGCCGAGGGCTTTCCCGCACGCGAGGTATTCCCGCTTGTCGACGACATACCAGGTCATCCGGGCGACATGCTCCGGCCGCGCGCCAGCCTCGGCGAGCACCGCCACGACGTTAGTGAGCGCCTGTCGCGCCTGGGCGACGAAGTCGTCGCTCTCGAATTGCTGGGAACGGTTCCAGCCGATCTGTCCCCCGACGAAAACGATACGTCCGGTTGCTGCGACGCCGTTGGCGTAGCCCCTGGGCGCGGCCCAACCGGCCGGATGCAAAAACTCGAGCGGGCCGGAGTCGCGAACGTCGGCGCTCATTTGCGGCCTCCCTGTTTGTCCTGCTCCTGCTGCCGCAGCCGGAAGCGCTGCAGCTTGCCGGTCTCCGTGCGCGGCAGGGACGACACGTACTCGATCGCGCGTGGATACTTGTAGGGCGCGATCGCGCGCTTGACGAAATCCTGCAACGCCGACGTCATTGCCGGACCCGGCTCGTGACCGGGCTTCAGAACGACGAACGCCTTTACGATCTGCCCGCGTTCTTCGTCGGGTGCGCCAATCACTGCGCAATCAGCGACCGCCGGATGCAAGAGCAGCGCGCCTTCGACTTCAGGGCCGCCGATGTTGTAACCCGCGGTCACGATCATGTCGTCGGTGCGAGCCTGATAGTGGAAAAACCCGTCACTGTCCATGAGATAAGCGTCGCCGGTGTAGTTCCAGCCATCCTGCACGTAATTGCGCTGGCGTGCGTCGGCGAGATAGCGACAGCCCGTCGGGCCCTTGACCGCGAGTCGCCCGACCGTGCCTGGGGGTACTGGATTGCCGTCGGCGTCCATCACCGCAGCTCGGTAGCCGGGCACGACGGTTCCGGTCGCGCCGGGCTTCGCGTGCGCCTCGTCATGCGAAATGAAAATGTGGAACATCTCGGTGGCGCCGATGCCGTCGATGATCTCGATGCCGGTGGCGTCCTTCCAGAGCTTGCGCGTGGCAGCAGGCAGCACTTCGCCGGCAGAAACGCATTTCCTGAGCGACGACAGATCGTGATTCCGCGCGGCGCCAGCCATCGCGCGATACGACGTCGGGGCGGTGAAGAGCACGGTCGGGCGATGCTCGGCAATGGCGGATAGCAACTGGTCGGGCGATGGTCGCTCGATCAACAATGTCGACGCGCCAATCCGCAGCGGAAACAGCATGAGGCCCCCCAGGCCGAAAGTGAAGGCCAGCGGCGGGCTGCCGGTGAAGATGTCACCCGCGCCAGCCCGCAGCATCGACGGCGGCCAGCAGTCGCACGCAGCGATCAGGTCGCGGTGGAAATGCATCGCTGCTTTGGGCTTGCCGGTGGTGCCGGAGGTGAAGGCGATGAGCGCCGTATCGTCGGCCGCGGTGTCCACGCTCGTAAAGGTCGCGGGCTTATCCGCCATCCGCGCCTCGAGCCCGTCGGAGGCCGCCCCGCCGAAGAGCACGGTGTTGACGAGCTTCGGACATTGCAATCGTGCGGCATCGAGCTCGGCCGCGAGCCGGGCATCGCACAACGCGTGCGAAACTTCGGCCTTGCCCACGATCTCGACAAGCTCTTTCGCCCGCAACATTGGCATCGTGCCGACCGCGATGCCGCCGGCCTTCAGCACGCCGAAGAAACAGGCGGCGTACAGCGGGTTGTTCGGCGCGCGCAGCAGCACTCGGTTGCCCGGAACGAGGCCGAGATCCTCGACCAGAACTCGAGCGATCTGATTCGCCCTTGCGTCGAGCTCCGAATATGTCCAGTGCAATCCCCCGCTCCGGCGGATCGCCGGACGGTTGCCCCAGCCGCGCTCCGGCGCCCTCGTCAAAAGCTCGGTGGCGGCGTTGAGACGATCCGGATAGCGAAGCGCCGGCAGCTCGAAGATGAACTCGGGCCATTCCGCGCGCGGCGGCAGGTGGTCACGGGCGAAAGTGTCGATGTGGGCCGTCGGGCTCATTGGACTACCCTCCGCGCTCCGCGCTTCGGGGCTCATTCGCGCTCGGGAGCGGCCCTTCCCGCTCATGCCGTCTCAGCTCGCTTTTTGGCGAAATCATTCACGAGCTCGCGGGCGACAATCAGTTTCTGCACTTCGGTCGCCCCCTCGTAAATCCTAAGCGCGCGGACCTCGCGATACAGGCGCTCGACCACCTCGCCGCGCACGACACCGCGCCCGCCGAAGAGCTGGACCGCGGCGTCGACGACGCGCTGCGCCGACTCGGTCGCCGCCATTTTCGCCATCGCGGCCTCGCGCGTTGCGCGCAGTCCCTGGACATCGCGCCGCCACGCGGCGCGGTAGGTGAGCAAAGCCGCAGCATCGATTTCCGTCGCCATCGTGCCCAGCGCCGCCTGCGTAAGCTGGAGATCGCCCAAAGTCGCGCCGAACATCCTGCGTTCGTTCACGTGGCGCAACGATTCGTCCAGTGCTCGCCGCGCGAAGCCCACCGCCGCCGCCGCAACCGACGCGCGGAATACGTCGAGCGTTCGCATCGCGAGCTTGAAGCCGTCACCTTCTGCGCCGATCAGCGCGCTCGCCGGCACGCGACAGCCATCGAAGGCAAGCCGCGCCAGCGGATGGGGTGCGATCACATCGATGCGTTCCGCGATCGCAAGCCCGGGTGTTTCCGCCGGCACGACAAACGCCGAGATGCCACGCGTGCCTGTCGTTCCCGCCGCGCGCGCAAAAACACAGTAGAAATCGGCGATTCCGCCATTCGAAATCCACGTCTTGGCGCCGTCGATCACCCATGAATCGCCGTCGCGACGAGCAGTCGACGTCATCGCGCCGACATCCGAACCCGCATCGGGCTCCGACAGCGCGAACGCCGCAATCGTCTTTCCTTTGGCAACGGCGGGAAGCCAGTGTGACTTTTGCACCTCGGTTCCAGCCAAAGTGATCGGACCGCTGCCGAGCCCCTGCATCGCGAACGCGAAGTCTGCGAGCCCGTCGGCATACGCCAATGTCTCGCGCACGATGCAAAGCGCGCGCGAGTCGAGCGTGGGTAGCGCGCCGCCATGAGTTGCCGGCACGCAATAGCGCAGCCAGCCCGCTTCGCCCAACCGGCGGACAAGGGCGCGGCACGTGGCGTCGACGTCGTCGTGCGTCGCGTCCGAAAGCGTGGACTCTGCAAATTCGCCGAGTCCCGCCGCGAGCTGCCGATGCGTGTCGTCGAAGAACGGCCAGGCGAGATGGTCGCGTTTCATCACGATTTCCACGAAGCCATCAATTGCCCTGGAATTTCGGTTTCTGCTTCGCGGCGAAAGCATCGAATGCGCGACGGAAATCCTGCGTCTGCATACAGATCGCCTGCGCCTGCGCCTCGGCCTCGATCGCCGCGTCGAGATCCATCGCCCATTCCTGATGCAGCAACTTTTTCGTCATTGCGTGCGCGAAAGTCGGGCCATCGGCCAGCATGCGTGCGAGCGAGCATGCGTCGGATAAAAGCGAGTCCGCCGCCACCAGCCGATTGTAGAAGCCCCACGCATGACCTTCGTCGGCGGTCATCACACGCCCGGTATAGAGAAGCTCCGCGGCGCGCCCCTGCCCGATCATGCGCGGCAGCAGCGCGCACGCCCCCATGTCGCACCCGGCGAGTCCGACCTTCACGAACAGGAATGCCGCTTTCGAGGCCGGCGTCCCGATGCGGAAATCCGACCCGAGCGCGATCATCGCGCCGGCGCCCGCGCATACACCGTCGACCGCGGCGACGATGGGCTGCGGACAGGCGCGCATGGCTTTCACGAGGTCGCCCGTCATTCGCGTGAACGCAAGAAGCTCCGGCATCGACATCTTCGTCAGCGGCCCGATGATCTCGTGTACATCGCCTCCGGAGCAGAAATTGCCGCCGGCCCCCGAGACGACGATCGCCTTGACGTCGGTCGCGTAGACGAGAGCGCGGAAGAGGTCGCGCAATTCGGTGTAGGCGTCAAACGTCAGCGGATTTTTCTTCTCGGGCCGGTCGAGCGTGACCGTCGCGACTTTGCCGTCGTCGTCCGCATGCCAGCGGAAGTGCGTCGACTTGTATCCGCGGAATTCCCGCGCGTGATGCGCCATGCTCATTTGCGTTCTCCCTTCGCCGCACTTCCGTCCGCCGGATTCGGATCCCGCGCTTGCATCGTCGTCTTGAGCTTTCCGAGCAGGGCGCGCAGCCGCTCGCGGTCGGCCGCGGTGAGCCCGCCCACCATGTCCTTCACCCAGCGCTCATGTTCTACCGCCATCGCGTCGAATGCACGCTTCCCTGCAGGCGTCAGGCGAACGAGCTGCGCTCTCCGGTCGCCCGGAATCGCATGTCGCTCGACCAGCCCCTCCGCAACCAACGCAGTCGCGATGCCGGTGACGTTCCCACCGGTCACCATCAGCCGCTGCGACAGCTCCCCCATCTTGAGGCCGTCGGGATTGCGCTCGAGCTGCGCCATCAGGTCGAAGCGCGGCAGCGTTGTTGCGAAGCGCTCGCGCAGGCCCGCACGCACCCGCCCCTCGATCAGCATCGTGCACGTCAGGAGGCGCAGCCACAGGCGCAACGCGTCATGATCGTTGTGCGAACGCGATTCGCGTTCACCAACTTGGGCGACGGGTTCGGCCATTTCGTTCATCCGTTGGCTCCGGGCTTGTCGTCCGCCATCTGTGCGGCACGTTCGAGATTGCGCTCGAGCTGAGCCTTGCCCGTCAGGTACTGCGACGGCCACGGCATGTCGCGATAGCCGAGCGTTGCAGCCGCATGCAGCGTCCAGTAGGGATCGGCGAGATGCGGCCGGGCGAGCGCGCAGAGGTCGGCACGCCCCGCCATCAGGATGCTGTTGACGTGATCGGGCTCGAAAATCGCGCCGACCGCCATCGTTGCGATGTCGACCTCGTTGCGGATGCGGTCCGCGAACGGCGTCTGGTACATGCGGCCGTAGACGGGCTTCGCATCGCGCGTCGTCTGGCCCGACGACACGTCGATCAGGTCGGCGCCCGCGGCCTTGAAAAAGCGTGCGACGGCGACTGCATCCTCCGGCGTGTTTCCGCCCGGCGCCCAGTCGTGGGCCGAGATACGCACCGACATCGGCCGGTCTTCGGGCCAGACGGCGCGAAGTGCGCGAAAAATCTCGAGCGGATAGCGGCAGCGATTCTCGAGGGAGCCGCCGTAGGCGTCGTCGCGCGTGTTGGTCAGGGGGCTGATGAAAGCCGACAGCAGATAGCCGTGCGCGCAATGAAGCTCGAGCCAGTCGAAACCGCATTCGGCACCCCATCGCGCGGCGCGAACGAAGTCGGCCTTGACCCGCTCCCGATCGTCCGCCGTCATCGCCGACGGAATCTGGTTGCGTGGTCCGTACGGGATCGCGGATGCTGCAAGCAACGACCAGTTTTCCGCCGGCAACGGCTCGTCGGCGTCTTCCCAGCCAAGCTGCGTGGAGCCTTTCGGACCGGCGTGGCCGAGCTGCAACGCGATCTTTGCCGGGGTGCGCGTGTGCACGTAATCGACAATGCGCTTCCACGCGGCGCGATGTTCCGGACGATACATCCCTGCGCAACCCGGGCTGATCCGCGCGTCGGCCGACACGCACGTCATTTCGGTGAACACGAGCCCTGCGCCGCCGTGCGCGCGACTGCCGAGATGCACGAGGTAATAATCGTCGGGCGTGCCGTCGACGCACGAGTACTGCGCCATCGGCGACACGACCACACGGTTCGGGAGCGTCAAGCCGCGGAGAGTGAAGGGCGTGAACATCGGCGGCGGCGACGCGGCGGGCGCATGGGCGCGCCGCGCAAACCAGGTCTCCATTGCGGCAACAAATTTCGGATCGCGCAAGCGCAGGTTTTCATGCGAAATGCGCTGGCTGCGCGTCAACAGGCTGTAGGCGAACTGTGGCGCTTCGAGCGCCGTGTATCGCTCGACATTTTCGAACCATTCGGTGGAATTGCGCGCCGCATTCTGGATCTTGAGAACCTCGACCGTCCGTTCGGCCTCATAGGCGGCGAGCGCCGAATGGAGATCCGGATGCGCCGCGACGGCTGCCGTCAATGCGATCCCGTCTTCGAGTGCGAGCTTGGTCCCCGAGCCGATCGAGAAGTGGGCCGTGTGCGCCGCATCGCCGATCAGCACGATGGGCACGCGTCGCCCGTCGAGCAGGTTCCAGTGCACCCAAGACTGACAAATGACGCGCGGGAATCGGATCCATATCGCCGAGCCGCGCAGATGGGTGGCATTGGAGAGCAGCCGTTCGCCGTCGAGCCAAGGCGCAAAGAGCCGCTCGCAATAGGCGATACCCTCCTCTTGGGACATCCGTTCGAGGCCGGCCCTTTGCCAAACCTCCTCGGGTGTCTCGACGATGAATGTCGACGTGTCGCGATCATATTGGTAGGCGTGCGCCTGGAACCAGCCGTGCTCGGTCTCGACGAACGCGAAGGTGAACGCGCCGAACCGTTTTTTGGTACCGAGCCAGACGAATCGACAGCGCCGCAGATCGACGTCGGGCGCGAATGCATCGAGATAGCGCGTGCGGATTCGGCTGTTGAGCCCATCGGAGGCGATAACGAGATCCGCGTTGTATTCGCGCGCCGCGACGACATCGTCGGCGACGTCGGTCTCGAACCGAAGCTCGACGCCGAGTGCCTCGCAACGTTCTTGCAGAATATTGAGGAGGCGCTTCCTGCCGATGCCGCAGAACCCGTGGCCGCCAGAGGTGATCGTGGCGCCGCGGAAATGGACGTCGATGTCGTCCCAGTGGTTGAACGCGCCGGCGATTTCCCGCGCCGTCTCGGGGTCGGCGGCCTCGAGATTGCCCATCGTGTTGTCGGAGAACACGACGCCCCAGCCGAACGTGTCGTAGGGCCGGTTCCGCTCGACGACGCGTATGGCATGCCTCGGATTCGCCTTCTTGAGGAGGATCGCGAGATAGAGACCGGCGGGACCGCCGCCGATGCAAAGGACGCGCATCGATAATATTTAAGCCGAAGGTTGGGCTGATCGGCCACTAATTTAGGTTTCAATATATTAGACCTAAATTAATAGCCGTCAAGGTCGTTCAAGGGGACGTTGGCTCAACCCTAGGCCATCCGGGCGATTCCGGATGCGACAGCGACGCCCCAGCATGGGGGCGATAAGTCCGGCGCATTGGTCGCCGGCCACCCTTTGGAAACAGCAATGCTCCCGATCTCTCGTCGCCGTCGGTCCCGCACGGGCTGGACGCTCGTTGAAATGCTGCTCGCGCTCGCGATCGCGGCGCTTCTGGCGATTCTGGCGCTTCCTGTGTACGCCGACTGGATCGCCGAGTCGCAAATGATGAATTTCGCGCGCGACCTCGCCGGCAGCATGAATGTCGCGCGCAGCGAAGCGATCAAGCGCGGCACACGCGTGAATCTCTGCAAATCCGCGAATCGCAGCACCTGCGCCATGGGTGGCGATTGGGCACAAGGTTTTGTCGTCTATGTCGACCGCGATCGCGACGGCCAGCTCGACGTTGGCGAATCAGCGATCCAGGTCGTCGCGCCCGCCTCGCCGGGGATATCAGCGCGCGGCAATCGTCCCATCGTGGATTACGTGTCCTACACGAGCCTCGGTACCGCGCGGCTGCTGAATGGGGCTCTCCAAATGGGGACGCTGACTGTGTGCCGCAGCGGCCAGAAGGCGATCGATGTGGTCCTCGCCAACAGCGGACGCGCACGCATTCAAAGGACTGCGGTACGCTGCCCGTGAGCACAGAATCGGTGTGGCGTTCGCGGCCGAGCTAAGCGCCGAATTTCGGCGATTTGCGACCGCCGGCGGCCTCGCGCAACACCCGGCTCGCCGCCCATTCCCGGCTGGGAGCCATTGGTCGGGAACCACTGCAGGCGCAGTGCGCGCCCCCTAGGATACGCCCACAGAACAGGGAGTTACCCATGCGTATTGCACGCTTTGCGAGTCGGACGGTCACCGGTTTCACGCTGATCGAGCTAATGGTCACCGTCGCGATCATGGGGATCCTCGCCGCTATCGCCGTTCCTATGTATAGCGATTACGTGACGCGAGGCCGGATCATCGACGGGACTTCGAAGATGGGCGATATCCGCACGCAGATGGAAAAATATTTCATGGACAACCGGACGTACGTCAACGGCGCTGGCGTGTGGCGCGCAGGCCGTCCATCGTTGCGTACAACGCCGATCCCTCGTCAACTTTTACCGTGAGCTGCCCGGGGCCGACCGCGACGACGTACACGATCCAGGCCGTCGGCATACGCCGCGAAGGGAATGAGCGGCTTCACCTATACCGTCGACCAGAGCGAACGCCAAGCACGTGCGGCCGGGCCGGGCGGCAAGTACACGAACGCCGGTTGCTGGGTGCTCGCAAGGACGGGTCCTGCTGATGAGGACGGCGCGCACGCCGCGGCTTCACGCTGATCGAACTTGTTGATCGGGCTTGGCGATCGCCGCGCTTCTGGTGATGCTCGCGATGCCGGGTTACTCCGTGTGGATCGCCGACGCGCAGATCCGCAGCGCCGCGGAATCGATCGCCAGCGGAGTGCGCTTCGCCCAAAGCCAGTCGCTCGCCCGCAACACCAGGGTCGATTTCGTTCTCGATCCAACGACGGCAACCGGCGGCTGGCAAGTGGTACAAATAATCGACGGCACCGTGCTGCAGCAGGCCACGTTTGCGGAAGGCGCCAACCTCGCCGCCTTTGCCGTGCTTCCCGTCGGCGAAACGACGCGTTTCGTTCGACGGCCTGGGACGGATCACGAAGGACGACGGCTTCGGCAACCTCCTCCCCTGGAACGGCATGCGAGTGCAGGTCACATCGGCAAGCGCAGTGGCCGGCGCGCGCAATCTCATCGTGCTGGTGGGAGGAGGTGCCAGCGCCTTCGCCGGTCAACTGAACCAAAGCCGGTCGGGCATCAAGATCTGCGACCCGAAATGGCCGGCGACCGATCCGAAAGGCTGCCCGACATAGGCAGGCTCGCATGATGAAAATGACACCTTGGCGAACGCATCGTGGCGCTGCACGGCAGCGCGGCAGTTTCCTGCTCGAGGCGCTGATCTCGGTGCTGATCGTCGCGTTCGGCGTGCTCGGGCTGATCGGCCTGCAGGCGCGGGCGATCCAGAACGTCGACGACGCCCAATACCGCGGCGAAGCCGCCTTCCTGGCGAATGCGGTGATCGGCCAGATGTGGGTCTCCGATCAAAAGACGCTGGTCGCCAATTTCGACTCGAGCGGCGGAGGAGTTCCGTATACCGAGTTCAAGACGTGGGTCGGCCAGCGGTTGCCCGGCGCGAGCATTCCGGCGAACGCCCCCGTCGTGACCATCACGCCTGGCGCGACGGCCACCAGCTCCGACGTGCTGATCACCATCTTCTGGCAGCCGCCTGGCGAACCCTTCGCGGCACCAATACGACGTCGACGCGACCATCGGAACCAACTGATGACCATCCTTTCGCAGCAGCGCGCAACGCAGAAAGGCGCGGGCATTGTCGAGACGATGATCGGCATCCTGATCGGGATGATCGTCATCCTCGTCATCTACAACGTTTTCGCGCTGTCGGAGGGTTACAAGCGCGCAGCCGTCGGCGCCGCCGACGCGCAATCCACGGGCCTTTACGCGCAGTTCGTGCTGACCCGCGAAATCCACAATGCGGGCAACGGCCTGCTCGATTCCGGCATCGCGAGCGCCGTCAGCGATCTCGTCCAGTGCGTGAACAACCAGCCGGCATGGAGCAATCCTGCCCCATTCCCGGTACCGAAGGTTCCCGCCAGGATTCGCCCGACGCCCGTGCTGATCAACGACGGAGGGGGTCCGAATGCCTCCGATGCCTTGATCGTCGCGTACAGCCTGTCGCCGCACGTGGTTTCGCCGGTGCAATTCGTCGATCCGCCGGCGACAGGTGTTGCGCCGTTCTACGTGCAAAGCCCGAACGGCTTCCGCGTTAACGACCGAGTGATCGCGATGAACCCGGCCACCCAGACCTGCGAGCTGACGCTGGTGACCGCGTTGGCGCTCGGGGATTCGAAGGGCGATCCCACGACCGGCATCGTCAAGCTGTCGCACCCCAATGTGGCCGGAAACTATACGGCGGGGGCGCCGCCGGACGGATCCAAGCTCCTCAATCTCGGACAGCAGGGCGAAGTCGCTCGAACGCTGTTTCGACATCGCCAACGACCAGCTTCGCAGCACCGACCTTCTGTCCGCAGCGCCCGCCAATCCCATCGCGCAAAACGTCGTCCTGTTGAAGGCGCAATACGGAATCGACTGTGCCGGCAACGGAGTCATTTCGTGGACCTCGGCTACCGCGAGCAACATCTGCGCTAACGGCGTCAACTACACGCCGGACGACGTGCTGGCGTGGAATGGACCGACCCTCGCGCGCATGCGCGCCATACGGATCGGAATCGTCGTGCGCAGCGACGAGCCGGACCTGAAACAGCCGTTGGACCCGTCGCTCGCATCGGCCACGCGTGCACCGGTCATACTTTTCAACTGCTCGGCGAATACCACCGCCCTCTGTCCTGGTCGTATCGTCCTCCCCGCCGGTCCGGTCGCAGCCCTCGGCAGCGACGACTGTGCACCGGCAATCATCTGCGATACCTGGCGCTACCGCACCTACGAGACGATCGTCCCGATGCGCAACGCCATCTGGAACAACGGACTATGAAACTGAAAACGAACGCCCTTCGGCACAGCTCCACCGCAGCGATGCGTCGGCAGCACGGCGTCGTCTTGTTCGTCGCGTTGATCGCGATGGTCGTGATGAGCCTCGCCGGCGTTGCGCTCATCCGTTCCGTCGATACCACGGGTTCAGTTGCCGGCAATCTCGCGTTTCGCGAGGCGTCGATCCCCGCGGTCAACATGGCGGTCGAAGAAGCCGTGCAGGCGTTGTATCTCACCAAAGCCATCGTCAACACCGAAATCGATGACAAGCCGCATCGTTATTACGCCAAGCTTCAGCCCGGCGAATTGGCGAACGGTGTTCCGGCGGTGCTCTCCGGGACGTACGCGACCGTGAAGGCGGCGTATCCGTTTGGCGTCACCACGTATCCGACGACGAAGGCCGAGGTCCGCGCAGTGATCGAGCGCATCTGCTCGCCGCTAAGCCCCGCTCTCCCGCTCACGGTCCCGCAGAAGCTCCAGTATTGCGACACGTTGCCGCCGAAGGTGTCGGTGGCGAAGACATCGATGAAAAAAGTGGGCGCGACGCTGCCGCCGATTCCCCTCTACCGGGTCACGGTCCGCGTGGATCTCCCCGGCACGAATACTGCCTCCTACGCACAGGTCATGCTGCATTGAGCGACAAAAACTGCGGTCCTCAGGGAAAACCGACATGAACAATCACATAGACACGCGAAATATCGGCCGGCGAACACTCGTCGCCTTGTTGGGCGCGTCCTTCGCGTTCGGCCCGCTGTATCAGCCCGCGTACGCGCAGACACCGCTCGCCGACGTGCCGATCGCGGCCAAGGTCGCGGCAAAGCCCAACATCGTCTACACGGTCGACGATTCCGGCAGCATGGCATCGAACTTCATTCCCGACTTCGTGACGTCATCCAACTACCCCGCTTTCTGTCGTGGCGCCATACAGGTGAATGCCGCTAATGGGAAGCCTTTTTACAATACGTCCGGCGGTTTCAACGTTACGAGCCAGGCTTGCGGGGCCGGCTCGATCACCGCTTTCAATTTCCCGGCTTTCTACGCCGCGGATTTCAACCACCTCGCCTACGACCCGAACGTCACGTACCAGCCACCGACCCAGGCCGATGGCACGTCGCTCAGCAGCGGCGTCAGCACCGACAGCGCCGGAAATCAGACCAGCCTGAAGACGGTCCAGACCGACCCTTACAACAATCCATTGAGCACCGTGGATCTGTCGGTCACCGTAACCGTCCCCCTCTATTGCAACACCGACTGGCCGATCATCACCAATCCGGTCGGCGATCGGCGAGGTCGGGAAACGCTGCCGGCGAGTACATGTTGGGTGCCGGCGCCTACTGCCGGATCAACGGCACCAAGTACGACAAGAATGCCAACGGCGCGACCGGCTGTTGCGGACGACTACAACTATCCGTGGCCGAAGGTCGGCGCCGCCGCCGGCGCGGCCGGGTCAGCGAACGCAGCGGCGTACTTCTGGCGCCAGAACGCGACGCGGCAGATCTGGTGCGACAAGACGAGCTCCGAACTGGCCGCAGACGTGCAATGGCGCGTGGAAATGCACGGCTGGGGGCACCCCCATCCTTCCCGCCCTCGCAGCCGCAGACCTGCTATCTGCAAAGCATTACGACAATCTGCACCGCGTCGACCACGACGTATTCTCCAACCGCAACATGCAATACAGATCCCGCCTACGACCTCGGCGGTTGTGTCGGTCCCGAGTGCCTCAAATGCACGTCCACGGTGACCTGTACCGCGACCGCGGATAAGAGCAACGGTGCGTGCCACCTGACAGCGAACGGCGGGCCGCCCGGAAGCGGAGGCAGCGGTGCGGGCTGCACTTGCACAGGCACCGGGTGCACGCTTCCCGCCTGCCCTAATTATCAACCGGCCCCGACCACCTGTACCAAGGGAAAACTGTCGCAGACGTGCAGCCAGAATGCTGGAGCCTGCACCGACCACGCGTTCGACCCGGCCACGCTGACCAACCTCCCGTACACGTTGCTCGAAGACTCCAACATGGCCAACGGCGGGAACGGTTCGATCTGCCGGCACAACAATTTCGACTACGCCACCGCCACCACGAAAAATGCTGCCGGCGGATATACCCGAGCGGCGCCATGGATCAGTCGCCGATCACAGCGGCTGCCCGACGAACATCCCGACAACCGTCGCCGTTCCGCGCCATTACTACACCGCCAGCTCGGTCCAGTTCTGCGACACGCCGAACGGGGTCGCCAACGCGCAGTGGAATGGCTTCGGCACGGGCGTATGCCAGAACAAGAACGATTTCACGACGCACAAGTACGTCAAGTACGGCCAGTTCACGTCGCTCGGGCCTCGTCAACGATGGTCGCATGTTCCCGTACACCGACATCACCGGCACTCCTGGCACGCGCGACTACATTGCGGAGACGATCAACTACGCCAACTGGTTCGCGTACTACCGCACGCGCATCCTGGCCGCCAAGACCGTGTCGTCGATCGCGTTTTCGTTCCTCGACAATACGTACCGGGTCGGGTTCCACGATCTTGGCACCGTTGCAGCCACCGCGGCTCCGTTGTGGGTCGACGTGAACGACTTCGATCTCGCGCAGAAAACGCTGTGGTACAACAAGCTGTTCGGAATCAGCGTCTCCAACTACAACACGTTCACGATGTCGGCGATGCTGCGCATCGGCAACCTGTTCGAGACGGGCGGCGCCAGCGGCCTTCCCGCCACCGTCAACCCGTTGCCGGCGGCCGCGAAGGACCCGATTACGCTGAGCTGCCAGAATAACTACCACATCCTCATTACGGATGGCTTCACCAACGAACCCAAGCTGCAGACCGTCGTGGGCGACCAGGACGCCACCGTGCCGGACTTCTCGGCCACTCCGGACATTCCGCCGGACCAAGTCCTGCCGAACCTTCGGCCTGCGTTCGGCAAACCGTGGCCGAAGCCGTTCGTGCAGGAAACCAAGGCGGTCTCCAACACGCTTTCCGACATTTCGACGTACTACTGGGCGACGGACTTGCGCCCGGGAATGAAGAACGACGTGCCCTCGTCCTCCGGCAAGGGCACGGGCGACCTAGATCCGCAGAAGGACGTGGCATGGTGGCAGCACGTCAGCTTCTCGGCGATCTCGTTCGGCTCCGAAGGCATCCTCGACGCTGCGCAACGCAAGGCGACGCTGGCGGCCATCACCGCCGGCGCGCAGTCCTGGCCCGACCTCAGCAATCCGAATCAGCCGGTCAATCCTCCGTCGAACAAGGGCGCCGCGGGTGTCGACGATCTGTGGCACGCGACGGTCAACTCACGCGGCCAGTTCGTCTACGCGAGATCGCCGATCGAAGTGTCGTACGGCATCGCCGGCATCCTCGCCGGCATCCAGAACCAGCGTAAATCGCGGGTCGGCGCGTCTCTCGCGGGCCAAGTGCTCGATGCCACCAACAACACGATCTACGAATCGACGATCGAGCCGGGCTGGGCCGGCGATCTGCTGAAAGTGACGATCGATCCGACGACGGCGAAAGAAACGGGCACGGTGTGGCAAGCCAGCGCGGTTCTGTCGGCGCAGATCGCCCAATACATTTCGGCCGCGGCGACGCCGACGGTGCCGAAGACCAACGGGCTCGAGCCGTGGTTCACGAATCGGCGCCTCGTCACAATCAACGATTCGACGGGCAAGCCGGTGGCGTTCCGCGACACCAAGCTGTCGGGCACGCAACTCGCGACGCTCGGCCCCACGGCGCTCTTGCAGAAGGAAGTCATTGCCTATCTGCGCGGCGCCCCGGTCTACGACACCGGCGTTGCGAATCCCACGCCGCCGCCTGCAACCATCTATAAGCCGATCGAAGGGGCCGGCATCGGCCAGTTCCGCCAACGCTTCGGCGCCCTTGGGGATATCACGAACGGCCAGCCGGTCATCGTCGCGGCGCCCGCGAGCCCGTTCAGCGACACGAACGATCCGGGATACACGGCGTACAAGACCGGCACGTGGGCCAAGAGGCCAACGCGGGTCGTTGCTCCCGCGAACGACGGCATCGTGCATGTCATCGACAGCAACGACGGGCATGAAGTCATGGGCTTCATCCCCAAGGCACTGATGCGCAGCACGGTGGACAGCGCGGGCAAGCCGGACGGGATCCAGGCACTGACGTTCCAGGATGGCGGCATTCCGATCTACAAGCATCATTTCTACGTCGATTCATCGCCGCGCACGTCCGACGTCGACTTCAACAGTCAAGGCGTCACGGGAAGCGGCACATCCGACTGGCGCACGATCGTAGTCGGCGGCCTCGGCAAGGGCGGCAATAGTTACTACGCACTGGACCTCACCGATCCGGATGCGATCGACGAGGACGGGCCTTCGGCGAACCCGGCGACCGCCAAGGTCCTGTGGGAGGTCACCGATCCCGACTGGAAATACACTTACGGGAGGCCGATCATCGTCAAGACGTATGCGTATGGGTGGACGGTCATCGTCACGTCCGGGTACAACAACGTGTCCGGCGAGGGCAGGATCTATCTGCTGAACCCGGCGACGGGGCAGCCGCACGACATTTTGAAACCCTACCTGACGACGGGAAAGATTTCGTGTACCGGCCCGGGCGGCATTGCTGAGCAGGGCGGCCTTGCGCAAATCAACGGCTTCACCAAGGACTTCCACAACCAGTTCGTCGAGCAGGTCTATGGCGGCGACCTCTGCGGCAATCTGTGGCGGTTCGACCTGACCGACTCGAAGGGTGCTTATCCGGCGCCGGTCCTGTTCGCCACGCTCGACGACGGCAGCGCTCCGCAGCCGATCACGACCGCACCGCAGATCGAGATCGACTTCTCGAACGGCGTCGACCGGTACGTCTTCATTGGCACGGGACGGCTGCTCGATCCGACGGATCTGACGGTCCCCTCCCCGGCGCAGCAGCAGACGATGTATGCGATCCGCGACGGTTCGTTGTCGACGCCGTTGCCGCCAGGTGCGCCGCTGCCGATCAACGCACGCACCTATCTCGTTCCGATCAACGCCGACCTCGTGAGTGCGATCGTCGGCGGCGCGCCGAACGGCTGGTTCCACGACCTGCCGGTGGGGGCGAATGCCGAGCGCATCGTCAACGACGTCGAGGGCGATGTGAACACGATTACCTACGTGGGCACGCAGGCGCAAACGGACCCCTGCATCATCGCGCTGCCGGCGAACGTCTATGCCCGCGAATACACGACGGGACGCTCGCTGATCGCGGACTCGGGCGGCAATCCGATACCGTCGTTCTACTCGGCATTGGGTGGCGTCGGGATGCAAAACGTTGCGATGACGGATCCTGTTACGGGCCAAACCGTTCTCGGAGGGCTGCTTTCGCTCGAAGTTCCCGGAACGGCGGTGATCACGTACGTGCCTCCGAACATCCAGGGCAACAACCGGTTCGGGTTCCGCTTGCTTGGCGGGCAATGATCGAGAGCCTCCGGAATCGCGGGGCGCTCGAGACGGTCGTAGTATTGGCAATGGAGCGGCGGGCGAATGGGCCCGCCGCTCTCTTTTCCGGGATACGATGGCGTGAACGCGCCGTGTTCGCGCCCTCGCCGTCCTTCGTAACGAAGCGTGTCTCTTGCGTGGGATCCACCCTCACTGCCGCAGACGATCTGCAGCGTCGGTATCGACCGATCGAGCCGCTCGGTTCGGCACTCGCCGCATCTTTGCTCGTTCATCTCGCGCTGCTCGCGTTACTCGTCCTCGCAGGCTGGGGGTCGGGCGTCGGACGCGCGCTGTGGTCATCGGTGAGCGATGGCCCGCTCGAAGTCGTGCTCGCAACGACGCCCCCGCCGGCGGACAAAGCGAACGTGGCCGCGGCCGTCGAGGTCGCACGTGCCGGAGCGGTTCCCGTGCAGAAGACGCGCGAATCTGCTCTGCCGATGCAGGACCCGATTGCAACTGCGAGTCCCGGGCGCGGACGCGTGCCACGCGTCATCGTCGACGATTCCGTTCCACGCGCCCGCTTCGGCGAGGCACTCGAGGGCGAAGCGCTCTCGGGCTTTCCCGCCGAAGTCGAATTCCCCGTCAGGCTGCCCGGCAAGCTCGCGGTGCCTTACCCGCGAACGGCGCTCGAAGCACGCCGCGAAGGAACCGTGCTCGCCTGGGCGATCGTCGATCGGTCGGGCGTCGTCGAAGAAACAACTATCGTATCGGGACAGGGGGACTTCAACGAAGTGGTCAGAGAAACGCTCGGCAGGACGCGCTTCATCCCGGCACGTGACGGCGGAACAACCCTGCGTTTCTACGTCATGCTGAAATTCGATTTCCGGCTCGAGGACCGGGGCGAACCGGCGGCAACGCCGGCGCACGCCAAGTAGGAACGCAGGCGAGGAATCGAATTCCGCAGTTACGCGGTAGGGCCTTTCCCGCTACCCTCAACCCATCAACGGCATGTGGAATCCCGGAGCGGCGCTGCCGTCGTCGGGCCAGCGCGCGGTGACGGCTTTTCCGCGCGTGTAGAAGCGCACGCCATCCATTCCGTGCACGTGGAGGTCGCCGAACAGCGAGTTCTTCCAGCCGCCGAAGGAAAAGAACGCCATGGGAACCGGAATCGGCACGTTGATGCCGAGCATCCCCACGTCGACGTCTTCCTGGAACCGCCGTGCCGCATGCCCCGAGCGTGTGAAGAGCGCGGCGCCGTTGGCATAAGGGTTGCGATTGACGAGATCGATCGCGTCGGCGAGCGAGGTAACGCGGAGGACAATCAGCACCGGACCGAATATCTCGTCTCGATAGACGGCCATCGACGGGTTCACTTCGTCGAATAGAGTGGGTCCGACGAAGAACCCATTTTCGTGGCCGGGAACACGCGGGTTGCGTCCGTCGACGACGAGCGTCGCGCCGGCGGCAACACCGCCATCGATGTAACCGACGATCCGGTCGCGCGCCGCGCACGTCACCACCGGCCCCATTTCCGTTCCGGTGGCGCTGCCGGGACCGACCTTGACGCTGCGCGCGCGTGACGCGAGCTCGGCCACCAGCGAATCGCCGGCATCGCCGACGGCGACGACCGCCGAAATCGCCATGCAGCGTTCGCCGGCGGAGCCGTAGCCCGCACCGATGATCGCGTCGGCGGCGAAGGGAATATCGGCATCCGGGAGGACCACCGCGTGGTTCTTGGCGCCGCCGAGCGCCTGCACGCGCTTGCCATGGGCAGCGCCCGTTTCGTAGATGTGGCGCGCGATGGGCGTCGAGCCGACGAACGACACTGCGCGGATGCCGGGATGCACGAGAATGGCGTCCACCGCTTCCTTGTCGCCGTGGACGACGTTGAACACGCCGTCGGGCAGCCCGGCTTCGGTGAGCAGCTCCGCCATCCGCAGCGACAGCGTTGGATCGCGTTCGGATGGCTTCAGGATGAACGTGTTGCCGCAGGCGAGCGCAACCGGAAACATCCACATCGGCACCATCGCCGGAAAATTGAACGGCGTGATGCCGGCGCACACCCCCACCGGCTGGCGCAGCGACCAGCTGTCGACGTCGGTGCCGACGTTCTCGCTGAATTCGCCCTTCAGAAGATGCGGAATCCCCGTCGCGAACTCGACGACTTCGATCCCGCGCGTGATCGAGCCCTCGGCATCGGCAAGCGTCTTGCCATGCTCCTCGGTAACGATCGCCGCCAGCGATTTCTTGTGCGCGTCCATGAGCTCGCGGAAACGCATCAGGATGCGCGCGCGCCGTAGCGGAGGCGACGCGCGCCACGCGGGCAGCGCCGCCGTTGCGGCGCGTACGGCCGCATCGACATCCTGCGCATTGCCGAGCGGCACATGACGGATCACTTCGCCGGTCGCCGGATTCGTCACTTCGCCATAGCGCTGCGTCAGAGCCGGCACGGCACGGCCGCCGATCCATAGGGGGAGTCGTTCGAGCGTGGTCAGGTCCATGGGGTCTCCTTCGCGCAGGCTGCCGGTTCACTCGCGGGCCGGCATCGCTTCCGCAAGACGCGCGACGTAGCGCGCGACGAGATCGACCTCGAGGTTCACTTTCGCGCCGGGTCTTGCGGACTTGAGCGTCGTGACGTCGAGTGTATGCGGAATCAGATTGGCTTGGAAGCGCGCGCCGGCAACCCGGTTGACGGTGAGACTGACGCCATGCACGGCGATCGACCCCTTCACCGCGATGAACCGCGCAAGTTCCGCCGGCGCATCGACGACGAGGCGGAGGCTGCCGGTGCCGGACGCGACCTCCTCGACCCGTTCCAGCGCGACGACAGTCCCGACACCGTCGACATGGCCCGCCACGAGATGGCCACCCAAACGGTCGGCCAGCCGAAGCGACTTTTCGAGATTCACATCGGCCGCGCCATCGAGTCCCGCCGTGCACGCCAGCGTTTCGGCGGACACGTCGAATCCGAGTGTCGCGCCGCTCTTCGCGACGACGGTGAGGCAGCAGCCGTTGACGGCCACGCTATCGCCCAGCGCGACGTCGGTGATGTCGAGCGCGCCGGGCGCAACGACGAGCCGCAGACCGTCGCCTTTCGGGGCGACCGCGACGACCTTGCCGATGCCGGCTACGATTCCCGTGAACATCAGCCCTCCTTGTGCTTGATTCGCGCCCGCACCCTCACGTCGTCGCCGACGGGTGAAACTTCATCCAACGTCAGCGCCACGCGATCGGCAAGACGAGCGAGGCCGCCGGGAAACGTCGCCACTCCGCGCGCCGGATCGCCGATCACGCACGGCGCGAGATAGAGCAAAAGCTCGTCGACGACGTCCGCCGCAATCAACGCGCCGTTGAGCCCCGTGCCGGCCTCGACATGCAGCTCGTTGATCTCGCGCGCGGCGAGCTCACGCATCATTGCAGCAAGATCGACGCGGCCGTCCCCATCCGGCAGCGCGATCGTCGCAACACCGCGCGGCCACTCCGGATTGGCGCGGCCCGCCGTCACGACGAGCGCATTGCCGGTTTCGAGCACCCGTGCCGTGGGCGGGGTCTCGCCGTGACGGTCGACGACGACGATGAGCGGTTGCCGCGTCACCGCGATACCGCGCACGGTGAGCTGCGGGTCGTCCTGCCGCACCGTGCCGATGCCCGTCATCACCGCGCACGCGCGGGCGCGAAAGCGGTGCCCGTCCTGCCGCGCCGCCTCTCCGGTGATCCATTGACTCTCTCCGCTGGCGAGCGCGGTGCGGCCATCGAGGCTCGCCGCCACTTTCAGCCGCACCCACGGGCGGCCGCGCGTCATCCGCGAAATGAACCCGGCGTTGAGTTCGCGCGCCTCGCGTTCCGCGACCCCGATCTCGATCGCGATTCCCGCGCCGCGCAGCCGCGCGGCGCCACGCGCAGCGTGCGGATTGGGGTCAGCCATCGCGGCGACGACGCGTACGACGCCCGCCGCAATCAACGCGTCCGTGCAAGGCGGCGTGCGGCCCGTGTGGTTGCACGGCTCGAGCGTTACGTACGCCGTCGCTCCGCGCGGGTCCCGTCCTCGCGACTTTGCGTCGACGAGCGCATTGATCTCCGCGTGCGCCTCGCCGGCGCGCGCGTGGAATCCTTCGCCGATCGTCTCGCCGTTCTTCACGAGCAGGCAGCCTACGCGGGGATTGGGAGTCGCCGTATTGAGCCCGCGTTCGGCGAGGGCCAGCGCACGCGCCATGAACGCGCGATCGGCATCGAAATCGGCCGTCATAGCGGCGAGCCCGGGCCCCGGGCGCAGGGCTCCGAGGGGGGCGAGCTATCATTCGACGAGCAGTAGGTCATGGGAACCGTCGACTCGGCGTACCGATCTGAATATGAACGTCGAACCACGGATCAAAGGTATTTCGTGATTTCCTTGAACTCGTCGATGGGTCCACGCGCCTTTCGACTCAGGTCGCCTACGGTAAGGTCCAGACAGTGGTCCAGGTGGTCATGGATCAGGGCCTTCTTGGCCTTGGCGATAGCCGCTTCGACCGCATGAAGCTGCTGGGCAATTTCCAGGCAGCTGCGCTTTTCCTCAAGCATGGTCAAAATACTCTGGAGGTGTCCGTCGGCTCGCTTGAGTCGTTTGACAATCTCGGGATGGCTTCGGTGCTCGCGGGAATAGGTCATTGCCTGATCCTATCCTCCAGGGGAGGTTGGTCTGTCCAGGTAGGACTGCCACATTGTATGCCTTTTCCATTGAAAAATCGCTTGACAGTTGCTCCCGATCACAATAAGTTCGCTGCGTCGCAATACGTGGAGTAAAGGCATTGGACAGTTGCCCTAGTTCCGCCGTCGCAAGACGGCAAGCACGATAGCGAGACGTTCCGCAGGCGCTGTTAACCCCGCCACCGTCTCGCCAGCGAGCGAGGCGGTGCGCATCCAGCATTCCCTTGCCTTTGGGCAAGGCCGCGCACTCCCCTCACCTGTAATCGTTGTCCACCGGCGCTTCGGCCCGTCGTAGGCGTGCGCGCGTCGCGGGCAGGTACGCCACAGCGCAATGCTGCGCATGGCGGGAAAGGATAGGCATGGATGCGCAAGGAGGCATGCCCGAAGGGATCGCAGCACGAGATCGGTCTGAAGCGTGAACGCTACGTTGAAACATGGCTATCGGATCATTGTGCTCTGCCGGGTTGCTCATTGCACTGCGGTCAAAAAGGTCGTACGCGAGCGGAGCTTGGTGCGGCGGGGCTCGGCAAGACGCACAGTGCCGCCGAGACACCTGGCTCCGCGGGCGAAACGGGTACGGCGGAACTCCATGTCTGGCGCGCAGGCTTGGCCGTCGCCGCGTTTGAGTGCAGCACCTCGGACGGCTGACATGATCGCCCGGTCGTATCCCGACACCACCGGACAGCAGCTCGAACGCGGCTGGCGCTTCGGCTGGATCGACGCGATCGTCATCCTGGCCGTCTTCGTGTTGTTATGGCTGCTCGTGGTCTTGACCGGCGACATGCAGGTGCGTTTCGACGAACTGCACTCCCCGCCGCTTTCACTCGACGTGGCGCTCATTCCCTACTACACCGCGCGCACCGTGCTGCGGATGTTCATCGCCTTTGCGGCGGCGCTCCTGTTTACGTTCACCTACGGCTACGTCGCAGCCAAGAGTGTCCGCGCGCGCAAGGTCATGCTGCCGCTGCTGGACATCCTGCAGTCGGTCCCTGTACTAGGATTTCTGTCGATCACCGTCACCGGCTTTCTCGCGCTGTTTCCGGGCAGCCTTCTTGGGGTCGAGTGCGCCAGCATCTTTGCCATATTCACGGCGCAGGCCTGGAACATGACGTTCGGCTTCTACCACTCGCTGATCACCATTCCGGCCGAGTTGCAGGAAGCCGCGTCTGTCTACGGCATGAACCGCTGGCAGCGCTTCACCAAGGTGGAGTTACCGTCGTCCGCGATTGGCCTGATGTGGAACTCGATGATGAGCTTCGGCGGCGGTTGGTTCTTCGTCGCGCAAAGCGAAGCCATTTCCGTGATGAACAAGAATATCAAGCTGCCCGGACTGGGGTCGTACATGGCGGCGGCGGTCGAAGCGGGGGATACGCGCGCCGCCGTCTACGCCATCTTGGCGATGATCATCACTATCGTGGTCCTCGACCAGGTGCTCTGGCGACCATTGGTGGCGTGGGCCGAGAAATTCAAACTGGAGCAAACCGAGGGCAAGGACAATCCGGCGTCATGGATGCTGAACCTTCTGCGGCGCTCGTATGTGCTGGCGTGGTTTTCCAATCACGTGGGACGCGCGTTTGGAAACGCCTCCCAGCGGGTGTCATTGCTCACGTCGGACCTGACGCAAATGATCTCCGGACGTACCCCGGTCCCGGTCAAGGCGTTGCTCCGGATCGCGCTCTGGGTACTCACTGCGGTCGGCGTGGCCTGGCTAGTCTTCGACGCGATCGACATCGCCAAGGAGATCAGGACCGACATGACCGGAACGCAAATGCTGCACGTCGTGTGGCTCGGCGTACTTGACCCTGTTACGCGTTGTGGCCATGAGCGTAATCGCAACGCTGATCTGGACGCCGATTGGTGTCTGGATCGGCCTGCGGCCACGAGTGGCCCGCGTGGCTCAGCCTCTTGCGCAGATCGCGGCGTCGTTTCCGGTGAACATGACCTTTCCATTCATCGTTGCGTTCTTCATCTCGACCCACATCCCGATCAATCTCGGCAGCGTATTCCTGATGGCGCTCGGGACGCAGTGGTACATCCTGTTCAACGTTATCGCCGGCGCGATGGCGATGCCGACCGATCTGCGCGAAGCCGCCACGCTTTTCGGGCTGCGCCGCTGGCGCCTCTGGAAGACGCTGATCATTCCCGCGATATTTCCGTTCTGGGTCACCGGTGCCGTGACCGCGACCGGCGGAGCCTGGAACGCCAGTATCGTGGCGGAGGTCGCCTCGTGGGGTAACGACAAGCTCGTTGCCGATGGACTCGGAGCGTACATTGCACAGGTGACCGAGAAAGGCGATCAGCCGGCGATCTATTTCAGCATTCTGGTGATGGCGCTGTTCGTCGTCGTCATCAACCGCGTCGTTTGGCGCCGCCTCTATGATCTGGCCGAACGGAAGTTCAAGCTCGACTGAGGGCGCTGCGATGCGAGTCGTCCACTACATAACTCGGTGCGGCGCTAAGCCGCTGCACTGTCGATACCGGGAGTAACCGATGCCTGTCGAAACGCTACTTGCCGAAGGACCGCGCCCCGAGACCGCGCCTGGCTCGGCCCCGCTCATCGAGTTGCGGCACGCGTCGAAGTCGTATTCGGGTGCCGACGGCGCGGCGCCGGTGACGGTGCTCGACGATATCAACCTCGAGGTCCGGGATGGCGAAATGCTGGCGCTGCTGGGTCAGTCGGGCTCGGGCAAGTCCACGATTCTGCGGCTCATGGCAGGATTGACCGAACCGACGCAAGGCGCAGTCCTCAGTCACGGGTCGCCGCTTGAAGGCGTCAACCGGCGTCTGGCGATCGTGTTCCAGAGCTTCGCCCTCTATCCATGGCTCACGGTGCAGGAAAACGTGCAGGTTGGCCTGATTCAGCGTCGTCTCGACGCACGAACGGCACAGGAGGAAACCGACCGGGCGCTGGAGCTCATCGGACTCACCGGCTACGAGAACGCGTATCCGAAGCAATTATCGGGGGGCATGCGCCAGCGTGTCGGGTTTGCGCGGGCGCTGGTCGCGCAGCCCGAGGTATTGTGCATGGACGAGCCGTTCAGCGCGCTTGATGTCCTGACCGCCGAAAACCTGCGCACTCAGGTGGTCGACCTGTGGCGCGGCTCGGGGCACGCTGGCCTCAAGAGCATCTTTCTGGTGACCCACAACATCGCCGAGGCAGTGTTCATTGCCACGCGTATTGTCATCATCTCGTCGCATCCTGGCCGCGTGCGCACTGTCATCGTCAATCCCTTGCCCTACCCGCGCGATGTCAACTCGCGACAGTTTGCAGCGCTGGTTGATCAGGTGCATGCCGCGATTACGGCGCTGGTTCTTCCGGATGAGCCTACCGAAGCCGGGCGCCGGGCCGGCGTAGAAGTGGGCCCAGCGGTCACGACGGCGGAGGGCGCGCGAGGCCTGGCGCCGGCCCCGACCACCGCACGCGTCGAAACGATACCGAATGCCCCGGTGGAAACTATCGTCGGCCTCCTCGAAATCCTGGAGGACAGCCAGGAGACGATGAACGTGTTCGATCTGAGCGCGCGGATCGGCAGGGAGTTCGGCGAGACCATTGCGATCGTTAAGGCGGCCGAGATGCTGGGACTCATCGACACGCCCAAGGACGACGTGATCATGACGGAGGCCGGCTGGTACTTTCTGGCGGCTCCCGCGACCGTGCGCAAGACGTTCTTCCGGCAGGCGATCATGAAACTGCGCCTGTTCCAGATGCTCACCGCCCGTCTGGAAGCCGAGCCGGATGGGCGCGTAGATGCCAGCATCGTCCTGGACGAGCTCGGGGCGCTGCTTCCCTATGATCAGCCGCCCAAGCTGTTCCAGACGCTGATCGCCTGGGGACGCTACGCCGAACTCGTGGATTTCGATCAAAATGCAAATGTCGTCTACCTTCACGAGGCGAGCGAAAGTGACGATGAGAATGCGGCAGAAGCCTCGCCTTGAGTAATGCCGGATCGCGGAGCCCGACCGTGCTGAATGCGAAGAGATTGGCGAAATGAATCCCGTTGGCGAACTGTTGCGACTCGGAGACATCCACCTGGGTGTCGACGTGTCGGACAAGGCGCGGTTGCTCCAGCGGATCGCGTCGCTTCTTGCGCAACGCCTTGGCCTTTCCGACGCCGAGGTTCTGGAGAGCCTCGCGGCGCGAGAGCAACTGGGCTCGACGGGTCTGGGTCATGGCGTCGCGATTCCGCATGCCCGCATGCCTCAGTGCTACGCAGTGGCGGGCGTGTTCGTGCGAACAAAGGTTGCGGTTCCCTTCGACGCGCCCGATCACAAACCGGTTTCGCTTTTTCTGGCGCTGGTCGTGCCGAGACAGGCGACCGAACGCCACTTGAAGCTCCTCGCGACTGCCGCGGCAATGTTCAGCGACAGAGTTTTTCGCGATAAGCTCAGGGCGGGACTCGATCCAGTCACGGTGAGAGAACTGCTCACGGTGTGGCCGGATTCGCCGGTACCGGGCGGCGGCGAGCTTGGCGCGACGCCGGAAAGGTCGGCCGGTAGCAATTCCGGATGATAGTGCTTGGCGCGCGCCGCCAATACGGGAGGCGTCGGACCGCGAGTCGTGACGGCGCCCTGCCTTCGTCAGCGCTTCTTGATCTTGCGCACCGCTTCACGAAAATCCTCGACATCCTGGAAGCTCCGGTAGACGGACGCAAACCGGATATAGGCGACCTTGTCGAGCTTGTAGAGCTCCTGCATGACCATCTCGCCGATTTGCCGCGACGGGATCTCGCGCTCACCGAGCGCCAGCACCTGACCGACGATACGGTCAACCGCCTGGTCGACGAACTCCGTCGGTACGGGGCGCTTGTGAAGTGCCCGCTGAAAACCGTTGCGCAGCTTGCCGACGTCGAAATCGGAGCGCGTGCCGTTGGTCTTGACGACTTGCGGCAACCGCAGCTCGACCGTCTCATAAGTCGTAAAGCGTTTCTGGCAAGAAGTGCACCGGCGCCGGCGGCGAATCGAATCTCCCGGCTCCGACACGCGCGAGTCGATCACCTGCGTGTCGGCGCTCCCGCAGAACGGGCATTTCATGACTGCGGCACGGGCGGTCCGTAGACTGGAAACTTCCGATTAAGTGCGGCGACGTTCGCCGACACCCTGTCGATCGTTGCTTTGTCGTCCGGGGCATCGAGCACGTCCGCGACGAGATGGCCCAACTCCTCGCTCTCGATTTCGGTATAGCCGCGGGTCGTGATGGCGGGACTGCCGATGCGGATTCCCGACGTGACGAAGGGCTTTTCGGGGTCGTTCGGGATCGCGTTCTTGTTGACGGTGATCTGGACTTTCGCAAGGGCCGCCTCGGCGTCCTTGCCGGTGATCTTCTTCGCCCGCAGGTCGACGAGAAACATGTGGCAGTCGGTGCCGCCGGAAACGATGCGCAGGCCGCGCTCCTGCATTACCTTCGCGAGCACGCGGGCGTTCTCCAGGACCTGCTCCTGATAGCGCCGGAAGTCGCGGCCGAGCGCCTCGCCGAATGCGACGGCCTTCGCTGCGATCACATGCATCAGCGGCCCGCCTTGCAACCCGGGAAATACGGCCGAATTGATCGACTTCTCGCGCTCGACCGTGGTGAGCACAAAGCCGCCGCGCGGACCACGCAGCGTCTTGTGCGTCGTGCTCGTGACAAAATCGGCAAAGGCGACGGGCGACGGATAGACGTCGGCGGCGACCAGACCCGCGTAGTGCGCCATGTCGACCAGCAGGAGCGCGCCCGTTTCGTCGGCAATGGTGCGAAACCGCTTCCAGTCGATCACCCGCGAGTACGCGGACGCACCGGCAATGATGAGCTTTGGCTTGTGCTCATGGGCGAGCCGCTCGACCTCATCGTAATCGATGAGCTCGGATTCGCGTTCGAGTCCGTACGGGACGACGTTGAACCACTTGCCGCTGATGTTGACGGGCGACCCGTGCGTCAGATGCCCGCCATGGGGCAACGACATCCCGAGGATCGTATCGCCGGGCTTCAACGCCGCGAAGAACACGACCTGGTTCGCCTGGGCCCCGGAATGCGGCTGAACGTTCGCTGCCGGGGCATCGAACAGTTCCTTTACCCGGTCGATGGCAAGCTGCTCGACAACGTCGACGAATTCGCAGCCGCCGTAATACCGCTTGCCGGGGTAGCCTTCGGCATACTTGTTCGTGAGCCGGGAGCCCTGCGCCTCGAGCACAGCCAGGCTCGTGTAGTTCTCCGAGGCGATGAGCTCGATGTGCGTCTCCTGCCGCTCGTTCTCGCCGACGCATGGCGGCCCAAAGCTCTGGGTCGGCCTGGGCTAGATGCAGCGAATGGCGGGGCACGGCGGGTATCCGGGAGGGGATCGGGGACGGGAGGCCAGCAGCTGTCATTTTAGCATCTGCCCGTCTGCGACCGGTGCCCAAAGCCCTTATAATCCGCGAGCCATCATGGCGGGCGATCCCGTTTGAGCGGGCGGCCGGCGATGAACGACAGCAGCCCAAGCCAACGAACCCACGAGGAGGCGCCTTGAATCTCCTGTTGAGCCTGTCGCGAGTCATCGACAGAACGACTGAGCGCATCGGGCGAACGATCTACTGGCTGGTGCTGGTGGCGGTACTGATCAGCGCCGCCAACGCGATCGTGCGGAAGGCGTTCAACTACAGCTCGAATTCGTTTCTCGAGATCCAGTGGTACCTGTTCTCGATGATCTTCCTGTTCTGCGCCGGGTACGCGCTCAAGGACAACGACCACGTCCGGATCGACATCATCACCGGCCGCATGTCGGCGCGCGCGCGCGCCATGATCGATATATTCGGCACGTTGTGCTTTCTGCTGCCGATGGCGATCCTGATCATGCTTCTGTCGTGGCCGGTTTTCGTCGACGCATGGACGCGCAACGAGGTCTCCACGAATGCCGGAGGTCTGATCATCTGGCCGGCGCGCCTGATGGTGCCAATCGGCTTCTTCTTGCTCATCGTCCAGGGCATCTCCGAGCTCATCAAGCGCATCGCATTCCTCAAGGGGCTCATTCCCGATCCAAGCGAGAAGCATGTCGCGAAGACCGCGGAGGAGGAGCTGGCCGAGGAAATCCTTCGCGCGCGCGGCGAACGGGCAATCGCCGAGGAAGAAGTCGCCTTCGGGAAGGCGGAGAAGCCATGAGCGCCGCCGGCCCGGTCCCCTCCCCTTTTGGAGGCAGCGCAGTGCGCGAATGGATCAATAGTGCGGCAAGCGTGAGGACGCCATGACCGCCTTCCTCATCGAGAACATCGCGCCGTTGATGTTCGGGGCGCTGGTGGTGACGCTCCTGATCGGCTACCCCGTATCCTTTGCTCTCGCCGCCGTCGGCATCGCCTTCGGTCTGCTCGGGATCGAGCTCGGCCTCCTGCAGCAGACGCTGTTCCAGGCGCTCCCCGAGCGGATCTGGGGCGTGATGTCGAACGACACGCTGCTCGCGGTGCCGTTCTTCACGTTCATGGGGCTGATCCTCGAGCGAAGCGGGATGGCCGAGGACCTGCTGGACACGATCGGGCAGGTGTTCGGACCGATCCGCGGCGGTCTCGCATACGCGGTGATCTTTGTCGGGGCACTCCTCGCGGCGACGACCGGCGTGGTCGCCGCGTCGGTGATCTCGATGGGCCTCATCTCGCTGCCGATCATGCTGCGCTACGGCTACGACCGCCGGGTCGCGTCGGGCGTGATCGCCGCGTCGGGCACGCTTGCGCAGATCATCCCGCCGTCGCTCGTGCTGATCATCATGGCCGACCAGCTCGGCCGCTCGGTCGGCGATATGTACGCGGGCGCGTTCATCCCCGGCCTCACGCTCGCGGCGCTGTACGCCGCCTACGTGATCGGGATGTCGATCGTGAAGCCGGACTGGGCGCCCGCATTGCCCCTCGAAGCGCGCACGCTGCGCGAACCCGACGGCTCGTCGGGCAACCGCTCGCTCCTCGCCCTGGTAATCATCTCGACGGCGGCAGCGGCTGCGTGGTGGTTCGTCTACTACGACAAGTACAACCCGGACGTCGCGACCGACGAGCGCATCGTCATTACGATGGCGGTGGGCATCGGCGTCGCCTTCGTGCTCGCGGTCATCAACAGGCTGCTCAAGCTCGGCCTCCTCTCGAAGATCGCCGAGCGCGTAACGTTCGTGCTGATCCCGCCGCTCGCGCTCATCTTCCTCGTGCTGGGCACGATCTTCCTCGGCGTCGCTACGCCGACCGAGGGCGGCGCGATGGGCGCGACCGGTGCGCTGATCATGGCAGTCGCGCGCCGCCGGCTATCGCTCACGCTGCTCAAGCAGGCGATGAACACGACGGCCAAGCTGTCGACTTTCGTCGTCTTCATCCTGATTGGTGCGCGTGTATTCAGCCTGACGTTCTACGGCGTCAACGGCCATGTCTGGGTCGAGCACCTGCTCACGGCGTTGCCCGGCGGACAACTGGGCTTCCTGATCGTCGTCAACATCCTGATCTTCGTGCTCGCGTTCTTCCTGGACTTCTTCGAGCTGTCGTTCATCATCATCCCGCTGATCGGTCCCGTCGCGGAGAAGCTCGGGATCGACCTCATCTGGTTCGGCGTGCTGCTCGGCGTCAACATGCAGACCTCGTTCATGCATCCGCCGTTCGGATTCGCGCTCTTCTACCTGCGCAGCGTCGCGCCCGCCAAGGAATTCGTCGACCGGATCACCGGACGGAGGACGGCGCCGGTGACGACGGGGCAGATCTACTGGGGCGCGGTGCCTTTCGTGCTGATCCAGGTCCTGATGGTGGCGCTGATCATCGCGTTCCCGAACATTGTCTCGGGCGGGCTCGCGAAGAAGGAGAAGATCGACATTCAGAACATACAGATCGAGGTTCCGACCGAGGACGCGGCGCCGGGCAAGGGCGGCGACAGCGAGCAGGAAGAGGAGCAGAAGGCGCTCGAGAAGGCGCTGTCGGGCGGCGGCGAGAAGCCCCCCGAGGCGGCGCCTGCCCCCGCACCCGCTCCGAAGCAGTAGTCGCGAGCCCAAACAAAACGGCGCGCCGGGTGGGCGCGCCGTTGTCGATCGATCGCGGGGCCCCGCGGCGCGAGGCCCCGACGCAAGTAATGCGCTAGCCCTTCTTCGGCGCCTGCGACGTGCGCATCGCAGCGATCATGAAGTTGTCGAAGCGGTTTTCCGCGATGCTGAACCACTGGACCTCCGCGTCGCGGAACTTCTTCCACGGCTCCCAGATCTTCTTGAACTTCTCGTTCTTGGTTGCGATCTCCTCGTACGTCTCCTGCGTCGCCTTGAAGCACGCGGCGAGGATGTCGTTCGAGAACGGTTGCAGCTTGACGCCGTTGGCAAGGAGCCGCTTGAGCGCGTCCGGATTGAGCGCGTCGTATTTCGCCATCATGTCGACGTTGGCCTTGTGGGCCGCCGCATCGAGGATCGCCTGGTAGTCCTTCGGCAAGTCGGCCCATGCCTTGGTGTTGACGAAGAGGTCGAGCTCAGGCCCGCCCTCCCACCAGCCGGGGTAGTAGTAGAACTTCGCGACCTTGTAGAAGCCGAGCTTCTCGTCGTCGTACGGCCCGACCCATTCGGCAGCGTCGATCGTGCCTTTCTCGAGCGCCGGATAGATTTCGCCGCCCGGGATCTGCTGTGGCACGACGCCGAGCTTCTGCAGCGGCAGGCCGCCCGTGCCGCCGATGCGGAACTTGAGGCCCTTCAGGTCCGCGACGGTCTTGATCTCCTTGCGGAACCAGCCCCCCATCTGCGCGCCGGTATTGCCGGCCGCGAAGCTGATGATGTTGTATTCCTTCAGGAAGTCGTTGTAGAGCTGGCGGCCGCCGCCGTGGTACATCCACGCGTTCTGCTGGCGATCGTTCATCCCGAACGGAATCGCGCAGCCGAACGCAAAGGTCGCATCCTTGCCGAAGAAGTAGTACGGCGCCGTATGGCAGCACTGGACGGTCGCGTTCTGCACGGCGTCGACGACACCGAACGGCGGGACGATCTCGCCGCCGGCGAAGACCTGGATCTGGAACTTGTTGTTCGTCGCCGCGGCGACCGTCTCGCTGATCGTCACCGCGCCGCCGTAGATGGTGTCGAGGCTCTTGGGAAAGCTCGACGCGAGGCGCCACTTCACTTCCGGCGCGGCCTGCGCGAACGCGGGAGCGGAACCGGCGGCCAGAATGCCGGCCAGTCCCGTGTTCTTCAGGAACGAACGACGTTTCATTTGGTTCTCCTCAAAAGGATGCCGGCAGTGCCGACTTGCATGCAGGAAGGCGTCCGGGGCGGACGCGCGCATCTCCGTCTTTTGGCGACCGGGCGGAAGGTCACGTGCGTCCGTTGTTTCCGGCGCCGATTCTAACCGAATTCGCATCCGCGGCGCGCAAGCGCTCCTATGCTCGCCGACAGCCGGACGTCAGGGGCTCAGCTTTCGCACGGCCGTAAACAACGCCCACGCCCAGCCGGCCTGACGCTCGAGCGTCTGGGTGAACCGGATGAGGTAGCGCGCGCTCCCGGTATCGAGCTCGATCATTCCGCCCGGTACAAACTTGTCGTCGGGACCGATCAGGCTCCGCTGAGACGCCTGCCGGTTCTCCTGATGGGCAGGCAAGTAGATGCCGAAAAAAGGCCGCTCGGCGCCGGACTGGCCGGATGTCGTCGGCGTGACCCACGTGCGCAACAGAACACGCACGAGCCTGCGGGCGATGATTTCCGCACCCACCGTTACTTCGTCTACCTGGTGACGCTGCATCCGGCGCACGACGGCAAGCGACCAGCCGGCGCTATCCCGGATCGCGACGAGCTCGCCCAGTTTGGTGGGCGCATCCTTGACCGGCGTGATCAGACGACAACCGCTGTCGCTGCGATCGGCCATCTTCCACGTCGTGCCGTGCACGCGCCTCGCGACCGACTCGGGGTTCATCGATGGATTGACCATCTGCGTGATTTCGTCGTAGCTCGCAGCGACGGCCGGTGAGCGCGCGGCATCCGGCAGCCGCTCGATCTCTGCCACTGCACGCGTCAGCGCCTGCAGCCCGATGACGACGCGCACGTCGCCTTCGCTCTCGTAACGCGGCGAGCGCGGCGCGTGGGCGATCGCTTCCGGACCGAATAGCGATGCAAGGCGCATCAGCAGGAGCCTCTGTTCGCGCGCGGGGAGGTCGCCGGGCTTCGCAATTTCGTCCTGCTCGGGCAGCCAGCGCATCCGCTCGACGATCCGCGAATAGGCCGGGCTCGCGTCGAGGAAGAGGACGCGGCCCCCGACGTGCTGGCGGTCGACCCGGCGCAGACCCTGCGTGCCCGTGAGATCAACACGAAACGTCGCGTCCGCGCCCGGCGGCGGCACCAGCGAAAGCGACGGCGCCCAATCCTCGAGCTGCTTCGCGACCCACTCGACCTGATCGGGCGTGAAGTTGCCGGAGTCGAGCCGCATCAGCAGCAGTGTCTTCAGGTATTCGAGCTCGAGGTAGACGCCCGGACGCGAAAACGTTCCGGCGCCGTAGACGAGTTGTTCTCGCTGCCAGCCGCGCATCCGGGCAAATTCATAGAGCTCGTGGAACTCGCGCCACTGGTTGGGAATCCAGTGGCCGTAGCGAAACAAGCGAAACTTGCCGTCGATCCCCTTGAAGTGCGCGAGGCGCACGAGCACCCACGGAAGCACGGCGCGCCAGCGCTTGTTGTCCGCGCGCGGGTAGCCTGCCTTGAGTCCGAGCTGATAAGCGGCCGTGAACGCTTTGACGAGGTCGAACACCGCGTGCCAGAGGCGCGACTCGACGCTGGTGCTTTTCTGATAGTTCGCCGTGTATTGCTGCGTGAGTTGGGAAATGACGGGTTCGAGCCGCGCATCGACCTTGAGCAGTGCCTCGACCTGACCGGGGCCAACCTCGCGGCGCGCGCCGGGAAACTCACCGACGATGTCGAGCACCTCCTTCTGGATCGACAGCGCATCAGTCGCCGGAAGAGAGGCAATCCACCTCGACGCCGTGTGCGCATTGCGGAACGCATCGTTCAGCGTCCGAATCCAGTTGTAGACGGGAGACAGCATTCCAGGGGCTAAGTCGGCGTGACGGCGGGCGTCATTCGCCGGCGATTGTCATCCGGCCGATCAGGATCGACCCGGTGTGACGCGACGATCTGCGATCGACGTCGGCGCCGACAGCGACGATATCGCGGAACATCGCTTTCAAGTTGCCGGCAATGGTGATTTCCTCCACCGGAAAGGCGATCTCGCCGCCTTCGATCCAGAATCCGGCGGCGCCGCGCGAGAAATCGCCCGTCACCGGATTGACGCCCTGGCCCAATTGCTCGGTCACGAGGAGACCGCGGCCCATCCGCCGCAAGAGCGCCGGCAAGTCTTCCTCGCCATGCGCGATGACGAGGTTGTGGCTCCCGCCGGCGTTCGCCGTGGTTGCGAGGCCGAGCTTGCGCGCCGAGTAACTGCCTAAAAAGTAACCGCGCAGCACGCCGTCGCGAACGACGTCGCGGGGTTCCGTTGCCACTCCCTCGTTGTCGAAGGGTGCGCTGCCGCGACCGCGCGGAAGATGCGGCTCTTCGCGAATCGATATCTGCGGCGCGAATACCTGTGTTCCGAGCGAGTCGGGAAGAAACGACGACTTGCGATAGAGCGATCCGCCGGACACCGCGCCGACGAAGAAGCCGATGAGATCCGCCGCCTCGGGAGCTTCGAACAGCACCTGGCATTCCTGCGTCGGCAGCTGACGCGCGCCTAGCCTGCGCGCCGTGCGCTCTCCGGCGATCCGGCCGACGGTGGCTGCCGTCTCGAGATCATCGGCGGCACGCGCAGCGGTATACCAATAATCGCGCTGCATGGCGCCGTCACCGGGATCGCCGATCACCGAGCAGTCGATATGATGGCGCGAGCTCCTGTAGCCCGCGCAAAAACTGTTCGAATTTGCGTAGACGAATTCCGACTCGCCGCGCGCGACGCTCGACCCTTCCGTGTTCACGAGTCGGCGGTCGACCGCAAGCGCCGCTGCCTCGGCTTCTCGTCCCATCGTGATCGCGTCGTCGACGGACAGATCCCACGGATGGTAGAGATCGAGATCGGGAACGGATCTCGCGAGTCGATCGGGGTCGGCCAGCCCGGCCGCGGGATCGCGGGCGGTGTAGCGCGCGATCGCCAGCGCTTTTGCGACGGTCGCCTCGATTGCGTCGGGCGCGAAGTCGGCGGTGCTCGCGTGTCCGCGCCGCTGCCCGATGAACACCGTCACGCTGATGCCCTTGTCGCGGTTATAGGAGATGGTCTCGACTTCGCCGTTTCTCACCGTGACGCTCTGCCCCACCGCTTGCGAGACCTCGGTTTCCGCCGCCGTTGCGCCGCCGGCGCGCGCGGCCCGAAGCATTGATTCGGCCATGCGCTCCAGCTCGGACGTCGGCAACGGAAAGCGTTCGCCGCCAGGTGCCCGGGCTTTTGCGATGGGCGAAGAGCCGGCGCGGGAGGCGGTGGAAGGTGAGAGGGAGGCGGTCATGAAGAAGTCGCGCGTGGCGGGCGGGAGTCTCCATTCAAACCCGGGACGACCGCGCCCGCCGGCAATCGCGCCCGCCATCGGCAAGGCGTCGGCTATCATAGCAAAGCGGTCCTTCCGCCTTACCTTCCGATTGCCGATTTCACCGGATTTCCGCCAGAACGATGCCCCGGCCCGACGAACAGCACCGCCGCCTCGGATCCTTTCCCGACGCCGGGGCGGACGGCGCGCCAGAGGCGACGCCGACCTCCAAATCGCAGCAAAAACGCGACATGCACGCGCTGCAGGAACTGGGCGAGGCGCTGGTGGCGCTCGATGCGAAGCGCTTCGCCGAACTCGCCGACGGAATCGACCTGCCCGAACGCCTGGTCGACGCCATTGTCGCCGCGCGCGGGATCACCGCCTGGGGCGGGCGCAAACGTCAAATGCAATTCATCGGCAAGCTCATGCGTGATCAGGATCCAGCACCGATTCGGCAACGCCTCGACCTGTGGGCGCAAGGCCACGACATCGACACGGCGCGCCAGCACGCCCTCGAACGCTGGCGGGAGCGACTGATCGCGGAAGCGGACGCGCTCGACGCTCTCGCCGCCCAATTTCCGCACCTCGACCGGCCGCGCATGCGCTCGCTCGTCGCGCGCGCAATCGCAGAACGCGCCCGCGGCGCGGCGCCGCACGCGTTTCGCGAGTTGTTTCGCGAATTGAAGGCGCTCCATTCCGATGAATGACGAGACCTTGCTGATCGGTCTTGTCTCGATTTCCGACCGCGCATCGGCAGGCGTGTACGAGGACAAGGGGCTGCCCGGGCTAAAGGAATGGTTCACGGCCGCACTCGTCTCGCCGTGGCAGATGGAGACTCGCCTCATTCCCGACGAAGGGCCGCGAATCGAGCGAACGCTGGTCGAGCTCGTCGACACCGTCGGCTGCCATCTTGTGCTGACGACCGGCGGCACCGGGCCTGCGCCGCGCGACGTGACGCCCGAGGCGACGCTGGCGATCGCGCACAAGGTGCTCCCCGGTTTCGGCGAGCAGATGCGGCAGGTGAGCCTCAAGTACGTGCCGACCGCGATCCTGTCGCGGCAAGTGGGCGTGGTGCGCGGCCGTGCACTCATCCTCAATTTGCCGGGACAGCCGAAAGCAATCAAGGAAACGCTCGACGGGATCTTTCCGGCGGTGCCTTACTGCATCGATCTCATCGGCGGCCCGTATATCGAAACGAACGACGGCGTCTGCAAGGCGTTTCGCCCCAAGTCGGCGGTTCGATCCAAGTGATCGCGTGACTTCCGCGTCCCCCGCCGCGACCGGCACGGCCTTTATCGTCGCGTCGGCAGTGGCGTTCGGCGCCATGGCGATCCTCGCCCGAATCGCGTTCGCGAGTGGCGTGGACACGCCAACCCTCCTTGCGTTGCGCTTTGCGATTGCGGCCGTGGTGATGCTCGCAATGTCGTTCGCGCGCAAGATCGCGTTGCCGTCGGGCGGAACACTCGCCATCGCCGTGCTGCTGGGCGCCATCGGCTACGGCGGCCAGGCATTCTCGTTCTTCACCGCCCTGACGCTCGCGCCGGCCGGCTTGGTCGCCCTTCTCCTCTATTTGCATCCGGCGTTGGTCGCACTCCTGGCCGCCGTTTTTCTTCATGAGCGGCTGACCGCCGTGAAGCTCATCGCACTTGCGCTCGCGCTCGCCGGTATGGTGCTTACGATCGCGCCCGCGCTCGCCTCCTCGAATGGCGCGCCGCGCGGCGACCGGTGTCTTGATCGGCATCGTCTTCGCCGTGGCGGCGGCGATCTTCTATTCGCTGTACATCGTCGTCGGCGCATGGATCGGTCGTCGCGTCGCCGCATTTCCGGTGAGCGCGGTAGTCATCGCAAGCGCTGCTGTGCTGTTCACTGTCGCCGCGTTCGTCCGTGGCCCACAGTGGCCGCAAACCTCCGCCGGTTGGCTTGCCGTGCTTGCCATTGCGCTGTTGTCGACGGTCGCCGCGGTCACGCTCTATTTCGCGGGTCTCCAGCGCATCGGGCCTACGCGTGCGTCGACGCTGTCGACGCTCGAGCCGCTCGTCACCGTGACGCTCGCAGCCCTCGTGTTGGGCGAGAGCATTGCCCCGGTGCAGATGGCGGGCGGCGCGCTTATCCTTACTGCGGTCATTCTTCTGGCGCGTGCTCGAGCGGCGTAGCATGCACGCATGAGCGACACTCCATTCCCGAATCAACCTCCACCGTACGCGGACCGCAATCTTTACGCGGACGATGTGGCATTGAAGGAAGCCCTTGTACGCAATGGCGGCGCGTGGGCTGCCGATTCGGTGTCCGAATGGGGGGCGACGCTTGGATCCGCCGCAACGCTCGCGGCCGGCGACGCCGCTAATCGCTATCCGCCCGAGCTTGCAACGCATGACGCGCGCGGCGAGCGCGTCGACGCCGTCACGTTTCACCCAGCTTGGCATGAGCTCATGCGCATCGCGACCGCCGTCGGTGTCCATTCCGCTCCGTGGACCGATTCCCGCCCGGGCGCGCACGTGGCTCGCGGCGCGCTGGTCCATCTGCATGCCCAGGTGGAGAACGGCACGCAGTGCCCGCTGACCATGACCTTCGCGAGCGTCCCGGTGCTCCGCCGCGCGGCTCTCGATCTGCCGATGGTCGAACGTGAATGGCTGCCGAAAATTCTCGCCCGCGATTACGACGCGCGAAGTGTGCCGATCGGCCAAAAGCGCGCGGCGCTGATCGGCATGGGGATGACCGAGCGCCAGGGCGGCTCCGACGTCCGGAGCAATCGCACGAGGGCCGAACCCGGGAAGGACGCCTGTGTGCGGCTCGTCGGTCACAAATGGTTCTACTCGGCGCCGCAATGCGATGCGCACCTCGTGCTCGCGCAGGGAGCTGCCGGTCTTTCGTGTTTCCTGCTGCCGAGGGTGCTACCCGATGGAACGCGCAATGCGATCCGGATCAACCGCCTCAAGGACAAGCTCGGCAACCGCTCCAACGCTTCCGCCGAAGTCGAGTTCGACGGCGCGTCCGCATGGCCTCTCGGCGAGCCGGGACGAGGCGTTGCGACGATCCTCGAAATGGTCCAGCACACACGCCTCGATTGCGTGCTCGCGACTGCGGGCATGATGCGCGCTGCTCTGGCGCGGGCGATTCATCACGCCCATCACCGCATCGCGTTCGGGCGCTCGCTTGCGACGCAGCCGCTGATGGCGCGTGTTTTGGCGGATCTTGCGCTGGAGAGTGAAGCCGCGACCGCGCTGTCGATGCGTCTTGCGCAAGCATACGACGCCCCGGAAGGACATTCGGATCGGGCGCTTGCACGGCTTCTTACGCCGGCGGCGAAATTTTGGGTCTGCAAGCGCGGCCCGGTCGTCGCTGCGGAAGCGATGGAAGTGATGGGCGGCAACGGCTACGTCGAGGAATCGGGAATGCCGCGCGTGTATCGCGAGATGCCGGTCAACTCGATCTGGGAAGGCTCGGGCAACGTGATGTGCCTCGACGTCGGACGCGCGGCGCAACGCGAGCCAGACGCGATGGCGGCGCTCGCGTCGTTGCTCGACGAAGCGCGTGGCGCGAATCGATCCTACGATGCATTCGTGCCAGTGCTGTTGCAGGAAATCGTTGCGCTTGCCGACGATGCGTCGCGCGCACGCGTAGTAGCACAGGGAATGGCGACGGCGGTCGCAGCATCGTTGCTACTGCGACATGCGCCACCGCTGGTGGCCGATGCGTTCTGCGCCACCCGGCTCGCGCTCCATGCGTTCGCAGGAGGCGCGTTCGGTGCCGCGCCGATGCAAGGCGACACAGCGGCGATTGTCGCGCGCGCGCTGCCGCAGTAACTACGAAGGTGGCGGCTCTGCGGTAAGGGCCTTGCGGATGTCGCGCAGCTTCACCTTGATTCGGCGCTCGTTTTCGAGTCCGGTTCGCACCAGGATCTTCTGGCCCGCAGAAAGATCCTCGAGGGCCAAATCGGCGAACTCGTACATCACCTTGTTCTGCGACAGGTAGACCGGCGACACGGGTTCCGGGGCAGCGAGCAGGTGGTCGATGACGCCGATCAGCCGATCATTGAAATACCCCTTCGGATATCCGAGCTCGACATACGCCTGCTGAAACAGCGGATACAGGCGCACATAAAATCCGGCCAGCCGCTTTGTGTCGATCGACTCTGCCGCAGCGATGTAGACGGAATACCGCCTGGCATTTTCGGGTGCAATCGACGTTCCCTGCGCCGTCGTGGTCGTCGCGAACGGCCCGGATACCGACCGGACGGGCAGCACCTGCGTCGCGATCGTCTTGTGCGGCAGCGCGTCGACGGTGGCGACGATGTGACGGACGATTCCGTCGGGCACCAGAAGCCGGGCGAGGGAATCGTCGTTCAGGACCGTCGCGATCGCGCTCCTGGCAACCGCGTCACTGTCGTCGAGTCGCGGCAAGGATGCCGCTTCCGTTGTATCCGCGCCGGGAGCCTTCTCGATGGGATATTGAATTGCCGGCCGCGGCTCGGCGATTGTCGGCGCGGTCGTCTCGGACGCCGTTGGCAACGTCGCGGGCACCGGCGACGCGTATTTCGACCAAAAATAATAGAGAGCGACCGCGCCCGCGATCAGCGCAAGAACGACAAGCACGACGATGGCCGTGCGGTTCGATTGCCGCGGCGCCGGCCTTGGCGGCGGCGTGTCCGCGACGTCCGTGCCCGTGCTGCCAACGGTAAACTGCGGATCGGGGTCGAGCGCTTTGGATACCATAGCGAGCCTCAGTGGATGAATTTTGGAGTCGCCCAACTCCGAAGAGTTCCGGCGACCCCGCACGATCCGAATTAGTCATCGAGCAACAGCTCTGTGCGCGACGCCGGGTCCTGTTTGTAGAACCACATGAACTGCCGGTAGACCTTCGTGTACTCGTGCAGCAGCAGCGTCGGATCGGCGAAGAAGACCTCGGACAACACGGCAAAGAATTCCGCCGGCGACTCGGCCGCATAGGGGTCGATGGCCGTCTGCTCTCCCCGATCGACGCGCACCCGGAAATCCTCGTAGGCGGAGGTGAGGGATTTCTTCCAGATGTTGGGCGGCATCGTCGCCGGCAACGGCGGGCATCCGTTGGCCTCGCCGTTGCGCATGTCGAGCTTGTGCGCGAATTCGTGGATCACGAGATTCATTCCGGCCTCGTCCCAGTCGGCGGATGCTTCGACGTCTGGCCACGACAACACGACCGGCCCGCCCGGCATGGCTTCGCCCGCCAGCGGCCCATCATTGCGATGCACGACTCCGGCGTCATCCTCGAATTCCCAGCCCGGAATGAACTCGTCGGGGTAGACGATCACATTCTCCCAGCCGTCGTAGTAGGCCATGTCGAGGTAGAGCACGAGGACGCAGGCCTGGATAGCGATGATCACCCGCTGCAGCGGTGTCACTTCGTGGCCCTGGGCGCCGACGATCGACTTCGCCGCCAGAAAAAGGACGACCTTCGCGCGAAGCCGGACGAGCTCGTCGTCGGTGTAGATCGCAACGAAGGGCAGCGATTCGAGCGCTTCGCGCCACAGCGAGTCGGGGATCGCCGCGTTTTTCAGCACGCGCTGCTGGCGCCATTTGCGCAGACCGCTCAACATGTTAGGGCCTGTTCACGCTATGGACGCAAACGCGAACTGGCGGCATGGGGCGCCAATCAAGGCGCACGATGAAGCGAAGACTGGGTGTCTTCGCGAAGAGGGCAACGCAGAGTGGCGTCCCATGATGCCCGTTCCCTTCGGGTTGCTGCCGAGAACGCCCGTCACTGCGTTGCGAAGTCTCGCCGGGTGATCGACCCGCCTTCGCCTCCGAGCCTTGTGCCGGGCGTTTTCGGCCGTGCAACGCGTATGTGCCCATAGCGTGAGCAGGCCCTTAGATCAGCCGATGTCGCGCAATTCGTCCACTGCCGACTCTTCGTCGGAATCCATCGCTTCGACGCTATCCGCCTCGGGCGGCGCGCCGATGAGTCGCGCCGCGTCAGGTTCCGGCAATGCCTCGACGTTTCGCAGCTCGCGCGCGATGGCGCGGCTGCGCACCCCCGCGCGCTCCAGCTCCTCGCCTGCCTTGTCGATGCGCTCCTTGGTTTTTGCGAGCACCTCGCCGAACTTGGCGAATTCGCTCTTGACGGCACCGAGCACTTTCCATACTTCGCTCGATCGTCTCTCGATGGCGATCGTGCGGAACCCCATCTGAAGGCTGTTGAGAAGCGCGAGAAAATTCGTGGGACCGCAAACGTCACGCGAAAATCGCGCTGCAGCGCTTCAGCGAAGCCAGGACGCGACATCATCTCGGCGTAGAGGCCCTCGGTCGGCACGAACAGGATCGCGAAATCGGTCGTGTAGGGAGGCTCGACGTAGAGATCGTGGATCGTCTTCGCCTGCAGGCGCAGGAACTCCGCAAGCGCTTTTCGTGCGACGTCGGCCGCCGGCGCATCTGCGCGTTCCAATGCGTCCTGCAGGCGCTGCCAGTCGTCGAGCGGAAATTTGGCGTCGACCGGCAGCCAACAGGGGTTGCCGTCATCGCCGCGGCCGGGCAACCGTATCGCGAACTCGACACGCTTGCCGGTTGTCGGAATGGTCTCGACATTGGTCTCGTATTGCTGCGGCGTCAGCACTTCGGCGAGCAACGTGGCGAGCTGGACCTCGCCCCAGGTGCCGCGCGTCTTGACGTTGGTTAGAACGCGCTTCAAGTCGCCGACGCCGACCGCCAGTGCCTGCATCTCGCCCAACCCTTTGTGCACCTGCTCGAGGCGATCGGACACCTGCTTGAACGATGCCCCGAGCCGCTGATCCAGCGTCGTCTGCAATTTTTCGTCGACGGTGGCGCGTATCTGTTCCAGTTTCTGCGCATTCTCGCTGCGCACGACGTCGAGCCGCTGCTCGACGGCTTGGCGAATCGCATCGAGCCGCTGCTCGTTGGTCTGGGTAAGCTGGAATAGCGTTGCGGTGAGATCGGAGCGCGCGGCCTGCGCCGCGGCCAGCTGCTCCGTCCGCGCTATCGCGAGATCCTGCCGCAACGAGCGTTCGAACTCGGCGCCGCTCGCGGCCAGCGCATCGAGGCGCGCCGCCAGTGCAGCCGCCGCGCGCGCCGACTCAGCGCGAAGTTCTGTCGTTGATCCCTGCCGCAGCAAGGCAGCCACGATGAACACCGCAACGACAACCATCGCGGCCGGCACGACATAGGACCAGATATCCGGCATCCAACGATTTTACTACGGCCCATCTAGAGCCAACGCCGCGAACGTCGCAAGCCAGTGTCCGCCCAGATAGTCGGCGCTGTCGAGACCCTTCAATCCAGCGCCGAGATGAACCGCCGCCGCATCGCGCGATATCGATGCGCGCGGATCGCTCTCCGGGAGCGTGGACGCGATGCCGCGAAAGCACCACGCGCGCGACAGGTTGAGACCGTCGAGATGCACGATGTGCGGATCGCCACGATCGCTGACGGCGACCGGCGCAAAAAGCGTTGCCGGCTGTCGCACTCCCATTCCGGGCAGGAACGAGGAGAGCCAGCTCGCGAATTCGGCAGGTGCGAGAATCCTGCGCATCAGCTCCGCTTCCATCAGTGCCGGGGACAGGAAATCGAAGCCCGAAGGCTCCCACGCAGCCGGAGCGTCCTGGTCGCGCCGGAACCATTGGCGCGCCTTGTCGACAATCAGCGTCGAAAGCGCATCTTCGCCGGTGCGTCTTGCGTAGTCGAGTGCAAACAGCACCCCGAACGCGCTGTTCGAGTGCATGCCGTAACGGATCGGATAATCCGCCTTCGGCAACCAACGCAGATATCGTTCGACGAACATTCGAGCGAGTGGCTCGAGCTGGGTGGTCCATCGGCGCGCATCGGCATCCGCGGACAATGCGAGCTCGTCGGCCAGCTTCAGAAGCCACGTCCAGCCATACGGTCGCTCGAACGACTGCGCGTGCGGCCGCCCGAGGTAGGCGCATTCAGCGGCAATGTTGGCAAGCGTGAGGTGGCGCTCGAGGAGCGCATCAATCATGGCTCGTTGCGGCAACCCGGAGTGCAGCCGGCGCACATGGACGAGCAGCCAATGCATGTGTACGGACGAGTGCCAGTCGTAGCTCCCGAAAAACGCCGGATGCAGCGCGCGCGGCGGCAGGAGATCGGCATCGCTGCCGAGAACATGATCGGGCTTGCCGGGAAACTCTCGAATGACGTTCGCGAGCGCGATGTCAGCGAAGCGCGTGGCAAAGGTCGGATCGAGCGATGGGAGCGACATGGGGTCGGGGCTGTAATTGGCCAACCGCGCTTGCGGGCTGTCGTCGGGATACACGCCAGCAGCGGAGGCCGCTCAGGGTACTACCGAAAGCCGGCTGGCCCGAAACCTAGGCTCCCTGTCGATCCGGTCCACAGGAATTCGACGTATCTGTGGCGCCATGTCTTCTTTTGCCTGTCCGCCCGGTCGCACCCCCGGTAGAATCCAGCGCACGGGGCCGGCACGAGCCTCCACCTTATCGATTCCCGAGACGATCCAAGTCCTCGACGCACGGAGGAAGTGATGTTCGCCAACAATCCATTCGCTGCATTGGCGGGGGCTTTTTCGCCCGTCGTCATGCAGGTCTACCTCGCTGTTGATGCTGCTCGCGGTGATCGCCGGCACGTTGTTCGACGTCTCGCACAAGGGCAGCGGCAAGTGTCTTCAGCAGCGCAAGGAAAAATCAGCGGCTGCCGCGCTAAGGCAACTGAGTGGCGGGCAAACGATGGCGCTGGCGGTCGAGACCGTCGCCGAGGCCGCGGTTTCGGGCGAGTTCTGCAAATGGCCGAGACGGCTTTCCCACCTGCTGATGATGTACGGCTTCATCCTCTATCTGATCTCGACCGTCGTGATGATATTCGCCTATCCGGGCGCAGCGCCCGCGCCTGCCATCCTGCCGACGCTGTGGACTCTCGGCGCCCTGATGATTCTTGTCGGCGGCTTGTGGTTTTTCTTCTTCCTGCGGGTCAACGTGGCATTTGACGGCGATTCGCCCTTTCACCTCGGACGCGCCGACCTGTTCGTCGGTTCCTGATCGCAAGCGTCGCGTTCGCGCTCCTCTGGCATTGCGTGCAGGCGACGGATGCGCATATCCGACGGCGACGCTGGATTTTGTTCGGGATCTACATCTTCTTCACGACGCTGCTCTTCGTCACCGTCCCCTGGTCCAAATTCGCGCACATGTTTTTCAAGCCGGCGGTGGCGTTCCAGAGAAGGGTCGAGGAGGCGAACGGTTCGTCGGACCTCCCCAGCCCGTCCACCGAAAACTACATCGTCAGGAGCTGACCGAATGCCTACCTACACCGACATGACGAGATGCGACGGCTGCGGCGAGTGCGTCGACATCTGTCCGTCCGACATCATGCACATCGATCCGGTCTACCGCAGGTCCTACAACATCGAGCCCAATTTCTGCTGGGAGTGCTACTCGTGCGTGAAGGCATGCCCGCAGAATGCGATCGACGTTCGCGGCTATGCGGACTTCGCCCCGCTCGGCCACAAGGTGAGCGTGCTGAGGGAACCGGAAAAGGGCGTGATCTCCTGGAAGATCAGGTATCGCGACGGACGGCTCAAGGAATTCGCTTTCCCGATCAGGACCACGCCGTGGGGTTCGATCAAGGCGCCGGCGGATTACGAGAAGCCCGACTTGGCCGCGCTCAGCTCGCAGATGCTCGCGCACGAGCCCGAGGCGCTCCACATCGACGCGCTTCCCGTCATCAAGAGCGAAGGCGTAATCCATGGGCAGAAGAACCCGGTTCGTCGATTCGGACATCCTCGTCATCGGCGGCGGCTTTGGCGGCTGCGGCGCCGCCTACGAATCGCGCTACTGGGGACGCGACCTCAAGATCGTCCTCGTCGAAAAGGCCAACGTCGAGCGCAGCGGCGCCGTTGCGCAGGGCCTGTCGGCGATCAACTGCTACATGGGCATGCAGTGGGGCGAGAACCAGCCCGAAGACTTCGTGCGCTACGCGCGCGGCGACCTGATGGGCCTCGTGCGAGAGGACCTGGTCTACGACATCGCGCGGCACGTCGACTCGACGGTGCACAAGTTCGAGGAGTGGGGCCTGCCGATTCTCAAGAACCCGGAGACCGGCCGGTACCTGCGAGAAGGCAAGTGGCAGATCATGATCCACGGCGAGAGCTACAAGCCGATCGTCGCCGAAGCCGCGAGGAAATCCGCCGACGAGGTCTACAACAGGATCATGGTGACGCACCTGCTGATGGACAAGGTGCGACCCAATCGCATCGCCGGTGCGGTCGGCTTCAACGTCCGCAACGGAGATTTCTACGTCTTCCGGGCGAAAGCGGTCATCGTAGGCGCCGGCGGCGGCTCGCACATCTACCGGCCGCGAGCCGGTCGGCGAAGGCATGGGGCAGAACCTGGTACGCGCCCTGGAGCACCGCTTCGGCGTACGGCCTCGTGATCCCGACCGGCGCCAAGATGACGCAGATGGAGAACAAGATCGTTCTCACCCGCTTCAAGGACGGATACGGTCCGGTCGGCGCCTGGTTCCTGCTCCTCAAGTCGCACGCGACGAACGCCGCCGGGCGAATTCTACGAGAAGGATCGCTATCCCGAAATCAAGGCGCGCGTCGGGCACTACGTCGACATCCAACCGATGCCGACGTGCCTGCGCAATCACGCGATGCTCGAAGAGATCAAGGCCGGCAAGGGTCCGATCTACATGCATACGCAGAAGGTTCTCGATACGAAGGAGAAGGAGGAGCTCGGCTGGGAGGATTTTCTCGACATGACGATCGGCCAGGCGGTCGTCTGGGCCGCGCAGAACATCGATCCGAAGGAAAAGCCGTCCGAGCTGACACCTCCGAGCCCTACGTCATGGGTTCGCACGCCACGTGTTCCGGCGCCTGGGCAAGCGGGCCCGAGGACTGCGCGCCGGCGGACTACCAGTGGGGCTACAACCGGATGACGACCGTGCGAGGGACTCTTCGGCGCCGGCGACACGATCGGCGGCTCCGCGCACAAGTTTTCCGCCGGCTCCTTCACCGAGGGGAGGCTCGCCGGCAAAGGCGGCGGTCAGGTACGTCCTGGATCACAAAACGGAACCGCCGCAGGTGGACGACGAGCACATCAAGCAGCTCCGTGAAGACGGTCTATCAAGCCGCTCGAAACCTACCGCGTAGGCAGGAACGAGATCGTCGCCGGCACCGTCGCACCGGGCTACATCAATCCTCTTCAGGGCCTGCAGCGGCTGGAAAAGATCATGGACGAGTACGTCGGCGGCTACAGCATGTTCTACGTGACCAGCGAAAAGTCTGCTCAACCGCGGTCTCGAGCTGCTCGACATGCTGCACAGAGGATTTCGAGCACATCGGCGCCGACGATCTGCACCAGCTCCAGCGGGCGTGGGAGCTCCAGCACCGGATCCTGACCGCCGAATCGGTGACGAGGCACACGCTCTTCCGGCAAGGAAACGCGTTGGCCGGGTTATTACTATCGCGGCGACTATCCGAAGCTCGACGACAGCGATTGGCACTGTTTCACCGGATCGCAATACGACCCGAAATCGCGCACGTGGCACGATGTCGAAGCTTCCGGTCCACCGGATCGTCGAAGGTTTCGAGTTATTGCGACAATGATCTGATTCCATTGGGTTTGCGCGGGTCATTGCTGAGCCCCCGCCCGTCCCTTTGGGCGCCCGGCTTTGTGCTTCGATAAGCTGCGGCGCGGAATCGTCGGCGTCGGCTCAACCTTCAAGCCGCTTCACGGCTCGCTCGCGAAGTGTTGGTGTCGACTAACGGCTGCCTTGCAGCGGGCAAGTCTCCCCCTACACTCGCGCGCTACGCCGCTTCGCGGCTCGCCGGAAAGCGCAGACGGACTCGGTCCTGTCGCAAGCGCGCCAGAATCGTCGGCGTCGGCTCAACCATCAAGCCGCTTCGCGGCTCGCCTTCTTGCGCTCGTGTTCTTTGAGGAAACGCTTGCGAATCCGGATCGACGCCGGAGTGACTTCCACCAGCTCGTCGTCGGCGATGAACTCGACCGCATATTCAAGATTGAGATCTATCGGCGGCACGAGGCGCACCGCTTCGTCGGTGCCCGATGCACGGACATTGGTCAGCTGCTTGCCCTTGATCGGGTTGACGACGAGGTCGTTGTCGCGACTGTGGATGCCGATGACCATACCTTCGTAGAGCTTTTCGCCGGGTGACACGAACATCCGCCCGCGGTCCTGCAGCTTCCACAATGCATAGGCCACCGCGTCGCCGTCTTCCTGCGAAATCAGCACGCCGTTGCGGCGCTCGGGAATTTCGCCCTTCTGCGGCGCGTAGCCGTCGAACACGTGGCTCATGAGACCGGTGCCGCGGGTCAGGTTCATGAATTCGCCCTGAAAGCCGATCAGCCCGCGAGCCGGAATCCGGTATTCGAGACGCGCGCGGCCGCGGCTGTCCGATTCCATGTTGGTGAGATCACCACGGCGCGGGCCGAGCGCCTCCATGACGGAACCCTGATGCTGCTCCTCGACATCGACCGTCAGTGCCTCGAACGGCTCGCAGGTGATGCCATCGATCTCGCGCAGCACGACGCGCGGCCGCGATACCGCGAGCTCGTAACCCTCGCGCCGCATGTTCTCGATCAGGATCGTCAAGTGCAACTCACCGCGCCCGGACACGAGGAACGAATCGGTGTCGGCCGTTTCCTCGACGCGCAGCGCGACGTTGGTCAGGACTTCCTTCGCAAGGCGGTCGCGCAGATTGCGCGAAGTCACGTACTTGCCCTCGCGGCCGGCGAGCGGCGACGTGTTGACCTGGAAGTACATCGACAGCGTGGGCAAGTCGACGGAAATCGGGGGCAACGCCTCCGGTGATTCGACCGATGTGAGCGTCGTGCCGATCGAAAGATCGTCCACGCCCGTGACGAGCACGATGTCTCCCGCCTCGGCGGCGTCCACCGGCACCCGCTCGAGCCCCGAAAACGAAAACACCTGGCCGATCTTGGCCTTCGGGGGAACGGCCCCCTCCTCCAGCGGACCGTTGAGAATCGCCACTTCCTGCCCCGGCACGATACGGCCTCGCCGAATGCGGCCGATGCCGAGACGCCCGACATAGCTCGAATAATCGAGTGCACTCACCTGGAACTGCAGCGGTGCCTCGGGATCGCCAACGGGTTGCGGGACGCGCGACAGAATCGTTTCGAAGAGGGGCTGCATCGAGCCGTCAGGTGGCGTGGCGTGGGATTTCGCGACATTCACGTCCATCGTCGCCCAGCCGTTCAGCGCCGACGCATAGACGACGGGAAAGTCGAGCTGTTCCTCGGTCGCTCCCAGCTTGTCGAAGAGCTCGAACGTCTGATTGACGACCCACTCGGGACGCGCCCCGGGACGATCCACCTTGTTGACGACGACGATCGGTGCGAGCCCGAGCTTCAACGCTTTGAGCGTCACGAAGCGCGTCTGCGGCATCGGGCCCTCGACCGCATCCACCAGAAGCAGCACGCCGTCGACCATGCCGAGCACGCGCTCGACCTCGCCGCCGAAGTCCGCATGGCCCGGCGTGTCGACGATGTTGATCCGCGTGTCGTGGTAGCGGATCGAGCAGTTCTTGGCGAGGATCGTGATCCCGCGCTCGCGCTCGAGGTCGTTCGTGTCCATCATCCGCTCGGCGACATGGACGTGCTTCGCGAACGTGCCCGCCTGCACCAGCAGCTTGTCGACGAGAGTCGTCTTGCCGTGGTCGACGTGGGCGATGATCGCGATGTTGCGCAGCGAGGCGGGAAGCGTGGCCATAAGCGTTAAAAAACAAAGCTGAGCGAGGCGTCGGGGCCGCAAACCCGCATGGGCAGTGGCGGCGGGATCAAATGTTCGATTATAGCTCGAATTCGAGGGTCGCGGCCAGAAATAATTCGCAAAATCCGAAACTTAGCGTATAATTTCCATTCGGGCGGCCGTTCCGGTCACCGCCCCCAAAGCGTGGGATGCACCCGACCCAGCGGGTCGGGAACTGCGTCCCACGGTCCACTAGATGTTTTCGGCTGCCTGGACCGGAAATCCCGAGAGGGATGGGCCGCGTCTTGGAGCATCCATGAGTATTGTTACGAGCTTTGCCGAGCTCGGACTGCGACCCGAGTTGCTACGGGCCGTTGACGACGCCGGCTATACGACGCCCACGCCAATTCAGGCGCAGGCGATTCCGGTCATTCTCGCCGGCAAAGATGTGATGGGCGGCGCGCAGACGGGCACCGGCAAGACGGCGGGTTTCGCGCTGCCGATCCTGCAGAAGCTCGCGCCGCTCGCCAATGCCAGTCCGTCGCCCGCGCGCCATCCCGTGCGTGCATTGATCCTGACGCCCACGCGCGAGCTCGCCGTGCAGGTCGAGGAATCGTTCCGCACGTACGGCAAGCACACGAATCTGCGCTCGACGGTCGTCTTTGGCGGCGTCGACATCAAGCAGCAGCTTCCCATCGTCCGCGGCGGCATCGAGATCCTGGTCGCTACACCCGGTCGACTGCTCGACCACATCGAGCAGAAAAGCGTCTATCTCGGCCAGGTCGAAATCTTCGTGCTCGACGAGGCCGATCGGATGCTCGATATGGGCTTCATCCCCGACATCAAGCGGATCATGGCGCTGCTGCCGGCGCGCGAAAAGCGCCAGAACCTGCTGTTCTCGGCGACGTTCTCCGGCGAAATCAAGAAACTCGCCGACCAGCTCCTGAACGCGCCCCAGCTGATCGAAGTCGCGAAGCGCAACACGGCGGCGGAGACGGTCTCGCAATTTGCGTACAAGGTGCCTGCCGATGCGAAGCGTGCGTTGCTCGAGCATCTCGTCCGTTCGCGCAACCTGAATCAGGTGTTGTGCTTCGTGCGCACCAAGCACGGCACCGCGAGGCTCGCGCGCCAGCTCGAAAAGGATGGCCTTCTCACCGACGCCATCCACGGTGACAAGACGCAGCAGGCGCGCATGGAGGCACTGGCCGCGTTCAAGGAAGGCAAGCTGCAGGTGCTGGTCGCAACCGACGTCGCCGCGCGCGGACTCGACATCGACGACCTTCCCCTCGTCGTCAATTACGAATTGCCGCATGTGCCCGAGGACTACATTCACCGCATTGGGCGCACAGGGCGTGCCGGAGCGTCTGGCGAAGCGATCTCGCTCGTCGCGCCGGATGAAGAGCGCTATCTTGCCGACATCGAGCGGCTGCTGAAGAAAAAAGTCGACGTCGTGAGCGCCGAGGGATTCGATCTCGCGGCGGCTCGTTACGACAAGCCTGAGCGGTCGACGCGTCTCAAGGCCGGCGAGTCTCCCGCTCGTAGGCCGCATGAAACTGCCAAAGCGCCGCGCGCCCCGGCGGCGGAACGAGCCCCGCGTGCGCGGAGTGAGCGCAGCCCTACCGCAAAGGCCCGGGAACCGAGCCATGGCGATTCACGTCGCGAGGAGCGCGAGCGAGCCTATGCGCTCAACCCGGATCAGCCTGCCGCTGCGCGAACGAAAGCGCCGGCTGCGCCAGCCGGACACACGCCGCATCGCCGGTCTTTCGGTCATGGCAAGCAGGTTCCCGCATTGTTGATGAAGCGCAAGGTCATCGAGCCGGAAAAAGTCTGACCGCGACGCACGGCTTTCACCGCTGATCCGGTACCGGTGGCGTATCCTCGCGGAACGCCCCTCGGAAATACCTGCCCGTGAACAATGCCGGCACGTCCCACGGCACCGCCCTTGTGGTCGACGGACTGTCGGTTTCATTCGTGTCGAGCGAGCGAACGGTCAACGCGGTGTCCGACGTGTCTTTCACTGTCGGCCTCGGGGAGACGGTCGCCGTCGTCGGCGAATCCGGCTCCGGCAAGTCGGTCACGGCACTGTCGATCATGCGGCTCGTCGAGCATGGCGGCGGCCGCATCCTGACCGGCTCACTCGATTTCGCACGGCGCGATGGCACGCGAACCGATCTGGCGCGCGCCGATGGCGCGACGATGCGGGCGATCCGCGGCGCCGAGATCGCGATGATCTTCCAGGAGCCGATGACATCGCTCAACCCGGTGTTCACAGTCGGCGACCAGATCGGAGAATCGATCCGACTGCACCAAGGCAAGGATATCTCTGCCGCAAATGCCGAGACATTGCGAATGCTGCAGCAGGTGCGCATTCCCGAAGCAGCACAAGTGATGACGCGCTATCCGCACCAGCTTTCCGGCGGGATGCGCCAGCGCGTGATGATCGCGATGGCGCTGTCGTGCCGGCCCAGCCTCCTCATCGCCGACGAGCCCACAACCGCGCTCGACGTCACCGTGCAGGCGCAGATCCTGGCATTGATCCGGATCCTGCAGGACGAGATGAAGATGGCGGTCGTCTTCATCACGCACGACATGGGCGTCGTCGCCGAGGTCGCCGACCGCGTCGTCGTGATGCGCGGCGGGCACAAGGTCGAAGATGGCTTCGCCGAGCAGATCTTTCACGCGCCGAAGGAGGTGTATACGCGAGCGCTCCTCGCCGCCGTGCCGCGGCTCCACTCGATGCGCGGCACGGATATGCCGGAGAAATTTCATCTCGTGCTGGGCGGCGCATCCGAGGTTCCAGGCATCGCGCCGGCACGGAAGCCGGAAACCGGCGCGCCGCTGCTCAAGGTCCGCGGCCTCACGACGCGCTTCGACGTTAAAGCCGGTTTCTTCGGCCGGGTCAAGCGCCTCGTGCACGCGGTGGAAAAAGTGAGTTTCGACCTCGCCGCCGGTGAAACGCTCGCCTTGGTCGGCGAATCCGGCTGCGGCAAGTCGACCACCGGGCGCTCGCTGCTGCGCCTCGTCGATGTCACGGGCGGGAGCATAGAGTTCGAGGGCCGCGACATCGCGCGCCTGCCAAGCGCCGAGGTGCGGCCCATCCGACGCGACATCCAGATGATCTTCCAGGATCCGTTCGCTTCGCTCGATCCGCGGCTCACCGTCGGGTTCTCGATCGCCGAGCCCCTCTACGTGCACGGCGTCGCGAAAGGCCGCGACGCGGAAGAGCGCGTTTCCTGGCTCCTGCAGCACGTCGGGCTGTCGCCGGACCACGCGCAACGCTATCCGCACGAGTTCTCGGGTGGGCAGCGGCAGCGGATCGCGGTCGCCCGTGCCCTCGCGCTCAATCCGAAAATCATCATTGCCGACGAAGCCGTCTCGGCGCTCGACGTGTCGATACAGGCGCAGATCGTCAACCTGCTGCTGGACCTGCAGGCAGAGCTCGGCCTCTCTTACCTTTTCATCTCGCACGACATGGCGGTCGTCGAGCGGGTGAGTCATCGCGTCGCGGTCATGTTTCTCGGGCAGATCGTCGAGATCGGACCGCGCCGTGCGGTGTTCGAGGACCCGCGCCACCCGTATACGCGCAAGCTGATGGCGGCGGTGCCCATCGCCGACCCCGCGCACCGCCGTCGCCGGACGGAGTTATCATCGGATGAAATACCGAGCCCCATCCGCACCGTCGGTGACGAGCCTGCCGTCGCACCACTCGAGGAGGTCGCGCCGGGTCATTTTGTCGCAATGCACCGGATCGCCGGACCCTATTGACCCTTCGACATTGCATCCGCATTCGACCATCAAGGAGATTCCCGATGAAGACGCTGTTCCGTTCGCTGGCTGTCGTCGCCGCCGTAGCCGGCGCGCTGTTCTGCATACCGGCGCATGCTGCCAAAGACGTCGTGTTCGCCGTCGCGTCGACGTTCACGACGACCGACCCGTATGACGCCAATGACACGCTGTCGCAGGCGATGGCCAAGTCGTTCTACGAAGGGCTCTTCGGCTTCGACAAGGACATGAAGCTCGTCCCCGTGCTGGCTGAGAGCTACGACGTCAGCAAGGACGGCCTTGTCTACACGATCAAGCTCAAGAAGGGCATCAAATTCCACGACGGCACGGATTTCAAGGCCAACGCGGTGAAGGTGAACCTCGACCGGGTCACCAATCCGGACAACAAGCTGAAACGCTATGGGCTCTACAACAACAATATCGCGAAGACCGAAGTCGTCGACGACTACACGGCACGCATCACGCTGAAAACGCCGTTCTCGCCCTTCATCGCGCAGCTCGCGCACCCGTCGACGGTAATGATCAGCCCGACGGCGCTCGCCAAATACGGCAACAAGGACATCGCGTTCAATCCGGTCGGAACGGGTCCGTTCAAATTTGTCGAGTGGAAGGCCACCGACTATCTCAAGGTCGCGAAGTTCGACGGATACTGGAAGAAAGGCTATCCGAAGGTCGACACGATCACGTGGAAACCGGTCGTCGACAATAATTCGCGCGCGGCGATGATGCAGACCGGCGAAGCGCACTTCACGTTCCCCGTGCCCTATGAAGTTGCCGAGGTGCTGAAGGGCAAGCCGGATCTCGAGGTGGTCGCGGCGCCGTCGATCGTGCTGCGCTACCTGTCGATGAATACGCAGCAAAAGCCGTTCGACAATCCGAAGGTGCGGCAGGCGATCGCCTACGCGATCAACAAGGAAGCGCTCGCCAAGGTCGCGTTCAACGGTTACGCCGCACCCGCCGAAGGCGTGGTCCCGCAAGGTGTCGAGTATGCGTATAAGCAGGGGCCGTGGCCGTATGACGTGTCCAAGGCGAAACAGCTGCTGACCGAAGCCGGGTATCCGAACGGATTCGAGACCGAGCTGTGGTCCGCGTACAACCACACGACGGCGCAAAAAGTCACGCAGTTCCTCCAGCAGCAGCTGCAGCAGATCGGGATCAAGACGAAGATCACGTTGCTCGAAGCTGGCCAGCGCGTCGAGAAAGTCGAGAGCTGGCAGGATCCGAAAACGGCGCCAGTTCGCCTCTATTACGTCGGGTGGTCGACGTCGACCGGCGAGGCGGACTGGGCGCTGCGCCCGCTGCTGTACGGCGACTCGTTTCCGCCGAAGCTCTTCAACACCGCCTACTACAAGAACGACAAGGTCGACGCCGACATCAAAGGCGCGCAGTTGACGACCGACAGCGCGGAAAAGGCGAAGCTCTACAAGGATGCACAGGAAGTCATCTGGGCCGATGCGCCATGGGCGCCGCTTGTCACCGAGCGCCTGCTGTCTGCCAACAGCAAGAAGCTGAGCGGCGTGTACGTGATTCCGGACGCGTCGTTCAACTTCAACGAAATCGACCTCAAGTGTCGCGGATGTCCGCGAGCCAGACGCGAAGCGTCGAGGCGAACGGAACCGCCGCGTCTTTCCCGCCGCGAGGAGCCAGTGACGGTTGCGGAAACGACACTGGGTTCCCGCTCAGTTACCAAAATGAGCGGGAACGACGCGGTGGTAGGTCGCAGGCGCCAGCGCTAAACGCTCCTTCCTTCGCTGCCCCTATGCTGCAGTACATCGCCAAACGCCTGCTCGGGCTCGCGCCGACGCTCGTCATTGTCGGCGCGCTTGTGTTCCTGTTTGTCCATCTATTGCCCGGTGATCCGGCGCGACTTGCCGCGGGCCCGGATGCGAATCCGGAGACGGTTGAGCTCGTGCGCAAAGACCTCGGGCTCGATCGACCGCTGCCGCAGCAGTTCCTACGGTTCGTCGACGGTGTCGTGCATTGGGACTTCGGCAAGTCGCTTCGTACCAAGCGCTCCGTGCGTACCGAGATTGCGGACCGCTTCATGCCGACGTTCTGGCTCACGGTCTGGAGCATGGGCTGGTCGGTGCTGTTCGGCATGACGATCGGCATTCTTTCCGCCGTCTGGCGCAATCGCTGGCCCGACCGGCTCGGCATGACGCTCGCCGTGTCGGGGATTTCGTTCCCGGCGTTTGCGTTGGGGATGGTGCTGATGCAGGTCTTTTCCGTCGAGCTCGGCTGGTTGCCGACGGTCGGCGACGACTCGTGGCGGCACTACATCCTGCCGTCGATCACGCTCGGTGCCGCGGTTGCGGCCATCATGGCGCGCTTCACGCGTTCATCGTTTGTCGAAATTCTCAGCGAGGATTTCATTCGGACCGCGCGCGCCAAAGGCTTGGGCGAGCCGACCGTCGTCGTCAAGCACGGGATGCGTAACGCGCTGATTCCGGTCGTGACGATGATGGGACTGCAATTCGGTTTCCTGCTCGGTGGTTCAATCGTCGTCGAGAAAGTCTTCAACTGGCCCGGGCTCGGCCGCCTCCTGATCGACGCCGTCGACATGCGGGACTATCCGGTGATCCAGGCGCTCGTGCTTCTGTTCTCGCTCGAATTCATCCTGATCAATCTTATCGTCGATGTGCTGTATGGATTGATCAACCCGACGATCCGGTATCGCTGATGCTCGAAATTTCCACCGATCCCGCTGTCGAGGCCGCCGCGGCCGAGGGCGTGCGCACGCCATGGTCCGAATTCTGGCGCAAGTTCCTGAAGCAGCGGATTGCGTTGATTGCCGGCGGCTTCGTCATCCTGCTGGTCGTGGTGGCGATCATCGCGCCATGGATCGTTCCCTACGACGCCGAAACCTACTTCGACTACGACAAGCTCAACGCGCCACCGTCTTGGCAGCACCTGTTCGGTGTGGACTCGCTCGGGCGCGATATCTTCAGCCGGATTCTGATGGGCGCTCGCATCTCGCTTGCCGCCGGTTTCGTCTCGGTCGCGATCGGCGCGGTCGTCGGCACGTTGCTTGGCCTTGCCGCCGGCTATTACGAAGGCTGGACCGACCGCGTGATCATGCGACTGTGCGACGTGCTGTTCGCATTCCCGGGCATCCTGCTCGCAATCGGCATCGTAGCGATCCTGGGCGGCGGCATGGCCAACGTGATCATCGCCGTGGCGATCTTCAGCATTCCGACGTTCGCGCGGCTCGTGCGCGGCAACACGCTCGCTCTCAAACATCTCACGTTCATAGAAGCGGCGCGCAGCATCGGCGCTTCCGACGGCACCATCATCGGCCGCCATATCTTTCCGGGCACGATCTCGGCCGTCGTCGTCTACTTCTCGCTGCGGATCGGCACGTCGATCATCACTGCGGCGAGCCTTTCATTCCTCGGGATGGGCGCGCAGCCGCCGACGCCGGAATGGGGCGCGATGCTCGACGCCGCGCGCTCCGACATGATGCTGGCGCCGCATGTAGCGATCTTTCCGGCCATTGCGATCTTCGTCACCGTGCTCGCCTTCAATCTGCTGGGCGACGGTCTGCGCGACGCGCTCGACCCGAAGATCGATCGGCGATAGCGATGAGCGTGGCGGGTGAAGCCCGGTCCTGGAGGGCGTGCCGCCATGCGATGCGCGCGACCGGCCCCACGGTGGTCGTGTGACACCGGTGCTGCGGAAGGCCGCCGGGGCGACGCCGCGCATCATCGCGTACTGTCGGGCGGGATTCGAGGCGGAAGCGACGGCGGACTTGCGCTGCGCGGCGAGCGCCGCGGAGACCGACGTCGACGTGGACTCGCCCGCTGGACGCGGCTTCGTCGTCGCGACGCCGCGCAGCTTCGATTCGCAGCGATGGCCGCGTGCACTTCTCACAACGCCGCCCGTTTTTGTTCGCGCACTGTTTTTTGGCACGGGACCGCATCAGCTGTTCGACGCCGAACGCCAAGAACGGAAGACCCGATCGCGTGGCACCGCTTATCGCGCTAATCGACGCAGTCCGCGTGGAGCTTGCGCTGCCGGGCGCGGCGCGCGCGTCGCGCGGGCATCTCGTCTTCGGAATCCTTCATCTCGAAACCCCCGACACCAACGACGGCAAAGAGCTTTCGGGCGTCTGCAAAGCGATCGCGAAGCCGCTGACGGAGAACTTGCGCGATCGCGGCGCACTTGTGACCGACAATGCCAATCTACCCGCCCTGCATGTGCTCTTCATCGACGGTGCGAATGCCTTTGTCGGGGCGAGCCTTGCGCCGTGGGGCAGTCGATGGACGATGGGCATTCCGCGTCTGCGCATGCCCGCAGGCGCACCGTCGCGCTCGACGCTGAAGCTCGTCGAAGCGTTCCACACGTTTCTTGGCGAACGCGAACTCGACCTCCTGCATGCGGGCATGCGCGCGGTCGATCTCGGCGCGGCGCCCGGTGGCTGGACGTGGCAGCTCGCGCATCGCGGATTGAAGGTCACGGCAGTCGACAACGGTCCGCTCAAGGGCGACATCGCGCACGATCCGCTCGTCACGCATCTGCGTGTCGATGGACTGCGCTATCTGCCGAAGAAGCCGGTCGACTGGATGGTCTGCGACGTCGTCGAGCAACCGTCGCGGATCGCCGCCTTGGTCGCTCGCTGGATCGGCGAGGGCGATGCGCGGCATTGCATTTTCAATCTCAAGTTGCCGATGAAAAAGCGGTATGACGAAACGAGCCGCTGTGAAGGCATCATCCAAAACGCCTTATCGCAGGCCTCCGGGCGCTATAGGATTGCGCTGCGCCAGCTATATCATGACCGCGAAGAGGTGACTGGATATCTCGCTCTCAAATGAAGCAACGCAACCTCACCGAGGATGCCCATCACGACCAGCTTAGCCGAAGTGCTGCACCGCGAAGTTGAGCGAGCGTCCAATCCCAATCCGACGACCATCCGCTGTCATTGCGGGCGAATGCCGAGGCGGCGGGCCACCTTGCCCCATTTGTCGAGATCCGCGCGAATTTCCGAATCGAATGCCTCGGGCGACCCGCCGATCGGCTCCAGACCCTGTCTCTCCAGCCAAGCGCGGGTGCCCGGGCTGCGCAAGATGCTGTTAAGAGCAAGGTTCAGTTTATCGACAATCCACGGCGGGGTCCCCGCCGGGGCAAGGAATCCGATCCACGTCTGAACGTCGAGGCGCGGCAGACCCGCTTCGACCATTGTGGGCACGTCCGGCAGCAGCGGCGAACGCTGGTCGGCCATGACGGCAAGGGCACGGACGCGACCGGCCGCCAGCGCCGGCTGCGCGGCCGTCACGCTTGCGAGCAATACCTGCACCTCGTTCGCCATGAGCGCGGCAACGGTCTGCGCCGAGCCGCGGTACGGGATGTGCACGAGCTCCATCCCCGTCAGCGCGGTCAGCTGTGCAGTGTCGAGGTGGCTCGACGATCCAACGCCGGTCGACGCGAAGTTGAGCTGACCAGGGCGGCTCCGCGCGAGCGCCACCAGCTCGCCAAGCGTTGCGACCCCGAGGGAAGGGCTCACTAGGACAACTTTCGTCTGGTGGACGAGATTGATCACCGGTACGAAATCCTTAAGCGGATCGTATGGGAGATTGGCGACGACATGCGGTGTCATCGCATGCGTGGCCGTCGACGCCGCGAGCAGCGTGTAACCGTCGGCGGGTGCTCGCTTCGCGGCGTCGTTACCGGTGATTCCGCTCGCGCCGGGCTTGTTCTCGACCACGAACCCCACGCCGAGGGTCGCTTCCACTCGTTCGCCGAGCATGCGGGTGAGCAGGTCGGCCGTGCCGCCCGGGCCTGCGGAACGATGACGCGAATGGGCCGGACCGGGTACGCGGGCTCAGTGGGTGTCGCTGCGGCTGCGACTTGGCCCGTACTGCTGCCTAACAGCACGGCGACGACCAGGATCGACCGGCGCAACGCCCTGGCGATGCCCGCTGTCACGGGCAATGCGACTGCGCGGGCGCAAGGCAATCACTTCGCAGCCGCAACGTGGAGCATTCGAACGCCGCTACAAGTCTCGACCTGGACGGGAGCTGTTTTGCACCAGCTGCTGGAACCGCGGATCCTCGCAAAGCGCCCGGCCAACGCGCTCGCCGAAGATCCTGTTTGCCGTCGGCGTGCAATGGCTGCTGTCTTCAAAATACGTTTTCGTCGGCGGAAGTGCCCCTACGAGGTCGACGAGCAATGCGCCGGTTGAAGCCGCCACTTCGCGGAAAACGCGGTTGAATTCGTCCTTCGTATCCAAGAGTGCGGAAATCGACATATAGGGCTGGTAGAACAGCCGCGAACCGGACGACCATATTTGCGCCAGCCTTCCCTGGCTACGCTGTATCTTCGATTCCCGCGTCAACAGCACGACAAGGGCTCCACTCTTCTGGCACGCGGTCACGATGTCGCGCAGCTTGGCCTCGAAGTCTCGCGAAAGCTCTCGGAGTTCGTGCGGCTCGAGCTTCAATTTGCCGCGATCGCTAAGCGCCCGCAACTGGCGCAGTACGACGATGAAGTTCTTCTCGACCACGCGAACGCTCCCGACCGCCGTGCGAATCGGCTCGGGGCATAGTGAATGCCCGAATAACCGATCTTCACGCGCGCCCATCGGCGGTGCTGCCGCTTCCACCCGGAGCAAGGGCTACGACGTCCGGTCGAAACTTCGAGATCGACTCGCGGAACTGGATCGTCACCTGGCCGATCCCGTTCCCCGGCATTCCCGCATTGATGTAGTCGTATGACGGTCCGCCCTGCGCGACGCGCAGCGTCTCGAGCACGTGCTGCGGCCAAGTCGTCTCGTTGCCCCCGTTCCACGAGCCGAACGCAAACGATCACCGAGGAAGGCGAGCCGGACAACGTTCGCCGGCGGCTTCTCGAGTGGGATCTCCGGGCTTCGATAGCCGTGCGAGTTGGCCCGCACGGAAGCGAACCTGGCGCCGGGTCGCATCCGACGCAGGCCCCTCGACCCTTCAAGGACGAACAGGTCGACCAGCCTCCGCGTCGCGTGCCTTGTTCAATTGCCGCTTGCGCGACGTGTCGCCGCGGCCTCCGCATGGGCGGGCGAGCGATGCGCTCGTCGATCGTGTGCACCGGCAAGTCGGGATTGCGACCCGTTTTGGGCCAGTGTTTCCGTTCGTCGATCATCGCTGCCATCGTTCTGATCGTGCTCGCATCGCTGAATATGAGGTCGAGGCTCAGTTCAACGTCGAACAGTTCGTTGGCTGCCAAGACAAGCTGCGTTGCCGCCAGCGAGTCGCCGCCGACCAGAAAGAAATCGTCGTTCGGGCCCAGCCTCGTCCTTTTGCAGCAGCCATTTCCACAGCTGCGCGAGCTTGGCTTCGGTCGGGGTCGCCATCTCATCGGAACACGAGCCTCGAGCGGACTGCGAGATCGGGCCAAATGTCTCGAACAACTTGACCAGCTCGGATCGGCGAACCTTGCCGGAGGGTCCTCTCGGGATCTGCTCGACGAACACGAAGGTCCGAGGCAACTTCATAGGCTCGATGCGGTGGCGAAGAAAAGCGGTGATGTCGCGGTCGCAGAGCTGTGAATTCGGCACCAGGACCACTGCCGCTGCGACCACCTCGCCCAGCATCGGATGCGGCACGGCGAACGCCGCCGCATCGACGATTTCCGGGTGGGCGACAAGCGCTGCATCGACGTCGACCGGCGAAATCTTTTGTCCGCCGCGATTGATCATCTCCTTGATCCGGCCGACGAGGCGCAGATAGCCATCCTCGTCGAAAATGCCCACGTCCCCCGTTCTGTACCAGTCGCCGAAAAACGCTTCCTCGTTCGCCGTCGGATTGCGGTCGTATCCGTCAAAGACATTGCCGCCGCGAACGACGACCTCACCCGGCTCGCCCGTGTTTCACGGGATGGCCGTGGTCGTCGACGAGCGATACCTCGCTGTGGACGGTGGGACGACCGACCGACCCGAGCTTGCGACGCCGCGGCGGCAATGGGTTACCGCAAATCCGTCCCGATTCCGTCGACGAATAGGCTTCGATGACAGGCACGCCGAAGATCCGTTCCAGGCCGGTTACGATCTCAGGGTTGAGAGCGCCGGACGTCGCCCGGATGAAACGCAGCGCGTGACCAGCAACCGCGGATGCGTCGCGCTTTGAGCGCCTGATAGACGCCAATATTGAAGTTGTAGCTCGCGACGTACCAGGTCGGCCGAAGGGTTGTCAGGTCATCGATGAACGCCCGCAGATCGAATGGACCTCTCTCGTCCGGATGGACCACGCAGCCCCCCGCAAAGAGGGCGGTACAGGAATTGGAAATTCCGCTGCACAGGAATAGCCGGTTCTGATTGAAGCAACGATCGTCCTTCGTCAGTTCGTGCAGGAGAGCCGTCGATTCGGATCGCGACACCATGTGACGATGGCGCAGGGGGACCAGCTTGGACGCGCGAGTAGTGCCGGAAGTGCCGAACAAAGAAGGCGATGTCGTGGGCGCGTGCACGAGCGGCGAGCGCGTGATCCCGCGGAGACGGAAGGTCGAGCGTGACGTGGCCGGCGGCATCTGCGTCCCGTCCGTGTCCGACGTCGATCACGCGTATCCCCCGCGCGCGTGCAACCTCGCGAACGGGCGCGTCGAGCCGCGTATCGACGATGACGGCCTCGACACCACAGGCGTCGAAATGGCTCCCGAACTCGTGTGCCGAGTACTCGTTGCTGATCGGAACGGCGATCGAGCGCTTCACGACGCCGAGAACGGTTGTCAACGCCTCCGCGCCGCCGCGATGGACGACCGCGAGGCGACTGTCCGGGCCGAAACCCGCATGCTGAAGCTGGGCGGCTATGCGATCCGTCAGAAGTGCGAGCTCGCCATAGCTCATGTCCTTCCTGTTCCTGGCGGCGATCGCCGGAGCGGCGGGCGCGGCGCGGCCCCAGGAGTCGACAACCTCGCCGATCGTGGATGCGACAGCGACACCCTCAGGTGCGGCACGCAATCCTATGTCGGCCATTTCGCAACCATGACGGGTCCCGTCCCTTCGATTGCCTACGTCAGACACTTGAATTATATTGGTCTCGCCCCGCGCGTGTACCGTCGGACTCCGCTGATCCGCTTTACTGCCCAGAAGCCTCCGCTCCCCCGGCCTTCGACATGAACGTCAAGCATTCGAACCTCGGCAAACGCATGGCGAAGGGTGCCGCTGTGGACGGTCCTGATGCGCCTCACCGTGCGCTCGATCGGTTTGGTAAGCATGGTCGTGCTGGCCCGACTGCTGCTTCCGGCGGACTTCGGATTGGTGGTCCTCGCGAGCATGCTGGTTGGTCTTGTGGAATTGGCGAGTGAGTTCGAGTTCGCAACGTACCTAATCCGCGAGCAAAGGATCGATCGCAGCTACTACGACACGGCATGGACCCTGTCGCTCTTGCGGGGCGGTTTGGTCGCGGTCGTGCTCGTGGTCTCCGCGTCCGCCGCCGCGGACTTCTTCGCAGAACCGAGGCTGCAGAACGTCCTTTACGCGCTGGCGCTCGCCAGCCTGATCACCGGTCTCGCCAACATCGGAATCGTCGACTTTCAGAAATCCCTGAATTTCGATCGGGACTTTCGCCTGACGGTGCAGACGAAGCTGGTCTCTTTCGCAATCACCATGCTGCTGGCCGTTCTGCTGCGCAACTATTGGGCCCTCGTCATCGGAATCCTGAGCGGCCGCTGTGCGGCGTTGCTGTTCAGCTACACCATGCATCCTTATCGTCCCAGGATCAGTCTCGTCCGGACCGGAGCCATCCTGCGGTTTTCCGAAATGGGTGCTCGCGAACAATCTGCTCTACTACGCTCAGCGTCAAGGCTACGCACTCGTGATCGGCAAGATCCTCAATTCGGCGTCGGTCGGCCTATATTCGCTCGGGCGAGAAATCTCGGCGATGGCGACATCGGAGCTCGTCGTTCCGATCGGTCGCGCGATGTTCCCGGGGCTTTCCGCGCTCGAGAAGGAACCGGCCGCGATGCGACGTACCTTCCTGGACGGGCTCGCGATGATCGTGATGCTCGCGTTACCGCTCGGCGTCGGTATCGCGCTGACCGCCAGATCCGTTGGTGCGGGTCGCGATGGGCCCGAATTGGGTGGGGCGATCCCTGTCGTGCAGATCCTTGCCGTTGTGGGAGTCACTCGCGTGTTCACCGCCAACAGCGACCCGCATCTTCTCGCCCTCAACCTGCCGCATCTGACAACCGTATCTGGCGTGCTTTGGGGCCGTCGTCGGCATCGTTTCGATGCTGTGGGCGGCATCGATCTGGGGTCTGGTCGGCGCGGCGTGGGCGACCAGCGCGACCGCATTGCTTCAGATGCTCCTGAACTACGCGATCATTTGGCGGGTGACCGGAATCTCGCCTGCGGCCGTGGGGGCTGTCATCTGGCGCACCGTTGCTGCGTGTTTCGTGATGTCCGGTGCGGTCTTGACGCTGCTCGAGTTTTGGCCTCGCACCGACGTGATCTTTTCGCTTTTCCTGGAGTTGTGCTGCGCGTGCGTCCTGGGCGCGTTTGTCTATGTCGTTGCCCTTCTGGTGCTCTGGCGTATCTGTGGCCTGCCGTCCGGTGCGGAACAGCATGCGCTTCAGATCGTATCCAGCCTTGCGACGCGCATTGGGTTGTGGCGTGCACCGGATCGTAGCTGACCGAGCCGGAGAACCGACGTCGGGACAGGCTTTGCCCGTGGTCGTCGCCCGCATAACACTCAGCTGCTTTCGGTGATGATGCCGAGCCTTACGTACGTTGGCCGCAGCTTGCGCCGCGAGCGCAGGCAGCCGGCGCCAGAACCACAGGGCTGCGAGCTGCGCACAGCACGCCGTTGAGCGCGAACGTCGCCTGGACGCCGATCGACTTCGCCAGCGCGCCGGCGGCGAGGTTGCCAAGCGGCGCGATGCCGAGAAAAGCCATCGTGTAGAAACCCGCGACCCGTCCGCGCAAGCGATCGTCGACGACTGTCTGGATGATCGTGTTCGCGGACGCTGCGGCGAGGATCACGCCGCCGCCGACCAACGCGAGAAGCGCGAGCGCGACGGGAAACACAGTGAGCCAGGCAAATGAAGCGAGTGCCACTCCACTGACTACGGCGGAAGCGGCGATCACGCGCCCCAGCCCTCGGATCGATTGCCGCCCGGCGAGGTATGTCGTTGTCGCAAGTGCACCGATCCCTGCTGCCGAAAGCAGAAAGCCGAGCGTGTGTGCGCCGCCGCCGTAGATCTGTCCTGCGTAGACCGGCATCAGTGACGAGTACGGCGTTATCGTCCAGGCGGCAATCGCGACCAGAACGAGGATCGCACGTACGGGCGCGAATCCCAATGCATAGCCCGCGCCCTCCTTCCAGCTCGCCCAGAATCCGCCGCGCGGCGGCTCGGGCGTGGCTTCACGCGGCCAGCGCAATCTGGAAATCGCGAAGATCACGGCGACAAACGAAAGCGCATTCAGGGAGAAACAGATCGCTTCACCCGTGGCTGCGAGCAGGAGCCCGGCGAGCGCGGGCCCCACGACCCGCGCCGTGTTGACGAGCAGCGAATTGAGCGCGATCGCGTTCGGCAGATCGGCGCGATCGTCGACGAGGTGCACGTACAGCGATTGCCGCAGCGGAATGTCGAAAGCGGAAACGATGCCGAGCCACAATGCGCACGCAACGAGATGCCATACCTCGAGTTGGCCGAGCGCTGTGAGCAACGCCAGCACGACGGCTTGGGCGAGTAGCAGCGATTGCGTCACGAACAGCGCCCGGCGCCGGTTGACGCGGTCGGCGATCACACCGGCGAACGGGCCGAGTGCCAAGATCCCGACGTTCGAGCAGAACGCGACCACACCGAGCAGGAACGCCGACCCCGACAGCCGCCATGTGACCCAGCCCATGGCGACCTGCTGCAGCCACGTTCCGATCAGCGACAACCCCTGTCCGACGAAGAAGCGGCGGAAATTGGCATGCCGCAATGCGCGGAAGGTGTGCGCCAGCGATGGCATCATCGGCCGCCGCTAGAGATGGGCACGGTCGCTGTCAGGGTTTCCGCGTTGCCGCTTCAATTGTTCGAGTGTCGCCGTGAATCCAGCGAGTCGCGTGCGCTCTTGCTCGACAACCGCCGGCGGCGCGCGTGATACAAAGCCTTCGTTGGAAAGCTTGGCGCTGGCCTTCGCGATTTCGCCCTCGAGACGCGCGATCTCCTTTCCTATCCGCTGGCGCTCTGCCTCCGGATCTACCTTGACGTCGAGCATGATGCGCAGCTTGTCGATCACTTGGAATGGCGCATCGGTGGACGGAAGTTCATTGACGATCCGATAGTCGGATAGGCGGGTGAGCGCCTTGACGTACGGCGCGAACGCTCCGGCCCCGTAGCCCGCAATGTCGCCGGCGACCAGCAAATCGACCCTTTGCCCGGGCGAGAGCCCCATCTCTGAACGAAGCGATCGGCAGGCATCTACGAGTTCCTTCAGCATCGAAACACGGGTCGATTCCAGAGGCGACCGAAGCTGATCATTGGCCTGCGGATACGGCTGCAGCTGAATCGTCTCGCCAACCTTGCCGGCGAGTGGTGCGACCGTCTGCCAGAGCTCTTCGGTGATGAAAGGAATGAATGGGTGCGCGAGGCGCAGTACCGTCTCCAGCACGCGCACGATCGTCCGTCGCGTTCCGCGCGCAACGTCATGGTCGGCGTCGGCCAGATTGACCTTTGCGAGCTCGACATACCAATCACAGAATTCATCCCAGACGAATGTGTAGAGCGCTCGCGAGGCAAGATCAAAGCGAAAGGCAGCCAGCTGCTCATTGATCTCGCGCACTGCATCTTGCATTTCGGCGATGATCCACTTGTCGATCATGCCGAGCGGTGGCTTGGGGCCGTCCAGCCCCACGTCCTTGCCCTGGACGTTCATCAGCACGAAGCGGGTCGCGTTCCACAGCTTGTTGCAGAAATTGCGATAGCCTTCGCAGCGGTTCAAGTCGAAATTGAGCGTTCGACCGAACGTCGCGAGGCTCGCGAACGTGAACCGCAGCGCATCGGCGCCGAACGCCGGAATCCCGTTCGGGTACTGGCGCCGCGTGCGCTTCGCGATCGTTTCCGCCTGCCGCGGATCCATCAGGTTGCTGGTCAACTTCGCGACCAGCGCCTCCTGCGTCGTGCCGTCGATGAGGTCCAGCGGGTCGAGCACATTCCCCTTCGATTTCGACATCTTCTGCCCGGCTTCATCGCGAACGATCGCGTTGATGTAAACGGTGCGAAACGGTACCTCGCCGGTGAAATACACGGTGGTCATGATCATCCGCGCGACCCAGAAAAAGATGATGTCGAACCCCGTCACAAGCACCGAGGAGGGCAGAAACGTCCTCAGGTCCTTCGTATCCTCCGGCCAGCCCAGCGTCGAGTGACACCAGAGCGCGGAGGAAAACCACGTGTCGAGCACGTCGGGATCACGAAGGAACGATGCCGGTTCGCGTCCGAGTTTCACGCGCGCCTGCTCGCGCGCTGCCGCCTCGTTGCGCGCAACGTAGATGTTGCCCGCCTCGTCGTACCAGGCCGGAATCTGATGGCCCCACCAGAGCTGACGCGAAATGCACCAGTCCTGGATGTTGTTGATCCATTCGAGGTAGGTCTTGATCCACTCCTTCGGCACGAACTCGACCTTCCCGGTCTCGCCGCTGCGCGGACTCTTAACACCTTGATGAACGGCGGCGAGGCACAGATCCTGAATCGTCTTGCCTGGAAAGTAGGGATGTGTGGCGGGCGTCCGGGTCGTCATCGCGACGAACCACTGGTCGGTCAACATCGGTTCGACGATCTCGCCCGTGCGCCCGCACCGCGGGACCACCATCTTGTGCGGTTTTTCGCTGACGACAAGACCCTGCGCCATGAGATCCGCAAGCACCGCCTTGCGCGCCGCATAACGGTCGAGGCCGCGGTACTTCTGCGGCGCGTTGTCGTTGACCGTTGCGTCGAGGTTGAGGACGGCGATGGGCGCGAGTTTATGGCGAAGGCCGATCTGCCAATCGTTGAAATCGTGCGCCGGCGTGACTTTCACCGCGCCGGTGCCGAATTCCTTGTCGACATAAGTGTCCGCGATGACGGGGACCGTGCGGCCGGTCAGCGGCAGCGTCACGCTCTTGCCAATGAGGTGGCGGTAGCGTACGTCGTCGGGATTTACCGCGACCGCCACGTCACCCAGCATCGTCTCGGGCCGGGTCGTCGCGACGACGATTCCTCCCTTCTCACCGACGAGCGGGTAGCGGATTTCCCAGATCTTCCCTTGCTCTTCCTCGTTGTCGACTTCGAGGTCCGATACCGCCGTGCCGAGCGTCGGGTCCCAACTGACGAGCCGCTTGCCGCGATAGATGAGGCCGTCCTCGTGGAGCCGCACGAATGTCTCGACGACTGCTGCGGAGAGACCTTCGTCCATCGTGAACCGCTCGCGCGACCAGTCCGCAGCGGCACCGAGGCGGCGCATTTGAAGGGTGATCGCCGATCCGGATTCTCTTTTCCATGCCCACACGCGCTCGACGAATTTTTCGCGCCCGAGATCGTGCCGCGATTTTCCTTCCGCCTTGAGCTGCTGCTCGACGACGATCTGCGTCGCGATGCCGGCGTGGTCGGTGCCCACTTGCCACAGCGTGTTGCAGCCGAGCATGCGGTGATAGCGGATCAGCACGTCCATGATCGTTTGCTGGAACGCGTGACCCATGTGCAGCGTACCCGTGACGTTGGGCGGCGGCAGCTGGATGCAATACGGACGCGCGCCGGGCTGGAAGCGTGGCTTGAAATCGCCGCGGGATTCCCAGATCGGATACCATTTCTGCTCGATCGCGTGCGGCTCGAAGCTCTTGGCGAGTTCCATGTCGGAGCGCGCGGCTGGCGTAACCGCACGAGCGTCCAAAAGCTTGAAATTATAGCGGATCGAGCGCGCGATCCGCCTGCGCGCGCTGCCTAGTATCCGAAATGCCGCGCGAGCTGGTAGAACGCGAAGCTTGCGGCCCAGGCAAGCAGGATCGACCACGTCACCGACAGCACGGCGAATCCGCTGCTCCTGGCCTCGGCGCGCAACGCGGCGACCGTCGAGAGGCACGGCGTGTAGATCAGCGTGAACAGCATGAAGCTGTACGCCTGCACCCAGTCCATCCGTCCGCCCAGGCTGTCAGCGAGCGCCTGGCCTTCGAGCCCGAATATCACGGCGAATGCGCCGATCAGCACTTCCTTGGCGACGAAGCCGAAGATCAGCGCGACGGTCAGCCGCTCATCGATGCCGAGCGGCGCCAGTACCGGTTGGAAAAAATGCCCCAGCATGCCGGCAAGCGAGTTGCTTGAGCCTGGATTCACACCCGCAGGAAGGTTGGTGAGCAACCAGATGAGGACGACGCCGCCGACGATGAACTTGGTCGCGCGGCGCAGGAAGTGCCGGACCTCGTGCCATGCGCGAAGCGCGATCTGGCGAAGCGTCGGCAGCCTGTACGGTGGCAGCTCCAGCACGAACGGTTCATCGCTGCGGAAGCGGCCCTTGAACGCCGCCGCAGTCACGATCGCCGCGACGAAGCTCATCACATACAGTGAGAAGATCACCCATGGCGCTTGCCGCGGCGCGAAGATGGCGGCGGTGAGGAACAGGAACACCTGCAGCCGCGCCGAGCACAACGAAACTGGAATGATCATCATCGTCAGGAGCCGCAGTCCGCGCGAGCGCATGATCCGCGTGCCCATCGCTGCCGGGACGTTGCAGCCGAAGCCCATCAGCATCATCACGAAACTGCGCCCGTCGAGACCGAGCTTCGCCATCAGCGCGTCGGTGAGAAACGCAGCCCGCGACAAATAGCCCGAGTCTTCGACCACCGCCATGAACAGGAAGAAGAGAATGATCAGCGGCACGAACGCCGCGACCGTCACCATGCCCGACCAGACGCCGTCGAGCAGGAATCCGCGAACCATCGCAGGTGTTGACACGAGCAGCGGCTCGAGCGCGTTCGTACGTACCGCGTCGAATGCCGCCTGCATCGCGCGCTGCAGCGGCTCACCCATGGCGAACACACCCTCGAAGACGAGGAGCATCAGCAGGAAAAATAGCGGCAGCCCAAGCCACGGATGGAGCAGCAGGCGGTCGATGCGATCGGTGAACTGCCCCGACATCTGTTCGGGAATGTAAACCGCTGCCTCGAGCGCTGCCGCAGTGTCGACGGCAATCCGGTCGGAGGCGGCAAGACGCGACCGCACCGCGCCGAGCGGCATCGGCGACGACGACGCGAGTGCACGCGTCAGCATGGTTAGCACTTCATGATGTCCATGGCCGTGCTTCGCCGACATTAATGCCGCCGGCGTGCTGATCTCGCGCGTGAGCGCCGGCGTATCGATACGGATGCCGAGCTGCTTCGCCTCGTCGGCCATGTTGAGGAGGATCGCCGTCGGCAGTCCAAGGTCCCGCAGCTCCAGCGCGAGCCCGAGCTGGCGTTCCACCTGCGCGGCGTTGATGACAACGGCGACGAGATCGACAGTTGCGCTCTCCAGAAAATTGCGGACGATCCGCTCGTCATCGGAGAATCCATGGAGATCGTAGATTCCCGGCAGATCGACGATCTCGACCATGCTTCCGCCGAGTAGCACCTTGCTCGGCATGGAGATCGACCGTGACGCCGGGCCAGTTGCCCGAGCGTTGCGAGGCGCCGGTGACGCGATTGAAGAACGTCGACTTGCCGGTGTTCGGCATGCCGACGAGCGCCAGGCGCTTCACGAGGAGGCCTTCAACGAATGACGTCGATCTGTCCGGCCCGGCAACGAATGACGTCTATCTGTCCGGCCTGGCTGCGCCGGAGGATCACATCAGTCGTGCCGAGGCGGACATGCAGCGGCCCCGCGAAAACGCCCTTGCGTATCATGCGGATCCGTTGGCCGATGCGAAAGCCCATCGCGGCGAGGCGCAGGCGCAACGCAGCATCGCCACGGACCGCGCTGACGGTCCCCTCGGCGCCGGGCGAGAGTTGGAAGAGCGGAATCATCGTCGACACAATCGAGAATGATTCGCATTATCCGCACGGCGCGCGGGACGGTATTGATCCGGAGCAACCTTTGCTCAGGGAGTTCCGATGGCGCCCGATTTGCCGAGCGGCCCGAGAACGTCTGGTTTGTGGAGGCGCTCCCCTCTTACGAACCTACTGCGCACCGATCGACTCGGCATCGGTGAGCCGATAGAGCAGGCCGTTCTCATCGTCCTTTAGCACGACGAACTTGCCGGACACGACGATCGGCTCGAAGCCGTATTTGACGGGCGTCTTCGCGATCACCTCAACGACGCCGTCGGGGCCTGCCGGAAGGCAGAAAGCGCAATGTGGCGGGACGGCGGTAAGCAGGAAACGCTTTTGCTTGTCGCCGATGTCGAGCGGAATGATGAAGCCCTGCACACGGACGTTCTTCTTGTCGAGCACCAGGATCTCTTTCGAGAACTCGGCGATCATCTTGCCGTTCTGCTTGACGGGCTGCACTTGCGAGAGTGTGCGCCACGACACGACCCCCGCGCGTTCGGGCAGGAGCGTCTGGCTGTAGTCGTTTGCGGTCGGCAGGCCGGCTTGCGGTATGTCGCTCGTCACGGCGTGCGCGGGAAGCGCGACGGCGACGACAACGGTGGCGACGGCGAAAATGGCAGGGGCGAATCGCATCATGGCATCACCCTTCGGCGAGCGTGGCGGAAACGTCGAGACGGTACGCGCGCCACGCCGGGATCAACGTCGCCATTATACCCACGCCGAGCGCGAGCGCCGCCACCGCCCATTCCTCGGCGCGAAAAGCACGGGCGCCCGCCGCGAGCGGCGCCGCTGCCGGCAGCCACACGCCAATATTCGCGGCGAGACCGTGCGCCAATGCAAGCCCGAGGACGAGACCGCAAGCGCACAGCAGCAGACTCTCGACCATCAGCAAGGCGACAACGGTGGTCCTAGAGGCGCCCAGCGCGCGCATGATCGCGATGTCGTATCGGCGCTCGTCGAGTGCCTGCGTCAACGCGACAAACAATCCCAATGCCGATGCCGCGATCAACAGCAGCGCGAATGCGCGGATCACGTCGGTGCCGACGCCGAAGACCGTCATCAGGCGCGCACTCTCGAAGGCCGGCGACGCAGCTTGCAGGACGGTTTCGGCATTGATCGCTCGCGGCAGGCTCGCTGCCGCAAGCGGCGTTTTGTATTTGACGAGCGCGAGTGTTACTTCGCGCACGGGTGCCGGTGTCACGTCGGTTCGCAGACTTCGCTGTCGCTGCGCCGTGCGTGCTCTTCTCGTCGTCGTCGTCATAATGATGTTCGTGCACCTTCCATACGCTGTCGATGCCGGTCAGCACGAGTCGGTCGATCACCGATCCCGTGGGCGCGAGCACACCAACCACGGTGTAACGCGCGTCCTCGTGCATGCCGCCGCCTTCGGCGAGACCGTGCGAGCCCGCGAACGTGCTTCCCGCGTTCAAATTCGAGGTGCGGGCGACGTCGCTGCCGAGCACTGCGTCGAGCGGTGCCACCCAAAGACGTCCAGCTCGCCAGCGTCGCCCGATAGTGCGCCACGAACGCGGGTTCGGTGCCGACGATGCGGAAACCGTGGAAACTGTCGCCGAGGGCGAGCGGAATCACCTCGCCGACCAGCGGATTCCTGCGCAGCGATTCCACCGCGGCGAGAGGGATGTTTCCCGGCGGGATGTCGGCGTGATAGACGCCCGCCAGCACGAGCTGCAACGGGCTGCCTTTCGCCCCGACCACGAGATCGATGCCGGCGGCCTCGCGTGAAAGCCGGGAGTCGAGCTCATGCGACAGCAGGATCACGAGCGTGATCGTCGCGACGCCGACGGCGAGCAGCAGCACGTTGAGCAGGGTGGCGAGGGGACGCCGCCTGGCGTAGGCCAACGCCAGGCGCATCACATTCATTGTTGTGCCCCCACGCTTGCGGCCTCATTGGCCAATTCGGCCGCTGCGCTGCCCCCAGAGGGGAAGCAATTCGCGCCTTGGGGCGGCCCGGCGGCGCTCATGCCGCGTCCTCCAGCGGCCGCGATGGCAACGTGTGAGTGCGCGGCAGAAGCGGCCGCACGCGCGCGTCGTGCGACGCCACGACGAGCGTCGCGTTGACCGCGATTGCCTGGGCGCGCAACAGCTCGAGTGCTGCCGCTGCGTGCGTGTCGTCGAGATTCGCAGTTGGCTCGTCGGCGAGCACGAGCGACGGCCGATTGACGACGGCGCGCGCGATTGCGACGCGCTGCGCCTCGCCTTGCGACAGCTCGCGCGGATAGCGTTGCGCAAGATCTGCGATTTGCACCGCTTCGAGCAACTCGTGCACGCGCTGCGGTTCATCGGGCAGCGCGGCAAGATATTGGGCGAGACGCAGATTGTCACGCACCGTGAGCGCGGCCACGAGGTGCAATCGTTGCGGCACGAAACCGACAGTGCGCCCGCGCCAACGGTCGAGCGCGCTTCCCACACGCGTCTTGAGATCGATACCCGCGACGAGCACATCGCCGTGGCTCGGCAACGTCAATCCGGAAAGGATGTGCAACAGCGTCGACTTGCCGCTGCCCGATGGGCCGGCGAGAAGCCAGTGCTCCCCTGCCGCCGCCTGCCATGCTGCGACGCGCACCACGACGGTCGCGCCATACCGATGCTCGATTTCCTTGAGCCAGAACATGCTTCGATTCTACGCGCGGCGTCATCGCCGTCGCGCCTGTCCTCTCCACGAGACGAGAGAGGGCACCGCACCCCGCGTCTTTTTCGCAGCCGGTTACAAGTCGCGGCCGACAGCGCGGGCCACTGCGCGCAGCTCGCTCATGAGGGTCGCGAATTCCGCCGGCGTCAACGCCTGATCGGCGTCGCACCACGCGTCCTTCGGGTTCGGATGGATCTCGATCAGCAATCCATCAGCGCCGGCGGCCACGGCGGCACGCGACAGTGCGGCGACCATCCATGCTTTGCCGCCGGCATGCGACGGATCGACGATCACGGGCAGGTGCGTCTCGCGCTTCATCACGGCGATCGCCGTGACGTCGAGCACGTTGCGATACGCGGTCTCGAACGTGCGAATGCCGCGCTCGCAGAAGATGATGTTGTGGTTGCCGCCCGCGGCGATGTACTCACCGGCCATCAGCCATTCGGCGATCGTTGCACTCATTCCGCGTTTCAGGATTACCGGCGTGGCAACCTGCCCGACCGCCTTCAGCAGATCGAAGTTCTGCATGTTGCGCGTGCCGATCTGGATCACGTCCACGCCGTATTCGAGGAACGTGTCCAGCATGCGCGCGTCCATGAGTTCGGTGACTACCGGCAATTCGCGCCCGTCGGCCGCATCCTTGAGAAGCTTGAGGCCGTCCACACCCTTGCCCTGGAAAGCATAAGGCGATGTCCGCGGCTTGAACGCGCCGCCGCGCATCAGCCGCGCGCCACCCGCCGCCACGCCCTCGGCCGCGGCCGCCATCTGCGCGGGGGTTTCGACCGAGCAAGGCCCGGCGATTACCTGGACGGTCGAGCCTCCGAACGGCTTGCCGCCCGCTGTCACGATCGTGTTGGCCTTGTGCCACTCGCGCGCAACAAGCTTGTACGGCTTCACGATGTGCATCGATTTCTCGACGCCCGGCATTGGATCGAACATCTCCGGATCGAGCTTGCGCTCGTCGCCGACGGCGCCAATCAGCGTGCGCTCGGTGCCGCGCGAAATGTGCACGTCGAGCCCGTGCGCTCGGATCTTTGCCTCGACGGCGGCAATCGCCGCGTCGTCGGCGTCGGGCTGCATCACGATGATCATGGCGTCCTCCGATCAAAAAAATCGGGCGGCCTTTGGGGGCCGCCCGACGCTTGCGTAATGTCTGCTGCTGCTAAGCGTGAACGCGGCCCGTGGTCGTTGCCCAGAAATAAAATGCATATCCGCCCCACAGGCGAGGGCTCATGGACGGCGCAACCGCGGATCGAGCGTTGAGCATGAGAGGCAGTCTAGCGGCAATCGGACGTGCGCACAATCCGCAAGACTGCGAACGGCGGGAGATCATGGATTGCTTTCGCGCCACGTTTCGATCTCGCGCTCTATGGCTTCGGCAACGTACGCGCGCAGGATCTGGCCGACTTCGCGGTTGATCGTCGTCACGAGATCGGCGCTGGCGCGATCGACAATCGGCTGCAGCCGCGCGGCGAGCTCGCCCTGCAATCCGGTGTCGGTGAAGATATCGATCCGCTGCAGCACCTGCATCCGGATCTCCTCGGCGAGTCCTTCCCATTGCCGCTCGTCAGGAGTCGCTGGCGAGGCTGTCTCGGCAATCGGCACCGGCGCGGTCGATTCGCCGTGCGCAGACGGGGGCGCCAGAGGCGACGGGGCGGAAGCTACCGGCGAGAGCTCCGGTTCGACTGCTGCCTTGGCAGGCTCAGTGCCCAGCATTGCGTCGAATCCAGGATCGCTGGCCGGAGGTGGCTCGGCGGGGACGCTGGACAGCGTTCCCGTCACCTGGGCAACGAGTGTCGCGGCTGGCGTGGGCGCGATGGGCACCGGCGATTCCGCTGCCGGCGTTCAACGGCGTCTCGACCTCGGGCGGCGGCGCGCGCAATGTCGACGGCGGGACGACCGCAATGGAATCCGGCGCCGGTCCGGTGATGCTCGACTCGCCAAGGTCGCCCTCGAGCCAGCGTGAGACTTCGCCTTCGTCGTCGGGGAGTGGATGCAGCGACAGTTCCTCGACGGCGTCGTTGAGCTCGGGCACATCGTCGTCACGGCTGTGTCGCCTCTGAGGCGTCGACCGCGACACCATCATCGCCCGCGACGGCGCGCCAGTGGCTGCGGCTGCGACCGCGATCTCGTCGGTCAATTCCGGGATATCGGACTCCTGCCCCGGTGCGCGATTGCGGCGCATCAGCGCGTCGGCTTGCTCGAGCAGTTCCCGTGCGGTGGGCATTTTTCTCGGCGTCAGCCGCGTTCCGCGAGGTTGTGCGAACGTACTTCGTAGCCGCGCGCCTTGTAAAACTTCCATCGCTCGCGACCGGCCGCGGCGGCATCCTCGTCGATGCCGATGACCTCGACCAGGCGCTCGAAACGCGAAAAGAACGGCGGCGGCGACGGGTGCAGATTGACGAGCACCGCGGCCAGCCCTTCATGGGTAAGCGCGTGATCGACCAGCACCGGCGTTTCCGGGGCCAGTGCGCTGTCGAGGCGGCAATGCGGAACGAACCCGAGCGACGGCCATTGCCACAGGAACCGGTCGAACGTGTCGGTGCCGTTGACATCGGGCGTCAGCACGCGGGCGCTGCCATGTTGCGCCCACGCCTTCGCAACGAGCGTCGCGGCGACCTCGAACCGATTGGCGCAGTGCGTGTAGAAATCGATCGTCGTCATTGCGCGCCGCCTTTGGTATGAATCCTCAGGATGCCGCCGAAGATTCCTGTCCCAAGAGCCAAGTCGTGAGCAGCGCAACCGGACGACCGGTGGCGCCCTTTTCCTTTCCTTCCTTCCAGGCGACCCCGGCGATGTCGAGATGCGCCCAGTCGAATTTCCTGGCGAAGCGCGACAGGAAGCATGCCGCCGTGATGCTGCTGCCCGCGCGGCCGGAGATGTTCGCGAAATCTGCGAAATTGCTGGCAAGACCGTCCTGGTAGTCGTCCCACAGCGGCAACGGCCAGCCGCGGTCGAACGCGTCGTCGCCCGCGGCCACGAGTGCGCGCGACAGGGCGTCGCTGTTGCTGAAAATGCCGCAGGCGATCTGCCCCAGTGCGATCACCATTGCGCCGGTGAGCGTCGCGACGTCGACGACGGCCTCCGGCTCGTAGCGCTCGGCGTAGGTGAGCGCGTCGGCGAGGATCAGCCGTCCCTCGGCATCGGTGTTCAGGATTTCGATCGTCTGCCCCGACATGCTCGTCACGACGTCGCCCGGCTTGGTCGCGCGGCCCGAAGGCATGTTCTCGCATGCAGCCACAAGCCCGATCACGTTTACCTCGGCCTTGAGCTCGGCGATCGCGCGCAGCGTGCCGAATACGGAACCTGCGCCGCACATGTCGAATTTCATCTGGTCCATGTCGAGGCCGGGCTTCAGCGAAATGCCGCCGCTGTCGAACGTGATGCCCTTGCCGACCAGCACCATCGGCTTCTGCCGTTTCGGATTGCCCCGGTATTCCATCGCGATGAAGCGCGGCGGCTCGTCGCTGCCGGCGGTCACCGAAAGGAATGAGCCCATCTTGAGCGCTTCCATGTCCTTGCGCTCGAGTACCGTCACCTTGACGTCGGGGAACTCCTTCGCAAGTTCCATCGCCTGCTGGCCAAGATAGGTCGGCGTGCAGATGTTGGGGGGGAGATTGCCAAGGTCGCGCGCGAGGTCCATGCCGTGCGCGATCGCGAGACCACGCGCCGCGGCGGCTTCGCCATCGGTGAGATCCGAGCGCTGCGGCACCGACAACGTGAGTTTGCGGAGCGGTCGCCGCACCTCGGCCTTCTCGCTTTTCATCCGGTCGAAACGGTAGACGGCCTCCATCGCGACGACCACGGCGTGCTCGACTCGCCATGCGACCTCGCGCCGCTTCACCTTTTCCTCGGTGAGGTAGATGACGGCCTCGTACGAGCCGGTCTCGTTCAGGAGCTTGACCGCGGATTTGACCGCCGAGCGGAACTCCCGATCGCGGAAGTCGCGTTCCTTGCCAAGCCCCACCAGCAGAACCCGATCCGCCAGAGTGCCGCGGACGTTATGAAGGAGCAGCGTCGCGCCGAGCTTGCCCTCCATGTCGCCCCGGCGGATGATTTCGCTGACATAACCGTTCGACGCACGGTCGATCAGCTCCGCGGACAGCGAAAGCTTCCGGTTGTCGAACACACCTACGACGACGCATGCGCTCCGCTGCTTCTCGGGGCTGCCACTTTTTATGGTAAATTCCATGGCCCTTCCCTGTCTCCGCCTGACCGATTCTTTGCCGTAGCCCGGCCTCGGCGGCATTATTGGCAAAACGGCTCGAAAAAGTCAAAAATCTCCCGCTGTCATGATTTTTAGGCGCAGCCTGGTGCGGGAAATGACGGCCACGGCGGTCGGCCTCTTCCTGGTCCTGCTGGGCATCCTTTTCACCAATTTGGTGCTGAAACTGCTGGCGCGGGCAGCTGGCGGCGCCGTCGCCCCCGAGGGCATTCTGGCCCTGCTCGGCTTCGGGGCGATGTTTTATTTCAACATCTTACTGTCGGTCACCGTGTTCCTGACGGTGCTCCTTACGCTGTCTCGATGGTATCGGGACAGCGAGATGATCGTCTGGTTTACCTCCGGCCAGGGCCTCGCCAAGGTCATCCGGCCAGTCCTCTGGTTTGCCGCGCCGTTTATCGTCGCCATCATCGCACTTTCGCTTTTTCTCTCGCCGTGGGCTGAGCAGCGGCGCATCGAATACGAGCGTCAACTGGAATCGAAAGACGAACTCGCTCTCATCATGCCCGGCCTTTTCCGGGAATTTCGCCGCGCCAACCTCGTGGTCTACGTCGATAGCATCAATACGTTCGACGGCCACATTCGCAACGTCTTCCTGCACTCGATCGAGGAAGGCAAGGATGTGACGACGGTCGCGCGCCAGGGCTCGCTCGAGGAAGCCCCCAATGGCGACCGCTTCATCGTGCTGAAAGACGGCCGGCGCTACGAAGGCAAGCCGGGCACCGCCGAATACCGGATCGTCGAGTTCGAGAAGCTCGGCCGCAGAATCGAGCCGGCCGAGCTCCGCAGCCTGCCGGTGTCGACCAAGGCGATTCCGACGGTGGTTTTGGTCGCCGCCGACGGTCGCGTGGAGCGCGCCGAGCTCTTCTGGCGGCTGTCGGTGCCGATATCGGCGATTGTGCTCACGCTGCTCGCGGTCCCGCTCTCGTACGTGAATCCGCGGATGGGCCGGTCGTTCAACCTCATCACCGCAGCGTTCATGTACATGCTCTACAGCAACTGCCTCAACATCGTGCAAAGCTTCATCGCCCAGGGAAAGCTCGGCTTCTGGACCGGGCTCGCGCTGCCGCACGTCGTTGCTATCACGGTCGTACTGCTGCTGTTCGCGCAGCGGCTTTCGTTGTTCGCACGCTTCCGCGGGCCGCTTCGCAACGGGACTCCGGCGTGAAAACTCTCACGCGCTACATCGGCCGCGAGCTCTTCGCGGCGATCTTTCTCATCTTCGGCGCACTCGTAATGCTGTTTGCGTTTTTCGACCTGATCCACGAGTTGGGTGACGTCGGTCGTGGTGGATACACGCTTTCGAGCGCTCTTCTTTTCGTCGGGCTGCAGCTGCCATCGCGGATGTACGAGCTCTTTCCGGTCGCCGCGCTCATCGGCACGCTGTTCGCCATGGCACAGCTCGTCGCGAGCTCCGAATACACGGTCATGCGCGCGTCGGGCGCATCGCTGCTGCAGGTCACCTGGGCGCTGATGCGCGTCGGCATCCCGCTCGCCATTGCGACTTTTCTCGCCGGCGAGTTCGTCGCGCCGCCTGCCGAGCGCCTTGCGCTGCAGATCCGGGCGCCGTCGAGAGGCGAAACGCGCATCGTCGCGCAGCAATTCCAGTCGGGATTCTGGTTCAAGCAGGATCTGACGTTCGCCAACATCCGCAGCGTGCTCGCCGACATGACGCTCGTGGGCGTTCGCATCTACGAATTCGACGACGAGCTGCGCTTGCGGACCGTGCGGACCGCCGAGACGGGGAGCTTCGGCGGCGATGGCCACTGGCAGCTCGCCAAAGTGCGAACCACACGCCTTTTGGACGATCGGGCGACGCTTGAAGTCGCCGACGCGTGGTCCTGGGACACCGTGTTGAAGCCGTCGCTGCTGACGGTGTATCAGGTTGCGCCGGAGCGGCTCGAGCTCAACACGCTCTATGACAACATCCGCGTGCTCAAGAATCAGAAGACGTCGCGGTTCGAGATCGCATTCTGGAACAAGGTGTTCTACCCGGCCGCCGTCGTCGTCATGATGATTCTCGCGCTCCCCTTCGCCTATTTCCAGCGCCGCTCGGGCGGCGTCGGTTTCCGGATTTTTGCCGGCACCATGCTCGGCCTCGCGTTCTTTCTCGTTGGGCGCTTGTTCACCAACCTCGGGGTCCTGAACGACTGGCCGCCGCTTTTTTCGGCGACTTTTCCGCTGCTCTTTTTTGTCGTTGCCGCGAGCTCGCTGCTCTGGTGGCTCGAACGTCGGTGAGACCGTGATGGGCGATCCGTTGCGACGCAGGTATTGATTCGCGCGCCGATCGTTCCCACATGGCAATGACCCTACAACGGACCGCCGCCGACCCCGCTTCGCCGTGAAGGTGATGTCGGGTCGTTCGTGTCAGCATGCAGATTCACGTACCTGATCCCGCTCACACCGGCTCCGCGCGCTCCCGCGACAATTTCAGGCTTGCGGTAAAGATTTCGCTTTCGTTCGTCGCGCTGATCTGGGTCATACACTTCCTGAACTGGGCATTGGACGTCGGGCCCGGCGATTTCGGTGTTCGCCCGCGGCAGATCGCAGGTCTCGTGGGGATTCTGTTCGCCCCGCTCATGCACGGCGACTTCGGTCATCTCTTGTCCAATTCGCTGCCGCTTCTGATCCTCGGCACGACGATGCTGTACCTGTATCCGCACGGAGCGCTCCGGGTATTGCCGGCGGTCTATTTCGGGCCGGGGATCGCGGTGTGGCTGTTCGCGCGCGGATCGAGCCACTTGGGCGCCAGCGGATTGGTCTACGGTCTCGTTACGTACATTTTCGTCGCCGGCATACTCCGGCGCGACAAGCGCGCGATTGCGGCTTCGCTTCTCGTATGTTTCCTGTACGGCGCGCTGATCTGGGGCGTGCTGCCGATTGCGCCCAGGCTATCGTGGGAGACTCACCTCGCCGCCGCAATCATCGGCTTCGCGTTGGGAATCGCGCTGCGCAACCTCGATATTCCACCGCACGTTCGCTATTCGTGGGAGATCGAACGCGATGAGCTGGACGAAGAAGAGTCCATCGACGTCGCCGCCAGAGAATGAGTTGCGAGTCGTGCTCGACAGCATCAAGTTTTGCCGTAGTCCCATCCGATCGGCCACGCCAGTGTCAGACGGAATCCGACTCCGACCTAGTCTTTTGACGTATGGAAGGCAGGACGGGGCCGGACGTCGGCCTAGTCCTTTGGCGTATGGACGGCAGGACGGGGCTGTGCGGAAATAGGGCCACTGACACTCCCGCGACGAGGTGGATCATGTCGATATGGTGGGTTGTCGTAGCACTCTGGGTCGGAGCTAGCGCTGGTGTATTGCTGTTCGCGTTGATGAGCATGGCCGCAAAGAGGTATCCAGCGGAGGACAACGCGAGGATCACGGTGGATCGCGAGAGCATCGCCGTCCATCCGCGCGCCATTCTGGCGCTCGTTCTAACGCTCGGCCACGCGAGTTCGTCGCCCCTCCCGCGCGGTCGAAGCTCGGGAAGCGAACTGGCCTCAATCGGCGTACACAAAAAATCCCGGCACAAGGCCGGGATTTTTGTCGCAGGGCGTGATCCTGCAGATAGCATCCCGTTTCAGGCTGTGGCCTCGACGACATTCGCGAACTTTTTCTTGTCCTAGCGCCTTTGCCGACACACGCCCCGTCAGCTTTCGGGGATGCCCGCCTTGCGGAGTTCCGAAAAGACCCGCGTCTCGGTCTGCTGCAGGAAAGTCGGGTGGTCCGATCGGAACCCCTTCATCATCGCGATTGAAACGTTGGGTCGCTGCTGCAAGGCCTTTGCCTTCTCCGCGGCCGCCTTGTCCGCGTTGCCCAGATGCTGGTACGCCGCGAGAAGGTACAGATGCGGCTCCCACCAATCGTGGAGCGACACGAATTTTTCGCATCCGGGGATCGCATCCTCGTAACGACCGAGCGCAAGCAAACCCCGGCAGCGCGTGTACATCGGCCATCCGATCTCAAGCGAGTTGGCCGGCACGAGGGCCAGCGCGCGATCCGCCTCGGCAAGCGCCTCGGAAACACGCCCCGTAAACAGCATCAGCTCGGCCCGGTGGCTCAGGATCGATGAATCGGTCGGATCGAGGCGCCAGGCCTGCGCATCTGCTTCGAACGCCGCGTCCCAACGCCATTGGAGCGCCAACGCGAGCCCCCGCCACGCCCACGCCGCCGGATCGCGCTCATCGATGCTGACGGCCCGGGCGCTCAGTTCGTCCATTTCCATCAACATACGCTCCCGATTCACGTTCGGATCGGCGTAATAAACGTAGCTAAGAGCCCGCAGCTTGCCCACCATTGCCCACGTGAGGTCGGGGTCGAGCATGATGGCCCGATCGAACAGCTTCTTCGCTTCGTTCGCGCCGTATACCGACACCGGATTCCGGTCCCACACGTTGTGCGCATACAATACGTACTCGACTGCGCTCGCGTTTGCAGGTGGCGTGCCCTTCATGCGCGCCACCTCCGCACCCGCCACGGCTTCGCGAATCCGTCGCGTCAGCCGGACGGCGACGTCGTCCAGCTGCCCGGGTAGCTGTTTCGACTCGACCTCGAATCGGTCGCCCCAGACCTGCTTCGACGTGGCCATCTCCTCGACTTGTACGTCGACCACCATCCGATCGGCGACGCGGCGCAACCCTCCCGCGACAAGATATCGCACGTTGAGGTCGCGTCCCACTGCGTTGGAGTCCGACGCCTTGCCCTTGTATGCGGCCGCCGCGCTCGACGACGTCACGCGAAGCGAACGGATGCGGCCGAGCGCAGTCGTCACGTCGCGGGTCAGGCCCTCGGCGAGAGCGCCGTCTGCGGGATCGCCGCCGGCCGCGTCGAACGGCAGTACCGCGACCGACATCGCGGGAGGCTCCGGCGGCACTGTCTTCAGGAGCGGAAACAACATCCACGCCGCCGTACCCGCGACCGCCACGGCAAGTGCGCCAACGCCCACGCGCCAACGGATGCTTCGTGCCGACCATCCGGCAAGCCGGCGACCGCGCTTCGGTGCTTCCCCGCCGCCGAGGTCCACTCGATAGACTTCGACCGACCGCGCGATGTTCTTGACGTCCTTCGCCCCCAGATCCTCGAACGTGAAGTTGAGCTTGTCCTGGACCTGGTCGCGGACGACCTTGCTGGTGCAGATCCCACCGGGCTCCGCGAGCGACTGCAGCCGCGCCGCGACGTTGACGCCGTCGCCGAAGATGTCGTCGCCGTCGATGATGATGTCGCCGAGGTTGATGCCGACGCGAAATTCGATGCGGCGGTCCTCGGGCAACGCCACGTTGCGCTCGGCCATGCCGCGCTGGACGTCGACCGCGCAGCGCACCGCGTCGACCACACTCGGGAATTCCAGCAGCAGGCCGTCTCCCGTCGTCTTTACGATGCGGCCTCCGTACTCGGCGATCTTGGGATCGATGAGATCGTGCCGGTGCGCCTTGAGCGCCGCCAGCGTTGCGCTATCGTCCTCGCCCATGAGGCGCGAGTACCCCGCCACGTCGGCGCAGACAATAGCCGCCAGGCGCCTCTGATCTCGTGCCATCGCTTATCGGATTTCCCGGGCCGGAATTCACTGCACTATAGAGCGGGGCCCATCGATCGACAACTTTGGCACCACGGGATTGCCGGCCGAAAAAATCCCGGCACAAGGCCGGGATTTTTGTCGCAGGGCGAGATCCTGCAGATAGCATCCCGTTTCAGGCTGCGGCCTCGACAACATTCGCAAACTTCTTCTTGTCCTTGCCCTTGGTCGCGAATTCGACCTTGCCGGTGACAAGCGCAAACAGCGTGTGGTCCTTGCCGATCCCGACGTTGACGCCGGGATGGATGACCGTTCCGCGCTGGCGGATGATGATGCTGCCGGCGGAAATCGTCTCGCCGCCGTACGCCTTGACGCCGAGGCGCTTCGACTCGGAATCGCGGCCGTTGCGCGAGCTGCCGCCCGCTTTCTTGTGTGCCATGGTGTTATCTCCGTCAGCCGACGATGCTGTCGATCTTGAGCTCGGTGTAGTTCTGGCGATGGCCTTGATGCTTTTGGTAGTGCTTGCGCCGCCGCATCTTGAAAATCGTCACCTTGTCGGCGCGACCGTGCGCGACGACGATAGCCTTGACCGTCGCGCCCGCGACGGTAGGTTGACCCACACGGACGTTCTCGCCTTCCCCGACCATCAACACCTGATCGAGCACGACTTCCGCGCCCACGTCGACCGGTAACTGTTCTACTTTGAGTTTTTCGCCAGGGGCAACCTTGTATTGCTTGCCGCCGGTTTTTATGACCGCGTACATGGAAACACTCCGCTCTCGTATTTTCGCCGGGCCGCAACGGCCGCGGAAAGCTTTGAATAATAACCGAATAACGCGGATCTCGTCAAACACGGTCGGCACCGCGTCAGACCTTTAACGATCGCCGCACTTGCGTAGCTGCTGAGGCACCCCGCTTCAGTAGATTACAATCCCGCCGGGCACTTCGACCTCGTTTCGGCAAGAGACCCTTCTTCCATGTCAGCCGCCCATTCTGCCGGACTTCTCGAGCAATCGGTGTTATCGCCGATGCCGTCACCGGGATCGAAAGATACCCTCGACACGGTTTTGGCCGCCGACCGGGCGGAGGTCGATCGCGTCCTCCACGGCGCGCTCGATTCCGATGTGGTGCTGATCCGTCAAGTGGCGCAGTACATCGTCGAAAGCGGCGGCAAGCGGTTGCGCCCGGCGCTCGTCGTCATCGCCGCGCGCGCCTGCGGCTACGCAGGACGCGACCATTACACGCTCGCGGCCGTCGTCGAGATGATCCATACGGCAACGTTGCTTCATGACGACGTCGTCGACGAATCCAAGCTGCGCCGCGGGATTGCGACGGCCAATGCGATGTTCGGCAACGCGGCGTCGGTACTCGTAGGTGACTTTCTCTATTCCCGCGCGTTTCAACTGATGGTCGGTGTCGGGTCGATGCGTGTGCTCGATATCCTGTCCAACGCGACCAACGTGATCGCCGAAGGCGAAGTTCTCCAGCTCATCAACTCGGGCGACCCCGCACTCGACGAAGAGACTTATCTCAGCGTGATCCGTCGCAAAACGGCGAAGCTCTTCGAGGCGGCGGCCGAATTGGGGGCAACGCTGGGCGAAGCTTCAACCGAAACCGCGCGGTCCCTTGCGTGCTACGGGATGCATCTCGGCACCGCATTCCAGCTCGTGGATGACGTGCTCGATTATTCGGGCGATCTCAGCGCGATCGGCAAGAATCTGGGAGACGACCTCGCCGAAGGCAAGATGACGTTGCCACTCATTCGCGCGATCGCGATCGGCAGCGTGAGCGACGCCGCGCTCATTCGCGATGCCATTACGCGAGGACGGTTGGCCGAATTCCAGCCCGTGCTGGACGTGCTCATGCGTACAGGAGCGCTCGACTATGCCCGGGCGGCGGCGCTGCGCGAGAGCGAGGCGGCCGCCGCGTGCGTGGCGGGTTTGCGGGACTCGCCGGATCGGCGGAATCTGCTAGAATTGGCGGCTTTCGCGGCCCGTCGCACGTACTGAGGTGTGCCGATCGGAACGCGAGCGCCGCGGAGACTCATTTCCCGTCGCGGCACAAAAGGCAAGGCATTTCGGGGTGTAGCTTAGCCTGGTAGAGCGCTACGTTCGGGACGTAGAGGCCGGAGGTTCAAATCCTCTCACCCCGACCAGTCTTTCCCGACAAGAAACTCCGCACCACACTCCGGGCCACCGCTGTTGGGTGGCTTTCTCTTTTCCTACGTCCGCGTCGGGCGGAGGACTTGAGGCAGCAATTCCGTCTCGGTCCTGAATTGAAAGATCTTCGCGAGGTGATTGGCCAGCGCTTCGCGCACGGCCCTTGCCCTCCCGAATTCCATCTTCGATGCTGGGACGTTGCCGCTCGCCGCGCCTATAATCGCCGCATTGCGACAGCGATCGCTGCCGATCCTGGAGGAACTCTCATGCTTGCCCGCATACTTGTCTTCGCAGTTGCCGCTGCGGCGGGTGGCGCGCTCGCGCAAACCGTGCCTGTCGGATATCCCGCCGACTACGCTCAGACGATCGCCGCCGCCAACAAGGAAGGCAAAGTCGTCATCTACAGCGCGCTCGACACGAAGGCGGCCCAGCCGCTGGTGAAAGATTTTCAGGCGCTCTATCCGGGCATCAAGGTCGAGTACAACGACATGAATTCGACCGAGATGTACAACCGCTTCATCGCCGAGGTCGCATCGGGCCAGGGCTCCGCGGACGTGATGTGGAGCTCCGCCATGGACCTGCAGGTGAAGCTCGTCGACGACGGACATGCGCTGACGTACGCATCGCCGGAAGCAGGCAAGCTGCCGAGCTGGGCCACGTACAAGAGCCAGGCGTATGGGACGACCTACGAGCCCGCCGTATTCATCTACAACAAGCGGCTGGTCGCGGCGGATGAGGTACCGCAGGACCATGCGGCGTTCGCGAAGCTCATCACCACCAAGGCCGACAAGTTCAAGGGCAAGGTCACGACATACGACATCGAGAAGAGTGGAGTTGGCTTCATGTTCGTCGTGCAGGACACGAAATATTTTCCCGGAATGAAGGATCTCGAAAAAGGATTCGGCGCGTCGAACTATCGCGTGTACTCGAGTACCGGCAACATGCTCGAAAAGGTGTCCTCGGGCGAGCACCTGCTGGGCTACAACGTGCTTGGCTCCTACGCCCTCGTCCGCGCGAAGAAGGATCAGGCGCTGGGTGTCGTGCTGCCAAAGGACTACACGCTCGTGCTCTCGCGCGTGATGTTCATCGGCAAGAACGCGAAGAACCCGAACGCCGCCAAGCTGTGGACTGATTACATCCTGTCGCAGCGCGGTCAGAAGCTGATCGGCGGCGATGTCGAGTTGTTTGCCATCAGGAGCGACGTCGACGCCGAATTCACGGCGGCGTCGCTCGCCAAGCAGCTTGGACCGAACATCAAGCCGATTCCCGTCTCGGCGGAAATCGTCGGCTACCTCGACGCGAAAAAGCGCCTCGAGTTTCTCGCCGACTGGAAAGCGACGCTCGCTGCGGGCGGCGGAAAATAAATACGTAACACGGGTTTTCGGGCAACACCGATGCGCACCGCGACGCTCGCGGCGTTCCCGCGCGGTCTCACCATCCTGGTGACCGCCGCGGCGGTGCTGGCGCCGCTGCTGCTGATTTTCTACCAGAGCTTTCTCACCGCGCCGTTCTTCGATCCGCGCAAGACAGTCGGCTTCGAAGCATACGAATTCATCTTCGCCGATCCAGACTTCTGGGTCTCGTTCCTCAACTCGATCATCCTCGCGACGATGATGGTAGTCATCGCCGTACCGCTCGGCAGCCTGCTCGCGTTCCTGATGGAGCGCACCGATCTGCCGGCGAAGCGCTGGATCGAGCCGCTGATCCTCGTGCCGAGCTTCGTGTCGCCGATGGTCCTTGCCTTCGGCTACGTCGTCGCCGCCGGGCCGGTCGGGTTTTACACGGTATGGGTGACCGATCTCTTCGGCGGCGCGCCCTGGGGCATTTACTCTCTCTTCGCGATCGGCTTCATCGCCGGATTGCTGCACGTCCCCAACGTCTACGTCTACGCGTCCGCCGCGTTGAAGAGCCTGGGCTCGGACGTCGAAGAAGCCGCACGCGTCGCGGGCGCTTCGCCGTTCCGTGTCGCCGCGACGGTCAGCCTGCCTCTCATCATGCCGGCGCTGCTCTTCGCCGCGGTGCTCGTTTTCTTCCTTGGCTTCGAGCTGTTCGGCCTGCCGCTTGTCCTCGGCGACCCCGAAGGCCACCTCGTGCTGTCGACCTACCTCTACAAGCTGACCAACAAGCTCGGCACGCCGTCCTATCACCTGATGGCCGCGGTGGCGATCTGCATTGTCGCCGTGACATTCCCACTCGTGCTGCTGCAGCGCTATCTGCTGCAGAACGCGCGCAAGTACGCGACGATCAAAGGCAAGGCGGGACGGATGCGCGAACTGCCGTTGCGCCGCTGGAAATGGGTCGCCGCCGCATTGATCGGCCTGTGGTTGTTCGTCGGCGTCATCGTTCCGCTTTCCGGCGTCACGCTGCGCGCGTTCGTCTCGAACTGGGGATATGGCGCACATCTTGCCGAAGTGTTCACTTTCGATAATTTCCTGTCGGTGTGGGATGAACCTACGAACCTGCGCGCGATCTGGAACACGATCCTGATAGGCACTGTCGGCGGCGCGATTGCGGTGGCGTGCTACACGGCGATTGGGTTTGCCACGCACCGGCGCAACGACGGCTGGTCGCGGTTCGTCGACTACCTCGTGCTTGTCCCGCGCGCGGTGCCGGGACTGCTGGCGGGGCTCGCCTTCCTCTGGGTGTTCCTGTTCTTTCCGCCGCTGACGCCGCTTAGGACGACGATCTTCAGCATGTGGCTCGCCTACACCGTGGTCTGGCTCGCCTATGGAATGCGGCTCATCTCGTCGTCGCTGCTGCAGGTGTCGACCGAGCTCGAGGAAGCGGCGAGATCTGCGGGCGCCACGCGCGCGATGGTGTCGCGGCAGATTACGTTGCCGCTGATTCGACCCGGGTTGCTCGCATCGTGGCTGCTTGTATTCATGATCTTCGAGCGCGAATACTCGACCGGTGTCTACCTGCTCGCCCCGGGTACCGAAGTCATCGGCGCGCAACTCGTGTCATTGTGGCAAGGCGGCGCTATCGACGTGGTCGCGGCGCTCTCCCTCATTAATGTCGTGCTGGTCGGCATCGGCCTCGCAATCGCTCTGCGCTTCGGTGTGAAGCTGCGCGACTGAACTCATTTTCGGGATTCCTCCATGTCCGAACTCACCGTCGACAATGTCAGGCTCGCCTACGGCGACAATCCAATTCTCAAGGGCGTCTCGCTGACGCTCGAGCGCGGCGAAGTGGTCGCGCTGCTCGGACCTTCGGGTAGCGGCAAGACGACGATCTTGCGCGCGGTCGCGGGACTCGAGCAGCCCTCCGAAGGAACGATTCGAGTCGGCGACAAGGTCGTCTTCGACGGCGCGAAGGAGATCGACGTCCCCGCCGAAGGCCGCAATCTCGGCCTCGTGTTCCAGTCCTACGCATTGTGGCCGCACAAGACCGTATCCGACAACGTCGCGTATGGGCTCAAGCTGCGCAACGTGAGCGCGGGCGACGTATCGACACGCGTAAAGAACGTGCTCGACCAGCTTTCGCTCGGGCACCTGGGCGGCCGGTTTCCGCACCAGCTTTCCGGCGGACAGCAGCAGAGAGTGGCGCTTGCTCGCGCGCTCGTCTACAACCCGCCGGTGATTCTGCTCGATGAGCCGCTGTCAAACCTCGACGCCAAATTGCGCGAGGAAGCGCGAGCGTGGCTGCGCGAGCTGATCGTCCGGCTGCAGCTGTCGGCGTTGTGCGTGACGCACGACCAGGGCGAGGCACTCGCGATGTCGGATCGGATTCTGCTGCTGAACGAGGGCCGCATCGAGCAGCAGGGAACGCCGCAGCAAATGTATGGCAGCCCCACGACACTGTTTGCTGCCGATTTCATGGGCAGCAACAACCGGCTCGCAGGCCGGGTTGCCGAAGTCCGTGACGGCAACGCGTTGCTTCAGGGCGAAGGCTTTGCCCTCTGGGGCACCGCGATACGCGGCGCCACATCAGGCGGAAACGGCACCGCGATGATTCGACTCGAACGCATCCGGATTGCCAACGGTCCCGGCGAGAATCGGCTCGAAGTCGATCTCACGACGTCGATGTACCTCGGCGACAAGTGGGAGCACCTGTTCGCGCTGGGTGCCAACCGGTTGCGCGCATATGGCACCGAGCCACTTCCGCCCGGCCGCCAGTGGCTGGAATTGCCACGCCGCGATCTCTGGATCTTCTAGGAGCCGCGAGTGGTCTGCTAACGACCCATTACAGTCTGTCATGCGCTTGAGAAGCGGACGTTTGCGCACTTCGCTGAACGGGGAACGGCGTCCATCAAATCGTTTGCGAGATCTGCGGGCCCTACCTTGCGCGGCCCGCAATAAACTCGACGTCGGGCTTCTTACTTCTCTGGAATCCCAGACTTCCGCAGTCCTTCATACCAGTATTTGTCCGCTAGCTTCAGGTATTCGGGGTGGTCCGAATAACGCTTGGCTCGCAGTTGCGCGATGGTGTAGCCGGGCACCGTACGCAATGCGTCGGCCTTGGCGGCGGCCGCCTTGGCCATATCGCCGTGATTGGCGTACGCGGCTGCGAGAAACAGGTTGTTCATCCAATCATTGTCGAGACTTGCGGCCTTCTCGCAGGTTGCAATCGCCTCTGCCGCTTGCCCAGCCAACAAGTGCGCCTCGCACGCCATACGCATCGCCCCGCCAACGTTGGCCGGATCCAAGGCGAGCGCTCGATCGACGAGTGCCAATGATTCGGCAGGTCGCCCCATCATGTTCATGACCCAAGCCCGGCGTAGGTAATAGCTGCTGTTGTACGGTTCCAGTTTGATCGCTTTGTCGCTGGCTTCGAGCGCGGCATCCCATCTTCCGAGATATTCCAGCGCGACGGCACGCCATCCCCATGCTGAAGGGTCGCTCGGGTCCAGGTTAACCGCCCGCGCCGTAAGTTCGTCCTGTTCGCGTCCAATGCGATCGCGGTCCTGATTGGGATCGACGTCAGCTTCAAAATTTATAAGCGTGGCTCGTGAAGTCAGTGCGGGGACGAGATTGGGATCGAGACGCAAAGCCTCGTCCACCAGCTTGAGCGCTTCGATGGTTCCGGCAAGGGATGCGTCCTTCTCCCACACCGCCCAGGCGCGTAATACGAGTTCCGGCGCGCTCAGACTGGAAAGCGGCTGGGCCAAGAGGCGTTGGGTCTCGGCGCGGATGAGCGCGGTGCGCAATCGCTTGATCAGGTCCCAGAGCCTGGCCGACGACTGGGCCGAAACATCGGAATCCTGCAAGGTATCCCGCTCGGACCAGACCTGCTCGCCCGTTGCTGCCTTGACGAGCCGCAGATTCACAGTCTCTCCATCCCCGCCGCGGATCACGTCGCCCTCGAGCACATACCGAACATTGAGGCTGCGCCCCAATTCGCGCACGTCGATCGTGGTATTGGCACCAGCCCGGCTGGAACGACCAGAAACCACGAGCGCCCGGCCGTCCGCACGCTTGCGGGGGAGTCTGGTCATGAGATCGCGGGTCAACGCCTCCGCAAACCGCGACGCGTCGGCGTCGCCATGCGGTGCAACTAAAGGCACAATCGCGACCGACAATGCTGGCGGCGTAGGGGCCGGTACCTGTTTCCAGAACTGGGGCAGCGTCCACATCGCAATGCCGGCGAGACCGATCGCGAGAACGCCAGCGGCGAGCGACCGCCACCCAAGCACACGCGTCAGGCGCTGCCAGCGCCTTTGACTGCGGCTCCGCGCTTGCGGCGCTACGCTGCCAAGGTCCACCCGATACGCATCAACGGGCCGCGCGATGTTCTTGACTTGCTGCGACCCAAGGTCGTCGAAGGTAAAGCTCAACTTGTCGAGCACCTGATCGCGCACTACACGGCTGACGCAGATCCCTCCAGGCTCGGCCAATGTCTGAAGGCGCGCGGCGACGTTCACACCGTCGCCAAAAATGTCGTCGCCATCAATGATGATGTCACCCACATTGATGCCGATACGAAAGTCGAGTCGCTGATCCGGGGCAATGTCTGCGTTGCGCTCGGCCATGCCCCGCTGCACATCAACTGCGCAGCGCACCGCATCGACGACGCTCGGGAACTCTAGCAACAGACCGTCGCCGGTCGTCTTGACGATGCGGCCGTCATGTTCTGCGATCTTGGGGTCTATCAGTTCCCGCCGGTGGCCTTTCAGCGCCGCTAAGGTGCCGCTGTCGTCCGTGCCCATGAGGCGCGAGTAACCGGCCACATCGAGCGAGACGATTGCCGCCAGTCGTCGCTGGTCCCGCGCCAAGACTCCCTCCGGTCAGCGCTCTACCTGATTGCATCATAACCGCTATCAACGACGTAGACGTGCAACCCTTCCTGACTGGCCGTTTGGTCGGTTAGCGGCCCCTTCGGGCGCCGAGGTGCTACGACTGGCTGTGGCGGCGGAATCAACCGGTCGATGCAACACACTAGACGCCATTGCGGCGAAAGGAGTGTTGCAGATGAAGAGAAGACCGCGCATTTACTACTCGGCCAGCCAACGGGCACTCATGTGGGAGCATTGGCGGAAGGGTGAGACGCTCCATCAGATTGCCCGACTGTTTGATCGGTATCACTCGTCGGTACACCGCATTCTGGCTGAGTCTGGCGGGATCCGCCCAGCCGAGCGGCACCGGTCAAGGTCGGCGTTGAGGTTGATCGAGCGTGAGGAGATTTCGCGCGGTGTAGTGGAAGGTCGCTCGACCCGCGCTATCGCGGCGGCGCTCGGCCGCGCGCCGTCTACGATCAGTCGCGAGATTCGACGCAACGATGGCCCGCAAGGCTACCGGGCCAGCCAGGCCGACCAGGCGGCGTGGGATCGAGGCCGTCGCCCGAAGGTCTGTAGACTGGTGCAGAACCGAGAGCTGGCCCAACTCGTGGCAAGCAAACTGCGCCTGGAGTGGTCGCCCGAGCAGGTTGCCGGCTGGCTGAAGCGTTCCAACCCCGAGGACGAAGCCCTTCAGGTGTCCCACGAGACGATCTATCGCAGCCTGTTCATCCAGGCACGCGGCGCTCTGAAGAAGGAGCTGATGGCGCACTTGCGGCGCACTCGAGGCATGCGTCGTTCGCGCCACCATACCCAAAAGACCAGCATCCACGGGCAAATCACTGATGCGGTATCGATCAGCGAGCGTCCTCCCGCAGTCGAAGACCGCGCGCTTCCTGGCCACTGGGAAGGTGACCTGTTGTTCGGCAGCAAGAACAGCCAGATCGCGACACTCGTTGAACGTCAATCACGCTACGTGATGCTCGCGAAGGTGGGAAAGAAGGATACGGAGACAGTCGTTAACGCTCTGATTAAGCACGCACACAAACTGCCCCACGAGCTGTACCAATCGCTGACTTGGGACCGCGGCAAAGAGATGGCCGACCATCAACGCTTTACGCTGGCCACCGACATCAAGGTCTATTTCTGTGATCCTCGGAGTCCCTGGCAGCGCGGATCGAACGAGAATGCGAATGGCCTACTGAGGCAATATCTGCCAAAAGGGATCGATCTCTCAGCGTATTCGCAATCCAAGCTCAACGCGATCGCTCGGCGCCTCAACGAACGACCAAGGAAAACGCTGCAATACGAAACTCCAGCTGAGCGATTTCATCAGGCTGTTGCGTTGACCGGTTGAATCCGCCACCCGAAGCGGTCCGTCCACCTTCCGGAAAGCCATCATTTTGCGGCGACAAAGCGGACGTTAGCGCCATCCTATGGATCAGTTTTGCGGGCGATCAAGTTCCTGGTCGACCATAGAGACCGGATCTTCCTTCGGCTCGAGGTGCGTCGTCACGTGCACACCTGGCAACGCCCTTCGAAGATCGGCTTCGATTCGCTCCGACCAGTCATGTCCCTGTTGGACCGTCCAGGTACCAGGAACCAGGACATGCAGCGTGATAAACGTACGCGCACCCGCTTGTCGCGTGCGTAAAGCGTGGAACTCCAATCCTTTCTGGCGGTAGGAAGCGAGAATCGCCTCGACTTGCTTGAGCTCCGAAACTGGCAGTGAGGCATCCATCAGGCCTGCGGCGGAGCGATGCATCAGGTGCCAACCGGTCCAGACAATATTTGCGGCAACCAGGAGTGCGATTGTTGGATCGAGCCACAGCCAACCCGTCAGCCACACCAAGGCGACGCCCGCGATCACGCCAATCGAGGTCCAAACATCAGTGAGCAAATGATGCGCATCCGCTTCCAAAGTAATCGACCTGGACTTGCGGCCGACAGTCATCAGGATGCGAGCCGTGACGAAATTGACGATCGTTGCCAAAACCGCCACGCCGAGACCGATTGGCGCGGCTTGGACCGGTCGAGCATTGAGCAGCCGCTCGACCGCTTCAACGGCAATCCAGACTGCTGCGCCGAGGATTAGAAAACCCTCGAAGGCGCTGGAGAAATACTCAGCCTTGGTGTGCCCATACGCATGGCTTTCGTCCGCAGGGCGGGCTGCCACTGACAACATGCCTAGCGCCATGAGCGCGCCGGCCAAATTGACAAACGACTCGATCGCATCTGATAGAAGACCAACAGAGTCGGTGAGCCTCCACGCGATGCCCTTGAGCAAGATAGTCGACAACGCGGCGGCAATAGAAAGCCAAGCGTACCGCTTGAGCGATTTTGGCTCCATAGGTCACGTGATTGTACGGCCCACTGGCCAGCGCGAAGGAGCCCTTGGCGAAGACGGGAGTGCGATGTCGGTGTCCGGAATGACTGCTTCCAAGCAATCTGGGAAGTCGGTACCGACCGGCTGCAAATGGCCGTTAGCGGCCATTCGCCCCGAATCTATTTCCACGGGCTGAACGCCGCGCCCAGTGACCGCCGTAGCTCTGGCGGGCCGATGATCTCCCACTCAGCGTAGCGCGACGCAATCTCGTGGCGCTCCGCGAAAGCGCGCAGACGCAGCATCGCGGGGAATCTAGCCCTCGTCGTCGGCCTCGCGGTGACGGTCGGCGTCTTCCACACGACCTTGTTGTTCGCGGCGAAGCGCGCGGGCACCCAACTCTAGCTGGTCGATCGCGTCGACGGTCTCGGGCTCGCCTAAGCGCAGTGCCTGTCGTATGTCGTCGATCAACTGCCACACCCGCCGTTCGAGCGCTGCAGTTGGCCGCTACGCCGCTGCATTTGCTTCCTTTCCTCGCCAGCTATTCATTTCCCTTTGTCAGAGGGGGCAATCGCTATGCGGATTATCAGCACCATGCCAAGGATGACTCCGACCAGAATCAGCAGAGTCCCAAACGTTTGGATGCTCATACTCTCCTTCCTCTATTTTGATCCCCGCCAGAAAGAGGTCGTGCTTTGTCGCTGGCCGTAGAGTTCTCCCGCGAGGATTCGCGGGGAGCATCTCACGTATGAACGCATTGACATTGAATAGCAAGGGAATTCGACCGCGTTCGGGAAGAATGAAATGCGTTCCCGAACGACCGTGGAGAAGATCAGGGCGCCGTGCTGCGGCCGGCGCCAGACGTGGCAAATGCGCGGCACAGCAACCTTGAGAAGAGCGCCCGACGTTGCGAGCCGGGTGCCGGTGCTCGCGGCACTCTCAATGAACAGTCATGTCCTTCGGCGTCTCCGTTAGCGTGGCGATTAGCTGTCGCAGTGCATCCAGAGTCAACGGCTCGACGATGGCGCCTCGACAAGATTCGCTCAGACTCGCTTTAGCTTTCGGCCGGCGCGGCCCCTGACCATTCCGTCATGCGGCGTCAGGTTTCGCACACAACGAGTTTGTTATCGCGTCTGCTGCATCTCCATAGGTGCTGTCAGGTGCCAGCCCGAGAAGAATGCAAGTCCCGGAGGGCAGAGGATTTGTGCAACCCAAGAGATCGCGCACGGTAGCGCGAATGGCGGGCTGATCATGCTGATCCAACGCGTTTAAGAACCTGTCGCGCAGGACAGGGGAAGCGCGTTGTCTGGTAGGTGTTGGAATGAGGTACACGGGGTACTCCTGGCTTGGCAACGACGCACCTGAAGCACGTCACCGGCGCATTGGCAGGAGCGTTATTCGACGATGTCGTACCGCTCCCGCGTGTCGGCCATGAACTCAGCTATCGACATCTGACACTCGGACTCGTCGTAAACCGGCCCGGAGCGCCGAAATCCCTGCATCTTCCAATTGCCGCCTCGAATTCGTGCCGGATCGTCTACCACATCCAGAGCATGGAGGTTGCGACGTGCCTGACGAAACGCCATTTCCCGATTGATTTCCCTCACCAATGCCTGTTTCACGATAGTCACTCGCTCTACATGTGTCCAAAAGACGTTGGAATCTACGTTCGGGCGGCTGTGCGGCGACTAGCCACTATCGATAGAACGTGATCCCTTCAGTGTGCTGTTTGTTACCGGATAGCCAGCCTCTTCCCCGCCACCGCGGCCTTCCTAACCAGTTTGAGCTCGAGGACACCGTTGTCATAGGTGGCCACGGATGCCGACTCGTCCAACTCCGCCGGTAGCGTGAAACTGCGATAGATGTTGCCGAAATACCGCTCGTTGCGCAGCATCCTGTCGCCTTCTTTCTTTTCCCATGCCTGCTTAACTTCGGCCGTGATCGTGACCTGATTGCCCTCGATCGCGACGTCGATGTCTTCCTTCTTCACGCCTGGCATTTCGGCATGAATCAGGTAACCGTTGTCAGTTTCGGTCGCATCCATCTTGATCATTATCGGGGTAGGTGCGCCTTCCACGCGCACGGGCTTGAAGAAACCGCGGAACAATTCGTCAAGACCGGTTTCAGTCCTTGGATCGTAAGAGATAAGGTTTTGCATACTGCCTTCCTTTTGAATAGTCATGCTACGGGCAGGGGCCCAAACTGCTTGCTCATGTGTTGGGCCCCTCCCAAAAAAGGAATGACCCGGTGAGGGGCCACCGTCGGGCGCAAGTGGCATCGCCACGTTTGTTGCGCCTAGAGTCATTTTTCCTGTTGGACACACTACCGCACCTGCTCGTTCAGCCGGTTGCCGTCAGGCTGCGGGGACAAGCAAAACAGCGCAGGCCTTGGCCACCGCTGACACTGGCTCGGGCGCCTTCGATCCGGCGATCGTCGCCCAGCCGCCCTTCTCAATGAAGTCGCCCCGCGACCATGAATCGACCTTCGTGAGCGCGGCCAAATTGGCCGAGACGTCCGTAGCGCGCTGGAATCTTTCGACGCACACCGGTGCAAGAGCCACCACGACAGCCGCGTCGGCCCGTCGCGTCGCATCCGCTGCGGCCGTGCTGCCGGTGACCCATCCGCCCCACGAGAACCCTACGATTGCCGCCGCAATCGCTCCACCTGCGATGCCCCAAAGGACCGGTTTCGTTTCGACTGGAAGCTTCATGACGAGTACCTTCTAAGTGAACTGGACGAAAAGCGGCCGGCGCAATCACAACCACTCCCCAGTAATTGAGGCAGATCCCACTGGGCCGTGAATGAGGTGATTGCTCCACCTGCACTCACTTAAACCAATACACGAAGTTCTTGATGGCGTATGTGCGGCGTCGCACATAGCGCCGACTCTTTACACCCGAACGAGGACCTGCGTCGGAATCAACGGCAATTCTTCCCAAAGGCCGGTAACAGTCCCTCTGTTGCCACCGCGGAATTCCGCTGGATGCGGACTTCGATGTGCAGTGTGCGGTAACGCACCGAATCCGCCCTGCCATCGGAGCATGCTCGGGGCTGACTCCCTGGGCCTAGGCACATACGCGCGATCCTACTGATATGCGAATGACCAGCGCTCATGACGATGGTGATCCGGGGCCACACGTTTCCGTCTTCGAGCGGCACCGATAACAAGCCGGCTTCAATGTACAAGACGTTGTTTGCGTGTCTCGCAGTTTCCTTCGGGCTTGCCGAATGGACAAACGCGGCAGCGGCGGAGCTGTTTTCCAAAACCGGACCGGTCATCGCAATCATGGCGAACGAACTTTTCCTGGGTGAGGCCGAAGGCCATCTCAGCGGAGCCGGAACAATCGCCATCCACTCGCAACGGAACCCGAACGTTGCTTGCGTGGGACAGTTCACCTCCAGCGCAGCACTTGGGGGTTCAGGACAAATGCTGTGCAGCAATGGAACCACCGGAACCTATCGTTTCAAGCGCCTGAGCCTGGTGAAGGGCTACGGCGTGGGAAGTTACGATCAGCACTCGATGAGTTTCACCTACGGGCTCACCGCCGACGCATCCAGGCCTTACCTGAAGTTGCCTCCTGGCAAGAAGCTCGAACAGAACGGAAAGACGCTGGCACTCGTCGATGTCTCGCCGACGCCGACTCCCATCAAGATCGTAACCGGGGGTCGAAAGACTGAGGCCAGCCGTTGACCCAAAGCTCAGCTCTGCAGCCGCACAAATGCGTTCCGATTCGGGCGATTTTGGTGATACGATGCTCGAGGACTATCCGGGGCAGTAAGGTCTTAGTAATTCCATGTAATCCCGGAGAGTGGACCGGCGGAGCTCGTCCATGCCCACGCCCCACAGCCCGAAGCAGAACCATCTTCTTGCCGCCCTGCCCGTTGCCGAGTTCGATCGCCTGTCTCCGCATCTGGAGCTGGTTCCCATGCCGCTCGGCGAAGCTCTCTACGAGTCGGGCGGCCACCTGCAACATGTCTATTTCCCGACGACATCGATCGTGTCGCTGCTCTACGTGCTGGCGGACGGCGCGTCGGCGGAAATCGCGGTGGTCGGCAATGAGGGAATACTCGGCATTTCGCTGTTCATGGGCGGCGAAACCACGCCCAGCCGGGCCGTGGTCCAGAGCGCGGGCTACGGCTATCGCCTGAAGGCGCAACTGCTGAAGCAGGAATTCAACCGCGCCGGACCCGTGCTACACCTGCTGCTGCGCTACACGCAAGCGCTGATCACGCAGATGGCGCAGACCGCCGTGTGCAACCGGCACCATTCGGTCGAGCAGCAACTGTGCCGCTGGCTGTTGTTGAGCCTCGACCGCCTGTCCTCCGATTCGTTGACGATGACGCAGGAACTGATCGCCAACATGCTCGGCGTGCGCCGCGAAGGGGTTACCGAAGCCGCCGGGAATCTGCAGCGCGCCGGACTCATCCGCTACAGCCGCGGCCGCATTGAGGTGCTTAACCGGCCCGGATTGGAAAAGGCCGCATGCGAGTGCTACGCGGTCGTCAAGACGGAATTCGATCGCCTGCTCTCGGATATCCCCCGCAGCGATCCTTTCCACACGCTTGGTGAATCCAGCCCTTAGAGCGATTCACGGCGGGCCCGCGCGCAGTGTCGTCACCGGGCCATTTCTCTTCGACCTCGGTGCCGCAGCGGCCTGACCGGCCGCATCTTCGGGTCGCCACCGCGTCATCCCATATGTGCGTTAGGGCACAGACGCCCGTCTAAGCGATCGATATTGTCTTCGCGCGCCCCAGGGAGACAGGGGCTTCAATGCGCGGGGCCGCAACCTGCTGGTGCCGGCCCAACAAGCGCAGCCACTGTCCACAGCGTCGTAGGCTTCAGGGAATTCAGCCATGTCAGAAACAGCGGATCCTCCCGTCCTTGCCGCCGATGCCGGCAAGATGGACGGCAGCGACGTGCGCCGTCAGAACGCACTGCTCAAGGCGGGAGCGTTGCAGAACGCGATCCTGACCAGCGCCAATTTCTCGATTATCGCCACCGACGAGAAAGGCATCATCCAACTGTTCAACGTCGGTGCCGAGCGCATGCTGGGCTACAGCGCCGCCGAAGTCGTCAACACGATAAGCCCGAGCGACATTCACGACCCGCTGGAAGTAACCGCGCGCGCGGAGGCACTGAGCCTCGAGCTCGCAACCACCATTGCGCCGGGCTTCGAGGCGCTGGCTTTCAAAGCCTCGCGTGGGATTGAAGACATCTATGAGTTGACCTATATCTGCAAGGATGGCAGCCGCTTTCCGGCCGTCGTGTCGATTACGGCGCTGCGAGATGACTATGGCGACATCATCGGGTATCTGTTGATCGGCACCGATAATTCCGTGCGCAAGCGCGTCGAATCGGAACTGAACGAGGCAATGGCCGCCGCGGAAAGAGCCAATCGCGCGAAAACCGATTTTCTGTCCGGTATGAGTCACGAATTGCGGACGCCGCTCAATGCAATCCTCGGTTTTGCCCAGCTCATGGAATCCGGCGCTCCATCGCCGACACCGTCCCAGAAGCGACACATCGACCAGATTCTCAAGGCAGGGTGGTATCTGCTCGAGCTGATCAACGAAATTCTCGACTTGGCGCTGATCGAGTCGGGTAAGTTAACGCTGTCGCGTGAGCCGGTTTCTCTCGTCGAGGTCATGCTCGAGTGCCGGGCGATGATCGAGCCGCAGGCGCACAAGCGCGGCATCGGCATGACATTTCCTCGATTCGAATTCCCCTACTTTGTCAAAGCAGACAGGACCCGGGTCAAGCAGGTCTTGATCAACCTTCTGTTCAACGCAATCAAGTACAACAAGCCGGGCGGCGCAGTGGTCGTGGAATGCACGTTGAGCCCCCCGGCTTCGATTCGAATCAGCGTGAAGGACACCGGCGCAGGACTGGCTCCCGAACAGCTCGCGCAGCTTTTCCAGCCATTCAACCGCCTCGGCAAGGAGGCCAGCGCGGAGGAAGGTACGGGCATCGGTCTTGTGATGACGAAGCGGCTGGTCGAACTAATGGGAGGCACGATTGGCGCCGATAGCGCCGTCGGGCTGGGAAGCGTGTTCTGGATCGAATTGAGCCTGACGACCGCGCCACAGCTTGCCATTCGGGAGGCAGAGCGTGCGGCGCTGGCGGGGCCGCAGGCGGCGAACGACACGCCGCGGCGCACTCTGCTTTATGTGGAAGACAACCCGGCCAACCTGGAACTCGTCGAGCAACTCATCGCCCGTCGCCCCGACCTGCGCATGCTGAGTGCGGCAGATGGGAATCTCGGCATCGAGTTTGCGCGCGCCTATCAGCCGGACGTAGTCCTGATGGACATCAACCTGCCCGGCATCAGCGGGATCGAGGCGCTGAAGATCCTGCGCGCAGACCCGGCAACGGCGCATATTCCCATCATCGCACTCAGCGCGAATGCGGTGCCGCGTGACATTGCGAAGGGTCTCGAGGCCGGTTTCTTCAACTATCTCACCAAGCCCATCAAGGTCAACCAGTTCATGGAAGCGCTTGACGTGGCACTCACATTCTCGCAAACGGCATCAGGACGAAGCGTCAAAGTGGAGCATGCATGATGATTGCCGAGTCGGATATTCTCAACGCGAGCATCTTGATTGTCGATGATCAGGAGGCCAATGTCAGTCTGCTCGAGCAGATGCTGCGTGAAGCCGGCTATACCCGCGTTGCCTCAACGATGAATCCACACGAAGTCTGTGCACTGCATCGGAAGAAATGCTACGACCTGATCCTACTCGACCTCCAGATGCCCGGAATGGATGGATTCCAAGTGATCGAAGGTCTCAAGACCAACCAGCGAGACGGCTACCTCCCCGTCCTCGTGATCACCGCCCAGCCTGGCCACAAGCTGCGCGCGTTGCAGGCCGGCGCAAAGGATTTCATCAGCAAGCCATTCGACCTGGTCGAAGCCAAGACGCGTATCCACAATATGCTGGAAGTGCGGCTGCTCTACAGGAAACTCGAAAGCTACAACAAGGAGCTGGAACAGACGGTGCAGGAGCGCACCGCCGAACTGCGCGAAAGCGAAGCCCGCTATCGCAGCCTGACCGAGCTCGCCTCCGACTGGTACTGGGAGCAGGACGAGAACGGGACGTTCACCAAGGTCTCCGGTCCGGTCCTGGAGATGCTGGGAGTCCGGGTCCCAAGCTTGGCGGGAGACAGAACCGGCGTTGAGGCGCCAGGCTGGAATGAGGCGGAGCGGGAGGCCTTGCAGGCAACCATTGCGGCGCGGCAGCCATTCCTGGATTTCGTTTTCAGTCGGATCAATCCCGACGGCTCGAAACAAGACTTTCAAGTGAGTGGAGAGCCGATGTTTAACCAGTCCTGCCGATTCATCGGTTACCGTGGAATCGGCGTCGAACTCACCGCAAGGGACTAGAAACGCACGTCTCGATTAGCGATGTCCTTGCTTCATAGCCCGAAACAAAACCATCTTCTCGCCGCCCTGCCAGCGGCGGAATTCGAGCGCTTGGCCAGCCATCTGCAGCTGGTCCCGATGCCGCTCGGTGAAATCCTCTACGAACCCGGCGGACAGTTGCAGCACGCGTATTTCCCCACCACCGCCATCGTGTCACTGCACTACGTCACGGAGTCTGGAGCATCGGCAGAAATCGCGGGGGTGGGCAATGAAGGCGTAGTCGGCATTTCACTGTTCATGGGCGGGCAAACCACGCCGAGCTCGGCCGTGGTGCAGACCGCGGGCCACGCTTACCGGCTGCCGCGCCATTTGCTAAAGCAGGAATTCGATCGCACCGGACCGGTGCTTCAGCTGTTGCTGCGCTACACCCAGGCGCTGATCACACAGATGACGCAGACCGCTGTATGCAACCGCCACCATTCGGTGGAGCAGCAGCTTTGTCGCTGGCTCTTGATGACCCTCGACCGGGTGCCCTCGGGTCAGCTGGTTATGACGCAGGAACTGGTCGCCCGCATGCTCGGCGTGCGGCGGGAAGGCATTACGGAAGCCGCTGGCAGATTGCAAAGTGCCGGCTTCATTCGCTACCGCCGTGGCCACATTGCGGTGCTCGAGCGAACCGGACTGGAGACGCGCGCGTGCGAGTGTTACGCCGTGGTCAAGAAGGAAATCAGTCGCCTGCTGTCCGATGTGCGCTATCGCCGAGACATACCAACTGCCGTCGCATAACCGCCTCCACCTGTAGTTCGAGCGGAGCGGCAATTCAGTGACCGACACGAAGTCTATGAACGGATCAGCCAGTGGCTCGCGTCACGCGCTTTGTCCTCGGGCTCGATATCGGGGGTTCCGTCTTGATGCTCGAACCACTGCGCAACTTCCTTCCAGTTGACGATCGACCACCAGTTCTTCAGATATTCGGGCCGCCTGTTTTCATATTTCAGGTAGTAGGCATGCTCCCAGACGTCATTGACGAGCAACGGATACTTTCCCTGCTGAATCGGATTGTCGTGACCCGACGTGGTCACGATTTCGAGTCTTGACGCACCTGTTCCTTTGCTGCGCGTATCGACAAGCCATACCCAACCCGACCCCATCACCCTGCTCCCCGCTTCGTTGAAGTGGGTCTTGAACCGTTCCAGACTGCCAAACGCCTGGTCGATCGCCGCGGCAACCGAACCGGACGGCCCGGCGCCACCCGCGGGCGACATCGACCGCCAGAACAGACTGTGATTCAGGTGCCCTCCGGCGTTGTCATGGACGGCGGTTCGGATGGTTTCAGGCACCGAATCGCTGTTCAGCAGCAGCCACCGGTGTCGAGCGGCGACGCAGTTCTGCGAACGGCTCGACCGCCGCATTAAGCTTTTCCACGTACGAGGCGTGATGCTTGTCGTGATGCAGCGTCATGGTACGAGCATCGATGCACGGTTCGAGCGCCGCATAGTCATAAGGCAGCCGTGGCAGGACATGCTCCAACGCGCTGGTTTTTGCCGCGGCCGCATTTGCGACCGCGGGTTCGACGGTGGAGGGTTTCAGATCCATGATGACCAAAGCCTCATTTCTGATTGCAGCCAACTTCGGTAGGCGCCGCCGAAACGAGGCGTGCAGAGCTCACCCAACCCACGAGGCCGCCGAAATCCGGATGTCGCCCCGGCGCCAGCACCTCACAGCCGCCGCCGAATTCTGCGTTGACGCACACTTCCCATTGCCCGGTGCTCACGATCGCCGAGCGGGCGCGATCATTGAACCGCGTACGGCCGTCGAAATTGGACACGGACTGGTCGACCGTGATTTCGCGTCCGACGAAATTCTCGCCTTCGTAAAACGTGATACTGGCGGACGCAGTGCCGGCCACGGCAAAGCCGAGGACGACGAGCACGCCAGAGAGTGTACGGCTCATGGTGGATCTCTCCTGGTTGAAGTCGTTTGTCAATACGCAATCATGGCCCGTTGTGGGCTGTTGCCGGTGTTGCTGGCGTAACCAGGTTGCCGCCCTCGCCTTCCCAGGTCTGCAGGTCCTCCGAGTGCTGCCGCTTCTTGGCATCGTGATGCGCGGTGCGTCGACGCAGCGTGAGAGCGGCGCCGATCACCGCGCCACCGGCCAGCACAAGCGGCAATGTCCAACGTCTGTACATCGTCATCGTGGATCTCCTTCGTGAACACAGATCTGCTCGCAGCTTATTGGCTGCGCGGAGCGTGGTCGGTGCGTTGACGCACACAGGACTCCGGGTTCAGCCGGTTATTCCGCCCACACGGCGCGCTCCGGCACTCACCGTGCGGGCGAAGTCCTTCCAGGCATGGCCGTCGTGCAGCAGAGTGTTCGCTTGCTGTCCGGCAAGGTCGATGTGGATGCTCCCGGCTCCCAGTTGCGCTCGCCGCACGCTGCCGCGCGAGGATCCTGCCGGGCTCGGAGCGTGTTCCGGTGATCGATACGTTCATGGTTGCGGATCAAAGGCAGGATGGCTCTGGCTGCGCTGTTTGCACCAATGGGTGGGGCGATGGAGCACGAATTGGCTTGGGCCCGTCTTTCAGACCACGCGGTGTCCTGTCTGCTCAGCGATTTCCTGTCTCGCGATGGTATACTGCAACTTCAAACGGAGAGGGCAGCGTCAGCCCTTCCGCTCACGCCAAGTTGGACCTGCAACCCTTGGCGATCCCCCAAGGCATCACCCTAGCTTGCGCGATGCCGACTCATAGCCGGTCGAGCACCTGGCGTACCTCGCTTATGACTCCTGCGTGCTGCTGCGCACTTGCGTAAGTCCAAGCGAAATATCTATATGGGATCTCCTATGTAGCGTGGTGGTTTCTCTAAGGGCAACACATGTCCACTCATACCCAGCATGTTCCGAGTGCCATCGCCACTCGTGATGTAAACGTCGACAAGGCACTCCGCATGGCCGTTGTAATGGCCGAAGCCAACGAGCGCCTGTTCAAGCTTCAAAGTGACGCGGCCAACGCTGCGTTTGCCGAGCACGCGAAATACCTCAAATCGCTGTTGACCACCAAGGACTCCAGCACGTTGCTCGCCGAATCGGCGACGCTTTATCAAGCGAATGTACGCCGGGTTCTAGAAGTCTCGCGCATTGGATTTGAGACGGTGCCGCAGACTCAGGCCAAGATGGCGGACCTGATGGGCGAGCCTTTCAGCAAGTACACCAAGGAAACGCAGCAATACCTGGAGCAGTATGTGAAGGCCATTGCTGACGGGCGCGATTCGGCCGCAACCGCGGTGAAGCAGTTTCTCGCCAAGACGATTGCGAGCGTAGGCGGCCAGCGGGATCCGAAGAAAGCCAAGGTTTCCTAAGCCGTCAGGACAAGGGTTCCAGCTCTTCAACAAGAATAATTGATTGACCAATGGGCCCCGGCCGTTCGACTGTCGGGGTCTTTCTTTTCGGTCACGCGTCCCCAGCGACGCCTTGACCGATACACAGACCGCGCCCCTACTGCGCTGCGTCAAGTGCCCCGCGCCTGGGTGAGCCTTCGGAATTGACCCGGCTCGGACCGCCGAGTAGCCTTCACGGATTGACGTGTAGAACGCCTAATGGATTGGGAGCTAGAGCAAATGGGCGCAGTCAAAGTGGTGGCGATCGTGTTGATCGTGGCCGGTGTGCTGGCGCTGATGTATGGCGGCTTCACGTACACCAAAGAGACGCATGACCTGAAGATCGGTCCGATCGAGATGTCGATCAAGGACAAAGAGACCATCAACATTCCCGTCTGGGCTGGGGTTGGGGCAATCGTCGTTGGCGGGTTGCTCCTGGTCTTCGGCGGCAGGAAACCCTAGCACTCCATCATGTCTTCCGGTCATTCGACTCCGGAAGGTTTCGAAGCTGGCGATTACGCGACCCGAGACGATTGCCTTTCTCGGCGCCGTCACTCATCGGTCGGCAGGTTCGCGCCGGCGATCACGTGGATGCGCTCGCCCAAATGCAGCGTGCCGCGCGTAGCTCGGTCGAACACGTTGCGCGAGCCATCGCGAAAACGGACGATGAACTGATAGCTGGTAGTGACCTTGATCATTCCGGCGTCGGATCGACCCGCGAGCGTGTCCGCTACGGTGTCGAGGAACGTCGCGACGCCGCTGTATTCGCCGCCGTCGTGAATACTCCCGGTGACCCAGAAGCGATCGGAATAGGCATAGGCACAGACCCCGCCAATTCTTTCCCGTCGGTCGATTCGGCTTACCGATTCGACCACGCCACAACCGGCGCAGTCCAGCTTCCTTCGGACGGAGCCGCCCTTTGAAAGCGCGATGAGCGCGACGTCTTCGGCTGCGCCACGCGTCGCGTTCGCCCGCGCAACAGGATCGCTCGTCGCCACGTTGATCAGCGCTTTCGCGTCACCCGGCGCGACACGCTTCGCCACGGTCCGATCGTTTATTGATGCGCTGCCGGCAAACGCCGCGACAATCGCGACCAGCCCCACCAGCAATGGCAAGCCGAGACGTAATCGCCTGGCGTCCGTGTCCATTTCGTCCACTCGACCTCGCTCATTGTCGAATCGCGTCGCGCCGGAACACGGTACCGCTAGATTCGTCCCATCAGGACCAGCACGATCAATCCGATCACGATGACGCCGGCAATGCCGCTCGGACCGTAGCCCCAGCTGCGGCTGTGCGGCCATGACGGCAACGCGCCGACCAGGATCAGAATCAGGACGATCAACAGAATTGTGCCGATGCTCATGAATCGCTCCTTGGGTTGTGGTTGTTCCCGCTGGTGCGGTCTCGGCATGCTCCGCCACTTCGCACGGTAGGGCGACAAACGCTTCTCCGAAATCAAAGTTATCGAGAGCTGGTCCCGCGGTCTGTGCGCCGGCGCACACTAGGTGGGGCTCTCGAAATACTTCGTGCGTTGGCGCACAGACGTGCCGTCTTGCGACGGGCCATTCTGTGTGCTTGGCGCGAGCGGCAGGCTGTGGAAGATACGCGTATGCGTGGCGACCACCGGGCACGCGTAGTGTCAACTGAATGTGGTGTGCCGGCGTAATCGGCAACACGAGATCTCTTCCCGCTTTGTCGCACGCGCTGTTGCGTTCGACGTCTTCCGTGGTCCAGCGATCCGCATCGGGCGGCCCGCAGGATCCACGCAGAGCAGCAGCTCCAATCACACGTCCTTGTGCCCGTCTCGGCACTCGACGCAATGCGAAATTCACTTCGGGAATGACCATGGACATGCAGCAAGACGGCAGCAATCGATTCATCGCACTTCTCCTCGCCATCGTTGCCTTAACGATAGCTGGCGTCGCGAATGCCGACCCACCGGCGCGCGTTGCGCGCGTCGGCTATGCCAACGGGCCGGTGAGCTTTTCGCCGGCCGGCGAGAACGACTGGGTCCAGGCCACCTTGAATCGGCCGCTCGTGACGGGTGACCGCCTGTGGGCGGATGCCGGCGCGCGTGTCGAACTGCAGATCGGCAGCGCGGTCGATTCGCCTCGGTGCGGCGCACCAGCGTCACGCTGCTCAATCTCGACGACCGCGTCGCGCAATTGCAGTTGGCGCAAGGCACGCTGAGCGTGCGCGTGCGCCGCCTCGATCCGGATCAGGTCGTCGAGATCGACACGCCGAACCTCGCGTATGTAGATTCGCCGGCCCGGCCAGTACCGGGTCAGCGTCGATCCCGACGGCAATGCGACCGAAGTGCGCACGCGCAACGGACAGGCCGAGGTCTATGGCGAAGGCGCCTCCTATGTCGTCGACGCAGGCACGGCCTATCGTTTCGTCGGCACCGGCCTGCGCGAATACGAGAACCTGGCGCTGCCCGGCATCGACGAGTTCGACCGCTGGGCGCAGGAGCGCGACCGCGGCTACGACAATTCGATTTCCGCGCGCTACGTCTCGCGCGACGTGATCGGCTACGGAGGATCTCGACGCCTACGGCACGTGGCGTGCCGTGCCGGAATACGGCAACGTCTGGATGCCGACGCGCGTGAGCTCGGGCTGGGCGCCGTATCGCGACGGTCACTGGGCCTGGGTCGACCCGTGGGGCTGGACCTGGGTCGACGAGGCGCCTTGGGGCTTCGCCGTTTCGCACTACGGTCGCTGGGCGAGCATCGGCGGCAGCTGGGGCTGGGTACCGGGTCCGGTCGCGGCACGCGCCGTGTACGCGCCGGCGCTCGTTGCGTTCGTCGGTGGCAACAATTTCGCAGTCGTCGATCTCGTCGGAGCGCCGGCGCGTCGGCTGGTTCCCGCTCGGCCCGCGTGACGTCTATCGTCCTGCCTACCCGGTCAGCCGCACTTATTTCACGAACGTGAACGTCAGCAACACGGTGATCAACACCACCAACATCACTAACGTCTACAACAACCCCAACGTGACCAACGTCACCTACGTCAACCAGCAAGTGCCGGGCGCGGTGGTCGCGGTGCCCACGACGGCGTTCGTGCAGTCGCAGCCGGTGGCGCGGGCCGTGCTGAACGTGCCGCACGATGCCATCGTTCGTGCGCCGGTCACCGCCGTCGCCGCAGTTGCGCCGATGCCGGTCAGCGTCCGTGGCGCCGCGCCGCAAGGCCCGAAGCCGCCGGCGCAAGCGCTGGAGCGGCCCGTCGTCGCGAAGAGCATGCCGCCGCCCGCAGCCGTCGGATTTGCGGTCAAGGAACGCGCGTTGGCGGTCAACCCGGGCAAGCCGATCGATCCAACGGCGCTGGCCGCAATGAGACCGGTCACGCCCGTTGCAGCGCCGAAGGTTGACGTCGTGGCGCCAACACGCAGTGCGCGCCCGGTTGAAGCGCCCCCGTCTCAAGCTGCGACTGCGAACCCGCGTGGCAAGGAAGAGCAACGGAACCAACCCCAAGCGATGGCCCCGCAGACGCAACCGCAACCGACGCCACAAGCGCTGATGCCGGCGCAACCGATGCAGCGCGAGGCAACATCGTCGCAGCGGGGTGCGGGTGTCGCCCAGTCGCCGCCGGAACAACGCAACAAGGCCGAGGGTCGCAACCAACCGAACGCGCCGGCGCCGGTTGCAGCGCCGCTGGCCGTTTCACCACCCGCGGACGCGAATGCGCCGACACCTGTGCAAGCGCCGGAACAACGCAACAAGGCCGAAGGTCGCAGTCAGCCGAACGCGCCAGCGCCGGTTGCAGCGCCGCTGGCCGTTGCCCGACCACCACAGGCGAATGCACCGGCATCTGCGCAAGCGCCGCCGGAACAACGCAACAAGGCCGAGGCGCCAAGTCAGCGGAACGTGTCTGCGCCGACCCCACGCGCCGTGCCGGAACAGCAACGTGCGCAACCCGAGCCGCCGGTGATCGCGAAATCGGTGCCAGTGCCGAGTGCACCGGCGGTGCCGCCGCTCGCGAGGGCGCCGGCACCCGGCCAAGCCAGTGGTCCGCCACCGTCCGGAGCGCCGTCGAAGGGCGAGCAACGCGGCAAGGATTCGCAACCCGCCACCGATAAGAAAGGCGACAAGAAGGGCGACGAACCTGGCAAGGCCGACGAAGAGCTGAAGCGCAAGTAGTAACCGCCCTGACGTCCACGAGCGGCGCCGCCAATCCGCGGTGCGCTCGTCTGTAACAAGAGCGCGCCATTCACCGCCCGCGCGGCGCGGCGGTCAGCGGATTAGCCTGGCGTTAGCGGCCCGCAATCCGTTCGCGTCGGTGGGGTCGTCGGCCAGCCTTATTGCATCGTGCGTGGGTCACCGCACAGACGATCTCGACGCTTGCGCTGACAATACTGATCACCAGGGCGAATCATGAAAGCCTTCACAGCGCGATTCCGGCAAGTCGGCAGTCTCATCGCGGGTGTCTTGATTGGCATGTCGATGGTAATCATCGTGTGCATGTTCACAATGACGGCGGCGGAGAGTATTCATTCGCAGATCTTTCTCGCGCTCGGCTCGTTCATTGTCTTCGCTGCCGGATTCATACTTCAGATCATCATGACTGCAACGCCCCAGCGCCGGAGCCGTCGATTGCCGCTGCACCACGTCAAGTCATCCGACGAGGCATGAAGCATCGTCATCACGGCTCCAGGGAAAGCGCCCCTCGTCGGGTTGCCCTCGAGGCGCGCCCGCTCCAGCGCAAGCCAATGGCAAACGGCGTAGCGGCGAACTCAGCGGACCAGAAAATCCCAGAGGCGAAAACGGTCGCGACGTAAGCGTCGTCCGTCGCGTCCCACAACGACGTCGATCCACGTTCCGATGTGCGGCGCGGCAACTAACCGAGAATCCGATCGTACGATTCACGATCGGCCTTGTAGCACCCGCAGGAAGCAGCTTTGAGTCCGCGCCGGTCGAGAACCGTGATATCGCCGCGGCTGTAATGGATCAGCCTGCGTTTCTGCAGAGCTCCCGCCGCCTTGGTCACACCGACCCGGCGCACGCCGAGCATGAGGGCCAGGAACTCCTGTGTGACATGGAAGGCGTCAGCCTGCGCGCGATCCTGGGTCATCAGAAGCCAGCGCGCAAGCCGCGCCTCGACCACGTGGAAGCGAGTACAGGCTGCCGTTTGCGCGAGCTGGGTCAAGTGGACGGAGATATAGCGGGCAATCTCGCGTTGTAGCCTCTCGCTGCGCCGAAGTGCGCGACAGAAGTCGGCAGCGTCCATTCGCAGCGCCGATCCCGCACCCTGTACCACTGCACGCACCGGCGAGACATCTACGCCGAGCGCGAGCGGAATCCCGAACATGCCTTCGTTCCCGACCATGCCGACCTCGAGAGAGGCCGAATCGTCGATCGGCATGATCAGCGAGATGAAACCCGTGATGGGGAAAAGGACTTGGTTGAGGCGCTCGTTCGGCGTGTAAAGCACGTCGGCGAACGCAAGCTCGATTGTTTCGCAGCCGGCCAAGAATCGGCGCAGGTCGCTTTCCGGGAGCGCCGCGAGCAAGCGATTGACCGGCGGCGCGCGTTTGATCGGTGGCACCAATACTCTCCTCGGCATCGGTGAGATTCACTCGTGGAGAATTCGGTGCAATTCGCTGCCCGATGCGAGCGCCATCTCACCTACTGCGATTGGCGGAGGATACGGCGACGCTGTTGACGCGTCTGCGCGCTAGCGCACATAAGAAAATGCTGGCAGCGCGCGTTACCGGCGGGAAGGTCGCTCCGCCACGTCGCGCCGGTGTCATTTGCTCGCCGGCGCAGCGTAGTGTGCGCTGGCGCACAGATGGAGAGCCTGGAGGCGTCCAAACTGCGAACACTTCGCTTAATCGCGCCGTGATCGGGCGTGCCCGTATTGGGGAGGTTCTTGGTTCGATGGATTCTGCAGTTGCACCCCACGGCCGTAGCTCACCGATGATCGGAAAAGACCCGATTACGGTCGATGTGCCGCGGGAATTCCATCGACGCATGGCTGCGATCATCGATGCGGTCCAAGCGGGAGTGTGGCAAGCCGGCGTGCACGATCTCCTTGGTTACGCCACGGACTACGCGTTCGGCCAGCAACGGGGCACACAGACGCTGGTCCTGAAGACCAAGCACAGGTCGGCTTACGTGCGCCTGCATTGGGACACGGTCATGGGCGATACCGATGATGACCGACAATTGGTCGGTGCGGCCATCACGAGCGCGATAAACGAATTGACCTAGCCAGAACGCCTGCGCAACCGCGCCCGCGCACATTCGACGGCAAGCGTTGTGATCGAGAGCGCAACGATCGTCTGCCTCAGAGCAGTCGGTTGCGTGTTGCGGCAATGGGTCCTGCAGCGCCGAGAACGACCCGATGGCCCGTTGACCGTGGCGCGGATGGTGCCACGTATCGTTCCTCGAGTTGATGTCGCAACCGCTCCGCGAGCTTGATTTCGTCATCGGTAGCGAAGCTAATCGCCGGATCACCACTGGTATCGTGGTTGTACGGTTCAATCTTGAGCATACCTAGCACTTTAGAACGTGACTACATGCTGTCAGCGCTCAACATGACGGGGTGGATAATTCGCGCCCAGTTCGGCGTAGTCCGAGCCTGGAGCGAAGGAAGAGTGTCGAGGTGCGTGCCAGCAGCGGTACGATTCAGGTCAACGCGCGCCTGTAGCGAACGAGAAGACTGGATCTGCGCGTCCACCTTCGTATCAGCGATGTAGCCCATTCGCCATACGGGGAACCACCGTTCTTCGCACAAATCGTCACCAATGCGGAGTAAATCGCAATGCCGTTGGTCTCGTTCCAGGCGCAGCCACAGATCGCGCAGGTCAAATTCATGACCTTCGAGGATTCCAAGAAAATTGGCGCCCGTGAACAAGAGCATGCCGGAGATGTCATTGCGTTCGTTGTTGCGGCGCGAGGGCGCAATGATTTCGTTGAGCCGTGCCACAGAGAACGACGGCGATGGGACGCTGGACCACGCTAATCGGCGCAACATGATTTCCGCTCATAAGGAATGCCACTTCCCGAAGGGAGCCGCGGCAGTTGTGGACGGGTGCACATTTTCCCAACCTGTTGTAGACGACGACCTGTTTGACAGCGGGTCCATCCGAAGCGGAATAGCGCTACGATAAGTGTCGTTCAACCGGTACAGATCAGAGAGTGGCCCTCGTCCGCAACATGGTCTGTTCGGTGTCGCACACTGGAGCGATTCGCTATGTATAGCGCGCGGTTGCTGGAGTCTTCGCGCAGCACGGGCCACGCCATGCTGTTGATGATCGATAATCGGCGTCCGAACCAACCCGAACCAAGCTGATCGACTGCCACGCTGGCGATTCCGTACGTAAATCGCCTTGCATCGTTCACGCGCAATGCTGGGTGCGGCGTCGGTAGGTCCGCGAAAGTCACGGTCTTGTTATGTGTGCCAAAAAGGAACCCAATTGTGCTTGCCAGCTTCATGATTGAGCCACACTATACAGAACGCAACTTTCAATAATGAAAACGATATGAACCAATGAAGTTATTCACCGGATTGAAGAAAATCAGGGAGTTTGAAAGGCAGCAACTACCTTTCCTCAAGTCCGTCGTCGATTTCGATATCGTCATCGAGATCGGATATGCGGAAGAGCAGGGGCAACCACTAACGCTGAAACAGCTCTTTCTGCTGAATATCAGTTCGCGCACGACGGTACGCCGCAAATTGGCCAGGCTTATTGAGCAAGGAATCGTAATCCGGCGCAAACATGCGAACGATCATCGCGCCAGCCTCCTGACCATTTCTCCTTCCAGTGTCAAACTGCTAGGCAAGTATGGCGGCACACTTACATCTATTTCGGCGTTGCATTTCAAATAGGCTGCAGAAAGTCTGTCCGCCGTGACGGGCAGACAAGACCTCATAGAAGAGCGTGCATATAGAGCAGACTTTATGGGATCAATCTTCGTTGTTGCGCCGCGTTTTCGACTTTGATCCTATCGGTAACACGTCCGTGACGTAAGGAGATCGCCGCCATGTCTTCACCGCATACCCCGAAGCAAAACCATCTTCTTGCGGCCCTGCCCGCGGAGGATTACGCGCGCCTGCTGCCCGATCTGGAACTCATACCGATGCCGCTGGGATGGGCGCTCTACGAGTCCGGCGGCCAAATGGAGCTACGTGTATTTCCCGACCACCAGCATCGTCTCGCTGCTCTACGTCATGGAAAACGGCGCATCGGCGGAAATCGCGATCACCGGCAACGAGGGCCTGGTCGGCATCTCCTTGTTCATGGGCGGCGAAAGCACGCCGAGCCGGGCGGTGGTGCAAAGCGCAGGCAACGGCTACCGGCTCAAGGCGAGCGTTCTGAAAAAGGAATTCGCGCGGCGGCCCTTTGCAGCATCTGGCGCTGCGCTACACGCAGGCGCTGATCACGCAGATGGCGCAGACCGCGGTGTGCAACCGGCACCATGCGGTGGACCAGCAACTATGCCGCTGGCTGCTGTTGAGCCTGGACCGCTTGCCGGGCAATCGAACTGAGGATGACGCAGGAGCTGATCGCGAACATGCTGGGCGTGCGCCGGGAGGGCGTGACCGAGGCCGCCGGCAAGCTGCAGGCCGACGGATTGATTCAGTACAGCCGCGGCCACATCACCGTACTGGATCGCGCAAAACTGGAACAGCGCGTATGCGAGTGCTACGCGGTGGTGAAGAAAGAATTCGACCGCTTGCTGCCATACGTCATTACGTAGATCTCCCAGCAGCCTTCGACTGGGCATCTTTGCCCAGGGACCCTCATAGCGAGCTGGTCGAGAACGTGTCGCACTCCTTCGGGCGGCCCGAGTCCATGCCGCGCTTGAACCAGCGCGCGCGCTGCTCCGATGAGCCGTGTGTGAATGACTCGGGGATGACGCGACCCTGCGTTTGTTTCTGCAGCAGGTCCTACGTGCGCGCGACAGCGCACAGACGCGCAAACCGCACCGCGCGCATCATCCCCACCGTGTTGGATCGTCTCAAGGACTGGCCGGCGCGTGGTGCCTGATTGTATTTGCCCTTCTCAAAAAGGAACTCCCATGTCCACTGTGATTCTGGACAAAGCTTTACGCAAAGCGATGATGTTCTCCGTCGTAGCCGCGGCTGTTGTACTAGCACCTGCCTGCGGGGGCGGTCCACAGCAAGTGGAGAGCTCGACACCGGATCCTGTCGTGATCGCACAAGGGAAGCAGATCTTCCGCTTCGATACCTTCGGCGACGAAACGCAATTGGACCGATACGCTGCGCATGCATGAAGTGATCCGCAGCGGCAGTCGACCCCACGACCGCACTGTCGGTCGGCCTGAAGGTCGACGCGGAAGCGTTGCCGGCGGCGGTCGTGCCAGGGAATCCAGAACGGCAGCATCAGCCTGAAGAGTCCCGACACCACGATCGCGTTGCTGAAGCTGAACGCCGTCGTCGGCGCTCACAGGGCACGGTCGAGACCATCGGCGGCAAGGACACGCTGACACGCGTGGGCGTCACCTGCGCGCTGTGCCATTCGACCGTCGACAATTCATTTGCGCCCGGCATCGGCAAGCGGCTGGATGGCTGGCCCAACCGCGACCTCGAATCCCGGGGCGATCATCGCGCTGTCGCCTGCGCTGAGTGCGGCGACGAAGGCGGTCTTCAACTCCTGGGGCAAGGGCAAAGTACGATCCTCGCTTCAACCTGGACGGCAAGAATGGCCCGCAGGTCATCCCGCCGGCATACGGGCTGGCGGCATCCATCGTGATCACGTCCACGGGGATGGCGAGGACCTCGCTTATTGGAATCGCTACGTCGGCGTCACGCAGATGGGCGGACACGGATCGTTCTCGGAGCCGCGCACCGGCGTCAACGTCACCAATGGCACCGACGACCTGATCACCTCGAAGCTGCCGGCCTTGCAGGCCTATCAGCTGACGCCTGAATGCACCGCGCCGCCGGCCGGGAGTTTCGATGCAGTCGCTGCCGACACGAGGCAAGCTCGTCTTCAACGGTGCCGGGCGCGTGTGCAACCTGCCATAGCGGACGTCGCATTCACCGACGCCAACTACACGGCTGCATCCCGCCAGCGACGTGGTGAGCGAACCGGAACCCAACGGAGCCCCGAGCTACGCGTCGCGCAGCGCGACCAAGCAGTACCGGACCGCGCCGTTGGCACGGGCTGTGGCAGCACGCTCCGTATTTCCACAACGGCAGCGCGCCGACGCTGGACGCTGTCGTGCAGACCTACAACACGAGGAAGTCCCTCGGCCTGAGCGATGCCGAGATGGCCGACCTGGTCGAGTATCTCAAGTCCCTGTAGTCAGATCGTAGATAACACGTGGCGCCGGGGCAATAGGACCGCGGAAAAAGCGTTGCAATCGCATCGCGTCACGGTAATGGCCGCAACCAAGTTGCCGAAGTCGGAGATACCCCGTCCACTTCAAGGCGAGCCTAGCAGCTCTTTCCGCGCTGAAGCCTGGCCGTCATGACTGCCGGGGTGTCTCGCCGAGATGTCCGTGCGCGGTTAGCGGCGCAGCCGCGCCCGCGCATATTCGACGGCAAGCGGTGTGATCGAGAGCGCAACGATCGCCAGGATCACCAACGCGAAATTCTCCTGCACCGCTTGGATCCCGCCGAACAGATAGCCGCAGGAAACCAAAAGTCCGACCCATAGCAAAGCACCGGCCACGCTGAACGCGAGGAAGCGGCCGTAGCTCATGCGCCCGACGCCGGCAACGAAAGGGGCGAAGGTGCGCACGATCGGAACGAAACGCGCAAGGACGATCGTCTTCCCGCCGTGACGGGCATAGAACGCCTGTGTCCGCTCCAGAGCTCTCCGGTTGAGGAATCGCGGATGCTGGTTGTTCGCGATCCGTCTTCCGAACAATCTGCCGATCCAGTAGTTGCAGTTATCGCCGCTAAGGGCGGCACCGATCAGCGTAAGCGCAAGGACCTCGACGGGCATGTCGGCGGACGCCCAGAGCGCGCCGGAAGCAAACAACAGTGAATCACCGGGCAGGAATGGCGTAATGACAAGCCCGGTCTCGCAGAAGACGATCAGAAACAGGATCAGGTAGATCCATACGCCGTACTGCTGCAGCAGCAGATCGAGCTGGCCGTCGAGATGCGCGATGAACTGCCACGCGGTCGCCAGAAGTTCCATGCCGTTCCGATCATCGCACGGACGCGTGAGGCCGTGTGTCAGAGCATGACTTAGCACCTCGAGCGGGACGGTCGAAGCATTCAATGGCAGATTTCGACCAATGTTCGCCGCCGCACAGACATCGTCGGCACGTCGCCGGATCATCCACCGACTGGCTCCATCCATTTACTCGCCGGAGGTCCGTAGCTCATGAAAGTACGTTTTTGGGGAACGAGGGGGTCAATCGCCACGCCCGGACCGGCCACCAACCACTTCGGCGGCAACACGTCCTGCGTCGAGGTGACCACGGCCAACGGCGATCTTCTGATCTTCGACTGCGGCACCGGCGCGCGCCCGCTGGCCGCCGAGTTGATGGCTCAAGGCAAGAAAGCCATTAACGCGAATATCCTCCTCGGACATACGCACTGGGATCACATTCAAGGCTTTCCGTTCTTCAGCCCGGCCTTTCTGAAAGGGAACTCCATTGCGATCTACGGCCCGGAAGGCAGCCGGGGCTCGCTGCAGCACGTGCTCGCCGGCCAGATGGAGTACACCTACTTTCCCATCGACTTGAACCAACTCCCGGCGGCGATCACCTACCACGACCTGACCGAGGGCATCCACACGATCGGCGGCGCGCGGGTCGCGACGCAATTTCTCAATCACCCGGCCATGACGGTGGGCTATCGGGTCGAAGCCGACGGCGTGGCGGTGGTGTACCTCGTGGACCACGAGCCGTTCTCCGATGCGCTCTGGCGCGCCGGTGCCGAGCCGGGCCGCATCGAATCCATCCTGCACGAGGGAGACCGGAGACACGCCAAATTCATGGCCGACGCCGATCTCGTGATCCACGATGCCCAGTACACGCCCGAGGAGTATCCCTCAAGGAAAACCTGGGGACACAGTACGTACGACTACGTGGTGCAAATTGCCGCGGCGGCCGGTGTACGGCGGGTCGCGCTGACCCATCACGATCCGAGCCACGACGACCACTTCGTCGCGGACATCGAGCGCAGGGCCCGCGCCCTGGCCTTGCAATGTGGAACGGGGCTCGATGTCTTTTGCGCGTATGAAGGCTGCGAACTGGCTCCTGGAATCGCGCTCCGCCTTGAAGCCATTTGTCGCGGCGGCTCCCTTCCAGGCGTCCGTCGCGCAGCGCCACTTTCACGTTCTGGCGGTTGATGACCAGCCGGACATGCTCACGATGATCGTCCGCGCGCTGGAGGACGACCAGTACACGGTGAGCAAGGCGACGAGCGGCCCGGAGGCGCTCCGGATGATCGACGAGCACATGCCGGACCTCGTGGTCCTGGATTACAAGATGACCGACATGGATGGCCTGGCGGTGATGAAGACGCTACGCGCCAAGCCCGAGACGCAGCGCCTGCCTGTGCTGATGCTCACCGCGATGACCGATGAGCCCAGCACCCGCGCCGGCTTCGAAGCGGGGGTGACGGACTATGTAACAAAGCCATTCTCGATCCCGCAGCTCACCGCGCGTGTCCGCGCCTGCCTCACTCGATCGCAGGTTTTGTAATCGCGTGAAGGGCTAGTCGGAGACGATCTCGACACGATCGAGATACGTCGACAATTCGCCCACCCACTTGTGCGACGCGGCGGTGTCGGCGCTCTCGCCCGCCTGCTCGAGGGCGGCGCCGATGTCAGTGATGGCCTGGAATCCCCAGCTGCCTCCCGCGCCCTTCATGCCGTGCCCCAGACTCTCCACGGTCTCGAAGTCACCCCGATCCAGCGCGTTCAGCATCGCGATGACATCCTGCCTGCGATTCTGCAGAAACGCGGGGATCAGGTCTGCGAATCTGGGATTCACACGCACGAGGATCGTGTCGCTCCGGCTGCTCTCCTCTTTCGATGATGGAGGCGTGGCCACCGAATGCTCCTTGATCGCTTGCAGCAGCACTTCTTGTTTGATGGGTTTCGTCAAGTACGCCGTGCACCCCGCCGCCACACACTTTTCTTGATCCCCCTTCAAGGCAGAGGCAGTCAGCGCGATGATCGGCGTGGGCGGCCGGTGGTTCGACTGTTCCCACTCTCTAATCGCGCGCGTTGCGGTCAAGCCATCCATCACCGGCATTTGCCGATCCATCAGGACAAGGTCGTAGTGTCCGGCGGTAAATTTTTCATAGGCGACGGCACCGTTTTCGGCGATTTCGACCCGGTACGGCGTGTCCTGCAGGTAGGCCACCGTGATCGTCCGGTTGTCGGGGGAGTCCTCCACCAGAAGAATATGCAGCGCCGGCAACCGGAGTTCAGGACCCGTGCCGACCGGCACGGCCGCTCGCCGCGTGGCCCCTGCCCAGATCTCGAGCGGCACGGTGAAGGAAAACACGCTGCCCTTCCCGACGCTGCTTTCGACCCTGATGCACCCGCCCATGAGTTCCACCAGGCGCTTCGAAATCGTGAGCCCCAGCCCCGAGCCTCCATAGCGGCGAGTGGTGGACGAATCGGCTTGCGTGAATCGCTCGAACACCGCGCCCAGCTTCTCGCCGGGAATGCCGATGCCAGAGTCCGAGATCGTGAAGCGCAATACGCCTGGCGCGGAGGAGTTCTCATCGGGTGTCACTCGCAGTGCCACTTCGCCTGATTCAGTGAACTTGATCGCATTGCCAAGCAAGTTAAGGAGCACCTGCCGCAGCCGTGTTGGGTCGCCGATGAGGTCGCCGGGCACTTCCGGGGCGATCTCGCACACCAGCGCCAGACCTTTTTCATGGGCCCGGACCGCCACCATCTCCCTCACTTTCTCCAGCAGGTCGTTCAACGAGAACCCGGTCCGTTCCAACTCGAGCTGCGAGGCTTCGACTTTGGACAGATCGAGAATGTCGTTGACGAGATTGAGCAGATTGTCGCCGGCGCGGCGAAAGATCTGCACATACTTGTCTTGGTCCGGCGAGAGTGGGGTCTTCGCGAGCAGATCCGCGATGCCGATGATCGCATTCATCGGCGTTCGGATTTCATGACTCATGCTCGCCAGAAAATCCGACTTGGTCTGGCTCGCGGTCTCGGCCATGGCCTTGGCCTGCTGCAGCTCCGCTTCCACCCGCTTGCGCTCGGTGACGTCGCGCGCCGCGGCGAAGACACCCTGTAGCACGCGGTCCCGGTCGTAAAAGGTGGTCGCGTTGTAGGACACCACCGTTTGCTTCCCGTCGCGGTTGCACGCCGTCAGCTCGTAGTCGGTGACCTTCTTTTCGTTCAGCACGAGCTTGATCCCCGCTTCCGCCCGCTCCGGATCGGTGAAGTAGTTCTTGAACGGCGCGCCGATCAGCTCGTCGCGCGTACAGCCGGTGAGCGCCTCCATCTGCTTGTTGACGTCCGTGATGATGCCGGACGGGTCGGTGGTCATGATCGCGTCTATGTTGGATTCGATCAGCGAGCGCGTGTAGAACTGCTGGTCGCGCAGGCGCTGATCGAGCTTCTTTTGCTCGGCTTCGACCTGCTGGCGCGCAGTGTTGTCGGTGCCGATCAACAGGTAGCCGATGATGCGTCCTGGGCGTCGCGCAGTGCCGTCACGGACACGACCGCCCCAAATCGGCTGCCGTCCTTCCGGATATAGGTCAGCTCGTAGATGTCTTCGATCCCGCGCGAGGCCTTGAACACCAATGCCTCGAAGCCCGGCGTGATCGAGGTTCCGAGCTCGACGCTCAGCGCCTTGGCGCGGGCGATCAGCTCTCCTGGGGATCGGAAATGTCGGCAGGGGTGATCTTGTTCATCACTTCGGCCGCCGTGTAGCCCGAGCATCCGCTCGGCGCCGACGTTGAAGATCTGAATGACGCCCTTCGCGTCGGTGGCGATGCTGGAGAAGTTGGCGCTGTTGAAAATCGCGCGCTGCAGGGCCCCGCTTTCTGCAGCGCCTCTTCCGCCTGCTTACGCGCGGTATTATCGGTGCCGATCAACAGATAGCCGATGATGGCGTCCTGCGCGTCGCGCAGCGCCGTGACGGACACCACCGCCGGGAACCGGCTCCCATCCTTCCGGATATAGGTCAGTTCATAGATGTCCTCGATCCCGCGCGAGGCCTTGAACACCAATGCCTCGAAGCCTGGCGTGATCGAAGCTCCGAGCTCGACGCTCAGCGCTTTGGCGCGGGCGATCAGTTCCCGTGGATCGGAAATGTCGGCAGGGGTGATCTTGTTCATCACCTCGGCCGCCGTGTAGCCCAGCATCCGTTCGGCGCCGACATTGAAGATCTGAATGACGCCCTTCGCGTCGGTGGCGATGCTGGAGAAGTTGGCGCTGTTGAAGATCGCGCGTTGCAGCGCCCCCGCCTTGAGCAGCACCTCTTCGGCCTGCTTGCGCGAGGTCACGTCGCCGGCATCTTCGGAGACATGGATTCTCGTGCTCGTCGTGCCCTTGCCCTTAGGCATAGTGTTGCTCCAGTAACCGACGCTAGCTTCCGCGGACCACGTCTGCGACCTGATATCGTGAAGCCGCGTAGGATTAGGCGGAAGGTGTTGCCACCGCCATCCGCGCCATGCCTCTGGAGCGCCCCAGCGCGGACACAAATCGAGGGAGGCGTCTTCCCAGGCAATCCTACGCGGTGGACGCGCCGCCATCGGTGCGCTATCGCACAGACTGAAGTCGGCGTCGCACTATATATTCGCGCTTTGCAACGTTCAGTGTGCCTCAGTGTGCTTAGCGCCCGTTTGGGCGTAGCCGTCCGATGCCTGCAAGGTATGGCGACCGAGCTGTCAAGCCCATGAACGATCGCCGCAGCGATCGCTGCTGCGCCAACCCTTCCTGACCGGAACCCCGATGAACATGACCCTGAGTCTCGCCCCGCTCGTTTCGCTTCTCGCCGGCATACTGATTCTTGTCGTGCCGCGGTTGCTCAACTACATCGTCGCCATCTATCTGATCGTTATCGGGCTGCTCGGACTGTTCGGCGCCGGCAGCTTTCATCTGAAGTGATTGCGTGTCGGTACCGTGATTGGGTCGGACACATCGCGCGCCCGACGGTCGACGAGCGCGCTCATGGCGCGGGCGTGACAACCGCCGTGCGTTCGACCGCGCATTCCATGAGCGGTCGACTGGTCTTGCTCGGAATCGGCCTCGTCTCGCTCCTTGCGGGCTGTGCATCTCTGCCGCCAGGTTCGGACTATCCAAAGACGACATCGAGCGCCCTGAGCCGCCCGGAACAGACCCGCCTCGGACTCCAAATGTCCGCGGCAAAAGCGGCGCATCCGGGAACCTCCGGCTTCAAGCTGCTCCCGGTCGGCATCGACAGTTTCCTGCTGCGCATGGAAATGGCGGAAGCCGCGGCGCGAACTCTGGATGTCCAGTACTTCCTGATTCAAAGCGACGATACGGGCCAGTTGCTGATCGAGGCACTCCTCAAAGCCGCCGACCGCGGCGTGCGGATCCGTGTACTCCTCGACGATGCCGGCTCTTTCGGCCGTGACGCGCAGATCCGGACGCTCGCCGGGTATTCGAATGTCGAGTTGCGGCTATTCAATCCGTTTGCCTACCGTGGCAACGTGGAATTCGTTCACGTCGCCGAGTACCTGGGTGATGCAACCCGGCTCAACTACCGGATGCACAACAAGCTCTTCGTCGTCGACAACGAAATCGGCCTCGTCGGCGGACGCAACGTCGGAGACGAATATTTCCAGGGAGGTCACGACCTTCAGTTCGGGGACTACGACATCATCGCGGCCGGCCCGATCGTCAACGAGATCTCGAACTGCTTCGACGCCTTCTGGAACAGCCCGATGGCGATTCCGATCGAAGCGCTCGCGGGCGGAAGCCCTCCGCGCAAGACCTGGACGACTATCGTGGCGTTCTCGCCGCGCATCACGCCCAGATGATCGACGCCAACGCCTCGTACATGCGTGCGTTGGCTACCAACGAGCCGCTCGCGGCCATGCTCAGCGGCAAGTCATCGCTCGTGTGGGCGAAGGCGGAAGTCATCTACGACAGTCCGGAAAAAGCGAAGGTCGAGGACGGTGAGCAGGGCGGCCGGTTGCTGCGGCATCGCCTCGGCGAAGTGGCGAAGCAAATCCAGTCGGAATTGATCATTGTGTCGCCCTACCTGGTGCCCGGGCCACGTGGAATGAAGTTCTTCGAGGGCTTGCGCGAGCGAAATGTCAGCGTGCGGATACTCACCAATTCGCTCGCGTCGACCGACATGTCCGTCGTGCATTCGGGGTATCAGGCGTTCCGGTCGCCTCTGCTGAAAATGGGTGTTGAGCTGTATGAAGTGCGGCCAGTGCTCGGTCAACCCGTTGTTCGGGGCAATCAATTGAAATCGCCAAGCTCGGGAATGTATGCGTTGCATGCCAAGGTGTTCGTGTTCGATCGCCAGCGAGTATTCGTCGGCTCGATGAACCTCGACCAGCGGTCGTTGCACTTCAATACCGAAATCGGACTGATCATCGACAGCCCCGAGCTTGCACGCCAGATTGCCCTACGCTTCGCAGATATCGCGCAACCGGCCAACAGCTACGTCCTGATGCTTAGCGAGGCCAATGGACTAGATCAGCGACACCTCGTTTGGCGCACGCTGGAGAATGGAAATCCGGTGGACTTCGACCGGGAGCCGGACGTGACGATGTGGCAGCGACTGAAAGTCGACATGCTTTCGTTGCTGCCGCTCGACGAGCTGCTCTAGGCCGACGACTGGCGGTGCAAATGGCGCTCGGAACGTCGCTCGCTGTTCTGATCTTCTATGCCGCCGCTTAGCCAATATCGGTTGGAAACGGGCTCTCGGCCTAAACGCGGGACAAAGCGACGCATGTTCGCTATCGCGACAACCCCACAATGCGTGCGGTGGCGCACATACACCCTCTCCTTTTAGACATAGAGTCTGCTGAAGCACTGGCAGCGCTGCGGGTACTCCGCTCGTGGTCATACCGCGAGCTTCAACACGAACCATGGACAACTAACAAATCGAAGGACAGAAATGCGTAACGCACTCATCGCGCTGTGGATCATGCTGCTTTGCTCGATCACTTCGGTCGCCGCTCAGGTGAGTGTCGGCATCGGGCTTCCCGGCGTCAGCATCGGTATCAATCTGCCGGTCTATCCGGAGCTCGTGCCCGTCCCCGGCTACCCTGTCTACTACGCTCCGCAGGTGAGCTCCAACTATTTCTTCTACGACGGCATGTACTGGGTCTACCAGCGAGACAACTGGTACGCAAGCTCTTGGTACAACGGGCCCTGGATGCTCGTGGCCCCGGAGGCTATCCCGCTCTTCGTCCTGCGCGTGCCGGTGCGCTATTACCGGCGACCTCCCGTGTACTTTCGCGGGTGGCGTTCGGATGCGCCGCCGCACTGGGGTGAACACTGGGGCAATTCATGGGAACAGCGTCGTAGCGGATGGGACATGTGGGATCGTCACGCCGTACCACCGCCCGCCCCGTTGCCTGTATATCAGCGACAGTATTCGGGGAATCGATATCCGCGCGTGGAGCAGCAGCAGGCGCTCCAAACCCAGAACTACCGATACCAGCCGCAAGACGACGTAGTGCGACAGCACTATCAGGCCCAGCCAGTGCAAAGTGCGCCCGCGCCCTCCCCACAAGCACGGCAGGCCAGTGCCTCAGGAAAGAAGTGCCCCGCAGGATCAGCGCGTCTCGGCCGCCATCGTCGGTCCCGCAAAACGCTGCACCGGCCCAGCGCGGACAACCGCCGCAAACGGCGGGTGGAGATGTTCAAAGGCCCGTAACCACGCAGGCGCTTCCACAACAGGGGACCCCGCATCCAGGTCAGCAGCAGGCCCAGCGTCAGCAGCAGGCGCCAAGGACGCAAGCATCGGACAACGGACCTCAGGGCAAGCCACCAGCGCAAGCCGTGTCAGTCCAGCGTCAGGCCCAGCAACCGCAGCAAGCCCAGCATCAGACCCCGCCTCCACAGCAAGGCGCTGCCCAACGTCAGGAGCAGGCACCGAGGGCGCAAGGTCAGGACAAACCACCGCAAGGCAAGGGACACGCGCAGGAGCCAAAGCCGGCCCAGGGGAAGGGCTCCGACAAGGGTGAGCAGCAAGGTGGGGAGCACAACAAATGAGCCTATTTCCCCGAGACGAGCTGTTCTCTTTCCCCGAAGAATCGAACGGAAAGAGGCGATCGACGAAATCGAAGTGAGCGTTCGCGCCGCGGGCGCGCCGCAATTCGCCCATAGACGCCGCCATTGGTCATTGCGCCATGAATACCGCTGCCGCTCCACTCCCCGCCGCCACTGCTGACTCAGCGGTGGCTGTGGAGCAAGTCGACGCTGTCGTGGACGCGTCGCTCGTCACCCTCCCGGCGACACGAATGTCGGTCGATGCGCGGGGCCTCGCCTTGGGAATTCTGGCGGCGCTCGCGTCTATTTTTGCCCTGTCGTGGGCGCAGACCTTCCTGGTGCCACTGTTGCTCGGCATCGTCATTTCATACACGCTGAGTCCTCTCGTCGCATGGCTCGAAGCGATCAGGATTCCGCGTGTCATAGGCACTGTCGTCGTAATGGCAAGCGTGATCGGTGCGCTAACTCTCGGCACCTATTCGTTGCGCGGACAAATGCAGACCATCATCGAGCAGCTACCTCAAGCGGCGACCAAGTTCGCTGCCGGGCATTGCGCGCGTGCAAATCGGCCAGATCGGCAACCTGCAGAAAATGCAGAACGCGGCGACCGAGGTCGAGCAGGCAACCACGCACGCGGCCGGCGGCGCTGCAGCCCCGCGTCAGCCGGCGACTCACGTCATCGTCGACAAACCCACATTCAAGCTCGGTAACTACCTGTGGGAGAGTTCGATGGGTGCCATCGGAGTCATGGCGCAGGCCGCGATGGTCGTCTTGCTGGTCTTCTTCCTGTTGCTCGGCGGCGATACGTTCAAGCGGAAGCTGGTGCAGCTGACAGGGCCGTCGCTGTCGAAAAGAAAGATCACCGTCAAGATACTCGACGACATCAACCGGTCGATTCAGAAATACATGTTGATGCTCCTGACGACGAATCTGCTGGTCGCTTTGCTCTGCTGGATCGCGTTTAGCCTGATCGGCCTCGAGAACGCGGGAGCCTGGGCCGTCGCTGCGGGCCTGCTGCACATCGTTCCGTACCTCGGTCCCGGCGTCACCGCCGTCGCAACGGGAATGGCTGCCTTCATGCAGTTCGAATCGTTTGCGACGGCCCTGCTGGTAGCTGGCGCATCGCTGGTGATCGCTACCGTCGTCGGAACGTTCGTGACCACCTGGATGACCGGGCGAATTGCCCAGATGAATTCAGCGGCCATATTCATTTCGCTGTTGTTCTGGGGCTGGCTGTGGGGCGTCTGGGGAATGCTGCTGAGCATCCCCATCATCGTCATCGTCAAGGTCGTGGCGCAACACGTGGAGCAACTACAGCCCGTTGCGAAGGTGCTTGGAGACTAGAGGCTCTTCGCGAAGCACGCCTGTATTGTGTCTCCTAGGGCGCCCGAAGGCGGCGGATGAGGATGTCGATGATGTCGTCGCCGTTTGGCGATTTCAGACGAGACTGGCTCAATACGCGAACAAATTCAGGTTCGGGCAGCAATTGATAGTCTGAGCGAATGAATACCGCCGCGATGGCCCGCTGAACATCAACGGACTCGGCAGCGGGGAAAAAGCGTGCCAGCTCGTCGAGACTCTGGCGATCGCTCAGGCGATGGCGCGCCAGGGTGTCAAGCGCGCGAACCTGCGGGCCCGATCCCGTCATACGCGTGATCCCGCTCGCAACAACGCGGAGCTCGGCAACGTCCGTGATCGGTCGGTGCCGGAGATAAACCTCTGCGATTTGCACTTCGGCGTCGTCGCGACTGGTCAGCGCCTGCAGAACGCGCGCGCGGCTTTCGGCGCTCCCCAAGCACGCAAGAGCCGCAGCGTGCGTTACCTTGTCGGCCTGTGATGGCGATAGCGACAGCCGATGACGTTCCTGATCGAGCTCGTGGTCCTTGTTCAACGAGCAAAACAGGTCGACGTCGGCAGCGCCGATGGATCTACCTGCGAGGAGATCGCCGATCATGCGTACGAGCTCGGCGCGCTGATCTGCCGGCGACAGCCAGCCCAGCGTGCCCGCGAGCTCGATCATCCGGGCGCGAATCTGGGGTCGATCGGCGTCCTCGGCAAAGCGCAGGAAACGGTCGCGGGCGAGGTGATCGCGCGTGATCTCGCCGAGCGCCTCGGAGAAAGCCGGGGCTTGCCGCTCGCTTTCGGGCAGCGACGCAAACAGGCCTTCGATGCGCTCGAGGAACATGCGGACTTCCGCCATGTCGCGACGCAGAAGACCGTGAATGAAGCCGAGCTTCTCCGCCGGCGACGGTCGGTCGTCGATGAATTGACAAACCTCACGCCGATAGCCAACGCGCGGATCCGATTCGCTCAAGCCGCTGACCGCGACCATGGACTCGGTGGCAAAGTAACTGAGGAGCTTGGAACTGGTACGACCGCTGCCGACCTCCGCAATCGACGATGGTTGCAAGTAGCGGCCAAGGAGCGACGCCGCGGTAGGCCCCAGCGGCGCGACCGAAGAGAAGCCGTAAATGACCGGCACGTTCGTGAAAATGCGCCGCATGCGGTCGCGGCTGCTTTCGCCGTGACGCTGATCCAAGGTACGCGCGAGGCGCTCGGCCTCGGCGTGCGAATGCCCGGCGCGGACAAGGCTTCGCCCGACTTCGGAGGACATGCTCTTGACCGCCTCCGCATTCAACGTGTTGCACCCGAAAAGATAGACCTCCTTCAATTGCGAGAACAAGCCGGGACAGGAGTCACTGCACGAGGCGCGCTCCATCTCGGCAACCGGCAGGAACTCGCTCGCGTCCGTCTGATCCGAATAGAACTCTGTGTTTCCGTCGAAATGGCCGGAGATGACGAGCACGTCACAGTGGATGCCTTGCCGGCAGGCCGAGGCCAGCCAATCGGAACGACCTCGCTCCACCAATTCGACAAACTGATACTGATTTTCCGGCAGACGCTGCCTAAACATCTCCTTTTCGTTGGATGAATTAACCGTGATCGTGCAAACCGTGCGCTGGGCGGCGTACGCATCGGCGCCCCAACCCATGGCGAACAGTGCGATCAGGAGAAAGAGTCTTGGCAGATGGGGACACGGGGCGGGTACGCTCTGGTTGTTTGCATGATCCTTTCGCATCGGAGAGCGTAGCTGGAAGACTCCACCGTAAGTCTGTGCGCCGTCGCACGCATGCCGCGGTGTGCGTCGCCGCATCGACTGTCGCGCGGCTCGCGGTCACCATCGCTCCTCGCCCGTGCAGGACGAAAAAACGGCCGAGGGAAGAAACGACCCCGGCCGCAATACCCGATCCCTCATGCCGCCCGTAAAGAGAGCGGCGAGGGAGACTTGCATCGATCTCAGGACTTGCCGAATTGCGCCTTCGCGTTGCTGACGCACGTATCCTTCGCGGGGCCTGCGAATGCGTCGCACTTCTCGATCGCCACCTTGTACTCTGCGTCGCGCTTCGCTGCGTTCGCTTCCTTGCTGGCGTCAGCCTGCTTCGCCGCCGCGTCCTTGCGCGTATCGGCCACGACACGGTCGACCTTGGCGTCGGCCTTGGCCTTGACCAGCGCGGCGTCTGCTTCCTTCACGCAGACGTCCTTGGGATTGCCCGAAAGCTCGTCACATTTCTCCTTGGCGACGTTGTAGGTCGCTTCGGCACGGGTGACGCGCGCATCCTCGCGTGCCTTCGGCGTGTTGTGGTACGCGACTTCCGCGTCGGCCTTGGCGATCTTTTCCTTACCGGTGGCTTCCGCGAGACAAATGTCCTTGGCGTTGCCGCTTCGCGATGAACAGGCGTCCTTGTCCATCTTGTATTGCGCCTCGGCGTTCTTGACGACCACGTCGTACGCGTCCTTGGAAATCGGCGCCACGGGACCATCGGCTTCGCGGCGGCCATCGGAGCGTCTTTTTGCGCGGTCGCGCAGCCGGCGAGAGTCAACCCGGCAGTGACAAATAGTGCAGTCAGTAGTTTGGACATGTCATTTCCTTGTTGTTCAATTACGGTAACGGTATCGGAAGCCCTGTCGAAGGCCAGAGCTTTGCCTCCAGGCTTAAAGATATTCGCGAAACCTCGACGAGTCTGTGCGCCAACGCACGCACACGGCGCGTTTCCACCTGACGTGCGATGACGTCCGGTGTCGCCCGAGTTCCGTTCGTCCGCGCGGACTCTCATCCGGCGATAAACGATTCGCGGTGCCCCGTGGCTCGTCCTGCGCGATTGAATCCGTGACCGTGCGCGGAACCGCTGCTGCTGGTCGCACTGGGCATGATGGCGATCCTGGCGCGATTTAGCGCCAGGGATTGGCCAAGGACGTCACAACGCGCGCCGCCCGCTGATCAGGTTGACCAGAATCATGATGACGGCCACCACCAGAAGAACATGGACAAAACCACCCATGGTGTAGGAAGTGACGAGCCCGAGGAGCCACAAGATGAGCAGAACAACTGCGATCGTATAAAGCATGGAATCCACCTCTTTTCAATGACGTCGTTTTTAACGCGGGCTGGCTGCACACGTCGTGCAGTACCGGCCCGATCTCGACGGCGATCCACTTCTGCAAAGCACAACCGACGTACCGTGCAATGCGCCTCGAGACTTGAGACAGCCTGGACGACTCCCCGTGCGCCGTCTGTTCGGCAGCGCACACTACGTTGGTCGGGTGGAAATCCCACGCAGGTCCGCGCGCTCCTTCTCGCGTGTAGCCCCGAAAATCAAAGACCGTGATGTGTGCGCCAACGAACAGACGACGTTCGTGGTCGCCAATATCCTCTCCACCAATCTGCTGCCAGCGACACATTTTGCTTTCCGCTCGGACGTGTCGGAGTCTTGGCACCCCGCGAAACGGTGGCGGTGAAAAGGGAGCAACGCATGAGCATTGGCACCATTCTGCTGATTGTTCTGATCCTGATGCTCGTCGGCGTCCTGCCCACCTGGCCGCACGCGCGCAGCTGGGGTTACGCTCCGAGCGGGATTGTCGGTGTCATCCTGGTAATCGTACTCGTCCTGTTCTTGATGGGACGCCTGTAATCCCGCGCAGTGACGGCGGAGACAATGTGAGGAGTCAATCATGAGATTCAAACTTGCGACAACCTGCTTCGTGATCGGTTCGGTGCTGGCACCCGTTGCAGCCTATGCGGCCGATTCGGACACGGACCGTTCCAATCCGGCGAACTACGTCAAGGACTCGGTCATTACGACCAAGATCAAGACGAAGCTGGCGGCGGAACACCTCGGCAGCACGAAACACATCAGCGTCGATACGGACAAGAATGGCGTTGTCTGGATGACGGGGACGGCCAACAGCCAGGCAGGAAGTGGACAAAGCCGTCGCGATCGCGCGCGACACCGAGGGCGTCAAATCGGTCCACAGCAAACTCACAGTTCAAAAAGATCGCTAAGATCGATACCGAGAGTCGCGTATCGGGAAACCGATGCTGAATTTCGCCCGGCAGTCAGAGCGATACGAATCGCCGGACGGCGTAGCCTTATCACCATCGTGAGCAGCTCTTGAATGGTGTATCGAAAAGAACGAGGCGCGGTTGCGCCTCGTTCTTTTCCCGTCGCGCCGTTTGGGTCGCAGCGTTTGGCCTGTCCGTAATCCCCGATAGGGCTGACGCGAATGCAATTGGCCGTTACGCATGTACGCCAGCGCACAGACACCCACTGCAGGAGAGCAGAGCATTCCCCGTAGTGGGCGTCCACTGTCGACAAACGTATTAAGAGGAGATCGATCATGATTAAGAAAGTTCTGACGGTACTGATGATGCTGGGAATGCTGGGCTCGTTGAGCGCGATATCGGGATGTAACACCGTGGCCGGCGCGGGAACGGACATCGAACGCGGTGGCCAGAAGGTTCACGACGAGGCCAGGGAAGTTCAAAGGAAAATCTAATGCTCGTGCAATGGCTGCCGCGCTGCGTCGAGCCGGCCTCGGTGGACAAGGACGTTTTGCCTGGCGGTAGGGCCCGCGTTACTCCGATCTACCTCGGGCGGAAAAGGAACCAATGATGCCGCCACCGAAATGCATGGGGAAACGTCGTTCGGTGCGCGATTAGCAGTTTTGACGAGCGAAGGCGTCGTCGCCGGAGACGCAAATCGGAATGGACCGACGGCGCATCCGCGACGCGCACCGCGTTACTTCAAGCGCGTGGCGCCTTAGCGCAGTCCGAGAAACGACAAGACAGCGATGATAATGACGACTGCGCCGACGATGTAAACGATGTTGTTCATGAGACCACCCTTCGCGTGCGTTACAGGACCGAATCGCATGTTTGAACCGATTCACGACACACCGGTTTCCACGGTGCCCTTCTCGGCCCGGACGCGCCGTACGACAATGCAGGGTCCGTTGGTCACAAGCGCCGTGAAGGGAGACGACGATTGCTGGCCCTGACTGTAAGCTTCCTTTTCATACTGGACTTCCTTTGGGCCGACGTCTGTACGGTCGCACACATACAGGACGGCGCTTGAATTCGCTATGAACGCTACCGTCGAGAAGCTGCGCCACTAGCGGTAGAGTGATACGCACCACTCATTGACGCCCGATCGCACGGTGACGGCCACTGCCCGCCAGAGGCTCCCGGATGACTGCCGCGAGGCTGTGTGTTGGCGCGCCTCGGCTCTCTGAGGGCAACGGAGATCCGGGACAGACGGCCGTCCCTGTGTGCGCGAGCGCACAGACGCCCTTTGGTGTCCCCGATATCCTTGCCCTAGCAGCGCTAAGGGCGCGCGTGGCGAATGCTGCTCAGCATTTGCTCATCGTCAAAGTCGTGTCGCAGCGTATGGAACAGCTGCACCAATGGTCGGATTGCTGGGGAATTGATTCGTCCCGCGGCGCACTGCCGCTATGGCGACCTCGTGAATAAGACGTGGCGGCGAAGAGTCGGACCGGTAGGGCCAGTCGCTGCGCGAACCGCGGCGTGACCGCGATAATGCGACAATGACAGATGGACAGCGTGATTCGGTGACCAGTAGCACATCGATTCTCGGGCATCTCACTCAGTTCAGGACCCGCCTGCGCACCGGTGCCCTGTCGCGCAAACCGCTCGGCGAGGAGTTGCCGCTTCGCTCTGAGCTGTTCAGTGCCGAGCAGATGGAACGGCATGGCAAGACGCTCGCGACCGCGCATCGGTTGACACCGCGCCGCGCGCGGGACCGGCTCCTCTCCCGGTTGGCCGCGAACGAAACGGTGCTGATCGAGGTCTGCCAACAGTTGACCTCCGCGGTATCGGGGAACGACCGGATCACCCCGGCAGGCGAGTGGCTGCTCGACAACTTCCATCTGATCGAAGAACAGATCGCCACGGCCAAGAGGCATTTGCCGCGCGGCTACAGCCGCGAGTTGCCACGTTTGGCGCTCGGGTCGTCGGCGGGTCTGCCACGCGTGTACGACATCGCGCTCGAGACCATCGCGCACGGAGACGGGCGGGTCGACGCCGACAGCCTGCGGCGCTTCGTGTCCGCCTATCAATCGGTTACCACGCTCAATCTCGGCGAGCTTTGGGCCATCCCGATCATGCTGCGGCTCGCCTTGATCGAGAACCTTCGCCGCGTTGCCGTGCGGATCGGCGCCGGCAGGGTCGAGCGCGATCTGGCCAATAACTGGGCCAACCGGATGATGGAGATCGCCGAGCGGGATCCCAAGAGCCTGATCCTGGTCATCGCCGACATGGCGCGATCGACGCCGCCCATGGCAAGCGCATTTGTGGCGGAGCTTGCCCGCCGTTTGCAAGGCCAGAGTGCGGCATTGGCACTCGCGTTGACGTGGATCGAGCAGCGCCTCGCGGAATCCCATCTGACGATCGAACAGTTGGTGCAAACGGCGAACCAGCAGCAGGCGTCCGACCAGGTCTCGATCAGCAACAGCATTGGCAGTCTCCGCTTTCTCAGCGCCATCGACTGGCGCGATTTTGTCGAGACCATCAGTGTGGTCGAAAACATACTGCGGCAGGACCCGCAAGACATCTATGGCGCGATGGAGTTTGCGACCCGCGACCGCTACCGTCACGCGACCGAGCGCATCGCCAGGAAAGGTCGCCTGTCTGAAGTGGAGGTAGCGCAGAAGGCAATCGAGTTGGCTCGAGCGAGCGCTACCGGCAAGGGGAGCCTTGATCGGGCCGCGCATGTCGGCTTCTATCTGATCGACAGGGGTCTTCCAGAGCTGGAGCGCGCCGCCGCGGTCAAGAGTTCCATGGGTGCCGCCTGGCGAAAAATCGCAAGACGGTTTCCGCTGCCTTTCTATCTAGGTGCGGTCGCGGCGATCACGGGCGTCGCCACCGCCGCCCTCGCCGTCAATGCGGTTGCTCCCGGAATTGACTGGGCGCTGCTCGCGCCGGTCGTCGTGCTTTGTCTGTTGGTGACCAGCCAACTGGCCGTGACGATCGTGAACTGGATGGCCACGTTGATCGTGACGCCGCGGCCATTGCCGCGAATGGATTTCTCCACCGGCATCGCCGCGGAGGCGCGGACGCTCGTGATCGTTCCGACCATGCTCACCAGCGTTCAAAACGTCGAGGATCTGGTTGATGCCCTCGAAGTCCGGTTCCTCGCCAATCGCGACGCGCACCTGCACTTTGGCTTGCTGACCGATTTTCCGGACGCGCGAGAGGAATCGCTGCCCGCGGACCGACCGCTCCTCGAGTTGGTGGAGGCGCGGATAAACGAGCTGAATCGAAAGTACGGGCGTGCCGAGCATTCGCCAGCGATGGAAACCGGGAACACCAACGACGGCGGCGCGGGTTCTTCCACGAACACCAGTGTGTTCTACCTGTTTCATCGCCCCCGAAGCTGGAATGCAGTGGCGCGGATCTGGATGGGCCACGAACGCAAGCGTGGCAAGCTTGGCGACCTGAATGCGCTGCTGCGCGGCGGTCGTACGGACGGTTTTTCTCTCGTCGTCGGCGCGACGGGCATCCTTGCGCAGGTGAAGTACGTCATTACGCTTGATACGGATACGCAACTTCCGCGCGATGCGGCGCGCCAGTTCGTCGGCGCCATGGCGCATCCGTTGAACACTGCTCGCTTCGATGAATTCGGCAAGGAAACGAGCAGGGAGATCGTGACGTCAGGTCACGCCATCCTTCAGCCGCGCGTGTCGGCGAGCCTGCCGGGCACCAACCGGTCGCACTACGCGCGCCTGTACGGAGCTGAGGCGGGGATCGATCAGTACACGCGCACGGTCTCGGACGTGTACCAGGACGTCTTCGACGAGGGCTCATTCATTGGCAAGGGCATTTACGACGTCGATGCCTTCGAGCGTGCACTTCGAGGGCGCTTTCCCGCAGACCGCGTCCTGAGCCACGATCTTCTGGAGGGATGCTACGCCCGTGCCGGACTCCTCAGCGACGTAGAATTGTACGAGGAATTTCCGTCGCGCTATCGCGCCGACATGGCCCGCCGGCGGCGCTGGATCCGCGGCGACTGGCAGCTCGCGGGATGGCTGCGACGACGCGTGCACGGACCGGATGCGCGTCGCGAGCCCAACCCGCTTTCGATGCTGTCGCAATGGAAGTTGTTCGACAACCTGCGGCGCAGCCTCGTCCCCGCCGCGCTGACCTGTCTGCTGCTGCTCGGTTGGAGCATGCTGTCAGCACCTTGGTTCTGGACCGCGGTTGTCGTCGGTATCCTGCTGGTGCCGTGCGTCATTTCGTCGCTCTCCGATCTGGCCAGAAAGCCCGCCGAGGTGCCATTCGGACAGCATCTGACTGCTGTCGGGCGTAGCGCGCGGCGGCACCTCGTTCAGGCGCTGCTCGCGCTCGCTTTTCTGCCCTATGAAGCTTACTTCTGCCTAGATGCGGTCGTGCGCACGATCGGACGGATGCTGATCACCGGCCGACGCTTGCTGGAATGGAATACGTCGAGTGACGTGGATCGCGCGTTGGAACAACACGCCCGTACGGACCTGCTCGCGTCCTATCGCTCCATGGCGGTCGCCCCCGCAGTAGCCGCCGCGGCGTGGATCGGGCTGTCGCTCACGAATCCCGCGGCGCTAGCCGTCGCCGGAGCGATCCTGTTGCTGTGGGGGGCATCGCCCGCCATCGCCTGGTGGGTGAGCCGTCCGCTCGCACGACGGAGCGCGAGGCTGACGGTTGACCAGACTCACTTCCTGCGCAATCTCGCGCGGAAAACGTGGGCCTATTTCGAGACGTACGTCGGACCGGACGATCATTTTCTGCCGCCCGACAACGTGCAGGAACATCCGGCGGTCACCATCGCGCACCGTACTTCGCCGACCAACATGGGATTGGCGCTGCTTGCCAATCTGACGGCTCACGACTTCGGTTATCTGTCGACCGGTCAACTCATCGTACGCACAACAAATGCTCTGCGAAGCATGGAATCGTTGCAACGGTACCGCGGGCACTTCTACAACTGGTACGACACGAAAACGGGTTCGCCCCTTGCTCCGCGTTACGTCTCGACGGTGGACAGCGGCAATCTCGCGGGCCATCTGCTGACATTGCGACCCGGTCTCGCGGCCCTCTGCGATGCCCCGATCCTTAACCAGCGATGGCTGGAGGGTCTGAGCGATACGTTGGCGATTCTCATCGACGCCATCGGCAAACAGTCACGGCACACCGTTGCACCGTTCGAAAAGGTGCTTGCCTCGACCGCCGCCGCCAGGCCGGTCACCCTGCCCGATGCGTGGATCCAGGTCGAACGCCTCGCCGCAAGCGCAGCCGATGCGGCCGGACAATTCACGACCCAAAACCCTGCGGACTCCGAAATCGAAGCAAGCATCTGGGCTCGGGCGCTCGAGCGCCAATGCGTCGAGTTGCGTGATGACGTGATTTTTCTTGCGCCGTGGCTGGAGCTGCCAACGGCGGCAGGAACACGTCCCGACCTTCCGGGCGGCACTATTCCAACGCTCCGCGAACTTGCGCTGCTCGACGCGGCATGGGCGCCGATCATCAACCGCACGCGCGACAGCGGCGCGACGCCGGAGGCGCAGGAGTCGCTCGACGCGCTGCAGCGTCTTGTCACGCAGGGTACCGAGCGTGCCACCGCCAGAATGGTCGCCATCGAAGCGCTTGCACAGCAGGCGACCGCCCTTACCGCAATGGACTATGACTTCCTGTACGACAAGGTGCGTCGACAGTTGGCGATCGGATACAACGTCGCGCAACGCCGTTGCGACGAGAGCTACTACGACTTGCTGGCATCGGAGGCGCGTTTGAGCAATTTCGTCGCCGTCGCACAGGACAAGCTGCCCCAGGAAAGCTGGTTCGCGCTCGGACGATTGCTCACGTCCGTGGGCGGGGAACCGGTTCTGTTGGCGTGGAGCGGCTCGATGTTCGAGTACCTGATGCCGCTGCTCGTGATGCCGACCTATGAGAATACCCTGCTCGACCAGACGTACCACGCCGCGGTTGGGCGACAGATCGAGTATGGAAGACAACGTGGCGTGCCATGGGGGATGTCGGAGTGCGGCTACAACACTGTCGACGTCCATCTCAACTACCAGTATCGCGCTTTCGGGGTCCCCGGGTTGGGTTTGAAACGTGGACTGAGTGAGGATCTGGTCGTGGCGCCGTATGCGTCGGCCCTCGCCCTCATGATCGCTCCCGACGCGGCGTGTGCGAATCTGCAACGACTCGCCATTGATGGCTTGGCCGGAAGGCTCGGCATGTTCGAAGCCATCGACTACACGCCATCGCGGCAACGTCGCGGGGAGTCGAGCGCCGTGGTCCGGTCGTTTATGGCGCACCACCAGGCGATGAGCCTGCTGTCCTTCGCCTATGTGCTCCTGGGGCGACCGATGCAACAGCGGTTCGAATCGGACCCGCTCTTCCAAGCGACGTTGCTTCTTCTGCAGGAGCGCGTTCCGAGAGCCACGCTGTTTCATACGAACGCAACCGATCTTCCCGATCACCGCGCGGCGGGGGCCGGTTCGCAGTTGCCGGTGCGCGTGCTCACCAACCCGGACACTGTGTTTCCGGAGGTGCAGCTGCTTTCAAATGGCCGCTATCACGTGATGGTGACGAATGCGGGAGGCGGGAGTAGCCGCTGGAAAGATCTGGCGCTGACCCGCTGGCGCGAAGACAGCACCTGCGACAACTGGGGCACGTTCTGCTATCTCCGTGACGAAACGAGCGGCGAGTTCTGGTCAACGGCGTTCCAACCCACGCTCAGGCGGCCTGAACATTACGAAGCGATCTTCTCGGAGGGCCGCGCGGAGTTCCGACGCAGGGATTTCGATTTCGAGACGCATACCGAAATCGTGGTCTCGCCCGAAGATGATATCGAAGTCCGCCGGGTCCACATCACCAACCGGTCGCGAATCGCCCGGACAATCGATGTGACGAGCTACTCGGAGGTGGTTCTCGCACCACCGGCCGCGGACGCTTTGCATCCGGCGTTCAGCAACCTCTTCGTGCAAACCGAGATCGTCCATGGACGGCACGCAATTCTTTGCACCCGCCGTCCCCGCTCCCTCGAAGAACAGGTGCCGTGGATGTTTCATCTGATGACCGTGCATGGGGTGGACACCCCGGAATTCTCATACGAGACGGACCGCATGCGTTTCATCGGCCGGGGCGGTTCGGTCGCGGCGCCCTTCGCGATGACCCATCCCGAAGCGCTATCCGGCAGCGAAGGATCCGTGTTGGATCCGATCGCGGTGATCCGCCATCGGATCACCATCAACGCCGGTGCTACAGCGACGATCGACATGGTTTCAGGGGCCGGTGAAACGCGCGAAGCCGTGCTCCGTCTCGTCGACAAATACCAGGATCGCCGTCTCGCGGATCGCGTGTTCGAGCTGACCTGGACCCACTGCCAGGTGGTGCTGCAGCAGCTCAACGCCACCGAGGCCGATTCGCAACTCTACAGCCGCCTCGCGAGCTCGGTGATCTATGCCAATGCATCGCTGCGCGCGGCTGCGAGTGTTCTGGTGAGAAATCGTCGCGGGCAATCCGGCCTGTGGGGCTACGCGATCTCCGGCGACCTGCCGATCGTGCTCCTCCAGATTGCCAACGGCGGCAATATCGAACTCGTGCGCCAGCTCGTGCAGGCGCATGCGTATTGGCGCCTCAAGGGGCTGGCCGTGGACCTGGTGATCTGGAACGAAGATCACGACGTCTATCGACAGCGGCTTCAGGAACAAATCGTGGGCCTGATCGCCGCCGGTGTCGAAGCCCATTTCGTCGATCGCCCCGGGGGCATTTTCGTGCGGCATGCCGAGCAGATATCCTCCGAGGACCGTGTTCTTTTCCAATCGGTCGCCCGCGCGATCATCACCGACGGAAGCGGAACCCTGGCCGAGCAGATCAACCGTCGCGTACCTGCCGACATCCGAATTCCGCCGCTTGCACCGACCCGCAGCTATCGACCCCAGGTTTCCGCGGACGCCGACTCGCCAGCAAACGGTTTGATCCTCTTCAACGGAATCGGCGGATTTTCGCCAGATGGACGCGAATACGTCATCGCGCCCGAAACGGGTGACGCAACGCCGGCTCCGTGGGTGAATGTGATTGCGAGCCCCTCCTTCGGCACCGTCGTGTCGGAAAGCGGTCTCGGCTACACGTGGAGTGAAAACGCCCACCTGTTTCGTCTCACCCCGTGGCACAACGACTCCGTGAGCGAGTCGTGCGGAGAGGCCCTATACCTTCGCGATGAAGAGACCGGCCGCTTCTGGTCGGCCACGTCCTCCCCGTGTGGCGGGGCGGCGCCCTACGTCACCCGGCACGGGTTCGGCTACAGCGTTTTCGAACACACCGAGGATGGAATTCGCTCGGAGCTCACGGTCTTCGTTGCGCTCGACGCGGCGGTCAAGTTCTTCTCCTTGAAGGTGAGCAACCATTCGGGCCGTGCAAGACGACTTTCCGTAACGGGCTACGTCGAATGGGTACTGGGCGATTTGCGGGCAAAATCCGCGATGCACGTGACGACCGAGATCGATGCCAGGAGCGGTGCGTTGTGTGCTCGAAATCCGTACAACGTCGACTTCGCGGAGTGGGTCGGATTTTTCGACGTCGACGGACCCACTCGAACGGTGAGCGGTAGTCGCACCGAATTCATCGGTCGCAATGGCACGCTCCGCGATCCTGCCGCCCTGCACCGGTCGCGGTTGTCCGGCAAGACTGGCGCCGGACTGGATCCGTGCGCCGCGATCCAGATCACCTTCGATCTTGCCGAAGAGCAACAGCACGAGAGCGTTTTTCGTCTCGGCGCAGCGAGCAGCGCGGATGCGGCCAGTCAGCTGGCGGAGCGCTATCGCGGAGCTGCGGCCGCCCGTGAGGCGCTCGATGCCGTGGTCCGACACTGGCAGCACACGCTTGCCGCCGTGCAGATCGAAACGCCCGATGCGGCCCTCAACGTACTGACCAATGGCTGGCTCCTCTATCAAACGATCGCCTGCCGGCTGTGGGCACGCAGCGGCTACTATCAGTCGGGCGGCGCCTACGGATTCCGCGACCAATTGCAGGACGTGATGGCGCTGGTTCATGCCGAACCGGGACTTGCGCGCGCACACATCGTGCTCTGTGCGAGTCGCCAGTTCGTCGAGGGCGACGTCCAGCATTGGTGGCATCCGGTATCGGGGCGCGGCGTGCGCACACATTGCTCGGACGATTACCTTTGGTTGCCCCTGGCGACAAGCCGCTACGTTCTTACCACCGGCGACATGTCGATTCTCGACGAAACCGCGTCCTTTCTCGAAGGCCGCCCGGTCAACGCAGAGGACGACTCATACTATGATTTACCAGCCCAGTCCGACATAAGCGTGAGTGTCTATGAGCACTGCGTGAGGGCAGTTCTGCATGGCTTCAGATTTGGCACTCACGGCTTGCCACTGATCGGATCCGGTGACTGGAACGACGGCATGAATCTCGTCGGCCGGCACGGCAGGGGCGAAAGCGTCTGGCTCGCGTTCTTCCTTTGTCACGTTCTGGAGGAATTCGCCAAAGTTGCACGCTTGCGCGACGATCGCTCGTTCGCGGACCGTTGCGAAACGGAGGCGACGCAATTGCGGCAACGGATCGAAGAGAATGCCTGGGATGGCGAGTGGTATCGGCGGGCATACTTCGACGACGGCTCACCGCTCGGTTCCCGCGACAATGCCGAATGTCAGATCGATTCGGTTGCGCAGAGTTGGGCGGTGCTCTCCGGCCCGGATGATGTCGCGCGCTCGCGCATGGCGATGAACGCGGTGAATGTCCGCTTGGTTCGCCGCGAACATGCTTTGATCCAGCTTCTCGATCCGCCGTTCGATACGTCGGATCTCGAGCCTGGATACATCCGTGGATACGTGCCAGGCGTGCGCGAAAACGGCGGTCAGTACACGCACGGCGCGATCTGGGCTGCGATGGCGTTCGCGGCTCTGGGCGAGGCTGAACGCGCATGGGAAATGACGGCGATGATCAATCCGACAAATCACGCACTGACGCCGGAGGGTGCTGCGACGTACAAGGTGGAACCCTACGTCATCGCCGCCGACGTCTATGCCCTCGCGCCGCACACGGGCCGTGGCGGTTGGACCTGGTACACGGGCTCGGCTGGCTGGATGTACCGGCTTGTCGTCGAGTCGCTGCTGGGGCTCAACCTGGAAGCGGATCGACTTCGTTTCGCGCCGTGCCTGCCTCCGGCGTGGAGCGAGTTCGCGTTGCATTACCGGTATCGCGAAACCTGTTACCGCATCAAAGTTCGGCGAACCGAAGTCGAAGGCGACGAGGAATTGGCGGCACCGAGCGTCATGGTCGATGGGGTCGCGCAAGGAGGAGACTTCGTTGTTCTGGCCGACGATCGCCAGGAACACCATGTGGAGGTGCGTGTTCCCTCCAGACGTCCAGTTCCGCAAATGAGCGTTACGCCAGGACTTGCTACCATTTCCTGAGCGCGGGCCATAGGGCGAGCCTAGTTGGTTCAGGCGCTGGGTCGACGCGCTGAGCCAATCCGCGGTGCGCGCGGCCGCTCGCCGGTCGTGTTGGCGCGCCGGTCAGCCGTAATGTTCGCCACCGCACGGACGGCGAAGACGAAGCCATCCATCCTGCCGTCAGGTCTCAAGGCAGATTGCACAGCATGTCGCTCGTGCTTTGTCGAATTGACTCGCCATCGGCATCCGACCGGCAAGGTTGAGCCAGTCGCTTCGATTGCGCCGTTAACGCACGGACCCATGATCGAGAAAGAGTCACTTACGGTCGACGTGCCTCGGGAATTCCACCGACGCATGGCTGCGGTCATCGATGCGGTCCAAGCGGGAATGTGGCAGGCCGGCGTGCAAGACCTTCTTGGCTACGCCACGGACTACGCTTTCGGCCAACAACGCGGCGTACAGACGCTGGTCCTGAAGAGCAAGCACAGGTCTGCTTACGTGCGTCTGCATTGGGATACCGTAATGGGAGATACCGAAGACGACCGACAGTTGGTGGGCGTGGCGATCAAGAGTGCGATAAACGAATTGACCTAGCCAGAAGGGAGAGAACGTGAAAACAAACTTGGCAACGTCGGCTGCAGTCTGCCTGCTTGTCTTCGGGACGGTCGCAACGACGAGGGCCGACCCGCCGACAGGGGTCACGCCAACCCTCATCGGCCGAGGCACCTACAGCGCGTTCAATATACAAGCGGACCCCCGTTTGATCGAGTTCTCGGCCGACGCCAAGCGTCCGGTTGACATCGTGGTGCGAACCCACGACTACGCGCCGGGAAGTTCGACTGGATGGCATTCGCATCCGGGTCCAGTCTTCATCACTGTCCTTGAAGGGAAGGTGACGTTCTACGAGAGCGACGATCCGACCTGTACGCCGAAGGTCGTCTCAAAGGGTGAGGGCTACGTTGACACCGGTCGCGGGCATATCGGGCGCAATGAATCCGGAGCGCCGGCCAAGGACGTGACCGTCTTCATCGCTCCGGTGAGCCTCCCGTTCCGCGGCGAGCTCCCGGCGCTCGCGCCACAGTGCAAATTCTAGCCAATCCGAACAAACCGCGAGCATGCGCAGGCGCTTTTTCGCTTAGCTGAGCATCTCGCGCACGGCGTATGTCATCGGGGGTCGGTGATTCCCGTTCACTGGCTCGACGGGCAGGCATCGCAGCATTCTGCTGAACCAGCGACGACGCCTGCGGGCAATTTTCGCGGCATCGCTGACCGCCCCCTGGTGAAAAACTCTTCGATGTCATGTGCCGCGATGTTTTCGGGGTCATCACCCGAGTGACGATGGATCCTGATCGTTCTAGAGGTCGACGTTTTCGCTCGTCGTCCACGAACGCGGAGCATTCGAGTTTTTCAACAGAATAGGCCGATAGCAGACTGTCACAAACGATTGCTATCGACCCATTTCGGACAGTCGCTGCTTCTGATAGCGGACAGTCAGGAGCGCACAAGGTGTCATGCGCCGTCGGCTTCATCTCGTCTGCAGCAGCTATCGGTTCGGTCTCCTACCGCCCAAAGGAAACCCGCGCGGAAGCATGGAGGCAAGCACGCCGTCCTTGAGGGCGATGTGGTGGTAGAGCGCGGCGAGAGCATGGATGCCTGCAATCCATAGTGTCGCGTCACCGAGCCACGTATGCACCGTCGCGATTGTTGCTCCCAGGTCGTGGGAAAGCGCCAAGAGCGGAGGAATCTCGACGCCCGCGAGAAGCGTCACCGGATGACCCTCCAGCCAAGCACCGGTGATCGCGGTCACCGGGAGGGAAAAAAGTAGAAGATAGAGCGCGTAGTGCACGGCCTTCGCCGCGACGCCCATCCAGCGCGGAACCTGAGGAGGGTCCGGGTGCAGGTCGATGGTCCGCCACAGCACGCGCATAACGACGAGTGCAAATACACACATGCCCAGCGTCTCGTGGAGCTGGCGATCGAAATCGCGCGCTGGCGAATACACGCGCAGCTCGGAGCCTCCCGGCCCGTAGGTGTACGCAGCGACGACCAGGATCGCAGTGACCCAGTGGAAGGTCTGCGCGACACGCCCGTAGCGCACTACAGTGCGTTGCTTCAATTCGTTGCGCATTGACGAATCCATTATATGGCGCCACTCCGTCACCGACGGCAGAGATCCTTCGTCTTGGCCCGGGCCTCCGCGCTTTCATCACTGCAATGCTCTGCTCTTCGCTGAACTGCTTTGCTTTCATCGTCCGCTGCAGCGCGCTAGTGGCCCATTCCTTGAGCGCACGCCGCGTCGGGCAACTAACTCGGGTCAAGCGCAGGCGCAAAAGCCAGCGTTGCCGCATCCGTCGCCCGCCAATTTCCGCCATTGGCCGATATCAGACTGTCACACCGACTTTTCGACCCATTGCCGACATGTCGGCCCGCCGAAAGTGATCGTCTGTCGGGCGCCGGTGTCGTTCAGGCTCAGTCATCGATCGCCTGATACACGGACGTCCAGAAGTCGAGCACGACTGGCGGCAGACGCAGCGCTCCTGGACGGCATTGCGCCATGAGGACACCGACCATGTCCTCGTGCGGGTCCACGTACAACGATGTGCTAAAGGCTCCGTCCCAGCCGTAGCGTCCGGGCACGCCGGCCACATCATCGCGCCGGGTCACAATCGAAACGCCCAGCCCCCAGCCGCGCGAGTCCCAGAAGTTTTCGAAGAACGGGGACGCTGCCTTCTGCTCGGCCGTCATTTGGTCCGTGGTCATGAGCTCGACCGACAGCCGCGACAGGATCCGCTCCTTACCGTATATGCCCCGGTTCAACATCATCCGGCCGAACGCGAGCAGGTCATCAGCGGTGGAGACGAGTTGGTCCCCGGCGCCCGACTCGAAGACGCACGGACACGCGAGGAGGTCGTTGCGAGCCTCTTCGAGTACGGTGATCTCGCCGCTTGAAAAATCCGTCTGGTAACAGGTCGCGACCCGGTCGAGCTGTGCCTGCGGGACCGTGAAACCGGTGTCTTTCATGCCGAGAGGCTCGAAGATTCGCTCACGCATGAAGGCCGACAGCGACATGCCCGAAACGCGGGCAATCAGAACCCCTAGGATCTCGGCGCTCATGTGATACAGCCAGCGCTCGCCCGGTTGATTGGCGAGCGGCAGGCGGCCGAGGCACTGCATGAATTCGTCGGGAGTCCCCGGGAAGATGAATGTGCTCAGCGGCAGGCGAGCTTGGATCAGCGCCCCCTGAAGCGGGCACATCGGCGAGATGAACGCCACTTCGCCGTACCCCGAGCGAAACGTCAGCAGGTCGCGCACTGTGATCGGGCGCTTCGCGGGCACGGTATCGTCGAGCTCGCTGTCGATTGTCCGCAGAACCTTCCGGTTCGCCAGCTCCGGCAGGAATTCATCGACAGGATCGTCCAGCCTGAGCTTGCATTCCTCGACGAGAATCATCGCGGCGACCGCCGTGATTGGCTTCGTCACCGAGGCCAAGCGGAAAAGCGAATCACGCTGCATCGGCGCCGTGCGGTCGAATGCTAGGGTACCGATGGCGTCGACGTGCTCCGCGCCGCGCCGGCTGATGACCGCGACGAGGCCAGGCAAGCGACCGCTATCCACATGGCGGAGCAGGCTGTCGTGCAGCCGCGCCAAACGCGTGGGAGATAACCCCCCAGTCTTCAACCTCTGTGTGGAGGACGGTTCTGCCATCTTCGGCGACGTGCGTGGTTGCGTGTGACTTCATGCTCTGCTCCTCTCGCCAGAGTTTGCACAATGCGAGGCAACACGCGTGCTTCTCGGCAATCTTCCCCTCTCCCACGTTCGGCTGCGATCGGCCTATGCCTTGCCACCGGGCGTCGGGCCAGAGCGGTACCAGTAGACGGAGCCCATGCCCTCTTGGGCAGCGCGCTCTTCTTTGCAGCCTACGCGTGCCCGATGCGAAGCGTGTTGCACATGATCAAGCAGGAGGATCGCAGCGGCCGCCATCCGATGAACTTGCAGTGGAGACAGAAGGGCGGCTTCTGGCCGCTAGCAGCCATTCTTGGGCCACTCGACCTCAGCGCCGAGGCCTAACCGCGAAAGTAAGTCCGACCAGCTCCTGACTCACTCGAAGCCCGCCGCGTCGAATCGCGCGCGTCCAGCAGCGCTCGTCAGCGCGGACACGAATGCGCGATCGACCGGATCGGCCGTTAGCGGGACGAACACCGAATAAATCGTCCGCAATTGCAGCGATCGCGGCAACGGTCCTACGTAGGTCGCGCGATCGACGAGCAGGATCTCGCTGACCTGCGTAATGCCGAGCTCCACCTCGCCGCTCTTGATCTTGCGCATTACATCGAGTCCGTCGGCGGCGAGACGGCGCTTGCCGGCGAGCGCGTCGGTAAGTCCCAGTTTTTCGATCACGGCGGTGAAGTAGCTGCCCGCGGTACCCACCGGCGGCCGGATCGGTGTAGGTCACCGATTGTGCCGCTATGAGCGCGGCACGAAATGCATCGACGTTGGACACGTCGGGCCGCTGCGCGCCGGCGCGCACGGCAACGCCAACGGACACGATGCCAAGATCCTGTACCGTTCCGGCGCGAGCCCCCTTTGCAACCAGGGCATCGAGCCGGGTTCGCGAATTGATCACGAGATCCGGCCGCTCCCCAGCGGCGATTCTCGCGTCGACCTTTCCCGCCGTCGTGAATTCAAGGACGACACGATGACCCGTTTCGCGCTCGAACGCCGCCGCCGTTTCCACGAGCGGCCCCTTGACGGCAGCGGCGCTCAGGACGTGAATCTCGGCGGCAATCGCCGACGTGGCCGCCAATCGCGACAAAGGCGAACGCGTGCACCGCGCGCTTCATCTTCGACTACCGCAGCATCGGCAGGTTGAGGCGCTTGGCCTTCGCAACGTCGATCGCCGTCGCGTAGCCCGCGTCCGCGTGGCGCATGACGCCCGTCGCGGGATCATTCCACAGCACGCGCTCGATTCGTTTTGCCGCCGCTTCGGTGCCGTCGCAGACGATGACAACCCCCGCGTGCTGCGAATAGCCCATGCCCACGCCGCCGCCATGATGGAACGACACCCACGTCGCGCCGCCCGCGGTGTTGAGGAGCGCATTGAGGAGCGGCCAATCGGACACGGCGTCGGAGCCGTCCGCCATCGATTCCGTTTCGCGATTCGGCGAAGCGACGCTGCCGGTGTCCAGATGATCGCGGCCGATGACGATCGGCGCCTTGAGCTCGCCCGTCCTTACCATCTCGTTGAACGCGAGACCGGCAAGATGGCGCTCGCCAAGCCCCAGCCAGCAGATGCGCGCGGGCAGGCCCTGGAACGCGATGCGCTCGCGCGCCATCCCGAGCCAGCGATGCAGATGCGCATTGGCCGGAAAGAGTTCCTTCACCTTGCGATCGGTCTTGTAGATGTCCTCGGGGTCGCCGGACAAAGCCACCCAGCGGAACGGTCCCTTGCCTTCGCAGAACAGCGGTCGGATGTAGGCCGGCACGAAACCCGGAAAGGCGAACGCGTCCGCGACCCCTTCGTCGAACGCGACCTGGCGAATGTTGTTGCCGTAATCGAACGTGGGAACGCCCTGGCCGTGAAAGGCGAGCATCGCGGTCACGTGCGCGACGATCGACTTCTTCGCCGCGGCGACGAGTCCCGCGTGCTGCCTCGCGTCGTCCTGCGCCGCTTTCCATTGCTCGACACTCCATCCGGCGGGCAGATAACCGTAGACGAGATCGTGCGCGGAGGTCTGGTCGGTCACCATGTCGGGCCGGACGTTGCGGCTGACGAGCGCGGGCAGGATTTCGGCCGCGTTGCCGAGCAGGCCAACTGATACCGGCGCCTTGCGCGCGCAGGCGTCGCGCAGGATCGCGAGCGCATCGTCGAGGTTCTTTGCCTGCCGATCGAGGTAGCGCGTCGCGAGGCGCATGTCGATGCGGCTTTGCTGGCACTCGATCGCGAGCATCGACGCGCCCGCCATCGTCGCCGCGAGCGGCTGCGCGCCTCCCATGCCGCCGAGACCGGCGGTGAGGATCCACTTGTCGGCCAGCTGCCCGCCGCAATGCTGGCGACCTGCTTCGGCGAACGACTCGTACGTCCCCTGCACGATGCCCTGGCTTCCGATGTAGATCCACGAGCCTGCCGTCATCTGACCGAACATCATGAGGCCTTTGCGATCGAGCTCATTGAAGTGATCCCACGTCGCCCACTTCGGCACGAGATTCGAGTTCGCGATCAGCACGCGCGGCGCATCGACGTGTGTCTTGAAAACTCCGACTGGCTTGCCGGATTGGATCAGCAGCGACTCGTCGTCTTCGAGCGTGCGCAACGACGCGACGATCGCGTCGAAGCATTCCCAGTTGCGCGCAGCGCGGCCGATGCCGCCGTAGACGACGAGCTCCTTCGGATTCTCGGCGACCTCGGGATCGAGGTTGTTCTGGATCATTCGCAGCGCCGCTTCGGTCAGCCACGACTTCGCGGTGCGTGCCGTGCCACGCGGCGCGCGAATCACCCGATCGGCGAAGCGCGTGCCGGGAGCCGGACTCGCGAGAGGTGCGGGATTGTCACGGTGCATGGCGGGCCTCCGCGAGAGATGGTGCGAAAAATGCGATTATCGCGCCGCGCGCCGGCGCGCGTCACGCGATCGCCGCTTCGGCATACGATACAAAATCGCCGGCTTCGACCCGGCGGCGTATCGCTTCCAGGTCCGGCGCGAATGCACGGTCACGATCCCAGAACGGCACTTCCGCACGGATCGCCGCCATGACCTCCCCGAGCGTCGCCGACGTCTTCAGCGGGCGGCGAAGGTCGACGCCTTGCGCTGCGGCGAGTAACTCTATCGCCACGATTCGCGCCGTGTTGGCCGCCATGGGCGTCAGTCGGCGGGCGGCGAACGTCGCCATGCTGACGTGATCCTCCTGGTTGGCGGACGTTGGCAGCGAGTCGACCGAAGCCGGATGGGCGAGCGATTTGTTTTCCGACGCGAGCGCCGCGGCGGTCACCTGCGCGATCATGAACCCGGAGTTCACGCCGCCCTCCTCGACCAGGAACGGCGGCAGGCCCGACAGGTTCGTGTCCATCATCAGCGCGATTCGGCGCTCGGACATGGCGCCGATTTCGGCGATCGCGATCGCCAGATTGTCCGCCGCGAACGCAACGGGCTCGGCGTGAAAATTGCCGCCGGAAAGAATTTCGTCCGTGTCCGCAAACACGAGCGGATTGTCGGACACTGCATTCGCCTCCGTCAGCAGCACGTCGCCAGCATGCCGCATCTGGTCGAGGCACGCTCCCATCACCTGCGGTTGGCAGCGCAGGCTGTACGGATCCTGCACGCGCGGGCAATCCTTGTGCGAATCGCGGATCTCGCTGCCAGCGAGAAGCGCGCGATAAAGAGCCGCGGCGGTCGCCTGCCCGCGGTGACCACGCACCGCATGAATTCGCGCATCGAATGGCGTGTCGCTGCCGAGACACGCGTCGACCGAAAGCGCACCGGCCACAAAGGCGGCAGCCATTGCCCGCTCGGCCGCGAACAATCCCGCGAGCGCGAGTGCGGTCGACACCTGGGTGCCATTGAGGAGCGCCAATCCCTCCTTTGGCCCGAGGACGACGGGCTGCAATCCCGCCTCCGCGAGCGCTTCCCGTGCCCGCACGATCCCGCCGCCGACGGTCGCTTCACCTTCGCCGATCAGCACGGACGCGAGATGCGCGAGCGGTGCGAGATCGCCCGATGCGCCCACCGAGCCCTGCGACGGAATGCACGGAACGATCCGCGAATTCGCGAGCGCGACCAGCGCCTCGATCACGCTCCAGCGCAGGCCCGAATTCCCGCGCGCAAGCGAGGCCGCCTTCAACGCGAGTATGAGGCGCACGACGCTGTCTTCGAGCAACGCGCCCGTGCCCGCCGAATGCGAGAGCACCAGAGCGCGCTGCAGCTCCGCGAGGCGCGCATCGTCGATCCTGGTGCGCGCAAGCAATCCGAAGCCGGTATTGACCCCATAGACGGTTTTTCCTGCGGCGACGATGCGCCGCACGGTTTCCGCTGTCGCATCGACCCCGGACTTTGCGCTAGCGTCGAGCGCAAGCGGCCGCGGCGCCGTCCACAGGAGCCGGAGGTCGGCGAGAGTGAGCGAACCGGGGCGAAGCATCAAGGCGGGCATCACGGGACGAGCGGACGGAGGAGCGTCGCATTGTGCCTCAGATAGCCACCCGTTCCGCCACGCGGAAACATCGCCGGCGCGTCAGCCGGCGGCCCTTTGCGCTCCGCGCGACGCGAACACGGCCGCGAAGCCCTCCCAGAAAATGTGTGCCATCGTGATGATCGACGCCACGACCGGGAAATACAGATAACGGAAATCGCAGGCGATACCGACATTGAAGTGGACCAGCGCATAAAGCAATCCGGCCAAGTAAAGAGCCGGGATGACGTCGCGCGACGCGGCGGCGGAATCGCGGCGGTCGAGCTGCCGCGATTGCCGCAAGCGCCAGAGCAGCAGCGCGACGATCGCCAGCGCGCCGCCCGCCAGGAACAGCCAGGGACGAAAGGTATCCGACGACATAGTGCGCGTAAACCTGCTCGCGATCGGATGAAATCCCGGCTTCAGGCCATACCGCTCCGCAACGCCGGGCGGATCGCTCGAAACAAGGTCGATATAAGGCGCGCACTTCGTTGGATCGTGCCTGCCGAGCATCCAGCTGAAGACAGCCGCCCTGTGCGCCAGGTAAGTCAGCGGACTTTGAATCACCAGCGATAGCCATTGGCGGCCGACCAATCGGTCGCCCTCCGGGCCAAGTTTGAAGGCGAAGGTCTTCTCGGCTGGTTCCAAGTAGTCGATACGCTCCGGGTCGTAACCCCGACGGACAACGCGAAGAAATTGGCCGCGGTCGAAATCGGGTAATGCCGCGAAATCATCGAGCGGTATTTCCGGCTCCCGGTACGTCGATGCCAGCGATGTCGTAATACTGAATCAGATGCATCGCGGTTTCGTAGGGCTTGCCGGGCAGGTCGACGGCGGTGGTCCTGACGATCGTATTGATCAGCGCGTAGGCAGCGAAAAATCCGGCCAGCGCAACCAGGGACAGCCGCCACCGCGTCGTCGTGCGGCCTCCAGCGCCAATCCTCGCAATCCACAGCGCGTAACCGAGAAGCGGCACGAGCAGAACCACCCCTTGCTGGCGTATCGTCGCCGCGGCGCCCAGCAGCAGCGCGCTCGCGAACAGATGCCGGCTCTCCACCGTGTTTCGCTGGAGCACGGCGAATCCCATGAGTGCGAGGTGCGCGAAGAAAACGTCCTTCCAGAGGATGCCTGCGTAAATGACGACGATCGGAACGGCAAGCACCGACACGAACGCACAGAGTCGCAGCGCAACCGGCGCCGAGGGCGGGGCTACCAAGCGGTACGTGGCAACCAGCAAGAGCAACTGGCTGATAAGAAGAGCGCCCGCAGTGCTGCCGAAAAGGGCGTAGGTCTCGCCCAGGAAAAGAGAGAAGCTCGGCGGGTTCCAGGAATAGTATTTGCGGTTGAATCCCTCATCGAGCTGGACCAGCGAATCGTAGGACATGTGTCCCGGCGCATGCAGCACCATCAGCGCGCATAGCGAAAGAGCGACGAACGCGACACCGACGAGCTCCCCCGTCGGTGGCGTCGCTGTTGCCGGCGTCCGTCCTCGGAGTGCCGTCAAGCCATGTCCTTATTGGCTTTGCGCGTGAGTGGGCGAAATGCCTCCCGTGGCACCGAGTTCACGTCGAAATTGATCCACGAGAGCAGAAGCACGATGCCGACGATGAGACAAAGCCCGCTGATCATCACGGTCCCGCACGTCGCCGGGATGCCGGTCGCGTTCGATTGCATCCAGTGATAGCCGCCGAACACTGCGCCGAATGCCGTCGCGACGAGACCGACGACCATTTCCAGAGAGGCCACCGAAAAATCGCGCAGAAAATAATTGTAGGCAATGCGCTTGCCGAAATTACGCAGGTGGCCCGCGAGGAATGGCAGGATGACAGCGGCAATGCGCAGGTTCGATTTCTCGCCCGCGTACACCGCGGTCATCGGAATGTCGAGGACACGGCAGCGCAGCAGGTTGAGGCGAAACAGCAGATCGTTTTCGACGAAATAGCGGCGGCTGATCTTGTCCAGGGGCAGATAGTCGACAACTGACACACGGATCGCCGTGTAGCCGTTGGTCGGATCGAAGATGTTCCAGTAGCCGGACGACGCCTTGCTCATGAACGACAGCACGGCGTTGCCAATAAGCCGAATGGCTGGCATGCCCTTCAGATCCTCCGGGTCGTAGAACCGGTTACCCTTCGTGTAATCCGCCCGTCCGTCCAGGATCGGCGCGACGAAGCTTGGGATGAGGACCGGGTCCATCTGGCCGTCGCCGTCGATCTTCACCGCGATGTCCATTGCGTCCTGCGCCGCAGCCCGATAGCCGGTCATCGTTGCGCCGCCTACGCCCTCATTCTGTTGGTGGCGAATGATGCGGACGCGCGGATCGTGACAGCTGTCCCGAACGTGCTGTCCCACCTCATCGGGGGAGCCATCGTCGATGACATAGATCGCATCGACCTCCGGACCGATCCGGTTCAGCACGCCGAGAATCCGGTCACGCACGCGATAGCACGGAATCACCACCGCGATCCTGCGGCCGTCGATCATCTTTCGCCTGTCATTTTTTTGTTCTCCGGAAGACCCCGTACCGCATTCCCAGGTAACTCAGCAATGCCAGCGCGGCCTCGATTGCGACCTTGAGCCCGATCATCCATTCCCGGGCGTTGGCGACTCCTGCCAGGACGGCGTTCGCCACGCCGATCAGCGACGTGCTGAGGACGGTCAGCGCGACCCACAACAGAATATAGCGCAGCCCCTGTCCGCGCGCCTCCCCGGGCCGCCATGCGTTGAAGGTATATCGCCGATTGAGCAGGAAGCCGATGACCGCGGCAGTGGCGCGCGATACGACGTTGCCCAGAAGCGGCTCGCCGGTGAATATGAAAATCATCGCAAACAACACCGTGTCGACGGCGACCTGGATGCCGCCGACGACGAGGAAGAGTAAGAATTGCGTTGTCGTTTTCATGCGCGGCGCAGCGAGGCGTGGCGCAGCGCAGCGCGGGCCTTATAATCCAAACCTGCCCGGCGTCGGCAAATTCGCGTTGACGACCGGTCTCAAGACTCGAATTTCCAGGGCTTCAGTTTCTTGTTCTTGCGCTCGACGATGGATCGTGTGGCGACAAGCAATCGCTTCAAGTTCGCTGGATTCTTCAGGTCCTGGATAAGACTGCCTTCAAAAGTGCCGACCACCTCGTCGTCCTTGTCGTAAACACGGAATCCCAGCTTGCGGTGGTAATCCTGAAGTTCGGCAACGACATGGTAGGGAGCAAATGCTTTTCGAACTTTTTCGAGCACCTCTTCACTCGTCAACATCAGGCTCATACAATCCTCCGGAACCAGAGTTGGAATCAACCTGGACAGGAACGCGAACAAGGGCGCGCATTGGACTTCGCGCCACGAACTTGTCTGTCAACACTCCGAGTTTAGCAGCGTTTACTCGCCGCGCGAGAGACCCGGGATAGCCATGTCGCGCTACTGCTTCAGCGGAAAAGTAGAACAGGTGCAAAATTGAGCAGCGATAACGCCTTGCGAGCGCAACACACGCCGATGATGCAGCAATATTTCCGCGCCAAGGCGGAGCATCCAGACAAGCTGCTGCTCTACCGAATGGGCGATTTCTACGAGCTGTTCTACGCCGACGCGGAGCGGGCGGCGAAGCTCCTCGACATCACGCTCACCGCGCGCGGAGCTTCCGCCGGCGCGCCGATCCCGATGGCGGGCGTGCCGTATCACGCCGTCGAAGGCTACCTCGCGCGATTGATGAAGCTCGGCGAATCGGTCGCGATCTGTGAGCAGATCGGCGACCCGGCGACGAGCAAGGGTCCGGTCGAGCGCAAGGTGCTGCGTGTGGTGACGCCCGGGACCGTGACCGACGCGAATCTGCTCGATGCGAAGCGCGACAGCCTCCTCGTCGCCGTCAACGCAGGCAGGCACCGGACCGGCATTGCGTGGCTCAATCTTGCGTCGGGTCAATTGACGTTGACCGAAGTGCCGGTCACCGAGGCAGCGGCGATCGTGCAACGCCTCGACGCCGCGGAGCTCCTCGTTGCGGACGGTGCAACGTCGTTGCCACCGTCGACTTCCGTCCCGACCCGAGTCTTGCCGGGATGGCAGTTCGATGCCGCCGCGGCGACACGCGCGCTTGCCAAGCACTTCGGCACGCAGGACCTCGCTGCCTTCGGGGTCGAGGATCGTGACCTCGGCTTGGGGGCCGCGGGTGCGCTCTTCGGCTATGCCGCCGCGACCCAGCAGTCTTCGCTCGCCCACATTCGTTCGCTAGGCGTCCAATCTGCAACCGAGCTCCTGTCGCTCGACGCTGCGACGCGACGTAATCTCGAAATCACGGAGACGCTCCGCGGCGAATCTGCACCAACGCTATTGTCGCTGCTCGACACCTGCGGCACGACGGCAGGGAGTCGCCTCCTTCGCCATTGGCTCACGAATCCGCTGCGCTCGCAGGATGCCGCCGGCGCACGCCATGCCGCCATCGGCGTCTGGCGAGAAGACGCGCGCGGGCGGCGTGCGCTGGCGACAGAGCTCGCGCGCACGGTTGACGTCGAGCGGATCGCGGCACGCATTGCTCTTTGCAGCGCCCGGCCGCGCGATCTCGCCGGATTGCGCGACACGTTGAAGCGGCTCCCCGATCTCCACACGATGCTGGCCGACAACCACGCGCCGCTGGTGCGCGAGCTCGCAAGCGGGCTTGCCGTAGATCCACAGTGGTCGGCGCTGCTCACCAAAGCCATTGCGCCCGAACCCGCGGCGCAGGTGCGCGACGGGAGCGTCATTGCGAACGGTTTCGATGCCGAACTGGACGAATTGCGCTCGATCGACGACCACTGCGGCGAATTCCTGCTCGCGCTGGAAATCCGCGAGCGCGAACGTACCGGCATCGCCAACCTGAAGGTCGAGTACAACCGCGTCCACGGCTTCTACATCGAAGTCACCAACGCGAACTCGCAGAAGGTGCCCGACGACTACCGCCGCCGACAGACGCTGAAAAACGCCGAGCGTTACATCACGCCCGAGCTCAAGACGTTCGAGGACAAGGCGCTGTCGGCGCAGGAACGCGCGCTCGCCCGCGAAAAGCGGCTCTACGACGAGCTGATCGCTTCGCTGTCACCTGCCATTCCGGCGTTGCAGGGTGCCGCGGCAGCCCTGGCCGCGCTCGACGTCCTCGTCACGCTGGCGGAGCGCGCCGAGGCTCTCGATCTCGTTCGCCCGGAATTCGTGGACGCACCGGGGCTCGCGATTCGCGGCGGACGGCATCCCGTCGTCGAGCAGCAGGTGGATGCGTTCATCGCCAATGATCTCGACCTCGCGCCCGAGCGGCGCCTCCTTGTCATCACCGGCCCCAACATGGGCGGCAAGTCGACGTACATGCGGCAGGCCGCGGTGATCGCGTTGCTTGCGTACTGCGGGTCGTTCGTCCCCGCCACGAAGGCCAGGATCGGGCCGCTCGACGCGATCCACACGCGGATCGGCGCCGCCGACGATCTCGCGGGCGGCCGCTCGACGTTCATGGTCGAGATGACCGAGGCCGCGGCTATCCTGCATCGCGCAACGCCGCAAAGTCTTGTCCTCATCGACGAAATCGGTCGCGGCACGTCGACCTTCGACGGACTTGCGCTGGCATGGGCGATTGCGCACCAGCTCGCCGAGCGAAATCGCTCGCTGGCGATGTTTGCAACGCATTATTTCGAGTTGACTGCGCTCCCGGCCGAGATCGAAGGCTGCGCGAACCTGCACTTCGACGCCGTCGAGCACGCGAGCGGGATCGTCTTCCTGCATGCCGCCGAGGACGGACCGGCGAACCGCAGCTACGGGCTGCAGGTGGCGAAGCTGGCCGGTGTGCCCGCGGACACGATCCGGCGCGCGAAAGGCTATCTCGCGCGCCTCGACAAGTTCAGCGCGGTCGGCGCGTCACAGGCCGACCTGTTCGCGCCGCCGGGGGTTGCGGTGCAGGCCGACGAGCCGGCGCCGTCTGCGTCGCCCGAAGCCGCGGCCGTCGCCGTCAAGCTCGCGGATCTCGATCCGGACGCGATGACGCCGCGCGACGCGCACGCGGCGCTCTACGAATTACGCAAACTCCTCGGGCGCTGATGTCTGATCTCATTGCCGGTAGCGGCGATGGGCAACCCAATTGGACGTTACCGTCAATAGCAGCGTCGCGGTCATCAGGATGAACGCCAGCGCCGCGCCAAATGGCCAGTTGGAAAGCCCGGCGAACTGGTTGTAGACGGTCGGCGCCATCATCTGGAAGGTCGGGCCGCCGAGAAGCACCGGCGTCGCGTAGGCGTTCATTGCCAGAATGAAGGAAAGGATGGTGCCGGCGATGACGCCCGGCATCGCAAGCGGAAGAATGACGTGGCGAAACGTTCGCCACGGGCCGGCGCCGAGGCCCTGCGCCGCCTCTTCGATCGCGCGGTCGATCCCTTCGAGCACCGCTTGCAGCGTCAGCACGACAAACGGCAGGTTGACGGCGATGACGCCGATTACAACCGCGTGCTCGGTGTACATGATTTGCAGCGGCTCGCGCGTGATGCCCGACCCCATCAGGACCGCGTTGACGAAGCCCTTGTTGCCGAACAGCACCATCCACCCCGCCGCACGCACCGCGTTGCCGACGAAGAGCGGCAGGATCACGACCATCAAGAGCAGGTTCTTGAAACGCGAGCGCGTGCGCGCAAGGCAATAGGCCATCGGGAACGCCAGCAGCAGGCAGATCGCCGTGCACAACGCCGCCACCCGGATCGTGCGCAGCAGAACGGCGACATAGAACGGATCGGTGAAGAACTTGGCGTAGTTCTCGAGCGTGACCGCGTCGACCATCATCTTGGCCGGCGTGTACTGGTTCAAGCTGTAGCGCGCGAGAATGAGGATCGGCACCACGATGCCGATCGTCACGAGAATGGACGCCGGGGCGACCATTGCGGCGGCCGTCCAACCAGGCGCGATTCCGCGCACCGGGCGTGCGGCCGCCGCAGCCATGATCGAATTCCTCGCCCGGTTCGAGGAGCGTTAGCCCTTGAACGTCTTGTCCCACCACTCCTTCAGCGCGGCATCGTTCTTTGCGAGGTAGCTGTAATCGAGATCGATGAGCCGCTTGCGCTCGTCGGCGTTGAAACCGATGCGCTTCTCGGTCGCGAGCGGAATCTTGGCGTTGATCACCGTCGCGTTGTAGCCCATGTCCTCGGCGAAAGCCTCCTGCGCCGACGGCATCAGCATCTCGTTCAGCCAGACGTGCGAGGCGTCCTTGTTCGGCGCGTTCTTCGGAATGACGAAGCCCGAGATGTAGAGAGGGACACCTTCCTTCGGCGCCACCGTTTCCACCTTCGCGCCGGCCTTCTGCCACTGCACCGCGCGCGCCTTCCACATGATGCAGATGCCGACTTCCTCGTTCTGCAGCGACTGCGCCATCGCCTCGTTGGTCGGCAATATCTTCGCGCCGGCCTTCCGGCACGCCATCAGCCGCTCCTTGCCCGGCTCGTAGTTGGTCATCGAGCCGCCGGACCCCAGCGCCGCGGCCATCATCGTGTACTGGTACTGGATGTCGATGATGCCGAGCTTGTTGCCGTGCTTCGCGTCGAGCGCGTCGGCGAAGCTCGTCGGCGGCGTGGTAATCAGTTTCGGGTTGTAGAGAATGACCTTGCCCGAGTAGATGTGCCCGATGCCGTAGGGATATTTCATCTGCGGCAGCAGGTACTGCGCGTTCGGGATCTTCGCGTAGTCGATCGGCAGGCACAGGCCCGCTTCGTTCACTTCCCACATCTGCGCGGCCGAAAGCCCCTGCAGGTCGCTCGTGCCGCGCGGCAGCCGCGCTTCGGCGCGCATCTTGGCGCGACGCTCCGGATCGCCGCCGATGTCATGCACGACCTCGTAATTCCTCGGCACCATCAGCGGCGTGTCGATATTCTTCGACAAGAGCTTCGAATAGTCGCCGCCCCAGGTGCCGAGGACGATGCGCTGCGTGGACTGCGCCCGCGCGAGCGACCAGGGACCCACCGCGGCGAGACCCGCGAGGGCGCCACCCGCCTGCATCAATCGGCGCCGCTTGATGTCCGAACCGTGCGTTTCCATACGGATAACCCCCGATGTTCCGATGGCGTTTATCGATCAGCCCGCGCTGCCGCCATCGCCGGCGAGCACGAGGCTGGCCTCTGCGGGCCAGTGCAAATGAAGGTGATCGCCGACGACGTACGCTTGATCGGCGAAGGTGTTCGGCGCTTGTACGATCAACCGGTCCTCCGGTGTCAAGCGCACATAGTATTCCAGTATGCCTCCGAGATAGGACGCGAACTCGACGGTCCCGGCAAAACAGTTGTCGGCGCCGGCGATCGGCGCGCCGGCGAGTGACAAACGCTCGGGTCGCAGGGCAAGCGATCGGCCATCAGATCGAGCGTCCTGGCGGCAGCGGATGCGCAGACCGCTCTCGCTGCGAAAGACGCCGGGGCTTTCCACGCGGCCGTGGAGCAGATTCGTGCGGCCCACGAAACCCGCGACGAACGCATTGGCCGGGTTTTCGTAGAGGTCGCGCTGCGAGCCGACTTGCTGCACTTCGCCGTTGGACATGACCACCAACCGGTCCGCCATCGTGAGTGCTTCCTCCTGGTCGTGGGTGACCATCACCGTGGTCAGTCCCAGCTTCTTCTGCAATTCGCGAATCTCGACCCGCACTTCCTGGCGCAACTTGGCGTCGAGATTGGACAGCGGCTCGTCCAGCAGCAGGATATCGGGTTCGATCACCAGCGCGCGCGCCAATGCCACGCGTTGCTGCTGGCCACCCGACAGCTCGCGCGGCAGGCGTTGCGCGAGACCCTCGAGGCGCACCAGGCGCAGCACGTTGGAGAGCTTGGCGGAGATGTCTGATTGCGGGAGCTTCCGCATGCGCAGCCCGAAGGCGACGTTGTCGGTCACGCTCAAGTGCGGAAAGAGGGCGTAGCTCTGGAACACGAGCCCGGTGTTGCGCTTCCACGGCGGCTGCCCGGTGATGTTGCGACCGCCGAGGCGGATCTCGCCGGCAGTGGGCGCGACAAATCCAGCGATCATGCGCAGCGTGGTCGTCTTGCCGCATCCCGACGGTCCGAGCAACACCACGAGCTCGCCTTGGCTGATGTCGAGATCCACACCCGCGACGGCGCGGAAATCGCCGTACATCTTGGTGAGTCCCGTGAGCTCTAGCCGTGCCATGTTGGACCAAAGCACCCGTGTCAGCTTGACGTAGCGGTCGGTGATCAGCATCCCGGCGCCGATCAGGGCGATCTGCAACAGCGAAACAGCGGCGATGGTCGGGTCGATGCGCCACTGCAGATATTGCAGGATGGCGATGGGCAGCGTCGTCTGTCCGGGCGCGACCAGGAAAAGCGTCATCTCGAGGTTGCCGAACGAGATGATGAAGCTGAATACGGCGGCCGCCACGACTCCGGGCTTGATGACGGGCAGCGTGATCCTGAGGAATGCCTGGACCGGCGTGGCGCCAAGATTCTGCGCGGCTTCCTCGATCGAACGATCGAATCCGGCGAGGCTCGCGGTCAGAAGGCGTACTGTCCATGGAATCGTGATCATGATGTGCGCGAAGACGAGGCCGGCGCGCGAGCCCAGGAGCGGCAGCTCGGTTGCGAGCTCGACTTCGATCTGGAATACATAGATCGCGGTTCCGGCGACGATGCCGGGGACAACCAGGGGAAGGAGAAGGAGCGTGTTCAATGCTTCACGTCCCGGGAACCGGCGTCGCGCCAGCATCAGGCTTGCCGGCACGCCCAGGGCGAGCCCGCCGACCATCGCCACGATGCCGACCTGCAGGCTGGTCAGAAACCCGCTGACGAAATTGTTCTGGTCGAAGATATGAGCGAACCAGCGCAGCGTGTAGCCCTGCGGCGGGAACGTCACGATCTCGTTGCTGAAGAAGCTGAGCCAGCAGACGAACAGCAGCGGCGTCAAGATCACGCCGTAACCGATCGCGGCGGCAGCTATGAGCGCAATGCGGCCGATCAGGCGCGAATCGACGATTGGCGCCCGCGGCGTCGTAAGCGCTGCCGGTGCTGCCGCCGCCTCGCGGGCCACTAGTTGTGATTTCTACGGGCATCGCCCCCGCGCCCATCAGGCTTCCAAGCGGTTCTTGTGGAAGCGGCCGGCCTTCATGATGACGGACAGGTTTTCACCTTGACCGGTCAGTAACTCGAGATTCTTGAGCGGATCGCCTTCGACCACGAGGATGTCTGCGAACGCGCCGGGCTTCAATACACCGAGCTTGTCCGGCATCCGGACAATCTCCGCGCCGACCAGTGTCGCCTGGCGGATGATTTCGATCGGCGACAACACTTCGCGGCGCAGCAGGAACTCGCGGCTCTGGTCGACTTGCAACTGGCCAAGGAGGTCGCTTCCGTATCCGACGGGCACGCCCGCTCGTTTGCAGATTTCGAGCGACTTCAATCCGCCGTCGATAACCAAATCGTTCTTGGCAAGCATTTCCGACGTCATGCCGAATTCCCTTGCGCGCTCCCTCATCGCGTAATACGCCACCAGGTTCGCGACGAGGTACGCGCCTTTCTCCTTCATCAACTTCGCCGCCGGCTCGTCGATGAGATTACCGTGTTCGACGGTACGCACACCCTGGCTGACGGCGCGGGTGATCGCCTCGGGCGTGTACGCATGCGCCTGAGTGTAGCGACCGAATGCCGCACCTTCCTCGACGGCGGCAGCGATTTCGGCCAGCGAAAACTGGCGGCTGTCGAGCGGGTCATAGGGACTCGCGACGCCGCCCGAAACCATGATCTTGATCTGGTCGGCACCTTGGCGAAGCTGCTCGCGCACTGCTGCGCGAACGGCGTCCGCGCCGTCCGCGATCTCGAGGCAGAACGTCATCGCGTTGCAGCATTTGCACGCGCCGACACCGGTGTCCGTGCGGCGGCGCGCATCGGAGTGCCCGCCGGTGGGACCGATGGCGCGCCCGGCGATGAACATTCTCGGTCCGGGCAGCAATCCCTGCGCGATGCCGTCGCGCAGCCCCCAGTCGGCGCCGCCGGTGTCACGCACGGTCGTGAACCCGCGATCGATCATCGCGCGCACCAGGCTTGCCGCGCGCACTGTCATCATGGTGAGCGGAACGGCTTCGAGATTGCGGATGTTCACTTCCGACAACATGGCGTGAACATGACAATCGATGAGGCCGGGCATCAGCGTCCGGCCCTTGCAGTCCACTACGTCGGCATTCGTCGTCTTGATCGCCTTCGCGGAAACTTCCAGGATCGTGTCGCCCTCGACCAGGACCGAGACGCCGCCTTCGAGCGCATCCGCGCGAGGATCCAGCAAACGCGCGTTCTTGAACAGGACCTGCGCCATGTTGCGCCTTCAGTGATGATGCCCATGTTCGCCGTGCACGTGACCATGCGCGACTTCTTCCGGTGTTGCCGCCCGCACGTCCAGAATGCGGCAGTCGAAGCGCAACCGCTTGCCGGCCCACGGGTGATTGCCGTCGAGCACGACTTTGCCATCGGCAATGTCGGTGACGGTGAAGACGATGCCGGTCCCTGGCTCATCGTCGGGTTTCGCGAAGGCCTCGAACTGCATGCCGACCTGAATGTCGGACGGCAGATTACCGACCGGCTCGATCTTGACGAGTTCCGCATCGTAATCACCGAAAGCGTCAGCCGGTTCGACATCGACCGAGATCGCGTCGCCCTTCTTCTTGAGGTTGAGCGCCTCCTCGAGTTTCGGCAACATTCCCGAGTGCCCGCCATGCAGATACGTAATCGGCTCGGACGTGGCTTCGAGCAGCGTACCTTCGCTATCGAAGAGCTCGAACGACATGGTCACGACGGTGTTGGCGAAAACGTTCATAGTGCCTCCGCGGGGGCGCCTATTGTAACTGACGCCGCCGCTATAATCGGCCGATGCGCGCCGCGATCGACGACAGGACCGGATCGCCCATTCTCCGTGGCCGCAACGCCGCAATGTTCCTTCGCCGCTTCTGGCAAAAGGATGCGTTGCTGGTTCGTTCGGCGCTGCCGGGGTTCCGCAATGCCGTCAGCTCGCGCGAGCTCGCAATGCTGGCGATGCGCGATGACGTCGAATCGAGGCTCGTCGTCAGGGATGGCGCGCGCTGGTCGCTTGCGCACGGGCCGTTCCGGCGCACGGACTTCAATGCGCTGCCCGCGCGCGGCTGGACGCTGCTCGTGCAGGGCGTGAATCTGCACGTCGCGGCAGCTGACGCTCTGCTTCGCCGTTTCGCCTTTCTGCCGTTCGCGCGACAGGACGACCTCATGGTGAGCATTGCAGCACCTGGAGGCGGCGTTGGGCCGCACATCGACTCGTATGATGTCTTCCTGCTGCAGGGCGCAGGGCGGCGGCGCTGGCGTTACGGACGTCCGTCGGATTACGCGCTGAAAGCGAACCTTCCGCTCAAGATCCTGCGTCGCTTCCAGCCGGAGCATGACGACGTGCTCGGCCCCGGCGACATGCTTTACCTGCCGCCGTCCTTCGCGCACGATGGCACTGCGATCGACGCCTGCATGACGTATTCGATCGGCTTTCGCGCGCCGTCTGCCAACGAGCTCGCCACCGCTTTTCTCGACTGGCTTCGCGATGAGTTGGCACTGGACGGACGTTATAAGGACCCGGATCTCCGCGCATCGCGCGAGCCTGCACGAATCGGCGCGACGATGCAGCGACGTTGTGCGCAGACGCTCGCTTCGATACGGTGGGGCCGCGACAGCGCCGACCGCTTCCTCGGCACTTTCCTCTCGGAGCCAAAGCCATCGGTCTTCTTCGCGCCGCCTGCGCCGATGCTGTCGCTGCGTTCGTTCCGCGCCAAGGCGCGCCGCCACGGCATTCGACTCGACCTGCGATCGCAGCTCCTCTACGACGACCGGCGGCTCTACATGAACGGCAGCGCGATGCCCTGGCCGTCGACCGGCGTGCCGACGTTGCGACGTCTCGCCAACGCACGCGCGCTGCCGCGCGCCGCGATCGCTGCGGCCGCGCCGCGGACCATCGTCCTGTTGTACGATTGGTATCGCAATGGCTACCTCCACCCCGATCGCTGAAGAACCGCCGACGCCGCAACCGCGCCAGGAATCGTTGGTGACTGTGAGCGCCCAGGTCGCCGCACTGGACGAAATCATCGCGCTCGCCCGGCACTCGATCCGCGTCTTCGACAACGACATGTCGGAAATGGGCTGGAACAGCGCCGCCCGCGCGGAGTTGCTGTCGGCGTTCCTGCGCCGCGCGCGGACATCGAAGATCGAGATCATCGTGCATGAGACGCGCTGGCTCGAATCGTCGTCGCCGCGCCTTCTCGCGTTGCTGAAATCGTTCGGCGACCGGATGACGATCTATCGAACCGGGCCCGAGGCGCGCGGCGCGTCGGACCCGCTCGTGCTGGTCGACGGACGCCACTTCCTGCATCGGTTTCACATCGAGCAACCGCGCGCGACGCTCGCGATCGAATCTCCGCATCTCGCCGGTCCGCTCATCAATCGATTCGACGAAATCTGGGCGACTGGCGAACCCGGCTTGACTGGTACCGTGCTCGGAATCTAGCGAAGAGCGGCAATGGCGTCGGTGATGAGCGCCGCATATTGCCGCGCTGTGTGCATCGGCGTGAATGCCTCGCGGATGCGTTTCGCGCCGTCCGCGGCGACGGTCGCGGCGAGCGCAGGATCGCCGGACAAGCGTTCGATGGCGCGCGCGATGGCCGCAGGATCGCGGCGGGCGAACGTGACGCACGTCACGCCATCTTCGTAGATCGGCGACGGTGACAACGGCGCCGGCACGATGACCGGCAAATGCGCCGCCATCGCCTCCATAGCGACCAGCGGAGCGGGCTCCTGGACCGGCGACCAGAACAGCAACGCGTCGTGTTCCGCGAACAGCGCAGGGAGTGCCGAGCGCGGCACCGAAGCGCGCCACTCGACGGAATCGGCGAGCCCGAGCTCCGTGATGCGCCGCGTGACGAGCGATCGATAGGCGGATGGGCCTTCGCCCACCACGAGCGTCAGGCAAAGCCTGCGATCGCGCTCGCGAGCGCGCGCGATACCCTCGAGCAACCAATGTGCGCCCTTTTCCTTGACCAGGCGGCCAACGTAGAGAAGACGACCGTTGAAATCCCGCGCAGGACGCATCTGCGTCGGCACCGGCACGCCGAAATAGACCGGATGCACGGCGGACGCCGCGACACCCGCGCGCACCGTCGCTGCAGCCCAGCCGCGGCTCGAAACAATCGCGCAGCGAATGGTGCGCGGGGACGCACGCCGGCCGAGCCACGGGTGTCCGCCGCGCGCGCGCAGAAGCGGGCCCGAAATCGTGCCGCCCCCGAGCTCGGCCGCAAGACCTTCGATTGCGACCACGACGACACACGGATGTCGCGCGAGCGCCAGTGCCAAGCCCCCGGGCGGCGCTTCCTCGACGCAGTACAGGACCGCGTCATAACGCCGGGACGAGAGCCGATGCTCGAGGTCCCGCAACCCGCCGGCGGCAGCCGACATTTCCGGTGTCGTCGCGAAGAGATCGCGCAGCGCGCGCCGCCGTCGCGGTGACAGGCGAGACCACAAGTCGACCGCGGCTTCCGAACGGTTGAACTTGGTGAGCCAGCTGGCACTCGGCGGGGGCTCGCCCGCACGCGCTTCGGGCGCGCTCGTCGCGCCCGTCGCGTCGTCGACCGCGAAGTCGAGTTCGCGCAATCCGACTGCGACATCGGCGAGCGCGCGTTCGAGCCCTCCGGACTTGCGCACGAAGCGCGGGCCGGCGAGAAGAATCGACGGCATCGCTACGCGGGCATCCCGCCGTGCCCCGGGTTGCGCGCCGCGCAAGAAACCCCTATCACAGACCGTCCACGTCCGTTCTCGCCACCGTCGCGGGAACGCCGGTCACAAGCGTATGCGCGGCAACCGGTTTCACGACGACCGCCCCGGCGCCGACCACGGCACCCGCGCCAATCGCCGACCCTTCGCGGACGACGCTGCCGGCGCCGATGTAGGCGCCCTCGCCGATCGCCACCGAACCCGCGATCGTCACGCCGGGTCCGACGGTTGCAAACGCGCCCACCTTCGTGTGATGGCCGATGGTGGCCCCGCGGTTGATGATGGCGTGCGGACCGAGCTCGACATAGATCGAGAGCTGCGCGCCGGAATTGACGACCGCCCCCTCGCGAAGCGTCGCGCGGCGTGAAACGTACGCGGTCGGGTGGACGAGCGTCGCAAAACGGTAGCCGCGGCCCGCGAGCACTTCGATCGCGGCACGTCGCCGGTTGCTGACCGCACCCGAGACCACAAGGACGTCGTCCGGACCCCACGGCAGCGCGTCGAGCCCGAACACGGGGAGGCCCTCGAGCGTCGTGCCAGGTGCGGGAACTTCGAAACTGTTGATGAAGCCGGCGGACACGAACCCGCCGGCCTCCTCGGCGATCTCGAGGGTCTGCACGGCGAACGTCCCGCAACCGAGGATGATGAGGCGCGGCGCTGCCTGAGTCATGTGGTCGTCGCAGCGCTCCGCGTGCAAGACGCGATCGTCACAGCGGAACTCCGATGCGGCGGCCCACTTCGCGATAGTGCTCGATAACGGAGCCGAGATCACGACGGAAGCGATCCTTGTCGAGCTTCTCGCCCGTCTTCGCGTCCCAAAGCCGGCAGCCGTCCGGCGTGAACTCGTCGCCCAGGACGAGCGGTCCCGAGGGATCGTCGGCCGGGTGCCCGAACTCCAGCTTGTAATCGACGAGATCGATGCCGGCGTCGGCGAAGAGCGGCTTCAGCACTCGGTTCACCTTGTGCGTCAGCATTCTCATCTCGGCGATTTCCTCGGCACTCGCCCAACCCAATATGCGGATGTGGTCGTCGTTGACGAGCGGGTCGTGCAAGGCGTCACTCTTCAGGAAGAATTCGAAGATCGGCTCGGCAAGCTTCGTCCCTTCGGGAATGCCGTATCGCTTGGCCATCGACCCCGCGCATACGTTGCGCACCACGCACTCGACCGGCAGCATCTTCATCGCACGAACAAGAGATTCTCGCTCGTTCAGCATCCGCACGAAATGCGTGGGCACGCCGGCAGCTGCGAGCTTCACCATCACGTACGCATTGATCTTGTTGTTGGTCTCGCCTTTGAGATCGAGCTTTGCGAGCTTGACGCCATCGAACGCCGACACGTCGTCGCGATAGTGCATGACCAGATAGCCCGGGTCGGCAGTCGCGTAGACGGTTTTGGCCTTGCCTTTGTAGAGCTCTTGTCGCTTGTCCATCGTCGTCCCCGTCAAAGATCCCGCCAATCGAATCCTTCGTCCTGTCCGGCTATCCCGATCCATTCCTGCGCGCAGCCGAGCGCACCCGCGAGCGCTACTCGGGCGAGCGCCCTCGTGTTGTTCTCGCGTGACAGGTGTGCGGCGAAAATGTGGACGAGCTTCGAGTTGTCGAGACGCGCGAGCAGCGCCGCCGCGGTCCCGTTGTCGAGATGCCCGAGCCTCGATGCAATCCGCCGCTTGAGGGACCACGAGTAGCTGCCGTTTTCCAGCATGTCGGGATCGTGATTGCATTCGAGCACCAGCGCATCGCAGCCCGTGAGGCAGTCTTCGACGTGCAGCGTGGACACGCCAAGATCGGTGAGAATGCCCACGCGCCGCGCGCCGTCGCCGATCACGTACTGCACAGGCTCGCGCGCGTCGTGCGGTACCGCGACCGGGACGATCTCGAGCGCACCTATGGCGAAGCGGTCGTGGCTGTCGAATCCGTACACATGCGTCATCCCTTCGAAGCGTTCGGCCACCACGGAGAGCGTGCCGAACGTCGCCCACACGGGAATCGCGTAACGCGCGGCGAACGCAGGCACACCGCCGATGTGGTCCGAGTGCTCATGGGTGACGAGGATCGCGGTGAGGTCGCTTGGCGCAAGCCCGAGGCGCGCGAGGCGCGCGACCGTATCGCGAACGCCGAAGCCGCAATCGACCAGCACACGCGTCGTGCCGGCTTCGACGACGAGACCGTTGCCCTCGCTGCCGCTGCCAAGGGAGGCGAAGCGCATCAGGGCCCCCTGCCCCGAGCTACTTCAGCTGATCCTTGAGAAGCGTAAGAATCTTCTCCCCGTTCACGCTCTTGTCGGGCGTGCCGGCGAGGTCCTGGACGGTCACGACGCTACGCGGATCGGACTGCGCAATGGTGATCCTGTATTGCTCGGGCTTTTCTTCCTTGCTGCGCCAGAACATGAGCTTGTTCAGCACACCCTCGCTCTTCGCTGCGGTTTCCGGATCGGAGTAGCGGACGAAATACTGGCCTTTCGAGCGATCACGATCGACGACGGTGAAGCCGATCCGGTCGAGCGCCAAACCGACGCGGCGCCACGCACGGTCGAAGCTGTCGTCCAGCACGAGTTGATTGACCCCGTCCGATGCCTTTTGCAGCTGCGCCCGATCCGTCGTGGCACCGCCGGGACCGGTGGCGCGCAGCGAATCGTTCGCCTGCGTTTCCGGGATGCCGAAGCGCACCATCAGCCGTGCCAGCCATTCCGCATCCAGACCGGGATTGGGCGGCAGGACCGCCCACGCGAAAGCGGCGGGGGAAGAGTTGTCGATCTTGGCCGTGGGCACCTGCTCCATCACCCGGCTCGAAACGTAGATATCGACCGTCCCGGGGTCGTTGCCGCGTTCGATGCGCGTATGGAATTTCTCGCGTTTGTAGGTCGTGTAGAAGAGATCGGCATACTTGCCGACGGTGCTGCGCAGGAAATCGGGCGGCATTTCGGCGCGGTTCTCGGCCCAGTCGGTTTCGAGGATCCCCGAGCCCGGAAGCTCGGTCGCGAGCACGAAACCATTGTCGAGCCAGAACTTGCGCGAGACGTTCCACGCCTGCTCCGGAGTCGAAGTGACGTGCAGCCAGCGCTCGTTACCTATCTTGACGATCTTCGCGTCGCCGATCTGGTTGGGTGCGATCTGGTCGCCGGACTTCGGTTTCGTCGCATCGCGCGCGGCGAGGCCCGACGCCGTCGAGACGTTGTAGCGGTCGTCGTAGGCCGGCGACTTGAGGTCAGGCGGGATCTCGAGGGCCGGTGCGCTGGACACCGACTTGTAGTCGACTTTCTTCCCGATGGAGGTCGTGGTCTCGCAGCCGGCGAGCGCAAGCGCGCATAAAGTCGCGGCAATGGCGCCATGCGTAGCGCGAACTACGGTCGATGACATCATGCAGGTACCTTCGAAGAGGCGAGCACGCCGGCGTCGCGCAGTGCGGCGCGGACAGTCTCGTGATGTTGTGGCGATAACGGGACGAGCGGGAGCCGCAACACGTTGTGGATGAGGCCCATCTCGGCGAGCGCCCATTTCACCGGAATCGGGTTGGCTTCGACGAAGAGGCCGCGATGCAGCGGCAGCATTCGGTCGTTGCGCGCACGCGCCGCGACGAGATCGCCGGCGAGCGCCGCCGTGCACATCTCCGCCATCAGTCTCGGTGCGACGTTTGCGGTGACCGAAATCACGCCATGGCCGCCCATCAGCATCAACGGCAGTGCGTTGAGATCATCGCCGCTGTAGACCGCGAATTCGCGCCTGCCCGCCGCCTTGAGCGCACGGAAAAGCTCGCTGCCGCGGCCGATATCCGCCGTCGCATCCTTGAGCCCGACGATGCCCGGCACCTGCGCGAGACGCAGCACCGTGTCGTTCGCGAGATCGGCGACGGTGCGGCCGGGGACGTTGTAGAGAATCATCGGCAGGTCCACCTTCTCCGCGACGGTGCGGAAATGGCGGTACAGGCCTTCCTGCGTGGGCTTGTTGTAATACGGAACGACCGAGAGGCAGGAGGCAACGCCTGCGTTCTTCGCGAAGGTGGTGAGCGCGACGGCTTCCGTCGTCGAGTTCGCGCCCGTTCCCGCGATGACCGGGACGCGCCCGCGCGCGAATTCGACCGCCGCCGCGATGAGCCGGCAGTGCTCCTCGACATCGACGGTCGGTGATTCGCCCGTGGTGCCGACGATCACGATCCCCGCGGTGCCGTTCGCGACATGAAAATCGATCAGCTTGGCGAGTGCGGGAAGGTCGAGCGCACCACCCTCGACCATCGGTGTCGCGATTGCGACGATGCTGCCCTTCAACATGGGAATTGCCGCAAAAAAAAGCGATTTTACCGCATTCAACCTGTGCCCGTCCGCACGCGATCAGCCCGCGGGCACGATCAAGCGAGCGGGCGCGGCTTCCCGGCCCGGCTGCCGACGGCCGCGATTCGCTGCACGACGCAGAGACCTGCTGCCCGGGGAACAAGGCCCTCCTCGAATGCGACAACGGCGAGGCGGCCTTCCACCGTCCGCAAGAGCTCGCCGGGCTCGAGCAGGAACGCTGGGTTCGACGGCCGTCCGTACGCCTCATTGCCGCGCGCAAAGGTTTCGTACAACAGCACTCCCTCGTCAGTCAGCGCGGCAAGGAGGTGAGGAAGGAGCGGCCGGTGGAGGTAATTCGCGACGACGATCGCGTCGAATCGTTCGCCGGCGAGCGGCCACGTCCCGGCCTCGAGATCGAGCACGGCAGCTTCGACGCCGGTCGCGTCGGCGAGCGCTGCGACCGGCGCGGCGTCGCGATCGACGGCGAGCACCCGGCATCCACGGCCCGCAAAAAAGCGCGCGTGGCGGCCGCGCCCGCATGCGAGGTCCAGCACGCGCGCGTTGGCGGGAACGAGATGCGCGAAGCGGACGATCCACGGCGAGGGCGACAGGCTGCCCGCTTCCGCCGCGCCCGGCAGCGACGAACCGCTCATCGCCGATTCCTGCGCGATGGCGGCGCCACATCGAGGTGAGCAATTTCGCGTGCGGCTTCCTCGCGCAGCCAGGCGACAAACGCAATGACATCGGCACGCTCGGTCGCGTGCGGGGCGACGACGGCATAGTAGCCGCGCGCGGAATCGTAGCGTTTGGCGAATGGAGCGATAAGCCGGCGATCGCGCAGATGCTCGGCGATGAGGGGCACGCGGCCCAACGCGACGCCCTGGCCGGCGACGGCAGCCTGGATCACCTGATCGTAGAGCTTGAAGCGCAGCGCACCTGCGGGCTTCAGTCCGGGTTCGCCGTTGGCGGCAAGCCAGATGTTCCATTCGAGCCACGGCGTGCGTCCCTCCGGATCGTCGAGATGGAGCAGCACGTGGCGCGCTAGATCGGCAGGACTCGCGAGCGGCGTGGCGGCCCGCCGGATGAGCTTCGGACTGACGACAGGCATCATGCGCTCGCCGAAGAGGCGTACCGCGCCTTCCGGCGTCTTCGCATCCGGCAGATAGCGAACCGCGAGGTCGACGTCGCCGCGCGCGAGATCGACGAGGCGGTCGTCCGCCAGGATGTAGACATCGATAGCCGGGTACCGGGCGCGAAATGCCGCGAGGCGCGGAATTATCCACAGAGAGGCGAACGACACCGTCGTCGACAGCGTGAGGCCGGGCGCGCGCACGGCGCCACGCGCCGCATCGGCGGCAAGCGCAAGCGCATTGAGCGCCGCCACCACGTCGCGATGGAACGCGGCACCCGCGGCGGTGAAGGCGAGCGCGCGATGCCGGCGCACGAAAAGCGGCACGCCGAGCGCCTCCTCCAACGCCTGCACCTGTCGCGAAAGCGCTGACTGGGTGACGAAGAGCTCGTCGGCCGCGCGGGTGAACGAAAGCAGCCGCCCCGCCGCCTCGAAACCCTTGAGGAAGTCGAGCGACGGCAGCGACCGTAGCGCTTTATGCATGCGTGGAACTCATGCGAAGCATTCCGATTGACCGTTTGAACCGCACCCTCAAAAGACCAGACTTTGCTCCGTCACCAGCGCAAGCGGGTGGCGCAGGCGAAGCGGCTCTGCCCACGTGGCATCCTGAACTCGCATGCATTATACGCATCGATGAGGAGACGGCAATGAAATGCGATGGCTACGAGAAGGTGTGGGACCTGTCGCAAGGCGAGCTCGTACAGCTCGACGGCGCGCGCGGGACGGCGCTTCGCGTGACGCGCGGCATGCTGTGGATCACACTGGAAGATGACGTGCGTGACGTCGTCCTTGGCGCCGGCGACACCTTTACTGTCGACCGTGACGGCCTGACCCTGGTCGAGGCGCAGGAGCGCACCACCGTCTGCGTGCTCGAACTGCACGCGGTCGAAGTGCGCCGCGGGGCCCGACCGCCGCTTTCGAGCCGGATCGCTGCATGGTTCGCTTCAGCCGGCGCGGCCGACGGCGATCGCCGCTACGTACCCTACTACTGACCCTGAGCCCCTGCTCTCTCCCGCCGGCGCGGGAGAGAGTCGTCGGCCCGATGCGACGTCATAAGCACGTGATCGAGATCCCTGTGGCAAAATTTTCCCCGCAACGGCTGCGGCCACACGGGGGAAACAGTGAATCAGGTCACGCCGATCGTCGAAATTGCGTTCGGGACGGTGCCGCTCATCGCGTCGCTGCTGATCCACGGCATCGGGATGGGGCTGGTCCAGCGGGTATTCGAAACGCGCGCAGTTCCACGATACCGCGTGCACGGCCACTCCGTCGAGGTACTTCGCCGTGATTATCGTGCTGATGCTGATCACGCATCTCGCCGAAATTTTTATGTGGTCGGCGGTCATCGTCGGCATCGAAGCCTTGCCGGTCTTTCGGGACGCGTTCTATTACGTGGCGGGCACCTACACGACGCTCGGCTACGGCGAAGGCACCCTGCCGAAAGCGTGGCGCCTTCTGGCCCCGATGATCGCGATCTCCGGGCTCTTCGCGTTCGGCTGGACGACCGGCATGCTCTTCCACCTCGTAACCCAGGCGTCGCTGCTACGCGCCGAGCGCGCGGCCGTCAAGCCTTCGCAAAAGTAATCTCGCCGCCGGTCGCGCCGACCTTTACCATCGTCCCGGGATCGAACTTGCCCGCGAGGATTTCCTTCGCCAGCGGATTCTCGATCTGCTGCTGGATCGCCCGCTTCAGCGGCCGCGCGCCATAGACCGGGTCGAACCCCGCCGCCGCGACAACCTTGAGCGCGGCGTCCGACACGACGAGCCTGATCTCGAGCTTCGCAAGGCGCGCTTCCAGCGCCTTCAGCTGGATCCGCGCGATGTCCGCGATCTGTCCTTCGCCGAGCGGATGGAAGACGACCATCTCGTCGATCCGATTGACGAATTCCGGGCGGAAATGGCCCTTGACCTCGGCCATCACCGCGATCTTGATCAGCGCCTGGTCGGCGCCTTCGTCGGCCATCTGCTGGATCCGGTGCGAGCCCAGGTTCGACGTCATCACGATCACCGTGTTCTTGAAATCAACGGTGCGGCCCTGGCCGTCGGTCATCCGGCCGTCGTCTAGCACCTGCAACAGCACATTGAACACATCCGGGTGCGCTTTCTCGACCTCGTCCAGCAGGATCACGCTGTAGGGCTTGCGACGGACGAGCTCCGTGAGGTAGCCGCCCTCCTCGTAGCCAACATAGCCCGGCGGTGCGCCGATCAGTCGCGCCACCGAGTGCCGCTCCTGGAATTCGGACATGTCGACGCGGATCAGATGCTGCTCCGAATCGAACAGGAATTCGGCGAGCGCCTTGCAAAGCTCGGTCTTGCCGACGCCGGTGGGCCCGAGGAACAGGAACGAGCCATACGGACGATTGGGATCGGCGAGCCCGGAGCGCGAGCGCCGGATCGCGTCGGCGACGAGGCGCACCGCCTCGTCCTGGCCCACGACCCGCTTGTGAAGGGCATCTTCCATGTGCAAGAGCTTGTCGCGTTCGCCTTGCATCATCTTCGACACCGGGATACCGGTCGCGCGCGAAACGACCTCGGCGATCTCCTCGGCGCCGACCTGCGTGCGCAGCAGGCGGTGCGACGATTTCTGTTCCGCGGCTTCCTTCTTGTCCGCTTTCTTCAAATGCGCCTCGAGCTGCGGAAGCTGGCCGTACTGGAGCTCGCTCATCATCTGCCAGTCGCCCTTCCGGCGTGCGTCTTCCATCTGCAGCTTGATCTTGTCGATTTCCTCCTTGATGTGCTGCGTGCCGGCGACTTGCGCCTTCTCGGCTTGCCATATCTCGTCCAGGTCCGCGTACTCGCGCTCGAGCCGCTTGATCTCGTCCTCGATCGCCGAGAGCCGCTTCTTCGACGCGTCGTCCTTTTCCTTCTTCACGGCCTCGCGCTCGATCTTCAACTGGATGATCCTGCGGTCGAGCCGGTCCATCGCCTCGGGCTTCGAGTCGATCTCCATCTTGATGCGCGCGGCGGCTTCGTCGATCAGGTCGATCGCCTTGTCCGGCAGGAAGCGGTCGGTGATATAGCGATGCGAAAGCTCCGCCGCCGCGACGATCGCGGGATCCGTGATGTCGACGCCGTGGTGAATTTCGTAGCGTTCCTGCAGCCCGCGCAGGATCGCGATCGTCGATTCGACCGATGGCTCGTCGACCAGCACCTTCTGGAAGCGGCGCTCGAGCGCTGCATCCTTTTCGATGTATTTGCGGTATTCGTCGAGCGTCGTCGCACCGACGCAATGGAGCTCGCCGCGGGCGAGTGCCGGCTTCAGCATGTTGCCGGCGTCGATCGCACCCTCGGCCTTGCCGGCTCCGACCATCGTGTGGAGCTCGTCGATGAAGACGATCGTCTGCCCCTCGTCGGCGGCGATGTCCTTCAGGACGGCCTTCAGGCGCTCCTCGAATTCGCCGCGGTACTTGGCGCCCGCAAGGAGTGCCGCCATGTCGAGCGACAGCACGCGCTTCCCCTTCAGCGTTTCCGGCACCTCGCCGTTGACGATCCGCTGGGCAAGGCCTTCGACGATCGCCGTCTTGCCCACGCCCGGCTCGCCGATCAGCACCGGGTTGTTCTTGGTGCGGCGCTGCAGAATTTGGATGGTCCGGCGGATCTCGTCGTCGCGGCCGATCACCGGATCGAGCTTGCCCTCGCGCGCCCGCTCGGTCAGGTCGATCGTGTATTTCTTGAGCGCCTCGCGCTGGCCCTCCGCTTCCTGCGAGTCGACGCCGGCGTCGCCGCGCACCGCCTGAATAGCCGTCTCGAGCGCCTTGCGCGTAAGGCCGTTTTCCTTCAGCAGACGGCCGGTCTCGCCCTTGTCGTCGGCGAGCGCAAGCAGGAAGAGCTCTGAGGCAACGAACTGGTCGCCGCGCTTGGTGGCTTCCTTGTCGGTGAGGTTGAGAAGATTGTTGAGATCTCGGGAAATCGTGATTTCGCCACCTTGGCCCTCGACCTTGGGCAGCCGCCCGATCGCCTTGGCGAGGCCGGCTTTCACCTTGGGGACGGCGACGCCTGCGCGGGCGAGAAGCGATGCCGTGCCGCCGTCCTCCTGGTTCAGGAGGGCGGAGAGCAGGTGCTGCGGCTCGACGAAGCCGTTGTCGTTGCCGAGGGCGACGCTCTGAGCATCGGCCAGCGCCTGCTGAAATTTGGTGGTCAGTTTATCGAAGCGCATTCCGGGTCCCGCCGTGGAAAGACACTAAAGGAGATGCGGTTTTCGGGGAAAATTTCAAGTGGGCCCGTCCCGACCGCGGGCAAGGGCTACGCCCGCCGCGCGAGGGCCGATTTTGTTTGTTATGCTGCGATGGCGCTGCCCCTACGGACGGCGCCCGTCGACCATGCGATCCCTCCTGGCCGCGTACCGTGACCGCTGGAAGCGACTGTCGCCACTGACGCGCGACGTGACGTTCGTCCTCGTGCTCAAGGTGACCGGCCTCTGCCTCCTCTGGTCGCTCTTCTTCAGCGCCCCGATGGCGCATCGCATGAGCCTCTTGCCGGATCGGGTCGCTGAACGACTCGTATCTCCGCCACCCCCGTCGGAAGAAGCCGATGCCCGCCGCTGATGTCGTCGACCTGTCGCGGCTGCAGTTCGCCGTTACGGCGCTTTATCACTTCCTGTTCGTCCCACTGACGCTCGGGCTGTCGTGGATTCTCGTCATCATGGAATCGGTCTACGTGATGACGGGCAAGGAAGTCTACCGGGACATGACGAAGTTCTGGGGGAAGCTTTTCGGCATCAACTTCGTGATGGGCGTGGCCACGGGGCTCACGCTTGAATTCCAATTCGGCACCAACTGGGCGTATTACTCGCATTACGTCGGCGACATCTTCGGCGCGCCGCTGGCCATTGAGGGCCTGATGGCGTTCTTCCTCGAGTCGACATTTGTCGGCCTGTTCTTTTTCAGCTGGAACCGGCTGAGCAAAGTCGGGCATCTCACCGTTACCTTCCTCGTTGCACTCGGCACGAACCTCTCGGCAGTGTGGATCCTGATCGCCAACGCCTGGATGCAGAATCCGGTGGGCGCCGAATTCAATCCCGAGACGATGCGAATGGAGCTCACCAGCTTCGCCGATTTGCTGTTCAACCCGGTCGCCGGACCGAAATTCGTGCACACGGTTGCCGCGGGCTACGTTGCGGCGTCGATGTTCGTGCTCGGGATATCGTCGTTCTACCTGCTTCGCGGCCGCGACCCCTCGTTCGCGGTGCGCTCGTTCGCGGTGGCGTCTGGATTCGGGCTGGCGTCGGCGCTTTCGGTCATCGTCCTTGGCGACGAGTCCGGGTACACGACCGGTGAAGTGCAGAAAGTGAAATTGGCGGCGATCGAGGCCGAGTGGGAGACCGCGAAGCCGCCTGCTTCGTTCACCATCATCGGCTTTCCCGATCAGGAAACCGAAAAAACGCATTTCGCACTGAAGGTGCCCTGGGTCATGGGGCTGATCGCCACCCGCTCGGTCGACACGCCCGTGGTCGGCATCCGCAATCTCAAGGCCGAACACGAAACGCGCATCGTCAACGGCATCATGGCCTACGCGGCGCTGCAACGCCTCAAGGCGGAGCCGAACTCGCGCGAGGCCAAGGCCGAGTTCGAGAAACGAAAGGCGGACCTCGGGTACGGACTGCTGTTGAAGAAGTACACAGCCAACGTCGTCGATGCAACGCCGGCGCACATTCGCGCCGCCGTCGCTGACACGATCCCTAACGTCGCCGCGATGTTCTGGTCGTTCCGCATCATGGTGGGGCTCGGCCTCTGGTTCCTCTTCGTTTTCACCGCAGCCTTCTACGTGCTCGCGCGCCGCCGCCTCGCGGTCAACCGCTGGCTCATGCATGTTGCGCTGTGGAGCATCCCGTTACCCTGGATCGCGATCGAGCTGGGCTGGATCGTCGCCGAGTACGGCCGCCAGCCATGGGCGATCAGCGAGGTGCTTCCCACGCATCTCGGCGTGTCGTCTGTCACCGCGGGTCATGTCTGGTTCAGCTTGTCCGGATTCGTCGCGTTCTACACAGCTCTGCTCGTCGTCGAGCTGTTCCTGATGTTCAAGTACGCGCGACTCGGTCCGTCAAGCCTGGGTACTGGCCGCTATCACTTCGAGGCCGACGCGACGCCGCTGAGGGGAGCCGTGTGATTTATCTGTTCGACTACGCAACGTTGAAGGTGATCTGGTGGCTCCTCATGGGGGCGCTGCTCGTCGGCTTTGCGATCATGGATGGAATGGATCTCGGCATTGGCGTGTTGCACCCTTTCGTCGGCAAGACCGATGACGAGCGTCGCGTGGTGCTGAATTCGGTCGGCCCGCACTGGGAAGGCAACCAGGTGTGGTTCATTACCGCCGGCGGCGCGCTATTCGCCGCGTGGCCGCTCGTCTACGCGGCGGCCTTTTCCGGCTTTTACGTCGTGCTGATCCTGACGCTCTTTGCGCTCTTCTTCCGCCCGGTCGGGTTCGACTATCGCAGCAAGATGCCCGACCGTCGCTGGCGCAACGCGTGGGACTGGGGGATCTTCGTCGGCGGCATTGTTCCGATCCTCATCTTCGGCGTCGCGTTCGGCAACCTCCTTCAAGGCGTCCCTTTCCATTTCGACTCCGACCTTCGCGTCTTCTACACGGGCTCGTTCATCGATCTTTTGAACCCGTTCGGACTGCTTGCCGGCGCGGTCAGCGTCCTGATGCTGACGATGCACGGCGCGATCTACCTGCAGCTCCGGACGGACGGCGCGGTACGAATGCGCGCCGAGCGCGCCGCGCGTGTTACCGGAGTGCTGTTCATCGCGGCGTTTGCGGCGGCTGGTGTGTGGCTCGTAATCGGGATCGAGGGCTACGCGATCGCGTCGATGCCGCCAAAGAATTCTTCCTTCGTCCCCCTTGCCAAGGCGGTCACGCGAGTACGCTACGACTGGCTTCACGACCGCGCGCTCTACCCCTGGACGGTCTTCGCACCCGTCGCGGGATTGGCCGGCGCCGCGCTGGCGTTGATCGCCTCGGCTCGGCGCAGCGCAATGCTCGCCTTCGCGCTGTCGTCGATCGCTGTTGCCGGCGTCGTGCTGACGGCGGGATTCGCGCTCTTCCCGTTCGTGATGCCATCGTCGTCCGACCCCAAAAGCAGCCTGACCGTCTGGGATTCAGTGTCGAGTCACCGCACGCTGCAGATCATGTTCTGGGCGGTGCTGATATTCCTGCCGCTGGTAATCGCTTATACCGGGTGGGCGTACCGGATGATGCGCGGCACGATCACCGAACGACACGTGCGCGAGGGCCGCCGCGTGCTTTATTGAGGCTCCACGGAGACAACGATGTGGTACTTCACCTGGATTCTCGGCATTGGTCTCGCGCTCGCCTTCGGCATCATCAACGTGATGTGGCTCGAAGCGTCGTACACGTTCGGCGAACTGGACGAGACCAAAATACGCGAGCGCTTCGGCGGTGATACGACGGGCGGAGCGGATTAAAGTGGTGCGAGGGCCGCAGTAGGAACCCGGAGCGGCGCGTGCGCCGCCCGGGGATTGATCGCGCCGCGGCCTCCGCACTGTCATGTGAGTCGTTGCGCCGCGTGGGTCGGCCTCAAGCGTCGGCTCGCGATTGCTCGCTGCCCCTTGGCGCTTCGCGCCCGGTTCGGCCTCCGCACCGACGCTATGAATCGTTACGCAAGACTGTCGGCCTCCGAACGCGCTCTCGCTTGTTCGCATCCCCTTGCCTGCGGCTTGGGGCCCCTGCTCACCGTTCGCGCGTTCCCCCGGCTCGCCGCTCGCGCCTCGACCTCCGCACTGTCATGTGAGTCGTTGCGTCTCATGGGTCGGCCTCTAGCGTCGACTCGCGATTGCTTGCTGCCCCTTGGCGCTTCGCGCCCGGGGCCCCGGCTCGCCGCTCGCGCCGCTACCGCCCGACGATCTGCGGCTTCATCGGTCCGAGGACCGCGAGCAGATCGGCCTGCTCCTTCTCGGGCACCTTGAACTTGTTGAGGGACTTCTGCAGGTCTTCGACCAGCGCGTTGAACTGCGCGTCGGTGATATTCATTCCCTTGTGCGCCGCCGGCATGCTGCGGCCGGTGTACGTGCACGGACCACCGGTCCCTTGGCAGATCTGTTCGACCAGAAGCCTCTTCAGCCGTGGAATGTCGGTCCTCGCGAAGAATCCGTTGATCCGGCCGTCGGCGGCGACGTTGGCAACGAAATCATCGACCACCGCCGTGATGGCAGGTTGGCCTCCCAGTCTGTCGTAGAGCGATTTCTGCGGCGGCGCCATCATCGACTGGCATGCGCCGAGTGCGAAGAGCAGCAGGAACGCGGTGGCATGGCGGGCGATGCGATAGGACATGAAGGCCTCCTCGAATGTAGGGATGGGCGCCCGATCGGCGGCATCCCCCTATACGCATCCCCGGTCGGGACGGATGCACGTCGCTGACGCGGTGATACCATCGAGCGCATCTGCCAGGCGTTATGTTGGCCTTTGCATTCCCGGGCCCAGTGACAACCCCTGAATCGTCTCCTCCGGATCCGCCGCCTGCCCAGGCGACGTTGCTTCAGGTCGCGGGCGCTGTCTTCTGGAGCTTTTTCGGGGTCCGCAAGGGCAAGGACATGGAGCGCGATGCGGTGACGATTAAGCCGCTTCACATCGTCATCGCCGGGCTCGTGGCGGGCGTCGTATTCGTCCTCGCGCTGGTGGGACTCGTCACCTTCCTTACACGCAAGCTCTGAGGGCGGCGAGCTCGCTTGCCGCCCGCTCGAGCTCCATCCGCGTGGTCAACACATCAGGACAAAGGCGCAGCCACGGCCCGCGAGCATCGGTCACGATCCCGCGTGCGGCGAGCGCTTCGGCCCACGTGCGCGCGTCGACGTGACGCACGACGACAAAGGCGCCCCGATCTTCGGTTCCCCCTTCGGCGTCGATCCCGCTGGCAATGAGCAGTGCGACGAGCCGCCGTTGCAACTCGAGTGAATAGGCGCGCAGACGAGCAACGCCAACGGCTTGTGTGAACACCTGCCCGGCGCGCGACTGGTAGAACGGCAGAACGGCGGGTGTCGATTCGAGCCACGCGTCGCCACCCTCCGCATAGCGCGGCGGATCCGGCCGTTCGTAGCGAAATGGCGACGCCTTGGCGAACCAGCCGGTGTCGAGCGTGCGTAACCCAGCGTCGAGATGACGAGGATGCACGTAAAGAAAGCACGCGCCGGGACCGCCGCGGAGGTACTTGTAGCTGCCGCCCACGGCGAAATCGGCGTCGATCGCCGTGATGTCGATCGGAAAGACGCCAAGCGAGTGGTAGACATCGACCAGAACCCGCGCACCGACCGCATGCGTCGCACCAATGATCGACGACAGCTCCGGCAATACCTGTCCCGTTTGAAACAGGACCTGCGACACGACGACCAAATCCGCGCCGCGACCGATCGCAGCGCGCACGTCGTCAGCGGTGAACATGCCATCCTCGCGCGATTCCACGAACGACAGCTCGACCCGGCCGCGCTGTCCATATTCGCGCAGGATGACGTCGACCGAGTCGAATTCACCGCGCGTGGCGATGACGCGCGGCACTTTGTCGTAGGAATTGAGGATGGCGCGCAAACCCTGACCCGCGCTTGTCTTCGGAACGATGCAATCGGCGCGCGAGCACCCGACCAGCGCGGCGAGTCGTGCGCGCCATGCGCCCATCTCGCGGGCCCAGGCGTCCCACGCGTCGCCCAGCTGGCCGTACCACTCGGCAAGTCCTTCACCGACATCGTCGCTCGTGGCGTCGAGTGGGCGACCGAGCGAATGATTGGCGAGGTAGACGCGGTCGCGATCCGCGGCAAGAACGCGCGAGAAGAGCGGCGCCACATGCGTGCGAACGGCGTCCTCCGTCAGCGGACCGGCCCCGAGGGCAGAAAGACGGTCCGACAGCGACGATGTCACCGGCTACCCTGAGCGCCGATGACCGTGCGTACGTCGATCAGTTCCGGAAAGAACTGGTAGTCGAGCGCGCGCTTGAGGAAGGAAACGCCGGATGATCCGCCCGTCCCCGTCTTGTGTCCGATCGTGCGTTCCACGGTTTTCAAATGGCGGAATCGCCAAAGCTGGAATGCCTCCTCGACATCGACCAGCTTTTCCGCCATCTCGTAGGCATCCCACCAGCGCTCCGGATTGTCGTAGATTGTCTTGAAGACGGGGACGAGATCCGGATTGCGCACATACGGTTGCGACCAGTCGCGTGCAACACACGCCGCTGGAACCGGCAAGCCCCGCCGAGAGAGATGACGCAGGAATTCATCGTAGAGCGACGGCGCATGAAGGAGGGCCATCAGCTCGTCGTGCGCGGCCGGGTCGTAGCGGAACACGTCGACCACCGCCGCATGCTTGTTACCCAGGAGAAACTCGAGTTCTCGATACTGGACCGACTGGAATCCCGACGAGCTGCCGAGCGCGGGCCGGAATGCCTCGAACTCTGATGGCGTCAACGTCTCGAGGACGGCCCACTGCTCGAACAGTTGCTTCTGGATGAGCTTCACTCGCGCGAGAATCTTGAACGTTGCGTCGAGCCGGTCCTGCCGCACGAACGCGAGCGCGGCCTTGAGCTCGTGGATCGCGAGCTTCATCCACAATTCGGACGTCTGGTGCTGGATGATGAACATCATTTCGTCGTGCCGTGGAGGCGCGTTCGCGGAGCCGGACAGCGGCTCCTGCGCGGAGAGAATCTTGTCGAGCCGCAGGTACCCTGCGTACGAAAGGCGATTCGTCAGATCGGTGACGATGCCGGGTTCGAGGTCGCGCGTGGCCATGGTCGGTGCTGCTCGGTGAGGCGATCGAGTCAGTATAGCCGCCGGCTGCGCCTTGGCCCCCTCGTCGCGTACTAAGCCAACTGGCGAATCACTTCGAGCGGCGGATGCCGCGTGGTGCCGCGCGTCCCGAGCCAGCCGGCGAGTGTCACGACCAGCGCGCCGCCGCCGAGGCCGTAGAGCCACACAAGCGGATTCCACGCAAACGGGATCTGGAACACCCGATCGGAGAGGAAATAGCCGATCGTCGTCGCGCCCGCCGCCGCAAGCAACCCCGCAAGCGCGCCCAGCACGAGAAATTCTGCGACTTGCGCAGCGCGAAGCTGCGCCTGCGATGCGCCCAGCGTGCGCAGAATCGCGGCGTCGAACCGGCGTTCATCCTGCGTGGCCGCAATCGCTGCCTGCAGCACCAGCAGGCCACCCAGCAATGTGAACAGGAAGACGAACTCGACCGCGCGCGCGACCTGATCCATGATCGTCTGCACCTGCCGGATGATCTCGCCGACGTCGATTGCGAGCACATTCGGATATTGCTGCACGAGGGATGTAAGCCACGTGGCAGACTGCGGCCCTTGCGGAACCCTTACCGCGCCGAGATAGGTGATCGGCATCGACTCCAGCACGCCCGGGGCGAACAGCGTGAAGAAATTAGGGCGGAAGCTGTCCCATTCCACCTTGCGCAGGCTCGTGATCTTCGCGGTGACATTGGCGCCTGCGAGATCCCAGGTCAACGCGTCTCCGAGTTTCAAGTGCAACTGCTCGGCGATTCCCTCCTCCATCGAAATGCCGGCATCGGTGCCCGTCTGCGCGCCGAACCAATGGCCCGCCGTGACGCGATTCGTCTTCGCGAGCTCCGTGGCCCATGACAAGTTGAATTCACGTTCGGCAAGGCGCCGGGCGCGCGTGTCGCCGTACTTGGTCGTGTCGAGCGGGGTGCCGTTAACGGCGACGAGACGCCCGCGCACCATCGGATAGAGTGTGGTGTCCGTGCCGGTGACAGCCTTAAGCGCTGCACGGACGCCGTCGACCTGATCGGGAAGCACGTTGACCAGGAAATGATTCGGCGCATCGGGTGGCAGGCTCGATCGCCAGTTTCGGAGCAGGTCGCCGCGCACCACAGTGAGCAGTAACAGCGCCATCAATCCGAGCGCAAGCGCGCCGATCTGCAGGCTCGAAGCGAGCGGACGGCGGCGCAGATTGGCGAGGCCGAATCGCCACGTCACACCGCGTTGTGGCAGGCGCTTCAAGAGCACGACCAGGACCCAAGCGGTCAACGCCGCGGCCGCGAGCAACCCGCCAATGCCGGCAACGACGATGGCACCGGTTTTCGTGTCCTGCGCCTGCCAACCGATCAGCGCCGCGATCACCGACGCGCCAAGCGCGTAGGCGATGAGACCGCCGGGGCGCGGTCGTGGAAGATCGCGGCGCAACACGCGAAGCGGAGGCGCGCCGGCAAGCGCAATCAGTGGCGGCAGCGCGAATCCGAGAAGCAACAGCAAGCCGGTCGCGAAGGCAGCGAGCGCGGGTAACACGCCGGGAATGGGAAGATCACCCTCCGCGACCGACCCTAGCAGGACAACGAGCAGCTGCTGTCCGGCGAGCGCCACCAGAATGCCCGCAACACTTGCAGCGAGCGCGATGATCGCGAACTGGAGGACGAAAAGCGCGAGGGTGCGCTGGCGCGATGCGCCGAAGCACCTGAGCATGGCTGCGGCGTCGAGATGGCGGCGCAGATAGCGTGACGCGGCGAGTGCGATCGCCACTGCTGCGAGCACGACGGCGACAAGCGATGAGAGCCCGAGGAACTGGTCGGCGCGCTCGAGCGTTTGACGCACTTCGGGTCGCAAGTCGCGCACATTTTCCATCCGCTGACCGGGTTTGAGCTCCGCCGTGAGCCACGCGAGATACGGATCGAGCCGACCGCGGTTCGAAAGATCGGCAACCAGCAAACGCCATGTCGCGCGGTTGCCCGGCTGCAGCAGATTGGTCGCGGGAACATCGTCGAGATTGACGAGAAGACGCGGGCCGATGGAAAGGAGACCGCTCGCCACTTCCGGTTCCTGCTGGACGATCGCGCCGACCTTGAGCGTTGCTTCGCCGACGGTGATGGAGTCTCCGGCTTTCACGCCGAGACGAGCCGCCAGCCGCGCGTCGGGCCACGCCTGTCCACGCGGCGGGATGCCCGACGCAGCAGTGCCATCGGGCACACTGGGATCGGCGAGCATGATCGCGCCGCGGAGCGGATAACCGGATGCAACCGCTTTCACGTCGGCCAGCACCGCGCCGCCGTCGGTACCGCTGCCAACTCGCTGCACCATGCTGTTGAACTTGAGCGCCGGTGTAACGGCAAGTCCGCGCCGACGCGCCTCGTCCGCAAAAGATTCCGGCAACGCGCGGTCGCCCGACACGAGCACGTCTGCGCCCAGCAGCAGGTTCGCGTGACGCGTGAGCGCGGTCTTGACGCGGTCGGCGAAAAACGCCACGGTGCCCACACTGCCGACCGCAAGGATGATCGCCGCAATCAGCACGGTGAGCTCGCCCGCACGCCAATCGCGCGTGAGCATTCGTAGCGCCAGTTTCAGCGTTGGCATGCGTTCATTCCGCCGGCACCGCCGTTTCGTCGCCGACGAGGCGGCCGGCGGAGAGCGACACGCGCCGCGCGCAGCGCGATGCTAGCGATGTGTCGTGCGTGACGAGCAGCAATGTTGTACCCCGCTCGCGGTTGAGCCGGAACATCAGGTCCGCCACCTCGACGCCCGTCGCGTTGTCGAGATTGCCCGTCGGCTCGTCGGCCATCAGAAGCTTAGGTTCGCCCGCGAATGCGCGCGCGATGGCGACGCGCTGCTGTTCGCCTCCCGACAATTGCTTTGGATAATGGGTGCGGCGGCGCGCCAAGCCTACGCGGTCGAGCCATTCGGAAGCGCGCGCCGTCGCGTCAGCCGCGCCGGCGAGCTCGAGCGGCAACATCACGTTTTCCAGCGCCGTCAACGCCGGCAGCAGCTGGAACGACTGGAAGACAAAACCCAGGAGCCGCTGCCGAAGCGCCGCGCGCGCATCTTCGTCCTGCGCTGCGAGCGCAACGCCGTCGAGCCAAACTTCCCCGCTGCTAGGCCGATCGAGTCCCGCGAGCAACCCGAGCAGCGTCGTTTTACCGGACCCGGAGGCGCCGACGATGGCGACGGATGCGCCGCTATCGACGTCGAAGCTGACGTCGTCCAGGATCGTCAACGGCGCTTCGCCGCTGGTCACGGTCTTGGTCAGGCGCGCAGCACGGAGAATCGGAGCGGGCATTTCCGGTCGTTCGAGAAAACTGGGTGCGAGGCGAGTGCGAGGGACGCCCCGTGGCCGAAGTATCCCGCCAAACTGACGTGGGGACGGTCCGGCTCGTCGCAAGCCCGCGCGCGCCAGCGGGGAGGATCAGAATTGACCGGGGTCGCCGCGCTGCGGACCGCCTGCCTTGGTGAACGAATAGGGGATCTGGTCGCTGTCGGGGGGCAGTCGCCAGTGGTCCGGCGCCTCGTATGCGTAGGCGTGATCCGGAAGGTTCAGCAGCAACGCCGACACCGCGCCGACATTCTGAACGCCGTGCCAGACGCCGGGCGGAACGACGATCAGCATCGGTCGCGCCGTCCCGCAATGAAACACGTTGATTCGACCTTTCGACGCCGACTGTGGCCGCGCATCATACAGCACGATCTTGAGATGGCCGTGGCTCGCGAAGAGACGGTCTGTGGCGTGGCCGTGGACATGCCATGCCGAGATGCCCCGCGGCTCGATCAGCGCCTGGAATACCTGTGCAACACCCGAAGGTCGAAGCCCCCAATCGTCCCGCCAGACCTCGGTCAGACAGCCGTTGTCCTTGAGGATGTTCTTCACCTCGCGGACGTCCACACCCGCGATCGGCTCGCGCAGGAGTTGCCAGTCGCGCGTGATACTCTGCGCGTCGCGCGTAGCGCCCGGCAGCGCGCCTGCAGAAGGCGACACCGAGCCGTCGGGAACAGGGTGGGGAATCGGAGCGCTCATCGAAAGGGTCCGGCGGAGGAATCGGGGCTGATGCGGCCCGCGGAGGGTTCATCCGAACCGGGTTCCCGCATCTCAGCGAGACCACGGCGGCGATACAGCTCCCGGATGACAGCCCCGCGCTCCGGCAAGAAGCCCCAGCGCCGCGGAAACTTATAATAGCAGTAGACGACTTCCGGATCGAGGCCCAACGCCTGCGCGATCCGCCCGACCGCGCGCTGCGCAATCGCGCGAAAGAGGACGCCAAATTCGAATATCTTGAGGTGTGTGGGCGTCGGGTGGAGCCACGCCTCGGTGACCCGTTTTTCGCGAAAGCATGGGTCCGCGCGCATCGCATCCAACAGCTCCGCGTGTTCGTGCCACTGCCGCTCCGCATAGACGTTGCGCCGCGTCGTCGCCGAGACGACCAGCACGGTTACCGCAGGTGTTGCCACCAGCGTCGCGCCTTGGCTGTACGCGCGCCAGAGCCAATTACGCGTCGGGTAGGTGAACACCTGCTTTCGAGTGCGCATTGGACCTGTGCTGGCGGCGAGTTCGCGCCGGAACACCCATGTGCTCGCATTCGGATGGATGACGGGATCGAAGCCGCCGCCCGGATACGACGCGTTGATACGCCAGCGCGCATCGGGGTCCGCCTCGAGCTGCAGCGTGAAGGTGAGGTCGGCGCCCGTCTTTTCGAGAGTCTCGAGCGCCCGCTCGAGGTGATCAGGGAACCACAGATCGTCATGATTGAGGAGCGCGACGTATCGGCCGCGGGCAAGCGCAATCCCGGCATTGTTCGGTCCCGACTGGTCGCCGACGCGCGGCTCGAGCTCGACGTAGCGAATCCGCGGATCTCCGAAGCGCGAGACAACGTCGGCGGTATCGTCCGTACACCCGTCGCCGACGACGAGCAACTCCCAGTCGCCGCGCGTCTGCCCCAGCACCGTCGAAATGGTGTACTGGAGGATATTGCTGCGATTGTAGGTCGACAGCACGACCGACACGGCGGGCGCCGTCGTCGATCGTTGCTTCTCGATTGTCGGAAAAATCGCATCCATCGCTGCCTCGTGCGTCCACGATTTTACGCGAGCGCAAGCTCCTCGAGGTTCGCACGGCGATTCCCGCTTTTGCCGCAGCCGCCCGGTCCCTCTACAATCGCGCTCTGCAGCAATCCACGTTGATTTTCGATGCCGACACGCCGCTTTATCCTCGCGCTCATTGCGACTTCTAGTGTTGCGCTGCTCGCGGCATCGATTCCGCCGGGCCCGCGCGCCGAAGCGACAACGCCGGTGCTGCTCGTCCTCGGTGATTCCATTTCAGCCGGCTACGGCCTCGCCAAAGGCAGCGGATGGGTCGATTTGCTCGCGAAGCGCATCGAAGCGCAGCACCTTTCCTGGCGCGTCGTCAACGCGAGCATTTCCGGTGACACGACGGCGGGTGGGCGCGCGCGCCTGCCCGCGCTGCTTGCACAGCACAAACCCGGGATCGTCATCGTCGAACTGGGAGGCAACGACGGCCTTCGCGGCGGAAATCTGCACTCGACGAAGGAAAATCTCGATGCGATGGTCGCGGCTACTCGCAAATCCGGCGCGCAGGCGGTCGTCGTCGGGATGAAACTACCCCCGAATTACGGCCCTGCCTACACACGCGATTTCGAAGCACTTTACGGTGACGTCGCGAAATCCAACCATGTGCCCCTCGTCCCGTTTCTCTTCGCCGGCTTCGGCGAGTCCGACGAGTGGTTCCAGCCCGACCGCGTCCATCCGACGGCGGCGGCGCAAGCAAAGCTCTTGGACAACGTATGGCCCGTACTTTCGCCGCTGCTCGCGAAGTCACGATGAAGGCGGCCGCGCCGAACGTGCCTCCGCGCGACAATCGGACGATCACCGTCGACAAGCTCGCCGCGTATCCAGATCGCATCGACGTCCGTTCGCCTTCTGAATTTATCGAGGACCATATTCCGGGCGCCGAAAACAGGCCGGTGCTGGACGATGCCGAACGTGCCCGCATCGGAACCATGTACGCAAAGGAATCCGGATTCGCCGCCAAGCGCGCGGGCGCGGCAATCGTCGCGCGCAACATTGCGACGATGCTCGAAGGTCCGTTCGCGAACAAACCGCGTGGCTGGTCGCCGGTCGTCTACTGCTGGCGCGGCGGCCAGCGCAGCCGGTCGCTCGCGCATCTTCTGAACGAGGTCGGCTGGCGCGCCGTCCAGCTCGAGGGCGGCTACCGAGCGTGGCGCCGGCACGTGATCGCGCAGCTCGAAACACTGCCATCGCAGTTCCGCTTCGCCGTCATTTGCGGGCTCACCGGCTCCGGGAAGAGCCGTTTGCTGGACGCGCTCGCCACAATCGGCACGCAAGTGCTCGATCTCGAAGCGCTCGCGAAGCACCGCGGATCGCTGCTGGGCGACCTGCCCGACGAAGCACAGCCCACGCAGAAGACGTTCGACAGCGAGCTCGCAGTCGCGCTCCAGCGCTTCGATCCGCGGCGCATCGTGTACGTCGAATCGGAAAGCAAGAAGATCGGCACCGTTCAAGTGCCCGACGCGCTCCTCGCGGCGATGCGCTCCGGCGATTGCATCCGTGTCGACACGCCCCTGCCGTTGCGAATCGCGCTTCTGAAGGAAGAGTACGCGCACTATCTCGCCGACCCCGCAGCGCTTTCGGCGCGCCTCGATCATCTCGTTCCGCTGCATGGACGGAAGACGATTGAGCGGTGGAATGCGGCGGCCGTGGCCGGCGACTGGGATACGCTGATCGCCGAGCTCCTCGAACGGCACTACGATCCGACCTATGCGCGCGCGATCGAGCGCAACTTTCCGCGCTATCAGCGATGCGCTTCGAGTGGCGCCGTCCGCCGTCGTCGACGACGAATTTCTCGCGCTGGCGCGATCGCTCGATGCGTCGATGCGCTCACGCCACGCCGCCTGACAACGCAGTTCCCGACCTGGAGATCGACCGTGCCCACGTTCAACTATCGGCTCGTCAACGTGTTCGCCGAAACCGTTCTTGCGGGCAACCCACTGTGCGTGTTCGAAGATGCGCGCGGCCTCGACGATGCCACGATGCAGGCCCTCGCGCTGCAGTTCAATCTTTCGGAGACCACGTTCGTGCTCCCCTCCTCTGTGGCGACGGCACATGTGCGTATCTTCACGCCGACCTTCGAAATGGCGTTCGCCGGGCATCCGACGCTCGGCACCGCGCACGTCGTGCGCTCGCTCGCCGGCACCGGCGACGCGGTGACTCTCGAAATGCGGGCCGGCGTAATCCCGGTGTCCGCGAAAGGCGGCTCCTGGACGCTTTCGGCGAATGCGCCGAAACACAGAGAGGTCGCGGCCACGCGTGCGCAGCTCGCGGCAATGTTGCGGCTTGACCTTGCCGACGTTGCTCCAGACCCCGCGCAGCCGCCGTTGTGGGTCGACACCGGTTCCGAGCAGCTTGTGATTCCGCTCGCGACGGCGGATGCAGTTCGGCGCGCTGCACCGCGGCCTGATCTCATGGACGAGCACGGCAGCAACGGTAGCCGCGCGATGGCGTACGTCTTCGCGCCGGACGTGGCAGCGGCCGATGACGGCAACGTGCGGCATGTCGTGGCGCGTTTCTTCTTTCCCAAGCACGGCGCCATCGTCGAGGATCCGGGCACCGGCTCGGCGTGCGCCAACCTCGGCGGGTGGCTGCTTGCCACCGGAGCACCCTTGCCGCAGCGGATCGCGGTCGCGCAGGGCGACCAGGTGGCCCGACCCTGCCGACTCGGCCTCGAAGTGACCGCGGACCGCCGGATCCTGGTCTCGGGCCGCGTCATCGAGCTCGGCCGCGGCAGCGTCACGCTGTAGCGCACGAGAGGCGGCAGACGCCTCGCGCGCAAACGCTTGTTACATGTTGCGACAGACGCCGCGTCAACACGCGCGTACCGTACGGCGTTGCGGACTGGAGTCAATCTCATGACCGGCGCCATCGTCTTCCGTGTTCTCTTCGTGGCCGTTGCCGCAGCGAGCCCGCCGGCTTTTGCGGCATCGAGTACGGCGGTCCTCGGCTACGACGATGCGCGCCACCTGCTGGCCCGTACCGGATTCGGACCGACCGAAGCCGAGGTCCGGATGTACGCGCCGCTGACCCGCGGCGAAGCGGTGGCAAAGCTTCTGCGCGAGACGCGAACGACCGCCGTCACCCCGCCGCCCGCGTCGGCTGTCGACACGTCGCCGCTGCGGCCGCCCCGCGGCGAGATGCTGTCCGAAGTGGATCGCAAGGCTTTCCAGCAGCAGCAAGTGCGCGAAGGTCTCGAGCTTCGTGCGTGGTGGGTGCAGGAAATGCTGGCCACGTCCTCGCCGCTCACCGAGCGGATGACGCTGTTCTGGCACAACCACTTCGTCTCGGCACAGCCGAAAGTGCGCGTCGCGCGCCTCATGTATCGGCAGAACGTCACCTTGCGCGAGTACGCCGTTGGCAACTTCGGTGTCCTCTTGCATGCCATCGCCAAGGACCCGGCGATGATCATCTACCTCGACAGCGCACAGAACAGGAAGGGCGCGCCAAACGAAAATTTCGCGCGCGAAGCGATGGAGCTCTTTACGCTGGGCGAGGGGCATTACACCGAACAGGACGTGAAGGAGGCCGCACGCGCATTTACCGGCTGGAGCCTCGAGCGTGAAACGGGGACGTTCGTCTTCCGCCCGCGGCTGCATGACGACGGGACGAAGGTCGTGCTCGCCAAGTCCGGACATTTCGACGGCGATGCCGTGCTCGACATCCTGCTCGCGCGCCCTGAGACCGCCGAATTCGTCACGATCAAATTGTGGCGCGAGTTCGTGTCGCCCGACCCGGACAAGACGGAGATCGCACGGATCGCCCGCCGCTTTCGCGAATCGAACTACGACATCAAGACCGCACTGCGCGAATTGCTGACCGGCGATGCGTTCTACGCGCCGGCAAGTCGCGCTGTTCTGGTCAAGTCGCCCATCGAGCTCGTCGTCGGCACGTTGCGCCAGCTCGACATCAATCCGGGCACGACGCTGCCGTTCGCCGTAGCCGCTGCCGGCATGGGGCAGAACCTCATGTCGCCGCCTAACGTGAAGGGCTGGCCGGGTGGCGAGACGTGGATCAACACGACGACGCTGCTCGCCCGCAAACAGTATCTCGACCGCGTCACGCGAGCGGGCGAGCTTGGCACGCCTGCGAGGGTTGCCGCGTCCGCGCAGGAATCGGCGCCGATCGAACGCGATCCGCCGAATCGCGTGCTAGCACCCCAAGGCCTGCCCGACGACGACAAGGCACGCCGGCAGCGTTTTCTGCGCCGGATGGAACGCGGTCTCGCGAACCTCGACTTCGACAGCGCGCGGTGGATCGCCCAGTTTCCGGGGGTGAGCCCAGCCGAGCGTGGCCGCTCGGCGCTACAGCTGCTCCTCGCGACGGCTCCACAGCAGCGGCTCGATTTCGACGCCGATTCGCGCACACTCGCGCATGCGATCGTGCTCGATGCCGCGTACCAGCTCAAATGACGGACGACTGCCGATGAGACGTCGCGCGTTTCTTCGCACCGCCCTCTCGGCGGCCGCGCTCGGTGCGTTCGGCGGACCGGCGACACGCGTTGCATTTGGCGTTACGCCCCCAAGCGCCGATTACCGCAACCTGCTCGTGCTGATCGAGCTCAAAGGCGGCAACGACGGGCTCAATACGGTCGTTCCCTACACCGATCCCGCCTATTACGCCCTGCGGCCGAAGATTGCCATTGCGCGTGATGCCATCGTGCAACTGTCCGATCGCGCGGGATTGCATCCGGCGCTCGCGCCGCTGCTGCCGCTGTGGAAAGAACGGCAGCTCGCCGTTCTGCAAGGCGTCGGTTACGCGGATCCGAACCTGTCGCACTTTCGCTCGATCGAGATCTGGGACACGGCGTCAAAACCCGACGAATACCTGGCAGACGGCTGGATCTCGCGTACGTTTGCTTCGACGCCGGTTCCGCGCACGTTCGCCGCGGATGGCGTCATTATCGGCTCCAACGATCTTGGGCCGCTCGCTGGCAGCGGCACGCGCGCGGTCGCGCTCGCCAACACCGAAGCGTTCCTGCGTCAGGCGAGGCTCGCGTCTCCCGCAGGCGCTTCGCGCAACAAGGCGCTGATGCATGTTCTCAAAGTCGAGGCGGACATCGTCCAGGCGGCAGCGCATCTTGATGCACGCTACGCGTTCAGGACCGAATTTCCTGCGAACGGTTTCGGCAATGCAATTCGCACCGCGAGCCAGGTGATCGCCAATCCGGGTGGCGTCGCCGTGGTGCGCGTCACGCTGTCGGGATTCGATACGCATGGCGGGCAGCCGGCGACGCACGCACGGCTCCTTGCCGAAGTGGCGCAGGGCCTTGTCGCGCTCCGCTCCGCAATCGACGAGCTCGGTCGCTGGAACGACACACTCGTGTTGACGTACGCCGAATTCGGCCGGCGTCCAAAAGAGAATATGTCGAACGGGACCGACCATGGCACCGCCAACGTGCACTTTGCACTCGGCGGCCGGGTAGCCGGCGGATTTTATGGCCAGCCGCCTTCGCTCGACCGTCTCGGAGGCGACGGCAACACGGGTTACGCACTCGATTTCCGCAGCGTCTATGCGACGGTGCTCGAGCAATGGTGGAACACGCCTTCCGCCGCCACGCTGGGTGGCCGGTTCGCACCCGTCCGGTTCCTCTCCGCCTGAGTCTCAGGCGTAACCGCGACCGGCGTCAGCTGGCGCTCAGTTGCCACTTAGTTGGCACCTAGCCGGCGTTGGCGTCCCACGCCGCGATGAACTCGCGCCAGTGCGGCGCGTCGATCGCGGCGATCCTGTCGCGCGCAAACGAGCACTCCGTCGCGTATTCGCCGGCAGTCAATTCGCCGCGCAGCAGGCGAAATCGCAGATAGAGCAGGAACGTGTTCATTACGTCGGTCTCGCAGTAACGGCGGACGTCGTCGAGGCGGCCTTGCTGTACGGCCGCGTTCACTTCGCTGCCGTCCATTCCGAGCTTACCGGGAAAGCCGGCGAGACGCGCCATCACGTCGAGCCCGGCGTAGGCCCGCGGCTGGAACATCGCGAGCACGTCCATCAGGTCGAGGTGCCGCGTGTGATAACGGCCGAGGTAGCCATTCCACTTGAACTCGCGATCGTCGTCGCCCCAGTCCCAAAAGCGCGTGGCGGTGATGCCGTGGATCAGTGCGCGGTGATTCAGCACGGGCAGGTCGAATCCCCCGCCGTTCCACGACACGAGTTGCGGCGTGTACTTGTCGATGAGATCGAAAAAGCGGCGAATGAGCTCTGGCTCGCTGTCTTCCGGGTTTCCCACGGACGCAATCTTCAGTCCGGCGCCGTCGCGGAGCGCACATGCGATCGCGACGACCCTCTGGAGATGATGGGGCATGAAATCGCCGCCGGTCAGTGCCCGCCGCTGCTGCGTGTACGCGTCGAGCACGGCGTCGTCGGAAAGCCCGGCGGGAAATTGCCGTGCACGGCGCAGCCCGGCAATGTCGGGGACGGTCTCGATATCGAAAACGAGGATCGGTGTCATGTGCGGCGTTGCAAGATCGATGCCGCTTCAGGCGGGAAACACGCCCGTCGAAAGATAACGGTCGCCGCGATCGCAGACGACGAACACGATCGTCGCGTTTTCGATTTCGTGCGCGACGCGCAGCGCGACGACGCACGCGCCGCCTGCCGAGACTCCGCAGAAGATGCCCTCTTCGCATGCGAGCCGCCGCGTCATCGCCTCGGCGTCCGCCTGCGAGACGAGCTCGATCCGATCAACGCGAGAACGGTCGAAGATCTTCGGCAGATAGGCGTCGGGCCACTTCCGGATACCGGGAATCTGCGAGCCTTCGGAGGGCTGCGCACCGACGATCTGGATGGCCGAATTCTTCTCCTTCAGGAAGCGCGAGACGCCCATGATGGTCCCTGTCGTTCCCATCGCCGACACGAAATGGGTGATCGCGCCGTGGGTGTCGCGCCAGATTTCAGGACCTGTCCCACGGTAATGCGCGAGCGGATTGTCGGGGTTCGCGAACTGATCGAGGATGATGCCTTTGCCATCGTCGCGCATCTTCGCCGCGAGGTCGCGCGCGTACTCCATGCCGCCGGCCTTCGGCGTCAGCACGAGCTCGGCGCCAAACGCCCGCATCACCTGTCCCCGTTCGATCGATAGGTGCTCCGGCATGACCAGGATCATCCGGTAGCCTTTCATCGCGGCGACCATCGCGAGCGCGATGCCCGTGTTGCCCGACGTCGGCTCGATCAGTGTGTCGCCGGACTTGATGTCGCCGCGCTTCTCGGCTTCCTCGATCATCGAGAGTGCGGGCCGATCCTTGACCGACCCGGCAGGATTGTTGCCCTCGAGCTTGCCGAGAATGATGTTCGACGACTCCCCCGGCAGTCGTTGCAGGCGGATGAGCGGCGTATTGCCGACCGTCGAGGCAAGTGTGGGATACATGGCAGCGATCGTCGATGCGGTCATTGTAGCCGAGGGCGCTGCACGTCCCGGGCACACGCAGAGATCGATGTCGATGCGCGCAGATGCGCGACCACGCAAAACGAAAACCCGCCACGGGGCGGTATCGTTGTCGACAGAAGGCGATTACTTCTTCGCTGCTTCGTCCTTTGCGTCCTTCGCGGCTTTCGACGGAACATCGGATCCGACGGACGTCGACGGCGATAGAAGACGCGGGCCGGGTCGCCACCGCACCCCGCCCGCGCCGATCGGTGTCAAGACACCTCGGTGACTTTCGACTACGGCTTGGCCGATGCCGCGCCGGCGTCGCGTTTGCCGGCCGCTGCAGTAATCTCCCCCTGCGTAGCGCGAGATGGCGCACCGGTCTTCGCGTCCGGCTTGACGGCGGCCCTCGCGGTGGATGCGCCGGTGACAGTGAGATCGGGCTTCAGCTTCTCGAATCGCTTCGCGCCGATCCCCTTGACGTCCTTCAATTCCTCGACCGTCTTGAAGGGGCCGTGGGCCTTGCGGTAGTCGACGATCGCCTGGGCCTTCGCGGGACCGATGCCCGGCAAGGAGACGAGCTCGTCCTTGGTTGCGGTGTTGATGTTGATCGCGGCAAGCGCGATGAGCGGGCATAAGACAACCGCGAGGGCAAGCCCGAGTACCGCAAAGAGACGCTGCATGAAGTCCTCCATCGTGAGTGGGTTGATGCGCGGCCATCGGGTCACGCGTCTTCTCGTGGCCCTCGCCGCACGTTGCCCACGTTACGCGGAGGAAACGGGTCCCGAAATCAGCCGTTCGACGTAGCGCGGTACGCCCTCGGCCACTGCCGTCATCGGCGCGCGATAGCCGGCGGCACGAAGTCGCGTCAGGTCGGCCTGCGTGTGGCTCTGATATTTGCCCACGAGTGCCGCCGGAAACGGGATGTAGGCGATTGCACCGGCGGCAACCAACTCCTGCAATGTCTGCGCCGGCTTGCCGTCGGCCTTGCGAACGGCGTTGATCGTCGCGCATGCGACTTCGTTGAACGTCGCCGCATTGCCGGTGCCGAGGTTGAAGATCCCGCTGCGATCCGGGTGGTCGAGGAAATCGAGATTGACGCCGACCGCGTCCTCGACCGCGACAAAATCGCGGCGCTGTTCGCCTGCCGCGAAGCCATCGGCGCCCTCGAACAGCTTGACCCGGCCCTCGGCGCGATATTGGTGAAAGAAATGGAACACGACCGATGCCATTCGCCCCTTGTGCTGTTCGCGCGGGCCGTACACGTTGAAATAGCGGAAGCCGGCGATCTGGGCGGTGCGCCGGCGCAGCAAACTCCTGACGTACTGATCGAACAGGAATTTCGAATACCCATAGACATTGAGCGGCGATTCGCAGGCGCGCTCTTCGCGAAACACGCTGCCTCCGCCATAGACCGACCCGCTCGATGCGTAAAGGAACGGCACGTCGTTGTCCTGGCACCATTCAAGGAGCGAGATCGAGTACCGGTAATTGTTGCGCATCATGTACCGGCCGTCCGTCTCCATCGTGTCCGAACACGCGCCCTGATGGAGGACGGCCGCGATGTCGTCGTCGAAGTCGCCATCGCCAAGGCGCACCAGGAAGTCGTCCTGGTCGAGATATTCGGCGATCTCGCAGTCGACGAGGTTCGCGAACTTGTCGCCGTTGGACAAATTGTCGACAGCGAGGACCGACGTTTCGCCGCGCGCGTTCAACGCACGAACAAGGTTGGCGCCAATGAATCCGGCGGCGCCGGTGACGACGATGTACATGTCGGGGTTCGCTTCCTACAATTCCAGATCGATGCGCCCGACGTTTGTCGTCACAATCGGCACCCGCGGCGCGAGTGCGCAAGGAGCTCATAGCCGACGGTCGCCGCAGCGCTCGCGACATCGTCGACCGGCAGTCCTTCGCCCCAGAGCACGACGGGGCTGCCGATGCGCGCTTCCGGCACGTCGGTAAGATCCACGGTGATCATGTCCATCGAAGGACGCCCCGCCATGCGCACCTTCTTTCCGCAGACGAGCACCGGCGTTCCGTTTGGCGCGTGGCGGGGGTATCCGTCCGCGTAGCCGCAAGCGACCGTGCCGATCCGATGCGCGCGCGATGCGGTGTACGCGGCGCCGTAGCCGACGCTGTCGTTGGCCTTCAAATCGTGCACGGCAATGATCTGCGAACGCAACGTCATCACCGGCTGCACGCCGATCATCTCCGCCGTGTCGTACGGAAACGGCGTCGCACCATACAGCATGATTCCCGGGCGCACGATGTCGCCGCCGGTCTCGGCAAAGCGCACGATTCCCGCCGAGTTGGCGATCGACCGCGGATACGGAAGACCCTTGCACGCGGCATCGAAGGCTGCGACTTGCTCCTTGATTCCATCTTCCTCGTCGGCCCGCGCGAGATGCGTCATCAGGCGTAGCGCAGCGACGGAATCGCACTGCGTGAGTCGTTCGACGAGTGCACCCACGTCGCCCGGGCGAATGCCGAGGCGGTTCATCCCGGTGTTGATCTTGAGAAACACCTCGATCGGCCGCTCGAGGTGCGCCGCCTCGAGCATCGTCACCTGGTCCGCATGGTGAACAACCGCCGCAAGCCGCTTGGCCGCGAATTCGGGAAGCTCGTCCGCAGTGAAGAATCCTTCGAGCAGCAGGATCCTGCGCGTGTAA
>CAVRXB010000007.1:0-137979 GCA_963724975.1 uncultured beta proteobacterium | reverse complement strand
GGCTTCGAGGTCGTCCACACCTACCGCTTCGCGCTCAAGGGCTATGCGGCGCGGCTTTCCCGAAGGGAAGCGGGAGCCGCCTGGCACGCCCACGGTGCTCTTCGTCGATCGCCACGACATCGAAGTGATTCCACCGACCCGAGACGTTAAGAAGCTAAAGGGTGGCCGACGACAAACCGACCAGGTCGTGCCAACTGAGCTCGACCGTCTCGACGCCGAGCTCAGCAGCACGCAGGTGGGCGACGGGACGGGGCCGGGTGCCGGTCAACGTGGCGGTGCTCGACGGCGGTATCCAGCGAGACCATCCCGACCTGAACGTGATCGGCGGCGTCAACTGCCCAGGGGTGCCCAAGGACGCCTGGGCCGACCATGACGGCCACGGCACGTTCGTCGGGGGAGCGGTCGGGGCGCCGACAACGAGTTCGGCGCGGGGGGATACGCGCCGGTGTCGGCTGTTCGCCGTTCGGGTCGCTCAACCCGAGGGCTACTCACGAACGCCGACTTGATCTGCGGCATCGACTGGGTGACGAAGAGCCGCATGGACGGCAACCCTCGCAACAACATCGCGGTGGCCAACATGAGCCTCAGCGGACCCGAGGAGCCGGACGACGAGCGCTGCGGGCGCACCGTCGGCGACGCAGCGCATTACGCGATCTGCGGGCTCACGGACGCTGGGGTGACCTCGGTGGGCTCGGCCGGAAACGAGACCAAGGAGTTCACCGGCGACGGGCCGTCTACGTATAGCGAGGTGCTCACCGCCACCGCGATGGCCGATTTCGACGGCGAGCCGGGTGGCCTTGCCCCGCCGGACTGCTACGGCGTCGACTACGGCCAGTACGGCGAGGCCGACGACACGTCGGCCGTGTTCAGCAACTGGGCAGTGCTCCCGGTCGATGCGGCACATCAGTCGCCGCACCGGGCGTCTGCGTCCGAGTCGACCTTCATCGACAGCGACTACGCCATCTGGACGGAACCAGCTTCTCGGCGCCGGCGGTTTCCGCAATCGTCGCCCTGTGCATCGACTCGGGCCCGTGCGCCGGACGCACGCCCAAGGCGATCGTCAGGAAGATCGCGGAGGACGCCGCCCGCTACAACGAACGCCACCCGAACTACGGCGACGAGGGCGATCCCCTGCGACCGGTCGACGACCGGTACTACGGCTTCCTGATTCGCGCCGGCCTCGTATCGAGCACGCCCCACCGCCGGAACTCGGGGTCTGGACCCAGACGATCTCGGGATCCAGCAGCGTCAGCACGGCCGCCAGTCGGCGGCATTGATCGCCCGATAAAGCCTCCGCCAGGGCGTCAAGGAGTGATGCATGTGCGGAGCGGGGCTCCGCTCCCTCGGAGGCACCCGTCCACACAGCATTCCGCTGCGTCGCAAGGAGAAGACGCTGAAGCCGTGCAGGTGTCCGGATGCTTCAGCCGTCTTGGGAACGACGCTTGGACTGCTGGGACCGAGCCTAGCCGCGCTCCTGGGCACGTCACATCCGGAGTTACCCGAAGTCATGCATGCGGGGTTACCCGAGCGTCAAGCCCCAACCTGGCGACGCGCCCGACAGGACTCGAACCTGTGACCTCCTGCTCCGGAGGCAGGCGCTCTATCCAACTGAGCTACGGGCGCCGAACGGCCCAGTCTAGCCCCGCGCGAGCGCACCCTCGAGCCCGACTCGTGGCGCCCCGGCTACGGTAGGCGCATGGACCTCTCCGTGGTCTTCCTCGGCACCGGGGGCTCGGTGCCGACCGCGAGCCGCGCGACCGCCTGCCTGCTCGCCCGGGTCGGCGGGGAGCGATTGCTGTTCGATTGCGGTGAGGGATCGCAGCGTCAGATGCAGCGCTCCACCGGGCTCGTGGCGTTGGACGAGATCTACCTGACCCACTACCACGCCGACCACTACCTCGGCCTTCCCGGCCTGCTCAAGACCTATGACCTCCAGGGTCGCGAGCGCGGGCTGCGAATCGTCGGCCCGCCCGGGCTCAAGGACCTGTTCCGGGCCATCGGCCGGATCGTCGGCCGGCTTTCGTACGGGGTCGAGCTGGTGGAGCTCGAGGAGGGGGACGCGGTTCGCCATCCGGGCTACGAGGTGCGCTGCTTCGCGGTCGACCACCAAGTGCGGGCCTACGGCTACGCCCTGGTCGAGGACGAGCGTCCCGGTCGATTCGACCCCGCCCTCGCCGAGCGGCTCGGGGTCGAGCCGGGCCCCGACTTCGGCCGGCTGCAGGCCGGCGAGCCCGTGCCCGGGTCCAATGGCGCGGTTCGCCCCGGGCAGGTGATGGGGGAGCCGAGGCATGGTCGCAAGCTCGTGGTCACCGGAGACACGAGGCCATGCGAGATGGCGCGGCTGGCCGCCCACCAGGCGGAGCTGCTGGTCCACGACGGCAGCTTCGCCGACGCCGAGACCGAGCGGGCATCCGAGACCGGCCACTCGACCGCGCGCCAGGCAGCCGAGCTGGCGCGCGAAGCGGGAGCCAGGCTGCTGGCCCTGGTCCACGTCTCCTCGCGCTACGACGTTCGCGAGGTGCTCGCCGAGGCGCGCGAGGAGTTCGAGCCGACCGAGGCCCCGCGCGACTTCGACCTGGTCGAGGTGCCATTTCCGGAACGGGGCGAGCCGCGGCTGGTCGAAAACGGGGCCCGAGCCGCGGCTCGGAGTTGATCGGCTACCCGAGCGGGGCGGCGAGATCGGCGATCGCCTGGGCGATCGCGGTCGCCTGATCCTCCTGGAGGAAGTGCTTGGCGGGAAGCAGGATCGGATCGTCCACGCGAAGCGCCTCCTGCACCCGGCGCATCTGCTCGAGCGGAATTGCGGGATCGCGCTCGCCCCAGACGATCCGCGCAGGGAAGGGACGCTCCGCGAGCCCCTCCGAAAGCAGGCGCTGCTTGGCGTCGGTGGGCTCGTAGCCTCGCATGATTCGCAGGAACGCCCGGCCGCGATCGTCGCGCTTCAGGAGCTCATAGTGAGCGTAGACCTGGTGGCGGGGAACCGCCGCGCGGTTGGCGACCCCCTGCAGGTAGAAGAGGCGTGAGAACACCCAGGGATTCAGCGAGGAGAGCCAGACGCGCCCCACCCCCCGGACCGTGAACGGGGCCATCGTCCATGGGGGGCGGAAGATGTCGAAGCCGAGGATCGTGTTGAGCGCGGTCAGCGACAGGATCCGATCGGGGTTGCCGACCACCCACTCGCAGCCGATCGGCCCACCGATGTCGTGCACCACCAGGTGGAAGCGGTCGATGTCGAGCGCGTCGACCGCCTCACCCGTCCACCGGGCAAGCCCGGACCAGGTGTAGTCGAACCGCTCGGGACGCTCGGCGAGCCCAAGCCCCGGGAAGTCGAAGGCCACCCCGCGCAGCCCCTGGTCCGCCAGAGCCGGGATCACCTTCCGGTACAGGAACGAGCTCGTCGGGACGCCGTGCAGGAGGACCACCGGGGCGCCGTGCCCCTGCTCGCGCACGAAGCTGGTCACGCCACCGGCCGTGAATCGTCGCCCAGACGCCTGGTGAGCCTCGATCGCCTCGCGGGCGGCGTCGCGGATACCGGCCATCGGGGCATCATCGCATCGGCGGAGCGAGAGCCGGTTCCGACCGAAGAGGGGTGGAGACTGCCGGCGGAATCGCGCCCGCGCACGGATTGCGCCGCTGCGACGGCGCCGCGGGCCTCGTCGAAGGAGGAGACATGGAGCAGCAGAGCACGTGGGAGCGCCTGGCTCCGCTCACCGGGCTCGTATTCGTGGCGATCGTGGTGGCGGTGTTCGCGATCGGTGGCGAGACGCCCGATCAGCACGACACGGCCCAGCAGGTGCAGGCCTACTACGGCGCGCACCACGACAAGCACGAGATCCTCTCGTTCATCCTGGCGCTCTCGATGCCGTTCCTGCTCTTCTTCGCCAGCATCCTGCGCCACGACCTGCGCAAGCGGGGCGGGACGGGGCAGCTCGCCAACGCGGCCTTCGGCGGTGGCGTGGTGGCGACGGTCGGGTTCGGGATCCTCGCCGTGGTCCACCTGGCGCTGGCGGTGGCGGCGGACAGCGCCAACACGATCGGCACCACCCAGGTCTTGAACGTGCTCGACAGCAACGACTTCCTGCCGATGGCCGCCGGGATGGGGGTGCTGGTGCTGGCCGCCGGATGGTCGTCGCTGCGTCACGGCGGGATGCCGACGTGGCTGGCGTGGGTCGGGATCGTGATCGGGATCGCGATCTTCACCCCGGCGGGCTTCATCGGGTTCCTGGCCTCGGGGCTCTGGGTCGCGATCGTCAGCATCCTGCTGACCCGCGCGCGCCAGTCGGCCGCACCGGCCCCCGCCGCGTAGCCCGGCGACCAGGTCGCAAGGGCGGCCGCCACCGGGGCCTCGACCCCGGCGGCGGCCGCAGCTGTCCGGGGATGGCGGCTGCTAGGCTGGCGGCGTCGGTTCCTTTAACCCGGTCCGGAGAGGCCAGGAAGGGGCGCGAGCATCAACGCTGACCACACGGTCGTCCTCGATCGCGACGAGTTGCGCCGCACGCTGGTGCGGATCGCGCACGAAATCGTCGAGAAGAACCCCGGCGCCCGGTCCGTCGCTCTGGTCGGCATCCATACCCGGGGCGCCGTGCTCGGCCGTCGCCTGCACGCCCTGGTCGGTGAGCTCAGCGGCTCCGAGGTCCCGTTCGGCGACCTCGACATCTCCTTCTATCGTGACGACGTCAATGCGCGCGAGCCCGGAGCTCAGCCGGTCGTGCACGCCTCGCATCTCGATTTCGAGCTCGAGGGTCGCACGGTGGTGCTGGTCGACGACGTGCTGTTCACCGGCCGCACGGTGAGGGCGGGCGTCGACGCCTTGTTCGACTACGGGCGCCCGCAGCGGGTCCAGCTGGCGGTGCTGATCGACCGTGGCCACCGGGAGCTTCCGATCCGACCCCGACTACGTCGGCAAGAACCTGCCGACGTCTCAACACCAACGGGTCTACGTGCGGGTGGAGGAGATCGACGGCGTCGACGAGGTGGCGATCGTCGAGCGGGTGGAGGCGCCGCGGTGAGGCACCTGCTCGCGATCGCGGACCTCGAGCGTGCCGACGTCGAGCGGATCATGGAGCGCGCCGAGGGGTTCGCCGAGGTGGGGCGTCGCGACATCAAGAAGGTGCCCACCCTGCGGGGACGCACGATCGTCACCCTGTTCTACGAGTCGAGCACCCGGACCAGCTCCTCGTTCGAGCTGGCCGCCAAGCGCCTGTCGGCCGACGTCGTCTCGGTCAAGGCCGCCGGGTCGTCGGTCGACAAGGGAGAGTCGCTCAGGGACACGATCACCACCCTGAGCGCGTACGGCCCGGAGGCGATCGTGATTCGATCGCCGGATGCCGGCGCCGCAGACCTTGTCGCGGGCTGGACGGAGGCTGCGGTGATCAACGCCGGCGACGGCAAGCGCGAGCACCCCAGCCAGGCGCTGCTCGACGTCTACACGCTCCACCGCCGCCTGGGATCGCTGGAGGGAAAGCGGATCTGGATCGTCGGCGACGTCCTCCACAGCCGGGTTGCCCGGTCCAACGTGCAGGCGTTTCGGATGATGGGCGCCGAGGTGACCGTCTGCGGCCCGCCCACCCTGATTCCGCGGGCGATCGGCGAAGCGCTCGGCTGCGCGGTCTCCAACGACCTCGGTGGGATCGCGGAGGCGGACGTCATCTACGCCCTGCGCATGCAACGCGAGCGCATGCAGGAGTCGCTGATCCCCTCGATCCGCGAATACGTCGCCGGCTACCAGATCGACGCTCGCCGCCTGGGGCCGCGCCAGCTGCTGATGCATCCGGGCCCGGTGAACCGCGGGGTCGAGCTCGCGCCGGAGGTGATCGACGGCCCCAACTCGCTGATCGCCCAGCAGGTGGAGAGCGGGCTGGTGGTCAGGATGGCGATCCTCTACGACCTTCTTGCCGATGCCCGCCCGCGGCCGGAGGGCGGCTCCCCGAGTGGCCGCGAGGACGTCGCCGCCCCGACCCCGATCAAGGAACCGGCGTGAGCAGCCCGGGCCGCCCGATCTCCTCCCTGGACTGGAGGGCGTCGAACGGCGAGCCGGGCGACGTCCTGTTGCTTCGCCGCGCCGCCGTGCTCGACCCCCGCACCGGGATCGAGGGCAACTACGACGTCGTGGTCCGGGGCGGCGAGATCGCCGAGCTCGCCGAGCCGGGAAGCGCTCACGAGGAGGGGGCCGAGCTGGTCGAGGCGGACGGAAAGGCCGTTTTCCCGGCCTTCTTCGATCCCCATGTCCATCTTCGGACTCCGGGCGACGAGGACGAGGAGGAGATCGGGACCGGGACCCGGGCGGCCGCCTCCGGCGGGTTCTGCGGCGTGCTGGCGATGGCCAATACCCGGCCTCCGGTGGACTCCGCCGCCGACGTTCGGGCGCTCTGCGAGCGAGCCTCCGAGGAGGCGTTCGTGCCCACCGGCTTCCTCGCCTGCGTGACTCGCGGCATGGCCGGCGAGGAGCTGACCGAGATGGTGGAGCTCCGCGACGCCGGTGCGATCGCCTTCTCGGACGACGGCCTCCCGATCTCCAACGCGAGGCTGATGCGGCGGGCGCTGCAGTACCAACACCTGGTCGGCGCCCAGCTTGCGCTCCACGAGGAGGATCACGATCTCTCACGTCCCGCGGGAGCGCACGAGCCGCACCTGGGCGGGGTGATGCACGAGGGGGTCGCCTCCGCCGCCCTCGGGTTGGCGGGCATCCCGTCGATCGCCGAGTCGACGATGATCGCCCGCGATGCCGCCCTGGCCGCGTACGAGGACGCTCGGGTTCACGTTCAGCACCTGTCTGCGCGCGAGTCGGTCGAGGCGGTCGCCGCGGCGAAGGCGGCCGGGGTGCGGCTCACCTGCGAGGTCACGCCCCATCACCTGACGCTGACCGACGAGCGGGTTCGGAGCCTCGACTCGCGCTTCAAGATGAACCCGCCGCTTCGCACCGCCGACGATCGTGAGGCGCTGATCGAGGGGCTTCGCGCCGGGACCATCGACTGCGTGGCGACGGATCACGCCCCCCACTCGATCGACGAGAAGGAGGTCCCGTTCGAGCGGGCGGCGATGGGGGTGACCGGGCTCGAGACGGCGTTCGCCGCCCTCCACACCCAGCTGGTCGTCCCGGGCGTTCTGGGCCTCGGCGTTCTGGTCGAGCGGATGAGCGCCGGGGCGGCGCCGTTCGGGCTCGAGCCACCCAGCCTCGCAGTTGGGAGCGAGGCGAGCCTGGTGCTGTTCGATCCGGACGCCGAGTGGGAGCCGGGGGCGGAGGGGTGGGAGAGCAGGTCCTCCAACTCGTGCTTCGCCGGCGACGCGATGCGAGGAAGGGTCCTGATGACGGTGGTCGGCGGTCGAGTCGTCTACCGGCAGCGCAGCTTCGCGATGGGCGTGGCGTGAGCGGCGCCAAGCTCGACCGCGATCGGGCCGCCCTGGTGGTGATCGACGTCCAGGAGGCCTTTCGCGAGGCCGTGCCGGGGTTCGACGAGATCGCTCGAGCGACGGCTGCCCTGGTTCGCGGGGCGGATGCGGTCGGGATGCCGGTCGTGATCACCGAGCAGTACCCGAAGGGGCTGGGGAAGACCGTCCCGGAGGTCGCCGGGGCGCTTCCGAAAGCCGCCAAGCCACTCGACAAGCTCAGCTTCTCGGCCAGCGAGGCGGAGGGCTTCGACCTTGACGGACGTGACCAGGCGCTCGTCTGCGGCGTCGAGGCCCACGTGTGCGTCAACCAGACGGTCCTGGACCTGCTCGCCGACGGCGTCGAGGTGCACGTGGCGGTGGACGCCGTGGGCTCGAGGTTCGAACGCGACCGGCGAGTTGGGATCGAGAAGGCCGAGCGCGCCGGAGCAGTGATCACGAGCGTCGAGACGGCGCTGTTCGAGCTCGTCGGGCGGGCCGGAACCGAGGAGTTCAAGCGGGTTCAGCGGTTGGTGCTCGAGTACGCGCCGAATCCCGGATCAGACCGTTGACGGCCGGCGGCGAAGCGCGCGGTGACCCGACCGCATACGTCCTGCTCGAGGACGGCGCCCGGTTCGACGGATGGCTGTGCGGGACCGATTCCTCGATCACGGGGGAGATCGTCTTCAACACGGCCATGACCGGCTATCAGGAGGCCGTCAGCGACCCCTCGTATGCGGGCCAGATCATCACCTTCACCTACCCGCTGATCGGCAACTACGGGGTCGCGGCCGAGGTGATGGAGTCCGACCGCGTGCACGCTCGGGGCGTGATCATGCGGGAGGGCAAGAACTCCGAGCAGGCCGCGGACGCCGAGCGGGGCTGGCTCGATTGGCTCGACGACTGCGGGGTGGCGGCGATCCACGGGATCGACACGCGGGCGCTGGTGCGCCGGATCCGCGACCGGGGGGCGATGCGGGGCGGGATCTTCCCGGCCGAGATCAGCGACGCCGAGGCCCGGGAGCGGGTCGAGGCGGAGCCCTCGATGTCGGGGGCCGACCTGGCTCGAAACGTTTCCCCCGAGGAGCCGGTCGAGCTGGACGGCCAGGGTGCCCACGTGGTGGGGATCGACACCGGGATCAAGCTGTCGATCATTCGGCAATTCCGCGAGCGGGATTGCCGCCTGACCTTGCTCCCGTGCTCGGCATCCGCCGACCAGGTACTGGAGCGCGACCCGGACCTGGTCTTCCTCGCCAACGGGCCCGGCGACCCCGCTGCGCTCGACTACGTCGTCGACACGGTGCGCGGGCTGGTCGGCAAGCGCCCGGTGTTCGGGATCTGCCTCGGCCACCAGCTGCTCTGCCGGGCGGTGGGGCTGGAGACTTTCAAGCTGCCCTTCGGCCACCGCGGCGCCAACCATCCGGTCAAGGACCTGGCCAGCGGAAGGATCGAGATCACCTCGCAGAACCACGGCTTCGCCGTTCAGGGGCCCGGAGGCGAGTCGACGATCGAGAGCGACGAGCCCGTGCGCTGGGAGACCGACTTCGGCGCCGCTGAGCTCTCGCACCTGAACCTCTACGACCGCACGGTCGAGGGCTTGGTCCTCCACGACGTCCCCGGGGCCACGGTGCAATACCACCCCGAAGCGGGTCCCGGCCCCCACGATGCGCGGCACCTGTTCGACCGGTTCCTGGCCATGGCGGGCACCTGATGCCTCGCCGTGACGACATCCGGAAGATCCTCCTGATCGGCTCCGGGCCGATCGTGATCGGCCAGGCGGCGGAGTTCGACTACTCCGGAGCGCAGGCGTGCAAGGTGCTGCTGGCTGAGGGCTACGAGGTGGTGCTGGTCAACTCGAACCCGGCCACGATCATGACCGACCCGGAGTTCGCCCATCGGACCTACGTCGAGCCGCTGACGGTCGAGTCGGTGGCGCGGATCGTCGAGCGCGAGCGCCCGGACGCGCTCCTGCCCACGCTCGGCGGGCAGACCGCGCTCAACCTGGCCAAGGGGCTCCACGATGAGGGCACGCTCAACTCGCTCGGGGTGGAGCTGATCGGCGCCAACTACGAGGCCATCCACCGGGCGGAGGACCGCAAGGTCTTTCGGGAGACCATGGTCGAGGCCGGGCTGCGCGTGCCCCTCTCGTTGATCGTCGAGTCCGTGCAGCAGGGCGAGCAGGCTTTCGCATCCGGCGAGCTCGAGCTGCCGGTGATCGTGCGACCGGCGTTCACCCTGGGCGGAGAGGGTGGCGGCGTCGGTCGGACCGAGACCGAGTTCCGGCAGGCGGTCTCCGAAGGCCTGGCCGCGAGCCCGATCAACCAGGTTCTGGTGGAGGAGTCGGTGCTCGGCTGGGGGGAGTTCGAGCTCGAGGTGATGCGAGACCGCAACGACAACGTGGTCGTGATCTGCTCGATCGAAAACGTCGATCCGATGGGGGTCCATACAGGCGACAGCGTCACCGTGGCTCCGACCCAGACCCTCACCGACCGCCTGTATCAGGAGCTTCGCGACCAGGCGCTGCGGGTGATCAGGGCGGTGGGGGTGGAGACCGGAGGCTCGAACATCCAGTTCGCGGTCAACCCGCGCACCGGCGAGGTGGTGGTGATCGAGATGAACCCGCGCGTCTCGCGCTCGTCCGCGCTGGCGTCGAAGGCCACCGGCTTCCCGATCGCCAAGATCGCCGCCAAGCTCGCGGTCGGCTACGCGCTCGAGGAGATCCCCAATGACATCACCAAGGCGACACCGGCTTCGTTCGAGCCCACGATCGACTACGTGGTGACGAAGGTCCCCAGGTTCGCGTTCGAGAAGTTTCCGGGCGCCGAGGGCAGCCTCTCGACCCACATGAAGTCGGTCGGGGAGGTGATGGCGATCGGCCGCACGTTCCGCGAGTCGATGGCCAAGGCCCTGCGCTCTCGCGAGCTCGACGCCCCCGCCCAGATCCCGGACGACACGGCCGAGCTGCTGGATCGCCTGCTCACCCCGGCGCCCGATCGCTACGACCTGATCCTGGAGGCGTTTCGCCGTGGCACGGAGCCGCAGGAGATCGCCGAGCGCACCGCGATCGACTCTTGGTTCCTGGACGAGCTGCACGGTTTGGCGACCGAGGGGGACGGGACCGATGGGCTGGTGCGGACGTTCAAGGCGGTCGACACCTGCGCAGCCGAGTTCGAGGCTCGCACGCCCTACTACTACTCGGCTCACGAGCGTGTGTCCGACTCGGAGGTTCGCCGCGGGGAGCGTCCGTCTGTGGTCATCCTCGGCTCGGGGCCGAACCGGATCGGACAGGGGATCGAGTTCGACTACTGCTGCGTGCACGCAGCGATGACAGTGCGCGAGTCGGGGCGCGACGCCGTGATGATCAACTGCAACCCGGAGACCGTCTCGACCGACTACGACACCTCCGACAGGCTCTACTTCGAGCCGCTGACCGCCGAGGACGTGCTGGCGGTGGTCGAGGTTGAGCGCCCCGAGGGGGTGATCGTCCAGTTCGGTGGCCAGACCCCGCTGAAGCTCGCGGGTGCGTTGGAGCAGGCAGGCGTGCGCCTGCTCGGGACCCCCGTGGATGCGATCGACCTGGCGGAGGACCGGGGCCGGTTCGGCGCCCTCCTGCGACGGCTCGAGATCGCCCACCCGCCCTACGGAACGGCGCTCTCGGCCGACGAGGCCGAGGTGATCGCCGCCGACGTCGGCTTTCCGCTGCTGGTCCGCCCCTCCTACGTGCTCGGCGGCCGGGCGATGGAGATCTGCTACACGGCCGACGGGCTGGCCGCATACCTGGAGCAGCACGTGAAGGCCGACCAGGAGCACCCGCTGCTCCTCGACCGGTTCCTCGAGGATGCGATCGAGGTCGACGTAGACGCGCTGGCCGACGGGACCGACGTCCACGTCGCCGGGATCATGCAGCACGTCGAGGAGGCCGGAGTCCATTCGGGAGATTCGGCCTGCGTGCTGCCGCCGATGAGCCTCGGAGAGGAGATGCTCGATGAGATCCGGGCGACGACCGCGCGGATCGCGCTTGAGCTCGGGGTGATCGGCCTGCTCAACGTCCAGTACGCGGTCGCCGGCGGTCGACTGCACGTGCTCGAGGCCAATCCCCGAGCGTCGCGAACGGTGCCGTTCGTGTCGAAGGCCACCGGCGTTCCGCTGGCCAAGGTCGCGTGCAGGCTGATGCTGGGTGGGCGCATCGCCGACCAGGAGCTCCCGATCTCGCCCAGCCGCCACGTCAGCGTCAAGGAGGCCGTGCTTCCCTTCGCCCGCTTCGCGGGCGCCGACTCGGTGCTCGGTCCGGAGATGAAGTCGACCGGCGAGGTGATGGGCGTCGCCTCCGACTTCCCGACCGCCTTCGGCAAGGCCCAGTCCGCGGCGGGCATCGCCCTGCCCCGCGAGGGCACCGTGTTCATCACCGTCACCGACACCGACAAGCCCGCGGCCACCCAGCTCGCGGCACGGTTCCACGATCTCGGCTTTCGGGTCATCGCCACCCACGGCACCGCCCAGGCGATCTCGAGGATGGGCGTGCCGGTGACCGCGATCAACAAGATCGCCGACGGCTCCCCGCACGTGGTCGACTACATCCGCAGTCGGGAGGTGGACCTGGTGATCAACACCCCGACGGGCAGCGGGGCCCGCAGCGATGGATACGAGATCCGCACCGCAGCCGTCCGCCAGGGGATCCCGTGCGTGACCACGATGACCGGCGCCTCGGCCGCGGCCCGGGCGATCTTCGCTCAACGGGAGCGCCTCCCGGAGCCCCGGTCGCTGCAGGAGCTCCATCAGGGCTCACCGCGGGCCGCGGCAGCCGATCGGAGCGGAGTTGGCAGCCAGCGCTGAACGCTCGGCCACCGCCGAGCGGGCCGTCGATCGGGTGGTTGCTCCACCCGGGCGGAGAAGGTGCGATGTGGTCGAGAATCGTGCCGCGGGCGGCTACCGGATCTGGCGGGCCTCGCCCAGCATCAGCAGCAGCAGATCGCGCGCATGCACGGCGCGTCGTTCCGGCAGGTGTTCGACCGGATGAAGGCGTGGTTCCAGGGCAACTTCTAAGGATGGCGAGCGAGTCGCGAAGCCGGTCTTTCTATTTCTGACTTAAGGCGGGTTTTTCAATCTCAACCAAACGACAGGAGGACAGATGTTCGAGCTGGTGGACACACAATCGCAGGAAGCCGTGATCAAAGTGGTCGGTGTGGGCGGCTGCGGCGGCAACGCGGTCGATCACATGATCGAAGCCGGGGTGCAGGGTGTCGAGTTCATCTGCGCCAACACGGACTCCCAGGCATTGAAGCGCAACAAGGCGAGCGTGCAGCTCCAGCTGGGCGTGAACGTGACCAAGGGACTGGGCGCCGGGGCCAATCCCGAGGTCGGCCGTCAAGCTGCCGTCGAGGACCGCGAGCGCATCGTCGAGCTGATCGAGGGCGCCGACATGCTGTTCCTCACGGCCGGCATGGGGGGTGGCACCGGCACCGGCGCGGCGCCGGTCGTCGCCGAGGTGGCGCGCGAGCTGGGCATCTTGACCGTGGCGGTGGTGACCAAGCCGTTTGCGTTCGAGGGCCGGCGGCAGCGCGTTGCGCACGAGGGGCTGGAAGCGTTGTCGAAGCACGTGGACTCCCTGATCGTGATCCCCAACGAGAAGCTGATGCAGGTGCTGGGCGAGGACGTGAGCATGCTGGACGCCTTCAAAGCGGCCAACAGCGTCCTGCACGGAGCCGTGGCCGGGATCGCCGAGGTCATCAACTGCCCGGGGCTGGTGAACGTGGACTTCGCGGACGTGCGCACGGTGATGTCGGAGATGGGTATGGCCATGATGGGCTCGGCCATGGCTGCAGGTCCTCACCGCAGCGCGCAGGCCGCCGAACAGGCCGTGGCCAGCCCGTTGCTGGAAGACGTCAATCTCGCCGGGGCCCGCGGGGTGCTGGTCAACATTACCGCCAGCGCCAGCCTAAAGATGAAAGAGGTTCATGACGTAATGAACACGATCAAAGCGTTCATAGCAGAAGACGCGACGGTGATCGTCGGCACGGTGATCGACGAGAACATGGCCGACCAGCTGCGGGTAACGATGGTGGCAACCGGACTGGGACAGGCCCACGGCCGGGCGCAGCCCAAGCCGCTCATGGTGGTGAAGACCGGGACCGATGCGGGACCGGTCGACGTGGTGGACTATGCGCAGCTCGAGACCCCGGCTGTGATCCGGCGGCGCAATCGCGAATCGACCATCGAAGCCATGCGCCAGTCGGGGGTGGACATGCTGGACATCCCGGCGTTTCTTCGCAAGCAGGCCGACTAGAGCCAGCATGGGCAGGATTGCAGACGCAATCGGGAGGGTTTGACGGAGGCGAACTGCGGCAGAAAAATAGCCTCCGACCAGTGGCGCTCCGGCCTGCTGGCTGCTAGAATAATCAATACGTTATGTTCAAACGTGAACTGCTATCGAAATGTGAACGGGGCATGATCCGGCAACGCAGCCTGAAAAGTACGGTGCGCGCGACTGGCGTGGGTCTGCATACGGGCCACAAGGTCTATCTGACCCTGCGGCCGGCCGCGCCCGATACGGGGATCGTATTTCGTCGGGTGGATCTGCCTCAGCCGATGGAGATCCCGGCGCTTGCCACCGCGGTGGGCGATACCCGCCTGTCCTCGTGCCTGGAACGCGACGGCGTGCGGATCTCGACGGTCGAGCATCTCATGTCTGCGTTCGCCGGGCTGGGCGTGGACAACGCGTATGTCGACCTGACGGCGGACGAGGTCCCGATCATGGACGGCAGCGCGGGGCCCTTTATTTTTCTGATCCAGTCCGCCGGCATCGAGGAGCAGAATGCGCGTAAGAAGTTCATCCGCATTCTGCGCTCGGTCGAAGTGAGGGAAGGCGACAAGTGGGCGCGGTTCGAGCCTCACAACGGCTTCCGGATGGACTTCAGCATCGCTTTCAGCCACCCGGTGGTGCAGAAGTCGAGCCAGCGCCTGAGCATCGACTTCGCTACCACGTCCTACGTCAAGGAAATCGCCCGCGCCCGCACCTTCGGCTTCATGCAGGACGTGGAGAACATGCGGTCGCAGGGGCTGGGCCTCGGCGGCAGCCTGGACAACGCGGTGGTGATGGATGAGTTCCGGGTCCTGAACAGCGATGGCCTGCGCTACGAGGACGAGTTCGTGAAGCACAAGGTGCTGGACGCCGTCGGGGACCTGTATCTGCTCGGGCACCCGATCCTGGGGGCATTCAGCGCGAATAAATCCGGCCACGCGCTGAACAACAAGCTTGCCCGCACCCTGTTGGCGGACAGCGACAGCTATGCGCTGGTGAGTTTCGAGCGTCCCGAGGACGCCCCCGCCTTCGTGAGCCTGCAGGCCCAGTACGCCTGATCGTGGCGGTGGTTGGAGCGAGTTCGCGCCATGGCACGGCCGCGGCCTGCAGTGCAATCCCCCTCACCCCATTGCCTTGGACCGCCGAGATGCCACTCGCGCCCGCGACCGTGCATCCGGAGCGACGCCAAGCAGAAATCAAGCTCGCCGACGTGTCGTTCGTGGCGATCGAGTCGTCGCTTCTCGTTGATGTCCCATGACTGCGGTCGCGCTTCGTGCCTTCGGCTTCCTGGTTCTGATCGTCATCACGGCCGCGGTGCGGATGTACGCTGCTCACCAAGGATCGGCGCTGGCTGCGATCAGCCTGCCGGGCTGTTCGGCGCGTGCCGTGGTTGTAGCGGTGATCGTGGCAGCGTTTCTGGTGCTGGAGCGCTTAGTCATCGCGATCTGACGGTTCCGGGCTGTCTGTCGATCGTCGGCGATCTGGCGGCTCGCGCTCCGGCGGGTCCTGCGCCGCTTCGTGCCGGATCAAGCGTCGCACCGCATCGCGCAGGGGCCCTTCCTCCAGACCGGCCTCCAGCTCTGCCAAACTTTGCAGTCCCGTCGCCCCGATGCGACGAATTGGTGCGGCCCGCCGCCTGCTGCCGCGCACAAGTTGCACTTCGATTCGGATTGTCCTAACCTCCGGAAACTGTTTCCGGATCGTCAAGAGCAGGCGCGGCGTCAGGTGACGTAACCTGCCCGCTACCACGCCGGTTTCTGCCAACAGTACCAGCGTTCCCTGCGTCTCGTAGCCCACTGCACTCGACTGAGCCAGCTCCCGAGGCACCGTCGCAACATAGGCCTGTTGCAACGCAGCGATGCGCCTCGCGTGCACGCGAATTGCTTCAAGGTCTGTCAAGGAATTCAATAAGTAGCCGATAGTCTGGCTATGCACAACCACGGCCGTATGCGTCGGAGGGGGAAGCAATGAACGTTATTCTAGTTTCGAGCGGGCTGTCGCGGGCGCGCTCGATAAACGTCGGCGTGCCCCAGCTGGCCGCGATGGGATTGACCGTGCTGGTGCTGATGCTGTCACTGGTCGTCCTGCTGCACTATCTCTCGCTTCGCTATGCCGTCAACAACGGCAGTCCCTATCTCCGCTCGGTGCTCTCCGGCATTCAAGCCGAGGAGAACGCCCGCATGCAGGCCTATCTGCGCGAGAGCCTGAACACGATGGCCTCCAAGCTGGGTGAGTTGCAGGCGCGGTTAGTGCGCCTCGACGCGCTCGGGGACCGGCTCACCAAAGTCGCCGGGCTCAAGCCGCAGGAGTTCATGTTCGATCGTCTGCCCGCCCGCGGCGGCGCAGAATCTGGTGTTCCGGCGCGCGAAGTGTCGCTCGGCGAGCTGGGCGCAGAGCTGGACCGCCTGTCGAAGGAGCTGGAAGACCGCACCGACAAGCTGCGCGTGCTGGAGTCCACGCTGACCGAGGACTATGCCAAGCGCCAGCTCATCCCGAACCAGAAGCCGGTGGAGGCGGGCTACTACTCCTCCGGGTTCGGTTGGCGCATCGATCCCTTCACGGGGCTGAATGCGTTCCACGAGGGCCTCGATTTCATGGCGGAAGAAGGCACCCTCATTCTGGCGGCGGCGGGCGGTGTGGTGGTGTTTGCTGCCCACCATCCGCAGTATGGTAATATGGTCGAGATTGATCACGGTAACGACCTCGTGACGCGCTATGCCCACGCTTCCAAGATTCTCGTGAAGGTCGGCGATGTCGTGCTACGGGGCAGCAAGATCGCTGAAGTCGGCAGCACCGGGCGGTCCACCGGAACCCACCTGCACTTCGAGGTGCGCCTCAGGGGCGTTGCCCAGAATCCCGCGCGCTTCCTGCGTATGCCCGGCTGATCCTTAATTCCGCCGCGAAGGGGTGAGGGGCCTTAGGATGGCCCCTCACCCCTTTTGTTTTCGGGGGGCCGACCGCACCTTCCCACGGTCGCTCGAACCGTCATGGACAACGCATGATCGCCACCATCCTCAAGAAGATCTTCGGCAGCCGCAACGACCGGCTCATCAAGCGCTACGCGCAGAGTGTGCGCGCCATCAACGCCCTCGAGCCGGAGATCGAACGCCTGTCGGACGCGGAGTTGCGCGCCAAGACCCCGGCCTTCAAGCAGCGCTTCGCCGCGGGCGAGACGCTGGACCAGCTGCTGCCCGAGGCCTTCGCCGTCGTCCGGGAAGCCGGGAAGCGCGCGCTGAACATGCGCCATTTCGATGTCCAGTTGATCGGCGGGATGGTTCTGCACCACGGCAAGATCGCCGAGATGCGCACCGGCGAGGGCAAGACGCTGGTGGCCACGCTGCCCGCCTATCTGAACGCGCTCGGCGGCGAGGGGGTGCACGTGGTGACCGTCAACGACTACCTGGCCAGCCGCGACGCGGCCTGGATGGGCAGGCTCTACGGCTTCCTCGGGCTGACCGTGGGCGTGAACCTGTCGCAGATGGATCACGCCTCCAAGCAGCAGGCCTACGCCGCGGACATCACCTACGGCACCAACAACGAGTTCGGCTTCGACTATCTGCGCGACAACATGGTCTACGCCACACCCGACCGGGTCCAGCGCCGCCTTGCCTACGCCATTGTCGACGAGGTGGACTCCATCCTCATCGACGAGGCCCGTACCCCGCTCATCATCTCGGGTCAAGCCGAGGACACCACGGATCTGTACTACAAGATCAACGATCTGGTGCCCAAGCTCACCCGCCAGGCCAAAGAGGACGGACCGGGCGACTATTCGGTGGACGAGAAGGCGCACCAAGTGCTGCTCACCGAAGCCGGGCACGAGCACGCCGAGGAGGTGCTCACGGGCGCCGGCCTGCTGGCCGAGGGTACCAGCCTGTACGATGCCTCCAACATCACGCTCATGCACCATGTGTACGCGGCCTTGCGTGCGCACGCGCTGTACCACCGCGATCAGCACTACGTAGTGCAGAGCGACGAGGTGATCATCGTCGACGAGTTCACCGGCCGCCTGATGCCCGGGCGGCGCTGGTCCGACGGCTTGCATCAGGCGGTGGAAGCCAAGGAAGCCGTGCGCATCCAGCGCGAGAACCAGACGCTCGCCTCGATTACCTTCCAGAACTACTTCCGGATGTACAAGAAGCTGGCGGGCATGACCGGGACGGCCGACACGGAAGCCTACGAGTTCCAGCAAATCTACAACCTGGAAACGGTGGTCATCCCGACCCACATGCAGATGATCCGCGAGGACCGGATGGATCAGGTCTTCAAGACCAAGCGCGAAAAGGTGCGAGCGGTCATCCTCGACATCCAGGATTGCTACGAACGCGGCCAGCCCGTGCTGGTGGGCACGACTTCGATCGAGAACTCCGAGGAGCTGTCGGAGCACCTGAACAAGGCCAAGCTGCCGCACCAGGTGCTCAACGCCAAGCAGCATGCGCGCGAGGCCGAGATCGTGGCGCAGGCGGGGCGGCCGAAGATGGTCACCATCGCCACCAACATGGCGGGCCGTGGCACCGATATCGTGTTGGGCGGCAACCCGGAGCCGGAGATCAACCGGGTGCGCGCCGACGAGAGCCTGTCGGAGGAGGACAAGGCCGCGCGGGTGGCCGAGCTGCGCATGCGCTGGCAGGACCTGCACAACCAAGTGGTCGGCGCGGGCGGCCTCCACATCGTGGGCACGGAGCGGCACGAGTCGCGCCGGGTCGACAACCAGCTGCGCGGGCGTTCCGGGCGCCAGGGCGACCCCGGGTCGAGCCGCTTCTACCTCTCGCTCGAGGATCCGCTGCTGCGCATCTTCGCCTCCGATCGCGTGGCTGCGATCATGGACCGCTTGAAGATGCCCGAGGGCGAGGCCATCGAGCATCCCTGGGTCACTCGCGCGATCGAGAACGCCCAGCGCAAAGTGGAGGCGCGCAACTTCGACATCCGCAAGCAGCTGCTCGAGTACGACGACGTCGCCAACGATCAGCGCCGCGTCATCTACCAGCAGCGCAACGAGCTGCTGGAGAGCACCGACATCTCGGACACCATCCGGTCGATGCGCGAGGGCACCATCGGCGACATCATCAGCCAGTACATCCCGCCCGGGACGGTCGAGGAGCAGTGGGACGTCCCTGGACTGGAGAAAGCGGTGGCGGCCGAGCTGACGCTGCACCTGCCAGTTGGCCAGTGGCTGAAGGACGAAGAGAACCTGGACGAGGACTCGCTCCGGCTCAGGATCGCCGCGGCTGCGCACAGCTACTACGACGAGAAGTTCACCCAGGTCGAAGCCGAGCAGCTGCGCCAGTTCGAGCGTGCCGTGACGCTGCAGACCTTCGACAACTTCTGGCGCGAGCATCTGGCCGCGCTGGACCACCTGCGCCAGGGCATCCATCTGCGCGGCTACGCGCAGAAGAACCCGAAACAGGAGTACAAGCGCGAGGCTTTCGAGCTGTTCTCCGCGATGCTCGACTCGATCCGCAACGAGGTCACCCGCATCCTCATGACGGTTCAGATCCAGAGCCGTCAGGACGTGGAGAAGGTCGAGGAGCCCGTGGAGCTCCACAACGTGCGCTACCAGCACGCCGACTACGAGGAGGCGCTGGCCGAAGCCAACGCCGAGAGCGAGCCGGCCAAGGCCCAGCCCTTCGTGCGCCAGGGCCAGAAGGTCGGACGCAACGACCCCTGCCCGTGCGGCTCCGGCAAGAAGTTCAAGCAGTGTCACGGCAGGCTGGCTTGACCGCGCCCGCCCTGCGTCCTGTACTTACCTCGCACTTCCTATCGCGAGGAAAGCAGTGGCCGTCAACCTCACCGCACCCCTAGCGGGATCACTGCACCCCGTTCGCGGTGTGCGTTTAGGCACCGCACAGGCGGGCATCCGCAAAGCCAATCGCAAGGACCTGCTGTTGATCGAGTTGGAGGCCGGTGCGCGGGTGGCCGGGGTATTCACGCGTAACCGATTTTGCGCCGCGCCGGTCGTGGTGGCCCGGGCCCACCTGGACGAGGGGGAGGAGATCCGTGCGCTGGTAGTGAACACCGGCAACGCCAACGCCGGCACCGGTGAGAGCGGACTGCGGGCCGCTCGTGCAACCTGTGAGGAGACCGCGCGGCTGCTCGCAACGCGGCCCGCCCAGGTCCTGCCCTTCTCTACCGGCGTGATCATGGAGCCGCTGCCGGTCGCTCGCCTCGCCGCCGGGTTGCCGGCTTGCATCGCCGACCTGCGGGCCGCCAATTGGCTGAGCGCCGCCGAGGCTATCATGACCACCGATACGGTTCCGAAGGCCGCGTCGCGCCAGATCCGGGTCGGCGGCGCTCCTGTCACCGTGACTGGCATCGCGAAGGGCGCCGGGATGATCCACCCGGACATGGCGACCATGCTTTGCTTCGTAGCCACCGACGCTGCGATCGACCGGTTGTCGATGCGCGCGGCGCTGGCGCACGCCGCGGAACACTCCTTCAACTCGATCACGGTGGACGGCGACACCTCCACCAACGACTCTTTCATGCTCATCGCCACGGGCCGGGCCGGCAACCGCGAGGTCACGGCCGCGAGCGACGCGGAGTTCACGGCGCTGCGAGATGCGATCACGGACGTGGCGAGCGAGCTTGCGCAGGCCATCATCCGCGACGGCGAGGGCGCGACCAAGTTCATCACCCTGCGCGTCGAGCAGGGCGGCAGCCGCGAGGAGTGCCGCCAAGTCGCCTTTGCGATCGCCCACTCGCCCCTGGTGAAGACCGCGTTCTTCGCCTCCGACCCGAACCTCGGCCGCATCCTTGCCGCCATCGGCTACGCCGGTATCGACGATCTCGACGCGTCGCGCCTGGAGCTGTTCCTGGACGACGTCCGCGTAGCGAGCGGCGGTGGCCGGGATCCCGCCTATCGCGAGCAGGACGGGCAGCGTGTGATGGAGCAAAGCGAGATTACCGTGCGCGTGGTGCTGCACCGCGGCCCGGCCGCAGCGACGGTGTGGACCTGCGATCTCTCGCACGACTATGTCACCATCAACGCCGAGTACAGGACTTAAGGCAGTAGATGGCCGATCTGGAAAAAGTACTGGTCCAAGCCGAAGCGCTGATCCAGCGCGTCGAGCGCCTGCTGCCCGCGGAGGCCCCGACGGTGGACTTCGCCGGCACCATCGCATTCCGCTGGCGCCGGCGCGACGGACGCAGCGTCCTCCATCCGGTCGCGCATCCGCACGGTATCCAGCTCGAGGATTTGCACGACATCGATCGCCAGCGCGACCTCGTGCACCAGAACACGCTGCAGTTCGTGCGCGGCCTGCCGGCCAACAACGTGCTGCTCACGGGCGCCCGCGGTACCGGCAAATCCTCTCTCGTGAAGGCGCTGCTCAACCGTTACGCTGCGGAAGGCTTGCGGCTGATCGAGCTGGACAAGAAGGACTTGCTCGACCTGCCCGATGTGGTGGAACGCCTGGCCGCCCAGGCCTATCGCTTCATCCTGTTCTGCGACGACCTTTCCTTCAGCGCCGACGAGCCGGGATACACGACGCTGAAGGCAGTGCTCGACGGGTCGGTGGCGGCCACGCCCGAGAACGTGCTGATGTACGCAACGTCCAACCGCCGGCATCTGATGCCGGAGTACATGCACGAGAATCTCGAGACCAAGTACCTGGGGGATGAGATCCACCCCGGCGAGACCGTCGAGGAGAAGATCTCGCTGTCGGAGCGCTTCGGCCTGTGGGTCTCCTTCTACCCCTTCAATCAGGACGAGTACCTGGATATCGTGCGTCACTGGCTGCGCCGTCTCGGTGTGAGCGAGATTGGCGGTGACGAGATGCAGCGCGAGGCGTTGCAGTGGGCGCTGCAGCGCGGGTCGCGCAGCGGGCGCGTGGCTTGGCACTTCGCGCGCGACTGGGCGGGCCGGCACGGCGTGCGCGTGCCCCGCCACTGAAGCGCGACAGGGCCGCAGGAAGATGGGGGCCGACCCGCCCAGCGTGGTGGACGTCGCAGCGGCGGTCATCCTCCGGCCCGACGGCCGTTTTCTCCTGGCGCAACGGCCGGCCGGCAAGGTCTACGCCGGCTACTGGGAATTTCCCGGCGGCAAGGCCGAACCAGGTGAGCCCCTGGCGGCGGCGCTGGTGCGCGAGCTGCACGAAGAGCTCGGCATCGACGTCACACGTGCCTATCCCTGGATCGTCGAAGAGTACGTCTATCCGCATGCGCATGTGCGGCTGCACTTCTTTCGCGTGGTGGGCTGGCGGGGAGAACCCCATCCTCGCGAGCAACAGGAGCTGGCCTGGGCCGCGCTCGGTCAAGTGGGAGTGGCGCCCCTGCTGCCGGCCAACGGGCCGGTGCTGCGTGCGCTTGACCTGCCCCCCACCCTGGCAATTACCAACGCCTCCGAGCTCGGGATTGGCGCGGCGCTCGAGCGGGTCGAGCGGGCGCTGGCACGTGGCGTGCGCCTGGTCATGGTACGGGAGAAGCAGATGGCGCGGGCGGACCTGCTGGCCTTTGCCCTGGAGGTCGTTGTCCGCTGCCATCGTGCCGGTGCGCGCGTTGTCGTCAATACCGATGCCGAAGTCGCGCGGGCCACTGCCGCGGACGGGCTCCACCTGCCCGCCGCGGTTCTGACGGCAACCGCCTCGCGGCCGCCCTTCGCACTGTGCGGTGCTTCCTGCCACGACGAGCGCGAGCTGCGCCGGGCCGCCGCGCTGAACCTCGACTACGTAGTGCTCGGACCGGTGCTGCCCACTGCGAGCCATCCGCAGGCGCCGGGGCTAGGCTGGGAAGCGTTCAGTGGATTGATCGGCAGCTACCGCCTGCCGGTCTACGCGCTGGGCGGCATGCGTGAAGAGCATCTGGAGCAGGCCTGGAGAGCGGGCGCACACGGCATCGCGCTGATGCGCGGGCTCTGACTCTCGTCAACCTGAACAGCAGCCACAGAGGGCACAGAGATCACGGAGAAGGTCGACGCGGCATCCACGTGGGTGGACACCACCTGGTCACCGGGTGCGAGTTGCGTCGAAGCGACTGTTTTTTCTCTGTGTCCTCGGTGATCTCTGTGGCCGGTTCTGTCTTTCCGGGTTCAGCCTTCGCCGCTCTCGGGATCGCTGCCGCGGTCGTTCTCGGCGAGCGGGATGCGGTAGGACTCGGACGCCCATTGGCCCAGATCGATGAGCCTGCAGCGCTCCGAGCAGAACGGGCGGTGCGGGTTTTGCGTGCTCCACGGTACCCCTTTGCCGCAGTGGGGGCAGTTGACCAGGCGCTGCTTGGGGGCACTGTTCACAGGTTGCAGAAGATCAGCTCGAAAGGAATGTCGGTCTGGCTCACACGCGGGCGCTGCGCCCCCTCGCTGACCGTGAAGCGGATGTTCAGTGCGTATTTGTTGGCGCTGACTTCGGGGACGCACTCGTAGGCGTCGTCGACCTTCAAGCGCAGCAGCTGCGCCAGGCGCCCGCCCATCATCTGCTGATACACCCCCTGCACCGCGACCTGGTGGCTGGTGCGTCCGCTCTCGCGCAGGATGCGCAGGATGATGGCGATGCCGTGCTTGAGCGGCAGGAAGGGCATCAACCAGCCCTCCAGGTCGCGCCGGCGGGTCTGCGCCGGCTGGTGCAGCCAGTAGTGATAGGAAGGCAGATCGAACTGGCATACCCCGCCGGGTATCGCGGCGCGCTGCTTGATGCCCATCAGCCACTCGTTCTCGCGCAGCTCCTGGCCGGTCTTCCCGGACGATTGATGCAGCGCCTGCGCCGCGCGATCGATATCGACGAGAACCTCGTTGAGCGCCTCCTCCGAGATCGCCGGATTGGACCGCAGCGCACCCAGGCTCTGGCGCTGACGTTCCAGCTCCTGCATGAGCTCGGACTTCAAGTCGGCGCGGCCAGCGACGTCCAGGATCTCGAACAGAAAGCCCAGTGCCGCGTGGTGCTCGAGCGGGTCGTCGCGGGCCAGAAAGAACTGCACCCGCTCGTACAAGCTCTCCATCCGCAGCAGAGTGCGAATGCGCTCGTTCAGCGGAAATTCGTAGCTGATCACGGTGCGTGGAGCCGCGGGCGGCGGTGAGTTGTCGTCAGTATTGCCCAAATCGACGCAAAAATAAACCGAGTGCGGGCGAGAATCTAAGCCTCGGCCGCCATCGCCAGGTAGCGAGTGTGGAGCCTTCTCACCTGTTCGGCGAGCTCGGCCGAGCCCGGCGTTGTTGGCGATCACGTCGTCGGCCGCGCGCAAGCGCTGCTCGCGCGTAGCCTGGCTCGCAATAATCGCACGGGTCTGCTGCTCGGTCAGGCCGCTGCGCCGCATGGTGCGCTCGACCTGTAGCTCGCTCGTCGCAGTCGATCACCAGCACCCGCTGCACTTGCCGGCGGTAGCTCCCGTCTCCACCGCCCCGCCTCGACCAGCCCCGCCTCGACCAGCAGATGGACGACCAGCAACACATAGGGCGCCGCGAACTCGTGCCACGCGCGCCGTCGCTTCGGCCCGGATCAGCGGATGCAGTATCGCCTCGAGGTTGGCCCTGGCGTGCGCATCGGAGAACACCAGAGCGCGCATGCGTGTCCGATCCAGCGCCGCCTTGCGCATCGACATAGCTGTCGCCGAAGCGCTTGCGGATCCGCTCTACTGCCTGCTGGCCCGCGCGGGTGAGCTCATGCGCGATCTCGTCGGTATCCACGAGTCCGGCGCCGAGCGTCTCGAACAGCTTGGCCACCGTGGACTTGCCCGACCTGATCCCGCCGGTCACACCGCACCACGAGCTTGCCGATCACAGGTAGTCGCAGGTAGGCCGCGATTGATCGAGCTCACCCCAGCACAATGCATATCAGCCCCGCTGCGGCCAGGTAGGGTCCGAATGGAATGGGGATCTGGCGTCCATGCCGGCCAGCACGATGAGAGCGATCCCAACCACGGCGCCCACCAGCGACGACAGCAGGATCACCGCGGGCAGCAGCTTCTAGCCGAGAAAGGCGCCGATGGCCGCGAGCAGCTTGAAATCGCCATAGCCCATGCCCTTCTTGCCTGTGACGAGCTTGAACGCCCCAGTACACGGACCAAAGCGACGAGATACCCGAGCGACTGCGCAGCCGATCGCGGCCGTCGGATTCCAGCGGTGCGTAGAAGGTCCCCCAGAGTTGAACAGCAGCCCGACCCAGAGCAGCGGCAAGGTGATGTCATCGGGTAGAAACTGCGTATCCAGGTCGATGCAGGACGCGGCAATCAGGCCCAGCAAAGATCAGTGCGCCCGCGCGGCGGGGGTGAAGCCAAAGCGCCAACCGATGTAGCCCGAGAGCAGTCCGGTAAGAGTTTCCACGAGTGGATAGCGTGGGCTGATGCGCGGTCTTGCAGACGGAGCAACGCCCGCGCAGCGCATACCAGCTCAGCACCGGGATATTTTCCAGGGCGGATTCCGCGCCCGCAGGCCGGACAGGCCGAGCGCGGAACGACGAGGTTGTAACGTGCTGCTCGGCTGAGGCCAGCGAGGTCTTCAACGCCGAGCGCATCTGGGACAACGGCTGCGGGGCGCCTTCTCCTGCGCCCACTCTCCGAGGACCTCGAGCGACTGGCAATCGCCAGTCGCGCTTGAGTCATCACCGGCAGCCGATGGATCACCACGTTCAGGAAGCTGCCAACCAGCAGGCCGAGCAGCAGACGACAGAGCGCCGCCACCGGGAGCAGGGCGAAGCTGATGCAGCATCGCCGTCGAGGTCGATGGCGGCGCTCATCCCGCGCGGAATCGATACCCGCCCGCCGCTCCAGCGCCGGACATCGTTGCGTGCGAGCCAGCCGCGGGCGGCCGACCACGGCGCTGCGGGCCCGGCCTTCGACCGCAGGCCGACCTTCAGACGGCCTGGCCCATCTTGAAGATAGGCAGGTACATCGCGATCACCATGCTGCCGATCAGTGTGCCGAGGACCACCATGATCATGGGCTCCATCAGGCTAGACAGCGCGTCCACCGCGTCGTCGACTTCCTGCTCATAGAAGTCGGCCACCTTGGACAGCATCGCGTCCAGCGCGCCGGACTCCTCGCCGATCGCCACCATCTGGATGACCATGTTCGGGAACACGTCGCTGTTCTGCATGGCGACCGTCAAGCTTGTACCCGTGGTCACTTCGGCTTGAATCTTTCTCGTCGCCTGAACGTACACGTAGTTGCCGGAAGCGCCACCGACGGACTCGAGCGCCTCCACCAGCGGCACGCCGGCGGCGAACATGGTGGACAGGGTACGGGTCCAACGCGCCATCGTGGCCTTGCGGATGATGTCGCCGAAAATGGGCAGCGCGCAGGAACATCCTGTCCATGAATGCCTGCATCTTGATGGAGCGCTTCCAAGTGTAGAGGAAGAACCAGATGCCGCCGCCGATGCCGCCGAAGATCAGGTACCAGTACGAGACGAAAAAGTCCGACACCGCCATCATGAACAGCGTGGGCGCCGGCAGGTCTGCGCCGAAGTTCTTGAATAGGTCCTTGAACGCCGGGATCACGAAGATCATGATCACCGCGGTGATGATGAACGCCACCACGATCACCGCAGTCGGGTAGAACAGCGCAGACTTGATCTTGCTCTTGATGGCGAGGATCTTTTCCTTGTAGGTGGCCAGACGGTCCAGCAGGGAGTCCAGAATACCGGCCGCCTCTCCCGCGGCCACCAGATTGCAGAACAGCTGGTCGAAATACAGCGGGTACTTGCGGAAAGCCTGGTTGAGCGAGCTGCCGGTCTCGACTTCGGTCTTGACGTCCAGCAGCAACTTGCCCACCGCGGGATTGCTGTGACCCTTGCCGACGATATCGAAGGACTGCAGCAGCGGCACGCCAGACTTCATCATCGTGGCGAGCTGGCGAGTGAACAACGTGATGTCTTTTTCGGTGATCTTGCCGCCCAGGCCGGAGCGCTGGCGCTTGATCTTGAGCACGTTGACGCCCTGGCGGCGCAGAGTGGACTGCACCACCGCCTCGCCGCTGGCCTTCATGTCGCCCTTGATGAGCTTGCCGCCGCGGTCGCGTCCCTCCCAGGAGTACATCCACTCCTTGACGTCGCGCTTAACGGCTGGCGCTGTGGCAGTTGCCATGGTTCGAATCTCCTCAGAACTACTCGTTGGTTACTGCCTCGACTTCCTCGAGCGAGGTGACGCCCTGCTTGACTTTGAGCAGGCCGGACTGGCGCAGGTCGCGAACGCCTTCCTTGCGCGACTGCTGCGGCGATGTCGATAGCGTTGCCGTTGGTCATGATAATACGGTTCATCTCGTCGCTGATGGGCATGACCTGGTAGATGCCCACGCGTCCCTTGTATCCCGTGTTCTTGCAGGTTTCGCACCCCACATGCCTGTAGGGGGTCCAGCCACCGTCCAGATCGCGCTCGCTGAATCCAGCGCGCAGCAGCGCCTCCTCGCGGGATGTCGGCAGGCTGCTTGCAGTTCGAGCACAGTTTGCGTGCGAGCCGCTGCGCCGTGATCAGGATCACCGAAGTGGCAATATTGAACGGAGCGATGCCCATGTTCATGAGTCGCGTCAATGTCGTGGGCGCGTCATTGGTGTGCAGCGTGGACATGCACCATGTGGCCGGTTTGTGCGGCCTTGACCGCAATCTCCCCCGTTTCCAGGTCTCGGATTTCGCCGACCATGATGATGTCAGGGTCCTGGCGCAAGAAAGCCTTGAGCGCAGCCGCAAAAGTCAGGCCAGCCTTGTCGTTGACGTTGACCTGATTGATGCCCGGCAGGTTGATTTCCGCCGGGTCCTCCGCCGTTGCGATATTGATCCCTGGTTGATTCAGGATATTGAGACAGGTGTACAGCGACACGGTCTTGCCCGAGCCCGTCGGACCGGTCACCAGCACCATTCCGTAGGGCCGGCTGATCGCGCTGAGCAGCGCCTCCTTCTGCTGCGGGCTCGTAACCCAGCGCCTCGATCCCCAGAGTGGCGCTCGACGGATCCAGAATCCGCAGCACCAGCTTTTCGCCGAACAGGGTTGGCAGAGTGCTGACCCGGAAATCGATGGCGCGGTTCTTGGACAGCACCAGCTTCATCCGCCCGTCTTGCGGCACCCGCTTCTCGGAGATATCGAGCTTAGAGATGACCTTGATGCGGGAGGCGATCTTCTCCTTGATGGCCAGCGGCGGGCGTGGCCATCTCGTACAGTATCCCGTCCATGCGGTAGCGGATGCGATAGACCTTCTCGTAGGGCTCGAAGTGGACGTCCGAGGCGCCGCTGTTGATGGCGTCGAGCAGGATCTTCTGGATGTACTTGACGACCGGTGCATCGTCGATCTCGATCTGCGGCGTCTCGGGCTGCGGTTCTGGTTCGGCCTCCATGAGATCACCGGCGATCTCGTCGTCGACCAGGTCCTTGAGCGTCGCGCCGCTTGCCGTGCACCAGCTTGTCGATCAGGCTGCCGAGCTTGGTGTCCTCGACTACAATCGGGCTCGACGTGCAGGCCGGTCTGGAACTTGATCTGGTCAGTCGCGGCCCGGTTGGTCGGATCCGAGATGCGCGACGAACAGCCGATTGCCGCGGTGATAAGCGGCAGGGCGCGCCGGCTCGATCAGCGCACTGGCGTCGATGTGCTTGGTCGGCAGGTGACTCCGGGTCGAACGCGTTGCAGATCGATCAGCGGGAAGCCGAAGGTGTGGGCGGCGAACTCCGCGACCTCTGTCTCGTTGAAGCGCTTCGCCGCAATCAGCTGTTCGACGAAGCTGAGGCCCGCCTCATTGGCCTTGGCTTGCAGCGCATGCGCTTCACGTTCCGGTAAGCAGCCCCTTTCTGGACCATCGCCCGCCCGAGACCGGAGAGTGGGTTTGAGTTGATGCGGCAACCATTTACGCGAGATTACCGCTGGAAACTGCTTGAAACAATGATGCCCCGCCAGAGCAAGCCCTGTAAAGGCGACGTGACCGACCTTAAGTCAGACTGATTCTTCGGATAGACGCGGGCAGATCTTGACCGCCCGATCCTGCGTTTGCACGATCTCGATCGGGTAATCGGCGATCTTGACGGTGGTGCCCGGCTCCGGGATGTCCTCGAGATGCTCGAGGATCAGTCCGTTCAGCGTTTTCGGGCCCGTCGAGCGGGAAGCTCTGCGCCCAGCCTGCGGTTGATGTCCCGCAGCGTGATGCTGCCCTCCACCATCACGCTGCCATCCTCCTGCCTGACCAGCGCTGCCGGTCGTGCGAGCGGCGACTGCGTGGTGAACTCTCCGACGATCTCCTCGAGGATGTCCTCGAGCGTGATCAGACCCATCAGTTCGCCGTACTCGTCGACCACCAGACCCAGCCGCTCTTCTTCCTCCTGAAAGTTCTGCATCTGCGCGAGCAGCGAGGTCCCCATCGGGAACGAAGTAGGGTGGACGCATGAGCCTCGGCCAGGCGCTCGGCGTTGATGTCCTCGGCGCCCAGTTCAGCACCTTGCGCACGTTCAGCACGCCCACGACGTTGTCGAGTGTGTCCGCGGTACGCCGGGATGCGTGTATGGTTCGCAGCTGGCGAGCTGGCGCCTGAGCTCCGTCGGCGGCAGGTCCAGGTCGAGGGTTTCGATCTGGCTGCGCGGGGTCATCAGGTCGTCGACTGTTATCGACTCCAGATCGAAAAGATTGAGCAGGATCTTCTGGTGCTTTGGCGGCAAAAAGTTGCCCCCTTCCAGGACCAGGGTGCGCAGCTCCTCGAGGCTCAACTGGACGAGGCCGCTCTCGGTGCTAGGCTGCGACCCAGACGCAGCAACCGAGCAGCGCGCGTTGACGAACAGATTGATGAACCACACCAGGGGGTAGGCCAACCGCAGCAGCGGAGCCAGGACGTAGCTCGCAGGGAACGCGACGCGCTCCGGGTAGGTTGCGCCGATCACCTTCGGCGTGATCTCGCTGAATACGAGCAGAAAGAAGGTCACCGCCAGCGTGGCGAGCGTCAGCGCCAACTCGTTCTCCCCGAACAGGCGAAAGGCGACTGACCGTGCCACGAGCGCGGCCGCCGCCGCGTTGATCAGATTGTTCCCCAGCAGCACCACGCCGAGCAGCTTGTCGGTGCGCGCAGGAGCTGCGCGAGTCAGGCGGCGCCGCGATGACCCGTCTTGACCAGATGCCTCAACCGGTAGCGGTTGAGCGCCATCATGCTGGTTTCGGAGATGGAGAAGAAGCCAGAGAGAACAGGAGGACGACGAGCGCGAACAGCAGGGTGTGTAGCGGTATATCGTCCAAGGCGCATTACCCTCTGCGGTGAACACCGGGGCAGTATCGAATCGCCCCTGGAGCCTTGTCAAGAAAGCGTAGCGCTCAGGCGCGGCTTCAGCGCCCGAGGAGGACTTCGAGCACGAACTTGCTGCCGATGTAGGCGAGCACCAATGCGATGAAGCCCGCCAGCGTCCAGCGCAGCGCCCTGCGCCCGCGCCAGCCGTAGATCCTGCGCCCGGCGAGCAGCGCCGCGAAGATGCACCAGGCCGCGATCCCGAACACGACCTTGTGCGTGAAGCGCAGCGGTTGCCCGAACAATTCCTCGGAGAACAGCATGCCGCTCGCCAGTGTGAGCGTGAGCAGCACGAAACCGGCCGCGATGATCCGAAACAACAGCCGCTCCATCGTCAGCAGAGGGGGCAGCGTCGCAGAAACGCTGGCAGCGGCCCCTGGCGCAGCCGTCGCTCCAGCGCCGCCATCATCAGCGCCTGCAGGCTGGCGATGGTGAACAGACTGAAGGCGATGAGCGAGATGATCAAGTGCACGCGGAACGCCGGCAGATCGGTGTACGCCAGCGGCTGACCGAGGGAAGCAGCAGGGGCAGCAGCACCAGCACGGAGGCGGTGCCCAGGACGAAGACCTGCAGGCCCTCGAGCCGATAGAAGAATCCGCCGATCCAGTAGATGAGGGCCGTCAACCAGATGATCACCGATATCGATACGCCCACTCCGAGATACATGTCGGCGCCTGTGAACACCGAGCGTACAGCAGCCAGGCATGCAGCGCCAGCGGCAGTGCGGTGAGGAGATGGAGCAGGCGCAGCATGTGCGGCGGCTGCGCGGGCTCATGTGCGGAAGCCGTGAGGTAGCGCAGCAACAGCACCGCGATGCCGGCGTACCCGGCCGCGCACATGAGATGGGGTAGAATATCCGGCATGGCTGGGCGGTGGTGGCAGCCTGGATAAGCTAGCCGCGCAGTCTACAACATCCTTCTTGCTTCTGGCGCAGTGGCCACCACGGCACGCGCTGTCTCGAAGATCCCATGCTCGACACTCTCACCAACCGACTCTCCGGCGTGATCAAGACGCTGCGTGGGCAAGCGCGCCTGACCGAATCCAACGTGCAGGATGCGTTGCGCGAAGTACGCATGGCGCTGCTCGAGGCCGACGTCGCTCTGCCGGTGGTCAAGGAGCTCGTAGCGCACATCCAGGAGCGAGCGCTCGGCCAGGAGGTGGTCGGCAGCCTCACCCCCGGGCAGGCAGTGGTGGGGGTCGTGTACGACGAGCTCACTGGCCTGATGGGTGCAGCCAATGCGCCGCTCGACCTGAACACCGTGCCGCCCGCGGTCATTCTCATGGCCGGTCTGCAGGGCTCTGGCAAGACCACCACCAGCGGCAAGCTCGCCCGCCTGCTGCGCGAAGACATGCGCAAGAAGGTCTTGCTGGTGAGCTGCGACATGTACCGTCCTGCCGCCATCGACCAGCTGCACACCCTGGCGGCGCAGCTGTCCGTGGACTTCTTCCCGGTGACCCCCGACCAGAAGCCCGTGGCGATCGCTCGGGCGGCGCTCGACCACGCGCGCCGGCACTACTACGACGTCATGATCGTCGACACCGCCGGACGACTGGCCATCGACGAGGCCATGATGACCGAGATTCGCGACCTGCACGCGACGCTCGCGCCGGTCGAGACCTTGTTCGTGGTCGACGCCATGCAGGGCCAGGACGCGGTCAACGTGGCCAAGGCATTCGGCGAGGCGCTGCCGCTGACTGGTGTCATTCTCACCAAGCTCGACGGCGATGCTCGCGGCGGCGCCGCGCTGTCGGTGCGGCATGTGACCGGCAAGCCGATGAAGTTCGTTGGGCTGGGCGAGAAGCTCGCCAATCTGGAACCCTTCCATCCGGACCGCATGGCCTCGCGGATCCTCGGGATGGGCGACGTGCTCAGCCTGGTGGAAGAGGCGCGCCGCAGCGTCGACCTGGAGGAGGCCGAGAAGCTCGCGCGCAAGGTCAAGAGCGGCAAGGGCTTCGACCTCGAGGATCTCAAAGGGCAGCTGCAGCAGATGAGCAAGATGGGGGGCTTGGGCGCACTGATGGACAAGCTGCCTGCCCAGCTCTCGCAGATGGCGCAGAGCACTCAGATGGACGAGAAGCTAGTGGCACGCGCGCATCGGCATCATCAACTCCATGACGCCGCAGGAGCGTGCCAAGCCCGAGATCCTCAAGGCGTCCCGCAAGCGCCGCATTGCCGCTGGCGCAGGCGTTGCGGTGCAGGAGGTCAATCGCCTGATCAACGAGTTCGAGCAGATGCAGAAGATGATGAAGATGATGACCAAGGGAGGCATGCAGAAGATGATGCGCAACCTGCGCGGCATGCTGCCCGGGATGCGCTAGGAGCAACGATGAAACGCCTTCTTGCCATCCTCCTGCTCGCCGCCTGTGCGCCCGCGCTGGCTCAGGACTACGGACGCGAGCAGCGCTGGGCAGAGCAGATCCTGCCCGGTTTGATGGTGGGCGAGGCCGTCTGGCTGCAGCAAGCCAACGGCCACAAGTTTCTGGCGCTCTACACCGTTGCTCAGCAGCCGCGCGGGGCTGTGATCGTGGCCCACGGCCGCGGCTGGAGCCCCGACTACGAGTTGTACGGAATGATCCGCACCAAGCTCGCGGAACAGGGCTATACCACGCTGTCCATCCAGCTGCCGGTGCTGGGCGGCGGCGCCAAGATCGGCGATTACATCCCGACCTATCCGGATGCCGCCGAGCGCTTCGAACTGGCGGCGAAGTTCCTGCAGGACAAGGGCTACCAGAACATCGCCATCGTCTCGCACAGCCTGGGCGCGACCATGACCAACCAGTACCTGATCAACGCCAACCGCACTCCGATCAAGGCCTGGGTGTTCATCGGCATCATCAATGGCTTGGAGGAGATGTTCCGGATCAAGATCCCGGTCATGGACATCTATGGCAGCAAGGACTGGGAGATCACGCAGGTCGGCGCCTACGAGCGCAAGAAACAGATCGACAAGGTCCCCGGCTCCGAGCAGGTGAAGGTTCCCGACGCCCTGCACTTCTTCGAAGGCCGGGAAGACGAGCTGGTGCGGATCGTGACCGGGTTCCTCGACCGGGTATTCCACGACGGCAAGCCGGCGACGGCCGCGTCGCGCTAGCTTGCCCGCCGGGGAGTACATTCCAATCGAGGTATGAGTCTGAGCTGAGCAGGTGGCGGTTCGGTTGCTGATGCTTGCCCAGTGCAGGGTTATGCACGGGGCCGCCGCCCGCCCCTCTAAGGCGGGAGGCGAGCGGCCCGGTGTATAACCCGGATGCAGGGGGAGGTTTTTGAGCGGTTTCAGGCGGCTGTTTTCGATCGGTTGAAAATGGTTCTGAACAGCGTTGTGCGTGCGTCGTTGAGTCGCAGCGCGGCCTCATTATCGCTCATGGCGGTCGCTTGAGCATCGAGCTGTTCGAAGGTGATACCGGGCTTGAGGAATTGTTCGGCCTTGTGCAGTGATTTGAGTTTCTCGTAGGGCGTCATCATCAGCTTGTAGGGATAGCGCTTGCGCTGGCGGCCCTTGGCGTCGGTGATGGTTTCGGCGAACAGGCACGGCCGATGGAAGTTGACGTAGGGGTTGAGGTGATTGCGACAGAACGCATTGACCAGACTGGCGAAGCGTTGCGGGATATGGCTGTAGCCCAGGTGTTTGCGCACGATCGCCCCGTTCTTGGATTCGGCTTGGGCGTTGTCGTTACTGTGCCGCGAGCGTGATTTGGTGTGCTCTTCGATGAGCAACTTGTTGAGCAGTCTGGCGACCTGGTGGTTGATGAATTCCGAGCCGTTGTCGCTGTGGAAGCCCAGGATCGCGAAGGGGATTTTTGCGATTTGCTCGCGCTGGTGATCGTACAGCCGCTCCGACGTCACGAATGCCACCTTGATTCCGAGGTCGTCGAGCCGCTGTCCCCGGTTTTCGGCATGGCGTGCGATATGCGCCAGCGCGGAGGGATAACCGAAAACCATTCGGGGCCGCATCGCCCGAATCTCCGCGACGAACGTGTCGAGCTTTGCGGCGGACATCTCGAACGCCGGGAGCAGCTTCGTCCGGAGCAGCCGATCCCGGATCTGTCGGAAGCGATCCTGGGCGCCAAGCTCGATGGGCGAGCCCCACACGACGATCTCCGCGTCGCCGATGTCCACGCCCCACCAGCGGGTCGCGCGCCACTTCGCCGCGACATCGTGGCTGATGCGATCCTTGCCCATGTAGAAGATCAACGGTTCACCGCTCGAGCCTCCCGTGTTGTAGCGCTGAAGAATACGAGCGTCATCCGATCGCAGATGCTGCAGGTTCGCGCGGATCCGCGGCTTGTCGAGAAGCGGGATGCGCGCGAGATCGGCCAAAGATCCCACGCTCGCCGGATTGAAGCGGATCTCGGCAAACAGGTGGCGATAATACGGAACATGCGTCGAGACATCGAGCAGAAAATCCCGCAGGCGCGCCACCCGGAATCGCTCGAGCTCGTCCGCGCTCCACCACTGGCTTTTCTCCAGCGCACGGCGCCGGGACACGGTGTCGTGCCTTTTCAGTGCCTCCTGGAGAGGAAAGACGACTCCGGAAACGAACCGCGAGGCCAGCGAGCGGGTCACGGCGAACAGCGCTCCAGGCTCGGAACACCCAGCGCGCGGGCATAGACGGCAAAGAGCTGTCCGCGCACTTCCGTCCAGGCATGACGCTTGGCGGTATCGATGCCCGCCGCGCGCAGCCGCATCGCGAGCGAGGGCTCGCCGAGTATGCGCAGCGCCGCATTCGCCATCTCCGCCGGGTTTCGCGGCGGAACGAGAAGGGCGGTCGAACCTTCCTCGACCACAATTGGGATGCCACCCACGTTGGTGCTCACGACCGGGATCCCGCTCGCCAGCGCTTCCAAAATCGAGATTGGCATGTTGTCGACCGTCGAAGGGTTGAGCATCAGATCCGCGGAGCGGTAGAGTTCCGGCAGCTGCTCGTTATCGAGCCTTCCGGTGAAGCGCACTGCGTCGGCAATATGCAGAGATGCGGCGAGTTGCTCAAGGTTGCTTAGTAGCGGGCCCGACCCTGCCACCGACAGGCGGGCATCCGGATATCGGGTGCGGATCGCGGCGAACGCCCGCAACGCGGTGGGAATGTCGTAAATCGGTTCGAGATTCCTCGTGACGACGAGATGCGGCGGCCCGGGCTGGCGCGGCGCTGGCGAAAAGCGATCGAGATCGACGATGTTGGGAACGATCTTCGTCGGGATCCCCCACTTGGCGAACACGCCTTCCAGAAATTCAGAGGGCACGACGACAGAGTGCGCGTGGGAGAGGCTGGGCCGTATCCACTGGGCCTCTCGTCGCAGGAACTCCTCAGCCTCGCCGCCGTGATAATTCACGATGGCTGGTATCCCGCGGAGATGCGCGACCCAAATCGCCGGAGCGGCGAAGAGATGCCAGGCCCAGCCGGAGTTCGCCATGATGTGGAAGAGATCGACACGGCCGGCGGCGCGCCAGAGTTGCGCGAGATAGGGCGCTAGCCGAAACGCGGCGCGAACGCCGCGCAGGGGTTCCACCCACGCAGGACGGTACGCACGATTCACTTGCACGAGTTCAACGGACAGTCCCGATTCATCGAGCAACCTCGCCAGTTGGCGTGTTTGGTTCGCCATTCCGCCGGACGGCGGCGGCAGCGGACCCACCAAACCGATGGTCGCCTTCGTTCGTCCGGCGCGTGTCCTGGTCATGCGGTGGGGAACGTTCGCTGCGCCAGGCTTTTCGCAAAACGCAAGCCGTAGCGCATGGGAGTCCGTCCCCATGGTCGGAACCGCGGAATCTGATAGAAGTCGCACGCGGCATCTGCCGAACCGATCGCCGTCGAGAACGCGGCGTCGAAGCCCAGCTCGCGGACCATCCGTACGTGCGACGCGCGATAGTCCTCACCGGGCGTGCCATTCGGATATGCAAAGAAATGCACGCTCTCGCCGATCACGCGTTCCAGCTGTTCCTTGCCATTCACGATTTCGGATCTTGCTTGCTCGTCGGGAAGACGTGCGAGGATCGGGTGGCTCGCCGTGTGCGCGCCGATGGTCATTCCCGCCCTGTGCAGTTGCCGCAGCTCGTCGCTTGTGAGCATCAAGCGCGTGGGCAATGCGACATCGCAACGGCTTGCAACCGCCGCAGCCTTCGCCTCGCGCTCGTCCTGGGGCAGGTACTTGAGCGCGCCGAGGATCCGAGCGATGGCATGCGATTTCTGCTCCGCTGTGCCGAGCGGATGAGCACCGAGTTCAAGCTTTGCGAGATCGAGCACGGGCAGCGAACACGCCCGCACCGCTTCGATCACCGTGTCGTTGAACATCCGGCCGCCATCGAGAAAATCGGTGGCAATGAAAAAAGCGGCCCGCAGCCCGTGCCGCTGCAGGATAGGCAAGGCCACCGTGCAGTTGTCGGCATATCCGTCGTCGAACGTGAGGGTGAGCGGGCGAGGGGGCAGGCGCTCCTCGCGCAGGCCGCGTATCGCATCCGGCAGCGGCAGGATGTTGAACCATCGTTTCAGGAGCGAGAGCTGGGCGTCGAACCGCGCCGCGTCCGGTTCCCCGGGGAAGAGGGAATCGGGCTCCGGCAATACTCGATGGAAGATCATCACCGGGAGCCGTCCTCTGCGGCCGCCGGGCGAAAGCATGTGAAAAAGCCAACGAAAGCTCACGGCGGCGCTCCGATCGACGTGCATACATCGAAACGCCGCCAGGGGCGCAGCGAAAATGGCACTTATTGAGCCTTATGGAAATGTGCGACAACCCGAATATTGCGGCGTCGTCCCCGCTCATTTTGGTAACTGAGCGGGGACCCAGCGTCGTTCGTCGGAAGACACTGGATTCCCGCGTTCGCGGGAATGACGCCAATCTGGCGATTGCTGTCACTCAGTTTGGAAAGGCGCGGGGGGTTGTCTGCGTCCATCGACTTATCCCCGCGCCGCGCCTGCCAACGCGAGTTGCGCACCGAGCGACGCCGCCAGGGCCAGCAGAATCGCACCGATCCAGTAGAGCCGCCGGCGCAACTTGAGCATGCGTTGGGCCTGTTCGCGATTTTCGGGTAACGGATAGATTTGCATTTTCGGGTGCAGGCCGATGACGATCGCGATCACGTGCACCACGCTGCGTGAAACTCGCCCCGCGAACCGCACGAGCGGATGGGCATAAAAGGAGAACACCGCGTTGCCCCACCACATATACCATTCCGGCGCGCCGCGTCGATAGTAGTCGAGTGCTTTCGCTTCATGGATGAATCCCGGGCGCCCCGAGCCATTGGGTTGCATTGCAACACCCTCGCGACGGCCCATCGCGAAATCGCGGAAGTCCAGCGCGGAAAGCAGATCGCCACCCGCCGTGTCGATTGCATGAAAGTTGTTGAACACGTCGACGAAGATCCAGCGCGTGCGCTGCCGATCGAACACCTCGACGAAGGTGTGGCCGTGTCCGCCGAACCCGTCGAAGGAGAACGCCCATTGGCGCGCGAACAGACCGGCTGCGTGCGCGAGGCCCAGGTAGACTTTCACGAAATCGGCACAGTAGCCGTAGCCTTGCTGCATTCGCCGGTAAGTCGTGGACAGGTCGGACTGAATGGGACCCTTGTCGGCCGGCTCGCATGACGAGGTGCGCGGCCAACGTTCGCGCTTTGTCCCAGTCGAGCTGCATCTCCCCGACTCCGAGCGATTGCACGATCGCCGCGTAGTCCGCGCTTGCCGGCAGGCGCTCTTTTCGAAAATCCGTGGGCACCGTATCAGGTGTCCAGGAAAAATCCACGTCGTCCTCACGGCGCAACAACAAAGCGTTGCGCAGGCGCGCTGCCTCTGACGGGGGGTACGCGAGCCAAGTCGTATACGCCAGCAAAACGCCGAGCGCTGCAAGATTGAGCGCGACGAATCCGGCCATGCGTCACCAACACAACCCGACATGCTGCCCGCGCAACGCCTTGCCGTCGGGGATGTTCACAAGATCGAGAATGCACATGGTCGGGGCGGACATGCCGCCTCAATGCTTCGAACACAAGCCGATCGCTCAGCCCGACGACCAGAACATCGGACTCCGCAAGGACGTCCTGCGATGTTCGCCGCGTATCACCTGCGCCGATGTGCGGCACGTGCTGCTCGATGAAGCGGCGGTTGGCGCCGAGAAGACTCGACAAGTGAACCTCCGGATCGTAGACCAGCAACGACAGGCCCTTGCCGATGAAGTGCTCGGCGAGCAGCACCAGCGGGCTTTCGCGCAGGTCGTCGGTTCCGGTCTTGAACGACAGCCCGATCATTCCGATCCGCCGCTTGCCGGTTGCCATCACCTTGGCGATCGCGTGGTCGATGTGCACCCGGTTCGACGCGCAGGATGCTGCGCGTGCATCGGCAGCTCGACGTCGTGCATCTTGGCGAAGTACATCGTCGCGCGCAGGTCCTTGGGCAGGCACGAGCCGCCGAACGCGAAGCCCGGCTTCAGGTACGCCGGCGAGATGTTGAGCTGGCGATCCTTGCACACCAGATCCATCACCTCGAACGGATCGACGTCCATCGCCTCGCACAGCCGGGCCGTTTCGTTGGCGAAGGTGATCTTCAGGGCGTGGAAATTGTTGCAGCAGTACTTGACCATCTCGGCGGCGCGAATCGACGTGCGTGGGAACTCGCACGGAAGTGCCCGAACGATCGCGCAGCTCTGACCCGGCGGCTTCGCCGTTCGCTCCGACGATCGTGAACGGCGGCTTGTCGTAGTCCCTGATCGACGAGCCTTCGCGCAGGAACTCCGGCTGGAAGCAGACGTGGAAATCGATGCCCGTCCTTCTTGCCCGGACTCGCTCTCGACGATCGGCGCAGCACGTCCTCGACCGTGCCGGACGAGCGTCGAGCGGAACACGAATACGTGCTCCGGCGACTTGTCGCGCATCGCCGCGCCGAGATCCTCGCGCGAGCCGCAGCATGGCCGTCTGGTCCTGGCTGCCGTTGGGCGCCGATGGCGTGCCGACGCAGACGAGCGAAAGCTCGGTCTCGCGTGACCGCGTCGCGCGCGTCGCGGGTGACCGACACGCGGCCGCTCGCGACGACGCGTCGCCATCGAGATCGACCATGCCCTCCTCGACGACCGGCGTCTTTCCCGCGAGATGAGTCGAGCTTGGCCGGATCGACGTCGACGCCGATCACCCGATGACCGTCGCGGCGCAGGCAGGCGAGCGATACGGCGCCTACGTAGCCAGTCCGAAGATGCTGATGTTCACTGAATGCTTCCGTTTTCGTTCGTGCAGCCTATCGAGCGCCGCGAGACCAGGCAGCGCTCGATGATGCGGTCGAGGCGCTGCATCGATCGCGTCCCACGCGTGATGCGAGAGCATCCGCGCGCGGCCGGCGCCGCGCGAGGCGCTGCCGCTCGGCCGGATCGTCGAGCATCGCGCAGGATCGCGGCGCGATACTCGTCCGGCGTCGTCGCGACGAGAAAGTGCTCGCCGCCGACGGCGTCGACGCCGCCGGCCGCGACCGGCTCGTCACGACCGGCACGCCCATCGCCATCGCTTCGAGGATCTTGTTCTGCGTGCCGCGCGCGATGTTGCAGCGGCGCGACCATGAGCGCAGCGCGCCGCACGATACGGGCGCACGTCCGGCACCGAGCCGGTGACCGTCACGCCGGGCAGTCGCCGAGCCGGCGCACGGCCGGCGACGGATCGGCGCCGACGATGACGAGCTTGACCGCGGGCCGCTGCGCGCGCAGCAGCGGCAGCGTGCGCGCAGAAGTCGAACATGCATTCCTGGTTCGGGTAGTAGTCCATGCGGCCGACGAAGACGATCGTGTCGGGGTCGTAAGGCTCGTCGGTCGGCGCGAAATAGTCGCTGTCGACGCCGTTCGGAAACCAGTCCGTCGGCACGCCCGGTGCCGTAGCCTTCGAGCGTCTCCCACTCCGCGCGCGTCGTGGCAGGTGCAGAGATCGAAGCGCGCCGCGAGAGCCGCTCCTCGCGGCTCGAGCTTGCGCCCTTCGAGCCAGTAGCCGAGCGACAGCGGAAACGGCTTGTAGCGCGCGTACTCGAGCCACTTCTGCGAATCCATGTCGCCGAAGTCGAGGATCTTCGGGCATCCCGCGGACGTGCGTCGACGTACTGCGCGACCGACGAGCAGTGCACGAAGATCAGGTCGAACCGCTCGCTCGCGAGCAGCTCGCGGATCGCGCGCTGCGAGCGCGGCGGAGTAGAAATAGCCGATCGACGACGGCGTCGGCGTCGGCAGGCGCGCGACCATGCCGCAGCATCTGGCACCGGGTCGCTGACCTCGCTCGACGATCGTAGCTGGCGCAGTGCGGCGCAAGTCCCTCGCCCTCCGTCGCTCCTCGTCGCGAGCGCGCGAGCGACGCGACCGTCACCTCGTGCGATCTGCCGAAGGTGCCGGATCATGTTGAACGGCCGGATCTTGCCGCCGCGCTTCGGCGGAAAGGGAAAGCGGTGGCAGACGTAGAGAATCTTCATGCGCGCGATCTGCGTGCTCCGCAGCTCCGTCCGCGACGTCGTCGGCGCTGCGGCCGTCGAGGATAGATCGCGGCACCAGATCTCGAAATTGATCAGCGCCAGCAGGCGATCGGTGCCGTCGACCCGGTTCGCCTCGTGCGTCGGCGATCAGCTGCGCGATCGCGGCGTGAGCGGAACAGGCCGCGGCGCTCGACGACTGCTGCGCGACAGCACATCGCGCATGAGCGGCGCAGCTCCTGCTTGAGCCAGGCGCCCATCGGCGTGCCGAAGCCGCGCTTCTTGCGCTCGAGGATGTCCGTCGGGCAGCACGTCCGGCAAGCGCGGCCTTCATGACGTGCTTCAGCCGGCCGCCGCGGATCTTCATGCCGCGCCGGCATGCGCGCGGCCGAGCTCCACCAGCTCGTGGTCGAGCAGCGGCACGCGGCACTCGAGCGACACGGCCATGCTCATCTTGTCGGTCAGCAGCAGCAGGTCGTCGGGCAGCTGCGTCTCGGCGTCGACCGCAGCATGCGGTTCACCTCGTCGTCGCCGTCGCGCCGCGCGAAAGCGCTCGCAGTGGCATCGACGTGCGGTGCGGTCGGCGCCTCGCAGCAGCCGCGGCGTCGCGCATCGTCGAAAAGACCTCCACGTAGGACCGGTAGCGCTCCTCGAACGGCAGCGTCGGCGGCGTGAGAAAGCCGCGCGCGAGCCGCATGCGCGTTGAGCACGCGGCGAGTGACGATCGCTCGGCAGCGCGTCGCCGAGCGGCGATCAGCCGCTCGGCGCACCCAGCCGGGCAGCCGGTCGAAGCTGCGCCTGGTAGTGGCCGCCGAGATAGCGCCGGTAGCCGCCGAACAGCTCGTCGCCGCCGACGCCGGAGAGGATGACCGTGACGTCGCGACGCGCGAACTCCGACACGAGATACGTCGTGACGAACGCGGTGTCGGCGATGCGGCTCGTCCATGTGCCACAGCAGCTTGGGCAGCAGCGCGACGACGTCGGGCCGCACGACGATCTCGTGGTGGTCGGTGCCGAACAGTCTGGCGACCTGCCGCGCATACGGCAGCTCGTTGTAGTAGCGCTCCGCCGCACCGCCGATCGAAGCCGATCGAGTAGGTCTTGACCGGGCGGTCGCTGTGCGCGCGCCATGAAGGCGACGACCGCGCTCGAATCGATGCCGCCGGAAAGGAACGCGCCGATCGGCACGTCGCTCACCATCTGCATGCGCACCGATTCCTCGATGCCGCGCGCGCACTCGCTCGACCCAGTTCGTCTTCCGCGCACGCGTGGTCGACTGTCGCCGGGACGCGCCAATAGCGGTCGCTCGCAATCCGGCCGTGCTCCACGATCAGCAGCATGCCCCGGCGGAAGCTTGCGGATGCCGCGGAAGATCGATCGCGGCGCCGGCACGTAGCCGAGCGCAGAGATAGACGGACGAGGCTGCCGCGGTCGAGCTCGGCCGCGACGCCCGGAAGCGCGAGGATCGCCTTCGCCTCGGATGGCGAAGACCAGCGCGCCCGCATCCGTCCAGAAGTACAGCGGCTTGATGCCGAGCCGGTCGCGTCCGACGAGCAGGCGGCGGCGGCGCGCGTCCCAGAGCGCGAACGCGAACATGCCGTTGAGGTGCTCGACGAAATCGTCGCCGTGCTCCTCGTAGAGATGACGAGAATCGTCTCGCAGTCGCGACCCGGTCGTGAAACGATGGCCGCGCTGCTGCAGCTCGCGCGCGCAGTTCGCGGTAGTTGTAGATCTCGCCATTCGCGACCAGCCACAGCGTGCCGTCCTCGTTGGAGAGCGGCTGGTGGCCGCCGGCGACGTCGATGATCGAGAGCCGCCGCATCCCGAACGCCAGCGGTCCGTCGGCATGGACGCCTTCGTCGTCGGGGCCGCGATGGATGGTGACGTGCCCCATCGGGCGAGCGTGTCCGCGAGCGCGACGCTCCGTCGAGCTGCAGGATTCCGTAGATGCCGCACATGGCGCTACCGCCTTCCGAGGGCCGACGCGGCGCAACCGTCTCCGCCGCCGCGACATAGCGACGCATATACGTCAGCGTACGCGCGACGCTGCGGGTCCACGTGCGCTCGGTCTCGACGAAGCGTCGCGCCTGGGCCAGCATCCTCGGCCACTCGTCGCGTCGATCGAGGACGGATTCGATCGCACGCGCCAGCGCTCCCGCATCGCCGGCCGGAAACAGGAACCCGGTCTCGCCATCGCGAATGAGCTCGCGGTGGCCCCCCACGTCGGACGCTACGAACATGCGTCCCTGCGCCATCGCTTCCAACGGCTTGAGCGGCGTCACAATTTCGGTAAGCCGCATGCGCCGACGCGGATACGCGAGGACATCGATCAACTCGTAGTATCGCTGGACCCGGTCGTGCGGAACGCGGCCGGCAAAAATCACGCGACCTGCGAGATCAGGTCTCGCGGCGAGTTTCCTGAGCGCAGCTTCCTGCGGACCACCTCCGACGAGCAGCACGCGCAGATCGGGGTAGCGCGGCGCGAGCAGTGCCGCCGCTTCGAGCAGCAGATCGAGGCCCTCGTACGCATAGAACGATCCCGCGAAGCCGAGCACGGTCTTTCCATCGAGGCCGAGCTCCGTTCGAAGCTTGGCGTCGGGCTCGGAGCCGAATTGGAATTCGCCGATGTCGACCGCATTGGCGATCACCGTAATTTGGCTCGCGGCGACACCGCGGGCTTCGACTTCGGCCTTGAGACCGCCGCAGATCGTCGTGACGTGATCGGCACGGCGGAGCGCAAAAGTTTCCAGCGCCCGCGAAGCGCGATAGCGGAGGCTGCCCTCGGTTGTCGTCCGATGATCGACCGCCGCATCCTCCCAGAGCGCGCGGAGCTCGTAGACGACGGGGATGCCGAGGCGGCGTCCGACGCGCAATGCCGGCAGTGCATTCAGCACCGGTGAGTGCGCGTGGAGGATGTCAGGGCGGAATGTCTCGGACAGCTCTTCAACGCGGCGTGCGGTGGCCGACATCTCCTGCAGATAGAGGACACCCGGTGCCCTCGAAAGCCAGTTCGGCCGCATCGCCGTGCGATGGAACCGCCAGCCATCGACGTCCTCTACGTCGGCGGAGCCAGGGCCGTGCCGTGGCGTCGTGAGCTGCAGCGTCTCCCATCCCCGCGCGCGCTGTTCACGCAGGATGGCGAGAGTCCGAAACGAATAACCGCTGTGCGACGGAAGCGAGTGATCGAGGACGTGGAGAATGCGCATGGCGCCGTCATGCGGCCTCGTGGAGCAGCCCGACGTCGGCGGACCCGTCCACGACGTTGCGCAGAAAGGCGTCGAACATCAGAAGCGTCCACAACTGCGCAGCTGTAGTCGCGCCGTCCCGATTGGTGATGATCGACCAGTTCCTCGCAGATAGGATCTGCGTCGAACAATCCACGTGCTCGCAAGACGTTCGCCAAGCAGCGCGTCGCGCACGCGCTCGCGCAGCGGATCCGCGGAACCATCGCGCGAGCGGCACGGCGAATCCCATCTTCGGCCGGTACAGGACTCCGCGCGGCAACCTGCGGTTCCATCGCCTTCTTGAGCAGCCACTTGCCTTCCTGTCCGTGGATCTTCATCGACGACGGCAGAGTCGCGAGCCACTCGACGAGCGGATGATCCATGAGCGGCTCGCGAACCTCGAGCGAGTGCGCCATGCTGGCCCGGTCGACCTTGGTGTTGATATCGCCGACGAGGTACGTCTTGAGGTCGAGATACTGGATCGAGGGCGAGCGGGTCGTCGGTGCCGGCGCGAGCGCGCATGGCGATGGAACACCTCGACGGCGTTGTAACCGGCGAGCTTCGGCTTGAACGCATCGGTGAACAAGCGGCTGCCGCATTGCGTCGCGAAGGATCGAGACGCCCTGGAAGTACGCCTCGACCGAATCGCGACCGAGCGCCTCGAACGTCGATTTCGCGCGCACGTGCGCGCGGTGCCCAATCGGCTTTGGGATAGAGCTGGCCGAGAAGCCCGAACACCGAGCGGCGCAGCGGAAGCGGGCAGCGCGCGGCGCAACCGCTCCTCGCGCCAGATGGAGGCGGTAGCGCCGGTAGCCACCGAAATTCTCGTCGCCCCCGTCGCCGGACAGCGCGACGGTAACGTGCTTGCGCGCAAGCTGGCAGACCCGGTACGTCGGAATGGCCGAGCTGTCGGCAAAGGGCTCGTCGTACAGGCGCGCGAGCACGTCGATGAGATCGAAATCGTCGCTCTCGACACGGTCGACGAAATGACGCGTGCCGTATCGCTGCGCGACCTGCGATGCGTAGCGCGATTCGTCGAACGCCGGGTCGGCAAACGAAATCGAGCACGTATTGACCGGGGTCGGCGAGGCGCCGGCCATTGCAGCCACGACCGTGCTCGAATCGACTCCGCCCGACAGGAACGCTCCGAGCGGGACCTCGGAGATGAGGCGCAGGCGCACCGACTCGTCGACGCGCGCGGTCAGCTCGGCCATTGCATCTTCGAGGTCGACTGCCGGTCGAGCGTGAACCTCGGGTCCCAGTATTGCGACGGCTCGGGAACCCGCGCGCCGCGACGAATCGTCAGCGTGTGTGCGGGCGGCAGTTTCTTCGCCCCGCGTGAAGATCGTCCGCGGCTCGGGAACGTAGCCGAGCGCGAAATACTCCTCGACCGCGCAGCGGATCGATGTCGCGTCGCAACCCGCCGTGGATGCGAGCAGCGACTTGAGCTCGGATCCGAAGATGAACGTCCCGTCGGCGAGCAGCGCGTAGTACAGGGGCTTGACACCGAGACGGTCGCGCGCGAGGAATAGCGTCGAGCGGTTGCGGTCCCAAAGCGCGAAGGCGAACATTCCGCGGAAGCGCTTGACGCACGCTTCGCCCCAGGCCTCCCACGCATGCACGATGACCTCGGTGTCGCTTTTCGTGCGAAACGTGTGGCCGAGCGCGGTGAGCTCCGGGATCAGCTCCTGAAAGTTGTAGATCTCTCCGTTGTAGATGACCGCGACGCTGCCGTCCTCGTTGAACAGAGGCTGCTGGCCGGTCGCCACCGCGATGATCGACAGACGACGATGGCCGAGCCCGACGCCGGGTTCGATGTGATACCCGACTTCGTCCGGTCCGCGGTGATGCTGCGATTCGTTCATCCGCGCAAGCACCGCCCGCGAAATTTCCTTGCGTTCGCGCGTTTCGAAGATACCGGTGATGCCGCACATGCTTGATCATCCTCCTCGTGACGGGCCATGCAATGGCTCAGCCGTTCGCAGCGGCGCTGCATTGCGTCCACGCAAGAGGCTGTCGTAGAGCGACAGGTAATCCTTGACCATCCGTTCAAGGCTGAAGCGCCGCACCGCGACTTGTCGCGCGGCCCGCCCATGCCGTCGCCCGGTCGTCGGATCGTCGAAGTATCCGAGGATTGCCGTCGCCATTGTCGCCGCATCGGCCGGTGGCACCAGGCGCCCGGTCAGTCCATCGTCGATGAGCTCCGGGTTACCGCCGACGCGCGTGGCGACAATGGGGATTCCACTCGCCATGGCCTCCAGAATCGTGTTCGACACGCCCTCGGCAAGCGATGGCAGCACGAAACAATTGAGGCCGCGCAGGATATCGGGAACATCGGATCGCTCGCCCGGAAGCCACGCCTGGTGGCGTAGACCCGCCGAAGCCAGCACGCCTTCGACGCGATCGCGAAGGGGCCCGTTTCCGGCCATGACGAGCCGCATTCGGGCCCCCGCCGGATGGCGCCGGACCGCGGCGACGAAAGCCTCGGCCAACGTAACCTGATCCTTCACCTCTTTCATCCTCCCGACGGTTCCGACGAACCAGAGGTCGGAGGACGTGAACGGGCAACCCGCGAGCGGAATCCGGCCGCCTGGCGCGGGTGCGAATCGCGACGTGTCGACTCCGTTGTAGATCTGCGTGACGCGCGCCGGAGCGATGCCCACAGGCCCACGCAGATAATCGGCAAGGTCCTTCGACAATGCGACGTAGCGGCTCACGAAGGGACTGTAAAGGCGCCGGACCCGCTGATACCTTCGGTTGGACCCGTCGAGATCGCCGACGTCGCGTCCGTGCTCGCCGTGCACGCGGGCCGGGACTCCGGCGAGCCAGGCGGGGACACTTGCTTCCAGCGCAGCCAGATTACGCGTATGTACGATCGCCGGTGCAAGGTCCCGGAACAATTTGAACAGGCGAGGATAAAGACGAAATCCGTGCCCGGGTCCCTTATGCAGCGAGAAGAACTGCACGTCATCGCGCCGGATCCGCTCACGAAAATCGGTGACCTCGGTCATGGCCACGATCGCGTGCCGATACGAATCGGACGGAAGATGATTGACGAGATTGACGACGCCGTTCTCCAATCCGCCCACGTCGAAGCGGTAGACCACGTGCGCAATGCAGGGCCGGGGATCCGTGCTCGGGAGCTTCCGCGCGCCCATCATTGCGCCTGCGTGGCCTGCCGCAAGACCGCATCGATGGGTTCGCGCATTGCGGCGGTGAACGCTTGCAGCGTCGCCCGCACCTGCGGCTCATCGTGCTCAGTCGGAGTGTAAATGACTACCCATGCAACGGGATTGCCGTGCCCTTGAAGGACCGCGAACACCTGGTACATGGTGGCGACATATTCGCTCGCGGTGAGGTGCCCGTCGACCCAGTACCACTGCCAGACTGCCAAGCGCTCGCGGCCGCGAGCAACGACGGCTGTCCGCACGTCGAAGGGGCGGTCCTCGATGGTCGTTGCCGTGTCGTTCGCGACCTCGAGCCAAGCCCTATTGGTGGTGCGGACGAGCTGATTGGCGGACGTGATCGCCTTGGCATTCGGCGACGCATCGCGATACAAGGCGAGGAAGAGTCCCACGGATGTGCCATCTTTCGCGAAGGTCTGCTTCAGTTCCGCAGTCGAGCCGGAAACATCGGGTCGCCAGCTCGGAAACGGCCTTCGCTGCTCGTCGTCCAGCCGTCGTGCCCTGACCCGGCGGCGAACGTGGGCGAGGTCGGCCGGGACGTTGCCAGCCGCGTGTTGCGATTTCAGCACGGGCCAGGCCGCTGTCAGCGCGAGTACGCTCACCAGCGAAATCCAGATCTGGGTCGGGGATACACCGCGCGTCCGGAGTTTGCCGACCAGGGCGGACCTGAACGGGCTGGGGAAGATCGTCCTCGCGCCACTTCGCGCCGATCCAGAACAGCAGCGCCATGACGACGCCGAAGACGACCCAGCCGTAGATCAAATGATCCGCTCCGCGGCAATCCGGTTGTCGGTCACGATGACCGAGCATGATGATCATGTAGACGCGCAACCAGTTCGCAACGATGGGAACGACGAGCGATGCAGCGATGAACGCCGCGCGTCGAATGCGGTGATCGGTAAGACAGGTAAGCGAACAGGCAGCCGACCATGAACGATGCGATGAGGTAACGAAGACCGCTGCACGCCTCCACGATCGACCACGCTACCACTGGGGATCGTCAAAAAGTTGGCTTCGCGGAAAATCGGCACGCCGGACGCCCTGATCGCGATTGCGGCGAAGTCGGCGGTCCGGTTCATGAGCGTCGGCACCAGGAATTCGCCGAACGGAACTGCAAAGAACAGGAAAGCCAGCGGAAAGAGAAGCGCCTTCAATGTCTCGCGTACCGAGCACTGCCCAGACGGCGAGCGGTACCATCGCGATCATCGCGAACTGGGTGATGCTGATGATGCTCAGCCGGTCACCGATGAACCAGACTGCTCCGGCATCGGACGATGCCGAGAAGCGCAGGCAGGAATGGTCTTGGCTCGATCGATGCGAATGTTTCGCGCTGGCGCCATAGCAGGTAGAGGAAAATCGGGATAACGACGAACCCGTGCGCGAACGTTTCGGATCGCTCCCAGATCGACACCATCGAGTAGGTCGTGCTGCCGTAGACGGCAAGAATCCACGCCAGCAGAAACACGACCGATGGCGATCGGCGAGATCCCAGGCGACGCCAGCTCCAATGCGCGCACGCCGGCACGTACTCTTCGTCAATGGCTACGCGGGTCGATGCGTGCATCGGCCGATACTTCGGATTGAGCGGATGTTATCGGCATCGATCGCCCATGCGGCATCGACCCGCCCGTCAGCAGCCGAAGTTCGATTCTAGCGGCGTTGGGAAACGCCAATTGTGCTGATGTCGCGAGCCAGTGCCGCGCGCCGCATCGCCTGCCCGAATGGACGAACAGTTGCTTGCCGCATGTCGCGCGCCAACTCGGCAGTTGCGCTCGCTTCCATTAGACTCGGTCCGCCAGGAACACATTGTCGATGCGATCCCAGCTGAAGTCGGTCAGCAGGCGGCGCACTCGCGGCTGCATGCGCTCGAGGTTGAGATAATGCCGGAATCGGGTTTTCGCTCCCGGACCCTTGACGCGCGGCTGGTCCGGGTCAAGTTCCCAGGGGTGGAAATAGAACAGCGCAGGTTGCCGATCGATCGCATTGACGCGCCGAATCGACCAACGCGATATCCCATAAGGCAGCAGACGGAAATAGCCACCGCCGCCTGCGGGCCAGTTCGAGCGGAGCAGTCGTACTGTCGTGATCGGCAACTCGAGCAGACCGTTGCACGCTTCGTGCGCGAAACGCGGAGCGTCGGGCGCGCCATAGTGATCGTGGCGGATGGGATACACGCTCGAGCTGTAGCGGTAACCGGCTTCGGCGATGGCTTCGAACGCCCATTTATTCCTGGGGCCCACCGAAAAGCTCGGTGCGCGGTAGCCCTTGACCTTGCCGCCGGACGTATCCTCGAGCACCGCTTTGGCGAGGCGGATGTCGGCGAGGAATTGGCCGTACCCCTGCTCGGTTGCGCGGTAGTGCTCGTAGCCATGGCTTGCGAGCTCGTGCCCGCCATCGACAATGCGACGGATCATTTCGGGATAGCGTTCAGCAATCCAGCCGAGCGTGAAGAAGGTTGCCCGCACGTCGGCATCTGCCAGCAACAGCAGGATGTGGTCGATGTTTCGCTCGACTCGGCACGGCAGGCTGTCCCACGACGACCGCGGGATGTGCGCGGCGAATGCCGAGACCTGGAAGTAGTCCTCGACGTCGATCGTCAACGCATTGACGATCGCGCCGCTGCGTTGCGTCGCGTGGGCTCATGCCAGGACCGTGGCTCGCGGGGCGATGGAAAGCCCGAGCCACGCGTAGAGTTCGTCCGCGATGCGTTCCGCAGCATGTCCATCCCAAAGCTCCGGGATCCTGCCGCGCTTGCCGCCCGTATCGCAGGATTTCGTCGACGCAGGCGAGCGCCTGAGTGCGATTGCGTCCGACCAGCGTATTGGTTCCCTGCTCGACGGTAATGGGGCGCTCGGTGTTGTCGCGCATCGTCAGGCACGGCACGTCGAGCGCAGTCGTCTCTTCCTGGATGCCGCCGGAGTCGGTCAGCACGAGCGTCGCTCCGGCAAGGAAGCCCAGCATCTCGAGATAGCCTTGCGGCGGGAGCAGCGCGATGTTTGTGCCGCTCAGCAGCGACGCGAGTCCGAACCGCTCGATGTTGCTCCTGGCGCGGGGATGCACGGGCCAGATCAGCGGCAGTCGCTGAGCGATATCGCGCAGCATCGACAGCGATTCGCGCAACGCCGCCGGCTCATCGACGTTGGACGGTCGATGCAAGCGTCACCACCCCGAAGCCGGGAACGCCGGCGAGGAAATCGGGGCCGAAGCCTTCACGCGCCAACGTTTCGACCGGAGGCACTGCGCAGCGCCGGTGATGCAGCAACGAATCGATCATCACGTTGCCGACGAACCGGATGCGGGACGGGGCAATGCCTTCACGCGCAAGATTGTCGGCGGCTGAACGCTCGGTAATGAAAAGGAGATCGGCCATCTGATCGGTCAGGACGCGATTGATCTCCTCGGGCATGTCGCGATCGAAGCTGCGAAGTCCCGCTTCCACGTGGACGATCGGCGTGCGCTTCTTGGCCGCCACCAGACTGCACGCAAGCGTCGAATTGACGTCCCCGACGACAATGACGCAGCATGGAAGGATTCGATCCAGCACCGGTTCGAAGCGCCGTATGATCTCGGCCGTCTGCGCCGCGTGGGTTCCCGATCCGACTTCCAGGTTGAGATCCGGCGCCGGCAATTCGAGATCGGCGAACAGCCGCTCGTTCATTTCGACATCGTAGTGCTGGCCCGTATGAACGAGAACGACATCGGGCACACCGGAACGCTGGCCGAACGCGCGGACCAGTGGCGCCATCTTCATATAGTTCGGCCGTGCGCCGACGACACAAAGCACGGGCCCCGGCGATCGCAGCGTCTCGCTCATCGTTTTCTCGGCGGTGCGCCCGGCTTGGTGGCGGGTTCCTTCTCCGGGTGCAGCAGACGATGCAGAAGATCAACGGAGGCCCCAACCGTTCGCTCGAGACGATCGATGCGTTCTTCGATCTGGCTGAAGTGCCGATGCCACACCGACGGGTCGATGCGCGACGACTGCGGACTCTCGGCGACGTGGCCACCTCCGCGTATCGATGACTTTCACTTGGGCAAGCGCGGATTCGTGCCCGACCTCTTCTCCGATTTCGTTGGCGATCATTTCCACGTCGTGCGTCGCGATTTCGTGCCGCTCGGCGAGAAACGTCGCAAGCAACAGCCGGTTGCATAGCGTGTTGATCCGTCGCGGGATGCCGCCGGTGAGCGCATGGATGAGATCGAAGCATGCAGGGTCGAATCGCGGGTCGTCCTTCCAGCCCACGTGCTTCAGCCGGTGCTCGACGTAGCCCTGGGTTTCGCCCTTGTCCAGCGGCCCCAGATGGTAGGAAGCGATCACGCGCTGGCGCAACTGCTGCATCTGCGGGCTTTGCATCATCGCGCGAAGCTCGGGCTGACCGACGAGGAAGCTCTGCAACAGCGCCTGATCGCCCAACTGGAAGTTGGAAAGCATCCGCAACTCCTCGATTGCGCCAGGCGGGAGATTCTGCGCCTCGTCGACCACCAGCAGCGCCCGTTTCTTGGCCGTGACGAGCTCGCACAGGAATGCCTCCAGCGATGCGAGCAGGATGGCCTTGTCGACGGACCTCACCGGAAGTCCGAACGCCGTTCCCACCGCCCGCAGCATGTCGTCCGCCTCGAGCTGCGTGCTGACGATTTGCACCGCGACCACTTTCGAGCTGTCGAGCTGCTCGAGAAGGCTCCGCACGATCGTCGTTTTTCCGGCGCCGATGTCGCCGGTAATGACGATGAATCCCTCGCTCTGGTAGAGCCCGTATTCGAGGTACGCGAAGGCGCGCTTATGGCCACGGCTGCCGTAGAAGAACGAAGGGTCGGGATTGAGCTGGAAAGGCTTGCCGGTCAGCCCGAAAAAGGATTCGTACATCGTGGTCGCTACTTGAAAATGTAATTGAATCCGGCGAAGAGCGCTGCTTCGTTGTAGTCGTTCGCCACGTCGGAAGTAAGCTTCTGATAGCGCGCGCCCACGAAGGCAGTCGTATTCGGCGAAAGCGATGCTTGTCGACCGCAACGAAACAAGTCCCTGATTCGTCTTGCCGGCCAGCGGCGCAATGGCCACGGTTTGCGACACCGTCCCCGTGGCGTTCATGAATCAGCATCCTGTTGAGGTTGTGCGTCCAGTTGAGCGTTACGCCCTTTTGGGTGTTGTCGTTCAGGCCGACAAGTTCCGGCGGCAACGTACCGCCGGCGCCCGTTATCGCTTCGGTGCGCCGGTAGAAGCCGACGAGAAGAATCGCATTGCGCGCCCCGAGCAGGCCGAGCGTCACGTTCCCGTTTTCCTGCAGAGTAGATCTGTTGCGTGTAGAGGTTTACCGGGCCGGAAATGCTCGTCGGCAACCCGCGGTCCGTGATGAGGACGTCGACGATCTGCTGACGCTGTGCGGGATCCGGAAAGCGCGACGAGAGGATGACGTCGAGCAACAGCGGGACGTTATTGGTGGGCGGCACCGTGAGGAACTGCTGTGGGTAGCTTGTGGTGTTGCGCGAAAAACTTGCGCTCACCGACCGAAAGCGGCGTACGGTGATCGAAGCCCACCAGATACGAAGAGCCGAAGAACCGGTGCTCCCAGTTCGCGACTAAGTTCGTGCGCGGCGTGGGCCGCCATTGCATGCCAACTCCGTATATCGCGTCGTGATAATCGGTGAACGTATAACGGTTGTCCTCGTAACCGCCGTCCACGGAAACGCGCACGCTGGGGTCGAGCTTGATAGAAGACCGACCCGCGCGTCAACTCGCTGATCTGTCCGGACTGGTCGTTGAACTTGACATCGTTCCAGTCGTAGTCGAGCGACCAGCTGACCTGCTCGGACGGGACTCGCGACATTGCCGCGCCATTCGCTGTAATACGCATTGTTGGTCGCGATCGGCGTACCGCTCGAGGTTGGTCCAGGTGTTGTTGTTGCGCAGTTCGTAGCGTATGCCGTCGGACGTCGTGCCCTTGATATACGGGCTGACCCGGTAGTTTGCGGCGATGTAGCGGTTCTGCGTCGCGTTCGAGATGTCTGCAGGCTGCGCCCCGAACGGTGTGAGGAATTGGTCGCTGGCAAGGATCGCGCCCTCGATGAAGAAAATGCGCTCCAGGATTTCCATGTTGCCAATCAGCCACTGACGGAAGGGTAGACCGTATTGTTTTCCCCGCCGGTCTTGACGTAAAGGGCAGCCGACGCCGCGATAGTGCCTCTGAGGCACGTGCGAGTGCCCATCTCGTCAATGGTGAGCGCAGGGGTAATCAGGCTGACAAGATCGCCCTGAGCGGTCGAGCTTGGCGTCAGGTTGACGTTGTTGGTCAACGTTTCCGTGATCGCGATGGATGGCGTAACAGCCTGCCGTTTCAGGGCCGTCCGCTCCTGACCGCCCCGCCGGGCGCGGCGCCAGGCGACGCGCCGGTCGGGTGATCGGTGCCATCAGCCGCCGTCCCGGCCGCACTGCCGGATGCGGTCTCCGATGAGGGATAGATCCTGTCAGCGCCGAAGTGAGACTTGCGCCGACGACGGTGACGCCGCGCATTATTGAAAGCGCCGGGTCTTGCGAATCGCAGTTGGCCGCACGGGGCGATAATGCCGCTGCCCGTTGGGGACTCCCATTGCCGCGAAGGGCATGTATTGAGCGCCGGCCGGCGTACCTAGTATCGGGAGAAGGCCGGCGATCACCACCGCGCATGGTCGGTGTCGCTTCTGGCGCGGCTCCTTCCGTCGGAGCGAAGTAGAGCGGTGCGGGCATTCCGGCGACCTGGCCACGGGGTCAGAGCGCGTCGTTATCCGCATAGTAGCCGTAATAGGTGCCGACCTCGCTCTGCCCGGCCTTGTTCAGCACCATCATTACGATCTCGCAACTATCGATCGCCGCCAGCGCATGTTTGACGGCGTGCTGCGTCGTGTCGTCGCTGGCGACGACCATGACGATCTGTCCCATGTTGGTTGCCAGCACGCGCGACTCGGTCGTTGCAAGCAGTGGCGGCGAATCGAAGATCACGATGCGGTCCGGATACGCAAGCTCAGCCAGAAGACTCCTCATCTGCTCGCTTGCAAGGAGCTCGGTCGCTCGCCGGTGAGGTGAGCCCGCCGACAGGACCGTGAGCTTGTCGATATTGGTCCTGACCAGCGCATCGGCGATGCTGGATATCGCCATTCGTCAAGAGATCGAGAAGTCCGGGCGACCGCGGCACGCCGAGCAGATCCGGGAACGACGGATGCGCTACGTCGCCGTCGACCAGCAAGACGGTGTTGTCGACTTCCATCGCCACGCTCATCGCCAGATTGACGGCGGTGAACGTCTTGCCTTCGCCGGGCAATGCGCTCGTCACCATCACCAGCGTGCGGTCCGGGGTGCGTGCAGCCGCCGCGCCGCGCGCATTGCGCAGGATCGGCCGCTTGATGACGCGGAATTCATCGGCGATCTGGGATTTCGGAGCATCGGGCGTAACGAATCCGAGCGCCTTCAGGCGGTCGAGATCGATTTCGATCGGCGGCCGTGTGGCAAGCGCCGCCGGCGTGCCGCCTTCGCGGACATGGGCTTTGCGCGATCGGGGCGCCGCGCGGCTGCAGCGCTGCCGCGCCTGCTTCGACTAGGCCGCTCGTCGAGCGAACGGATCGACGCTTCCGGCGTCGGAACGCGTTCGCTCGCCGTTTCGGTTTTGGCGCCGCTGGCGGTTGCCGCGTTATCCGGCGTCAGCGCCCCCGCGCGTCGCAGCTCTTCCAGTCGCTTGGCGGCTTGTTCGATGAGACTCAACGGTGGCTCCCTACGCGACGCGTCCGACTAGAAGGGCGAAAGTGAGAATAGCGCCGAACGACGCGAGCAGTCCGCCCAAACCGCCGGCGAACAGAAACGCCCGCCGCCGCGCGCGGCGCTTCGACGACTCGCTCGGAAGGAAGGACACCGTGCCGAGGATCGGCCGCTCCGCCGCCTCGCGCAGTGCGCTGGCGTTACGGAATGTCGGCATCACTTCGTTTGCCACAAAGCTCGCCGCCACCCCAGCGAGTAGCGAGATCGCAATTGCGATTACCAGCAACATGATGCGAGTCGGCGGAACCCGATCCGGCGATACGCGCGGCGGATCGATCACTCGGAATTGCGTGCCGCCGGTGTCCTGCACGCCCACCCCCATCGTCGCGGCCTCCCGCCTTGAAAGGAGCGTCTCGTAAGTCTTCTTCTGCACGTCATAGTCGCGATTGAGTTGCGCGTACTCCGCTTCGGCCTGCGGGATCAGCCGTGCCGACGCCTTCAATTGTTCGAACTGCCGCTCGTAGGAGCCAAGCTTCGCGCGCAGCGAAGCGACATTGGCTTCGGCATCGGCAAGCGACACCTTTATCTGCTGATACACGGGATTGGCGTCGGCGGTGCTCCGAGGGTTTGCCGGCAGCCGCGGCGGCCTTCTCGCAGTGCCGTGACCTCCTGCGTGCGCTGTTCCTCCAGTTGTTTCAGCACGCGGCGCGTGCCAACCACATCGGGGTGCTCGTCGGTATAGGTGCGAAGCAGTTCATCGAGCTTGGTCTTTTGTGCCGCGATTCGCGCATCGATCTCCGGCGCAGCGGCAGCGACGGGATGTCGATCCGGCAAGTAGACCGGCGCGATGCCGGCGACCTGCGCCTTGTAGGCATCGCGCGATTGTTCGGCGGCGTTCAGCTCCAGTCTTGCGTTGTCGATTTCGTCTCGCAATTTCGACAGCTTGGAGAAATAGTCCTGTCCGGCTTGTCCGGTGACGCCGAGGTATTTGAGCTTGAATTGCTTGAGGCGATCCTCCGCGGCCTGCAGGCTCTCCTCGTAGAACTTGGTCTGCTCGTCGACGAATTTCATCGCACTGCGGGTATCGAGCCGTTTGTCCCCGAGACTCGACTCGACGAAGATCGTGAGCAGCGACTGAACGACGTTCTTCGCCTTCTCCGGGTCGGGATTGCGATAGGAAATTACATAGAGATTGCTCTGTACGTTGCCGGAGAGCTGAAGCTGTTTCATCAGGCTGTCGATCAGCTCTTCGCGCTCCGTGGTCGACTTCACGCGGAGATCCATGTCCGCCATGTGGATCAGCCGTTCGACGTTCGGGCGGCTGATCAGCGTGCGGCTCATCAGCGACACCTGCTGATCGAGATTGGGCTGGATCGCGAGCCCGGCCATCAGCGGACGGAGCAGCGACTGCGTATCGACGTAGACGCGGGCGCTGGCTTCGTACTTCTCGGGAATGCGCAACGCGATACCGACGGCGACGATCCCGAAGATCCAGGCGACGGCGAGTCCGATCCAGCGACGATGCCACATGCCGCGGAGCCGGCTGATTATCTGCTGCAGCAACTCATCCATGGTGGGCCCACTCGGTTACGAGAGATTCACGGCTGGAGGAAATCATGGCTGGCGCGAGCCGGCCGACTAGAACCAGCTTTGCGGAATGATCAGGATGTCGCCAGGCCGCATATCGACGTTCGCGGTCACGTCACCGCGCTTCACGAGATCCTGCAGGCGCACGCTGTAGGATTTGCCGCCTTCGTCCGCGCGGTAGATGCTGGCGTGGTTGCCGTCGGCGAAGTCGGTAAGGCCGCCGACCGCGATCATCACGTCGAGCAGCGACAACCCCTTGCGAAAGGCGAGGATCTGCGGCCGTGTGGCCTCGCCGATGACGCGGATCTGGGCATCACGCGGTCCGACGAAGGTCGTGACCACCACCGTTACAACCGGGTCGCGAATGTACTTGGACAGCGCTTGCTCGATGTCCTTGGAAAGCGCCGTCGGCGTTTTCCCCAACGCCGGAATGTCATCGACCAGAGGCGTCGTCACGTTGCCGTCCGGCCGCACGGGAACGACCATCGACAACTCGGGGTTGCGCCAGACGATGATATTGACGGTGTCGAGTGGCCCGATCTTGTACTGGAAATCGGCAGTCGCTGCGTCGCGGGGGGCAGGCGGGTAGGTCGTGCAGCCGGCCGCCAATATCGCCAGACCCATCCCGAGAACCTGCAAGAGTTGGCGAAGGTGGCGGGCTCGCCCGAGTCGGTCGCTTGTCCAGATCGAATTCATGGTTTTTCTCCCGATACGAAACCGCGGCGAACAGTGATGTTAGCACCAACTAATTGACGAGTTGACTCCGTTTAGCAGTCGATTGGGCACGCTTAATGCCAGTGGCGTGGAGCTGTCATGCACAGTTGGTAATGAATAGCCAATCGGCTGCGAAACGACAATGACCGAGATACTTGGAACAAGGTTCCGCAACGCGCTGATCGGGAAAGGCTTATGGCCCAGGATCAAGCCCTGTTGTCGAGCGAATTTACAATGGATGGAGTCCGTATGGGGCAAACGTATGGGGCAAACACTACGCACATGGACCCGCGGATCGAAGACATGTTCCGAAATGAGCCAATTCGGACAGACCGGTCCGGGTTCGATTTAGGATTGGAACTGTGTCGCGTCGGCGGGGGTCTAAGCGACCAGGTCCGAGCTTCTGTGAGGGTGAGCCGCACCCGCGGCGTACCATCGGGCGCACTACCGATTTGTCACTCACCAAAAACAACAAGACCCCGTCTCGCGACGGGGTCTTGTCGATGACGAGAAACCCGTCTGATGTTTGCTACGTCGACTTGCGGCGCAATGCGCCCAAGAGCGATCAACCCCGCGCCCAGGAGGACCAATGTTCCGGGCTCGGGCCCGTCGTGAATGCGATCCTGGAAGAAGGTGTTGGATACGCTCGAGAGCACTGAGAATCTTCCGGAGTTGATGTGGATAAGCTCTTCGACTTTCAGCTCTGTCGCGGTGAGTCCGTGCTTCTCTGAGGCCGGGGCCCTCCACTCCGTTGAGGACGGTCAAGCGCAAAAGCGCCACCCGGATCGCCGGTCGACATTCTTGAACAGCGTCGAGCCGCCACCCGGATTGTCTGCGCCGGCGAACATGTCCGATATGAAGTTGCCCGGTGTCGTCACGTCGATCGTGTAGCTGAGAGCATAATCTTGTGCGGTGTCGCCCGTGTCAAAGCCAGAGATCGACAGCACGTGCTCATCGCCCCGCCCGTGAAAGGCGATCTTAACGTCATCGGCAAAATTGGAGCTTGTGTACGTCCACTTCTTGTCGAGCTGGGTCGCACGAGCCTGCAGTCTCCAATCGCTAATCGTGGTGATGGTAATGCACAAGACAGCCTGCGCTCCGCTGCTCGCCACGGCAAACACACCACCAGCCAGCGCTGCCAAAAGTGCTTTTCTTATTCCCATTCCGCCCTCCATCAGTTGCGTCAACGTTCTGTGCTGCACAGTAAGCACCAATCGTGCCTCGAAGAATAAGGCATTACAGAACAAAGAGTTGTCATGAATGCTGGATGGTCCACCACAGGTCGAATGTAAAGTCATCGACGTGGAAAACCCGACCCTTACTGTCGAAGGACTTTACATGGCGTTCACTGCGAAATACCGCAGGGGTGCTACTCGTGCTAACGAAATGATAGATATAGGATTTTCATTCGTGGCATGGCCCATGCTTACCTACGAGTGTGGGCTTTGTCCCTGCCTTCGGGAAGCGCGTGTCCAGTACCGACTGTCGGTGGCGCGACGGATGGTAGTTGCGAGGTGCAAATGGTCGTAGCATAAAGGAAGGGTTCGTGAAGGAAGCTTTGAAAGGTCCCATGGGTCTCACAAAAAATTTGATAGCGGCGGGTCTTGCTTTATTGCTGGCGAGCCTCGGCCAAGGCGCGGCTGCCATCGGCGATCCGGGCGGGGCTGCCGTGCGACCTGACATCGGCAGTACCGGCGATGACCCAAGCGCCACCGCATGCATGGGGGCGCAATGCTCGCTCGAAGACCTTAAATCCGCTACCCGCGCGATCGCGATGTCGGCCGGCGTCAAGCCCGCCGCTGCGTTGGATGCCCCCTCGATGCTTCCGGAAAGCTCGCACAAAACTGTGGGCAGCGTAAGCACCTTCTCGCCCGGAACGAGTCAGAACATCGGATGTCGAGCCCGTGCTCTTTGCGGTGATTCTCCCGCACAGCGAGCGCAGCCAGCTTTGCATCGAGGAGGGGAATCTTCTCGGTATGCAACCGAACTGCAAGCCCCCTCGAACCGATCAAGGCTCGAACTCGGGCTACGACTGCCAGCATAACGATCCCAGATTCGGCATGAAGATCGCGTGCCGCATCGGCCGCGATGTCCCGGAGCCGGGAACGCCGTTCTTGCTCGGGATCGCCCTGCTCGGGCTTGTCGCTACGCGTACCCTCCGGGCCGCGCGGAAAGGCTCGAGGGCGTCGCTGTAGCCTCCCGGTCCGCCGGGAATTTCAACGAATGAACTTGGCGTCGCGGCCGATCATCGACAGGTCGACGAACTGCGAGCCATTGTGGTTCTCCGGCGAAAAGCGCACGGCGAATCCGCCGATCTCGTAATTCGACATCGATTCCATCGCTGCCACGAATTTCTCGCGGGTCGGATCCTTGCCGGCCCGGCGCAGTCCTTCGACCAGCACCTTCGCGGCGATGAACCCTTCCAGACTCGAAAAATTGATGTCGACGTTGCCGGCGCGCTTCGCGAGATCCAGATATTCCTTCACGATCGGCGTCAGCGGGCTCCATGGGAACGGCACGACCTGCGAGATCATCACGCCGCGGCCGTCCTTGCCGAGCGCCTCGGCGAGCGCCTTGCTGCCGACGAATGAGACGTTGAAGAATTGCGAGATGCTTCCCGCCGCCTTCATCTGGCGCACGAACTCGGCAACCGAGGTGTAGGCGGAGATCATCACCGTGGCCTCGGGCTGCGCGGCATTGATGGTCTTGACGGCCTCGGCGACATTGGTCGTGTTGCGTTCGACCGTCCCCAATGCGACCCACTTCAGGTTGCGCTTCGCGAGAGCGCGCTTGACGCCCTCGAGCCCCGCCTGACCGTACGCGTCGTTCTGATAGAAGACTGCGAATTTGGTGACGCCCGTGCGTGCGAGATGCTCGACGATCTTCTCCGTCTCGTCGTAATAGCTCGCCCGGACGTTGAAGATGTAGCGGTTGAAGGGCGTGCGAAGCAGCTCGGCGCCCGTAAACGGCGCCACGAACGGCACCCGCGCCTCGGTGAAGATCGGCAGCGACGCCTGGCTGGTTGGCGTCCCGACGTAGGCAAAGAGCAGGAAGACGCGGTCTTCCTCGATCAGTTTCTTGGTGTTCTCGGCGGCGAGTTTCGACTCATATTTGTCGTCGCGCGACCGCAGCTCGATTCGGCGGCCGTTGACGCCGCCTTGCGCATTGACCTGGTCGAGCCAGAGCTTTGCGCCATCGCGCATCTGGATGCCGAGCTGCGCGGCCGGTCCCGTGAACGCCGCCGACTGCCCGATGAGGATCGACGTAGGTGTGATCCCGTCCTGCGCCTGCGCGCCCGGCAAGGCCGCGCAGGCGGCGCACGCCGCGGCAAAGAGGGCGAAGATCCGCTTCATGGACTACCTCGGGGCTTGTTCCAGCTTCAGATTTCGGGGGCGGGGCCAGCGTACCGCCAACCCAACCCGCAAGCAATCATCGCGCCAGACCAGTGTTCAATGACCCGGCAGGTTGTTGCGGATTCGCACCAGATATGGCCCGATCAGGCCGCAGGGGCGCCAAGGCGGGCGCGCAGGTCTTCCGGCCGCAGCGTGTCGTAGACCTCGAACGGCTGGTGGATCCAGGGATTGTCGGGCAAATGGTCGACGTAGAAATCGGGCCTGAACACCGAACACGCCTTCCACCACAGCACGGCCGTCTTGAGCGTCTTGATGTGCGGGAAGCGTTTCGGCAGCTCGGCATGGACAGCCGCCAGCGTATGGCCGGAATCGACCATGTCGTCCACCAGCAGCACCCTCTCGCCCAGTCGCGGCTTGGTCATCGTCATATGCTCGGCGATGACGAGCTCGCCACGGATCGTCCCCCCATCGGCAGCGTACGAGTGCGTCGACAGCACGGCGAGCGGATGCTCGTAGATACGCGACAGCACGTCGCCAACACGCAAGCCGCCGCGCGCGAGGCAGATGATCTGGTCGAAGCGATAGCCGGAATCGTAGACGGCGAGAGCGAGCCGTTCGACCAGCGTGTTGTACTCGTCCCAGCTTACATGCAGATCCGACATGCGGTTTCCCGTTTCAGTGGAACGGATGATGCATCACGATGGTCTCGCTGCGGTCCGGGCCGGTCGATACCATCGCAATCGGCACTCCCGGTCAATGACTCGACCCGCCGCAGGTACGCGCGAGCATTGGTCGGCAGCAAGTCGAACGATTTCACGCCGACCGTGCTCTCCGGCCATCCGGGCAGCGTTTCGTACACGGGGATGCATTCGGCGACGGCATCCGCGCCAGACGGGATCAGCGGCTGCGGCTGACCCTGCACGGTGTAGCCCGTGCAGACGCGAATTTCCGGGAGCCCGTCCAGCACATCGAGTTTGGTGATGCACGTGCCGCTGACGCCGTTCAACGCGAACGAGCGTTTGAGCGCGGGGATGTCGAGCCACCCGCAGCGCCGTGGGCGCCCGGTGACGGAGCCGAACTCGTTGCCGCGCTTCGCGAGTCGCGCGCCGATTTCATCGGTGAGCTCGGTCGGGAAGGGACCGGTACCGACGCGGGTCGTGTACGCCTTCACAATTCCGAGCACGTAGTCCAGGAATTCGGGTCCGACACCCGCACCCGGCGCCGCCGCACCGGCGAGGCAATTCGATGATGTCACGTAGGGATAGGTTCCATGATCGATGTCGAGAAGCGCGCCCTGCGCGCCCTCGAACAGCAACGAATCGCCCCGGCGGCGCGCGTCCTGCAGCAATGCGGCGACGTCGGCAACCATTGGGCGCAACGCTTCGGCCATCGCCAGCGTCTCATCGCGCGTCTTGACGAACGGGACGGGTTCGCAATGGAAATACTGCACGAGCACGAAGTTGTGAAATTCGAGCAGGCGCTCGAGCTTGGTCGAGAAGCGGTCTGGATAGAAGAGATCCTGCAGTCGGATCGCGCGGCGCGCGATCTTGTCCTCGTAGGCGGGGCCGATGCCGCGGCCCGTCGTGCCGACCTTGGCGTCGCCCATGGCGCCCTCGCGCGCCTGGTCGAGCGCGACGTGGTACGGAAGCACCAGTGGGCACGCGGGAGAGATCCGAAGCCGCGATCGGACGTCGATGCCTACGGTTTCGAGCTCGGCGATCTCCTGCAGCAGCGCGGCGGGTGACAGCACGACGCCATTTCCGATGTAGATCGCTACACGCGGATGCAGCACGCCAGATGGAATGAGTCGCAACACGGTCTTGCGGCCGGCATTGACCAGCGTGTGTCCTGCATTGTGCCCGCCCTGGAACCGCACGACCCCCTGCGCATGTTCGGTCAGCAAGTCGACGATCTTGCCCTTGCCCTCATCGCCCCATTGCGTTCCGATGACGACGACGTTTTTGCCCATGGACTGTGGAGGGGAAGGATAAGATGAAAATCGGCGCGATCGAGCAGGAGCGCTAAGACGTCAACCGCGCGGCGATGCCCGCGAGCTGGCGAAGGTACAGCGTAAATCCTGTTGCCGGCCGCGCGCGGCCGAAAGCCTTGCCGATGCCGTCGTACCGGCCGCCATTGCCGATCGCCGCCGACAGGCCCGGCGTGAAGACCGAAAAGATTGCGCCGCTGTGATAATGGTAACCGCGCAGATCGGCGAGATCGATGTGCAACGCCTCGACCTGCGGCCCGGCAGCGTGGGCGAGGGTGCCGAGGGCGGCGAGGGCGTTGCGGATGGCGGGCGTGTCCGGCAATCGCGCGCGTGCCGCAGCAAGCACCTCGCTCGCCGGGCCGTAGAGGGAAGGCAGGGCGACGAGCGCGTCCCGCCATGCGGGCGCCAGCTTCGCCGTCAACGCCGCGACGGTCGGGACGTCTTTGGTGCGCAACGCGTCGAAGAGTTCGGCGTCCTCGCTGTCGCTGCCGATGCCCGCGCCGGCGGCGAGCGCCCTGTACACGCCGACATGGCCGAGGTCGAGATGCAGCGCACCCGCTCCGGCCGCGGCGAGCGACGACAGCAGCAACAAAATCACTTCGGTATCGCCGGCAATGCCGGCTTCGCCGAAAAGCTCGGCGCCAATCTGCGCGATCTCCCGCGTCTCGCCGATCCCGGCGGTCGTGCGCAACACGCTACCGGCATAGCAAAGGCGGGTGATCCCGGCCTCGTTCAAAAGATGCGCATCGATTCGCGCCACCTGCGGCGTAATGTCGGCGCGGACGCCGAGGAGGCGGCCCGACATCGGATCGACGACCTTGAATGTCTGCAGGTCGAGATCGTGCCCCGTGCCGGTCAAGAGCGAATCGAGATGCTCGACGAGCGGTGGTTGCACGAGCCGGAAACCGTGCGCGCGGAAATGATCGAGCAGCGTGCGACGCAACGATTCCATCCGTTCGGCTTCGGCCGGCAGGATGTCCTCGATGTATTCGGGCAGGATCCACTTACGCATGGCGAACGAGCCAATAGGCGACGAGCCCCATGATGATCGAGATGAGACCGATGAACCGCAATTGCCCGTCGGTCAGCAGAACGAGCTTTTGAAAGCTGTCGCGCCACACCTTTGGCGCGACGAGCGGCAGCAGCCCTTCGACGACGAGCACCAGCGCAAACGCCGCCCACAGCGAATCCGCCACGCCATCACTCCTCGAGAAGCCGATCAGGTTGGGCCGCTACCGTGGCGCTTTCGCGCCTTGTCCGCCCGCGCCCCGGAAATAGCGGAAAAAGTCGGAGCCGGGATCGAGGACCAGCATGTCGTTGCGGCCGCGGAATGTCGAGCGATACGCCTCGAGGCTGCGATAGAACGCAAAGAACTCGGGGTTCGCGCCGAAGGCCGAGGCATAGATCGCGGCGGCCTTCGCGTCGCCTTCGCCCTTGATCTTCTGCGCCTGCCGGTACGCCTCGGCAATGATGACTTCGCGCTGGCGGTCGGCATCGGCGCGAATTTTCTCGGAGTCCGCCTGACCCACCGAACGCAGCTCGTTGGCGACCCGGCGGCGCTCCGATTCCATGCGGGCATACACAGGATCGGTGACGTCGGGCGGCAGCTCGACACGGCGCAGCCGCACGTCGACGATCTCCACGCCGAATGTCTTGGCATCGGTGTCGGCTTTCTGCCGCGTCGTGGCCATGATCTTGTCGCGCTCGGACGAAATCACCTCGTGCACCGTACGCTTGTTGATTTCCTCGCGCAGGTTGGCGCGGACGGTCGTGGCGAGCCTTTGCCGCGCGACATCTTCGTCGCCCTGCTGCGTGTTGACGTAGAACTGCTTGACGTCCGTGATGCGCCAGAGCACGAAAAAGTCGATCAAGAGCGGCTTCTTCTCCGAGGTCGTGATCCGGTCGGGCTCGGGATTGTCGAGCACGAGGGTCCGGCGGTCATAAAATTTGACGTTCTGCAACAGCGGCCACTTCGCGTAAAGCCCCGCAGTAGCCTGTGTATCGATGATCTCGCCCAACTGGAACTTGATCGCGTATTTCGTCTGCTCGACCGTATAGAGCATCTGCGACGCGACAAGCAGAACCGCCACTAGCAGCGCCATCAGCGGCATGGTGAACTTCATCGCGTTTCCCCGGGACGGTCGCGGTTGCGCAGCGCATCGCGCGCGCGCGCAGGATCGAGGACAGCATCCGGCGCGGACGTGGACGGGCGCGTGGCCGAGAGCTCGGGTGCGGACGGCGGCGTTACGGTGACTGGTCCGCTCTGCTGGAGCAACTTGTCGAGCGGCAGGTAGAGTAGATTGCTGCCGGCCTTCTGGTCGACCAGCACCTTGCTCGAGTTGCTGAGTACCGCCTGCATGGTGTCGATGTAGAGGCGCTCGCGCGTGACAGCGGGCGCCTTCGCGTATTCGGTGAGGATCTGCCTGAAGCGCGAAGCGTCGCCTTCCGCTCTTTGCACGACCGAGGCGAGGTAGCCGTTCGCTTCTTCGAGGAGCCGCGCCGCGTTGCCGCGCGCGCGCGGGACGACATCATTGGCATACGCCTGTCCCTCGTTGCGGAAGCGGTCGCGGTCCTGGCCCGCCTTCACCGCGTCGTCGAATGCCGCTTGCACCTTGTCCGGCGGCTGGACGCTTTGCAGCGCGACTTTTTGTATGAAGATGCCCGTCTCATAGCGGTCGAGCATGTCTTGCATCAGCTTCTCTGCCGATTTGGCGATCTGCTCGCCGCCTTCGTAGAGAACGAAGTCCATCTTCGCCTTGCCAACGACCTCGCCCATCGCCGTCTGGGCGACGAACTGGACGATCTGCTCAGGGCTGCGCACGTTGAAGACATACGCCTCGGCATTGTTGAGGTTGTACTGGACGGTGAACAGGACGTCGATGATGTTCTCGTCGTCCGTCAGCATCGGGGCTTCGTTGGCTTTCTTGTTCTTCGCGTTGCCGCGGAACCCGACCTCGACGCGGCGCGACTGCGAGAAGTCGATGAGCTGCACCGCTTCGATCGGAAAAGGAAGATGCCAGCGGGCGCCCGCCTGCGTGGTCTCGGTGTACTTGCCGAAACGCGTGACGACGCCACGACGACCTTCGTCGACGATGTAGACCCCGCTTGCGAGCCAGACGAGGAACACGAGCGCGATCAGGATGCCGGCGCCCGAGAGCGGCAATTTGCGGCCCCGTCCGCCATCGTCCGGGCCGCCGCCGTCAGCGCCGGCCGGCCTACGTCCGAAGAGCTCGTTAAGGCGCCGGCTCAGGTTGCGCCAGATCTCGTCAAGATCGGGCGGACCGCCGTTGCCGCGCTTCCCCCACTGCGGATCGTTGAGCGACATTAGGAGTCGTCGAAAAGAAAAGCCGGAATGTTTTGCCTGACCGCGTCAGACATTCGCGATGGAGGCCGCGGAGGTGACAGTGAGCGGTTCGTGAGACGGAAAAAGTTCGGCCAGCGCGGCGCGCAGTTCGTCGCAGCCGGCGCCCGTCAATGCGCTTGCACGGACGGCCCGCAGTATACCAGAGGGATCTCGCTCGATGCCGGGCGCGATGGCGGTCGCGTCGATCTTGTTGTACACGCGGACCTGCGGCACCTCCAGCGCGCCAATCTCTTCCAGTACCGCGTCGACCGCCGCGATCTGTTCATCGCGGTTCGGATGGGCAGCGTCGATCACGTGCAGCAGCAAGTCCGCTTGCGCGGCCTCGGCGAGCGTCGCGCGGAACGCGGCGACGAGGTCGTGCGGCAGGTCGCGAATGAAGCCGACGGTGTCGGACAGCACCATGGCTTCGGCGCCCGCCACATGGATGCGGCGCACGGTAGTGTCGAGCGTGGCGAACAGCTGATCCGCGGCGAACGTGCGGGCTCCGGTGAGGCGATTGAACAGCGTCGACTTGCCGGCATTCGTGTAACCAACGAGCGCAACGGTGCGCACCGCGGCGCGCCGCCTTGTGCGGCTTTGGGTTGCCCGTTGACGAACCACCTGCGCCAGGCGTTCGTTTAGCACTCTGACGCGTGTTCCCAAAAGCCGGCGGTCGGTTTCGAGCTGCTTTTCGCCCGGACCGCGCAATCCGATGCCGCCTTTCTGGCGCTCGAGGTGAGTCCAGCCCCCGACCAGCCGGGTAAGCTGATGCTTGACCTGCGCGAGCTCAACTTGCAACTTGCCTTCTGCGCTACGGGCGCGCAACGCGAAGATGTCGAGGATGAGTGCGGCACGGTCGACCACGCGACACTCGAGCGCCCGCTCGAGGTTGCGCTGCTGGGCACCCGAAAGCGCATGATCGAAGATCACGAGGTCGGCTGCGGACTCGATACGGCGCGCGCCGATTTCCTCGACCTTGCCCTTGCCTGCAAAAAGCGCCGCATCGGGCCTTTGCCGGCGACCCGTGACGGCGCCGGCCACGGTCGCGCCGGCCGACACGGCAAGCGCATTCAATTCCGCGAGGCGTTCGCGCGGATCGCCCGCCCCGAGATCAAGCGCGACGAGCAACGCACGGTCACTGCCTTGCGGCCGTTCGAACGGGATCAATGCGTGGCGTCGGCGCGGAGCAGGCGTTCCGCCCGGTCAGACATCCGCATCGGTTGCCGGCGCGTGGTGGGGCATGGCAACGGCGCGGGCCGGTACGACGGTCGAAATGGCGTGCTTGTAGACCATCTGCGTGACAGTATTCTTCAGCAGGACGACGTATTGGTCGAACGATTCGATCTGCCCCTGCAGCTTGATACCGTTGACGAGATAGATCGACACCTGAATGTGCTCCTTGCGCAGCGTGTTCAGGAAGGGGTCCTGCAGCATTTGCCCTTTATTGCTCATCACGTGGCTCCGCTCTTGTTGTTGGGCCGTCTCAATTGGGCCGTATCTGGGTCCTATCGCTCGGAATCCGCCCGGGCCCGGGCCGGCCCACTGAGCGCAAATGGGGGCGCAGGGAGAAACGTCAATGCCCTCGGCGGCGGGCAGGCGCACCCACATAGGGGTTGGCGGCAGTCTTGAATTGTATCCTAAGCGGCGTGCCTCGAAGTTGGAACGTCTCGACGAAGAAATGTTCCAGATACCGCCGGTAGGAGGCCGGGATGTGGGAAAGAGCGGTCCCATGGATGACGACCAGCGGCGGGTTCTGTCCCCCCTGGTGGGCGTAGCGAAGCTTCGGCCGCCCTTTGCCGGCCCGCGGCGGCTGCTGGCGCAAGACCGCAGCTGCCAGCGCGCGCGTCAGTTTGGGTGTCGGCAGCTTCGCCATCGCCGCAGCGTAGGCAGCGTCGACGGAACGCATCACGCCCGGGACGCCCATGCCGGACTTCGCAGAGATGAAATGCTGGGGAGCAAACGATAGAAATCCGGCCTTCCGATCGAGATCGCGTTTGACGTCGTCGCGACGGTCGGCGGGCACCGCGTCCCATTTGTTGATGGCAACCACAAGCGCGCGTCCCGCCTCGAGGATATAGCCCGCGAGATGGGCGTCCTGCTCGGTGACGCCTTCCTCGGCATCGAACATCAGCAAGACGACGTTGGCATCCTCGATCGCCTGCAGTGTTTTCACCACCGAAAACTTTTCGACCGCTTCGAATACCTTGCCGCGGCGGCGCACGCCGGCCGTGTCGATCAGCGTGTAGCGCCGGCCGTTCCTTTCGAAGTCGAGATAGATCGAGTCTCGCGTGGTGCCGGGTTCGTCGAAAGCGATCACGCGCTCTTCGCCCAGCAGCGTGTTGATGAGCGTCGACTTGCCGACGTTGGGACGGCCGATCACCGCGACCTTGACGGGCTTGTCCGGGCCTGCCGGCGCTTCATCATCCGGCGCCGATTCAGGAATCGACGAGAGTGCAAGCTCGGTCACCTCGTGGACGTTCTCGCCATGCGCAGCCGAGATTCCATACGGCTCGCCGAGCGCCAACTCGTGAAACTCCGCCGTGGCGCGTCCGGCAGGCATTCCCTCCACCTTGTTGACGACGAGGAATACCGGCCGGCCCGTCCGCCGCAGGAACCGTCCTATTGCGCGGTCCTCGGCGGTGAGACCCACGCGTCCGTCGACGACGAATATCACGGCATCGGCTTCGGCGATTGCCGCGCGGGTCTGCTTCGCCATTTCGTGCAGGATCCCGGTCTTCGCCACCGGCTCGAATCCACCCGTATCGACGACGATGAACCGACGCTCCCCCGAGCGCCCGCGACCGTAGTGGCGATCGCGGGTCAGTCCGGGAAAATCGGCGACGAGCGCCGCGCGGCTCTTCGTCAGTCGGTTGAACAGGGTCGACTTGCCGACATTCGGGCGTCCGACGATGACGAGGATGGGGAGCATTGACGTCGCGGCGAGCGGCGTAGCCGCTCACCGCCCCGTGACGGCATAAAGCGTCCCGCCCTGGGTTTGCCACACGGCATTGGATCCTGACCGCGCCGGTTGCGTGGTCGGTGCAGTTTCGTCGGTCGGCGCGCGGCCGACCGGCTTGCCGTCACTGCGATCGAGCAGATAGATGTAGCCCTGCGGGTCGACGACAAGCAGGAAATCGCCCGCAATCTGAGCCCCCGCCGGTTTGCGCGGCATGAGCGTGTCCTGCTTCCACGCGGAGGCTCCCGTCGCCTTGTCGAGCGCATGCACGGCACCGGCGTCGTCGGCGACGAAAAGAAAGCGATTGTCGACCGCGATGCCGGAAAGGCTCGACACGTCCCGCGCCCATGCGAGATCGCCACGCAGCAGCTCGAAGCACGCGAGACGTCCCTGAAAGGCGACAGCGCAAACCTGCCGTTCCTCGACGAGAGGCAGCGACGTGACGTCGGCGATCCGCTCAAGCTCCGTCGCGCCCTTTGGCGTTGCGACGTTGGCTTCCCAGCCGACATTTCCCGTCCCAAGGTCCAGCGCCAGGAGCTTGCCGCCTGCCGTGCCGGCAAAGAGGCCGCCGCGGCTTATCGTGCCGCCGGCGTAATTGCGAATCGTGAGAGGCGGATTGGTACGCTGGTAGACCCATTTCGTCTTGCCATCGGCCGCCGTGAGCCCGTGTATGCGGCCATCGCCGGTCCATATGACGACAATCCCTTCCGCAATGCGCGGGGGTCCCAGGACTTCGCTTGTCACCTTCGCTTGCCACATGGCCTTGCCGCTCGTATCGAACGCGAGCACATCGCCCTTGTCGGTGCCAACGGCGACGAGCGTCGAATCCGCGCCCACACCCGCCGAAAGCTTGCGCCCGGCCTCAATCCGCCATACGACGGCGCCGCTCGCCGGATCGACGCGAACGATGGTGCCGCCACTGTTCGCCGCGTAGATTGCATCAGGTGTGATGGCAGGTGCGAGGCCCGGTGCCGACTTGCCAACATTGACCTGCCATACGATCTGCGTGGTCGCCGTGATCGGGAAATCGGGCAGCGGAGCGATCTTCTTTCCACCGCCAAACATCGACGTCAGCCAGCCGAACGACGGCGGTGGAATCGAAGGGATCCACGATTGCAATGACGCGCAGCCGCCGCATGCGACGGCAGCGATCACCGCCACGGCGTGAGCGAAGGCTCGCCGGGTCGATCTCTGCGCGGAGGCGCGCGGAAATGCCTGGCGCGCCACGTTCATTTCGCGGGCGCGCTCGTGCCGGCGCTAGCCGGCGCAGCGGGCGCCGGCACCGGACGTGGCGCAGGCGCGTTCGGCCCAGGCGGATTGGCAGCCGGCGTCATCGGCTCGCTCTTGCCGGCATCGGGCGTGAGCGGCCCGCCGATCGCATCGAGCTTCGCCTGGACCAAACCGTGATAGGGACCTTTGGAGTCGAGTTTGGTCAGCGCCGTTTGGTACGCCGTCCTTGCTTCGCTTACCCGGCCCGCCGCAGCGAGGATGTCGCCGCGCAAGTCCTCGTACACGCCGGCGAACGGCTCGTCGCGCTTCGCATCGAGCGTGCGCAGCGCGTTGTCGTATTGTTTCGTCTCGAACTGGATCTCCGCCAGTCGAATGCGCGCGATCTGCTTCAACTCGTCCTCGCTCGCGCGGTCGAGCACGAACTGCAGCTGGGCTGTCGCGCCTGCCGTGTCGCCGGCATCGAACATGAGCTTCGAAACCAGGAGTGCCGCGCGCGGCGCGTAACCCGTGCCGCCGAAGCGTGACGCGAGTTGTCCCGCCGCTTCCTTCGCCTTCTCGACATCGTTCGCTTTCGCGGCGGCGCTGACCGCGGTGAACAGCACCGACGCCTGCTCCGCCTGGTTGCCTTGCCACCACCGCCAGCCTTGCACGGCGAAAACGCCGAGTGCGATCGCGATTACGACGCCGGAGACCAGGTTGCCCCACTGGTTCCACCATGCCTTGAGGTCGTCCAGTTTCTCCTGCTCTTCGATATCGTAAACTGCCATTCTTGTTTCCCGTTCGGTTGTGCCGGTCTCACCGCCGGCGGATTCATTGCCGAGCGGCGAGCGCCGCGGCAACATCGGTGACGGAAACGGCGACCTGCTCGCCCCCGCCGCGCAGCGGTTTGACGCTCACGTTGCCCGCTGCGACCTCGTCGTCGCCGATGATGAGCGCGAACGCGGCGCCGCTTGCGTCTGCTTTCTTCATCTGCGACTTGATGCTGCCGCCACCCGCATTGACAACGATGGCATTGCCGGCGTCGCGCAGCAATTCACCAACGCGCGATGCGAGTTTCGCGCCGGCTTCGCTCATGTGGACGACGTACGCGAGCGGAGCGGCTACGCGTGCCGTTCCCGCTTCCTGCAGCAGCAGCACCATGCGCTCTATGCCGATCGCGAATCCGCACGCGAAGCTGCGCTTGCCGCCAAGCTGCTCGAATAGTCCGTCGTAGCGGCCGCCGCCGGCAACCGTGCCCTGTGCGCCCAGGCGATCGGTCATCCATTCGAACACCGTGCGGTTGTAATAGTCGAGTCCGCGCACGAGCCGCGCGTCGACCTCGAACGGCACGCCGGAGTCGGCGAGCAGCGATTTGAGTTGGTCGAAATGCGCGAGAGACTTATCCGCGATGAACTCGATCATCTTCGGCGCGCCGGCGATCAATGCCTCGAGCGCCGGGTTCTTGCTGTCGAGGATTCGCAAAGGATTGGTGCTGAGGCGCCGGCGTGAATCGTCATCGAGCTCCGCCTCGTGCTTCGTGAAATAGGCAACCAGCGCATTGCGATGTTCGAGGCGCTCGTGCGGGTCGCCGAGCGAATTGATCTTGAGTGCGATGCCTTCGGCGAGCCCGAGCCGGTGCCACAACCGCGCGAGCATGACGATTTGCTCAGTGTCGACGTCGGGCCCCTCGAAGCCGAGCGCCTCGACATTGAATTGATGGAACTGGCGGTAGCGGCCTCTCTGTGGGCGCTCATGGCGAAACATCGGCCCTGCGGTCCAAACACGCTGCGGGCGCTCGTAGGTAAGGTTGTGCTCGATCGCCGCGCGAACGATGCCCGCCGTCGCTTCGGGACGCAGCGTGAGGCTCTCGCCGTTGAGTTTGTCCTCGAACGTGTACATCTCTCGCTCGACGACATCGGTCACTTCGCCGATCGCGCGAACGAAAAGGGGCGTCGGCTCGACGACGGGCGTGCGGACGTTGCGGTATCCGTATTGCCGAAACACGTCGCGGGCAGCGTCCTCGAGAAATTCCCAGATGGCCGCCTCGTCGGGCAGCACATCGTTCATCCCGCGAACCGCTTGCAGGGGCATGGCCATCGCTTAGCTCATCGCCTTCAGCGCTATTGACCGGCGTTCCGGGTCGAGATGCGCTGCGCGGGGCTCGCCACCCCAGGTGGCGCGCACGTAATCGTCTACGATCCGCTGGAACTCCTCGGCGATTCGCTCGCCTTTGAGCGTCACCGTCTTTTGGCCATCGACGTAGACCGGCGCGACGGGTATTTCGCCCGTGCCTGGCAGCGAGATGCCGATGTTGGCAAGTTTTGATTCACCGGGGCCATTGACGACACAACCCATAACCGCGACTTCCATCGCCTCGACGCCGGGATAGCGGGCACGCCACACCGGCATCTGCGCACGGAGGTAGGCCTGGATTTTTTCAGCGAGCTCCTGGAACGTCGTGCTGGTCGTGCGTCCGCAACCCGGACATGCGGTGACCATCGGCGAGAACGAGCGCAGGCCCATCGACTGCAGCAATTCCTGCGCGACGACGACTTCGCGGGTACGATCACCACCGGGATCGGGCGTCAGCGAAACGCGGATCGTGTCGCCGATGCCCTCCTGCAGCAGGACGGCCATCGCGGCAGTCGAGGCGACAATGCCCTTGCTGCCCATCCCCGCCTCGGTGAGTCCGAGGTGCAACGGATAGTCGCACCGCGAAGACAGCTCGCGGTAGACAGCGATAAGGTCTTGCACGTTCGAGACCTTGCACGAGAGAACGATGCGGTCGCGCGGAAGGCCGAGCTCCTCGGCGCGTTCGGCGCTGCCGATGGCGGAAACGACGAGTGCCTCGCGCATCACGATGTCGGCGCTCTGCGGCGCTGCGCTCGCGGCGTTGGCATCCATCATGCGCGCAAGTAGGTCGGCGTCGAGGCTGCCCCAGTTGACGCCGATGCGAACCGGCTTCCCGAATTCAATGGCTTTTTCGATCATCACGGCGAACTGCGGATCGCGCTTGCTGCCCTTGCCGACATTGCCGGGATTGATACGGTACTTGGCGAGCGCACTGGCGCAGCCCGGGTGCTCGGTCAGGAGCTTGTGCCCGTTGAAATGGAAATCGCCGATGAGCGGAACGCGGCAATTGGCAGCGTCCAGCCGATCGCGGATCGCGGCGACAGCGGCTGCCGCTGCGGCCGTGTCGACGGTGACGCGCACGAGTTCCGATCCGGCATCCGCCAGCGCCTTGACCTGGTCCACCGTGGCCGCGACATCGGCGGTGTCGGTGTTGGTCATCGACTGGATGACGATCGGCGCGCTGCCGCCGATCATCACGCCGTCGACGGCGACTCGCCGCGTCAAATGCCGCTCGATGGTGTTTGCCCCCACGCTCATTCGAGTATAAAGCGCGCGACGTTTCCTCGCGTATACGGAGCGAGGTCGAGGCGCTTGCCCTTCCACGTCAGCGTGACATCGTCGGCATTGCCGATCACGACATCGAGCGGCGGAGCGCCGCTGATCGTTTGCGCCGTTCCGCCGCCGTTCATCCTCTTCAACAGGACGCGACCGTTCCTGTCCTTCACTTCAGTCCAGGAGAAATCGCGGAAAGCGAGCACGAGCGACGCTTCGTCGACCGCAGGTACGTTCGCCGGCTCGGCCGCGCGAGTGTCAGCGACCGCCTCCGGAGCAGCTTTGGATGCATCGCTTGCAGGAACGGGAGCGGCGATCGTCGGCGGCTCGGAGGTCGCCGCCGGAGCGCTCGTCGGCTCGGCGGACGCGACTGGATTGGGCAACGGCGTGCCGATGATCCCGGGTGCGCCGGTCTTGCCACGTTCGATCGGTGCGGGCGCATCTTTCGTTGTTACATTGCGAGGCGCATCCGGATGCAGCAATTCCCACGCTGCCGTCGCCGCGATGATCGCGATCAGCGTTAACGGAATCGCCCAGCGTGTCCAGCCATGTTTCGCCGGTTCGCTCGTCGGCAGCTCTCCGATCGTCGGTGCCGTCGCATGCAACGCGGGCGACTCGAGATTCGGCGTTGCCGTTCCTGCGGGCAGCGCGCGCAAGACGCTATCCGCATCGAGGCGGACAAGCCGTGCGTAGTTGCGAATAAAACCGCGAACGAACGTGCGCTCTGGAAGATGGGTGAAATCGCCTTCCTCGATCGCACGGACCTGGCGCGGTGCGAGCTTCAGCTGCTGTGCTACGGCATCGACGGTCAAGCCCCCGGCCTCGCGCGCCGAGCGTAGCAATGCGCCTGCGCTCGCGGGATTGAGCGGCGCACCGCTGCCGGCGTTGGCATTGACGCTGGGTTCGGTCACTCGCAGACCCCGGAGGGTAGGGCTCGCGTTTCGGCAGAATCCGGATAGCGATTCCGCAGTTGCGACGTGAACGACATCTCCGCTTGCCGGTCTCCCAGCTTGCGCTCAAGGCACACGCCGAGATAGAGCGCTTCGGGTGCGGGGTTTGCCTGCAGCACCGCCGGTCGCAACCACCCGCGAGCCTCGTCGAAGCGGGCACCCTTGTAGGCGATGAAAGCAAGTCCGTATGCCGCCCTGGGATTTCCCGGCGATACCGCCAGGGCGCGTCGGAAATACTGGTCGGCTGCGGCGGTGTCGCCGAACGACGCGCTGCAGCGCCCGGCATTGACCAGCGCTATCTCGGGCGTCTTGTACAACGGGTTGCGGATGGCCTGGTCGAATTCCGCGATCGATTCCCGCGCGCGGTCATGCGTGCAGAGATACCAGCCCCAGTTGTGACGGATGTCCGAATCCTGCGGGGCCAACTGCAGCGCACGCTGAAAACTCTGCTCGGCTTTGGCGTTTTCGCCCATCACGGTGTAGACGAGCCCGTAGACGTTGTAGGTTTTGGCACTTTCGGGATCGAGCTTTGTCGATTCGGCGAGCTCTTCGAGCGCAACGTCCATCTGGCCGCGCTCGTAATAGCCGGCGGCAAGTTCCGTGTGCAGCTTGGCGCGCTCACGCGGGCTCACTTCGGCCGCGCGGGGCGGAGGCAGCTGGGCCTCCGGCGTCGGCGCCTTCGGTGTCGAACTGCATCCGGCGACGAGTGCGGCGAAACATGCCGCGACGGCAAGGCGAATCATGAGCGGCATGGCGCGCATTCGGCGGAACCTCAGTGTGGGATCGAGGCGGGTGTTGCGGGCCGGATGCGAACGACACGCCGTCGGGTCTTGTCCTGCACGCGTCCCGCGAGCTGGCCGCAGGCGGCGTCGATATCCTCGCCGCGGGTCTTCCTTATCGTTGCCACGTAGCCGGCATCGGTCAGCGTCTTCTGGAATGCAACAATCCGCGCCCGCGGACTGGTCGCGAATTCCGTTCCCGGGAACGGATTGAACGGAATGAGATTGAACTTGCATGGCACATCGCGGACCAGGCGGGCGATGGCGCGCGCATGCTCCGGCGCGTCGTTCAAGCTGTCCAGCATCACGTACTCGAACGTGACGAAGTCGCGCGGCGCGTGCACGAGATAGCGCTTGCAGGCGGCGAGCAGCTCGGCGATCGGATACTTGCGATTGAGCGGTACCAGCGAGTCGCGTAAGGCATCGGTGGGCGCGTGCAGCGAAACCGCGAGCGCGACGGGGCACGCCGCGGCAAGCCGATCGATCGCCGGCACGAGGCCCGACGTCGACAGCGTGACGCGGCGGCGCGACAGTCCGTACGCGTTGTCGTCCAGGAAAACAGACAATGCCCGCACGACGGCGTCGAAATTCGCCAGCGGCTCGCCCATCCCCATCATCACGACGTTGGTGATCGGCGCCCGGCCGTGCTCGACCCACGGCGCGGACGACGAGCGACGGGCCGCCCCGAGCTCGTCGTGCCCCCCGGGGGGAGGCGCGCTCGGCGCGCTTCGGGGGGATGTCATCCCATCGGCGAGAAGCGCACGATTTGCATGCCATAGCTGGCCCACGATCTCGGCGGTCGTGAGATTGCGATTGAAGCCCTGCTTGCCGGTCGAGCAGAAGGCGCACTCGAGCGCGCATCCGGCTTGCGACGAGATGCACAGTGTGCCGCGATCATCTTCGGGAATGTAGACGGCTTCGACCGCATTGCCGCCACCGACGTCGAGAAGCCACTTTCGCGTTCCATCAGGCGCCGTCGTATCGGTCACGACCAAGGGACCGCGGATCTCCGCCGTCGCGGCGAGCCTTTCGCGCAGCGGCTTCGACAGGTCGCTCATCGAGTCGATGTCGGTCGCGAAACGCTGGTGGATCCAATGCAGGACCTGTTTGGCGCGAAAGGGCTTCTCGCCGAGTTCGGCAAAGAGGCCCGCGAAACCCGCGGCGTCGAGGTCGAGCAAGTTGATCATGTGGCTACCCGTGCCGGAAATCGCTCGGCGTCAGCGGCCGTAGATCGCGAGCGCCGGAAAGAAATACGCGATCTCATCCTTCGCGGTGTCGGGACCATCGGAGCCATGGACTGCGTTGGCATCAATCGACGCCGCGAAATCGGCGCGGATCGTCCCGCTTGCCGCTTTCTTCGGATCGGTCGCGCCCATCAGATCGCGATTCTTCGCAATCGCGCCGTCGCCTTCCAGCACCTGGATCATCACCGGTCCCGATGTCATGAAATCGACCAGATCGCGGAAAAACGGCCGTTCGCGGTGCACGGCGTAAAAACCTTCGGCCTCGGCGCGGGACAAGCGGCGCATCTGCGCCGCGACGATCCGCAGTCCGTTGGTCTCGAAGCGCGAGTAGACTTTTCCGATGACATTCTTGGCCACGGCGTCGGGCTTGATGATGGAAAGCGTGCGTTCTGCGGCCATGCCTGCGGCTCCGGGTGGATAAAATGCGAATAACTAAAAATTATAACACGCCGGTCGCTTCGTTTCCCTGCGGCGGCGAGCCGCCGCCTTTGCAGTGAAGCCCTTACACCGCATCAGGGAATGAATACGGGCGCCGCGGCCAGTCGAACGGCCGGGCGCCCGCGATGGCGCGCGCAAAAACCCGGTTCTCTACATCATCCCGAGCGCCTTCGGGAGCCAGATCGAGAGCCCGGGCCAATAGGTCACGACGACGAGGAACACCAGCATGGTCGCGAGCCACGGCCACACGGCAATCGTGAGCTCGGTGATGCCCATTTTTGCAATGCCCGAAGCCACGTAGAGATTGAGCCCGACAGGCGGGTGGCACATGCCGACCTCCATGTTGACCACCATCATGATGCCGAAGTGGACGGGGTCGATGCCGAGCTTCATCGCGACCGGAAACAGGATCGGCGCGAAGATCAGCACGATCGACGAGGGCTCCATCACATTACCGGCCAGCAGCAGCACGACGTTGACGACGAGCAGGAACGCGATCATCCCGAAGCCCCTCTCGAGCATCCAGCCGGCCATCGCCTGCGGAATGTTCTCCGAGGTCATGAGGTAACTGAACATCACCGCGTTGGTGATGATGTAGAGCAGCATCGCGCTCATGTTGGCGCTGTCGAGCAGTACCTTCGGCACCTTCGACAGCGGCATGTCCTTGTAGACATAGACCGCCACGAAGAACGCGTACACGGCGCTCATCGCCGCTGCCTCGGTGGGCGTGAAGATCCCGGTGTAGATGCCGCCAATAACGACGATGATCAGCAGCAGTCCCCACACGCTTTCGCGGAAGCTGCGCCACCGTTCGGCGGCCGTCGCTTTCGGCTGCCGCGGGTAATTGAATTTGCGCGCGCGCCACCACGTGGTGAAGCCGAGCAGGAACGCGAGCACGATTCCAGGGACGATGCCGGCGATGAACAGTGCGCCGACCGACGTACTCGTCGCGACCGCGTACATGACCATCACGATCGACGGCGGAATCAGGATGCCGAGCGCGCCTGACGTGGTGATCACGCCTGCGCCGAAACGGTTCGGAAACCCTTGCTTGATCATCGCCGGCAAAATAATCGAGCCGATGGCGACGACCGTTGCCGGTGAGCTGCCGGAGACCGCGGCAAAAAGTGCGCAGGCGAGGACGCCTGCGAGCCCGAGTCCGCCGAACCAATGTCCGACCATCGCGGAGGCGAAGTTGATCATTCGGCGAGCAACACCTCCGTGGGTGAGGAAATTGCCGGCCAGAATGAAGAACGGAATCGCCATGATTTCGAACTTCTCGATGCCGGTGAAAAGCTTCAGCGCCACCGACTCTATGGGCACCGTGGTCATCGTGAAGAGGTAAGTGAGCACGGTAAGACCGAGCGAGATCGAGATCGGCATGCCGGTCAGCATGAGGCCCAGCAGCAGCGCGAAAATGATCCAAGGATTGGCGACCGGCACGCCGGCGAGCTTCGACACCACCGGAACCGCAATGATCAGGATCGGGATCAGCGCCGGCCAGCGCGGCGCGTTGTCGGGGACGGTCGGCGCCGCAACGCTCATGGCCGTCCTCCCGAACGCAGGTCGGCCGGATGCAGATCGTCGACCATCACGTACGCATCGCTGTTGGCGGTTTCAATTCCTTCGACGTGTGCGACGTCGTGCTTCGGCAGCTCGCCCGTCTTGGCGAAATGCCAGGCGACCTGCAGGAAGCGGAAGCACATCAGGTACGAGCCCAGCGGGATGCAGAGGTAGACGATCCATTTCGGAATCTCGAGGTCGGGCGAAGTCGAGCTCGTCTGCGCGATCTCGTAGGTGAACTTCGCGCCGAGCGTGCCGACGATCACGGTAAACGTGGCGCCGGCAAGGAGGCCGAACAGGACGTATGCCTTGCGGGTGGCTCCGGGGAGCCGGTTGATCAGCACGTCGACGCCGACGTGGATGCCGGTGCGCACGCCATAGGCGGCCCCGAACTTCGCCATCCACACGAACATGTAGATGCAAAGCTCCTGCGCCCACGAGAGGTCGATCTTGAGCAGCGCGTCCTGGACGCCGGGAATCGGCCAGCCGGCGGCGTAACGGTGCAGCACCGCGACGAAGATCAGCAGCGTCGCGGCGCCCATGAGAAACGAGATGAGGATTTCTTCGAGGCGGTCGAGATACTTCAAGTGTTGCCTCCCCGCTGAATCCGATTGTTGGTTACTTCTGGCTCCGCACTTGCAGCGTAGAGCGAAATGAACCGGCGCCTGCGGCGCCGTTTCATTTCGTGGAAAAGGAAACTCTGGCTAGGGTTGAAAACCCGTTGCCTTGTAGACCTCGGCAATGATGTCTTTGCCGATGCGCGATTCGTTCTCCTTGTGCACGGCGACGAGTGTCTTTTTCAGCGCGGCCTTCTGTTCGGGCGTTAGCGTAATAATTTCGGTCTTGCCGGTCTTGCGTACCGCTTCAAGTGCATCGTCGTTCTCTTTTTGCGCGATGTCGTTTGCGAATTTGGTCGCGTCTTTCATCGCTCCTTCCAACGTAGTGCGAACGTCGGGCGGCAGGCCGTCCCAGAACTTCTTGTTGACGATGACCGCGTACTCGATCACGCCATGCTCGGTGAGTGCGAAGTACTTTTGCACCTCCTGCATTTTCTGCGTGTAGAAGTTGGACGGCGGGTTTTCGGTACCGTCGACCACACCCGTCTGCAGCGCTTGATACACCTCGGAGAAGGCCAGCACCTGCGGAATCGCGCCCAATGCCTTGATCTCGTCGTTCAGCACCTTCGACGACTGGATGCGCATCTTGAGCCCCTTATAGTCGGCGGGCATGCGCAACGCCTTGTTGGCGCTGAAATCCTTGAAGCCGTTGTCCCAGAACGCAAGCCCTGTGAGACCCTTGCCCTCGAGCTTCTTGAAAAGCAGTGCGCCGACCGGGCCTCCGGTCACCTTGTGCAACTCGTCGCGATTGTCGAAGATATACGGCAGGTCGAACACTTCGAATTCGCGCACGCCGAGCGGGCCGAACTTGGCGACCGACGGCGCCAGCATCTGCACCGAACCGAGCTGCAGCGCCTCCATTTCCTCGCCGTCCTTGAAGAGCGAGCTGTTGGGATACACCTCGACCTTGACGCGGCCCTTCGTACGCTCCTCGGCAAGCTTCTTGAAATATTCGGCGGCTTTGCCTTTCGGCGTGTCGAGCGCCACGACGTGGCTGAACTTGATGACGATCGGCTGCTGCGCGGACACAATTCCTGCGGCCGCGAGCAACGCCGTTGCCGCCAAGGCGATGGCGAAGCGATACTTCATGGATTCCTCCTCGAAATGCGCAACATTCCCGGCAACCGATCGGTTCCGGCGTTCTCACGTCCGCGCGCCGGTGGCGAAGATTAGGCCTCCAACCGTCACAAGTGTCAACCGCGGGCCGGACACTACCGAACGGTCCGATCCGCATGTGCCAGAGAAGATTGCCACGCAGAGCGAGTTGGGCCAGCGTAACCGCCTGTTTCGCCGGAGCCCTTGACTCGGGTCAACGTTTGTTTCGGTGGGCTTGAGCGTTCGGCATACCTATTCCGCGACGGCAGGGTGCCACTTCACTTCGAATCCCGGTTCGCCGGCGCCCGCCGCGAAGGCGATGTCCACGCCCAGGCCGGGAACCGCCGCGAGCGCGTCGCCGCACCACACGAGGGGAAGCACATCGCGTTGCCAATGCGGCACGCCGGCTGTCTGCAGTAATCGCTTCACCGCTTGCCGCGGCCGGCCGCGCTCGACGCGAATCCGCTCGCCGCCCGCCCGCGGGCGAATCACGACGCTCGCGTTTGCAAGCATCGACGCGGCGAGTCCGGCGCCTTCGGTTGCGGCGAATTCGAGCGTTCCGTGCGGAAGAAGCAGCGAGGTCTCCCCGTGCCAGTCGGCGGCAAAGGAAACAATCGCAGGCGGATGAACCACGATGCGCCCGCGGTGGACGCCGATTTCCACGCCGTCATGCGCGAGACATACGCGCGCGTCCGCGGCAGCATGCGCGAGCTGCCGTTGCATGGCGTCGAGCCGTGCCGCCGCCGGCGCTTTGAGGCCGTGCTGTCGCAGGAACCAGCGCAGCAGGTTCTTCGCGCGGTGCGGCGCGTCCGACGCGAGTCGTGCGAACGCCTCGCGATCGAGCACTGGCGCATGAGCATCGGCGACCATGGCATCGCGGGCATCGATCGCCGCGAGCTCGTCCTGCAGCGCTGCCGCCTCCGCCTGGTGCGCAGCAGCACGGGCGAGTGTTGTCGGATAGCCGGGGAATGCGGCGGCGAGTCGCGGCGCGATCTCGTGGCGCAGAAAATTGCGCTTCAGCGATGTGTCGGCATTGGACTCGTCGTCGATCCAGCGGAGCTCGCGCGCTTGCGCGTACGCTCCGATTGTCGTGTCGATCAGCGCGAGGAACGGGCGCAGCAGCGCACACCGTGATTGCAGAGGGCGAATGAGCGGCATCGCGGCCAGCCCGTGCGGTCCCGCTCCGCGCAACAATTGAAGCAGCAGCGTCTCCGCCTGGTCGCCGGCATGGTGCGCCAGAGCCACGAAATCCGCGACAATCTGCGCAAACACGGCGTAACGCGCGGCGCGGGCGGCGGCCTCGATCCCCAGCGTCGCGGCATCTTCCACGCGAACGCGGCGCACGGTCAGCGGGACGTCGCGCCGCGCGCATTCGACGGCACAGAATTCCGCCCAGTTATCTGCATTCGGTGAAATCCCGTGATGGACGTGAACCGCCGACAGTGACAGGCCGTTCGATGGGGCCGCGCAGGCAAGCGCATCGAGCAGCACCATCGAGTCACGACCCCCGGAAAATCCAACGGCGACCGTCAGGGGTGCGGAAAGGTCGCGTGCGCTACGTGCAGCGAGAGCGAGCGCGTCGTCGACCGCGCGCGACACCAGCAGAACAGCGGAAGGCGGCATTGACGGCGCAAGCGGAGGCGGGCTGCGCAAGGGAACGGCGGACTAGTCCGCCGTGAGTTCCTTGTACTTGCCCCAGGACAGGATCTTGTCCTCGCGCGCCTCGAGCAACGTATCGATAGGTTGCTCCTGCGCTTGCCGCAGCGCTTCGGTCAACGCTTTGCGCAGCGTAACCATGATCGCGGCCTGATCGCGGTGCGCGCCACCTGGCGGCTCGGTAATCACCTTGTCGATCAATCCGAGCTGTTTCAATCGCGGCGCGGTGATGCCGAGCGTTTCGGCAGCCTCGGCTGCGAAGTCCGCCGATTTCCACAGGATCGAGGCGCATCCCTCGGGCGAGATCACCGAGTACGTCGCATACTGCAGCATCAGCATGACGTCGCCGATCGCGATCGCGAGCGCACCACCGGAGCCGCCTTCTCCGATCACTGAGACGATTATCGGCACGCGCAGTCCGGCCATTTCGTAGAGATTGCGGCCGATGGCCTCCGATTGGCCGCGTTCTTCGGCGCCAATCCCCGGATACGCGCCCGGCGTATCGACGAAAGTGAACAACGGCAGGCCGAATTTCTCGGCGAGTTTCATCAAGCGCAGCGCCTTGCGATAGCCTTCGGGACGCGGCATGCCGAAGTTGCGGAAGATCTTTTCCTTCGTGTCGCGACCCTTCTGGTGGCCGATCACCATGCAGGGTTGACCGTTGAAGCGCGCGAGTCCGCCGATGATCGCGGCGTCGTCGCCGAACGAACGGTCGCCGTGCAGCTCGCGGAAATCCGCGAACAGTCCGTTGATGTAGTCGAGCGTGTAGGGGCGCTGCGGATGCCGCGCAACCTGCGCGATCTGCCAGGACGTGAGCTTCGAATAGATGTCTTTCGTCAGCTGCTGGCTTTTCTTCTGCAGCCGGCTGATCTCGTCCGAGATGTCGACCGCCGAATCCTCATGGACATAACGCAATTCGTCGATCTTCGCCTGCAGTTCGGCGATCGGCTGCTCGAAATCCAGAAAGGTCTGCTTCATCGTCGGGGTCGGCGCGGAATGCTCTGCGTCATCATAGCAAAAGCACAGCCCGTCACCCGCGAACTCCGCGGTCCTGTCTTCACGGCGCGAACGAGTCCCACACAAGCTTGAGCCCGGTGGCGAACAGCAGTGCGTAGCTGATGCCGTAGAACAAACGCTCGGAGACATGCCGGTGCATCCACACGCCTAGCCAGATGCCGAGGGGCGCGAGCGGCGCGAACAGGAGCGCCGCCGCCAGATTGCCGGCATTGAGCTGGCCGAGCAGCTGGTAGGGAACGAGCTTCGCGTAGTTGACCGCGAGGAAGAAGATCGCCGACGTGGCGACCAGCACCGTCTTGTCCTGCCTTTGCGGCAACATGTAGATCGCGAACGGCGGGCCGCCGGCGTGGGCGAGTGTGCTCGTGAACCCGGACACCGCACCCCACACGAACCCCGCAGCTTTCCCTGGTTTCGAGCGTCGGGCGGCAAGGCGTGCCGCGATCCGTTCGGTGACCCTGAACCACTGGTTGAGCGCGAACGCCATGGCGATCGCGCCGACAATCAAGCGGATCGCGTTTACGGGCAGCGTCCCGAAGGCGAAAGCGCCGACGACGATCCCGGCCAGCGCGCCCGGCAGCAGCGCCAGCAGATGCTCTCGTGACCAGCGACCGCGGTAGGCGTGCACGCCGAAGAGGTCCATTGCGCAGAGGATCGGCAGCATGATGCCGGCGGCCTCGAGTGGCGGAATGAAGATCGACATGAGCGGCACCGCGAGCCCGCCCGACCCGGTGCCGAATCCGCCCTTCGCAACTCCCGTCAGCAGTATGGCGACCACCGCCACCGGATAGAACGCGATCGGGAAGTCGGGCCAATTCATTGGGTGCGCAACGACCGAATGGGTCGCCGATCGGCCGCGGTCAAGGTCCTGGCTTCAGCGCTTGCACGGCCTCGTCGTCCGCCGTGCCGAACTGCCTCCCGCGCCACGCCGCGAACGCCTCGTTTGCGATCACCGCAGCGAGCACGATGGCGCCCCCGGTCAGCGCTGCGCGGCCGGGTTCCTCGCCCATCAATGCCCAGACCCAGAGCGGGCCCAGAATGGGCTCCAGCAGAGCGAGCAGGCCAAGTTCCGTGGCCGAGAGGGATCGCGACGCGGCGGTCGCCAGGAGGCAGCCCGTTCCGAGCTGAACGCAGCCCATTAGCGCCAGGATGAAAAGATCACGGGTCGTGGCGGCAAAGGGTGGGGCGAGCGCCAACGCGACGATCAGCGAGAACAGTCCAGCTATCATCACCTGCGGCAGCATGTCGACATGCGCGTGGTACTTCCGCAGCACCGTCACCTGTCCCGCAAAGCAGCACGAAACGCCGAGTGCGAGGAGGTTGCCGGACAGGCGTCCGGCGTCGAGCGAATCGGCGAACATCACGACGATCCCGGCAAAAGCAATCGCCATTGCGATCCATGTTCGCGCGGGCACCTCTTCGCGCAGGAATATGCGGCCGGCAATCGCCGCAAGAAACGGCGAGACGCTCATCAGCACGAAGGTGTTGGCGACGGTCGTGCGCGTCAGCGAGCCGATAAAGAAAAAAAACGTTCCGGCGAGAAAAAGCCCGGAAATCAAGCCAGGCCGCCCGACCGCCCGCACAGCGTGCGGCATCCGACGACCGTGCAGCACGATGAGGACACCAGCGACGAAGAGCGCCATGAACAGCGAGCGCCAGAACACGATCTCCCATGCGTTGGTGATCGACAGCGCGCGCACGAGCAGGCCGCCCGACGACCAGCAGATTGCAGCTACGACCATGAAGGCGATGGCGCGGCGATGGCGGGAGGCGGGAGTCATGAAATCGATACACGACGCTTACAATAAAAACGCCGACCGGGGCCGGCGTCCTCTATTCCGCGAATTCTACGCCACTCGTGGCCCGTTATAGGCCACTAGCTCGCGAGCATCATGTCCACATGCGGAATGCCGTCCTCGATATACGGCGGCGAAATCGTGCTAAACGCGAGGCTCGCATAGAACGCTTCGAGTCGCTGCTGCGCTGAGATGCGAATGGCATGTCCTGGCCACGCGGCACGACAGCGGATGACACCTTCCTCCATCAGGACACGCCCGAGTCCTGTGCCGCGATTCGGCGGCACCGTCAGCACGCGGCCTATCGACGGCTCCGCGTACTTCGAGCCTGGATCGAGAATGCGCAAATAGGCAGCGAGCGCGGGCGCCGTGGTATCTGCTGTCCATCCGAGCAGGTGCCAGGCGGCGAAGTCGTACCCGTCGGCGTCCTGAAACGCACAATGCTGTTCGACAGCGAAGACCTGCTGGCGTGCAGCGAGCACGGAATAGAGTTCGTTGGCGGCGAGGTCAGGAAGGCGCGACCATTGCCAGCGAAGCGCAATGCGCGGGAGGGACGTTGTCGAAGTCGGCGCACGAATCCATTGCGCCGAACATAGCGCACCCGCTTCGCGACGTCGAGTCTACGCAACAGCAGGGAAGTCGTTGGCGAACGAACGCTTCATCGCCGCGGCGATGAGCGCGAAGTCGGCTGCCGGAACCCGCACGACGCCAAAACGGAATGCCGCACCCCAATGCGTCTTGCTGCGGATAAAGGAGAGATCCGCGAGCAACGGCTTGACCAGGGCCGGCTCCGCCGGCAGAAAATCGACGTCGAGTCGGAACGGACGGAATCCATCGTCCATCTCCGCCTGATAGATGGTTCCCGAGCGTACGCGCCCGATGGCGGTGAAGGCCTGCAGCGGCGTGCCGTCGGGGTAACTCGTGCGCGGCGAATAGAACGCAAAGCCGTCGCCGGCGCGCATCCGTTCCAGCGGGCCGGCCCTGCCGTGATTGACCTGCGCAAATCCGCCTGCGGTAGCGCGGTCGACGTGATCCTTCGACACGACTCCGATCCAGAATTGCTGTTGATTCATGGGTGCACCCTTCCACAGCGAATACGTTCATGCGAAGCGCGTGGCGAGCTCCGGCGGGTGCGTGACTTCGATCCGCGCCGACGCACCATCGCGCGTTGCCACCGCGTGCGGGACACCTACTCCGCGGCGAAGGACCTCGGCGCACAGCACGCCGGCCGCCATCAGCGCCAACCCGGCGTTCAGAACGGGACGTGCGGTCAGCACCGCGATCATGCGGTCATCCGGCGCGAGCACCGGTACGACGCCATTGAGCAACACGCCAAGCAGGAAGACGACTGCCCCCGTGAGTGCGAGTGCCACCGACCACCGAGGCAGCCCGCCGAATCGCGGATGGCCACGCTGGCGATGACGAAGGAGCGCAAGCGCGGGAAACGCGAGCGCGAGCGCGCCACCGGCGATCGCGGCGGCCGCGCTCCCGACCTGGATCAGCGAGAGCGGGCTGTCCGCAAACGCGCTCATTGCGACACCGCGCCACAGCCCGTCTGCGAGCGGCGGCACGATCTGGACGAGTAGCGCGACCTGCAGTGCGACCAGAGTGATTTGGTAAAGCCGTCGCATCATGGTGTGCTCCCTGAAGAAACATCGCGGATATCATCGATAGGTGGCGGTGGCGCATCGGCCCACGCATCGCTTTCGTCCTGACAGTCACTTTAGGAAGTTCCGCGCGAGCTTGCCATCGTCCGGACGGATTAAGCGTGGGCGCGGCTAAAATACGCCAGGCAAGGAGGGATCGATGGACACGTATCGGATCGCGGTCATTCCGGGAGACGGCATCGGCAAGGAAACGGTGCCCGAGGGCCTGCGCGTGCTCGAAGCCGCCGGACGGCGCTTCGACGTCTCATTCCAATGGAAGGAATTCCAATGGGACTGTGACCATTACATCAAGCACGGCCGGATGATGCCCGAGAACTGGTACGACGTTCTCCTTCCGCACGACGCGATTTTCTACGGTGCGGTCGGCTGGCCGGCGACGGTGCCGGATCACGTTTCGCTGTGGGGTTCGTTGATCCAGTTCCGCCGTCGCTTCGACCAGTACGTGAACCTTCGGCCGTGCCGTCTCATGCCGGGCATTCCAACGCCGCTGGCCGGGCGTGCGGCCGGTGACATCGACTTCGTCGTCGTGCGCGAGAACACCGAAGGCGAGTATTCGTCGGTCGGTGGCCGCATGTTCGAAGGAACGGAGCGCGAAATCGTGTTCCAGGAATCGATCTTCTCGCGTAAGGGCGTCGACCGAATTCTGAAGTTCGCGTTCGAGCTCGCAAGCAAGCGTGCGGAAAAGCACGTGACGTCGGCGACGAAATCGAACGGCATCTCGATCACAATGCCGTACTGGGACGAGCGTTTTCGCACGATGGCCGCGCAGTATCCCGACATCCGCACCGATCAGTTCCATATCGACATCCTGAGCGCGCATTTCGTGCGCTATCCCGATCGTTTCGACGTCGTAGTGGGCTCGAACCTGTTCGGAGACATCCTTTCGGATCTCGGCCCGGCGGTCTGTGGAACGATAGGCATTGCGCCCTCGGCAAACATCAATCCCGAGCGTGACTATCCGTCGCTGTTCGAGCCCGTGCACGGTTCGGCGCCCGATATTGCGGGCAAGGGGATCGCGAATCCGATCGGCCAGATCTGGTCGGGCGCGCTGATGCTAGACCACCTTGGCCATGCCGACGCCGCAGCTGCGATCGTGCGCGCGATCGAAGGCGTACTTGCGGACTCCCGTGCGCCGCGCACACCCGACATGGGCGGCAAGGCCGGCACTGCCGAGCTCGGTCGTGCGATCGCCTCGGCTCTTTGAGAGGCCAACGCGCGCCGTAACGAATGTGCAGCATCGACGCGCGCAGTGAGTCGATCTGCTTGCGGCGCATCGAGGTCATGCAGTGTCTCGCTCGTCCCGGTGGATCGCGTACGGTTGAGCGCGATCGTCCGCAGGATATTCGGTGCACTGCTAGCGATCGCGCGCCGCTGGCCGGTTTATGGCAGGATGACGGATAATCAATAGCCGGGTGCGTTCCGACACTCGGCGCTTTCGGGGACCCCTATGCTGATCGGCATTCCTCGCGAGACGCGTCCCGGCGAGACGCGTGTCGCGGCCACGCCCGAAACCGTCAAGAAGCTCGCGGCGAGCGGCAAGCACACACTGGTCGTCGAGTCGGGCGCCGGCACGAACGCGGCGATTCCCGACGACGCGTTTGCCGCCGCGGGTGCCTCGATCGGCAGCGCCGCCGACGCGTTCGGTGCCGACATCGTCCTCAAGGTGCGTGCACCCTCCGCCGACGAGCTCCCGAAGCTGAAGCGCGGCGCGCTCCTCGTGGGCCTGCTGAATCCGTTCGATCCAGCCGTCGTCGCTTCAATTGCACAGGCGGGCGTCACGGGCTTCGCACTCGAGTGGCTGCCGCGGATCAGCCGCGCTCAGTCGATGGACGTCCTGTCGTCGCAGGCCAACATCGCCGGCTACAAAGCCGTGATTCTCGCTGCCGAGGAATACAGCCGCTTCATGCCGATGCTGATGACGGCCGCGGGGACGGTCAAGGCCGCGCGCGTGCTGGTGATGGGCGTCGGGGTCGCGGGCCTGCAGGCAATCGCCACGGCCAAGCGCCTCGGCGCCGTCATCGAAGCTTCCGACGTACGCCCTTCGGTAAAGGACCAGGTCGAATCACTCGGCGGCAAATGGATGGACGTTCCGTATGCCAACGACGAGGAACGCAAGATCGCCGAAGGCGTGGGCGGCTACGCGCGTCCGATGCCGCCCGAATGGATGGCGCGCCAGGCGGGGGTCGTCCACGAGCGCTGCAAGCAGATGGACATCGTGATCACCACTGCGCTGATACCGGGCCGGGCGGCGCCGAAGCTCATCAAGGCGGAGACCGTTGCGGCGATGAAGCCGGGATCCGTCATCGTCGATCTCGCCATCGAGCAGGGCGGCAATGTCGAGGGCGCCGAGCTCGACCGCGTGGTCGTGAAGAACGGCGTCAAGATCGTCGGCATCCCGAACCTCGCGGCGACGGTGCCGGCGGACGCGAGCGCGCTCTACGCCCGCAACGTGCTCAACTTTCTCGCGCTGTCGCTCAATGCCAAGACCGGCGAGTTCGCGGTGCCGAGGGACGACGAGATCATCGTCGCGACGCTCGTGTGCGAGAACGGACAGGTGGTGCCGCGCAAGACGGCGTGATATGCGTGTTTCTGAAGCGATTGCAGATTTGCAGTGACGGAATTCCGAATTTCGCAGGGAGCATCCCATGGCCACCGCAGTCGACCCGCATGTTTTCTATCTGATCATCTTCGTGCTGGCGATCTTCGTCGGCTACCACGTCGTCTGGAGCGTGACGCCCGCGTTGCACACGCCGCTGATGTCGGTGACGAACGCAATTTCGGCGATCATCCTGGTCGGCGCGATGCTCGCCGCTGGGCCCCAGCTAATGGATTGGGGCGGCTGGGTCGGCGTCGTCGCGGTCACTCTTGCCGCGGTCAACGCGTTCGGCGGCTTCCTCGTCACCCAGCGGATGCTCGAGATGTTCAGGAAAAAAGAGCCGAAACCCGGCGCAGCCGAGAAGCAATGATGGCTGCCGGGGAGAACGCATCATGAGCGCCAATCAAGTCGCCCTCTGGTATCTGATCGCGTCGATCTGCTTCATTCTCGCGCTCAAAGGATTGTCGCACCCGTCGACGGCGCGGCGCGGCAATTTGCTCGGCATTGTCGGAATGACCATCGCCGTGGTTGTTACGCTGGCGCTCGTCTACTCGAACACCAAGAATGTTGCGATGATCCTGGTGGGCATCGCCGTCGGCGGCGCGATAGGCGCGCTGATCGCACGCCGCGTGCAGATGACGCAAATGCCCGAACTGGTGGCGGCCTTCCACTCGCTGGTCGGCATGGCGGCCGTGCTGATCGCGATTGCCGCCGTCAACAATCCGCCGGCGTTCGGGCTTCCGGCGGTCATTCCGACCGGCAACAAACTCGAGCTATTCATTGGCACGTTCATCGGCGCGATCACGTTCTCGGGCTCGGTGATCGCGTTCGGCAAGCTGTCCGGGCGCCTGAGCGGTGCTCCGGTCGTGTTCAAGGGCCAGCATCTCGTGAATCTCGCGCTCGGGATCGCGATGATCGGCTTCGGTATCTGGTTCTTCCTCGGCGGCGGCTGGCTGCCGTTCATCGTGATGACTGCGCTCGCGTTCCTGCTGGGGTTTCTCATCATCATCCCGATCGGCGGCGCCGACATGCCGGTCGTCATCTCGATGCTGAACAGCTACTCGGGCTGGGCGGCGGCGGGCATCGGCTTCTCGCTCAACAACCCGATGCTGATCGTTGCCGGGTCGCTCGTCGGCAGCTCCGGCGCGATCCTGTCGTACATCATGTGCAAGGCGATGAACCGCTCGTTCATCAGCGTGATCCTGGGCGGTTTCGGCGCCGAGGAAGGCGCGCAGGCCGCCGACGCGTCGCAAAAGACCGTCAAGTCCGGCAGCCCGGACGATGCGGCGTTCATCATGGGCAACGCCGAAACCGTCATCATCGTTCCTGGATACGGGCTCGCGGTGGCGCGCGCACAGCATGCAGTCAAGGAGCTCGCGATGAAGCTCAAAGAAAAGGGCGTCAACGTCAAATACGCGATTCACCCCGTCGCCGGCCGGATGCCCGGGCACATGAACGTGCTGCTCGCCGAAGCTGAAGTGCCGTACGACCAGGTGTTCGAGATGGAGGACATCAACGGCGAGTTCGGCACCGCCGACGTTGCGTTGATCCTCGGCGCCAACGACGTTGTCAACCCGCTCGCCGAGCAGAAGGGCAGCCCGATCTACGGGATGCCGATCCTGGAGGCATACAAGGCGAAAACCGTGATCGTAAACAAGCGCTCGATGGCGTCGGGTTACGCCGGACTCGACAATCCGCTCTTCTACATGGACAAGACGATGATGGTGTTCGGCGATGCGAAGAAGACGGTCGAGGAGATGTTGAAGGCGGTCGAGTGATCGACCAGGTGCTACCAGCAGGTGCGGGGTGTCGCGCTGATAATTGTCGATAATTCGGCGCGAAGATCGCGAAAGCTCGGGCTTTGGTGCCTGGCGGTCGTTCTCTGGGCGGGCACCGCAGGCGCGGACACGTATCTGGTCCTGTCCCTCCTTGGCGATCGTCTCACGATCATCACCGCAGCATCCGCGGTGGGCAGCCGCCTGCCTCCCGGCTCTCGGGAAGTGGTGCAACTCAAAGAAACCCACCTCGACGATTTCGCAGCCCGCGCGGCGGGCGCCACGATCGAGAAGGCTCTTCCTGCCGCTTCCGTCACGATGATTCGCGCCACCGACCCAGGCTTGTACAAGATGCGCAACGCGTGGATCGATGCCGATTCCGTTGAGGTCCGGGATCTCGTCGCACTCGTCGCACAGCTGTTTTCGCCGCCTGCGGACAGCCATTTGCTCCTCATCGCGCCTTTCACCGACGATCTGGAGCTGAAAACCGATCGAAAGTATCTCGGCGCAGGCACGAGGGTGGCCGGGCTGGGATTCTACGTGGACGGAAGATCGCCGATGTTCGACACCACCACGTTGATCAATGGTGTGGGATTTCTGGGAGTCTTCACGAATTTTCAGATCTTGTTGATCAATCTGCAGAACAACGCCATCGAGACGCAAGAGCGCATTGTGGTGGGAAATACGTTCGCTGCCGCACGTGCGCCAGACAAGCAACCCTGGAACGCACTTTCCGCAGATCAAAAGGTCGCAGCGCTGCAATTCTTGATGAAGCGCGAAATCGACCGCGTGCTCCCCGGCATGCTACGCGCGACAACGCGCTAGATTGCGGCGGGCGGTGGCCGTCGCAGGGCCGGCGTGCCCAAGCGGCTGGCGCAAGGCGGGCCTGCCGGAATAGGGCGCCGATCGCGCTGACTCCGATAGAATGGCGCGGCGGCGAGTCGCCGCGACCATCGCGTTGCCCGCGCCGCGCGTGCCCGGCGCGCAGGCGTGAGTTGATCCGGGTCGCACAGGAGGACGGCCATGCCGGTCATCCGCAAGCTCGTCGCGGTAGTCGCGGCCGACGTCGTCGGCTATTCGCGCCTCATGGAGCGCGACGAGGCCGGCACGCACGAGCGGCTGCGCAAGCTGCGCGCTGAGCTGATCGATCCGAAGATCGCCGAGCACGGCGGGCGCATCGTGCACACGTCCGGCGACGGCATGCTGCTCGAGTTTCCGAGCGCGACCTCCGCGCTGCGCTGCGCGGTCGAGGTGCAGCGCGAGCTGGGCGCGCGCAACCTGTACGTCGCGGCCGACGAGAAGATCGAGCTTCGCGTCGGCATCAACCTCGGCGACATCATTGTCGAAGGCGACGACATCCTTGGCGACGGCGTCAACGTGGCGGCGCGGCTGGAGACGCTGGCAGAACCGGGTGGCATCAGCGTCGCGTCGGCGGTCTGGGAGCAGGTGCACGAGGATCTGGGCATCGAGTTCATCGATTCCGGCGAACAGTCGGTCAAGAACATCAGCAAGCCGATCCGTGTCTACCGGGTCGCGCTCGGTAAGGGTCCACGGCCCGGTGGCAGTGGCGCGGCACCGGCAGCGTCCCCGGGCGGCGGGCGCCTGCGCACGTCTCCGGTGATGCTGGCCGCCGGGGCCGTCGTCGTGCTGGCGCTGCTGGGATTCGGCATCTGGACATACATGCAGCGCGCGGGCGTGGCGCCGCCCACCGCTACGACGGCGGCCGGTCCGCCGCCGCGATCGATCATGGTCCTTCCGCTCGCTGCGCCGTCGGACGATGTGGCGCTGGGATCGTTCGCCGACTCGCTTACTGCCGACATCACGCGCGCGCTCGCCGACAGCATGCGCGATGTCCACGTCGTCGCGCCGACGGTGGCCGCTGCGTACAAAGGCAAGCTCGCCGACGAACGGGCGATCGGCCGCGACGTCAACGTCCATTATCTGGTGGAAGGCGACGTGCAGCGTTCGGGCGACGAGATCGTCGTCACGACGCGCCTGGTCGATGCCGCCACCGCCAAGCAGCTGGGAAGCGAACGCCGGGCGCTCGCGAGCTCGCGTCTCGCGCAGGACCGGCAGCTGTTGCTGGTGAGACTGATCTTCGCGTCGCGCGACATGTTCGATAACGCCGAAAGGCGTCGCATCGGCTCGGCGTCTTCGCCGCCGGCGACCGCCCAGGATATGGTCGCTCGAGCTCAATGGCTGAGCGAGCGTTTCGAAGCTCCCGGCGCAGCGCGAGGCACGCAAGCTCTACGACGAGGCGCTGCGCCGCGACCCTTCGCTCGTGGCAGCGTGGGTCGGCCGCGCGTTGACATTCGAGTCCGAGTACGATCTCGACTACGCCGTCGAGCGCGAGCCTCTGGTCGCCGCGATGGATCGCGACTCGTCGCGTGCGTCTGGCGCTGGACGACCACGATCCGCTGGTGTGGCACTTGCGTACGTCGGTACTGATGGCCCAATGGCGTTACGACGCCGCGTTCGACGCGAACGATCGCGCCAGGGCGCTCGACCCCACTCGTTTCTTTTACGGCCGCGTCGTGCTGCTCATCTTCACCGGGCGGTCCGACGAAGCGCTGAAGGTCGTCGACGAGCGCGCTGCGATGCTGGGCAGGATGGACCCCGAGTTCCGAGGTATCGCCTGTGATGCCCATCTGCACCTTGGCCACTACGAACGCGCCATCGCAGAATGCGAACGCGCGGCGGTCAGCGACGACTGGTACTGGACCTGGGTCGCCCTGACGGCCGCCTACGCGCAGACCGGCGACACGACGAAGGCTGCGGCAGCAAAGGCGGAGCTGCTTCGACGCGTTCCGGACTTTTCGATCTCGCGCTTCGAACGCAAGCAGTTCTCCAACAACCCGATCTGGGTCAAGGAGATCCGCGAGCATCTCATACCGGGCTGGCGCAAGGCCGGCGTGCCGGAATAGGGCGCCGATCGCGCCGACTCCGATAGAATGGCGCGGCGGCGAGTCGCCGCGACCATCGCGTTGCACGTGCCACTCGATGTCCGGCCCGCTTTCGCATCTCACCGTCCTCGACCTCTCGCGCGTCCTCGCCGGGCCGTGGTGCACGCAGCTGCTGGCCGACCTGGGCGCCACCGTCATCAAGATCGAGCGGCCCGGCACCGGCGACGACACGCGCGCATGGGGGCCGCCGTATCTCAAGGATGCCGAAGGGCGCGATACCAGCGAAGCCGCTTACTACTTGTGCTGCAATCGCGGCAAGCTTTCCGTTGCCGTCGACTTCACAGCACCCGACGGGCAACACATCATTCGCGATCTCGCGCGCCAGGCCGACGTGCTGGTCGAAAACTACAAAGTCGGCGGACTGGCGAAATACGGACTCGATTACGCCAGCATTGCCGCACAGAATCCGCGCCTTGTCTACTGCTCGATCACCGGGTTCGGCCAGAACGGCCCCTATGCCGATCGTGCCGGTTACGACTTCATCATCCAGGGCATGAGCGGCTTCATGAGCGTCACCGGCGAGCGCGACGATTTGCCCGGCGGCGGACCGCAGAAGGCCGGCGTCGCCATTTCCGATCTCATGACGGGCATGTATGCGACCGTCGCGATCCAGGCCGCACTCGCGCATCGCGATCGGACGGGCCAGGGACAATGGATCGACAGCTCGCTCTTCGACTCCGCGGTCGCGATGATGGCGACGATGTCGCACAACTATCTCGTCACCGGGACGCCGCCACAGCGCATCGGCAATGCGCACCAGAACATCGTGCCGTATAACGTCTTCGCCTGCGAAGATGGTCATCTGATCCTTGCCGTCGGCAACGACAGCCAGTTCGCGAAATTCTGCGCGATCGCCGGCAAATCCGAATGGACGGCCGATCCACGATTCGCGAAAAACGCCGATCGCGTGCGCAACCGCGACATGCTCGTGCCGCTGATCGCGGCGGTCGTACGGACGAGAACGCAGAAAGCTTGGCTCGACGCGCTCGAGCCGCTCGGCATCCCGTGCGGTCCGATCAACCGGATGGATCAGGTGTTCGCGGACCCGCAGATCGTCGCACGTGGAATGCGCAAGGATCTGCGCCATCCGCTCGCCGCAACCGTCCCGCAGGTTCGCGCGCCGCTCGAATTTTCCGCGACGCCGCTCGACTACGACCGTCCGCCGCCGTTGCTGGGCGAGCACACTGCGATGGTCCTGCGCGACCGGCTCGGCATGTCCGACGACGCGATAGCGGCACTCGCCGCGCGCGACGTGATACAACTGCGACCGTGAATGCCGCTCTGACCCGGCGTCCCGCGTTCTGGGCGGTCTATGCCCTGGTATCGATAACGGCGCTGATCGTTGCGTGGCGGCTGTTCCCGCTCGCAATTCCGCTTCTGCATCTCGACATCAAGCTCGGCCGCGCGGAGGCGATCGCGAAGGCCGAGGAGATCGCCGGACGGCTCGATCTCGCGCCCGCCGGCGCGCGCACGGCCGCGCGGTTCGCGCATGACCAGGAAACGCAGAATTACGTCGAGCTCGAAGGCGGTGGCAAGGAGGTTTTTGCTGCGCTCGTCGCGGGCACCACGTTTGCGCCGTTCTGGTGGGAAGTCCGGCTGTTTGAGCCCGGCGAAGTCAGCGAATCCGTGGTGCGATTTCGCCCCGACGGGACACGGTGGGGATTCACGCGCAAGGTGTCTGAGCGATTCGTGCCTGCCGAACCCGCGGGCCTTGCGCTCGATCGCGAATCCGCCCGTCGCCTTGCCGAACGACGCGCAAGCGAAGACTGGGGGGTCGATTTCGGCTCGCTGCGATTTCTCGAGGCGACCCAGCAGACACGCCTCACGGGTCGCGTCGATCATGTTTTCGTCTACGAGCAAAGGACGGGCAACATTGCCGACTCGACGTTCCGTCTGCGACTTGCGGTCACCGGCAATGCGCTGACCGAAGTCACGCATTTCGTTCACGTGCCGGAATCATTCGAGCGGCGCTATCGCGAGCTCAGAAGCGCGAACGAGGCGATCGCACGCGCGGCGAGCCTGGTTGCCGGGGTCCTCTACGGCATCGGCGGCTGCGTGCTCGGCGTCTTGTGGCTGCTGCGCCGCCGTTTCCTGCTGTGGCGTCCGGCGGTGCTGGCCGGATTTGTCGTCGGCGGCCTGATGGGTGCTGCGTCGATTGCCAACGCACCCGCTGACTGGTTCGATTTCGACACGGCGCAGACGGTCGGGCACTTCTGGCTGCGCGTGGCGGGGGCGTCGGCCGCCGTCACGGTCGCCGGCGGCCTTCTCTATGCCCTCGTGTTCATGGCCGCGGAAAGTCTTTCCCGCCGTGCGTTTCCGGGCCATCCCCAGGTGTGGCGGGTGTGGTCGCGCGAAGGCGCGCCCACCACCGCGGTGCTCGGCCGCACCGTGGGCGGCTATCTGTTCGTGCCGCTGGCGCTCGGATTCGTCGCGGCGTTCTACTACGTGACGAATCACGTTCTCGGCTGGTGGCAGCCGTCCGAGTCGATGACGGATCCGGAAATCCTCGGCAGCGCGCTACCGGCGCTGGCGCCGATCGCGATTTCGCTGCAGGCCGGCTTCATGGAGGAATGCCTGTTTCGAGCCGTTCCACTATCGCTGGCCGCGCTCATCGGCCATCACTACGGCCATCGCGGCGCTGCGATTGCGATTGCGGTAGTCGTGCAGGCGCTCGTGTTCGGCGGCGGTCATGCCAACTATCCCGGTTTTCCATCTTATTCGCGACTGGTCGAGCTTTTCGTGCCGGCGATCTTGTGGGCGCTCATCTTCCTGCGCTTCGGACTGATTCCGACGATTCTGCTGCACGCGCTGTTCGACCTTGCGCTCATGTCGATGCCGCTGTTCCTGATCGACGCGCCGGGCGCACTCTTGTCCCGCGGTCTCGCCATCGCAGCCGGACTTGTCCCGCTCGCGATCGTTCTCGCGCGCCGCATCCAGCGCGGATCGTGGAGCGAGCTGCCGGACGCGCTGCGCAACGGCGCGTGGCAGCCGCCACCCGGCGCAGCACCGGCACACCGCGTTTCGCATCCGGCGACCGGCATCGAAGTCGTCGGCCGCGCCGCAACGTTTGCGCGCGCACTGCCCGTCCTCGGCGGGATCGGCATTCTCGCGTGGGCGCTGGCGACACCGTTTCGCGCCGACGTGCCCGCGCTTGCGTTATCGCGCGCCGACGCCGAGAAGATCGCTAGCGCCGCGCTCGTCTCGCGGGGCGTCGTGCTTGGACCCGATTGGCGGCAAAGTTCGATCGTGCGGCTCGCGACCGACGATCCCTCGCGCTGGGAGGGCCACAAGTTCGTCTGGCGCGAAGCCGGGCGCGATGCGTACGCGAAGCTCATCGGCAATGTGCTGGTTCCGCCGCACTGGGAGGTTCGTTACGCTCGGTTCGATGGCGACGTGGCCGAGCGCGCAGAGGAATGGCGCGTGACTATCGACGGCCGCGGCGAGGTGCGCCAGATCCGGCATGCGCTGCCGGAATCGCGGGCCGGAGCGCACCTTTCTCGCGACGAGGCGCTCGTCCTCGCGCGGAAGACCGTGCGCGAGCGATTCGGGCTCGATCCATCGGCGCTGAAGGAAGTCGGCGCGGAGGAAAAGCAACTGCCCGCTCGCGTCGACTGGACGTTCACGTTCGCCGATCCCGCCGCCAATGTGGGCGCCGACGGCGAGGCACGCATCGCCGTCGCCGTCGCTGGCGACGAGGTGGTGGCGTACGGCCGTTACGTCCACGTGCCCGAATCGTGGCAACGCGCCGAGCGCGAGCGCGACGGAAGGACGCTGTTTGTCCGCATGGCGCTGGCCGCGCTGCTCGGAATCTCCGGATTCGTCGCGCTCATCATGGCCGTCATCGACTGGACGCATCATCGCCGCGACGCGCGCGCGCTTGTGGGCGTCGCCGCGATCGCATTCGTCTTGAGTGTCGTCGGCGCCGCGAATTCGTGGCCGGTGCTCGCGATGAGCTTCAGCACGACGGAGCCGCTCGTCACGCAATGGGGCTTCGCCGTCGCGGCAGCGCTGGCCGGAGGGCTCGTGTCGGCGCTCCTGCTTGGGCTCACAGCCGGAGTGGGTGTCTATGCTGCGGCCCATGCTCGAAAGCGCGTACTCCCTTCGCCAATCCCCGTATGGGCAGCCGGTGTCGCCGCGGCCTCGTTCGTCGCGGGCGTCGGGGCGATCGCCACGGGCTTCCTGCCCAAATCAGTCCCGGCATGGCCGGCCTTCGGCATCGAGTCGCTCGCGTCGCCGTGGCTCGGTGCCGCGCTCGTGGGCGCCCGCGTGCTCTATGGCATCGGCGTCACGTTGTTCCTGCTGCATTGGTTTGCACAATTGACGTCGGGCTGGCAGCGCCGCGGCTGGCTGACCGCGTTCATTGCGATCGCGATCTTCGCGACGCTTGGGCTTATCGGTGCGCGCGATGCGGCCGCCGCGGGTATAGCCGGTGCGCTCGCCGGCGCCGCGATGGTCGCGGTCGTCTATGCGCTGTTGCGCTTTGACGCCCTTGCAGTCCCGGCGTTTGTGGCGACCGTTACCGTCGCTCGACGTCATCGAGGGAACGGCGACGCAAGGGCGACTCCGGAGCGTTCGTCTATGCGGCGATCGCGATCGCAGTCACCATCGCCGTGACGTGGGCGGCGACGAACTACCTGCGGCGCGCGCGCGATATCGCCGAGGCGTCGGCTGCAGAGATCTCCAGGGCCGGATCGCCGCCCGCTACCGTCACTTGATGGTCACCCAGTAGGGAACGACGTTATTGTCGGCGCGATGCACCGCGGTCACGTTGCTGCGCGTGGCCCACGGAATCACCTGCCGGTGCAGCGGCAAGGTGTTGACCTCCGTATTGTGTGCGATGAGCGCGTCGTGGATCTCCTTCAGCGCGCTCCGCCGCGTCTATGTTGGTCTTGATCTTCGTCGTCAGCTCGTCGAGCTTGGCATTCGTGTAGCGGCCGTAGTTGTAGTCGCCGTCACCCTTGCCGCTGTAGGTCGAGAGCACCGGCTGCAGGATGAAGATGGCGTCGATCGTCGCGCCGCCCCAGCCCAGCATGTACAGGCTCGTGTCGGGCTTCTCGAGCTTGGGGAAGTAGTTGGCGCGCGGCATCGCGTTGACGCGGGTCGTCACGCCGATCTGGCTCCACATCGCGGCCAGCGCCTGGCAGATCTTCTCGTCGTTGACGTAGCGGTTGTTCGGGCAGTCGAGCGTCACTTCGAAGCCGTTCGGGATAGCCCGCCTCCGCCATCAGTTTCTTCGCGCGTTCTTTGTCGAAAGGCAACCGCTTCTCGAGCTCCGGCGTCGTCTGTATCGGCGACGGCAACATGGCGCCCGACGGCTGCGAGAGCCCGCGCATCGTGCTCTTGTGGATCGCATCGATGTCGATCGCCTGGTAGAGCGCCTGCCGGACGCGCTTGTCCTTGAACGGGTTCTTGCCCTTGACGCTCGAGTACAACAGTTCGTCGCGCGCCTGATCCATGCCGATGAACACGATGCGGTTCTCGGTCCCTTCGAGGATCTTGATGCCGGGCGTTTGCGCGAGCCGCGGCACGTCCTGCGGCGGAGGGTCGTTGACAAGATCCACCTCGCCAGAGATCAGCGCGGCAACGCGCGTCGCATCGGAGACGATCGGCGTGTAGATGACTTCATCGGCGTTGCCCTCGAAGCGATTCTCCTTGAGCCCCCACCAGTTGGGGTTCTTCACGAGCACTGTTTTGATGTCGGGCTCGCGCGATTTCAGCATATACGGTCCCGTCCCGTTGGCCTGGTGCGCGGTGATCATGTCCTCCTTCGCCGAATAGTTCTGCGGCTTGGTCGCGCGGTTTTTCTCGCACCACGCCTTGCTCATGATGTTGATCGTGTTGATGTGCTCGAGCTCGACCGGATTGGGACCGTTGGTCGTGAATTCGACGGTGAGGTCGTCGATCTTTTTCGGAATGCCCGACGCGTTCGAGTACGCGCGCAGCTGCGACGTGTCGGAGCGCGCACGCTCGAAGCTGAACACGACGTCGTCGGCAGTGAATGGCGTTCCGTCGTGGAACTTGACGCCTGGCCGAAGCTTGAAGCGCCAGGTTGTCGGATTGACTTGCGTCCACGATTCGGCGAGGGCGGGTTGAATGCCAAGCTTCTTGTCGCGAACGACCAGGAATTCGTAAATCTGCTGATTGATGTTGTTCGTCAGGTTCTCGTTCTGCGAATGCGGATCGGTCGTCTGCATGTCGCCGCGGCCAGCCCAGCGCAGCGTCTTCGCGTCGGTGACGGACGCGGCCAGGGCGAACGTGGCGGCAAGCGAAACCGCCAGCGCGGTAGTGCGAACGGAACGAGCCATGAAATCCTCCGGATGCTTTTGTTGTCGTTGGACGCGGCGGGTACGTTGCCCGCCTTGTCTCGAATGAGCGGGATCATAACCTCCCGCGTGCCCACAAGGTAGAATCCGCGCCGCCGCATGGCCACGCCGACACCTGCCGCCCAGCTCATCGCGCAGCTTCCACTCACGATGGCCGCCGACGCGCACGTGCTCGCGCGCCGGATCGAACGAGCGGGCCGCGGCCACGCTCCCGCCTCGGAATGGGAACGAATCGCCGCCGCCGTCAGCCGCTCGACGGAACGCCGTGCAGCGCGCGCGGCGCGCCGCCCCGTCGTCTCGTACCCATCCGAATTGCCGGTCGCGCAGCGTGCGGACGAGATCGCGGCGGCGATCCGCGACCATCCCGTAGTGATCGTTTGCGGTGAGACAGGATCGGGAAAAACGACACAGCTTCCGAAGATATGCCTCGCGCACGGCCGCGGCGAGCGCGGATTGATCGGGCACACGCAGCCGCGCCGGATTGCCGCGCGTACCGTCTCGGCGCGCATCGCCCACGAGCTCGGGCCCGCGGCGGCGGACGCGGTCGGCTACAAAGTGCGCTTCGCGGATCACACGAAACCCGATGCGTTCGTCAAGCTGATGACCGACGGCATTCTGCTCGCGGAAACGATGAGTGATCCGCTGCTCGCAGCCTACGACACGATCATCGTCGACGAGGCACACGAGCGCAGCCTCAACATCGATTTTCTGCTGGGATATCTGAAGGAGCTCCTGCCCCGGCGCCCGGACCTCAAAGTGATCGTCACCTCGGCGACGCTCGATGCCGAGCGCTTCGCGCGTCACTTTGGAACGCCCGGCGATCCGGCGCCGGTCATCGAGGTTTCCGGGCGCGTGTTCCCCGTCGAAATCCGCTATCGCCCGCTGACGACCGCAGGCGAGGAAGCGGACGACGAAGAGGAACTTGAAGACGCAATTGTCGCCGCAGCCGAGGACTTGTGGCGCGAGCATCCGGGGGACATCCTCGTGTTCCTGCCCGGCGAGCGGGAAATTCGCGAGACCGCTCTGCTGCTAGGTAAGCAACTCGCGCGTCGGCCGTACGCGTCGGCGCTCGAAATCCTTCCCTTGTACGCGCGTCTCACCGTCGCCGAACAACAGCGCGTATTCGCCCCGTCCGGCGGACGGCGGATCGTCCTCGCGACCAATGTTGCGGAGACTTCTCTCACCGTTCCCGGGATCCGCTACGTCATCGATTCGGGGTTGGCGCGTGTCAAGCGTTATTCGCTGCGCAACAAGACGACGCTGCTGCAGGTGGAAAAGATTTCCCAGGCGGCCGCGAACCAGCGCGCCGGTCGCTGCGGTCGCGTCGCCGCCGGCATCTGCGTGCGCTTGTACGGCGAGGACGACTTTGCTGCGCGCCCGCAATATACCGACCCCGAGATCCTGCGCTCGTCGCTCGCCGCGGTGATCCTGCGAATGGCGGCGCTGGGCCTGTCGGCGGTCGACGCGTTCCCGTTCGTCGAGGCGCCTTCGCCACGTGCGATTGCCGACGGCTACCAGCAGCTGCAGGAGCTCTCGGCCGTCGATGAGCGACGTGCGCTGACTCCGCTCGGCCGAGAGCTCGCGCGCTTGCCGGTCGATCCGAGAGTCGGACGTATGGTCCTCGCCGCGCGCGGCGGCGGATGTCTCGCAGAGGTGCTCGTGATTGCGAGCGCGCTGTCTGTCCCCGACCCGCGCGACAGGCCGCTCGCGAAGCAGCAGGCGGCCGACGAGGCACATCTGCTGTTTCGCGACGAGCGCTCCGATTTCCTGTCGTTTCTTGCGCTCTGGGAATTCTTCGCGACGCAGCTTGCTGCAAAACTCCCGCATCGCCGCCTGGTGGACGCATGCCGCGCCCGGTTCGTCTCGTATCTGCGGCTCACCGAATGGCGGGACGTGCACGCGCAACTCGCAAGCGAGATGACGGAGCAGGGCTGGAAATGGGACGCGAAATTGCCGGCAGCGATCGACGCCGCGCGCTATCGCTCTATTCATGACGCGCTGCTGGCGGGGCTCCTCGGCAATGTCGGGATGAAGGACGCCGAAGGCCACGAATATCTCGGCGCGCGCGGGATCCGCTTTTATTTGCACCCGGGGTCGGGCCTCGCGAAGAAGGCACCGAAATGGATTCTCGCGGCCGAGCTCGTCGAGACTTCGCGGCTGTACGCGCGGTGCGCGGCGAAAGTCGAGCCGGAGTGGATCGAGGCGGTCGCCGGCCATCGTGTCAACCGCGAGTACTTCGAGCCACGCTGGGACGAGGAGCGTGGCGAGGTCGTCGCAAGCGAACGCGTGTTGCTGTTCGGGCTGACGCTCGTCCCCCGGCGCCGTGTCTCGTACGGCCGCATCGACCCTGTCGCCGCGCACGACGTATTCATCCGCGAAGCGCTCGTTCCGGGTGCCCTTGCGACCAGGGGCGCGTTTCTGCCGCACAACCGAGCGCTGGTGGCGGAAGTCGCAAACCTCGAGCACAAGGCGCGACGACAGGACGTGCTGGTCGACGAATCGGCGATCGCCAGGTTCTATGCCGAACGGCTGCCGGCGGAGATTTGTTCGCGCGTCGCGTTCGAGCGTTGGCGAACGGAGGCCGAGCGCAAGGATCCGCGCCTGCTGTTCCTCACCCGCGAGACGCTCATGCGGCACGCGGCCTCCCAGGTAACCGAGGAACTTTATCCAGAGACGATGACGACGGCCGGGACCCGCCTGCCGCTCCGCTATCGTTTCGCACCTGGACACCCGCTGGACGGGCTCACGCTGACCGTGCCGCTCGCGCTCTTGAACCAGATCGATGCCGAGCGTCTGACGTGGCTCGTGCCCGGGATGATCCGCGAAAAGGTGCTGCTGCTCCTGAAGGCGCTTCCGAAGTCACTCCGCAACCGGCTGACGCCGCTGCCGGACACCGTGACGGCGTTCCTCGAAGCCTCATCGCCGGGAAAGGCGGCGCTGACGGATGCGTTGCGCGCCTGGCTTGCGGCGCGCCTTGGCCTCAGCCTGCCGGCGGACCTTTGGGACGCCGTCGCGCTAGCCGCCCCATCTTGAGGTCAACGTCCGTGTTGTCGATGCGGCCGAAATCGAGCTCGGGAGCGGACGCGATCTCGCCGCGTTGCGCGCGCAGCTCGGCGATGCGGCGCAATTGGAGTTCGCGGAGGCCGGCGCTTCGGTTGAGCGGCGCGGGCTGCGGCGCTGGGATTCCGGCGATCTCCCCGAATCCCTGACCCGTGTCGTCGATGGGAAACGAGTCACCGGTTACCCGGCGCTCGTCGATGACGGCGATTCCGTTTCGATCGCCCTGTACGACACTCGCGAAGCGGCTGAAGCATCGATGCGCGCGGGCGTTGTCCGCCTCATTCGCTTCGCACTGCGGAACGCCGTGACGCAGCTCGAAAAGGGAGCGCCCGGATTCACGCAAGCGGCGCTGCAGCTGAAAACGACGATTCCCACCGATCGGCTGCAGGCCGATGTGCTGCTCGCGGTTTGCGATCGCGCCTTTATCGGGGATGATCCGCTGCCGCGTTCCGAAGCTGCCTTTGCCGACCAGGTCAAACGCGCACGTACGAGGCTGCCGGCGGTTGCCGAGGGCGCATTCCGGCTGCTGGGATCGATCGCGGCCGAGCACCACTCGCTTAGCCAGCGGATTGCCGCCATGCCTGCCGCGCACGCGCGCCTTTCGGCCGAGCTACGGGCACGCCGCGACGCGCTCGTCTACCCAGGCTTCTTCCAAGCCACGCCCTGGCCTCAGCTCGGCCATGTCCCGCGTTACTTGAAAGCGCTCGACCGGCGAATCGCCAAATTCATCGAAAATCCGGAGCGGGACGCTCGGCACGCGGGCACGATCGCCGACTGGTGGCGGCGCTACCGGGAGCGGGTCGAGCGGAACCGGCTGGCGGGGCGGATCGAGCCCAGGCTCGAGGGGTTCCGCTGGCTCCTCGAGGAGCTCTCGGTCTCGCTCTTCGCGCAGGAACTGAAGACGCCGTTCCCGGTGTCCTATAAGCGTGTGGAGCGCGCCTGGGCCGATCTCGACCGGTAGCGTTGGAGCTAGCCCGGCTGGCCAGCGGAATCCGCCCGTGCTACAGTAACTTAGCGGATTTTCGTCCGGAAGTTTCTAGCTTCAGTCCTACGTTCTGGCAAGCTACGCCCGAACCTCGCCGTCTTGGGACGGTGTGGAGTACAAACAGCTTCGGCACCACGAGGATGAACGCACCGACTACCGAATCGGCCGCCCGCCGGCCCGTGTCGCGCGAAATGTCGAAGATCATGGCCGACTGCCGGGATCTCGCCATTCATCGCCTGCTGCTCTCGTTCACGGCATTGATGGACAAGGTGTCCGACATGCTGATGGACCGCGCGGGTCGGACCGACGTGCGCGACGAACAACAGGTCTACATGAACGCGCGCGAGACGCTCAAAACGCAGCGGCCCTCGTTGATGGGCGAATTCGAGCGGCGCATGCGTGGCCGGGTCAACGACGGTATTTCCGGCAAGACCGCTGACAAGGCCGACTTTTCGAAAGTCGACGTCGACAAGCTGACGCTGGTCGATACCTCGGCGATGGACGAATCGGTCATCACCGGGAACATCACGCGCGTCGTCGAGAACCTCTGCCACGATGAGCTGCATTCGCTCAATCGCGCCATCGGTCACCTGCTCGGAAACCCGGATCTCGAAACACGCCCAAAATCCGCTCGCGCCGGCGGCGATCGTCGATTCGTTCGCCGAGGCGCTCAACTCGCTCAAGGGCGAGGACCGGGTCAAGTTCGCGATCCTCAAGGAAATCAACCAGGCCTCGCTGTCCGACATCAATACCATTTACGCCGAGCTCAACAAGCACCTGATCGGGCTACGCATCGTTCCCGCCGGAAGCCGCGGGACGATCATCAATCGCGGCAGCCCGGCCGACCGCGCGAGGATGGCAGCGGCGCAGGCCGCGGGTCTGCCCCATCCTGCTCACGCCGAGCCGGCGATGGCCGAAGTCGATGTGATGTCGCTGTTCCGGCGAATGTTCGCCGGACAGTCGGTGCCCATGCCGCAGTACGCCCAGCCCGGCCGGGCGCCGGAGTTTCCGCAGGCCGGCATCGCCGTTCCGCCGGCGGGGATGCCGGGGGCGTCCATGGGCATGCCCTCGACCGGGATGGCAGGTGGTGCGCCTATGGGCATGCCCGCGCCGGGAATGTTCGACGGCGGCCAGGGGTCAGCTGGCGATTTCCCGCAAATCGATACCGGAGGCAGCGCGCGCTACATCCCGACCGGCCCGCTCGCGCCCACACCCTCGGGATACATTCCGGGCGCGCCCATCATGGCGACACCGGCACTGGGCGAGGGCCTCGCGCGGCTGCAGGCGGGAGAGACAGGCTTCGATCTCGGCGGCGGAGCGTTCGTCCAGTTTTCGGGGATACCGCAGGGCACGCACAACGTGCTCCGCGATTTGCAGGATTCGCCGCTCGGCAAGAAGGCCAACCAGCTCGAGTCGATGACGATCGAGCTGGTCGCGATGCTGTTCGATTTCATCTTCGAGACCAAGGATCTGCCGGACGGCATCAAGGCACTGCTCGCGCGGCTGCAGATTCCGGTGCTGAAGGCGGCGATGCTGGACGGCGCGTTCTTCGCCAAGAAGGGGCATCCCTCGCGCCTGCTCGTCAACGCGCTGGCCGAAGCAGGTCTCGGCTGGTCGCCTGCAATGGGCAGCGACGATCCCCTCTATCGCAAGATCGACGTCGATCGTCCATCGGATCCTCGACGGCTTTGCCGACAATCTCGCCATCTTCGACGAGCTCCGCGAGGACCTCGAGGCATTCCTCGCCGAGGAGGAGAAGGCCGCCGAAGCCAACATCCTGACGACCGCCGAGGAAATCAACCAAAGCGACCGCCGCCAGATCGCGATAGGGGTATCGAAGACCGAGATCGAACGGCGCATCGAGCAATATCCAATCCCCAATTTCCTGGCGTCGTTCCTCCGCATGCATTGGCAGTCCGCGCTGGAAAACGTCTATCTGCAACAGGGCGACGAGAGCGACGCCTGGGCACAGGCGGTAGCGACGCTCGAGGATCTCGTGTGGAGCGTGCAGCCCAAGAAGTCGAACGAGGACCGCCGGCACCTCGTCGCACTGCTGCCCTCGTTGCTGAAGCGGATGTCAGCCGGCATGCACAGCGTGAGCTGGCCGCCGGACGATCGCGAGCGCTTCATGTCGAATCTCGTCGAGGCGCACGCAGCCGCCGTCAAGCCGGCGCTCGCTGCAGTCGCGCTGCCGACGGTCGCCGTGGCGGAACAGGCGAAGGCGGAAGCGGTGATCGCGAAAGCCGCGGGGGACGAAGTCGCCGCGGCGAAGGCCGAGCAGCTCGCGGCGGCCATGGAGCAAGCAGAGCCCGCCCCGGCCGAGCCGACCCCCGAAGTCATCGACGACCAGTTCCTCGAGATTGCGCAGAATCTCGAGCGCGGGATGTGGATCGAGTTCGAGGCCGACGATGGTCAACTCGCGTTTGCGAAGCTCGCCTGGATCAGTCCGCTCCGCGGCACCTACCTCTTCACGAACAGGCAGGGACAGAAGGCGCTGTCGATGACGGCCGAGGAGTTGGCCGAGCGCTTCCGCGCCGACCACGCGCGTCTGGTCGAGGCCGAACCGCTGATCGATCGCGCCTTCGGCTCGATGATGCAGCAGATCGACACTCAATTTCCCGAGGCGGAAGCGGCGGCCGATTAGCCTTTGTGTGGGGCATCCGCCGTTGCGACGCCTCGGCTATCCCCTTCGTCGCGCGTCTTGCATTCATCCGCATTGGGCCGTGCAGCGCAATCGTGAATGGCGCACAGTGAGGGTCCCCTGGTGAAGCGTATCGGCGCGCTGATCATCGGCGACGAAATCCTGTCGGGCAAGCGCGCCGATGCGCATCTTTCGCACGTGATCGCGACGCTTTCGGCGCGTGGACTCGCCCTCGGATGGGCTCGCTACGAAGGCGACGATCGCGCGCGGCTCACCGCGGTCCTGCGCGAAACGTTTGCGTCGGGCGACCTGGTGTTCGCCTTCGGTGGCGTGGGCGCGACACCCGACGATCACACGCGGCACGCAGCGGCCGCGGCACTGGGCGTGTCCCTCGTGCGTCACCCCGAGGCGCTCTCCGAAATCGAGGCGCGATTCGGAAAGGAGGCCTGGCCGCATCGCGTGCTGATGGCGGAATTTCCCGCAGGAAGCGCGATCATTCCAAACCCCGTGAACCGCATCGCGTCGTTCTCGATCCGCGATCACCATTTCTTCCCCGGATTTCCCCAGATGGCGCAGCCGATGCTGGACTGGGTGCTCGCGACGCATTATCCGACCCTCGCCGCGCCGCCATCGGAAGAGCGGGCAATCGTCGTGTATGGCGCCGGCGAGAGCCAGCTCCTTCCCGTGATGGACGACAACGTCGCGCGCTTTCCGCAGCTGAAGCTCTTCAGTCTGCCCACGTTCATGCCGGACGGTGGCCGAAGAATCGAGCTCGGAGTGCGTGGCGATCCTTCGCTTCTCGAAGCCGCCATGGACCATCTGGTCGCGGGTATCGAGGCAGGCGGGTTTCGCTGGGAACCGATCGCAGCCAAGCCGTCATCTGCAAGCGCGCGGGAATCGTGAAGGCCATTGCGCGCGCGCTCGTGCGCGCCTTTCCGCTGCTCGCGGATCCGCGCGTGCTGACGCTCGTTGCCGCGCCGCTCCTCGCGGCTTTCGCACTGTGGCTCGTTGCGGCGTTCGCGTTCGGCGTTCCGTTGACCATCGCGCTCGGTGGCGTGATCGCGCGCGCGTCGGCCGCGCTTGGCGTGTCGGGAGATCCGGGTGCGTTTGCGACCGCTGGCGGCGCCATCGCGGCATTCGTGCTGATTACGGTCGCGGCGGGCGCGCTCGCGCTAGCGGCGATTGCAGTCTTCGCCGGACCGGTTTTCGTGCGCGCAGTCGAGGTGCGTTATTTTTCCGCACTCGAAAAAAAACGCGGCGGAACGGCGGCTGGCAGCGCCGCCAACGCGATGTTGGCCATTGCACTGTGGGTTCCGGTGGCGCTTGCAGCGCTGCCGTTCCTGTTGTTTCCACCGGTCGGCCTGCCGTTGTCGCTCTGTGCGAGCGCGTGGCTCAGCCAGCGTCTCTTCCGTTACGATGCTCTCATGGAGCATGCGAGCAGCGAGGAGCGCGGAATCCTGTTTCGCACCGCCCGCGGGCGGCTGTTCGGCCTCGGTCTTGCCATTTCGCCGCTGTCGCTGGTCCCGTTCGTCAACCTGATGGCGCCGCTCTACGCCGGTCTCGCGTTCACTTGCCTTTGCCTCGACGAGCTCGACACGCTGCGCAGCCGAACGCGTGCGGCAGTTCATGGCGGCGCACGATGAAGGGAAGCCTTGGCATGGATGCCAGCGGCCATGGCTACGATGATGTCGCAGTCGGCGACACGTTCAGTCGATCCATCACGATCACCGACACCCATCTGGTGCTCGGAGCTGGGCTCATCGGCGACTTCAACCCGCATCATGTCAACGACGAATACGCGAGGAATTCGCGCTTCGGCACGCGGATCCTGCACGGGATGATCACCAGCGCGATGATGGGCGCTCCGGTCGGGATGTATTTCCACGGCACCGCGATTGCCTATCTCGAGCACGCCGCGCGGTTCAAGGCGCCCGTCCGCGCCGGCGACACGCTGACGACCACGTGGACCGTCACCGAGAAGCACCCGAAGCCGCATCACGGCGGTGGCGTCGTCGTCCTGACGGCCGTTTGCCGCAATCAGGAAGGTACGGTGGTCGCCGACGCCGACGGCAAGATCCTGGTAGCGGCGTGAGCGGCGGAGAGGGGCCCCGCGCGCGAAGCGCACAGGGGATCGGAGCAATCGCGAATCGCCGCAGGAGGCCGACCCAATCGAACGGGACGATTCGCAATGGCAGTGCGGAGGCCGAGGCGTGAGCGGCGGAGAGGGGCCCCGCGCGCGAAGCGCACAGGGGATCGGAGCAATCGCGAGTAGCGACGCGAGCCGGGAAGCAGGGGCCCCACGCGCGGGTAGCGCGCGGGGATGCGACCGGGGCGAGCCGGCGCAGCGAGGCCGACGGATAGAGTCGTAGCAGTGTTTGCCCGTGCGGAGGCCGAGGCCGCATGAGGCCGACCCAAACAACGCGACGATTCACATCGGCAGTACGGAGGCCGAGGCGTGAGCGGCGGAGAGCGGCGCCGCGCCCGAATCGGGCACCGGCGGTGCGGGGGCGAAGGAGTACACCCCGCCACTTGATTGATCATTCAAATCGGCGTAGGCTGTGTTGAATGATCGATCAAATCACTGCGGGAGCTGACACCCGAACCCGGATCGTCCTCGCGGCGATGGCATTGTTCTGGGAAAAAGGCTACCAGTCGACGAGCATCGCCGACCTGCTGCAGCGCGCCGAAGTCCATAGTGGCAGCCTCTACTACGTCTTTCCGGGCAAGCAGGATGTTCTGCTCGCGGTACTCGACATGTACCACGACGGTATCAACGAAATGCTGCTGGCGCCAGTGTGGAAAGATGTCGCCGATCCGATCGACCGCGTGTTCGCGCTGCTCGCAAAGTACCGTGAGCTGATTGTCCAGACAGGTTGCACCTATGGTTGCCCCATCGGCAGCCTCGCGCTCGAGCTGCACGAGCCTGATCCGCCCGTGCGCGCGCGACTGGAGGCGAATTTCACCGCATGGGTGGATGCGATCGAGCGCTGCCTTGACGATGCCGGGCCGCGGCTCCCGAAGGACGTGAATCGCCGCGCGCTGGCGATCTTCGTGCTGACGACGATGGAGGGTGCCGTGATGCTCGCGCGCACGTACCGGGATGTCGCGCAGTTCGATATCGCCATTTGCCAGCTTCGCGATCATTTTGCCCGCCTGCTCGCGGAAGCAGCGACGGCAGGCGCCCGAAGGAAATCGACAAGGAGATGAACATGCGCACATTGCTGATGATCGCCGTCTTGCTGTCTGGCCAGGCCCTCGCACAGTCGGTTGCCCACTTTCAGCCGCAGGCTTTTCTTGCCGGGAATTGCTGGAAAGGAACATTTCCTGATGGCAAGCAAATCGACGAGCACTGTTTCGAGTGGGTCTACGGCGGCCAGTTCCTGCGCGATCGGCATACGGTAACCGGCGGCAAGTCCCCCTACGCCGGCGAGACCATCTATTTCTGGGATGCGACAACGAAGTCAGTCAATTATCTGTACATCAACGTGCTCGGCGGCAACAGCCGCGGCACTCTGCACGTTGCCGACGGGGTATTGGTGTTCCCCGAGGACAAGTACAGCGACGGCAAGCAGGAACAGACTTTTCGCAGCTCATGGCGTCGCGACGGCGACGACGCGTATTTCGTGATTACCGAAGCGAAGGCGCCGGACGGCTGGAAGGAGGCCTGGCGCGTGCGCATGCTTCGCCAGAAGTAACACGTTGCTGTCAGATCACTTGCTCTCTCCTTGCGCCAACGCCCGCGCGCACTCGGCAACGAGGTCAGGGCCGCGATAGATGAGTCCAGTGTAGATCTGCACGAGCGTCGCGCCGGCGTCGATCTTCTCCTTCGCATCGGTGCCCGAGAGGATCCCGCCGACGCCGATGATTGGCAGCGCGCCATCGAGCTCGCGCGCCAGCACGCGGATCGCCGCCGTCGATTGCGAGCGCAACGGTCGCCCGGAGAGTCCGCCCGCTTCGTCCGAGTGCCGCAATCCCGACACCGCGTTGCGCGCGATCGTCGTATTCGTCGCGATCACGCCCTCGACGCGATGGCGGATCAGTAGCTTCGCAATGCCCGCAAGCGCAGCCGGCGTCAAATCCGGCGCGATCTTGACGACGAGCGGCGTGTACTTGCCGTGTGCATCCGACAGCACAGACTGCTCGTACTTGAGCGCGGCAAGGAGGCCAGCGAGAGCATCGTCGGCTTGCAAATCGCGCAGTCCCTTGGTGTTGGGCGACGAGATATTGACCGTCACATACGAAGCGCGCACATAGACCGCGCGCAGGCAAGCGAGATAGTCGTCGACAGCGCGAGCGTTCGGCGTGTCGAAGTTCTTGCCGATGTTGAGGCCGAGGATGCCCTGCCACGAGGCGCGCGCGGCGTTGGCGAGGAACCGCTCGACGCCATCATTGTTGAATCCCATCCGGTTGATCAGCGCTTCTGCCTCGGCGAGGCGGAAGAGGCGCGGCCTCGGATTGCCGGGCTGCGCCCGCGGCGTGACCGTGCCGCACTCGACAAAGCCGAAGCCGAGCGCGGCGAGAGCGTCGATGTGCGCGGCGTTCTTGTCGAGGCCGGCCGCGAGTCCTACGCGGTTGGGAAATTCGAGTCCCATTGCCGTGACCGGCGAAGATGGGACCTGCGGTACGAAGGCCTTGGCCAGCCCGACCCTTGCGGCAGCGTCGAGACCGGCGAACACCATGTCGTGCGCCGTCTCGGGATCGAGCGCAAACAGGAACGGGCGAAACAGCGGATACATCGGTCGCGATGATAACATTTGCACCGTGTTCCCGATGTCGTGCGCCATGCGCTTCGCGAGTTCCGCCTGCTTCGTCCTGTCGTTCGCCGGACTGCTTGCATCATCGCCTGTCGTCGCCGCAACCTACGCGGGGCGTGCGGACGTGAAGTCGTTCATCGCGGAGATGGTCGCTGAACAACACTACGATCGCGCCACGCTCGTGCGCGCCTTCGCCGCGGCGCGCTTCCAGCCGCGGATCGTCGAAGCGATGCAGCGGCCCATCCTCGAACCACCGAAGTGGTACGAATACGCGCCGCGATTCCTGTCGCAGGCGCGCATCGACGGGGGCGTCGCCTACTGGAATGCGAATGCACGAGAGCTCGCGCGTGCCGAGGAGCGCTTTGGCGTCCCGCCTGAGATCATCGTCGCCATCATCGGCGTCGAGACGTATTACGGGCGCAACACCGGCACCCACCGCGCGCTCGATGCGCTTTCGACGCTCGCGTTCGACTATCCGCGTCGGGCCGCGTTCTTTCGCGGCGAGCTCAGAGAGTTCCTGCTGCTCGTGCGCGACCAGCATGTGGATCCACTGGTGCCGAAAGGATCGTTTGCCGGAGCGCTCGGCGTTCCGCAATTCATGCCGGGCAGCTATCGCGAGTTCGCGGTGGACTTCGACGGCGACGGTCGCATCGATTTGTGGACCAGCGCCCCCGATATCATCGGCAGCGTCGGCAACTATCTCGCGCGGCACGACTGGCAGCGCGGACAGCCGGTGCTTCTGCCCGCCGCCATTGCCGCGGACAGTCTCGCGGCCGTGCAACGTCGCCTCGACGGCGGGATCAGCGAGCGCCGCTCCGAGGAATCGTGGTCAGCCGATGGCGTCGCACCGTCGGGTGCGCCACCCGACCTTTCCTCTGATCCCGTGGCGTTGTTGATGCTCGAGGAAAAAGATGCCGAGGGTGTCGAGAATCCAAGTTACTGGATTGCCTGCCACAACTTTTACGTGCTGACGCGCTACAACCGGAGCCGCCTCTACGCGAGCGCAGTCTACGAGCTGGCGACCGCCATCCGTTTGGCGCACTAGGGGCCTTTGCGTCCATAGCATGATTAGGCTCTAGCTTCGCGGGCGTGCGGATTGCGCGCGCACGTGCGCGACCAACCCGCGCGTCGATGCATCGGTCGCCTCGGGCAGGGCTGCGTTTGACGTGATCGCCGCAGCGATCGGCGCCATCAGTGTCTTGCCAAGCTCGACGCCGAACTGGTCGAACGGGTTGATGCCGTAGAGCACGGCTTCGACGAACGTGCGATGCTCGTAGAGCGCGATCAGCTGGCCGAGACGAAACGCGTTCACTTCCGGCATCAGGATCGTCGTCGACGCGCGATTGCCAGGGCACACTCGCGCGGCGACCGCGGCGTCGAGTGCGGGGCCGGTCAATCCCTTGGCCAGGAATTCCGCCCGCAGCGCGTCCTCGCCGCGGCCTTCCATCAGCGCCTGCGACTGCGCAAGCGCGTTTGCGACGAGCAATGACTGCTGGTCAGCGAGCGGATGCGCCGCTCGGATGGGAACGATGAACTCAACCGGCGCTTCGCGCGTGCCCTGATGCAGCCATTGGAAAAATGCGTGCTGGCCATTGGTGCCGGTTTCGCCCCAGAGCGCCGCAGTCGTCGGACCTGCGAGCGCGTGGCCGTCGCGGGCGACGCGCTTGCCGTTGCTTTCAAGGACGAGCTGCTGCAAGTAAGCGGGAAGTCGTGCCAGCGCCTGCGAATACGGAACGACCACGCGCTCGCAGTGCTTCAGCTGGGTAGCATTCCACCAGCCGGCGATGCCGAGGACCACGGGCAGGTTGCGCTCGAGCGACGTCGTGCGAAAGTGCTGGTCGACGCTGGCTCCTCCCGCAACAAGGTCGGCGAAGCGATCCCAGCCGAGCTTCACCACGATCGGCAGCCCCGCGGCCGACCACAACGAGTAGCGGCCTCCGATCCAATCCCAAAGCGGCAAGACATCAGCCTTGGCGATTCCGAATGCGGTTGCAGCCGCCGCGTTGGCGGTGACGGCGACAAAGTGCGCACCGACGTCCACGCCGCGACCGAGCGCTGAGGCGAGCCACGCCTTTGCGCTCGCGGCGTTGGCGAGCGTTTCGCCTGTCGTGAAGGTCTTCGACGTGACGACGAATAGCGTCGCTGCGGGATCGAGCGGACCCAGCGCGCAAGTGAGATGCTCGGGATCGACGTTGGATACGAAAGCCACGTCCACGCCTTCTGTCTGCGGACCCGTGCTGCCACGCATGCGCGGCGGCGAAAGCGCCGCGCACACGAGCAACGGTCCGAGATCGGATCCACCGATGCCGATGTTGACGACCGCGCGAATCGGCCGTCCCGTCGCGCCGACGCGCACGCCGCCGCGGATCTGCGCGGCAAGCGCCTTCATTCGTACCTGAACGCTGCGGATGTCCGGCACGATGTCGTGACCGTCGACCATAAGCGGCGTGTCGTCCTGCTGGCGCAGCGCCGTGTGCAGCGCCGGCCGCCCTTCCGATTGATTCAACCTTTCGCCGGCGAAGAGTGCGGCAATCCAGCCCTCGAGGCCCGCATCGCGTGCGTGCGCGACGAGCAGCCTCAGCGTGTCGCGCGTGAGGCGCTCCTTGGACACGTCGATCAGCCAGTCGTCCCACGCGAACGACAAGTCATCGAATCGTTCGGGGTCGCCAGCGAAGAGCTGCGGCAACGTCTTTCCCGTCAGCGTGCGGCGATGATCGGCAAGATCGATGGGGACGGGCGGCTGCATCGAGGAGGGTTCCGGACGGTGCCGTGCGATGTGCCGGCTCGGTCGAGGATAATCGATTGCGCGCGCCTTGCAAACATGCGCACGCTGCAGGAGCGTGCGGCACTGCGCGCGTTATAATTGCCGCCAACGATGGGCCGGGCAGCGGATCCGGTGCGACGCCCAGCCGCGCCACGATGCGCATCCTCCTCTCCAACGACGACGGTTATTTCGCGCCGGGCATCGAGCGCCTGGCGGCGGTGCTGGCTCCGCACGCGGAGCTTTCGGTCGTCGCGCCCGAGCGCGACCGCAGCGGCGCGTCGAACTCGCTCACGCTCGATCGACCGCTGACCGTGCGGACAGCGCCGAACGGTTTTCGCTTCGTCAACGGCACGCCGACCGATTGCGTCCATCTTGCAGTGACGGGGCTTCTGGAAGCGCTTCCGGACATGGTGATCTCGGGGATCAACTTCGGTCCCAACATGGGCGACGACACGATCTACTCGGGAACCGTTGCCGCGGCGACCGAAGGTTACCTGCTCGGCATTCCATCGATTGCGATTTCGCTCGCGTCGAAGAACGGCGCGCATTTCGACACCGCGGCTGCGGTGGCGCTCGAGCTCGTTGAACGCCATCGCCGGCATCCGTTGGGTGGGGGCCTGCTCAATGTCAACGTGCCGGATGTCGCGCGCGGGGAAATCCGCGGTTACCGCGTGACGAGACTTGGCCGGCGTCACAAGGCGGAGGACATGATCAAGTCGAAGAGTCCACGCGGCGAAACCGTCTATTGGGTCGGCGCCGCGGGCGCCGCGGCGGACGCAGGCGATGGCACCGATTTTCGCGCCATCGAAGAGCGGTACGTATCGATTACGCCGCTGCAGATCGATCTCACGAATCGCGACGAGATGCCGCCGATTGCTGCGTGGATCGAGCGTTGAGCAGAGGCGCGGCGGCTGGGGTGCCTATTGAATGACGCGGACGTGCGTCACGGGCGCGGTAGGAGAGGGGAATGGGAACGCAGGACGGGAGGCATTCGGGAATCGGCATGACGTCGACGCGAACGCGCGATCGCATGATCGAGCGCCTGCGTGCGGACGGCATCCGCGACGAGATCGTGCTCGCCGCGATGAACGCGGTGCCCCGTCACATCTTTGTCGACGAGGCGCTCGCAAGCCGCGCCTACGAGGACACGCCGCTGCCGATCGGGGATGGGCAGACCATTTCGCAGCCGTGGGTCGTCGCGCGGATGTCGGAGCTCGCTCGGGCCGGAGCTCCGCTCGGGCGCGTCCTCGAGATTGGCACCGGCTGCGGCTACCAGACGGCGGTGCTTGCGCAATTTGCCGACGACGTCTACTCGGTGGAGCGGATCGGCACGCTGGTCGCGAAGGCGAGGCGCAACCTGCAGGCGCTCAAACTCAAGAACGTGCGGCTGATGCACGGTGACGGCTCGGCGGACTTGGGCGAAGCCCTCGAGGTGGATGCGATCGTCGTGACCGCCGCTGCGACGCACGTCCCGACGGCGTTGCTGAAATACCTCAGGGTCGGCGGGCGCATGGTGCTGCCACTCGCGCAGGCGGGCGAGCAGGGGGATCGCGTGCAACGATTGACGGTGATCGAATCGACACCCGGCGGCCTGCGTGAGCATTCGTTCGATGCGGTAAGATTCGTTCCATTGCTGCCCGGCCTCGCGTGAGGCCGCACGCACTGGTCTTGCCGAGCTCGATGTCACGCTCCGTCTTCGCCTCTACGACCTTTCTCACCCGATCCACGCGAATCGCCTTTGTTGCGCTCGCGGTCATTGTTGCGGGTTGCGCATCGCGTGTGCCGGCCCCGGTCGAGGAGCGCCCGACACGGCCCGCGCGACCCGCGCCGTCTGTGACGCCGCCTCCGGCGCCCGCGCCCGAAGCCGAGGCGCGACCACCGCCGACGTACATCGTGAAGCGGGGCGACACGCTCTACAAGATTGCGCTCGACAACGGCCTCGACTACCGCGAGCTTGCCGCGTGGAACGCGATCGAGAACATCAACGTGATCCGCGAGGGGCAATCGTTGCGCCTGACGGCGCCGGGGGAGCCCGCCCCCGCGGCGACCGGCGTGACGACTACGCCGCTTCGGACGGTGCCGCCGGTGACCGCGGCTGACGCGCGTCCACCGATGTCGGGTCCGGCCACGCCACTCGCGGTTCCGGGAGCGCGCAACACGGACAACTACAAAACGCAGCCGAAGGCACTGAAAGAGCCGTGGTCCGAACAGGCCTTGCGCGATGTCCAGAAAAGCGCAACCGCATTGCCGCCTGCGCCGCCTGCCCCTGAACCTGCGCCGCCGACGGTGATCGCGCGCGCGGAACCGAAGTCAGAGCCGAAGGCCGCGGTCGCCGCGCCGGACGACGACGGCCCAAGCTGGATGTGGCCTGCAACGGGCAGAGTCATCACCGGCATCTCCGAGAATCCGAACCTGAAGGGCATCGATATCGCCGGCAAGGCAGGGCAGCCTGTTGTCGCGAGCGCGGCGGGCAAGGTTGTGTATGCCGGGTCCGGAATCCGCGGCTACGGCAAGCTCGTCATCGTCAAGCACAACGCAACATGGCTGTCGGCATACGCGCACAACCGCGATATTCTGGTGAAGGAAGGCCAGCAGGTCGCGAAAGGGCAGTCGATCGCCGAGATGGGCAACACCGATGCGGAGCAGGTGATGCTGCATTTCGAAATTCGGCGGCATGGAACACCCGTGGACCCGCTCAAGTATCTGCCGCCGGCATGAGCGTGAGGGGCCCTGCAGCGGCCGAACCGATCAATGGCGCTGCAAGCGTAGAGGAACGCCATTGACCGGGCCGCGGCGTGCGCGCGTCGACGCTGGCCCTGAGCTGCCGGGCATCGAGCATGCGGAACCTGTGCAAGCCGACGCCGGTGTCGATGAAGACAGCGCAGCGTCTGCGCACGCCCCCGAACCCGACCGCTGGACGCGGGAGCTTCCGCTCGCTGAGCCCGAGCCGGGCCTTTCCGCGGATTTCGTCAACGACATCGCCCAGCTTTATTTCAACGAGATCGGCCAGCACACGCTGCTCAAGGCCGACGAGGAGCTCGCTCTCGCGCGAGCGATGGCGCAAGGCGATTTCACCGCCCGGCAGCAGTTGATCGAACGCAACCTGCGGCTCGTGGTCAGCATCGCGAAGCACTACACGAACCGCGGCGTGGCGCTGCCCGACCTGATCGAAGAGGGCAATCTCGGCCTGATTCATGCGCTTGGAAAATTCGACGCCGAGCGCGGATTCCGCTTTACGACATACGCCACATGGTGGATCCGGCAATCGGTCGAGCGCGCGATCATGAGCCAGTCACGGACCATCCGGCTTCCGGCTCATGTCGTCAAGGAGCTCAACGTCGTGTTGCGCGCAATGCGCCACCTTGAAATGCACGGCCTGCCGGACGGCCGCGAGCCGACGCTGGACGACGTCGCACATCTGCTCGGCAAGCCGGTCGAGCAGGTGCGGCGCGTGTTGCGCTATAACGAACATGTGACCTCGCTCGATGCGCCGATGGATCGCGACGGCGGCGTATCGGTCGCCGACGGCGTCGCGGACGAGAACGCGCTGGCGCCGGAACTTCTGCTGCACAACTCGGAGATCGAGGCATGGGTGCGGATATGGCTTTCCGAGCTGAACGATCGTCAGCGCATGGTGATCGAACGCCGTTACGGTCTCAACGGCCGCGACGTCGCCACGCTCGAGGATCTCGCCGGCGAGCTCAATGTCACCCGCGAGCGCGTGCGGCAGATCCAGACGGAGGCGATCGAAAAGCTGCGTGCGCGGTTGACGCGCAGGGGACTCGACCGCGACGCGCTGCTGTAGCGTCGCGAGCGGCGAGCCGGGCCCCCGCCGAAGGCAAGGGGCAGCGAGCAATCGCGAGTCGACGCATGAGGCCGACCCTACTTCGGGGAGCGCAGCTGCTATTGCGGCCAGGTCGCGCGCAACGTCGCGGCTGCCGGAAGCACCTCGATCGCGCGCGTAAGGCGGGCAAGCGCGGCGTCGCGCTGCCGTTGCGTACTCGCGTCATCCGGCGGCGGACCATAACGGAGTATTGCATACGACTCCGCGATGACGCGAAACGCGACGCCTAACTCCGGCCAGCGCGCGGAGGCGCGTGCGCCGAACGCGAGCGGCCCTTCGTACGGCTGCTTCGGCAATCCGGCATTCGACAGACGGCGGCACAGCGCATCCCATAGCAGGCGTGCGCGGTCGCCGCTGCGACGTCGCCACCACGAGATGAGCCCGAGCATGCCGGCACCCCAAAGTCCGATAAGCCCGGCGACGATCGCGGTGATCACGGCGGGCGGCAACCGGTCCATGTTCCACGAGCGCCACAGCGAGCGCTGCTTGTCGTAATTGAAGCCAATGACGTGGCGCCGCCAATCGTGGTTGAGCGCATCCCATGTGAGCTGCAGACTTTTGAACCATCCCTCATCGAGGCGCGCCAGCAGGGGGACGAATTCGCTTGACGGCAGCGCGCCGCCCAACCCGCGCTCGATGCGCGACGGCGCGACCGCGCCGGTGGGATCGAAGCGGCGCCACTTGCCGCCGAGCAGTGCTTCGGCCCAGGCATGGGCATCGGATTGGCGGACGATGAGGTAGCCGCCCGTCGGATTGATCTCGCCGCCTTGGTAGCCCGTCACCACGCGCGCCGGGATACCCGCGGCGCGAAGGAGCACGACAAAGCCGCTCGCGTAGTGCTCGCAGAATCCGCGCCGCTCGTCGAACAGGAATGCGTCGACCGGATTGGCGCCACGAAGCAGCGGCGGCGCCAGCGTGTAGTAGAACGATTCGGTGCGGAACCATTGCAGCAGCGCGCGAATGTAGTCGATATCGTCAGAATGTTGCGAACGCAGCTCGCGCGCGAAAGCGACCGTGCGCGGATTGGCGTTGCGTCCGTCGAGAGGCAGCTGCAAGTTCTCGGTGCGATCGTCTTCCAGCGCGTCCCCGGCGCCATACGTCTCGCCCGGGATCGAAACCTGCCGATATCGTATGGCCTGCGTCACCGGGCTCCGCGACAAGATCCGCTGATCGCCGGTGAGGATGCCGATGGTGGCGTCGGGTGCCCCGCGCTCGGGCGCCTCCGCAGTGGGCGGCCCGACGGGGAGGTCGAGGGCGAATAACCATGATTTCCAATTGGGCTCGAGGGTGACCCAGTAGGCAATTCGCCGGCCGACGGGCCGCGGGCCGGGCGGCGGGCGGCGATCGGTCGCGATCCATTCGCGGCCATCGAAGCGCGACATGACCGGCCCGCGCCAATACCGCTGGGCTGGTGGAGGCACCGCGCCATCGAAGTCGACGCGAAACGCGACTGCGTCGCTCAGAGAGAGTTCGCTGATCGAGCCCGGCGACATTTGTTCCGAAAGGCCCGATTTCGAACCTGCATCGCTCGGCAGCCCCCACATCGGCCCCGCGAGGCGCGGAAAAAGGACAAACAGCACCGCCGCGAGCGGAACGCCCTGTGCAAAGAGCTTCATCGTGCGCGATAACGGAACGCGCCATTCGGACAGCGGGAGATCGCGCAGCGACGGCTGCGCCAGCACCTGCAGCACCGCGCCGAGGGTGACCAGCGCGGGCAGCGCAGCAAGCGCTGCGAGCAGCGACTGGCTGTAGAAGAACGGCGTCACGATCTGGAAGCTTGCGAGGCATACGAGCAACGTGCCGTCGCGTGTGGTTCGCGCCTCCAGATATTTGATGCCGGCCAGAACGAACAGGAAGGCGACACACGGTTCGCGGCCAAGAAAATAACCAAACGATTGCCGGATTGCGATGCCGGCGGCGACGGCGAAAAACGCGAGCGCCCAAGACGGTATGCGAGCCGGCTTCGCGTTCGCGCGGATGCGATCGCGATAGAGGAGCAGCATCCGCAACACGACCAGCATGGTTCCGAATCCGGCGACCCAGATCGGCACGAATGGCGCCTGCGGGAGCAGTGCGGCCAGCAGAAAGACGCCAAGCCAGCGGATCTGGGCTGCCGACAGCGCCGCTTGGGGCGGCTTTTTCATGGCAAGGAATCCGGCAGCATCGCGAGCGCGGTGAGCGCAGCCCGCCGATGCTCGCGTCCCTGTCCCGCGGGCAGCGTCATTCCGGGAACGTGAAGCGCAAACGGACGTGCGACGCGCTCGGCGGCGAGCACCCAGGCTGTAAGGCGCGCGATGCGCGCATCGACGCCGAGTGCGTGCGGCAACGACTGCCACAGGAGCTCGGCCGGTCCGAGGCTGCCGCCCCCTTCGAAATGTTTGGTGTGCCAGCCCGCGCCGCGCGCGACTGCCTTCCAGGCGACACGCTGCAGCGGATCACCCGGCTGGTAGCTTCGCAACCCCGACAGGTCGGCATCGCCGTCGCGCGACTCGCTGTGCGCGTTCTCGCCTTGATAGCCGGCCGGGAGCGGCGGCGCGTCCGCTTCGGGCGCGGGAAACACGACACCCGCGAGCGGGAAGTGGACGTAGGCCCAGCCGCGCCAAAGGCCCACGGGAAAATCCGACGACAACGTCACGCGTCCGAGGGCGACGCGCCCGCGCTTGGGCGCCGGGACCTCGAGCGTCACCGGCACTGCCGTATCGGGGATGACGTCGACGGTGACGGCGAGGCTGCCGCCGGCGGCCAGGGTTATCGCAGTGCGCGCGCTTGCGCTCCCCGCGATCGCCAGCGTGAATGGGAGCGTCCCGCCCGCAAATGTCTCGCCGGCCGCGAGTGGCGCGAGCTCGATGCCGGCGAGATTGCGAAACGTATGCAGCAACGCGGCCGCAGCGAGCCCGGCCAGCAAAAATGTCGCGACGAAACCGAGCGACAGTGCGTAATTGAGCGAAGTGAGCAACATGATCGCGATCATGCCGAACATCGCAAGGCCGCGACGAGTAGGAAGAATGTAGATCCGGCTGTGCCGCAGGATGACGGCGTCGCGGTCGCCTGGCTGCGTGCGGAAGAGCCGCTGCCGATAGCGCGTGCGCCAGGACTCGCGCGGCGAGCGTCTCAACTCGATGGCGCGCGCGGTAATCAAATGCCCCTAGGGGATGGCGACGGCACGCAACAACGACTGCGCCTGCAGCGCGCCGCTGCGCGCTCCTCCGGCGAGCCGGTGGCCTGCCACGGAGGGGAAAACGGCCTGCACGTCTTCGGGCACCACCATCGGGCGCCCCGAGACGAGCGCCCACGCGCGCGCCGCAGCGAGAAGCATGATGCCTGCCCGCGGCGAGAGCCCGCGACGCGCCCCGGCATCGGCGCCGCTGCCGACATTGCCGCGCGTCGCCGCCAGCAGCGCCTGAACGTAATCAAGAAGCGCGGGCGCAACGTGCACGCCGGCGGCTTCGCGCTGCCATTCGACAAGCGTGGGCGGATCGGCAAGCGGCGGGAGCGTGGCGATCTGCGCGCGGCGGTCGCCTCCCGTCAGCAGGTCGCGCTCGGCAGCGGGATCGGGATAGCCAAGCTCGACCGCCATCAGAAATCGGTCGAGTTGCGATTCGGGCAGTGGGTACGCGCCAATCTGCTCGACTGGGTTTTGGGTGGCAATTACAAAGAACGGATCCGGCAACGCGCGCGTCTCGCCATCCTGAGAGACTTGCCGCTCCTCCATCGCCTCCAGCAGCGCGCTTTGCGTCTTGGGCGGGGCGCGGTTGATTTCGTCTGCAAGCACGACCGAGTTGAAGACCGGTCCCGGATGAAACCGAAACGATTGCGACAGGGCGTCGAAGATCGACACGCCGAGCACGTCCGCCGGAAGGAGGTCGCTCGTGAACTGGACGCGCGCGTACTTCAATCCCAGCGTCGCCGCCAGTGCCTGCGCCAGCGTCGATTTGCCGACGCCGGGGATGTCCTCGATCAGCAGATGTCCGCGGGCGAGCAGGCAGGCCAGGGCGAGCTTCAACGGCTCGTTCTTGCCGACGACGATGCGATCGAGCTGTGCCAGGACGGCGGCGAGCCGCTGTACGACGGGCACGTTGGCCTGGCCAAGCGAGCGGACGGTCATTGGAGGATCCGGTTGTGGGGGCGCGGGTACTGTACTGGGAAGGGCCGCTCTAGTCACGACCGACGGGCAGCGGCTACACTCTATTCAGCCGATCTGCCGGCCGGATGAGCGTTAGGCGCTGTCGTAGCCGACAAGTTGCTCCGCCCTGCTCCCAAATTTCGAAGCAAGCCCTGTGCCGACCGCCTACATCACCCACCCATCCTCGCTCCTCCACGACATGGGGCCGTATCACCCGGAATGTCCGGATCGGCTGCGTGCTATTGGCGACCGTCTGATCAGCTCGGGGCTCGACAGTTACCTGCAACACCGGGAAGCGCCGGCGGCCACGCACGAGCAACTCGCGCGCGTCCACGGCGAAGGCTATCTCGCGAGTCTCGAAGCCGAAAGCCCGGCCAGCGGGCTCCATTACATCGATCCCGATACCGCGATGTGTCCGGATTCGCTGACGGCCGCGCGCCATGCCGCGGGTGCGCTCGTGCTGGCCACGGAAATGGTCGTGCGCGGCGAATGCAAGACCGCGTTCTGCGCGGTCAGGCCGCCAGGGCACCATGCCGAGCACAATCGAGCGATGGGCTTCTGTCTTTTCAACAACGTCGCCGTCGGTGCGGCGCACGCACTCGCGGCGTGCGGCATCGAGCGCGTCGCTATCATCGACTTCGATGTCCACCACGGTAACGGCACCGAGGAAATCTTCGCCGCCGACCCGCGCGTGCTGATGGTGTCCACCTTTCAGCATCCGCTCTATCCGTATTCTGGCCTGGAGCAGCTCGGGCCGAACATGGTCAACATTCCGCTCGCGGCGGGCAGCGGCAGCGCTGCTTTCCGGGCGGCGGTGCGTGATCACTGGTTGCCTGCGCTCGAAAGACATCGTCCTCAATTGCTCTACGTTTCGGCCGGATTCGACGCGCACCGCGAAGATCCGCTTGCCGGCCTCGAGCTCACCGACGCCGATTATGCGTGGGTCACGCGCGAGCTGGTCGCCGTGGCCCGCACACATGCGCAGGGGCGGATCATCTCGACGCTCGAAGGCGGCTACGCGCTCAGCGCGCTCGGCCGCAGCGTCGCCGAGCACGTTCGCGAGCTTCTTGTCGCTCCCTGACAACCGCGGGCACGTGCTCGCGACCGAACGTCTCAACCTGCGCGAGCTGACCGAGGACGACGCCGAGTTCATCGTCGCGCAGCTCAACGATCCCGCTTTCATCCGCAATGTCACCGATCGCGGCGTTCGCACGCTGGCGGCCGCGCGCGCGTATATCCTCGCCGGGCCGATCGCGAGCTACCGCAACCACGGCTTCGGCCTCTATCTGGTCGAATTGAAAAGCTCACGCATCCCGATCGGCATCTGCGGACTCATCAAGCGGGATACGCTCGACGACGTCGACATCGGTTTCGCGTTCCTGCCACCATACCGCTCACGGGGTTTCGGACTCGAGGCGGCAACAGCGACGTTGGCGTTTGCGCGCGCGCTCGGTTTGTCGCGCATCGTGGCAGTCGTCTCGTCGCACAATGCAGATTCGATCAAGCTTCTCGGCAGGTTGGGCTTCGCCTACGAGCGACAGGTCCGGCTCGCCGACGACGGTGAGGAGCTCCAGCTGTTCGCTTCAGCACCGCCGGCGATCGAGCGACGGGATCGCGATCCGCGCTAGTGCCGAACCAATCGGTCTCGGTACAATAGGAGGACGCCGGTGCAACGAGCGTGCTGCCCGGTGCATTCGCACGGAGGCGAGGATGGAACGGCGGAAGTTTCTCGAATCGTGCGCGGCGCTGTCGAGTGCCGCCGGCATTGGCGCACTGCCGCACGCATGGGCGAGCACCCCGCCGCGACTTTACGAACGGACGCGCCTGGTCGACAGGCACGGGGCGCCGGTAAAGGCCGCGACGCTCGAGGCCGAGACTAATTACGTCTTCCATTATCCGTACGTGGGCACGCCTTGCTTTCTGTTGCGTCTGGCGCGACCGGTCACCGCGGCGTCGACGTTGCGGCGCGAGGATGGCACAACGTACGCGTGGGACGGCGGCGTCGGCCCGGGACGCACGGTGGTCGCTTTCTCGGCGATCTGCGCGCACCAGCTCGCCTACCCGACGCGCGACATCTCGTTCATCCGCTACCAGCCGCAGAAATCACCGACCTCCGACGCGCACGTGATCCATTGTTGCGCCGACCATAGCGTCTACGATCCGGCGAACGGCGCGCGCGTGCTGGCGGGTCCTGCGCCGCAGCCGCTGGCTGCGATTCTGCTCGACTACGATACGTCCACCGACGGCTTGTCCGCGCTCGGCACGGTAGGCGCCGAGCAGTTCGACCGTTTCTTCGCCAAATACGATTTCAAGCTCGGCATGGAATACGGGCAGGGCAGGGCAAAGGTGCCGGTCGGCAGCTCGACTGTTGTGCGCGAGCTCGCGCAATTCTGCAAGCAGACGGTGCAGTGCTGACGGCCCGCTAGGGTTTGTAGCCAGGTCTTGCGGTCTCGTCGACGGCGTCGATCAGCTCACTTTTTAGGGCCTTTCGGCGCACGCGCCGAAGCGGAGCGCATCGCGCGTCCGCTACAATTGCGGCACGCAAGCCCAATGGGCCGGCGCCGAACCGCCAATGAATCCCGCCGACGCCGCCATTGTTGTCGCCGATCTCAGGAAGTCCTACGGCGACGTCGAGGCGGTGAAGGGCATTTCGTTTTGCGTGCGGCGCGGCACGACGACGGCGCTTCTTGGCGGCAACGGCGCCGGCAAGACGACAACACTTTCGATGCTGCTGGGCGTGCTGACGCCGACCTCGGGGCGTGTCACCGTATTGGGCGCGGAGATGCCGTCGCAACGTCATAGCGTGCTGCCGCGGCTCAACTTCACGTCGCCCTACGTCGATCTGCCGAAGCGGCTCACCGTGCGCGAGAACCTGGCGGTGGTGGCCGATCTCTACGGCGTGCGCAATGCGCGCGAGCGCATCGACAGGGTCGCCACCGATTTCGACCTTACGCTGCTGCTGAAACGGCCGTACGGCAACCTGTCGGCGGGACAGCGCACGCGAGTGTCGCTTGCCAAGGCAGTCATCAACGAGCCCGAGGTGCTGCTGCTGGACGAGCCCACGGCGTCGCTCGACCCGGACATCGGCGACCGGATGCGCACGTACCTCGAGCAGTATCAGCGCCGCACCAGCTGCACGATGCTTCTCGCCTCGCACCACATGGGCGAGGTCGAGCGCATGTGCGACGACGTCATCATGCTGCGCGCGGGTCTCCTCGTCGACCAGGGCTCGCCGCAGGAGCTGCTTGCGCGGTACGGCCGCGGCAACCTGGAGGAGGTATTTCTTGACATCGCGCGCGGCCGCACCGACGAGCGAGTCGCGGGCGGCGCTGCCGAAGAGGTTGCGACGTGGTGACCAATCCGGCGCATGCGATCGTCCTCGACACGGGCGCAATCGCTTCGCTGCGCCGCATACGCGCGGTGCTGCGGCGACACGCCTATCTGATACTGAAATCGTGGACCCGCGTCGTGTCGATGATGTACTACCCGACGGTGACGATGGTGGTGTGGGCGTTCGTTACGCTCTATCTCGCGCCGACCAACAACTTTCTAAAGGACGCGCCCGGCTTTTTCATCGGCGCCGTGCTGCTGTGGGACGTGCTCTTTCGAGGCCAGCTCGGCGTATCGCTCACGTTCATCGAGGAGCTTTATGCGCGCAATCTCGGCAACCTCTTCGTCTCGCCGCTGACGCTGCCCGAATACATCGCCGGACAGCTGGCGATGAGCGTGGTGCGTGCGCTGATCGGCGTCGGCGGCGCGTGCATCTTTGCATGGATTTTGTTCCGCTACTCGATCTTCTCGCTCGGCATTCCGCTGCTCGCGTTCTTCGCCAATCTGCTCGTGTTCGGTTGGGCGATCGGGCTTGCGATGTCCGGCATGATCATGCGCCTCGGTCTTGGCGCCGAGGAGCTGGCATGGGCGGCGATCTTCATCGTCGCTCCCATCTCGGGGGTCTACTACCCCATCGACGTGCTGCCCGGCTGGATGCAGGCGATTGCACGGGTCACGCCGTCGGCGCACGTGTTCGAAGGGATGCGCGGCGTCTTGCTGCACGGCGAGTTCCGATGGGACGCATTCTGGACGGCGGCGGTCCTGAATGTCGTGTATCTGGCGCTCGGCGCGGCCTTTTTTGCGTGGTCCGTGCGCCATGCGCGAGAGCACGGCACGCTGCTGCAAATGGGTGAGTAACGAAGGGCGTGCGAACGCGATGACCGCGTGACGACCGAGGTTGCGTTCGCGCGCGGCATGTCCTAACGTTTGCGGTTCCTCCCGTATCTTTCTGCAGCGCCGTTGCGAGGTGTTCGCTGTGGAGCACCCTCCGGTTTCCATGAGGACATCCGCATTCAGCACGAGTCGCCGCGCGCGCACGGTTTCGGAGCCGTCGCTTGCGCAGTTCGTGCTGCTGTCGATGCTGCTGCATATCCTGCTCGTGCTGCTCTTCGGCACGGCGGAACGCGGCGCCGGCTGGCGCGCGCAAGACCTCGAAGCCACGCTGGCGCCGTATCTGCCCGATTTCAGCTATCGCGTGAAGGTCGCGCCCGGTGCGCAGGCGGGAGGAGGCGAGTCGGCGCCGACGCCACGGCCGGGAGCGCCGACGCAGCCAACGCCAACGCGACGCGACGTGGCGCCGGCACCTGCGGTTGAGCCCGCGCCGCAAACGCCGCAGGCGGCAGGTGCATTGCCACTGCCGGAAACTCCTGCGATCGAATCGTTGCCAAGTCTCGATCGAGGTGCGCCGGAGATCGTCGACAAGGCGATCGAGCTGCGACGCGAAGAGGCGTTGCCGCGCGAGCTGCTGGAGGAGACGATCCCGCGCGTCGAACTCGAAGCGCCGCGCCAAAGCGTGGAACCAGCGGTGGAACCGGCGGTAACGCCGGCGTCGCCCGCCGCAGTGCCACGGCCCGCGCCCCCATCCACCCCTCCGCCCGCGACACCACGCGTGCGTCCGGCCGCCGAGCCGGAGAAGGCGCCCGTCGTCGAAACACCGTCGCCCGCACCGGAGGCACCCCTCGCTGCTCCGCCCAAGATCGAGCGCGAAACGCCTCCGGTGGTCGAGCCGGAAACGAAGCTAGAGCCCTTGTCGCCCGTTGCGCCGCCGCCGGTGATCGCTCCGCTCGAGGAACAACTCCCGCGTTTCGTGCCGGAAGCGCCTCGCCCGCTCATTCCCGAAACGACTGCGCCGGTGCCCCAAGCTCCGCCGGTCCTTGCGCCACCCGCCACGACGCCGGCGGCCCCACCACGCGCGGAACGTACGGCGCCGCGCCCGGTCGACCAGGCACCGACCGCACAACCGGCGCCTGCCGCGCCCGCTGCGCCCCAATCCACATCACCGGAATCGCCGCGCGTGGAATCCCAACGACCGCCCGCGCGTGATCTCGAGCCGGCACGACCCGCGACTGCGCCTCCGCGCGACGCGCCCGCGCCGAGCCGTCGCCGCGTCTCAAGTTTGGCGAGGATCCGGACGATATCTTCAAGCCGCGTGCGTCGCCACCGGTGGGCGTTGTGCCGCCGCCGGGCCAGGCGCCGCGGTTCAACCTCGAAGCAACGAGGAAAGAGCAGGGTCCGGAGATCGGCCGATCGAGCGGGCGCAAGGGAATCTTCAATCTCGATGCTCCGCCGCCGGAGCCGGTATCGAAACTTGGGAAGGCGATCCAGAAAGCGGAGCAGCCCGACTGCCGCGATGCGTATGCGGCGATGGGATTGCTCGCCGTGCCGTTCCTCGTGTTCGACACGGTCACCGATACCGGATGCCGCTGGAGATGAAATAGCCGTTGCGCACATGTTGGGGTAGGCTTTGGTCATGGACACACTCGGCGACACAATCGACAGAGCGGGAGGCTTCATGCGCGCGCGACCCGGCGAACGTTTTTCGGCTGAAGTGACGCTCACGCCCGAGCTCGTGGCCGGCTTTGCACGCGGAGTCGGCGACGATAACCCGGTGCATCACGATGCCGATTTCGCCGCCGGCACGCGATTCGGACGACTGATCGCGAGCGGACCACACACGACGGCGCTGCTGCTCGCGCTGACGGCGAAGCATTTTTCCAAACGCGGCGCGATGCTCGGCCTCGAATTCTGGCAGCGCTTCAAGAAACCGATATTCGCCGATGAGACGATTCTGCTCGAATGGCTGATCGTCCGCGTGACGCCGAACGCCAAGCTCGCTGGCGACGTCGTCGAGCTGCGCGGCCGGATCAAGGGCGCGGACGGCCGGACTGCGGTGGGCGCGAAAGGCCGGGTGTTGGTCACCGACGCGCTCTGAACAGCGATCCAATCAAGCGACGATCAGCGCGGCAACGATCTTGCGTCCCTCGGCGGCCAGGATGTTGAACGTCCGGCACGCCGCGGGTGTGTCCATGACTTCGATGCCCACCTGCGCCTCAGTAAGCGCACGCATGAGACGAGGATGCGGAAACCGCAGCGTGCTGCCGGTACCCAGCAGAACGATCTCGGGCGAGTGAGCGAGCAGTCCGGCGAAATCCGCCTCGGTCAGCGCGTCGAATCCTTCCTTCGCCCACTCGGGCGCCACAGTGTCCGCGGTCAGCACGATGCCGGAGCGATATTCCTGCGCGCCGACGCGGATCCAGCCTGGACCCTCGCCCGTGATGACGTTGCCCGACGGCGTCGACAGGTGGAATTTCATCGATGATGCATTGCGGTAAGTGTTTCAATCGGCTAGGATTCTACCCGTGTTCCCGCTGCAGCGTCGCTCGGACGGTTCCGGGCGCTTACGTTGAAGGACCCGCATGCCTCCCTCCCTGCAAAAAGAGTTCGCGCGCTTGACGCGCCTGCCGCCGTACGTCTTCAACATCACCTACGAGCTCAAGATGGCCGCGCGCCGCCGCGGCGAGGACATCATCGATTTCGGGATGGGCAACCCCGATGGCCCGACACCCAAGCACATCGTCGACAAGCTGATCGAGACCGTCAGCCGGCCGGACACGCATGGCTACTCGGTGTCGAAGGGCATCCCGCGGCTGCGGCGCGCGGTTTGCCACTGGTACGAGCGCCGCTACGGCGTCGAATTCGATCCGGAGACCGAAGCGATCGTCACCATCGGCTCGAAGGAGGGCATCGCGCACCTTGCGCTGGCGACGCTGAATCGCGGCGACTCAGTGCTCGTTCCCAATCCGAGCTATCCGATCCACATTTATGGTCCCGTCATCGCGGGCGCGGACATCCGGCACGTGCCGATGACGCCCGACGGCGATTTCTTCGTGGAGCTCGAGCGGACGATCCTCACGAGCTTTCCGAAGCCCAAGATGCTGATCATCAACTTCCCGTCGAATCCGACCGCGCAGTGCGTCGAACTGCCGTTCTTCGAGAAGATCGTCGCGCTCGCGCGCGAGCACGGCATCTACGTCGTCCACGACCTCGCGTATGCCGATATCTGTTTCGACGGCTGGCGCGCGCCGTCGATCATGCAAGTCGCCGGGGCACGCGACGTCGCCGTCGAATTCTTCACGATGTCGAAGAGCTACAACATGGCCGGCTGGCGGATCGGCTTCATGGTCGGCAACAAGGATCTCGTCAACGCGCTCGCGCGGATCAAGGGTTACCACGACTACGGCACGTTCACGCCGATCCAGGTCGCGGCCATTGCGGCCCTCGAAGGCCCGCAGGATTGCGTTGCCGAGATCGCGATGCGCTACCAGAAGCGGCGCGACGTCCTGGTCAAGGGACTGCACGAGGCCGGGTGGCCAGTCGACAACCCGAAAGCGTCGATGTACGTATGGGCGAAGATTCCCGCCGCCTATCGCGAAGGCGGCTCGCTCGAATTCACGAAGCGACTCTTGACCGCTGCGAAGGTCTCGGTGTCCCCCGGGATCGGTTTCGGCGAGTTCGGCGACGATTACGTCCGTTTTGCAATGATCGAGAACGAGTCGCGCACGCGCCAGGCGATCCGCGGCATCAAGCAGATGTTCCGCGACGACGGCATTGCGAGCCCGGCACGTCCCGCCGACGCGGCAACGCCCGCCGGGGCAGCGCGTCCCGCCACGCAATCTTCGAACGCGTGATGCCGCCATGAAAGCGCTCGAGGTGGGCCTCCTTGGCGTAGGCACGGTGGGCACCGGCCTGTGGACGGTGCTGCGCCGAAACGAAGAGGAGATCACTCGGCGCGCAGGGCGTCCGATCCGGATCACGTGGATCGCCGAGCGGGCAATCGATCGTGCGCGCGAATTGACTCGCGGGGCGACCGGCGTCAACGTGACCGCCGACGCTGCGACCGTGCTCGCCCGACCGGACATCGACATCGTGGTCGAGCTGATCGGCGGCACCGACCATGCACGAACGTTCATTTTGCAGGCGATCGCGAACGGCAAGCACGTGGTCACCGCGAACAAGGCGCTGCTCGCTCGCCACGGCAACGAGATCTTCGCTGCGGCGCACGCAAAGGGCGTGATGGTCGCGTTCGAAGGCGCGGTCGCGGGCGGCATTCCGATCATCAAGGCGTTGCGCGAAGGGCTCACCGCCAACCGGATCGAATGGATCGCCGGAATCATCAACGGCACGTCCAATTTCATCCTGTCCGAGATGCGCGCAACAGGCGCGCCGTTCGCGACGGTGCTGAAGGAAGCGCAAGCGCGCGGCTACGCCGAGGCCGATCCGACGTTCGACGTCGAGGGCATCGATGCCGCGCACAAGCTCACGATCATGTCGGCGATTGCGTTCGGCGTGCCGATGCAGTTCGACAAGGTCTACACCGAAGGCATTTCGAAGCTGACGCGCGAGGACATTAGATACGCCGAGGAGTTGGGTTACCGGATCAAGCTGCTCGGCATCACTCGGCGTACGAGCGCCGGAATCGAGCTCCGCGTCCATCCGACGCTGATTCCGACGAAGCGGCTCATAGCTAACGTCGAAGGCGTGATGAACGCGGTGCTCGTGAAAGGCGATGCGGTGGGGCCGACGCTTTACTACGGCGCAGGGGCGGGTGCGGAGCCGACGGCGAGCGCGGTGATCGCCGACCTCGTCGACGTGACGCGGATGCACACGGCAGACCCCGAACATCGCGTGCCGCACCTTGCGTTCCAGCCCGACCAGTTGTCGAACGTTCCATTCCTGCCGATGGGCGAGGTCGAAACGAGCTATTACCTGCGGATGCGCGTGCAGGACCGCCCGGGTGTTCTGGCCGACATTACGCGGATACTCGCCGATCGCGAGATCTCGATCGACGCGATGATCCAGAAGGAGCCCTCCGAAGGCGAGGAGCAGACCGACATCATCCTGCTCACGCATCGAACGATCGAGAAACGCGTGGTCGACGCAATCGCGAAGATCGAAGCGTTGCCGACGGTCAATGGCAAGGTCGTGCGGATCCGGCTGGAAGAGCTCAACTGATAGAACTCAACTGATGCGCTACGTCAGCACGCGCGGCGCGTGGGCCGACCACCCGCAGCCCTTTTGCGCGATCCTGCTCGAAGGCCTGGCCCCCGATGGCGGCCTTGCCGTTCCGCAGGCTTATCCCTCTTTCTCGAGCGCGGAATTGGTGGCACTCCGACACGCGCATTACCGCGATCTCGCGCAGGCAATCCTGTCGCGCTTCATCGGCGACATTCCGGCACCCGATCTCAAGTCGATCATCGACCGCACATACACGAGGGAGAAGTTCGGCAGCGACGACATCACTCCCGTCTCGTCTCTCGAACCTGGCTTGCACCTGCTGCATGCATCCAACGGCCCGACGCTTGCGTTCAAGGACATCGCACTGCAGCTTCTCGGCAACCTGTTCGAGTACGTGCTCACGCAACGCGCGCGCCGGCTCAACATTCTTGGCGCCACGTCGGGCGACACGGGAAGCTCGGCGGAATACGCGATGCGCGGCAAGCGCGGTGTTGCCGTGTTCATGCTGTCGCCGAAGGGGCGGATGAGCCCGTTCCAGACCGCGCAGATGTTCTCGCTCGCCGATCCGAACATCCACAATCTCGCGATCGAAGGCGTGTTCGATCAATGCCAGGACATCGTAAAAGCGGTCAGCGGCGACGCCGACTTCAAGTCGCGCTATGCGATCGGCACCGTCAATTCGATCAACTGGGCGCGTGTCGCCGCGCAGGTCGTCTACTACTTCAAGGGCTACTTCGCCGTCGCCCGCGACGACGAAGATCCCGTCGATTTCGCCGTCCCGTCGGGCAACTTCGGCAACATCCTCGCCGGGCACGTCGCGAAACAGATGGGACTGCCGATCCGCCGCCTGATCCTCGCCACCAACGAGAACGATGTCCTGGACGAGTTCTTCCGCACCGGCCGCTACCGTCCGCGGGCGTCCGCCGAGACCCACGCAACGTCGAGCCCGTCGATGGACATCTCGAAGGCGTCGAACTTCGAGCGCTACGTGTTCGACATGGTCGGACGCGATCCCTCCGTGCTACGAGCGCTATGGATCAAACTCGCCAGCGAAGGAAGCTTCGACCTCGCCGGGTCGCCGCACTGGAAGCCGCATTGGGCACGAGTGGCGGCTTCCGGTTTCGTGTCCGGAACGAGCACGCACGCCGATCGGATCGCCACGATCCGTGACTGCTACTCAAACTACCGTGTCATCGTCGACCCGCATACCGCAGACGGCATTCACGTCGGGCGCCAGCATCGCGACAGCGGCGTGCCGCTCGTGTGCGTCGAGACGGCGCTGCCCGCAAAGTTCGCGTCAACGATCCGTGAAGCGCTCGGGCGCAATCCGGACCGCCCATCCGCCTACACCGATCTCGAAGGCCGATCGCAGCACTACCGGGTGCTGCCGGCCGACACCGAGCGCGTGAAGGCCTACATCGCCGAGCGCGCGGGAATAGCCGCCTAAAGCGCGGCCAATCTCGCGAGCCGTCGTCCCGGTTCGCCCACGGACGCGATCTCCTGCCCATGAGCCACGCACTCGCCGATCTCGGCCGCAACCTCAGGGCGGGCTTGCGCCTTGCGCTGTTCATGCCGGTGACGCGTCTCGCGTTTCGCATCGATCTTGGACAGCTGCTGCTGCTCTTTGCCTTCTCCTCGGCACTCGATATCGCCACCGACTGGATTCACCTCGGCCCCGACGCGCGGTTTTCATGGCAGGGCGCCGGTGGCGAGCTATTCACGATTGGTGTGTTGCTCGTAGTCGCCGCCGCGCACGCGCTCATGTTTCGACAGCGCGCGCTTGTGCTCGCAGTTCCCGTGCTGGCGCTGGCGGCCTATCCGATTTCTCAGGTGGTCCACATCGCTCCCTATGCGTATCCGGCATTCGAAAGCTGGGCGGGGCCGGTTGCGGCCGCCGGCTACGAGATCGCGATGGCGGCGTGGTCGGTCGCCGTCCTCGTGCGCGCCGTCGCGGTGGCGCTTGTCGGGCGGTACCGGTTGTTGCGCGGATTGCTGGGTGGCGCGATGCTCGCGGCTCCGATCGCGTTTGCCACAGTGCTGCTGCCAACGGCGACGTGGTGGCAGACGCAGGGCGGGTCGATCGACGGCCGCTACCCGAACCCGGCGTCGGAACCCGTGTTGGCCGCGCAACAGACGCTGCTCGATGATGCGCTGTCCGATCTCGACGATGAAAATCCCGGCAGGACCGACCTGTATTTTGTCGGCTTCCTGGGTGACGGGCACGACGATGCGTATCGGCAAGACATGCTCGAGGCGCGCCGCGCGATAGACGAGCGCTTCGACATGCGCGACCGTTCCATCGCGTTGGTCACGAGCCCAGCCACGCAACTCGACACCCCGATGGCGACGGTGTCCCATCTGCGCGAGACGTTGAAGGAAGTCGCGGCGGCCATCAATCCGGACGAGGATGTCGTGATGCTCTATCTCGCCGGACCTTCCGGCAGCGGCGGGTCGCTCGACGTCTCTCTTCCGCCCCTCGAGCTCCTTCCACTGTCGCCTGCGGCGCTTCGAACACTGCTCGACGAAGCGGGCATCCTCTGGCGTATCGTCGTCGTGTCGTCCTGTCATTCCGCGGCTTTCGTCGACGCACTGAAGAACGAGACGACGCTGGTTCTGGCGGCAGCCGATGATCCCAAGGGTGGTTGCGCGCTATCGAATGGCTCGACACGTCTCGGCGCCATGCTCTTTCGCGACGCGCTGCCGCGCACCGAGTCGTTGCAGGAGGCTTTCGAAGTTGCGCAGAAGGAATTTCAACGCGGCGCAACGGCGGGGTCGCAACTTTTCATCGGATCGGAAATCGAGCAGAAGCTGAAAGAGCTGGACCGCGGACGGGCCAATCGCGCGTCCGGAAGGACCATTTAGGGCCTGGTCAGATTGACCGCGCGCGGGACGGCGCGGAAAATGCCCGAAAAATACGCGCCGTCGACGGCGCAGATTCAAGGAGGCCTTTCATGCGTCGCTGGACTCTCGCTGTTGCAGCCGTTGCCGCGTGTCTTGCAGTTTTCGTTCCCGCGTTGCACGCGCAAGCTCCGGAAAAGACCAAGCTCACCGTGGGTGTCGGCGGCAAGACGCTGTTCTATTACCTGCCACTGACGATCGCCGAGCAAAAGGGTTATTTCAAGGCAGAGGGACTCGACGTCGAGCTGCAGGATTTCGCCGGCGGCGCGCGCGCGCTGCAGGCGCTGCTCGGCGGCAGCGTCGACATCGTGTCCGGTGCCTACGAGCACACGATCACGCAACAGGCGAAGGGCCAGAACATCGAGGCCGTCTTCCTGCAGGGCAAGTATTCGTCGATGGTGATGGTGATGAACAAGGCGAAGGCGGAAAAGTACAAGTCGCCGGCCGACCTCAAGGGGATGAAGATCGGCGTCACGGCACCCGGGTCGTCAACCAACATGTTCGTCAACATTCTTTTGGCAAAAGTCGGCCTCAAACCGGACGACGTCGCGATCATCGGCGCCGGCGCGACGGCGGGTGCCGTTGCCATCATGCAGCGCGGCGAGATCGACGCGCTCGTCAACCTCGACCCGGTGATCGCCCAGCTCGAATCGCAGGGATTCGTCGCGGTCGTCGACACGCGCACGGCAAAGGGAATGCAGGATGTCTACGGCGGCGCCTATGCGGGCGGCTCGATCTACGTGCCGGTCGATTTCGTGAGAAAGTATCCGAACACAATCCAGGCGTTCGTTAACGCGATGATGCGTGCGCTGCGCTTCATCCAGAACTCGACCCCTGACCAGATCGTCGCGGCGGTACCGACCGACTACTACGCCGACAAGGCGCTGTACAAGGCGGCGCTCGAAAAGAACCTCGAATCGTACAAGCACGACGGTGCAGTCGGAATCGAAGCAGCCCGCAATGTGTACCGCGATTTGAAATCGTTCGATCCGGGCGTGCAGAACGCGACGATCGATCTCGCGAAGACGTTCGATTCGTCGTTCGCGCTGAAAGCGGCGCAGAAGTACAAGTGATGCCGGTTTCGATGCCTGCTCCGGCGCCGGCGCCGGCGCTGGCGCTGGAGCGCATCACCTGCACCTTCGCTGCGCGGCCTGGCGTGAAAGGCGGCAACGCAGCGTATTACACGGCGGTCAAGGACACGTCGCTCTCGGTTGCGGCCGGCGAGTTCGTGTCGGTTGTCGGGCCCACGGGCTGCGGCAAGTCGACGTTGCTGAACGTTGCCGCCGGGCTGCTCGCGCCATCCGCCGGCAGCGTGCGGATCGACGGCGCAACGTTGTCGGGCATCAACGAGCGTGCCGGCTATATGTTCCAGGCCGACGCCCTGATGCCCTGGCGCAGCGCGCTTGCAAACGTGAGGGCAGGGCTCGAATTCCATGGCGCCGCAAAGGCTGAAGCCACGTCGCGCGCTCGCGAGTGGCTGACGCGCGTCGGACTTGCCGGATTCGAGGACCGCTTTCCGCACCAGCTCTCGGGCGGGATGAGAAAACGAGTCGCACTCGCGCAGATGCTGATCCTCGACCCGCAGCTCCTGCTGATGGACGAGCCGTTCGCAGCGCTCGACGTGCAGACGCGGCAGTTGATGGAAAACGAGCTGCTCGACCTGTGGCACGCTAACCGCAAATCGGTGCTGTTCATTACCCACGACCTCGAGGAAGCGATCTCGCTGTCCGACCGCGTCGATCGTGCTTTCGGCAGGGCCTGCTACGCGTACGATCGGGGAGTTCGCGATCGATCTGCCGCGTCCGCGCGATGTTGCCGATATCCGGATGACGCCGCGCTTTGTCGAGCTGCATCAGGCCATCTGGCAGCAGCTGAAGGCCGAAGTCATCAAAGGCTATGCGCAAAGCAAGCGCTGAATCGCGACCGCGACTCGCGTTCTACCATGCGCTGTTGCTCGGCGCCGTCTTCGCGTTCTGGTACGCGATGACGACGCCCGGGCTCGTGTCGGCGGAATTTGCGAAGAACACCGCGTTCTTCTTCGGCAAGCCGCTCGAGGTGCTGAAAGTGATCTGGGTGTGGTTTTCCAGCGGCAAGATCTATCCGCACCTCGCTATCACACTGTCGGAGACGCTGCTCGCGTTCGCCGTCGGCAGCGTGCTGGGGCTCGTGTTCGGGTTGTGGCTGGCGTTGTCGCCGCTCGCCTCTGCGCTCGCCGATCCGTACATAAAAGCGGCGAACGCGATGCCGCGCGTGATCCTCGCGCCGATCTTCGCCGTCTGGTTCGGGCTCGGCATCACGTCGAAGGTCGCCCTCGGCGTGACGCTGGTCTTCTTCATCGTGTTCTTCAACGTTTTCCAGGGGATCAAAGAAGTGAGCCCGACGGTTCTCGCCAACGCGCGGATGCTGGGCGCGTCGAAACGCCAGTTGCTGAAAAGCATCTACCTGCCTTCGGCGACGTCGTGGGTGTTCTCAAGCTTGCACACGTCGATCGGGATGGCGTTCGTCGGCGCGGTGGTCGGCGAGTACCTGGGCTCGGCCAAGGGTGTGGGTTATCTCATCCTGCAAGCCGAAGGCGTGTTCGACATCAACACGGTGTTTGCGGGAATTCTCGTGCTGACCGGTTTTGCGCTGATGCTGGACGTGATCGTCACTCAGGTCGAGCAACGCTTGCTTGTCTGGCGTCCCAGGGCGGCCGAGACCGAGGCACTGTGAAAGCGCGCGCACGTTTGACGCGAAATCGGCGGTTACGCTATAATTATCGGCTCAATCGCGGGGTGGAGCAGTCTGGCAGCTCGTCGGGCTCATAACCCGAAGGTCGAAGGTTCAAATCCTTCCCCCGCAACCAAACATTTCAACGGCTTGCCTTCGGGCAGGCCGTTTTCATTTTTGGCTTGGGTTACGCCGGGGTTACGTCTTGCGCACTTTCGACAACCTGCGCCCTATGGACAAGACCCTATCGGTGCCTCTGGCTCACGCTGCAATTCAATCGGGCACAACCGCTCGCATGCGTTATGACGCTTACGAACAGCGTCTCGCCTCATCGTTGCTCCCAATTGTCGGCGAACTTTACGTTCATACTTCAGTTGCGGCGGCCCCCCGAGTCCAACCTGCTGTATTGGCGGGCGTTCTTCTTCTTGGCTCACCGTATGCTTGTGTTGGTCAGCTTCAGCGAGCGCCCTGGCTGGGAATCAAGGGGGAAGCGATATGATATCCAAGGCACTTGGACTATTTGCCGTCGGCCTGCTGGCCGCTCCCACGGTGGCGATGGCGAACATCGTCCTGCAGTATGGCGGATCCGCCGGTATAGGCATCCGCGATTGCAGCCTTCCACCTGGCTGCAGCAGTGAAAGCAGCCTCCCTACACTCCATTTCCAGCAGTTCAATACGCCTAACTTGCCAGGCGTTCACATCGACACCACCGCGCCTATCTTGGCACCTTACGCGAGCCTGGCAACGGGGCCGAGTGGCCAGCAGACTTTCTTCACGGGCTCAAACGCGGGCTCATTCGGCAATCCCACGATCCATGCAGCTAGCTATACTGCAGACGCACGGGTTTCGGCCGGCGGCTGGATACTGCAGAGCTACACTTGGGATGGCACGGGCCCAGCCACGCGTACGATTAACGGAATTCTCACGTTCTCGCAGTCGGGCGGATGGCCGGGTCTCGGAGGGGGTGCATTCGTCGCCGGAATGTCGATCTTTACCACCGGCGCAAGCACTGCCGTCCTCCTTGAGACTCCGGGTTGCGGCTTTGGCGGGCTCACGTTTGACCTTGGGGTCACGTGCATCCAGGACGCGAACATCCTGGGCCTGGACCAGCTAGATTCAGGCGTTGGCGCTACGACAAGTGGCACGCTCGATCTAGAGTTGCCGTCGATTACGCTCGATTCGCCCGGCGAGACCATCTTTGTTTTGATCAGCTTGGCCTCATTTGGAAAAGCGGGCGGATACGCCGACGCGTCTCAAACGTTCGTCACGACGTTCGACAATGAGACGGGCCTCACTCCCGCAGTGACGGTCCCCGAACCCGCGACGCTCGCACTGCTTGGTCTCGGCCTTGCCGGACTCGGTTTTGCGTGTCGGCGTAAGCAGTAACCGATTCCGCGCCAACATAGGCCCTGCTTCGGCGGGGCCTTTGTTTGCTCATGCGGCGCAGTGGATGAGG
>CAVRXB010000006.1:0-35811 GCA_963724975.1 uncultured beta proteobacterium | reverse complement strand
CGCTTGGAGCGTGCTCGGCCCTCGCTGAAACATCGCGTGGTGTGTCGTCCCGCCATCGGTCGAGAAAGCGGAGCAGGCGATCGAAGCAGAGATCGACGACGACCGCGAGCAGGCCGACGACGATCGCGCCCTGAATGATATAGGCGGTGTTGAAGCCGGCGAGACCGACGATGATCGGCGTGCCGAGGCTCTTGGCACCCACGGTCGAGGCGAGCGCGGCCGTACCGATGTTGATGATCACCGACGTGCGAATGCCCGCGATGATGACCGGCATGGCGAGTGGCAGTTCGATTCGCCGCAGGATGCGCGCCGCGCTCATGCCCAGGCCCTCCGCGGCTTCGCGCGCCGAGCCCGGTACCGACTCGATGCCCGCCACCGTGTTCTGCACGATGGGGAGCAGGCCATAGAGTGCGAGCGCGATCAGCGCGGGCCATTCGCCGAATCCGAGCAACGGCGCCGCCACGGCGAGAACCGCGACCGGCGGAAAGGTCTGGCCGATCGCGACCGCCCTTTCGACCAGCGGGCGAAACTCCCGTCCCGACGGTCGGGTGACGAAGATGCCGGCGCCGACGCCGATGACGATGGCGGCCGCACTCGAGAGCGCCACCAATTCGAGATGCGCCGCCGTCAGCGCGAGAAAGCTGTCCTGCGTGAAGATCGGCCGGTCGAGTTGTGGAAAGAGCGCGGCGAAGATCGGCCGCAGTTCGTTCATTCCGAACACGAAAAAAGCCAGCAGCGCCGTGGACCACGGCAACGGATCGCGCGCAAGAGCCTGTAGTCGCGCGCGCTGTGGATGTTCAGCGCTCATAGGATGACCTTCGCGCTCGCATCGCCGTTTGCTCATGACCGCGGCTTCGTAAGATCGGCCAACGCAATCACCCCGACGGGCCGCCCCTCGGCGTCGGCGACCGGAAGTCGGTCCACCCGGCGCGCGACCAGCATCGACATGGCTTCGCGCAGGCTCGCGGAGATAGAGATGGGATCACCCGCGGCGGATTCGCCGCGACGGACGAACGCGGCCACGGTGTCGAGACCGAGCAGCTTGATGCCGATGTCGCCGCGTCCGACGAAATCGGAAACGAAGTCAGTCGCGGGTTGCTCCAGAATCTCGCGCGCGGTTCCGACCTGCACGATGCGCCCGTGATCGAGCAGAACGATGCGCGTGGCAAGGCGCAGCGCTTCGTCGATATCGTGCGTCACGAACAGAATCGTCTTGCCCGAGGCCCTGTGGATCCGGACGATCTCGTGCTGCAAGGCTTCCCGCGTGACCGGATCGAGCGACCCGAACGGCTCGTCCATCAGCAGCACGGCGGGGTCGCCCGCCAGCGCCCGCGCCACGCCGACCCGCTGCTGCTGGCCTCCCGACAATTGGTGCGGATAACGGCCGCGATACGTTTCCGGCGCGAGATCGAGAAGCTCCATCAACTCGGTGACGCGGTCGCGGATGCGCGAGCTGCGGCCAGCCAAGCAGCTCCGGCACCGTGGCAATGTTCTGCTCCACCGTCCAATGCGGAAAGAGGCCGATCGACTGAATCGCGTAGCCCATACGGCGACGCAGCTCTTCCGGTTTGAAGCGCCGGATCTCCTCACCGGCAAACACGATGCGTCCGCGGTCGTGCTCGACCAGCCGGTTCAGCATCTTGAGCGTCGTGGACTTGCCCGAACCGGAACGGCCGATCACGACGACGAACTCGCCCTCTGCGATCGTCAGCGAAAGGTCGTCGATAGCGACAATGCCGGCAAACGCCTTGCCGACGTGCTCGAACGTGATCATCCGACCGGCACGCTCCGATAGCTGGAGAGGAGCCGGAACGCGGCATCAACCACGACCGCCAGCGCGACGACGGGAATGACGCCGAGCAGGACCAGGTCGAGCGCGCCACTCGCGAGCCCCTGAAACACGAGCGCGCCCAAACCTCCGGCGCCGATCAGCGCGGCGACGACCGCGAGGCCCACCGCCTGCACCGCGGCGATGCGCACGCCGGAAAGGAACACGGGGAGCGCGATGGGCAGCTCGACTTTGCCGAAGACCTGCGCTCGAGTCAGTCCCATGCCGGTGGCGGCTTCGACCACCGGTCGCGGCACCTGGTCGAGGCCCGCGACCGTGCTCCGCACAACGGGCAACAATGAATAGAGCATGAGCGCAATCACCGCGGGCGCCATGCCGATGCCGCTGATCCCTAGGTTTCGCAAACCCGGGAGTGCGGCTGCGAGCAGCGCGAGCGGCACCATCAGCAGACCGAACAGCGCGATCGACGGCACGGTCTGAATGACGTTGAGCACGGCGAAGACGGGCACCTGCGATTTCGCGCGGCGAAAGAGCGCAATGCCGAGCGGAATGCCGACGAGCAGCGTCGGCAGCAGCGCGGCGGCGACGATTTCCACGTGGCGGACGAGCGCGACGTAGAAGACGTCTCTGCGAGTCGCGTATTCCCGGAGGAGGGAGAGTTGCCCGAGTTCGCCGGCGAACAGCAGGGCGATGACGGGCAATAGAACGGACAAGTGAGCGAGAGTCGCGGCCACGGGGCCGAGGCGAAGCCGCTCGATGGCATCGACGGCGGCAAGCCAGGCAATGAGCGCGAGCAGCCAGAAACCGCCACCCAATGCCGTCCGGCTCGTCGCGATCGCCGTTTCCGCCAGGCGAGCCGCGTGGGCGCCGGCGAGCCACGCGAGGCAGAACAACAGCAGCGTCGCCGCGACGGCGACCGCTACGTGGGTGCGCCCGCGTTGCGGCAGGAATACGCCAAGCACGAGGACTGCCGCCGGCAGCAGGAGCACGTCGCGCACCGGGTCGGAGATTTGTGCGAGTGGAATCGCGGTCCCGCTCACCAATCGGTTAGGGGCGACGGTCAGGAACGCAAGGCCCCACGCAGCGAGCGCGCCGCCGATCACGAGCACGAGTAGAACGCGATTCTTCACGGCGCTTGTGTGGCTCTCCGCTGCGTCGCTTCGCGCCGCACCGGACCCCTCAAGGCGTTACTTGATGAAGCCCTTGGCTTTCAGATAAGTGGCGGCCACTTGTTTCGCGTCCTGTCCTTCGATGGCGATCTTGGCGTTCAGCGTTTGCAGCGTCGTCGTGTCAAGCGTGCGGAACACCGGAGTCAGCGCATCCTTGATCGCTGGATAACGCGTCAACACGTCGGCGCGAACAATCGGCGCGGGCGCATATATAGGCTGTATGCCCTGGGGATCTTCCATGATCACGAGCCCCAGAGCCGCGAGCGCCCCGTCGGTGCCGTAGGCCATGGCGCCGTTGACGCCCGACGTGCCCTCGGCGGCGGCCTTGATGGTCACCGCCGTGTCTCCGCCCGCGAGCGTGAGGAGCTGATCCTGGCCAAGCTTGAATCCGTACGCCGCCTGGAACGCCGGCAGCGCATCGGATCGCTCGACGAACTCGGCCGAGGCTGCGAGCTTGAACCGACCTCCGGCGGAAACCCACTTGCCGAGATCGGCCAGCGACTTCAGCTTGTTGGCCGTGGCGACATCCTTGCGCACGGCGATGGCCCACGTGTTGTTGGCGGGCGCCGGTTCCAGCCAGACGATCTTGTTTTTCTCGAAGTCGAGCGCTTTCACTCGTTCGTAACCCGCCTTGGCATTCTTCCACGCCGGATTCTTTTCGTCCGCGAAAAAGAACGCGCCGTTTCCCGTGTATTCCGGGTAGATGTCGATCTCACCGGACGTGATCGCGCCGCGGACGATCTTGGTCGTTCCGAGTTGCACTTTGTTTTCGGCCTTGATGCCGTTGGCTTCCAGCACGAGGATGATCACGTTTCCAAGCAGCGACCCTTCGGTATCGATTTTCGATCCAACGCGAACGGCCGGGGACGTTTGAGCAGTCGCGACGCTTGCAACGACCGCCAACGCAAAAACTCTCAACGCAAGTCGTGAAATCAATCGGAACATGGCGAGTCCTGTCGGATTGAGGCGATGAAATACAACGCACGAAGGGAGTATTTCGACTTTGGTGGCGTCGGTCAAGCAACGACCGCGCATGCGAGTCCATCGTCGCCGTGCCAAGGCAGATCCCGAGTGGATCGCGCCGCGATAGGGCGACGCAGTGGACGCAAAGGTGCCGAGCATCGCGGCGTCGGCATCGCCGAGGTCACCGCAACGCGTTGGGTGTCACCCCGTTATATCGACCCGCCGGCCAGCCGACGCTCGTTCCACTCACAGGCCGAACGCAGGTCCGTGAATTCACGCTTGGTCATCAAGCGACCATCGATCATCAGCAAATCGGATGTCTCGGCCGGCACGGTGACGAATTCCGACTGCGGCTCGTGGTCCCGGATTCGCGTCCGCGCCTCCTGCCACGTGTTCGCGATCACGACGTACGTCCTGATGATGTAACCCCGAGTGTCTGCGCGCAGTATCGCGGCATGACATTTGAAAAGCTTCATTGCGAGCGCGTCCCCAGGTCCGACTGCAGCTCGGCGGCGTTCTTCAAGTGCATGGGATAGATCAGCGACCGTCCGGTGCCCGGATCCGCGCAGACCTCCAGCGTACGGCCGCAGCTCTCGCATTTGAGGGTCCATGCCTGACCGGTCGCACGCTTCCCCGCGCGCGCCGCGTGCTCCTGGTCGCTCGTAAGGACGTGCCCGGACTTGGGGCACAGCTTCCGATAATCCAACAACGCCACTCGTTTCTCCTTGGGTCGGCGCGGATCGCTCTCTCGCCATAAGGTCGCGGTTCCCCGCCTCGCGCGCGACAAGCTTGCGCGCAGCCCATCTTAGGGGCTTGCAGATATATTCACTATTGAAGAGATTGCATATATGATATTCACCATGCTCAATCTAAGGAGCGTAGACCTCAATCTGCTTCCGGTCTTCGAAGCGGCGTACGAGGAGCGCAGCCTTTCCCGAGCCGCGGAGAGACTGGCGATGACCCAGCCCGCGGTGAGCCACGCGATGACTCGCCTGCGCAGTCTCTTCAAGGACGAGCTGTTTGTCCGACAATCACGCGGTGTGCTGCCGACGCCGGCGGCAGATCTGGTCTACGCGAAGCTGCGCGGTGCGCTCGTTTCCGTGCGCGACGCTGTAGCCGAGACCCGGGGCTTCGACCCCCGGACGTCGCAACGACAGTTCTTCGTGGCGATTCCGCACCCTTTGGGTCCGATGATCGCCGTGAGACTGCGCGAACGGCTCGCGCTCGCCGCGCCACGAGTGCAGGTCGCGTTCAGCACCCGTTCGCGGCCGGTCGAACTCGAGCGCGGACTGCGCGAGGGGCGGATCGATGCAGCCGTTGATTGGCTCGTTCCCGCGGGGAACAAGTTCCACGAGGCCATCGTGTTCAACGATGCGCTGGTGGCGATGGCGCGGCGTGGCCACCCCGTTCTCAAGCGCGGCTCATCAACACGCGCCTTTCAGGCCGCGGAGTTCGTGACCCTTCGCCCCCGTGTCGAAGGCGAACACCCGGTGCCGGCGCTGCGCGAATGGCAGCGCCTGAAGCTCCGGGTCGCACTCGAAGTGTCGGAGTTCGTGGAGGCTTTCATGGTCGCCAGCCAATCCGACCTGCTGGCCCTGTTGCCTTGCAGCATGGAAAAGATGGCGCGCGCGGCGTTTGATCTTCGGGTGGTGCATTCGCTTGCGAAGGTCGCCCCTATACCGATCAAATTGATCTGGCCCGAGGGCCGCGACGGCGATCCCGCCCACGCGTTCCTGAGAAAGCAACTTGAGTATGGCTGCGAGAGCGGTCATTCAGCATTTCTAGGCCGCAAGAACTCGCACAGCAGCCGCTGGAAATGGTGGACGCCGCGCTCGCGCGTCGGCGAAAAGCGGCCGCGGCGATAAAAGCGCGAGCGCACGCCGCGCTGCACGGCCAGGACGATGGCCTCGTCCTCCATCTCCACGCGATCGAGGCCGGCGCCCGCACCGGTGTCGAGCTTGCCTGCATCTCCGACATAGCAGCGAAAGACGATCCGCGTGCGATCGAATGCTTCCGGCTGCACGACGTTGATCGACAGACCCCAGGGATAGAAGTTGAACATGAGGTTGGGAAACACCCACCAGTAATAGGCGGCCACGCGTTGTCCGTGGTCTGCAGATCCGTGCGGAATCTCGAATGCGGGCTCGCCCGACTTTGCGATCGCGCGCTGCACGCTCGAAAACCGATGGAGCTCGCTTGCGTAGCTTCCGTAATCGACCACTTGATTCAACCCCGCGTGCACGAACGGAATGTGGAAGCCTTCGAGGTAATTCTCGACGTAGAGAGCCCAATGCGCGTCGACGACGTAGTCGCGGCTGCGCGACGCATCGAAGACAAACGCATCGACCGGCATCCACCCGCAGTGCGCGGTCATGGCGCCGAAGAATGCGTCGAAGTCCGCAGCGGGCGCGACTGCGGCGAACGCGTGATTCGCCCACGTCGCGAACGGCACCTGCGGCAGATCGTCAGCAGGTGATGGAAACGACTTTGCGTCCTGGAATTCGGGCATGAACGTCATTCGGCCGGTGAGATCGAAGCGCCGCGAATGGTAACCGCAGCGGATCTGCGGCGCCTTACAGGGGGCGTGTACCAGCAGGTTGCCGCGGTGCGTGCAGACGTTCGACAGGCAGCGCAGCACACCGCCCGCGTCGCGCGCAAGAAGCAGCGGCTCGTCGAGCAGCCCGGGCAAGAGATATCGCGGCGCCAGGGACTCCTTATCGGTCACGGCGGACAGATCGCCGATCCATTGCCATGTGCGCGCGAAGACGCACTCGCGTGCCAGCGCGTACGCCGCCTCGTCCGAGTAGAACGAAGGGATCGAGCGTCGACGCGACCGTGATGTCGGCGTCAACGGCGTAGTTCATGTCGGCGGTCCGGGGCACCGGCGTCAGCGGGATGGTGCAACACGCATTGTCGCATTCCCCGGCGCCCGTATCATCGGCTGCGTTGGTCAGTTGCGTTAGCCGGTAAATGGTGCTGTAGTCATCGTCATGATCACCGCGCCCGATCCGCACCAGGACATCCGCGACGCGATCCGCGATCTTTGCGCCCAGTACCCCGCCGACTATTTTCGCGGCATCGACGAGAAGCGAGGCTATCCGGAAGCGTTCGTCGACGCATTGACGAAGGCAGGCTGGCTTGCCGCGCTCATTCCCCAGCAATACGGTGGGTCGGGGCTCGGTCTCACAGAAGCGTCTGTCATCATGGAGGAGATCAATCGCGCGGGTGGTAACTCGGGTGCCTGCCACGGCCAGATGTACAACATGGGCACACTGCTGCGTCACGGCTCGGACGCTCAGAAGCAAGCCTATCTGCCGAAGATTGCGAGCGGCGAATTGCGGCTGCAATCGATGGCGGTGACCGAGCCCACGACAGGCACCGACACGACGAGCCTTCGGACCGTTGCGGTCAGGAAAGGCGACACGTACATAGTCAATGGACAGAAGGTCTGGATCTCGCGCGTCCAGCACTCCGATCTGATGATCCTGCTCGCGCGCACAACACCGCTCGAAAAAGTCAAGAAGCGCTCAGAGGGAATGTCGATTTTCGTCGTCGATCTGCGGAAGGCGATCGGGCACGGCTTGTCGGTGGTGCCCATCGTCAACATGGTCAACCACGAAACCAACGAGCTCTTCATCGACAACCTGGAGATTCCCGCCGCGAACCTGATCGGCGAAGAGGGGAAGGGCTTCAAGTACATTCTCGACGGCCTCAACGCGGAGCGCACGCTGATCGCGGCTGAATGCATCGGCGACGGCTACTGGTTCATCGACAAGGTCGTCGGCTACACGAAGGAGCGCGTCGTGTTCGGGCGCCCGATCGGACAGAACCAGGGCGTGCAGTTCCCCATTGCGCGAGCGTATATCAACGTCGAGGCGGCGAACCTGATGCGCTACAAGGCGTGCGCATTGTTCGACGCCCATCAGCCGTGCGGCGCCGAGGCGAACATGGCGAAGTTGCTCGCCGCCGATGCCTCGTGGGAGGCTGCGAATGCGTGCCTGCAATTCCATGGCGGATTCGGTTTTGCGGCCGAGTACGACATCGAGCGCAAGTTCCGCGAGACGCGTCTCTATCAGGTGGCGCCGGTGTCGACGAACCTGATTCTCGCCTACGTCGGCGAGCATGTGCTGGGTCTGCCAAGATCTTTCTGATGCGTCCGCTCGAAGGGATTACCGTCGTCACACTGGAGCATGCGATAGCAGCGCCGTTCTGCACGCGGCAGCTGGCCGACCTCGGCGCGCGCGTGATCAAGATCGAGCGGCCCGGCGTGGGTGATTTTGCACGCAGCTACGACGAGCGCGTGCGCGGGCTCGCGTCGCATTTCGTCTGGACCAACCGTTCGAAGGAGAGCCTGACGCTCGACGTGAAGCATCCGGCGGCCGGGGAAATTCTGTGCGACCTCGTCGGCCGCGCAGATGTGCTGGTGCAAAACCTTGCTCCAGGCGCCGCGGCGCGCCTTGGACTGTCGTACCAGGCGTTGCGCGAGGCCAACCCCCGGCTCATCGTCTGCGACATCTCGGGCTACGGCGCCGACGGCCCGTATCGCGACCACAAAGCCTACGACCTCCTGATCCAGAGTGAATCGGGATTCCTGTCGATCACCGGCACGCCGGAGGCTCCCGCGAAGGCCGGCTGCTCGATCGCCGACATCGCGGCGGGAATGTATGCATACACCAACATCCTCGCTGCGCTCATCGAGCGCGAGCGGACAGGTGAGGGATGCGCGATCGACGTGTCGATGCTCGAGAGCATGGTCGAGTGGATGGGTTTTCCGCTCTACTACGCGTTCGACGGCGCCGAACCGCCGCCACGAGCCGGAGCGGCGCACGCAACGATCTACCCTTACGGTCCCTTTCCGGCAGGTGACGGCAAGATCGTGATGCTCGGATTGCAGAACGAACGCGAGTGGGTCACGTTCTGCGACAAGGTGCTGGGCCAGCCGGCATTGGCGACGGACGCGCGCTTCACGTCGAACTCGCGGCGCGCCGCCGCGCGCGACGAATTGCGCGCGATCATTGTCGATGCCTTCAGGCCGCTAACCGCCGCGCAGGTGATCGAGCGGCTCGACGCGGCGCAGATCGCCAATGCGCGCATGAACGACATGAGGGAAGTGTGGGCGCACCCGCAATTGGCCGCGCGCAGGCGCTGGGTCGATGTCGACACGCCCGCGGGGAAGGTACCGACTCCGCTGCCTCCGGGAATGCCGCCGTTGCCGCCGCCGCGCATGGACGCGGTGCCCGCGCTGGGCCAGCATACGGTGGCGATCCTGCGTGAATTGGGCCACAGTGACGCCGACATCGATCGCCTGCGCGCGCAAAAAGTCCTCTGATGACGAACATCGACACGACCCCCACCGCGACACTGGCCCGATTTGCGAGTGAGCTCCGCTTCGATCGCATTCCCGCCGCCGTCCTGCGACGGGCGGAAGATCTGTTGCTTGACTGGATCGGATCCGCGCTGGCGGGAAAAGGCGCGCGTCCCGTTGAGGCGATCGAGCGCTTCGCCGTGCAGATGGGGCCGTCCGATGGCGTCTCTGAAGTTCTGATCTCGCGCCGCCAGACTTCCCCGCTCTTCGCCGCGATGGTCAACGCCGCCGCGTCGCATTTCGCCGAGCAGGATGACGTGCACAACGGCTCGGTGTTTCATCCGGGTGCTGTCGTGTTTCCACCGGCGCTCGCCGCCGCGCAGGCGCGCGCACTCTCCGGCCGTGATCTGCTGACAGCCGCCGTTGCAGGCTACGAAGTCGGCATCCGCGTCGGCGAATTTCTTGGCCGCTCGCATTACAAGGTGTTTCACACGACCGGCACCGCGGGCGTCGTCGCGGCCGCTGCGGCGGCCGGCCGCGCGCTCGGACTCTCCGCCGACAAGATGCGGGACGCTTTCGGGTCCGCGGGAACGCAGGCGGCCGGATTGTGGGAGTTCCTTCGCGATGCGGCAGACTCGAAGCAGTTGCACGTTGCCAAGGCGGCCGCCGACGGATTGCTTGCCGCGTATCTCGCACACGACGGATTCACAGGTGCAGCGCGCATCCTCGAAGGCGCACAAGGCATGGCCGCCGGAATGTCGACCGACGCCGATCCGGCGCGGCTCACCGACCGGCTGGGCGAGCGGTGGGCGCTCGCGGAGACCTCGTTCAAGTGGCACGCCGCCTGCCGTCATACTCACCCGCTGCCGACGCCCTGTTGCAGATCGTCACACAGCACGATCTCGCGACGGAAGACATTGCGCAGGTCACCGCGCACGTGCATCAAGCGGCAATCGACGTGCTGGGGCCGGTCACGAATCCGTCCACCGTGCATCAGGCCAAATTTTCGATGGGGACGGTGCTCGGCATGATCGCGACCTTCCGGCGTGCGGGGTTGCCCGAGTTCCAGCAGCATTTCCGCGATCCCCGCGTAGTCGCGCTCCGCGAGCGCGTGCGGATGGTACAGGACAGCGAGGTCGAGGCCGCCTATCCGCAACGATGGATCGGCAAGGTCGCAGTAGTCACGCGAGACGGCCGTGCGCTCGCCGCACGCATCGAGGAACCCCGCGGCGATCCCGGCAACACGCTTTCCCGCGACGAGATCGAAGACAAGGCGGTGCGGCTCGCCGAATGGAGCGGCGCGGCAACTGCCGCCGAGATGCGCGCGCTCGCGCAGCGCATTTACGCGCTCGCCGATGCGTCCAAGGTTGGGGTACTGCTAACACCGGCCGCACGCGCGCACGAGGCCGCCGCATGACGACGGAGCCTTCGGTACCTTCCTCGGCGCATACCGTGCAGGACTTCGATGCGCGCGCAGCGACGTGGGACGACGATCCGACCAAAGTCGCACGCGCACGCGCGATTGCCGATGCGATGCTGCGCGAAGTGCCCTTTGATCGCTCGATCGTCGCACTCGAATACGGTGCCGGCACGGGTTTGCTCGGCTTCATGCTGCGCGATCGAATTGCCGACCTGACGCTGGCCGATGTCTCGGACGGGATGCTGGAAGTCGCCGCCAGGAAGATCGCTGCTACGGGCGATCCGCATGTGCGGGCGGTCAACCTCGATCTCCTGCCGGACCGCTACCGGAGCGTCGCTTCGACATCGTATTTTCGGCGATGACACTCCATCACATCCCGGACACGCAGGAAATCCTGCGTCGCTTTCACGCGGTGCTGAAACGGCCCGGGTTGCTTTGCATCGCCGATCTCGACACCGAGGACGGAGCGTTCCACGGTGAGGGTTTCGACGGTCATCTCGGATTCGACCGCGATGAGCTCGGGAAAAAAGCGCGTGCGGCAGGATTCACGAGCGTGCGCTTCACGACGGCATACGAAATGAGCAAGGCGGTCAGCGGTGGACAGCGCACGTTTCCGATCTTCCTGATGATCGCCGCTACCGGATAGCAGCCACCGCGATCGTCAGATCTTCCGCTCGTGAGCCGCCCAAAAAGGCGCCCGCAGCTCGCGCTTCAACGTCTTGCCCGCCGCATTGCGCGGAAATTCCTCCATCACCACGACGCGGTCGAGACGCTGATATTTGGCCGCGACGCGGGCATTCACCCATTCCTTCAGCTCGTCGGCGGCGACGCTGCCGGGTTCGCGCAGCACCACGGCGGCAACGGGGGTCTCGCCCCATTTGGGGTGGGGAATGCCGAAGACCGCGACGTCGAGGATGGCCGGATGACGCACCGCGATTTCCTCGAGGTCCTTCGGATAGACTTTCACGCCGCCGGTGTCGATCATGTCCTTCTTGCGATCGACGAGATAGAGGAAGCCTTCGTCGTCCGCGTATCCAAGATCGCCGCTGTAGAGCCAGTTGTCGCGTAATGCCTGCCGCAGTCTGGTCGGCGCGGTTGTAATAGCCCGGCATCGTGATCGGACCGCGGCCGACGATTTCGCCTATCTCGCCTGGCGGCAGGTCGTGGCCGTCTTCGCCGACGATGCGCATCTCGTAGAATGGCGGCGGCACGCCGACGCTGCCCGCCTTGCGCTCCGCATCGTCGCGGTCGAGGATTGTGACAAAGCCTTCGGTGAGCCCGTAGAGCTCGTAGAAGCGGCGCGGAAGGTGCTCGTTCAGCCGGTCCTTGTGTTCCTTGAGCAGCGGCGCACCGAGCGACAGGATCATTTCGAGCGACGTGAGCCGCGACGGGTCGAAGCTTGGGGCATTGAGGATCGCGACGATCTGCGACGGGACGAGCATCGTGTGCGTGACGCGTTCGCGCTCGACGGTATCGATGAAGTCGTCGACGTCGAAGGCGCGCCGCAGCACGTAAGTCGCGCCGGCCATGATCGCCGGAAACATCGTGACCATTGCGCCATTGAAGACGATCGCGCCTGAATGCAGCACGACCGATTCGGGCGCCATGCGCCACGCGTTCGCCATCGTCAACGCGTACATCGCGCGGATGAAATGCGTGTGCTGGATGCCTTTCGGCAGGCCCGTGGTGCCCGACGTGTACATGAGCGTCAGCAGGTCTCCCGGCCCGACCTGCGCCACGGGCGCCGTGTCGCTCGCCTCAGCGTGCAAGAGTCCAAAAGCGCGATAGCCCGCTGCTTCGTCGTCGGCCGCGGCGTCGACCAGCACCCACGCGGGCTTCGTCGGGACATCGCGCCGCACGTCGTCGAGGATCGGCAGCTGGTCCGACGATGCGACCACGACCGTCGGCGACGCGTCGGCGAGCAGCGATGCAAGTCCGCTCGCGGTCAGCATCGGCGACAGCGGCACCGCGACAGCGCCGAGCTTCGCGCATGCCCAATATGTCGCAAGCAGCTCGAGCGAGTTCGCGAGCACGGTGGCCACCCGGGCACCATGTGCGACGCCGAGTGCAGCGAGCGCGTTCGCCCAGCGATTCACATAAGCATCGAATTCGCGCCAGTTGAGACGAACATCGTGCCCATGCCGGGTCCTCGCTTCCATGACGACGGCCGTGTGACGTGGTCGATATCGCGCATGGCGCGCGGGCAGTGAACCAAGAACGAGACTGTTGGAGGCGATGGGAGTTTCCATGGGCCGGCTCCGGTGACGTCAAAGGCGATGGCTGCGATCGGCAAGCGCGAAACCCGGCCAGTCGATGGCGTCGGACTTCGAAAACGCGATCACCTTGAACAACTCGCCCATTTCGGCGGGTGACAGAAGCTTCTGCACGAGCGCGGCCGCCTGCAGGTAATCCTTCGACATGGGTTCGCCGCTCGCGGCAAGGGCGTCGAGAATCCCGCAACCAAGAAGGAATGGCGCCTGCGCGGTGAATCCGGCGACGCCAAGTCCGCCACGCTCTCCCGCCCGCGCGACCGCCGTGAAGTCGACGTGCGCCGTGATGTCGGTCAGGCCCGGCCAGAGAAACGGATCGGCGTGCGCGCGGTGGCGGTAATGGCACATCAGCGTTCCCTGGTTCCGTTGCGAATGGTAGTACTCGGGGGCGGGGAATCCGTAGTCGACGATCAGCATCGCGCCGCGGACGAATCGTCGAGCGATATCCTCAACCAGCGCTTCGGCCGCCGGATTGATCTCGCTCATGTAATCGCCATTGTCCGGCCAGCGATGCGCTGCGATCGACTCGGATTCGCGCGTCTGCGGGCCGATCCATCCATTCGAAGGTAGACCGTGCGCCATTCCACCCAACGCCGCGCTCGAACCACGCGCCGGCGTGCCGCGCGACGACGTGGACCGGCATAGCATCGAGCACTTCGTTCGCGAGAACCGCGCCGTCGATTGCCGTGGGCAGCGCATCGATCCAGGCCACGCGCGCCAAATGCACGCTCGCCTCGCGCGCGATCGTTGTGCGTTGCCGCTCGCGAAGGTCGGGCGATGGTTCGAGAATCGCGTAGCGCGGCGGTAACGCATCGCGAGTAGCCAGAGCATTGAGCAGATCGGCGGCGAGCCGCCCGCTGCCTCCACCCAACTCCAGGATTTCGCAGTGTTCCGACACGCGAAGGATCTCTGCGACCTGGGTCGACAACGCCATTGCGAAGAGCGGCGTCATTTCGGGTGCCGTGACGAAATCGCCGGCGGCGCCCAGCTTGGCCGCACCTGCAGCGTAGTAGCCGAGGCCCGAAGCGTAGAGCGCCAAATCCATGTAGCGCGCGAACGGGATCCAGCCACCGGCCATCGCAATGTCGTCGCGAATGCGAGCAACGACTCGCTCGCTGTGCGCGCGGGCATCGGCATCGGGAAGCGGCAGGCCGGACACGGGAAAGGCGCCGATCACGCGGGTGCGGTACGGCGGTCGATATGCTAGATTGCCCTGGAGTCTACCCCGGGAGTGCCTGGTGCAGGGCAAGGTGGTGTTGATCACGGGCGGCGCCAAGCGCGTGGGCGCCGCGATCTGCCGCCGGATGCATGCGGCCGGTGCGAATCTCATGCTCCACTATCGCGCTTCAGCCGGCGAAGCGCGACTGTTGCAGGCCGAATTGAATGGAGTGCGCGCCGATTCGGTCGCACTGATCCAGGCCGATCTCCTCGATCTCAAGGCAATGCCGTCGCTGGTCGAGCAGACGGTGCAGCGCTTCGGGCGGCTCGACGCGCTCGTCAACAACGCCTCATCGTTCTACGCGTCGCCGATCGGGGAAATCACCTCCGCGGTCTGGGATGATCTCATGGGCACGAACCTCCGTGCCCCGCTGTTCCTCGCGCAAGCCGCCGCGCCCGCGCTGCGCAAATCGCAGGGGGCGATCGTCAATATCGCCGACATCCACGCCGACCGCCCGCTCAAGAACTATGTCGTCTACTCGGTGGCGAAATCGGGACTGGTCGCGCTCACGCGCTCGCTCGCGCGCGAGCTCGCTCCCGAGGTTCGCGTCAACGCGGTTGCGCCGGGCCCGATCCTGTGGCCCGACGACGCATCGTTCGACGAGGTGTCGCGCCAGCGCATCATCTCGCACACGCTGCTGAAGCGCGAAGGAACTCCGGACGACATCGCCAGGACGGTCCATTTCCTGCTTGCCGACGCGACGTACATGACCGGCGAGACGATCAACGTCGACGGCGGGCGTCACATCGCGATCTGAGGTTCATTCGCTGAAAGGAGGTTCGCGCTCAAGAAGTCGTGTATTCACTTCGCGCTGCCCGATGGACGTCTGATCCCGTTCGAATCGTACAACCTCTTTTATCGCGCCGGCCGCGAGTCACTCCTGAAGACGATCCGGGACGAGATCGATGTTGGGCGAGAGCGCCGGCGTGCATCCGCGATCTATTCCAATCAAGGTCCAGGCGGGTACGTAGCGCATCAGTTGCCGAGCGTTTACTGCGCGGTGACCACGACGCGACCGGTCATGTACGGATGCACGGCGCAGACATAATCGTACGATCCCGGCGCGTTGTAGACGCGGCTCACCGTCTCACCCGGCAGCAGCACATCCTTTCCCGGCGCGCCGTCCTTGTGGCGCAATCCGTGAGGCGCCGCATCATTGTTGGTCCACGTCACGCGAGTGCCCTGCGCCACCATGAGCTCGAGCGGCGCGAACACGAAGTTCGCGATCGAGATTCCGGCCGGGACGGTCGACATCGTGGTTGCGACTGTCTGCACGACGACCTTGCGCGGCGCCTTTCCCACCGGAACCATCCGCGTCGCGCCCGTTGCGAGATCAACGATCGCGACATCGTTCGACCCTTCGTTAGTCACCACGGCACTGGAGCCGCCATTGGCGACGGCAATCCAGTGCGGCTGCTTGCCGACGGCGATCGCGCGGAGCGGCGTATTGGTGGCCGGATCGAAGAGCAGCAATTCGCCCGGTCCCTGGATCACGGCCGTGCCGGCTGGCGCTCCCCGATAGACCCCGGCGATGTGCGGCGACGCGCCGGTCGGTATCTGCGCCACGATACGATCGGTGGCCGGATCGAGCACTTGAACGCTGTTCACGCCGGCTTGCGTGAAATAGAGCGCCTTGCCGTCGAAGCCGAACTCGAGATCGCGCGGCGTCTTGTCGAGCGATACGCTTCGGAGCACCTTCTTCGCGGCGAGGTCGACCACGACAAGAGCGAACTTGCCGGGCTCCTGCGAGGCGACATAGGCGACCGTGCCATCCGGCCGTATTGCGATGGTGTGCGGCTTCGGCACTGCCACGCTGGCGACGGGAGCAAGCGTCGCGGTATCGACGAACACGATCTTGTCCTCGCCGTAGATCGCGGCGACCAGCGTTCGGCCGTCGGGCGCCATCGCGAGCCCGTGCGGGCTCTTCCCGATCTCGATCGTCCGCCGCACTCGATCGGTGGCTGTGTCGATGGCGTCCAGGTTCGAGGAACCGTCGCCGCTCATGTAGACCGTACGACTGTCAGGGGCGACGATCATCCCGTGCGGGCCCGCGGACACGGGAATCGTCGCGACGACGGTGCCGATCGACAGATCGATGACACTGACGGTGTTGTCGCTGAAGTTGCCGACGTAGGCTTTGGGGCCCGCGGCGTCTGCGACCCCGGCGGGAAAGGATCCACAGCGCAACGGCGAGGAAAGACAGCAGGGGGAGCAAGAGTCGACGCATAATGAGCTCCGGTTGTTGTGGCGGATCCGTCAAGTCCCGGATAGAGAGGTAACTGAGGGAACGCGACGCACCTGACCTTCCTACTTCTGGGCCGGCGCGGTTATTCCCGGGAATAAATCTCGCGGCGAGCGGGTCTTACGATCAATGACGGAGATAAGCCTGTCCGCCCGCCTCCGCTTTGAAAGCGAGGTGCTCCCGCATCTCGATGCGGCGTACAACCTCGCACGGTGGTTGACGCGCGATCCGGATGACGCAGAGGACGTCGTCCAGGACGCGTGCATGCGCGCGCTCCGTTACGTCGGAACGCTGCGCACCGGAGGCGCGAAGGCATGGTTCCTCACCATCGTGCGCAACGTGTTCTACGACTGGGTCGCGCGGAACCGCCCCGTGGAAATCGCGCCCGACCGCGTCGACGCAATCGACGACGCCATCGACCTTGACGCCGTCAGTCCGGAACAGGAAGCGATCCGGAGGGCGGATGCGCGAGTTTTGTCCGATGCGCTGCAGGCGTTACCGCTGCAATTTCGTGAGGCGATCGTGCTTCGCGAGCTTGAAGAGCTTTCATATCGGGACATGGCGCATGTTCTCGGTGTTCCGATGGGCACCGTCATGTCGCGGCTCGCGCGTGGCCGCGCCATGCTCCGGCGGATGCCGTCGTTGCAACCCGTGCAGGACGTCGTGCCAACACGCAGGCAATCATGAAATGTGACCGGATCCGACCCCTCGTCGAATCGTATGCCGACGGCGAACTTCTCGGCGTGGCGCCGGCTTTTGTTGCGTCGCCATCTGATCGCGTGCCCAGCCTGCGCGGCGCGACTCGACGAAACACGTTTGCTGCGCGATCGAATTCGCGCCGAAATACCACGCTTCGCCGCGCCCGAGGGCCTGCGAGCGAGCGTCATGGCGCTGGCGGGCGTACCCGCGTCGCGCGCCTCGTCTAGCAGCCGCGCCGATTATCGGTGGCGATGGACGGCCGCCGGCGCGCTTGCCGGCTCTGTCCTCACGATGTTCATCATGTTTGCAAGCAACGCGATACTCGATCGCCGTTCGAACGAGGATCTGGCCTCGGTCGCCGTGACCGCCCATGTGCGGGCGACGCTCGGAAACCAGTTGATGCAGGTGGCATCGAGCGACCAGCACACGGTGAAGCCCTGGCTGTCGGCACGCCTCGACTATTCACCGCCGGTCCGGGACCTTGCGGCCGACGGCTTTCCGCTCGTCGGCGCACGCATCGAATATCTCGATGGCCGCCCCGTTGCCGTGCTCGTCTACCGTTATCGCGAGCACACTGTCGACGTCTTCGTACGGCCGAACGCGTTGCGCTTCGGCGCATTGGAGCCGCGAACGATTCGCGGTTTCCACGTCCTGCGCACCGAAGGACAGGGCATGGATTGGGTGGCGGTGTCCGATGCCGCAACCGAGGCTCTGGCGCCGCTGATGCGACGGCTCGCGGAAGGCAGCTAGTCGCGATTCGCTGCGATAAGGAGACGCCCCGCGAGCGCTTCCAGATAGGGATCGACGATCCCGTGCGAGATAAGCGCGACGCGCGTGCGCTCGAGATAATCCGCCGACGCGCCGAACGCGCCGCGCGCATGCCCAAGCACGTCGACCTGTTTCGAGACCGGAAGGCGGCCGGCGTACTGCGGATGATCGCGGCGAACGACGAACGCCAGTGCCACGATTTCGCGGCCGTCGGCGTCGAGCTTGACCCATCGCGGAGCATAGGCACCGACGACCATTTCGCGTCGCCACAGGAGGTGCAATTCGTCGAGCGCGAGCGGCGCCGGAAGCCGCAGCGCGACGCCGCGGCACGTGCCGCCACGGTCGAGTCCAAGCACGAGCCCCGGCTGCGTCGGCGTGCCGCGCGTCGCGAGCGACCAAAGGCAAAAGCGGCGATGCAATCCGCGTAGCGAAGCCGGCCGCATCTCGGCGACGGGGAACAGCGGATTCCACAGCAGCGAACCGTACGCGAACACCCACCAGCCGGCGCCTTTGGGCCGCTGCGCGAGCGTATCCGTCAACGAGGTCGAGAGTTGCTCGTCGTTGAGCGCACGGCCGGCGTCGACGGCGGCAAGGTAGATTTCCCGCATGCGCCCCTGCTCCAGGTCGCTGCGGCGCAGCGTGTCGGCGTTTTGCGGCCAGCGCTTCATTCGACGGCGTCCGGATCGCGAGCGACCTTGCCGAGCTCGATTTTCGCCTGCCTGCGTTTCGCCGCAGTTGTCTTGCCGTGCGCACCGCCCTTGCGCATCAGGGGCGAGCGCGCGACGGGATTGCGTACCTTCGGCGGCCCAGGTGGGCGATGCTTTTTCGCGCGCTTCATGCGAGCCTAAGCAAACGGCAGCTGCGCTTCGCACCATGCCGCGACGCCGAGCAGAGCGTCGTCGGCGCCGGCCGATGCGGCGATCTGCATCCCGAGCGGCAACCCATTGGGGGCACGACCGATCGGAATCGTGATCGCCGGATAGCCGACGAGCGACCAAAGCGTGCAGCAGGCGGCGTCGCCGGTCGCATGGAGACCTTCCGGCGCCGCGCCCGTTGCAGGTGGCGAGATCACCGCGTCGAATGCGGAAAGCCATTGCGCCGAATCCTGCGATAGCGTCTTGCCGATGCCGCAATGCTGATTCGTAATCGGCGCGGGAAATCGCGCGGCCTTCGTCGAGCGCCGCGTTGAGTTCATCCGACATTCGGCCGCGCTCTCGTTGCTGCAATCTCGCCCAGGGCAGCCGCGCCCTCGTACATCATGATTGTCCGGTGAACGAGGTTGGCGTCGCGCCACGGCGTCGGGAAATCCAGCGCGGCGACCTCGGCTCCGCTGGCGCGCAATCGCGTCACCGCCGCCTTCAGCGCGCCCGCACCATCGCGATCGACCTCGGTCCACGGAAAACCTGCGAGAAAGGCGAGGCGAGGCAAACGCTGGGGTATCTGCGGTTCGGCGTCGATGCGACCGGGATCGGCGATTACGCTTGCGAGAAGTGCCGCACCGGCGACATCGCGCGCGAAGGTGCCGATCTGATCCAGCGTCGCGCTGAAGACATTCACACCCGCAAACGGAAGCAAATCCTTCGTCGGCTTGAGACCGACGACTCCGCAATACGCCGCGGGCCGGATCACCGATCCGTTGGTCTGCGTACCGATCGCGCCGAGAACCTGTCCTGCAGCGACCGCTGCCGCCGATCCGGATGACGACCCGCCCGGCGTATGCCGCGAGTTCCATGGATTCTTCGTCTTGCCAGGATGCATGTACGCAAATTCCGTGGTAACGGTCTTGCCGAACACGTACCCTCCGGCGTGCGTCACGCGGGCGACGCATTCAGCATCGAATTGCGCGTGGTGTCCTGCGTAGATCGGCGAGCCCATCTCGGTGGGCATTTCTGCGGTCGCCATGATGTCCTTCACACCCACGCCAATGCCGTGCAGCGGACCGCGGCGGTCGGCGACGACGGCGTCGTAACGCTCGGCCCGCGCTAGAATCCGCACGGGATCGAGATAAGCCCACGCTTCCACCGCCGCATCGGTCGCTGCGATGCGCGCCAGATTCGCCTCGGCCAACGCACGCGCGCGCAGCGTGCCCGCAATCGTCGCGCGAGCGGCATCGGCGAGGCGCAGGGAGGAGAGGGGCGGCTGGTCCACGTCAGTGGCCTCAGTGGCCATCACTGTCCCTCAGTGGCCCTCAGTGTCCATCACGCACCGGATCTCGGCGCACCAGTGGCGCTGCGCTCGCAGGTGCGAGTACACGGCGATCGACCAGAAACAGCGCCTGCAGGTCGTTCAAAAACCTCTGGCCGAGCGTCGTCGGGCGGATGACAGCCGGATCTTCGTCGATCAGTCCGCGCGCCGCTGCGCGTTCCAGCGCAGGCGCCACGAGCGCCAACGGATAGCCCGTGCGCTCGGCAAACAGCGCCGCCGGGACGCCTTCCGCAAGGCGCAACGCGTTCAGCATGAACTCGAAGCCGATGTCGTCGCGGGAGATCTCGGCATTCTCCAGCACCGGTGCGCCTGCCGCTGTGCGCTCGAGATACTGCTTCGGTTGCTTGAAGCGCACCTGGCGGACGATCCGATCCGGAAACGAGAGCTTGGAATGCGCGCCCGCACCAATGCCGAGATAGTCGCCGAACCGCCAATAGTTGAGATTGTGCAGGCACGAGAAGCCGGCGCGCGCGTGCGCGGACGTCTCGTAATGTCGATAACCCGCATCCTGCAGCTTCGAATGGACGGCGTCTTCGATGTCGGCCGCCGCATCGTCGTCCGGCAGCGGCGGCGGATGGTGATGGAAAAAAGTATTCGGCTCGAGCGTGAGCTCATAGAACGAAAGATGCGGCGGTGCGAACGCGATCGCGGCTTCGACGTCTGCCTGTGCCTCGGCAAGCGTCTGGCTTGGCAACGCATACATGAAATCGAAATTGACGTTCCCGAAGATCGCGAGCGCCGCTTCTGCTGCCGCGCGCGCCTCCTTTTCGTCGTGCACTCGGCCGAGGCTGCGCAAATGCTCCGGATTGAAGCTCTGTATGCCGAGCGACAGGCGGTTGACGCCCGCCGCGCGGAATCCCTTGAACTTCTCGCGCTCGAAGGTGCCCGGATTCGCCTCCAGCGTAATCTCGGCGCCGGGCGACAGCGGCACCCGTGCGCGAATCTCTGCCAGCATCCGGTCGATCGCTGCGGCCGAAAAAAGGCTCGGCGTGCCGCCGCCGATGAATATCGAGACGATCCGGCGTCCCCAGATCGACGGCAATGCGGACTCGAGATCGGCGACGAGCGCATCGACATAGGCGGCCTCCGGGACATTCGCCTTTCGCCTCGTGCGAATTGAAGTCGCAATATGGGCATTTGCGAATGCACCACGGAATGTGCACGTAAAGCGCGAGCGGCGGCAACGCCGCGAACCGCGGCCGCGACGGCGCGCCGACATCAACGCGCGCGACGACAGCGTCGGTCATCATGAGGCTCGCAAGAATACGTTGGTGCAGCGGGAACGAGCGTTCGAGGATAGCACGCTCGCCCGGGTGCGGACGGCTATCGAACTTGCGCCGTCGACGGCTTCGGCCCTGCGGCGCGGGCCTGCACGTTGTCCGTCGCCTCCTTCATCAATGCGCCGCAGTCGGCATCCGCATGGCCGCCCGCGTCGATCAACGGCAGCAACGCGGCGACGGGCGTGAGCGCCACCCCCAGCGCCACCGAGGCACCCACGCGTGCCGCGATCGGCCCCACCGCCGGATGAACCTGCGGCGACTTGAACGTGCCCTGAACGACGATCGGACCGCGCAGCGCAAGGATGCTGGGCCGCTTGGACTCTCCATTGAGCGTGAGATCGTAGCGCTCGCGCGCCAGGTCGACGCTGCCGTCGCCGACAACCTTCTCCACTTCGGTGTCCATGATCAGGCGCCGAACGTACATCGTGCCGTCGTCGGCGACGAAGTTGGCGACGATGCAGTGGATTTCGGAGTTCGTGTCGCCGCGCAACAGCAGCTGCGTCGCGCGCGCCAGGTCGAGATTGGTGAGAACGACGGCGAGCTTGCTCGCGTCGCCGCCCCTGCTGATGAGCGCCACTTCGCCGTTGCTCGACCCCAGCATGTCGGCGACCGAATTTCCCTTCGCGGTGAAGCGCGCCTGGCCGCCCACTTTCCCGGCGCTGCCCTTTGGCGGCTTGATCCCGGGCATGAGCTGGTTCAGCTCGATGTTGCGCGCCGTCACGTCGCCGTCGACCCTGATCAAATTCTCCCGCGCGTCGAGCGTGAGCGTCGACGCGACATGGCCACCGGCGACGCCAAAGTCGATCGGTTGCAGCTTCAGCACTCCGTCGCGCAGGTCGAGCGTCGCGGTCATGTTGTCGAGCGGCAGATTCGACGCCTGAAACCGCTTGCCCTTGAAGCGCACTTTCGCATCGATGACGCGAAACTTGTCGACATCGTAGGGGCGCGTCGGCAACACGCGTTCGGACAGCTCGCGTTTTGCCGCCTCCTTGTTCTGCGCCGCGGTTCGCGCGCTCGGCGGCTCGTCTGCCGGCGGCAGGTTCAAGAGCCCGCCCAGGTCCTTGTAATCGAGGCGCGTCGACACGAGATCGGCGTCGGCAAACGGTTTCGTTTTGCTCACATCAAGGGTGAAGCTGCCGGCAAGATCGCTGTCTCCGACTTTGCCCGTGAATTCGTTGAACGACCACACCTTGCCGACGTGCTTCAGCTGGCCGCTCAGCCGATAGGGCGGTGTCCACGGAAACGGCACCGGGACTATCGGATAGAGCTGCGACATATCGCGCCCCTGGATCGCGAGCGACCCGTCGACGTTGTCGAGGCGGTGGGGCACCACTGTCCCGTCGAAACGTGCCCGGGTGTCGCCCGCTCGCATCTGCGCGTTCACACGATAAGGCCGTTCGCCCTGTTCGAGCGCGAGCAGCGACGCGGCGTCGCCTTCGACGGTGAATGGTTGGCTCCGCAGCCGGCCCTTGCCCGAAAAATGGACCGGCGTTTCCGCGCTTGCGGACGCGGCGGACGATTCGACGTTGAGGGTGATGTCGGTGGACGCGTCGGCGTTCACATAGCGAACGACGCCGTCGTCGATGATCAGGCGATCGACGCGCGGGATCTCGGTCACCCCCGAGAATTCCCAGTTCCCATGTCCATCGGCATCGCGCTCCAGTACGAGGCGCGGCCCTACCAGCGTTAGGTCAGCGAGCGCGACCGGTCCACCGAATAGCGACGCGGGATCGACGCGGAGCGCCACACGCTTCGCACGCAACATCACCGGCTCGTTCGACCCGGGCACATTGGCCACCGTTACGGCGTCGGCAAAAAGCGTCGGCTTCGCCGCCAGCTCGACGTTGAGATCTCCCTCGATCGCAAAAGGTCGACCCAGCCGCGCGCTCATGTAAGACGAGAGCGGCCCGCGTAGCCAGTTCCATTCGAACAGCGCGATGGCGACTGCGAGGAGGACTGCAACGGCGACGACAATCCAGGTCCTCGGCGGAACCCGCATGCGATCCGCGGGTTTCGTTCTAACGGGAACGGGGAGTACCGAGGTCGGGCGCACGAATTTGATCCGGTCTCGTTCGAAGTATCCGCTTCAGGACTCGGTGGTCTGCAAGTCGCCGGCGTCGAGCGATCCCACGTTCTCCTCGAGCCACGCGCACCACGCGTTCTGCGTCATTGGGGTCACGTTGCGAGCGAGATGCTCCCATCGAACCTGCCGTGTGCCGTCGTCGGCCGCCGTGACGTTGACGCGCGGCAACGCGCCCGGACCGAACCGCTCGATCCGCTCGTCAACGACGGTTTCCGCTTCTTGCGGAGTCAGCACGTGCTCTTCGCCCATAGGCGTCACTCGGGAACCAAAGTGGCCACTGCACGCGCCGGCGACGCCGATGCCGTCAGGCCGACAGACTGGGCCGAAAACAGGCGATTCAGGTCACCACAGCTTTCTGCCGCCCCCTTCGGCCGTCAGACGCGCGGCAACGAATGCCCGACGCCGGTCGTGACCATGTTCCTCGTAGGCTATGTTGTAGGCTTTCAGAAACGCCTCCTTCTGGGACTGGTTATATCGAGCCGTCTTCGTCTTGGGCAACTCGGAAATATTGTAGTAGGGCATGATCGGTCTCCTGAACTCGGAGCATTTGCATTACCCGGCCGGGTCACGGAAGCGACGGCTTCACCGCCGGCGAACGGGTCGCGACTGTATTCAAGCTTCATGCTTCGGCGCGACGAACCGAAGCAGACAATTTCTGATCGTCGTGTAGGACGGGAGGAGCCGACGACTTCGCGCCCTTCGGATGCGGGGGACTGGCGCGCGATAATCGCGCGAGGACGGCAGGCGCGCGCCTGCGCGAGAATGTAACGCATGCGGAACCTGCCTAATCTGATTACGTTGGTGCGCCTCGGCCTCGTTCCGGTCGTGGCGTACTTCGCGGTCCGCGAAGAGTACGAGATCGCGCTGCCGATCTTCCTGATTGCCGCGGTGAGCGACTTCGTCGACGGTTATATCGCGCGCGAGCTGAAGCTCGTGTCGCGTCTCGGCGCAGCGCTCGACCCCGTCGCCGACAAGCTCAACATGTTCGTGGCGACGGTGCTGCTTGCTTGGCAAAGCCACCTGCCGATCTGGCTCGCCGCCGCCATCATCGGGCGCGACATCATCATCGTCGCAGGCGTGTTTGCCTATCGCCTGATCATCGGGCCGGTCGAGATGAAGCCGACACGCCTTTCCAAGGTGAATACGTTCATCGAATTCGGCGTGCTGCTGGCGGTTATGGCGTTGGCGGCCGGTTGGGTCGACATTCAAGCATGGATGCCGGCGCTTTTCGTGATCGTCTTTGTGACGGTGGTCGCGTCGGGTGCGCAGTACGTCTTCCTGGGGACGCGGATGGCCCTCGCGGAGCACCATAATAAACGTTAGGCCTGGCCGACGAACTTCCATCGCCGCAGCATCAGGAGCCGCAACTTCCGGCACTCCTGTTCTGCAAGCTCGGCCGCCTGCGCGCGCAACGCGGATTCGACCTCATCCAACGCCGCGCGCGAGCGCGCTGCTTCGAGCTGATCCTTCAGCAGGTAGAAAAGCGGCGAGTATTCGCCCTGCAATTCGTGCATCACCGGGAACGACATCCGATGCACGGTCGACGGCCCGAGGCGTTTCAGCGCCGCGCGATGTTCGGGCGTGCCATAGCCCTTGTGCGCGGCGAATCCATAGCCGGGATGCTCGAGATCGAGCACCTCCATCATCCGATCGCGCTCGGTCTTCGCGATGATCGAAGCGGCGGCGATCGTGAAATTGATGCCATCGCCCTTGTTGAACATGTTCTGCGGAACCTCGACCCCGGGAATCGTGCGCGCGTCGACCAGCACGTGCTGCGGACGCCGCGGCAATCCCTCGATGGCGCGGCGCATCGCGAGGAGCCCAGCGTGGTAGATGTTGATGCGATCGATTTCGGCGACCGATGCCATCCCGATCCCGATGCCGGACGCCTTCGCGCGAATCTCGAGCGCAAGCGTCGCCCGCATGTCAGGTTCCAGGCGCTTCGAGTCGTCGACGCCGGCGATATCGGTTTCGGGTGGAAACATCACTGCCGCGGCCACCACCGGGCCGGCCAGCGGGCCGACGCCAACCTCGTCGACACCTGCGATGTCGCACACGCCGGATTTCCACAACAGCGACTCGAAATAGCGCATCGCCTCCATGCGCTGACGCTCGGCGCGCTCGCGCTCGAAACGTTTCTTCAGCGCGCAATACAGGTGGCGCACGCCTTGGCGCGGGTCACGCTGCAACCGGCTCAATACCTGCGCCGATACCGGTCGTCCTGTCTCGATGAAGCGCTCTCGAATTTCGTCGATCGAAAGCTCATCCAAACCCTGGGGCATTGCAAGAATCCGTGTTCAGAAAAAGTGATGCGGTGGTTCACCGCTCGTCGCAGAGCTTCTCCAGCAGCAAGCGCATCGCCTTGCCGCGATGCGAGAGCTCGTTTTTCCGCACCAGCGGCAGTTCGGCGCCGGTCATGCCGGTGGCCAAGTCCTCGAAGTGCGGATCGTAGCCGAAACCCCCGGGACCGCGCGGCGAATCGACGATGGTGCCCTGCCACGCGCCGTCGGCCAGGATCGGCTCGGGGTCGGCGGCATGGCGCATCAGCACCAGCACGCACGCGTAATGCGCGCGGCGATCGGCGACTCCTCGCAGCGCTTCGATCAGCTTTGCATTGTTGCGCATGTCGGACTTCGGTTCGCCGGCATAACGCGCGCTCTGCACGCCGGGCGCCCCGCCTAGTGCGCGCACGCACAAGCCGGAGTCGTCGGCCAGCGCCGGCAGGTTGGCGTGCCCACTCGCATGTCGAGCTTTTGCGAGCGCGTTCTCGACGAACGTCGCGTGGGGCTCGTCCGCCTCCGGAATGCCAAGCTCGCTTTGCGCGATCACATCGATGGCAAGCGGCGCCAGCAAGCGGCGGAACTCGCGCAGCTTTCCTTCGTTGCTGCTTGCAAGGACGAGGCGCGGAATGGCCATGCTGCGTTCGGGGGTCAAGCCGCGGTCGTGAACGCCGCCCGCTGCGCGGCTATCAACTCCCGGATACCCTGGTCGGCGAGTGTGACGAGCGCGTCCATCTCGCTGCGCGAGAAAGGCTCGCCCTCGGCGGTTCCCTGGAGCTCGACGAATCCTCCGCTTTCCGTCATCACGACGTTCATGTCCGTGCCGCAGCCCGAATCTTCGGCGTAGTCGAGATCGAGCACCGGCACGCCGCCGACCACGCCGACCGACACCGCGGCCACGAATCCGGTCCGCGGATCGTTGGCGACCAGGCCACGCGCGTTGCACCACGCAATCGCATCGGCAAGCGCAACGCAGGCGCCGGTGATCGATGCGCAACGCGTGCCGCCGTCGGCCTGCAGCACGTCGCAGTCGATCTTGATCGTGCGTTCGCCGAGCCGTGAAAGATCGGTGACGGCGCGCAGGCTGCGGCCGATGAGGCGCTGGATCTCCTGCGTGCGGCCCGATTGCCGGCCATCGGCCGCCTCGCGCCGCACCCGGGTGTTCGTCGCGCGCGGCAGCATGCCGTATTCCGCGGTGAGCCAGCCGCCTCCCTTGCCCTTGAGGAAACCGGGGACGCCCTCTTCGACGCTCGCCGTGCAGAGAACCTTCGTATCGCCGGCCTCGATCAGCACGGAGCCCTCGGCATGCTTCGTGTAGCGGCGGGTGATTCGAAGGGGGCGCAGCTCGTCGGGGCGTCGGCCGGAAGGACGTGCGCTCATCGCGCCTCCTCGATTGAACAGGCGGCGATTATAGCGGGGCGCGCGCCGGCAGCCATCGCGCGATCCTCAGATCGAGTGACGCAAGCGCCACCACCGTGCCGTCGCCACCAGGCCATGCGCGAGCGAATGCCGCGGCCGCCATCCGGTCGCCGCCATGAACGACGTCGGATCGACTTCGAGCGAGCGCGTCAGTCGATCGATCATCGCGCGCCTTCCGGACAGGAAGCCCGCAAGTCGCAGCAACGGCACCGGAATCCTGATGAGCCGCGCGTCGATGCCGAGCGAAGCGGCGATCGCGCGCGTGAGGTCGGGCACCGACACGCTCTCGCCGTCGGCGACGAAATGCACGCCACGCGGCGCAACCGGTGCATCGAGCGCCGCGTCTATCGCTTCGACGAGATTGCCGACGCCAAGCACGCTGCGTCGATTGCGGATCGCGCCCAGCGGCAGCGCATGCCCGCGCGCGATCTCGTCTTCGAGGGCAAGGAAATTTCCTACCACGCCGGGTCCGTACACGAGCGGAAGACGCAGTATCACCGGATCGAGCGTGCTGCCGGCCGCGAGACGCAACAACTCGCGTTCGGCCTCGAGCTTGCTTCGCGCGTAGGCATCGCGCGGCGCGGGGGGGTCATCAGGATGGAACGGACGGCCGGCCTCCGTCGATTCGCCGTTTACCTTGACCGTGCTCATGAAGACGAAGCGCGCGACACGAGCACGAATGGCCGCCTGCACGAGCCGCGTCGTCGCGAGCGCATTGGCGACGCGAAACGCGGACGCCGGGTCGTTCGACGTGTCCTCCATGACATGCACGCGTGCTGCGAGATGCACGACCGCGCTCGCACCGGCGACAACCGCGTCGAGCTCGGCTTCGGGAACCGTCGCCAGGTCTCGCACCGCGATAGCGCCGGGAGCGAGATGCTTGCTGGATTCCCGCCCGCGGACCACAGCGCGAAAGGGGCGTGCCGTATCCCGGAAATGCGCGATCAGCGCATGACCGATGAAGCCACCCGCGCCGGTGACAACCACCGGATCTCGGCTGCCCCCGGAAGGGGAGCCATTCGCGCCCTGGGGCGGCCCTGCGGTGCTCAGAACCATCGCCAGCCGTGCTTGCTGTAGAAGCGGAACCCGCTCTTCACGAACCAGCCGAGATGCTCGACGCCCTTGTCGGCCGCGTGGCCGCCGTGATGAACCGCGCGAAACGACGGCAAATACACCGTCTGCGTGACCTTGTTCAAGCGCACGCTCCAGTCGTAATCCTCGAAGTAGAGAAAATACTTCGGATCGAATCCGCCGGTGGCATCGATCGCCTTGCGCTTGACCAGCATGCAGCAGCCCGACATAACGGGGAGCCCCAGCACCGGCTTCTCGCTCGCCGGATCGATGTAGTCGCGAAGCTCATAGCGATCGAGACGCCGCTTGAAGAGCCGCCGCACGAAGCGCGGCGCGAACCCGCGCAGTAAGAGGTCGAAGACGGCCGGGTAGCGTTTGCACAGGTAGTCGGGCGTACCGTCGGGTCGCGTGACCGCCGGCGCCGCCGCGCCGACGTCCGGGTGCACGTCGAGCCAGCGGATGGCGTTAGCGATCCCGTCGCTCGCGACTTCGACATCCGGATTGAGCACGAGCTGGTAGTCGGCGCCCGTGCCGTGCAGCATCAGGTTGTGTGCGATGCCGTAACCAATGTTGAGATGCCCGTGGAGATAGGTTACCTGGATGCCGGAATCGGCGAAGCGCGCTTTTCCCAAACGGATCACCTCGTCGGCGACAAGGCGGTCCTCGCTGTTGTCGATCAACGCGACCGCCACGCTCTTCACGCAGCCATCTTCGCGGGCGGCACCGATCGCGAGTGCAAGCTTGCGCAGGCAGCGCTCGAGCAGCGCCGTGTCCGGTCGGAACGTGACGACACTGACGGTCAGCGACGAAGGGAGCACGGGAGAGTTTTTAAAGGATCGGCTGCGGCGACGAACGGTGCGAGGAGGCTCGTACGCGATGTGTCGGGTAGAATCGTCGAAGAATAGCTACGCGGCGTCAACCGCCCCGCCTCGTTTCGCCCCCGCTCGCCGTGAAAGCGCCCGCTCCCCGTTTCGACGCCGACGCACTGCGCGGATTCGCCGGGGAGCTCCTCGCCCGCGCGGGTGTGGACCCTGCCATCGCCAACGATGTCGCCGCCGTACTGGTCGAAGCCGACCTTCTCGGTCATACGACGCACGGGCTTGCGCTGCTCGCGCCCTATCTTGTCGAAATCGAGAAGGGCGCCATGACGAAGACCGGCGCGCCCACAATTCTCAACTCGCGGCCGGCGGCGCAATTGTGGGACGGACACCGGCTGCCAGGGCCGTGGCTCACGTTGCGTGCGCTCGAGACGGCCGGATCGATGGCGGCTATGCACGGAACGGGGACCGTCGTCATTCGCCGCTCGCATCACATCGCGTGCCTGGCTGCGTACTTGATTCGCGCCGCCGAGCGCGGGCTCGTCGCCATCATCGAAAGCTCGGATCCGCTCGTGGCCGCGGTCGTCCCGCATGGCGGGTTGACGCCGATCATCACGCCGAACCCGATCGCCGCTGGGCTTCCCACCTCGGGCGACCCGATCCTGGTCGATGTGTCGATGTCGATCACGAGCATGGGGTTCGCCAATCAGGAACTGCAGGCGGGCCGCATGCTGCCCGGGCCGTGGCTCATCGACGCCGCAGGCAATGCTACCGCCGACCCCGCGCCGCTTTTCAATGAACCGAAGGGCGCGTTGCTGCCGCTCGGCGGTCTCGACGCAGGGTACAAGGGGTTTGGCCTCGGCCTCGTTGTCGAGGCGCTGACTGCGGGACTCGCCGGTCACGGCCGCGCGGATCCGCCGGTCGGCTGGGGCGGCACCGTTTTCGTCCAGGTGCTCGATCCGGCAGCCTTCGGCGGGCTGGATGCATTTCGGCGACAGATGGATCATGTCGCGGCCGCGGCCCGCGATTCGAAGCCGCGTCCTGGCGTCGATCGCGTGCGCCTCCCCGGCGAGGGTGGATTGAAGCGGCGGCGCGAGCAATTGGCAAAGGGCGTCGCGCTCTACCCGGCGATCATGCCGGCGCTCGAACCGTGGGCGACAAAGCTCGAGGTCGCGCTGCCGCGGATCCTTCGTTGACGCGCACGAGGTAGCGCTCAGCGCGCGCGTCCTGCGACGACGCGAGAAATGCCTGCGAGGTCGCGGGCGATAACGATCTCCGCGAAGCCGGCGGCGACAAACAGCGCACGCACCGTCTCCGACTGGTCGTAGCCATGCTCGACCACCAGCGTGCCGCTCGGTACGAGATGCGCGCACGCGCTGCCGACGATCGCACGCAACGCATCGAGACCATTGCTCCCCGGTGTGAGCGCCGGCCGCGGTTCGAATCGCACGTCGCCCTCGTCGAGATGAGGGTCGCGGGGCTCGACATACGGCGGATTGGAGGCGATCAGGTCGAAGTGGGTCGCGGGCACGCCGCTGTACCAATCGGCCGCGAAAAACTCGACGTTGGAAAGCGCAAGGCGCTGCGCGTTCGCGCGCGCGATCACGAGCGCATCGGCGGACGTGTCGGTCGCAACAATCCGCGCACGCGGCCGCTCATGTGCGAGCGCCAACGCGATCGCGCCGCTGCCCGTGCCGAGATCGAGCACGCGCAGATCGCGGTCCGTTGGCAAGCGCGAAAGCGCCAGCTCGACCAGCGCTTCGGTCTCCGGCCTCGGGATCAAAACTGCCGTCGATACGGCAATCGGCAATCCCCAGAATTCGCGCACACCCGTCAAGTAGGCGACCGGCTCGCCGTCTCGGCGGCGCTTCGCCAGCGCGAAGAAACGGTCGCCCTGGTCGCGCGACAACGCATCACCGGCGTGAGCAATGAGCCATGCGCGGTCCCTTCCGAGCACGTGCGCAAGCAGGACTTGCGCGTCGAGCGGAACGAGGGCGCTCCCCTCGAGCGCGCGGCGGATGGTCAACCCGTCGGTCACGGATGCGGATTGCGCGCTGCGAACACACGCAACTGTTGGCTGTAGTAGCGGCCCAAACCGGCAGGGTCGAGGCCCGCCTTCTGCAGCACCCGCTGCGACGCCACGTTGTCTCGATGCGTGAGGCCGATGATACGGTGGAGACCGAGTTCGCCGAAGCCGTAGCGGACGAGCTCGCGCGCGCCCTCCGTCGCAAAGCCCTGGCCCCAAGCCTCATGCAGCAATCGGTATCCGACCTCGACTTCCACCGTCCTCGGAATGTATTTCAGGCTGAACCAGCCAATGAATGCGCCGGTATCACGGCGCGACGCGCGCCACGTTCCGAGGCCCGGATAGCGGCGATAGTTCCGCGGGATGCGTCGGATCACCGTCGCGACGTACGCACGCGTCGATCGCTTGCCACCGTTGATGTAGCGCGTCACCCGCGGATCCTGATCAAGGCGAAAGATATCGTCGAAATCGCTCGCGACGAACTCACGCAAATCGAGACGAAGCGTCTGCAGCCAGGGCGCGGGAACGGCCGTCATGACTCTCCCGAGAGAAGCGCAAGCTGCTCCGCCTGATGCTCTTGCGCGAGCGCGGTCAAGAGCTCGGAGAGATCACCATCCATGATCTCGTCGATCGTGTAGAGCGTCAGGTTGATCCGGTGGTCGGTGACCCGCCCTTGGGGAAAATTGTACGTGCGGATGCGTTCGCTGCGGTCTCCCGAGCCAATCAGGCTCTTGCGGTGCGCAGCTTCCTTCGTCTGGCGTTCAGTTCGCTCCTTGTCGAGCAGGCGCGACGCGAGCACTGCCATCGCCTGCGCGCGGTTGCGGTGCTGCGAGCGATCGTCCTGGCACTCGACGACGATACCGGTCGGCAAGTGCGTGATGCGAATCGCCGAGTCGGTCTTGTTGACGTGCTGACCGCCGGCACCCGAGGATCGGAACGTGTCGATGCGCAACTCGGCCGGATTGATTGTGATGTCGGCGATGGCGTCGGCTTCCGGCAGCACCGCGACCGTGCATGCCGACGTATGGATGCGACCTTGCGCCTCGGTTGCCGGCACGCGCTGCACGCGATGGCCTCCGGACTCGAACTTGAGCTTCGAATATGCCCCCTGGCCGGCGACGCGCAGTATCACTTCCTTGTAGCCGCCGAGCTCGGCCGACGACGCCGACACGATCTCGACCGCCCAGCGATTGCGTTCCGCGTAGCGTGCGTACATCCGGCAAAGATCGCCGGCGAACAATGCCGACTCGTCGCCGCCCGTGCCGGCGCGGATTTCGAGAAAGACGTTGCGATCGTCGTTCGGATCCTTCGGCAGCAGCATTTGCTGCAGGTCGGCGGCGAGCGCCGCCATCTTCTCGGTCGCCGCGATCCGCTCTTCCTCGGCGAAGGCTCGCATTCCCGGATCCTGCGCAATCTCGTCGGCCGTCACGAGATCATGCTCGGCGGCGAGATAGTCGCGAAAACGCGCGACGACCGGTGCGATTTCCGCCCGCTCCTTGGTCAATGAACGGTAACGGTCGAGGTCGCGCGTCGCGTCCTCAGCGGAGAGCATTGCGTCGAGCTCGTCCTGGCGGAGCGCGAGCTGGTCGAGCTTGGTGTGGAGCGAGAGTTTCATCTTTGGGTATCGACGAGCACGGAAATGCGCGGAAATGCGCGACCGCCGCAACGACGACCAGACCGGCGCGCGCGCGACAGCCGCGGCGGCCTTAGCTAATGATCCTGATCTGGCAGACGATAGATGTGCTCGAACATCGCCACGAGCTCGGCGCGCTCCGCGTCGCCCGCCTGATTCAGCGCCTGCATCGGCGCATGCAGGAACTTGTTGGTGAGGCCGCGCGCGAGTGCCTCCAGCACCTGATCGGGCGTGGCGCCCCCAGCGAGAAGCTTGCGCGCGCGCTCGAGCTCGGCCGCGCGCAGCTGGTCGTGATGCCCGTGCAGCGCGGTAATCGTTGGAACGACCGCTCGGCCTTCGAGCCAGCGCAGGAAGCTTTCGACCTGCGCCGCGATCATCTCTTCGGCCTGCACGACCGCTTCCTTGCGAATCTGGAGGTTGTCCTGAACGATGGTGCAAAGATCGTCGACGCTGTACAAGAACACGTCGTCGAGCTCCGCGACCTCGGGCTCGACGTCGCGCGGCACGGCGAGATCGACGATGAAGATCGGCGCGTGACGACGCGCCTTGACGACGCGCTCGAGGAGTCCCTTCCCCAGTATCGGCAGCGTGCTTGCGGTCCCGGTGACGATGATGTCGAAGTCGGGCAAACGGTCCGGCATCTCGTTCAGCGTGATGGCATCGGCGTTAAAACGGGTCGCGAGCGCACGGCCGCGCTCGATCGTGCGATTTGCGATCGTGATCAATTTAGGATGGCGCGCCGCAAAATGGGCCGCGGTGAGCTCGATCATCTCGCCGGCGCCGATCAGGAGCAGCCGCTGCTCGGCAATCGAGGGAAAGATACGCTCGGCAAGCTTCACCGACGCGGCCGCCATCGAGATCGACGCGCTGCCGATGTCGGTTTGCGTGCGCACGTCCTTGGCTACGGCGAACGTGCGCTGGAAGAGGCGATTCAGCACGAGTCCCAGCGTGCCCGCCGATTCGGCATGCCGCACGGCCTGTTTCATCTGGCCAAGGATCTGCGGCTCGCCCAGCACCATCGAATCGAGGCCGGAGGCCACGCGGAACGCATGCGTCACTGCTTTCTCGCGCGGCAACGTGAACACATACGGCGAAAGCGAGTCTTTCGGCACGTGATGAAAATCCTCGAGCCAGGTGACGATCGGTCGCGGCTCGGGGCTGTGCACGTAGAGCTCGGTGCGATTGCAGGTCGACAGGATCGCCGCTTCCTTGACCGTCGGCAGGCGCAAAAGGTCGCGCAGCGCATGCCCGAGCGCGTCCGGCGAAAATGCAACCTGCTCCCGCACGTCTATCGGTGCGGTCGCGTGATTGAGGCCAAGAGCGTAGAGGGACATGGGTCGTCGGGGTGCGCTGGCGAGCGCATTCTAGCCTACTCGCCCCGGCATTTTGCGGCAAGACTTTGATTTCGGTCAGAAAAACACGCCTTCCACGCGGGTTTTTCGTTGCCCGACGATTCACGCCTTGAAGAACTCCTGCTTGCCCCCGAGCCAGCGCGCAAGATGCGCCGTCGCGGCTGCCGGTTCCCGCAGCATCAGATCCTCGGCGTCGTCGCGCGCCTGCTCGATCAGCGCAACATCGCGCTCGAGATCCGCGAAGCGCAACAGGGGTGCGCCGGATTCGGCGCGCGCCCAGAAATTCACCGGGACCGCGAATGAGAGGATCCTGGCGGGCGATTTCGAAGCCGTCGTTCGTCTCGTAGATCACCTTGAGCCGCGCCTTGGCGGTATCGGTCAGCGGCTCCTCGAACAGCAGATAGCAAGTGCTGTCCGCCGCACCGCGTCCGACGCGGCCTCGCAGTTGATGGAGCTGCGCGAGGCCGAAGCGTTCGGCGTGCTCGATGACCATCAGCGACGCGTTCGGCACGTCGACGCCGACCTCGATCACCGTCGTCGCGACCAGACTCGAGCTCGCCGGCGACGAACTCCTTCATAATCGCGGCCTTCCGTCGGGCTTCATACGGCCATGAAGCAGACCAACGTTTGAAATCCGCCAGCGCAGCGTGAGCTCCGTGTTCAGCCGACGGCGTCGCAGCTCGAGCCTTTCAGATTCCTCGATCAGCGGACAGACGAAGTACGCTTGCCGTCCCTCTACCACGCCGCGCGATCGCGCTCGATATTCCACGCGCCAGCGGTTGTTCACGCAGGTGGGTCTGACCGCCGTTCGTCCCGGCGGCAACTCCTCCATGATCGACACGTCGAGATCGCCGTAAACCGTCATGGCGAGGGTGCGAGGTATAGGCGTCGCCGTCATAACAAGATAGTGCGGCGAACCACGCTTGCGGAGCACTGGGCGCGCTCGAGCGACGCCGAACCGGTGCTGTTCGTCGATGACGACCAGGCCGAGCCGGGGAGAATTCGACACATCGTCCTGGAGAAGCGCCTGCGTGCCGAAACAACCAAGATCGAGTTTGCCGGGCCTGGGCGTCCTCAAGCAGTCGTTTGCGTTCCTGGCCGGGCAAGCTGCCGGTGAGCAGAGCGCAGGTGCACCCGGCTTCGGGCGAGATATTGATCGAGGGTCAGCCGGAGTGCTGGTCGTGCCAACACTTCGGTGGGCGCCATCAGGATCGCTTGGTGGCTTGTTGGCGAACGGTGACGAGCAAAGCATACACGGCGACGGCCGTTTTGCCCGCGCCGACGTCGGCCTGCAATAGCCGCTGCATCGGCCGGTCGCACGCTTCAAATCGTTGCCGATCTCGCGCCAACGCGTTCCTGTGCGCGCGTCAGCTTGAACGGAACGCGCGCCCGTAGAACGTCCGTCAGCGCGCGGGTGCCCGTCAATACCGGCGCGTGCCTCGCCGCACGCGCTCTGCGATGCGCCTTGAGCGACAGCTGCTGGGCGACGAGCTCGTCGTATTTCAAACGCGTCCAGGCAGGATGCGTGCGCGCCTCGAGCGCGCCTTTCGCCTGCGACGACAAGCGCGGCGGCGGCGCATGGAGGAAGGCGAGCGCGTTGCCGAATTTCCACAGCCGCACGGCGCTGCACAAGCCACTCCGGCAGCGTCTCGGCGGTCAACACGGGTTCAGATGCAAGCGCGCGCGCGATCAATTTGCGCAGCACCTCCTGCGCGAGCCCCGCCGTCGTCGGGTAGACAGGCGTCAGCCGGTCGGGCAGCGGGGCGCCGAGGTCGACAACGGCGACTTGCGGGTGGACCAT
>CAVRXB010000005.1:0-1170675 GCA_963724975.1 uncultured beta proteobacterium | reverse complement strand
CACGTGCTCTACATCGGGCGCGACATTACCGGCCGCAAACGCGCCGATGCCGAACGAGCCGTTCTCGAGGCGCAGCTTCGCCAGTCGCAGAAGATGGAGGCGATCGGTCAGCTCACCGGCGGCATCGCGCACGACTTCAACAACATATTGCAGGGCGTCATTGGCTATGTCGTGCTCGCCAAGGAACGCCAGGAGGCATTGGGTGACCCGCGCCTTGGCCGTTATCTCGACCGTGTGTACGCCGCTGCACAGCGAGCAGGCAATCTCATTCGGCAGATGCTGATGTTCAGTCGCGGCCAGCGCAGTGAACGCATGCCGCTCTTGCCGGCGCCGCTCATGCACGAGGCGACGCAGATGCTGCGCTCGACGCTGCCGTCGACGATCGAGTTGCGCACCGTGTCGGACGACGATGTGCCCGCAATCCTCGTCGATCCGATCCAGTTCGAGCAGGTGCTTCTCAATCTCAGCATCAATGCCCGTGACGCGATGCACAACGTAGGCGACATTGAGGTCTCGACACGCGTCGCCGATGTTAACGAGACGGTATGCGCGTCGTGCCGTCAACGCGTGTCGGGAATTTTCGTCGAGCTGGCGGTTCGCGACTCGGGGCCCGGAATTCCCATCCACGTCATCGAGCGCATGTTCGAGCCGTTCTACACGACCAAGGATGTCGGCAAGGGCAGCGGTATGGGGCTCGCCATGGTCCACGGCATCGTTCACGATCACGGCGGCCACATCCTGGTCGATTCTGCGTTGGGCGAGGGAACGACAATGCGCGTGGTGTTCCCTCCCCTCGATGGCGACAGCGCGCCGCCGCGCGAGGAGAGCGGCAGTCACCCTGTGGTCAGCAGGAACGCCGAACTCAAGGGTCGGGTGCTGGTCGCCGAGGACGACGCGGACGTGCGCGAGCTGCTATTCGACATGCTTACCGGCTGGGGCCTCGACGTCACGCTCGCTGCAACGGGCATGGAAGCCTTGGCCTTGCTCGAGGTCGATGCTCAGCGCTTCGACCTGGTGCTGACGGACCTCACGATGCCCGGGATGACCGGCGTCGCGCTTGCCCAGGCGGTGACGCAGCTTCGGCTCGGAATTCCGGTGCTCTTGTGCACCGGCTTCAGCGATGATCTGCGGGAGGACGAAATCACCGCCGCCGGCATCCAAGCGGTGTTGCGCAAGCCGCTCGAGCCCGCCGAGCTCCGTGCCAACTTGGATCGCCTAATTGCGACTAGCTTTGCGTCGCCGAGTGTAGGGTCCCGCATCGGAATGAATTCGTCGGACCCGAAGGTATAACGCGCACCGGTCATTCGCTGGTATCGCACGCTGCGGCACGCATGATTACGCGCGCAATTAGCTGAATGTCGCGCGGGGCTATTCCGCGAAGTTCGCGCATCGCTCACTTGTTACGCCTCAATCCGCCGAATATCCGGTGGAAATCAGAAGCGGACTAGGCCATTTTGCCGACCCCTACCTGTCAAAAGTGACAGGTGTGCAACGTGCACCGTACGAGTACAAATCACTCGGCAGAGTTAACCGGGTAACTTCGTCTCGCGCGGTTTGGGGAGGCCGATGCGTCCTTCAGGTGCAGTTTCCGTCGGCATCGCCGGCTGCTTCGTTTTGACCGCATGCGTGGCGCTGCTTCACGCAGTTTTCGCTTCAGCAAGCGGACCGCCGTTTCTCGTCGCGTCGGATTTCACGATCGGTGGCGTGGGTCACGATCGGCTGACCGACCTCGTGGTGGATGCGAGTGGCAACACCTACGTTGCGGGTGTCGTCGGCTCGTACAACTTTCCGGGCATCAGTTCCGCTTCGATCGCCAACGCAGGCATGGATCTTCGGTTCGTAGCCAAGATTCCACCGTTGAGCCGCACCGCGTCGTTCGTCGCCGTGGTCGGATCTCCGACGGCGTCTCTCGCGGATGCGCGCTCCGCTCAATTCGGTGAGGATGAAACGGCGGGACTCGCGATCGACGCCAGCGGCAATGCCTACCTCGTTGCCTACGAAAGCTCGAAGGATTACCCCGTCACGGGAGGCGCGTACCCGGGCACGACCGGCAAGAAATACGTATACAGAGTCAGCGCCACGGGGCAAGTCACGAAACTGTCGACTCCGCTCGACCCGGCTGTTAAGCGCGTCGCCGCGATAGCGTTGGATGGCGCCGGCGCAATCTACTTGACGGGCAGTTCCGGTGATGGGCTGCAGACCACGGCGGGAGCGCCGTACCCGACCTCCAGTGTGTCCCAGGGTTGTATCGCGCCTTACGTGATGAAGCTCGATCCCGCGGGACAAGTTGTCGTCTATGCAACCTATCTTGGCAATTCCGGGACTCTAGGGTCGATATGCGGCGGACGGGTTCCGCAGCAGATCAACCCAATCAACATCCATCCTACCGGGTTCGCCCTTGCGATCGACGGCGTCGGAAATGTCTATGTGACCGGGCAAGCGGAGCCGGGCTTGCCAGCTACTCCCGGATCTCCGGATTTTGGAACGAAGGTGGCTGGCCCCGCCGGCTGGAACAACCTGATAACGGATCCCGCTTCGCACGCGTTTGTAACCAAACTCAACTCTGCCGGGACCGCGATCGTTTATACGGCGCGACTTGGCGGCACGTTGCGCGATCGCGGCACGAGCATCGTCCTCGATTCATCAGGGGGTGCGATCGTTGCAGGAAAAACGAGCTCGCCGAATTTTCCAAGTTACGGCGGCGCGTTCGGAGCTTACGGAGGCGTGACCATGTCTTGCCTCCTGAGGACGCCGGAATTCGGTTTCCTCGCCAAGCTCTCGGCCGATGGCAGGCAAATCGTCTTTTCCGGATATCTGCCGCTGGACGGCGAGCAGCTTGACGATTGCGACGGATACGGCGCCTTCGACCCCGCGAAGGTTGCCACTGATGCAGGCGGCAACATCTACGTTGCCGGATTTACGACAGCGAGCAATCGCCAGTTTCATGCTACGCCGGGCGCCATCATTCCGGATCCGGTCGGGTACCAGACCGCCATCGGCAACCAATTGCTTCAGATATTCAGCGTGGATGGACAACGGAGGCTCTACTCGACGGCGTTGCCCCGGTCCGGCGCGCAGGGCATCGCGGTGGATCCGTGGCAAAACGTCATCATTGCGAATGACAACGGGCTGCAGAGACTGAGCTCCGGCACGCTCCCCGTCGATGTAAGCACAGGTGCAAATCCCGTGTGCGCGGGTCAGGCAGCTTCTTTGGTTGCCCGTGTCGCGGCGTCCAACGATCTTGGCTCAGTCGACTTCCTAGTCGACGGCATAAGCATCGGATCAGCTTCCATCGTCAACGGAAATGCAACCAGAACCGCAACACTCACCGTCGGCATCCGCAAAGCCACGGCGACGTATCACGGAGCGGGACCATTCGACGGCTATTCGTCGCCGGACGTGTATTTCGCGGTCAATCAGGCGGGCGCGTGTCAATGATGCGCCGTCTATCGAGAATCCTGTTTGCGTTCATCCTCCTGGCGAGCTCAGCGTTAGCAAGTGCGAAGGGCATTTGGTTGGTCGAAGACGGGCGTTTGTCACGTTTCGATGTCAGCACAGGCTCGACACGCGCCGCATCGATCGGTGAGTACGTGCGAAATGTGGCGCCGACGGGGAACGACGGCGCCTGGGTGATCACGGATACTGCGTTGGTACTTGTGGACGAGTCTCTCGTGCCCCAGACGTCGAAGCCAATGAGGTTCGAAGATGGATCCATGGCCGGCCCGATGGCTTCCGATCCTGGCGACGGCGGTGTCTGGCTCGGGACTGGAAAGTCACTCCTGCATTTCGACCGGGCTGGGTCGCGCGTTGGTCAGATGTCAATCGATGCTCCCATCCTGGCAATCGCGGTCGCAGGCCCCGACGCTATCTTCGTCGCGACTGCCACGGCGCTGACACACCTCGATTCGTCCGGCGCGTTAGTAGCACGAACCGATCTATCAAATATGCCGGGAGCGGGTTCGCTGGCAGCGCTAATGGACCCTGCTGCGGGCTATCTCTGGCTCGTGCGCGGCGGTGCGGTCATCCAGTTCGACGCATTGTTGGGTCTCGTTCCACGCGCAACGATCGTTGTTCCCGGCCCCGATGCCGTAGGTCTCGATGCGATGAGCGGGATGCTGACGATGATTGTTGGGCGGGAAGTATTGCAATACGACCGGAACGCGTCGCCGATTCTTCACGACACGTTTATGTCCGAAATGCTTGTCGACATCGCCGGCATAGCGCCACAGGCACGCAACGCGATTCTCTGGTTCGGAGACCGTGCCGGGCTTGGCACGGTAAAGCTGCTCGACGGCATCGTGTCGCGGCTTCCGGGAGGGCAACCCCTGGATCAATTTGTCTCCGATCCTTTGCAATTCGAGCGACGACTCGATGCCGACGTTTCGGATAATCCGGCAAATGACTCGTCAACACAGATATCGCTCCGCTTCAGTGCGTATTGCGATGACTTCGTTTGCGCCCCCTCGTCCGCCTATTTGAAGAGATTGCGGTTACGGGTGTTGCGCGGCGGGGATGATGTCGGCGAGCTATTCAGGGCGAACGTCAACCACGACGAATTCTCCGGCCGCATCCCGGTCGCCCCTTGGCAGATCGCGTTGCCGCTCCAAGCATGGGTCATCGATGCCTACGGCAATCGCTCGAATGTCACTGCCGTGACATGGCCCATCGCGGACGCAGACCAGCATCGGCATCTGCAGGCGCTGAGTCCGCCGGCTGTTGCCATTACGGCACCCCTCAACAACGCAACATACACGGCGCCGCTCACGACGACTCTGAAGGCTACGGCAATGCCGAGCACCGGCGCTACGATTTCGAAGGTCGACTTCTATGCTGGGCCTTCGTTGCTTGGCACGGTCACGGTATCGCCATACAACCTCACTTGGGCCGGCGTGCAGGTTGGGGCGTATGCATTGACGGCCAAAGCGACCGACAGCCTCAACGCCACCGCGACATCCGCGATTGTCAACGTTGTCGTCAATGCCGGCGCGCGCGCCAAGCCGCTCGATGCGTATCTGCTTAACGATGCTTGGGCGACCACTGGTGTCGTTACCGATGCTGCCGGTATCCACAACGGGACGCCTGGCGGAACGATCACCGGGATTACCTCCGCCGCGAGCGCAGCAAAACCCAACACCTGCAAGGCCGCGAGCTTTGCTGGCGGCGCGATCGATGTCGTGGGACTTGGCGTTTCGACGGCGGCAGCGGCCAAGACTACGGTAGCGTTCTGGGTGAACTGGAGTGGCGCGGATGCGGCAATGCCGATCGGTTGGCTCACCGAAGGCCTCATATTCAAGGGCGGATCCTTCGGTTTCACCACGCAGGCGGGTGACGTCTATGGAATCGCATCAACCGGTTTTGCGACCGCCTGGCATCACGTGGTCGCCGAATTCACGAACGGGGCGGTTACTTCGAACAAGCTCTATGTCGATGGTGTGGCGCGGGCACTCGCGCAACGTACGGGCACGCCCAACAAAGCGAACTCCGTTGTGGCGGCCACGTTGCGCATCGGCGGGCTCGGCGGCAACGCAAGTTTCCGTTTCGGCGGCGAGCTCGACGAAGTCAAGGTTTTCAATCGCGCGCTCACGGCCACCGAGGTGAGCGCGGAGTTCGCTGCGGCGAACGGCTGCGGCACCGTGCCAACGGTGGCGCTAACGGCGCCAGCGAACAACGCGAATTTCGTGGCGCCTGCGTCGGTCGCCATAATCGCTACCGCGGCCGCGACCGCGGCCGGCGCAACCCTGACGAAGGTCGAGTTCTACAACGGCCCAACGCTGCTCCACACGTCGACGACATCACCCTACGCGTACACATGGAACAGCGTGCCGATCGGCAATTACCCCCTGACCGCGAAAACGATCGACAGCAAAGGAGCGACAGCGACGTCGCCTATTGCGACGATCCACGTGAAAGCCAATGTGGCGCCCTCGGTGTCCCTCACGGCACCTGCAAACAATAGTAGCTATACCGCGCCCGCCGCGATCAACCTCGCGGCAACTGCCAGCGACACTGATGGAACGGTTGCCAAGGTCGAGTTCTATCAAGGCGCTACCCGTCTCGCGACCGTGACCACGGCGCCGTACACCTACGCATGGACGAACGTGCCCGGAGGCACGTACTCACTGACCGCGAAGGCTACGGATAACAAAGGTGCAATCACGACATCGGGCGCGGTTATCGTGAAGGTGAACAAGGCGCCCACCGTCAGCATTACCGCGCCCTCGAACAATGCCGTCGTCGTCCTTCCGGCGACGATCACGATCAATGCGAGCGCCAGCGACGTCGACGGAACCGTCAGCAAGGTCGAGTTTTATCGAGACGGAATCCCGCTGGGTTCCGATACTGTCTCACCTTACAGCTACGCTTGGACAACCGCCTCTGCCGGAACCTACGTGCTGACAGCAAAAGCGATCGACAATTTTGGGGTCGTCACGACTTCCGCGGCGATCACAATAACCGTCAAGCTCAACCAGCCGCCAACGGTATCGATCACAAGCCCGCTGGATGGCGCACAGGTTCGCACCGTGATTCCGCTTACGATCAATGCGACCGGTACCGATTCCGATGGTACGATCAGCAAGGTTGAGTTTTACCGCGGCGGGACGTTGCTCGGCGCGGATTCATCCTCGCCCTATAGCTACGCGTGGACGATCCCGACCGCGGGCACGCATGTGCTTACCGCTCGCGCCACCGACAACAAAGGTGCAACGACCACATCGGTGCCTGTGACGATCAACGTCACGTCGAACCTACCTCCGCAGATCAGTCTGACGGCCCCGACCGAAGGCCAATTCTGGATTTCGCCTGCCGCTCCCCCCGATGTCGTGATGGCTGCGGCCGCGTCGGACTCCGACGGCACGATCGCGTCAGTGCGCTTCTACAAGCAGGCGCAAGGCGCCAACGCCGATCCGAGCCCTGTGTTGCTTCGGACCATTTCCGTTGCACCGTACCAATTCACCTGGGCGGCGGTCCCTTATACCGACCCGCCACCCGGAAGCGTCAACATCGATGACTACCTCGTGTGGGCAGAAGCGACGGACAACGACGGCGCGGTGACGGCTTCGAATGCGGCTGCCATCACGATCTGGAAGTCTTCACCTGACTTGCCCGGGCACATCCGCATCACGTCTCCGTACAGTGATCGAGGCATCGACCCGATCATTTTTAGCGCGCCTGCGACAATTGTGCTGACGGCGGAAAGCCAGGATCCACCTGCGGTCATTTCGAATATCGAATACAGCGCGAACGGAACGGTCATTGGCACCATCGTCAATCCTACCGACGGCACCTTCGCACTCGCGTGGCGAAACGTCGAGGCTGGGAGCTATGTAGTGACGGCGAAACAGACATTCGGGGGCGGGTATGTTTCGACGTCCGACCCGGTCACGATCAGGGTTTCGAACGCGGCCCCGCTACCAACCCTGACGCTGGTGTCGCCACCCGGTGAACAGATGCTCCCGTCTTCTGCTGCCAATATCGGCTACGCCGCATCGCTGGTGGACCCGGGGAACAGTGTGACGTCGGTAGAAGTCGACGACAACTATCGCGGACTAGCCTGGTTGACGAATTCGCCGTACAGCGGAAGCATTTCGAGCCCAGCTCCCGGGCTTCATGTCATTACGGCGACCGCTTTGGCGGGGTACCGCGAGCTAGTGCGCACCACGCCGGCATTTGTCACGGTACCCATCAGCGCACGACCACCCGTAGCCGTGATGACAAGCCCGGTGGCCGGTTCGACCATTAGCAACCCGATCACGATTTCCGTCGATGCGATGGCGATCGACGGCGCGATCTCGCGAGTGCTTTTCTACTCAGGCCCGGCGCTGCTGGGTACGGTCACCACTCCGCCATACAAGATCACTACCGCTTTCAATGCCGGAACGCAGAATGTCTACGCGCTGGTTCAGGTGTTTGGCACTTCGGGGACATTCACCGCGCCGGTGACGTTTGCAGTCACCGGCACGGGTGGCGCGACGGGCATCAAGATGTCATCTCCGGCGGACGGTCAGCAATTCTATGCACCGGCCAACATTCCGTTAGCGGTTTCCGTGACCGATCCTGGAAATATCATAACGCGAGTCGAGTATTACTGGAGCGTGAACATCAACGGGGGCCTGGTCGCCACGGCGACGCAAGCGCCATGGGGCGCATCTTGGTCCGGTGTCGGCGCGGGTACCTACGTGCTGACCGCAGTTGGCTACTATCCGGGTGGCAAGGTAACGTCGGCGCCCGTTCAAATTACGGTCGTGGCGGCGCCGCCGATCACGTTGACCGCACCGCTCGCGGGTACCACTTATGCGGCCGGTCAATCGATTGTCATGACGGCACAAGCAGCGACTCCCGGGCACTATCTTTCGCGAGTCGATTTTTCGGCGGATGGCGCCGTCGTCGGGAACGTCACGATACCTGGTGGCGTTAGCGCGGCGACGGTCAGCTACTCGTGGACCGGCGCTTCGCCCGGCGTCCGGACCTTGACTGCGACCGCGGTAGCAACGGATGGATACACTGCCACGTCGAGCCCGGTGAGCGTAGAAGTCAGCGACTTCGCGGTGACGCTCATTGAACCCTTTTCCGGCGAGGCGTATCAAGCGCCAGCCGATATCCGTATCACCGCTTATGCGACAGAAACCGGAGGTACGATAGCGCAAGTCGCCTTCTACGGTGACGGCGTCCTGCTGGGAAGCAGGGCAACGCCGCCTTTCACGTTTGTCTGGTCGGGCGTCGCGACGGGTGCCCACACGGTGACCGCGAAGGCCCGTGACAGTTATGGATTCAGTGTCGGTTCGTCGCCGATCTCGGTCAACGTGATTGCGGTGCCGACGATTGCGATCGACGCCAGCATAGACGGCAGCACAGTTGCCGACGACAATGTTTCGGTCAGCGGTACGGTGCAGGCGCCGCTCAACTCGGCTGTCATCGTCAACGGCAAGGGCGCGGCGCTCGATCGCGACGGCCGCTTCTTCATAGACAACGTCTTGCTCCAGCCGGGCACCAATACGTTGACGCTGCTGCTGAACACGCAGGATGCCGTGCCGATTGCAAGGGCGATTATTGTCGGCAGCAGTGCCGTGGCTCCGTTCCGGGTGACAGTCGACCCACAAGAGGGGCTCGCCCCGCTTTCGGCAACGATGACCATCACGAATCGCGGCAACGTTGCGTTCCAGCGCATCGAGATCGACATGAACGATGACGGTACGCCGGAGCAGACGTTGACCGGCCTGACAAGCAATCAGGCAGTGGTGGCGCTTACGTTCCCAACCCCGGGAACGTACACGGTGCGGGTGACCGTATTCGATTCGAGTAACAAGGTGATCTATCTGGCGCGACGGAAGGTGCGGGCTTACAGTCCGTCGGAGCTAGGTCTTAAGGTGATTGATGTCTATGCGAACATGGTCAATCGGCTCGCTGTCAACAATCCAACGGGCGCGCTCCGATCCTTTGCCGGCGATGCGCAGACCAGGTATTCGGTCGTCTTCACTACGCTTGCCGGCTCGCTGCTCGTCGTGGCGGCGCAACTGGGAACGCTGATCGACGGCGTGATCACGGAAGAAACCGCTGAGCTAACGATCGCGCGCGACACACCGAGCGGAAAACAGAGCTTCCTGATTTACCTGATTCGTGGAGGGGATGGCCTATGGCGCATCGAAAGCATGTGACCGGTAGATCCCGAGAAGTCCTGGCGCTGTTTGCCTTTGCGGCATTCCTTGCGACGGGTTGTTCGGAAGCGGGGCCGCAAGCAACGGAATTTCGCGGCCGCATCATCGATCAGGATAGCGGTCGGCCGATCGCCGGAGCGATCGTCGTCGGCAGATACATGGGCAGTCGAGGCGCCGAAGGCGCATCTTCGTGCAATCGCGTCGAGAGCGCAGTCTCCGATCAGGACGGATGGTTCGCGATGCCAATTGATGCGCGGGATAGCCCTCCCTTTATGGCGGCTTACCACCGAGATTACAGATGGGGGAGAAGCACACGCTGGGCGGAACGCGCAGCGGACGGCAACATGAATCATTGGCAGGTCCAGATTGTCGAGTGGAACCCCGAGGTTACCCGCGGAAGGCTTGTACGCTATGAACCCACGATCTATTACTCAGAACGCGAGGCGAAGGCTGCCTCTCGCGAGCAATTTGATGTCTATCTGAAACGTTTCAGCGGCAATCGCGAGCAAAGATTGGACGAATTGCATCGCCTGTCCAATGCCGGCAGTTGTGTCGCCGCACACCAGACCACCGCTGGCCCGGTGCCGTTTTTTGAAGCGATTTATGAAGAGCAAACAACGCTTGGCGATGACAAACGAAGCTTGGAGATGAGTCGCGAAATCATACAGAACGCAGAAAGTAGTTTTGCGCGTGCCAGGAGGACGAGATGACCGGGCTTGCCATACGGCACGGGTGCCGAGTCCGATCGGGGCAATTGCTCGCGATGGGCTTCTTGTTGACAATCGCGGCGGCTAACGCACATAGCTATGAACAGGCGACTCATGCGGCGATAACCCGAGAGGCGTATGTTCGCGCAAGAATCAGTGCGGACGCCTCTGCTCTTGGTTTGCAGCTTGGCGCGCAGGATCCTCGACAAATTTCACTCGGGGAGACGTATATCGATATCGCGCCATCGGACCCAATCCTCCGCTTCGCTTCGCCCTCTGACGTCCCAAACTTCAGTGCTGACAAGATATTTAGCGTCAACAACCGTTCGTTGTTCAAGCCAAAATTGGACTCCATCGCCGGCTGGCTCATGCTTGGCGCCATCCGGGAGGACGACGTACCGTTCGATTCGAGTGCGCTCGAAAACAATCCGCAGGATGAGCCCGGGGGAACCTTCACCCGCGTCTTCCATCATTTCTTTGATCCTGTGAATGATCGACCGCTGAACGCTGGTGCTCCTTTGGGCTATAAAGCGCCCGATTGGGGACTCTTGAACGATTTGATCGCTGCCGAGAGCGGGCGAGAAATCAGTAATCACTTCACCGTTGGTTTTGCGCGCGAGGCGATGTGGCGGGCGCTCACGCTCAAGAAGGTCGACGCATCCGGAGCGCTGGTCGACATATCGGTGGATCCTGCTCATTCTGCAGAGGCCGAGCTATATCTTCGGATGCTACGTCTCAGCTATTGGGCAACCACGTTCCGGGCACTGGGTGACAACCTACATTTGTTGCAAGACATGGCGCAACCGCAACATGTAAGGAATGATCCGCACTCCGGCTTGTACTGCAACGCATTAACGTGCCCGGGTGGTCATGCGAGCTATTACGAGAAGTATGTCGATGCGCGCGCTATCAGTTCCGATCAATTTAGGTTGCGAGAGCGTTTTTTCAGCTCCTCGGATCCGAAAGATATCGATACTACGATTATCTCTACCGATCTCGCATTCTCGGGTTACCCCGCGGTGTCGTTTCCTCGCTACCGTGATTTCTTTGCGACTGCGACCGGCGCCTCGAGCCTGAGCGGCGGCGGCCTCGCCAACTATTCGAATCAAGGATTTTTCACTGCCGGGACAAATATCGACAGCTCCGGGGGTGGATACCCCTCGCCATCGCCGAATGCTGCTTCACTCCAAACGGTGGTCATGCCTGAGGGTAGTGTTACAAATGCTGCCGGTCGGACCATATCAGGGACGCTAACGATATACACGGGACCGGTGCGAGACAGTCTTAACCCTGGGAATTCGGATCCTGCGGTTGGGCTCTCGTCGCGCGGTGCCTTCGACCAATTCGTGCAGCCCACAGGGAGTCGCCAATATACGTTGAACCACTACAACTACGACGACCAAGCGCGTCTCTTGGTCCCGCGCGCAGTCGCATATTCGGCCGGTTTCTTGGACTATTTTTTTCGAGGGGCAATGGAGATCAGTCTGCCGACGGCGGGAGCGTATGCCGTCGTGGACCACACCACCGAAGGATGCGACATCACGTGCGGGTTTCGTAGAGTCAAGCTCCGGGTAAAGAATGTAACGCCCAATGAGACGCTGTCAAACGGCTTCTTCGTAGTAGTTCTGAAATTCTTTCGCAACAAAAGTTACAAGCAGGATCTTTCTGGCGACCCCGGGGGTCCTAACTTTGCCGGTTGGGAGGCACGCAGCTGGTGGGAGGAAATTGTCGTTTCCGACAAGGTGGATATTGCGACTTTGCCCTTCGGTCAGTTGGGCCCGGATACGGAATCGGAAATATCGTTTTCGCTTTCCAAGCCGCTTCCAACAAATGCCACTGATATATTCCTTCAAGTCGTTTTCCGCGGCCAGCTGGGCAACGAGACAGATGCGGTTGTCGTGGCGACGAAGAACATCTCCGAGCCCAACTACATCGCATACGTCAACGATCGCGACTACAAATACACGGACGCGACGGACACCTTCCAATCGGTCGCCCCGGATGCGCCGACGCAGACCATCACCAATATCAGCATGATGTTGGGGAGCGCTACGACTCCGATAGCGACTTTGGCGCAGCTCGGTGTTCGTGGCTACGCGCAAATAGCATTCTTGACCGATATCCCCGCTACCGGCACGCAAAAAGTCACCGTCTATGCGAGTGTGCCCGTTCCGGGAGCCCCGGCAATCTATGACATGCCTATTTCCACGTTTGATTCGCCTGGAGGTAATGTTTATCAGCGTTTGGGAAACGTGATTCCGTATCGCGGGATGTGGAGCGACTTTCGGCTCGATAATTTCCAAGGGGATATGTACGAAGTTGCGATTTGTACAACCGAGGACACCCGTCGAATCTGCACGTCGGCCGGTCTTTCGCCGATCACATCCGCCAGTGCCGATTCTTCCCTGGGTGATCAACTTTCCGTAGCAGCGTCGACATCGCCAGCCGTCGAATTTGCTTGGCCGCGTCGCCGTAGTATCCTCGCCGATCGCATCTTGACGCGGTTGGCCAGAGGATAGCGGTATGCCGGCAGCAACTTCGGGTCGCGAGCTCTGCAAGCACGCAACGCTAGCGATCGCGATCACGATTGCGTCGTTTTCGGTGCACGCGCAGTTCGACAACACACCGAGCCCGTCGCAACCGAACAATCCGATCGACGAGGCGACCGCGAACGCCGTTTCGGAGTACGGCGCGTCGAAAATTCTGCAGGGACCGCTGCGCGCACTCGTTCGCCGGCCGATCCCCGAAGGCGATGCGGAACTGGGCGTCCTTCAGACCGACGACGTGAAGTCGTGGCCGCGCCTCTATCGCACGCGGCAATCTGCTCGTCACTGGTAGTCTCACCGGTGCGGTCGGGTTGTTCTCGATGTCCAACAACGAATTCGACAAGCCATTGGCGCTTGCGACGCCAGGCTACAAGTCGAATCCGAACTGGGGCGAAGCTTTCATCGAGCCGGGCATCACTGCGCGCTACTCGTTTGATTCGGGCGCAAGCCTGTACGGTGGATACGCGTGGATGGGGACGGCGACGCGCGGGACCGATAACGGCGGCAACGGCAACACGTGGCATGGCGACAACGAGCAGCTCTACGGCGGGTTGAAATGGCGCGATCCTGCAAGTGGATTTGCCGTCGACGCATCCTACGGCCAGCAGGATTTCCAGGTCGGTAAGGGGATGTTGCTCTCGAAAGGCGCCAGCAACGGCGCGCAGCGCGGCGCCAATCAAATCGGCCCCCGGGCGGCGTGGGAGAACGCAGCGCTCGTCACCGCAAGCTACCAGGATTTCAAACTGCAGGGCTTCTGGTTGAAGCCCAACGACTCGACGTCGGCCGCGACCGGTACGCGTCTTACCGGCGCCAATCTCGAGTGGAATCCCGCGGGGCCGGTGCGGCTGGGTGCGATGTGGATCCACGTTCCCGACTCCGAGATCGTCACCCGCGACGGTCTCAATGTGTACGATCTTCGCGCGCGCGTGCATCCGATTGTCGTGGCGCCCAACTTCTGGCTCGAGGCCGACTACGCGTGGCAGACAAAGGACAACGTTGCCGCCGATGGCTGGCTGATCCAGGCGAACTACAACGCCAAGGACTTGCCGTGGAAACCGTTGTTCGATGTCCGCTACGCTTCGTTGTCGGGCGACAAGCCCGGCACGGCGAAATGGGAAGGCTTCGATCCGCTCTATTTCGGTGGCAGCAATCCGAACTGGTACCAGGGTCAAATCGGTTCGACGATTTTCAACAACACCAATCTCAACGTGGCGAGCGCCGGCGTCACATTGACCCCCGATGCAAAGAACATCGTCATCCTGCGCTATCTGTATTTCAGCGCCGCGGAAACCAACTCGCCGCTGTCGATCCCCGCACCGAACCAGCCGCCGCCGACCGGAGGTGGCGTGCCAAGCAAGTCGCTCGCCAGCGAATTCGATTTTTCGTGGACGTACGTGATCGACAAGCAGCTCAATGTGAACGGCTTCGCCGCGTACGCAGCGCCCGGATCCGGTTACAAAGAGCTTTATGCTGCGAACGGCGGCAGCGCGAGCGGGTGGTGGTTCTTCGGCGCGCAGTTCAACTTCAGCTATTGATGGACGTTTGTAATTCGGGAGATCACGATGCCCACACCTTACTTCCGCATGCACTTGGCTGCTTTCGCAGTCGGTACCTTGTCGTGTGCGGCTCAAACCGCATTCGCTGACGGCACGCCGTTTTTCAGCACCGCGCAAATCGGCCAGGGCCGCTATGAGTACGCGCAGAAATGTTCGGTGTGTCACGGCACGCAGTCGGAGGGCGGCGGTGCGCCGGCGCTCAAAGGGCCGACGTTCATCGTGCAGTGGCGCGGCAAGACGCTGAAGGAGTTCTACGGCTACGTGCACGACAACATGCCGTTGGGGCAGGGCGGGTCGCTCGAGGGACAGGTCTACGCGGATATCGTTGCCTTCCTGCTCGCGCAAAGCGGCATTGCCGCCGGCAGCGAGAAATTCACGCCGGCGACGCCGATGGAGCGTGTGCTCGACTTCGGCGGCGCGGTGTCCGGCGGTGCGATGGCGAGCACCGGTTCGACGCAGGTGAAGATCGGCGCGCTCTACGGCAAGCTCGCGCAACCGACGACGTCGAAGCCCACGCAAGCCGAGCTCGATGCGGCCGACGGCGCGACGACGAACTGGATGATGTACAACAAAGGCTATCGCGCGGAACGGTACTCGTCGCTCGATCGCATCAACACCGCCAACGCCGGCAAGCTGCGGCCGGTGTGCATGTTCCAGCTGGGCGAGATCGGCACGTTTTCGACGGGACCGGTCGTCTACGACGGCATCCTGTACGCGACGACGCACCTTGGGACCTACGCGATCGATGCGACGACGTGCAGGCGGCTCTGGGCGCATCAGCACGACGCGCAGGGACCCGAGATGAACGCGACCAACAAGGGCGTTGCCATCGCAGGTGGAAGAGTCATCCGTGGCACGCAGGACGGTTTTCTGTTCGCGCTCGATGCGAAGACGGGTGACCCGCTGTGGGTGCGCCAAGTTGCCGACTGGAGCATCGGCGAAGGCATCGGTGCCGCGCCTACCGTGTGGAACGATCTCGTTTATGTTGCGAAAGCCGGCGGCGACTGGGGCATCAAGGGCCGGATGATGGCGTTCAACGTCGCCGATGGATCGCTCGCGTGGAGCTTCGATCTCATCCCCACCGGCACCGAAACCGGCGCCAACACGTGGGAAACTCCAGGCTCCGCCGAGCACGGCGGGGGCGCCGCGTGGACCGCCTACGCGCTCGATCGCGAGACCGGCACGCTGTTCATTCCGGTCGGCAATCCCGGCCCCGACTATCAGAAAGGGATGCGCAAAGGTGCGAACCTGTTCACGATTTCGACCGTCGCGATCGACGCGCGAACCGGCAAGCTCAAATGGTGGTATCAGCTGCGGCCGAACGACGACCACGACTGGGACAACACGACGGTCTCGCTGTTCGATGATGGCGGGCGCAAGCTTGTGGCGACCGGCGGCAAGGAAGGCATCCTGCACGTGATCGATCGCGAGACCGGAAAACCCGTCTTCAAGCTGCCGATGACGACGGTGCTCAATCACGACGCACCGATCACGCCGGAGGGCGTGCGCGTCTGCCCCGTCGCAGGCATTCAATGGAACGGCGCGGCGCACAGCCTGAAGACGGGCCTGCTCTACGTCAACGCGATCGACTGGTGCACGGTGTTCAAGCTCGGCCCCGATCCGAAATGGGTGGCGACGGTGCCGTACACCGGGCTTGCCAACGGCTGGGGCACCAACGACCCGCGCGACAAATGGTCGGGCTGGATCAACGCGGTCGACCCGAAGACGGGAAAGATGGCGTGGCGCGTTCACACGCCGGCGCCGATGTACGCGGCGCTGACGCCCACTGCCGGCAACGTGCTTTTCACCGGCGACCTCCTCGGCAACTTCCTGGCGCTCGACGCGCGCAATGGAAAGACGCTCTACAGTTTCGACACCGGCGGTCCGATAGCCGGCGGCATAATTACCTACGAGCAAATAGGGAAACAGTACGTCGCGGTGGCCTCCGGTCACAGCGGGGGATCGATTCCTCTGCACGGCAGCACGACGATCGTGATCTTCGGTTTGTAGTCGCGTCACGCTCGCCGTTTCGTAATCCACGCGCGGATAGTTGGTGCATACGTATTGACGACGAGGCCGGCGAAGACCAGCGCGACGCCAGCCATTTGCAGCGGTGCGAGCATCTCGCCTAGGAACAGCGCACCGCTGGCGATGCCGGACACCGGGATCAGCAGCGCAAACGGCGAGATCAGCGCCGTCGGATAGCGGTGCAACAGCGCGGCCCACGACCCGAAGCCGAACAGCGTTGCGCCATATGCCATCACCGCGAGGCATGCCCAGCCCGTCGCGCTCATCGTAGCGATGGCGTGAAAAGCGGCGGGCCCGCCTTCGAGCGCATACGACAGCGCCGCAAGCGGCAGTGGCGGCACGAGGCTCGACCACACGACGAGCGCGAACATGTCCGGCGCGTGCTCGCCGGCGCCACGCTTCGCAATGAAATTCCCCGCGGCCCATGCAAGTCCGGCTGCGAGCACGAGCAGGAAACCGATGAACGTTCCGCTCTCCCCGGCTTCGAGCTTGTGCGCGCCGAGCAGGGCGATTCCCGCGACGGCGATTGCGGCGGCGATCAGGTTGTGCCGCTGCAGTCGGTCGCCGTCCAGCGTCACCGCCAATCCGATCGTGAAAAACACTTGCAACTGGATCACGAGCGACGACAGGCCTGCCGGCATGCCGAGCTTGATGCCGAGGAACAAAAGCCCGAACTGCAGCACGCCGATCGCGACGCCGTAACCGATCACGTAACGCCACGGCATTGCGGGTCGCCGAATGAAGAACACGAGCGGTAATGCCGCCATTGCGAACCGCACGGCCACCAGTGCGAACGGCGGCGCTTCGCGCAGCGCGATCTTAATCGGGACGAACGTATATCCCCAGACCGCGACAACCATGAGGGTCAGGAGCAGGTCGCGCGGCGAGAGATGGGCCTTCACGGAACGGTCGGCGACGGCAGAAACGAGCAAGAGAGATCGACCGTCGAGATGATACGTGACCGCCGGCCGCCGCTGGCGTGAAAGGCGTCGTTGGCTTTAAAGTAGCGGGGCGTGGCCGACAACTTAGGGCCGACAACATAAAATCAGCCGCATCGGGCGAGGAGGAGAGATGAAGCAGTTCATGGCAGGACTGGCAGGATGCGCGCTTGCATGCGGCGCGATTTCGGCGTGGGCGCAGGGGCAGGTCAACATCATTTGCAGCGTGCAGATGTCGTGGTGCCAGGCTGTCGGTGCCGCCTTCACCAGGGAGACAGGCATCAACGTCGGGATCGTGCAAAAGAGCTCCGGCGAAGCGATGGCGCAGATCGCGGCGGAGCGCGCGAATCCAAAACTCGACGTCTATTACACGGGGACGGGTGACCCGCATCTGCAGGCCGCGGAGATGGGGCTCACGGAGGAGTACAAGTCGCCACAGTTGTCGCAACTCCACGACTGGGCGGTCAAGCAGGCGGAAGCCTCGAAGTATCGGACCGTCGGCGTCTACAGCGGCGCCCTCGGAATCGCCTACAACCCCGATCTCCTCGCGAAGAAGAAGCTGCCGCCGCCAAAGTGCTGGGCCGACCTCGCAAATCCGATTTACCACGACGAGATCCAGATGGCGAATCCGAATTCGTCCGGCACTGCGTACGCGACTCTCGCGACCTTCGTGCAGATTTTCGGCGAAGACAAGGCATTCGAGCTCCTGAAGGGCATGCACAAGAATACGAACAGCTACCCGCGTTCGGGCGCCGGTCCCGTCCGCTCGGTCGCGCGCGGCGAGACAGCGATCGCCGTGACGTTTTTGCATGACGGCGTGACCGAGATTGCGGCCGGGTTCCCGGTCACGCTGGTCGTTCCCTGCGAGGGCACGGGCTACGAGGTTGGCTCGATGAGCATTGTCAAAGGCGCAAAGAATCTCGAAAACGCGAAAAAATTCTACGAGTTCGCCTTGACGCCCGCGGCGCAGAAAATCGGTGGCGATCTCAAGAACTTCCAGACGCCCTCGAACAAGGCGGTGCCGGTCCCGGCGGGCGCGCCGAACCTGGGTGAGATCAAGCTCATCAACTATGATTTCGCGAAGTACGGAAGCGCCACGGAGCGCAAGCGCATCCTCGAGAAGTGGGACAAGGAGGTCGCCTCGATCCCGCGGAGCTAGATCGCGTGACGCTCGATGCGCGCTACGCTTTCCTGCTCCGCCTCGCGCGCGATGCCGGCAAGCGCGCGCGCGATTTCTGGATCCGGCGCGGTACGCTGACCGTCGAGCTCAAGGGGCCGCAGGACTTCGTTACCGTCGCCGACCGCGAGGTCGAGACGTATATCCGCGAGGAGATTGCACGGGCTTTTCCGGGCGATCATTTTCTCGGCGAGGAGACTGCCGCCTCGTTCACCGGCAACGCCGAGCGCCTGTGGATCGTCGATCCGATCGACGGCACGCACAACTTCCTGCGCGGGATCGCGTTCTGGAACGTGTCGATCGCGTATGTCGAGGACGGCGTGCGCACGCTGGGTGCCGTCTACGATCCCGCGCACGACGAGCTCTTCCACGCGCGACGCGGCGGCGGCGTCTTCCGCACGGATGCCGGCAGCGAGACGCGCATCGAGACGGCCGCAACTAGGGTGCTCTCCGGCGCGATGATCGCGGTCGGGCATTCGGACCGCTCTTTCGACCCGCGCGTGGTCGCGCTGCGTCGGGCGCTGATGGAGGCGCGCGCTTCGTTTCGCAACTTCGGCTCGGCGGCGCTGCAACTCGCGCATGTCGCCGACGGCCGCCTCGATGGTTATGTTGAATTCGAGCTGTCGTCTTGGGACGCGATGGCCGGGTTGTTGCTGGTCGAGGAGGCCGGCGGCCGTGTTGCGCCGTTTCCGGGCCCCGGCGGACTCACGGTCAAAGCGCCAGTCGTCGCGTCAGCGCCGAGCATTTCCGCAGCGCTGTCGACGCTCGTCCAGCAGGCGACAGCCGGCGGCTAGCGATCCAGTTTGCGTGCCGCCCGCATACGCGCCACTACGTTACGGTTGCCGAGTCCGTTGCGCTTTTGCCGCCGCCAGCCGTGTGATCTTCCGCTGGCTACGTGCGCTCTGCAGCAACAGCAGCGCAATGCCGACTACGGCGAGGACAGCGAACGCGATTTCCTCGTAGTGCTTCGCGTGCGTTAGCATGGTTGTGAATGCCGCGCCGAACAGGTAGCCCGCGCCGCCGACGACGATCGCCCAGACGATCGCACCGGCTGCATTGGGAAGCATGAAACGCGGCAGCGATAATCCGCTCGCGCCTATCACGATTGGCGAGGCGATCCGAAGCCCGACGGCGAAACGGAGCACGAACACCACCCAGGCGGAATGCCGCTCGAGCTTCTCGGCGATGACGGGCTGCGCGGCGGCGAGCCGCGGTGACCAGGCAAGGAACCGCGGGCCCCACCGCCGTCCCGCGAAGAACGCGGCCTGGTCTCCGCAAAAGCCGGAGACCGCAGCGGTCACCATCACCCACGGCAGCGCGAGGTAGCCCAGATGCGCCGCGAATCCGGCCAGCACGAGCACGGTTTCGCCCTCGGCGAAGCAACCCACGAACACCGCGAAGTAGCCGTAGTTCTCGATGAAGCTCTGCAGCGACATCGGCTCGCCACCCGGCTAGCGTGAGGGCCCGGCCACGGTCAGAGCTCGCGCCGTCACTTCGCAAACGTTCCCGCATACACAAACGCGAAGGCGTCCGGCTTCACGTACTTGCGCAGCGCAGCGTTGACATCGGCTAAGGTCAGCGCGGCAATCGCGGCATCGATTTTCGCCGATGTGTCGAACGTGCGTCCGAGAAAGGCCTGATGCACCAGCGCCGCGGCGAGCGTCGCATCTTGCGTGCGCGAGAGCTGTCGCCGCCTGAGAAGTCCGCTCTTCGCCTCCGAAACTTCGGTTTCGGTCGCACCGTCGCGCACGAATCGCTGCAATTCCTCCGCAAGCGCCTTCGCCAGCCGCGCACGATTCTCGGGTGCGTACGCCGCGCTCAACTCGAGCGGCGAGTTGAGCTCAAAGCTGTTCGCGTCGAGCGTTGCTCCAACGGAGTAACTCAGGCCCTCTTTTTCGCGGACCCGCTGCCACAGGCGCGAGTTGCCGGCGTCACCTAGAATCGCGGCCACGACGCTCATCGCCGGATAGTTGGCGCTCATGTCGTTGAGCGGGAGCGCAACCTCGCCCAGCATGGTGGCGTTCGCCTTGTCGGGCGTTTGCAGCGTCAGCGTGCGCGCGGGCTTCGCGACCAGTGGATCGGGAACCCGGGTGTACGGCATCTCGGCCTTCCAGGTCCCGAAGAGCTCGGTCAAGAGCGTCTTGATGGCATCCGCGTCGAAGTCGCCGACGATCGCGAGTTCGGCCGAATTGCCGCCCGTGAACTGCGCACAGAAACGCTTCACGTCGTCGAGCTTCGCACGATTGTATTGCGTGAGCTCCTCGTCGAGCGTGGGCTGGTAACGCACATCGCCGATCGGATAAGGATTTCCGAGCCGCGCGAGAGCTCGCTGCGCCATGCTGTCGGGATCGGTTCGACTCTCTTCGAGCGATGCGGCAATTTCGCGCTTCAGCGTCTCGAACTCGGTCGCGGGAAAGGACGGCTCGCGCAGGACTTCCGCGGTGAGGCGAAGGGCGTCGGCGAGCTGGTCGCGAACGCTCTGTCCTGCGGCTGTGAGCGTCGTCTCGTTGCCGTCGATCTCGAGCTTCGAGCGGAGCTGGTCGAGGGCGTCCTCGATTTGCTGCCGACTGTGCTTGTTGGTCCCGCGCTTCAGCATGTAGCCCGCAAGCGTGCCCAATGGCGCCTTGCCGAACAGCGATTTCTCGCTTCCCTGGTTCACTTCGATGCGGAATTTGACCGTCGCGCCGCGTGTCTTTTTCGGTAGCAGCGCGATTTTCATGCCGTTGGGCAGCACGAATCGCTGCGTGCGGGCGTCAAGGTTCGCAGGTGTTGCGTCGAACACTTCACCGGTGGCCGCGGCAGGATCACCTTTGTAGTCCTTGACCATCGCGGCGACGTCCACCGAAGGCGGCCGCGGCGCGCGGTCGGGATTGGTGTCGGGAACGAAGGTGCCTACCGTGCGATTCGACGGTTTGAGATAGGCCTCGGCGACACGCTGCACATCGGCAGCGGTGAGCGCGCGCCAGCGGTCACGATCGAGGAACACGATCCGCCAGTCGCCGAGGGCCACCGATTCCGACAGCGCAATGCCGAGCCGTGCGGGATCGGCGATTCTCTCGTCGAAGTCGCGCAGCGCCTTCGCCCGCACGCGATCCACTTCCGCAGGTGTGATCGGCGATTTGCGCACGCCCTCGAGCGTGGCTTCCATCGTCTCGCGCGCGCCGCTCAGTGAATCGGCGACCGGCACTTGCGCGAAGAAGACGACGAAGCCCGGGTCGTGCAGCGCGGGAGTGAAGCCCTGCACCGCTGTCGCTTTCTTTGCCTCGACCAGCGCAGTGTAGAGGCGCCCGCTTGGTTCGATGGTCATGATCCTGGCCAGCGCACTGACGGCGATGGCATCCGGATGTGCGCCCGGGACCGTGTGATAGAGGAGGCCGACGAGCTGCGTGTCGCCGACGCGGCGCAGCGAGACGCTACGCTCGCCGTCCTGCACGGGTTCCTCGGTATACAACCGGGGCAGCGTGCGTGCCGGTTTCGGAATTCCGCCGAAGTCCTTCGCGATCCAGCCAAGCGTTTCGTCCGGGTCGAACTTGCCGGCCACAACGAGTACGGCGTTGTCCGGTTGGTAATACGTGCGGTAGAAAGCCTGCAGCCGGGAAATGTCGACACCCTCGACGTCCGAGCGCGCGCCGATGGTGTCCTTGCCGTAGGCGTGCCAGTCGTATGCGGCACCGGTCAGCCGCTCGATCAGCATGTTGTAAGGGTTGTTCTCGCCCATTTCCATCTCGTTGCGAACGACCGTCATCTCGCTGTCGAGATCGGCGCGCGCCACCTTCGAGTTGATCATCCGGTCGGCTTCCATCGCCAGCACCCATTGCAGGTCGGTGGGCGACGCGTTGAACGTCTCGTGATAGTTGGTGCGGTCGTACCACGTCGAGGCGTTGAAGCGCATTCCGCGCTTGGCCAACTCCGACTTCTGATCGCCGGAAGTCGATGTGCCCTTGAACATCATGTGCTCGAGCAGATGCGCCATTCCCGTCTCGCCGTAGTTCTCGTGTCGCGAGCCGACGAGATAGGTGAGGTTGACGGTCGTCTTGGCCGCGCTCGCGTCCGGAAAGAGCAGGACGGTCAGTCCGTTCGCGAGCGTGTATTGCGTGATGCCCTCGACTGACGTGCCTTGCGTGACGCCAGGCGGGAGGGCCGCAGCGGCCGAGAACGCGACCAGTGCGACGGTAGCGGCGATAAATTTGGTTAGGAACCGAAAAGCGGTCGTCATATAGGGAGGAAAGTAGGCAAGCCAAAGGGGGGCGCAGTATAGCCGGCGCCGGGAACCCCATGGACATCCGGCCGCCCAGGTGGTTCATGCGTTGCGACAGAGCGCCGCTGGCACCGACAGGCGGCGCGAATGCCGCGGGGCCTGTCGCGGGAACGCAGTCGTCGGTGCTGTCCCACGAGGTTGGAGGTCGAAGCGCACCGGTGTAGCCTGTCATTCCCGCGGCCTTCGCGCCGGCGGCGCCAGGCTGCGTTCCATCCTGCTGAAAGGGGGATCGCGATGCGTATGCCCAGATGTCTTCCTGCAATTGTCGTGGCCGGACTCCTTTCCTACGGACCGACCTGCGTGGCAATCCAGCGCGCGTTCGTGGCATCGAACGGGAGCGACAGCCACCCTTGCACGGTCACCGAACCCTGCCGCTCGTTCGTAACGGCGCTCGCCCATACCGACGACGATGGCGAAATCATCGTCAAGGATTCGGCGGGATACGGACCCGTAACCATCGCACAATCGGTGAAAATCGTTGCGCCGCCGGGCGTTTACGCCGGCATCACGGTTTTCAGCGGAGACGGCGTGGTGGTCGATGGCATCAGCGCCGTTTCGGTGGTGCTGCGCGGCCTTACGATCAATGGGCAGGGGGGCAGTCACGGCATCTACTTCGTCAATGGCGGGTCCCTCGCAATCGAAGACAGCATCATCGAAGGCATGAAACAGAATGGAGTAATCATTGCTGCGCACAGCAGCCGGTCCACGCTGCGCAACGTTACCGTGCGCAACAACCCGGGCGTCGGCGTCTCCATCTTCGGGGCCGCTGCTCAGGCGCGCGTCGACATCGACGCGGTCCACGTCGAGGGAAATGGAGGCGACGGCCTGTTTGTCGGGACGGGTGCCCGGGTTGCGATTCGCAACAGCACATTCTCGCGAAACGCCGGCAACGGCATCGAAATGCTCCTGCTCTTCGCCGGCCTGTCGTCGCAGCTCAGCGTGACCACGTCGTCGATCACCCTCAACTCCGGTATCGGCATTAGCATCACGCATCCGGGATCCGGCCATCAGATTGATGCGCACTTATCCGACAACGTGATTGCCGAAAACTTCGACACGGGGATCCAGGTTAAAGGTCCGGCGTCGGGCATGGCACGCACCCAAGTCGCGCTCGTGGGAAATCGCCTCTTCAGCAATCAAGGAGGCGGCGTCTATTTCTGGGATCCATCCGGCATGTCGGTCTTCGGCTGGGTGACGCGGAACACCGCATTCCACCACCCTCCACCGGGCGATTTCCGGAACGAGGTGTTCGCACCGGCGACGGTGACGACCTACGGGCAAAACGTCGGAACGACCAGCGGAACGTTCACGCCGGGTAGCACGTTCTGATCGGTCGCGCCCCGCGCTTCCCTTTGATCCAATCGAGGGATCGGCGCGGGCAATCCGAACGGCCATACTTGACGTTTACGTAAACGTCATGTACGGTAGGCTCCCCGCGGCGTGGGGGGAGTAAGCTTTCCGTCCCCGGGTCCGCCCCAGGGAATCGTGTGCCAGGAGGAGCCTCCCGATGAACGATTCGAGCCGTCCGCCGCTCGTCTACAAGCCGGTCAACAAGGTCCGCTTCGTCACCGCGGCCTCGTTGTTCGACGGGCACGACGCGTCGATCAACATCATGCGCCGCATCCTGCAGGCGACCGGCTGCGAAGTAGTCCATCTCGGACACAACCGCTCGGTCGAGGAAATCGTCAACTGCGCGCTGCAGGAAGACGCGCACGGAATCGCGATCTCGTCCTATCAGGGCGGCCACGTCGAGTTCTTCAAGTACATGCTCGACCTCTTGCGCGCACGAGGAGGCGCCGACATCAAGGTCTTCGGCGGCGGCGGCGGCGTGATCGTGCCCTCGGAGATCAAGGAGCTGCATGACTACGGCGTGTCGCGGATCTTCTCGCCGGAAGACGGGCAGCGGCTCGGGCTGCAGGGCATGATCAGCGAGATCGTCGCCGCATGCGACGTCGACCTCGCAAAGGACTTGCCGACCGACCTTGCCGCACTTGCGTCCGCGGATCGCTTCGCGCGCACGCGCGCGCTGGCACGTCTTATCACCGGGCTCGAAGCCGGTACGGTTCCTGCAAACACGCGCGACGCGCTGCTCGCCGCAGCGGCAAAGACAGCGGTCCCCACGCTCGGGGTGACAGGCACGGGCGGCGCGGGCAAAAGCTCGCTCACCGACGAAATCGTCCGCCGCTTCAGGCTCGACCAGGAGGACAAGCTAAAGATCGCCGTCGTATCGATCGACCCGTCCCGCCGCAAGTCCGGCGGCGCGCTGCTCGGCGACCGCATCCGGATGAACGCGATCGAGCATCCGAATATCTACATGCGCTCGCTCGCGACGAGGGAAGCCGGCAGCGAAATCAGCAAGGCATTGCCGGACGCGATTGCCGCATGCAAGGTCGCGGGATTCGACCTCGTGATCGTCGAGACGTCCGGCATCGGGCAGGGCGACGCCGCTATCGCGCCGCTCGTCGACGTCTCGCTGTACGTGATGACGCCCGAATTTGGCGCCGCGAGCCAGCTGGAAAAGATCGACATGCTCGACTTCGCCGATTTCGTCGCGATCAACAAGTTCGACCGCAAAGGTGCGCAGGACGCGCTCCGCGACGTGCGCAAGCAATACCAGCGCAACCGCGAGATGTTCAAGACGCAACCGGACGAAATGCCGGTGTATGGAACGATTGCCGCTCGCTTCAACGATGACGGCGTCACGGCGCTGTACCAGGCAATCGTCGCCAAACTCAAAGCAAAGGGCCTGAAGGCCGCGCCGGGCAAGCTGCCGAAAGTCGAGGTCAAGGCCTCGACCGGCGCCCACGCGACGGTGCCCTCGGCGCGCGTCCGCTATCTCGCCGAGATCGCCGATGCGGTCCGCGATTATCACAAGTGGGTCGATCAGCAGACGACGGTCGCGCGCGAACGGCAGCAGTTGAAAGCGTCGCGGTCGATGCTGGGCGACATGAAGAGCTACGGCAAGGATCTTACGGCGAGCGGCCACGTTGCCGACATGGAAGCCGCGCAGCAACTGAAGGAAACGCTGGTCGGCGCGCGCCATGCTCTCGACGCGCTGATCGATGACCGCGAGCGGCATCTCGACCCGCGCGCGAAAAAGATGCTCGACATGTGGCCAAAGACGCGCGCCGCGTACTCGGGTGATGAATATGTCGTGAAGATCCGCGACAAGGAGATCCGCACCGCGCTGACCACGACGTCGTTATCCGGCACGAAGATTCGCAAGGTCGTGCTGCCGAAGTACGAAGACGAGGGCGAGATCTTGCGCTGGCAGCTCAAGGAGAACGTTCCGGGCAGCTTCCCATTCACCGCCGGCGTCTTCGCGTTCAAGCGTGAAAACGAGGACCCGACACGGATGTTTGCCGGCGAGGGCGACGCGTTTCGCACCAATAAACGTTTTCACCTGCTCGCCGACGGTATGCCGGCGAAGCGCCTTTCCACGGCGTTCGACTCGGTCACGCTCTACGGCAACGAGCCCGACCTGCGGCCCGACATCTATGGCAAGGTCGGCAATTCCGGCGTGTCGATCGCGACGCTCGACGATATGAAGGTGTTGTATTCGGGCTTCGACCTGTGCGATCCGACGACGTCGGTATCCATGACGATCAACGGACCGGCGCCAACGATACTCGCGATGTATCTCAACACCGCGATCGAGCAGCAGTTCGACAAGTTCGCGAAAGACAACGGACGCGAACCGACCGACGACGAGGCCGACAAGATCCGGGCCTGGACGCTCACTACCGTGCGTGGAACCGTGCAGGCCGACATCCTGAAGGAGGATCAGGGCCAGAACACCTGCATCTTCTCGACCGAGTTCAGCCTGAAGGTGATGGGCGACATCCAGGAGTATTTCGTCCATCACAACGTGCGCAATTTCTACTCGGTGTCGATCTCGGGCTATCACATCGCCGAAGCGGGCGCGAACCCGATCAGCCAGCTCGCGTTCACGCTGTCGAACGGATTCACGTTCGTCGAGGCGTATCTCGCGCGCGGCATGCAAGTCGACGATTTCGCGCCGAACCTGTCGTTCTTCTTTTCCAACGGCATGGACCCGGAATACACGGTAATGGGCCGCGTCGCGCGCCGGATATGGGCGATTGCGATGAAGCACCGCTACGGCGCGAACGAGCGAAGCCAGAAACTGAAGTACCACTGCCAGACGTCCGGCCGCAGCCTGCACGCGCAGGAAATCGCGTTCAACGATATTCGAACGACGCTGCAGGCGCTCATCGCGACCTACGATAACGCGAACTCGCTGCACACCAATGCCTACGACGAGGCGATCACGACGCCGACAGAGGAGAGCGTGCGCCGCGCGATGGCAATCCAGCTCGTCATCAATCGCGAATGGGGCCTCGCCAAGAACGAGAACCCGAACCAGGGGAGTTTCATCATCGACGAGCTCACCGACCTGGTCGAGGAAGCCGTGCTAAAGGAGTTCGAGGCGATCTCCGAGCGCGGCGGCGTGCTGGGCGCGATGGAAACCGGGTACCAGCGCGGCAAGATCCAGGAAGAGTCGATGTACTACGAGCACAAGAAGCACGACGGCAGCTATCCGATCGTCGGCGTCAACACGTTCCGCAACCCGCACGGGGACACCGTCCGCGACAAGCTCGAGCTTGCGCGCTCGAGCGACGAGGAAAAGCAGTCGCAGTTGAAACGATTGGCCGATTTTCGCAAACGCAACGCAAAGGAAGCACCGGCCGCGCTCGCCAAGCTGCAGCAGGTCGTGATCGACGACGGCAACGTCTTTGCCGAGCTCGTCAACACGGTGCGTGTCTGCTCGCTGGGACAGATCACGAACGCGCTGTTCGAGGTGGGCGGGCAGTATCGGAGGAGCATGTAGCGGCTCCCGAAATTCAACCGAGGAGACAGGATTGAAGCCGGATTGGAGCGGGGTATTTCCTGCCGTAACGACTCAGTTTCGCGAGGACCTATCGCTCGACGTCGACGCGACCGCGCGGGTCATGGAAAACCTGATCCGCGATGGGGTGTCGGGACTTATCGTGTGCGGCACGGTGGGCGAGAACTGTTCGCTCTCGAAGAGCGAGAAAATCGCCGTGATGGAAGCGGGAAAGGCGGTCGCGCGTGGACGCATCCCGGTCATCAGTGGCGTTGCCGAGTTCACGTCGGCGTTCGCGATCGACATGGCGAAGGAGGCGGCGCGCATCGGGCTCGACGGCGTGATGGTGATGCCGGCGCTCGTCTATTCGTCGAAGCCGCACGAAACCGCGGCGCATTTTCGCAGCGTTGCCAAGGCCACCGACCTGCCGGTGATGGTCTACAACAATCCGCCGATCTACAAGAACGACGTCACGCCGGAAATTCTGGCCTCGCTGGCCGATTGCGAGACGATCGTCTGCTTCAAGGAATCGTCCGGCGACACGCGTCGTTTCACCGACCTTCGCAACATGGTCGGCGATCGCTTCGTGCTCTTCGCCGGCCTCGACGATGTCGTGCTGGAGAGCATCATGGTCGGCGCCGTAGGCTGGGTGTCGGGCCTCTCCAATGCTTTTCCGCGCGAGGGCGAGACGTTGTTCCGGCTCGCTCGCTCGGGCAGGTATGACGACGCCATGAGTCTTTATCGATGGTTCATGCCGCTTCTGCATCTCGACGCGCGTCCCGACCTCGTCCAGTGCATCAAGTTGTGCGAGCACATCATGGGAAGAGGCACCCATCGCACGCGCCCGCCGCGGCTTGCCCTCAATCCGAACGGAGACGGCCGAGATCGAAGCGATGATGAAGGCCGCGTTGGCGACGCGACCGAAGCTGCCCGACGTCGGCCTGAAGGCGGCCGCGTAATTGCAGGTTAGACCTGTCCCCGCTGCAGCGCGAGCAGACGCTCGAACACCGCGTCGCTGCTGCGCAGTCCGTTGTGCTCGTATTCGTTGGTGAGCCAGACCTTGAGGCCGGGAATGGATGCAGCCGTTTGTTCGGAAAGCGCGCGCGGAACGTACATGTCTTCGGCGTAAATCGCTGCAACGCCGGGAACCGTATTGCGCGCGAGTTGCGCGGGATCGTAGAGCCGCGGCCAGCGTTCCTCGTTGGCCAGCAACTCGGCGACATCGCGCAGCGGCCGGAGTCCCGGATAGTCGTCGAACATCCACGGATAGATCATTTCGCCGGTGAATGACGGCGGCCGGCCGGGCGCCCAGTCCATGTCGGGAAACTCAGCGCGCACGCGCTGCGCCGACCAGCGTGAAGCGGCTTCCTGCGTGTAGCACATCTCGTGCAGGACGGCGAAGATCGGATTGGTATCAAAGGTCAATGAATTCTCGAGCGTGCGAAGAAACGGCAGGCTCAACTCATCACCATTTACGCCGGTGCAGAACGCGCTCTCGAGCAGGTAGTGGAGATTCTCCATGCCGTCGTCGAACCCGAGCATGAATCCAACCTGCTGAAAGCGACGGACCGTAAGGCGGCCGCCGGTGGGCAGGTCGACCTTGTTCCGCTGCAGGTACTCCATGATCCGCGCACAGACGTCCCGGTCCGCCGGGTAGCGTGCAAAGAAGTTGCGCGTCTTGCGTTGCACTTCCGGATAGGTGTGACGGTAGTAATCGTCGGCGCTTCCTTCGAGGGGCGGCACACCCCCGGTGATGAAGACCTCGCGCAGTCCGTGCGGATGGGCGGACAGGTAATGCACCGCGCAGAATCCCCCATAACTCTGACCGAGCACGCTCCACGGTTCTTCTTTTCCGACCAGCTCGCGACGGATCAGTTCGGCATCGCGCACGATGCTGTCGGCGCGAAAGTGCATCAGATAATCTGCCTGCGCACGCGCATCGCCGCGACGGGCAAGGGTCTGCGGCAACACGACGCTGCTGCGCCCGTTGCCGCGCGAATCGAGCAGCAGCACATGGTAATCGTCGAGCGCCCGCTTGAGCCAGCCCGAACTCTTCTGCGGTCGCGGTCCGGGAAATCCCGGTCCTCCTTGCAGAAAGACAAGCCACGGTCGGGAGGCGCCGGACTTCTCGCTGTTCCTTACGCCGCGCGCGAAAATCGACAACGACTCCCCTGATGGCTTGTCGTGGTCGAGCGGCACCGTGAATTCGTAGTCGGTGAGATCCATGCCGTGATGGCGGACGTTGGCGAGCGTGCGGAATGTCGTCATGCATCTTCCTTGCTGTTGGGCGATAGCGATTGAACGGTTCAGTTCCCGCCGAACCGCTGCGGACGAAACGGCGTGATGTCGAGCGGCGGCGTTCGTCCGTGCACGATGTCGGCAACGAGTCGTGCGGTCGCGGCGGCTTGCGTGAGCCCCAGGTGACCGTGGCCAAATGCGTAGACGACACGCGGGTCCGCAGTTGCGGGTCCGATCGCAGGCAGCGAGTCGGGCAGCGATGGACGGAAGCCCATCCATTCGGTACCGCCCTCGGTTCGCAGTCCGGGCATGAAGCGTTTGGCTTTCGCAAGCAGCGTTGCCGCGCGCGCGAAGTTCGGGGGTGCATCGAGCCCGGCGAACTCGACAGCGCCGCCCACGCGCACGCCGCAGGCGAGCGGCGTGACCACGAAACCGTGGCCATCGAACGTCAATTGGCGCTTCAAATCGAACGCGTCAACCGGCAGCGTGGTGTTGTAGCCGCGCTCGGTATCGAGTGGAATGCGATCGCTGAGGGTGCGTGCAAGTTGGTGCGACCATGCGCCGGCTGCGACGACAACACGGCGCGCGACCAGGCTATTCCCGTCGCGCATTCGCGCGGCGATGCCGTCGGTGCCGGGCTCTAGCGCGATCGCTTCTGCACGTCGGATGCGCCCACCCTGCTGCTCGAACTGGCGCGCCAGCGCTTCGACGACCCGCAACGGGTCGCTGACGGTCTTCCAGCCGGGCACGAATGTCGCCGCCACGAGCGCAGGACTCAATCCCGGCTGGAGCTCGGCGATCGCTTCGCTGCCATGCACGTGCGTGAACGCGATCCCGTGATCAGCGCGCGCTTGCCATCCGGGGAGCGATGCCCGCAACTCTGCTTCGCTTTCGTAGAGATGCAGCACGCCGTCGGTGCGCTGCATCTCGCTCGCACCGGCTCCGGCGAGCATCAATGGCGTTTCGTTGGCGGACAGCGCCATCATCGCCGCCTGCGCCGCGGCGCCCGCGCGCACGCGATCGGGCCGACTCGCGCGCCAGAAGCGGAACAGCCATGGTGCAAGGCGGGGAAAGTAACGCGGGCGGATCGCCAACGGTCCGAGCGGATCCAGCAGCCATCGCGGCGCTTTGCGCACAATGCCGGGTGAGGCGAGCGGCAGGATGTCCGAGAACGCCAGCGCGCCAGCGTTACCGCGGCTCGCCTGCGCCGCTACACCCTCGCGATCGATCAGCAATACTTGCCGCCCTTCCTGTTGCAAACGAAGGGCAATCGCGGTACCGATGATGCCGGCGCCGATCACGAGCACGTCGCACGATTGCTGCGTTGCCGCCAGCGGTGGCAGCGCCGTATCCGCGACGTTGCCTTGGCGGATCACCGGAACGTCAAGCCAAGCCCCACGCGAACTCATCCTCGGGGTCGAAGACCAACGTCGCATCGAGCGTGACGTGTGCGCGGCCGTGGATCGACGGCAGCACCGCATTCTCCGGCGCATCCGGAATCGCCGTCACCGGACGCGCGTAACGACCCGTGAAAACGCTGCCGATCACGCTTTCCTGCCGCCAAGGCTCGCCAGGCGCAAGCTTGCCGTCGGCGGCGAGGCAGGCGAGCTTGGCGCTGGTGCCGGTGCCGCATGGCGAGCGGTCATAAGCGCCGCCGGGACAAAGTACGAAATTGCGCGCATCGTTGCGCGAATCGGCGGCGGGTCCGAAGAGCTCGATATGATCGATTTCGGCGCCCGCGGACCCGGTCACGCCTTGCTGGCGCAGCGCGTCACGAACGCTCGATGCGAACGCGGAAAGCTCGTCCACTCGCCGCGCCTCGATCGATAGACCATGGTCGGCGCACAGGAAGAACCAGTTGCCTCCCCACGCGACATCACCGTGAATGACGCCGCGGCCCGAGATGTTGACGCTTACCTGCGCGGCGTGGCGATAGGACGGCACGTTGGCGACCGTGACGGCGCCGTCGGAATGCAATGTCGCGGTGACCAGTCCGACCGGCGTCTCAATGCGGTGATCGCCGGGCTGCACGCGACCGAGATACGAAAGCGTCGCGACGAGGCCGATCGTGCCGTGGCCGCACATGCCGATCCCGCCGACGTTGTTGAAGAAGACCACCCCGCACGTATTGTTGGCGTCGACCGGCGCGCACAGAAGCGCTCCGACCAGCACATCCGAGCCGCGCGGCTCGTTGACGATCGCCTTGCGCCATGCGTCGTGCGTCTCGCAAAAGCGTTTGCGGCGCTCCGCCATGTCACCGTTGCCAAGATCCGGGCCCCCGCTGACGACCACGCGCGTGGGTTCACCGCCCGTGTGGGAGTCGATGACGCGGGTTGGTGTCATTGGAGGACGGCAGCGGAAAATGCGGAACTTCGATTATAGTCGACGGCTTCCGTGGCGATGAGAAGTGCAACAGGAGCCGGGCCGATGCGCAAGTCAGCACCGAACGTAAGCAGGTCCCGTGCAACGCTCCGCGTGTTCGCAGCGGTGCTCTGCGGCTTGGCTTCGTTTGCGCTGCCGGTTGACGCCGCAGACATGGGCAAGACCCTGCGCGTCGTTCTGACCAGCGCCGAGATGAGCTTCGATCCGCAGTTCTCCGCCGACGCCGGTTCCGACGGCATCATCGACCACATCTACGATTCGATGCTGGACTACGATTACCTCGCCCGACCGGTCAAGCTCGTGCCGCGGACGCTCGCGGCGATGCCGGTGGTCGAAGACGGCAGCGCGACGTTTGTTTTCAGGCTCAAGAAGGGAATTTTCTTCACGCCTGACCCCGCATTCCGAGGCCAGCCACGCGAGCTCACGGCCGCCGATCAGGCGTACGCGCTGAAGCGCTTGCTCGATCCCGCGGTGAAGAGTCCATGGTTGTGGCTGATCGAAGGCAAGATCGTCGGCGCCGATGCGGTTCGCGCAAGCGCGTTGAAGTCGGGCAAATTCGATTACGACGCGCCGATTGCCGGACTCGAGGTCGTCGATCGCTACACGCTGCGCATTCGTCTCAAGAAACCCGACCTGCGCTTTCTCTACGTATTCGCCGTGCCCAATACAGCCGCCGTCGCGCGCGAGGTCGTCGAGGCATACGGTCGCGACTTCGGCGCGCATCCCGTCGGAACCGGGCCGTACATGATCGGCGAGTATCAACGCAGCGCAAAGATCACGCTCGTCGCCAATCCTGCATTCCGCGAGACGACTTACGTGCCCGCCGGTCCGGTGCCGCAGGCGTCGATGCCGATCGCCGCCGCGCTCAATGGAAAGAAACTGCCGCTCGTCGGTCGCATACAGATTACGGTCATCGAAGAGGGGCAAGCCGTATGGCTCGCGTTCGCCAATCGCGAGCTCGACCTCCTCGAGCGTCTTCCGGCGGACTTCGTCGAGCAGGCGCTCGCCAACGGCAAGCTCAGGCCCGACCTCGCGGGCGCGGGTGTGCGGCACGAAGTGCTCCTGCGCCCCAACACGCGGTGGACCTATTTCAACATGGAGGACCCGGTGGTCGGCGGCTATACGCCGGAGAAGATCGCGCTGCGCCGCGCGATCGGCATGGGGTACGACATAAACGAATTCATCCGTGTCATCCTCAAAGGTCGCGCGGTCCCGGCGAACGGTCCGATCCCGCCGGATATCGCCGGCTACGACCCGCAGCTGAAAACTGCCGCGCAACTCTACGATCCCGCCGCGGCGCGCGCGTTGCTGGACAAGTTCGGGTACCGGGACCGCGACGGCGACGGCTACCGCGAGTCTCCGGAGGGCAAGCCGCTCGTCCTCGAGCGCTGGTCGGCGCCGACATTGCTCGCGCGACAGGAAGACGAGCAATTGAAGAAGAACATGGATGCGATCGGCCTTCGCGTCGTGTTCCGAAAGGACCGGTTGCAGGAGCTGCGCAAGATGGCGCGCGAAGGCAGGATGCCGATGCGCACCGATGGATGGAACGCCGATTACCCGGACGCCGAAAATTTCATGCAACTGCTCTACGGTCCGAACGTCGGCCAGGAAAATCACGCGCGGTTCAACTTGCCGGAGTTCGACAAGCTCTACGAGGCGGCGTACAAGCTTCCGGATTCGCCCGAACGGACCAAACTCTTCGACAAGATGACGGAGCTGGTTTTGGTCTACGCGCCGTGGCGGCTGATGGAGCACCGGATCGAAGACCATCTGGTTCAGGCATGGGTGCGAAACTACAAGCCGCATCCGGTGCGCACTGCACTCTGGCGGTATATCGACATCGAACCCGCGCAACGGGCGAACGTCCGATGACCCTCGAGGACCCATCGTGTGGCGTCCGCGGCGACCACGGCGCTCACTATTGAAAGAGCGGTCGAAGAGGTCCGGAGCTGTCGGTAATCGCTTCTTGCCGGGATCAGCGCACAAGCAGCGCAAGCCGCGCCAGTCGCGCGAGCGCCAAATCGATGTCGCGCAAGGAGTCCGCCGCGTCCCGTCCGGGAAAGCAGGCTCGCGCGATTTCGGCTCGGGTTCGGCTGCCGTCCAGAAGCATCAACATCGGGCGGGTGCTTTCGACGATCGTTCCAAGCTCGTGCCGCAGGTTCGTTGCTCGCGTACTCCGGGCCGCTTGTAGGCGTGCGACAGAACTGGCTTCGGGCCGTTCGCCCGGCTCGATCACAAACGGCGATGGCGAGTGGTGGAGCTCGACGGCTCCCGCGGCAAAGCATTGGAGGATGTCGGATGCGAGCAATTTGCGCTCTTCCTCGGGCGTCTCGGACGACGTTGCAAGCCGGGCACGCGCGCCCGCATGGAGCTCGTCGAATGGTATGGCAAGGGGCCATTTTTCAGCGAGCGCCAGTAAAGCCGCCTTGGCGATCGGCGCGCTCACCCGGATTTCATTGTTTTCGGGCGTGCGAAAAATCTCGGCGGTGTCGGTGCGCAGCTGCGTGTCGGGGCGAGCGGGCTTGGCTGTCGACGCGACGCGCAGCGCCATCACCTGCAGCGGCGAGAGCTTGCGCGTCAATTCGACATCATTGCGCACGAGCAGCGTCTGACGAAAGGACCGCGCGCGCAGGAAATCCAGGTATTGCTCTCGGCTCAAGACGTCGGGTGCGACTTTCGCGAGCGTCTGAATAACCGGCGGCGGGAGGTTGCTTCCCAGCATCGTGACGAAATCGGCCTCGCCGAGATAATTGAGGCCGTGCCGGGCTGCGCGTTCCATGAACTGGAAGAAGTACAGGGGCTCGTTCACCGCCTCGAGGTGGTCATGGAGGATGTAATAGTCGTCCTTCGTGCGCAGGTGCTCGGCTTCCTGCTTCAGCAAGCTGCCGTACGCGGACGCATCGTTTTTCAGCGATTCGGCGAGGAACTCGAGCATCGCGCGGGACTGCGCGACACGCTGCGTCGGGTCGGCCAGCCGACGTGTGTGGTAAGTCATCGCATCGCGGACGACGGCGCGCATCCGCCAACCGGGAAGCGTGTTGTAGCTGATGTAGGCGATGCCGGACGGCGACAGTTGGCGCGCGCAGATGGCGAGCATCCGTTCCTGCACGTCGTTGGGGACCCAGGAGTAGACGCCGTGGGCAATGATGTAATCAAAGACGCCGAAGTCCTCACCGAATTCCATGATGTTCATTGCCAGCATCCGGATATTCGACAACCCCAGGGCGTCGATGTCCGCGACACCCTGGCGAATCTGCACCGGCGACAGATCGATGCCCACGAACTGCGCATCAGGCAGGGTGGCGGCCATCGGTATGAGGTTGCCTCCCGATGCACATCCGATTTCGAGAACGCGGCTGTGCGCGATGGGCGCTGGCGTCATGCCGAATAGCTGACCGATCGTCGCCAGCCGGTCGGGATGCGACAGCGGGAAGGAAAAGCTTTGATACGGAAACGTATCGTAGCTTTGCTGTAGCTCGGCACTCATCTGTTGTCTCGGGATGAGATTGGCCCTGTGAGGCGACGGCGCCCGTCCTGCGGCGCGCTCGCTCGGTTTGCCGATCGCAGGGTTTTCCGGACTCGAATTCTGCCGTATTTTTCGGCGATGTGACCAAGGAGGCCTTAAATCAGGCGTAATTGATCGCAGTGCTCATATATGTAGCGGCCTCAACGCATGACGTTTTCCAGTTGCGGACAGGCGTGCGCGTTTCCGGCGTCGGCGGTATCATTGTCTGCGAGCGGGGATCTCGACATGAAGGCGTGGATTGTCGCAACTATCTTGGCAGCGCTCTTCGCAAGCGGAGTCGCGCGTGCGCAAGGTGCGACTGCGACTTCGCGGCCTCCGACGGCGGGTACTGTCGTGTTGATCGATTCCGCGGGCAAGGTCGCCGCGAGACCCCTCAATGAGACGCTGATGCTCGTTACCGTCAGGAATGGCGTCGTGGCGCCGGCATCGATCCGCCCGATCTACGGCCCCAGTGGGCATGCAGCGTCGGCGCTGGCGACATGGCAGGCCGGAGGCAGCGTGCTGTTCACGTCATCGGATTGCACGACCGGAGCACATGTCTACGCTTCGTCTCATCCGGGTGTGCGTGCCGCCGCGCAGGTGCAGACGCCGGCAGGGACCTTGCTCTATGTCGGGGCGGATGGCGCTGCGACCACGGTAGTGATTGAGTCGGTTCTCTACGAGTCCGGCTGTGCTCCATTGACCGTTCGGCAAAGTGGCCTGTTTCCTGTTATTGCAACCGTCAATCTGAGCACGGCGTATCCGCCGCCCCTGTCGTTCCAGTAATAGCGGGTCTGCAAGCAAATGCCGGACCGACCGTCGCTGCTCGAAGAATTGCGCACCGAATACGAGGCGTCGCGACACATGACGGCTGCGCATGCGGACGTCGAGGGTTTCCAGCAGATCGACGCCCGAATGCGCAAGGCATTTCGCTGGCTGGAGAAGGCCATTGCCTACCTCGATGGCCTGAAGCCCGCGATCAATCACCGTTTCGATCTGGGTCACGGCATGGTGTTCGATGCGCCACGGTTCAGTCGCGGGTTCGTGGGGCAGCACGAACGACGCATCGTCGGGTTTCCGGTGCTGGACGAAATCAATGTCTACTATGTCGTCTCGGTGGCGAAAGCGCTCGCAATCGACGTTGGCCCCGAGAGCGTTGCACTGGCGGAAAAGACCCTCGACGAAGCGGGCCTGCAATACACGAGCCGCAGTACCGAAAACTCCGAAGGTACCGTGCACAAATGCCGGATTTCGGTTCCGCCTGAAATTCCCGCATCTGTTTCGTTTCACGCCGATTACCAAACCGGCGCGGTAACGGTTGCGCTTGCCAACGTCGATCGGCTCGAGCGCGTCACGCTTGAATTTCACAGCAACGCCATCGAAGAGCCTGTCCTCGAGGATCTCGTCCGCCTCCTTCTCGGCCGCGATTCTGCGTTCCTGCGCCGCGCCCCTCTCGCGGGCCTTCACGGGAAACCGGCTGGCTGAAGCAAGGCGAGACGCCGCGGCGCGGCAATCGCCGAAATACCGCGTCCCTGCGCCGGTCGACAGCCAGCTTGAAAACACCCTTCAAAGAGCATAAAGTTTTTTTGCGCCGGCGGACGTCAAGCGCCCTCCAGTAATTTCGAAATTCGGCGCGTCGCGAGCTCGTGCTTTTCACCGCAACACGATCGTTCATGGGAGCCCGTGTAGCTAAACTCGAACGAAAGGGAAGCCACTCATGAAATCCAGACTTCGATCGATTTCGGCGTTGTCTGCTGCACTTGCTGTGGTTGTAGGATCTCTAGGCGGTTGCTGGGCCGACGCCGACACGCCGGTCTTCACGCTCACGAGCCCCGATCTCGGCAGCGGCACGTTTGCCACGGGATTCATTCTCAATGGATTTGGCTGTACCGGCGGGAACATCTCACCCGAGTTGCGATGGGCAAACGTTCCGAGCGGCACGAAGTCGCTCGCGCTTCAAATGTACGATCCCGACGCGCCATCGGGCAGTGGATTTTGGCATTGGGCCGTCTACGATATTCCGCCGGATACCACCGGGCTCGCGCGCGGCGTCGGCAATAACACGCGGCTGCTGCCGGCGGGCGCCTTCGGAGGCAATACCGATTTCCTCGATACGGGCGCGACCGGCGTCAACGGAGATTATGGCGGCCCGTGTCCGCCAGCGGGGGACCCGCCACATCGATACATCTTCACGCTGTACGCGGTCGCCGTCGACAAGCTCGAAGTGGCGGGCGGCGTGCCGAAAACGGGGACTGCCGGACTGTACGGCTTCGTGCTGAACAAGGGGATCGGCGCGAACTTGCTCGGCAAAGCATCCTTCACCGCGACGTACGGCAGATAGTCGTTGCCGGGAGCCGCAAGTGACAGGCCCTCGCGTCCAACGGGGGCCGGTACTTTTTGTGAGCGTCGCTCGTAGAGCTCGGCCGTCCCGCCAATGTCGCGGCCTACCGTGACGGCGGCGGCTTGAACGCGCGAACCGCGCCGACAAAAAGAGCAATGAAGACGATGAGGACGAAGCCCTGCGCAGCGACGAACGGCAGCTCCGTTTGCGTCGGTGCGAGCTCTTTCAACGGCGGGAATTTCTGGAACGCCTGCACCACGGCGACGAACACATTCAAATACAGCGCCGCGATGGCGCTCGCGACATAGATCCAGCGCCACGGACCGGTTGCGCCGTAGACGTACACGGCAAGCAGAGCAAGGCCAAGGATGACGAGAGAAATAATGCCGACGATGTGGGACGGCAGGAGCTTGGTGAACGGAAACAGGAAACCCGTAGCGCTCGTCAGGATCGTCGTCGCGAGGAAGACAGCCGTCCAGCCTGGCATGCGATTGGAGCTGAACATGCCGAACACCACCACGGCGCCGGCCGCGATACCGATCAGGCTGATGGCGACGTGGAGTAGCGTAAACGCAGGATAGCGACATTCCGAGAATCACGGCAGACCTCCCTTCGAAGACAGGTTGTCGCGCGGTACGCTGAAATCAGAATTCGACGACCGCACGAATCGATTTGCCCGCGTGCATCAAATCGAACCCTTCGTTGATGCGCGTCAACGGTAACTTGTGCGTAATGAGATCGTCGATGTTGATCTTGCCTTCCATGTACCAGTCGACGATCCTGGGAACATCGGTGCGGCCCCGGGCGCCGCCGAACGCGGTGCCCTTCCAGACACGGCCGGTGACGAGCTGAAATGGACGCGTCCTGATCTCCTGTCCGGCGCCCGCGACGCCGATGATCACCGAGACGCCCCACCCGCGATGGCAGCATTCCAGCGCCTGTCGCATTACCTCCACGTTGCCGATGCACTCGAAGCTGTAATCCGCGCCGCCGCCGGTCAGCTCGACGAGGTGCGCCACGAGGTCACCGGTAACGTCCTTGGGGTTCACAAAATGCGTCAGGCCGAATTTGCGCGCCATCGATTCGCGCCCGGGATTCAAGTCGACGCCGACAATCATGTTGGCGCCGACCATGCGGGCGCCCTGCACAACGTTAAGCCCGATGCCTCCCAATCCGAACACGACGACATTGGCGCCCGGTTCCACCTTGGCGGTGTTGATGACCGCGCCGATCCCTGTCGTCACGCCGCATCCGATGTAGCAGACCTTGTCGAACGGTGCGTCGTTGCGGATCCTGGCGACTGCGATTTCCGGCAGCACCGTGAAGTTGGCGAAGGTCGAACAGCCCATGTAGTGATGCAATGGCTGGCCGTTGAGCGAGAAGCGACTGGTGCCATCGGGCATCAACCCTTTGCCTTGCGTCGCGCGGATCGCGGTGCAGAGGTTGGTCTTGCGCGACAGGCACGACTTGCATTGGCGGCATTCGGGCATGTAGAGCGGAATGACATGGTCACCCTTCTTCACCGTAGTCACACCGGCGCCGACGTCGACGACGATTCCGGCGCCCTCGTGGCCGAGGATGGCGGGAAAAAGGCCTTCCGGATCGGCGCCCGACCGCGTGAATTCGTCGGTGTGGCAGATGCCGGTGGCCTTGATCTCGACCAGTACCTCACCCGCCTTCGGACCGCCGAGCTGCACGGTTTCGATGGTGAGCGGCGCTCCGGCACGATGGGCAACGGCGGCACGAACATCCAATGCGGTCTCCCTGTCTTGCAAATGAATTGAGGATTGAACGACGAACTCAGTACGATGCGCAAGCCTGCGACATGGCTGCCGATTCGTCAACGCCGGCGCCACGCAAGTGGAGATGAGCGTAACGGCGCTAATCCACCCCGACGGAATCGATCGGCTCGCGCTGCAACGTCAGCGCGCGGCGGGCGACGCAGGTTTTTTCTTGGCAGCAGGAGCAACAGCAGGGGCAGGAGCCGCGGTCGCAGGGACGACCACGGTGGCGTCACGACAACGAAGGTTGGCCGCTTTGAGCTGGCGCGCCATCGCGTCCGCGTCTTTGGAGCGACCTTCCTTCTGCGCGACGGACTCGGCGCCGCACAGCGCGTCCACGTCGAGCGGATTCATCTCCAGCACGTGCGCAAAAACCACCCTGGCTTCGGGCAAACGGCCGAGTTGCGCATTCAGCAAGCCAACCTGAACCAGGCTTGTCACGTCCCTCTCGTTCAACAGCACCGCTTGCTGGTACGCGGAGAGAGCGGCGTCCGGTTGTTGCAGTACCACATTGATCTCTCCCAGGTTTTGCCATGCCTGGGCGTTCTTGGGCGCGAGTTGCGTCGCTTTGGTCGCCGCCTCTTGGGCGTCGTTGAACTGGCGCAGCTTGGCGTAGCCCATGCTGAGCTCGTTCCAGGCATCGGCATTCGCGGGAGCCTTGCGTGTCCATTCCACCGCATAGAGGACAAGAACGTTCCAGTTGCCCGCGGCTTTGAGATCCGACACCTTCCTGCTGAAATCATCGCCAGATGCACTGACGCGTTCCGATTCGCCTGCCTTTGCGGCTGCAGGTTTTGACGCGGCACGGAGCTGCGCTGACGGTAACTTGGCGTCCTGTGCGACCGAGCTGGGCAAATCGTTCGACGAAAACATCACGAGCAATCCGGCAACGACCATGGCGATAAATCCGAGAGCGCCCACGACGAGCGTCACCCGTATTTTCGACCGTGATCGTCTGCGGGATTGCTTGGCGGGAGGCGGCGTCTCCTCCTTGGTCGAGGTGCGCCGGCGCCGCGCCGGCTTGTCCGCCTGCTGATTCCGCTTGGCGACCCAAAGTGCCGCTGCGCGCGCGCGCAAATAGGCAGGCTTGGCCGCTTCGGGATTGTTGCCCGAAAGGTCGAGTGCCCGCAGCCATAGCGGCTGGTCGATCGTCCCGGCGTCGATTTCCTGAATGGCCTGGGCGAGATATTCGTCGTTGGTCCTGGAACTCGCTGCGTGCGCTGCGGCCTTGGGCGGCGGTTGACCCGCTGCAGGCGGGAGAGTCGCTGCAGGCGGGGGAGTCGCTGCAGGCGGGGGAGTCGCTGCAGGCGGGTCGCCGGCCAGCGAGAGATCCGACAGCTTGGTGCCGGATGCGTAGTTGGTCATTCCTCGCGACCAGCAACTAATGTGCCAGGTCTACTGCACAAGCCGTGCTCCACAACAAACGCCGGATGCGATCTACGGCGGGTCGGCGTCGCCGTGAGGCCTCTGGCGGAACTGTTGTTCGCTTCGCGTGCCTGACGAATACTCCTCATGTCCGCCCTCAATTTCAATGACGACTGCACCGTCGTCGGCGCGAGCTTCGCGGGACTCGCCTGCGCGACGGCGTTAGCGCAGTCCGGTCTGCGCGTGCGCGTGCTGGAGAAAAAGACCGAGCCCGGCGAAAAGCTACACACGACCGGCATCATCGTCAAGGATGCCATCGACCAGATCGCGCTCCTCGATGGCCTTCCGTCCGAGCTTGCGCGGCGCATCGACGGCGTGCGCTTGTACGCACCGTGCATGCGCTCGATCGATCTTTCTGCACCCGGCTATTACTTCCTCGCAACCGACACACCGGGGGTGATGCGCTGGCTCGCCGGACGCGCGATCGATGCCGGCGCGACAATAGAATGCCGGACCCCGTTTGTAAATGCCGAGCGCATCGAGGGCGGCTTTCGTTTGTCCGGCGTTGGCACCACCCGCTTTCTGATCGGGGCCGACGGCCCGAACTCGGCGGTTGCGCGCGCGCTCGGATTCGGGCGCAACACGGAGTTCTTGTTCGGCCTGGAGCACGAATATCGAGGCGCGGCAATACAGTCGCCCGAACGGCTGCATTGCTTCATCGACCGCAACCTCGCCCCGGGGTACATCGGCTGGATGCTCGCAGGCGTTGGCGCCGTGCAAGTGGGCCTCGCGCGCCGCGTTTCGACTCGACGCGCCGACATCAAGGGCGCGATGACGGCGTTCCTCGGCAAGATCGCGCCGGTCGCCGATTTTTCCGGCGCGCCACCTTCATCCATCCGCGCCGGGATGATTCCTTGCGGCGGCATCGTGCGAAAGGCGGCGGCACGACGCGTGCTGCTGCTGGGCGATGCCGCCGGAATGGTGTCACCTGTCACCGCCGGTGGCATCCACACGGCGCTGAAGCACGGCCTTGCGGCCGGTCATGCGATCGCCGATTTTCTCTCCGGCAGACAGGAAGATCCGGCCGTCGTGTTCGTCTCCACGTACCCGCGCTATCGGGTAAAGCGTGCGCTGCGATGGTGCTACGACCATTTCCAGAGCGATCTCGTGTTCGATCTGTTGCTCGCCACGCGGCTCATGCGCTCCGCCGCCGGCATCGTCTATTTCCATCACAAGGGCGCATTCGACGAACCCGCGCATCATGGCACGACGCGATTTGCGCGAGAGCCGGCACAAGCGCCGGCCAATGAGTAGCAACGGCGAGGGATATTGGGCCAGAATGGAGGTCAGGCCGGCCAATTTCGGTTTGTCCCATGACCAAGCCCGATTCCGCCAACAAGATCGCTCTCACCGCTTTTTACTGCTGCGTACTCCGCGCAATGGACGCCGTGAGCCCCACGCCCGTCTGCGGCGACAAATTTGCCGCGCGCTTCGTCGACGATATGGTGCGCTCGCGCATGGCGCCCCTCCTGCGCTTCAAGGCCGCAGCGGCGAGTAACGTCGCGCGGCATCGACTGATCGACGACCTGCTGCGGGACGTCGTCCAACGTGACGCCGGGCGGCGGATCTTCGTGATCGGCGCGGGTTTCGACACACGCGCATTTCGCCTGCCCGGCGGACGCTGGTGGGAATTCGACGATCCATCGTTATTTGCGCTGAAGGAAGAGCGTCTGCCCGAGCGCACCGCGCCCAATCCCTTGTTGCGGCAGTCGATCAACTTCCGGAGCGAGCCGCTGGCCACGCTCCTCGGACCGCTCGCAGGCAACGACAAGGCCGTCGTCGTGCTCGAAGGTGTCAGCATGTACCTGATGCCCGATGTGCTGACCACACTCTCGTCGACGGTGCATGCGTTTCTCCCGCGAGCCCGATTCGTCGTCGATGTGATGTCGCCGGCGTTTCGCCACTGGTTCAGCCGAGGTCTGCGCAAGGAGCTCGAGCGGCTGGGCGCGCCGATGGCCGAAACCCGCACGCATCCGCGCGAAGCAATCGAAGTGGCCGGCTACCGGGCGACCGGCTCAGCGTCGATTGTCGGCCGCGCTATTGAAGCGGGATCGCTGCGCATTCCACGGATCGTCTTCAATTCGTTCCGCGAACTGCGTGATGGCTACGCGGTGTGGACCTTCAAATCGGCGACCTAGCGGCCTGTAGCCCCGCTCAGTCCATCAATACCCGCAACAGATAGGTGAGCAGCACGACATAGCCGGCGGCGACCAGCGCGACCTTGAGCGCGAAGAGCGCATAGGGAACGCGGTTGATTCGCTTGGGCAGCGTGAGGTCCTTCCCCTCGTAGTCGACGCCACGAACTTGTTCCTCGTGCCGTGCGTTGAACCAGCGAAGCGCGGCGTTGCATGCATACTGCGCCAGGTCGAGCGTCAATCCCAACGCGAGCAGAACACCCGCCCAGATCAGGCTGCGGTCGAAATGGTAGGTCGCCGCATCTCCGGTCTTGAAGATCCAGATGATCGCGAGGCCCGCGTAGGCGGCCTGGCGTGTGACGTCGCTCAGCTTGCCGGTGAGCTCGCGGACGTCGGACCACAAATCGTCAAGCGTCATGGCGCGCTCGCGTTCGCCGCTCAGTCTTCATCGGGATCGGGCGGCGTGATGATGACGATCATCGGTCCGCGATCGCGCGTGCGTCCCTCGGAAGGAGGCCGTTTCTTCGGCTTGGCCTTCGGCTTGTGCGCCGGGCCTTTGCGGCGTGCGGATTTCTTCTTCGCCGCCGGCCGCTTTTTAGTCGTCTTGCGCTTGGCGGCAATGGTTTTCTTCCGGCCGACTTTCTTGAACGCACGTTTTCTTGCGGTCTTCTTGGCGACCCGTTTGGTGGTTTTACGAGTTTGCTTTCGCACCGCCGATTTCTTCGCGGCGCGTTTCTTTGCGATGGTCATGGCGAGGGCCTTGTCCGTGTTGCGTTGCGGGAATTTTACCTCCGCAGGACGCGCGTAGTATCGTCCGGCGCGGCTGTCGCGCTCGTGTCGCTTCTGGGAAACGGAGAACTGCGGAGGACTGCGAAATCGAGCCGTCAGAAGCCGACGCGCGCCTTGCGGCCGCAGAGCTTCTTCGCGTCGATGTCTTCGGGCACGAGGCAATCGCGACCCGCGAGGCGGGCGGTGCCGAAAGCGTCCAGCAGCAGCTTCTTCATGTCGCGCGGCGGGATCGTCGCCAGCCGGTCCACCAATCCCTCCGAAGGCTCGGGTGGAAATGGCCAATGGTGCTGGTCGAGGATTTCGCGGTAGACCGACAACGCGATACGGCGCGAACCTTCGGCATCGGGGCGATCGATTGCGTAGACGTTCATCCGGTTCAGAATCGGCTCGGGTATCACGGTATCGTCGTTGGCGGTCGCCACCCACAGGATGTGCGAGCAATCCATGTTGACGTCGATGTATTCGTCCTTGAAGTCCTGTGCCGTGTCGCGTTCGAGCAGTGTGTAGAGCGCGCCCATCGGATCGTAGCGGTGGTCGCCGCCCGACTTGTCCACTTCGTCCAGCACGACCACGGGATTCGCGTATTCGCCTTCGATCAGTGTTTGCGCAATCTTTCCCGGCCGCGCGTTATGCCATTGCGCGGAAGCGCCGGTCAGCACCCACCCGGCGGTAAGCGAGCTCAACGAGACGAATTCGAAGCCGGTGCCGAGCGCGTGCGAAAGCCTGCGCGCAAAGTAGGTCTTGCCAAGGCCGGGTTCACCGAGAAGGAGAATGGGCATGAACTGCACTGCCTCATTGCCCGAAATGGCCAATGCCAGTGATTTCTTCAGGTCGTCGATGACCGCGGCGAAGTTAGGCGAGGCGTCGTAGAGATCGTCAACCGCGTTGTGCGTGGACGGCTTGATGATGTAGCGCGAGCCGCCGAGCATGCGCATGCGGTCGTACCAGCCCTTCAATCCTTCGTTGGTCCTGGCCGTACTGTCCCCGGCCGCACGATTGACGTCAGCGACGGAATAGATCGGCTGCAGACCGGCAAGCGGGATGACAGGTTCCATGGGCTGGACCTCCGGTACCTGACGATTATGCATCAACCATGCCAGAAATCGATGGCCGATGGGCCGGGTCTACTCCGACCGGTCGCCGGGGGACCTTCACAAGCCGCGGCCCGAGCGCCAAGATATTCGGACTTGGGCGACGACACCGCCCGGATGCCGTGAATTGAGAGCGCATCCCAAGTGGGCTCCCGCCCGGCGCCTGCAGTACGTCGACGTGAAGCCGCACTGAATTCCCGCAAAGACGGAGAAATCAGCCTCCTTATCCAACCTAATTGATGAACGGGAACTGCTAGGAGAGAACACCGTGCGCAAACCCTCATTGAACCTTATATTCGCCCTCGGATTGAGCGCCGCACCGCGCTGCCCGTAGGCGCAGCCGATATCATCGTCTCGGCGCAGGACGGCAAGTTCGTCCGCGATACCGGGCGCGCCACCTTCCCGGAGCCCGCGCCCTCCGACAGCCTCGTCGTACTCGACGCCTCCCGCTCGCCGCCGGTCGTCAAGGGGACACTCGAAGGCCTCGAGCACACGGTGCAGGGTCCGCCGACACCTGACGGCAAGCTCGCCATTGTCGCCGCACCCACGCGTTACGACTACGCAGCCAAGAAGGAATTGTTCGATAACTTTTTGCAGGTCGTCGACATCGAGGCGATGCCTCCGAGGTTGCTTGCGAAGGTCGACGTCGATGCCCACGCGAATGGGCTGACGATCAACCGTGAAGGGACGCTGCTGCTCGCGGCCGCGCATGATGGCACGGTCAAGGTGCTCGCGATCGAGGGCAAGAACGTGAAGCGGTGCGCTTTGCTCTACCGGCACGCGGGTGATTTTCCCGCGTCGCGAAGAAAGGCGATGAGATCCGCACGCTCCTGCGGATCGGGAATGCCCGCGTAGGTCATCGTTGTCCCGGGAACGAGTTTCAGCGGATCGGCGAGAAACCGGTCGAGCGTCTTCTCGTCCCAGGTGAGCTTCGCCTGCTTCATCGCCGACGAATAATCGAATCCGGGGACGCTGCCGGATTTGCGGCCGATGACGCCGCAGTGCTTCGGACCCGTGCGGTTGTACTCCAGCGCGTGACATGCCTGGCAGCGCGTATAGATCTCGACACCGCGCGTCGCGTTACCTGTGGGAGCCGCGAGTGCGTTCGTGCGCGCGCCGGCGGCGAACAGCATGCACGCCGCCAGCGCCGCAATGTTTACCGACATCAACTCACGAATGCGACGGGAACGGGCGCCATTCCCAGCGCTTGGCGCAGCACCGCCCAGTGCATAGCCTCGTCGCCGAGGATGCTGGCTCCGGCCTTGGCAAGATCGCGGTTGGCGAACAGCGGCACGGCGCCTAGATACGCGCTGACAGCACCCTTCTCCAGCGTTGCAGCAAAGTTGAGCACGTCGGCCTGGGTCTTCAGCGTGGCGACGGGAAAATCGTATTTCGCCTTTGCGGCGACAGGCGAACCGCCGAGCTTCTGGACGGTCTTCGACAGCACGTCGGCGTGCTCCTTGTGATGTCCCTGGAAGGTCACGGCGAGATCGAGGAAGGGCTTTTGCAGCAGGCCGCTTTCGGCGCCGACTTGATACGCTGCAATCGCCTCGTACTCGGCGCCGAGCGCGGTGTTGAGGATGCGGATGTCGCCGGCGGCGGCATCGCCCGTGGTCGCCGCGAGCACGTCGCGGCCGGCGAGCAGGGCCACCGCGGCACCCGAAAGCACGGCACCGGAGCGCAAGAGCATCGTGCGGCGGGCAACCCGAACATTCGGATAATCGAAAAATGACATGAAGAACTCCTTGAAGTGTCAGCCGCGGGGGCCGGATTCGCCGGCGATCCGCGCCAGCACGTTGGTGACGATGCGATCGCAGCGTTCGCCGGCAAAGCCGAACGCGTCGACATAAGCGCGGTCGACATCCTGTGCCAACGCTTCGCGCAGCAGGCTTCGGGCGCGAAAAAAACGGCTTCGCACCGTGGATTCCGGAATCCCGAGACTCGCGGCGGTTTCCTCGACCGACAGTTCCTCGACGGCGCGCAGCACGAAGACCGTGCGGTAGGCATCGGGGAGTGCGTCGATGCGACTCTCGAGGAGATGCCGCATCTCGCTGCGAAGCGCGGCGTTGTCAGGTCGGTCCATGGCAGGCGCCTCGCTCTCGGTCCGGACATCGTGTGCTGCGTCGTCGTCGACGTGGATGGGTACAATCGCCGCCCGCCGCGCGTGCTTGCGCAGACGGCCGAACGCTTCGTTGGCGACGATTCGCACGAGCCACGTCGACAGCCGCGCCTCGCCGCGAAACTTCGCGATCGAGCGGTACGCCTGCAGGTACGCTTCCTGCACCGCGTCCTCCGCCTCGCCATCGTCCTTCAGGATTGCGCGTGCCGTGCGAAAGAGCGCCCGATTGTGCCGGCGCATCATCTGCTCGAACGCACGAAGGTCGCCCCCTTCCACCGCGCGAGCGAGCGCGCCGTCGTTTGTCGCAGCCGCCCCTGCAGAGGGAAGGGTTACGGCCATGAGGGCTTGCAATCCCGGTTCATGGCCATTGGATGTCGCGGCGCGCGGCCGCGTTCCCGATCTTAAGGAATCGGGTGCGAAGCGCCTATGCGGGTTGGGTTGCCACCATCGAATCGCGCGCGCCAAACCACTCGAACCACGCCGTGGCATTCGGTCGCCCGTCTCGCCAGCCGAGCGACGGGAAACGGAAGTCGAGATAGCCCAGCATGCAGCCGAAGGCGATCGTACCCAGATCAACGCGGTTACCGAAATCCGCCGCGCGTGATTCGAGCGCGTCGAGTCCCGAGGTCACTTTTTCGAGTTGTCCCGTGATCCAGTCCTTCCAACGCAACGCTTCTGGGCGTGCGAAGGTTTCGTAACGCGTCAGCACGGCGGCATCCATGACACCGTCGGCGAGCGCCTGCGCGCACAGGACCGCCCAACGCAACTCGCCAGTCCGCGGGATGAGATGGCCATCTCCTTGCTCGTTCAGGTACTCGCAGATCACGCGGCTATCGTAAAGGACGTTGCCATCGTCGGTGATGAGCGTCGGAATCTTGCCCAACGGGTTGCGCGCAACGACGTTCTTGTCGCGATTGACCGGGTGCGCAGCCGCGCTCACGAGCTCGATCTTGTCGCGCAAGCCGAGCTCGGTGGCGGCGACGAGGCACTTGCGGACGAAAGGTGAGGCGGTAGCGTGATAAATCTTCAAGCCAGTTCTCCTCAGGGTGCAGCAGGGAGCGGCAACGACGCCTGTCCCAGCACGTACTTCCAGCCAGTGGAGGTGCGCACGTAGGTGTCGCTGAACCACAGTTTGTAGTCGAACGGCTTTCCGGCCTGCGTACCTTTGAGCCACAACAGCGCGGTGACCACGGCAGTGTCGCCCCAGACGCGCACGTGCTGCTCGAGTTCGTCCTGCTGCTCCCAGGCAATTTCGCCGTCGCGCGCAGACTTCAGCAGGTCGGCCTTGGTTGCCGTCTTGCCGCGTCCCGTGATCAGAACGAATTCGTCGTGGAGAATCTTGCCCATCGTTGCGGCGTCGTTGTTCTTCACCGCGCGCTGGTATTGCGTGTCGAGATCGGCAACGATTTTCTTGTCGTCATCCATGGCGGCAAGGCATGCATTCGCGGCGAACATCGCGGTCATGGCCGCGATCGCTCCAAGCGAGACAGGGGCGTGAGCCATGACTTCTCCGGCGCGTGGCGGCAACTTCGATGAGGATCATTGTAGATGCAATCCGCGTCTTTCGGGACGCTTTGAAGCGCACCAAAGCGACACGGCCGCCGCTTGCGGCGCAACTCCGCCGTACGCTAACATCGTCCGCTGACGCAGCGACGAGGAAAGTCCCGTGGGTTTGAAACTCAATCTCGGCTGCGGCCGGAATCCGGTGCCGGGATGGGTCAACGTCGACATCGCCGCGACCCCGGGCGTCGACGTCGTGGCCGACCTCGATGCCTGCCGCACGCAGCGGCTGCCCTTTGCCGACAACAGCGTTTCACAGATGCGGATGGAGCACGTGCTCGAGCACATCCGGGACACGCTCGCGCTCATGCAGGAGCTGCACCGGATCGCCGAACCCGGCGCGCTGCTCGCCATCCGCTCGCCTTATGGCTCCAGCGACGACGCCGACGAGGACCCGACGCACCGCCAGCATTTCTTCATGAACAGCTTCGCGTATTTTTCGCAGCCGATGTACTGGCGCGCCGACTACGGCTATCGCGGTGACTGGGACGCCGAGGAGATCACGCTACTGATGCGCAAGGAAGACAACGAAGGCCTCCCCATCGAGGCGGTGATGCGCAAGGTCCAGCAGTTGCGCAACGTCGTCGTCGAGATGGTCGCGGTGCTGAAGGCGGTGAAGCCGATACGCGCCGCCGATCGCGCGCTGCTTCCCGACCCGGTGGTCAACGTCAAGCTGATCTGACCGATCCCGAGGGAAACCTATTCCCCTCGTTTCGACGGTCGCGGAAACTGGGCGACCTGCGCCAACTTGCGTTCGAACGGATCGAGGCGCGAAAGATCCGCGCGCTGCCGCGCGGTGACAAGCGGATAGTGGCGCCGGTTCGCGAGGCGATCGTGCGCTTCCCAGCACGGCGTATTGGAGGTCACCCAAAGCGCGGAATCGATTCGCCGCAGATCGAACGCGGCGGAGTGACTCACCAGCGTTCGGTGCCCGCGGCGATCGCAGTATTCATGGAAGTACGACATCGCGAGCTCGCGCAGGCTCCGGTAAACGGGATCGCGATAGCGCAATCCGATGTGATTGCTTTTCGAGATCGCGCCCCACGCGCGCCCACGCCGAAAAAGTGCGATCACATGCGGCCAGTCCGCCGGATCGCAGTCGAGATGCATCACCAGGGGCGGGCGCCCATTGATCCACAATGCGCAGGCGGCGACGAACGCGCCTTCGATGCAATGTGCTCGGCGTTGGCGGAGCACTTCGCGCACGGACAATACAGTCTCGCCGTCGGCTTCGTGATTCGCCGGAATCGCGTCGACGAAAGCCTGGATCCGTTCCGGCGTGGAGAGTCGTTTCAGGATCGCACATTCGCCTGCGGAAAGGCAGGGGCGCGCAATGCAGGGTGGCGATCGACTCGATCCGGCCATGCGGTCAGGTTACACCGATCGACGGCGCCGCTTACGCCGGAAGCGGGGCTCCCCAAGCCGGCCAATTTATGCTAACGTCATCGTCTTCGAATCTGACCGAGGTCGGCGATGAAAGCCGTGACGTTGGTCACCAGGAAGCTCTACTTCGGTGTCGACGCAATGCAAATGCGTGACTCGACCGCGCGCTTGCTCTCGCGCCTCGAGCAGATGCCGTCCGACCGCCCGGTGGTCAAGCTCGACGCGCTGATCGAGGACTTCCGGGTAAGTGCGGCCGCGAGCCGGCGCATGGTCGACGAGATGCTGCGGCATGGCCTGCTGCAGCGCGTCGGAGAGCGCAACCTCGAATTCGGCGTCACCGAAAAGTTCCGCCAATACGCCGATGCGCACATTATCGATCCGCTGCCGCGGAGTCGCGCGAAGATGCTGCTGACGCACATCGCCGATCTCGCCTGGCACTTCAATCGCTCGGCGATCGACAACAAGTACGAAATCGATGCGCTCGCGGTGTTCGGCTCGTTCATGACCTTGGAGCCCGAGCTCGCCGAGCTGACGATCGCCGTCACCGGGCGCCGCCGCCCGCCGGTTACGCGCCCCGCATCGGGCCGCGCGACGGAAGCCCGCCAGGGTCACGAACAAATCCGCGAGCTGATCGAAGGCCAGAGCAGGTATTTGCAAGCCAAATTCCTGAAGAGCCTCGACGACGTTCCGCGGCCGTTCAGCGTCATATTCAAGTCGAGCGGCTGAGGAGCGCTCCCGCTCCTGACGGTGTTGCGTTAGGATGCGCGATGGCCCTTGCTCGCATCTTCGCTCCGCTCATCGTCGGTATCGCGTTCCTCGCCGGCTGCGCCACCGCACCCATGCCTGTTACTGCACCGCAGAACGTCGCCTCGCTGCGCGAACAGGTTTTGGCGACCGAGCGTGGATTCGCAAAAACGATGGCCGACCGCAACTTCGCGGCCTTCCAGTCCTATCTTTCCGAGGAAGCCATCTTCTTCACCGGTGCGACGCCGCTGCGCGGCAAGGCTGCCGTCGCCGCGAACTGGAAGCGTTTCTACGAGGAGAAAGAGGCGCCGTTTCGCTGGGAGCCTGCCGGGGCCGAGGTGCTCGATTCGGGAACGCTGGCGCTGAGCTGGGGGCCGGTGCACGACCCCTCAGGCAAGCTGTTCGCCAACTTCATGTCGGTCTGGCGCCAGGAATCGCCGGGCGTCTGGCGCATCGTTCTCGACAAGGGCTACCCAGCCTGCGACTGCGCACGGCCCTAGCCCTGGGCCGCCCGAGCATCCGCTTTGCGCCGCCAGGCGCCTTGGGCGCGCCCGGCGCCATTGACCGATTCCGGATATTACGATATCGTAATATCTATGGACCGGGCGACACCCGCGGATCGCATCACCGATCTCGAATACGCGCAGCGCTTCGAGCGGGGAGAGATCCGCAACGAGGATTTCCACCATCGCGAGCACCTCCGCGTCGCCTGGGCGTTTCTGCAACAGGCGGAGACGACGGAAGAAGCCTGCGACCGGATGCGCAACGCGATCCGCAACTTCGCGCTTCGTGCCGGTCGCGCGAGGAAATACCACGAGACACTGACGGTGTTCTGGGTGCGACTCCTGGCGGAAGTGCGCAAGCGTGTCGACGATGCGACGGAGCTCGAAGCCATCCTCCCGGCGCATCGTTTTCTGCTCGACAAGGACGCGCCGCTCACCTGGTACACGCGCGCGCGGCTTTACAGCGACGATGCTAGACTGAGTTGGACGGATCCCGACCTTCGAACCTTCGGCTCCCATGCGCCTCACGCTCATTCCGGCGATTCATCGGGCGACGCACCGGATCGGCCTTTATCTGGCGCTTCTTCGTGAATACGGCCTCGCGCAAGGCGAGGCTCACATCCTCGCCCATCTCGCGCAATCCGGACCGGCCACGGTTGGTGCCCTGCACGAGGCCCTGGCGCACAAGCGCTCGACGCTCACCAGCATTTTGGACCGCCTCGTCGAACGCGGACTCGTCACCCGAGAGACGGGCACCAAGGATCGCCGCACGTTCGTCGTTGCGCTGACGCCGAAGGGAGTGCGCGTCGCGCGGGAGACGCTGCGGCATCTGCTCGCCCTGGAAACAGCGGTCAAACGAAACTTTTCCGGCGCCACGCTCGACAGTTTCCTGGCGGTGCTTGCGGCAGTCGAGGAGGCGGCGAATGATCGGGTGGTGTCGCCGAAATAGGCTGGCCGGCGGCGGTTCGCGACCTTTGCCGGCGGGTGTCTCCGGCGCCAGTGCTGGGTTACGCCAACACCACGCGGTTGGAGTAAGCTTTCCGTGCTCCCGGCGCGTTCGCGACCGGGTCGGCCGCATCGCCCATTTGCCCACGGAGTTCGTCCATGAATGCACCCCGTCTCGTCCGCTCGCTGCTGGCTGCCGGAGCCATTGCCGCCATCGCCGGCGCCGCCGCCGCCCAGGACAACAAGCTGCGCCTCATCACCTGGGCCGATTACGTGCCCGCCGACGTCGTCGCGCAATTCAAGAAGGAGACCGGCATCGACGTCGAGATCACGTTGTCGAACAACGAGGAGATGATCTCGAAACTGCGCGCCACCGGCGGCGCCGGGTTCGATCTCGCGCAGCCTTCGCAGGACCGTATCGCGGGGCCGCAGCAGGAGTTCGGCATTTACAAGCCGATGGACCTCACCAAGATCAAGGGCGAGCTCTTCATCCCGTCGATGCTCGATGCGACGAAGAAGAACACGACAGTCGACGGCAAAGTCTACGGATTGCCGCATATCTGGGGTACCGACGGCCTCGTGGTCAACACCAAGCTGGCCAAGATGGCCGACTACAACGACCTCTGCAAGGCAGAATACAAGGGCAAGACATCGGTGCGCTTGAAGCGGCCGACGCTGATCGCGCTGGCGTTCGCGAGCGGCAAGGATCCCTTCGCGCTTTACAAGGATCCGAAAGCCTATTCGGCTTTGATGGACGATGTCGGCAAGACGCTCGCGGCGTGCAAGGTCAATCTCAAGTTTTTCTGGGATAACAAGGATCAGCTGCTGAACGCGATGCGCGCAGGCGAGATCGTCGGTGCGATGATGTGGGACACGGGAGGCTGGAAGCTGAATAGCGAAAACCCGGATATCCAATTCATCGCGCCGAAATCCGGGGCGCTCGGCTGGATCGACACCTATGCGCTGCCTTCGAAGGGACGCAACGATGCCGCGGCCTACGCGTGGATCAACTTCAACATGCGGCCGGAAATTGCCGCGAAGGTTGCGGGGTCCGCAGGCAACTTCACCGCATCGAAGGGCGCCGACCAGATGATGGATGCGAAGCTGAAAGCGCAGTTCGCGAAGAGCTTTCCCGAAGAGGCGCTGCGCAACATCAAGTGGTACCCGGCGGTGCCGCCGGGCATAGAGGACATCGAAGGCAAGGTCCTCGATCGCGTGAAGGCGGCGAACTGAGTATTGCGCGAGTCGGAGCAGGAATGCATCCCTGGTTCCTGCGCCGCTGATTCCGCACGCGCCCGGAACCGTCGCGCGCACCGGCTCGCCCGATGGCCCAGGATCTCGAGGTCGACCGCGTCAGCAAGCGTTACGGCGCGACAGCGGCGGTCTCCGCGTTGTCGCTCGAGGTCGCGCACGGCAGTTTCTTTTCCATTCTCGGCCCGTCGGGCTGCGGCAAGACGACGCTCCTGCGCATGATTGCGGGCTTTATCGCGCCCGACGAAGGCGACGTGCGCATCGGGGGTGCATCGATGCGCGGCGTGCCGCCCAACCGGCGTCCCGTCAACATGGTGTTCCAGCACCTCGCGCTGTTCCCGATGATGTCGGTCGGAGACAACGTGGGTTACGGGCTCGAGCGCCGCGGTATCGCGCGCGACGAAACCCGGCGCAAAGTGGCGGCTATGCTGGAACGCGTAGGCCTCCCGGGCGCGCAGGAAAAGCGCGTCGACCAGCTCTCCGGCGGACAGAAGCAGCGCGTGGCGATCGCGCGGAGTCTCGTGCTGGAGCCGACGCTGTTGCTGCTGGACGAACCGCTCGGCGCGCTCGACTTGAAGCTGCGCGAGCACATGAAGATCGAGTTAAAGGAGCTGCAGGCAAGCTTCGGCACGACGTTCGTCTACATCACGCATGACCAGTCGGAGGCGCTCGTCCTTTCCGACCATGTCGCGGTGATGAACGCCGGCCGCTTCGAGCAGGTTGGGACGCCGCAGGCGCTCTACTACCACCCGTCCACGCCGTTCGTCGCGTCGTTCGTCGGCGAGAATAATCGCATTGAAGGCAAGGTCCGGCGTGTCGACGGTGACATCGCGGAAATAGTGACTGCCGCCGGTCTCGGTCTGCGTTCGCGACGCGAGGGTGCACTCGCACCGGGTGACGCTGCTGCGGCGTTTGTGCGGCCGGAGTCCATCGTTCTCGCTCGCACCGAGGCGTCGCTGCCTGCATCGATGCCCCACTTCGGCGGCGAGGTGGAGAGCCTGCTCTTCGACGGCGCCAACTCTGCGGTACTCCTGCGCGAGACGACCTCGCGGCTCAGCGTCCGCGTTGCCTTGCCGCAAACCGGAACCTTCTCCGACCTCGCTCCCGGCGACCACATCCAATTCGGTTTCGAGCCCGCGCGTGGCGTGTGCTTTCGATTAGCGACGCCATGACGGCCGCTCCGCCTGTCAACGCGAGCATCCCCCTCGCCGCACCGCGCAGCCGACTCGCCCTGCTGCTTCTGCTCGCCCCGGCCCTGATTTGGCTCGTCGGGCTGATCGTGCTGCCGCATGTCGAACTGGCGGTGCTGTCGCTGCGCGCGCGAGTCGCGCCGCGGATCTTCGAATGGAGCCTCGCGCAGTACCGCACATTCTTCGAAGAGCCGCTCTATTGGCACACGTTCGTCCGCACCGCGATGATGTCGATCGTCGCCACAGCGTGCACGCTCGCGATCGCCTTTCCCGTTGCGTGGTACATCGCCAAGATCGCCAAAGGCCGCTCGAAATCCATCCTGTTCGTGCTCTGCCTGATTCCGTTTTGGGTGAGTGAAACCGTGCGCACGCTGGGATGGATGATTCTGCTGCGCGAGTCCGGTGTGATACCGCGACTGCTTGTCGACATCGGCCTTACCGCGGTCCCCATCGAGCTCCTCTACCACGACGCGACGATCCTGGTCGGCCTCGTCTACACGTCGATGCTGTTCATGGTCGTGCCGCTCGTCAATGCACTTGAGACGCTCGACGATTCGCTGATCGAAGCGGCATACGATCTCGGCGGCAGCGGGTGGTCGATCCTGCGCCAGATCGTGATTCCGCACGCCGCACCCGGAATTGCCGCGGGGGCGATCGTCGTATTCATGCTGACGCTCGGCAATTACCTCACCCCGACGCTGTTGGGCGGCAAGAATTCGCTTTGGTTTACCGAGGCCATCTACACGCAGTTCATCACGCGGTTCAACTGGGAGCAGGGTGCCGCGTTCGGTTTCCTGTTGCTGGGACTTTCCACCGCGATCGTCTGGTTCGGATTGAAGCTCACCGGCCAGCGTTTTGCCGACGTGATGCGCCGCTCATGATTCCATCGCTGCCGCGCGGATGGTTCGAGCGTTACGCCACGGCCGGCTATGTGGCGGCGTTCTTCCTGTTCCTGTTCCTTCCGCTCGCGGTCGTCGCCCTATTCGCGTTCAACGACGCCAACTATCCCGCGCCGCCGTGGCGCGGGGCAACGCTCGACTGGTTCGTCGGAAACGCGCCGCGCGGACGTGTCGGGCTTTTCGCGGACCGGGCGCTACTGTCGTCGATCTGGACGAGTGTCGTGGTCGCGGTATGGGTAACGGTGCTCGCGGTGGCTGCCGGAACCGCGAACGCGTTTCTCCTGGAGCGTGCGCGTTTTCGTGGCAAGACGATGCTCTCGCTCGCCATGCTGACACCGCTGGTCATTCCCGGCGTAATCCTGGGCATCTCGATCCTCGCGTTCGCGAGCCGACTCGCGCGGCTTGCCGACGACATGTTCGGTCTCGAGCTGGAATTTCTGCGTCCTGGATTGCCGTTGGTGGTCGCCGGTCAGTTTTCCTTCATCGTGGCCATAGCGACGCTTATGATCGCCGCGCGGCTGAAGCGATTCGATATTGCGCTCGAGGAGGCGGCGCTCAATCTGGGCGCCACCCGCGCAGCCGTGCTCCGGACGGTGACGCTTCCCTACCTGAAGCCGGCGCTGATCGGGGCCGCCGCAATCGCGTTCCTGATGTCCTTCGAGAATTTCAACACGACGCTGATGCTGGTCGGCTCCGACCCCCCGCTGACGATCATGATGTACGGCAGGATGCGCGAAGGGGCAAGCCCGGTGCTCAATGCGGTGAGCCTTTTCCTGATGGTCGCCTCGGCGCTGCTCGCGTTGGCAATGATGAGGCGACCGGCGGCTGGTCACGACAGGCGCTGATTCCCGTGGTCGCCTCGCCGATAGAAGATGGGTGTCTTACCGAGCGATGAAAACGTATGGCACGATCGTTCTCGGGCTGGGTGCGATGGGCAGCGCGGCGCTCCATCATCTTGCAAAGCGCGGACGCTCCGTGCTCGGGATCGATAGCCATTCGCCGCCGCATGCGCGAGGTTCATCGCACGGCGACACCCGGATAACACGACTTGCGATCGGCGAAGGCGCGCATTACACGCCTCTTGCTCTGCGCTCGCATGCGCTATGGCGCGAGCTCGAGCGCGAAACGGGGGCGCAACTGCTGACGGCAAACGGCGGATTGTTCATCTCGAGCGCCGCGCGGTCCGCGGTGCTGCACGTGCCCGATTTTTTCGCCAACACGCTCGCCGCGGCGCGGGACCACGGAGTCCCCCACGAAGTCCTCGACGCCGCGACGATCCGGCGACGTTTTCCTGTCTTCAGGGTCGCAAACGACGAGTACGGATACTTCGAGCCGGCGGCCGGATTTCTGCGGCCCGAGGCGTGCATCAGCGCGCACCTCGAAACGGCGCAGCGCAACGGTGCGGAAATCCGCCGCAATGAAAGAGTCACCGACTTCGATGCCATCGCGCGTGGCGTAACGGTCGTCACGGACAGCGGTCGATACGCAGCGGAGCGGCTGATTGTCGCTGCCGGAGCCTGGCTTCCGACACTCGTCGACGCAAGACTTGCGCGGCATTTCAAGGTTTATCGACAGCAGATCTACTGGTTCGACATCGAGGGTGATCCAGCGCCCTTCCTTCCCGCCGCGTTGCCGATTTTCATCTGGGAGCTGCAAGGACGGCCGCACGGTTTTTACGGCTTTCCCGCGCTCGACGGCCCGCGCGGGGGCGTGAAAGTCGGCACCGAGCAGTTCGAGATCGAAACCACCGCCGATGCGCCCGATGGGCCGGGGTCGGTCGCGGACATCGCCGCCGTTCACGCCGATCTCGTCGCGCCCTTCCTTCGGGGGCTTGCGCCCCGTTGCGTGAAGATCGTCTCGTGCCTCTACACGGTGACGGCCGATTTCGGGTTTGTCATCGATCGTCATCCAGACTCGGATCGTGTGCTCATCGTCGCACCGTGCTCCGGCCATGGTTTCAAGCACTCGCCGGCCGTCGGCGAGGCGGCTGCCGCCTGGGCGGACGACGGCGCGTTACCTCTTGGCTTCCAGCCGTTCAGGCTCTCGCGCTTCGCGCCGTCGCCTCCACCCTGATCTCCACGGAAGGAATTTTGATGGACATCTCCCACCTGCATCTTCACGTCCGCGACCGGCCGCGTGCGGCCGATTTTTATCAGCATTGGTTTGGCCTCAAGGTTCGGCGCGAGGAAGACGACATCACGTTTCTAAGCGGCCGGCGCGATTTCCTGCTTGCGCTGATGCACGACGACGACCCGGCGCCGCTGCCCGCGTGGTTTCATTTCGGGATTCGCCTTTCCTCCGCGGCGGCGCTGCGCGATCTTCTCGGCCGGATGAAGGCCGCGCAGGTACCGATCGCAAAACCGCTGTACGAAGACGCGACCTTCGCCTCGTTCCGTTGCCGCGATCCCGACGGATACGCGATCGAGCTCTATTGGGACGGAAACGCGGCCTAGATTGCCGCAGCGACTTGCGCCGGCGGGCGCGCGCTCGCGTAACATGCCGATGTAGCGGGCGCGAAAGCCCGCATCTGCCATTCGCGTAACGTGTCCGAGCCGACCCGCTGGGCTTTTCCCTCCAATATGCAGCCCGCACCGGGCGAGGTGCGTTTCGATCTCAAGTCGGCGCTCGACTCGGTCGTCGGGTTACGAGCCGACATACCGGACGACGCGTTCACCGCACCGATCCTGGGCACCGAACGCACCGGATGTGGCGTGGTCATCGGGGACGATGGCCTGGTGCTGACCATCGGCTATCTCATCACCGAGGCCGAATCGATCTGGCTCACGGCAAACGACGGCACCGTCACGCCGGCGCATCCGGTCGCTTTGGACTTCGCGACGGGGTTCGGGCTCGTGATGCCGCTCGGGCCGTTGCGGCTGCCGGCGCTCGCGCGCGGAAGCGCTTCGACCATCGCGCCCAGCGATGACGTTTTCGTGCTGGGCAGCGGCGGCCGCGCGCACGCGCTCAAAGCCACCGTTTTTGCAAAGCGCGAGTTTGCCGGTTACTGGGAATACTTGCTCGAGGAGGCACTGTTCGCCACGCCCGCCCACCCTGAATGGAGCGGAGCCGCACTCGTCGGCGACGATGGCCGGCTGGTCGGAATCGGCTCGCTGCTCGTGCAGGAGGCCGCGGGCGACGATGTCGTGAAGGGCAACATGTTCGTGCCGGTCGAGCTTCTCGTCCCGATTCTCGACGATCTCCTGCGCACCGGAAGAACCCCGGGCCCGGCACGACCGTGGCTTGGCATGTACACCGCGGAAACGCCGAACGGGCTCGTCGTCAACGGTCTCGCGTCGGAGGGACCGGCGGACAAGGCGGGGGTCATGCCAAGCGATGTGGTTGTCGCGGTCGCCGACCATCGCGTGACCACGCTGGCGGACATGTATCGGGCCATCTGGACCAAAGGGCCGGCCGGCGTCGAGGTCGCGCTGACGCTCGCGCGCGATGGCACCCCCCTTCGAGTCAGCGTGCACTCGGGCGATCGTCGCGATTTCCTGCGCAAGCCGCGCCTGCAGTGAAGTGGCGAATCGTGCCGTCTTGGGGATGCTGATGCAATATCCGTTGCGCTTCCTTCGGATCGCGGCCGCAATGCTTTCAGTGGGTATCGCCGCGTCGACATTTGCGCAGACGCCGCCACCCGCGCCGCTGCGCGTCATCGCGTTCGATGGCGGCTGGAACCTGCCGGTTTGGGCGGCGCAAAGGCAGGGCTTGTTCGAGGCAAACGGCGTCAGCGTGCAGATTTCCTGGACGCCGTCATCGGCATACCTCATCTCCTCGCTCCTCGAGGACCGGTTCGAGATCGCGCTCGCCGCCATCGACAACCTTGTTGCCTATCAGGAAGGACAGGGCGAGGCGAAGATTGCCGAGGGTCCCGACCTCTTCGCGTTTATCGGCAACGACAGCGGATTCGCGTCAATTGTCGCCGTGCCCGCCATCAGAAAATTCTCCGAGCTCAAGGGCAAGACCGTCGCTGTCGACGCCATGACCACCGGCTACGCGTTCGTCGTCCGCGAGCTGCTCGCGCGCAATGGCGTGGCGGAATCCGACGTGACTTACGTGCGCGCCGGCGGAACGGCAAACCGATACCGCGAGCTCCTCGCGGGCAAGCACGACGCGACGCTGCTGCGCACGCCCTTCGAGCTGCTCTTGCGCGAGCGCGGCTTTAACCAGCTCGCCACGGCGGAATCGCTGGGCGCCTACGAAGGGACCGTTGGCATCGCGCGGCGCAGCTGGGCGGCCGGTCACGACAAGGAGCTGATCGGCTTTATCCGGGCGTACCGCGCCGGCATCGACTGGCTCTACGACCGCGGTAACCGTCCGATCGTCGAAGCCATGCTCGTCGCGAATATCCGCGACATGACGCCGGCGCTCGCCAAGCAGTCTTACGATCTGCTGGTCGCCGACAAAGGGGGATTCACCCGCGACGCCGCGCTCGACCTCGAAGGCATCAGGACCGTGCTGGCGCTGCGCAGCAAATACGGGATCCCGCAGAAGACGCTCGCCGATCCGGCAAAATACGTCGATCTCACCTATTACGACAAGGCGTTCGGCAAGCGCTGAGCGGCCCCGGGAGAAAGCGCGATGGCCGGAAAGAAGAGACCTGAGCCGAAGATCATCCGGCCGGACGACATCGATCCGCATCACCGTTGGGACCGGCCGCTGCAGTCGCCTGGCCATTCGCAGGTCGATTTCGAGGAGCGCGTCGATTTTCGCCGGCTGCACGACTATCGACTGGCGCGCACGCGCGCAGCTCTCGCGAATTCGGGGTTGGGTGCGCTGCTGTGCTTCGATCAGCACAACATCCGGTACATCACGAGCACCGTCATCGGCGAGTGGGCGCGCGACAAGCTGACGCGATATTCACTGCTCACCGGCAATGGCGACCCTTACATCTGGGATTTCGGCTCCGCGGCGAAGCATCACCGGCTGCATGCGCCGTGGCTGCACCACGATCATTGCCGCGCGGGACTCCTCGGCCTTCGTGGCGCCGTCGGCGCGGACATCGAGCTCTTCCGCGCCGCCGCGCGCGAGATCAAGGCGCTACTGGTGGACGAAGGTGTCGCCGACCTGCCGCTCGGCCTCGATGTCGTCGAACCGCCGATGCTCTTCGAGCTGCAGAAACTCGGGATCGAAGTGCGCGACGGCCAGCAGACGCTCCTGCAGGCGCGCGAAGTGAAGAACATCGACGAGCTCACACTCCTCAACATGGCGGCGGCGATGGTCGACGGTGTCTACACGGACATCGCGGAGGCGCTAAAGCCCGGCGTGCGCGAAAACGAGATCGTCGCGCTGGCGACCAAGCGCCTGTACGAAATGGGCAGCGATTGCGTGGAAGCAATCAATGCCATCTCGGGCGAGCGCTGCAGCCCGCATCCGCACAACTTCACCGACCGTTTGATCCGTCCCGGCGACCAGGCATTCTTCGATGTCATCCAGTCTTACATGGGTTATCGCACATGTTACTACCGGACTTTCAATGTCGGATTCGCGACGTCGGCGCAGCGCGACGCCTACAAGAAAGCGCGTGAGTGGATGGACGTTGCGATCGATCTGCTGAAGCCGGGCGTATCGTCCGACCGGATCGCGGCGGCACTGCCGACCGCCGAGAACATCGGATTTGCGAGCGAAATGGATGCGTTCGGTCTCAACTTCTGCCACGGGTTGGGGCTCGGACTCCACGAGCGCCCACTGGTGTCGCGATTGAATTCGTTCAAGCAACCCATCGAGCTCAAGGCCGGCATGGTGTTCGCTGTCGAGACGTATTGTCCGGCGACCGACGGCATCTCCGCCGCGCGCATCGAGGAAGAAGTGATCCTGACGCCGAACGGGCCAAAGGTGATTTCGCTCTATCCGGCGCAGGAGCTGCCGATCGCGAATCGGTATGACTAGTGCGAGGACGCCCAGTTCATCGGACCCACGGGATTTCCAGCAACTACATCCGTGATACAACGAATCGGAAAGAGGTGACGCAACATGAGATTGGGCTGGATCGGCATCGGCCGGATGGGCCACGAAATGGCGGCGCGTCTCGCGAAGGGCGGCGCCGACCTCACTGTGTGGAATCGGACGCGCGCGAAAGCGGAGCCGCTCGCGCAATACGGCGCAAAAATCGCCGGCAAGCTCGCCGACCTTGCCGCGTGCGACATCGTGTTCGTGATGGTGTCTACCTACGACGACGTCAACGAAGTGATCGCCGGCCCTGCCGGGCTCCTGTCCGGCGGCCGGAATCCGATATTGGTCGTCGAGTGCTCGTCGATATCGCTCGAAGGATCGGCGGCGCTGCGCGCGCTGCTCGCCAAGCGAGGCGTCGAGATGCTGGCCGCCCCCGTCTCGGGCAATGCGAAGGTCATCAAGGCAGGACGTCTGTCATTTGTCTGCTCCGGTCCGCGATCCGCTTTCGATGCCGCGGCACCCTATCTACGGCTGATCGGACCCGCCGCGAGCTACGTCGGCGAAGGCGAGCTCGCGCGCATCGTCAAGATCTGCCACAACGTGTTCCTGGGTGTGGTCATCCAGTCGCTCTCCGAGATAACGGTGCTTGCGCAGAAGGCGGGGGTGCCGCGTCACGCGTTCCTCGATTTCATGAACCAGAGCGTGATGGGATCGACGTTCTCGCGCTACAAGACTCCGGCGCTCGTCAATCTCGACTTCAAGGTGACGTTCACGCCGAAACTCCTGCGCAAGGATTTGGACCTGGGGCTCGATGCCGGCCGTCGCTTCGACGTGCCGATGCCGCTCGCGGCGCAAACCCGCGACATCGTGCAAACGCTGATCGGACGCGGGATGGGCGACGAGGACTTCGCCAAGTTGATCGTTCTGCAAGCGCAGGCGTCCGGTCTCGCGCTCGAACCGGAAAACGTTCCTGTCGACGACGGACTCTCCTGAATTGCAGGGTCGCGCCCATGGAGGCCTCAATGAATCTCGTGCGAAAGCTTGCGATATCGTTTTTCTTCTCGCTCGCTGCCGGCGCCGCTTGCGCGCAAGGCTATCCGAACAAGCCGGTGAAGCTCGTCGTGCCGTTCACGGCGGGCAGCGCGACCGACATCCTTGCGCGCACCGTCGGCCAGAAGTTGACCGAGATGTGGGGACAGTCGGTCGTCGTCGACAACCGTCCGGGCGCCGGGGGGACTATCGGCACCGCGATCGTGGCGAAATCGCCGCCTGACGGCTACACGCTGCTCGTCAACTCCGCGGCGCACGCGTACAACCAGTGGATCTACCCGTCACTGTCATTCGACACCATCAAGGATTTCATCGACATCGCTCCGCTCGCGGGCCAGCCGAATGTGCTGGTTGTGGCGCCGTCCACCGGTTACAAGACGGTCGCAGATCTGATTGCAGCGGCGAAGGCGAAGCCGGGCGCGCTCAATGTCGGCTCGGCGGGCACCGGCAGCGGCACCCACATCAATGCGGAGAAGTTCCGGCTGGCGGCCGGCATCGACGTCGTCCACATTCCCTACAAGGGAACGCCGGAAGCGCTCACTGACACCATGACGGGTCGCATCACGTATTTCTTTTCGCCGATTTCGGCGGCGCTGCCGAACATACGCGAGGGCAAGCTCGTTCCGCTTGGCGTGAGCACGGCAAAACGTTCGAGCGTCCTGCCCTATGTGCCTACGCTGGCGGAAAGCGGGCTTCCGGGGTTCGACTACAACCTCTGGGTGGGACTCTTCGCGCCGGCCGGCACGCCCGCCGAGATCGTCGACAAGATCGCGCGCGATGTCGGGCGCGCGCTCGCCACACCGGAGGTCAAGGAGCGGTTGACGGCGCTAGGCGCCGAGGCGTTGCCGATGACGCCGGTCGAGTTCACGAAATTCGTCGGCGCGGAAATCGACGACTCCGGAAAGGTAATCAAGGCGGCGAACATCAAGGTCCAGTAGGGCCGGACCTCTTGTCGCACGGCGCGCAGCCGGATTCACGCGGCGCACGCGGCGCACGCCGTATTCGCGTGCGGCTGACTACTGCAGCACAACCGCTGTCTTGTACTCCCACCCGCCGCCGGCCGCCTTCGCGAAGTCGACGAGCGCGAGGCGGACGTTGCGCGCCGCGATGATCTCGAGGGTTTGCGCCTGCAGCAGCTGGCGCTGTGCGTCGAGCACCTCGAGGTAAGGCGAATAGCCGGAGGTGTAGCGGAGCGTGGAAAGCTCGAGTGCCTGCTGAAGCTTGAGGCGGCGTTCGTTCTGCGCGGCGAGCGCCTCGCGCGTCGTGTCGTTGGCCGAGAGCGCGTCGTGCGCGTCGCGGAACGCGCCCTGCACGGTCTGCGTGTAGAGAATGACGAGCTCGTCGCGGCGCGCCGTCTGCGCGTCGACGTTTGCCTCGATCTTCTTGAGTCCGATCAGCGGCTGCAGCAGCGATGCCGCGAGGCCCCAGACGACGCCCGGACCGGTGAACAGATTGCTGAGCGCGCCGGCCTGCGTGCCATAGCTGCCGGTGAGGGAAATCGACGGATAGTAGTCGGCGCGTGCAACGTCGATCCGCACATTGCCGGCGGCGAGCTGAGCCTCCGCGCGCCGGATGTCGGGCCGCCGCGCAAGCATGTCGGAGGGCACCCCGGACGGCAGCGTCGGCACGGCGGTGAGCTGCGCGATCGCGACGTCGCGCGCGATTGTCGGCGCGAAGACTTCCTTCGGCGAGCGTCCGAGCAGCACGGCGAGCGCGGACTCGAATTCGGCCCGGATCCGGCGCGCGAGCGCCACGTCGCCGGCGACATTCGCGCGCTCGGCTTCCGCCGTGACGAGATCGAACTCGCCGATCACGCCGGCCTGGTAGCGGTCCCTTTGCAGCACGACCGTCTCGTCGCGCAATTTGAGCGTGTCGAGGAGGAGCTGGAGCTGGGCGTCCGCGGCGAGCAGGTTGAAGTAGCCGCGCGCGGTGTCGGCGGCGACCAACGTGCGCACGACCTCGCGCGCGTACTCGGTCGCGAGCAGGTCGTCCTGCGCGGCGGTGGTCGCGTTGCGATACTTGGCCCAGAGGTCGACCTCGTAGGACGCCTGCAGGCCCACGGAGAGGTCGGTCGCGAGTGGCGAGAAGCCGAACGGCAACGGATTCGAGCCGACCTGCGTCGAGCGCGTGCGCGAGGCGCCGACGGCGCCATCGACCGTCGGATACTGGTCCGACTGCGCGAGCAGCACGAGCGCGCGGCCGTACTCGACGCGGGTGATCGCGGCCTTGAGGTCGAGGTTGTTCGCGAGCGCCTCCTCAACCAGCTTATCGAGCGTGGGATCGCCGAAGGCAGTCCACCAGCGCTCGAGCTTGAGATCGCCCGCAGTCGCCGCCGGCAAGTCGAGCGTCGGTGGCGGAGGGGGCGTGCTTGCACAACCAGCGATCAGCGCAGCGAGCGCCAGCGCGAGAAACGATTTACGCATGATGGTCTCCTTTCGGAGGATGCGGATGCGGCGGATGCCCGGGCGTCATGTGTGCCTGGTGATGGGTGATCGTGCGCGCATGCTTGACCTCGGCGAACAGCTCCTCCGTGCTGCGCGACTCGCGCAGGTGGCGCTCGGTGATCAGCTTGAAGAACAGCGGCACGAAGAAGATCGCGAGGAACGTCGCGGCGATCATGCCGCCCATGACGCCCGTGCCGGTGGAATGGCGCGCGCCGGCGCCCGCGCCGGTCGAGATCGCAAGAGGCAGCACGCCGAGAATGAACGCGAGCGAGGTCATCAGGATCGGCCGGAAGCGAAGCCGCGCGCCTTCGAGCGCCGCCGCCGACGCCGACATGCCCTCGTGATGCTTCATCACCGCGAACTCGACGATCAGGATCGCATTCTTGGCGGCGAGTCCCAGCAGCGTCACGAGGCCGATCTGGAAATAGACGTCGTTGGTCAAGCCGCGCAGATACACTGCCGCGAGGGCGCCGAAAGTGCCGAAGGGCAGCGCGAGCAGCACCGAGAACGGCAGCGACCAACGCTCGTACTGCGCGGCCAGAATCAGGAACACCATGATCACGGCAAGGCCGAGCGCGAACGTCGACGCGCCGCCCGAGCGTTTTTCCTGGTACGAAGTGCCACCCCAGTCGTAGCTGAAGTCGGGAGGAAGAACCTCGTTCGCAATCTGCTCGACGCGGGCGATCGCCTGTCCCGAGCTGTAGCCCGGCGCCGCACCGCCAAAGATCTTGACGGCGGGCAGGTTGTTGAAGCGGTCGAGCGCATCGGGGCCCGACGAATAGCGCACCGTGGCAAGCGCGGCGAGCGGGATCATTTCACCCTTCTCGGAGCGCACGTACACGCCGCCGATGTCGTCGGGCCGCGCGCGATACGAGGGCTCGGCCGACATCAGCACCTGCCAGGCGCGGCCATATTTGTTGAAGTCATTGACGTAATAATTTCCCAGCGTGGCCGAAAGCGCGGCAAAGATATCGCTGATCGGCACGCCGGATTTCTTCGCCTTTTCGCGGTCGACGTCGACATAGAGCTGAGGCACGTTCGCGCGCCAAAGCGTCTGCGCGTAGCTCAACTCCTTGTCCGAGCTCAGTCGCTGCAGCAATTGCCCCATCACTTCGTTCATCTGCTTCGGGCCGCCTTCGCCACGGTTCTGCAGATAAAGCTCATAACCGCCGGCGGTCCCGAGGCCGAAGATCGGCGGCGGCTGGAACGCGAGCACCAGCGCCTCCTTGATACCGCCGGACTTGGCGAACACCTCGCCGACCAATTGCGGCACGGTGACCTTGCGCTCGTCCCACGGTATCTGCGTCACGAAGATCGACGCCGCGTTGTTGCGAAAGCCGCCCCCCAGGAAATCGAATCCGGTGAATGAGATCACGTGCGCGTTGGCGGGATTCGAATGGATGATCTCCTCGACCTGAGCTGCGACCTTGTCGGTGCGTTGCAGCGACGCGCCGTCGGGCAGGATCACCGACGCAAAGAACCAGCCCTGATCCTCGTCGGGCACGAGACTGCCGGGGGTAAACCGCCACAGGCCCGCGGTGATCACTACCATGCCGACAAACAGGATCACACCCACGATGCCGCGGCGGATCATCCATGCAACACCGCTCGAGTAATGCGTCGTCACGCTCCCGAAAAAGCGGTTGAACAGGGCGAAGAACCCGCGCTTTGCCGGCGGGTGACGGCGCAGGATCAGCGCGCTCAATGCGGGCGTCAGCGTCAGCGCCACGAGGCCCGAGATCACCACCGCGATCGAAATCGTCACCGCGAACTGGCGATACAGCTCGCCGGTCAGCCCGCCCAGGAAGCCGATCGGCACGAACACGGCCGTCAGCGTCAGCACGATCGCGACGATTGGCCCCGTCACTTCGTGCATTGCCTGGATCGCAGCCTCGCGTGGCGTGGCGTTCTCCTCGCGCATGATCCGCTCGACGTTCTCCAGCACGACGATCGCATCGTCGACCACGATGCCGATCGCCAGCACCATGCCGAACAGCGTCAGCGTGTTGATCGAATAGTTGAGCACGAACAGGCCGGCGAACGCACCCAGCAAAGACACCGGGACGGCGACCAGCGGGATCAGCGTCGCGCGCCAGCTTTGCAGAAAGAGGAACACGACGAGAATCACGAGGACCATCGCCTCACCGAGCGTGAAGACGACTTCGCGGATCGACACTTCAACGAAGCGCGTGGTGTCGTACGGCACCGCGTACGTAAGACCCTCCGGGAATCGCGTAGACAGCTCTTTCATCGTCGTGCGCACGCTCTTCGCGACTTCGAGCGCGTTGGCGCCCGGCTGCAGGAAGATGCCGACGAGCGTTGCCGGCTTGCCGTTGTAGCGGCCGATGAAATCGTAGTCCCTCGACCCGAGCTCGATGCGCGCAACGTCGCTCAAGCGAACGGTCGACCCATCGGGATTGGCACGGACGATGATCTGCCCGAACTCCTTGGCATCGGAGAGTCGTCCTTGCGTCGTGATCGTGTAGACGAGATCCTGTCCCTTGGTGGTCGGCGTCTGCCCGATCTTGCCCGCGGCGAACTGCGCGTTCTGCTCGTTGATCGCGCGTATGAGATCGGATGGCGTGAGCTTCAGCTGCGCGAGACGATCGGGCTTCACCCAGATCCGCATCGCATAATCCTTGGCGCCGAAGATCTGGACATTGGTCGTTCCCGGCAACCGCTTCAGCTCGTCGAGGACGTTCAGCGTCACGTAGTTCGAGATGAAGAGATCGTTGTAGCGATCTTCCGGCGAGTAGAACGCGAGCACCTGGAGGAAAGACGAGCTGCCGCGTTCCACCGTCACGCCCTGCCTGCGCACTTCCTCGGGCAGCCTTGGGTCGACCTGCTTCACGCGGTTGTTGACGTTGACCGCAGCGTCGTCGATTCGCGTGCCGATCTCGAACGTGACCTGGATCTGGACAACGCCGTTCGACGTCGACGAGCTCGACATGTAGATCATGTTCGGCACGCCGTTGATGGCATTCTCGAGCGGTGCCGCGACGGTCTTTTCGATGACCTCGGCCGAGGCGCCCGGGTAAATCGCCTGCACGGTGACGACCGGCGGGGCGATCTCGGGATACTGCGCGATCGGCAGCGTGCGCATCGCGGCCAATCCCGCGAGCACGAGGAACAGTGAGATCACGGCAGCGAAGATCGGCCGATCGATGAAAAAACGGGAGAACATGGCGACCCTTCGTTGTTACGACTTTTTGGCCGGCGCGTCGCCGGCGGGCGCTGCACCTTTATCCTTCGCGGGGGGCGCGGCACCGCCCGGCGGGCCCCCGGGTGCGCCAGGCGCACCGCCTAGCACGATCTGTGCGCCCGGGCGCAACTTGGCCACGCCGTCGACGATCACGCGGTCGCCGGATTTGAGGCCGCTCTCGACGATCCACAGGTTGCCGTCCTTCGCGTCGGGAGTGTCGACCCATTCGCCAAGGGCGATCGGGCGTACCACGGCGATGTCCTTGCCATCCTTGTCCTTGTCGACGACGTACACGAACTTGCCTTGCGCGCCGTCCAGCACCGCGATCTGCGGCACCGCGAAAGCGTTCATTCGTTTTGCGCCGGAGAGCTTGACCCGCACGAACTGGCCGGGCTTCAGCGCGACGTCGGCGTTGGGGATCTCGGCGCGGTACTCGACCGAACCGGTCGATGGATTGACGCGCGAGTCGGCGAAGTTGATGCGACCCTGACGCGGAAAGACGCTGCCGTCCGTCAGCTTGACCGTGACGTCGAAGGCGTTGTCCTTGGGGAGGACGAGGCGACCGGCGGCGACTTCCTTCTGCAGCGCCAATTGGTCGCTCTCGGGGATCGCGAATGGCACCCAGATCGGATTCACCTGCCATATCGTCGTCAGCAACGTGTCGTTGGCGTTGACGAGGCTGCCTTCCGATTTAGGCGCGCGGCTCGTGAGCCCCGTTATCGGTGCCGCGACGTTCGTGTAGGAGAGATTCAACTGCACTTCGCGAAGCTTGGCTTCGGCCGAGCGGACGTTCGCCGACGCGAATTCCGCGTTCGACGCGGCATCGTCGGCTTCCTTTTGCCCAATTGCCTTGCGTTCGGCGAGCGGTTTGAGGCGCGCGGCCTCACGGTCGGCCTGCGCTTTTTGCGCGCGCGCCCGCACGAGATCGGCTTCGGCGGCCGCCGCCTGCGCCTCCAGCGGCTTCGGGTCGATGACGAACAGGCGCTGGCCCTGTTTCACCGCCGCGCCTTCCTGGAAATATTTCTGCTCGAGGATGCCCGTGACGCGCGCGCGCACCTCGACTTCCTTCGAACCCGTCGTCTGGCCGACGTATTCGTAGCTCACCGGAATGGTTTTCGGCTCGAGGGTCACCGTCGTCACCTGTGCCGGCGGCATCTGGAATCCGCCTTGCTGTTGCTGCCCGCAGGCGGCGAGGAGAGCAACGGCGAATGTTGCAACGGTGATCGCCAAGCAGCGTGCAACAGGGACAATTAGAGCGGGGACAGGCATGGAAGGCTCCGGGGCGGCGCGCCACGATTGCGGCGCACCTTGACGAGACCCTCAAAATTACATACATTCGCGAATGTTTGCAACCCCCAGCAATGGAGGGTTTGACCACGAAGAGCGGGAATCCGGAATGGCACGCAGGACGCGACAGGAAGCGGTAGCGACACGCGAGGCGCTGCTCGACGCTGCGGAGCGCGAATTTCGCGGCAAAGGTGTCGCGCACACGACGCTGGCCGACGTCGCCGAGGCCGCGGGCCTGACCCGGGGCGCGATCTACTGGCATTTCCGCGACAAGGCCGAGCTGTTCGAGGCGATGTGCGAACGCGCCGCGATGCCGATGGAGGCGATGCTCGGCTGCGGCGGCAGCAAGCGCTGTGCCGACCCGCTCGGCACGCTGCGCGATATGGCGGTATCGGGACTGACGAGGCTAGCGCGCGACGCGCGCACGCAGGCCGTGTTCGACGTGATGTTCCATAAATGCGAGTTCACGGCTGACTTGGCGCCTGTCGCACAGCGCCAGCGAACGGCCGACGAAGATTGCCGGCGCCAGGTGATCGAGCTCCTGGAAAAGGCCGTCGCGCACCGTCAGTTGCCTGCCGACACCGACACCAAGCTCGCGGCCGAATTGCTGAAGGCATTCATGGTGGGCGTAATGTATGGATGGGTGCAGAACCCATCCGCCTACGATCTCGAGCGCATGGCACCGGCGATGATCGACACGGTGCTCGCCGGACTTGCGACGAATCCGCCGCGTCGTGCACGCCGGCGCAAGGCCGCGCCGCGATCGGCGCGACCGGTGGTGCATCCCTAGCCCCGAGGCCCTACGCCGCTGCGCGCACCCGCGCCGCGGTCACCTTGGCCTTCGCGTCGCGAAGCGCGGTTCGCAGGCCCTCTTCGATCACCGGATGGTAGAACGGCATGTCGAGCGCGCGCGACACCGTCATTTCCGTCTGGATCGCCCACGCCAGCAAGTGCGCGAGGTGCTCGGCATCGGGGCCGATCATCTCGGCGCCGACGATGCGGCCGGTCGCAATGTCCGCATAGACGTGCAACAGTCCGACATTGCGCAGCATCATCCGGCTGCGCCCCTGATTTTCGAACGACACGACACCGGTGACGAAAGTGCCGGCGGCGAGATCCGCATGCCGCGCTCCTGTCATCGCGAGCTGCGGGTCGGTGAACACGATACCGAGCGGCGTCCGCCGCAATCCCGAGACGACATCGGGAAAACGCGCCGCGTTTTCTCCGGCGATGCGCCCTTCGTCGGCTGCTTCGTGCAGGAGCGGCCGATCATCGCTTGCATCGCCGGCGATGAAGATCGGGTGGGTGCCGCACTGCATCGTGTTGCGGTCGAACAACGGCACGCCCGATGCGTCGAGCGCGAGCGTCGTTCGATCGAGTCCCAGGCCGCGGACGTTGGGCGCGCGCCCGGTCGCCGCGATCACATAGTCGACGCTGTCGCCCCGTTCGGCGCCATCGGGCCCGCGGTAGCTCAGTACGACGGTGTCGCCGCTGCGTTCGATCGAGCGGATCTCGGCGCTGGCGTCGAGCGCGAGCTCCGCGGCGAACGTGCGAGTAGCGTAAGCACGCACTTCCGGATCGCTGAACGGCCCGATGTGCCCGCTGCGGCCGAACAGCAGTACCCGCACGCCCAATCGATGCAGCGCTTGTCCGAGCTCGAGGCCGATGACGCCGGGGCCGAAAATCGCCACCGACCGCGGCAAATCATCCCAATCGAACACGTCGTCGTTGACGACAAGCCGATCGCCGAGCCCGCGCAGGAACGGCGCAACCGATGGCATCGATCCGGTCGCGATCACGGCGCTGCCGAACGCGATCGTCATGTGATCGTCAAGCTGTAACGTGCGGTCATCGATAAAGCGGGCATTGCCGAGGACGCGATCCTGAACGGGCATCGCGTCGACACCTTCCAGCACGAAGCCGACGAACCGATCGCGCTCGCGCTTGACACGTTCCATGACTGCGCGGCCATCGATACGGACGGCGCCGTCGAGCTGCAGGCCGAATTGCGGCCAGCGCACGGTGGCGTGTGCGGCGTCTGCGGCGGCGATCAGCAGCTTGCTCGGCATGCAGCCCACACGAGCGCAGGTCGTCCCATGGACGCCGCCCTCGATCAGGACCGTGCGCTTGCGTTGCGCGGTCGCGGCGCGATACGCAGCCAGGCCGGCTGTCCCGGCGCCGATGACGGCGACATCGACGGAAATGGATTTCATGACGAGCTTGGTCGGACGAGCCAGCGCTGCATTACGTTAGGCCCTAGCCGCGGGAGTCTTCGAGCTGGCGCAGGATTTCATTGGTCTCGCGCATGCGGATCGACAGGAGCTTGGCCAGATTCGTCATCAGGCGAATCATGATTTCCGGCTCGGCTGCCGCAATCTCTTCCAGTGCTGCGCGTGAGAGCTCGAACACGACGGTGTCGCCCACGGCTTGAGCCGTCGCCGAGCGCGGCCGCCCGTCGAGTAGCGCGTTCTCGCCGAACAGCGAACCCTCGGCATTGGTCACGATGCGCGCCCGCGCGCCGCCCGGCACGATGATCGAGATCTCGACCGCGCCCTGGGCGAGCAGGCAGAGCCGGTCGCCCGGATCACCCTCCTGGAACAGCACTTCGCCATCGGCGCAATCGCGGCGCCCGAAATGATGCTCGATTCGCTTCAGCTCAGCCTCGGTGAGTCCTTCCAGCAGCGGAAAGGCGGCGAGCGGAACGACCGTGTGCACGGTGAGTCCGCGCGCATCGAGAATCGCGCGCTCTGCCCATTCCACGGCCTGGTCGGAATCGCGGAACCAGAGCCGTGAGCTGGCGTCGCGGAAAGCATCGTGCGCGATCAGCGTCGCGCCATGCCGGCCCTGTGGCGTTACGCCGGCCAGCAGCACCTTGGTTCCGCGCGACGCGAGGCGGCGAGCGATACTCTCGATCAGCAGCGCACCGGTTGCATCGATGACGGTGACGCGGCGAAAGTCGAGGATCACGACGTCGGCGACGCCGGCCAACGGTTCAACGCGCTCGATCAACCGCTCGGCGCTCGCGAAGAAGAGCGCGCCCTCGAGCTCGATAACGCGGATACGCTGTCGCGCCGCCCGCACGCGCATGGCATCTTCACCACCCCAGATCCGGCGCGATGGCCGCACGTTGCCGTCGACAACGCTCCGCACGAGCGAGCGCTTCATGCCGAGATAGAGCAACAAACCCGACAGCTGAAAGCCGACGGCGATCGCCAACTGGAAGCCGAAGAGCGCTTCGGTGAACGCGACAACCACGACGGTCGCCACGCTCCAAAGCAGCGCGCTCTCGCGCAATGCGCCCTTTCGCCGCAGACGGCCGGCGAGCCCGGTGGTCCAGTTGTCGATCAGCGCAAAGCCGACCGTGACCATGAGGCCGGCGACGACCGTCATCGGCACGAGACCGAGCAGTCGCCCCGCCGCCGTCAGCACGAGCGCAAGGAGTGAGGCGGAAAGAACAGTCGTAAGACGCGAGCGTCCGCCTGCGTTCCAGCTTGCGAGCGCCACCGAACGCGACAACACGACCGGGACGCCGCCGCACAATCCCGATACGACGTTCGCCACGCCATGCGCGACCACCTCGCGCCGTGTCTTGTGGCGCCCATCGGTCGCGTTGTCGATGGCGACCGCCGCAAATAGGCCGTCGACGGTGCCGATGAACGCCATCAAGCCGGCGGTCGTCAGGATGATCGGCGCATGCCGCATGACGATGTCCCACGGCACCTGCGCCAGCGGAATGAGCGCCGTCGGGATCGGCAATCCGCCTGGAACGACGCCGACAACCGGTCCCAGCCGTGCTTCCGGAAGGAAAAACTGGATAGCGTAGTAGAGAAGGGTCGCGGCGATCATTCCGAGGAGCGGCGCCGGCAGCCGATTCCAACGTGCGCCGATCGCCCAGATCGTCACGGCTGTCATGATGCCCACGAAGAGCGTCGCCGGCTGCAATGCGTCCCACGCCGCGACCGCGCCGTGTTCCAGCTCCGTGCGCGAAACACCGGCGAGCGGCGCGAGTTGAGCAAGGATGATGAGCGCCGATGCGCCGCACATGAAGCCGGCGACGAACGGATACGGAACAAAGCGCGCCGAGTTGCCCGCGCCAAAGGCGCCGAGAACGATCTGCAGCACGCCGGCCAGGACCACTGTCGCACCCGCGATGGCGACGATCGGCCCCGCCCCTAGAGGCGACGAGGGTGCGAGCGCAGGGTCCGCAGCGAGCACCGCGACGAGGCTTGCGAGGATCAGCGTGGGGGCCGCGCGAGGTCCGCTCCCCGGATGCGCAGCGCCACCGAACAATCCAGCGGCGAGATGGCCCCAGATGGCGGAAGCGAAACCCGCGTAGACACCGATGTGGTAATAGGCGGGCCCGAGCGGCGCGAAAGCGAGAATCCCGAGCGAGAGCGCGGGGCAGAGATTCGTCGCGGCGCTCGCCATCGCGCCGGCAAAGGTGCGGCGCAGGTCGGCTGCGCCGGGCCCGTCAGGCGTTGCGATGGAGGCGGGAGAGGCGGTGCCCGGCGCGGTGCGGTTGAAGGCGGCGCCCTCGGACTTTGGAGGGGCGATCGCGCTCATTTCGTCAAACCCCGCAGATGCGCAATCCGCCCGCGCGCCGGCGCGGCGAAGGTTTCCCGAACGACAACGTGGGTTCCACGGATGCAATTATGCGCGCAACGTTTGCTGTTCGTGGATTGCGCGAAGGCAGCTGCTGTATCGGCCCTTCCGGCGATCCTATAGAATCGCCGCGATAATCGAACTGCCCGGTGCCAACGAGCGCCGGGCTCAAGGGTCCGGTCCCGCCGGTACGCACCTAGGAGGGTTTAGCGTTGGCAGATCCGTCCGCGCAATCCGGGTCGGATACGTTTCCGCGTCTTCTGCTGCAGCACGCGCGGGAGCGTCCGGCGCATCCCGCCTGCCGCGAGAAAGACCTCGGCATATGGCAAACCTGGAGCTGGGGCCAGGTCGCCGACGAGGTGCGCGCGCTCGCGTGTGGACTGGCGGCCCAGGGATTTCGCCGCGGGATGCATCTCGCGATCATCGGCGACAACCGCCCGCGCCTCTATTGGTCGATGCTCGCGGCGCAAGCGCTGGGCGGCATCCCGGTTCCGATGTACCAGGACGCGCCCGCCGCCGAGTTCGTGTTCGTGCTGATGGACGCGGAAATCAGCTACGCGATCGTCGAGGACCAGGAGCAGGTCGACAAGATGCTGGAGGCCGTCCCGCAGGTCCCGTCGCTCCGGCACATTTACTACGACGATCCACGCGGCCTCCGCAACTACGAGAACATCACGAGCTTCGAGCAGCTGCAGGAGATCGGTCGCGAGTTCGACCGTGCGCACCCTGGTTGGTACGAGGGCGAGATCGAACGCGGCGTGCCTGGCGACGTATCGGTCATGCTTTACACGTCCGGCACCACCGGCAAGCCCAAGGGTGTGTGCCAGACCCATTCGGCGTTCGTCGCGTCGGCGCGGGGCGGCTGCACGTTCGACAAGCTGACCGCGGACGACAGCATCCTGTCGTATCTGCCGATGGCCTGGGTCGGCGATCACCTGTTCTCGCTCGCGCAGTGGATGGTCGCCGGTTTCACGATCAACTGCCCCGAGTCCGGCGATACGGTGATGACCGACTTGCGCGAGATCGGTCCGACCTACTATTTCGCGCCGCCGCGCGTGTTCGAGAATCTGCTCACGCAGGTGATGATCCGGATGGAGGATGCAAGCGCGATCAAGCGAGGCGCGTTCCATCATTTCATGGCGGTCGCCCGCCGCTGCGGCGCCGAGATCCTCGATGGCAAGCCGGTACCGATGTCCGATCGATTGCAGTACGCGCTCGGCAATATCCTCATGTATGGCCCGCTACGCAACGTCCTCGGCATGAGCCGAATTCGCATCGCGTACACGGCGGGTGCTGCCATCGGACCCGATCTCTTCCGCTTCTACCGCTCGATCGGCATCAACCTGAAGCAGCTCTACGGCTCCACCGAGACGTGCGCCTACGTGTGCCTGCAGCCGGACGGCGAGATCCGCTTCGACTGCGTCGGCAAGCCGGCACCCGGCGTCGAGCTGAAGATTGCCGACAACGGCGAAGTGCTGGTGCGCGGTCCGATGCTTCTGAAGGAGTACTACAAGCGACCGGACGCGACCGCCGAGTCGATCGATTCCGACGGCTATTTCCGCACCGGGGACGCCGGCGTGATTGTCGATGACGGGCAACTCAAGATCATCGACCGAGCCAAGGACGTCGGCAAGATGGCGAGCGGCGCGATGTTCGCGCCGAACTACATTGAAAACAAGCTCAAGTTCTTTCCGCATATCAAGGAGGCGGTCGCCTTCGGCAATGGACGCGACGACGTGTGCGCGTTCGTCAATATCGACATGGGGTCGGTCGGCAACTGGGCGGAGCGCCGCAATATCGCCTACTCGGGCTACACCGATCTTGCGCAGAAACCCGAAGTCATCCAGCTGATTCGCGAATGCGTCGAAAAGGTCAACGCCGAGCTCGCGCATGAGGGCGCGCTTGCCGCCTCGCAGATCCATCGCTTTCTCGTCCTGCACAAGGAGCTCGATCCCGACGACGACGAGCTGACGCGCACGCGCAAGGTCCGGCGCGGCTTCGTCGCCGAGAAATACGCAGTGCTGATCGACGCTTTGTATGGCGGCAAGTCGGTTCAGCACATCGAGACGCAGGTGAAATTCGAGGATGGCCGCACCGGCATGGTCGCGGCCGACCTCAGGATCGAGAAGGCGAAGGCGTTTGCCGCCGCAGCCGCTCAGGGCGTGGCCTAGATGACGACCGGCGAACGCACGATCGGAGACGTGGTCCTGAAGCTCGACAACATCTCGCTGTCATTCGGCGGGGTGCGGGCGCTGACCGACATCACATTTGACGTCCGCGAGCACGAGATCCGCGCGATCATCGGGCCCAATGGCGCCGGCAAGAGCTCGATGTTGAACGTCATCAACGGCGTCTACCATCCGCAGCAGGGAACCATCACTTTTCGCGGTAACGTGCGGCGCGACATGGACCCGCACCAGGCGGCCGCACAGGGTATCGCGCGCACGTTCCAGAACATCGCGCTTTTCAAGGGCATGTCCGTTCTGGACAACGTCATGACCGGGCGTAATCTCAAGATGACGGCGAGTCTCGTGGAGCAGGCGATCTGGGTGGGGCGCGCGCGGCGCGAAGAGCTCGACAACCGCCGCAAGGTCGAGGAAGTGATCGACTTCCTCGAAATCCAGCACATTCGCAAGACGCCGGTGGGACGTCTCCCGTACGGCCTGCAAAAGCGCGTCGAGCTCGCGCGCGCACTCGCTGCCGAGCCGTCGATGCTGCTGCTGGACGAGCCCATGGCCGGCATGAATGTAGAGGAAAAGCAGGACATGTGCCGCTTCGTGCTCGACGTCAACGAGCAATTTGGCACAACGATCGTTCTGATCGAGCACGACATGGGCGTCGTGATGGACATCTCGGACCGCGTCGTGGTGCTGGACTATGGCAAGAAGATCGGCGACGGGCCGCCGAACGAAATCCGCGCCAACAAGGCCGTCATCGACGCGTACCTGGGCGTCGCGCACTGAGCTGACATGTCATTTTTCTTCGAAGTCCTGATCGGCGGTCTCCTCTCGGGCGTGATGTACTCGCTCGTCGCGCTAGGCTTCGTGCTGATCTACAAGGCATCCGGCGTGTTCAACTTCGCGCAGGGCGCGATGGTGTTCTTTGCCGCACTGACCTACGTCGGCCTGCTCGAGCTCGGGCTTCCGCCGTGGGGGTCGCTGCCGCTGACGCTGGCGGTGATGGTCGTGCTCGCCCTCGCCATCGAGCGCGTCGTGCTGCGTCCGCTCGTCAACCAGCCGCAGATCGCGCTGTTCATGGCGACGATCGGTCTCTCATTTTTCATCGAGGGTCTCGCGCAGATAGTCTGGGGCGCCGGCGTGCGCGGCCTCGATCTCGGACTGCAGGACGAGCCGATGCAGTGGCTGTCCGATTCGACGGGAATGAACGTATCGAAGTTCGACGTCGCGGCGGCTGGCGTTGCCGCGATTCTCGTCACGTCGCTTGCGCTCTTCTTCAATCGAACGCGAATCGGTCGCGCTCTGCGCGCGGTCGCCGACGACCATCAGGCCGCCCTCGCGGTCGGCATCCCTCTGCAGCAAATCTGGGGCATCGTCTGGGGTGTCGCCGGGGGCGTCGCCCTGGTCGCGGGCTTGCTTTGGGGCGCGCGCAACGGCGTCCAGTTTGCACTGACGTTTGTCGCGCTGAAGGCGTTGCCGGTTCTGATCCTGGGCGGTTTCGAGTCGATTCCCGGCGCGATCGTCGGCGGTCTCATCATCGGCGCGACCGAAAAGCTTGCCGAGGTCTACCTGGGCCCGTTTGTCGGCGGGGGCATCGAAGGCTGGTTCCCGTACGTGCTCGCGCTCGTTTTCCTGCTGATCCGGCCCGAAGGCCTGTTCGGCGAGAAGATCATTCGCCGGATCTGACCGCCGATGCTCTACCGAGAAGCAGGCCAGTTCAAGGCCACTTACCAGGCGGATTCCGCAATCTTCCCGATCCGGCAGGACCGGTTCGCGGTGGCGGCCATTGTCGTTGTCGCATTCGTGTTGATCCCGCTTTTTGCAACGCCGTACGCGTTCACCGGGATACTGATACCGTTTTTGATTCTCTCGCTTGCGACGCTCGGTCTCAATATCCTCACCGGCTACGCGGGCCAGCTCTCGCTGGGCACCGCGGCATTCATGGCGGTGGGGGCGTTCGCATCGTACAACTTCATGCTGCGCGTGCCGGAGATGCCGATCATCGCCGCGTTCATCGGCGGCGGCGTTGTCGCGGCGCTGGTGGGCATCGTGTTCGGGTTGCCGAGCCTGCGCATTCGCGGGTTCTATCTCGCGGTGGCAACACTCGCTGCCCAATTCTTCATTGTCTGGTTCCTGACCAAAGTCGGCTGGGTCACGAACTACAGTTCGTCGGGCGTGATCACCGCGCAGAAGATTGTCATCCTGGGCTACGAATTCGATACGCCGGCGGCGAAGTATCTGCTGGTACTGTCGATCGTCGCGGTGATGGCGCTCGCGGCGAAGAACATGGCGCGCGGCAACATCGGGCGATCGTGGATGGCCGTGCGCGACATGGACGTTGCGGCGGAAGTGATCGGCATCCGGCTCTTGCGGACCAAGCTTCTCGCCTTTGCCGTGAGCTCGTTCTATTGCGGCGTCGCAGGCGCACTTTTCGCCTATGCGTATCTTGGCACCGTCGAACCCGAAGCCTACAGCCTCGACCTCTCGTTCCGGATCCTGTTCATGGTCATCATCGGTGGCGTCGGATCGGTGCTGGGGTCGTTTCTAGGTGCCGCATTCGTCACCGTCGTTCCCGTACTGCTCAGCGTCACGGTGCGCTATCTCGACAAAACGCTCGGGCTGCATATTCCGGAGAGCGCGATTTCGAACCTCGAGCTGATGGTGTTCGGCGGTCTTATCATTTTTTTCCTGATCGTCGAGCCGCATGGGCTCGCGCGCCTCTGGCAAATCGGAAAGGAAAAGCTTCGGCTGTGGCCTTTTCCCCATTGACCGCGTATGGCACGTATTCGTAATGCAAGGCGCCCGGAGAGGTACCATTGAGGTAAGCGGGCCGGCTCATGCGGCATCCGGCGGTTACCGTTTTTGCAATCTTGCAAGGAGGAGCAACATGAAATCAGTCTGGTCTGGCTTATTGGGCATCGCGCTGCTTGCAGCGGCATCGACCGCGATGGCGCAGAACGAACAGTACCTGCCCGTACTGTCCTATCGCGTCGGGCCGTACGCTGCCGGCGGCTCCGGCTATTACGGGGGCGCCATCGATTACTGGACGCTCGTCAACATGACCGGCGGCGTCAACGGCGTGAAGCTCCTCTGGGAGGAGTGCGAGACCGAATACAACGCCTCGAAAGGTGTCGAGTGCTACGAGCGACTCAAGAAGAAGAACGGCGGCGCGACGACCGTCGAGCCCCTGTCAACCGGTATCGCCTACGGCCTCTTCGATCGCGTCGCCCAGGACAAGATTCCGATGACCACGTTCGGATACGGGCTCGCGAGCTCTGCCGATGGACGCATCTACGACTGGGTCTTCCCGCTTGGCACCACGTATTGGGACCAGATGGCGGCGATGATCGCGTATCTCAGCCAGAAGGTGGGCGGCGCCGCCAATCTCAAAGGGAAGAAGATCGCGTTTCTCTATCATGACTCGGCGTACGGCAAGGAACCCATTCCCGTGCTCGACGCGCTCGGCGCGAAGCTCGGCTTCGACGTGCTGAAGATCCCGGTCACGCCACCCGGGCAAACGCAGGAATCGCAATGGCTGCAGATCCGCCAGGCCAAGCCCGACTTCGTGATCGTGTGGACGTACGGGGTGATGAGCACCGTGGCGCTCAAGACCGCAGCGAAGACCGGCTATCCGAGGGAGAAATTGCTCGGCGTCTGGTGGGCCGGTTCGGAAGAGGACGTGATCCCTGCGGCCGACGCCGCCAAGGGTTACGTCAGCGCATCGTTCACCGCATCGGGAACAGGGTTTCCGGTCATGCAGGATATCAAGAGCAAGGTGTATGGCGCCGGCAAAGGCAACCTCGAAGATCCCTCACGGCTCGGTAACGTCATGTACACGCGCGGCGTTGTCTACGGGATGATCGTCGTCGAAGCGCTTCGCGTCGCACAAGCGAAGTTCGGAAAGGGCAAGGTCATGACGCCGGAGCAGCTGCGCTGGGGCTTCGAGCATTTGAACCTCACCGAAGCCCGCATCAAGGAAATTGGCGCACCGGGACTCTTTCCGCCCATCAAAACGAGCTGCGCCGATCACGAGGGCTCGGGCATGGTGAAGTTCCAGATGTGGGACGGCAGCGGCTTCAAGCAGGTGGCGCCGTTCATGGCTGGTGACCGGGAGTTCGTCCGCAAGATGGTCGAGGAAACGGCGGGCAAGTACGCGGCGGAAAAGAAGATCACGCCTCGCGACTGCGGGAAGGAGATGTAGACCGCGCGAACAAGTGTGGCGCAGGGCCTCTCCCGCCCGCGGGAAGGCCTTGCAGCCCTGTCCGCAATAGATCAGGACCGCACGTTCCATGTCCGCCACCGTCGCGCAGGCACAGTCTGCAGCACCGTACCTCTCGATCAACAATGTCGAGGTCATCTACGACCACGTCATTCTGGTGCTGAAAGGCGTCTCGCTCGAGGTCCCCGAAGGCTCGGTTGTGGCGCTTCTCGGCGCCAATGGCGCGGGCAAGAGCACGACGCTGAAGTCGATCTCCAATCTGCTTGCGGCTGAGCGCGGCGACGTCACGAAGGGAACCATCGAGTTCAAGGGCAAGCGCGTGGACAAGCTCACGCCGAACGAGCTCGTTCGCATGGGCGTGTGCCAGGTGATGGAAGGCCGGCACTGCTTCGCGCACCTGACGGTGGAGGAGAATCTGCTGACGGGCGCGTACACGAGCAAGGCGTCGCGCGCCGAGATTCGCGCGAATCTGGACAAGGTCTACCACTACTTCCCGCGACTGCAGCAGCGCCGGGCGAGCCTCTCCGGCTACACGTCCGGTGGCGAGCAGCAAATGACCGCCGTCGGCCGCGCGCTGATGGCGCGGCCGTCGATGATCCTGCTGGACGAGCCGTCGATGGGCCTCGCGCCGCAGATCGTCGAGGAGATTTTCGAAATCGTCCGCGATCTGAACCGGAAGGAGCACGTGTCGTTCCTGCTCGCCGAACAGAACACGACCGTGGCGCTGCGCTACGCGAATTACGGTTACATCCTCGAGAATGGCCGAGTCGTGATGGACGGTGTCGCGCAGGATCTCGCGCAGAACGAGGACGTGAAGGAGTTCTACCTCGGCCTGTCCACCGCAGGGCGAAAGAGTTTTCGCGACGTCAAGCACTATCGTCGCAGAAAGCGCTGGCTGGCGTAGGCGCACTTGTCGTCGCCACGGTGCCATGAATTTCGACTCTCTGCGCAAGCATTGCGCGACGCTTCCGGGCGCGACGATGGACGTCAAATGGGGCGCGGACGAATGCTACTGCGTGGCAACGAAAATGTTCGCCGTGTTTTTCGTCGACGGCGGCAAGGGCCGGACCATGTCGTTCAAATGCGATCCCGAGCGCTTCCTCGAGCTGACCGATATTCCCGGCGTCATCCCCGCACCCTATCTTGCGCGTGCGCACTGGGTGCAGGTGACCGATGCAAAGGCACTCTCCGATAGCGATGCGCGCACCCTGGTTGCTCGTTCGCACGCCCTCATCACGGCAAAGCTCAATCGCCGCGCGCGCGACGCGATTGCCGCCGCGATGATTCGCACGCGTTGAGATGAGCGAACACTTCGACTCGCTCGAGACACGCGATCCCGACCTGCGCGAACGGGCGCTGGCGGACGCGTTGCCGCTGCAAATCGCGCACGCGAAGTCGAACGCGCCGGCATTCGCGCGCATCCTGGCTGCAGTCGATCCCGCCGCGGTCACGTCGCGTACGGCGCTTGCCGGGGTGCCGGTGACGCGGAAGTCCGATCTCCTCGAGTTGCAGAAGGCGAGCCGGCCATTCGGCGGATTGGCAGCCTTGAAGCGAGGCGAAGCCGCGCGCGTATTTGCATCGCCGGGCCCGATCTACGAGCCGGAGGGCCGCCTGCCCGATCATTGGCGCCTTGCCCGCGCGCTCTTCGCTGCCGGATTTCGCGCGGGCGATCTCATCCACAACGCGTTCGCCTATCATTTCACGCCGGCGGGGTCGATGCTCGAAACCGGCGCGCTCGCGCTGGGGTGCACGGTGTTTCCCGCTGGTACCGGACAAACCGAGCAGCAGGTGCAAGCCATCGCCGATCTTGCGCCGAATGGATACGTCGGCACGCCGTCGTTCCTCAGGATCATCCTTGAAAAGGCCGACGAGCTCGGCACCGCGCTGCCATCGCTTACCAAAGCGCTCTTCTCCGCGGAGGCGTTCCCGCCCAGCCTGCGCGATGCATTCGCGGCGCGCGGCATCTCGGGATACCAGGTCTACGCGAGCGCCGATCTCGGTTCGATCGCGTACGAGACCGAAGCTCGCGCCGGGCTCGTCGTCGACGAAGGCGTGCTGGTCGAGCTCGTGCGGCCCGGTACCGGCGATCCCGTTGTGCCCGGCGAGGTGGGCGAGGTTGTCGTTACGACGCTTCACAACGCCGTCTATCCGCTGATCCGCTTTGGCACCGGTGATCTTTCCGCGTTCGTCCCTGGCGTGAGCCCCTGTGGCCGGACCAACGCCCGGATCAAGGGCTGGCTGGGGCGCGCCGACCAGACGACGAAGGTGAAGGGGATGTTCGTGCATCCTTCGCAGGTCGCGGCAATCGTCAGGCGTCATCCGGAGATCCTGCGTGCCCGGCTCGTCGTCGACAACCCGGACGGCGCCGATCGGATGACGCTCAATGTCGAGACGGCGGGACCAATGCCTGCCGACCCGATCGTCGCATCGATCCGCGACGTGACGAAGCTCCGGGGAGGCGTCGTATTTCGTGCGCCCGGCGAGCTCCCGAACGACGGCAAGGTCATCGAAGACCTGCGCAAATACGACTAAAAGGTTCTTCCAACGCAGCGGTACAATGCAGCGTAGCCTTCGATGCGGAACCGTTCGTGACCGCCGTTCGTGACGCCGCGCCCGCCGACCCGTTTGCGCCGCTGACGCAGGATACGCTGCGTGCCATTGCGGCCACGGGCGTCGTTCGCCAGTTCCCGAAGAACGCCGTCCTCATCAACGAGGGCGAGCACGCCGACTCGCTGTTCATCGTGCTGGCGGGCAAGGTCAAGGTGTATGCGAGCAACGAGGCCGGCAAGGAGGTCGTCATCGACTTCCACGGTCCCGGCGAGTACGTGGGCGAGATGTCGCTCGATGGCTCTCCGCGTTCCGCGTCCGTGATGACCGTCGAGCCGACGACATGCGCCGTCGTGAGTCGAGCGAATTTCCGCGAGTTCGTGCTCGCCCATCCCGACTTCGCGCTGCACCTGATCGAGATGCTGATCCGGCGCGTCCGCCACACGACCGAAAGCGTCAAGAGCCTTGCCCTTTCCGATGTCTACGGGCGCCTCGTGCGGCTCCTGCTGTCGCTTGCCGTCGAGCGGGACGGGCGGCTCGTCGTTCCGGAGAAGCTCACGCAGCAGGATATCGCCGAGCGTGTAGGAGCATCGCGGGACATGATCAGCCGCCTGATGAAGGACCTGGTCGGCGGAGGCTACCTCGCCATCGAGGAGCGAACGATCACCATCCTCAGGAAGCCGCCACCCGGCTGGTAGGACCCTGGCAAGGGCTCGCGACTCGGCCGCGCGTGAATATTCCGCAAGCCTTCCCCCGAATTGTCCCTCTCTGCGCCAGGCGGGGAAGCCCTAGAGTGGAGCCCATCGACGTCGCGCAAAACGCGGGACGCCGGGGGCCACCGGGCCAATCGCTGTTGATCCGGCGCCCCGTAAGAGGACAGCAGTCCGACCGGAGATGAGAAATGAACAGGACAGATGGCTTCGAAAAGGGGCAATCGGTCACGACCGGGGAAAAGGCGCTGATCGTGATGCTGATTGCCGGAGTATTCGGTTACTGGGCGGGTTTCAAGGTCTTGGCGCCCGGCGATGTCGTCGGTATGCCAGTGGCTACCGCGGCGGCGCTCTACGTGGTTGCGCCACCGCAGCAGTCGCAAGCCGCCGCAGGTGCGGCCTCGAAGGCGCCCGTCGAAAAGAACGTCAACGCTGCGTCGAAGGACGCCGTTGCGGACGACGTGCCGGCCCCGACGTTCTGAGGCTCCGCAGGTACCTTGCCTCGAGGTGCGGCACGTGACCCTGAGGCCGGGGCGTCGAACTGCGCCGATCACTTCGAGAGCGCGACCCGGCAGCGGGCCACGCATCCAATGTTGAGACGGTCCTAGCGGTCGACGCCGCCAAAGCAGACGTACTTCACTTCGACGAACTCGTCTATCCCGTATTTCGAACCTTCGCGTCCCAGGCCGGATTGCTTGACGCCGCCGAAGGGCGCCACTTCGGTCGTGATCAGCCCCGTGTTGACGCCGACCATTCCATACTCGAGGGCCTCGGCAACGCGCCAGATGCGCCCGATGTCACGCGAATAGAAATACGAGGCCAAGCCGAACTCGGTGCGGTTCGCGAGTTCGACGACTTCAGCGTCCGTCTTGAAGCGAAAGAGCGGCGCGACCGGTCCGAAAGTCTCCTCGCGAAAGATTTTCATTTCGGGCGTGACGCCGGTCAGCACGGTCGGCTCGTAGAACGTTCCGCCGAGCGCATGCCGTCTGCCGCCGGTCGTGATGCGTGCACCGAGCGCCGTTGCGTCTGCGACATGCTCCTCGACTTTCACCAGGGCCGCCTGGTCGATCAGCGGGCCCTGGTTCACCCCCGGCTCGGTGCCGGGGCCGACCTTGAGTGCACGGACCCGGTCGGCGAGCTTCGCGGCGAACGCGTCGTAGACTTTGTCTTGCACGAAAAGGCGATTGGCGCACACGCAGGTCTGACCCGTGTTCCGGTATTTCGAGATGATCGCGCCTTCGGCCGCGGCGTCGAGGTCGGCATCATCGAAGACGATGAAGGGCGCATTGCCGCCGAGCTCGAGGGAGAGCTTCTTGATCGTCGGCGCCACCTGCTGCATCAGCAAGCGGCCGACTGCCGTCGAGCCGGTGAACGAAAGCTTGCGCACGTTCGGATTTGCGCACATCTCGCCACCGATCGCCTTCGAGTCGCCGGTGATCACGTTGAGCACGCCAGCGGGAAAGCCCGCACGATGCGCGAGCTCCGCCAGCGCCAGGGCGGAAAAAGGGCGTCGCTTCCGCAGGTTTGATGACGACGGTGCAGCCTGCCGCCAGCGCCGGAGCCACCTTGCGCGTAATCATCGAGCAAGGAAAATTCCACGGTGTGATCGCGGCGCAGACGCCTACCGGCTCCTTGATCACGACGAGGCGCCGGTCGTTGCCTATCGTCGGAATGACATCGCCGTAGACGCGCCGCGCTTCCTCCGCGAACCATTCGACGTACCAGGCGCCGATCGTGACTTCGCCTTTCGATTCGGCGAGCGGCTTGCCTTGCTCGCTCGTCAGGATCAGCGCGAGGTCATCCACATTCGAGAGCATCAGCTCGAACCATTTGCGCAGAACGGCGCCGCGCTCCTTGGCGGTCTTCGCCCGCCACGCAGGCCACGCCGTGGTCGCGGCGTCGATCGCGCGTGTGGTTTCCGCCGTCCCCATTCTCGGCGAGGTGCCGATACTTCTTCCGGTGGCGGGGTTATGGACGGCGTGCGTCGCACCGCCGTCTGCGTCGTGCCATTTGCCGTCGATATAGCACTGCTTCGCGCAACAGCGACGGATCCTTGAGTTGCGGGAGAGAACGTTCGAGCGTGTCGGGGGCCATAGTAACTCCTGGATGGACGCGGCGCGCGCGGCGCCTGGGTCGGATGGACCCGGCGCGCGCGGCGCGCCGAAGATTCATTATAGCTTCTGTGCTACTGCCTAGTCCCAGCGCACGACGCCGGCGTATGCAGTCGCGAGGATCACGACGCCGAACGCGATGCGATACCACGCGAACGGTACGAAATCGTGATGGCTCACATAGCGAATCAGCCAGCGTACGCAGGCGAATGCCGAGACGAACGCGGCGGCGAACCCGACACCAAAGGCGGGGAGCGCGTGCGCCGAAAGAAGCGATGCATCCTTCCACAGTGAATAGCCGGTCGCCGCGAACAGCGTGGGAATCGCAAGAAAGAACGAGAATTCGGTGGCGGCGACGCGCGAGAGGCCGAACAGCATGCCGCCGATGATCGTCGCTCCGGAGCGCGAGGTCCCGGGGATCAACGCGAGCGCCTGTGCGCAGCCGACCAGCAATGCATCGGTCCACCGCATCGCGTCGACCTCGGTGATGCGGACCGCTCCGGGTCGCATGCGCTGCCGTCGCTCAGCGCAAATGATCACAAAGGCACCGACGACAAATGCGCACGCCACCGGCACCGGCGCGAAAAGATGCGATTTGATCGCGCGATTGAACGCGAGACCGAGCACCGCGGCCGGCAGGAACGCGATCAAGAGGTTGACGGCGAAGCGTTGCGCGGACCTTTCGGTGAAGAGGCCACGCAACACATGGCCAAGCCGCGCGCGGTATTCCCAGCACACCGCGAGGATCGCACCTGCCTGGATCACGATCTCGAACGTCTTCGCCTGCTCGCCCGTGTAACTCAGCAGCGATCCGGCGACGATCAGGTGGCCGGTCGACGATACCGGCAAGAATTCGGTGAGACCCTCGACAATGCCGAGGATCAGCGCGGTGACAAGACTCGGAGGTTCCAAAAATTCGCCGCGAGCATCAGGCGGTTTTGCTTTTCAGCAGCGCCAGCGCTTCGGCGACGATGTCCTGCTGGTCGTCCGGGACCTGCCCTTGCGGCGTCATCTTGTCGATCATCTGCGGCAGCATCGATGCGAGACCGCCGGCCGCTTCGCCCTGTGACATGCCGAGCTCACGCGCGATGCGGCCGAGCTGACCTTGTCCCAGCACCTGCGACAGCGCGTCGGTGGAGATGGGCTGGTTCTGCCCCGTCGACACCCACGAGTCGGCCTGCGCGCCGTAACCGGCCTGCTGAAACTTGCCCAGCATGCCTTGCAGACCACCGTTCTGCTGCAGCAGCTGCAGCGCTATCAGCAGCAGCGGACTCTGTTGCCTGCCGCCGGCGCCGTCACTTGTCATTCCGCCCATTAGATTGCCGAGCAAACCGTCGAGCATTCCCATCGTCTCTCTCCTCGTCGAACGCGCGCCGCGGTTGCCTCAGGCCGTGCGCTGATGCACGACCTGGTGCGCCACGGGTGCTGGGTAACCCGCGGCGCCGAAGGTTTCGCGAATCGTCCGATTGGTGTCGAAATAAACCTGCCAATAGTGATCGGTGTGCACGAACGGACGCACGGCGAGAACCGGCCCCAGCTCGTTGAATGTGAGGATTTCGACCGTGGGCGGCGGGTCGGCGATGACGTTTGCAATTTTCGGCAGCGCAGCGTTCAACCGCCGAACGGCATCCGCCGGATCGACGCTGCGGTCGAGTTGCGCAGTCAGGTCGACGCGGCGGAACGCGTTGGTCGAGAAATTCTTGATCGTGCCGTTCATCACCTTGGCGTTGCCGACGTACGTCTGCACGTTGTCGGGGCTGTCGATCGTCGTGGAAAAAAGGCCGATCGCCCGCACCGTACCTTCGACGTCCGCCGCGAAAACGTAATCGCCGATTTTGAATGGCCGGAGCATGAGGATGAACACACCGGCCGCGAAGTTGGACAGGAGGCCACCCCAGGCGGCGCCGATTGCTATGCCAAGTGCCGCGATCAGCGCGGCAAACGACGTCGTCTCGACGCCGAAATAGCCCAGGATGCCGATGACGAGCAGGATGTTGAGCGCGATGCCGATCGCACTGCCGACGTAGCGGACGATGGTTGGATCGACTTTCTGCCGCTCGAGCGCCTTCTGAACGAGCGTTGCCGCAATGCCGATCAGCCAGCGGCCGACGATGTAGAGCGCGATTGCACCCAGGACTTTGAGACCCACTGCGACGATCGTGGGCCTGGCGGTTTCGAACATGTTCTGAATATCCATAGTCCGCGTCCAGAGATTTTGCAGATGAAGGGTGCGCGCGAAAGCTGCAGCGCGACCGCTATTGTGGCGCCGTCGACGCGATTTCTGCAATCAAGACGTCACGCCGCGGCGATCGCGGTTCGCAATCCGCGATCAGGTGCGAATGCCGAGCTCGGTGCAGATTTTCGCGATGACGGCCTTCAGTGCCGAGAGTTCGCCTTCGAGGCGCGCAAGGTTGGCCTTGAGCGCCGCGACCTCCGAGACCGCCAGGAAATCGTTGCCGGAAACGGATCCGGGTGCGGCATCGGTGGCGGGCGTGCCGGACAGCAGATGCGTCCAGCGCGTTTCGCGCGTTCCGGGCTGGCGCGGCAATTCGGCGACGAGCGCTCCGGCCGGCCGGCTGCCGAGCTCATTCAGAAAACCTTCGACGGTAGAAACGTCGGCGAAGCGATGCAGCCGTTCGGTACTGGTTCGGAGCTCGCTTACCGTCTGCGGACCGCGCAGCATCAACGCCGCGAGCAGGGCCACGGACTGCGACGGCACGGCAAGCACGCGCTCGACGTTATGCGCATAACGCATCGCTCGGCCTCCGCTCGATTCGACGATGAGCGACAGCGTTCGCAAGTGATCGACGCTTGCCTGTACTTCGGCCTCGCCGGCGTCGAGGATCGGATCGCGGCTCGTCTTTTGGTTGCAGCCCGCAACCAGTGCATTCAGCGTGAGCGGGTACGCATCGGGCACCGTATGCTGCTTCTCGACCAATACACCGAGCACGCGCGTTTCGAGCAGCGACAGCGCGGGCAGCGTCGGGATCACGGTTTGCGGCTGTAGGTCGACGTGAACGTCGCCTTGTCGATGCGGTTGGAATTGATCGTGAATCCGACGAGGGCAGGCATCGACTTTTCGTCGAGATCGAGCTTGTCGATTTCGAGCGCGTGCACCGTGAAGACGTATCGATGGGGACGATCGCCCTTGGGCGGACACGGTCCGCCGTATCCGGGAGCTCCGAAGTCGGTCAACGATTGCACCGTGCCCTTCGGGAGCTTGCCGCCCTTCGGGTCGCCTGCCCCTGCGGGCAGCGATCGCACGTCGGCCGGCAAATTGAACATGATCCAATGCCACCAGCCGCTTCCCGAAGGTGCGTCGGGATCGTAAACGGTGACCGCGAAGCTCTTCGTCCCTGCCGGCGGGTTGCTCCATGTAAGCGACGGCGACACGTTGCCGCCGCTGCAACCGAAACCGTTGTAGACCTGTTTTTCGGCGATCTTGACGTTCGGCTTGACTTCAGAGCTCTCGAGCGTGAATTTGCCGGCGGCGCATGCGGCGAGCGGCAGAAGCGTGACGACAAGAACGACGATGCGACGCATGAAATCCCCCTTTACCCCTAAGGCAAAAACGGTCGTCCGCATTCTACCCGTGGCGGGCGGCGGAGCGCGCAGAAACCGACTTCCGCCCGCCCTTCGGCATGCTGGTATCGTAAGGGCCTGGGCCGCCGCGGTCGCGCCCTACTGACGGAATCCGACATGGCCCACCCGCCGGAAGTGACCAACCTCGCGTTGTTCTGCGATTTCGAGAATATCGCGCTTGGCGTACAAGAAGAAAAATACGAGAAGTTCGACGTCGGCAAGGTCCTGGAGCGTCTGCTGCTGAAGGGCAGCATCGTCGTCAAGAAAGCGTACTGCGACTGGGACCGCTACAAGGCGTTCAAGGCGCCGATGCACGAGGCGTCCTTCGAGCTGATCGAAATTCCGCACCGCTCGCAAACAGGCAAGAATTCGGCCGACATCAGAATGGTCGTCGACGCGCTCGACCTCTGCTACACGAAATCGCACGTCGACACGTTCGTCATCATCAGCGGCGACTCGGACTTTTCGCCGCTCGTCTCGAAGCTACGCGAAAACGCGAAATGGGTGATCGGCGTCGGCGTCAAGAACTCGACGTCGAAGCTGCTCATCAACAACTGCGACGAATTCATCTACTACGACGACCTTGTGCGCGAGAAGAAGAAGCCCCGGGCGCGAAAGGCGCCGGCCAAGGTCGCGGGGGGAGGTGGCGGCAAGGCGGCCGGGAAGGCGGCGACCGGCGAGGTTTCGGCGCCGGCGAAAGTGGACGACGACGAAAGGCGGCAGGAGGCCGTCGAACTTGTCGCCGACACGGTCGACGCGCTCGTCGCCGAGCGAGGTGAAGAGGACAGGATCTGGGGCTCGATGGTGAAGCAGGCGTTGAAGCGCCGCAACCCGGGATTCAACGAGTCCTACTATGGATTTCGATCGTTCACGGGACTCCTTGAAGAGGCCGCGAAGCGCGGCGCCGTAATGCTCGAGCGCGACGAGAACTCCGCCAATTACCGCGTGCGCCTGCCCGCGAACGAAGCGTGAACGAGGTCATCCTATGACGGGCATTCACGATCTCTGGCTGTTCGTGCTCTCGGGGATACTGCTCAACATGACGCCGGGCGTCGACACGCTTTACATTGTCGGGCGCGGCACCGTGCAGGGCTTTCGAGCGGGCGCCGTTGCGGCGTTCGGCATTGGCGCCGGCTGCATCGTGCATACGCTGGCGGCCGCGCTCGGCCTCTCCGCGATCCTTGCGACGTCGGCGACCGCATTCATGCTAGTCAAATGGATGGGAGCCGCGTACCTCGTCTATCTCGGCGTGACGCTGCTGGTGACGCGATCGCGCAAAAGCGCGGCGCAGCCGCCACTGCCGGCATCGTTGTCGATGATTTTCGCGCAGGGCTTCCTCACCAACGTGCTAAATCCGAAGGTGGCGCTGTTCTTCCTCGCGTTTCTGCCGCAGTTCATCGCGGCCGACGCGCCACACAAGGCGCTCGCGTTCGTGCTGCTCGGCGCGATCTTCAACTTCAACGGAACGCTGTGGAATCTGCTCGTCGCCTGGTCGGCGTCCGGTCTCGGCCGAAGGCTCGCGGCGGGCGGCGGCGCCGTCACCTGGCTCAATCGGGTGCTGGGCGGGCTTTTCGTCACGCTGGGAGTGCGTCTCGCGCTTGCGGAGCGGTAACGCGGCTGGACGTTGAAATCCGTACCTTTCGCCGCAAGAATAGGGTTGATGCGATGGCGGCCGGGCGAGCTGGCCGCTTCAAGGTCTGATGGCGAGGTGTGGGCATGCGGGATACTCGACCGGCCGCCGTGGCCGGAATGTTCTACCCGGGGGTGCCGGCGGAGCTGGCGGCGAACGTGCGCAACTGCCTCGTCGAGGCGGCGACGCGCCCCCGCGCAGCAGGCGCTCGCCCCAAGGCTTTGATCGTCCCGCACGCCGGCTATATGTATTCGGGACCGATCGCCGCCGCTGCCTATGCGCGACTGGCGGCCGCGCACGCGACGATCCGTCGCGTGGTGATCCTCGGCCCGACGCATCGGGTGGCGATCCGCGGCCTCGCGGTTCCCTCGGTGCGGGCGTTCATGACCCCGCTGGGCGAAGTTGAAATCGACCGCAAGGCAGCCGCGCTCGCACTTACGCTGCCGCAGGTACAGCAGAACGATGCGGTGCATGCACTGGAGCACGCGCTGGAAGTTCAACTGCCTTTCCTCCAGGCCGTGCTGGACGAATTCCGCATTGTCCCGCTCGCGGTGGGAGCCGCCTCGACGGACGAGGTCGCCGACGTGCTGGACCGGCTCTGGGGCGGTCCGGAGACGCTGATCCTCGTGAGCTCCGACCTCTCGCATTACCACGGGTATGCCGAGGCGCGCGCGATCGATCGCAATAGCGTCGAGGAGGTTCTCGCGCTGTCGCCGTTCCTCGATCACGAGCAAGCCTGTGGCGCGACCCCGATCAACGGCCTGCTCATGTGCGCGCGGCGACGCAATCTCGCGCCCGAGCTCCTCGACCTCCGCAACTCCGGCGACACCGCCGGCGACAAGTCGCGCGTTGTGGGTTATGCGTCGTTTGCCTTCGCGGAAGCCTCCGGCGGTGGCTGACCGCGAGCTCGGCGTCGCATTGATTGCGCTCGCGCGGAATGCGATCGGCGCCCGGTTTGGCATGGCTGCGTCGGCCTTTACATCCCAGCCCGCGCTCGAGCGGCCCGGCGCGACATTTGTCACGCTGGTTCAGGGAGGCGAATTGCGCGGCTGCGTTGGCTCGCTCGACGCCGTGCGCTCATTGTCCGCCGACGTAAGTGCCAACGCGATCGCCGCCGCGTTCCGCGATCCGCGCTTTACGCCGCTTGCGGCGCGCGAATTTGTGTCGACCTCAGTGGAAGTGTCGTTGCTTTCGCCGCCGCAAGCGTTTGCGGTCGCCGACGAAGCCGATCTCACGCGCCAGCTGTGTGCCGGTATCGATGGAATCGTCCTGCAATACGAGCATCGTCGGGCAACCTTCCTGCCTCAGGTGTGGGAAACGCTGCCCGAGCCGCGGGATTTCGTCGCGGCGCTCAAGAAAAAGGCGGGACTGCGGGAGGATTTCTGGGCCGCCGGCGTGAACGTTGCGCGCTACACGGTGATCAAATGGAAGGAGCAGGACCTAACCGCCGAGAGCGCACGCGCATGAGCAACCACCCAGGCCGCTGGTGGCACCGGTTGGACGATGGGCGCGTCCAGTGCGACCTCTGCCCGCGCGACTGCCGTCTGCACGAGGGCCAGCGCGGCGCGTGCTTCGTCCGCCAGCGGGAGGGCGACGCGATCGTGCTGACGACCTACGGGCGCTCGTCGGGATTCTGCATCGATCCGATCGAGAAGAAGCCGCTCAACCATTTCTATCCCGGCTCCAGCGTGCTTTCGTTCGGAACGGCGGGCTGCAACCTCGCGTGCAAGTTCTGCCAGAACTGGGACATCTCGAAATCGCGCGAGATGGACACGCTGATGGACGACGCGTCACCGGAAGCGATCGCCGAGGCGGCGGAGCGCGCCGGCTCGCGCAGCGTCGCCTTCACGTACAACGATCCGGTAATTTTCGCGGAATACGCGATGGACGCCGCTGACGCCTGCCATGCGCGCGGCATCAAGGCCGTGGCGGTGACGGCCGGCTATATCGGAACCGACGCAAGGCGCGAGTTCTACGCAAAAATGGACGCTGCCAACGTCGACCTCAAGGGATTCACCGACGAGTTCTACGTGAAGCTCTGCGGCGCGCACCTGCAGCCGGTATTGGACACGCTCGTCTACCTGAAGCACGAGACCGATGTTTGGTTCGAGATCACGACGCTGCTCATTCCGGGCAAGAACGATTCGCCTGCCGAGATCGAGGCGATGAGCAAATGGATCATGCGCGAGCTGGGTCCCGATGTCCCGCTGCATTTCACGGCGTTCCATCCGGATTACAAGATGATGGACTTGCCGCGGACGCCGGCGTCGACATTGACGCGCGCGCGCGAGATCGCACTGCGCGAAGGTATCCATTACGTATACACGGGCAACGTGCACGACCGCACCGGCGGCACGACGTTCTGCCCCGGATGTGCGAAGCCGGTGATCGAGCGCGACTGGCACGAGATACTGCGCTACGAGCTGACGCCCGAGGGCGCGTGCAAGCATTGCGGCGCGGCGCTTCCGGGCCACTTCGAACGCTTCGAGAGTCAGTGGGGACGGCGACGGGTCCCCATCCGAGTCAGCCTGTCGGCGTAGGCGTTCCACCGGCCGCGCGCGAGTCCAGGCCGATATTGAAATGGTAGGCGGCCCGGGCTAGATTGCGCCGACGCCCGAGTCCGAGGAGCCAGCAATGGCAGACATCCCGAAGTGGCAACTGGACGGCGATTGGTTCGACGTCTGCAAGTGCGACATCCCCTGCCCGTGTGAATTTGCCCGTCCGCCCACCGACGGCGAGTGCGACGGCATTCTCGCCTGGCACGTGCGCAAGGGGGCATTTGGCGACGTCGCGCTCGACGGGCTCAGCGTGATTGCCCTGGGCTACTTCAAGGGCAACATCTGGGAGGGCGCCAAGACGACGATGGGGATCTTCATCGATGCCCGCGCCGACGATCGACAGCGTGCAGCGCTGCAGACGATCTTCGGCGGCCAGGCGGGAGGCTGGCCCGGCCAGTTTGCGCAGAACGTCGCCGAAATCAGGGGTATCGAATTCGCGCCGATCGAATTCGAGCTGGCGGGCGACCTCGCGACGTGGCGAGCGGCGATTCCCGGCAAGGTCGAAGCGAGGGCCGAGGCCTTGACGGGTCCCACGACGCCACCCGGAAAGCGCGTCCAGACGATCAATCCTCCGGGTTCCGAGGTCGGGCCAGGCGGTGCCGCGACTTGGGGCATCTCGACGGTGGATCGCGCCGACGCGTTCGGCTTCAAGTGGAACCGCAGCGGGCAATCGAGCAAGCACATCCCATTCACGTGGAGCGGTCCCGGCTGACGCGGCTATGCCCGCGGCGATGACGCCGAGCGAAGATACGCCGCGCGCGGCGTTCGCGCTCCTGTCCTGGCGCATCAACTTGCTCGTGGTCGTCGTTCTGGTCGCGCTGTCGGCACTCGCGTGGCGCAGCACGATCGAGCAGGCGAACGCGATGAGCGGCATGGTGATGGGACTCGGCCAGATTGGCAGCCGGCTCCAGGGCACCATGAGTGCCGCCGTCCTCCTCACGATGTGGGTGACGATGATGGCGGCGATGATGCTGCCCACCGTTGCGCCGATGGTCCTTGCGCACCTCGCCGTCACGCGCCAGCGCGGCGGCGGCATCTTCCCAACTGTCGCGTTCGTCGGCGGCTACCTCCTGGTCTGGTCGGCGACCGGGGTGCTCCCGATGCTTGCCTACTGGGGGTTCGCGCAGCTCGGCGACGAGGCCGGCCAATCGCGCTGGCTGCACGCGCTCGCCGGCACGATCCTCGTCGTAGCGGGGGTCTATCAGTTCACGTCGTGGAAGCGGTTCTGCCTCGACCACTGTCAAAGCCCGTTCGCCTTCGTTGTCATGCACGACTTCGGAGGCGGCGTTCCCGGCGCGCTGCGCGCCGGTGCCGCGCACGGCGTGTATTGCCTCGGCTGCTGCTGGGCGGTGATGGCGGTACTCGTCGTCGTCGGGCTCATGAACGTGATGTGGATGGCCGGCATGGTGGTTCTCTTCTTCGCCGAGAAGCACTGGAAGCATGGCCTCCTGCTCGCGAAAGTCGCGGGTGCGTCGCTCGTCGCGCTCGGTGGCGCGGTGGTGGCGTGGCCCGCGATACTGCCGCTGATCTCGCAGTAGGCCGCCGCGCCTACTCGAGATCGAGGTACTTGGTCGCGCGCCCCTTTGCCTTCTCGATCGGATATTTGTCGCGATTCTGGGCGAGTTTGTCCATAGCCGCCGCGACGAGGTCGATGTCGAGGACCTGTCCGAGCCGAATGAGGTAGATCAGGACATCGCTGATCTCCTGGGCGATCAGTGCTTTGCGCGCGGCCATCATGTCCGGCGCCGCAGGTTCTGTGCCTTCGCTCCAGAGAAAATGTTCCATCAGCTCGGCAGCCTCGATGGACACGGCCATCGCGAGGTTCTTCGGTGTATGGAACTGCGCCCAGTCGCGCTCCGCGACAAACGCGTCGACGGCGCTTCGCAGTTCGTCGAAGCGGTCGCTCATGGACGCGCTATTTCGCCGGAGTCGCCGCGCCGTAGTTCGCCGTGAGGTAATCGACGATCGCCGGCACGTTCTCGGCGGGAATCTGCGCGCCGTAGGCCTTGATCATCTTGGTAACCTCAGCCTCCCACACCTGCCGCGTCATGAATGGCGAGTTGCCCTGGATGTAGTCGAGGCTGTGGCACATGACGCAATAGCCCATGACGAGCTCCCTTCCGGGACCCGGCTTCAACTCGATCTTCGATTCCTGCGCATACGCGATCGCTGCCGCGGCGACGGTCGTGATGCAGACGAGGGATTTGGCGTTCATGGCGATGGCTCCCGTGGGCGGATTCAGGCGGCGACAAGCACGATTCGCTGCATCACGTTGTTGTGATAGCCCGCCGGATTGAAGATAAGCTCGGCGGTCTGTGTTGCGCCCTGCCGGTTGGTTGCGCGCGCCATCACGGGGTAGTCGCCCGCCTTGGTCGGCCGGAACGCATATCGCCACGTGCGAAACGAGAAGCGTCCGAGGTCGGGACCCAGTTCCGACGCGGTCCAGCTCCTGCCGCCATCGGTCGAGACGTCGACGGTGCGAATACCGTAGCCGCCGTCCCATGCGATGCCGCGCACGTCGGAGTCCTGGCCGATCGCGATCTTCTGCCCGTCGCGAAGGTTCGTGATCAGCGAGTTGACGACCATTTCCGTGATCGGCGTCGACGCGTCGCTTTCCTGCGTGAGGAACCGGTCCGCGAACGCGAACTTGCCTTTCGGGACGCGATAGGCCGTGTTCATCCAGAACGTGTTGAGCGGCTTATCGAGCGCTTCGATCGACGTCAGCATCTTCATCCAGTAGGTCGCGGTCCATCCGGGCACCACGACGCGCAGCGGCGCGCCATTGAGGTGCGGCAGCGGTTCGCCGTTCATCTCCCAGGCGAGCAGCGTGTTCTCGTCCATCGCCTTCCACGTCGGGATGCTCTTCAGGAAGTCGGGAGTCGCCGAGTTAACGCCCTTGTCCGCGCCGTCGAATGCGATTTCGATCGCCTCCTTTTTCACGCCGGCCTTGTTCAGCACGTCGCGCAGCCGCACGCCTTTCCAGCGTGCATTGCCCACGGCGCCGTAGCCCCACTCGACTCCCGGAACGTGGGGGTCGGAAAGCCCACGGCGGCTGCCGCTGCATTGGCACACCGCGACGAGCTCGACGCTCTCGAAGCCGCGCTTGAGGTCGTCCAGCGAATACTCTGCTGGCGTACTCGCGGCGGCGCCCTTGACTGTGAGTCGCCACGTCGCGACGTTCACGTCCGGAATGTCGGACAGATGCCAGCGCACGAAGAACGCGCGGTTCGGCGTGACGGCGGAATCGAACAGGTCGACCGGCGTTTCGTAGTTGGGCGGGCGGTATGAGCGCCTGATCAGCGGAGCCTTGCCCGGAAGAGTCTCGAGCGTGCCAGACTCGATCGCGCCCGCCGGGAGCCCGGCCGCGAGCGCGCGGCTCCAACCGGGATTCAGGAGAACCCCGCCGGCCGACGCCAGCACGAATGATCGACGGTCCATAATTCCTCCTCTGGAAATGAGGGCGGCGCTTCTCTGCCCCTACTATATCCTCGTCTGCGACTTCAGACCTTGCGTCCCTTTGATCCGAGGAACAAGGTCGACCACCCACTCCGTTGCGGGCCGACAAACATCGCCGGTTGTTGTGGCTGACCCCGAACCGGCTTGCGGCCCGCCACGATCGTCACGCCTTCGAGTAGATCTCCGCGCCCTTTTTCACGAACTCGACGGCCTTTGCCTCCATTCCTTTGGCGAGCGCTTCGCCCTCGGCGATCCCCTGCTTCGCCGCGTAATCGCGCACGTCCTGCGTGATCTTCATCGAGCAGAAGTGGGGGCCGCACATCGAGCAGAAGTGAGCGAGCTTGGCACCATGCTGCGGCAGCGTCTCGTCGTGGAACTCGCGCGCCTTGTCGGGATCGAGGCCCAGGTTGAACTGGTCCTCCCAGCGGAACTCGAAGCGCGCTTTCGACAGCGCGTTGTCGCGCATCTGCGCGCCCGGGTGGCCCTTCGCAAGATCGGCCGCGTGCGCTGCCACCTTGTACGCCATGATGCCGTCCTTGACGTCGACCTTGTTGGGCAAGCCGAGGTGCTCTTTCGGCGTCACATAGCAGAGCATCGCGGTTCCGTACCAGCCGATCATGGCGGCGCCGATCGCGCTCGTGATGTGATCGTAGCCTGGGGCGATGTCGGTGGTGAGCGGGCCGAGGGTGTAAAAAGGCGCCTCGCCGCACAGGCGGAGCTGCTCGTCCATGTTGTGCTTGATGAGATGCATCGGCACGTGGCCGGGGCCTTCGATCATCACTTGCACGTCGTGCTTCCACGCTATCTGCGTGAGCTCGCCGAGTGTGGCGAGCTCCGCCATTTGCGCTTCGTCGTTGGCGTCGTAGCCGGAGCCGGGACGCAGCCCGTCGCCGAGCGAGAACGCAACGTCATACGCTTTCATGATGTCGCAGATGTCCTCGAAGCGCGTATAGAGGAACGACTCCTTGTGATGGGCGAGGCACCATTTCGCCATGATCGAGCCGCCGCGGGAGACGATGCCCGTCATCCGCTTCGCCGTCATCGGGATGTAGCGCAGCAGCACGCCGGCATGGATCGTGAAGTAGTCGACGCCCTGCTCGGCCTGTTCGATCAGCGTGTCGCGGAACATCTCCCACGTCAGCTCTTCCGCTTTGCCGTCGACTTTTTCGAGCGCCTGGTAGATCGGCACCGTGCCGATCGGGACCGGCGAATTGCGGATGATCCATTCGCGCGTTTCGTGGATGTTCTTGCCGGTCGACAGGTCCATCACCGTGTCTGCGCCCCAGCGCGTCGCCCACGTCATCTTCTCGACTTCCTCGTTGATCGACGACGACACGGCCGAGTTGCCGATGTTGGCGTTGATCTTCACGAGGAAGTTGCGGCCGATGATCATCGGCTCGCTTTCCGGGTGGTTGATGTTTGACGGAATGATCGCGCGGCCGCGCGCGACTTCGCTGCGCACGAACTCGGGCGTCATCACTGCGGGAATCGCGGCGCCGAAGCTCTGGCCTGCGTGCTGACGGGTGACCTGCTCCGGCAGGACCGCCTGCATCCGCTCGCGCAGCAGGTTTTCGCGGATCGCGATGAACTCCATCTCCGGCGTGACGGTGCCCCGCCGCGCGTAGTGCATCTGCGTTACGTTCGCCCCGGGCTTTGCGCGCCGAGGCTTGCGATGGAGATCGAAGCGCAGGCCGGCGAGCTCCGCATCGGCGAGCCGCGCCCGGCCATACGCGGAGCTGAGGCCAGCGAGCTCGACGGTGTCGTCACGTTCCGCGATCCACGGCGCACGCAGCGCGGGCAGTCCCTTGCGAATGTCGATCGTCGCGGTCGGATCGGTGTACGGGCCCGACGTGTCGTAGACGACGAGCGGCGGATTCTTTTCCGCACCGAATGAGGCGGGCGTATCGGATTGCGCAATTTCGCGCATCGGCACGCGCAGGCCGGGCCGTGAGCCTTCGACGTGGATCTTGCGCGAGTTCGGCAGCGGCGCGACGGCCGCGGCATCGACGTGCGCATCCCGCGCGTAGAACCGGTCGTTGGCATTCATGGAGGCTCCTCGGTGAACAAGGCGCGGGGAGCGAAGAGACGAGCCACGCTTCCCTGCGCCGGCATTATCCGCACAGGTACCAAGGGTGTGCTCTCACCCGCCGGCGAACGCGCCGGCAGGACCCCTAGCGTCTGTGAAAGACGTTACGCCAATCCGGCGGCGCGGGCAACCATGCACGCCCGCGAGGCGTCGAGGCCAGTCATCACGGGCGCTCCGTGAACAATCCAACGGCGGCGAGATCGCGTCTTAGCTGATCGGGCGAACGGAAGTGGATGCCATGGATTCCAAGACGCGACGCGGCGGCCGCATTGACGGCGACGTCATCGATGAATACCGCGGATTCGGGGGCGATACCGTTGCGATCGAGGAGGATCTGGAAGATGCGCGGGTCGGGCTTGATGAACCCCACTTCGCCGGAGACGACGATGTCCTTCAACCACGACAGGAATGGAAAGCGCGCGCGTTGCGGCGGAAAAGTCTCGGCGGACCAGTTTGAGACGCCGTAGAGCGGAATGTTTCGCGCCCTGAGATCAGAAAGCACATCGACGGTGCCGTCGATCGGACCGGGGATCATCTCGCCGAATCGCTTGCCCCATGCCTCGATCAGCTCGACCTTGTCCGCGTGCCGCGGCAAGAGTTCGCGCGTGCCTTCGGCGAATGTCCGGCCGGCATCCTGTCGCTCGTTCCATTCGGTGGTGCAGACGTTGGCGAGGAATTCCTCCATCGCCGCGTCGTCGCCGTTGAAAAGCTTGCGATAAAGATGTCGCGGGTTCCACTCTAGCAGGACGCCGCCCAGGTCGAAGATCGCTACACTGCGGCCGTCGCGCTCGTGCGTCACGGGACGAGCCAGTGCGTCGAGTCGCGCTCAGCGCCGGCCGCCGCCGCGGAATCCGCCACCCCCAAAACCACCAAACCGTCCGCCCCCGCCGAAGCCTCCGCCCCCGAAGCGATCGCCGCCGCCAAAGCCGCCGAAGCCTCCGCCGCCGAAGCGATCGCCGCCGCCGAATCCGCCATCGGAGCGCGACATCGGGCTCGCTTCGCTGAAGCTGCCCGCGCGATCGTCGCCCGAGTTTCGCGCCTGTGACTCGCGATTCGCCCAGGACGAGTCACCGCTCGCGCTGTTCCATCCACTCGACGAATGCTGCTGCCAGCCATCGCCCGTGTTCTTGTACACGTTGCCGTTCACGTCGGCGTAGTGGTTGTTGCCAATGCTGGCGGTGCCCCACGTGTTGGTGTTGCCCGTCTTCGCGTTGTACGTCGAGCCTCCTCCCACGTGCGCGTTGCCTTCCGGGCCGGCCGTCGACGCACCCGCGCGGTTGTACGTGCTGCCACCCGCGCCCGTGCCGGACACGGCGTTCGCGGTCGAGCGCTGGCCGGTATAGGTGTTGTAGTTGCTCGCTCGCGCGACGTTGCCGGTTCCGCCCGCGGCGCCGTTGATCGTCCGGTCGTAGCCGCGTGTAGCGTTGCCGGTCCAGGCGTTGTATTGCTTGAATCCGCTGTAGCTTCCCGACGACCCCGTGCGGCTGTTGTAATAGTTGCCGCTCGCCGTCGTGCCCGCGACGCCGCCGCCTGCGTACCACGAGCGCGTTCCCGAATACGTGGCGGCACCCCAGTGCCCATAAACATTGGCGCTGGCCGTCGCGCAGCAGGGATACCCGCCCCAGTAGGAGGGGTAGTAGTACGCGCCGCCCCAGTACGGCTCGGTCCACGCCGCTGTGGCGAGGCCGAGCGCGAAGCCGTAAGTGAAGCCAACATACGGGTTGTAGACCGGCGCGGCCGCGACGCCGTATGTGTACGGCGGCGGATACCATTCGGTGCCGATCCACGGCGAGTAAACATAGCCCGTCCCATAGACGACGGTACCGTACGGCGAGACAACGACGCCCAGGTAGCCCGGCGTGTAGCCGACATAGACGTATTGCGGCGTGGCCTCGTAGATCCGCACGTAGGTGACGTAGTAGATCGGTGATGACGGCGGGATCGAATAGATCGCAGCCGGCACGCTGCTGGCGATTACCCATGGCCCGGTCAGCTGCGACGCCGTGAACCAGACGCCGGCGACGACTGCATAGTACGAATTCGGCGTCACCTGGACGATGGGCTCGGACGAGTTCTCCACCTGTGAAAGCGTGGTTCCGGGAATTGAAACGACCTTCGGCGGGCCGTTGAAATTTGGCGTGAACTTCGGTCCGTTCTTGAGCGGCACCGTTGCGGTCTGCGGAATCGAATTTTCGATCACCGCTTCCTGCGCCTGCGGGGTGCCTGCGACAGTCGGCAGCACCGCGCCGGCAAGCGACTGCGCGGGGATCTTGGCAAAATCCGGCGGCAAGGCGTCGCTCGCAACGAAGGTCCAGGGTCCGCTCAAATTCCCCGTCTTGAACCAGCGGCCGGCGAGCAGCGCGTAATAGTCGTTGTTGGCGGTGTTGATCAGTACGTCGCTCGTCGTGTTCGACGCCCACAGGAGCTGCGTGCCGACGATTGGCACGAAGTTGGGCTGGCCTTTGAATTCGATGAGCTCGGTTGGCGTCTGGCTTGTGTAGATCGTCGGCACGCCATTCGCGAGCGACGGCTTCGGATTCGCCTTGGCGCCCCCGTCGAGCAGATCGACCAGGCCTTTCGTGGCGAGCTCCTGCGAGACGGCATTCGCTTCCTTCAGCATCAAGGGACCGAGGAAGGCCTGCGTCCACGGGCCGCCGATTCCGTTCGACGTGAGCCAGCCGTCGTACACGTGGATGTAGAGGGCGTCAGTGAACCCGGCTTGCAAGATCAGCGCACGCGTGTTGATGACACGCTTCATGCGGCTGTGATTCGGGACGGGCTGCAACACCGGGGCGCCGTCGATCGGCACCAGGATTGCGGGCGAATAGCTGACGATGACCTGCGGCGGATTGTTTTGCACCGCGACGGTCGGAGGCTTGACGCCGGCGAGCGCCAGCGACGCCTGGAGGCGGTCGAGCGAAATCGTGCGGATCGTAGTTGCGAATTCCTTCTCGAGCTCGGTCGTGTACGCGGCACCGTGATTGGGCAACGTGGGAAAATCGGTTTTTGTGATCTTGAGATCCTCGAACACCACGGTGCGCGCGACCTTGTCGACCTGCGTGCGTGCGTTCGCGAAGATCACGCCGAAGGTCTCTTCCTTCGCGCCGGTCGGCTTGATTGCCATCGCGCAGCGGAAATCGATCCGGTTGCCTTCCCATTGATTGACCTGGGGCTGATAGACCAGCACTTGTCCGTTGGAGAGGTCGACGACGCGCGGCCACGGATCGGCGGGCAGCTTCGACGCCGTTGCCGGTGCCGCTGCTGGCGTCTGCGCGAATCCAGCTCCAGGCAGGGCGAGGACGGAGGCAATGCTGACAAACGCAACGGCGGGAACGAGGAAAGGGAGTCTCATGAGCGATTCCACTCGCGAAGTTATGGGGCAACTAAGACAATCCGGAGTCGGACGGACGAAGACGTGGAGTTCCACGTGGAGATTCGTGGCCGTTTCGCCTTTGCGCGCGCTGCGGCAATGGGTCGGACCGTCGAGCAAACCGATGAGCATACGCTCGCGATGCGATTGCGTCCAGATCGCGTGAATGCCGGGCACGACGTCGCGGGCAATCCGCTAATATGCAAGCGATCGCAACTTGCGGATGTTGCCCTTCGTGAACGAATTCGAATGCACGCGCGCGGCAGCTCTCGGCCGAGCGACCTCTCGGTTTGACGACGGTACGCTGCTCGAAGCTCTGCGCCGTCGTGTCGCCGTGCGCACCGAAAGCCAGATCCGTGAATCGGCGCCGGAGCTCCTGCGCTACCTGACCGAGGAAATAGGACCGAGTGTGGCGCGCCTGGGGTTCGAGTGGAGCGTGTGGCCCAATCCCGTCGCGGCGGCGCCGCCGATGTTGTTCGCGCAACGATGCGAAGATGTCGCATTGCCAACCGTGCTGATCTACGGCCACGGCGACGTCGTCGCGGGCTACGAGAGCCAATGGAGCGCCGGGCGCTCGCCGTGGAAGGTCGACGTCGCCGGCAACCGCTGGTACGGGCGCGGAACGGCAGACAACAAGGGCCAGCACACGATCAACCTGACGGCACTCGCCTGCGTCATCGATGCGCGCGGACGACTCGGCTTCAATGCGAAGCTGTTGATTGAAATGGGCGAGGAGCTGGGCTCGCCCGGTTTGCGGAAGGTGTGCGAAACGCGCGCAACGGAGCTTGCCGCCGACGTCCTGATCGCTTCCGATGGTCCGCGGCTGCGCTCGGATCGGCCGACGATTTTCCTGGGCTCGCGCGGCGCACTCAATTTCGATCTTTCGGTGCAATTGCGCGACGGCGCGCACCACTCCGGCAACTGGGGCGGTCTGCTTGCCAATCCAGGCACGATTCTCGCGAGCGCGATCGCGTCGATGGTCGACGCGCGCGGGCGGATTCTCGTGCCGGCCTTGCGCCCGCCGCCGATTCCGGACGGCATTCGCCGCGCGCTGTCCGCCATCGAGCCGGGCGAGCCGGACGGCCCGGCAATCGACGCCGACTGGGGCGAACCCGGGCTTACGCCGGCCGAGCGCGTGTTCGGTTGGAACGCGCTCGAGGTGCTTGCGTTTCGCACCGGCAATCCGGAGCGTCCGGTGAACGCGATCCCGCCGCGCGCGACGGCCCATATGCAGATGCGTTTTGTCGCCGGCTGCGACTGGCGCGCATTCGTTCCGGCGATCCGCGCGCATCTCGACAGCCATGGCTTCACGCAGATGGACGTGCGCGCGAGCGATTCCGAGCCGATGGCGGCCACGCGGCTCGATCCCGATCATCCGTGGGTGCGCTGGGCGAGCGCGTCGATCGCCGCAACGACGGGCGCATCGCCGGCGATCCTGCCCAATCTCGGCGGATCGCTGCCGAATGACTGCTTCGCCGATGTGCTCGGATTGCCGACGATCTGGGTACCGCATTCCTACCCGGCATGCTCGCAGCATGCGCCGGACGAGCACCTGCTTGCGGACGTCGCGCGCGAAGGCCTTGTCATCATGACGGGATTGTTCTTTGACCTGGGTGAGGCGGGCAAGACGCCTCCGCGCACGCAAGTCACTGCCAATTCGGCTCTCGGTTGACTCCGGATTTGGCTACAATTGAAAGCATTGCGGGTGTAGCTCAATGGTAGAGCAGAAGCTTCCCAAGCTTACGACGAGGGTTCGATTCCCTTCACCCGCTCCACCCTAGTTTCTTCGGCTCGACGTTCATCATGGATCTTACGATCCCGACACTTACCAATATTCACGACACCGTCCGCATGCCGTGGAGGGAAGAGCTCGTCGTGCGGCCCGTGCTCGGAATTCTCTACCGGCTGGCGCTCGGTGCGCGCGCGGAAGTCTGGGTGCCGAGATTTCTGCGCTACGAGCGCACTGGGCGCGCCGCGATCGGCTGGCATTGGCCGGCGTTCTTATTTCCCGCGGTATGGGCGTTCTATCGGCGGATGTGGATAGCCGGTGGCATCCTGGCGGCGCTGCCGTTCGGCCTCGCCGCGCTCTTTGCGTGGATCGATCCTTCGTTGCGCGAATCGCCCACCGCGTGGCTCGCGTGTGCGATTGCCGTGATCTGGCTCCTCCCATGCGTAGTCGGCTGCGCTGGCTGCCGATTCGCTCTTGTTCCGGCGAGTAAAGCATCAGGTGCGGGAAGCCGAGGCCACGAGCGAAAGGAAGGATATCGTCGCTTCGATCCTGAGCGGGCGCCGGCAGACAGCACCCGTGACTGCGTTCGCCGTCGGCAGCGTCGTGGTCGCTTTGCTGCTCAAGGTAACCGTACCCGAGCTGTCGGCGATCTATGACCAGCACCTCGTGCGTGCGAATGTCGCGGCGGGGCTTGCCGCCGTCGCGCCACTACAGCGGCAGGTCGAGGACCAGTGGGGGCGCACGGGCTCGATTCCGCGACGGCCCGACTATTCGGCGGTCGTTGCACAGCGCAACGCCGAGTATGTTGACCACGTCGACTTAAGTCCCACGACGGGCCGCGTCCGCCTCGGGTTGGGGCCCGCGGCCGGAGAAATTGCGGGCAAGGTCGTGCTGCTCGCGCCGTCGGTCGACGCGCAGCAACGGATTCATTGGCATTGCATTCCGGTCGACGTGCCCGCGCAGTATCTACCGCAGAACTGCCGCAAGGCTTAGCAGTCGGCGCCGAACCGCGGCGCCCTTAGTCTATTCGGATGGCGCTGCAGCCCGGGAGCCGCTCGACGCATCGTGTGCCGAGAAGCTGCGAAGGCGTGAAATAGCCGCCGCCCGGGGGACGCACAAGCAGCGCGCGCACCGCCATGAGGACGCCGTCGATCGTGAGCCGGTAGCCATTCGTGGTCGTGAGTCGCGCAGTGCGCACGTCACCACGGTCGTTTCGCGCCTCGCCCCAGACCCAGGTCCGTTCCGAATCGCGCTCCTTCCGCGAGGGTCCCGGATTGTTCCTGGCAGCGATGCGACCCACCAATGCACGGAGGGCCGGCAGGCGGAGCAGCGGCCGCAGGTGATCCAGACGGCGGATTCGGGCAACGGAGCGCGGCGATGCCGGAACATAGACCTCGATGTTGGCGATCCCCGTCGTGAAATAGGCCGTTGCGACATCGCCCCAGGGAATCGACACGGCAAGTTTTGCTCCGGTGCCAAAGTCGATCGTTCGTGTGCGGCGCCCGAGCGGTTCGGTGACGATCGCGCCGTTCCTGCGGATGCGCGCGCCGTGCGCCACGCCATCGATCGACGTTCGCGCGGTTCCCGGGCTGCGGATGCCGGTCGCCTTGAAGCCCAGCGCGAGATGCGTCGCGTCGGGCAGGGCCTCTGTCAGGCACGCGGCAACGCAGTCGGTGGGGATCACGTCAAAGCCCACGCCGGGGCAAACGACGATTCCTGCGGCGCTCGCCTGGTTGTGCCGGCGTTGCGCCGCTACGAACACGTCGATTTCGCCGGTGATATCGACGTAGTGAGTTCGCGCGAGCAGGCAGGCGTCGATCATCGGCGCGCTGGTCGCCGCAAACGGGCCGGCGCAATGCGCGACGATCGACACGCCGTCCAGGGCGCGCCGAGTCGCCGCCACGTCCGACAGCGCAAACACGAGAGAGGGGAGTCCGAGCTTTGCCGCGAGCGTCGCGACTTCCTCGCTGCGTCCGGCGAGTATCGGCGCGAGCCCCTGCTGTTTCGCATCCTCGGCAATGAGCCGGCCGGTGTACCCGGTTGCACCGTAGATCATCCATTTCCGGTTTTCGGGCATTTCGATTCGCGCGGGCGGCTCAAAGCGGCGTGATTCTCCGCAATCGCCATTTATTCTACGCGGCGGGCGGCTGCTAGAATCGGATGTCACGCGTCGGGCATGTCGCGCTTCGGTGACTCCGCGTCGGTCGTGCCGCCATTCCCTTGGACGCTCGCTTCTCCCTCGTTCGTGAATCCGCTCCGTCTGCGTGCACGGCAAGGGCGCGGGTGCCGCGGCGATGAAGCCTTCCCGGCATCCCGGCAACGTACCGTCATCGGCAGTCCTGTTGATCGTCGGCGCGGTCGGCTGCTTCGCCATCCTCGACTCGATCGTCAAGTTCCTGGCCGTGCGCTACTCGGTGCCGCTGCTCGTCTGGGCGCGCTATACGTTGCAGGCGGTGGCGATCGTGCTGTGGCTCGGGCCGACGATGCGATCAGGTCTCTTGCGCACGTCGCAGCCGCGGCTGCAGCTCGCCCGCGGCACCATCCTGCTTTTCTCGTCATTGCTGTTCTTCAATGCGCTCAAGTATCTGCCGCTCGCCGAGGCGACCGCGATCAACTACACGACGCCGACGCTCGTGATCCTGCTCTCGGTGGTCGTGCTGAAGGAACGGATGACGCTGCCTCGGTGGGCGTTCGTCGTCGCGGGGTTGGCTGGAATGCTGCTCGTCGTGCGGCCGGGTGCCGCGATTTTGCATGGCGGCGCATTGCTCGCGCTCGGCGCCGCAGGGTTCTACGCCACGTTCCAGATCATGACACGCAAGCTTTCGGCCGAGGATCCGCGCGTCACGCTGTTCTATTCCGCTCTGTGCGGCACGGTGCTGCTGACGCTGGCGCTGCCGTTTGTCGATCATCCGGCCGACATGCCATGGACGCACATCGTGCTGGTAGGCATGATGGGCATGCTCGGAACTGCAGGCCACTTCCTGTTCATCCTCGCTTTCCGGCACGCACCGGCTTCGGGACTCACGCCGTTCACATATGTGCAAATCGTGTGGGCGACGTTGCTCGGCTGGATGCTGTTCGGCCATTTCCCCGATATGCCGGCGCTCGCGGGCATGGCGATCATTGCGGGCAGCGGCCTCCTGCTCGCATGGCATGAGCGCCGGCGCACGCGCGTGCTCGCTGAAACGCAGGAACCGACGGCAGTCGATTAATGTCCTTGACCTGTCACACCCCGGTCGCTGTAGAATCGGTCAAGTGGCCTGACCAATCGGGCGTCGCGTCCGGGTCGGGCCATTCCCCTTTTGCGGAGGTTCCCACATGAATGCAGCGACGAGCGCCAAGCCGCGCACGGGTTTCATCGGACTCGGTCTCATGGGCCATGGAATGGCGAAGAATCTCGTCACCAAGGGCTTTCCTTTGACCGTGCGGGCGCACCGGAACAGGAAGCCGCTCGAGGATCTCATCGCGGCAGGCGCGAAGGAAGCGGCCACCAGCGCGGACGTCGCCCGTGCATCGGACATCGTGTTCCTCTGCGTCACCGGCGCACCGCAGGTCGAGGAGATCGTCAGCGGCAAGGATGGCATCGCAAGCGCAGCGCGCAAGGGGCTCGTCGTTGTCGACACGTCGACCAGCGAGCCCGGGACTACGACAAAAATGCGCGAATCGCTCGCCTCCGCCGGGGTCTTGTTCGTCGATGCTCCGCTTGCGCGCACGCCGGTCGAGGCCGAACTGGGAAAGCTCAACATCATGGTCGGCGCCGACGACGCGACGTTCGCGACGCTGAAACCGGTGTTGCAGGCGTTCTGCGAGAACATCTTCCATGCCGGCCCCGCAGGCCACGGCCTCATGATCAAGCTCATCAACAATTTCGTCGCGCAAGCCATTGCCACCGCAACCGCCGAAGCATGCGCCACCGCGGCCAAGGCGGGCGTCTCGTTGTCGAAGCTGCACGGAGTGATCTCGGCGGGCGCCGTCAATTCCGGCATCTTCCAGATGATGGTCGGCAAGATGCTCGAAAACAACGGCGATCTGACCGGACTCAAGTTCACGCTCGTCAACGCGATGAAGGATCTCCGTTACTACACGCACTTCGCGGAGTCGCTGCCCGTATGCGGCATCGTCGGCGAGGCGGTCCACCAGAGCCTCGTCAACGCGAATCTGCTGGGCTTCGGCGACAAGTACGTCCCGTCGCTCATCGAAGCTCAGGAGAAGCTGGCGGGCGTGAAGATCGTTCCGCGCTGACTTCCGGGGTGGCGTTCGTTCTCGCGCGGCAGCGGCGCAATCGCACGTGAAGCTGCTCGTTCTCGGCGGCACGCAATTCCTCGGCCGGCATGTCGTCGACCTCGCTCGCGCGCGTCGTTGCGACGTCACGATCTTCACGCGCGGCCGCACGCCGGTGCCGTGGTCTACCGGAGTCGAACGGCGCGCCGGCAACCGCGATCCCGACGTCGCGCCCGGGCTCGGCGCACTCGCGACGGGAACGTGGGATGCCGTGATCGATACGAGCGGGTTTCTGCCTCGCTGCGTGGGCGGCTCGGCGCAGCTCCTCGATGGCCGCGTGTCGCATTATTTGTTCGTCTCATCGTTGTCGGTCTACGCCGACAACAGCGTGCCGGGGCAGGACGAGAACGCGCGCATCGATGCGCTTGCCGATCCCGCAAGCGAGGACATCGCCGCGCATTACGGCCCGCTGAAGGCGGCATGCGAGCAGCAGATCCTTGCGGCCTTTGCCGAGCGGGCGACGATCGTGCGTCCGGGATTGATCGTCGGACCGCATGACCCGACCGATCGATTCTCGTATTGGGTCGCGCGTTTCCTTCATCCGCAAGTCCTGGGCCCGCGGGGCGCCGATGCGGTAGTGCCCGCGCCGCCTTCACGCCCTGTGCAGTTCATCGATGCGCGCGATCTCGCGGAGTGGATGCTCGACCTCGCGGCGGCGCGGGTTGCCGGCACTTTCAACGCGTGCAGTCCGCCGGGGCGGTGGACTTTCGGCGCCCTCGTTGACGCGCTGATGCGGCACGAGCGCGCCGCCAGCACCGCCATCGCGCCCGCCTGGATCGCCGACGCGAAACTTCTCGCCCACGGCGTCGAGCCCTGGACGGAGTTGCCGCTCTGGCTGCCGGCATCGGACTCGTCGACCGCAGGGTTCATGTCGTTCTCGTCTGGCAGGGCCATGGGACACGGTCTGCGCTTCCGCCCGCTGGAACGGACGATTGCCGACACCGCCGATTGGCTCGCGCGACGCGACAACACTCTCGCATGGCGCAACGTGCTCTCGGCCGCGAAGGAAGACGCGTTGCTGCAGGCGGCGTAGCGGCGCTTGACCGCGGGATCGCGCACCGCTCTAGCCATGCGAAGATGCGGATTCACCTTGACACAGAAGTCCCGCGTTACACATGACCCGAACCCGCCCGCCCGATGTCCTCGCGTTCACGTATCGAACGGCGCTCGCCGCCGGCAAGGCGATCCTCCCGCATTTTCGTGTTGCGCTGCAGGTTGCCGACAAAGGCGGCGTGCGCGGCTACGATCCGGTAACCGTCGCCGACCGCGCGGGAGAGGCCGTGATTCGCGCGCGAATCGCACGCACGTTTCCCGAACACGGCATTCGTGGCGAGGAACTCGGCTGGGAGAGCGGCTCCTCGCGCTACACGTGGGTGATCGATCCCATCGACGGCACGCGGAGCTTCATCCTCGGACAGATGCATTGGGCGACCCTGATCGCGCTGAACGACGGCAAGCGCGTCGTTGCCGGCGTGGCGCATCAGCCGTACGTCGGCGAAACCTTTCTCGCCGAGGCGGGCGCCACGGCGGAATGGCGGCGCGGGCGCGAGCGGCGCCAGTTGCGCACGCGGCGCTGTCGCTCGCGTCGAGGATGCCGTGCTCGCATGCACCGATCCGACGATGTTTCGTAACGCGCGAGAGCGCGCCGCGTTTCGTCGGGTCGCCGAGAAAGTCAGACTGACGCGCTGGGGCGGTGACTGCTACGCCTATTGCCTGCTCGCGATGGGCTTCGTCGACGTCGTCATCGAGTCGTCGCTGCATGCCTATGACATCCAGGCGCTGATACCGATTGTCGAATCCGCGGGAGGTTCGATAACGTCCTGGGACGGCGGGCGGTGCGACGAAGGAGGTTCGGTCGTCGCCTGCGGCGATCGCGCCTTGCACCCGAAGGTACTCAAGCTCCTCCGGCCGCGCTGAGACGGGGCTTCCATTAAAATCGCAAGATTGCAGTGTTACCTGAACGACGGGGCGAGGAGACAACCATGACAGCGCGATCTCCCGGCAACCTCTGGGACAACCCGCTCGGCACCGATGGCTTCGAGTTCATCGAATACGCCGCGCCCGATCCGGCGGCGCTCGGGCGCCTCTTCAGCCAGATGGGATTCACCGCTGTTGCGAAGCACCGCTCGAAGAACGTGCTCCTCTATCGGCAGGGCGGCATCAATTTCGTCGTCAACGCCGAGCCGGACAGTTTCGCGCAGGCGTTCGCGCGCGTGCATGGCCCATCGATCTGCGCGATCGCGTTTCGCGTCAAGGATTCGGCGTTCGCCTATCGCAAGTGCGTCGAGAACGGTGCCTGGGGCGTCGAGGCGCATCCTGGTCCGATGGAGCTCAATATCCCGGCGATCAAGGGGATTGGCGATTCACTCATCTATCTCGTCGACCGCTATACCGACAACGGGAGCGGCGTGTCGATCTACGACATCGATTTCGTGTCGCTTTCCGGTGTCAACCCGCATCCGATGGGCGCGGGACTCACCGCAATCGACCACCTGACGCACAACGTGCATCGCGGCCGGATGAACGAATGGGCTGCCTTCTACGAGCGCCTGTTCAATTTCCGCGAAATCCGCTACTTCGACATCGAGGGCCAGCTGACCGGCTTGAAATCGAAAGCGATGACGAGCCCTTGCGGAAAGATCCGCATTCCAATCAACGAGAGCAGCGACGACAAGAGCCAGATCCAGGAATATCTAATCGACTATCGCGGCGAAGGTATCCAGCACGTCGCGCTCGCGACCGACGACATTTACGCGACGGTCGAGGCGCTCCGCAAATCGCGGGTGGACTTCCAGGACACGCCGGATACGTATTACGAGGCGCTTGCCGGCCGCCTTCCCGGGCACGCGGAGGACACCGCGCGGCTCCAACGCAACCGGATACTCCTCGACGGCGCGCCGGCCGAGAATGAAATGCTGCTGCAGATCTTCACCAAGACGGTGATCGGACCGATCTTTTTCGAGATCATCCAGCGCAAGGGAAACGAGGGTTTCGGCGAGGGCAATTTCCGCGCGCTGTTCGAGTCGATCGAACAGGACCAGATTCGACGGGGCGTGCTGAAAGGCTGATCGTGCCAGCGGGGCGCTTGCGGTGACGTTGCAAAGCCAGGTTTCAACCGCATTTGGGGTGTGTGACCGAAGGATGGCAATTCAAAACGGATTCTGTTATCCTTCAAAGGCTTACCAACGGAAAAGCAAGTTAGTGCTCACTCCACTCGGATTTTCGTTGCTCCGTCAGCTGTCCGACGGCGCTTTTCACTCCGGTGAAGACCTCGCCGCGCAGGTGGGGCTCACGCGCGCGCGCGTTTCCCAAGTCCTGAAGCATGCCGAATCGGCGGGTCTCGCGCTCGAGCGAATCAAAGGGCGTGGATACCGACTGCTGGAGACTCCTGATTTCCTCGATGCCAAGGCCGTCCGCGAGGCACTGGCCGAACGCGGGAGTGGGCGCCGGCTGACGGTCGAAGTTGTCGATCAGCTCGATTCAACGTCGTCCGAGCTTCTCCGGCGGTCGCAAAAACGCGATATCCATGGCGTGGCGCTCGCCGCTGAATGGCAGACGGCCGGTCGCGGGCGACGCGGCCGTGCGTGGACCGCCATTGCGGGCGGCAGCCTCACCTTTTCGCTTGGCTGGGGTTTCGAGCAGGGCGCGGGCTTCCTGGCCGGACTCTCGCTCGCGGTCGGTGTCGCGGTGGCACGCGCGCTCGAGGCGGAGGGATTCCGCGGTGTCGGGCTCAAGTGGCCGAACGACATCATTCACCGCCATCTCAAAGTGGGCGGCATCCTGATCGAAGTGAACGGTGACGCGCTCGGGCCATCGACGACGGTCGTCGGCGTCGGTCTCAACGTGCGTCTGCCTGCGACCGCACGCAAGGATATCGAGGTGCCGGTCACCGATCTTGCGAGCATTGCAGGTCGCGGTGCGAAGGAGATCGACCGCAACCAGCTGTTTGCTGCGCTGATCGCGGAGCTCGCCACCGTGCTCGAACAGTACGCAAAGGACGGCTTCGCTCCGTTCGCGGCCGAATGGCAGCACCGTCACGCGTACCAGGGAAAGCCGGTTACGCTGCTGCTTCCGGACGGCGCGACGGTCGCCGGCAAGGTCGCGGGCGTCGACGCGAGCGGCGCGCTGGTGCTGGCCGACGGCCCGCGGCGCGCGCGCTTTCTATCAGGTGAGATTTCGCTGCGGCGAGTCTAGGAGGGCTCCATCATCGCGCGCCGCAAGCGTGACCGCACGTTCGCGAGCCACCGGCGATGAGCAATATCCTTGTCGTCGACGTCGGCAACAGCCGGATGAAGTGGGGGTTGAACGGTCCTCACGGCTGGACGGCACTCGGCGTGACGCCAAACAGTGACATCGGAACGCTGGCGCTGCGCGATTGGCACAACCTGTCGAGGCCACTGCGCGTAGTCGGCGTCAATGTCGCCGGCGAGGCTGCGCGCGTGCGTGTCGAGGCGCAGCTCACGCGCTGGCGTTTGGTGCCGGAATGGCTCACCGCCTGCGCGAGCGCTTGCGGCGTCACCAATCGTTATGCGCTGCCCTCGCAGCTCGGCGCCGATCGGTGGGCATCGCTCGTCGCCGCGTGGCAGCGTTCCAATGCCACCGACGTTTTCCCGCCCGCTTGCGTCGTCGTCAACGCGGGAACGGCGGTGACCATCGACGCGCTCGACGAGCAGGGCGTGTTTCGCGGCGGACTGATTCTCCCGGGCATGCGTCTCATGCTGCAGGCGCTGGCCGAGAACACCGCAGCGCTCAGGTCGGCGCCGGGCGAATACCGCGAGTTCCCGGACAACACCGCGGACGCGCTCCATACGGGCGCGATGCAGGCGATTTGCGGAGCGGTCGAGCAAATGCGCCGGCAGATCGATACCAACCCTGCCCAGGTCCGCGTCTACCTTGCGGGCGGCGCCGCGATGCAGATTGCACCGCACCTCAATCCGCCGGTCGAGGTCGTGGATAACCTCGTCCTCGAAGGCGTGCTCGCGCTGGCCGGCGCTACCGCTCCCGGCTAATATCGCTGTATGCGTACGCTCGTCGTCTTTCTTCTGCTCGCGAATCTCGCGCTGGCCGGGTACCTGTGGCTCGACAGCGCGAGCAGCGGCGAGGGTGTGCGTCTCAAGGAACAGGTTCAGCCCGACAAGATCAAGCTGCTTTCGCCACAGGAGGTCGCCGCGCTCGGACCGTCGAAGGCAGCCGCGCTCGCCAACGTATGCCTCGAATGGGGACCGTTCGGAGAAATCGAGCGCGCGCGCGCGCTTGTCGATATCGAGCCGTTGGGCCTGGGGAAGCTCGTCAGCCAAAGACGGATCGAGACGCCGACTGCGTGGTGGGTTTACCTTCCACCTCTTGCGACCAAGGCAGCCGCCGACAAGCGTGCCGCCGACCTCAAGGCGGCGGGACATAAGGATGCGTTCGTTGTCGACGGCGGACCGCAGCGTCTCGCCATTTCGCTCGGCGCGTTCCGGACCGAGGGTGCCGCCAGCGCGCAGCTCGCCGAGCTCACGAAGTTGGGAATCACGGGCGCCAAGGTCGGTCCGCGCCAACAGGTGGTGTTGCAATCGCTCATCGTCATCCGTGATCCGCAACAACCCGTCATTGCGAAGTTGCGCGACCTGACGCCCGCGTATCCCGCAGCGGAAACGAAGATCGGCGACTGCGAAAAGCCGGCTTGATCTGCGCGCCCGGCGATTGCATCAGACGCAGACCTCATCATGACTGCGGCGATCCGCGAAGCCGCGACGAGCGAAGATATCGTATTCGCGCGCGCGCTTTTCGTCGAGTACGCGAAGTGGTTGCAAGTCGACCTGTGCTTTCAGGATTTCGACCGCGAGCTCGCGACACTCCCCGGCGCCTATGCTCGTCCGCGCGGACGCCTGTTGCTCGCGGGCGAGCCGGATGAGGCGTTTGCGTGCATCGCATTGCGACCGCTCGATGCGGATGTCGCGTTGCCGTTGCCGCCAGGCAGCGTGGGAGAAGTGAAGCGTCTATATGTGCGGCCCGCAGCGCGCAAGGAAGGCTGGGGCGGGCGATTGGTCACGATGTTGGTCGACCAGGCGCGGACGATCGGGTATTCGGAGCTCAAGCTCGATACGCTCGAGTGGATGGCCGAGGCGCGCGCGCTTTATGCGAAGCACGGGTTTCGCGAGTGCGCAGCGTATTACGTCAATCCGCTGCCCGGCGTCGTGTACATGTCACTTTCCCTTTGACACGGAGGCGCTCACGCCTTCGCGCTCACCGAAAACCTCCGCTCGCCGTCCGGCGCATCATCCGACACCCATGCGGGCGGCCCGATGATCACGTCGCGATATCCCGCATCTTTTAGCAGCGCGGCGATTTCGTCCTCGGTGTACCAGGTGAAGGCGAGCGACTCATCCTCGCGCGCGCTGATCGTCGCGCGCTCGCGCTGCTCGTAGCGGCTCTTGATGTCGATGCGCCGGCCGTCGACATCGACGAACACTTCCGAACGCCGCGCGATCTTCGTGCCGTCGGGGAGCGTGACGGTCTGCACCTGCACCACCGGCGCGCCCGGCGGATGCGCGGCTTCGGCGGGAACGTAGATATCCATCAACAGCAGAGCCCGGATCGACGAGATGTGCGCGGATCCGTTCGAGTGCCTTCTGCGCCGCGAGCGGGTCCGTCAACAACTGAAACGATCCGGCCGCGACAATGGCGGCGACATAACGGAACGGCAGGTTCAGCGTCACCACATCCTGCCTGAAAAGCGGAGTTGCGAGACCGTTGGCAGAAAGCCGCGCCTCGCAGCTTGCGATCATCGCGGGTGAAAGATCAGCGCCGTGGACGTTGCGGCTTTGCTGCAACAACGGGATCAGCAGGCGGCCCGATCCCGACATCACTTCGAGCGACGGTCCCGAGTCCCGAGGCAGGCGCTCGGCGTACCACGCGGCCTCGGCATCGGAGGCGCGTGGCTTGTCGGCGTCGTGGAAGAGCGTGCAGAGGCGGCCGTACGCGGCCATTGCGAGTCAACGTCGGAATGCGACGTCGACATTGTGCCCGGATTGCCGGGATCGCGTCCTGACCGCGCGCGCGGCCTAGATCAAAGCTGCTCCCACGGCAGGCCTTCCTTGCGCCAGCCGGAGAGCGTCCCGCGGTGGTGGTCCTCGTCGAGCGGGCCTTCGAATCCTTCGAGAACGTTGTAGACCTCGGCGAAGCCGGCCTTTTCGAGCGCCATTCCAGCGTCGATCGAACGATGTCCGCTGCGGCATATGAGCACGACGGGCCGATTGGCGCTGGTGACCTTCTTCACCTGGCCGACGAAATGCGGATTGATGTCCCAATCGGGTCCGTCGTTCCATGCGACGTGATGTGCGCCCACAGGATGGCCGACGAAGAAATACTCCATCTCGCTGCGGCAGTCGATGAACACCGCGGATGGATTTTCCTCCAGAAACTTGACGGCTTCCCGGGGTTTCAAGTGCTTCATGCCTGCAAATTTACCATGTGCAGAAAACCCTGGTTATGCCGCATCGTTTGGGCGATATAACTGATCGCTTCCATCGTGCCACGCCCAGGCGGCCGCCCTCTTATATGCCGATGCTAGAATTCATATCGACGCACCGCCGCAATCTCGCCATGCAACCCGACCGTACCGAACTTCTCTCCACGTTGCTCAAGCGGCGGATCCTCGTCATGGACGGCGCCATGGGCACGATGATCCAGGGCTACCGGCTGGACGAGGGCGGCTACCGAGGCGCTTGTTTCGCCGGGCACTCGCACGACATCAAGGGCGACAACGATGTGCTCGTCCTGTCGCAGCCGCAGGTGATCCGCGAAATTCACGATGGCTATCTCGAAGCCGGCGCCGATATCGTCGAGACCAACACGTTCAATGCGACGGCGATTGCGCAGTCGGACTACAAGCTCGAGCATCGCGTCCGCGACATCAACTTCGTGGCGGCGCAAATCGCCCGCGAACGGGCCGACGACTGGACCATGCGCACGCCCGACAAGCCGCGTTTCGTCGCCGGCGCGCTTGGGCCCACCAACCGCACGGCGTCGATTTCGCCCGACGTCAACGACCCGGGTGCGCGTAACGTCCGCTTCGACGAGCTCGTCGCGACATACGGCGAGGCGATCGACGGGCTGGCGGAGGGTGGCGCGGATCTCTTCCTCGTCGAGACGATTTTCGACACGCTGAACGGCAAGGCCGCGCTGTTCGCGCTGGAGTCGTATTTCGACGGCATCGGCCGCCGCTTCCCCATCATCGTCTCCGGCACGATCACCGACGCGTCCGGTCGTACGCTCTCCGGCCAGACGACCGAGGCCTTCTGGAATTCGGTGCGCCACGTGCGTCCGCTCGCCGTGGGCCTCAACTGCTCGCTCGGCGGCGCGCTGATGCGGCCTTATATCGAAGAGATGGCGCGCGTCGCCGACACTTTCGTGTCGTGCTATCCGAACGCAGGCTTGCCGAATCCGATGGCCGAAACCGGATACGACGAAACTCCGGCGCAAACCGCGCGTTTGCTCGGCGAATTCGCGCGCAGCGGATTCGTCAACATTGTCGGCGGCTGCTGCGGCACGACGCCGGCGCATATACGCGCCATTGCGGATTCGGTGCGCGACGTTGCGCCGCGCAAGTTGCCGGCGGAAGAGCTTGCGACCGCGGCTTAGAGCATTGCCTCGCGTCGCGCGTGCGCGAGCGAGAACATCGACGGCGAGCCTTCCCTCATGTCCCGCGTGATGCGCCTGGCCGGCCTCGAGCCGCTCAACATTGGCGACGATTCGCTGTTCGTGAATGTCGGCGAACGCACGAACGTCACCGGCTCGCGTGCATTTGCGAAGCTGATTCTCGCAGGGGACTTCGCGGGCGCCGTAGAAGTCGCGCGACAACAGGTGACGGCAGGCGCGCAGATCATCGATGTCAACATGGACGAAGCCATGCTGGACTCGAAAGCGGCGATGACCCGTTTCATGAACCTCATCGCCTCCGAGCCCGACATCGCCCGCGTTCCGGTGATGATCGACTCTTCCAAGTGGGAGGTGATCGAGGCGGGGCTCAAGTGCGTGCAGGGAAAGGGCATCGTCAATTCGATTTCGATGAAAGAAGGCGAGGCCGAGTTCCTGCGTCAGGCGCAGCTTGTGAGGCGCTACGGCGCGGCGGCGATCGTGATGGCGTTCGACGAAAAAGGCCAAGCCGACACGTTCGAACGCAAAGTCGAGATCTGCCGGCGCGCGTACGAGCTTCTGACGCGCAACGTCTCGTTCCCGCCGGAGGATATCGTTTTCGACCCGAACATCTTTGCGATTGCGACGGGGATCGAGGAGCACAATAACTACGCGGTCGACTACATCAACGCGACGCGCTGGATCCGCCAGCATCTCCCGCATGCGAAGGTGTCGGGCGGCGTCTCGAACGTGAGCTTTTCGTTCCGCGGCAACGAGCCGGTGCGCGAGGCGATCCACACAGTCTTCCTGTACCACGCGATTCGCGCGGGAATGTCGATGGGCATCGTCAACGCCGGACAGCTCGGCGTGTACGACGAGATTCCGCCGGAGCTCCGCGAGCGCGTCGAGGATGTGGTGCTCAATCGACGCCCGGACGCGACCGAGCGGCTCGTCACGTTCGCCGAGACCGTCAAGGCGCACGGGAAAGTGAGCAGCGAGGATCTCACGTGGCGGGCAGGCACGGTCGAGGAGCGCCTGTCGCATGCCCTCGTCCGCGGCATCACAACGTATGTCGTTGAGGATACCGAGGAGGCGCGGCGCAAATTCGCGCGCCCGATCCAGGTGATCGAAGGGCCGCTGATGGACGGGATGAATGTCGTCGGCGACCTGTTCGGCGCGGGCAAGATGTTCCTGCCGCAAGTCGTCAAGAGCGCGCGCGTGATGAAGCAGGCGGTCGCCCACCTCGTGCCTTTCATCGAAGCCGAGAAGGTGGCGTCCGGCGTGATGTCGAAACCAAAAGGAACCGTCGTCATGGCCACCGTCAAGGGGGACGTGCACGACATCGGCAAGAACATCGTCGGCGTCGTGCTCCAGTGCAACAATTTCGAGGTCATCGACCTGGGCGTAATGGTACCGGCGAAGAAGATCCTCGAAACGGCGGTCGAGCGCGGCGCCGATCTGGTCGGGCTGTCCGGCCTGATCACGCCGTCGCTCGAAGAAATGGCGCATGTCGCGCATGAAATGAAGCGGCTCGGCATGACGCAGCCGCTTCTGATCGGCGGCGCGACCACGTCGCGCATCCATACGGCGGTGAAGATCGCGCCCAATTACGACGGAGCGACGGTTTACGTGCCGGACGCCTCACGGGCGGTTTCGGTGGCGAGCAATCTCATTTCAGACGACCACCGTCCGGCGTACATTGCCGAAGTCGCCGCCGACTACGAGCGAATCCGTGTCCAGCACGCAAGCAAGAAGGGGCCGGCGCTGATCGGAATCGCCGCGGCGCGAGCCAACGCATACCACGCGGATTGGGCGCATTACGCGCCGCCGGTCCCGACGTTCATCGGTCGGCGCGAAATCCGCAACGTCGACCTGCGCGAGCTTGCAGCGCTGATCGATTGGGGCCCGTTTTTCCAGACATGGGAATTGAGCGGACCTTATCCGGCGATCCTCGATGATCCAATCGTCGGCGCGGCGGCGCGCAATGTATTGGCCGAAGGGCAGGCGATGCTGAAGCAGATCGTCGAGGGCCGCTGGCTCACGGCCAGCGGCGTGGTCGCGCTACTGCCCGCGGGCGCCCTGGGCGACGATATCGTCCTCTATGCGGACGAGTCGCGAACTGATGTTGTCCTCACGTGGCGCAACCTGCGCCAGCAGAACGAGCGCCCCGCCGGCAAGCCCAACTACTGCCTCGCCGATTTCGTCGCTCCGAAGTCCTCCGGTCTTGCGGATTACGTCGGCGCCTTTGCGGTGACGGCCGGGCTCGGCATTGACGCAAAAGTCGCCGAATTCGAGGCCCGCAACGACGATTACTCGGCGATCATGCTAAAGGCGCTCGCCGACCGCCTCGCCGAGTCGTTTGCGGAATGGCTTCATCGCAAGGTGCGCCGCGAGTTGTGGGGCTACGCGCCCAGCGAATCACTCGACGCCCACGCCCTGATCGGCGAGGAATACCGCGGTATCCGTCCGGCGCCGGGATATCCCGCCTGTCCGGACCACGCGGTCAAGGCGCCGTTGTTCGATCTCTTGCACGCGCAGGAAATCGGGATGTCGCTGACAGAAAATTTCGCGATGCTCCCTGCGTCCTCGGTCTCGGGATTCTATTTGGCGCATCCCGAGGCAACGTACTTCGCGGTGGGGCCAATAGGCGACGACCAGCGGGCCGATGTGGCGCGCCGGGAGCAATCGGTTACGGCGTAAATCGCCGCGAAAATTATGGAACTTCGCCTGCCACGCGCGACCCAACAGGATAGTGGGCTTTTTTTGCGCCGCTACTTGGCGCCAAAACCCTGACGTCATCCGGGCATCGACCCGCCCCAAAAGGGAAGGTTCACAGTCCCTTGTTCCGTTCCGAATCCGCAGAGGGGGAGTCGCGATGATTATTTCCACGACGGACAACGAGGCGCGGCGCACGTCGCCGCTTGCCTATTGGCGCTACGGGCATGATTATCTGCGCGTTGCGCACACGCTTTGCCGGCAGCATCGAATCCCGTGCGCCGACGCGCAGGTCGCCTATCACGCCGCCGCTCAGGGCCTCGAGTTCTCGCTCAAGGCGTTTCTGCGCGCCCGCGGCGTGACGGTCGCCGCCCTCCGGACCGAAATCGGCCGCTCGCTTCTGAAGGCGCTGGCGCGCAGCGAAGCGCAAGGGCTGCCGCCGATCCCGGCGCCGTGGCGGAAATCGGTGGCCGAGATTGCATCGTGTCACCAGGACACGCAGTTCGTGTACCTGGTTGCACCGGACGGTGCATTTCCGGAGCTTGACCCGTTGATCGGCGCTGGAATTTTCGTTCTCGATTCCATCGCGCCGGATGTCGCTCGCCACTTCGTCGTTCACCTGGCGGGCAGCGCCTCGCCGAGCGCCGAAACGTTCATCCGCCGGTTGCGTGCCGACTTGAGTGCGACGTTCGACATCGCCACGGTGGCGAACGGCGACGACGGCAGTCTCGCGCACCCGTTTCCCGACGAGTCGTCGGGCGGGGGCCGGCTCTACGCGTAGCTGCTGACAGTTCGCCGTCGCGGGCGTCAGGGGTTGGGGTCCGTTTTCCAGACGTCCAGCAATGTCCTGAATTTGGACGACGTCGGCAACCGTTCGTCCGAGATCGCCTCGAGGAAGTCTGACAGTCGCTTGGATTTGACGATCGTGTAGAACGTCACCACGGTTGTCGGTATCAACACCAGGAAAAAGTAGCCCACCTTCTCCGCGAGCGTGGAATCCGCCAGCGAGAGCAGGTTCATCCCGAGAAAGCCCGTGGCGACGGTGCCGATGAGCCCAAACGTCGTGACGACGGTCAGGCGCACGACCGTATTGGCCTGCCGGCGCAGCGTGTCGCCCTCCAGATACTCGCTCATGTCCGCGATCTCGTCACGGGTCTCGGCGTAAAGCCGGTCGCTGCCGAGGAAGCTGGCGGTCATCCGGTAGAGCTCTCTTGCCTGTGGCTGATCGGAGACTTCGTGGAACCAGTACCGGTGGGTGAAGCGCAGGAAGATCTCCAGCAGATGGCGGATCGTGCGCTTGAATTGCTTGACCGATTCGGCATTGCGGATGTCGAGCTTGTTGAGCGCGTCGACCATGCGGTCGGAGAGCATCAAGAGCGCGGCCTTGTGGAAATGCGGAATCAGGAACAGCAGGAAATACTGATGCCGGAACTGTCCAAGCAGCCCGGCGTCTCGATCAACGAAGAAGCGCTCGCTGGCGTCGCCGACCATTGCGAAGGAGTGTCCGCAGGACAGGAACCTTGTTCCCGGGCGGCCGATCCGCTGCTCGTTCCAGAACTGGTCGAAGCAATAGCGGCTTTCGAAATCCTGCACGTAGCGTTCCGAATAGGGCAGCGCATCGGACGCGCCCGACCTGGTGACGAGGCCGAGGCGCACAAAATCGGCACGGGTCAGCGCCCGCGCATCGTCCATCGCGAAGTAGGCCATCAATGGCATGCGGCTGTACTCGACCTGGCTGTAGCGAATGAGACCCTTCTCCTCGGAATGATCCGGCACCAGCGGCTTCAGCAAAAACTCCCAGTGGGAGGCGAAGCGCGGCGCACGGTAACGGCCGACAAAGGACAGGTATTGGTCGCGGTGCTCGTAGTCGGAAACCGACAGCACCTTGTCGTCGGCCGCAAGCCACTCCACGCGTTCAAGGCAGTTGCCGCCCGTGCAATCCTCTTCCCAGTAATTCGGATACGCCCGGCCGAATCGGTACATCGTGTCCTGCGCCTGCGCCAGTTCGACATCGTCCGCGAAAATCTCGACGACCAGGATGACGACATCGATGTCGTAGAAGAAGCACAGATCGACATGCGCGACGTTGAACGCAGCCGGCGCCCAGACAGAGCCCGGGTACGTCATCCGTACCTTTGTCACGTCTTTGCGGCGGAAGACGCGAATCGGCGATTCGCTGGCGTTGGCGGTGCCGCGGCCCCTTGCGTCGCCATACAGAAAGCGGCGGACGTAGGGCAGAAAGGTGACGAATTCGCTGTAATGCCGTTGCTGGAATTCCCCGGGAGCGCAGCTGAATTCGTCACGAACCTCGCCCCACGGATTTCCGGCGCTTTCCCGTTCCAGCAGATTCCAGTGCTCCTGAATCTGCGCGCCCGCGCGGATCGGCGCGAGTTGCAGCGGCCAGAGCAGGATCTGGCGGAAATGACGGACGAGCTTGCGGTCGCCCTGCAGCTCCATGGATATGGTCGCCTCCCCTGTCCATTGTTCGGAGCGCGTCAGGGACCGCCGGGGCGAAAGCCGCCAGCCGGCGGCGGTCCCGAACTTGCCACGATCGTGCCGGCGCGTGCTTTCAACGCGCCGGGTGACGCCCTCACTTCGCGCCGAGCGCTTTTGCCGCCTTTGCGACGGCGTTCGGTTTCACCCAGAAAATCGCCCCGAAGCGGCCCTTGCCGCTTCCGACCGCGTCGATCGCGGTGACGTTGATCTTCGCAGCCGCGAGCTTGGCCAAAACTCCGGTCATCGCGCCGACGCGGTCGTCCGCGTGGTAGAGGAATCCCGTCTTGCGCTTGGAAACCTTGAGGCCGAGTTTTTTCGCGGCCTTCCGGAATTTCGCGCCGTTCTCCGGCATTAGGTCGAGCTGGGCTTTGCCCCCGCTCGGAAACCCGGAGAAGGCGAGCAGATTGACGCCTTCCTTCGCAAGCGCGGCCATGATCTTCGCGCCCTGGCCGGCTCGGTTCGGCACCATCACGTAGAAGTAATCGACCCTGCGCAGCGTATTGCTCATCTGTCCTCCGTGCGTTTCGATGCGGCCGGGCGAAACCGACGTTGCGTGTCGCTGCGGCGCTCCAGCCGACCGTTCAATTATGCGCTACCACCGGTGTGGCGGGGCGCACTCGTGCAGCGTGGAATCCGCCGGGCGAGGGCGTTAGACTGTGCGTCCGGGCCTCGTTCGATACCCGGTCTCATCAGGAGACGCCATGCGTTTGCTTGCTTCGTTTCGCGCCTTCGCGGGTCTTGCGATATTGGCCGCGGCGCCGATCGCCGTCGCGTATCCCGACAAGCCCGTCCAATATGTCATTCCCTTTGCGCCCGGGGGCGAGTCCGATATTGCAGCGCGCCTGCAGTCACAGGTCTTTTCCGCCAAATACAAGCAGGAGATGATCGTCATCAACAAGGCCGGCGCGGGGGGCGCGCTCGCCTGGTCGCAGATGAACAACATGCCGGGCGACGGCCACACGATTATCGGCGTCAACTTGCCGCATATCGTGCTGCAGCCACTCGAGCCGGAAACGCAATACAAGACCGAGGACATCACACCGGTCTATTTCTTTCACTACACGCCGGACGCGGTGATCGTCGCCGCGGACAGCCCGTTCAAGACGTTCGCCGACCTCGTCAAAGCCGCGCGTGACAAGCCGGAGGCGGTCACGATCGCGGGGTCGGGGACCAATACCGCGAATCATGTCGCGCAGGTGCGGCTCGATCGCGAGCTCGGCGTCAAGACGACCTACGTTCCGTTCAAGGGCACGGGCGACCTCATTTCCTCGATCCTCGGCGGCCACGTGTCGGCGGCAATGTCGTACTCGACGCTCGCGATCCAGCAAAAAGGCAAGATGCGGATGCTCGCGGTGGCAACCGCGAAGCGCCTGCCGCAATTCCCCGACGTTCCAACCTTCAAGGAGCTGGGATTCAACTGGGTCGACGGCGCCTATCGCGGCATCGGCGTGCCGAAGTCGACGCCGCCTGCCGTGCGCAAGCAGGTGTCCGATATGATGGACGCGATCAACAAGGACCCGGAGCTTCGCAAACGGATGACGGACGACGGCTTCGAGGTCACCGATATCACTCTGGAGATGGTCCCGACGTTCATGAAGGAGCGCACGCCGCAGTACCTCAATTCGGCCAAGACCCTCGGCCTCATCAAATGACCGACGCACCGGTTTCCGCATCAGTTTCCAAGTGGCGGCTGCACGGGGTTCGCGTCGTGCACGCGAACGAGCTCGACACCAACACGCCGCAGACACCCGGCATGAATCGCGCAGCGGCGATCACGCATGCGCGCGCGGGGGCGGAGAAGCTCTGGGCCGGCACCGTCGTCATCCACCCGAAAGCGAAGACCGGTGCCCACCATCACGGTCCGGTGGAAAGCGTGATCTACGTCGTCAGCGGGCGCGCGCGGATGAAATGGGGCGATCGTCTCGAGTTCGTGGCGGAGGCGGGTCCGGGCGACTTCATCTATGTGCCGCCGTACGTCCCGCACCAGGAGATCAACGCGAGCGACACGGAGCCGCTGTCGTGCGTGCTCTGCCGCAGCGGCCAGGAGCCCGTCGTGGTGAATCTCGACTTGCCCAATGTCGAGCCCAATCCCGAAGCAGTGCACTGGGTCGACAACATCCACCCCGCACCGAGACCTTGATTAGTAGCCTGTCGCAGGGGAAGCGGTAGTGAACTAGAGATCGATCGGCCGGCGCGAGCGCAGCGATTCCGTCAGCGCGATGCCGATTCGCGTCGCTTCGGTGGCGTCGGCAAGCGTCAGCGGCGGCGTGCGATCCTCGCGCACGATGTCGATAAATTCCGTGAGCTCGCGCAGAAACGCTTCCTCGAAGCGCTCGTAGAACGTCGGCGTGCATTCGTTGCGCACGCCGTGCGCGTCGGAAATCTCGACCCGGTTCAATCGCGGATTCGCGCCGACCGTGAGGCGACCCGCGGTGCCGACGATCTCCGTCATCGATTCGTGACCATGGGCGAAGGTGCGTGACGCATACAGCGTCGCCACGCTTCCACCTTCGAATTCGATGATCGCGACGGCGTTGTCCACGTCGTTGCAGGCACGCAGGCCTTCATGGATCGCGATCGTCCCGGTCGCGTAGACGCGGGCGGCCTTCGCCGCGCCAAGCAGCCAGCGCGCGCCGTCGATGTCGTGGACGCTCATGTCGAGCAGGATTCCGCCGGAGGTCGGCGCGAAGCGCACGAAAAAGCCGTCGGGGTCGTTCTGATCCGCACATTGCGAGCGCACGAGGAACGGCCGGCCGATGGCGCCAGCGCCAATCTTGGCCTGCGCGTCACGATAGTGCGGGTCGAAGCGGCGGACGAAGCCGATCATCACCTTGAGCTTCGGATGACGCGCGGCCTCCTGCTCGACGCGCAGGCAATCGGCAAGATCGAGTGCCAGCGGCTTTTCCGAGAACACGTGCTTGCCGGCTTTCAGCGCCGCGATGATCTGGTCGGCGTGCAGTGTCGTCGGCGTCACCAGAAACACCGCATCGAGCCCCGGGTGCGCAAGCATTTGCGCGTAGTCGCCAAACATGTGCGCGACGCCCAGCGTATCGCGCGCCCACGCGAGCTCATCGACGACGGGACTGCAGGCTGCGACGAGCTCGGCACCCGCGATCTGACGGGCGAGCATCGTTGCGTGACGGCGGCCGAGCCGACCGAGGCCGGCGATGCCGACGCGAAGACGGGATACCGTCATCGCGACGCGCAAATCGATTTAGGGCCTGCTAACGCTATGGACACAAACGCGTTGCACGGGCGAAAACGCCCAGCGCAAGGCGCGAGGGCGAACGCGGGTCGGGCACCCGGCGAGACTTTGCAACGCCGCGATGGGCGTTTTCGCCAGCAACCCGAAGGGAACGCGCGGCCTGGGGCGCCACTCTTTGTTGCTCTCCTCGCCAAGACCACCAGTCTTGGCATCGTCGGCTGTCGCGATTGGCGCCCCACGCCACTCGTTCGCGTATGCGCCCATAGCGTTAACAGGCCCTACATCCGCTCGATGATCGCCGCGATGCCTTGACCGCCACCGATGCACATCGTGATGAGCGCGTAGCGGCCGCCGGTGCGCTGCAGCTCGTACATGGCCTTGATCGTGAGAATCGCGCCGGTGGCGCCGATCGGGTGACCCAGTGCGATGGCGCCTCCGTTCGGGTTCACCTTCTTCGGGTCGAGGCCCAATTCCTTCGATACGCCGAGCGCCTGCGCCGCGAACGCCTCGTTCGACTCGATGACGTCCATGTCGGAAACCTTGAGGCCGGCCTTCGCCAGTGCGCGCTTGACCGCGCTCACTGGTCCCAATCCCATGATTTTCGGATCGATCCCCGCGTGACCGTAAGCGACGAGACGGGCCATCGGCTTCAGCCCCTTCTTCGCGGCCGCGGATTTTTCCATCAGCACGACCGCTGCTGCCGCGTCATTGATGCCGGACGCGTTGCCGGCAGTGACCGAGCCGTTTTCCTTGATGAACACTGCCTTCAGCTTGGCCATGCCCTCGAGCGAGGCGTCGGCGCGCACGTGCTCGTCGGTGTCGAACACGACCGGCCCCTTCTTGCTCTTCAATTCGATCGGCAGGATCTGGCTCTTGAAGTGTCCGGCGGCGATCGCCGCCGCCGCGCGCTTGTGGCTCTCGACGGCGAACGTGTCCTGGACGTTGCGGTCGAGGCCGCACTTCGCCGCCACGTTTTCAGCGGTGACACCCATGTGGATCGTGTCGAACGGGTCCGTCAGCGCGCCGACCATCATGTCCATCAGCTTCGACTCGCCCATCCGCGCGCCCCAGCGCTGGCTGGTCGACACATAGGCGCCACGGCTCATGCTCTCGACGCCGCCGGCAACCGCGGCGTCCGTGTCGCCAAGCTTGATGTACTGCGACGCCGAGACAATCGCCTGCATGCCGCTGCCGCACAACCGGTTGAGCGTCAGCGCCCCGGTGTCGTGCGGCAAGCCGCCGTTCACGCACGCGAGGCGCGAGATGTACATGTCCTTGGGCTCGGTGTGGATTACGTTGCCAAAGACGCATTGGCCGACATCGGCTGGATCAACCTTCGCGCGGCTCACCGCCTCCTTGACCACACGCGCGGCGAGGTCGCTGGGCGCGATGTCCTTCAGGCTGCCGCCGTAATCGCCGATGGCGGTGCGGACTCCACTCAGGATGACGACTTCCCGTTGCTCGCTCATGACTGACCTCCGAAGAAAGGACGTCAATTATCCTGCGAATCGGAATTCTTCGCACGGGAAGGGTTGACTGCGGTCAACAGCGTGACGGATGCGGCACATGAAATGGGTGGCCATCCTATTACTTGACAGCTGCAACCGTGGACTTGGCGCCAAGATTGCCTGGTCCATAGAGAGGTGCGTTGACGTCGGCAAACGCGAGCATCGCGCCGAGCTTTCGATCGGCGCCCGCTTCGAATCCGCAATCGCCCATGAACTTCGCGGGATTGCGGAACGTGCCGAACAGCATGTCCCACGGTGGAAAGTCCGCGTAGTTGTAGTAGTGGACGCCCATTCTGTGATGAACGCAGTGCGACTCGGGCCGTTGAATGAAATAACCGAGCCACTGTGGCGTGCCCACGTTCCAGTGCTGGAAGTAGCTGTTGAAGGCGATGAGATAGCCGACGAGCGCGGCGGCGAGCGGGTCGAGGCCAAGCACGATCACCGTCGTGAAGAGCTGAAGCATCACATAGACGATCATCTCCAGCGGATGGAACAGTACGGAACCGGGAATGTCGACGCGCTGCGGGCTGTGGTGGATCTGATGGAAGCCGCGCCACAGGAAACCGACGTTGTGTGCGCTTCGATGCCACGCGTAGACGACACCTTCCAAGAGCACGTACCCGACGATCGTGCCGCCGACAACGCCCAGGCGCGTACCGTCGAGCCAGCGGTGCGCGTCGAGCCATTCGCTGGGGATCAGGAGCGGCACGACGACCCCTATCGTGGAGATCAGGATGAGCAAGCCGACGCCGAGCCACTGCCAGCCTTTGCGCGGCGGAAACTCCCGCGCCGGCCAGAGCTTCTCGGTGATCAGGAACAGGAAATAGGTGACGGGCACGAGGAGCCCGATGAAGTCGACGGTGTCCATGAATCCCTCCGGTCAGATCTACACGGACTTACGCTGTAAGTCGATTGCGTAACTATACCCTTACGGTGTAAGATTGCAACTATCATGACGGCGAAGACTCGGGCAGCCCCCAATCGCGGTCCCGCCGCGCCGCGCCAGGGACTGAAACCGGGCCTATCCGCCGCTTCATCGGTGCGCCTGCCGCTGACGCGCGAGCGGATCATCGCCTCTGCTCTTGCGCTGATCGATCGCGACGGTCTTGCCGATTTCAGCCTTCGCCGCCTCGGCACTTTCCTCGGCTGCGAGCCGATGAGCATTTACCACTATTTTCCGAGCAAGGCGCATCTGCTCGACGCGGTCATCGATCACGTGATCGGGGAGTTCGCCACGCGACCGCCGGGCGCCGATCCGATCGCACGTCTGCGGCAGATGATGTACTCGTTCCGCGCGCTCGCCCATCGCTATCCCCGCCTGTTCCAGTTGCTCGCCACACACCGTCTCAACACGCCGACCGGCGTACGCGTCATCGACGAGGTGCTCGAGCTCGCCCGCAACGCGGTGCCCAACGACGATCGGCTTGCTGCTCAGTGGTTTCGCGTCCTAAGCTACTACGTGACGGGCGCCGCGCTCGACGAAACGGCGGGCTACGCCAAGGGGCCGTCGGCGGCGGTGCCGGTGAGCGAGGCGTACGTTGCAGAATATTGCCCGCACCTCGCGGCCGCGGCCCCGTACTTCAAGTCGCCGTGGTGGGACAGTACGTTCGAGCTCGGACTCGAAAGCCTGCTCGCGGTGTTGCAAACCGCGTCGCTTGCAGAGCCGTCCGGGACCGTGGCGTTCGCGCCCAAGCCCGTCATACATCCGAAGCGCTGAGCCTCCGCGGCGAGTCAATGCGCCGCAACGTCGTAGTACCACCACTGCTGTGGGATGAAAGCGTTGTGCTTGTAGCCCTTGAGCCACGGCTGCGCGACGATGTTGGTGTACGGGTAGTTGCTCAGAATCCAGGGTGCATAGTCGAAAACGAGATCATTCATCTGGTCGAACAGCGCCGTCCGCTGCGGGCCGTCGGGAAGTGCCAGCGCCTGCTGGAACATCGTATCCATCGCCGGAAGGCGCATGCGTGCATCGTTCGACGTTCCGATGTTCGGGCTGTAGAAATAGCTGAAGTAGTCGCGCCCGTCTGGAATATTGCTGATCCAGCCGAGGCCCCACATCATGAGTTGCCCTGCCTCCGACATCTTGTTGAGCTCGGGCCATTTGTTCTTCAGAAACGTTACACGAAGGCCAATCGAATCCATGCTGCGCTTCCATAGCTCGTCATCCACCCGGGCCGCGGCGTCGGGTGTCGATGCCAGCGTCAGCGTCAACGGCTTGCCGTCGGGCAACTCGCGATAGCCGTCGCCGTCGCGATCCTTGAAGCCGAACCGATCGAGGAGCGCACGCGCGGCTGCGGGGTCGTAACCGTAGCGCGCGACGTATTTCGGATCGTGGCCATAAAGACCCGGAGGTACGAGCTGCGTGGCGGGGATCGCCTGGCCATTCAGGACCTGCGTGATGCGCCCGCCGCGGTCATATCCCATGCTGATCGCCCGGCGCAGCGCGAGCTTCTCGGGCGTGTAGCCGCCGACAAGCGGATCCTCGAGGTTGAAGTAGAAGAACGAGATCGACGGCTCGATTTCGCGGTGAAGGACCATGCCGCGCTTCACGAACGCCGGCTTGAGCTTGTCTCCGATAAGAACGTTCTCAGCCAATGTCGGCGGCACCCTGAAATAGTCGAGCGCGCCCGTGTCGAAGCTAAGGAGGCGAGGTTGCGGCTCCTCGATGATCGCGATGTCGACCTTGCCGACGATCGGCAGGCGTTTTCCGACGAGTCCTTTGGCGGTTGCTGCATCGGCTGCGGAGCTGCCGGCCCCGGGCGCCGGGTAGAGCACTTCGCGAAATGCAGGGTTCGCTTCGAGCACGATTCGTTGTCCCCTCGTCCACTGCTTCAGCAGGTAGGGCCCGGTGCCGACGGGATGCTCCATCACCCGGTTGCTCGCGTCCTTGTACATATCGACGACCTCGCGCGCGACAGCGCCGAATTGACCTGTCGCGAGCCACCACTTGAACGCGTAGTCCGGCCTGTTGAAACGGATGCGCAGCGTGTAACGGTCGAGCACCTGCAGACCCTCGATCGGCGCGTCGTAATCGAGGGCGCCCGAGGCGCGCGCCTTCGCCAGCACGTCGTCCACGCCGACCAGGTTCTTTTCAAGCAGATAGAGCCAGTACGAACGAACCTTGGGATCGATGATCCGTTTGATCGTATAGACGTAGTCGTCGGCGGTGAGCTCGCGCGCCTTGCCCTTGAAGGCGGGGTCGGCGGCAAAGTAGATGCCGCGCTTCACTTTGATGGTGTAGGTGCGCCCTTCGTCGGTCACGACGGGCAGGCCATCGGCGGTGTTCGGCACAAGGCGCACCGGCCGCGCGAAATAATCGTATGTGTAGAGCGGTTCGAAGATGGCGCGGCAGACATCGAACGAATACGTGTCGTAGACCGCTTGCGGATCGAAACCGTTTTCCGCGACGGGAAACGCAACACGCAGCGTCTTTGCCATGTCGGCGGCGGTTGCCGGCGCCACAAGGCCGGCAAACACGAGCAAGAACACTATACGGAGCCGGATTCGCACGAAATCACCTCGTTCGCTCGATTGGCAGTCCGGACCTTATACTGTGCCTCGGCGCCGCTCGGCAAGCGATTGCGCCTTTCAAATGAGACCCTCCCAGAGCGGCTCGATTATCGGCAGCCTCCTCGGCATCGTCGTCTGCGGGGGGATCGGCGGGTTCACTGCGTGGGTGATCGTGACGCAGCTCCACTCGGACGGTCTGTTCGGCGCGCTCGTCGCCGTGCTGCTCGGCATGGCGATCGCGACGGGAGCTTGGGTCGCGTTGACGTCGCTGCTGCGCAGATTCCGTGGCCTGCGATGAGTCCCCCGCATGACATCGCCGCGATCGCAACGCGCCTCATCCACGCCTACGATACCGCTACAACGATTGCCCCGATCACCGACACCGATCCGGCATTCGACATCCCGGCCGCCTACGAAGTCCTGCGCGAAATCGAGAACCGTCGCCGGATCGCGCAGGGTTGGCAGACGGTCGGGCGCAAGATCGGATTCACCAATACGACGATCTGGTCGCGCTACGGCGTCTACCAGCCGATGTGGGCGCACATCTGGACGCATTCGACGCATTTCGCGAAGGAAGGTCACGCGACACTCGAGCTGAAAACGTTCTGTCCAGCCGCGCATCGAGCCCGAGGTCGTGTTCCGCCTGCGCAGAGCGATCCCGCCGACGAACGAGCCGCTCGAGATCCTCCGATGCGTGGAATGGATCGCCCCCGGATTCGAAATCGTGCAATCCCATTTCCCGGACTGGAAATTCACGGCGCCCGACTGCACGGCTGCGTTCGGTCTCCATGGTGCGCTGGTCGTGGGCACGACGATTCCGGTAACGAACCGCAATCGTGAGGCGCTCGCCGCGGCGCTGCCGACATTCAACCTGACGTTGCGTAAAGGACGCGCCGTCGTCGACCGCGGCGTGGGCGCCAACGTGCTCGGCAGCCCCGCGCTGGCGCTTGCGCATCTCGTCCGCGTCCTCGCGACGCAGCCGCAATTTCAATCGCTCGCGCCCGGCGAGATCGTGACGACGGGCACGGTCACCGACGCGTGGCCGGTAGCGTCCGGGCAGACTTGGGCGAGCGACTACGGAGCGCTTGGAATCGGCGGGATGACGGTGGAGTTCAGGTAGAAATCACACGACGCTCGAGCCCGCGTTTCTTGTGCCAGCCGGCGATGCTCTCGGTCGGGAAATTCGCGGAAGTGCGTATGAGCTTTTCCCGTGGGGATGTTCGCCCACGGCGCTGCGAAGTCCAGCATCATTTCGACCTGTTCCGGCGGCTTCGGCAGCGGCGTGTCTATGGCCGATGCGAACGGGTAGACCCATTCGGGCCATTGCGGGTCGTACGCCCAAAGGGCGCTGCCGCACTTCGAGCAGAAATGCCGTCGTGCGGTCGACAGCGTGGCGCGCGCGTGCGGCTTTTCGCGCATTCGTGCTCGGTAGACGCTCACCGCTTTGGCGCCGCGCACGCGCAGCGAAGAGGCATCTCCCATGATGTTGATTGCATAGCCGCCGCCGCCCGCCGTCTTCCGGCAGATCGAGCAGTAGCAACGCATGAACGGGTAGGGCGTGTGCGAGGCAACGCTGAACTTCACCGCGCCGCAATGACAGGAGCCTTCGAGCTTCATGACCGCCTCCACGATTTGGGCGGAACAATGATAGCGCCAGAGAATCTCCCGTGTCAGAGCGTACCGCTGTCGGCGGTCGCCACGACGACATATCGGAGCGGTCCGCCCGGCTCGATCGCATCGAATGGATAGCACGTGACGAGCGTGAGCGTCGGTTCGGCCGGCATTCGCGGCAAGCGGAGATCGCGCTGGTCGGCCACCTCGATCTCGCGCACGCGATAGTGGAAGCGCTGCCCCGCTGGCATCTCGACGATCAGCGAATCGCCGACGGCGACTTCGTGCAGAAAGCGGAAATGCGTATCGCGATGCGCGGAGAGCACCGTGTTGCCGGGTTCTCCCGGCATCGCCGAGCCGTCGTGGTGTCCTGGGCCGAACGCGAGCGTGCGCCCCGTCGCGCCCGCCAGCACGAGAAGGTCGACATCCTGTGCCGGTGCGAAAAGCCGTGCGACGGTCGTCGTGTCCGCCCACGGCCATGGCTTCGCGGGCACGCCGCTCGCCTGGGTTGCGAACCACGCGCGGTGCAGCAGCGCCTGGGCGAGCAACGACTTCGCATGAATGTAGAGACCGTCGCCGGTGAGCGCGACCCCCAATGCAAGACACGCTGCGGCGACCCACTTCCGCGCTCGTTTGCGCGAATTCGACCGCGGCACACCACCGCCGACAGGGGAAGACTCGGTCCTCGGATAGCGGAAGGCGATTCCCGGCGGCGAAGCGCGCATCCAGTTCCGCACTTCCCGACGGCCGAAAGGTCCTCCCCGCTCGGCAGTGGATTGCATGTCAGCGTCCTTTCACGAAGACCGGAATCCTACGGTTTGCGGATGACCACGCGATGACGGCCAGGAGCAACAGCAGCAGCCCGAGCACCAGATGAAGCGGCCGCCGGGGTCGCCGTCTGCGCGCCGCCGAAGATGGCTTCGAAGGACGGCGCCTTCCGGCAGGTTCGTCGGCAGCGCGGTCTTGATGCGGGTCGTTCCGTCCGGGGCAGCGGTCGGCGTGACGTCGATCGCGACCAGGCTCGTGTACTTGCTGACGAGGTGATGCGCGAGCGCGACATCGATCACCGCCTTGCGCACATCGGCTTCCGACTCGCCGCCCTTTTGCGCATCGATCAGCGATTCGATCTTGGCGCGCGCCCACAGTACGCCGATGCCGGGCTCGCTCGCGGTTCCCGACAGCGGCACGGTTGCGCTCCACGGGGCGCCGCCGCGACGTCCGGTGATCGTCACGTCGCCTTCGAGCGCGTCGGTCTGCGCGACGACGACGATCGGCTCGCCCGCGTAGAGATCCCCCGGTTCACGCGGCCAGACCTCGGTCTTGCCTGGCCACGAAATCGCGATGTCGGTGAGCACGGGGCTTTCGAGCTTGGTGAAGAGCGCGCCCATCTTTTCCGCGACTTCGCGAACGTCGCCGATGAACGTGAACGTTCCGCGGCCGTACTGCGCCGCTTTGGTGAGGAAGAACGAGTTCGGCGCAGACCCGATGCCGATCGTGAACAGCCTCCGGTCGGACAAGCGCTCACGGATGAGATGAATGAGCTCGCCCTCGTTGCCGACGGCGCCGTCGGTCAGGAACACCACCTGGCGCACGAAACCCGGAGCGACGTCTTGTGTCAGCGCCGCTTTGAGCGCGGGCTTCATCTCGGTGCCGCCGCGCGCGCGCAGCGCGGTGACGAAACTCTTCGCCTTCGCGAGCGTCGCCGTGTCGACCGGCATCGGCGCGCCGAACACTGCCCTGGTCACCGAGTTGAATTCGATCACGTTGAAGCGGTCGCCGGGGGACAGGCGATCGAGCGCCATTTGCAGCGCTTCCTTCGCCTGCTTGATCGACGTGCCTTCCATCGAGCCCGAGGTGTCGATGATGAAGACCACCTCGCGCGGACTGCGCGGCACGCCCTGGCCGGCGACGGGCGCCGGCGGCACGATCATCGCGAGCGCATATGTCTTGCCGTCCTTGTGCTCCGCGAAGACAGCAGCCCCCGGCGCCGCGCCGAGGTCCGGCGTCCACACGAGCTCGAAGTCGCGGTTTGCCGGCACGGCGCCGTTGGCGAGGCTGATCGCGTAACGGTGATCGGCCGATTCGCTGACGTCGATCCGATGATACGGGCTGTCGATCTTCGACAAGGCGAAACCGGGATGGAGTTCGACGTTGAGCGTCACTGGATTGATGAATCCCCCGGAAGGATGCGCAACCGGCGGCGTGATGCGCTCGCGCATCGCCCACCTCATCAGTGTTCGTCCCCCATCCTGTGCCCGGCTCGCCCTCGACAGCATAGGTGCCTGGTACGTAGCGAGGTGCGACGACCATCGGGAAGCGCAGGCGGAAAGCGCCGGTGTCGTAGCGCAAGGTCTCCTGGTATTCGATGGTGACGGTGACTTCCTCGCCGGGGCCGATATGCGCGACGTTCGTCGTGAAGATGTTTGGACGTTCCTGCTCGACCAGCGTAGCCTTGCGGCCTTCGGTCTTGGCCTGCTCGTACGCCGCGCGCGCCTCGCCGCGCTCTTTGATCTGGCCCTCGATCCGCCGCTGTCCGATTCTCATCTCGAGGTGATCGACCGCCGCTTTTTCCGGCAGCGGGAACACGTAGACGCCTTCCTGCCACACGGAGGTCGGATTGGCGAACCGCTGGGTGACTGTCGTCCGCGCAGTCATTCCGCTTACCACGATGTCGACGTCGGTGAAGAGCAGCGGCGCCGCGACGGGCGCCTCGACAGCGTCACTTTTCAGCATCAAGCGTGCCCTGCCCAGGCACACCGGAATCGGCCGCCTCCGCCTGTGTCGAGACGATGAAAATCGCGAGCGCGAGCGCAAGGCTGATGACGAGACCTGCCGCCAACGCTTCGCCGGCGAGTCGCGCGACGTCCCTGTAGACCTGGCTGCGCAGCGGATGCGCCGTCGTGGCGTTCAGGTTCCTGGCGGTGCTCATGGCGTCGTCCCCTCCAATGGATGCCGATCCGGACACGAGGCGTCGGAAATCCGATGCCCTCACGCTGCATTGAAGGCCGCGGAAGCGGCAACGGCGTGCGCGAAACCGGGCAGGGCGGCGAAGAATCGTGGCAACAAGATGGCAGCCGGGCGGGCGGCGCGATCCCCTACAATCGGAGCTTTCCCGCACGCGAAGCGAATCCCGATGGCAGACAACTTCCGCAACTACATCGCCGGCGAGTGGGCGGCAGGGCCGAGCGTCACGGTCAATCGCAATCCGTCGGACGTCACCGATGTCATCGGCGAATACGCGCAGGCCGACGCTGCGCAGGCGCGCGCCGCGATAGCGGCAGCGAAGGCGGCTTTTCCGGCCTGGGCTCGAGGCTCGATCCAGGAGCGCTCGAACATCCTCGATCGCGCCGGCACGGAAATTCTCGCGCGCAAGGACGAGCTGGGGCGTCTGCTGTCGCGCGAGGAGGGCAAGACGCTGCCGGAGGGCATCGGCGAAGCGATGCGCGCCGGCCAGATCTTCAAGTTCTTCGGCGGCGAGGTGCTGCGTCTTTCGGGCGAACGCGTGCCGTCGGTGCGCCCGGGCGTCGACGTCGAGGTGACGCGCGAGCCGGTCGGCGTCATCGGATTGATTACGCCGTGGAATTTTCCGATCGCGATTCCCGCGTGGAAAATTGCGCCAGCGCTTGCGTACGGCAATTGCGTCGTCTTCAAGCCGGCTGACCTCGTTCCCGGCAGCGCATGGGCGCTCGCCGACATCCTGGTGCGTGCCGGCGTGCCGTCCGGCGTATTCAACCTCGTGATGGGGCGCGGCTCAGTAGTGGGCGAAACCCTCGTCAATCATCCGGACGTCAGCGCGATCAGCTTCACTGGATCGGTGTCGACGGGTCGCGCCATCGCGGCGAAGGCGGTCGCTCGGATGGCGAAGGTGCAGCTCGAGATGGGCGGCAAGAATCCGCTGGTCGTGCTGGACGATGCCGACCTTCCAACCGCCGTCAATCGTCGCCGTTCAGGGCTCGTACTATTCGACGGGCCAGCGCTGCACCGCATCGTCACGCCTCATCGTGACCGAAGGAATACACGACCGCTTCGTCGCCGCGGTGGCGGAAAAACTTGCCACGCTCAAGGTCGACGACGCGCTGGCGGCAGGCACCGACATCGGCCCGGTCGTCGACCAGGCGCAGCTCGATCAGGACCTCACATATCTCGAGGTCGGGCGCGGCGAAAATGCAACGCTCGCGAAGGGCGGCGAGCGGTTGAAGCGCGCGAAGGAGGGCTACTACCTTGCGCCGGCCCTATTTACCAACGCGACCAACGCGATGCGCATCGCGCGCGAGGAGATCTTCGGCCCGATCGCGTGCGTGATCCGCGCGAAAGACTACGACGAGGCGTTGGCGGTGGCCAACGACACCGAGTTCGGTTTGTCGGCGGGAATCGTGACGACGTCGTTGAAGCACGCGTCGCACTTCAAACGCAATTCCGAGGCAGGGATGGTGATGGTCAACGTGCCGACCGCGGGCGTCGACTATCACGTGCCGTTCGGCGGCCGCAAGGGTTCGAGCTACGGGCCGCGCGAGCAGGGACGCTACGCCGCCGAGTTCTACACGATGGTGAAAACGGCGTACATCGCGTCGTGACAGCTGAAACTGCGTTCTGACCAAACAGACAGGGTCTGCGTCGATCTGCATCAGCAGCGATTGAATGCGGACGGACGCCTGCTGTCCTTCGGCCGTACTTGCGACCGCTCGCGCAGGCGAAAAATCAAAAGCCGCCATTCAAGGACCCCGAGACACCAGCGGCAGTCGGCCACAAGCTGCCGTAGCAAGCGGTCGCGGATTGCGATCGTTCGGATGGCGCTATCGACCCACGCGCGTCGTTCAGATTATTTGAAAGCGAACACTCGCTAGTGGCAAACAGTGCCTGGGGCGCGGAATACCTGACGGGTGATGGCCTTTGCCTGAGTGGCTTTGTTCACCCCATCTCCAAGATTAACGTTGTAAGCAAACGTCCCGTTGTTGCCGTCACTGAAGGTGAAAGTCACTGTACCCACCGCAGTTCGGCCTACTTTCGTCGGGTCGAAGGCCACCGAGCCGAAGGCCGGACCGTTGGTCAAATAGAGCGTTCCCGTGTACGTGTTCGGCCCAGTTTGCGGCGCCGTCCCCGACAGCCAAAGGGGCTTTTGGTACGCATCATAGGTAAACCAAGTGGCGAAGATTGTGGTGCCCTGCTGGGTTAGGTTCAGTCCCCAGCCGGACTCTGATCCTGCGGGCGCCGCCCACCACAGGTCTTGGAAGTTGGTCGCCTTGGTGAGGTCCGGCTGCGCGCCCCATACACAGATCGGCAGCGGTCCGAAGGTCTGCAGCACGATCGCCTTGGTTTGCGTCGCTATATTGGCTCCATCGCTCACCTGGTAGGAAAAGGTCCCGCTGGTCGCACTGTCAAAGGTCAGCGTTCCGCTCCCGACCGCCGTTGGCATCGGCGCCGGCGGACCGAACCGGGTAAGCGGTCCGTTACTCCGATAAAGCGTCCCGCTGTACTGCCCTTCTGCGGTTTCGTTCGCGGTCATTGTCAGCCACCACGGCTTGCCGTTGACGTCGTAGGTGAACCAGGTGGCGAAGATGACGTCTCCCTGGTGCGCAAGGTTGATTCCCCAACCGGACTCCAACCCTGCCGGTGCAGCCCACCACAACCCTTCGTAATTGACCACGCCGGCCAATGGGGCACCCCCATAAAAATAGTTGAGCGCAAGCACGTCACTCCTGCTCAAACCGCAGGTCTGTCCAATACCACTGAAGCAGGGCGTCAGCTCCGCGTAGGGCTGCGCGTCCAATCCCCAGAACAGGCCCGGAGAGCTGTCAAAGAAGTCGGTTGGAATGGGAGTCATCACGGGACAAGTGCTGCTGATTCCGCCCCACGGAGGGTAATGCATTATCGACGCGTAGTCGTAGGGACCGTACGGCACGCTTTGAGATGTCTGGAGCACTTGAGTCTGGAAGGTTGCCATCGCTTCCGGTGTCACACACTCGGGGTGAAGCCGAATGAAACTATCCCTGTCGGCGCGCTGATGCTCGTGACCAAATCCTAGGGCGTGCATGATTTCATGAACCACGGTACCAGCACTATCACACCGTATAAGTATCGGCTGATCGCCGCCTTGCATTCCAAAGAAGCTATGCCCGCACTCGGCGCTGTCTGACTCTGGAAGGAAACGGAGGTAATTGCTCTCAGTTGTCGCCGCCACGAACCTAATACCCGAATGGTTGGCGAAATGGGCGAGGGCAGCGGTTATGGCGCTTCTACTGGCAGGCGGAAAGGTTTCATCGATGACGTACGCGATCGGTAACGGCCAGCTACGCGCCCCTTGCATGAGATATTGATTGATTTGCAGACCAGCCAAGTGCGCAGAGAGCGGCTGGGGCCACAAGAATCCGTCGCGGAGCACGTCGTCCATGCGTCCAATCAAAATGTCGCCGAGGGCGGCGTAGCCATTCACGACATTTAGCGTGGCGAGTTGACCCGTTTTGCGTTCCAGCGCAACGATATCGCGTGTCTCCGTGGCGCCGGCAACTGGCAGCGTCGCAGCGAGTGCGAAGGCAAGCGCCAGGAGCGCGCAGGTATGTCTTGTGCAGAGGTACATGACTCGCCTCTTGCGCATTACAACGCGGTGACGAAGACAGCGTTGTCATACATAGAAGCTTCTTCGGCGTGGTTCCACTTCCACCGTGGCTCACTGGGTTTGTGCATCGCCCGCTTCCCTTCGGACGCAAAGGTTGTGCGCCAGCGTGCCTGCGGGCGTGAGGGAACCCGATCAGCGAGGTGCTCAAACTTCTGTGAGCAAAGGCTTACGAAGACGTGCGGCCGAGACGGTCGCCCTGTAGGCCTTATTCGTGGGTATACACGCAGGTTGTCCTACGCAACGCGAGGGCGCCTCAAATCGATTAATTTTGAGTGGCTGCATTCGGGCAGCGCGTATGTCGGCTAAGGGTCGATAGCGCCCACCCACGATTCACAAAGAGGTGACCGCTTTCCGCGTTGCTAGCGGTTCAATCCGGGCAGACGGTGTCCGTCAGGTCTGATTCCGAGGGGGACACCTGATCCCGCGCCCCTCTCCCGCGCGGGAGAGGGGCGGGACCGGTCTTCACGCCTGGTTCAGGCTGCCGCGAACTTTCCAGCCTGGAAGTCCTGCACCGCTGCGACGATCTCGTCGTGCGTGTTCATCACGAACGGGCCGTATTGCGCAATCGGCTCGCCGAGCGGCTTGCCGGCAATCAAAAGCACACGCGACGGTCGCTGCGCCGTCAATACCACGCCGTCGCGATCGGATCCGTTGCCAAGAATGGCCATTCGTTGCACCGGCACGTGCGTCGCGCCGATTTCGACGCCACCGCGGTAAACGTAAACAAATGCGTTGTGCCCTGGCGGCAGCGCTTGCTCGAACGACGACCCCGCCGGCATTTCGACATCGAGATACAGCGGCTCGGTATTCTCGCGCCGCACTGCGCCCTCGACACCGTGACTCGCGCCGGCAATCACGCGCACCGTCACCCCCGCGGGCGTGGTGAACTCCGGAATTTCGGTGCTCTGGATGTCGCGGTACCACGGCGCGCGCATCTTGTCCTTTGCCGGCAGGTTGAGCCACAGCTGGAAACCTTCCATGCGGCCGTCTTCCTGCTCAGGCAGCTCGGAGTGCACGACGCCGCGTCCTGCGGTCATCCACTGCACGCCACCGTTCGACAGCAAGCCTTCGTGGCCCGCGCTGTCGCGATGGCGCATGCGGCCGGCGATCATGTAGGTCACCGTTTCAAAGCCGCGATGCGGATGATCGGGGAAGCCGCCGATGTAATCCTGCGGATTGTCGGTGCCGAACGCATCGAGCATCAGGAACGGGTCGAGGCGGCGCTGCAGCGATTGCGTCAGCACGCGCGTGAGTTTCACGCCCGCCCCGTCGGAGGTCGCTTGACCGGCGATCAGCCGCTCGACGTCGCGCGCCCGCGCCACGGTTTCGGGTTGGACTTGCCGCGCTTTCGTCGTTGTCATCTTTCTCTCCTTGTTTGCCGAGGCAACCTACATGGTGCCGAGGCGGTCGCAATCAAGCAGCCAGCGCTTCCTCGATCTGTTGTTGCGCGGACGCTATCGCCTCGTTCGCCGCTTCGGCCCCCATCGCGAGGCCTTCGGCGTACACGAACACGACATCGGTCATACCGAGAAAACCCAGTACCGTCTTGAGGTAGGGCACCTGCGTATCGGCCGGCGTGTTGCGATACTTGCCGCCGCGCGTCAGCGCCACGTAAACCTTCTTCCCTTTGAGCAGTCCCTCCGGACCGTCTGCCGTGTAGCGGAACGTTACCTGGGCGCGCGTCACTGCGTCGATCCAATTCTTGAGCTGGGCCGAAACGCCGAAGTTGTACATCGGCACGCCGAGCACCACGATGTCCGCTGCCTGGATTTCGGCGATGAGCGCGTTGTCCTGCGCGACGCGAGCCGCCTGCTCGGGGGTGTTGATCGGCCGGCGTGAAAAGGGCCCGCAACGCGGCGTCGTCGAGGCCGGGATGCGGAGTCCGCGCGAGATCGCGCACCGTGACGCTCGCGCCATGGCTGATCGCTCGGAGTTGGGCGACGATGGTGTTCGCGAGCAGAGTCGATTGCGAGCCTTCGCGGCGGACACTCGAATTCACTTGCAGGATGTTCATGGTCGTCTCCGTGGGGTTGATAAAGGGGCCTTGGAGACAATATAATTGTTCCATATATAGCGATAAAGGTATATAAATGGATAACATTGTTGCGCAAATGGGACAAAAAATGCAGGTCGAGCCGAACGACCTTTTGCTGTTTGCGCACGTCGTGGACGACGGGAGCTTCACACAGGCCGCGCGACGTCTCGGGCTTCCGAAGTCGACCGTCTCCCGCCGGTTGGCTGCACTGGAGACTCAATTAGGTGAGCGCTTACTCCTGCGCACAACCAGGAAGTTAGCCGTGACCGACTTTGGACGAAGCGTCCTCGACCATGCTCGCCAGGTCGCCGCCGAGGTCGAGGCTGCGGCTTCGCTCGCCCAGCACCGCCAGACGAAACCGAGCGGCAGGCTGCGGGTTTCAATGCCGTCGGAATTCGCGAGTTTGGTGCTGGGAACCCTGCTCGCGGAATTCATCGAGAAGTACCCTGCCATCGCGCTGGAAGTCGATCTCTCGCCGCGCCGGGTGGACTTGATCGCCGAGAACTTCGACGTCGCGCTGCGAATGGGCGAGTTGCGAGACGATGCGACGCTGGCGGCGCGCCGGCTCGCGGTGTTCTCGCACAGCCTGTTTGCGTCGCCCGCGTATCTTGGGCGCCGCGGCGCGCCGCCCGAACCGGAAGCGCTGATGGAACATGATGCGCTGCACCTCCTCGGGCGCGATGGCGCCCCGGCACCGTGGAAGATGAGTCGCGGCGAGCAACGCTGGGAAGGCATCCCACCCGCGCGCGCGACGGCGAATTCCCCGGAGCTGTTGCAGCGCCTCGCGCGTGCCGGCGCCGGAATTGCGGTCCTGGCCGATCACTTCGTCGAACCTTATTTGCGTGCAAACGAATTGACGCCAGTCCTCCCCGATTGGTCGCTGCCGACGGTGACGGCGTGGGCGGTATTTCCGGGACGGCGTCTCATGCCGGCGCGCACGCGCGTATTTCTCGATGCGCTCGAGGCGAAATTCTCGGGCCCCGAGTGCCAGGCGATCGAGGCGGCGAGCCGGGATGCGCGAGCGAAGAGGCTCGCGCTAACACACTAAGGGACATTCCGTGCCGTCTCAATTACGATACGGTGCCTTCCAAATGCGCTGACGCCGTGGCGCGGAGATTCGAATGAAAGCTGGCGCCGACAATCCCCTGGTGGCTCACCTGGTCGCAGCACATCACACGGGCCACCTCGTGCCCTACGCGGACGCACTCGTGCCGCACGACCTCGTCGCAGCATACGCAACGCAATCGCATGTGGCAGAGACGCTCGGCGCCGATGTCGGCGGCTGGAAAGTGGGCATTCGCCCCGACGGCACGCCGATGGCGGCGCCAATCTTCGCCGACGCGATGAAGACGAGAGGCGCCACATGGCTGTTGCCGCAAGCCGGGCAGTTGGTTGTCGAGGTCGAGCTTGCGCTGCGCCTCGAAGACGATCTTCCGGTGCGAACGCGCCCCTACACGCGCGACGAAATTGCGGGCGCGGTCAGTGAAGTGTTGATCGGCATCGAGCTGATTCATTCCCGCATTGCCGGCAACGACGCTCCACCCTTCTTCTTGATCCTTGCCGACAATCTCGGCAACGCCGGCTATGTGATCGGAGATGCGCTACGCAATTTTCGTGCGCTGAACCTCGCACGCCTGCATTGCAGGATGACTGTCGACGGTGTGCGCGTGCATGACAAAGTCGGAGGCCATCCCCAGGACGATCCTTACGCGCCGCTGGTTGCTTGTCTCGGGCAGGGCATGATGGGTCTCGGCGGGTTCCGTGCCGGACAGATCATCACGACTGGCAGCCTGATCACGCCGCTGAAGCCGGCCAAGCGCATGGCGATCCACGCGGAACTCGAAGGCATCGGCGGAGTCGCGCTGACCATCGCGTAGACGTCCGCCGCAACGCCGCCCCATGTCGCGCCGCATCGCCATCGTCGAGGACGAACCCGCCATTCGCGCCAACTACGCGGACGTGCTGAAGCGGCAAGGCTACGAAGTCGCTGCCTATGAAAGGCGCGGCGACGCGCTCGCTGCTTTCCGGACGCGGCTTCCCGATCTGGCGCTGATCGATATCGGTCTCGCCGACGATGTGGACGGCGGATTTACACTGTGCCGCGAGCTGCGCGCTCTTTCGGCGACGGTTCCGATTCTCTTTCTCACGGCGCGCGACTCGGATTTCGACGTCGTGTCCGGATTGCGGCTTGGCGCCGACGATTATCTGACGAAGGACGTGAGCCTGCCGCACCTCACGGCGCGCATCGCGGCGCTCTTCCGCCGTAGCGATCTCCTGAATGCGCCCGCGGCATCCGACGACGTCGTTTCGCGCGGTCCGCTGACGCTCGACGTCAAACGTCTGATGGCGCAGTGGAATGGCCAGCGGGTGGATCTCACGCTGACGGAGTTCTGGATGGTCCACGCACTCGCGCGGTTTCCGGGGCACGTCAAGGATCGCGACAGCCTGATGCGCGACGCGCGGATCGTCGTCGACGACAGCACGATCACGTCGCATGTGAAGCGCATCAGGAGAAAGTTCATGGCGATCGATTCCAAGTTCGACCGGATCGACACGGTGTACGGAATGGGCTACCGCTGGAACGCATGAGCGCCGCCGGGCCGCCCCAAGGCGCTCGCCCCCCTGGGGGGGAACGGCGCGAAACGCCGATCGGGGGGGATCGCACCGCCGCCGGGCCGCCCCAAGGCGCTCGCCCCCGTGGGGGGAGCGGCGCGAAGCGGCGATCGGGGGGAGGTGGATAGTGCGATCGCGCATCAAGCTCGGCATCCGTGCCCAGCTGTTGCTCGTCTTGACGGTGTTCCTCGTCATCCCCTTCCTCGGTTGGAGCTACGTGCGCGAGCTCGAGCGCGTGCTGCGCGATGCGCAGGAACGCACGCTTGCCGGCACGGCACAGGCGGTGGCGACCGCGCTGCACGATCGCGCCCGGCTTTTCGATTTGACGCCCGTGCCGCTCGAATCGTTGGCGAGCGAGCGCGGCGCCGTCGAATCCTCCGAACAGCGAGCGGTACCGCATCCGGGTGCGGTGGCCGAAATCGCGCAGATTCTGCAGGGAATGTCGCGCACGACCGCGCGCATCTGGGTGGTCGACCGCAACCTCGACGTGCTCGCGCGTACCGGCTCGCTGCGCCGGACGGCAACTGCGCCGGAGACAGCGGCAGACGGTCTCGAAGGCGTGTGGCGCCGCATCGAACGGTCGGTGCTGCATCCCTTCTACGCACTCGTGCTTGCGCAACCGACGGAGGAGTTCGCGGAGGAGAGCGCCGGCACGACACTGCGCGAGGCGCGCGAAGTCGCCGGTGCCCTCGCCGGAATTCTCACGACCGACCGCCGCCTGACACCGGACGGTCGCGCGGTCGTCGTCTCCGCGGCGCATCCGATCTGGGTCGGTGACGACGTCCGCGGCGCGGTCATCGTCGAAGAGACTGCCAACGCCGTGCTTGCCGAGCGCAACCGCGCTTTCGAGCGCCTGTTCACCATCGTGCTGGCGGCGTTGCTGGTGGGATCGGTAGCGTTGACGATATTCGCGTCCCGGTTGACGGGCCGCATCCGCAAGCTGCGCGACGACGCCGAAACGGCGATCGACGCGCAGGGGCGCGTACGAGTCGACGCGCAGGGGCGCGGAAAGGGCGCGCTCGCGGGGTCGCAGGCGGGAGACGAGATCGGGGATTTGTCGCGCAGCTTCTCGGCCGTGCTCGATCGGTTGTCGCAATATGCGGGCTACCGCGAGAACATGGCGAGCCGCCTTTCGCACGAGCTCCGCACGCCGCTCGCCGTCGTGCGTTCCTCACTCGACAACTTGCGCCAGCAGTCGTTGCCAGACGACGCCCGCGTGTACATCGAGCGCGCGCAGGGTGGATTACAGCGCCTCTCTGAGATCCTGACGCGAATGACCGAAGCGACGCGCCTCGAGCAAAGCCTGAGCGAGGTCGAGCGCGATCGCTTCGATCTTGGCGCACTCGTCAAGGCTTGCGTCGAAGGCTACCGGATCGCATTTCCACAGCGCTCCTTCGTGTGCGACGTGCCTGCCCAACCCCTGTCCATCGACGGGGCGCCCGACTTGGTCGCGCAGATGCTGGACAAGCTCGTCGCCAATGCGCACGAATTCGCGGCCCCGAATACCGCGATCAGCATCACACTGCTGCGTGCCTATGAATCCGCGCGGCTCTCGGTGGACAACGAAGGACCGGCGCTGCCGCAGGGGATGGACGAGCGCCTGTTCGACTCGATGGTGTCGGTGCGGCCAGGCACCGGCGGCGACGTTCCGCATCTCGGACTCGGGCTCTACATCGTGCGTCTCATCGCGGAATTCCACGGTGGGACAGCCCGTGCGCACAATCGCCCCGATGGCCGCGGAGTCGTCGTGACGGTCGAGGTTCCCACGGCTTCGGGCGCCTGAGCGGGCAAGGCGCGCTCGCGGGAGGGCGTTCTCGTCTGGTAGGATCGGCAGAATCAATCGGCGCCCGCGCGAGCTCATCGCGCGCTTCGCGCCACCGCGTCGTGGAGGCCGCCATGCCGAGCTTTGTATTGAACGTCAACGGCAATGCGCAAACCGTCGTCGTGCGCGACGCGGACGAGCCGTTGCTGTACGCGCTTCGGAATTCTCTCGGGCTGACCGGCGCCAAGTTCGGATGCGGATTGGGCCAGTGCGGCGCGTGTCTCGTCCTCGTTGACGGTGACGCGACGCCCGCCTGCATGCTGCCCGTGTCGAAGGCCGCCGGAAAGACGATCGTGACGATCGAAGGCCTCGGCTCGCCGGACAAGCCGCACCCGGTGCAAGCGGCGTTCATCGCCGAGCAGGCCGCGCAGTGCGGCTACTGTACGGCGGGGATGGTGATGACGGCCGCTTCGCTGCTTATGAAGAAACCAGGCGCGACGAAGCAGGAAGCGAAGGAGGCGCTGGCCGGCAACCTCTGTCGCTGCGGCTCCCATCAGCGCGTGCTGCGCGCGATAGAGCGCGCCGCGGGGAGGACCGTCACATGATTGAGCTGTCCCGCCGCGAATTCATGAAGGCCGGCGGCGCGCTCGTCGTCGGATTTTCCTGGGCGATCGACGGCGTCGCGCAGCGGCCGCCGACCGAGAGCGCTTCCATTGCACGCACGCTCGATACGAACGAGGTGGACGGCTTCCTCGCCGTCAACGCCGACGGCACGGTGACCATTTTCTGCGGCAAGGTCGACCTCGGACAGGGATTGCGCGTTGCGATCCCGCAAATGGCGGCGGAGGAGCTCGGCGTCGACATCGCCCGCGTGACGATGATCGAGGGCGACACCGCGCTCACACCCGACCAGGGCCCGACCGCAGGCAGCTCGGGAATCATGCGCGGCGGCGTGCAGATACGCCAAGCCGCAGCGACGGCGCGGCAGGCGCTGATCGCCCGTGCGGCCGAGCGCATCGGGAAACCGGCCGCGGAGCTCGACGTGCAGAACGGCGCGATCCGTCCAAAGTCCGGAGGTGCCGCTATCAGCTACGCCGATCTCGTCAGCGGCAAGCCGTTCGCCCTCAAGGTCGACGCGAAGGCGCCGCTGCGCGATCCTGCAACCTACACGATTGTCGGAAAGCCGCTGCCGCGCCCAGACGTTCCGCGCAAGGTGACCGGGCGCCACGTGTACGTCCACGACTTCCGCGTCGACGGGATGCTGCATGGTCGCGTCCTGAGGCCAGCGAGTGTCGGCGCAAAGCTTCTCGCGGTCGACGAGGAAACCATCAAGAGCATCCCGGGCGCGCGCGTCGTGCGCGTCAACGATTTTCTCGGCGTTGTCGCCGACGACGAATGGGATGCGGTCGTCGCCGCCCGACAGCTCAGCGCGCGCTGGTCGGATGCTGCCACGCTGATCGGCGACGGCGCGGTGCGAGAGTCAATGCGCGCCGGGCCGTTCGAATCCGACGAAGTCCTCGTCAACAAGGGCGATACCGGACCCGCACTTGCAGCCGCGGCAAAGCGGCTCTCGGCAGAGTTCTACTGGCCGATGCAAACGCATGGCTCGATCGGACCGTCTTGTGCGATCGCCGACGTGCGCGACGGCAAGGCGACGATCTGGAGCGCATCCCAGGCGACGCATCGTTTCCGGGACACGATCGCACGCATCCTGGCACTGCCGAAAGCAGCCGTCCGGATCGTCTATCTCGACGGCGCGGGTTGCTATGGGATGAACGGTCACGACGATGCAGCAGCCGACGCCGCATTGCTGTCGAAGGCGGTGGGCCGACCCGTGCGCGTTCAGTGGATGCGTGCCGATGAACATGGCTGGGATCCGAAAGGTCCGCCGCAGCTGATCGCCTTCGAGGGCGGCCTTGCCGACGACGGCACGATCTCCGCGTGGCGCACGCAGATGTGGCTGCCGAAGGCGACCGCGAGCCTGCCGAACATGCCGTTGCTCGGCCCGCAGGCGGCGGGAATCGCGCAGACGCAAGGAATCACGACCGGTCTCATCAGCCAGAATGGCAACCCGCCGTACGCGGTGCCGAATCAGGAAGTGCGCGTGCATTGGCTGAAGGACGCGCCGCTGCGGCCTTCCAATCTGCGCGCGCCCGGCAAGATCGCCAACTGCTTCGCGGTCGAGAGTTTTACCGACGAGCTCGCCGCAGCCGCGCGTCGCGACCCGGTTGCGTTCCGCCTTGCGGGGATTTCCGACCCGCGCGGCATCGAAGTCATCAAGCGCACCGCGGCGCTCATCGGCTGGCAGCCGCGCCCGTCGCCGGGGCCGGGCGGCCTCGGCCGTGGCTTCGCTTACATTCACTACAAGAACAACGAGACGTACGTGGCGATGGCGATGGAAGCGGAAGTCGATCGCGCATCGGGCGCAATCCGTGTGCGCCGCGTCGCATGTGCGCACGACTGCGGACTCGTCATCAATCCCGATGCACTGAGGCAGCAGATAGAGGGATCGATCCTGCAGACGCTTTCCCGTGCGCTGCACGAGGAGGTGATGTTCGATCGCGCGCGCGTCACGAGCGTCGACTGGAGAAGCTATCCGATCCTCACGTTTCCCGAGGTGCCGGAGATCATGATCGATCTCGTCGTGCGGCCGCAGGATCCGCCGCTCGGTGGCGGCGAGGCGTCGTCCACGCCGGTTGCGGCAGCCCTCGCCAACGCTGTCTACGATGCAGCGGGGATCCGTCTGCGCGTGGTCCCGTTCACGCAGTCGCGCGTTCGGGCGGCGCTCGCGTAGCGGGGTGCGATGGAAAACGGCAGAGCGGGCGACGAACTCGACTTGCCGGCGTACCTGCGCCGCATTGGTTATGCGGGCGATCTGTCGCCGTCGCGCGCGACGCTCGATGCGCTGCATCGCGCGCATGCGACTTCGATTCCGTTCGAGAATCTCGATATTCTGTTAGGCGTTCCGATCCGGCTCGATCTGGCAAGCCTGCAGGCGAAGCTCGTGACCGGCAGGCGCGGCGGCTATTGTTTCGAGCAGAACGCGCTCTTCGCGAGCGCGCTTCGAACGACTCGGCTTCACGGTAACGCGGCTTGCCGCGCGCGTTCGCTATCGGACGGATCGCGTGCTGCCGCGCACGCACATGACGTTGCGGGTCGATCTCGAGGGCGCCCGTCTGCTCGCCGACGTCGGTTTCGGTGCCGACGGGCTGCTGCTGCCCGTTCCGCTCGACGGCACCTTGTCGCCGCAGTTTGCCTGGACCTATCGCGTCGTCGAAGCTGCGGATGTGCAGTTGCTGCAATCTTTACGTGGCGACCGTTGGGAGGACCTCTATGCGTTCACTCACGAGCCGCAATTGCCCGTCGACTATGAGATCGCCAATCATTACACGTCGACGCACCCCGCATCGCGTTTTACGCAAATGCTGACGGCGCAGGCGATCGCGCCCGACGTGCGGCGCATCCTGCGCGACCGTGACTACATCGAGGACCGCGGTACATCGTCTCCAGTACGCGCACGGTAGAGGACGATGACGAGCTCGTGGGCTTTCTCGCGCGGGCGTTCGGGCTCGAATTTCCCGCCGGCACGCGTTTTGTTCGCGGCCGTCGCGACGGCTGACACCGGCGCTCCCATCGGCGATAATGGCGGTTCCGGCCTGCGCGTCGGCAACTTCCGTTCGGACGATCGGTGCCTCCCGTCACGATGCAGTTCCGGTATCTCTATCCCGCGTTCGCGGCTGGATACCTCATCTCCTATTTCTACCGCAACGTCAACGCGGTGATCTCGCCCGAGTTGACGCGCGAGCTTGCGCTTTCGCCGGGAGCGCTTGGCCTTTTGACCGCCGTCTACTTCGTTGCTTTCGCTGCAATGCAGATCCCGGCCGGCATGCTGCTCGATCGCTACGGCCCGCGGCGCGTCGAGCCGATACTCCTGCTGATCTCGGCAATGGGTGCGCTCATCTTCGCGCTCGCCGAAGGCGAAAGTGCGCTGCTCGTGGCGCGGGCGTTGATCGGACTCGGCGTTGCGACCTGCCTGATGGCGCCGTTGAAGGCAATCGCCACATGGGCGCCGCACGAGCATCAGGCGTCGCTGGGCGGCTGGATGATGGTTGCGGGGAGTGCAGGTGCGCTGATCGCCACGGCGCCGCTCGAGTTCGCGCTGCGCTTTGTCTCGTGGCGCTGGATCTTCGTGGCGCTGGCGGTCGCGACTTGTGGCGCGGCACTTGCGATCTGGTGGCGCGTGCCCGACACGCCGAAGGCATCGCGCACGATCGGTATCCGCGCGCAATGGGCCGGCGTGCGCTCGGTGTTTGCACATCCGCGTTTCTGGTGGATCGCGCCGCTCCTGGCACTCGGCACGGGATCGTTCATGGCGGTACAAGGTCTGTGGGCGGTGCCGTGGCTGATGGCGGTGAGCGGTTTCGACCGCGCCGTGGCGGCACAGCATTTGCTAGCGATGGGGATTACTATGCTTGTGGGGTACATCGCACTCGGCCTGTACGCGACGCGCCTCGCGCGCCACGGCATACATCCACGTCACCTGTTCGGCGCCGGCTTCGGATTGGCCGCATTGTCGCTGGCGGCGATTCTCGCGCTGCTGCCGGGCACATGGTTATGGTGGTCGCTCTACGGTCTCGGCATCACGGTCAACGTCCTCGGGTTCACGGTGCTGAACGATGGATTCGCCGTCGAGCTTACCGGACGATCCAATACGGCGCTCAACCTGCTCGCGTTCGCCGGCAGTTTCGGCGTGCAGTGGGGCATTGGCGTCATCGTCGACGCCGCGCGCAGCGTGCTCGGACTCGACCTCGCCGGCGGCCTGAGGCTCGCCTTCGCAGTCGCGCTCGCGTTCTACACTCTTGGCTATGCGTGGTTCGCGTGGGGCTGGCGACGACATGCCGGCGTCACGCGCGCGACCGCGGTTGCGTGAGGGCGGGACGGTGGCAGGCGAACTCGAAGGATTGTTGCGCGCAGCGAACGAGCATATCGCGGCGCGCGATCGCAATAGCGCGATCGCCGCATATCGAAAGGCGCTCGAGATTGCGCCCGAGCGCGCGGAGCTCCACCACAATCTTGGCGTCCTGCTGGCCGAGAAACATCGCGACGGCGAAGCGCTCAGGGCGTTCGCTGCCGCGGCGCAGCGACGACCCGATTGGCCGGAACCTTGGCTCGCGGGTGGGCCACATGCTGTTCGCGCGCGGACGCTACAAGGAAGCCGCGGGTGCGTTCGAAGCGGCGGTGTCGCGCGCGCCGGCGCGCCTCGACGCAAGCTACAACGCCGCGAAGGCGCTGATCCGAACGAAACGCTGGAGTCTCGCGGTGCCGCATCTTCTCCGTGCGCGCGAGCTCGCGCCCGCCAACGAGGAGGTCTGGATCGAGCTTCGCGGGCTGCTCCTGCGCCTGTCGCGCTATGAAGAGGCCGCCGTGGACTTCGAACGCTTCGAAGTCGTCGCGACGCCATCCACCCGCGTTGCGGTCGCGGCACTCGCCTCGCGCATGCGCGGTGGCGACGCCGTGCGCGAAACCGCTGCGCTCGAACGCGCGCTCGACTGGCCTTACGCTGAGGGCGACGAGGAGCTCGTCGCCGAATTGCTCGCGCTGCTGCAGTACGTCGACGTGGCACAGGAGCGGCTGTTTTCCGTTTATCGTGCCTACGATCGGCTCCAACAGGCGCGACAGCGCGGTGTGGCGCCGCTGGCGCGGCCGCGCGGCGACACGGATCCGGTGCGGCGCATCGGCTATCTTTCGGCCGATTTTCGCGATCACGTGATGGGTACGCTTCTGTTGCCGGTGATCGCCGCACATGATCGAAGCCGCTTCGAAGTTCGCGCGTATGCGTTGGCGCCTCCGGAAAACTCCGACGCCGTGACTACGCAGTGGAAGGATGCCGTCGACGAGTTCGTCAATCTCGCCGCGCTCGACGACCGCGCTGCAGCGGACGCCATCGCCGCAGACGATCTCGACCTTCTGGTCGACCTGATGGGGCATTCGGCCTATGCGCGGCCGGGAATCCTGCGCTTCAAGCCCGCGCGGATCATCGTCACGCATCTCGGCTACCACGGGGCGGTTGGGTTGTCGCAGGTCGACTACAAGATCACCGATCGTTACGCCGACACTGCCGCGACGGCGCGCTGGCAACTCGAAGCGTTGTTGCCGATCGACACCTGCGTCTTGCCGCTGCGGCGCGTCGCGCCGTCGCCCGACGCCGGGCTCACGCGCGAAGCATTAGGTTTGGCGGAGGATGCGATCGTGTTCGGCGCTTTCGTTGGCGTACTGAAGCTCTCGCAGCGCTGCGTCGGGGTGTGGCGCAGGGTGCTCGAGGCCGTCCCCGATTCCGTGCTCGCGTTCTCGCCGCAGCGCGACGAGGACCGGCGCACGATCGAGCAGCGAATGACGGGTCTTGGCATCGCCGCTTCCCGCCTTGCCTTCATACCCTATCGGCGCGGCGACGAAGCGTATAACCGGGCGCGTTACGCGCTGATCGACGTCGCGCTCGACACGATGCCCTACACCGGCGGCGATACGACAGCCGCCGCCCTCGATGCCGGCGTTCCCGTCGTCACGCGCGTCGGTGCTCGCCATGCCGAGCGCATGGGCTACAGCATCCTCATGCACCTCGGCCTAACGCAGACCATTGCGCAGACCGATGATGGTTATGTCGAGCTCGCGGTGCGACTGGCGCAGGATCGCGTGTTTCGCGACGACATGCGAGCCGCCGTCGCCAGCGCCATGCGAGACCCCGCGGTGACTGACCCCGTCCGCTATGTGCGATCGCTCGAAGCGGCCTACGATCGCGCGCTTGGCTCGGACGCCACGGCGTATGCGGCGGAAAAAACGCCTGCGCCACCTCCGCTCTGAATCGCTCCCATGCATCTTCATATCGTCGGCATTTGCGGGACCTTCATGGGCGGGCTTGCCGCTATCGCCAAAGCCGCCGGCCACACGGTCACCGGTTGCGATGCGCACGTCTATCCGCCGATGAGCATTCAGCTCGCCGCGCTCGGCATCGGCCTGACCGACGGGTTCGATCCGATCCAGCTCGACACCGTGGCCAAGGATGCCGACGTCTTCGTGATCGGCAACGTGGTGACGCGCGGCAACCCGCTCGCCGAGGCGCTGCTCGATTCCGGGCGCACCTACATCTCCGGCCCGCAATGGCTGCGCGAGAACATCCTGCGCGACAAATGGGTACTCGCTGTCGCGGGAACGCATGGCAAGACGACGACGGCATCGATGCTCGCATGGATCCTCGAGCGCACCGGGCTCAATCCGGGATTCCTGATCGGTGGCGTCCCGATGAACTTCGGCGTGTCGGCGAGGCTCGCAGAAAGCGCGTTCTTCGTCATCGAGGCCGACGAATACGACACGGCATTTTTCGACAAGCGCTCGAAGTTCGTCCACTACGGCCCGCGCACGGCGATCCTCAACAACCTCGAATACGATCACGCCGATATTTTTCCGGACCTGACGGCAATTGAAACGCAGTTCCATCATTTCGTGCGCACGGTCCCGCGCACGGGAAGGCTCATCGTCAATGCCGAAGACGACAGCCTCGCGCGCGTTCTGGCGCGCGGCTGCTGGTCCGAGGTCGAATATTTCTCCGGCGCCGAGCTCGCGCCGCCCGAAGGCGTGGCGACGCCTGCGTGGCGCGTCGCGCCCGACGGGAAGATCACGCACGGCAGCGCACCGCAGGGAATCGTGCGCTGGCCGGCCGACTCGATGCAATACGGCCGCCACAGTCGCTTGAATGCGTTGGCAGCACTCGCCGCCGCGCGCCATGCCGGTGTCCCGGTCGATGTGGGCCTTGCCGCCTTCGCCGAATTCCGCGGCGTCAAGCGACGATTGGAAGTGCGCGGCACGGTGCGGGGTATCGCCGTGTATGACGACTTCGCACATCATCCAACCGCGTTCGCGACCACGATAGACGGCTTGCGCCGCGGCGCGCGCGATGCGCGCATCCTGGCGGTGCTGGAGCCGCGATCGCGCACGATGAAGCTTGGCACGATGCGGCGCGCGCTTCCCGCGAGCCTGGCCGGTGCCGACCGGGTCTTCTGCTACGCGTCGCAGCTTGGTTGGGACGTCGAGGATTCGCTCGCGCCGCTTGGCGCCAAGGCAACGGTGTACGACGACATAGACGCCCTGGTCGAGGCGGTTGCCACCGAGGCGCGTCCCGGCGACCTTATCCTGGCTATGAGCAATGGCGCGTTCGGCGGCGTCCACGAAAAGCTGCTGCAGCGACTCGCGGAGAAGGACTGAGTCACCGCGGCGCATCCGGCGGCGGCGCGAGCGGCATGATTGAATCGAAACGCGAGCGCATTGAAAAAGCGGAAGAGCTCGCAACGCTCGGGCGGTATGCAGAAGCCGTCGCGATCTACGACGCGATGCTGCGCGACGATCCTGCACAACCGGAGCTTCACTACAACCGCGCGGTTGCGCTGTACAAATCCGGAGCGCGCGGACCGGCAGAGCAGGCATTTCTGCGGGCCGGCGTGTTGCGTCCGCGCTGGAGCACGCCGCCGCTCGCCCTGGGCCAGCTCTACAGCGACGCGAGGCGCCACGCGGATGCCGAGCACTGCTTCCGTGTCGCTGCGTCGCTCGCGCCGGAGCTCGCCGCCGCGCACGCCAATCTGGGCGTCACCCTCATGCGGCTCGCGCGAACGGCCGAAGCGCTACCGCCGCTGCGGCGTGCGCGCGAGCTCAGTCCTGCTGACGAAGGCATCTGGCTGCTGTTGCGCAACGCGCTCATCGGCTGTGGGCGCGAGCAGGAGGCGCTCGAAGATTTTCTGCGGTTCGAACCGCACGCGACGCTTTCGGCGAAGGTCGTCGGTGTCGGTTTGGCGGCGGCGCGGAGGGTGCCCGGGGAGGCGTTCGAGCAGAAGTATCTGCGGCTCGCGCTCGATTGGCCCTACACGGCGGCCGACACCCAAGTCTTGAGCAGTGTGATCGCCGGCATCCAATATTACGACGTCGCGCCGGAAGACATCCTGCGGATCTATCGCGCGTACGATGATCTCATGCAGACGCAGCGCGGCGGCCGTCCGGATCTTGCGGCCGAACGCGAAGGACCGGCGCGACGCGATGGACCGCTTCGTGTTGGTTACCTGTCCGCGGACTTCCGCAATCACGTGATGGGCTGGATCATGCTCGAAGTCATATCGCGGCACGACCGCCAGCGCTTCCTGCCCTATGCCTATTCGATCGGGGCGGCGAGCCACGAAGACGCGATCACCGACGCGTTTCGCGACAACACGGCGGGCTTCGTCCGCCTGGCCGACAGCGACGACCGCGCGGCCGCGCAACGCATTGCCGAGGACCGGCTCGACATTCTCGTCGACCTGATGTCGCATTCCGGCAGTGCGCGCCCCGGCATCCTCGTGCACAAGCCCGCACCTGTCATCATCGAACATCTCGGCCTGCATGGCGTCATCGGACTCCGGCAGGCGGATTTCAAGATCACGGATGCCGTCGCGGACGAGCCCGATGCCGGTCGTTGGCAGATCGAGCGTCCGCTGCCGATGCGCGGGGCGGTGATCCCCATCCGGCGCATCATCGAAGCAACTTCCCCGGTTCCCGCGCTGCCCCGTCCCGGCGACGCAACGATCGTGTTTGCCGTCTTCGCGAGCCTTGCCAAGCTCAGCGCACGCTGCCTGCGCACGTTTAGCCGCATCCTCGAGCAGCTCGCCGGCGCTGTGCTGCTGTTCTCGCCCTACGTCGACTGGGAGCGCGAGTACTACGTCCGTCGCGCCGCCAGCTTTGGCATCGATGAAAAGCGGCTGCGCTTCGTGGCAGCGACCCAGACGGAACAAATCGATCGCGCCCGATATCGGGTCGTCGACATCGCTCTCGACGCGTTCCCGTATGCAGGCGGCGATTCGGCGGCGGCCGCGCTGGCAGAAGGTGTGCCGTTCGTGACGCTGTGCGGTCGACGGCACGCCGAGCGTGTGGCGACCAGCGTCCTGACCCATCTGGGCATCACCGATACGATCGCTCGCACGGAAGATGAATATGTGAGTATTGCCGTCGCGCTTGCGCAAGATTCCAATCGCCGCGGCGCACTCGCGAAGCGGATTCGCGCCGCCGTGCCGCGCGATGCGGCGTCGGCGATGGAGGCGTACACGAGGAACTTCGAAGACGCACTCGAGCGCGCGTTCACGCAAAGTGACGGCGGGGCGCGGTGACTTGTGTTGTCTACCTGCACGGATTTCGCTCGTCGCCGCAAAGCGTGAAGGCGCAATGCTTCACGCGCGCCATCGAAGGGATACCCGCATCGCGACGCCCGCGGCTCCACGTGCCGTTGCTGCCGCCTGACCCGGCGACCGCGATTGGCGGCGTCGCCGAGTGGATCGAGCGCGAATTAGGCTCGCAAGCCGAAACGGAGCTGACGCTCGTTGGCAGCTCACTTGGCGGATTCTATGCGACCCACCTCGCGCAACGTTTCGCTACCCGCGCCGTTTTGATCAACCCCGCAATCAGGCCCTGGGATGATCTTGGTGCCTATCGCGGCACCCAGCAGAATTTGTACACCGGCGAAACGTTCGAGGTGACGACGGCGTATCTTGCCGAATTACGCGCGCTTGGCGTCTCGCGAATCACGCGGCCCGACCGCTATTTTCTGCTCGTTCGAACTGGCGACGACATGCTTCCTTGGAACGAGGCCGTCGCGCTCTACGCGGGTGCATGGCAATACGTGAAAGGCGGCGGCGATCACGGCTGGACCGATTTCGACGAGGAAGTCGGGGCCGTGCTGCGCTTCGCCGGCTGCCCTTTTCCATAACGACGAGCACCGGGGATTGCTGCGCTGCAACTCGCGTTGTGTCGCCATTTCGCGTAAAATTTAGGTAATGATGTGGCTCAGTTGTTGCTTCTCTGTTGCTACCTCATACCTTATTACGGCAGGCCACGCACCCGGGCCATAAGCTCGGCGCAAACTCGCCACCGTACATGTTGTCTGTAGGAAGGACCGACTCTCACGAGGAGCATCGGAATGGATACCCGATTCGTTGCCGGCTCTGCGCCGGCCATTGATCTGTCCGCCGTTTCACCTGCCATCGCACGCGAGCGGCGCCATGGCGCGCGCAATTACGATCCATTGCCGGTTGTGATCGCTCATGGCGACGGCTGCTGGCTGTGGGACGAGCATGGCCGCCGCTATCTCGACATGATGAGCGCGTATTCGGCGGTGAGCCATGGCCACGCGCATCCGCGCATCGTTCGCGCGCTGGTCGAGCAGGCGCAACGTCTTGCGGTGACATCACGCGCCTTCCATAACGAGCTTCTGCCCCGCTTCCTCGAACGGCTGACGCAATTGACAGGCCTCGATCGCGCGCTGCCCGCAAGTGGTGGCGCCGAATCGGTCGAGACTGCGCTGAAGGCAGTACGCAAATGGGGTTACAAGGTCAAAGGGATCCCGGCAGATCGCGCCGAGGTGATCGTCTGCAAAGGGAACTTCCACGGACGTTCGATCACGATCGTCGGATTCTCGTCGGAGCCGCAGTATCGGGAGGGTTTCGGTCCGTACCCCGGCGGATTCAAGCAGATTCCATTCGGTGACGCCGACGCGCTCGCGCGCGCGATCGGCCCCCACACAACGGCGTTCCTGGTCGAGCCGGTGCAAGGCGAGGGCGGCATCATCGTTCCGCCCGCGGGTTATCTCGCCGAGTGCGCGCGCATTTGCCGCGAGCGCAACGTGCTTCTCATCTGTGACGAAATCCAGACTGGCATGGGCCGTACCGGAAAATTCCTCGCTTGCGAGCACGACAACGTGAAGCCGGATGGCGTCATCCTCGGCAAGGCGCTGGGCGGCGGACTCTTGCCTGTGTCGGCGATGGTCGGTACCGAAAATCTGATGCAAGTCTTCACGCCGGGCGATCACGGCAGCACATTCGGCGGCAACCCGCTGGCGGCGGCGGTGGGACTTGTCGCGCTCGACGTGCTCTTCGAGGAAAATATGATCGAGCGTTCCGCCGAGATGGGCGCTCATCTGCTCGCACGTCTGTCGACGATCAAGAGCCCGCTCGTCAAGGACGTTCGCGGCAAGGGACTGTTCGTCGGCCTCGAAGTCGACAGCGAGCGGATCAACGCGCGTGATGTCGTCGATCGTTTGCTTGCGCGAGGGATCCTGTCTAAGGACACGCATGGAACGGTGGTGCGCTTCGCGCCGCCGCTCGTCATCGACCGCGAGGCGCTCGACTGGGCGGTCGAGGAAGTGCGTGCAGTGTTCGCGGAACTCGGCGACGGGCTGAGACGAGCGGCGTAACGATCGGCGCGTCTGGAGGCCGAGCCGCCGCCGGCCTGCGGCCGGGCGCTATACTTGCGAGATGCCCCGTCCGACGCTTGCCGGCAAGCTCGTCGTCGCGATCTCGTCGCGGGCGTTGTTCGACCTGAGCGAATCGCACCGCATCTACACCGAAGCGGGAGTGGACGCGTATCACCACTACCAGGTCGCGCACGAAGACGAAATCCTGGCTCCCGGCCCCGCGTTCGTACTGGTGAAAAAGCTGCTGCGCCTGAATCGACCCGACAAGCAGTACGTCGAAGTCATTCTGCTATCGCGCAATTCGGCCGACACCGGCTTGCGGGTTTTCAATTCGATCAAACATTACGGGCTCGACATCACGCGCGCCGCGTTCACGAAAGGCGAGCCGACGTCACGCTACGTGCCGGCGTTCGGCGCGCACCTGTTCTTGTCGGCCGATACAGGCGACGTCCGGCGTGCGCTCGATGACGGCCATGCGGCCGCGACCATCGTCCCGAGCGCCACGGGCGGCAACGAGGCCGACGAACTGCGGATCGCATTCGACGGTGACGCCGTTCTGTTCTCCGACGAGGCCGAGCGCGTGTATCAGGCAGAAGGACTCGCCGCGTTCGCACGCAGTGAATCGGAAGCCGCGCTGCTGCCGCTGTCGGGCGGCCCATTCAAGGCATTTCTCGCGGGATTGCACCTTATTCAGGCCGACTTCCCCGAGGACAAGAGCCCGATCCGCACAGCCCTCGTCACTGCCCGCAGTGCCCCGGCCCACGAGCGAGTCATCCGTACGTTGCGGGCGTGGAACATCAGGATCGACGAGGCGCTGTTCCTCGGTGGCCTCGACAAGGGCGAGTTCTTGCGCGCGTTCCGCGCCGACATCTTCTTCGACGACCAGCGCACGCACGTAGACTCAGCGGCGAAGCACGTCGCCGCGGGACATGTGCCGCACGGCGTCGTCAACGCAGAATAACCGCGCGTGGGCGTCCCGGCGGATCCGCTGCGTCTTGCTCATTGGCGGCGGACCGTCGCCGAGCATTACGCGTTCCTCCGCATGGCCACCGACCCGGCGAACGCGGCAAGTGTCTTTCGCGCCGCGCGTGACGGGCTCTTTCGCGAGCATCCCGACAGTCCGATTCCCGCCGAGCGTCGCAGCGACTGGACCGGCACGCGTTGGTACGGGTACGACCCCGCATGGCGCTTTGTAGGCGTCGTCGTGCCCGATCCCGCACGGCACGAGTTCACGATCGACCTCGCAACGGACGGAATACTTCGTTGTGCGCGCATCGCCGACGCCCGATTCGTGCGCGAAGGGGTCGAAGCGTCGCTCGCGCTTTACTGGCTCGAAGGTTACGGCGGTGGCGTGTGGCTGCCTTTTATCGACGCCACCAGCGGCAGTGCGACGTACGGGGGCGGCCGCTACCTCTACGACACGATCAAGGGCGCGGATCTTGGCGTCGGCGATTCGTCGATCGTGCTCGACTTCAATTTTGCGTACAACCCATCGTGCGCATACGACGAACGGTGGTCGTGCCCGCTGTCGCCGCAGGAGAATCGCCTGCCGTTCGCGGTGAACGCGGGGGAAAAAATCCCTTAGGACCCGCGGCTCGGCGCTGCCTTCGGCCACGCCGCCGCGCAGATGGCACTGAGGCGCCTGTCATTCCAACCGTCTGCCGAAGAACGGATACTGTGGATCGCTGTAGCCGGGTGTTGACGGGTGGCCTGGCCGCACGAGCGAATCGACGAGCGCTTCGTCTTCGGCGTGCCACGGCGCCCCAATCGCATCGACGTACTCCCGCCACTGGGCGAGCGTGCGCGGTCCCGCGATTACCGAGGAAATGATCCGGTTCGCCCACAGCCATGCGAGCGCGAACGCTGTCGCGGTGCGGCCGGTTTTTTTTGCGTGCGCTTCGAGTTTTTCCGCGATCGCCAATGATTCCGCGCGGAACTCGGTTTCCATCAGACGCTGATCCTTGACGCCCGCGCGCGAGTCCGGTGGCTGGTTGCCGCCCCGATACTTGCCAGTGAGCACGCCGCGCGCAATAGGCGAGTACGGCGCGACCCCCAGCCCGTAGTAGTCGCAGGCAGGAAGGATCTCGACTTCGGGCATACGGTTCAGCAGGTTGTAATAGGGCTGACAGACGACCGGCATCGGCACGCCCTGCGCCTCGCATTCGGCGACCACTTCGGCAATTCGCCAGCCGCGATAATTCGAAACGCCGAAGTAGCGCACCTTGCCGTTGTGGATCAAGTCGCCGATCGCGCCGACAGTCTCTGCGACAGGGGTGTCCGGATCATCCTTGTGCAGGTAGTAGATATCGATGCAATCGGTGCCGAGGCGCGCCAGGCTGTCATCGCACGCCTGCTGGACCCAGCGCCGCGATAATCCGCCATCGTGCGGCTTCGTCGTCATTGGGTTGCCGACCTTGGTCGCGAGGATCCAGTGCCGGCGTTTCGCCTTGATCGCTGCGCCGACGATGCGCTCGGAAACGCCCTTCGAATAGGCATCGGCAGTGTCGATGAAGTTGACTCCGGCATCGAATGCGGCGTCGACGATGCGCTGCGCCTCGGCGGCATCGGTTCGATCGCCGAACGTCATCGTGCCGAGGCACAACATCGATACTTCGAGACCGCTGTCACCAAGACGGCGAAATTCCATGGGCATCCGATCTATCGCTGCAAAGGGCGCAGGCGCTCCATGTTCGGGACCGGGAGTGCACGGCGCAGCACCGTCTCGCCGAGCCATTCAGCCGCGCGCCGCGCGCGCTCGGCGACAACCCCAGGTGGCATCTGCAGGTAGTCGTCGTTGTAGACGTCGAAACTGTAGTCGCCGTAGTACCCGATCGTGTCGAGGCGGGTGACAAGATTCGCGAGCGCTTCGCTGTGCGCGCCTTCGCCGGGAAAGACGCGAAAATGCCGCGCCGTCGTCACCTGCTCTTCGGTCGTCCGAATCTCCTGCCACATGTAATCGGAGAGCTGCACCAGGAAGATCTGCTCGGGGTCGATGCCTTCGACCTCGTCCAGCGAAACGCCGGCCGCGATCACGTCGAACGCATCGATCGCAACCCCGAGATTAGGGCAGTTGGCGCGCAGCACGATGTCGCCGGCCGCGACGAAGTCCTTAACAGTGCGGCTCCATGAAAGCGCCTTGAACGCGATCCGAATGCCAAGCGGCACGGCGAGAATCGACAGCTTTTTCAAATCTCGTACGATCGTGTCGACGCCGGCGTCGGCGTGCGTGGAGGTCGACGCCTCGACGAGGAGCACGCGCGCGCCGATCGCGGCACATATGTCGAGCATCGACTTGGCGACATCGAGTTTGTACGCATGGAGTTGACCGGCGAGTCCCTCGAAATCGCGCAACGCCTCGAGGCCGGTCACGGCCAGGCCGCTGTCGCGTACGACCTGAACGCCGGTTGCAGCACCTCCTGCGTGACCGGCGATGTCGGTCGCCGAGATCATCACCTGCGCGAACCCCGCTTCGCGTGCGGCCGCGAGGCGCGACTCGAGCGATCCGGCCAGCGAGGCCGTGTCGATGCCGATGTCGCTGAAGTTCATCGCCCGGGCGCTGGATCGGCGTGGACCAGCTCGAACATCACGCCGCCGAGCACGGGTTTGGTAAGTGCGCCGCGCTCGCTCGAGTGCACCTTGTCGGACGCGAGGAATTCGACGCCGCGCTTGCCGAGCTCGGCGACTGCGCGGTTGACGTCGGGAGTTCCTAGACCGACGCGCTGCAGATGCTCCTCGGCCGGCGCGAAGCGCGCGGTGTCCTCGGGCTCGATCAGCTGCAGGTAGAACTTGCGACACGGGCTCTGCAGCAACAGGCCCCTCGGCATGATGCCGAAGCGCACGCTGTCGGGCAGGGGTGAAAAGCCGAAGATCTGCGAATAGAACTCGACCCAATCTGCGGTGCGATCGGCGCCGATGTATTGGACGACGCCGAAGAAATTCATGCCGGCGATGGCCGGTGGATGCGGGTCGACCGTCGGAATGGCGCGGAAGTCGATGTCGTAGATCGAAAAATCGTCATAGCGGTCGACGAAATAGAGGAGGCTCTCGCCAACGCCGTGGATCGCGGGAATGTTGAGCTCCATTGCCCGTGCGCGCACGGGAATCGCCCACGCCCCAAGGTCGAGCGCTCGCCCGAATGCCGCATCGGCATCGCGCACGCGGATCGCGATAGCACTGATGATCGGCCGTTCGACCGGCTGCACGGTGCGCGGTATATCGGCAGCCTGCGAATTCACGATCACGTTCATCGTGCCCTGCCGATACAGCTCGACTTCGCGCGAGCGGTGGTGCGCGATGGGACGGAATCCCATCATCTCGAGCACGCCGCCCATTGCCTGCGGCTTCGACGTCGCGAATTCGATGAACTCGATTCCGTCGATGCCGAGCGGGTTCTGCGACTCGGCGACCGATTCGCGGTCCAGGGTTGGGGTCATGAATCCTCGTGGCGTTCTGCCGGGCGCGAGATGCACCGAGATCATAGCGTAACGTTATGCCACCGGTCACGGGAGCAGCAGCGAGCCCAACTCCAGTGCTGCTTCCTGCAGCGGCCCGTAGCAGCGCTCGGCCATTTCGCTCCTCGACACCAGGCGACCTTGCAGAATAACGTTGATTCCGGCGACGTAATGGCCGCCCGCATCGCGTACCGGCACCGCAAGCGTGCACAGGCGCGGTTCCATCAACTGGCTCGCGAATGCAAAGCCCGATTCGCGCACGGCTCGCAGCAACGCGTGCAATTTCTCCTTCGAGTTCGGGGTGTACTCGGTGTACGGATGGAATCGCGTGCGGCCAAGGTAAGCGGTGAGTTCATTCTCCGGAAGATAGGCGAGCATCACGTGTCCGATCGACGTGCAGTACGCAGGAAGACGGCGCCCGACGTTGAGCGACGGCGACATGATTCGCGACGACGTCGATCGCGCGATGTACACGATCTCGTCGCCATCCAGCGTGGCGAGCGAGCATGCTTCGCGCAGCGATTCTCCAAGACGGTCGAGGATTGGCTGCGCCAGTACCGCGATGGGTGAGGCGGACAAATACGCATGGCTGAACGACAACACACGCGGACGCAAGTAGAAGCGCCGCGCCTCGTCCGCCGCGACGAATCCGAGTTTGACAAGCGTATGCAAGCTTCGGCGCGCCGCGGCGCGGGGGATCCCAGTGCGATGGCTTACCTGCGCGATCGACATCCGACGTCGCTTGTCGGACAGCGCGAGCAGCACGGCGAGCCCGCGTGCGAGCGCCGTGACGAAATCGGGGTCGTCCCCGAATGCGGCGATGGTGTCCGCCGCAACCGCGTCTGGAGCAGTGAACGAAGGGAGAGCCGGAGCGAGTGCTCGCTGCTCGAATTCGTCGCCCGGAACTTCGCGCAGTGCGCCGCTGCGTTTCGCCATAGGTGCCCTTTCGCGACGACCGCTCCCAAGCCCATTCGCCAGCTGTTTGCGCGGGCGAGCACGCATGTCCGTGCGGTCAGATTCGCGAAAAGCTTACCTCATTTTTGGGCGCGTGGTGAAAATAGTGTGCGGCTGGCGCACACATCGTCGATATACGCCCTTGACCCCCTTTGGTGCGACGCCCTATCGTTACGCCGAATTCGCAGTGCGCCGCTGTTCGTCGCGCCCGGCGAAGCAACACGAAGAGGACTTGAGATGGCCGCTGCCGAGACAAAGAAAAGCATTACCGAGGAACAACAGCAGGAATTGGACGAGGTGTTCGCGCGCGCGCATAAGGCGCTTGCGATTATCGAGACCTACGATCAGGCGCGGGTCGATCGCCTGTGCCAGGCCGTGGCCTGGGCCGTTGCGAACAAGCAGACCTTCACACGCCTGGTCGACATGGGGATCAAGGAGTCGGGCCTCGGCGACGCGGTGAGCCGGATGGGCAAGCGGATGAAGATCCGGGGTGTGCTGCGCGACGCGCTGCGTCAGAAGAGTGTCGGCATCATCGAGGAGCTGCCGGAAAAGGGCATCGTCAAGTACGGGAAGCCGGCGGGGATCATCGCCTGCATCGTGCCGACAACCAATCCGGACCTGACCCCTGCGGGCAATGCCATCTACGGGATCAAGGCGCGCGACGTCGTGATTTTTTCACCCCATCCGCGCTCGAAGAAGACTTCGTTCGAAACGGTACGACTGATGCGCGAAGCGCTCGAGCGCGAAGGCGCGCCGGCCGACATTTTGCAATGCCTGACGCGCGTCAATATTCCGATGTCGCAAGCATTGATGGCGCGTGCGGACTTGATCGTCGCGACCGGCGGCCAGCCGATGGTGCGTGCCGCCTACAGCTCGGGCACGCCGGCCTACGGCGTCGGCGCCGGCAACTCGACGATGATCATCGACGAGACCACGAACATCGAAGAGGCGGCGCACAACACGCGGTTGTCGAAGACGTCGGACTTCGGATCGGGCTGCTCGGCCGACGGAAACCTGATCATCGAGGCATCGATCTTCGACAAGATGCTCGCGCAGCTCCAGAAGGAAGGCGGCCATCTCGCGACACCCGAGCAGAAGGAGATGCTGCGCAAGGCCATGTGGGACGACGAGCGTCACCGCACCGTGGAGACCGTCGCCATTGCGCCGCAGCAGCTCGCAAAGATCGCCGGCTTTCAGATTCCGGCCGACCGCAAGTTCATCATCGTTCACGGCGACGGCATCGGCAAGCAGCACCACTTCTCCGGCGAGAAGCTCACGACGCTGCTTGCGGTCTACAAGTACAAGGGCTTCGACCAGGCGCTCGACATGATGCGCGCCGTGTACGAGGTTGGCGGCAAGGGCCACTCCTGCGGCATCTACTCGTTCGACCCGGATCACATCCACCGTCTCGCGATGGCGGCGCCCGTTTCGCGAATCATGGTCCGCCAGCCGCAATCGAAGGCTAACGCCGGCGCGTTCAACAACGGGATGCCGATGACCTCGAGTCTCGGTTGCGGCACGTGGGGCGGCAACGTCATTTCCGAGAACGTCCATCTCAAGCACTACCTCAACACGACGTGGGTGTCGGTTCCGATCAAGGAAGACAAGCCGTCTGACGAAGAGCTGTTTGGATCGTTCTACGACCCGGCGCTCGAAGCCGAATTCGAGACGATCACGACCTGAACGCGACCGTCACCGCTCCTCCGCCGAGACACCGTCATGCCGACGAAAGCGCCCGAAGAAATCCTCGCCGATGCCTCCGCATGGTGGGACACGTCGATCATCGACATTCATCCGGGCAAGATCGCGATTCGCGGCTATCCGATCGAGGAGCTGATCGGGCGCGTGCGCTTCCCCGAAATGATCTGGCTCATGCTGCGCGGCGAGCTCCCCGCGCCGGGGCAAGCCGAACTGCTCGAAGCGGCGATGGTCCCCGGCGTCGACCACGGCCCGCACGCGCCATCGATTGCGATTGCGCGCATGGCGGTCACCTGCGGACTGCCGGTCAACGGCGCGATGGCGTCTGCGATCAATGTGCTGGACGACATCCACGGCGGTGCCGGCCAGCAATGCATGGAGCTCTATCGCGCGATCGACGCGGAAGCAGGTGAAAGCGGCGACCTCGTCGAAGCTGCGACCACGATGATCCGGCGCCAGATGGACGCCGGCGAAAAGATCGTTCCCGGTTTCGGGCATCGCTTCCATCCCGTTGACCCGCGAACCGCGCCCCTGTTCGAGCTGGTTGCGAAGGCCGTTGCCGCAGGCGTTGTCACGGGCCGCTACGCAGCGATCGGTCATGCGGTCACCACGGCGATCGAGCAAATGAAGAAGCGGCACATCCCGATGAACATCGACGGCATCACGGCGGTGATCTTCTGCGAGCTCGGCTTCGAGCCGGAGCTCGGCCGCGGACTGTTCGCCCTGTCGCGTTCTGTCGGCATTCTCGCCCACGCGTGGGAACAGAAGCAGCGCGGTCGCCGCATCATGGGGCCGATGCCGAAGGAAATTCCGTACCGTTACAGCGGGCCGGCGCGGCGCGCCGTCCCTGCAGCTGCACGCGCGTCGCGAGTTCGCGACGGCGACTGAACCCCACGTTCGGCGGCCACCGTGCCGCGAACACGAGGACCGGAGGAACGCATGAAGGACCTGATCTCGAATCAGCTGGTGAAATACCTCGAAGCCCGTGGCGTCGAGCACGTGTTCGGCCTGTGCGGCCATACCAACATAGCGGTCCTCGCGGCGCTGTCGAAGAGCCACAAGATCAAGTTCGTCAACACACGACATGAGCAGATCGCGGCGCACATGGGCGACGGCTATGCGCGGGCAAAGAAGGAGACCGCGGTCGTCTTGACACACCTCGGTCCGGGGCTCACCAACGCAGCCACGGGTGTTGCCAACGCTGCGCTCGACTCGGTGCCGATGGTCGTGATCGCCGGCGACATTCCGAGCCATTACTACGGCAAGCATCCGCACCAGGAAGTGAACTTGCACGCCGATGCGTCGCAATATGAAATCTATCGCCCCTTCGTCAAGCGCGCCTGGCGCGCGGACCAGCCGCATCTTTTTCCCGAGATCATGGAGAAGGCGTTCGCGCTTGCCGAGAGTGGACGTCCGGGCCCCGTGCTGGTTGACGTGCCGATGGACATCTTCTCCAAGGAGATCGATGTCAAGTTGTGGGAGCGCCTGCGGCTCAACACCAAGCAACTGAAGAAGCCGTCGCTGGACGACGAGACCGCGACCGAGATCGTCAAGACTATGCTCGCTGCGAAAAAGCCGGTGCTCTACGTTGGCGGCGGCATCATGCTCGCCGACGCAACCGCCGAGCTCCGCGATTTCGTAGACCATCTGCAGATTCCTGTTGCGCACACGCTGATGGGCAAAGGCGCGCTGCCGGACGACCATCCCTTCATCCTCGGCATGACGGGTTTCTGGGGCACCAAATTCATCAACGACCAGTGCCGCGGGGCCGACTGGATCCTCGGCCTCGGCACGCGATTCTCCGAGGCGGATTGCAGCTCGTGGGAGCCGGAATTCACGTTCAATTTTCCGCCGACCAAGCTCATCCACATCGATATCGACCCCGCCGAAATCGGTCGCAACTACCCCGTCGAAATCGGCGCGGTCGCCGACCTCAAGCAAGCTCTCGCGGTGTTGAATCGAGTCGCCCGCAAGCTGGTGCCAAAGGGCATGCAGCGACCGGAGCTTGCGAGCGAGCTGGCGAAGGTACGTGCCGCATTCGTCGCCGGCAACAAGGCGCATGCGACAAGCAATGCCTATCCGATGCGACCCGAGCGGATCCTGGCCGACGTCCGCGAAGCGCTGCCGCGCGACGCGCTGATCACGACCGACGTGGGCTGGAACAAGAACGGCGTCGGGCAGCAATTTCCGATCCTCGAAGCCGGCACCATTTTCACGCCGGGCGGCTACGCGACGATGGGGTTCGGCGCACCGGCGGCGCTTGGCGCGAAGATCGCGTCTCCCGACCGTGTCGTCGTCGCGCTCGTGGGTGACGGCGGCTTCGGACAGAACCCCGCACTCCTTGCCACCGCATTCGAGGAAGACATCGCCGTCGTGTGGGTGATCATGAACAACTGCGCATTCGGCACGATCGCCGGCCTCGAGAAAGCGCACTACGGCACGACCTTCGGCACCGTGTTCGAAAAGAACGGCAAGCCCTATTCGCCCGATTACGCGGCAATCGCGAAAGCCTACGGCATCGACGGCGTGAAGATCAACGCAGCCGCCGAGTTCAAGCCAGCGCTCGAAAAAGCAATCAAGTCGAAGAAACCGTGCGTCATCGATGTCGTGATGCAGAACGAGCCGGTTCCGACCGCGGGCCACTGGAACATCATGGACATCTACTCGCCGGGCAAGAAAGTGCATCACGTCAGCACTCGTGGCGCAGTGCACGCGGACTGACGAGGCAATGTCACGGACGCCGGAGGCATCGAGATGAAACACGAATACTCGCTCGCGCATCTCACTGTGTTGTCGCTCACCCCGCCGCAGCTCGTCGAAGTCGCGGCACGCACCGGCTACGAGTATGTCGGCGTGCGCATCACGCGCGTTACGCCGGACGAGGTGCTCTACGATCTCGCCCGCGACCGGTCGCTGATGCGGGAAACGAAGGCGAGGCTCGCGGACACCGGCGTTGCCGTTCTCGACGTCGAGCTCTTCCGGATGGACCCGTCGCTCGACGCGGAGCATTTCGTTCCGGAGCTCGAGGCGACGGCCGAGCTCGGCGCGCGACATGTCATTGCGCAGGTGCCGGATCCCGACCGCGAGCGGGTGACGGCCCGCTTCGCACGGCTGTGCGATCTCGCGAAGCCGCTCGGCATCTTCGTCAGCCTCGAGTTTCCGCATTGGACCGAGACGGGCACGCTGACCGAAGCGGCCCGCGTCGTGCGCGCGGTCAATCGATCGAACGCCGGCATCCTCGTCGACATGCTGCATTTCGGCCGCTCGAATTCGAGTCTCGACGAACTCTCGCAGCTGCCGCGCGAATGGTTTCGCTACGCGCACGTCTGCGATGCTGCGAAGGAAGTGCCGCCGACGCTGGCGGGCATCATTCGCACCGCGCGCGACGAGCGCCAGTTTCCGGGCGAGGGCGGGATCGAGTTGCGCGAAATCCTCGCGCGCATGCCGCAGGACATTCCTTATGCGCTGGAAATCCCGCGCGTGACGCTGACGAAGGCGGTGGGACCGGAGGAAGTCGCCCGGCTCGCGCTCGCCGTCGCCAAAAGCCATCTCGAGGGCGTCGAACACCGCGCCGGCTCATCGCAGCGCGCGGCCGGCTCCGCCCCCCGGGCGGTGGCCACGGCCACGAAATGACCCCCATGAGGGATACCCTATGACAAGGCATTGCTGCGACATCTTGTGCCCGCGCCAACGCGCCAACCCGGTAGTTGCAATCGTCATCGAGGAGAAATCATGAATTTCAGGATTCGTCGTCGTTCCGCTGCTCAAGGCCGGCGTTGCACTGGCCGCTGCACAGGCGCTGCCCGCTTTTGCGCAGGACAAACCGAAGCTGCGCTTCGCCGCCGTGTTCTCGGACAAGGACATCCGCGCGGAGATGATGAAAATCTTCGCCAAGGAGATCGAGGCCGACTACACGGTCGAGACCTTCCTTGGCGGCACGCTGTTCAAGCAGGGCACCGAGCTGGTCGCGCTGCAGCGGGACAACCTCGAGCTCGGCAACATCGCGCCGCAGGACATCTCGAAGCAGATTCCCGCCTGGTCGATCCTGACGTCGGCCTACCTGTTCCGGGACGCGAACCACCTGAATGCGTTCTTCGCCAGCGACCTCGGCGCCGCAGATGAAGAAAATGGTCGAGGACCAGGTCAAGGTCAAGATCCTCGGGCCGACGTTCTTCGGCACCCGGCAGGTCGGCCTGAAGCCGAAGAAGAAGATCAACAAGCCGGAAGACCTTGCGGGGATCAAGCTGCGGATGCCGCCGGGCGATGCGTGGCAGCTGCTCGGCCGCTCGCTCGGCGCCAATCCGACGCCGATGGCCTATGCCGAGACATACACGGGCCTGCAGACCGGCGCGATCGACGGCCAGGACAACCCGCTGCCCAACGTGCAGAACATGAAGTTCTACGAAGTCATGTCGCAGATCGTGCTGACGTCGCACTTGGTCGGCTTCGACCTCCTCACCGTCAACCTGAAGACATGGAACGGCATGAACGCCGGCAAGCAGAAGGCATTCCAGGCTGCCGCCGACAAGGCGATCGCGTGGAGCACGGCCGAGCACCTGAAGCGCGAAACGGAGCTCGCCGAGGGCTTCAAGAAACAGGGCCTCGATGTCTACACGCCGGACGTTAACGCGTTCCGCGTGTACGCGCAGAAGGTCTACCTCGCCTCCGACGAGGCGAAGTCGTGGCCGCCGGGGCTGCTCGACAAGATCAACGCATTGAAGTCGTAATCGGAGTGCGCGGGTCGCAGCGGCGGCCCGCGCTTCCGCCGGGCCGGCACGGCCGCCGCGCATGACGGCGGTCCGCCCGGCGTCCCGGTGACCGAGGGGTCCGAGTTGGACCGGAGAAAGCTATGCCTTTGACCATCGCCACGGCCGTCGACTGGATGAGGCGACGCGCGGAAAACGTCGTCGCCGGCCTGCTCGGCGTGATGTTCGTCGCGTTCATCATCCAGATCGTCTTCCGGTACTTCTTCAATTTCCCGATCGGTTGGACGTCGGAGCTTTCGGTCATCACCTGGCTGTACATGGTGCTGCTGGGCTCCGCATTCTGGCTGAAGGAAAGCGAGGAAGTCCGATTCGACCTCGTTTCGGGCAGTTTGGGGCCGCGAGGACGGCGCGTGCTCGGTCTCATCGTCGCAGTCGCGGCAGTCGTGCTGTTCGGCATGGCGCTGCCGGCCACCGTGAGTTACGTCGCCTTCATGAAGGTCGAGAGCAGCTCCTACCTCAAGATCCGCCTCGACATCCTGTACTCGATCTACATCGTCTTCGCGGTGGCCGTCATCGTCCGCTATCTCTGGGCGATCGTGAGTGTATTTCGCGGCGAGGCGCCGGAAGAGGCCGACATCACCAAGCCGAGCTCCGGACTATGAACCTGACGAGCCCTTTTTCCCTTGCGCTCATCGCCATCGTCGGGTTGAGTCTGGTCGGGCTGCCCGTCGCCTACGCGATGATCGGCGGGTCCATTCTCTGGCTGTTCCTGTCGGGCCTCGACATGGGGACCGCAGCCGAGCAGTTGCTGAACGGCATGATGGCAAGCCAGCTGCTGCTCGCGATCCCGCTGTTCATCCTCGCCGCCGAGTTCATGAACACCGGCAGCATCATGGACAGGCTGCTGCACTTCTGCAACGCGATCGTCGGGCGCTTCCGTGGCGGGCTGGCCCAGGTCAACGTGGCGCAAAGCGTGATCTTCTCCAGCATGTCGGGCTCCGCGCTCGCCGATGCCGCGGCCTCGGGGAAGCTCATGCAGACGATGATGACGCGCGACGGCAAGTATCCGGCCGCGTTCGCCGCCGCGCTGACCTGCGTGTCGTCGGTCATCGGGCCGATCATCCCGCCGTCGATCCCGCTGGTGCTCTACGCGCTGATCTCGGACACCTCGGTCGGCTACCTGTTCCTGGGCGGCGTGATTCCCGGCCTGCTGCTGGGAGCCGTCCAGAGCGGACTGATCGCGGCGGTGGCCAAGCGCCGCAATTTCCCGGTCGAGAAACGCGTCCCGCTGCGCGAGCTGCCGCGCGTGACCTGGGAGGCGATGCCGGCGCTCCTGATGCCGGTGATCCTGCTCGGGTGCATGTGGAGCGGGATCACCACGCCCACCGAGGCTGCCGCGGTCGCCGCCGCCTATGCGCTGCTGATCTCCGCATTGTTGTACCGCAGTGTTCGCTTGAAGGACATCTACCATTCGCTGGCGTCCAGCGCGCGCGTCACGGTGTCGATCGGCATGCTGATCGCCGGCGCGCTGGTCTTCAACTACGTGATCACGGCGGAGAACATTCCCAAGGCGCTCTCCGCGTTCCTGAAGGCGCACGAGCTTTCGCCGATGTGTTCCTGCTGTTCGTCAACGTCCTGCTGCTGATCCTGGGCTGCTTCCTCGAAGGCACGACGATCATCCTCGTGATCCTCCCGGTGCTGCTGCCCGACCGCGCAGGCGTTGGGCGATCGATCCGGTTCACTTCGGTGTGATGGCGGTCGTCAACATCATGATCGGGCTGGTCACGCCGCCGTACGGGCTGCTGCTCTTCATGATGAACAAGATCGCCGACGTGCCGCTGCGCGACATGGTGCGCGAGGTAATGCCGTTCCTGTACGTGATGATCGGCGCGCTCGCACTGATCACGCTGGTGCCGGATTTCGTCTCTCCTGCTTCCGCGGATCCTGGGCTACAAGGGCTGATGTGATGCGCATGCTCTCGGCGTGGCGCCGGAAGTTTCGATCCGCCGCCAAGCGAACGACCTCATGAACAAGACCCGCATAGCTGTCGCCGGCGCAGGCCTCATCGGGCTTCGCCATATCGAGGAGATCCAGAGGAGCCGGAGTGCGGAGCTCGCTTCGATCGTCGACGTTTCGGCAAAGGCCGCAGAGGTCGCGAAGCAGGCGGGCGTGCGACTTCATGCGTCGATCGAGGAGCTGCTGGCAAAGGATCGTCCGGACGGCGTGATCATCGCGACGCCCAACGTGCTGCACGTCGAGCAGGGGCTCGTGTGCGTGGCGGCAGGCGTACCGGCGCTTGTGGAGAAACCGATTGCACACACGTATGCCGAAGGACTGCGGCTCACCGAAGCGGCGGAGCGCGCAGGCGTTGCGCTGCTGGTCGGCCATCATCGCCTTCACAGCCCGATCATGCACGCGGCGGTGGAGGTCGTGCGATCCGGAATGCTCGGGCCGCTCGTTGGCGTGATCGGCAGCGCGGTGTTCTACAAACCCGATTCCGAAGGTTATTACGACGGGCCCAACGCGTGGCGCCGACAGCCGGGCGGCGGGCCGATCCTGATCAACATGATTCACGAGATCGGCAACCTGCGCGCGTTGGCTGGCGAGATCGTCGCCGTGCAGGCATTCGCGTCGAACGCGACACGCGGCTTTCCCGTCGAGGACACGGTCGCGATCAATCTGCGCTTCGAAAATGGCGCCCTGGGCGCGTTTCTGCTCTGCGACACCGGAGCCTCGCCGAAGAACTGGGAGCAGACGTCGCAGGAGAACAAGGCGTATCCGACGTACGCGGACGAAGACGCGTACACCATCATCGGCACGAACGGCTCGCTCGGCGTGCCGACGATGCGCCTCAAGTATTACGAGAAGGACGAGGACCGCTCCTGGTTCAAGCCGTACGCGACGCGCACGGTGCCGCTACGGCGTGAGGATCCGCTCGCGAACCAAATCGAGCATTTCGCCGCGGTGATTCGCGGCGACGCCGAGCCATTGGTGAGCGCTCGCGACGGATTGCAAAACCTGCGCGTCACCGAGGCCATCGCCGAAGCCGCGCGGTCGGGACGGCTCGTCAGCACGCTGGACGAGCCCGCATCCGTCGCTGCCGCTCCGAGGTCGGCATGATCAGCGGCAAGACCCACTTGATTGCGCACATCGGGTATCCGACCGAGGCCTTCAAGGCACCGCTGATCTACAACCCGTGGTTCGACGCGCACGGCGTCGATGCAGTGGTGGTGCCGATGGGCGTCAAGGCGGAGGACTATCCAGTCGTGCTGCGGTCGCTGTTCAAGCTCGCCAACATCCGCGGTGCGCTGATCACGATGCCGCACAAGGTGACGACCGTCGCGCTGCTCGACGAATGCTCGACGGCCGTCGAGATCGCGGGCGCGTGTAACGCCATCTTGAAACGCGGCGACGGGAGTCTGATGGGCGACATGTTCGACGGCGTCGGATTCACGAGAGGGCTCCGGCACCGCCAATTTGTTTTCGCGGGTGCACGATGCCTCGTCGTCGGGTCGGGCGGCGTAGGCTCGGCCATAGCGGCATCACTCGCCGCCGATGGCGTGGCGTCGATCTCGCTTTCCGATGCCGAACCGCGATCGGCAGAAGGCCTCGCCGCCCGCCTGCGCCAGCATTATCCCGGGCTCGAGGTGCGGGTTGCCTCGAACGATCCGGGCGGCTACGACCTCGTCGTCAATGCGACGCCTCTCGGAATGAATTCGCAAGATCCGCTTCCGATCGACGTCGCACGGCTGTCGCCGGCGACGTTTGTCGGCGAGGTGGTGATGAAGCAGGAAATAACGCCTCTTCTGGAAGCGGCGCGGCAGCGAGGTTGCCGCTATCAGGTCGGCACGGACATGCTGTTCGAGATGATCCCCGCGTATCTCGAATTCTTCGGCTTCGGGACGGCGACGCCGGAAGAGCTGCGGGCCCTGGCGAAAGTGGACTACTGAGCGGCGCGACAACAGTGACATCGACATGACGGATCGCTACGCACTGATCCGGCGGACGAATTGCCGACGGCATCGGAATGCAGGTCGAGCAGGCCGCGGAGGCCTTCGTCTGTGGCGTGGCGTGAGACCCGACTCGCGACCGCTGATCGATAGACTTTCGGCCCCGCTCGCGTAATGATCTTTGCATTCGTCGCTGGCGGTACGTCTGAAACGTTGAAGACGGTGCAGGATTGGGTTCGAGAGTTGCAGCGTTCGGCGGCGGGCGGTGGATTCGCGGTATTCAAACGGTGAAATGGAGGATTCGATGAATCGTCTGTGCAGGCAATGGTTGATCGCGGGCGCCCTGGCATTTGCGCCTCTGCTCGTGGCGGCGCAGCAACCGCCGATCAAGATCGCGGGTGTCGTTGAATTGTCGGGCGGCGGCGCCACCGCCGGCACGAACTTCGACAATGGCGTCAAGCTGGCCGTGAAGGAAATCAACGCCGCCGGAGGCATCCTCGGACGCAAGGTCGAGTACTCGTCGGCGGATACGCAAACGCAGCCGCAGCTTGCGAAAGCGCTCTCCCAGAAAGCGGTCGACGAGAACGTGTACGTGGTCATGGGCCCCGTGTTTTCCGGCTCGATCGTGGTGAGCATGGCGGAGACCAAGCGCGCCCAAATCACGAACTTCACGGGCGGCGAAGCGGCGGCCATTACGCAGCAGGGCAATCCCTATGTGTTCCGCACCTCGTTCACCCAGTCGACCGCGATGCCGAAGGTCGCGAAGTACATCAAGGATGGCCTCAAGGCGAAATCGCTAGCGGTGATCTGGGTCAACAACGACTTTGGCAAGGGCGGGCGCGATTCGATCGTGAAAGCGCTGGAAGCGCAGGGCATCAAAGTGGCGGCCGATATCTCGACCGATCCCGGCCAGGTCGATTTCTCGGGCGCCGTGCTGAAAGCGAAGCAGTCGAATGCCGATGCGTTGTTCGTCTATACCAACGAAGAGGAATCGGCGCGTGCGCTGCGTGAACTCAAAAAGCAGGGCTACGACAAGCCGATCATCGGCGAGACGACGCTGACCGGTCAGAAAGTGATCGAGCTCGCCGGCGACGCCGCAAACGGCGCAATGGCGCACGTCGGCCTCACCGTCGATGCACCGCAGGCGCCGATCAAAGACTTCGACAAGAAATTCCAGGCCGAATACAAGTACAAGAGCGACCACAACGGGATGAAGGGCTACAGCGGCATGTACATCGTGAAGGCGGTCACCGAAAAGGTCGGCAAGGTCGACTCGAAGGCGCTGGCCGCTGCGCTCCACGGTGCGACGATCTCGGCGAAGGACACGCCGGGCGTGCTGCTCGACGTATCGTTCGACGCCAACGGCGACCTCGACCGCGAAAGCTTTCTCGTCAAAGTCGAGAATGGCAAGCAGGTCGTGACGCAGACGCTTCCGCCGGCCTCCGCCAAGTAGGTCACGCTGACGTCAACTCCGAGAGGGGCGGCGCGGCCGAACGCGGCCGCGCTGCCTGGCGGACGACAAAGGCAATCATCGCCGAGGGTTCCACGATGGCCGACTTTCTGCAACTTGTCGTTTCGGGATGTGCGACGGGCGCCATCTACGCGCTGGCGGCGCTCGGCTTCACGCTGCTGTGGCAGGCGGCAGGCGTCATCAATTTCGCGCAAGGCGAATTCGTGATGCTCCCGGCGTTCGGAATCCTGTTTTTCCTTGCCGCCGGTGCCCCGCTCTGGCTTGCGTTTCTGATCACCTGTGCGATCGCGATGGTGATCCTGGGCTACGGATTCAAGCGGGTCATCGTCGATCCGCTGATCAAGCACGGCGTCATTCCGCTCGTCATCGCGACGCTCGGCCTGTCGATCGCGGTCAAATCGATTGTGCGCGCCGGTTACAGCGCGGAAGCGCATCCGTTTCCCAGCGCGTTCCCGACCGGGCAATGGGATCTGGCCGGGCTCAACGTGTCCTACGCCGACGTCGGCACCCTACGTCGTCGCGGGCGCGATCGTCGTCGGCCTGCAGGCGTTTCTCAATCGCACCGTCACCGGTCGTGCAATGCAGGCGGTGGCGCAAAACACCGAGGCGGCGAAGGTTCTCGGAATCAACGTACAGAGGATGGTGCTCTACGTGTTCCTCACCAATGCCGCGCTGGCGACGGTGGCTGCGCTGCTGATGACGCCGACCTATCTCGCCAAGTTCGACATGGGCGATTCGATCGGGCAGAAGGCTTTTTTCGCGGCGATCATCGGCGGCTTCAACCAGACGCGAGGAGCGCTGCTGGGCGGCCTCCTGATCGGCGTCCTCGAGAATCTGGTCGGCTTCTACGTCTCGCCCGCGTACAAGGAAGGTGTCGCGCTCGTGCTGTTCCTTGGCGTGATCCTGTTCCGGCCGGAAGGACTGCTCGGCAAGCCCGAGGAGCGCAAGGTATGAGTGCCACCTCCAAGAGAACCGCACCCGTGCGCGCTACCGTCAAGACAGGAATTCTCATCGTCGTATTGGTGGCCGTGGCGATCGGGGCGTCCTACCTGAAGCGCAGCGATATCTATCTGCTGACGCTGTACTGCGTCTATTTGATGGCGACATTCGGGCTCAACCTGACGGTGGGCTACGCCGGGCAGATGTCGCTCGGGCAGGCGGCGTTCTTCGGCATCGGCGCCTATATCGCGGCAATAGCGCTCAAGGCGGGGATTCCATTCCTGTTCGTGCTGCCGATCGCGGCAGTCTCCTGTTTCGCGATCGGGCTGGCGCTCGGCTTTCCGGCACTGCGCGTCCAGCACCATTACCTGGCGTTCGCGACACTCGGTTTCAACGTGCTCGTCTTTCTCGGGATGCGCAACGAGGAGAAGATCACTGGTGGCACGTTCGGCATCTCCGGCATTCCACGGCCGTCGCTTCTGGGCTTTGCCTTCGACACCGAGAAGCTCTACTTCTATTTCACGCTGGCGTCGCTGGTCCTGCTGGCGCTTTTCCTATGGTGGCTGCTGCGCTCTCCTTGGGGTCGCGCATTCGCCGCGCTGCGCGACAATCCGATCCGCGCCGAGAGCCTCGGCGTCAACATCACCGCCTACACGTTACTCGCCTTCGCTATCGGCGCTGCATGCGCGGGCATTGGCGGCGTGTACTTCGCATCGCTCGTCGAGTTCATCGAGCCCGGACCGTTCCACTTTTCGACGTCGCTGATGATGCTGCTCGCCGTGATCGTTGGTGGGTCGGGCCGGTTTTTCGGGCCTGTCGTCGGCACGATCATCATCATCCTGCTTCCCGAGGTCCTGCGCGCCAGCAACATCGATGCGCTCAAGTTCATGCAGAAGTGGTATCTCGTCTTTTTCGGCGTTGCTATCGTCGCGCTGATGATCTGGCTGCCGGAAGGAATCCTGTCGATTCCCGACCGGTTCAAGCGCGCGAAGGCGGTCAAGTGAGCCGCGCCGGGCCGTCCCTAGGCGCGAATCGCGCCCCTTCGAGAAACAGCGCGGCGGCCGAATTGGCCAATGAGGCCGCAAGCGTGGGGGCACACCAATGAGCGCGCTCGCCCCCTTCCTCGAAGTACGCGAGGTCAAGAAGTCCTACGGCGCGATCCAGGCGGTCGACGGCGTAAGCTTCGCGGTCGGCCCCGGCGAAATCGTGGGCGTCATCGGCCCCAACGGCTCGGGCAAGACGACGCTCTTCAACAGCATATTGGGACAGATCCAGCCGACAGCCGGGCACGTCGAGTTTTGCGGCGAGGACATCACCGGGATGTCGCCACTCGAGCTCTCGCGACGTGGCGTGGGCCGGACGTTCCAGACGCTGCAGGTGTTCGGCAAGCTCTCAGTGCGCGACAACCTGATTGTCGCGGCGCAGGAGTTCAAAGGTACGCTACCCGGCCGCATGTTCGCCAGGCCCGATGCGGGACTCGGCGAGCACGCCGACCAAATGATCGAGCTCTTCCGGCTGAAGCATGTCGCCCACCTGTATGCGGGGACGCTGTCCTACGGGCAGCAGAAGCTGATCGACATCGCAATGGCATTCATGCCGGCGCCGCGGCTGGTGCTGCTCGATGAGCCATGTGCGGGCGTCAACCCGAGCCTCGTCGACCAGCTGCGCGAGCTGCTGGTCGAGCTCAACAAGTCGCAGGGCGGCAGCTTCGTCGTCATCGAGCACAACATGGAATTCATCATGAAGCTCTGCCCGCACGTGATCTGCATGGTCGAGGGCAAGGTGCTGGCCGAAGGGCCGCCGCATGAGGTGCAGGCGAACCGCCAGGTGCTCGAAGCGTATCTCGGGAACTGACGGCGGAAAATCATGACTGAAAAGATCATCGAATTCGACAAGGTCGTCGCAGGTTACTCGCCCAGCCTCACCATCTTGAACGAGACGACGCTCGATGCGCGCAAGGGCGAGATCACGTTGTTGATCGGTCCCAACGGAGCCGGCAAGTCCACGGTGCTGAAGACGCTGTTCGGCATGCTGATACCGCGCTCGGGCGAAGTGCGCTTCGAGGGCAAGGTGATCAATGGGAAAGGGCCACGGCATCTGCTGGCCGACGGCATCGCTTTCGTGCCGCAGGGGCGCAACCTGTTCGGATCGCTGTCGGTCCGGCACAACCTCGAGCTCGGCGGCATCACGCTGCCGCGCGCGGAGCTTCCCGCGCGCATCGACGAGGCGCTGCAGCGGTTTCCGCGGATTCGCGAGCGCATCGACAACCAGGCGTCCACGATGTCCGGCGGCGAGCAAAAACAGCTCGAGATCAGTCGGGCGCTGCTGCTGCGCCCACGAGTTCTGCTGATCGACGAGCCCTCGATCGGGCTGTCGCCGAAACTCGTGCAGGAGGTGATGACGCTGCTGCGCCAACTGGCCGACTCCGGGACGACGATCCTGATGGTCGAGCAAAACGTGCGCACCGCGCTCAAGTATGCAAACCGCGCGCTGGTGCTGGAAATGGGGCGTCTCGCGCTCGACCGGCCTGCGTCCGAGCTCCTCGGCGACCCCAACCTCAATCGGCTGTTCCTCGGCGGAGTGGCGCAGCACGGTGGAGCTGCAGCTGCCCCCGCCGGCTGACGCGTCACCGCCGCAACCCGTTGCGCGCTCTGAAGTTTCCGGGTCCGTAATGCGATAATCGCAAAAGTCATCGAGCTCGCAATGAACCCGGACAAGATCATCGACATCAGGGGGCGCAAACTCGGCGCGGCGACGCCGTTGATCTGCACCCCACTGGTTGGCAAGACGCGCGAGCGCGTGTTGGGCGAGGCCACGACGGTAGCCGCAAAGAAGCCCGACATCATCGAATGGCGCGTCGATTTCTTCGGTGGCATCGTCGACACGGCGGTGGTGCTCGATACCGGAAGGGCGCTGCGTGAAGCGATTGGTGACACGCCGCTCATCCTTACCCGCCGCTCGATCAGGGAAGGCGGCGAGCCGATCGCACTCGATGATGCCGGCGTGGTCCGGCTCTACGACACGGTCGGAGCGAGCGGGCTCGTCGATTTTGTCGACTTTGAGATGGGCAACGATCCCGAGCACGTGCGCGAGGTGCGGGACAGCGCACGCTCGCACGGGATCCGCACGATCTTGTCGTACCACAACTTTGCCGACACGCCCGCGGAAGAGTTTCTTGTCCAGCGCTTTCTCGAAGCCGAGAGGCTCGGTGCGGATGTCGCGAAGGTCGCGGTAATGCCGCGCACGCGTATAGACGTATTGACGCTCCTCGTTGCCACGGTGCGCGCCGATGAAAAGGCGCGAATCCCGCTTATCAGCATGTCGATGGGTCCGCTTGGGGCCGTCACACGGATGATCGGCGGCGTGTTCGGTTCGTCGCTGAGCTTCGCGGTCGGCGCGGCGAGCTCCGCACCTGGCCAGATCCCGATCGCCGATCTCGAGATTGTCTACGACGTCATTCGCCGCGCCCGCGTCGGTAATTGATGGCGAAAGGCGTGGCGAGGGTGCCCGCTCGCCGCTCGCGCCGCCGCGTCCGCGCTGCTCGTGTAAATCGCTATATCGAACCGTCGGCCTCATGCGGCGACTCGCGATCGCTCGCTGCCCCTTGCCTTCGTCCGGTTCGGCCTCCGCTGCGTTCGTGCAAATCGTCATACGGAGTTGTCGGCCTCCGAACGCGCTCGCGATCGCTCGCTGCCCCTCGCCTTCGGCCGGGGCCCCGGCTCGCCGCTCGCGCGTTCCCCCGGCTCGCCGCTCGCGCCGTCGGCCTCCGCGCCGCTCGTGTAAATCGCTATATCGAACCGTCGGCCTCATGCGGCGACTCGCGATCGCTCGCTCCCCCTTGGCGCTTCGCGCCCGGGGCCCCGGCTCGCCGCTCGCGCCGCGCTATAATTCGGCCCTTTTCTCGAAGCGGCGCGACGTGTGCGCTGCGCGCCCATGCACGTCCTTTTCGAGGACGACGGCCAGCTCAAGGCCGGCACCGTTCTCGCCGACAACGCGACGTCGCTGCAGGTCGAAGCCGCGTCCGGCAAGCGTCTCAAGGTCAAGGCGGCCGCGGTGCTGCTGCGCTTTGCCGCGCCATCGCCTTCCACGCTCAATGCCGAGGCGCAGAAGCTCGCGGCGGAGCTGGACCCGAATTTCCTGTGGGAAGTCTCGGCCGACGACGAGTTCGGCTTCGCGGACCTCGCGCACGAATACTATGGCCGCGTGCCTGCGGCGCCCGAAGCGGCGGCCGTCGCCATCGCGTTGGCCGATGCGCCGATGTATTTCTACAAGCGCGGCAAGGGCCGCTACCGGAAAGCGCCGCCCGACGCGCTCAAATCCGCGCTCGCCTCGGTCGAGCGAAAGCTTCGCGAGAGCGAGCAGATGGCGTCGTGGGAAGGTGAGCTTCGCGCGCACCGGCTGCCCGCTACATTGCGCGCGAAGTTGCCGATGCTGCTGTACAAGCCCGACAAGAACGCGCTCGAATGGAAGGCGCTCTCGGCTGCATGCGACGCATTGCGGACCAGCCCCGTCGCGCTGCTCGCGCAATGTGGCGCCGTTCCGTCGTCGCACGAATATCACTACAACGCGTTTCTCGCGCAGGCGTTTCCCAAGGGAGTTGAATTTCCCGCCTGGGGAACGCTGCCCGCGCTCCCCGACACTCAACTCGCGGAGGTGCGTGCGTTCTCGATCGACGATCACACGACGACCGAGATCGACGATGCGTTTTCAGTGCGCGCGCTCGGCAACGGTCATCACGAGATAGGCATCCACATCGCCGCGCCGGCGCTTTCGATCGCGCGCGGCTCGCCGCTCGATGCGATCGCGCGCGACCGGCTGTCCACCGTCTACATGCCGGGCCGCAAGATCACGATGCTTCCCGATGCGGCCATCAGGACATTCACGCTGTCCGAGGGACAGGCGCCGCCCGCCTTGTCGCTGTACGCCGAAGTCGACTCCGACGCCGCGCTCATCCGCCACGAGACGCGCGTCAACCGGATTTCGATCGCCGCCAACCTTCGCCTCGACACGATCGGAGACGCGTTCGCCAGCGACGTTGCGTCGCCGTCCGATCCTCCATGGTCCGCCGAGCTTCGTGTGCTGTGGACGTTCGCGCGCTCACTCGCTGCACAACGGGGCAAGGCGGATATCGCGCGCATCGACTACAGCTTCTACGTCGACTGGGATGCGGCGCCCGACGGTAGGGTCGCCATCGTTCCGCGGCCCCGCGGTTCGCCGCCGGACAAGCTCGTCGCCGAGCTGATGATCTTCGTCAACAGCACCTGGGGACGGCTGCTCGCCGATGCGAATGCGGCAGGACTTTATCGGATCCAGTCGAACGGCAAGGTCAAGATGAGTACGCAACCGGGCGAGCATCAGGGGCTCGGTCTCTCGCACTACCTGTGGGCGAGCTCGCCGCTCCGTCGGTACAGCGATCTCGTCAACCAGCGGCAGTTGATCGCCGCGCTTGCCGGCGAAAAGCCTCCCTACTCGGCAAACGACGCCGAGCTGCAGGCGGCGCTGGTCGATTTCGAGACGACTTACTCGACCTACGCCGAGGTTCAGGATCGGCTGGAGCATTACTGGTGCCTGCGCTGGCTGCTCCAGGAGGGGGTGACCGAGACCACGGCGACGGTGATCCGCGAGGGCGTCGTGCGCTTCGACCACCTGCCGCTGGTCGTGCGCCTCCCCGAGATGCCCGTCCAGGCGCCCGAGGCGCGGGTCCGGGTCGCCATCGGCCGAATTGATCTCATCGCCGCAACACTCGAGTGCCGGTACGCCGGCAACTGACCGGTTCGCTTGCCGCCACGGTGCGGCCCGCAGCTACAATAGGACGCTGACATATCGCGTCCCCACCCATTGCCGCGCCGACCCGCCTCGCCCAGAACAGTATCGCCCGCGATTCCCGACCAGGAACCCGTGGTGGCGCCGACGGTCGTCCCCGGCAAGGCGCCCCCGCGGAAGAGGGCGACCGTCCCTTCGCCCCTCCGCGAAGTGGCGACCGGCCCCGCCAAGCTAGGAGCAGCGTCCGGTCCGGCCACGCCGCGGGCTCCGCCGAAAGCCCGCGCGGCGCGTACCCCAACGGTCGTCCCTGTAGTCGTTCCGAAGCCAGTCCCTCCACCCGGTCCGGCGCGCCCGGCGCCCAAGGCGACACGCCGAGTCACGGCGAAGCCCACCGTTGTCGTCGCTACCATCACGACGGCTGCCGGCGCAGCGGGAGCGAACCCCACCGCTGCCGTCGCCTCTATTGCGACGGATGCCGGGGCTGCGGCATTAGCCCCCGTCTGGATTCCTGCGCTTGACGAGCCCGGCGATGCCGACCGCCTGTTCAAATACGCGCTTGGCATCTCGATCCTGCTTCACCTGGTGGTGCTCGCGATCAAGTTTCAGCCGTTCGACCTGCAGAAGATGTTCGACAAGGGGCCGCCTCTCGAAGTCGCCTTGGTCAACGCGAAGTCGACGACGAAGCCGACGAAGGCCGACATCCTTGCGCAAGCCCATCTCGACGGCGGCGGCAACACCGATGCCGATCGCCGGGCAAAGACACCGCTGCCGGTGCTGCCGAAAGACAGCCAGACCGCCGAGATCACCGTCGCCACGCAAAAAGTCCAGACGCTGGAGCAGCAGACCAAGGAGTTGATGACCCGGCTGCAAAGCACGCCGATGGCGCCGTCCGTTCCGAAGTCGACCCAGGCAAGCGAGCCTGCCGATCTGCCCACCGCATCCGAGCTGATGCAGCGGACGCTCGAAGCCATGCGTCTGGAAGCGCAGATCGCCAAGGACATGGACGCGTACCAGAAGCGACCGAAGCGGCGATTCATCGGTGCGCGCGCCGAGGAATATCGCTTCGCCCGCTACGTGGAGGACTGGCGCCTCAAGATCGAGCGGATCGGCAACCAGAACTACCCGGAAGCCGCGCGCGCATTGAAGCTCTACGGCAAGCTGCTCCTCACCGTGTCGATTCGCGCCGACGGCAGCATCGAGGCGGTCTCCGTCAACCGCTCGTCGGGCCATCGCGTGCTCGACGCCGCCGCCGTACGGATCGTCGAGATGTCCGCGCCATTCGCTCCGTTCCCGCCCGACGTCAAGCGCGATACCGACATCCTGCATATCACCCGGACGTGGACGTTTACCAAGGGCGACGAGCTCCGTAGCGAGTAGCAAATCGGCTCCGCCCCCGCTTTTGTGCGTTGGACGCTGCGCGTTATCGCGGCGCTCGTCGCCATCGGCCTCCTTTGGGTCGCCTGGATCGCGGCGCACATCGCGTGGTATCGCTACAACCCGCCGCGCGAGACCGCGTTCATGGCGCAGCGGATGGACGAGGCCCGAACGAGGAATCCGGCCATGCGGTTGCGTTACACATGGGTGCCCTACGCGAAAATCTCACCGCATCTGAAACGGGCGATGATCGCCGCCGAGGACGCCAAGTTCGTCGAGCACTCGGGCTTCGACTGGGAGGGCATCCAGACAGCGCTCGACAAGAACGAGAGGCGCGGCCGTGTCGTGGCCGGCGGCTCGACGATCACGCAACAGCTCGCGAAGAATCTGTTCCTGTCGCCGGAAAAGAGCTACGTGCGAAAGAGTGAAGAGGCCGTTGTCACCGTGCTCCTCGAAGCGATGCTGTCCAAACAGCGCATCCTGGAGATCTATCTCAACGTGATCGAGTGGGGCAACGGCGTCTTCGGCGCCGAAGCCGCAGCGCAGCGATACTTCGGCATCGCGGCGTCGCAGCTGTCCGCGGAGCAGGCGGCACGCCTCGCCGCAATGGCACCCGCGCCTCGCCGCTTCGAACGCAATCCAGATTCCGCGTACCTCGCCGGGCGCGTCGCGACGATTCTCGCGCGGATGCCCTCTGCCGCAGTGCCGTAACGGACCGCACGCAATAGTCGAATCCCACTGGCTTTCCGCTTAGAATCGCGACGTCCGCGCGGCGCCGTTTGCGCCGCCGGTATATGCGATGGCCGACCTCCTCGACGACAAGACGTCCCAGCTCACCGAGCCGCGCGCGAGCGTGCAGAAAGCGCTCGCCGAGGTGACGGCGCTCCTGCGCAAGCACAGGCTGGTCGAGGGCCTGATCGAGGACCAGAAATCGAGCGAGGACCGCGACGAGGCCACTGAGCTCGCCGAAAGCGCCGTCTACAAGAAGAGCAAGGCGGCGCTGCAGCGAAAGCTCGATCGGCTGCATCCCGCCGATATCGCCTACATCCTCGAAGCGCTGCCGCTCGACGAGCGCCTCTACATCTGGGACCTGGTCAAGGCCGAGCGCGACGGCGAGATATTGCTCGAAGTTTCGGATGCAGTCCGCGAGTCGCTGATCTCGTCGATGGATACCGACGAGCTCGTCGCGGCGACCGAAACGCTCGATGCCGAGGAAATTGCCGAGCTCGCGCCCGGCCTCCCGCAGGAGGTGATGGACGATGTCTTCTCGAGCCTCCCGGTCGAGGAACGCGAGAAGTTGCGCGCGGCGATGTCGTTCGAGGACGACATGGTGGGCGCGCTGATGGATTTCGAGGATGTCTCGGTGCGGCCCGACGTCACGCTGGAAGTCGTGCTGCGCTACCTGCGCCGCAGGGACGAGCTGCCGAGCCAGACCGATCAGCTTTTCGTCGTCGACAGGAACGAGAAACTCCTCGGCGTGCTTCCTGTCAACAAGCTCATCGTCACCGATCCGGAGACGACAGTCGACGCGGTGATGCAGCCGCCGGCGGTCAAGCTTTTGCAGCACGAGAAGGCGGATGCCGCGGCGAGCGCATTCGAGCGCTACGACCTTGTGTCGGCGCCGGTCGTCGACACCAATGACAAGCTGGTCGGGCGCGTCACTGTCGACGAAGTCCTCGATTTCGTTCGCCACAAAGGCGAGGAAGAACTGCTCGCCCAGGCCGGCCTGCGCGAGGAGGAGGACGTATTCGCGTCGGTATGGGCATCGCTTCGCAACCGATGGGCGTGGCTTGCGATCAACCTCGTCACCGCATTCATCGCGTCGCGCGTGATCGGCATGTTCGAAGGCTCGATCGAAAAGCTGGTCGCGCTCGCGGCGCTGATGCCGATCGTCGCCGGCATCGGCGGCAATTCGGGCAACCAGACGATCACGATGATCGTGCGCGCGATAGCGTTGGGTCAGGTGAACCGCGAGCATGCGCGGCCGCTGATCCGCAAGGAGATCATGGTGAGCCTTGCCAACGGCCTCGTGTGGGGCGGCGTCATGGGCGTCGTGGCAATGATCCTCTACCGCGACCTATCGCTTGGCCTCGTGATGGTGCTCGCCATGACGCTCAATCTGCTCCTCGCGGCATTGATGGGCGTGCTAATCCCGATGACGATGCTGAGGCTCGGCCGCGATCCCGCGATAGGCTCGTCAGTGATGATCACCGCCGTCACCGACTCCGGCGGATTCTTCATCTTCCTCGGGCTCGCGACGCTGTTCCTCGTGCACCGTTGAAGGGCACAGTGGCGTGGGGTCTCAGGAATAGCCGGGCCCGCTCGCCTGTTCTCCCTAGTGACTATTACAAGAAGGGGAGAATTCGTTGACTACAAGTTTTTTCGGCCCACCGCGGGCGTGATCGCCGGTTTCGGCGCGCGCGGAGTACCATCGCGCCATGCGGCCCGGCCCACCTCCCCAGGGTCAGGCCGCGTTCCACCGTCACCCGCTCGCACGATGCCGCCTTCCGTCAACGACGCCGCGCTGCCGCATCCGGAGCTGGTCGCCGCCATTCCGCGCCTTCGCCGCTATGCGCGCGTTCTGACGGGTGATGCCGTACGCGCAGACGACCTTGTGCAGGACACGCTCGCGCGTGCATGGGAAAAACGGCGCCTCTGGCAGGCGGGAACGGATCTGCGCGCATGGCTGTTTACCGTAATGCACAACGTTCATGTCAACCAGCTCGCGTTATTCCGACGCGAAGCCGGAAATGTCTCGCTCGATGCAGACACTTCCGGTCTTGCCTGGCAGCTGCCCGTGCGCGGCAACCAGGTCGATCGTGTCGAGCTTATGGAAGTGGTCGCGCAGATGGGGCGGCTGACGCCAGATCAGCGCGAGGTGTTACTGCTTGCGGCAGTCGAGGAGATGCGTTACGAAGAGATCGCCGCCGTGCTTGCCGTGCCCATCGGCACGGTGATGTCACGGTTGTCCCGCGCGCGCGAAAAGCTGCGGAACCTGATTTCCGAGCCCTCGTCGACGTTGCGGGTTGTCAAATGAACGGTAAGTGAACACGAGAGCCCTGTCGTGAATTCGTCGCCTCCCAACACCGTTTCCGACGCCGATCTCAACGCCTACGCGGACGGCCAGCTTACGCCCGAGCGGATGGCGGCCGTCGAAGCGGCGCTTGCGCGCGACCCCGAACTCGCGATGCGCGTGGCCGACTATCGCGCGCAAAGCGGATTGTTGCGCGATGCGCTCGACCCGGTGCTCGCAGAGCCGATTCCGGAGCGGCTGCTGCAGGCAGCAGGACCGCCGGCGTTACGGCAGCCGAGCTTGGTGCGGCGATGGGGAATTCCGGCGCTGGCGGCGGCGGCGACGCTCATCCTCGGCCTCGGCCTTGGCTGGTTCGGTCGCGACGCGATGATCGAGCGTGGAGGCACGCCGACGACGTTCGCGCGATCCGTTGCGTACGCGCATGCACTCTACGCCGCCGACGCGCGACGTCCCGTCGAGGTCTGGGCTGCCGAGGAAAAGAGCCTCGTCAATTGGCTCACGAAGCGCCTCGGATTCAAGGTGTACGCCCCGGATCTGAATGGGTTTGGCTACGCACTCGTTGGCGGCCGGCTTGTGGCCGGCAACGAATTCCCAACGGCTCTTTTCATGTACGAGAACGCCGACAAGGAGCGCTTGTCGCTGCAGGTGCGCAAACAGTCGGCGCACCGTCGCTCGCGTGCCGCCCCCAGCGGCGAAACCGCGTTCCGCTATGAGGTCGAGAACGGCCTCGGCGTGTTCTACTGGATCGACGACGAAGACTGCGGGTACGCGATCTCCGGTAAGCTCGATCGCACTCAGCTGCTCAAACTGGCGCACGTCGTCTACGCCCAATTGGCTGTTCAAGAGGCTGGCGCCCCCAAGTAGCGCGCCGCGTCTCGTCTCGGGATTCGTCCGCCTCCGGCGTTTGCGCGGTACGATTCCGGCCATGCAAAGAATTCCCGCTCGCGTCGGCGACGCCGTCGACGACGTTGATACGCCCGCGCTCGTGGTCGACCTCGATGCCTTCGAGCGAAACCTCGACTTGATGGCCCATGCGACGCGCGGGGCCGGCATCGCGCTCCGTCCGCACGCGAAGGCGCACAAGTGTCCCGATATCGCGCAGCACCAGATCGAGCGCGGGGCGATCGGCATCTGCTGCCAGAAGGTGGGGGAAGCTGAAGCATTCGTGGAAGCGGGCATTCGCGACGTGCTCGTCACCAACGAGATCGTCGGCGCGCAAGCGCTCGCACGGCTCGCGGCGATGGCGAACGAAGCGACGATTGGCGTGCTGGTCGACGACGCGGCCAACGTTCGCCATCTCGGTGCAGCGGCGAAAGCGGCTGGCTCGACGCTCGACGTGCTGATCGAGATCGAGGTCGGCATGAACCGGTGCGGCATCGCGCCGGGAGCGCCCGCGGTGGCGCTCGCCGAGATCGTCGCACGCACGCCGGCGCTTCGTTTTCGCGGCGTCCACGCGTATCACGGCGGCGCGCAGCATCTGCGCTCGCCCGTCGAGCGACGCGATGCCAGTGCGCACGCGGCGCGACTCGCGCGCGAGACCCGTGCCGCGATCGAGGCGGCTGGGGTCGCATGTCCGGTCATCACAGGCGCGGGCACCGGCACTTGGCAGCATGAGCGCGACAGCGGCGTTTACACCGAGCTCCAGCCCGGATCGTACATATTCATGGATGCCGACTACCATCGCAACGCGCTCGCGCCGGACGAGCATCATTTCGAGCAGAGCCTGTATGTCCTCGCGTCGGTGATGAGCGCGCCAGTGCGCGAGCGTGCGGTCGTCGATGCCGGCCTCAAGGCTTTCGCATTCGATTCCGGACTGCCGTTAGTTCACGGCACTGCCGGTCTCGAATACGTGAAGGCGTCCGACGAGCACGGTGTGCTGACGGTCGCGGCAGATCGCGACCCGCCGTTGGCGGGCGACCGTGTGTGGCTGATCCCGGGCCACTGCGATCCGACGGTCAATCTTTACGACTGGATCGTCGGGATGCGCGGCACGCGTGTCGAGTGTCTCTGGCCGGTTACCGCACGCGGCAGGCTTGCGTAAGGCGCAGCTAAAGCGTCACGAGGCCGCGCGGCGTCTGCAGCATCGCGGCGAGACGCGTCTCACGGTCGTAGGTGACTCGAACGCTATCGGCGAGCCCCAGCGACGCCAGTGCAGAGCGCACGTAGGCCGGGTTGGAGTGCGTCGCCGCCAGCTGCGCAATTGACACGTTCGATTGCGGCAACCGGTCGGCCGGATGGATCGGCACATCCCATTGGATCAGCGTCGGCACGATCCCCTTGGCCGGACGCTTCCCGTCATCCGGAATCGTGAGCCGCCACCGATAATCGCCGCGCTCCATCGGCGTTACAGTCCCGAGCGGAATCGCGCACGCCGCCGTCGCGCGTTCGATGTCCGTTGACCGCGCGACCCACTGGATGAGTTGCGGCCGCTCGACCAGCTCCGAGCGCAGCGCGATGTCGTCGAGGTCGAACCAGCGCGGTCGCGGCGGCTTTTCGCCATCGGGATCGATGGCGATGATTTCGAGGTACACGTGCTCACCGAGGCGCAGCAGCGCATTGTGCGTCCCCATCGCGACATGCTTGCCGCCCGGCTGCGGGATCGCACCTGTTACCTCGGCGACGAAATCTATGCCGTCGGCGAGGGTTGTCGCGGCAACGATCAGGTGGTCGAGGTGCGCCAGCGGCGGATTCGTCCGTCGCACTTCGGTCATCGCGTTTCGTCGCCGGCGAAGTCCATCTCGACGCGCGCGCCGTTCGGATCGTGGAAGAAGAGCTGCCAAGTGCCGCGATCCGGCAGCCGGCGACAATCGTACGGCAGCTTGCGCGCCTCGAGTTTCGCGATCGTCGCCGCGAGCCCGTTCGCCGTGAACGCCATGTGGTCGATGACGCCGGCCTTCAACTCGGCGGCTGGGCGGCCGCCGATGACGTGCAGAATCGGCTGGCCACCCGCGTAAAGCCACACCCCGGGAAAATTGAGCGGCGGGCGCCAGCCAGGGGTGAGCCCGAGAAGATCGCCATAGAACGCGCTGGTCGCGTCTACATCATCGGTCAGGATCGTAAAGTGATTCATAGCGGTCGCGGGCATGATTGTTCCAGTGCGAGGGGGGGCGGTTGTTCATTTTACGACAGCGCGTCGCGCACGAAATCGGCGACCATCGCGGTCGCATCCGGCCCGTGCGCATCGTTGTACGGCAGTGCGTCGTCGCCGCCGCTCCAAGCATGGCCGAGCGATGCGATCGAGACGTAGCGCACAACGAGGCGATGATCGCGGTGCCATTCACGTGTTGTCGCCATGCGGCCGTCCACGATTCCGTGGCGGTCGGTGTCGCCGGCCGGGAGGCTCGACGCGCTCTGCATCGGCGTGGGCACTGCGGAGTGATCGTTGAACCGGAGGTACTGCCGCACCAGAGCCACTGTGTTGGCAGTCGCGACGACGTGGTCGGCCTCGCCGTGAATCGCCAACAGGGGAACCGACATGGCAGGCGATGGGCGCGCGGTCTTCGCGATCGCCTCGACATCGGTTTCCGGACCGCGCTGCATCACGCCGATCGCAGTGAACGCCGAACGCGCCGAGCCACACGCGAGCCCGGAATGGACGACGACGGCGCGCACGAGCCCGGGCTCGCGCAAGCCGAGCACCGCGGCGAGCGCTCCGCCAGCCGACATGCCGACGACGACGATGTGCGCGTGGTCGGCGCGCTTCCAGCGTCGAACGCTTCGAATCATCGCTGCAACGATCGCAACTTCACCGTGTCCCTCGACGGTGGCAGGGTCGAACCAGTTCCAGCAGTGCCACGCGTTTGCCGACTCCTTTTGTCTCGGCAGAAGCACGAGCCAGCCCAGGCGGTCGGCGAGTTCGGCGACGCGCGCACCCTGCGCGAATTCTTCCGGTGTCTGCTTGCAGCCATGACAGAACACGACAAGCGGCGCACGCCGCCAATGCGACCAGCCGGCCGGGAGATAGAGGAGATACTCGCGTCTCGGGAGAATCCATGCCGGCATCGTGAGCCATCCGCGCCACGCAAACTTGGCACCATGCTCCCAGTGGCCGGGCGCGGGGGTGAGGCGGAACGCGCCACGCGCGGCCGACGTAATGCGAGACCAGAATCCCACGACGAGGGTCGCCGGTGCGGCGATCGGACTAGCGCAACGAGAAGGTCTCGTGCACGACGCAAGGTCCGACGCCGAGACAAAGTGATTGCGGCATGCGACCTCCCATGGCCCGGGGCGATCCGGCCGCAGCGCGGCCCGTTCGCTTGCGGTCAGATCAAGACGATGTCGTACTGCTCCTGCGTATAGATCGACTCGACCTGCAGCGAGATAGGCTTGCCGATGAAGTCCCCGAGTTGCGCGAGCGACTGCGATTCTTCGTCGAGGAAGAGATCGATGATCGGCTGCGCCGCGAGAATGCGGAATTCGCGCGCATTGAACTGCTTTGCCTCGCGCAGGATTTCGCGCAGGATTTCGTAGCAGATCGTCTGCGCAGTCTTCAATTCGCCGCGGCCGGTGCATGTCGGGCACGCCTCGCACAGCACGTGCGCGAGTGATTCGCGCGTGCGCTTTCTCGTCATCTCGACGAGACCGAGCTGGGTGAAGCCATTGACGGTGAGCCGCGTGCGATCTCGTTCCAGCGCGCGATTGAGCTCCGCCAGCACGGCGCCACGATGATCCGCGTTCTCCATGTCGATGAAGTCGATGATGATGATGCCCCCCAGATTGCGCAGCCGAAGCTGTCGCGCGATGACCTGGGCGGCCTCGAGGTTCGTCTTGAAGATCGTGTCGTCAAAGCTGCGGCCGCCAACGAAACCGCCGGTGTTTACGTCGATCGTCGTCATTGCCTCGGTCTGATCGACGATCAGATAGCCGCCGGACTTCAAGTCGACCCGCCTTCCCAGCGCCTTCTCGATCTCTTCTTCGACGCTGTTGAGGTCGAACAACGGGCGCTCGTCGGCGGCGTGATGATGGATCCGATCGACGAGGGCCGGTGTGTATTCGCGCGCGAACTCCTGCATTCTGACGAAGGTCTCGCGCGAGTCGACGACGATCCGGTCGGTTTCCTCGGTCGCCATGTCGCGCAACACGCGCTGCGCGAGCGAAAGGTCCTGGTAGAGAAGCGCGGGAGCAGGTTTTTCGCGCGTACCCTCATTGAGGTCGCGCCACAGCTTGGTGAGATAGTCGATGTCGTTCTTCATCTCGCGCTCGGTGGCGGTCTCGGCCATCGTGCGGATGATGAACCCGCCGGTCATGCCTTCCGGCAGCAGCAGCTGCAGTTTCTCGCGCAGGATCTCACGTTCGGCCTCGTCCTCGATTCGCTGCGAAATGCCGATATGCGAATCCTGCGGCAGGTAGACGAGCAGCCGGCCCGCGAGGCTCACTTGGGTGGATAGACGCGCCCCCTTGGTTCCGATCGGATCCTTGATGACCTGCACGAGCAGCGGCTGACCTTCGTGCAGGATCTTCTCGATTGGGCGCGAGTCGCTGCCGCCATGACCGTTCTGGCGGTGCTCCCAGATGTCCGCGATATGGAGAAAGGCCGCGCGCTCGAGCCCGATCTCGACGAACGCACTCTGCATGCCGGGCAGCACCCGCGCGACACGGCCGAGACAGATGTTGCCGACCAGTCCGCGTGCGCTCGCGCGCTCGATGTGCAGCTCCTGCACCACGCCCTGCTCGAGCATCGCGACACGGGTTTCCTGTGGCGTTACATTGATGAGGATCTCATGTGACATCGGTCGGCAAACTTCGCATATCGGCCGCTGGCGGCGTTGCCGCTCGCGCGCGATCCTCACGTACGTCTGAGTACGCTCCGGTCGCGCGCTCCGCGGCGCCTTGCCAGCGACCGATCTGCTCGCTTGGCGAGCGTCTACCGGAAACTGGCAGCGGCGTGGGTTGCTGCTGTTATAGCACGCGAACCCCGATCCGAGCGAGGAGGAAGGAGGTTTCGAAGAGCGGCAGCCCCATCACGCCGCTGTAGCTTCCCTCGAGCCGGCTCACGAACCCTGCGGCGCGTCCCTGGATTGCATAAGCTCCCGCCTTGTCCGCGGATTCGCCGGTCGCGACATAACGGCTGATTTCTTCCAGCGTCAACTCGCAAAACGTGACGGCGGTTGTCGCGATCTCCGCGTGAACTTCGTCGCCGACGGCTACCGCGACTGCTGTGCTCACATGATGCGTGCGACCGGAAAGCAGCGCCAGCATGCGCGTCGCGTCGATCGCATCGCGCGGCTTGCCGAAAATCGTGCCGTCCAGCACGACTTCGGTATCGGCGCCGAGCACGGGCCGCGGCGGCAGTCCGCGCCGGAGCATCTGCTGCGCACCCACCGCGGCCTTGGTACGCGCGATGCGTTCGACGTAGTGAAGCGCCGGTTCCCCGTCGTGCGCCACTTCGAGGACATCGCGCTGACGTCCGGATGCTTCGCGCAGCTTGAGAATTTCGAAATCTACGTTCAGCTGGCGCAGCAATTCCTGCCGGCGCGGGCTACGGGACGCGAGATACAGGGCTTGGGCGGGCATGATGGACAGTAATCTTACTCGCGATGATACGGATGGCTGGCAAGAATGCTAGCGGCGCGATACAGCTGCTCGGCGAGCAGCACGCGCACCAGGCCGTGCGGAAGCGTCATTGCCGAGAGCGCCACCACCGCCGCGGCATCGCGCTTGACCGATTCGGCGAGGCCGTCCGCGCTGCCGATCACGAAGGCGACGTCGCGTGCGTGGTCGCGCCAGTGCGCGAGGCGGTCGGCGAGCTCGCGCGTTGTCCAGCCGCGTCCGTGCTCGTCGAGCGCGACCATGAGCGCACCCTTGCATGCAATGGCGATGCGTGCGGATTCGGCGGCAAGCAATCGGGCGGTCGGCTTGCCGCTGTCGCGAGATTCGGGTTTGAGGACGACGAGCTCGAGAGCAAACTCGCGCGGCAGGCGGCGCGCGTAGTCATCCCAGCCGCCGGTCACCCAGGCGGGCATTCGGTGACCGAGCGCGACGACGCGCAGCTTCATCGACCGCCCGCATCGGCGAATGCGCAGCGCAGGACGGCTACGCCGCCGCTCGGTCGGCGGCTTTTGCCCGCGCGCGCTTGGCAGAAGACCACAACTCTTCCAGGTTGTAATGCGCGCGCACCGCCGGCTGCATGATGTGGACGATGATCTCGCCTGCGTCGACCAGCACCCATTCGCCCGCATCCTCGCCTTCGACGCCGAGAATGGTCGCGCCGGCCTCCTTCAGCTTGTCGCGGACGTGATGCGCGAGCGCTTTCACCTGCCGATTCGACTCGGCGGTGGCGATGATGAGCGTGTCGTAGAGGCTGGTGAGCTTGCGGACGTCGAAGACGGTGATGTCGCGGGCCTTGATGTCTTCGAGGGCGGTTACGGCGATCCGGGAAATCGTTCTTCTGGGCACGGGGGCTAGCGATAAAGGTGATTGCGCTCAATATAGGCCAAAACCGTGGGCGGAAGCAAACTTCGCACGGCATCGAATCCCGCTGCCCCACGCGCAAGCTCGGTGCGAATGGCGGTCGCCGAAATATCGTGCGCTGTCACGGGCTGCGTCACGATCGCGCCGGCGGGGGCAGCGCGCAGTGCGCACAGGTCGTCGGAGCGACGGGTTTCCCACTGATCCCGCAGCGCCGGCGCTCGCGCAAAGTCGAGTTCCACGCCCGGTCGCGCCACGACGACGAGGTGCGCGAGATCGAACAATTCGCGCCAGCGGTGCCACGCCGGAAGGCCGAGAAATGCGTCGGCGCCGACGATCAGCGCAAGAGGGCGCGCAGGTTCTTCCGCACGCAATTCCTCGAGGGTCACTACCGTGTAGCTCGGACCCTGCCGATGGATTTCGCGCGCGTCGACTTCGAGCCCGGGATTGCCGGTGGCTGCGAGTTCGACCATTGCGAGACGATGGTTGGCCGACGCGACGGGTACCCTTCGGTGCGGTGGATCGCCGGACGGGACAAGTCGCACTGCGCGGAGCGGCAGCGCGGCGTAGAGCTCGCGTGCGAGTTCGAGATGTCCGCGGTGAATCGGGTCGAACGTGCCGCCCAGAATGCCGAGCGCGCTATCGGCCATGGCTTGTCAAAACACGTCGGGCCGCGCCTAGAAGCGCGATCCGGGCTGCTGCAGGAACGCGACTTCCTCTGCGGTGGAAGCGCGACCGAGAATCGCGTTGCGGTGTGGAAAGCGGCCGAAGCGACGAATGATCACGGCATGCTTTTCCGCCCATTGAAGCTGCCCCGGGTCGCCCAATTCGGAGGCGAGCGCGCCGAACAGCGAGAGCGAACGCTCCTGCGCGCGAAGATCCTCGGCATGCTCGAACGGCATGTAGAGAAACCAGCGCTCGTAGCGATCGAAGGCGCGATCGTACCCCGCGTCGACGGCAGCCGAAGCCATGGCAAGGGCCTGCTCGTCGCCGGCGAACGCCCGCGGCGTGTCGCGAAAAATGTTACGCGTAAATTGGTCGAGCAGGAGCACGCGCGCGAGCGTGCCGCGCGGATTTGCCGTCCAGTCGCGATACTCGCCGCGAAGCGCGGCCTCGACTTCCGCGCCGAAGCGCTGCGCGATCATTGCATCGAATGTTGAATCCTTGCGAAACCAGGCATCGCGCGTCGCGTGCGGGGCCGGGCCGAACCAGAATTCGAGGATCTCGGCGGCAAGGGACGCGAGGCTCATGACGCTACGTTTGCATCAGGGCTCGACGGTAACGCCGTGCCAGAAGGCGACATACCCCTTGATTGCTTTCGCGGCATCTTTGGTTTCGGGGTAATACCAGGCGGCGTCGGCATTGACCACATCGCCGACAACCACATCGTAATAGCTCGCCGTTCCTTTCCAGCCGCACACCGTATGCGACTCGCTCGGGCGAAAATGCTCGCGCTTCACGGCCTCCGGTGGGAAATAGTGGTTGCCCTCGACGACAATCGTCGCGTTGCTTTCCGCGAGCACGGCGCCTTTCCAGACTGCCTTAGTCATGGTTCCTCCGTGGCCAGCGATAGAGAACGCGGTGCCCGCAATTTCCAGTAGACCGCGTCCACCTTCCATTTCCGATTGTCGCGCAAATACGCCTTCAGCGCCTCGCCGAGCGCGAACGGATCCGCTACATCGTCTGCGGTGCGAACAAAGATGACCGCACGCTTGTCGTCGAGGACGAGCGAGCGCACGTCGGCCGCAACGCCGCGGCCGCTGAGCCAGGCTTCGGCCGCACGATCCAAGTCGCGATCGGACGTGTCGATCAGCAGGCGGCGGTTGAGCGCGGCGAGAAAGAGCGCCATCACGCCCAGCAGCAAGCCGACCGCGATCGCGATCAGCGCGTCGAATTCGGGACGCGGTCCGGCGATCATCGATACGCCGGCCACGAGCAGCGTCAGCAGGATGCCGAGGAGCGCAACGGCGTCTTCCAGCAATACGGCCAGTACCGTCACGTTGTTGCGGTTTTCGCGCACGCCACGAATTCCTCCGATCTCCTTGAAGGCGACCATGAATGTCCACGATTCCAGTGCCAGCGCGAAAATAAGAAGGCCGAGCACCAAGGGAGTGAAGGCTCCGACCCTCTGCGGGTCCATCAGCGCATGAACGCCATGATAGACATTGATCCCGCAGCCGACGAAGAAGACGCTGACCGCGGACACCAGCGCCCAGAAGAACTTCTCCTGGCCGCGACCGAACGGATGCAGCCGGTCCGGGCCCCCTCGCGCGCGCACCTCGCCGACTTTCAGCAACACCTGGTTGCCGACGTCGGCGAGCGAATGGATGGTTTCCGCAAAGAGCGTTGGCGACCCGGTGACGAACCAGCCGAAGCCCTTGGAGATGGCGATCGCCGAGTTGGTGGCGATCGAGATCGTGACCGACGAGGACACCGCGATCGTTTAGGGTCGGAGGTTGACCCAGCCTTCGCGCTGGCGGGTGATGATGTGTTCCACGCCGGCGCGAACGTGGACGACGTCGGGCGTCATGTCGTTTCGGGAGAGCTTGTTCTTCGCCATCGAGTTCTCGCACGCGTAGACCTTGATGCCGAGGCTTTTCTGCGCTTCGACGACTCGTGAACTCACGGGGGCGTCGAACTTCAGCATGTTGATCCCCTGCCCGAAGGCGACGAGCTCGATCTGCGTGTCGGCGCCGTAGACCTCGCGGAGGTTGCCGACGACGTTGAGTGCCTGGTTCCACGTCACTGGATTGCCGTCGCTGACCTGCACGACAATCTTCTCGGCGAGGGCGTGGCCGGCGCCACCGAAGGCGAATGCCGCAACTAGCGCGGCGAGGATGAAACGAATTCGAATAGCCATGAAAATCTCTCCTAGACGCGAATCTGGCCCGACCCCAGCACGACCCACTTGCGGCTCGTAAGCCCCTCGAGTCCCACCGGACCGCGCGCGTGCAGCTTGGACGTCGAAATGCCGATTTCGGCGCCCAGCCCGTACTCGAAGCCGTCGGCGAACCGCGTCGATGCGTTGACCATCACCGAGCTCGAATCGACCTCGCGGAGGAAGCGCATCGCCGCCACGTGGTCGGTGGTGACGATCGCATCGGTGTGCTGGGAGCCATATTTCGCGATATGGGCCATCGCCATGTCGAGGTCGTCGACGACCCGGATTGCCAGGATGGGCGCGAGATACTCGGTATACCAGTCGTTTTCCGTCGCCGCCTTCATTGCCGGGATCAGAGCGCACGCGCGTTCGCAGCCGCGGAGCTCCACTCCCTTCGACGCATAGATCACCGCGAGCGGCGGCAGCACCTTTGCGGCAATGGCGGCGTGGACGAGCAGCGTTTCCATCGTGTTGCACGGCGAGTAACGCTGTGTCTTTGCGTTGTCTGCAATGCGAATCGCCATCTCCGGATCGGCAAGCGCGTCGATGTAGACATGGCAGACGCCGTCGAGGTGCTTGATCACCGGCACTTTCGCTTCCTTCGACACTCGTTCGATCAGACCCTTGCCGCCGCGCGGCACGATCACATCGACGTGCTTGTCGTCGGTGATGAGGCACCGCACGGCTTCGCGGTCCGTGGTCGCGACGAGCTGGACCGCCGATTCGGGCAGACCTGCCGCGGCGAGACCTTCGTGGACGCACGCCGCGATGGCCTGGTTGCTCGCCAGCGCCTCGCTGCCGCCGCGAAGAATCGTTGCGTTGCCGGACTTGAGGCACAGCGCCGCGGCATCGGCGGTGACGTTCGGCCGCGACTCGTAGACGATGCCGATGACGCCGAGCGGCACACGCATATGGCCAACCTGAATGCCGGAGGGCCGAAAACGAAGGCCTGTGATCTCGCCGACCGGATCGGGCAGCGTCGCGACCTGCTCCAGTCCCACGGCCATCGCTTCGATACTCGCCGGCGACAGCAGCAAGCGGTCGACGAACGCGGCGTCCTTCCCGGCGGCCGTTGCGGCGGCGACATCGCGCGCGTTCGCAGCGCCGAGCTTCGCGGCATTGCGGCGGATCGATGCCGCCATGGTGCGCAATGCCGCATCCTTCGTCTTTGTATCGGCGCGCGCGATTTGTCGCGCCGCGGCGCGCGCTGCCGCGCCGACGCCGGCCATGTAGGCGGCGACATCGGCGAACGTCCCAAGACCGGGGATGACGAGGTTACTCATTCGCACATTGTAGCGCTGACCGCCCCATCTTCCCCGGGCGGGAAACCGCGGGACGACGGAACATCAGCGCGCGGGTTTCAGCGTTTTTACGCCGGCGTCGGTACCCAGCAGGATCACGTCGGCGCCGCGCGCGGCGAAGAGGCCGACGGTGACCACGCCGACAATGCCGCGGATCTTCGCTTCCAGCGCGACTGGATCGGTGATCGACAGCCCGTGTACGTCGAGGATCACGTTGCCGTTGTCGGTGGTGAAACCCATTCGCCACTCCGGATGACCGCCAAGCAGCACGAGATGCCGCGCGACATAGCTTCGCGCCATCGGGATCACCTCGACCGGCAACGGAAATTTGCCGAGAACGCCGACGAGCTTCGAGGCATCCGCAATGCAGACGAACTTGCGTGCCACCGCCGCGACGATCTTTTCACGCGTCAGCGCACCGCCGCCGCCCTTGATCATCGCGCCATGCTCGGTCACTTCGTCGGCGCCATCGACGTAGACCGGCAAGTCGGAGACGTTGTTGAGCTCCTCGACGAAGATGCCGTGGCCCTTGAGGCGATCGGCGGTCTTCACGGAACTCGCGACGGCGCCCTTGATCCGATGTTTGATTTTCGCAAGCTCGTCGATGAAGCAATTCGCGGTCGAACCCGTGCCCACGCCGACGATCTCGTCGTCGACGACGTATTTGATCGCCTCGCGGGCGACGGCCTGCTTCAGTTCGTCCTGGGTCATGGCTCAATCTACGTGGATGGATGATCGCATCGTAACCGGGCCGCGGCCGAGAGATTCATTTGGCGGAAGCTGCCGACGCGACCGATACGGACGTGCCCCAGTCGCGAAAGCGCTGGGTCTGCGGCTGGAAAGAGAGTGTGCCGGTCGCAGCATCCCATGTGAACGGCGTTCCATCGTAGGGATTTCTTGTTTCTGCTCCGGCATTCGAAAGAAATGCTTGGACGCCATCCGGCGGGACCGTCGCAAGCCGGATTTCGAGCTGGGCCCGGACAAGGTTGACGTAGGCGGCCAGATCGAAGACGCGCGCGACGTAATCGTCGTAATGGGGTCGCGCGATCTCAACCAGTATCTTGCCGAACGGGTTGTACACCATATCCGCCCTGAACGCGCCCGCCTCCGTAAATTCCGCGCGAAGTCGATCGCGGCGGGCCACGAAGCCGGCGGGCGCAGTATTCGCGAGTCCGGCGAGCTGTTCGAATCCCTCGGCCGAGAGGTTTGTTGTTGCCTGCGGCTTGTAGAACAGTCCCGCGAGATGTTTCGACCAAAGCAGCCGTTCGACCTTCGCCTCGAACGTCTCGTCATCCGGTGGCGGCGGTTCAGGCGTCGTAGGAAGCTGCCGGAACAACGCCGCTTTGCATTGCGTGCTCGTTGGCAAGCGCGTGGGCCATTCCTGTTCCAGGCGTTTGCAGTGGAAGCAGCATCGCGCGCAGATTTGCCGCATGCGTCGCCGCCGGAAAGGTCGGAGTCGCGATGAGCGCACTCAAGACACGCAGTTCTCTCGCGATCATTGCCGTGGCAACCATTTCGGTTATGAGTGTGCCCGAGCCTGCCAGCATTCGTCGCAAGAATCGCAGGTCGTCGCCCATGAACTCCAATGCCTGTGTTGGATTTCCGAGTTGCGCATCGACGAACGCTTCGCAGAGCAGGAGCTGCTGCACCGCGGACCAGTCGCTGTAGTCGGGACCCGGCTGCATGATGCTCGGCAGTGCGGTTACCGCGAACGCGGGTAGCTTCCGAATCGCGAAGTACCGTTCCACGAGCGCGCCGTTCGCCGTGCGCAGCGAGCGCAGCCCACTGACCTGAGCAGGCGCCCCGCCGAGAGAAACCGCATCGAACGTGCCGCAAGCGCTCCTCCGCTCTCCGACAAAATCGAGTCTCGCGGCGCCTCCATCATTGTGTCGCAATCGTCGCTCGGAGATCCAGGCTCCGCCATGCTCCACGGGTTGGCCCGCGCGCCCGCATCATGCTCTGCGACCTTGCGCTTCCCGTCGTCCGTCGGATCTGCTCCCGCGGGTGCGTTGAAGCCGACGAACGCGAAATAAGCGTTATCGGCCGTTGACGGCGCAGTGTGCGGCTCGGCGAGCGCCAGTGCCGCCGGCGTCGGCGACTCGTCGAAGAGATTGATCACGACGACGATTGCGATCGCAGCCACGGCTACAATCGCAGCCCACTTGGTTATCGTGATCAGGATTCGCAACGCACGGCGCATCAAGTGGGGCGCGAGGCTACGGCGGTGGAGTGCCGTTGCGACGTGGCCTCATCGTTTCCGTGGCGGCGGCAAATCCGTGCACACGCCCTCGAACGCCTCAGCGGCGAGTCCCACCGATTCACTTAGCGTCGGGTGGGGGTGGATCGTGCGCCCGATGTCGACGGCGTCCGCGCCCATCTCGATCGCCAGCGCGAGTTCACTGATCAAGTCGCCCGCATGTGTGCCGACGATGCCGGCGCCGACAATGCGATGTGTCGTCGCATCGAACAGGAGCTTCGTGTGGCCCTCGTCGCGGCCGTTGGCGATCGCGCGGCCGGAGGCGACCCAGGGGAAGAGCGCCTTTTCGATCTTGATTCCTTTCGCCTTGGCTTCGTCCTCGGTGATGCCGACCCAGGCGATCTCGGGGTCGGTGTACGCGACCGACGGAATCACGCGCGCGTCGAAGTAGCTCTTCTCGCCGGCGGCCGCTTCGGCGGCAACGTGGCCCTCGTGCGTCGCCTTGTGCGCAAGCATCGGCTGGCCGACGATGTCGCCAATAGCGAAGATGTGCGGCACGTTGGTACGCATCTGGTTGTCGACCGGGATGAACCCGCGGTCGGTGACCGCGACTCCCGCCTTGTCGGCACCGATCTTCTTGCCGTTCGGGGCGCGCCCGACGCTCATGAGTGCGGCGTCATACGGTTGCGGTTCCTTGGGCGCATTCTGGCCTTCGAAGGTCACCCACAGCGCGTCGAGCTTTGCTTCGACCGCCGTGGTCTTCGTCGACAGCATGATCCGGTCGAACCGGGGCTTGTTCACTCTTCTCCCAAACGCGGACGAGATCGCGATCGGCGCCAGGCATTAGTCCGTCGAGCATTTCGACGACGTCGAGCCGCGAGCCCAGCGTCGAGTAGACGGTGCCCATCTCGAGGCCGATGATGCCGCCGCCGATGACGAGCATCCGCTTCGGAATCGATTTGAGCTCGAGCGCGCTCGTCGAGTCGAGCACGCGCGGATCTCGCGGAATGAACGGCAGGCGCATGACTTCCGAGCCGGCGGCGATGATCGCCTGCGCGAATTTGACGACTTTCTTGGCGCCGGTCTTTCCTTGCGCCGGACCTTCGGTCAACTCGACCTCGAGATGATGCGGATCGAGGAATTGCCCCAGGCCGCGCACGACTTCGACCTTGCGTGTCTTTGCCATCCCGCCGATGCCGGCGGTCAGCTTGCCGACGACCTTGTCCTTCCAGCCGCGCAGCTTCTCGAGGTCGACTTTCGGCGCGCCGAACGCGATGCCGTGTTCGGCGAGCGTCTTCGTCTCGTCCATGACCGCCGCGATGTGCAGCAATGCCTTTGACGGGATGCAGCCGACGTTGAGGCAGACGCCGCCGAGCGTTTGATAGCGCTCGACCAGCACTGTCTTTTGACCCAGGTCCGCGGCGCGGAACGCCGCGCTGTAGCCGCCTGGGCCGGAGCCAAGCACGAGCATCTCGCATTCGATGTCCGCCTTGCCGCTGTAAGTGGCAGCGCCGGTAACGGGCGCTGCAGCGGCGGGCGGTGGTGCAGGCTTCGTTGTCGCGGGCGCAGACGCAGGTGCAGAAGCGGCGGGCGGTGCCGCGGCACTCGCGGGTGCAGCTTTCGCAGCCCCCGCCGCCGAGCTTTCCAGGACCACGATCAGCGTTCCTTCGCTGACCTTGTCGCCAACCTTGACGAGAACTTTGTCGACCTTGCCCGCTGCCGGCGAAGGCACGTCCATCGTCGCCTTGTCGGATTCGAGCGTGACGAGCGAATCCTCGGCGGCGACGACGTCGCCGGGTTTGACGAAGACCTCGATGACCGGAACGTCCTTGAAATCTCCGATGTCCGGGACCTTGACCTCGAAAGTGCTCATACGACCCCCACGCTTGCGGCGCTCATAGCACCATCCGCCGCATGTCGGCGAGCAGGCTCGCAAGATACGCGGTGAAGCGCGCCGCCGCGGCGCCGTCAATGACGCGATGGTCGTAGGAAAACGACAGTGGGACCATGAGGCGCGGCGCGAACGTCTTGCCGTCCCACACCGGCTTCGTCTGCGATTTCGACACGCCGAGAATCGCAACTTCGGGCGCATTGATGATCGGCGTGAACGCCGTGCCGCCGATGCCGCCCAGCGAGCTGATCGAAAAGCAGCCGCCCTGCATTTCCGCCGGGCCGAGCTTGCCTTCGCGTGCCTTCGCGGAAAGCTCGCCCATCTCCTTCGCGATCTGCAGCACACCTTTCTGGTCGGCATTCTTGATGACCGGCACGACGAGCCCGTTCGGAGTGTCCGCCGCGAATCCGATGTGGAAGTATTGCTTGACGATGAGATTGTCGCCGTCGAGCGAGGCATTGACGTCGGGAAATTTCTTCAGCGCCGCGACGCTCGCCTTGATCAGGAACGCGAGCATCGTGACCTTGATGCCGGCTTTTTCGTTCTCCTTGTTGAGCGCGACGCGGAACGCTTCCAGATCGGTGATATCGGCTTCGTCGAACTGCGTGACGTGCGGGATCATCACCCAGTTGCGCGCGAGATTGGCGCCGGAGATTTTCTTGATCCGAGACAGCGGCCGAGTCTCGAACGGTCCGAATTTCGCGAAGTCGACCTTCGGCCACGGCAGCAGATTCAAGGCGCCACCGCCCGTCACTCCGCCTCCCGCAGCGGCCGCTCCCGCGCCGCTTAGGGCCTGCTTGACGAAATTCTGCACGTCTTCCTGCAGGATCCGGTTCTTCGGGCCTGTTCCTGTGACGCGCGACAGATCGACGCCGAGCTCGCGTGCGAACTTGCGCACCGACGGGGACGCGTGCGCACCTTTGAATCCCTCTTCATCGACCGCAGCAGCCGGGGGTGCTGCTTCCGGTTTCGGCGCCGGCGCGGGTGTGGCTGGGGAAGCCGCAGCGGGAGTTGCCGCGGGTGCCGGCGCAACCGGGGCTGGCTTCGGTGGTGCTGCGGTTTGTCCGGCAGCGGGCTTGGCCGCCCCGGCGCCGCCCGATTCCAGCACGACGATCAACGAACCCTCGCTCACCTTGTCGCCGAGCTTGACGAGAATCTTGTCGACCTTGCCGGCTGCCGGCGAAGGCACGTCCATCGTCGCCTTGTCGGATTCGAGCGTGACGAGCGAATCCTCGGCTGCGACGACGTCGCCGGGCTTGACGAAGACCTCGATCACCGGAACGTCGGTGAAATCGCCGATATCGGGAACCTTGACTTCGATTGTGCTCATCGTCGCAGCTCCCGCTACACCGTCCACGGCGCCGGCTTCGCCGGGTCGAGGCCATACCTCTTCATCGCATCTGCCACTTTCGACGCCGGTAACGTGCCTTCATCGGCGAGCGCTTTGAGTGCGGCGACCGTAACGTAATAGCGATCGACCTCGAAGAAGCGGCGCAGCTTTTCGCGCGTATCGGAACGCCCGAAGCCGTCGGTGCCGAGCACGACATAGGGGCGCGGCACGAAGGCACGAATCTGGTCGGCATAGGCGCGCATGTAGTCGGTCGCGGCGATGACGGGGCCGGTCGAATCCTTGAGGCACGTCTCGACGTGACCTTGCTTCGGCTTCGCCGCTGGATTCATCAAGTTCTCGCGTGCGACGCGCATGCCGTCGCGCGCGAGCTCGGTGAAGCTCGGGCAGCTCCAGAGATCGGATTCCACACCCCAATCGCTCTTCAGGAGATCGGCTGCGGCGATGGCTTCACGAAAGATCGTGCCAGATCCCAGCAGTTGGACACGAGGCGCTTTCGATTTCCTTTCGCCGGTGCGGAACAGATACATGCCCTTGATGATGTCGGGCGCGGCACCTTCGGGCATCGCCGGCTGCGTGTAATTCTCGTTCATCACCGTCAGGTAGTAATAGCAGTCCTGCTGCTCCGCCACCATCCGGCGAAGCCCGTCCTCGATGATGACAGCGACTTCGTAGCCGAACGTCGGGTCGTACGAAATGCAATTCGGCACGGTGGCCGAAAGCATGTGCGAATGTCCATCCTCGTGCTGCAGTCCTTCGCCGTTCAGCGTGGTGCGGCCCGCGGTGCCGCCGAGCAGGAAGCCGCGCGCGCGCATGTCGCCGGCCGCCCAGCAGAGGTCGCCGACGCGCTGGAAGCCGAACATCGAGTAGAAGATATAGAAGGGGATCATCGGCACGCCGTGCGTCGAGTACGACGTCGCGGCAGCCATCCAGTCGCACATCCCGCCGGCCTCGTTGATCCCCTCCTGCAGGATCTGGCCGTCCTTCTTTTCCTTGTAGAACATCAGCTGATCGGCGTCCTCCGGCGTGTAGAGCTGCCCTTGCTGATTCCAGATGCCGAGCTGGCGGAACATGCCTTCCATGCCGAACGTGCGCGATTCGTCCGGCACGATCGGCACGATGTGCTTGCCGATGTTCTTGTCGCGCAGCAGAAGCTGCAGGATCTGCACGAACGCCATCGTGGTCGAGATTTCGCGGTCATCCGAGCTTTTCAGGAAGCGCTCGAACGTCGCCAGCGGCGGCACGGCCATAGCATCGGCCTTGCGCCGTCGCGACGGCAGGTAGCCCCCAAGGTCCATGCGCCGCGCCTTCATGTACTCCGCTTCGGGTGAGCCCGGAGCGAATTTCATGAACGGCACTTCCTCGAGCTGGTCGTCGGGAACGGGGATCTGGAAGCGGTCGCGGAAGCGCCGGATCGAGTCGACCCGACATCTTTTTCTGCTGGTGCGTGATGTTCTGCGCTTCGCCCGACTCGCCCATGCCATACCCCTTGATCGTCTTGGCGAGGATGAGCGTCGGCTGCCCGGGATGGTTGACCGCGGCATGGAACGCGGCGTAGACCTTGTGCGGATCGTGGCCGCCGCGATTCAGGCCCCAGATATCGTCGTCCGACCAATCGGCCACCAGCTCCTTCAGCTCCGGCGTGTTGAAGAAATGCTCGCGAACGAAGGCGCCGTCCTTCGACTTGAACGTCTGGTACTCACCGTCGACGCATTCCATCATCCGGCGCATGAGGATGCCCTTCTTGTCGCGCGCGAGCAGCGCATCCCAGCGGGTGCCCCAGACAACCTTGATGACGTTCCACCCGGCGCCGCGGAACTCCGCTTCGAGCTCCTGGATGATCTTGCCGTTGCCGCGCACCGGGCCATCGAGGCGCTGCAGGTTGCAGTTGATCACGAAGATCAGGTTGTCGAGGTTCTCGCGCGCCGCCATGCCGATCGCGCCCATCGACTCGGGCTCGTCCATCTCGCCGTCGCCGCAGAAACACCACACCTTGCGCCCCTCGGTCTTGGCGAGCCCGCGGTCCTGCAGATACTTCATGAATCGCGCCTGATAGATCGCCATCAAGGGGCCGAGCCCCATCGACACCGTGGGGAACTGCCAGAAGTCCGGCATCAACCACGGATGCGGATAGGAAGAAATGCCATGACCGTCAACTTCCTGGCGGAAATTGTCCATCTGCTCGTCCGTGAGGCGTCCAAGCATGTGCGCGCGTGCATAGACGCCGGTCGCGGAATGGCCCTGCACGAAGACGAGATCACCGCCATGGTCGGCTGACGGCGCATGCCAGAAGTGGTTGAAGCCGACGTCGTATAGCGTGGCCGCCGACGCGAAGCTCGCGATGTGTCCACCGACGTTCGTATGCTTGTTGGCACGCAGCACCATCGCCATTGCGTTCCACCGGACGTAGGAGCGAATGCGTTCCTCGATCGTCTGATCGCCGGGAAGCTTCACCTGTTTGTCGACCGGGATCGTGTTGATGTACGCGGTATTCGCCGAGAACGGCAGATAGGCACCGGAGCGCCGCGCCTTGTCGATCAGCGCTTCGATCAGGAATTGCGCGCGATCGGCGCCCTCGTTGGCGAGAACGCCGTCGAGCGCGTCGAGCCATTCCCGCGTTTCCTGCGGATCGTGATCGGAGTCGTCATTCATGGGAAGTCTCCTGCGGCCGCGACACAGCGCGGGACACGCGTTTCCATGTCGGGGGTTCGATTGTATGCGGCGCCGGTTCCTGCCGCATCGTGGCGGTTAATCCAGTGCCGCGCCAATACTATCCTCATTCTTGGAAATGATTTCCATTTCCGCGATGCGCAGCATCATCGCGCGTCTCGGCCGCCTGCGTGCGAGCAGTCGAATCCCGCAAAGCAGGCTCGCGCTTCCAAAAGCCAGAAATCCGACCCGATAGCTTCCGGTCGTCGCGGCGAGCAGCGCAAAAGTCGGGGGGCCGAGAACGACGCCGGCAAAGGTGATGAAGCCCGAGGCGCCCGTCACCGTGCCGGCCTGGCCCGATGGCGATCGGCGGGCGATTTCGGCGAGCTGGACGCCGTTCCAGCCGATCGCCGTCGCTCCGAACAGCACGCAGACGACGAAAATGGATGACATGGGCCATCCGCCCCCGAACAACGCTGTCGCGTAAGCGCATACCGCTGCCGCGACGCCGATCAATCCGAGAAGCATGCGTGGGGGCACAAAGCGATCGGCGGTGCCGCCCCAAACGATGCGGCCGACGATGCCGCCGATGTTGGCGACGGTGAGCGCGAGCCCGGCGGCGACGATCCCGAAGCCGAGCGTCTCGGTGAGATAAATGACGAGAAAGCTCGCGAGGCAGACTTGGGTCGCGGCGTACACGAAGCCGGTCAACGCGAGCTCGGTCAACGCCGGCGTGCGGAACACGATTTGCAACGGCGCGAACACGCCGGCGAGCGAAATCGGACGAGCGGGTTGCCGGTCGGCGTCGAGCTCCCTGCGTGTCGGCTGCGCGGCGAAGACCAGAACGATCCCGAGCGCCGCGATCGCGAGATAAGTCGCGCGCCAACCTTGGACGAGCGCAAGCCCGGGCAGCAATGCGCCCGCCAACGCCGCTCCTGCCGGAACCCCCGTCTGCTTGATCGAGAATGTGAGCGCCATCCGCGAAGGCGGCGCGGTGCGGACCAGCACATGCGACGACGCGGGCGTGATCGGTCCGTATCCCAAACCAAGCACGAGCGGCGCGAGGGCGAGGAGCACGACGAGCGGCGACGGCGGGGCGCCCCCGGCGCACACGGCAGCAAGCGACGCTGCGCACATGAGCACGCATACCTGCGACACCCGGATAGCGCCAAAACGCTCGACGAAACCTCCGGCGGCGAGGCTGCCGGTCATCGAGCCGACATAAATGACACCGACAAAAACGCCGATAAGCTTCGGCGAGAGATCGAGATCCGTCGCGATCATCGGCGCCAGCACCGCGGTGGCTGTGGCGGCGAGCGAGGTGAACATCTGGAGGGCGAGCGTCACCGCGAGCGCGGTCGCCGCCGCACGTCGTCGTCGCGGCGCGGACGCCGGGCCGCTCCGATCTGCGCCTTCCAATGGCCTACCCTGCGATGCGGGACGCAGTGACGATCGTTTCCGTCGGGGTGACGATCAAATCGATCTTGACGTCGTGCGGTCCTGCCGGCACGCGCTCGACGATCTGAAGATCGAAGGCGCCGACGATCCGCGGCGTGTGCGGTGCGAGAAGCGGCAGCAGGCGGTCGTAATAGCCGCCGCCATAACCGAGGCGCCTCCCGCTGCGATCGAAGGTCACGCCCGGAACGAGCACCCAGTCGATCGCCGAGGGTGCGACCGCGCCGCAATGCAGTAATGGTTCCGGAATCCCCTGGTGTCCAGTGCCGATATCGCGCACGGGATCTGCGATCACGTAGAGATCGAGCATTCGCGCTGCGGCGTTCACACGTGGAATGGCAACCCGCTTGCCCTCGGCGAGCGCCTGCCGAACCAGCGGCATCGTGTCCCACTCGCTGCGAAACGGCAGCGTCAAGAGCAGCGTACCCGCCGCCGCTAACGATGGCAGCTCCGAAAGCCGCGCGACGATTGCGGCGCCTGCGGCGGCGCGCACGCCGGGGTCGAGGGCATCGCGGCGCGAGAGCATCTCTCGCCGCAGCGAGAGCTTAGCGTCGCGCAACGAGGTGCCGTGCGCCGCGCCGGGCGGGGCGGGATCGTTCGCCATCCGGCGATGGTAGCGCACCATGCGCGACTTCCCGCGGGGATTGTCGGCCGAGGTCCTATAATCACGCCTTCGACAGAGAGCCACATGAAATTGCCATATGAAAAACGCCCCATGAAAAACGTCTATCAGATTCACCGTGCGCGCCGCCGCGCGCTGCTCGAGCAAATGCATGCCCACGCAGGCGGCGGCCTCGCGATCGTGCCGACTGCGCCTGAATACGCGCGCAACCGCGACTCGCTTTACCCGTACCGCTACGACAGCTACTTTCACTATGTCTCCGGATTTCCGGAGCCGGAGGCGGTGGTCGCCCTGGTCGCCGGCAAGGACGGTCCAGCCAGCGATCGCCACATCCTGTTCTGCCGGGACAAGAACGCGGAGCGCGAAGTCTGGGACGGTTTTCGCTACGGGCCCGATGCCGCGCGCGAAATTTTCGGTTTCGACGCGGCGCATGGAATCGCCGAGCTCGACAAGATGCTGCCTGATCTCGCCTCCGACCAGCCGGCGCTTTACACGCCGCTCGGGCTTTTCGCCCCATGGGACAAGAAAATCACCGACTTGCTGAACGAAGTCCGCGGCCGGGCGCGAACGGGCATCGCCGCGCCGGAGGAAATCGTCGACGTGCGGCAGCCGCTCGACGCGTTGCGGCTCGTGAAGGACGAGCACGAGCTCAAGCTGATGCGGCGCGCCGCTGAAGTCTCGGCCGGCGCGCACCGGCGCGCGATGGAGAGCACGCGGGTCGGCTGGTACGAATACCAGGTCGAAGCCGAACTTATGCACGAGTTCCTGCGCCACGGAGCGCAGGCGGTCGCCTACCCGTCGATCGTCGCCGGCGGCCCGAACGCGTGCGTCCTGCACTACCGCGACAACAATCGTCAATTGCAGGAAAACGAGTTGCTGCTGATCGATGCCGGCTGCGAATTCCATGGTTACGCGTCGGACATTACGCGAACCTTTCCGGCGGGTGGCCGTTTCACCAGTCCGCAGAAGGACATCTATGAGCTCGTGCTGGCGTCGCAGCTCGCCTGCCTCGACGCGGTACGGCCCGGAGCCGATTTCCACGACTATCACCAGGTGGCCGAGCGCGTGCTGGCGCAAGGTTATATCGACCTCGGGCTTTGCAAGGGAACGCTCGACGAGGTGCTCGAGAACGGCAGCTACAAGCAGTACTACATGCATCGCGCCGGCCACTGGCTCGGCCTCGACGTGCACGACGCGGGCCTCTATCGCGTGAAAGGCGCCTCGCAGAAACTTGTTCCCGGCATGGTGCTTACCGTCGAGCCCGGGACCTACATTCGGCCGGCCGACAACGTGCCCGAACATTTTTGGGATATCGGAGTGCGCATCGAAGACGATGTGCTCGTGACCGCGAGCGGCATCGAGAACCTGACCGCGGCGGCGCCGAAGACGGTCCCGGACGTCGAGGCCGCCTGCCGGCGATGACCTGAATTCGCGAGGGACGCGGTACCAAGCGTCGCGAGCGGAGCAATCGATGCTGCACGACCTTGTGATCGTCGGCGCCGGACCCGTCGGGGCGACGCTCGCGCTCGCGGTGTCCAATGCCGATCTCGACGTGGTCGTGCTCGATGCGCGCGCCAAAGGCGAGACGATACGAGGCGACCGGACGCTTGCGTTGTCGCATGGCGCGCGGCTTATCTTCGAGCGGCTTGGCGTGTGGGGCGCCTTTGCGGCGATGCCGGGCGCAGTGACGCCGATTACGGCGATCGACATCTCACAGGCGGGCGGATTCGGGATCACGCGACTGCACGCCCGCGAAAACGAACTGCCTGCGCTGGGTTATGTCGTTGGCTATCGCGCGCTGCAGGCCGCGCTCGATGCGGCGCTTGCGCGCGCAGGTGTTCGCGTCCGGTATGGTGTTGCGGCTACGGCCGTCGGCGGGACGCCCGCTTACGCATCGGTCGAATGCGAGGGTGGCGAGCAGCCAGTTCTCGCGCGGCTCGCAGCCGTCGCCGATGGCACGGGCGCCGCCGTCGCCGGCGTGCCGCGGCAGCGGCATGATTACGAGCAGGTCGCCGTAGTCGCGAAGGTCTGGCGCGATGTTCCGCAGGACGGGGTCGCGTACGAACGGTTCACCCCCGACGGCCCGCTTGCCCTGTTGCCGGAGGGCGATCACTACGGGCTTGTCTGGACCGCTACGCCCGAACGCGCGGAAGCCCTGCTCGCGCTTCCGGAAGCGGTGTTCCTCGCGCAGCTCGACCGCCATTTTGCGCCGCGGGTGCGTGGATTCGCCCGCCTCGACGCCCGTCGCACGTTTCCGCTTGCGCTTGAATATGCGACCGCAACAGTCGGCACCCGGTGCGCGGTTCTCGGCAATGCCGCGCAGACGCTGCATCCCGTCGCCGGTCAGGGATTCAACGTCGGGCTGCGCGACGCCTTCGAGCTTGCGCAGGCGATCATCGATACGCCGCGGGATGCCTTAGGGAGCGCGCCGATGCTGCAACGTCATGCGCGAGGCCGTCTCGCCGATCGGTGGACCGGCATCGCATTCACCCATGGTCTTGTCAAGCTTTTCGGCAACGATGTCGGATTTGTGCGCTGGCCGCGCGGGTTGGCGCTTACTTTGCTCGACGCGATACCACCGGCGAAACGCGCGTTCACGCGGACGATGCTGTTCGGCATGCGCTAGCGCGAAAGCGAACGCCCGTGCGCCGGCCAACATGCGCCGCGCAATCGTTGCCGCGCCGATCGTTTGCGTAGTGCAAACGCGCAACACGCCGGTTGCCGCGTAGCGCAAATACCTGCAACAACGCTTCGCATGCGCTGCGGAACGGTTATAATTACTAGTCCTCTTCGCGGCATTTTTTCTCGTCTACGTTTCTTCCGCCGACCGTGCGCATCGGACCGTACGTTCTTTCCAATAACCTCGTCGTTGCACCGATGGCGGGGGTGACCGATCGGCCTTTTCGCCTGTTGTGCAAACGCTTCGGCGCAGGATATGCAGTGTCGGAGATGGTCGCGTCCAACCCGGATCTGCGCGGGACGGAAAAATCGCGGCGCCGCACCGATCACGTCGGCGAACCGGCACCTGTCGCAGTCCAGATTGCGGGCGCCGATCCGGCCCTGATGGCGGACGCCGCCCGTTACAACGTGGATCGCGGCGCTGCGATCATCGATCTCAACATGGGCTGCCCGGCGAAGAAGGTCTGCAACGTCGCCGCGGGCTCGGCGCTGCTCGCGAACGAGCCGCTCGTTGCCGCGATCCTGCATGCGGTCGTGCGCGCCGTGGACGTCCCGGTAACGCTCAAGATCCGCACTGGTTGCGATCCGGAGCACCGCAACGCGGTAACGATTGCCCGTATCGCGGAGGACGCCGGGATCCTTGCGCTGGCGGTGCATGGCCGGACGCGCGCGTGCGCCTTCATCGGCCCGGTTGAATATGGAACGATCCGTGCCGTCAAAGAGGCGGTCTCGATTCCGGTGATTGCCAACGGCGACATCGACTCGCCCGAGCAGGCGCAGCGGGTGCTGGCGGAAACAGGCGCCGATGCGATCATGATCGGTCGCGCCGCGCAGGGCCGGCCCTGGATTTTCCGCGAGATTGCCTATTTCCTCGCGTACGGCACCCATCTAGAACCACCTGCGGTCGCCGAGGCACATGCGGCAATCGTCTCGCATCTTGCCGATCACTACGAGTTCTATGGCGAGACGTCGGGCGCGCGCATCGCGCGCAAGCATCTCGGCTGGTACACGAAACACCTCTCCGGCGGCGAAGCGTTCCGCCGCGAGATCAACGCCGCGGAGACGGCGGCAGCGCAGCTCTCCGCAGTGCACCGATTTTTCGATACACTTGCCGTCCTCGGCGAGCGGCTCGAATACCATGCGGCAGGCGCCGACGTGGTCGACGCGCGCAGCGCTTTCGGACGCGCACGACATTCATCGTTTCAGGGTGGGGAGGCCCTGGCCGCGTGAGAAAAACACTGCGAATCAATGGCGGCAACGAGCTCGGCCGGTCGGTCGAGAAATCGCTCGACGAGTACTTTCGTCGCCTCGACGGCGAGCCGCCGCACGGCATCTACGACATGGTGATCATGCACGTCGAACGCGCGCTGATCTCGACCGTGATGGTGCGCGCCGGCGGCAATCAGACGCAAGCCGCCGACATGCTGGGAATGAACCGCAACACGCTGCGCACGAAGCTTTCGAAGTACGGGATCCGGTAGTTCGCGCGACGGCCCGCGACATCCGCCGCGACGTCTGTCCCGCCAATCCCACGCCGATTCCGCAGGATTCGTTCCCCAAACGATGTCTGCTCGAGTCGCACGCGCGCTGCTGTCCGTCTCCGACAAGTCCGGGCTTGTCGATTTCGCGAACGGGCTCGCGCGCATAGGCGTATCGCTCCTTTCGACCGGTGGCACTGCAAGAGCGCTGGCGAATGCAGGACTCGCCGTCGTCGAGATCGGGGACTACACGGGGTTCCCGGAAATGCTCGACGGGCGCGTAAAGACGCTGCATCCGAAGGTGCACGGCGGCATCCTTGCGCGGCGCGAGGATGCCGGGCATCGCGCAGCCCTGGAAAAGCATTCGATCCCGACGATCGACCTCGTCGTGGTGAACCTCTATCCATTTCGCGAGACCGTGGCGAAGCCTGGCTGCACGCTGGAAGAGGCCATCGAGAACATCGACATCGGCGGCCCGGCGATGGTGCGCTCGGCGGCAAAGAACTGGAGAGACGTGGGGGTCGTCGTCGATCCCTCCGATTACGTGGCACTGCTTGCGGAGCTGGAGACCCACGGTGGCGTTCTGTCCAGCGAGACGCGCTTCATGCTGGCGCAAAAGGCGTTCTCCCATACCGCCGCCTACGACGGCGCAATCTCGAACTGGCTCACCTCGCGCGCGCCCGACGGTTCGGCCGTTGCATTTCCCGACCGCTTGAATCTGCATGCCGTAAAGATCGAGGATCTTCGCTACGGTGAGAACCCACACCAGCAGGCGGCGTTCTACCGTGACGACCGGCCGGCCGCGGGCGGGATCGCAAGCTGCCGCCAGTTGCAGGGCAAGGAGCTTTCGTTCAACAACATTGCCGACAGCGATGCCGCGTGGGAGTGCGTGAAATCGTTCGCCGAGCCGGCGTGCGTGATCGTCAAGCACGCGAATCCGTGCGGCGTCGCGATTGCGGCATCTTCGGTGGATGCCTATCGATTGGCCTTCGCAACCGATCCGACATCGGCATTCGGCGGCGTCATCGCATTCAATCGCCCGGTCGACGCACCAGCGCTGGAAGTGGTGGCTGCGCAGTTCGTCGAGGTCCTGATCGCGCCCGCCTATACGTCGGACGCGCTGGCGGCGATTGCCCAGAAGAAGAACGTCCGCGTCCTCGAAGTCCCGTTGTCCTCGGCGCCGGCGTCCAGCGCAACTCGACTACAAGCGCATCGGCGGCGGTCTGCTCGTGCAGACCGCAGATGCACGCGAGCTCGCGCCCGCCGAACTCAAAGTCGTCACCAAACGCGTGCCGACCCCCGAGCAGCTCGCCGACCTCATGTTCGCGTGGCGCGTGGCAAAGTTCGTCAAGTCGAACGCGATCGTCTATTGTTCGCATGGCCGGACCCTCGGCATCGGCGCCGGACAGATGAGCCGGGTCGATTCGACGCGTATCGCGGCCATGAAGGCCATGCATGCGAACCTGTCGCTTGCGGGATCGGTAGTCGCGTCGGATGCGTTCTTCCCGTTTCGCGACGGGCTCGATGTCGTCGCTGACAACGGCGCCGTCGCGGTGATCGAGCCCGGCGGCAGCATGCGCGACGACGAGGTCATCGCGGCCGCGGACGAGCGGGGAATCGCGATGGTATTCACGGGCGTGCGTCATTTTCGTCATTGAACGGGGAGCACGGGGAAATGCAGCGATGGAGAATAGTTGGCCTGATTGCGGCGTTCGCCGCAGTTTTCGCGACACCCGTCCGCGCGGCGCCTGAATGCTCGGATCTCTGGGAGTGGCTCAACACTGGCTGCCGGCGACTCGTCGACACCTACAAGAACGGCAAAAACGAAGTCCTTGTGTCGGGATACGCATGGCACACGCCCTGGACGTGGACGTCGGAGCGGCGAGCCGAAGAGAACGAGCTGGCCTGGGGCGGTGGTTGGGCACGCAGTGCCGATCGCGAAAACGGCGACACCGATACGGTGTACTTCCTCGTATTCAGCGATTCGCATTACGAGCCCGAATACAATCTCGGCTACGCGTGGACGACCTGGTGGCGCCCGCGTGACTCGCTGCAGCCGGGCTTGGGCTATACGTTGATGCTCATTTCCCGGCAGGACATCTGGGGTGGCGTCCCCTTTCCCGCCATCCTTCCGCTGGTGTCGCTGCGCTACGACCGATTTACCGTGTTCTCGACTTACATTCCGACCCTGAACGGCGGAATCAACCACGGCAGCATTCTCTACGTTTTCGGACGAATCGCGATCGACTGAGCGCGAAGGGCCTCAGCATGCCGTATTAGCGAACGCGCTGCGGATGAACGTACTCATCATCGGAGGGGGCGGCCGCGAGCACGCGCTGGCGTGGAAGGTCGCACAGTCGCCTCGCGTAGCGAGAGTGTTCGTGGCTCCCGGCAACGCGGGTACTGCACGACAGCGGGAACTCATCAACGTCGCGATCACCGCAATCCCTGACCTCGTCGCGTTCGCCCAGGCGGAGGGTGTCGCACTCACCATCGTCGGTCCCGAAGGCCCGCTCGCGGCCGGCGTGGTCGACGCGTTCCGCAACGCCGAGCTTCCCATATTCGGACCGGTACGGGCGGCGGCACAACTCGAGAGCTCGAAGGACTACGCGAAAGCGTTCATGGTGCGGCACGGCATTCCGACCGCGCAGTCGCGTACCTTCATCGACGCCAGCGCCGCGCGAGCCTATGTCGCCGAACGCGGAGCACCGATCGTCGTCAAGGCCGACGGCCTTGCGGCGGGCAAGGGCGTCATCGTGGCCGCGACGGTTGCCGAAGCGCAGTCAGCGATCGATGCGATGCTTTCCGGCAATCTCGTCGGCGCGGCGGGCGCCCGGGTCGTCGTCGAGGACTTTCTCGCCGGCGAAGAAGCGAGCTTCATCGTAATGGTCGACGGCCGCAATGTGCTGCCGCTGGCGTCGTCGCAGGACCACAAGCGGCTCCGCGATGGCGACGCTGGACCCAACACCGGCGGCATGGGCGCCTATTCTCCGGCGCCGGTCGTGACGCCCGAACTTCATGCGCGGATCATGCGAGAAATAGTCCTGCCTGCGGTGGCCGGCATGGCGGCCGACGGTATTCCATACGTGGGCTTCCTGTACGCAGGCGTCATGATCGACGATGCCGGCGCTCCGCGCGTGCTCGAATTCAACTGCCGCCTCGGCGACCCCGAAACGCAGCCCATGATGGTGCGTATGAAATCCGATCTCGTCGATCTCGTGTTGCACGCCGTCAACGGCACGCTCGACCAAACGGAAGCCGAATGGGATCGTCGTTCCGCGTTGGCCGTCGTGCTTGCCGCGGACGGCTACCCCGACTCGCCGCGCAAGGGCGACCAGATCGACGGTCTCGATCGCGCAAGCTCTGCCGCGCATCCGGACTGCAAGGTCTTCCATGCCGGAACCGCGATCGAGGAGGGCAACGTCGTCGTAAGCGGCGGCCGCGTACTTTGCGTGACGGCACTCGGCGATTCCGTGCGCCAGGCGCAACGCAGCGCCTATGCGGCGGTCGCGGAAATCCGGTTCCCGGGCATGCAGTACCGGACCGACATCGGGCATCGCGCGCTCGCGGCGCGCAAGGGTTGAGCCACGCCGACCGGCCCAGAAATGCGGCGACAAGCGCTGTTCACCCTCGCGACGGAATGCCGACCCGCTGTTTTGCCGAAGCTCGCCGCGCTTGGCACCCATGCATTGCTGGTCATTCGATGAACGTCACCGCCGCCCGCGACTATTTCCTCGACCTGCAAGCACGCGTCGTCGCGAAGCTCGAAGCGGTCGACGGTCGACCATTTCGCCGCGACGAATGGACGCGACCCGAAGGCGGGGGCGGCGTCGCGCGACTGATCGAGGACAGCGCCGTGCTCGAACGCGGCGGCGTCAACTTCTCCCATGTAAAAGGCAACAATCTGCCACCATCGGCCACTGCCGGGCGCCCGGGCATCGCGGGGCGTTCATGGGAGGCGATGGGCGTGTCGCTGGTACTTCACCCGCGTAATCCCTACGTGCCGACCGTGCACATGAACGTGCGGATGTTCGTTGCCCACGCGATACCTAGAGCCCCGGAATCGGCCGCAGATGTATGGTGGTTTGGGGGCGGGATGGACCTTACGCCCTATTATGGTTATGTCGATGACGCCATCCATTTCCACCGCACTTGCCGCGACGCCCTGGCGCCATTCGGTGGCGACGCCTACCCGAAATACAAGAAGTGGTGTGACGACTATTTCGTCCTCCGGCACCGCGGCGAAGCGCGCGGCATCGGCGGCATCTTCTTCGACGATCTCAACGAAGGTGGCTACGACCGCTGCTTTGCTCTGGTGAAGAGCGTTGGCGATCATTTTCTGGCGGCATATGCGCCGATCCTCGAGCAGCGAAAGAGTCTCCCGTACGGCGAGCGCGAGCGCGATTTCCAGGCCTATCGGCGCGGACGCTATGTCGAATTCAACCTGGTCTGGGATCGCGGGACGCTGTTCGGCCTGCAATCGAACGGCCGCACTGAGGCGATCCTGATGTCGCTGCCGCCGAACGCGACGTGGCGCTACGACTGGAAGCCCGAACCCGGCACGCCGGAGGCGCGTCTTTACACCGATTTTCTGGCTCCAAGGGATTGGCTCGCTTGAGTGCCGACGCAAAGAAAGACGACGCTCATCTCGTCGAGACGAAAGTGTCGTCCGAGGTCGTATTTGAGGGCAAGCTGCTGCACGTCCGGCGGGATAAGGTGCGCCTCCCCGACGGCTCGCTCGCGACGCGCGAGCACATCGTTCACCCGGGCGCGGTGCTGGTGGTGCCGGTGCTTCCCGACGGACGCCTTGTCGTCGAAAGGCAGTTCCGCTATCCGCTCGATCGCGTCTTCATCGAGTTCCCCGCGGGCAAGCGCGACCCGGGAGAGTCGCCGGAGGACACCGCACGGCGCGAGCTTCGCGAAGAGACGGGCTACTCCGCGACCCGCTTCACGCCGCTTGGCACGATCCACACGCTGATCTCGTATACGAACGAGCGCATCGACCTCTTCGTAGCCGAGGGACTCTCGCACGTCGGAGCCAAGCTCGATGACGGAGAGTTCCTGGACATCGTGACGATGAGCGAAGCCGAGATGCTGTCGGCGCTCGACCGTGGCGAAATCACCGACGCCAAGACCGTCGCTGCGCTGCTCCTCCATGCGCGGCGACACAACGCATGATCGCGCGCCTTATCGTTATTCGCGGGCGCGTGCAAGGCGTTGGATTTCGCTATGCGATGGTCGAGATTGCGGGCGCCCACCGCGTTGCGGGCTGGGTGCGAAACCGGCGCGACGGTACGGTCGAAGCCTTCGCGCAAGGCGATGCGCCGGCGGTCGAGGCGATCATCGCGTGGTGCCGCCGCGGGCCGCCGGCCGCCCGCGTGGAAGATGTCGCCGTGTTTCCGACCGCCGTCGACCTGGGCGTCGTCGATTTCTCGCACCGGCCCACGACCTGAATACACTCTTAATAGGGCGTCAAAATCCCGGCGCGTCGCGGACCCCAAACACGTCTTTCCATGCTGCGTAGGAGGATGCCACCCACAGCGGTAGCGCCAGCGCGAGGCCGATGCCCGCGGTGAGGAGGGCGAATATGAGCAAAAGCAGCGATGCGGCTCCATACGCGACGAGCGGCAACGTGTTCTGCGCGAAGGCGACGGCGCTGGCAGCGAACGCCTCGCGGAGCGAACTACGCTCAAACAGTACAAGCATCGGGACGAACGTGACCGGCAGCGCGGCGAGAACGCCGATCGCGTAGATCCCGAGAATCGCCGGCACCGAAAGGCTGGCCATGCTTTCCAGCGCGAGAGGATCGGCGTCGGCGATCCACCAAGCTGCGACCTCCTGCGCGGCGAATGCGACGAGGCTTGCTCCGACGATCGCGGCGATGGCGCCGCCGCCCGCGTTGAACACAAGCAATAACAGTCGGGGCGAGGGTGCGATACGACGGTCGGCAGCGGCAGACGCGTAGAGGAGAGCGCACGTAACGAGCGGCGTAAAGATCTCTCCCATGAAAGCGAAGGCGCCGGGCGCCGACTTCAGCAGGAGGTCGGTCGCGACAGCGACGAACGCGAGGCCGACGAAGGAGAACGGCGCGAACTTGAACAGCCGCATGGCTTCCTCGTACCACGCGAACGCATGGCGCCAGGGCACGACGCGGGGATGGAGATGTGGCGCGAGCGGAAGCCCGGGTTGCTGCATCACGTCAGGCGGTTGCCTCGCCGAGATAGGCGGCTCGCACCTTGGGATCGTGGAGGAGCGACCTGGCGTTGCCCGAAAGCGTGATCTCTCCCGACTCCATCACGTAACCGCGATGGCTCACTTCCAGCGCAAGCTTCGCGTTCTGCTCGATCAGGAGGATGGTGACGCCCTCCCGCGAGACGGCGAGAACCGTCTCGAAAACCTTCTGCACCATAAGCGGTGCGAGTCCCATGGACGGCTCGTCGAGGAGCAGCAGCTTCGGCTTCGACATCAACGCCCGGCCCATCGCGAGCATCTGCTGCTCGCCGCCCGACATCGTGCCGGCCGTCTGCCGTCGCCGTTCCTTGAGCCGCGGAAAGAGCTCGAACACGCGCTCGACGTCGGCGCGCACGCCGGCGGCGTCGGTGCGAACGTAAGCGCCCATCGCCAGATTTTCCTCGATCGTCAGCGCGCCGAACACCCCGCGCCCTTCAGGAACCATCGCGAGCCCCTTGCGCACGAGTTCGAACGCCGGTTTGCCGGTGATGCTCTCTCCCGCGTACATGATCGAACCGGATTTGACGGGCTGGACCCCGCAGATGCCTTTGAGCGTGGTCGTCTTGCCGGCGCCGTTGGCACCGATGAGGCACACGAGCTCGCCTTGGCCGACGTAAAGATCAATCCCCTTGACCGCCTGGATGCCGCCGTAAGCAACCTGCAGCTTCTTCAACTCGAGGAGCGGCGTCGCTGCGTCCATCTAACTTGCCTTTTCCAAGTTCAACGTGACTTCGCCGCCGAGATACGCGGCAATCACCTGGGGATCCCTTTGCACGTCGGCCGCCGTTCCCTCGGCGATCTTCTTGCCATAGTCGAGGACGAGCACGCGATCGCACACGCTCATCACGAGCTTCATGTCGTGCTCGATCAGCAGGATCGTCGTGCCATCGCGCCGGATGCCTTCGAGCAGACTCCGCAGCGATGCGGTCTCGGTGGCGTTCATGCCGGCTGCCGGCTCGTCCAGCGCGAGGAGTTTGGGTTCGGTGGCGAGCGCACGCGCTATTTCGAGCCGGCGCTGATCTCCGTAGGCGAGATGCTTGGCGAGCGAATTGGCGCGTTTCGCGACGCCGACGTACTCGAGGAGCTCGTACGCCCGCTTCTCGATCGACTTCTCTTCGGCGCGGGTCTTCGCGTCGCGGAAAATTGCACCGACGACATTCGCGTGCGTGCGGACGTGGCGGCCGATCATCACGTTCTCGAGTGCCGACAAGTTGGCGAACAGTCGGATGTTCTGAAATGTCCTGGCGATGCCGCGCTCCGCGACTTCATTCGGCTTGAGGCCGGTCAAAGGCTGCCCGTCGAAAATGAACTCGCCTTCGTCCTGCTCGTAAATGCCGGTCAGGACGTTGAAGAGGCTCGTCTTGCCGGCGCCGTTCGGGCCGATCAATCCATAGATCTCGCCATGCCCGATCGTAAATCCGACGTCGGAGAGCGCATGCACGCCGCCGAAGCGCTTGCTGATGCCCTTGGCCGACAGCAGCGTCAGGTGACCGCGGCGCCTTGCGCGCTCATATGGACCCCCACGCTTGCGGCTTCGCCGCTGCGCCGCCCCCCGAGGGGCGTGATTCGCGCCTTGGGGCGGCCCGGCGGCGCTCATATGGACCCCCACGCTTCGGCTTCGCCGCTGCGCCGCCCCGAGCGTGATTCGCGCCTTGGGCGGCCCGGCGGCGCTCATTTGGACCCCCACGCTTGCGGCTTCGCCTGCCCCCCGAGGGGCGTGATTCGCGCCTTGGGCGCCCGGCGCTCATGTCGGCACCGTCGCCACTTTCGGCGTTTCGAGCTCGCGCTTGCGCAGCGCCGAGGGCAATATTCCAGCGGGACGGAACAGCATCATCAGCACGAGCGCAAGCCCGAAGAGCAGCATCCGAATCACCTCGGGCTCGATCAGCATGCGACCGAACAACGCTCGCTGCACCGGCTCGACGGTGTAGCGCAGCACCTCGGGCGCGAAGGAGAGCAGCACGGCGCCAAGGATCACGCCCCAGATGTTGCCCATGCCGCCAAGCACGACCATCGACAGCACCATCACCGATTCGACGAGCACAAAACTTTCGGGGCTGATGAACCCCTGCGTCGCCGAGAAAATCCCGCCGGAGACGCCGCCGAACGAAGCGCCCATCGCGAACGCCAAGAGCTTCATGTTGCGGGTGTTGATGCCCATTGCGCGTGCCGCGACCTCGTCCTCGCGAATCGCCTCCCATGCGCGGCCGATGCGCGAGTTCTGCAGCCGCAGGTTGAGGACGATGATGGCGAGCAGCACCAGGATCAGAAAGTAGTAATACTTGATCGGGCCGGTGAAATCGAGGCCGAGGATCGTTTCGCGCGTCGCGAAGCTGAAGCTCCCGATTCGGAACGGATCGATCAGCGTGATCCCCTGCGGCCCGTTGGTCAGGTTGACGGGCTGCGAGAGGTTGTTGAGGAAGATCCGGATGATTTCGCCGAAGCCGAGCGTGACGATCGCGAGATAGTCGCCACGCAGCTTCAGCGTCGGTGCTCCAAGCAGAACGCCGAAGAAACAGGCCACCGCGGCGCCGATGGGCAGGATGATCCAGAACGGCAAATGCAGGTTGAAATGCGGAGAGGCGAGCAGCGCGTAGGTGTACGCGCCCACTGCATAAAACGCGATGTAGCCAAGGTCTAGGAGTCCGGCGAATCCGACGACGATATTGAGGCCCAGCGACAACAGCACGAACAGGATGGCGAGATTGGTGATGCGCACCCATGCGGTCCCGATCCCGGCCAGCGCGAACGGCAGCACCGCGAGCGCCACGGCGATCAGCGCGATGCCGATCCAGGCGCCGCGGGGATGCTTCTTCCGATCGAGCAGGGCGTGCATGGCGGCTGCTGTCAGGCGCGGTCGCTGACGCGCTCGCCCAGAAGGCCGGACGGGCGGAAGATGAGCACGGCGATCAGCACCAGGAATGCGAACACGTCCTGATAGTTGCTGCCGAACAGCGTGAGGTTGGGGTCGGTGACGCAGCGCTCGGCGATGGCGTCGGACCACGACGACAGCTGGCAAAGGTTGGTGAGGTCGCCGACGTAGCCTGCGCCTAGCGCTTCGATCAGCCCAAGCAGCACGCCGCCCAGCATCGCACCGGCGAGATTGCCGATGCCGCCCAGCACCGCGGCGGAAAACGCCTTCAGGCCGAGGATGAATCCCATCTGATATTGCGCGATTCCGTAATAGGTGCCGACCATCACGCCCGCCATTGCACCGAGGGCGGCGCCGATGACGAATGTCAGCGAGATCACGGTGTTGATGTTGATGCCCATGAGCCCTGCCACCGGCTGGTTCTGCGAGGTCGCGCGCATCGCGATGCCAAGCTTCGTCCGGTAGACGAGCGCGACGAGCCCCGCCATCATCGCGACTGAAGTGAGAATGATGGCGACCTGGACATTGGTGATGGTCGCGCCGTCCGGATTGCCGGTGACGTGATACGACTGCACGCTGACGATCTGTGGAAACGGAATCGGGTTGCGGCTCCAGATGATCATCGCCAGATGCTGCAGGACGATCGACAGGCCGATCGCCGTGATGAGCGGCGCGAGCCGTGGCGCCGTGCGCAACGGCCGGTAGGCGACGCGCTCCAGCGTATAGCCCACGCCCATGCACACCGGTACCGCGACCAGCACGCCGGCAGCCAGGATCGCGAGCGGCGGGAGTCCAATGTGCGCTCCGGTAAGCGCGGTGATCACCGAGAACGAAGTCATCGCACCGATCATCACGACTTCGCCGTGCGCGAAGTTGATGAGCTGGATGATCCCGTAGACCATCGTGTAGCCGAGGGCGACGACCGCGTATACGCTGCCGAGCGTGAGGCCGTTGACGACTTGCTGCAGGAAAATGTCCAAGCAATCCCCAGTCAGCGCCCACGTTTGCATTTCCCGTGCGCCGCCGCCGATTGTGCGGGTGGTCGGCGGCGAGGGCAATCCCCCAGGCGTTTACGCGCGGCCCTCGCGCTGAAACGCGGCCAAAAAAACGGCGCCCCGAAGGACGCCGTTTCTGCTGAAGGTAAGACTGATGCGGGAGACTCTTTACCCCTTGCCTTTTTCCTTGGCTGGCGGTTCCGCGGGTGCCATCGCCGGAGCAGCCGCGGGCGCGGCCGCCGGAGCAGCTGCGGGAGCCTGCGCCACCATCGTCGTCTTGCCAGCCTTGATAATCGCGACCGGAACGACGTTGCCGCCCTTCATCTGGAAGATCGTCATTTCGGCGTCCTTGCGGTCGCCCTTCTCGTCGAACTCGATGTGGCCCGTCGCGCCGTCGAACTTGATCTTGCTGATTTCAGGCAGGTACTTGGCCGGGTCGGTCGAGTCCGCATGCTGCATCGCGGCGATCAGGATCTTGGCGGCGTCGTAGAAGAACGGCGCGTACTGCTTGACCTCGCCGTACTTCGCGTTGAACGCCTTTTGGAACTCCTGCGACGCCATCTGCGTCGGGATCCCCGCTTGCGAGCAGATCAGCCCCTCGGATGCGGCGCCGCCGAGCTTCGACATCTCGCTCGTGCACGCACCGTCGCCGAACGCGAACACGCTCTTGATGCCGAGCTCGCGCGCCTGCTTGATCATCGGGCCGCCGGTCGCGTCCATGCCGCCGTAGAAAATGGCGTCCGGATTCTTGCCCTTCATCTTGGTCAGGATCGCCTTGAAGTCGGTGGCCTTGTCGTTCGTCTTCTCGCGCGCCACGATCTGGACTCCGGCGGCCTTCAGCGTCTTCTCGACTTCGTTGGCGAGGCCTTCGCCGTAGGCGGTGGCGTCGTCGGCGATCGCGACCTTCTTCGCCTTCATTTCGTTCGCGATGTAGGTGGCGACGGCGGGTCCTTGCTGGTCGTCGCGTCCGACGGTGCGGAACACGACCTTGAAGCCCTGCTCCGTCAGCTTCGGGTTCGTGGCCGAACCCGAGATGACCGGCAGCCCGGCCTGGTTGTAGACGGCCGAGGCCGGGATCGTGACGCCCGAATTGAGGTGACCGACGACGCCGGCGACCTTGGCATCGACGAACTTCTGGGCAATGGTGGGACCCATCTTCGGGTCGGCCTGGTCGTCTTCGCTCATCATTTCGAACTTGATCGTCTTGCCGCCGATCTTGACCTTCCTTTCGGTGGCTTCGTCGACCGCGAGGTGGACGCCGTTTTCGTCGTCCTTGCCGAGATGCGCGATGCCCCCGGTCAACGGGCCCGCATGGCCGATCTTGACCACGACGACATCTTCCGCTGCGGCCGCCGGCGCAGCAGCCGTGGGCGCTTCGGCTTTCTTGGGTTCTTCCTTGCCGCAGCCATATAGGGCGAGCACGGCCGCCGCCACGACGGTCAGGCCGAGCTTGTGCGTTACGTTCATCTATTTTCTCCGCTGAAAAGGGTTGGCCAAATGGGCAACAGATAATTATTTGCCCTGCGCGTCCGCGTGTCAATCCGCGTGCCGGTCCGCGAACGCGTGCCCAGGCCACGGTCGCGCCGTCCGGCCCCGAACCTCCGGATTTGCGATGACTCCCGATTCCACGGCGCTGCGCGTACGGGCCCCCCGCTCCGCCGCAAGGCGCCGCTGCCTGTCGCGCCGGGGCGCATTCCGTCGCAGTGCACTTTGCGGGAAGCCGACGCGGCTACTAGACTAGGCGCCTTTCCGAATCCAAAACTGCTTGCTCGCGCATCCAAGCGGGACGAACGAACCCCCTGTGGACAAAAGAGTCCCAGGGACGAATGAATGGATCCGGCCGGCCCGGCAACCCCGGGCCGGCTCGTCAAAATGGACGGGGATCGCCGGACCGGCGGTCGCCTTGGGGGCATGATGGCAAAGGTCTTGACGCGCCGACGCTTGATCGTCGGTATCGTGGCACTGGTGATCCTGGGTGCCATCGGGGGCAGCGTGGCGATGCGCCTCGCCAAGAAGGGCGAAAGCAAGGGCCCCGCGGTCGTCACCCTCGAGTTCGCGCCCGCGGATCTGGCGCGCGTCGAGCGGCGCGCTCTGTCTCGCTGGCTCCCTGTCTCGGGCGCCTTGCAGCCGGTGCGGCAGGCGACCGTCAAATCCAAGGTCTCGGGTGACGTCCGGCAAATCACCGTGCGTGAAGGCGAAGCCGTGCAGTCAGGGCAGGTCCTGGCACGCATCGACACTGCGGACCTCGACGCGAAGCTCCTGGAGCGCATCGGCGCCCTGGAATCGGCCAAGGCGCAGCTCGCAATGGCCGAGAAGACCCGCACGACGAATCAGACACTCCTGAAGCAGAATTTCATCTCGCAGAACGCGTTCGACAATTCCGAGTCGAGCTACAACGTCGCCCAGGGATCGGTCAAGTCCGCCGAGGCGCAGGTGCAGATCGCGCGGAATGCGCTGCGCGACGCAGTCGCGGTGTCGCCGCTGACGGGCATCGTCGCGAAGCGGCACGTCCAGCCGGGCGAGAAGGTCGCTTTCGATTCGCCGCTCGTGACCGTCGTCGACTTGAAGGACATGGAACTGCAGGCCGTGGTGCCGGCGACGGACGTTCCCGAGCTTTCGATTGGCAAGATGGTCGAGCTCAACATCGACGGCTTCGGCGACCGGCGGTTCTCGGGGCGCGTCGAGCGGATCAACCCGGCGACCGAGCCCGGGACGCGCTCGATCCTGGTCTACGTCGGCATTCCGAACCACGACGGCGCGCTGCGCGGCGGGATGTTCGCGACCGGGCGGATCGCGCTCGCCGCGGGCACACCCGTGCCGACGGTTCCCGCGACCGCGTTGCGCACCGAGGCGGGGCAGGCGTTCGTCTGGACGCTCGAGGACGGCAAGCTCGTCAAGCGCATCGTCATGACCGGCGCACGCGACGATACGGCCGGCCGCATCGAGATCCGCACGGCGCTGCCCGCGAGCGCGCTGGTGCTCGGGGCGAAATTCGACAACCTCAAGGATGGCGCTCCGGCGATGGTGAAGGCGCCGTCGGCGACGCCCGTGCCGGCGTCGGCGCCGACGTCGGGCTCAACACAGGTAGCCGGCTGACGGGCGGAGGGAGAAACGCCATGTGGATCACGCGCGTCTCGATCAAGAATCCCGTCTTCGCCACGATGGTGATGGTCGGCATTGTCGTGCTCGGCCTGTTCTCGTACGCGCGGCTGCGCGTCGAGCAGATGCCCGACGTCACGCTGCCGTTCGTCGACATCGAGACCGTGTATCCGGGAGCGTCGCCCGAGGTCGTCGAATCCGACGTGACCAAGCCGATCGAAAACGCGGTCAATACGGTGACCGGCGTCAAGCGGATCTACTCGAACTCGCGCGAAGCGCGAAGCCAGGTGTTCGTCGAGTTCCGCCAGGGCACCGATGTCACCCGCGCCATACAGGAAGCCCGCGACAAGATCGCCTTGGTGCGGACAGGCTTCCCCCGCGACGTCAAGGATCCGCAAGTCGTCCGGATCGACATCGAGGACAACCGCCCCACCGTGTCGCTCGCGGTTCTCTCGCCGACGGTCGAGTTGCGCGAGCTCACCTCGCTCACCGACCAGACCATCTCCAAGGCCCTCGAGAATATTCCAGGGGTCGCTCAGGTCACCGTCAACGGTCGCGTTACGCGACAGATCCTAATCCAGATCAAGCCCACCGCGCTCAACGCGCTCGGCCTCGGTGTCGATCAGGTCATCAGCGCGATCCAAAAGGCGAATCAGGACGTGCCGGCGGGGCGCATCACGCGGGGACAGAATGACGCGGTGGTGCGCGTCGAGGGCAAGATCAAGGATCCGGCGCAGTTTGCCCGCATCGTCGTCGCCCAGCAGGGCGGCGGGCCCGTGTACCTGTCGCAGGTCGCCGACGTCATCGACGGGGAGAAGGAACAGGACTCGATTTCGCGGATCAACGGAAGGCCGTCGATCACGATCGACGTCCGCAAGGCGCAGGACGCCAACATCGTCGAGACCGGAGCCGCCGTGCGCGCCGCGGTCGAAGGATTGAAATCGCGCCTGCCGCCGGATGTGGAGGTGCGGATCGTCAACTCGCAGGCCGATCAGGTCGAGAAGAGCGTCGACCGGGTCAAGAGCACGATTCTCGAGGGCGCGCTTCTCACCGTCTTGATCGTCTTCCTCTTCCTGCACTCGTGGCGGAGCACGATCATCACCGGGCTCACGCTCCCGATTGCGGTCATTGCCACGTTCATTGCGCTCTACGCATTCGGCTTCACGCTCAACATGATGACGCTGATGGCGCTGTCGCTTTGCATCGGATTGCTGATCGACGATGCCATCGTCGTGCGCGAGAACATCGTTCGACATCTTGGAATGGGCAAGACGCACCCTGCGGCCGCGCGCGAGGGCACCGACGAGATCGGGCTCGCCGTCATGGCGACGACGTTCGCGATCGTCGCCGTGTTCGTCCCCATCGCATTCATGAAGGGGATCATCGGCCAGTTCTTCTTCCAGTTCGGCCTCACCGTCGCGGTCGCCGTGCTCATGAGCCTGTTCGTGAGCTTCACGCTCGACCCGATGCTGTCGTCCGTCTGGCACGATCCGCCCGGCTCGCGGTTCCGCCGCGCGCGCTGGCTCGGGCGATTCATGGACCGCGTGGAGAGCGTCGTCGTCCGGCTGCACAAGGTCTATGGGCGCATGCTCGAATGGGCGATCGGTCATCGCGGCATCGTGCTCCTGTTGGCGGCGGCAATCTTCGTCGCGAGCTTCGGGCTCCTGCCGTTCATCGAGAAGGAGTTCCAGCCGCAGGTTGACGAGGGCTTCATCTCGTTGCGCCTCAACACGCCGGTCGGCACGAGCCTCGAGTACACCGACACCAAGGTGCGCGAGGTCGAGGAAGCGCTGACGGCGTTCGCCGAAGTGCGGCTCACGCTGACGAACGTCGGAACGCAGGACGGACGCAATTACGCCCGCGTCGACCTCCGGCTCGTCGATCGCACTGCGCGCAATCGCTCGCAGAAGGAAATCGAGAGCGCGATCCGCTCGGCACTGAAGCCGATCCCGGGCGTCGAGCTCGCGCTGGGATACGACCGGCCGATCTGGGTGAACCTGCTCGGCCCGGACCCGGACACGTTGAAGACCCTGATCAATGAATTCGCAGACAAGGTGGCGAAGGTTCCCGGCATTGCCGACATGGAGACTTCCGAAAAGGCGTTAGTCCCCGCGCTATCGATCCGCCTCAACAACGACGTCGCGGCCGACCTCGGGGTGACGGTGCAGCAGGTCGGATCGACGGTCCGCACGCTGCTCGCAGGCGACACGGTGAGCTACTGGCTCGCGCCAGATGGGCAGAACTACGAGGTCAACGTGCAATTGCCGCGGCAGGATCGGCAGCTTGCCTCGGGATTGGCCAACCTTTACCTGTCCACCAACAAGCGGGGCCCGGCGGGCGAGCTCATCATGGTGCCGCTCCGCCAGGTCGCCGAGATCGTGGAGTCGACGAGCCCGCAGATCATCAAGCGGCAGGATCTGCAACGGCGCGTCGCGCTCTACGCGAACGTCGAAGGGCGCGGCTCCGGCAACGTCAGCGACGATATCGGCAAGATCATGAAGGCCACCGATCTCCCGCCCGGTTACCGCTTCGTCGTGGCCGGACAGCAGGAGGACACGCAGGAATCGTTCACGGCGCTGGTGGCCGCGCTGGGCCTCGCGATCATCTTCATCTATCTCGTGCTCGCTTCGCAGTTCGCGAGTTTCGTGCAGCCCGTTGCGATCATGATGTCGCTGCCGTTCACGCTGATCGGCGTGCTCCTCGCGCTTCTGCTCACGGGAACGTCGCTCAACATCCTGTCGATGATCGGTTTCGTCATGCTGATGGGCCTTGTCACCAAGAACGCGATCCTGCTCGTCGACTTCGCCAATCGCACGCGGCGCGCCGGCGCGAGCCTGCACGACTCGCTGTTGACCGCCGGCCAGGTGCGCCTGCGGCCGATCATCATGACGACGTCGGCGATGATCTTCGGGATGCTTCCGCTCGCGCTCGGCCTGGGCGAGAGCGGTGAGACCCAGGCGCCGATGGGACGCGCGATCATCGGCGGGGTGATCACGTCGACGTTGCTGACGTTGATCGTCGTGCCGGTGATCTACAGCTATCTCGACGCCTGGGCCGAACGCCGCAAGGCGAAGCGCGCCGCCCGCGCCGCACGCCATGCGGCGGTCGCGCCCGAAGCCGCGCCACGGTCCCGCCGAATAGGCCCCGGGGTGAGTCCGGTTGACATGCGATAATGAGCGTAAGCATAATAAATGACCGCCGGTCAGTTGCACGTTGGCCCGCGGATGGCAGGCCGACCCAGCATGGACACCGAGCAGGCGCGCTTCAACATGGTGGAACAGCAGATCCGCACATGGGAGGTGCTGGATCCGGAAGTTCTCGATTTGCTGTTCACGGTTCGGCGCGAAGAGTTCGTTCCGCCGGCGTATCGGATGCTGGCGTTCGCCGACCTCGAAATTCCGCTGCCCGGGGGCGAGCGGATGTGGACGCCCAAAATGGAAGCCCGCGTCCTGCAGGAACTGAAGCTCATGCCGGGCGAGAGCGCGCTCGAGATCGGGACAGGCAGCGGCTATCTGGCGGCGCTGATGGCGAGCCGCAACGCGAGAGTAACGAGCGTCGAAATAGACGCCCGGCTCTCCGCGGACGCGAAACCGAAGCTCGCACGCGTCGGCTTGCACGTGGAGCTTGCCGTCGGCGATGGCGCGCGCGGCTGGGGTCGCAACACCTACGATGCGATTGTGCTTACCGGGTCGACGCCGATCCTTCCGGACAGCTTCGTCAAGCAATTGACGCCCGGCGGGCGGATCTTCGCGGTCGTTGGCGAAGCGCCGGCGATGACGGCGCGAATCGTGCGTTGGGTGGCTCCCGGCTCGGTGACCGAGCAGGACCTCTTCGAGACCGTGATCGAACCGCTCAGGAACGCTGCGGCGCCATCGCGGTTCACGTTTTGATTCCGCAGCTCGGGCCGGGCGAGCTTCGAAGCTGGCAGACGGACCCGACGCGCACCCCGCCGGTGCTGATCGACGTGCGGGAACCGTGGGAGTTCGACTACTGCCGCATCGAGGGCTCGCTGCTGATTCCGTTGGGCGAGCTCGCAGCGCGCATGGACGAGCTGCCCGCCGAGCGGCCGCTCGTGCTGGTCTGTCACCACGGCAACCGCAGTTGGTTCGCGGCGGTGATGCTGCGCGAAGCGGGGTTCGCCGAAGTGCACAACCTGCGTGGTGGCGTCGAGCAATGGGCAGCCGAGGTCGAGCCGACGATGAAGCGCTATTAATCAACGATGGAAATGCACATGAAGAATCGACCTCTTGTTGCCCTCGCTGCTGGAACCGCCCTCGGGGCAATTTTTCTCTCCGCGCCTGCGCGCGGGGAGGACCTGATGCAGATCTACCGCGAAGCCGTGACGAGCGATCCGGCAATTGCGTCGGCGCAGGCCAACTGGCAGGCGCAACAGGAAGCGGTGCCGCAAGCGCGCGCGGGGCTGCTGCCGAATGCTGCGCTGACGGCCGGTGTCTCGGGAAATCAATACGACGCGACCGTCAAGACCGACCCCAAGACCGACATCTCGCACAGCTACGCCCAATACAACGCGCTGGTGTCGGCCTCGCAGCCGCTGTTCCGCTATCAGAACGTGGTCGCGCTCGACCAGGCGAAGCAGCAGGTCGCACAGTCGAACGACGTTCTCGAGCTCGCGCGGCAGGATCTCATCCTGCGCGTCGCCACCGCCTATTTCGACGTGCTGCTGGCACAGTTCAACATCGAGCTCGCGGAGAGCCAGAAGAAAGCAGTGGTCGAATCGCTGGCGCAGGCGAAGCGAAACTTCGAAGTCGGTGTCGCGACAATCACCGACACCAACGAGGCGCAAGCCAAGTACGACCAGATCGTGGCGCAGGAAATCGCCGCCCGCAACGACTATGACAACAAGGTGACGACACTGCGCGCGATCATCGGTCGCTTCCCGAAGGAATTGAAGCGGGTCGGCCCGGGACTGCAGCCGCTGCCTCCGGATCCCGACAATCTCCAGTACTGGGTCGATCGCTCGCGCACCGACAACCTCAACGTCCGCGTCGCCGACAAGAACTACCAAATCGCGACGCTGCAGATCGACCGCGCCAAGGCGGGACACTATCCGACGCTCGATCTCGTCGCGAGCTACGGGTATGCGAACACCGCCGGCGCTTCGATCAGCCTCGGCTTCACCAACTATTCGACGCAGGGCATCATCGGCGTGAACGTCGCGGTACCGATCTATCAGGGAGGCTTCGTCGACTCGCAGGTGCGCCAGGCGATCGCGCTGCAGGACAAGGCGCGACAGGACCTCGAGTTCGCGCGGCGGACCGCCTTCACGCTGGCGCAGACGGGATACACCGGCGTCGTCAGCTCGGTGGCTTCGGTCAAGGCGTTCGAGCAGGCGCTCGTGTCGGCCGAGTCTGCGTATCAGTCCAACGTTCTGGGGCAGGAGGTGGGCGTCCGCACGTTCCTCGACGTCCTCAACGTTCAGCAGAATGTCTATTCGACGCGGCGCGACGTCGCGCAAGCTTACTTCAACTACTTCATCGGCAAGCTGAAGCTCAAGGCCGCGATCGGAACCCTGAACGACAACGATCTCGAGGAGGTCAATCGCCAGTTGCGGGGGTAGCCAAGGCTTTCGGCAGTTGCGGCGCGAGCCACGCCCACAGGCGATCGCTGGCGCCCCAATGCGCGGCCTGGAACGCGCGTGCCGCAGCGCGCATCTGTTCGCGTCGCGCCGGATCCGCCAGCAACGCGGCGACAGCCTCGAGCAACGCCGTCGCGTCGGCAACCTCCAACGCCGCGCCCGCGGCAATCGCGTTGCGGGTCGCCTCTGCGAAGTTGAACATGTGCGGCCCGACGATCGTTGGGCATCCGGCGGCGATTGGCTCGATCAGGTTCTGTCCGCCCAGCGGCAACAGGCTGCCGCCCACGAAAGCGACATCCGCCGCAACGTAGTAGGCGGGGAGCTCGCCCATCGAATCGCCCAGCACGACATCGATGTCCGGCGGCACCGGGGCATTGTCGCTGCGGCGAGCGAACGGGATTCCGCGCGCGCGCAGCAGCTCCGCAACGACGTCGAAGCGCTGCGGATGGCGAGGCACGATGAGAGTGAGCGTTCCTTTGGGCAACGTCCTTGTTGCGAGCGCCTCGACGATCACCGCTTCCTCGCCGTCGCGTGTCGATGCCGCAACAAAGATCGATCGTGAGGGCCCGAATCGATCCTTGAGCTCGCGCCCGAGCGCTTGCGCGCCAGCAGGCGTTTCGAGATCGAACTTGAGATTACCCGTGACAAAAGGCGCGCTTGCGCCCAGCGCTGCAAGGCGTTGCGCGTCGGCATCCGACTGCGCCGCGACGCCGGTCAAAGCAGAGAGCATCGGCCGAATGAGCGACGGCACACGGGCGTAGCCGCGGGCCGAGCGCTCGGACAATCGCGCATTGACGATAAAGAGGCGCACCCCGGCGCCGCTGGCCATCGCGACCACATTCGGCCACAGCTCGGTTTCCATGAAGAGGCCCGCTGCCGGCCGCCAATGGGCGAGAAATGCGCGCACCGCAAACGGAGCGTCGTATGGCAGCCAAGCCTGCACGACGGAATCGCCGAACAGCGATCGGCCCGCCGCACGGCCGGTGGCGGTCATGTGCGTGACGAGAATCGTTGCCTTCGGGAACGCCCGTTTGGCGCGCTCGACGAGCGGAACCGATGCGCGCGTTTCGCCAAGCGATACTGCGTGGATCCAAAGAACGGGAGGCCGAACCGCCGGCGTTCGCGCGTAGCTGCCGAAGCGTTCGCCGACATGCTCGCGATAGCCGGGCTCGCTGCGTCCGCGCCACCAAAGCCGCAGCGGCAGGAACGGCAGCACGAGATACATCAGTGCCGTATAGAGCGAGCGCATCACGACAGGCCGCACATCAACATCGCGGCGCGCGTCGCATCAGCTCACCGGCGGTGTGCTGGACGTCGTCCACGCTCGGCACGATGCCGACGCCGCCAAGATCGCGGCCAAGCGCACTCGCGCGCTCGACGCCGGCCAGACGCGCATCGGTCGCGACGAACAACGCAATGGTGGGCGCCCCAAGCGCTGCCGCGAGATGCACGAGCCCCGTGTCGACGCCCACCACAAGCTCAGCGCGCGCGAGGAGCGCGGCGAGCGCGGGCAATGGTTGTCGCGGCGGGACGCTTGCGGCCGCCTCGCCGGCGGCAAGACGCTCGCTCCTCGCACGCTCGCTTTCGTCACCCCAGGGAAGGACGATCGCAAAGCCCGAGCGTGCGGACGCTGCGATCACAGCGCGCCAATGCGCCTCCGGCCACAGCTTGTCGGCGCGGCTCGTCGCATGCAGCACGACGACATAAGGTCGCTCGGGGATTGTCGCGGTCGCGTTCGGGGGCGGCACCGTGAGGCCGAAGCGCGGGGGACCGACAGCGCGATAGCCCAATGCAGCGGCTGCGAGTTGCCGGCAGCGGTCGATGAGGTGCTGGTTCGGGTCGATGGCGTGATGTTGGTGGTGCAAGAGCGTCGCGATCGGCTCGCGAATGCTCGCCCGATCCGGTCCGTGGCGAGGGCCGCGCGCAAGCCATGACAGATATGCGCCCTTGATTTGCTCCTGCAAGTCGAGGACGGCGACGTAGGGGTCGCGACGCAATTCGCGCCGGAACGCCGCGGCCTCGCGCCACGTCGCGGGGTCGAGTGGATGATGCCGCCAGCGGCGGAGCGCGACCGGAATCACGCGCCGGATTCCGCGATCGAGGGCGACGAGCGGTGCGAAGGCGTCTTCTGCAATCCAGTCGACCGCAAGCTCGGGACGATGCTCATGGACGTCGGCGACCAGTGCGAGCGCGTGGACGATGTCGCCCAGCGACGAAGGCCGCACCACCAGCACTTCGCTCATTGCCGCGGCACGTGCGCCATGGGCACCGAAACCCCGTAGAATGCGCGCAGTTCACAGAAGCGCGGAACGGAGGCTTCCATAAACGCGACGCGCACGTCTGGGCCGCTTCCCTTGAGTCTTTGTGTCATCACGCGCGATGCCGCCGGTGAGATCGTGGACTGTCTCGCATCGGCGGCATTCGCCGGCGAGGTGGTAGTCGTCGATTCGGGCAGCCGCGATGATACCGTGGAAATTGCGCGGGACCGGGGCGCGCGCGTGATAGAGCGTCCCTGGCCGGGGTTTGGCGCGCAGAAGAATTTTGCGGTCGGCAATGCCGCGCACGACTGGGTGTTGTGCCTTGACGCCGACGAGCGGGTAACGCCCGAGATGGCCGCGGCGATCGCGAGCGAGATCGCAGCGCCGCGCGCTGCGGGCTACGCCTTCGCGCGTCGCAACCGCTTTCTCGGCCGCTGGCTCGCCCATGGCGAAGGCTATCCCGACTGGAATGTTCGGCTCTTCGACCGGCGCCGCGCGCGCTGGAGCGACGACCCCGTGCACGAGCACGTGCTGGTCGATGGACCCGTCGTGCGGCTTGCGGGCGATCTCCTTCACGCATCGGCCGAGTCGCTCGACGCCTATCTCGCGAAGCAGAACCATTACACGACGCTTCAGGCTGCGGCGATGAACGCGCGCGGCGAGCGTGCAGGTGTCGCGCGGATGGTCGTCTCACCGATCGTGCGGTTTATCCGCTTCTACGTCTTGCGGCTCGGTTTCCTCGATGGGGTGCCGGGCCTTGTCCATATCGCGATCGGATGCCAGAACAGCTTTCTAAAATACGCGAAGCTTCGGGCGCTGCACGCGGAGGCGCGGTAATGAGCGAGCAGCGACACGTGCTCGTCACCGGTGCTGCCGGCTTCATCGGGATGCACGTCGCGGCACGCCTGCTCGAGGGCGGCAGCACCGTCACCGGCGCCGACAACCTCGATCCGTACTACGACGTAGCGCTGAAGGAAGCACGGCTCGGACGGCTGTTCGCGCATTCGCGGTTCTCGTTCGCGCATGTCGATCTTGCTGACACCGAAGCTGCGCTGGCTCTGTTTCACGACGGTGCGTTCACCGACGTAATCCATCTTGCGGCGCAGCCGGGCGTGCGCCATTCGCTGACCAACCCCGGCGCCTATATCGTCAACAACCTCGTAGCTTTCGGCCATGTCGTCGAGGGCTGTCGGCATGCGCACGTCCGGCACCTCGTCTACGCGTCTTCGTCGAGCGTTTACGGCGCGAGCCACACGCTGCCGTTCTCCGAAGACCAGAACGTCGATCATCCGGTCAGCCTGTACGCGGCGACAAAGCGGGCGAACGAGCTCATCGCTCACAGCTACAGCCATCTCTATCGGATGCCGGCGACCGGCCTGCGCTTCTTCACCGTCTACGGTCCGTGGGGCAGGCCCGACATGGCGCCCATGCTGTTCGCCAAGGCGATCCTCGCCGGCGAGCCGATCCGTGTGTTCAACAACGGACAGATGCGCCGCGATTTCACCTACATCGACGACATCGTCGAAGGCGTCGTGCGTGTGCTCGACCGGCCCCCAAAGCCCGACATTGACGGCGCGCCGCACGCGATCTACAACATCGGCAATCACGAATCCGTTGGACTCGAGACGTTCATCGCGACGCTCGGCGGGTTGCTGGGCCGCATCGCGATCAAGGAATACGCGCCGATGCAGGCCGGACGACGTTCCGGACACGTTCGCCGCGACTGACCGACCTCGTCGCGGTGACCGGATTTTTGCCGAGCACGCCCCTCGACATCGGTCTCGCGCGATTCGTCGAGTGGTATCGCGACTACCATCACGCGTAATCAGAGTGCGGGGCAGGCTGCCAGCGTGGCTTTCCGCCACCTGAGGAAAATCCACGCGGCCCCGAACTGGTGTAGCCTCGCGTGGCCGGGTCCGTTCTGATTGGATGGAGCGGATGTGTCCGGCGCGCTCGCGCCGCACGGCTCCGCGCGCACTACGGGAGCACGCATGGACCAACATCGTCGTGTGCTGATGCAGGCGCTTGCCGCCGCCGGTGCGGTGGGGCTATGCGGACGTTTCGCCAGTACCGCCGTCGCGGAGCCGCCGCCGGAGACGAGGCGCATCCGGCTTCCCAAGGTCCCCTCGGCCTGCCTCGCTCCGCAATACGTCGCCGAAGCGCTGCTGCGTGCCGAGGGTTTCGACCAAATCGAGTACGTCGGTGACGGCATGCAATACAGCGGCCTGCCGGGCATGCAGCGGATGGGCGCGGGCCAGGTCGACATCGGGATGAACTTCGCGGCGCCGATCGTGGTCGCCATCGACAAGGGCGCATCAGTCGTAGCGCTCGCCGGCGTGCACGTTGGCTGCTTCGAGCTGTTCGCCAACGAGAATGTGCGCACGATCAAGGACCTCAAGGGCAAGTCCGTCTCGATCCCGGCTCTCGGATCGGCGCAGCACACGTTCCTCGCTAGCATCGCGACCTCGGTGGGCATCGACCCGAACCGGGACATCCGCTGGCTCGATCATCCGGCCGCCGAAGGCAAGCGCCTCCTCGCCGATGGCGGAGTCGACGCCTATCTCGGATTTCCGCCAGACCCGCAGGAGCTCCGCGCGAAAAAAGTGGGTCGGCTGCTGCTGAACAGTGCGGTCGACCGGCCGTGGTCGCAGTATTTCTGCTGCATGATCGTGGCCAATCGCGAATGGGCGCACCGGCATCCGGTCGCCGCGAGGCGTGCAGTGCGGGCGATCCTCAAAAGCAGCGAGCTTTGCGCCGCCGACCCGGAACTCGGTGCCAGGGCGTTTCTCGCCCAGGGTTTCGGCTTCGACCCCGACCTTGCCCGGCAGGCGCTGCGTGAACTGCCTTACGGTAAGTGGCGCGACTACAACCCGGAGGAGACTCTGCGCTTCTAAGGTCGTGCCGTACCCCAGCCACGTCGGAGGCGATCCAACTGCTGGCGGAGGGCAAGATCGACGCCATGATGGGCTTCCCGCCTGAGCCCCAGGAGCTTCGCGCGCGGCAGATCGGCCATGTCGTGGTCAACACGACGACGGACCGGCCGTGGTCCCAGTACTTCTGCTGCATGCTGGCCAGTAACGCGGGCTTCGTGCGCAAGCATCCCGTCGCCACCAAGCGCGCGGTGCGCGCCCTGCTGAAGGCGAACGCGCTGTGCGCGCAGGAGCCGGAGCGCATCGCCCGAATCCTGGTCGACAAGGGCATTACCGCGCACTATGGTTACGCAGTGCAGGCTCTGAAGGAGATGCCGTACGGCACGTGGCGCGAGTACGACGCCGAGGACACGGTGCGCTTCTACGCCCTACGCCTGCATGAGGCCGGCATGATCAAGTCCTCGCCCCAGAAGATTCTCGCGGAGGGAGCCGACTGGCGGTTCCTTAACGAGCTCAGGCGGGAGATGAAGACATGATCGAGCGCGGGTGCGAGCGCTGCGCAATCGCGCGGCGTCGAATGCGGTTTGCATTGGGGAATTGAAGGCGTGAATTGCGGAGGCCTAAGCAGGCGCTCGGTCCTCGTCGCACTCCTCGGCGCGTGCATCGCGCCCGCCGCGGCGCACGGGACCAAAAGCAACGAGCGCTTGCCGGTCGTCGGCCGGGCGCCGAATTTCACGCTGACGACGCAATCCGGTGAACGCCTGTCGCTCACCGATCTGCGCGGCAAGGTGCTCGCCGTCACGTTCATCTACGCGACCTGCAAGGACACCTGCCCCATCCTGACGGCGAAGATGGCTACGCTGCAACGACAGCTCGGGGCGGACTTCGGCCCGCGCGTGCGCTTCGTGTCGATCACTGTCGACCCGGAGGTCGACACGCCGCAGGTGCTGCACCGCTATGCCGAGGCGCACGGTGCGGACGAAAGGGGCTGGAGCTTCCTCACCGGGACGCCGGAGGAGATCCGCAGCGTGGTCCGCGCTTACGGCGGATTCGCCCGCAAGGGGCCGCGCGGCGATGTCGACCACATCTATATCACTTCACTCGTCGATCGCGGCGGTTCGGTGCGTGTCCAGTACCTGGGCTACCGGTTCGACCCGGACGAGATGTTCCGGGACCTCACGGCACTGCTGCGCGAGTGAAGTCACGGCTGCTGCGCTGGCTGCCCGACGTTGCGGCGCGCGTCCCGGCGTCGATCCAGACCAAGCTGCTACTCGCGTTCCTCGCGATCGCCGCGCTGCTGGTGGGTGTCGGCGCCGCGAGCGTGATTGGGCTCGCGGCCGTCAAGGAGCGCGCCCAAGAATTGGTCGACCTGCAGCGCAAGATCGCCGCGTATCGCCAGATCCAGCACGACACGACGTCGCAGCTCTACAGCGTGGCCTCGGCCATGCTGGTCCCCGACGAGCGGACGCTCCAGGCGACGCTGCGCCAGTTGAATCAGTTTGGTTACGATCTCGATCGGCTGCAGTTCGTCGCGCAGGACGAGATCGAGCTGCTGGGCCGGGTGCGCACCGATTACGAGGCATTCATCGCCGTGGTCACAGAGGTCGTCGAGTTGCTGCGCGCATGCGACCGAATGGTAAAATCAGCGTCCCACGCGTGCGGCGGCTCTCCGGCATCGCAGCTTCCATTTCCTCATGATTCTAGTCACCGGCGGTGCAGGGTTTATCGGCGCCAACTTCGTACTGGACTGGCTCGCCGCCGGCGATGAGCCGGTCGTCAACCTCGACAAGCTCACGTACGCGGGCAATCTCGGAAATCTCGCGTCGGTCGAGGGCGATGCGCGCCACAGGTTTGTCCGCGGCGACATCGGCGACAGTGCGTTGGTCGGCGCGCTGCTCGCGCAGCACCGGCCGCGGGCGATCATCAATTTCGCGGCGGAGAGCCACGTCGATCGCTCGATCCATGGTCCCGCCGATTTCATTGCCACCAACGTCGTCGGAACATTTTCACTGCTTGAAACGGTGCGCTCGTGGTGGTCCGCGCTTCCAGGCGGCGAGCGCAGCGCGTTTCGCTTCGTGCACGTTTCGACGGACGAAGTCTACGGTTCGCTCGGACCCGGGGATCCGCCGTTCTCCGAAACCACTGCCTATGCACCCAACAGTCCCTATTCGGCATCGAAGGCAGCATCCGATCATCTTGTGCGCGCGTGGCACCACACCTTCGGCATGCCCGTCGTCACGACCAACTGTTCGAACAACTACGGCCCGAGGCAGTTTCCGGAAAAACTGATTCCGCTGATGATCGTCAATGCGCTCGCCGGCAAGCCGCTTCCGGTCTATGGCGACGGCGGCAACGTTCGCGACTGGCTCTATGTCGGCGATCACTGCGCGTCGATCCGCGCTGTCCTTGCAGGCGGGCAGCCCGGTGCGACGTACAACGTCGGCGGCAACGCGGAGACGACGAATCTCGTGGTGGTGCGCACGATCTGCGATATCCTCGCGGAGCTGCGGCCCGGGCGCGACTATGCGTCGCAGATCGCATTCGTGGCGGATCGTCCCGGACACGACCGCCGATACGCGATCGACGCCTCGAAGATCAGGCGCGAGCTGCAATGGACGCCCGCGGAGACGTTCGCCACCGGCATGCGCACTACGGTTGAATGGTATCTCGACAACGGCGCCTGGCTTGCCAGCGTCACGAGTGGCGACTACCAGAAATGGATAGCACGCAATTACGCCACGGCCGCGGCATGAGGACAAATGAGGGACGAATGAGGCGATGACCAGAAAGGGCGTCATTCTCGCTGGCGGATCGGGCACGCGGCTGTTCCCGGTCACGCAGGTCATCTCGAAGCAGCTGCTGCCGGTGTACGACAAGCCGATGATCTACTATCCGCTGTCGACGCTGATGCTATCCGGCATCCGCGACATCCTGCTCGTGTCTACGCCCGAGGATACGCCTCGTTTCGAGCAGCTCCTGGGCGACGGGTCGAAATGGGGTTTGAACCTTTCCTACGCGGTGCAGCCGGAGCCGGGTGGCCTCGCACAGGCGTTCATCATCGGCCGCGATTTCATCCGCGGCGATGCGTGCGCGCTGGTGCTGGGCGATAACATCTTCTATGGACACGACTTGTCGCTGCAGCTCGTGCGCGCCAGCAAGCGGAAGGCGGGCGCCACGGTATTCGCCTATCAGGTCGCCGATCCGGAGCGTTATGGCGTCGCCGAATTCGATGCCGCCGGCCGCGTGATCTCGCTGGCGGAAAAACCCGCAGCCCCGAAGTCGCGCTATGCGGTCACCGGACTCTATTTTTACGACAACCGCGTACTCGACGTCGCGGCGAAACTGAAGCCTTCCACGCGCGGCGAGCTCGAGATCACCGACGTCAACAAGGTGTATCTCGAGTGGGGTGAGCTTACCTGCGAAGTGATGGGACGCGGTATGGCATGGCTCGATACGGGGACCCACGAGTCGCTGCTCGAGGCAGCGCAGTACATCGCGACGATCGAGCGGCGGCAGGGACTGAAGATCGCATGTCCCGAGGAAATCGCCTTTCGCCTTGGATACATCGACGCTGCGCAGGTAGAGCGCCTCGGCAGGACGATGGCCAAGAACGGCTACGGAAAATACCTGCTCGAGCTTCTTCGCGAGCCGAACGTCCGCATCCGATGAAGGTTACGGCCACTGCGATTCCCGACGTCAAGCAGCTCGCCCCGCGCGTATTTGCCGATGATCGCGGGTATTTTTTCGAGAGCTGGAATGCGCGCATGCTCGCCGAGTCGGGCATCGATGCCACGTTCGTGCAGGACAACCACTCGCAATCGAAGCACGGCGTGCTGCGCGGTCTTCACTACCAGATCGAGCACGCGCAGGGCAAGCTCGTGCGCTGCGTCGTCGGCGAAGTGTTCGACGTCGCCGTCGATCTGCGCCGCAGCTCGCCCACGTTCGGCCGTTCGGTCGGCGTCGTGCTGTCGGCTCAGAACCGGACGCTCTTGTGGATTCCTCCCGGGTTCGCGCATGGATTCGTCGTGCTGTCCGCTAACGCCGAATTCCTCTACAAGACGACCGACTACTGGTATCCGGAGCACGAGCGGACTGCTGCTGTGGAACGATCCGGCGCTTGCGATCGTGTGGCCCGTCGCGGCACCAAAGATGAACGCGAAGGACACCGCGGGCATGCCGCTCGCGACGGCTGACCTTTATCCGTAACAGGCTCGCGAGCGCGCGGCGATGCGACGTCCGACGATTCTCGTCACCGGCTCGACGGGCCAGCTGGGATTCGAGCTCGCCCGGCTGCTCCCGCGTTATGGAGATGTGATCGCCGCGGATCGCGTGCGACTCGATCTCGCCAATCCCGATGCCGTCGTCGCTGCAGTTCGCGGCGCGAAGCCGGATCTGATCGTCAATGCCGGCGCCTATACCGGCGTCGATCTCGCGGAGAAGGAACCGCAGGAGGCGGCCGCAATCAACACCCGCGCGCCGGGCATCCTTGCCGAGGAGGCGAAGCGGATCGGCGCCGTGCTGATCCATTATTCGACCGATTATGTCTTCGACGGGACGCGCACGACGCCTTATCCGGAGACGGCGCCGACATCGCCGCTCAATGTCTACGGAGCGACCAAGCTCGACGGCGAACGCGCGATAGCCGCGGTCGGTGGCGGAGCGCTCATTTTCCGCACGAGTTGGGTGTACGGGATGCGCGGCAAGAACTTCCTGCTGACGATTCGCCGGCTTGCCGCGGAACGCGACGAGTTGCGAATCGTCTCCGATCAGATCGGCGTGCCGAATTGGTGCCGTTCGCTCGCCGAAACAACCGCACGACTCGTGAACGGCCACCCGTCGGCGCTCGCCGATCGCGCTGGCGTGTACCACTTGAGCGCAACCGGCGAAGCGAGCTGGTACGACTTCGCGCGAGCGATCGTCGGTAACGTTGCGACGCCGCGAATCGTTCCCATCGCAACAGCCGACTATCCTCTTCCCGCGCGCCGGCCGGCATACGGCGTGCTCGATACCGCGCTGTTCCGGGCGACGTTCGGCTTTGCGTTATCCGACTGGCGTGACGGGCTGACGCGTTGCCTCGCGAGTCCGCACGAGCCGGCTTCGGCCGCTGCGCTGCCAAACTGATTCGCTATTGCGAGTGGTCGCCTGCCTGATCGACTCGCGATCGCTCGCTCCGGCTTGGAGCCCAGGCTACGCTGCTCCAAGCCTAGAAGCGGTAGCTGCAGCGGGCCGCACTGCCAACTGCGATCTCGCTCCCTGCGCCAGCTGTGACGATCGCGTTCATTCCGAAGGTCACGCCATCCAACGCGCTCGTGGTAACGGTAGACGGCGAGTGTCGGCAACGGCTCGACACCTCGGATCGCGGTCGCCTGATCGGTTGTCGTGATTATGCAGCGAGTGCACGGCTTGACGAGCTTGATCGTAATGTCGTCAATTTCGAGAGTGTCGAGATGATCCTCTTCGTACGCCGGTAGACCCGCGAGTACGATGTTCGGACGAAAACGGCTCATCGGCAGCGCGTCGCATGCTTTCGCGGCGAGGCGCTGGTTGAGGTCGGCGAGCGAAGCGTCTCCCGCCAGCAACAGCGGGTAGCCGTCGGCGAAAGCCGTATGCGCACCCGAGTCGCCCGCGAATTCGGGATTGCATCGCCGCTCGTACGTCTTGTCGAAGCGAACAAGCCTGGCCTCGACACCAAGCGCCGCCGTGAGCCACGCTGCGACCGCGTCCCCCTCGTCGTGCCCCGGCACGGAACTCTGCCAGACGAGTACCTCGCGAGGCGTACGGCGTGGACCGGCGAGCGGCACGTCGATGGACGACATGCCGCGCATCGCAAGCCGCAGAGCGTCGGGCGTTATGGCGATGTCGACGAGAGCAAGCTGCGGTACTTCGCGCTGCGTGATGAAGCGGCCGTCGCCGTCGACGATCATCCACTCGCGATCGCCGACGGGCGACGCGGGGGAGTCGAGCATGAGGCCGCGCACGCCGATCCGGGCGCGCGCGACCGAGATGCCGCGGCAGCTCTTGACGGGGTAGACGTTGAGGCCAGTGAGCGCAGCAGTCGTCACTGCGCGCGATTAACGCAAGCCGGTCGTGTATTCGGCGGCCGCCTTCATCTGATCGTCGGTCATCCTGCTCGCGATTCCGACCATGATGCGCCCATTGACATCCTTGCCTTCCTTATCCGCGCCGCGCTCGCCCGCCTTGAAAGCCTTGAGTTGCGCATACGAGTAATCGGCGTGCTGGCCCGCGAGGCGCGGATAGTTCTTCGGCACCCCCGCGCCGACAGGCGAGTGGCAGGCGGAGCAGGCAGGGACACCTGTGGTCATATCTCCGCCGCGATACAGCTTCTGGCCGGCAGTCACGAGCGCGGCGTCTTTTGCCGCCGACAGTTTCGGCTTCTGCTGCGAAAAATAAACGCCGAGTGCCCTCATGTCGTCGGGCGTCAGCGGCGCTGCCATAGCCTGCATGACCGGATTCGTGCGAGTCCCCGCCTTGAAATGCGCGAGCTGGAGCGCGACGTACGCAGCACCCTGGCCCGCGAGGCTCGGATTCACCGGTGTCGGGCTGTTGCCATCCGCGCCGTGGCAGGCCGCGCAGACCTGATTGACGATGGTCTGCGCTTTCGCCACATTGGCTTTCACCGCGGCGTCCTGGGCGCTCGCGTGTGCCCCGGGCCACGCGCCGAGCGCGGCGACCAGCAGCCACATGGGTTTCATCGGATTCAACTCCTCGGCGGCGAGCGGCGCCGATCCAGGCGCGCGCAAAACGTCGTATTGTAGCGGATGAGGTGCGCCCCGCCAAAGCGCGCGGGCGCGCGAACGAACTTCCGGAACGTCGTGCCGAAGCACCCTTTGCAACAAGCCGAGTTCGCGTTGTCCATCGCGAACGACGCGCAATTGCCGCCTCCGGGCCCGCCCGAGATCGCCTTTGCGGGACGGTCGAACGCCGGCAAGTCAACCGCGATCAATGTCCTCGCGAACCGCACGCGTCTCGCCTTCGCGAGCAAGACGCCGGGCCGGACGCAGCAGATCAATTTTTTCCGGCTGCGCTCGGGAGCGCTGCTCGCCGACCTTCCGGGTTACGGCTACGCGGCGGTGCCGCTCGCGCTGAAGAAACACTGGCAGGGGTTCCTCGGTCGGTACGTCGCCACCCGCCAATCTCTCATCGGGCTTGTGCTCATTGTCGATGCGCGTCACGGCCTCGCCGAGCTCGACATCGAGCTTTTGTCCAGCTACCTCGGAAGCGGGCGGCCCGTGCTGCTGCTGGCGACCAAAATGGACAAGCTCACGACGTCGCAGCAGCGCAATGCCGAGCAGGACATCCTGCGTGCATTGGCCGATGCATTTCCGATGCAAGCCGCACAAGTTGTCATTGTTCCGTTCTCGGCGACGCATCGGCTCGGGCTCGAGCGCGCCGAATCCGTATTGGGCGAATGGCTCACGCCTTGCGAAGGCCAAGTTGTCCGCGCGCAACCTTCAAGCGTCGCAGGCAAAGAAAAGGCCCCGCGAACAAGGGGAGTGCCGCGGGGCCCGAAACGCCCGTCGCGGGGTTAAACACCGCGAGGGCACCCGCTCAGGGAGGGAAGCGGGAGACGTTGCCGTCTGCATGGATAGACTGTGGACCTCGAACGGAGTTCCAAACTTGCGTGCGATCGAAAATCCTTGATCCCGTAGGGGATTTGCCGTCGCAGGCCTTCGAACGATACGATTCGGCAAACGACAACATAAGGCGCACGACATGAGCTTCGATTTTTCCGGGCGCTATCCGGGCACGCGAATGCGGCGGATGCGGCGCGACGATTTTTCGCGCCGGCTGATGCGCGAGAATCGGCTTGCCGCCGACGATCTCATCTACCCGGTCTTCGTCCTCGACGGCGCGCGCCGCGAGGAGCCCGTGCATTCGCTGCCTGGAATAGCGCGCAAGAGCGTGGATCTTCTGCTGGCCGATGCCGAACGATGCATCGCGGCAGGCATCCCGGCACTGGCGGTCTTTCCGGTCATCCCGCCCGAGCAGAAGTCTGTCGAGGCGACCGAAGCATGGAATGCGAACGGGCTTGTGCCCCGCGCTGTACGGGCGCTGAAATCGCGATTTCCCGAGCTCGGAGTCATTACGGATATCGCGCTCGATCCCTACACGAGCCATGGCCAGGATGGTCTCATCGACGCGACCGGCTATGTGATCAACGACGAAACGGTGGTTGCGCTGTCGCGTCAGGCGCTGTGTCATGCGGAAGCGGGCGCGGACATGGTGGCGCCGTCGGACATGATGGACGGACGCATCGGCGCAATCCGCGCGGCGCTCGATGGCAGCCAGTATCAGCGCACGCGCATTCTTGCGTACTCTGCCAAATATGCATCGTCGTTCTACGGTCCGTTTCGCGACGCGGTCGGGTCGACCGGAACGCTCGGCGGCGGCAACAAATACACGTACCAGATGGACCCGGCCAATTCGGACGAAGCGTTGCGCGAGGTCCGGCTCGACCTTGACGAGGGTGCCGACATGGTAATGGTCAAGCCGGGACTGCCCTACCTCGACATCCTGCGCCGCGTGAAGGACACGTTCGGCGCGCCGACGGCTGTGTATCAGGTGTCGGGTGAGTACGCGATGCTGAAGGCCGCCGCGGCCAACGGCTGGATTGACGAGCGCGCGGGCGTGCTCGAGGTGCTGACCGCGTTCAAGCGCGCCGGCGCCGACGCGATCCTTACGTACTTTGCGCTCGCCGCGAGCGAGTGGCTCACCAAGGATTCGCGCTAGGGATTCCGCGCGGCGAGGAGCGACGCGACGGCATCCGCCGTGAGCCGCGGCTCGTCGTCCCGGCGCGGGCGGTTGCGCCGCTCAGCCCGGGTGAGGATCGTCACACGCAGGCACGCGCGCGGCGTCTCGATTCGCAGTTGGGCTCCCGCATCGTCCGCGCGCGGCGGCAGGGCCGTATAGCGCACGTTGTCGTTGGCGAGCGCGATCTCCACCGATTTGGCGTCGTCCGCGACGAGTTCGAGGCGAATATCGCTATGGACCGTTGCCCAACCGGCTGCGACGCCCCCGACGAGCAGCGGGTCCCATGCTGAGAAGCGCTTCATCCAGACGAGGGCTTCCTCCCGCTGCGTGCGCAGACTTGCCTCGTGCAGCTTCGGAGCATAGAGCGCGTGGTAACTGACGAGCGCCGCCTCGATTTCGTCGTTGGACGGAAAAGGCGCCGACTCGGGCAGCATCAATTGCCGCGCAGCCTTGCGCTTGGCCAGCGCCCAATCGGTGAGACCATGCTCGGCGATCAGTCGGGCCGCTGTGTGCGCAATCCGCTCGCGGTCGTGCCGAGACCGACCTTCGACGTGGCGGACGCGGTCGCGGCCGTATTCGCGGCCGTTTTCGTTATCGTCGAAGCGGCGAGCCATGAGCAGCCTCGATTGTTTAGCAGGCCCTAGAACAGCTGGTCGCGAATGTCCTTGACGGGTGTGCCGGTCGGCGTGAGGCTCTCCTCGCGTCCCCGAGGAGGAAATTCGGAGAAGAAGAATTCCGTCAGTCCGCCTTCATCGCGCAGTCCGGTTTCGGCGTTGACCTTCACGCCGACCACGCCGTCCGGCATCGGCACCTCGGCGGCGGGTGTCCCTTTTAGCACCTTCGCCATGTACGAAATCCAGATCGGCAACGCCGCCTGCGCGCCGGTCTCGCCCGGACCGAGCGTCTTCGGCTGATCGAACCCGATCCAGGCGACGGCCACCAGCGCGGCGTTGTAGCCACAGAACCACGCGTCGACGAATTCGTTCGTCGTGCCGGTCTTGCCCGCGAGGTCGGTACGGTTGAGGCTCAGCGCGCGCGTTGCCGTGCCGACGCGGACGACGTCCTTCAGGAGCGAGGTCATGATCCAGGCATTGCGCGGGTCGATCGCCCGTTCGGCGCCTTCGCGCGCGACGGCGGGCGCCGCTTCTGACAATACGTTGCCGCGGGCGTCGAGGATCTTCGCGATAAGGTAGGGCGCGACGCGGTAACCGCCGTTGGCGAGTACGGCGTAGGCATCGACCATCTGCAGCGGTGTGACGGAGCCGGCACCCAGTCCCATTGTCAGGTACGGGGGGTGGAGCTCTCGGGTCGAAGCCGAAACGTCCGATGTAGTCCTGCGCGTACTGCGTGCCGATCGCCTGCAGCACGCGGACCGTCACGAGGTTCTTCGACTTCGCGAGCGCCGCGCGCACCCGCATCGGACCCTCGTATTTGCCATCATAGTTCTTGGGCTCCCAGTCTTCGCCACCGGCCTGGGCCGCTGGGACGAAAAACGGCGCATCGTTGACGACCGTCGCAGGTGTGAACCCTTTTTCCAGTGCAGCGGAATAGATGAAGGGCTTGAACGACGATCCCGGCTGCCTCTGCGCCTGCGTTACGTGATTGAACTTGTTGCGGTCGAAGTCGAAGCCGCCGATGAGGGACAGCAACGCGCCGTCGGTCGGGCGCATGGAGACGAATGCGGATTCGACCTGCGGGACTTGGGCGATGCCCCAGCGTCCTTTGTCTTCGCGCGCCACGCGAATGACGGCGCCGGGCCGGATCCGGGTCGCTGCGGGCGATTTGTCGCGCAGCGACGGGGCGGCAAACTTGAGTCCGTCGCCCGTGATCTGGAACGATTCGCCATCGGCGATGACGACCTTGACCGCGGTGGCGGTGGCTTCGAGAACCACCGCCGGAACCAGCCCGTCACTCTCGGGCGCGTCCTGGAATACGCGCTCCAGCGCGGTCTCGCGTTCGCCAGGGTCGTCAGGCAGGCTCACGAAAGCCTCGGGTCCCCGATAGCCATGGCGCCTGTCGTAATCGATCGCGCCGCGCCGCAGCGCGGCATACGCCGCCTCCTGATCGGCCTTGCGGATTGTCGTGTAGACGATGAGCCCCCTCGTGTAGGCGTCTTCGCCGTAGGCGTCGAACACGACTTGGCGGGCCATTTCGGCCACGTGCTCGGCATGCGTCGGGATGGTCTCGCGCAGACCTTGCCGTACCTGAAGTGGCGCGCTTTGTGCTTCCCGAAATTGGTCATCGTTGATAAAACGGAGGTCGTGCATGCGCCGCAGGACGTAAAGCTGACGGGTTTTGGCGCGCCGCGGGTTGTTGACGGGATTGAAGGCCGACGGGGCCTTGGGCAGGCCGGCCAGCATCGCTGCCTCTGCCGCCGTCACTTCCTTGAGCGGCTTGCCAAAATAGATCTGGGACGCCGCCGCGAAGCCATAGGCCCGCTGACCGAGAAAGATCTGGTTCACGTAGAGCTGGAGAATCTCGTCCTTGGACAGATTGGCTTCGATCTTCCACGCGAGCAGGACCTCACGGAGCTTTCGGGTAATTGTCTTTTCGCGGGTCAGGAAGAAGTTCCGGGCGACCTGCATCGTGATGGTGCCGGCGCCCTGCTGTGTTCCACTCGTGAGATTGCTTGCGGCAGCGCGCAGGACACTGAGGTAGTCGACGCCCCCATGAGAATAGAAACGCTCATCTTCGGCAGCCAAAATGGCCTTTTTCATCACATCGGGCACTTCGGCGATAGTCACGACCGCCCGGCGCTCCTCCCCGAATTCGCCCAGGAGGTCGCCCTCGGCAGAGACGATCCGCAGGGGGATCTTGGGTTGGTAGTCGGTCAGGCTTTCGAGCGATGGCAGGGTGGGATAAAGCAGCGCCAGCACGAAGGCGACGAGCAGCCCGCCGACGACCGCCAGGCCAAGCAGGACGGACCCGACGTAGAGAAGCCACCGGTTTAGCATGGAGGAATAAAACTTGCCCTAGTGGCAGGGGGAGACCCCCAATTATATGCGGGGTTACAACAAAGGAATCCCGTAGAGGCAAACAATTTGACAAGGTTCATACTTGCTGCCAACCTTTAATGTAAATTGTGAGCATTAGGCAGGCCCGCCATGATCGCTGAAAAGCTCGGTTCCGCACTCGACATCTTCACCGTGAAGTCGCCGGCGCTGATCGGCGTCGACATCAGCTCGACGTCGATCAAGCTGGTCGAGCTCTCGGATATGGGCAAGGGCGTCCACCGGCTCGAACGGTACGTCGTCGAGGCCCTTCCGAAAGACGTCGTCACCGACGGCAACATCGCCAACCTGGACCAGGTCAGCGATGGGCTGAAGCGGGCCTGGAAGCGGCTCGGCACCCGGAACCGGAACGTCGCCCTTGCCCTGCCTGCCGCCATGGTGATCACCAAGAAGATCATCGTGCCCTCCGGCCAGAAGGAGGAGGACCTCGAGCTCACAGTCGAGGCTGAGGCCAACCAGTACATCCCGTTCGCGCTCGACGAGGTCAACCTCGATTTCCAGATCCTGGGCCCGGCGCCGAACAACCCCGACGAAGTCGAGATTCTGATCGCGGCGTCGCGTAAGGAAAAGGTCGAGGATCGGGTGGCCATTGCCGAGGCTGCAGGATTGAAGCCAAGGGTGATGGACGTCGAGAGCTACGCGACCCAGGAAGCCTTTCGGCTGATCGCCCCGTCGCTGCCCGCGAACGGCCGGGACCAGAACATCGCCCTGGTCGACATCGGTGCCCACGTCACCCATTTCTATGTGTTGCGCAACGACCAATTCCTGTTTTCCCGCGACCAGGCGTTCGGCGGCAACCAGCTCACCTACGACATCCAGCGCGCATTCAATCTCTCGCCCGAGGAAGCCGAGTCGGCGAAGAAGAATCAGGGGCTCCCTGAGAACTATGACGCCGATGTGCTCCAACCGTTCATGGAGACGTTGGCGCTCGAGGTTACCCGAGCGCTGCAGTTCTTCTTCACCTCAACCTCATACAGCCAGGTCGACCAGATCGTGCTGAGCGGTGGCGGGGCGTTGCTTCCCGGGTTGGACGAGCTCGTCGCCAAGCGCGCGGCGGTCGCGACCGTGATCGCCAATCCGTTCGGCACGATGGCCGTCGCCGACAGCATCCGGCCCCGGCAGCTCGCCCAGGAAGCTCCGTTGCTGCTGATCGCCTGCGGCCTTGCGATGCGGAGCTTCGAATGATCCGCATCAACCTGCTGCCCCACCGCGAGCAGAAGCGCCAGGCGCGCCAGCGCCAGTTCGTTTCGGTTGCGGTCGGGCTTGCGATCCTGGGCCTTGCCGTGGTCGGGCTGGTCCACGTGATCTTCGTCGCCCAGATCGAGACCCAGCAAAGCCGCAACAAGCTCCTGAAGGACGAGATCGCAAAGCTCGACGAGCAGATAAAGGAGATCGACAAGCTTCGCGAGCAGACGCAGGCGCTCTTGTCGCGCAAGCAGGTGGTCGAGACGCTGCAGACCAACCGCACCGAGGCCGTCCATCTGCTCGATCAAATGGTGCGACAACTTCCGGACGGCGTCTACTTGCGCAACTTGAAACAGGTCGGCCCCAAGGTTACTGCGGTCGGTTACGCGCAATCGAACGCCCGCGTCTCGACCTTGATGCGCAACATCGAAGCGTCGCCATGGCTTACCCAGCCCGAGCTCGTCGAGATCAAGTCGGTTCCGCTGCCCGGCGCGCGCGAAAAGGACACGCGCGTCAACGAGTTCACGCTGACGTTCCAGTTGAAACGGGCGGCGCCGCCTCCTGAAGTCAAGCCCTTGTCGGCCCCCGCGGGTGCGCCGGCAGCCAAGCCTCCCGCACCGCCACCGAAGAAGGGGACGGCATGAACCTCGACGACCTTCGGCGCCTTAACTTCCGCGATGTCGGCAATTGGCCGCTGTTGCCGAAGACGCTCGCGCTCGGCGTTGTCTTCATCGCCATCCTGGCCGCGGGAGGGCTGCTCGACTGGAAGGACCAATACGAAACGCTCGATCGCGCCAAGTCGGAAGAAGCCACACTCAAAGAGCAGTACGCGACGAAAAAGAACAAGGCCATCAATTTCCAACTCTACGTGCAGCAACTGCAGGAAGTCGAGCAATCGTTCGGAGCGCTTTTGAAGCAGCTCCCGAACAAGGCGGAGATGGACGCGCTTCTCACCGACATCAACCAAGCGGGACTCGGGCGCGGCCTGCAGTTCGAGCTGTTCCGACCGGCGGCAAACGAACGCGCGGCCGATTTCTACGCCGAGCTGCCGATCAACATCAAGATCACCGGCAATTACCACGACATGGGCGCGTTCGCGAGCGACGTCGCGCAACTGCCGCGGATCGTCACCCTCAACGACGTCGCCGTGCTGAACGACAAGGGCGTGCTGACAATGGAGGCGGTCGCGAAAACCTTCCGTTATCTCGACGAAGAGGAGATCGCGAAGCAGAGGAAAGCGGCAAAGGACGCCAAGGACAAAAAGGACAAGGGCAAGAAATGAGACGCTGGCTGACGATTGCGGCGGGTGCCGTTCTCGCGCTTGCCGGCTGCGGCGGGGAGAGCCATCAGGATTTGCGCGCCTGGATGGCCGCGCAGGGCGCCGGAGCCAAGGGGAAGCTCGACCCGCTGCCGCAAATGAAACCGTACGAGCCTTTCGCATACAACGCGTTCGATCTGCCCGACCCGTTCAAGCCGCGCAAGATCGAGCCTGCGAAGGGCGGCAGCAAGCTGGCGCCTGACACGGCGCGGCGCAAGGAGCCGCTCGAAGCTTATCCGCTCGAGGCGCTCAATATGGTGGGGACGCTGGAGAAAGGGAAGGCGGTGTACGCGCTGGTGCGCACGCCGGAGAAGGACCTCTATCAGGTTCGGCAGGGGAATTACCTCGGACAGAATTACGGCGTGATCATCGGCGTGACCGATGGCGAGATCCGTCTCAAGGAACTCGTCCAGGACGGCGCTGGCGACTGGACGGAGCGGTCCAGCACGCTGCAACTCATCCAGGCCGACGCCACCACAAATACACGGGAGCGAAGAAGATGAGCGCCTTCGACTGGCACAACAACGTATCGGTCCACGGGCCCGCGGCCCGCCGGGCGTTCGTGTGGCTTGCCGCCGCGCTGGCGCTGGCCGCCGCAGGCGCCGTGTACGCACAGGGCGCCAACAGCATCGATTCGTTGACGGTGTCGAAGGGGACCTCCGGCAACACGATCGTCAAGTTCACGCTGAAGGCACCGCCGGCTAATCCGCCGGCCGGATTCGCCATTGCGAGCCCGCCCCGGATCGCGCTCGATTTTCTCGATACCGGCAACGGCCTTGGCGCAACACAGCGCGTGCTGGATGACCCGGCCGTGCGCAGTCTCAACGTGATTCAGTCGGGCAACCGCACGCGCGTCGTCTTCAACCTCAACAAGCCGCAGACCTTCTCCACGCAGGTCGAAGGCAACGCCGTTTTGGTCACGCTCTTCGACCAGAGCGAGCGGCTCGACGCCAAGACGCAGGTGGTCGAGCGTTTCGCGGAAGCGCGCCCGGGCGACGTGGTGCACGCGCTGCGCGACGTCGACTTCCGCCGCGGCGCGAACGGCGAGGGCCGCGTAGTCGTCGATCTGTCGGACAACGCGACCGGCATCGACATCCGCCAGCAAGGCAAGAACCTCATCGTCGATTTCATCAAGACCAATCTGCCCCGCAATCTCGAGCGCCGTCTCGACGTCCAGGATTTCGGGACGCCGATCACCGCCGTCGAGACGTTCAACCAGGGCGGCAACACGCGGATGGTGATCGAGCCGAAGGGCTTGTGGGAGCATTCGGCGTATCAAACGGACAACCGGTTCATTCTCGAAGTGAGGGCGGTCCAGGAAGATCCGAACAAACTCGTCCAGGGCGCCAAGCTGGGCTACAAGGGCGAGAAGCTTTCGCTCAATTTCCAGAACGTCGAAGTGCGGTCCGTGTTGCAAGTCATCGCCGATTTCACGGGCCTCAACATCATCACCAGCGATACGGTGACGGGCAGTCTGACGCTGCGCCTGAAGGACATCCCATGGGATCAGGCGCTCGACATCATCATGCAGACGAAGGGGCTCGACATGCGCAAGAACGGCAACGTCGTTCTGATCGCGCCGCGCGAGGAACTCGCCCTCAAGGAGAAGCAGCAGCTCGAGAACAGGCAGCAGATCAGCCAGCTCGAGCCGCTCGTGATGGAGTCGTTCCAGCTCAACTACATGAAGGCTTCGGACTTCCAGCAAATATTGTCGACGAACCGCCAGCAGCGATTCGGCGCCGGTGCGGGACAGACCGCCACCACGGGCGGCCAGGGTTCGGTCCTGTCCGAGCGTGGCGTCGCGTTCGTGGATCCGCGCACGAATGTGCTCTTCGTGCAGGACACCGCAGCGGTGCTCGAGGAAGTGCGCAAGATCATTCGCCAGCTCGATACGCCGGTTCGCCAGGTGATGATCGAAGCCCGGATCGTTATCGCAAGCGACAAGTTCAGCAAGCAACTGGGCGTGCGCTTCGGTGCGCAAACGGGCTTCACGTTCAATAAGTACGCAGTGGGTCAGGGGGGCAGCCTCGACACGCAACCGGTCGTGCACCTTCAGGGTGACAGGCTGGTGCGCGATACGCGGACGCAGACGCCATTCGAGCTCGCATCGGGGATCGCATCCGCCGGCTATTCGGACAACCCGCAGCTCAATGTGAACCTTCCCGTGCTGGGCGCGGCGGGCCAGCTCGCGTTGACGTTGATCAACCTCGGCAGCGGAAACCTCATCAACCTCGAGCTCTCCGCGCTCGAGGCGGATACCCGCGGCAAGGTCATCTCGAGCCCACGCGTCGTGACGGCCGACAACCAGAAGGCGCACATCGAGCAGGGTACCGAGATTCCGTACGTGACGCCCGGCAGCGCGAATAACCCCGCCACGGTCACGTTCAAGAAGGCCGTGTTGCGCCTTGAAGTGACGCCGCAGATCACACCGGACAACCGGATCATCATGACCGTCGAAGTGCGCAAGGACAACGTCGGCCAGTTCGTCGACTTGGGCGGTGGCTTCAGGGTGCCGTCGATCGACACCCGGAACGTGCTGACGCAGATTCACGTCAATAACGGCGACACCGCGGTCATCGGCGGCATCTTCGAGGAAACAATCACCAACGACGTCACCAAGGTGCCGCTGCTGGGTGACATTCCGATCGTCGGCTATCTCTTCAAGACGACCGGCCGCAACAGCGAAAAGCAGGAGCTCCTGATCTTTCTCACGCCGCGCGTGGTGAAGGAATCGCTCAACACGGTGAAGTGACGATCACGTCGCGTGCCGGCGCGTGATCACCGGCTCGTCGCGTACTCCGGCGCGTGATCGCCGGTGGTAGCACATCGCGGCGCCTAGTCGCCGGTCGTCACAATTTCGGCGGATCGCGGCGAGACACGAGGGCAGCCGGGGTCTCGCGCTTTTGAATTCCCTTACAATGCTGCGGTGCAACTTCAGCGCGGCAATCTCTTTCTGGTTGGGCTTCCGGGCGCGGGCAAATCGACGCTCGGGAGAATGCTCGCGCGTCGGTTGGGCCTCGTGTTCGTCGACGCCGACGCCGAGCTCGAAGCGCGCCTCGGCGTCACGATCCCGACCATCTTCGAAATCGAGGGCGAGGCCGCGTTTCGCGACCGCGAAGAGGCCACGCTCGAGGATCTCGTACGGCGCAGCGGTATCGTCCTCGCAACGGGCGGCGGCGTCGTGATTCGGACGTCGAACCGGATTCGCCTGCGGGCCAACGGGACGGTCCTCTACCTTCACGCAGAGCCGTCGACGCTGCGCGAGCGCACGCGAAAGAGTCGCCATCGCCCGCTACTCAACGCCGCCGATCCACTGGCCCGACTCGCCGAGCTCTACGCACAGCGAGATCCGTTGTACCGCGAGGTGGCGCACAACGTGATCGACTCCGATCGCGAGCGCGTCATTCGGTTCGCACTCGAGCTCGAGGCGCAACGCGACCTCGCGCGGCCGACGTGACGAAAGCGCAGACATTGCAAGTCGCGCTCGACGCGCGGAGCTATCCGATCCATATCGGTGCCGGGACACTGCGCGAAGCGGGCCGGCTGCTGACACCGATGCTTGCCGCTGCGCGCACTGTCGTCGTCACCAATCCGACGGTCGCGAAAGCGTGGCTCACGCCGTTGCGCGACAGCCTTGTCGGCGCCGGAATCGCGTCCGAGACGCTGCTGATACCTGACGGCGAGGCACACAAGTCCTGGGCCACGCTGCACGATCTTCTGACGCGGCTGCTCGAGCAGAAAGCGGAGCGATCGACCACGATCATCGCGCTCGGCGGCGGGGTCGTCGGCGACGTTGCGGGATTCGCCGCCGCGATCTACCAGCGCGGCGTTCCGCTCGTGCAGATCCCGACGACGCTGCTTGCGCAGGTCGATTCGTCCGTCGGTGGCAAAACCGGCGTCAACCATCCGCTCGGCAAGAACATGATCGGCGCGTTCCACCAGCCGCGTGCCGTGCTGATCGATACGGATTGTCTTGCCACGCTTCCCGACCGCGAGCTCTCAGCCGGACTTCGCCGAGGTCGTCAAGTACGGCGCCATCCGCGAGCGCGGATTCTTCGATTGGCTCGAAGCGAATGCGGATAGGTTGATGGCGCGCGATTCGACCGCGCTATTGCATGCAGTCGCCGAAAGCTGTCGGATCAAGGCGGCGATCGTCGCCGCCGACGAACGCGAGACGGGCGAGCGCGCGCTGCTCAATTTCGGCCACACGTTCGGCCACGCCATCGAAGCCGGCGTCGGCTACGGCGAATGGCTGCATGGTGAGGCGGTGGCCGCGGGAATGGTGATGGCGGCGGAGCTGTCGGCTCGGCGCGGCGAGCTGCCGTCCTCGGATGTGGCGCGCCTGCGCACGCTTTTGCAACGGCTGCGGCTGCCAATCGCGGGCGCCACACTCGGCACGACGCGCTACCTTGCGCTGATGGGCCGCGACAAGAAAACAGCGGCGGGTTCGATCCGCTTCGTGCTGCTGCGCTCGCTCGGCGATGCCTATGTGGCGGCGGATGTCGCGCCGGCGGACTTGGCGGCGATCCTGCCCTGACGTCGAATCGCGCAGTCGCGACGGCGAAAAAACGGCGCCCGCGGGCGCCGTTCTTGCGAGCTGCAGACTGTGGCTCAGCTCATGGGCAATTGATCGTCACCGTCGACGTGAGCGCGGGGGTGCCCGAGTCAGTGAACTTGACCGATTGCGCTCCACTCGGCGGCCCGACACCCCCATTGAGCGTGACGATGGTCGAGCCACCGGATGTCGTCACCGTCATCGGCGTTGCAGTTGCGATCACCGTAGCGGGGGCCGGCGTCACGGTGACGTTATACGGTGGCGTGCCTCCGGTAATGGTGAAGGAGAAGCCCGACGCCGACGTGCATTGGGCAAGCGTGGCGGTGATCGGCCCCGGTGGCGCAATGGCGAGCGGTGTCGGCGTGCCGCCGGCCGGCGTGGCAGATGCCAGGTTATGGAGGGTAGATGATGTCACCAGGCCGGTCGCATCGCGAATCGTAAACGTAAGCGGATCCACACAGGTGCCATTCGTAACCGCCTCGAAAAATCCGCCGCTCACCGCCACTATCGAGTTGACCAGCACGACCCCGGTCGGGAAGGTTGAGGCCACCGTGTAGGGAGGCGTGCCGCCGTAGATGTAGTAATCGACCCTGAATCCGCTCGAGCAGGTCGTTGTCGCACTCGTGATGGTTGCGTCAGGTGGAACGACCGAAAGCACCGCCTCCCCGTTGATCGTCTGCACGATCGTGAACTGGCCCGTCACGTGATTGCCGGTTCCGGTTCCCGTCGGTGGGGGCACGTCGGTGGCCTGCAGCAGCGCCGACTGCGAGGGTGCCGAAGCGCTTGCCTTGATCACGACCCGCGCGACGCCGTTGGCGTCCGATGGGACGGTCAGTGTCGACACGAGCGGCGCTCCCGGATTGCCTGACGTAATCGCGAATTGGCCTGAGATGACGTCGAACCTGACGAGCCGACCCGGAATCCCGCCGCCGCCGGGTCCCGCGACCGTGACGGACGCAACGCCGTCCTGCCCCGAGCAAATCGCGTTGGTTCCGCAAGCCGCCGAATTCGGCGTAATCGTCAAGCCATTGAGCAGCGACGCAGTCTGAACAACGACCGCAGCGGGCGCCGTGGTGCCGGCCGAATCCTGAACGGTGACGGTCACGTTCGTGGCGGCACCGACGGCCGCGGGAAGCAGGACGATCGTAGTCGACCCGGACGCGAGGCTAACCGGCAAAACGAATGGATCGGTCGAAAATGCGCGATAAGGCGCTACGCCACCGGAGATCGTCAGCGTCGCCGGAGTGCCGGCATAGACCGTCAGGGTCGACGGCAGGAGCGTCAGTGGCTGCACAGGGCCGGGTCCCTGGTCATACGGGTTGTTCGGCGCACCACTGCCGCCGCCGCAGGCAGACAGTGCAAGCACCCCCGCGGTAGCGAGCAAGCCGAGGAGGGGCCGCAGCCAAGCGGCAGACAGGCGGTTTTCCGTCATGGTGGAATCCCTGATGATGTTGTCCTAAAGATGGCGGCTTTAAGATGCTGTTTTGGACGTTGCAACAAGCATCTAGCCCACTTTGTTAGATTAAAGCCTAAGAAGGGTCGCCGCGCAAGTGTTTTGCCCGGGGGAGGGCGACCGTCCGGCGGGAGTTGTTGCGCGGCAGGCGGTATGCATTTGTTCAGGGGCGGGTCTAGGCGCGCTGCCTTGCCGCATTGCAGCATCGGGTCTAACATTGAAAGGTTTCGGCGTCGTTCCGGTTTTGCCCTCGGACTCCGACGTTTTTGGACATTGACGAGGTCGATCGTGCAGACAGGAAGGGACGAAGAGTCGCCTTGGCCGCCGGCGCGCCAGGGACTCTATGATCCGGCAAGCGAGCGCGACGCATGCGGGCTCGGCTTCATCGCCCACATCAAGGGTCACAAGACGCATGCGATCGTCTCGCAGGGCCTGTCCATCCTGAAGAACCTGACCCATCGCGGCGCGACGGGCGCGGACCCGCTGCAAGGCGACGGTGCAGGCATCCTGATCCAGATTCCTGACGCCTTCCTGCGTCGCGCGTGCGGCCGCCAGGGGCTGACCTTGCCGGCAGCGGGCCATTACGGCGTCGGGATGGTGTTCCTGCCCAAGGAACCCGCATCGAGAATGGCGTGCGAGCAGGAGATCGAGCGGGCGATCGCAAGCGAAGGCCAGATGCTGCTCGGGTGGCGCGACGTGCCGACCGACAACAGCGGGCTGTCGACGCGCACGATAGAGGTCGAGCCGGTAATCCGGCAGGTCTTCATCGCGCGCGGATCGAACGACATGGACCAGGACGCGCTCGAGCGCAAGCTCTACATCATCCGCAAGAAATCGGGCCACGCGATTCAGGCGTTGCGGCTTCGGCACGGCAAGGAGTTCTACGTGCCGTCGATGTCATCACGCACACTTGTCTACAAAGGCATGCTGCTCGCGCATCAGGTCGGAGAATATTTCCGCGACTTGAAGGACGCGACCATGGTGTCGGCGCTGGCGATGGTCCATCAGCGGTTCTCGACGAACACGTTCCCGACCTGGGACCTGGCGCATCCCTTCCGGCTCGTCTGTCACAACGGCGAGATCAATACGCTGCGCGGCAACGTCAACTGGATACGCGCACGCCAGCAAGGCATCGCCAGTACCGTGCTCGGAAAGGACCTCGACAAGATCTGGCCGCTGATCTACGACGGGCAGTCGGACTCGGCATCCTTCGACAACGCGCTCGAGCTTCTCGTGATGGGCGGCTATCCGCTCGCGCACGCGATGATGCTGATGATCCCCGAAGCGTGGTACGGAAATCCGCTGATGGACGAGGACCGGCGCGCATTCTACGAATATCACGCGGCCTTGATGGAGCCGTGGGACGGTCCCGCGGCGATGGCCTTCACCGACGGACGCCAGATCGGCGCCACGCTCGACCGCAACGGGCTCCGGCCCGCACGCTTCATCGTCACCGACGACGATCTCGTCGTGATGGCGTCTGAAGTCGGCGTGCTCGACATTCCGGAGCGCAAGATCGTCAAGAAATGGCGGCTGCAGCCAGGAAAGATGCTGCTCGTCGACACCGAGCAGGGTCGCATCATCGACGACGACGAGTTGAAACGCACGCTTTCGACGCGGAAACCGTATCGGGCGTGGATCGAGCGCTCGCGCATCGCTCTCGATGAGCTGCCCGATCCCGCGCCGCCGCAGCCCACCGCGGTGCCGCTGCTCGATCGGCAGCAGGCGTTCGGCTACACGCAGGAAGACCTGAAGGTGATCCTGGCGCCGATGGCGGCGACGGGAGAGGAAGCGGTCGGCTCGATGGGCAACGACGCGGCGCTGCCGATTCTTTCCGCACGGCCGAAGGTCCTCTACAGCTACTTCAAGCAGCTCTTCGCACAGGTGACGAACCCGCCGATCGATCCGATCCGCGAGGAGCTCGTGATGTCGCTCGTCACGTTCATTGGCCCACGGCCGAACCTCCTCGGGATCGACGAGACCAATCCGCCGCCGCGCCTCGAGACGCCGCAGCCGATCCTCACCAACAACGCGATGGAAAAGATCCGTCACATCGCACTTTTCACAGGCGGCGCCTTCCGGGCATGGGAGCTCGACATCTGCTATCCCGCCGCATGGGGAGCGAACGGGATGGAGGCGGCGCTCGCGTCGCTCTGTGCGGAAGCAGAGGACGCGATCCATCTCGGCTACAACATCCTGATCGTGTCCGACCGCAAGGTGTCGGCTGCGTTGTTGCCGATTCCGGCATTGCTGGCCACTGCGGCCGTCCATCAGCATCTCGTGCGCAAGGGATTGCGCACGAGCACCGGGCTCGTCGTCGAAACCGGATCGGCGCGCGAAGTGCACCAATTCGCGCTGCTCGCGGGTTACGGTGCCGAGGCGATCCACCCTTACCTTGCGCTGGAGACGCTCGCTTCTCTCGCCGACCTCGTGCCCGGCGTGTCGGCGCAGGAATCGGCGTATCGATTCATCAAGGCGATCAGCAAGGGACTCTACAAGGTGATGTCGAAGATGGGCATCTCCACTTACCAGTCCTATTGCGGCGCGCAGATCTTCGAGGCGGTCGGCCTCGCGCGCGAGCTGGTCGACAAGTATTTCGCCGGCACGGTCAGCACCGTCGAGGGCATCGGGCTTCCGGAGGTGGCGCTCGAAGCGGCGCAGCTTCATGCCGCAGCATTCGGCGACGATCCATTGCTCGCGCGCGCGCTCGATCCAGGCGGCGAGTACGCGTACCGAGTGCGCGGCGAAGAACACATGTGGACGCCGGACTCGATCGCCAAGCTGCAGCATGCGGCGCGCTCCGGCAGCTTCGGCACGTACAAGGAATACGCGGCGCTCATCAACGACCAGAACGAGCGCATGCTGACGCTGCGCGGGCTCTTCGAATTCCGGTTTGCCGCGACGCCGGTGCCGATCGGCGAGGTCGAGCCCGCAGTGGACATCGTCAAGCGCTTCGCGACGGGAGCCATGAGTCTCGGTTCCATATCGACGGAAGCGCACACGACGCTCGCCGTCGCGATGAACCGCATCGGCGGCAAATCGAACACCGGCGAAGGCGGCGAGGACGCTCACCGTTATCCGCTCGTGAAAGCGGGCGAGACGCTGAAATCGCGGATCGACGCCGCTGTCGTCGACATCGCATTGAAGGAAGGCGATTCGCTGCGCTCGCGGATCAAGCAGGTCGCCTCCGCGCGCTTCGGCGTCACCGCCGAGTACCTCGCCTCGGCGGACCAGATTCAGATCAAGATGGCGCAGGGAGCGAAGCCCGGCGAAGGCGGTCAGCTGCCCGGTCACAAGGTGTCCGATTACATCGCGAAGCTCCGATTCGCGATACCCGGCGTCGGCTTGATCTCGCCGGCGCCGCACCACGACATCTACTCGATCGAGGACCTCGCGCAGTTGATCCACGATCTGAAGAACGCGAATCCGAGAGCGTCGATCTCGGTGAAGCTCGTTTCCGAGACCGGCGTGGGCACGGTCGCCGCCGGCGTCGCGAAGGCGAAAGCCGACCACGTGACGATCGCCGGCCACGACGGCGGCACCGGCGCATCGCCGGTAGCGTCGATCAAGCACGCGGGGACGCCGTGGGAACTCGGGCTCGCAGAGACACAGCAGACACTCGTCCTCAATCGCCTGCGTGGCCGCATCTCGGTGCAGGTCGACGGCCAGATCAAGACCGGGCGCGACGTCGTGGTCGGCGCGCTGCTGGGAGCGGACGAATTCGGCTTCTCGACGGCGCCGCTGGTTGCCGAAGGCTGCATCATGATGCGGAAATGCCATCTCAACACGTGTCCCGTCGGCATAGCGACGCAGGATCCGCTGCTGCGCAAGAAGTTCGCCGGCAAGCCGGAACACGTGGTCAATTACTTCTTCTTCGTCGCCGAGGAAGCGCGCGAGCTGATGGCGAAGCTCGGCATCCGCAAGTTCGACGACCTCATCGGGCGCGCCGACCTGCTCGACATGCGGCGCGGCATCGAGCACTGGAAAGCGAAGGGGCTCGACTTCACGCGGATCTTCCATCAGCCGCCGATGCCGCCCGAAGTCGCGCGTTACCGCTGCGAGGAACAGGACCATCGACTCGCCGGCGCGCTCGATCACGAATTGATCGCCGCTGCCGCTGCAGCGCTCGACCGCAAGCAGCCGGTGCGGCTCACCTACCGGATTCGCAACGCGAACCGCTCGGTTGGCGCGATGCTGTCCGGCATTATCGCGACTCGCTATGGCCACACCGGTTTGGCCGATGACACGATTCACGTCGCGTTCGAGGGGACGGCCGGCCAGAGTTTCGGCGCGTTCCTCGCGCGCGGCGTGACATTCGAGTTGCAAGGTGCCACCAACGACTACGTCGGCAAGGGCTTGTCCGGCGGGCGCATCGTCGTGTATCCGGATCCGACCTGCCCGGCGAAGCCCGAGGAGAACATCGTCGTCGGCAATACCGTGATGTACGGCGCGATCGATGGTCACGCATACTTTCGCGGCGTCGCGGGCGAGCGGTTTTGCGTGCGCAATTCGGGTGCCACGGCCGTCGTCGAAGGCACGGGGGATCACGGTTGCGAGTACATGACCGGTGGCACCGTCGCCGTGCTCGGACGCACCGGACGCAACTTTGCGGCCGGCATGAGCGGCGGCATCGCGTACGTCTACGACGAGGACGGCACGTTCGCGACGCGTTGCAATGCATCGATGGTCGCGCTGGAGCCGGTGCTGACCGAAGCCATGCAGGGGAGGGCCGACAGGGATCTCGTCGCCGCCGGCAAGGGACACCTCCGGCATGCCGGGCGATCGGACGAGTCATTGTTGCGCGAGCTGATCGAGAATCATCTGCGCTACACGGGCAGCACGCGCGCGCTCGCGTTCCTCGACAATTGGAACGGCGCACGCGCGAAGTTCGTCAAGGTGTTTCCGAACGAATATCGCCGCGCACTGACCGAGATGCATGCGAAGGAGTCGGGTGTTTCGCCCGCGGCGACGAGTCGGCAAAAAGCAGCCGCCTAGGGTAGCGAGACCCAATGGGAAAGGTCACGGGGTTCATCGAGCTCGAGCGGATAGAGGAGGTTGCGCTGCCGCCCGCGGAGCGCCGCCGCAACTACCGCGAATTCGTGCTTGCGCTAAAGGACGCGGATGCCTCGAAGCAAGGGGCGCGCTGCATGGACTGCGGCATCCCGTTCTGCATGACCGGCTGCCCCGTCAACAACATCATTCCCGACTGGAACGACCTCGTCTATCGCGAGCAATGGCGCGCCGCGCTCGAGGTCTTGCACTCGACGAACAATTTCCCCGAGTTCACGGGCCGCGTCTGTCCCGCGCCCTGCGAAGCATCCTGCACGCTCAACATCAACGACGATCCGGTCGGAATCAAGTCGATCGAACATTTCATCATTGACAAGGGTTGGGACGAAGGGTGGGTGGTGGCGGAACCGCCGCTCGCGAAGAGCGGCAAGCGCGTCGCCGTGATCGGCTCCGGCCCGGCCGGACTCGCCTGTGCGCAGCAGCTCGCCCGAGCCGGCCACGGCGTCGTGGTCTACGAAAAGGCGGATCGCATCGGCGGCTTGCTCCGCTATGGCATTCCCGATTTCAAGATGGAGAAGCCGGCGATCGACCGCCGGATGGCGCAGATGTCGATCGAAGGCGTCCTGTTCCGCCCGAACGTCGAAGTCGGCAACGATGTTTCCGCCGAGGACCTCCTCGCGCAATACGATGCCGTCGTTATCGCGGGTGGTGCGGAAGCGCCGCGCGATCTTCCGATCCCGGGTCGCGACCTCGACGGCGTTCATTTCGCGATGGAATTCCTGCCGCAGCAGAACCGGGTCGTCGCCGGCGACACGGTTGCGGCACAGATCAAGGCAACGGGCAAGCATGTCGTCGTGATCGGCGGTGGGGACACGGGGTCCGATTGCATCGGCACGTCGAACCGGCAGGGCGCTGCGTCGATTACGCAGTTCGAGCTCCTGCCGCAGCCGCCGGAGCACGAGAACAAGCCGCTGACATGGCCCTATTGGCCGATCAAGCTGCGCACGTCGTCATCCCAGGAAGAAGGATGCGCCCGCGACTGGTCGGTCGCGACGAAGCGTTTCGAGGGGCGCAACGGAAGAGTCGAGAAGCTCGTCGCTGTTCGTCTCCAGTGGCAAAAGACTGCGGAGGGCCAGTCCAAGATGGTCGAGGTGCCGGGCAGCGAGTTCGAGCTCAAGGCCGACTTCGTGCTGCTGGCGATGGGTTTTCTCGGACCCGCCGCGGGGAGTCTGCTCGCCCAGCTCGGCGTTGCGCGCGACGCGCGCAGCAATGTCAAGGCAAACACCGACGACTACGCGACGTCGGTGCCGAAGGTCTTCGCAGCAGGCGACATGCGGCGCGGGCAGTCCCTTGTCGTATGGGCGATCCGCGAAGGCCGCCAGTGCGCGCGCGCGGTCGACCTGTTCCTGATGGGCACCTCGCTCTTGCCGCGATAGTGGGCGGCGCGATGTCATCGCTCGTGACGCTGGAGCTCGCTTCGTGGCGTCCGGCGCTGACGCTGGAAGCGCAGCGCGACGCTGCGCACGCGCTGGAGAGCGGCGCCGTTCTCGTACTTCCGCGATTGGGGTTTGCGATGTCTGAGAGTGAGCGCCGCTTTCTAACGCCGGACTGGTCCGACGGCCGCGCGAAGAACATCAGTCTCGACGGCCGCGCGCTCAAGGGCGCGCGTGGATCGGCGGCTGATCTCGCGGAACTGTCCGCGATGATCGCGCGCTTTGCCGCGAGCGCGGCGGACCTTGTGGTGGCGCTGTTCCCCGCGTACGCGCCCTATGTGAAGCGCGCGCGGACAAGCTACCGGCCGCAGCCCGCGATCGGGCGCGCGATATCGTGGAGGAAGGACGATTCGCGGTTGCACATCGATGCGTTTCCGTCACGCCCGAATCGCGGCGAGCGGATCCTGCGCGTGTTCTCGAACGTGAGCCCGACGGAGGCACGCGTGTGGCGTGTCGGCGAGCGGTTCGAATCCATGGCCAAGACGATGCTGCCCCGGATTTCGCGTCCGCTACCGGGCGCGGCGGTGGTGCTTGCAGCGCTCCATGCCACAAAGGGGATCCGCACCGAATACGACCATTTGATGCTGGGGTTGCATGATTGCGCGAAGGCCGATCTCGCCTATCAGCGCGACTGCGCGCAGGAAACAGTGCGCTTCGAGCCGGGGACCACGTGGCTCTGCTTTTCCGATCAGGTCATGCATGCGGCGGTGTCCGGCCAGTACATGCTCGAGCAGACGATCCACCTGCCGCTCGCGGCGCTCTATGAGCCCGAACACGCGCCGCTCGCAATCCTCGAACGTCTTACCGGTCGCGCGCTCACGCCCGCGCACTGAACTTGCCGTGCGGCACGGCGCGGCCCGACCTTGCCCGGGACCCCGCGTATCGCTAATCTCCGCTGATGCCGACCCTCGAAAACGACACTTTCCTGCGCGCGCTGAACCGCGAGCCCACGCCGTGGACGCCCGTGTGGCTGATGCGCCAGGCGGGCCGCTACCTGCCCGAATACAACGCGACGCGCGCGAAGGCGGGAAGCTTTCTCGCGCTAGCGCAAACACCTTCGTTGGCGACCGAAGTCACGTTGCAGCCGCTCGACCGCTATCCGCTGGATGCGGCGATCGTGTTCTCCGATATCCTGACCGTTCCGGACGCGATGGGCCTCGGCCTCGCGTTCGCCGACGGCGAAGGGCCACGTTTCGCGCGGACCACTGCAGACGAGGCCGCGATTCGCCAGCTCGAAGTGCCCGACATGGGCAAGCTTCGCTATGTGTTCGACGCCGTGCGGGACATCAAGCGGGCGCTTCGCGGCCGCGTTCCGCTCATCGGCTTTGCGGGCAGCCCGTTCACGCTTGCGTGCTACATGATCGAAGGCGGCGGCAGCGCGGATTTCGCGGCCGTGCGGCGCATGGCATGCGCACGGCCCGATCTGCTGCATCGTCTGGTCGGCGTCAACGCGCAAGCCGTCGCGGCCTATCTAAACGAGCAAATCGCCGCAGGTGCCGACGCGGTGATGATGTTCGACACCTGGGGAGGCCTTCTGACCGCGAGCGCCTACCGCTCGTTTTCGCTGGGTCCGATGCGCGCGGTGCTCGGTCTGCTGCAGGCTGCGCCCGATGGGCGGCGGGTGCCGACGATCGTGTTTACCAAGGGCGGTGGTCAATGGCTGGACGACATCGCGGCGTGCGGCGCGTCCGCCGTGGGTCTCGATTGGACGACCGATCTTGCGGATGCGCGCCGGCGAGTTGGCGCGAAAGTCGCGCTGCAGGGTAATCTCGATCCGCTTGTGCTGCTCACCGACCCGGACACCGTCCGCCGCGAGGCCGCCGCGGTGGTGCATGCCGCCGGCCCGGCGCCCGGGCATATTTTCAACCTCGGACACGGCATTGTGCCGACGACGCCGCCCGAAAATGTTGCTGCCCTTGTGGACGCCGTGCATCGCGAATCGCGCCTGACTCGCGCGGCGGCGTGAGCGCCCGCTTCGTAGTTCGCGCACATAAACCGTGCTTTGAGGCTTGACAACGCCCTGATTTAAGAGGCGGGCCTCCTACTTATGCACACTCGAGATCCTCTTGCCGACCCTTCCAGGCGCCGGTTCGCGGCCAAAGATGGCGCAAACGCAATCCGCTGAAAACAAATGAAAAAAAATTTCGCTCCTCTGGGCGCCCGAAGAGCGGCGTGCGCAGGCTCGCCTCGACGCTTCCAGGTAGCAACCACTTACGCACAACCTTATCCACAGCGGGTGTGGGCCGTTTTTTGCGTTCTATATAAACCAATGACTTGCCCCGAATTTCTATCGCGTGTGGTGAAGATTTCGAACACTACAACATTTGCGTGGATTCGCGAACGCGTTCCGAGTTGAATGGCGATTGCACGCATCGCGCTTCCGGTCGCGGCATCGATTCCCTTCGATTATTGGGTGCCGGCGGGCCTCGCGGTCGAACGCGGCTCGATCGTTCGCGTGCGACTCGGAAAACGCGCGATGATCGGCGCTGTCGTGGACATCGCGACGACCTCCGACGTCGCGCAGGAGCGGTTGCAGCCGATCCACGAGTTGGTCGCAGATATCCCGCCGCTTCCCGAAGATCTTCTGGAGCTCGCCGCGTTCGTCGCTGGGTACTATCAGGAACCGCTCGGGCTCGTGCTTTCGCAGATGACCCCCCCGCTCGGGCAACGGCCTGCGACAGGTACCCGCAGCGTCCGCGCGGCTTCGGCGTCTCACCTGACTTCGCAGGCTGCCGTGTGCGCGGACGCGCCGCGAGCGCTCAATGCGGAACAGCAGCGCGCCGTCGCTGCGATCGCGCAGGCGCATGGACGTTTCGCCCCGTTTCTGCTGGACGGCATTACGGGGAGCGGCAAGACCGAGGTCTACCTTGCAGCAGCGGCGGGTTGCATCGCAGCCGGTCGTCAGGCGTTGCTGCTCGTTCCCGAAATCAATCTGACCCCGCAGCTCTTGCAGCGAGTCGCGTCTGCGTTGCCCGGCCGGCGGGCCGTCACGCTGCACAGCGGCCTTCCCGCCGCGATGCGTAGACGCCACTGGCGCGAGGCCGCCGAGGGCAGTGTCGATCTCGTGCTCGGGACGCGGCTTGCCGTGTTCGCGCCGATGCCGCGGCTTGGTCTCGTCGTTGTCGACGAGGAACACGATTCGTCGTTCAAGCAACAGGACGGTGTGCGCTACCACGGCCGCGATGTCGCCGTATGGCGCGCGCGGCGGAGAGGCGTCCCCGTCGTGCTCGGCACGGCGACCCCCTCGCTCGAGACGCTGCACCAGGCGGAGCGCGGCCGCTACGAGCGACTCGTGCTCCTTGCGCGCGCACCTGCTTCGGCTGTGCCTCCTTCGATCGTGTTCGCTCCGCATCGCGATCCGACGGCGAGCGAGGGCGTCGGGGGGCGTCTTCGCGACGCGATCGCGCTTCGCCTCGAACGCGGTCAGCAGTCGCTCGTGTTCATCAACCGGCGCGGTTACGCGCCGTCGCTGATGTGCGCGTCCTGCGGCTGGCAGGCCGAATGCGCGCACTGCAACGCTCGTCTCGTCGTCCATCGCGACGCGCGACTCTTGCGCTGCCATCACTGCGGTCATGCAGAACGGATGCCGTCGTCATGCCCGCAGTGCGGCAACGTCGATCTCGTCGCGCGTGGCTTCGGAACGCAGCGTCTCGAGCGTGCGCTCGCGGAGCGTTTTCCGGCGGCGCGAATTGCGCGCATCGATCGCGACAGCACCAAACGCCGCGGCGCCTTTGCGGAAGTTCGCGATCGTGTCGACGCGGGGGCCGTCGACATTCTCGTGGGCACGCAGATGCTCGCCAAGGGTCACGATTTCCCCGGCCTCACGCTGGTCGGCGTGCTTGGCGCCGACAATGCGCTGTACAGCGCCGATTTTCGCGCCACTGAGCGCCTCGCAGCGCTGCTGTTTCAGGTTGCAGGCCGAGCCGGCCGCGCGCAATTGCGGGGAGAAGTCATCGTGCAAACCGATTTTCCGGAACATCCGCTCTATCAGGCTCTCGCCGCAAACAGGTATGGCGAATTTGCCGCCAGTCTTCTTGCCGAGCGGCGCGCGGCGGGTCTGCCGCCATTTGCGCATCTGGCCCTCGTCACCGCGGAGGCGTCGAGTCGCGAAGCCGTCGACGCGTTTCTCCAGGCAGTGTGCAGCTCGGGTCGAGCGCTTGCACAAAGTGAGGTTGTCGCCGTGTTCCCGCCAGTGCCTGCGACGCTCGCGCGGCGCGCGGGAATGGAGCGTGGCCAAGTGCTCGCGCAAAGCGAGGATCGCCGCGCGCTGCAGCGCTTTCTGCCAGCGTGGCGACGCGCGATAGAAACGCTGCCCGGAAGTCGTGTGCGCTGGGCATTCGACGTCGATCCGTTGGGATTCGCGTGAGGGTGCCGCCTGCGCTGAGTCGGACTGTGGCCGTCGTCTATAATTCACCTGCGAATCAAAGGGGCACGAATCACGCCGCTTGATCCGCGCTTCTTGCGCTGCGCTTGGGCGCGGCGTTGCACGGTCCTTCCTCAGAATGACGGATATCCGCTCCAGTATCGAAAACTGGCTCGCGCAAGGCCTGGCTGCGGTCGCACCGGAGCGCGCCGGCATGCCGATCGTCGTCGAACGGCCCAAGCTCGCGGCGCACGGCGACTATGCGACGAACGTTGCGCTTCAGCATGCGAAGGCGTCGAAGCGCAATCCACGCGAGTTCGCGCAGGCACTCGTCGCGGCGCTACCGGCCGCGGATTGGCTCGAGAGGACGGAAATTGCGGGCGCCGGCTTCGTCAATCTTTTTCTCACGTCGGCAGCGCGGCAGCGAATCGTCGGGGACATTCTATCGGCGCCGGAGCGCTTCGGTCGAAGCGACGAGCGTGCGGGTGAGCGCGTCATGGTGGAATTCGTTTCCGCGAACCCGACCGGTCCTCTGCATGTCGGCCATGGCAGGCAGGCCGCGCTCGGCGACGCCGTGGCGACGCTGCTCGAATGGCAGGGAGCGAGCGTCACGCGCGAGTTCTACTACAACGACGCGGGCCAGCAGATCCAGAACCTTGCCGTTTCCGTGCGTGCGCGCGCGCAGGAAATCCTGGGCGAGCATTCGACGTTTCCCGAGGACGGCTACCGCGGTGACTACATCCGCGAGCTTGCGCAGCGCTACCTCGACGAAGTGGGTCACGATCTCGGCGATATCGACTCGATACGAAAGTTCGCCGTGGCGGAGCTCCGCCGCGAGCAGGACCGCGATCTCATCGCTTTCGGCGTCCGCTTTGATCATTACTACCTCGAAAGCTCGCTCTACACGACCGGGCGCGTGGATGCCACCGTCGAGCGCCTCGTCACGTCGGGCCGGACCTACGAGCAGGACGGTGCGCTGTGGTTGAAGACGACCGAGTTCGGCGACGACAAGGATCGCGTCATGCGGAAGTCCGACGGCGGATACACGTATTTCGTCCCCGACGTTGCCTACCACGTGACGAAGTGGGAGCGCGGTTTCGTGCGCGCAATAAACGTCCAGGGCGCCGACCATCACAGCACCGTGACGCGCGTGCGCGCCGGCCTGCAGGCGGTCGGCCTCGGCATTCCACCCGGTTATCCCGACTACGTGATACACAAGATGGTCACGGTGATGAAGGGTGGCGAGGAAGCGAAGATCAGCAAGCGCGCCGGCAGCTACGTCACGCTGCGCGAGCTGATCGACGAAGTCGGGCGTGACGCGGTGCGCTTCTTCCTGGTCTACCGCAAAGCCGACACCGAATTCATGTTCGATGTCGATCTTGCGCTTTCGAAGACGGAGGAGAACCCCGTCTACTACGTGCAATACGCGCACGCGCGCGTTTCGTCGGTGTTGCGGCAGGCGGGCCTTGCGGCCGACGAGGCGGCGTCAGCGCTGGCCGACGCCGATTTCTCGCCGCTCATCAGTCCCTACGAGGAAGCGCTGCTGCGCCGGCTCGCGGATTTTCCGGCCGAGCTCGCGACCGCGACCCGCGATCTCGCGCCCCATATCGTGACCTTGTATCTCAAGGAATTGGCCGCCGAGTTCCACAGTTACTATAATGCGGAACGATTCCTGGTCGACGATACGCGATTGAAACGTGCGCGCCTGGCGCTAGTCGTGGCAACGGGCCAGGTCCTGCGCAATGCGCTTGGCGTGCTGGGGATCAGCGCGCCCGAACAAATGTGATGCCTGAACCTCTCCAGACTCCACGATGACGCCCCGCCAGCGCACTCGCTCGGGCAGAGGCGGGTCGACGACAAATCTTCGCACGCCGAAAGCGGACGCGGGGGGGACGCTTGTGGGACTCTTCATCGGCATCGCGATCGGCCTGTCGCTCGCGGCGGCGGTGGCGTTCTATCTCATGAAGGCGGGCAATCCGTATCAGTCCGCATCTCCCGCCAAGGAACCCGCGCGCGAGTCGGGGCGCGATGCCGCGAAGAGCGCGAAAGTCGAGCCCGCTACGGCGGACAAGCCGCGCTTCGATTTTTACAAGATTCTCCCGGGCAACGAGGAGCCGAAGGTGCAGGCGAAAGCAGCGGAGAAGCCCGCGCCGGACAAGGCCACGGTCGAGAGGGCGATCACTCCGGACAAGGGAGCCGACAAATCGATGGCCAAGCTGGACGATCGCAGTCCGGCAGGCGTGGCGCAGCCGCCGAAGTCCTCCGAGCGCTTCTGGCTGCAGGCAGGCTCCTTTGCGGGGGAGTCCGATGCGGAGAATCTCAAGGCTCGCCTCGCGTTGGCCGGATGGGAAGCCGAGGTTCAAGCCGCCACCCTCGCAGACAAGGGTGTTCGCTACCGCGTGCGGCTCGGCCCGTACGACAACACCGACGAGTTGAATCGCGTCAAGGGCGAGCTCGGCAAGCGCGGATTCGAAGTCGCGGTCATCAAGTATTGAAACAAAGCGGGCGAGCCTCCGGGGAACTCCGGCGGCTGCCCTCTGACAAACGTGCACCGAACCTGCGGCGCGGCTGCGCCGTTCATATGGAGACGCAAACAATGCCCTCGCTGCGGAACCCGTTTGGCTGGCTGACCTCGCTTGCCGCCGCATTTCTGGTCGCGTCGTCGCTGCCCGTGATCGCGCAGACCGCTGCGCCGCAGGAAGGCCGTGATTACACTCGGCTCGCGCAACCGGTGCCGGTCGAGACCGGCAAGAAGATCGAAGTGATCGAATTCTTCTCCTATGGATGCCCGCATTGCGGCGAGTTCGAGCCGCTACTGCAGGGCTGGTTGAAGACGCTGCCGGCGGATGTCCAGTTTCGCCGCGTGCCGGTGAGCTTTCAGCCCAAGTGGGTGCCGCTCGCGAAGGAGTACTACACGCTGGAAGCTCTCGGCGAGGACGCGCGCCTGACGCCGGAAATGTTCGTCGCCATCCACAGCAAAGGCGTGAACCTCGCGGATGAGAAAACATTCTTCGACTGGGCCGCGAGCAAGGGTCTCGATCGGAAAAAGGTCGAGGACATGTACAACTCGTTCTCGATGTCCGGCAAGATGAACCGTGCGCTTCAGCAGGCCAAGACGTTCAACACGCAATCGGTGCCCCTCATCGTCATCGACGGCAAGTACGTCGTCTCGACGGAGAAGGTCGGCTCGCACGCGGCGATGCTGCCCGTGATGGACGCTCTGATCGTCAAGTCGCGCGCCGAGCGGCCGAAGAGCTGAACATATTCATCACCGGCGCCAGCAGCGGCATCGGCGCCGCGCTGGCGAGGCATTACGGGCGGCAGTCTGCCAATGTCGGGCTCTTCGCACGGCGACGGTCCGTCCTCGACGCTTTGGCCGCCGAATTGCCGGCCGGCCATGCGGTTGCGTACGAAGGCGATGTTCGCGACGCGCAATCGCTGGTGCGCGCCGCGGCCGACTTCATTGCGCGCTTCGGTGCGCCTGACGTGGTCATCGCGAATGCCGGTGTTTCCCGCGGCACGCTGACGGAGCACGCCGAGGACGCTGCAGTCTTTCGCGAGGTGATCGAGGTCAACGTGCTGGGCATGGTCCACACGTTCGCGCCGTTCATTGCATCGATGCGCGCCGCGCGGCACGGCACGCTCGCCGGCATCGCCAGTGTCGCCGGATTTCGCGGCTTGCCGGGCGCGGGCGCGTATTCGGCTTCCAAGGCGGCCGCGATCGCGTACCTCGAAAGTCTGCGGCTCGAACTCCGCGGTACTGGAATAGCCGTCGTCACGATCTGTCCCGGCTATGTCGCGACCCCGATGACGGCATCGAACCCTTACCCAATGCCGTTCTTGATGAAAGTGGAACGGGCCGCGACCTTGATTGCGCGCGCCATCGCGCGCCGCCGCCGCTTTTACGTGCTGCCGCGGCAAATGGCCGCGGCGGGATGGATGCTGAAAAGACTTCCGCGTCCGCTCTATGATCGCCTGTTTGCGAACGCCCCGCGGAAACCCCGCAGCACGCGTTGACCTTTCCACGACGACGCGCCAAAACGAAGGGCCGCCGGCGCGGCGGCCCTTCGACAATGCGACGCAGACGCGCGTCAGAGCGGCATGCGCACGCCGACGGTGATGGCCCAATAGTTGCCGTCGCCGCGGCCGGCGGTGGCTGAACCGGAGATGAATCCGGTGACCCCGGGCCAATCGACAGCGGCCCCAACATTGAAGAGCGCGTAATTATTGTCCGGCTTTGTCACGGGCACGGAATAGCCGCCGCCCAGCGAGTTCGACAACACCGTCACCGTGCGGTCCTTGTCGAGCGAATCGTATTCCCACGTGGCGCGCGCCCACGGGCGCACGTTGCCGTATCTGCCTGCGACCTGCCATCCGGCGCTCCAGAGCATCTGTTCGTTCGATTGCTGGTCGTACGTAAGAGCGGTGCTGTCCGAGCCGACTTCGGAGAACTGCCGGACGATCGCCTTGGTATAGGTCGCCCGCCCGTACGGGCCGTGGATCAAGTCCTGGTACTTGAACCAGTAGCCGCCAAGGAGCCGCCCCGTGTACTCGTAGCCGCGCGACTGGCCGCTTTCGTTGCGCACAAGGGGTCCGAGGTCGATGTTGCGATTGATCCCGGTGTAATCGAGGCTCGCTGCGCCAAACGTCGCGCCGAGATACCAAGGGCCTTCGCCGTAGCCGCCATACAACGTGAATATCGGCTGCCGCAGCTTGAAGCCGCCGCCTTCGCCGCTGAAGTCAGTCTTGTTTTCCACGTACGTGAACATCATGCCGGCAAGGAGGCGATCGCTTATCTTCATGTCGCCGCCGACCGCGACCGTGTTCGCATTGCCGCTGGCATTATTCGGCCCGGCATTCATGTCGATGCTGGCGTAATCGTAGGCCGCCCACGCCTCGAACCGCTTTCCCGAGCGCGGCGCGTCAAGGCCGGACCACATGCGGTTGTCGAGCGCGCGGTAGCTTGCGTCCTCGGCGCGAAACGGCGCTTCGGCGAGCGAGCCCATCTGCTGCGGGCCGGTGATCATCGAAGTGATCGCCTGCGCGATGAGCGCATGGCCGCCGTGGTCGGGTGCACGTCGTCGGCGAAGACGAAGGTCTGCGCGGCATTCGGCGTGACCAGGTTCGCGGGCGTGCACAGGAACGATGACGTCGTGCCGCACGCCCGCAACGTCGCATTGGAGAAGCCGTACAGACCGGGATTCGCCGATATCTCGTTCAAGAGCCCGAACGCGTTGAAGCGGATGGTTGGCACGCCCGTCGCGTTGAGCGCCGCGAACAGCGTGCTGTTGTAGAGTTGCGAGGTCGCAGTAAGCTGCGCCGCCCCGGCGGGGCCGACGCTGCGACCGTACGGCGTATTGCCGATGTCGGGGACGTTCCACACGATGATGTACTGCGCGCCGGCGGCGTGCAGCACCGCGATCTGCGTCGCGAGCTGGGTCGCGGCGAGCGCGATGTTGGCCTGGGCAGCGGCCTGCGAGATCGTTCCGGCCTGGAGCGCCGTCGAGCTGCGTGAAGATGTCGTCCCCGCCGCCGTTGATCGCGTAAATGGCGGTTGGATCAGCGGGGCCCTTCGCGAGAAATTGCGTAGATCTGCGTGGCGATCGGAACGGCGCTCGCGATCGGCGGGATCGGCGGATAGCCCGGCAACAGCGCCACGCGCGCTCCGCCATACGCATAATCGGTGCCGCCCTGCGTTCGCAGGCGAGACACTGAATCCGAGGTTCTGCCCGAACGGCGTCACCCAGATCGGCCCCGGATTCGTCGTGAACAATCCGGTCCCCGGCGGCACGACTGACTTGAACGATCCGGCGTCGAGCAAGCTGTCGCCGAAGAAAATCGCATTCGTGAATTGCGCGACGGCGGGAGTCGCAAGAGCAAGCGCGACGGCGCCGGCAAGGAGCGTGCGCTGGAAGGTCCGCATGGCGGTTGTCTCCTGAAATCTGATCGTCGCGCAGAAAAGCACGAGCAAGGGCATTCGAATCCAAACCGATGGCCGCTTCGATCGTGGATGGTTTACTCCAAACGGGCCGCGGTGGATCAACGGCGCCGGACCCTCGGCCGTTGAAGGCCCATGTCGACGGAGATCTCTAGGCAAACGTGTCGAGATGCGGTGAATCATGCGGGAACGCTGCTGCGCCGGCGCACGAGAGCGGCTCCGTCCGCGTTCGTCGTCGCTGATGGCGGCTGCCCTGCTGATCGCGGCGTCATTCACCGCTCGCCGCCGACGAAGATCTTCCGGGCCGCGTGGGCCGGATCGCCGAATTCGCGGGCCAGCTCTATCTCTCGCCGGAAGATCGGGCGACCGAGTGGCAGCCGATCGGCCTCAACTATCCGATCGCATCCGGCGACAACCTCTGGGTGGGCAGCGACGGTCGTGCCGAGGTGGACTACGGTGGTGGCCAGTTCCGCCTTGCGGACGACACGAGCGTGCATGTGTCGCGCCTCGACGAGAATCGCGTCGCGCTATTCATTGCGCAGGGACGCGTGATCGTTCGCGTGCGTGTGCTGGATCAAGGCGACTCCGCGCGCATCGATGCACCTACTTCGCAGATTCAGTTGACGCGGCCCGGCCTTTATCGGATCGACGTCGTGCCCGACCGTCAATCGACGTACGTCACCGTGCGCGAGGGTGAGGCGGTCGTCATGCTCGCGAACGCCGCGCAGCAAGCACTCCCGGGCCAGACAGCGATCGTGGCGGGACCGGATCCGCAGTACGCCGAGGTGCGCAACGGCGTCGGCCAGGATGACTTCGATGCGTACAGCTTGAGCCGTGATCGCCGCTACGACAGAGCGCGCGCGACGGCGTACGTGTCGCCGCAGATGGTCGGTTACGCTGACCTCGATCAGTACGGCACGTGGCAGTCGACGCCCGAATACGGGCCCGTCTGGTATCCGACCGCGGTTGCGCCTGATTGGGCGCCCTATCGCGACGGTTATTGGACGAATGTCGGCGCGTGGGGTTCGACGTGGGTCGATGCGGCGCCGTGGGGTTACGCGCCGTTCCACTACGGTCGCTGGGCATGGGTGCGCGGGCGTTGGGGCTGGTGTCCCGGAGCGTTCGTCGCGCGTCCCCGTTGGGCGCCGGCGCTCGTCGGGTGGGTCGGCGGCGCGGGCTGGGGTGTGTCCGCGACGTTCGGTTCGCCGGTGTACGGCTGGGTCCCATTGGGTTGGGGCGAGCCCTTCCATCCCTGGTGGAACCGATGCTCCAACAACTGCTGGTCGAACTACAACCGGCCGTATGCCGTCAACGTCGCCGTGCGGCCGAGCAATCCGCCCTCGCATTTTCGCAACGCCGACTATCCTGGCGCGTTGACGGCGGTTTCCGGGGCGACGATTGCCGGACGGATGCCGGTCGCATCGAATCGCGTGACAGTGCCGACGCACCTGACGGCGAGCGCGCCTGTGCTTGCTGCGGCCCCCGCGGTCGCTTCTGCGCCGCTGCGCATCCCGGGAGCACGTACGGCGGGTGTCGCGGGAACGCCGGCGCCGGCATCGACGTTCTACCCCGTATCGCGTCCGGGCCGCCTTGGGGCGGAGCCGATGATGCGGCCGACCGCGGCACCGCCGGTTGCCCCAGCAGGACAAGCCATCAACCGTCCAGTCGCCGGCACGCCGGCGCCTGCGGCAGCACCGGTCGCCCCCGGCTATGCGAGGTCGGCGCCTGCTGTCGCAGCCCCCGCTGCAATCGCTGCGCCTGCAGCACCGGCCCGCGCGGACAACGTCACGCGCGCAAAGCCCCCATTACCGCCGCAGCAAGCGACAGGAATTCAGGGGACGCCAGCGCCACCGTCCGCGGCGCAGTCGGCACCGACCTATGCGGCCCCGAATGCACGGCCGGCGCCCGCAAGAGCGCCCACGTCCGAGCGCGTTGGCGCGATGCCTCCGACGCCGCATGGAGCACCGGCGGCGCCCGCCGCCGGAGTCGCCGCGCCGCCCGCGGCGCCCTCAGGGCGTACGCCGCAACCCGCGCAGGCGCAGGGACTGGTTCGTCCCGAAGGAGGACGCGCTGAACACCAAGGCGATCACAAAGCGCCGCCGAAAGTAGATCCGGGGCAGCCGGCGCCAGCGAAACCCTAGCGGGATCCGCCAGTTTTTCTCGCCGTTACTGCGCTACGAGCGCAAGACGCCGCCCGCCGTCCACCAGTTTCACGCGATCGCCCTCGCGCACCGTCGGCTGACTGCTGTAGACGAAGGTGCGCTGCTGCCCGCCGTCCATCTTGATGCCCACGGACCATTGCGACTTCGTGTTCTTGTTCTGCTCGACCTTGTTGCCGACATAGGCACCCCCCGCGGCGCCGGCGATCGTGGCGACCGTGTTGCCGCGTCCGCTGCCGATCTGGTGGCCGAGCACGCCGCCGAGAACACCGCCCGCTACCGCGCCCACCCCCGACGTCGAGCCCTTCACCTCGTTCACGCGGACGGAAGTCACAACTCCGCAGTCGGTACACGGCGATTGCGCGAGCGCGATCGGACCGGCGGCGATCGCGCAGACGAGAATAAAAAAGCGCGCGAAGTGATGAGCAAGGCGGGTCATGGCTACCTCCGAAGCTGGATCATCGATTCACTATAGCAAAGCCGCAGCGAATTTCACTTGCCGTCGGCACGGATTCGCGCGTAGGTGCCCGGCGCGGCTTCGATGACCTTGAGCTTGCCTTTGCCGGGAATACGCGGCGCCACCTCCTTGCCGCGATACGCCGCGAGCCACTTCGCCCAATCCGGCCACCACGATCCCTCGTGCTGCTTGGCGCCGGCAAGCCAGTCGTCCGCGGCAGCCGGCAACTTGTCGCTGGTCCAGTAGCCGTACTTGTTCGCCGCCGGCGGATTGATCATTCCGGCGATATGGCCGGATCCCGACAGCACAAAACGCGCTTTGCCGGACACGAGTTTCGGTCCGGCATACGTTGCCTTCCACGGGGCGATGTGGTCCTCGATCGCGGAGACGAAGTAGACGGGCACGCTGATCTTCGACAAGTCGATCGGCACGCCGAGCAACGTGATACCGCCCGGCTCGCGCAGCAGATTCTTCATGTACATGTTGCGCAGATAAAAACTGTGCATGGTCGCCGGCATGCGCGTGGCGTCCTGGTTCCAATGCAGGAGGTCGAACGGGAACGGATCGCGCCCCATGAGGTAGTTGTTGATCACGAACGACCAGATGAGATCGTTGGCGCGCAGCATGTTGAACGTCGTCGCCATCTCGCCGCCTTCGAGAAAGCCGCGCTCGGTCATCTTGCGCTCGAGCGAGGAGACCTGATCCTCGTCGATGAATACTTCCAGCTCGCCGGAGCGCGAGAAGTCGACGAGCGAGGTCATGAAACTCGCGCTGACGATCCGCTTGTCTTTTTTCGCCGCCATGTACGCGAGTGTGGCGGCGAGCAGCGTCCCGCCGAGGCAATAGCCGAGTGCGTTGACTTCGGTCTCGCCGGTCGCCTTGGCGATCGCGTCGAGCGCCGCCAGCGGCCCTTCGCGAAGATAGTCCTCGAAGTCCTTGTGCGCGAGATCGGCGTCGGGATTGACCCATGAAATCACGAACACCGTGATGCCCTGGTCGACCATCCACTTGATAAGCGAATTCTTCTCGCGCAGATCCATGATGTAGTACTTGTTGATCCACGGCGGCATCACCAGCAGCGGCCGCTTGGCCACCTTCTTCGTTGCCGGCTCGTACTGGATCAGCTGCATCAGATCGTTCTGGAAGACGACCTTGCCCGGCGTGGTGGCGATGTTGACGCCGAGCTCGAACGCCTTGGTGTCGGTCATCGAGATCTTGAGCTGGCCGTTGCCGCGCTTGATGTCGTCGAGAAGATTGTTGAGTCCGCGCACCAGATTCTGGCCGCCGCTCGTGATCGTTTCGCGGAACACCTCGGGGTTCGTCAGGGCGAAGTTCGACGGCGCAAGGGCATCGATGTACTGGCGCGTGAAGAAATCGACCTTGCGCTTGGTCGCATCGTCGAGGCCCTCGACGCTGGCGACGGTCTCGTGCAGCCAGTGCGCGGTGATGAGATAACCCTGCTTGATGTAGTCGAACAGGAAATATCTCTCCCAGTCCTCATGGCGAAAGCGCTTGTCGCTCTTGTTTGGCGCGGCGACGGGATCGGGGGTGGCACCCATCAGCTTCATCGTCGAGGTCTGCCACAGGTTCATGTAGTCGGCCCAGAGATTCAACTGCGTCTCGGCAAGCTTGTAGGGATTGGCGAGCAGCTTGGAGGCCATTTCCATGAATGCCTTGCCGATGCCAAGTTCGTCGGCCACGAGCGATGTGGCGCCGCCTTTCGCCTGGTTTGCCGCAAAGTCGCTGATCAGCAGCGCGCTTTTGTCGGCGGCGGCTACGAGCGATTGCGCGAAGGCGACGGGGTCGTAGGTCTTCCCCGGCGCAGGCTCGTTGGCGGTTGTCTTTTTGGCGGCAGCGGACATGTCGTGGCTTTCGGTGGGTTAGGGCCTGTTCACGCTATGGACGCAAACGCGAACGGGCGGCATGGGCGCCAATCAAGGCACTCGACGAAGCGAAGACCGGGCGTCTTCGCAAGGAGAACAACGCAGAGTGGCGCCTCATGATGCCCGTTCCCTTCGGGTTGCTGCCCAAAACGCCCATCGCTGCGTTGCGTAGTCTCGCCGGGTGCGCGACCCGCCTTCGCCTCCACGCCTTGCGCTGGGCGTTTTCGGCCGTGCAACGCGTATGTGCCCATAGCGTGAACAGGCCCTGAATTCAAGCGCGAGCGGAGGCGAAGCGGACAGCGCCTTCGGCCCCGACGTGACGCGCGATCCGGCCGGCGCGCCACAGATGATTGAGATGGGCGATCGCCTCGCCCATCGCGAAGTAGCGTTGCTGCAGATCGAGCTCGCGCCGGAACAGCACCGGGACGACGTCGGCAGCGCAGAGGGGACCAGTCGCCGCATCGATCGCCGCGACGAGCTCGCCGAGACGTGCTGCGTGGTGGGCGCGCAGTTGTCCCAGGCGTACCGCGATCCCGCGAAAAGGCAGTCCATGCGATGGCAGCACCAGCGTGTCGGGGGCGAGCATCTCGAAGGCGGCGATCGACTCCAGAAACGCGCCTAACGGATCGCCATCCGGCTCGGGCGCCCAGACGCTGACATTGGTGCTGATTCGCGGCAACAGCATGTCCCCCGAGATCAGGACGCCACGTTCGGCAGCATGGAGCGACGCGTGCTCCGGCGAATGGCCATGTCCCTCGAGGACACGCCACGACGTGCCGCCTACGGTTCGTTTCTCGCCATCGCGCAGCCGGTCGAAAGATTCCGGCAGTTCGGGCACGCCGCGCCGATAATGGTTGCCCCGCGTGTCCATCGCCTTGACGTGTTCGGCCGCCATCCCGTGGCGGCGGAAGAAGTCCACTGTCGGGGCAGGTCCATAACCCGCGTGCTGGCCCAAAAGCGCATGCGCGGTCAGATACTCCGCGTGCGTCATCGCGACCGGCACGCCGAACCTGGCGGAAAGCCACGCCGCATTGCCGACGTGATCGGGGTGACAGTGCGTCGCGACGATGCGGCGGATCGGACGCTCCGCCATCGTGCTTGCGAAATGGCGCTCCCAGATCGCACGGGTCGCCGCGTCGCCCAATCCGCAATCGACGAGCGTGAAGCCGTCGTGCTCCTGGAGCAGCCAGAGATTGATGTGGTCGAGCGCGAACGGCAACGGCATGCGCAACCACTGAACGCGCGGCGCGACCTCGATCAGCTCGCCCGGGCGCGGCGGCGCGGCGAACGGATAGTCGAGAACGGCGGGCATCGAAGCGGTCATGGCTGGAAGGTCGGGTTCGGCGATCGCAACCGTGTGACGGATCAACGCACCGATTTTGTGCGGCGCAACATCGTCGGGGAAACCGGAAGGCATGTCAAGCGAATATGGTATCTTGATCCGCCTCCGCCAAGTCCGCCGGAGCCTTCGGCCGCTTCGATTTTGCATTGCCGCACCCCGATGTCCGCCGCGCACGTTCCCGCCGCTCGAACGAAGATCGACTCCGCCGGCGCGACTTATTCGATTTCGGATCTGGCGCAGGAATTCGCGCTGACCACGCGCGCGATCCGGTTCTACGAGGACGAAGGGCTGCTGGCGCCGATTCGGCGCGGCCAGACGCGCATATACGGCGAGCGCGAGCGGACGCGCATCAAGCTCATCCTGCGCGGAAAGCGGCTCGGGTTTGCTCTTTCCGAGATTCGTGAACTCTTCGACATCTACGCGACGACGGGCAATGAGCGGCCGCAACTCGCCAAGTTCTTGCTGATGCTCGCCGACCGCCGCGCGATGCTGCTGCAGCAGCGCGAGGACATCGACGCAGTGCTGATCGAGATAGGCGCGCTGGAACGCGACTGTCGCAGGCGGCTGCGGCCGGCGCGCGAAAGCCGATAGGCGTCGCAAGTTGACGTTTACGTAAACGTCATGTATGGTGTAGACTCGCCGATCGGCTGGACAATGCCATCCTGCGCTCGTTCCTCTATCGCTGCTCCCGGACACGACATAGTGGACACCGCTCTTCCTGCCGTCACGAATGGTCCGCACTGGACGCCGGCCGATCCGGATTTCGAGCAGCGTGTCCGCGCGAGTTTTGCGCGCCAGGGAGCAATGCGCACTCTGGGTGCGAGTCTGGAATCCGTCGAACCCGGCTTTTGCTCGATCTCGCTTGTTCCGCGGCCTGAGGTCGCGCAGCAGCACGGGTACGTTCACGCCGGCGTAGTTGCCGCAATCGTCGATTCCGCCGGCGGCTATGCGGGCTATACGCTGTTTCCGCGCGAAGCATCGGTACTGACCGTGGAATACAAACTCAACCTGCTCGCCCCTGCCGCGGGCGAGCGGCTGGTCGCCGAAGGCCGGGTGATCAAATCCGGCCGTACGCTCGTCGTCACCCTCGGTGAGGTGCATGCGGAGCAGGGTGGCGAGCGCACGCTCGTCGCTGTCATGCAACAGACGCTGATGGTGATGCACGGAATGGACGACTACGCCGTGCCGCGCAATTCCCAGGAACGACGATGATGAATCTTCCCGCGCTCGACTTCGATCACGGCGAGACGATCGACATGCTGCGCGACAGCGTGCGTCAGTTCGCGACCGACGAAATCGCGCCGCGCGCCGCCGACATCGATCGCACGAACCAGTTTCCGGCGGATCTCTGGCGCAAGATGGGCGATCTCGGTCTACTCGGAATCACCGTCGAGGACGAATATGGCGGCAGCGCGCTGGGCTATCTCGCGCACATCGTGGCGATGGAAGAGATCAGCCGGGCGTCGGCGTCCGTGGGCCTCTCCTACGGAGCGCACTCGAACCTGTGCGTGAATCAGATCCGGCGCAATGGCGATGCAGCGCAAAAGAAGAAGTATCTGCCGAAGCTCGTGTCCGGCGAGCATGTCGGCGCGTTGGCGATGAGCGAGCCCGGATCCGGCTCCGACGTCGTGTCGATGCGGCTTCGGGCCGACCGCAAGGGCGATCGCTACATCCTCAACGGTAGCAAGATGTGGATCACGAACGGGCCGGATGCCGACACGCTCGTTGTCTACGCGAAGACCGATCCCGCGGCGGGCCCGCGCGGCATCACCGCCTTCCTGATCGAGAAGGGGATGCAAGGCTTCACCACCGCGCAAAAGCTGGACAAGCTCGGCATGCGGGGCTCGAACACCTGCGAGCTCGTGTTCGCGGATTGCGCGGTGCCGGCTGCAAATGTCCTCGGCGCGGAAGGACAGGGCGTCAACGTGCTGATGAGCGGGCTCGACTACGAACGCGCCGTGCTGGCAGGCGGTCCGCTCGGCATCATGGCGGCGTGCATGGACGTCGTACTGCCCTATGTCCACGAGCGTTCGCAGTTCGGGCAGCCGATCGGGGAGTTCCAGCTCATGCAGGGTAAGCTCGCCGACATGTACACGACGATGAATGCGTGCCGCGCCTACGTCTACGCCGTCGGCCATGCGCTCGATCGCGGCGGACTCTCCGGCCGCGGCGCGCGGAAGGATGCCGCCGGGGCGATTCTGTATGCGTCCGAAAAGGCGACCTGGATGGCCGGCGAAGCCATCCAGGCGTTGGGCGGCAACGGCTACATCAACGACTATGCAACGGGACGGCTGTGGCGCGACGCGAAGCTCTACGAGATCGGTGCCGGCACCTCGGAGATCCGGCGGATGCTGGTCGGGCGCGAGCTCTTCAACGAGACGAAATAGGATGGCGCTCGAGCTGAAACCGGCGTGCGAGAAATGCGCGGCTCCGTTGCCGCCGTCGTCTCCCGAGGCCCGGATCTGCACCTTCGAGTGCACGTTCTGCGCACGATGTGCGGATGCAATGGCCGGAATCTGCCCCAACTGTGGCGGCGAGCTCGTGCCGCGGCCCCGGGCGCGCCCGGGTGCATGAACAAGGAAGCTAGCTAGGAAGACACATGCTGAACGATCCAGTGGTCATTGTGGGCGCGGCGCGCACGCCGACGGGTGCCTTCATGGGCGACTTCGCTTCGCTGTCGGCGAGCGATCTGGGCGCCGTAGCGATTCGCGCGGCGGTCGAGCGCGCCGGAATCAAGCCGTCCGATGTGCAGGAAGTGATCATGGGCAACGTGCTGCCCGCCGGGCAAGGACAAGCACCCGCGCGCCAAGCATCGATCAAAGCGGGGATTCCGGTGTCGACCGGGTGCACGACGATCAACAAGATGTGCGGGTCCGCGATGAAAGCGGCGATGCTCGCGCACGATCTGATCGCCGCCCACACCAACGAAATCATGGTCGCCGGTGGAATGGAATCCATGACCAACGCACCGTATCTTTTGCCCAAGGCGCGCGCCGGTTACCGGATGGGCAACCAGACGGTGGTCGACCACATGTTCCTGGACGGTCTCGAAGACGCCTACGACAAGGGCCGGCTCATGGGGACTTTCGCGGAGGAATGCGCGAGCACTTACGCGTTCACCCGCGAAGCCCAGGATGCGTTTGCGACGACTTCGCTCTCCCGCGCGCTCGGCGCGAACAACGACGGGACGTTCGCGTGGGAAATCGCGCCGGTTACGGTCACAGGACGCAAGGGTGAAGTCGTCATCGTCAACGACGAACAGCCCGCCAAGGCATCGCCCGAGAAGATTCCCACGTTGAAACCGGCTTTTCGCAAGGATGGTACGGTAACGGCCGCCAACTCGAGCTCGATCTCCGATGGTGCGGCCGCGCTGGTGCTGATGCGGCGCTCGACCGCGGAGAAGCGCGGCTTGAAGCCTCTCGCCGTCATTCTTGCGCACGCGACGCACGCGCAGGAACCGGCGCTGTTCACGACGGCGCCCGTCGGTGCGATCACCAAAGTTTTGGCTGCGGCCGGCTGGACCGCGAAGGACGTCGACCTCTACGAGATCAACGAAGCGTTCGCCGTCGTAACAATGGCGGCTATGAAGGATCACGCGATCCCGCATGACCGGGTCAATGTGCACGGCGGGGCGTGCGCGCTCGGGCACCCGATTGGCGCGTCCGGCGCGCGGATCCTGGTGACGCTGATCGGAGCATTGCGCAAGCACGCGAAGAAGCGCGGCGTCGCGGCGCTGTGCATCGGCGGCGGCGAAGCGACCGCGATGGCGGTGGAACTCGTCTGATGGTTGGCGCGCCGGCTGCGACGTTGGCGCCGGCGGAGGGCGGCGTGGCGCCGCCGCCGTTCCCCGTAATCGTCGGCTGTCCGCGGTCGGGTACGTCGCTGCTCGCCGTAATGCTGGACAGCCACCCCGACTTCGCGGTGCCGCCGGAGACCGCGTTTCTGAAGCATGTCGTCAGGCTGAGTGGCGATCCCGAGGCGATGCGCCGGCGCTTCATCGAGCTCGTGACCGTCGATCGCACGCCAATCTCGAACTGGTCGGACTTCGGCCTCGACCGCGACGCCTTCGCGGCCCGCGTTGCCCGCATATCAGCCTTTACCCCGGCTGCTGGCACGCGCACGTTCTATGCGATGTACGCGGAGAGCCAGCGTAAGCCGCGTGCCGGCGAGAAGACACCGGACAACATCTTCGTCATGCGCGAAATCGCGGCGCTCCTCCCGGAGGTTCGTTTCATCCACGTGATCCGCGACCCCCGCGACACTGTGCTTTCGTGGCGCAAGACCTGGTTCGCGCCGAGCCAGGACTTCGGCGTTTTGGGTCTCGCGTGGCGCCACCACGTGGACGCCGGGCGCACGGCCGGCGCGGTGCTCCCGCACTACGTCGAGACGCGCTATGAGGACCTGGTGCAAAAGCCCGAGGCTGAGCTGCCCCGGCTGTGCCGGTTCCTCGACGTCGAATACTCGCCGGCCATGATCGATTCGGCTGCGCAGGGAGCGGCGCGCATCGCACGACTGCAGGCTCGGCTGCACGTCAGCGGTCGGCTGGTGTCGCGCGAGGACCGCACGCGGATCCACGAGAACCTCGCGAAGCCACTGCAGAAGGACCGGATCGGCGCCGGGCGGCGCGAGATGTCCGCCGCCGACCGCGCTGCCGTCGAGCGCGGCGCGGGTCCGCTCCTCGCGACTCTCGGGTACGCTGTCGACTGACCGCCGCAAACCGCACGAGCTCGCGAGGATCCTCCCCATCATGATGCCGTTGTCAACCTGGCTTCTGTTCTGTCTGGCTTCCGTGGCTCTCGTGCTCACGCCGGGACCGAATCTGCTCTACCTCATCTCGCGAACGCTTTGTCAGGGTCGAATGGCGGGGCTCGTATCGCTCGCCGGGACCACCACCGGATTCATCGTGCATATCCTCGCGGCGTCGCTCGGATTGTCTGCGGTGTTCCTCGCAGTGCCCGTTGCCTACGATGTGCTGCGTTGGGCCGGCGCCGCGTATCTCGTCTATCTCGCGTGGGATTCCGTCAGGGCAGGCAGTGGCGGCCTCTTCGCGCCACGGACGCTGCTCGCTGCGGCGCCCGCGAAGCTTTTCAGGATGGGACTTCTTACCAGCATCCTTAATCCCAAGGTCGCGCTGTTCTATCTGGCTCTGTTTCCCCAGTTTGTCGATCCGGCGCGCGGGAGCGTCTTGACGCAATCGCTTGTGCTCGGTGCGACGCAGATCGTGATCGCCGTGATCGGAGACACCCTGTTCGTGCTTGCCGCAGCCCTCATCGCGCGCTGGCTCGCGACGCGCCCCCTGTGGGCCGCCGTGCAGCGCTGGGTGCTCTCCGGCGTGTTCGTGGCGATCGCCGCGAAACTCGTGCTAGATGAGCGGCGATGACCGCCGCGGCGTCGCACGCCCTGATCTACGCGAAGCTGACGGGTGTCGCTTTGATATGGGGCGGCTCTTTCATCGCCGCGCGTGTCGTCGCCGTAGAAATGCCCGCGCCGACGGCGGCGCTGTGGCGCTATCTGATTGCAACGACGGCCCTATTGGTGCTGTCGTTCGCGATCGAGCGCGGTCTCCCGCGACTTTCGCGCGCGCAAGCGAACAGCGTGCTGCTGCTGGCAGTGACGGGCGTCGTCTTCTACAGCGTTTTCTACATGTACGGCATGCAGACCGTCTCGGCGTCGCGCGGGTCGTTGATCATCGCGACCCTCCCCGCGGCAACGCTTCTGGGCGGTGCGCTATTCCTGCATGAGCCGCTGACGCTGCGCCGCGGTGCCGGCATCGCGATCGCGCTCTTCGGCGTCGCCGTCGAGCTCGGGCGCGGCAATCCGTTGGCCCTGCTTCAAGGGCACGCCGGAATCGGGGAAGCGTGGCTTTTCGGCGGCGTGTTGTCGTGGGCCGCCTACACGCTTCTCGGCAGGCCCCTGCTGAAAGAGATGACGCCGCTGGCCGCGACAACGTACGCGTCCATCATCGGCACGGTGCTGCTTGCCATCCTGTGTGCGGCGACCGGGGACTTGGCACTGCCTACGGCCACGCTGCGCGGCTGGGGCGGGCTCGTTTTCCTGGGCCTGTTCGGCACCGCGCTCGCCTACATCTGGTTCTATGACGGTGTGCATGCGCTCGGCCCGGCGCGCACTTCGATATTCGTCAACCTCGTGCCGATCGCCGCCATCACCTTCGCGGTCCTGTTACTAGGCGAGCCGCTCGAAGTGTCGATGATCGTTGGCGCCGCGCTGGTCGTGAGCGGTGTCTTCATTATCAACTGGCCGGCGCGCGCAACAGCTTCGGCGCCCGTGGCTGCCCCACTGCATTGACGCCATGATCCTGACCGAACTGCAACAGCAGATCCGCGATGCGATGCGCTCGTTCGCGCAGGGCGAGCTCGCGCCGAAAGCCGCGCAATGGGATCGTGACGGTCATTTCCCGCGTGAAGAGTTGACAGCACTCGGTGCTCTCGGTGCGCTTGGGGTGGTGACGCCCGAACATTGGGGGGGCGCCGGCCTGGACTACGTCTCGCTTGCGCTTGCGCTCGAGGAAATCGCAGCGGGCGACGGGGCAACGTCGACGATCGTCAGTGTCCAGAATTCCGTTGTCTGCGGACCGATCGCAGCCTTCGGCACCGATGCGCAGAAAGAGCGGTGGCTCGTTCCGCTCGCGCGTGGCGAACTGTTCGGCTGCTTCTGCCTGACCGAGCCGCAGGTCGGATCGGATGCGGGCGCGATCGCGATGCGCGCCGAGCGCCGTGGTGATACGTATGTGCTGAACGGGATCAAGCAGTTCATCACCACTGGCAAGAATGCCGATATCGCGGTCGTGTTTGCGGTGACCGACAAGGGAGCAGGCAAGAAAGGAATCTCTGCATTCATCGTCGAAACGAAGACTGCCGGCTACATCGTCGCGCGCGTCGAGGACAAGCTCGGTCAGCGTGCATCCGACACGGCGCAGATCGTCTTCGACAACTGCACCGTGCCGGTGGCGAACTTGCTCGGTCGCGAAGGAGAAGGCTATCGCATCGCGCTTTCCAATCTCGAAGCGGGGCGCATTGGAATCGCCGCGCAGGCGGTGGGCATGGCGCGCGCGGCGTTCGAAGCGGCGCTCGCCTACGCGCGCGAACGATCGAGTTTCGGCAAGCCGCTTGCCAGCCATCAGGCGGTCAATTTCAAGCTCGCGGACATGGCGACCGAAATCGAGGTCGCGCGTCAGATGGTATGGCATGCCGCCGCCTTGCGCGACGCGGGCAAACCGTGCCTCAAGGAAGCTTCGATGGCGAAGCTCTTCGCGTCCGAGATGGCCGAGCGCGTGTGCTCCGCCGCCATCCAGATCCATGGCGGATACGGTTATGTATCGGATTTCCCGGTCGAACGGATTTATCGCGACGTGCGCGTCTGCCAGATCTATGAAGGCACGAGCGAAATCCAGCGATTGGTCATCGGCCGCGCAATCGCGGGTTGACGCGTCACAGGGAGACGACAGCATGGCGGCACCGATCGATTTCTATTTCGACTTCTCGTCACCCTACGGTTATCTGGCTTCGCAGAAGATCGAAGCGCTGGCCGCAAAACATGGTCGCGCCGTCGACTGGCGCCCGATCCTGCTGGGCGTCATATTCAAGCAGACGGGCAGCGTGCCGCTCGTCGAAATCCCGCTCAAGGGCGACTACGCGCGACGGGACTTCGAACGGAGTGCGCGCTTTCACGGCTTGCCGGAATTCCGAATGCCGTCGCGGTTCCCCATTCCGTCGCAGGCGCCGGCGCGGATCGTCCTGTGGCAGAAGGCGCGCGATCCGGCGGTGGTATCCCGTCTCGTCAGGGCGTACTACCACGCTTTTTTCGTCGACGACATCGACATTTCCGCGCCCGACAACGCGGTTGCGGTTGCAGCGAAGGAGGGCGTCGACGCCGGCATGGCCCGCGCGGCCATCGACGATCCGGCGATGAAGGAAGCCCTGAAACGCAACGTCGATGAAGCGATCGGCCGCGGCGTGTTCGGCTCGCCATTCATCATCGTCGACGGTGAGCCGTTCTGGGGACTCGACCGCTTCGATCAGATCGACCGCTGGCTCGCGACCGAAGGATTCTGAGTGGCCGACTACACGCTTTATTGCTTTGCGCAATCCGGAAACGCTTACAAGGCGGCGCTCGCACTCGATCTTGGCGAAGCGAATTGGACGGCGCGCTTTGTCGATTATTTCAACGGCGAGACGCAAACGCCGGCTTATCGCGCGATCAACGTCATGGGCGAGGTGCCGGTGCTCGAGCATCGCGGCCAGCGCTTGTCGCAATCGGGCGTGATTCTCGACTATCTTGCCGAGTCGCTCGGGAAGTTCGGGCCTGCCGATGCAGCGGAACGGCGCGAGATCCTGCGCTGGCTGCTATGGGACAACCACAAGCTTACGAGTTACACGGCGACCTACCGGTTTCTGCGGACCTTCACCAAAGATCCCGACCGTGCCGTGATGGAAGTCTTCCGGCGTCGGGCGGAAACGGCCTGGGGCGTGCTCGACGCGCATCTTGCGAACCGGCGCCATGTCGTTGCCGACCGTCTGACCATCGCCGATTTGTCCCTTTGCGGTTACCTGTTTTTTGCCGACGAGATCGGCGTCGATTGGGCGGCGTATCCGGGCATTGCGCGCTGGCTCGAGCGGATACAATCCGAACCGCGCTGGGTGCATCCGTACAAATTGATGCCTGGACATCCGCTCCCGCTTCCCTCCGCCTAAGCCGCTCCCATGCCCGTGATCGAATCGAAGCTTGATCCGCGCGACGCCACGTTCGCGGCGAATCGCGATGCGATGGCGGCACTCGTTGCCGACCTCAAGGCGCAGATCGAGCAAATCGAGCAGGGCGGCGGCAAAGGTCCGCGTGCCAAACACGTCGCGCGAGGCAAGCTCCTGCCGCGTGAGCGCGTGCGCGCCCTGATCGACCCCGGATCCCCTTTCCTCGAATTCTCGCAACTCGCCGCGCATGGCATGTACGGCGACAATATCGCCGCTGCCGGCATCATCACCGGGCTTGGACGAATAGCCGGGCGTGAATGCGTGATCGTGTGCAACGACGCAACGGTCAAGGGCGGCACCTATTACCCGCTGACGGTGAAAAAGCACGTCCGTGCACAGGAGATCGCGCGCGAGAACCGCCTGCCGTGCGTCTATCTCGTCGATTCCGGCGGTGCCAACCTGCCGAATCAGGTCGACGTGTTTCCCGATCGCGATCACTTCGGGCGCATCTTCTACAACCAGGCGAACATGTCGGCGGAGGGGATACCGCAAATCGCCGTCGTCATGGGCTCGTGCACGGCGGGCGGGGCGTACGTGCCGGCGATGGCCGACGAGTCGATCATCGTCAAGGACCAGGGGACGATCTTTCTGGGCGGTCCGCCGCTCGTCAAAGCCGCCACCGGCGAAATCGTATCGGCGGAAGAGCTGGGGGGCGCCGACGTGCACACGCGGGTCTCAGGCGTCGCCGATCACCTGGCGCAGGATGACCACCACGCGCTTGCCATCGCGCGGCGAATCGTCGGCAATCTCAATCGCCGGAAGCGCATCGAGGCGGACATTGCCACGCCTGTTCCGCCAAGATATGCGTCCGACGAGATCTATGGCGTCATCAGCGCCGACATCAAGAAACCGTACGACGTGCGGGAAGTCATCACGCGCATCGTGGACGGCAGCGAGTTCGACGAGTTCAAGGCACGTTACGGAGCAACGCTCGTCACAGGCTTCGCGAGGATCTGGGGCTACCCGGTCGGCATCGTCGCGAACAATGGCATCCTGTTCTCCGAATCGGCGCAGAAGGGCGCGCACTTCATCGAGCTCTGCGCGCAGCGCCGCGTGCCGCTCGTCTTCCTGCAGAACGTGACGGGCTTCATGGTCGGGCAGAAATACGAAGCGGGCGGCATCGCCCGCGATGGCGCGAAAATGGTCACCGCCGTCTCGTGCGCGCAGGTGCCGAAATTCACCGTGATCATCGGCGGCAGCTACGGCGCCGGCAACTACGGCATGTGCGGCCGCGCGTTCGGCCCGCGCTTCTTGTGGATGTGGCCGAATGCCCGCATTTCGGTGATGGGAGGCGAGCAGGCCGCGATCGTTCTGGCGACGGTGCGCCGCGATGCGCTCGAAGCGAAGGGCACCGCGTGGAGCGCGGAGGATGAGGAAGCTTTTCGCGCGCCGATTCGCGCGCAGTACGAGAAGGAGGGTCACCCGTATTTTGCCAGCGCGCGGCTGTGGGACGACGGCGTGATCGATCCCGCCGACACGCGCCGCGTGCTAGGGCTCGCGATCTCGGCGTCGCTCAATCGTCCAATCGAGGCGACGACGTTCGGCGTATTCAGGATGTGAGGATCGAATGGCCAAGGCGAGCGCGAGAGGCGCAACCAAAATGAAACCAGCGGTGAAAGGCCGCAAGCGCTCGCGGACAATCGCCGCGTCCTACACGTCGCTCGTCGTCGCCGTTCGCAACGGCGTCGCGCTGCTCGCTCTCGCTCGGCCCGACGTGCGCAATGCGTTCGACGAGACGCTGATCGCGGAGTTCACGACTGCACTGCGTGAACTCGATGCGGACGATGCGGTACGCGCCGTTGTGCTGCTGGGCCATGGCGCGAGCTTCTGCGCCGGTGCCGACCTCAACTGGATGAAGAAGATGGCGCGCTATGGCCATGCCGAGAGTCTCGCCGACGCCGGCGCACTCGCGGCCATGCTGGACACGCTCAACACGCTCTCGAAACCGACGATTGCCCGCGTTCATGGTGCAGCCTACGGCGGGGGTGTGGGGCTCGTAGCGTGCTGCGACATCGCCATCGCGGCGCAGGATGCGACGTTCGCGCTGTCGGAAGCGAAGCTCGGTCTCATCCCGGCGACGATCAGTCCTTATGTGATCGAAGCGATCGGCGCGCGGATGGCGAGGCGTTACTTTCTCACCGCGGAGCGCTTCGACGCTGCCGAGGCCTACCGCATCGGTCTCGTGCACGACATCGTGCTGCAGGACGCTCTCGACGACCGGATCAATGAATTACTGGGCGCGCTCGTCCAGGCCGGCCCGCGCGCGCAAGCAGAGGCAAAGACGCTGATTCGCGCGGTCGCGCATCGACCGATCGACAATCGCATGATCGCGGACACCGCAGCGCGCATCGCGCGGGTGCGCTCGACGCCCGAAGCGAAGGAAGGCGTGGCGGCATTTCTCGGCAAGCGGCGCGCGGCATGGGTGCCGCCGGGGCTCGACGAATGAGCGCCTTTCCCGGTCTCGCGCAGTTCGACACTTGGCAACTGATCGCGTTGGCGGCGGCACTGGGCTGGGCCAGCGGGATCCGCCTGTACGCGGTGCTGTTCATCGTCGGTGGCTTGGGCTACCTCCATTGGATCGAGCTTCCCGGCGGGCTTGCCGCGCTCGCGCATCCATGGGTGCTTGCAGCTTCGGGCTTCATGTTCTGCGTCGAATTCTTCGCCGACAAGGTGCCGGGTGTCGACACAGTGTGGGATACGGTCCACACGTTCATCCGGATTCCGGCCGGCGCTGCGCTCGCTGCAAGCGTGTTCGGCGATTCGTCGGCCGCCGCGACGCTGGCCGCGGCGATCATTGGCGGCTCGCTGGCTGCCGGTAGTCATTTCGCCAAGGCCGGCAGCCGCGCCGTGATAAACACGTCACCGGAACCCTTTTCGAATTGGGCGGCATCCTTCGGTGAGGACATCGCAGTGGGAACGGTGCTGTGGCTCGCGTTCGCTTACCCAATTGCCGCTCTGGTCGTGCTTGCGCTGCTGGTTGCCTTCACGATCTGGCTCATTCCGAAGCTCTGGCGCTTCATCCGCGCGCTGCTCGGCAAAGTGACTGGGAATGGCAGCGCGCCTCTTCCGAAGGGCCGAACGGATGTTTGACAAGATCCTGATCGCGAACCGTGGCGAAATTGCGGTTCGTGTCGCGCGCACAGCGCGCCGAATGGGGATCCACACTATTGCCGTCTATTCCGACGCCGATAAGGATGCGCTGCATGTCGCCGCGTGCGACGAGGCATATCGGCTGGGCCCGCCGCCGCCGCGGGAGAGCTACCTCGACGGCGACCTGATTATTGCGATAGCAAAGAAGGCTTGCGCGCAGGCCATTCATCCGGGGTACGGGTTTCTGTCGGAGAACGAGCACTTCGCGGCCGCGTGCGCAAAGAACGGTCTCGTATTCATCGGTCCGCCGCCTGCTGCGATTGCGGCGATGGGTTCCAAGTCCGCAGCCAAGAAAATCATGGGCGCGGCAAAGGTCCCGCTCGTCCCCGGCTATCACGGCGATGACCAGACAGCTTCGTTGCTGGCCGAAGAAGCGAAGAAGATCGGCTACCCGGTATTGATAAAGGCCACCGCCGGCGGCGGCGGGAAAGGGATGAAGATCGCCGAGCGTCCGTCGGAGTTCGCCGCCGCGCTCGGGTCGGCGCAGCGTGAGGCGAAATCGTCGTTCGGCGACGAGCGCGTATTGATCGAAAAGTACCTGACGGCGCCGCGGCATATCGAGATCCAGGTCTTCGCGGACACACACGGCAACGCGGTCTACCTGTTCGAGCGCGACTGCTCGGTCCAGCGCCGCCATCAAAAGGTGCTGGAGGAAGCGCCTGCACCGGGAATGAAGCCCGAGCATCGCCGCGCGATGGGCGAGGCAGCGGTCGCGGCTGCCAAGGCGATCGGCTACGTCGGCGCGGGCACGGTGGAGTTCATCGCCACCGACAGGTTTGCGCGTGACGGCACGTTCTATTTCATGGAAATGAACACACGGCTGCAGGTCGAGCATCCGGTGACCGAAATGATCACCGGGCAGGATCTCGTCGAATGGCAGCTTCGCGTCGCGGCGGGCGAGGCGCTGCCCAGGCGCCAGGAAGACCTCGCGATCGACGGTCACGCGATCGAAGCGCGTATCTATGCCGAAGATCCGGATCGCGGTTTCCTGCCGTCGATCGGCCGGCTCGTCCACCTTGCTGCGCCGGCGAGCGGGCCGGATGTCCGTGTCGACACCGGCGTGCGCGCGGGCGACGAGATTTCGCCTTGGTACGATCCCATGATCGCGAAGCTGGTCGTCCACGGCGAGGATCGCGCCGCCGCGCTGCGCCGTCTGGCCGACGCGCTTGCCGCGTGCGAGATCGTCGGCGTCGCGACCAATGTCGCATTCCTGCAGCGAGTCGTGGCGCATGATGCATTTGCGTCGGGCAACGTCGACACTGGCCTCATCGCGCGCAATCACGCGGCGCTGTTTCCACCACCGACTCCGCTGCCTGATAACGCGCTGCTCGCCGCTGCGTTGGCCGAAGTCGATTCCCTCGTCGCTGACCGGGCGTCGGTCGCGCGCAGATCGGCTGATCCGCATTCGCCGTGGCATGCTGTCGATTCCTGGTGGCCGAACAGCGCGCGGCATGCGTTGACATTCGTTTTCGACGATTCCGGGCTCCGGCATGAGGTCGATGTGCGTGGCGACGGCAATCCGTGGCGTGTGAAATTGCCGGCGGGCGAGACGGTTGCAACGGTGACCGCCAACGATCGTCAACTTGGTATCGTCACGGGCAGCGCTGAATTCGACGCCACCGTTGTTCCGCACGGCGAGGCGCGACACGTGTTCTGTCGTGGCGAGCACCGGAAGCTGCTGCTCGTCGACCCCCTTGCGCACGCAGGCGAGGTGGAAGCGCACGGCGGCCATCTTGCGGCACCGATGTCCGGAACGGTCGTCGCCGTGCTGGTCAAGGCGGGGGACAAGGTCGCTCGCGGAGCGCCGCTGATGATTCTCGAGGCGATGAAGATGGAGCACACGATCGCCGCGACGGCGGACGGCACGGTCGCCGCGGTCTACTACCGTGCCGGCGACCGCGTGAAGGAAGGCGCGGACCTGGTCGATCTTGAGAACTGCGCGCCGGCCGCATGAAGGTGCTGCTGCAGATGCCCGGCCGCGATGCCGAATCGTGGCGCGCGGCGCTTGCGACGGCGTTGCCGGAGGCCGAGATCGCCGTCTGGCCCGACGGCCCTTCCAATCCCGCGTACGCGTGCGTGTGGCGGCCTCCCGACGAGCTGTTCGTGCGGGTGCGGCCGGCGAAGGCCATCTTCAACCTCGGCGCGGGCGTCGATGGTTTGCTCGCGGTACCGACCCTGCCGCGGGACGTTCCGGTGGTGCGACTCGAGGACGCGGGGATGGCCGCGCAGATGGCCGAGTACGCAACGCTTGCGGTGTTGCATGCGTTCCGCGAAGCGGACGTTTATGCCGCACAGCAGCGGGAGGCCCGATGGCATCCGCACGCGCGGCGCGTTAAGGCGGAGTACGGCGTTGGGCTCCTGGGCTGCGGAGTGCTCGGCCGTGCGATCGCGGCGGCGCTCGCGCCGATCGGGTTCCCTCTCGCCGGCTGGAGCCGCAGCGCGTAAGGTGCCACCGGGCGCCGCGGTCTACGGCCCCGACGAATTCGCGTCCTTCCTGGCGGCCTCGCATGCCCTCGTCTGCACGCTGCCGCTCACGCCGGAGACGACGGGACTCCTCGACCGCGCGGCGCTCTCGCAGTTGCCGCGCGGCGCGCACGTGATCAACGTCGCGCGCGGCGAGATCATCGTCGACGCCGGACCTGCTCGCGCTCCTCGACGAGGGGCACCTCGGCGGCGCGACGCTCGACGTCTTCCGCGTCGAGCCGCTGCCGCCCGAGCACGCGTTCTGGCATCATCCGCGGATCACGGTGACGCCGCACGTTTCCGCCGTGACGCTGATTCCCGAATCGGTCGCGCAGGTAGCGACGAAGATCCGGCGGATCGAGCGCGGCGAAGCCGTCACCGGCATCGTCGACCGGGACCGCGGCTACTGACTCCATGACTCCGGCCCTCGGAACCCCCTCGAAGCTGCCGCGCCGCGTCCGCCTGGTCGAGGTCGGGCCGCGCGACGGACTGCAGAACGAGAAGGCGACCGTCGGAACCGACGTCAAGATCGCCCTGATCAATCGGCTGACCGACGCGGGATTCAAGGCGATCGAGGCGACTGCTTTCGTGTCGCCGAAATGGGTGCCGCAGATGGCCGACGCCGCCGCGGTGATGGCCGGCATCCGCCGCGCGGAGGGCGTCCGTTACCCGGTGCTCACGCCGAACATGAAAGGATTCGAGGCGGCCCTCGCTGCAAAGGCGGACGAAGTCGCGGTCTTCGTCGCAGCATCGGAAACGTTTTCGCGAAAAAACATCAACTGCAGCATTGCGGAAAGCCTCGAGCGCGCGCGGCCGATCTACGTGGCGGCAGCCGCGAACGCGATCCGCGTGCGAGGTTACATCTCGTGCGTCCTGGGGTGCCCGTACGAGGGCAACGTCGACCCGGCGAAAGTGGCGGAAGTCGCGGACGTGCTCCACAGCATGGGATCCTATGAAGTTTCACTCGGCGACACGATTGGCGTAGGTACGGCCGGACAGACGAAGGCGCTGCTGGCGACCGTCGCGGAACGCGTGCCGATGAAATCCCTCGCAGGTCACTTTCACGACACGTATGGTCAGGCGCTCACCAACGTTTACGCGGCGATGGAGATGGGTGTTGCGACATTCGATTGCTCGGTTGCGGGGCTTGGCGGATGCCCGTACGCAAAAGGCGCCACTGGCAATCTCGCGAGTGAAGACGTCCTCTATATGCTCAATGGGCTGCAGATCCAAACCGGAGTCGACATGACCAAATTGCGCGCCGCCGGCCAGTTCATCTCGGATGCGCTCGGTCGTCCACCGGTGTCGCGCGTCGCGCGTGCACTCGCGGCCAAGAGTCCTTTGGGTACGGCATGAGCGTAAACGCAATGCGCGAGTCGATGCCTGAGGGCGAAGTCGCCTCGCCATGCACGAGCGTGTGCGAGATGGATCCCCGATCAGGTTATTGCCGAGGCTGCTTCCGCACGCTCGACGAAATCGCCGCGTGGAGCGTCCTCGACACCGAGGGAAAGAAGGCGGTGCTGGCGGCGCTGCCGGAGCGGCGCGCCGAGCAGGCGGGGCGATCGCGATGATTGCGGACTGGTACTTCGATTTCGTCTCGCCGTTCGCGTACTTGCAGAGCGAGCAGTTGGCCTCGCTCGCGCCACGAATCGCCATCCGCTATCGGCCCGTGCTGTTCGCCGGATTGCTGGGCGCGAACGGGCAGAAGGGGCCTGCCGAGATTCCCGCGAAGCGCGTGTTCACCTACCGCTTCTGCATCTGGCAGGCGAGGAAGCTCGGCATCGCGCTCAAGTTTCCCCACGAGCACCCGTTCAATCCGCTGCCGCTCCTTCGCCTCGCGATCGCTTGCGACTCAACGGCGGACGCGGTGCACCGGATCTTCCGCTTCGTCTGGCGCGACGGGCGGTTACCGGATCTGCCGATCGAGTGGGCCGAGCTCGCGTCTGCGCTCGGCGTCCCGGACGCGGAAACGCGCATCGCGTCGCCGGAAGTGAAAGCGGAATTGCGTCGCAACACAGACGAGGCGATTGGCCGTGGCGTGTTCGGCGTGCCCACGCTCGCCATCGGCGATGCGATGTTCTGGGGTGCCGACGCGACGCAGATGGCCGCCGACTATGTCGCGGCCGGCTGCCGCTTCACCGATCCCGAGTACGCGCGCGTCGCGGAGCTGCCGGTCGGCGCCGAGCGCGAGGACCCCAGCGCCAGCACGGGCAAGCGCAAGACGCGGGTCGTAGGAACAGCGAGCTGACCGCAACGCCGGGACAGTTGATCGACGTTACGCTAAGAAGCTCGAGAAGCCCTCCCGGAGCGCAAAACTCAGCCGATCAGCCGCGTGTCAACTCCCGCTCCTTGGGTGAAAGGAACAGCCCAAGGAGGGAGCCATACTGTTGTCTTGATAAGTCTCACCGCCCCCGAAATTCTCGCAAGCGAAACTCTGGTCCCCCGCGTTTCGGCTGACAGTCAAGAACGCACCGCCGCCGTCAATCAGGGCGGCGCCGTCGATGGTGCTGGCGAAATTCTCGGTGAAGCTGTTGTCGATGATCGTCCCTAATGCGATTCCGAACGTCCCGAGGACGTGGAGCCCGAATTTTCCGTTGCCGCTGAAAACATCGTTTCGCAGCGTCGCCCTGACGAACGCTGCCGAGGCGGCGGCGACCGCATAGAAACCATCGCCGCCGTTTTTCGACACAACGGAACGTTGCACGTCGATCGTGCGTTTGCGTTCCTCCAATGCTATCGGCCCAGATACCGATCGCACCATTATGGGTGACGACGCTGTCCACGATCGTCGCGCTTGCGCCGCCGCCGACGACGGTGGGCGCGATGTAGAACCCGCTGTTCTGACGTTGTGTTCGGCGCGCACATGATCGAGCAGAATTGCCGCGTTCGATGCGACCAGCGCGAACTCCATCGGCGTTGTCGCGAACGATCGAGTCGAGCACAATCATCTCGCCGTTGTTCGCCCGGTGGTAGATGCCTTGCGCTCCCATGTTCGAGACGACGCAGCTCTCGACGCGAACTCGACTCGCAGCCCTGCGCAGAATGCCATTCGCGCCGCCCTGCCCGTTGATCGACAAACCGCGCAGCACGACAATCGCACCGGGCGCGTTGATCGTGATGCCGTCGCCCGAGGACACCGTCACCCCAGCGTAGACGCCCGCAGGCGCGATGATCGAAACCGACTTGGTGATCGTTACCGGTCCATAACCGGCGGAGTCTTCGACGATGACTTCGCCGCCATCGGTAGCTTTCGGAGATCGCCACCGCAAACTTGCGGCACGGTGCGGTGATGGAACACGGATCAGCGTCGTTTCCATTGGAGGCAACGAAGGTACGCTGAGCAAGTGCGGCGTTCGCGAGTGTTGGGGCAAGGAACAAGCTGAAGCCGAAGGAAAATAGCAGGCTGCGATCAGCACGCATGGTGTCGCTCCTGTGAAGGGTGTCGCGAAGACCGAAAATGGTGGCGCATCGCGCCCGGGGTGGCAAGCGTTCAGCGCTTGCGTGTCGCTGCCGTCGTGATCGCCCCGGCGGCGGCAAGCACCCCAATCGCATCGTCGTCATAGCCCGCTTCGCGCAGGATCTCCGCCGTTTGCTCGCCTTGCGCCGGAGCGTCGCGGGTCACCTCGAACGCGTATCCCGACAGCTTGAACGGCGGCGCGTACTGCCGCGAGCCGTCGGGTCTCTCGAAGATCATGTCGCGGGCGACGAACTGCGGATCGACTAGGGCCTCGTCGAGCGTATTGACCGGCGTGACGCAACAGTCGACATTGGCAAGACGCTCCACCCAATGCGCGAGTGGCGCGGAGGCGAAGATCGCTTCGAGTTCTCTGCGAACTCGCTCGCCATCCTCGCCGGTCGCGAACGCGAGCGGCGCGAGATCGGGCCGGTCGACTGCGACACAGAGCGCCTGCCAGAACTTGTCCTCGAGCGCGCCAACGGCGAGCCAGCGGCCCTCCTGCGTGCCATACACGCCGTAGCAAGGGACGCCGCCTGTCAGCAGATCCTCGCCGCGCAGGCAGCGTTCGACCCCATTGCGCCAGCGCATGCAGTGCGAAGATGTTGTGCGCGAGCGAGGCGTCCGCCATCGCGACGTCGACGTAGTGGCCGCGGCCCGTACGCTGAACGCCGACGAGCGCCGCCAGGATTCCAATCGCTGCGCACGCGGCACCGCCGAGCAAATCGGCGATCTGCAGGTTGCAAAGCGCGGGCGGGCCGTTGCGCATGCCGGTCTGATCGAGCACGCCGGCGTAACCAAGATAATTGATGTCGTGACCGGCCACCTGGGAACGCGGTCCGGTCTGGCCATAGCCCGAAATCGATGCGTAGACGATGCGCGAATTGATTTTTGCGATCGTGGCGTAGTCGACCGAGAGGCTCGACACGACGCCGGGCCGAAAACTCTCGACGATCACGTCAGCTTCTTTCGCGAGCGCGAGAAAAACGTCGCGCCCACGGGGATTCTTGAGGTCGATTGCAGCGCTGCGCTTGTTGCGGTTTACGGCGCGGTAGAACGCCGAAACGGTGCCGGGACGGTTGCCGAGATTGCGCGCGTAATCCCCCGCGCCGGTGTCCTCGATCTTGACGACGTCGGCGCCGAGATCGGCCAGATAAAGCGTGCAGACCGGACCCGGAAGGAGTCGCGTGAGGTCGAGGACGCGCAGGTCCGCGAGCGGGCCTGCGTCGCTGCCAGCGCTCATGAATCGCCCCGCGCTTGCGAACCCGTTTGGCAATCGGGCCGCTTCGCTGCGCTGACGAGGGAGCAATTCGCGCTTCGAGGCGGCGTTTCAGCGCTCATCGCAGTCTGATCGTCACAACAGGTCGGCGCCGGGGATGCCGAGATCGCGCTTGATCGCGCGCGCAGCCGTGAGAGCCTCTTCGAGCGTCGAGCCGAGGCACGTCGCATGCCCCATTTTTCGCCCGCGCCGTGCCTCGGCCTTTCCGTAGAGATGCAATTTGGCTTGCGGATGCCGCAGCACCTGGGTCCAGTCGGGCTCCCGTGGGAATTTTGCATCGCGATCCTCGAACCAGAGATCGCCCAGCAGATTTACCATCACCGCCGGAACATGTTGTCTCGTGTCGCCCATCGGCAATCCTGCCAGCACGCGCACCTGCTGCTCGAACTGCGACGTGACGCACGCGTCGATCGTGTAATGGCCGCTGTTGTGCGGACGTGGCGCGATTTCGTTGACGAGGAGCTTGCCGTCCGCCGTCACGAACATCTCGACACAGAGTACGCCACGATAGTCGAGTCTGGCGGCGATCGCCAACGCCATCGCGAGTGCATCCTGCGCGAGAACAGCGGACACGCGGGCCGGCACGACTGTAACATCGAGTATCCCGTCGCGGTGCAGGTTCTCGGCGACAGGCCAGGCGATGGCTTCACCGCGCTCGTCGCGAGCCACGATGACCGACACCTCGCAGGCGAGCGCGACGAAACGCTCGAGCACGCACGGCGCGCCGCCCATTTCGCTGAAAGCCTGCGCAACGTCGGCGGGCGCGCCAACGCGAATCTGCCCCTTGCCGTCGTAGCCGAGGCGCGCGCTTTTGACAATTCCCGGGATGAGCGCGGGATCGGCGGCGCGCGCTTCGGCTTTGGTACGCAGCACTGCAAACGGTGTGACAGCGAAACCCTGACCGGCGAGAAACGTCTTTTCGCTGATGCGGTCCTGGGCAATCGCGACGCTCGCAGCCGCCGGCGTCACTCGCAGCGATCGCGCGAGGTGTTCGAGCGCTCCCGCGGGAACGTTCTCGAACTCGGTCGTCGCCGCTGCCGCCAGTTGCGCGAGTTCCGCAAGTGCTTGCGGATCCTGGTAATCGGCACGGATATGACGGTCGCCGACACCGCCAGCGGGACTTGAGAAGCCCGGATCGAGCACGACAACCTTATAACCCAGGCTTTGCGCCGCCATGCAGAACATCCGGCCGAGCTGGCCGCCGCCGAGCAATCCGAGCCAGGCGCCTGGCGCGATAATCGTCGTCACGATCCCGACTTGCTTCCCTCGTGCGGCACATGCATCGCGCGTGCTGCTGCGGTCTGTTTCACCCGAAACGCGGCGAGCTTTTTTGCGACGGCGGGATCCGTCGCGGCGATGAGCGCGATGGCGAACAGTCCCGCGTTCGCGGCGCCAGCCTCACCGATCGCGAACGTCGCCACCGGAATACCCTTCGGCATCTGAACGATCGCGAGGAGCGAATCCCCGCCGCGCAGATATTTCGAGGGCACCGGGACGCCGAGCACTGGCACTGTGGTCTTCGCCGCGAGCATGCCAGGAAGATGGGCGGCACCGCCCGCGCCGGCGATGATGCAACGCAGGCCGCGGGGCAGGGCGTCCTCCGCGTACTCGAACATGTCGTCCGGCATCCGGTGTGCGGACAGGACGCGTGCCTCGTAACCGACGCCGAACGCGTCGAGCTGCGCCGCGGCGTGGCGCATGGTATCCCAGTCGCTGTCGCTGCCCATAACCACGCCGACCTGCGGGGCGCCCTTCCGTTGTGCCATCGCTCCTCCCGTATCCGGCGCGCGGGCTTGACACCCGGCGCGTGGGGCGCGCAGGAAGGCATGCAGCCCGAAATTCTTCCTGATTTTATCCCGAACCGTGCCGGCCGTACGCGGTCTGACAGCGACGCGAGCGGCGGAGAGGGGCCCCACGCGCGTAGCGCAAGGGGATCGGAGCAATCGCGAGTCGGCGCATGAGGCCGACCCAACGAACGCGACGATTCGCAATGGCGGTACGGAGGCCGAGACGCGAGCGGCGGAGAGGGGCCCCACGCGCGTAGCGCAAGGGGATCGGAGCAATCGCGAGTCGGCGCATGAGGCCGACCCAACGAACGCGACGATTCGCAATGGCGGTGCGGAGGCCGAGACGCGAGCGGCGGAGAGGGGCCCCACGCGCGTAGCGCAAGGGGATCGGAGCAATCGCGAGGCGGCGCATGAGGCCGACCCAACGAACGCGACGATTCGCAATGGCGGTGCGGAGGCCGCGGCGCGCGATAAAGTGCGTTCGCGAGTTGCCGACAGTCCTCCCCATCGTCGACAATGGGCGTCGTGCGCCGAATCCTTCTCACCATCCTCTCCATTGCCGCGCTCGCCTGCGCGCAGGGGCTCGCGCTCGCGGCGCCTGAACCGTCGGACGAGGATTTTCTCGCTGCGAAGGCGGCTTTCGAACGCGGGCAACGGTCACGATTCGAGGCGCTGGCGCCAAAGCTCGCCGGGCACGTGCTCGCGGCGTACGTGGAATTCTGGCAACTGTCTCTGCGCCTCGATACTGCAAGCGCCGACGACGTTCAGGCGTACCTCGTCAAATGGCGGGATTCGCCGCTCGCTGATCGTTTGCGCGCCGATTACCTCAAAGTGCTGGGTAGGCGGGCAGACTGGGCCGCATTCGGCACGATGTATCCGTCGCCCGCGGGGGAGGATGTCGAGCTCGCGTGCTACGGCATCCAGTATCGCCGCCTGCAGGAAGGTTCGGCGGCGCTCGCGCCCGCGAAGCCGCTTTGGTTCGCCGCGCAAACGACGCCGGAATCGTGCGAGCCGTTATTCGCCGCGCTCATCGCAAGCGGCGATCTATCGTCTGCCGATCGCCGGGCGCGGTTCCGCTTGGCGGCGGAGGCGGGCAACGTGCGCCTCGCGCGCGTCATTGCCGAGGACCTTCCGCTGGACAGCAGGATCCCGACTCGCGACTTCATGGCGGTCGAGCGCGACCCTGCTCGTGCGCTCGCGAAGGACGATTTCGCGGTGAAGACGCGCGGCGGGCGCGAGCTGCTGCTCTACGCGCTCGAACGCGCAGCGCGAAGCGACGCTGCCGGCATTCGTGGAGCATGGGAAAAGCAGCGCGAGCGGCTGCCCGTAGACGATCGCCTGTACGGGAATGCGCGGATCGCCTACCACGCTGCACGTCAGCTCCACCCGCGCGCCAACGACTGGTACCGCGAAGCCGTGGGCGCGCCGCTCAACGATGCGCAGCATGCCTGGCGCGTGCGAGCCGCATTGCGCGCGGGGGCGTGGTCAGACGTCGACGCGGCCATTGCGGCGATGCCCGAGTCACAGGCGCAGGAGCCGGCCTGGCGCTACTGGAAAGCGCGCGCGCTGGTAGCGAAAGGTCGAGCTTCCGAAGCGAAGGCGATCTACGAGGGGCTCGCCGGAGAATTTCATTTCTACGGGCTGCTCGCGGCGGAAGCGCTCGGGCAGCGGATCGAGCCCGTCAGCGATCCAGCACGCCCATCGGCGGCCGAGCTCGCGCTTTTCGGTGCGGAACCGGGGATCCGCCGCGCGGTGAAGCTGGCGCAGCTCGAGATGAGGGCGGAATCGCAGCGCGAATGGCTGTACGTCGTTCGCGGCCGCAACGACGACGGATTGCTGCTCGCCGCCGACTATGCGCGCCGTGCGGGCCTCTACGACCGTGCGATCAACACCGCAGACCGCACGAAGGAGCGCCACGACTTTGGATTGCGTTACATGATGCCGTTCCGCGAGCATTTCGCTGCTGCAGCGCGTGACCAGGCGGCCGACGAGGCGTTGCTGCTCAGCGTCGCGCGCCAGGAGTCGCGGTTTGCGCCGGATATCGTTTCGTCCGCGGGCGCGGTCGGCCTCATGCAACTGATGCCGCCGACCGCGCGTTGGGTGGCGAAGCAGATGGGAAGAAGCGATTACCGGTCATCACAGATTGCCGAGCTCGCGATCAACACGCAGTTTGGCGCGTTCTACTTCAAGTATTGGCAGGACCGCCTGGAGGGCATGCCGGCGCTCGCGGCCGCTGCGTACAATGCAGGTCCGAACCGCGCGCAGGCCTGGCGCAACGGAGCCCCGCTCGAGGGCGCGATCTGGGTCGAATCGATTCCGTTCAACGAAACGCGCGATTACGTGAAAAAAGTGCTTGCCAACGCGATGTTCTACGCGCGCGAGCTCGATCAGCCTTACGTCCCGCTGTCGATTCGCCTGGGCACGGTACCACCACGCGGCAGCGCGAGCGCCGACACCGACGCCGCGATCGCCGCCAAGGCGCCATAACGATGTCCAAGGGAAGCGTGCTGGTGCTTGGGGGTGGCGGCTTTATCGGGCGCCACGTCGTCAACGACCTCGTGCGTGCAGGGTGCGATGTCGTCGTACCGACGCGAAGGCGCGAGCGAGCGCGCCATTTGATCCTGCTTCCGACGGTAGACGTTGTCGAAGGTGATATCCACGATCCGGCCACGCTCGCAAGTCTCATGACGGAGGTGTCGGCCGTCGTCAACCTGGTCGGGATCCTCAACGAATCGGTCCGCGACACGTTCGCGCGCGTGCATGCCGAGCTCGCGAAAAAAATTGTCGCGGCGTGCCGGCAGAGCGACGTGCGCCGTCTTGTGCAGATGAGCGCGCTCAATGCCGATCCCAATGGGCCGTCGGCTTATCTGCGCAGCAAGGGCGAGGCCGAAGCGATCGTTGCTGCGTCGGGACTCGACTGGACGATCTTCCGGCCGTCTGTGGTGTTCGGCCGCGAGGACCGCTTCCTCAACCTGTTCGCCATGCTGGAGCGTTATCTGCCGCTCATGGCGATCGCATCCGCTGAGACGCGGTTTCAGCCCGTGTTCGTCGGCGATGTCGCGCATTGCTTTCAACGCGCTCTCGCGGACAACGCAACCATCGGGCAACGATATCCGCTGTGCGGGCCGGACGTGTACACGCTGCGCGAGCTCGTCGCCTTTGTCGGCAAGTTGACCGGGCATGAGCGGCCGATCGTGGCGCTCGGGCCGAGGCTGGGGCGGCTGCAGGCGCGCCTGCTCGAGCTCGTGCCGGGAACGCCGATGAGTCGCGACAACCTCGCGTCGATGCAAGTGGACAGCGTTTGCGGGTGCCCATTCCCTGCGGTTTTCGGCATCGTGCCGACGGCGCTTGCGGCGGTCGCGCCGACCTATCTCGGACCCGCCGCGACAAAGAGCCGCTACGACGCGTATCGGACGCAGGTCGGGCGCTGAGCGCGCCAGCGTAAATGAAGCGCAGCAGTCGCGGTGGGCAGCCCGTGAAAATCTATCGTGTCGGCGGGTCGGTCCGCGACGAGCTGCTGGGGCGGCCCGCGGGTGACCGTGATTGGGTGGTCGTCGGCGCGACGCCCGAGATGTTGATCGCGTCGGGTTATCGGCCGGTCGGCCGCGACTTTCCCGTGTTTCTCCACCCGGAGACGCGCGAGGAGCATGCGTTGGCCCGCACCGAGCGCAAGCACGGGCATGGCTATCGCGGCTTCGAGTTTTTCGCCTCGCCCGAGGTGACACTGGAACAGGACCTCGAGCGGCGGGACCTCACGATCAATGCAATGGCGCGCGCCGATGATGGCTCGCTGATCGATCCGTTTGGCGGCGAAGCGGACCTGCAGGCGCGCACGCTCCGTCACGTTTCGCCCGCGTTCGCCGAGGACCCGTTGCGCGTGCTCCGCGTGGCACGCTTCGCCGCGCGCTTCGACTTTGTCGTCGCGCCGGAAACGGAGGCATTGCTGCGCAAGCTGTCGGCGTCGGGCGAGCTCGCGACGCTCGCGCCGGAGCGTGTCTGGCGGGAACTGGCGATCGGCCTTATGGAGGCGTTCCCGTCGAGAATGATCGCCGTGTTGCGCGAGTGCGGAGCGCTCGCGCAGTTGCTGCCGGAGGTGAACGCGCTCTTTGGCGTGCCGCAGAAAGTCCGCGACCATCCGGAGATCGACACCGGCGTCCATCTCGTGCGTGCGCTCGATTACGCCGCCAACAAGATGTTCCAGCTCCCCGTCCGCTACGGCGTGCTGGCGCACGATCTTGGAAAGGGATCGACGCCGCGCCGCGCGTGGCCCGACCATGGCGGGCACGAGATGAAAAGCGTCCGCCTCGCCGAACGCATGTCGGCACGGCTGAAGATTCCCCTCGATTGCCGCGACGCCGGTCGACTCGTGGCGCGCTGGCACGGCGTCGTGCATGCAGCGCGCGAGCAAACGCCCTCAGCGCTGCTCGATCTCATGACGGCTGCCGATGCGCTGCGCCGGCCGGAGCGGCTCGACATGCTGCTCGAAGCCTGCGAATGCGACGCGCTTTCGCTGCCGGGACGGGGCGACATTTATCCGCAAGCGCAATTCGTCCGCGATGCGTTGTCGACCGTGAAAAGCGTCGATGCGGCGGCGGTCGCAAAGAGGGCGAAGTCAGGCGTTGCGAAGAAGCCGATCGCCATCGACGCCGTTGCGAAGGCGGTGCGCGCCGCCCGGCTCAAGGCGCTTCGCGATTGGCGGAGAGCCTCGGCCTCCGCACCGCTCACGTGAATCGCTGCAGCGAGGTGTCGGCCTCATGCGGCGACTCGCCTTTGCGCGCTCCCCCTTGCCTTCGGCGGGGGCCCCGGCTCGCCGCTCGCGCCGCGGCCTCCGTACCGACATAGTGATCCGTGGCGCCTCTTGGGTCGGCCTCAAGCGTCGACTCGCGATCGCTCGCTCCCCCTTGCCTTCCGCGGGGGCCCCGGCTCGCCGCTCGCGCCGCGGCCTCCGTACCGACATAGTGATCCGTGGCGCCTCTTGGGTCGGCCTCAAGCGTCGACTCGCGATCGCTCGCTCCCCCTTGCCTTCCGCGGGGGCCCCGGCTCGCCGCTCGCGCCGCTACACCCGATAGGCAACCGCCCGCATCACGTCGGCGGCGGCGCGCATCAACCGTCTGATCGGGAAGGGCAGCTCCGCTGCGCCTGCCGCGTGCGCCATCGCGCCATGCCGCGCCTCGTCGTCTCGCATTTGCTCGACGATCGCGCGACTCCTTGCATCGGCTGCGGGCAGGCGTTCCATGTGGCCCGTCAGGTGATCCTCGACCTGCCGTTCCGTTTCGACGACGAACCCGAGATTGATCTGATCGCTTGCCGCTCCCGCGACAATGCCGATTGCGAATGCACCGCCATACCAGAGCGGGTTCAGCAGCGACGGACGATCCGAGAGCTCGGCCAACCGCCGCCGGGTCCACGCAAGGTGCTCTTCCTCGTCGCGCGCTGCCTCGCCGAATTGCTTCCGGAGGGCCGGATCGCGTGCGGTAAGCGCCTGCGCAGCGTAAAGCGCCTGCGCGCAGATTTCGCCCGTGTGGTTGACACGCATCAGACCCGCGGCGTGGCGGCGCTCCTCCGCGGTCAGCTCGGTCTCGGCGATGTTGTCCCCCGGCGTCGGGCGCGAGGAGGTCGCGTGTCCGGAAAGAGTCCGCAGGGCGCGGTCGAAACCGATGACGAGTTCGTCGAGCATGTGCGAAGGATTCCCTGCCAAATTGTAGCAGTCGCCCCGGATCTCGCGAACGCCTAACGCTGGATCAAAAAAAACGGGCGCCCGGAAGGCGCCCGCGTGATCACTTCAACTTTCGGCTATTAATTCTCTTTTCGGCGGCTCTTAGAAGAAGTGAACCATGCCGAACACCAAGCCACCCGGATCGCCGCCCGGCGTGGCGTACGTCAGGTCGGTCGTGCTGATCGGGTTGTACGCATTGATGTTGAAGTTGTACCCGGCGGCGCTCTTGTTGACGATCTTGTTATAGCCGACGTAGGTCAGCGTGCGCTTCGACAGCGGGTACGTGTAGGTGACTTCCCACTGCTGGGCGCTGCTGTTCGCGCCCTTGACGAGGCCGCCTGCGCGGGAGCCATCGATCGCGGAGCCTGCGCCGTCGTTCGCCTTGCCGTAGAAGAAGTAGGCCTGGCCCGGTCCGATGTTGCCGGTGAGGCTCACGCCCCAGAAATTGCGCGTAATGTCGCCGCCGGTCAGCGCGTCGTACTTCAGGCGCTCGTAAACCCCGCCGATGCGGACGATGCTGAAGCTGTACGCACCTGCCACCGAGAACGCGTAGTCGTTGAGCTGACTGCCCGTGCCCGGTGCGCATGGACCTCCGCAATCGGTAAGTGACGGAGCTGCGCGTCCGCGCGAGCCATAGTGGCCTTCGTAGCCGATACCGAGTGCGATCGGCCCGTTGTTGTACAAGGCGTTGGCGCCGAACACGGCTGCATGCGGCGTGTTGCCCGCCGTGACGATCGGGTTGTTGGGCTGCGAATAGTTGTTGCCTGTGCCGCCATACTGGACGCTGAACGTGAAGCCCGACCAGTTCGGAGAGTCGTAGCGGACCGAGTTCTGAATGCGATCGTCGAAACCACCAGCAGTAGGCTGCCCCAAGTAGCCCTGCGCCCATAGCGAAGCCGTGGACAGGATGGACGTCGTCAGCGTGGGAACGTTACCGAAGATCGGGTGGATGTCGTCGTACGGGGCGAGGAAGCGGCCCATCTTGAACGTGCCCCAGCCGCCTTGCAGTCCGACGAACGATTCGCGTCCCGCCAGCGTGCCGCCGGATTGCGCCGGATTGATCGAGGATTCGACCTGGAAAATGGCGTTCAGGCCACCGCCCAGCGATTCCGTCCCCCGCAGGCCGAAGCGCGACGAGTTCGATCCCAAACGGTACTGCCACGGATTGGTCGTAATGCAGGTGCCATTCGCGTTGGTCGCTTTGACGCAGAGCGGGGATCCGTCGAGTCGGGGGTTGCACGACCTGCGTGTCGTAGATCTTCCCGTTCACGAATTCGATATCGAGATTGACGCGACCGTACAGCGTGACGTTTGCCGTCTGCGCTTGCGCCAGCGGGGCGGCAAGTACGCCTGCGACGGCCAAAGCGACGAGCTTTTTGTTCATGAACCCTCTCCTCTAACACAGATAAAATTGGCAAGGAAACGGCGCAGTTCTGCACTTGCCATCGGAACCTTCTCAGCGATGTCGAGAAGTTGCACTCATTGTGCCAAAGGGGTCGCGCTCGTGGCAAGGCAAACGCCCGATGGGGTCAAAGGCATTGTCTCCCTGTTGCTAAAACGCGACAGGAAACGCGCCCATCCGGAGGACAATCGTTCGAATGGGGGCGGAATTCGGGATGAAAAAGCCGGGCTAACGTTATGATCGGTCGTGGAAAAATGCAATTTTCGCAGCCTAGCGCGCGGGTGAAGGCCTTCATGGCCGATTTTCAGGGTTTTTCCAGAGCTGCGGAGATCGGGAAATACACGTTGCCGAGGGCATTGACCATGGTTTTCTCGAGCCAACCCAAAGCCACCCGTGGCTGAATTCGGGCTCTCGCCGCTTGCCGCGGTCCTGCTCTCGATTGTCGTCGCCGCCGGCGGTGTTGCAACCCTCCGGCATTGGGCCGAAGTACTGCCGCAGGCGCCGCCAACCCCCCGATCGCTGCACGAGCGCCCGGTCCTGCGCGTCGGCGGGCTGGCGGTCTGGGCGGGCTTCATCCCGGTCGCGCTCCTTTCACCGCCGGTCGCCGGGATCCCCACGCTCGCCTGGGTCCCGGCATGGCTCGCGGTCGCGACCGTGTCGCTCCTCGACGATTGGCGCGGCGTGCATCCGATACCGCGGCTTACCGTCCACGGAGTGGCTGCCATCGTCGCTGCGGCCGCCCTCCTCGGCACCGTTCCAGTTGCGAGCGCCCTGCCTTCGTGGCTGCGGGAAGTCGCGCTGCTTTCGCTTCTGATCGCGTGGTCGGCCAATCTGTTCAATTTCATGGACGGCAACGACGGCCTCGCCGCAATGATGTCCGTCTGCGGATTTGCAACTTATGCAATCGCTGCCGCCATCACGGGCGCCCCGATGCAGTCCTACGCGGCGCTCGCCGCGGCGACGATCCCGTTTCTCGCCGTGAACTTGCCTCCGGCGCGGGCGTTCATGGGCGACGTTGGGGCGGTCCCGCTCGGATTTCTGGCGGCTGTTTTCGGCATTGCCGGATGGCGGCAAGGTGCATGGCCGGGCTGGTTCCCATTGCTCGTATTCCTGCCATTTGTGATCGATGCGACCACGACGCTCTTCCGCCGCATCTTGCGCGGCGAGCGCGTGTGGGAGGCGCACCGGACGCACTATTACCAGCGGCTCCACCAGTTGGGCGCGCGGCACGGCGGCACTCTTGCGGCCTACTGCGGTCTGATGGTCGGCACTGCGGCGACGGCGCTTGTCATGCTCGTGCAGCGCCCTGGCGCTGGCTGGTGGGCTCTGGGGGTCTGGACGGCGATCATCGGAGCGCTTTTCGCGCGCATTGATTATCATTGGAGTCAAAAGAAGACCAATTCGCCATGACGCCATCCCGAAACTGGCGCGCCGCGCTCGCCTTCGTGCACGATCTTTGCGCGGCTGCGCTCGCATGGTCGGCCATCTACTGGCTGCGGTTCAACCTCGATTTCCGCGAGCCCTATTACCCGGACTTGGCGTGGATGCTTGCGTGGATCGTTCCGCTCCAAGGGACGTTGTTCCTCGTGTTCGGGCTCTATCGCGGCCTGTGGCGATTCGCGAGCATGCCGGACCTGCAGCGCATCGTGCTGGCGGCGGGCTTGGGCGCTCTCCTCATTCCGCTCGTCCTCGTGATGCTGCGGCTGCCGGCCGTCGTTCCGCGCAGCGTGCTCGTCTTCTATCCGATCGTGCTCATCTTCCTGATGGCCGGCGATCGCTTCGCGTACCGCATCTGGAAGGAGCATCGGCTCTACAGCCCGCTTCTCGCGTTGGGCGAGCCCGTGCTCGTCGTCGGGGCCGGCGAGGCAGGAGCAAGACTCACCTACGATCTCGCGCGAAGCCGCCAATGGCGCGTGGTCGGACTTCTGGACGACGATCTCTCGAAGCAAGGGCGCCTTCTTCGCAATGTCAGCGTGCTGGGTCCCATCGCGAGCCTCCCGATGTGGGCGAACAAGTTCGGCGTGCGCAAGGTGATCATCGCGCTCCCTTCGGCCGCGCACGGCGTGCGACGCCGGGTCGCGGAAATCTGCGCTGAGACCGGCCTCGAAGCGCTCACCGTCCCCTCGTACGAGGATCTGATCAGCGGGCGCGTGGCGCTGACGACGATTCGCAACATCGAGGTCGACGACCTTCTCGGACGCGACCCGGTGGAGCTCGACAGCGAAGGTCTCGCGGATTGGCTCGGCAATCGCGTGGCGCTCGTCACCGGCGCCGGCGGATCGATCGGCGCCGAGCTCTGCCGCCAGATCGCGCGCTTCCGGCCCGCGAAGCTCGTGCTGCTCGACATTTCCGAGGCGGCGCTCTACGAGATCAAAGATGTCGCTTACCGACGCGTTCCCCCAGCTGCCGGTCGCAGCGGTCGTCGGCGACGTGAAGCACATGGCGCTGGTCGATGAAGTACTTGTGCGCGAGCGGCCCAGCGTCATCTTCCATGCCGGCGCGTACAAGCACGTGCCGCTGATGGAGGAGACCAACGCTTGGCAAGCCGTGCGCAACAACGCGTATGGAACCTGGGTGCTTGCGCGCGCGGCGATCGCGGCGAAGGTCGAGAAGTTCGTGCTCGTGTCCACCGACAAGGCAGTGAACCCCACCAACGTGATGGGAGCGACGAAGCGCCTTGCCGAGATCGTCTGCCAGAGTCTCCAGGGCAGCGGCACGCAATTCGTGTTGGTTCGCTTCGGCAACGTGTTCGGCAGCGCGGGCAGCGTCATCCCCCGTTTCTCCGAACAAATTGCGCGGGGCAGTCCGGTGACCGTCACGCATCCCGACATCACGCGCTTCTTCATGTCGCTGTCGGAGGCCACACAGCTCCTGTTGCAGGCAGGCCTGCAGGGGAAGGGCGGCGAGATCCTCGTGCTCGACATGGGCGAGCCCGTGCGCATCGTCGACCTCGCGCACGACATGATCCGGCTTTCGGGCGTCGATCCGGAGCGCGTCCCGATTGTGTTCACCGGCCTTCGTCCCGGCGAAAAACTCTACGAGGAGCCGCTTGCGTCGGAGGAAGCCACGCTGCCGACGCCGCACCCGAAGCTTCGCATCGCCCAGGCGCGCGCCGCCAACCGCGATGCGGTCGGACAGATGGTCGCCTGGTGCGAGCGCGATCGAGCCGCCGACGATGCCGAGGTCCGCGCTCGATTGAAAGCCTGGATTCCCGAATACGCGCCGTCTGCCGGGGCGCCTGTGCAGCCCATGCCAACGGAACCCCTGCACGGCGAGGCGGGCGCAGCCGTGCCGCTGCGTGCGCCGCGGCGTCGCTGAATCGGTCAACCAGGATCGCGCGCACGTGCGCCGCCGAAACGCCTGGCGACGACTTACGCGTTATCCGGGGGGAATTTCATCCGCTGCGGGAGTGATCGGCGGCGGCGTCTTTGCCGCGCCGCTCGGGATGGGCGTGGCCGGAGCAGCGGGCGTCGGCGCCTCAGGATCAGCCGCAGCGTCGCCCGCTGGCGGTGCGGTCGCCGGCCGCCGGGTCTCGGCGCTTCGTGTGGTCGAAGGCGGCTCGGTTGCCGCGTGCGCGCCGCGATTTCCTCGCGCCGCCGTTTTCGACTGCACGGTGGCGGCGAGAAGGTCGCGATACAAAAGCACGAGCTGCAGCGTGATCGCGGCCGGCGACAACGGCAGCACAGCGCGGCGTGCGTTGGCGCCCAGTCGACGGCGCGTCGTCGCATCGAGCAGGGTGCGCATCTGCGCTGCGAGCCCCGCGATATCGCCCGCAGGACAAACGAGTCCGGCGTCGTTACCGAGCACAAGTTCCGCCGCGCCCGACTTGGTGCTCGTCACCACGGGAAGTTCGCAGGCCATCGCCTCCAGCGTGGATTCGGGCGCGGGATCGTAGAGCGTCGGCAGCACAAACGCGTCCGCGGCGCCGTACCAGCTTCGCGGATCCATTTCGAGATCCGCTACGGTCACGCGATCGGCGACGCCGAAGGAATTGGCGAGATCGCGATAGCGCTGCGCATGAATTGCGCGCCCGGAGATCATGAGATGCGCGGGCGCCGGCAACTCGGCGAGAGCCGCGATCGCGGCTCCGGCGCCGCTGTGCTCGTATCCCGACCCCGCCAGCAGGAACACGGTCGCGGCCTCGTCGATGCCGTGCCTCTGCAGCACGGCGGCGCGCAGCGTGTGCACGTTTGGGTGGAAGACGTCGCTGTCGACTGCGTTGTAGACCACGTGAAGCTTCGATTCCGGCAGCCGGAACCGGTCGATGATCTCGTCGCGCACCATTTTGGAGTTGCAGATCACCGCCTGCAGCCATGGGCTTGCGAACAGGCGCTTCTCTGCACGAATCATGTACCGGTTGTACGGTGACGCCTTGAGTCGAAGCCGGCCGTAAGCGGACGCGCCCTTCTGACGCTCCTCAAGCCAAACGGCGTGCACGCCGTCGCGAGCGCGGTAGATATCGCAGCAGCGCAGGCGCTCATGCGACTCGACGAGATTGGCTTTCGAGCGGGAGATTGCACGGCAGGCCGAACGGGCGAACCCCCATTCGCGCAGGAAGGCCCCCGCGTACCAGGGATCGCAGATCACGGGCTCGATCAGCTGCAGCTTGGTCTGCGGCCAGGACCGCGTATAGAGCGAGATCGCGACGTTGCGTTCGAGCAAGGCTTCAAGCGCCCCTTCGAAGAAACGCTCGGCTCCCGCGGCAGGCGCATAACGCTGGCGAATGATCGCGAGGCGCATGACAACGAACGATAGCAAAAAAGAAACGTCCGCGGGCGGGAGCGCAACCATCCAGTCAGGGCTCACTCGCCTGCAGACGCATGCGTGCCGGGCATTACGGATCGCGGGTAGCGCACGGTCCGGGTTCCGGTACAATCGTCGCAGGGCCATCCGGCGCCCGCCCGAGCCCCGTTTTCCTTTTCTGCCGCCATGCCCCTAGACGCCGTCAACGCCGCTCTGAAGGCGCAGATCCTTGCCGAGGCGCTGCCGTACATCCAGCGTTTTCACGACAAGGTCATCGTCATCAAATACGGCGGCAATGCGATGACGGAGCCAGAGCTCAAGGCTGGCTTCGCGCGCGACGTGGTGATGTTGAAGCTCGTCGGAATGAACCCGGTGATCGTCCACGGCGGCGGTCCGCAGATCGGCGACCTCCTGAACAAGATGGGCATCGCAAGCGAGTTCCGGCAAGGGATGCGCGTCACCGACGACAAGGTGATGAACGTCGTCGAAATGGTGCTGGGCGAGCTCAACCAGGAGATCGTGGGCCTCATCAATCAGCATGGCGGCAAGGCAGTCGGCTTGACCGGGCAGGATGGCGCCTTCATCCACGCGCGCAAGATGCTGCTAAAAAGCGAGACGAACCACGGCGAAATGGTCGACATCGGCCTCGTGGGCGAGATCGAGAGGATCGATCCGGAGATCATCCAGCTCCTCGATTCGCGCGACTTCATTCCGGTCATCGCGCCGATCGGCGTAGGTGGCGGTGGCGAGGCCTACAACATCAATGCCGATCTGGTGGCGGGAAAACTCGCGGAGACGCTGCTTGCCGAAAAGCTCGTGCTGATGACGAACACCGTCGGCGTGCTCGACAAGGAAGGCAACCTGCTGACGGGGCTGACCGCGCGCGAGATCGAGGCACTCTTCGCTGCCGGCACGATTCACGGCGGCATGCTGCCGAAGATCGGCTCCGCGCTCGATGCCGTCCGCAATGGCGTCGCGAGCTCGCACATCATCGACGGGCGGGTCGAGCATGCGCTCCTGCTCGAGGTGCTGACGAACGAGGGCGTGGGCACGATGATCCGCGCCGACAATACCGAACCCGTCCACGCACGCGCGAAACGCAAGCAGACGTAAGCGCACCATGGCCGCACGCCACGGCGAACGCCGACTCCAGATCCTGCAGACGCTCGCCGCGATGCTGGAGAACCCGCGCGGCGACAAGGTAACCACGGCTGCGTTGGCAGCGAAGCTCGACGTCTCCGAGGCCGCGCTGTACCGGCATTTCGCGAGCAAGGCGCAGATGTTCGAGGGCCTCATCGAATTCATCGAAACGACGCTGTTTACGCTCATCAACAAGATCGCCGCCGAAACGACCGACGGCGCCGCGCAGGCGCAACAGATCGTCGCGGTGCTGCTGGGATTCGCCGAAAAGAATCCGGGGATGACGCGCGTGCTGATCGGCGACGCGCTCGTCACCGAGGACGAGAGACTGCAGGCGCGAATGAACCAGCTCTACGACCGCATCGAGGCGTCGCTGCGCCAGGCGCTGCGTATTGCGCAGGCGGCCGGCGCGTGGCCCGGCGACCCGAACGCGGAAGCCGGCGTGCTGGTCGCGTTCGTGCTTGGCCGCTGGCAGCTCTTCGCCAAGAGCGGGTTCAAGCGGCAGCCGCAGGAGCACTGGGAGCTGGAGCAGAAATTCCTTTTCGGCGCCTAGCTGTATAGACGTTGTTGGTTGATTGCTGGAGCCGGTGGCTGGGTGCGGCACCGCGAGCGCGGGCCGGGAAGCGCGCGAAACGCCAAGGAACGAGCCCATGGCATTGCAACAGCTGAGCGACGAGCAGGTGCGGACGTGGACGCGGGCCCAGAAGGACGAGTGGTGGCTCCACAACGTCTTCCGAGGCGACATGCCGCAATTGACGATCCGTTCGGGCGTCACCGGCTTCCTTCTGGGTGGCGTGCTCGCCGCGACAGCCCTCTATATAGCGGCAAAGACCGGCATCGGCATCGGCGTCGGGCTCACTTCGGTCATCCTCGCCTTCGCGCTCTATCGCATCATGCACGGCGCCGGAATCGCCACCGACTTCACCGTGCTCGAGAACAACTGCACGCAGTCGATCGCCACCGCCGCCGGATATGTCGCCTTGCCGCTCACCTCGAGCCTCGCCGCCTACATGCTGGTCACCGAAAGGGTGATCCCGTGGCAGCATTTGATGATCTGGATGTGCGTGGTTTCGATCATCGGCGTCCTTCTCGCGTTTCCGATGAAGCGGCGCTTCGTAAACGACGAGCAGCTGCCGTTTCCGGAAGGCCGCGCGAGCGGTGTCGTGCTCGACGCCCTCTACACGGGCCACGCCGCCGCCGGCATGTTCAAGGCGCGGCTCCTTGCCTACACCGCGGCGTGGACGGCCGTCTACCAGGCGCTGATCAGCGACGGCTGGATGAAACTGTTGCAGTTCAAGATCCTGCGCATGGACCAATGGGCGGGTCTGAAGGAGCCGTGGACGATACACGAGCGGCTCGACTCGTATTACTACGCCGCTGCGGCGAAGGCGAACCTGTACATCCCGACAATCCTCGGCACCGACATCCGCGTGCTCGGGCTCCGGCTCACCCTCGACCTGGCGATGCTCGGCATCGGCGGGCTGATGGGCATCGCCGTCGCGACGAGCTGCCTGCTGGGCGCGTTCATCAATTTTGTCATCCTGGCGCCGATCATGATCCAGGCGGGGGATATCGTCGCCCGCGTCGGTCCAACCGGCGCTGTCGTGCCGATTTCGCGCGCAGAGATCGTCAACCAATGGTCGCTGTGGTGGGCCGTGACAATGATGGTCGTGGGCTCGCTCGTGAGCTTGGTCGGCCGCCCGGAGATTTTCAGGGGGCTCTTCAAGCGCAGCGCGAAGGGTGATGGCACCGACGTCCTCGCGCACATCGAATTCCCGTTGTGGCTCTCGGTCGTGGGCGTCCCGGTCTTCAGCGTACTCGGCGCCTGGGTCAGCCACGCGTTTTTCGGAGTCCCCTGGTTCCTGGCGTTCATCTCCTTGCCGCTTATTTTCGTGCTGACGGTGATCTGCACCAACTCGATGGCGCTTACGTCGTGGACCCCTACCGGCGCATTGTCGAAGATCACCCAGTTCTCGATGGGTGCCATCGACCGCACCAATCCGGCGAGCAACCTGATTCCTGCCGGCATGACGGGCGAGATCGCCGCCAATGCCGCGAACCTGCTTTCCGACATCAAGCCCGGCTACATGCTCGGCGGCAAGCCGCGTCAGCAGGCGGTCGGCCACGTGATCGGCATCTTCGCGGGTACCTTGGCCTGCGTGCCGCTGTTCTTCCTGCTGTTCCTGCAGCCGGACGCGAACGGCGTGCGCTCGGTATCGACGATGGTCTCCGACAACTTCGCCTTTCCTGGAGCTTTGCAGTGGAAAGGCGTTGCCGAGCTGATCGCGAAGGGCGTCAGCGCGCTGCCCTGGTCGGCCGTGGTGTCGATGATCGTCGCGGCCGTGGCCGCCACGCTGATCGAAATTGCGCGCATGGTCACGCGGGGTCGGTTTGGGCTCTCCTCGGTTTCGATCGGCCTCGGCGTCGTGCTGCCGCCCGAGTCCACGTTCGGGATGTGGGTGGGGGCGATGATCTTCTGGGTGATGCGGCGCAGATACCCCGCCGAGGGCACATCGGGAAACCGCTTCTGGGTCGAGGGGATGGAGCCGATATGCGCCGGATTGATCTCCGGCTCCGCGTTGATGGGGATCGGCAACGCGATCGTCAATGTGCTGATGAGCTAGTGGACCCCCGCGCGTCAGTAATGTCTGCTAAGCGGCCTGAACGGTCGACGGGGCCAGCACGCAGCCTGCGATCTTCCAGCCGCCGTTCTTCTGTCTTTCCATCGTGTAGAGCGCGACTTGCACCGTGTTATCCGGTGCGATCAGTCGCAAGGGCTGGATCACCACGCCCTCGATCACGGCACCTTCGAGGAACTCAGTATAGCGGGCGGCAATGAGCGCGTCATAGGCCGTCTTTACCATGGCGAGAAAATTCTCCGCCGTGCCGAATTGCGCGCGGATACCGGGCGCAGCGTAGCTGAAAGCCTTGTTCGCATCTCCAGCGACGAGCGCGGCGCGCTGTTCGCCGATGACGCGCTTGATCGCCTTCCACTCGGCCGCAGCGAGCTTCGGATCTCCTTGCCGGGACGCAGACTGCACGCTCACGGCGACCGCGAGCGTCATCGCGACGAGGCACGCAAGGACCAACGAACGGCGCCGCGTCACGGACGTAACCCGCAGACCGGGCAGTGCGGGTCGCGCGTGACACGCACCTCGCGCCAGCGCATCGAATGCGCATCGAGAATCAACAGCCGGCCCCGGATGGTCTCACCGATGCCGGCCACGATTTTCAGCGCTTCGGCGGCCTGCGTCGCGCCGATGATCCCGACCAGTGGAGCGAACACGCCCATGATCGCGCAACGTGTTTCTTCGAAATCCCCGCCTTCTCCGAACAGGCAGTGGTAACACGGAGCTTCGGCATGGCGCGTATCGAACACCGCGACCTGGCCGTCGAAACGGATCGCCGCGCCCGAGACGAGCGGCTTGCGCGCGGCAACGCATGCGCGGTTGACGGCGTGCCGCGTTGCGAAGTTGTCGCTGCAATCGAGGACGACGTCGGCGCGCGCGACGAGAGGCGCGAGGTCGGCGGGCCCGACGCGCGCCGGAACGGTTTCTATGTCCACGTCGGGATTGATGGCCGCGAGCCTTGCCTTCGCTGCATCGACCTTGCGCGCGCCGACGTCGCGGGTGGCGAACAGGATCTGGCGCTGCAGATTGGTAAGGTCGACCGCATCCGGGTCGCAGAGCGTGATCGTTCCGATCCCGGCGGAGGCGAGGAACTGCGCCGCCGGCGCGCCCAGCCCGCCAGCCCCGACTATGAGCACGCGCGCGGCCGCAAACTTCTCCTGCGCGTCGATTCCGAGCTCAGGCAACAGGATGTGACGGCTGTAGCGAAGAAGTTGCGCGTCGTCCATCTCGAGGGGTTCCCAAACGAAAACGCCCGGCGGGGCCGGGCGTTTCGCGAGACTCGCCAGCTTGCTACTCCGGCTTGACCTGTGCCACAGCCTTGGCGGACGCCACAACCGGCTGACCCTTGAGATGGTTCATCGCCTGGGTGAGCTGGAAATCATCGGCGGCGCCGAATTCGAAACGCGGGATCCCCGTCTCGCCAGCCGCCGTCTTGTCGAGGGCTTTCGACGGGACGCTCTTGTCGAGACCCTTCACCGCTTCCAGCGCACGCGCCTTGGCGACGTCGCCTTCGAGGTGACCCTGCAGGTTCGCTTCCTTGACGAGCGGCGATGCCCGACCGTCATCGACGGCGATGTCGGGCTCGATGCCTTTCGCCTGGATCGAGCGTCCCGACGGCGTGTAATAGCGCGCGGTCGTAAGCTTCAGACCGGCATTGTTGCCAAGCGGCAGGATGGTCTGCACGGAGCCTTTGCCGAAAGTCTGGATGCCGAGCACGGTCGCGCGCTTGTGATCCTGCAGCGCGCCGGCGACAATTTCGGACGCCGAAGCGGTGCCGCCATCGACCAGCACGACCAGCGGAACCTTCTTGACCCCGGGCGGCAGATCCTTGAGGTAATCCTCGCCGCGGCGCGTGTAGTCTTCCTTGCGCGCCGACAGCCGCATGCGGGCATCCGTCGTCCGCCCGTCGGTATAGACGACGAGCGCATCCTTCGGCAGGAAGGCGGCCGACACCGCAACCGCCTGGTTGAGCAGCCCACCCGGGTCGCTGCGGAGGTCGAGCACAAGACCCTTCAGTTCGCCCTGCTTGTAGAAGTCCTTGAGCGCTTTGGAAAGATCCTCGGCGGTGCGGTCCTGGAACTGGCGCACGCGAATGTAACCGTAGCTCGGCTCCAGCATCTTCGCGCGCACGCTCTTGACGTTGATTTCCTCGCGCACCAGCGAGAACGTCAGCGGACCCTCGGCGTCCTTGCGCACGACCGTCAGCACGACGGAGGTGCCCGGCTTGCCGCGCATCTTGTCGACGGCTTTGGATAGCGGCATGCCGCGCGTCGCGTCGTTGTCGATCTTGACGATGAGGTCGCCCGACTTGATGCCGGCGCGAAATGCGGGCGTGTCCTCGATCGGCGAGACGACCCGGACAATCCCGTCTTCGACGCCTACTTCGATGCCGAGCCCGCCGAACTTGCCCTGGGTCGAGATCTGCAGGTCCTTGAACGCCTCAGCGTCGAGGAAGTCGGAATGCGGGTCGAGCCCGTGGACCATTCCGTTGATGGCTTCCTTGATGAGCTTGTCGTCCGAGACAGGCTCGACGTAATCCGACTTGATCTTGCCGAACACCGCCGACAGGAGTTGCAAATCCTCGTAGGGAATGGGCATCCGCGCGTCGCGCTGCGCGACGGCCGAGAAGTTGAGCGAAAGCAGGACGCCCAGCACTGCGCCCAACCCGATCAGTCCTGCCTTCTTCCAGTTTCCCATCGTCTTTCCTTTGCTTGCGGAGGCAAGGGCGGCTTATCCGTCCGTTCCACGCATCCAAATGCCACACTGACCACCGCGCTAAGAATCACAACAATAACGCAGTAGATAATTATACCCCGGCATGGCGCCGGCGATGGAAATCCACGTTCGACGGAATGCGCTGGCGCCGGTCGGCCACAAGCAGCCGGCGCTCGATTCTTGGTGTTGCCCGAATCTTGGTGTTGCCCAGTTACTAGTTTCGTAGCGTTTCCGACGGAAATCAATGCCCGGCGGCAACCGCGGTGCCGGGCGTCGGCTGCGGGCAGATCGGCGGCAACTCCAACGATCTCAGGCAGCGCGCCTGCCGACAAGTTCCGCGATTGCCGCGGTACGCCCGAATTGTGGTTATTCCTGCGGAAAGGTAAGAAGCGAACGGCCGGTCATCTCCGCCGGCGCGGGCAGGCCGATCATTGCGAGCAGCGTCGGCGCGATGTCTTTCAGCGCGCCATCCTTCGCCATCGCCGCCGCCCGTCCCGCATAGACACAAGGGACTCGATTGAGCGTGTGCGCCGTGTGCGGCTGGCCCGTCGCGGCGTCGTACATCTGTTCGGCGTTGCCGTGATCCGCCGTGATCAGCACCTCGCCGCCCCCTTTCCGTGCGGCCGTCACCACGCGCTCGATGCAGCCGTCGAGCGTCTCCACGGCCCTCATCGCGGCAACGAAGTCGCCGGTGTGGCCGACCATGTCGCAATTGGCGTAGTTGCAGACGATCGCGTCGTATTTGGCGGATTCGATCGCGGCGACGAGCCTGTTGGTGAGCTCGGGCGCGCTCATCTCCGGCTGCAAATCGTAGGTGGCGACGCGCGGCGAAGGCACGAGGATGCGATCCTCGCCCGGGTAGACGGCTTCGACGCCGCCACTGAAGAAGTAGGTCACATGCGCGTACTTTTCGGTCTCGGCGATCCGAAGCTGCGCGAGCCCTCGTTTGGCGAGGTACTCGCCGAAGCTGTTGGCGACGGACTGCGGCGCGAACGCAACGGGCAAGCGCGCGAACTCGTCGCCGTAGCTCGTGAGGCACACGAAACGCTCGAGACGCGGCACGCGGTGGCGGGGGAAACTGTCGAACGCGGGGTCGGTGAGGGCGCGCGTGAGCTGTCGCGCCCGGTCGGCACGGAAGTTCATGAACACGACGACATCGCCGTCGGACATCGTCGCCGCGCGGCCTCGCGCGTCGACAATCGCGGTGGCCTTGACGAATTCGTCGGTTTCGCCGCGGGCGTACGCGGCGTCGAGCCCGGACGCCGGATCGGGAGCCATATATGCCGCGCGACCGTCGACCAGTAGCTCGTAAGCGGCCGCGATCCGCTCCCAGCGCTTGTCGCGGTCCATCGCATAGTAACGGCCGCAGATCGAAGCGATGCGTGCGCCGGATGACCGTTCGCAAACGGTGTTGAGGAAGCCGAGCGACGCACCGGCACTTTTCGGCGGCGTGTCGCGGCCGTCGAGGAACGCGTGAAGCAGGATGCGCGGTGCCCCGCCGGCGGCGGCAAGCTCCACCATCGCCGCAATCTGCCGCTCGTGGCTGTGGACGCCGCCCGGCGATACCAATCCCACAATATGTATGGCGCTGCCATTGACCCTGGCGGCTCCCACCGCCGCCGTAAGTACAGGATTGCGCGCGAATTCGCCCGTCGCGATCGCGTGATCGATTCGCGTGTAGTCCTGGTAGACGACGCGGCCGGCGCCAATGTTGAGATGGCCGACTTCGGAGTTCCCCATCTGGCCCGCCGGCAACCCGACCTCGAGCTCGGACGCATCGATCGTCGTGTGCGGACAGGCCGCGAGCAACCGATCCCAGTTCGGCATCCGGGCGCGGGTGATCGCGTTGTCAGGGGCGTCGGCGCGGCAGCCGAAACCGTCCAGGATCAGCAGGACGACCGGTCGGGCGAGGGGCTTGGGGGTGGAATTCATCGTGGCGTGGCAACGTGGCGATAACGCGAGCACGCCTCGCGAGAGTGAGCGCGCCGGCATCACGTCGGCGTACGCTATCATTTTACCTTCGTCTCATTCTGCTTCGGGCTTCCCCATGTCGTTCGTGCAAAACAACTGGATGCTGATTGCGGTCTTCCTGATGTCCGGCGCAATGCTCGTCTGGCCCCTCGTGCAGCGCCGCTTTTCATCGGTAAAGGACGTGAACAACGCCGAAGCGACGCAACTTCTCAACCGCCGCAACGCCGTGCTCCTCGACGTGCGCGAACCGAAGGAATTCGAGGGCGGAAGGCTGCCGACCGCAATCCACATCCCGCTGTCGCAACTTGCCGGGCGGGTATCGGAGTTGGGGAAGCTTGTCGCACGCCCGATCGTCGCGTATTGCGATACGGGACGAAAGAGCCGGATGGCGGCGGGGACGCTCGCGAAGGCCGGCTTCAAGGAGATCTACACTCTTCAGGGCGGCATTGCAGCGTGGAAAAAGGACGGCTTGCCCGTGGAGAAGTGACGTGGCGATCGGCACGCCGACCATCACGATGTACACGACCGCGATGTGCCCCTTCTGCGTTCGCGCCGAGCGCTATCTCGGCACCAAAGGTGTCACGTCGATTGCCAAGATTCGCGTCGACCTCGACGCGGGCGAGCGGGTCGAGATGATGAAAAAGACCGGGCGCCGCACTGTCCCGCAGATCTACGTGGGCGACGTCCACGTCGGCGGCTACGAGGACTTGGTCGCGCTCGATCAAGCCGGCGGGCTCGTCCCGCTTCTCGCCGGCGCCAATCCCTAGTCACCGGTGGTCGCCGCCCGGTGAAAGCGCGTAAAATCACCGGTTTGCCCATTTTCTAAGGAACGCATCATGGCTGAGTCCCAGCAACCCCTTTCCGCGTCCGACGCCGCGGTCGCATTTTCCATCGACAAGATCTACGTCAAGGATCTCTCTCTCGAGTGCCCGGGGTCGCCGCAATCGTTCAAGACGACGGAGCCGCCTAATGTCGAGGTCGGGCTCCGCACGCGCGGCGAGCAGATCGATCCCGACGTCTATGAGTGTGTGTTGACCATCACGCTGACGGCGAAGACTAGCGATCGCACGCTGTTTCTCGTCGAGGCTTCACAAGCCGGCATTTTCACGATCCGCGGCATCCCGCCCGAACATCTGCAACCGGTGATTGCGATCAACTGTCCGAATGTGCTCTTCCCCTATCTTCGGGAAACGCTTGCGGACGCGGTGGGCCGCGCCGGATTCCCGCCCGTGCATCTTGCACCGATCAACTTCGAGGCGATCTACCAGCAGCAGCTGGTGCAAATGGAGCAACCGGCGCCGGCGGCCGCTGTGAACTAGCTGGGTGTTTTCGCCCGTGCAACGCGTTTGTGTCCATAGCGTTAACAGGCCCCAAGGCAACCGAGGCGTCAAATGAGAAGCGGTGTAATGGCGCGCCGTGTTTCGCTGGCCGTAGTCGTGTGCGGCGTGCTCGCGGCGACCCACGCGATCGCAGCCGAGTATCGGTCGATCGGCGAGCCGGCGACGGTGCTCTACGATGCACCCTCGGCAAAGGCGAAGCCGCTTTTTGTGCTGGGACGCGACACGCCGTTGGAAGTCATCGTCCCGGTGGAGGGCTGGAGCAAGGTCCGCGATGCCGGCGGAACGATCGGCTGGGTCGAGAAGAAGTCGCTCGCCGACAAACGTACGCTCGTGGTGCGCGCACCGCTGGCCGAGGTGCGGGCGAATCCCGAGGACACCGCGGCTCTTGTCTTTCGCGCGGAGCAGCACGTTCTGCTCGAGTTTGCCGAAACAGCGACCTCCGCTGCCACCACCTCCGCACCTGGCTGGGTCAAGGTCCGCCACCGGGACGGCCAGACGGGATTCGTGCGCATCACGCAGGTGTTCGGACTCTGAAGCGCAGCGTTGGCCGGCGCCGACCGGTCGCACCTCGATGACGACGATCGCAATCCTGGGCGCAGGAGCGTGGGGGACCGCGCTCGCCGCGCATCTTGCCCGCCGGGACGATGTGCGGGTCACGCTGTGGGCGCGAAACGCAACGCGAGCGCAGGAGATCGCCGACGCACGCTGCAATGAACGCTACCTGTCGGGCGCGATGTTGCCCAAGGCATTGGCAGTGAGTGCCGACTTCGCTACAGCGGCACGAGCGGAAATGCTGATCGCCGCCACGCCGATGGCGGCATTGTCGGGGCTCGCCGATCAACTCGCGAGCGCGGGAGCCCGAGCGCCGCTCGTGTGGCTATCGAAAGGTTTTGTCGAGGTCCCGCCGTCGCCTGATTTCCCAGTCGGCATCGGTCTTGCGCACCAGGTTCTGGCGGCGCGGTGGCCGGCGCCCGTTGGCGTCGTCTCGGGGCCGAGCTTTGCGGAAGAAGTCGCTCACGGTTTGCCAACCGCAGTTGCCGTGGCAGCCACCGAATCGGCTCTCGCCGCGCGCGTCGCGGCGCTGTTGCGCGCCGATTCGCTGCGCGCCTACGAAAGCGACGACATTGCGGGTGTCGAAGTGGGAGGAGCGGTAAAAAACGTGCTGGCGATTGCCGCCGGGGCGAGCGACGGCCTGGGTTTTGGCCACAACGCCCGCGCCGCGCTGATCACGCGCGGGCTCGCCGAGACCGGGCGGCTGTCCCATGCGCTTGGCGGCCGGCGCGACACGCTGATGGGTCTCGCGGGACTGGGAGATCTCGTGCTGACGTGCACCGGCGATCTGTCGCGCAATCGGCGCGTGGGACTCGAGATGGCCCGCGGGCGCACGCTGACGCGGGCCCTCGCCGAACTCGGTCACGTCGCCGAAGGCGTGGCGGCTGCCCGCGCAGCGCGAATCCTGTCACGGCATCACGGCATCGAAATGCCGATCGTCGACGCCGTGTATCGTGTTCTGTACGAAAATCTTTCGCCTCGCGATGCGGTCCTTGCGCTGTTGCGGCGCGAACCGCGCGCGGAGGCAGGTTGACGGAGGTGATGGCGTGCGGACGAAGCGACGAATTGCATCGCGGCTGCCCTCGTGTTCGCCACGTTGACGGGCGCGGCGGCCGATGGCGCGCGAGGGGCCGATGCGGCGTTCTTCCCGCCGGCGACGCCGGAGCGGCCGGTGGTCGAGACGCAACGCCCCGACCTCTTTCGCGCGGCGATCTGCCAGGTGCCCCTGCTCGACATGGTGCGCTATCACAAGTTCCTGATCGCGCGATATTGGATTGCCGAGTACGGCGATCCGGATCGCCCCGCGGACTTTCGCTGGATCCTGCGCTACTCGCCGTATCAGAACGTGCGCCAGGGCGTGAACATGCCGGAAACGCTGATTGTCGCCGGCGAGTACGATTCGCGCGTCGATCCGCTGCACGCGAAGAAGTTCGTCGCCGTGGCGCAGAACAATCCCGGCCAGGTCGCGCCCTTCCTGCTGTACATGGATTTCGACAGCGGTCACGGCACCGGCAAGACGCAGCAGCAGCGCGTCGTCGATCGCGACTACGAGCTGCGGTTCGTCATGAATGCGCTCGGAATGAACGGCGTGGCGAGCGCGGCGAAATAGTGCGTCAGCAAGCGCCGCGCAATCCGTTCTGCCGCCACGCCTCGTAGACGGCTACCGCGACGGCATTGGACAGATTGAGGCTCCGCACGTCCGGACGCATCGGAATGCGCACCCGAGCGTTGAGCGCGAATTGCTGGACGATATCCGCGGGCAGCCCCGATGTTTCGCAACCGAAGACGAGCACGTCGCCCGCTTCAAATCGGACCTCGTAGAGCGATGTCGTGGCGCTCGTCGTGAACGCAAACCAGCGGCGTGGAGCTAAGGCATCGATCGCCGCGCGGCAGGCAGCGAAATCGCGGTGGACAACGACGCGCGCGTACTCGTGATAGTCGAGCCCCGCGCGTTTCAGCTCACGGTCGTCCATTCGGAAGCCCAGCGGCTCGACGAGATGGAGGTCGGTGGCCGTGTTGGCGGTGAGCCGGATCACGTTGCCGGTATTGGGCGGGATTTCCGGATGGACGAGAACGACGGAAAACATGATTCGCCGGGGGAACATCAAGCGCCGGGTGTCGAGCGTACCACCCGGCGCCACGGACTCGGCTAAGCGTTGTCAATGCGCAGCGTACGCGCGACAACCCAGCACTCGACGTCCGCCGCGCCGGACTTAATGAGGACGCGCGCAGCCTCAGCGAGCGTGGCGCCGGTGGTCATCACATCGTCGATCAGCGCGATGCGCCCGCCGCGCACGTCTTTGTCTACATGGAATGCCCCACGAACGTTGTTCGAGCGGTCTTTCCATGCGAGCGCAGCCTGCGGCTTCCCGCCGGCGACTCGACCGAGAGGCGACTGGAGCGGCAAGGCAATCGTGCTCGCAACGCGGGCGGCAATTTCACGCGCCTGATTGAATCCTCGTTCGCGCTGGCGCGCGGTGGCGAGCGGCAACGCGACGATTCGGTCCGGCCGATCCGATGGGGCGCGCGAGACGAAGCTCGGGCGCACCGCGTTTGCCAGCGTCTCGCCCGCCCAGTCTGCCAAAGCGAGACGCCCGCCATACTTCAACTGCTGCAGCAACCGGTCGACCGGAAATGCGTAAACGAGCGCGGCGGTCGTGCGGGACCACGGGGGAGGATACGCGAGACAAGCGCCGCAGCAGGCGCCATCCGCCGAAGGAAGCGCGCAAACGGGGCAGCAGGCGCCAAGCCGCGGAAGATCGGCAACGCATGCGTCGCACAGCAATCTCGATCCGGAGTTCGCGACGCACAATTGGCAATGCTGCGGCAACGTTAGCTGCGCAACGCGCATCATTCGCCCGCGCAGCGCGCGCAACCGCAAGCCTGCGCGCTGCGCCGAAGCGACTTCGTTTGCGCACGGAAGGGCGATTCCGCGCGCATCGGCGCAGTCAAATGTTTCCGTTGCGCGATTTGACAAGGGGAGCTCCCTCCCGCGACACTCGATCCGCCGCCGAATCTAACGCACGAGACACGCGCGATGCCATCCGCCAGAAGCACGATTGACAATCACAAATCGCGGACCGCCCGCGCATCGGCGTCTTCGAAGTGGACGCTCGCGGCGATCGAGGCGCTGTTCGCGCTGCCGTTCCCCGAGCTCATCTTCCGCGCCCAGCAAGTGCATCGCGAGCATCATGCGCGAAATGCCGTTCAGCTCTCGACGCTGCTGTCGATAAAAACGGGCGGTTGTCCCGAGGACTGCGGCTACTGCCCGCAGGCAAAGCGCTACCACACAACCGTCGAGGACGAGAAACTGGTCGACATCGACGCGGTGCTCGCCGCGGCGGGTGCGGCCAAGGCGCAGGGCGCGACGCGCTTTTGCATGGGCGCCGCCTGGCGCGGACCGAAGGATCGCGACCTCGTGCCCGTGCTCGAGATGGTGCGCGGCGTGAAAGCGCTCGGGCTGGAGACCTGTTGCACGCTTGGGATGCTGAAAGACGGCCAGGCGGAGTCGTTGAAGGGTGCCGGTCTCGACTATTACAACCACAATCTCGATACGGCGCCGGAATTCTACGGCGATGTGATCACGACCCGCGACTACGACGATCGGCTCGAAACGCTCGCGCGTGTGCGTAACGCGGGGCTTTTCGTATGCTGCGGCGGGATCGTCGGCATGGGTGAATCGCGGACGCAGCGCGCGGGTCTCATCGCTGCGCTCGCGAACCTGGATCCCTATCCCGAATCGGTTCCGATCAACCATCTCGTACAGGTCGCAGGGACGCCACTGCACGATCGATTCGGCGGCGACGCCGCGCTTGACCCGCTGGAATTCGTGCGCACGGTCGCCGTGGCGCGGATCACGATGCCGAAGGCGATGGTGCGGCTCTCCGCCGGCCGCCGCGAGCTCGGCGATGCGGTGCAGGCGCTGTGCTTCGTCGCGGGCGCCAACTCGATTTTCTACGGCGACAAGCTCCTGACGACAGGCAATCCGGAAATCGCGGCTGACCGCGCGCTTCTCGCTTCGCTCGGCCTTCACGCGACCGACGCGCCGGTCGCCTGAAGCGTCCGTGTCCGTGTCACTCGTCGGTTCGCTCGAGCGCAATCTCGCCGACCGCGCCGCAGCGGGACTTGCGCGTACTCGTCGCATCGTCGAATCGCCGCAAGGCGCGCGCGTCGTCGTCGATGGGCGCGAATTGGTCGCGTTCGCAAGCAATGACTATCTTGGCCTCGCGAATCATCCTTCCCTGATCGCCGCCACGCGCGCCGCGGCGCAACGCTTCGGCGTGGGCGCTGGCGCATCGCATCTTGTCGCCGGCCATTTTGCCTCGCACGCGACGCTCGAGACCGAGCTTGCGGCGTTCGCCGGGCCTTGCGCCAAAGCGCGAGCGCTGACGTTCTCGTCCGGCTATCTCGCCAACATCGCGATACTCACCGCGCTCGCCGGCCGCGGCGATGTCATCTTCGGGGATCGACTGAACCATGCCTGTCTCAACGACGGCGCACTGCTCGCGCGCGCCGATTTCGTCCGCTACGCGCACTGCGATGTTGCCGCCCTGCGCGCGCGGCTCGCCACTTCCAAGGCGAGACGCAAGCTGATCGCGACCGATGCGGTGTTCAGCATGGACGGCGATCTCGCGCCGCTGCCCGCCCTGCTCGAGCTCGCCGACGAGTTCGACGCGTGGCTCGTCGTCGACGATGCGCACGGTTTCGGTGTGCTGGGCGAAGGCCGCGGATCGGTCGCCGAGTTCAGGCTCGCGTCCGAACGCATCGTTCTCATGGGAACGATGGGCAAGGCGGCCGGCGTTGCGGGCGCCTTCGTCACCGCGCATCCGGCGGTGATCGAAACGCTGGTGCAGACCGCGCGTCCGTACATCTACACGACGGCTGCGCCGCCGCTTCTCGCCGAGGCACTTCACGCAAGCCTGGCGATCATTCGCGACGATGCGCCGCGGCGAGCCCACCTCGCGGCGCTGATCGAGCAATTTCGCGAACGCGCGCGTTCGCTTCCTTTCAAGCTCGCCGATTCGAGAACCGCGATTCAGCCGGTAGTCGTCGGCGGCAATGAAGCCGCCGTCGGACTTTCCGCCGCGCTGATGCAGCGTGGATTCTGGGTCCCTGCGATTCGACCGCCGACGGTCCCACGGGGCACCGCGCGATTGCGGGTGTCGTTGAGCGCCTCCCATACGCGCGCCGAGGTCGACGCGCTCGCCGATGCACTTGTCGCGCTTGCACCTGAATTCGGCGCGACGGAATCACGGTGAGTGCGCAGCTGCACGTCGAGTCATCCGGTCGCGGTCCGCCGCTCGTGCTGCTCCACGGATGGGCGATGCATTCCGGCGTCTGGGATCCCGTGGGGCCGCGTCTCGCGCCTCATCATCGCGTCCATGCTGTCGACTTGCCCGGGCACGGCTACAGTGCGCCCGCATCTGCGTTCACGATCGCCCGCGTCGTCGCTTCGCTCGAAGCGGCTTTCTCCGCCGAGCCATCGCCACTCGACATCGTCGGCTGGTCGCTGGGCGGTCAGATTGCGCTCGCGTGGGCGTTGGCCAATCCGCAACGCGTTTCCCGTCTCGCTCTCGTCGCGACGACGCCGCGATTCGTTGCCGGCGACGGGTGGGATCACGCCATATCGCATGAAACGCTGAAGCGATTCGGTGACGAGCTCGCTATCGCGTGGAAGCCGACCGTGCTGCGCTTCCTGACGTTGCAACTGCGCGGCAGCGAGCACGGACGCGCGGCATTGGCGGCGCTTCGCGGCGAGATCTTCGCGCGCGGCGAGCCGTCGCGGCGCACGCTGGCGGAGGCGTTTGCCGCGCTCGCAACGACGGATTTGCGTGCCGAGGTGGGGCGAGTCCTCCGCCCCACGCTGGTCATCGCGGGCGATCGGGATACGCTGGTGCCGGCGACCGCGGGCGAATGGCTCGCATCGGCAATGGCGAACGGCCGATTCGTGTCGATCGATGGCGCTGCGCATGTGCCGTTCCTGTCGCACCCCGATGAATTCGTGCGTGCGCTCCGCGGATTTCTCTCGGCGGGCACGACAGCGACCTCGGTTGCCGACCCTATTGCCAAGCCCATTGCCGACCCCAGCGCCAACGTGGAAGGCGCGCGATGACCGCTGATCGGCCGCGCGAACCCGATCCCGCCGCGATCGATCCGCGGGCGGTGCGCCGGCACTTCGAGCGCGCGGCGCGAACTTACGATGCGGCCGCGGTGCTGCAGCGGGAAGTCGGCGCGCGGATGATGGAACGTCTCGACGTCATGCGGCTCGCGCCGGCGACGATTCTCGATGCCGGTTGCGGAACGGGCGATGCGCTGCCCGAGCTCGCCGCACGATATCCGCTGGCGCGCCGTGTCGCATTGGACGTCGCGCTCCCGATGCTTGTTGCAACGCGCGAGCGCATCCGCGAGAACCGCTCGCTCGTTGACCGGCTGCTCTCGCCGTTGGGCGTGCGCGTACCGGGTGCGGCGTTGCTCGTCTGCGGCGACGCTGGGTCGCTCCCGTTCGCGGCGGGGACGTTCGGACTCGTGTGGAGCAATCTCACGCTGCAATGGGTCGCCGACCTGCCGCGGGCTATTGCCGAGATTCACCGCGTGCTCGAAATCGGCGGTCTCATAACGTTTACGACATTCGGCCCGGATACGCTCAAGGAACTGCGTGCGGCGTTCGCTGCCGTAGACAACCATCCGCATGTGGGGCGCTTTGTCGACATGCACGACGTCGGCGACCTACTCATTCAGTCCGGATTCGCCGATCCGGTGATGCAAATGGAAATGCTCACACTGACCTACGCGGATGCACGATCGATGGCCGGTGATCTCAAGGCCATCGGCGCGACCAACGCAGCGCAAGGTCGCCGGCGCGGCCTCACGGGGCGCGGGCGTTTCGAGCGCGCACTCGCATCACTCGAGGCAGTGCCGGGTCGGGCAGCGGATGGGCGGATTGCGGCGACGTTCGAGGTGATCTACGGCCACGCGTGGAAAGCGGCGCCGCGGCGTACGGCGGAAGGGCATGCCATCGTGCAGTTCGAGCGATGAGCGGACTCTTCATTTCTGGCACCGACACCGGCGTCGGCAAGACGCTCGTTGCGACCGCGCTCCTGCGCGCGCTCGTTGCAGGCGGCGCGCGCGCGGTCGGAATGAAACCCGTGGCGGCGGGGATTTTGCCGGGCGCGACGTTCAATGCCGATGTCGGCGCGCTGATCGCCGCCGGCAATGTGGAAGCGTCGCTCGCCGATGTGAATCCGTTTTCGTTTGCGCCAGCGATCGCTCCGCATCTTGCCGCGGCGCGATCCGGCGTGACGATCGATCTTGGGACGATCGCCGCGGCGTATGACCGCCTCAGCGCGCGCGCAGACGTCGTCATCGTCGAGGGTGCAGGCGGCGTGCTGGTGCCCTTGAGTGCTACGGCTGACATGCTCGACGTTGCCGCGCAATTGCGCCTCCGTATGGTACTGGTGGTCGGTATTCGCCTTGGCTGCCTCAATCACGCGCTGCTGTCGGCACACGCCGTTTCGGCACGCGGCATCATGCTCGCGGGCTGGATTGCCAACCGCATCGATCCGGCGATGGAGGCGGCGGACGACAACATCACAGCGTTGGCGGCGCGACTTCCGGCGCCGCTCGTCGCCGACATCGACTGGTGCACCGGAATCGGGCCGGGCGCAAGCGTTGCGCCAGAGGCGCTGCAGACCCTTGGCATCCGATAACGAGGTGCGCACCTGGAACTGCAGTTTCGCCTATCAGCAGTGACGCGTTCCGTGCTAAGATTTCGCGCCTTTCGCAGCAATCCGGCGCGGCGCGTGCGGCCGAATCCCCTCCGATAGCCAATCGAACCCGGATTCCGCGCGGTGCCATCGCGACGCGATGCGCGAATGCCGCGATGAAAGCGTCTGGCACGCATCGACAGCAGGTCTGAACACGAACGCAGCACGCGCGAGGGAAGCATGGTACGCGACAAGATCATCGGCGGCGTCCGGTTCATGCAGGCGACTCTGGCAGCGGCGCTGACGTTTCCCGGCGCGACGTTCGCGGCCAAAGAATGGAACCTCCAGCCCCCGGTCACGCCGATCGCGCGGCAGATGTTCGACCTCCACTCGTTCATTTTCTGGTTTTGCGTCGCCATTTTCATCGCCGTGTTCGGCGTGATGTTCTACTCGATCTTCAAGCATCGGAAGTCGGTCGGGCACAAGGCGCATCAGTTTCACGAGAACGCGGCGGTCGAGGTCATCTGGACGGTGATTCCGTTCCTGATTCTTCTTTTCATGGCGTTCCCGGCGACCAAGACGGTTCTCGCGATGAAGGATACGTCCGAGCCCGGCATGACGATCAAGGTCACGGGTTACCAGTGGAAGTGGAACTACGACTACCTGGAAGAAGGCGTCAGCTTCTATTCGAACCTGTCGACGCCGATGGCACAAATCGAAAACCTGGCGCCCAAGGGCGAGCACTACCTGCTCGAGGTCGACCATCCGATGGTGGTTCCGGTCGACACCAAGGTTCGCGTGCTGATCACCGCCGGCGACGTGATTCACGCTTGGTGGGTGCCTGCGTTCGGCGTGAAGCAGGATGCCATTCCCGGCTTTGTCCGCGATTCGTGGTTCAAGGCCGACAAGATCGGCACCTATCGCGGCCAATGCGCGGAGCTATGCGGCAAGGAGCACGGATTCATGCCAATCGTCGTCGAGGTCAAGTCGAAGGACGACTACGCGCAATGGATCGCCGACAGGAAGAAGGAAGTCGCGGCGGCAGCCGACAACCCGAACAAGATTTGGGAGCTCAAGGATCTCGTCGCCCGCGGCGAAAAGGTCTATACGGCCAACTGCGCCGCTTGCCACCAGGCGAACGGCAAAGGCGCGCTGCCGGCATTCCCTCCGCTCGACGGCTCGAAGGTCGTCAATGGCCCCAAGGCTGAACAGATCAAGATCGTGCTGAACGGCGTCGAGCGTGATGGCAAGCCCACGGCGATGCCTTCGTGGAAGCAGCTCTCGGACACCGACATCGCGGCGGTGATCACGTACACGCGCAACAGCTGGGGCAATCATACCGGCGAAGCTGTGCAGCCTTCCGACATCAAAGCCGCACGCTAGCGCCCACCGGAGACACCAAGATGAGCAGCGTCGCCCACGATCACGCCCCCGGATACGGCCACGCCGATGACGGCCACGCACACCATCCGACGGGATTCAAACGCTGGCTGACGACGACGAACCACAAGGACATCGGGACAATGTACCTGTGGTTCTCGTTGACGATGTTCTTCGTCGGCGGCTCGATGGCGATGCTGATCCGCGCCGAGCTGTTCGAGCCCGGGCTCCAGATCGTCAACCCCGAATTCTTCAATTCGATGACGACGCTGCACGGGCTCATCATGGTGTTCGGCGCGATCATGCCGGCGGCGGTCGGATTCGCGAACTGGCAGATTCCGATGATGATCGGCGCGCCGGACATGGCGTTCGCGCGGATGAACAACTGGAGCTTCTGGCTGCTGCCGCCTGCCGCGATCCTGCTCGTCACATCGCTGTTCGTTCCGGGGGGTGCCGCCGCGGGAGGCTGGACGCTCTATCCGCCGCTCACCGTCCAGGCGGGCATGGGAATGGATCTCACGATCTTCGCGATCCACATTCTCGGTGCGTCGTCGATCATGGGTTCGATCAACATCATCACGACAATCCTGAACCTGCGCGCGCCCGGGATGACGCTGATGAAGCTGCCGCTGTTCTGTTGGGCATGGCTCATCACGGCTTACCTGTTGATCGCCGTGATGCCGGTGCTGGCCGGCGCGGTGACGATGCTTCTCACCGATCGTCATTTCGGCACCACGTTCTTCAACGCTGCGGGCGGCGGCGACCCTGTTCTATTCCAGCACGTGTTCTGGTTCTTCGGGCATCCCGAGGTCTACATCATCATCCTGCCGGCGTTCGGCATCATCTCGCAGATCATTCCGGCGTTCTCGCGCAAGCCACTGTTCGGCTACGCATCGATGGTCTACGCGCTCGCCGCGATCGCCATCCTGTCGTTCATCGTCTGGGCGCATCACATGTTCACCGTGGGCATGCCGGCCGCCGGACTGCTGTTCTTCATGTACGCGACGATGCTGATCGCCGTGCCGACGGGCGTCAAAGTGTTCAACTGGGTCGCGACGATGTGGAAGGGCTCGATGACGCTGGAAGCGCCGATGCTCTTCGCGATCGGCTTCCTGTTCCTCTTCACGCTGGGCGGCTTCACCGGGCTCGTACTGTCGATCACGCCCGTCGACATCCAGTTGCAGGACACCTACTATGTCGTCGCCCATTTCCATTACGTCATGGTCGCGGGCAGCCTGTTCGCGTTCTTCGGCGGCGCGTACTTCTGGCTCCCGAAGTGGACGGGCACGATGTACGACGAGCGCCTCGCCAAGCTTCACTTCTGGTCGTCGATGCTCTCGTTCAACCTGACATTCTTCCCGATGCACTTCCTTGGCCTCGCCGGCATGCCGCGCCGCATTCCGGACTACGCGCAGCAATTCGCCGATTGGAACATGCTGGCCTCGATCGGCTCGTTCTGGTTCGGCGCTTCCCAGCTGATCTTCCTTTATGCGGTGCTGAAGTGCGTGATGGGCAAGGGCGAGAAGGCGCCGGCCAAGCCTTGGGAAGGTGCCGATACGCTCGAATGGACGGTGCCGTCACCGGCGCCGTATCACACGTTCGAAACACCTCCTGAGGTTAAATAGATGGATAAGCGAGCCACGCGGGTGAAGCCGCGCGGCTCGATTTTGAGATGAACTCCGTCAAAGCTACTACCACCGGCTCGATTTTGAGATGAACTCCGGCAAACCTACTAGCACTAATGTCCGCAACCTCCGGACCGCGCTCGCGTTCGCGAGCATCGCGGCAGTGTTTTTCGTTGGCATCATCGTCGCCCACGCGTTCGGCGGTCCGCTAATCGGCGTATCGGTCATGGGCGCAGCTGTGCTTCTGTTTCTCGTCGTCGCCATCGGAAGGAACCTGCGCAAATGAGCGACTCGGGCGCCTCAAGCAGGAACAACCGGACGCTGCTCGTCAAGTTGTGCGTCATCGTGGTCGCCATGTTCGGCTTCGGCTACGCGCTGGTGCCGTTCTACGACATGATTTGCGAAGCCACGGGCTTGCGCAACCTCGCGACCGCCGACGAAATCAGGAATACCCAGGTCGACGCGGCGCGTTCGGTGCGCATCGAGCTCGACTCGAACGTCAGAACCCTGCCCTGGACGTTTCGGCCGCTCGAGGTGATCGTCAGCGTGCATCCGGGCGAAGTCCGACAGGTCGTCTACGAGATTTCGAACCGAACCGATCGTGCGATGACCGGCCAGGCGATCCCCAGTTACGCTCCTCGAGACGCGGCGCAATACTTCCGCAAGCTCGAGTGCTTCTGTTTTACGAAGCAGGTGCTGCAACCCGGGGAGACGCGGCAGATGCCGGTCGTGTTCGTCGTCGATCCGTCGCTGCCGAAGGACATGGCGACGATTACGCTGTCGTACACGTTTTTCGAAGTCGAGGGTATGGGTAAAACTTAAACAGATGGCGGGCGCACTTCACCCGAGCCCGCTGCTCCAGGAGAAGTTTTCATGCAAGCCGCGAAGCCCTACTTCGTTCCACAGCCGTCGCCGTGGCCGGTGGTTGGCGCGGTGGCGCTCCTGCTCATGGGAATGGGCACGGCGTTCTGGTTCAACAACTTTGGGCCAGGTCCGTGGATGGTCCTCGCGGGATTCATCGTGCTGCTGGTGATGATGTTCGGCTGGTTCGGCACCGTCATCGGCGAATCCGAGGGCCATCGCTACAACAAGAGAGTGGACATGTCGTTCCGCTGGAGCATGGGCTGGTTCATCTTCTCGGAAGTCATGTTCTTTGCCGCATTCTTCGGCGCGTTGTTCTATGTACGCACTCAGTCTGCGCCCGACCTCGGGGGCCTCGGCTCGAAACTGCTCTGGCCCAATTACACGTTCTCCTGGCCCACCGACGGCCCGTACATCCAGGAGCTCTTCACGCCGATGTCGCCGATCGGCATCCCGCTCATCAACACGCTCATCCTGCTGACGTCCGGGTTCACGCTTACCATCGCGCACTACGCGCTCAAGGCGGAGCAGCGCGGCAAGCTGAAGCTGTGGCTGTTCGCGACAATCGTCCTGGGATTCATTTTCCTGGGCCTCCAGGCGTACGAGTACCACCATGCGTACAGCGACGCGATGAATCTCAGGCTGTCGACCGGGGTCTACGGCTCGACCTTCTACATGTTGACCGGTTTCCACGGCTTTCATGTGACGGTCGGCGCGATCATGCTTTCCGTGATGCTGGCACGCATCATCAAGGGCCACTTCACACCCGACCACCACTTCGGGTTCGAAGCGGCCGCCTGGTACTGGCATTTCGTCGACGTCGTGTGGCTGCTGCTCTTCGTTCTTGTCTATTGGCTTTGACGATTGAGGCGCGACTGGCGGAAACAGGCCGCGCGCAAACGTGCGGCCCTTTCGTCTACCGCAGGCCGGTTGGCCCGATCCATCCCATGCGGTAGGCGATCACCAGGAACGCGATAAGGCTCGCCGACAGCGCGACGCGCAAGGCGAGCATTCGCACCATTCGCGTGCCTTGTCCGTGGTCGCGGTAAAAGAAGTAGAGCGCCGCGAACAAGCTGGCGACGACGGCGACGAGCCCCGCGACAACGATGAACTTCATCATTTTTATCTTGTCTCGGCAGGCAGTTTAAGGTGAACCCCGCTGCGATGCCAAACCCTGCGCCTTCGTCAGACAGCGCGCTGCCGCGCAGGTTTCGGCCGCGCGCGCTGCCCACATTGGCCACGATCGCCGCGGTAATAATGTTTGTCGCGGCGGGCCACTGGCAGCAGCAGCGCATGCACGAAAAGGAATCGCTGCGCGCGAGATTCGACACCGCAGCAGCGCTTGCCCCTGTCGCACTCGCGGAGCTTCCCGTTTCGGCGGATTGGAACGCGCTGCGCTATCGAGCGGTCACCGCAACGGGTGAATATGACCCACGCCGGCAGATTTTTCTCGACAATCGCGTCCACGATGGCCATGCCGGTTACGACGTGATTACGCCGCTCGTGCTCGCCGACGGACGCGCGGTGCTCGTCAACCGTGGATGGACGCCGCAGGGCGCGTCGCGTGCCGAGCTCCCGAAGGTCGCGCCGCCGCCGGGAACGGTGACGGTGCGTGGGCGCATCGTGGCTCCGGCAACGGGCGGCTTCCGTTTGGCAAACGAAGCGGCGGGCGGTCCCCTGGGGGTCCCCAGGTGGTGCCCCTGGTGGACCCATCCGGCAGAACATCGATCCCGCTCGCTTTGCTGCGGCCACCGGCATGGCGGTCCTCCCCGTGCTGATCGAGGTGACGGACACCATAATTCCAGGACGCGACGACGGCCTCGTCCGCGACTGGGCGGCGCCGGATTTCGGTGTCGAGAAGCATGAGATCTACATGGTCCAGTGGTACGCGTTCGCCGCGCTCGCGATCGCGTTGTGGGCCATTCTCAATCTGCGACGCGGCAAACGGTCCGGCGATGAATGACGCGAGTCAGCGAAGCGCCGTTGGACGTAGCCGCCGCACGATTCTGCTCGTCGCCGCGGCGTGCCTCGCCCCCGTCGTCGCCTCGTACGCGGTGTATTACTTTTATCCGCGCAGCGCGCAGGTCAACTACGGGACGCTCCTCGAGGTCGCCCCGGCGCCGGCGATCGAAGGCGTGCAGGAGGATGGCACACCGTTTCGGCTCGTCGATCTTCGCGGGCGATGGGTGCTGCTGGCAGCGGGCACGGCGGGCTGCGACGCGGCTTGCGAACGCGCGCTCTATGCGATGCGGCAGGCGCACACGATGCAGGGCAAGGAGCGCGACCGTATCGTCCGCGTGTGGCTCGATGCCGGCGGCGCGCCGCCAACGCCGCAATTGCGCCAGCAACATCCGGGACTCCTGATCGCGCTCGCGCCCATTGGTATGATTCGCTCGCTGCCTGTTGGGCAACCGCCTGCGCAACCTGGTATCTGGCTGATCGATCCGCTGGGCAACCTCGTGCTTTCTTACCCCGCCGACCCCGATATCAAGGGCCTCGCCAGAGACCTGACGCGCTTGCTGCAGGCGTCCCGGATCGGAGGCCTCGGTCCCGCGATGGTAAAATTCGAGCAGCTCTTCGCGTCCGGCTACTCGACCACTTCATGACCTCCTCATGACGACGCTCGCCCTTTCGCAACACCGGTTCCGCCAATTCCTGGCACTGACGAAGCCGCGCGTCGTTTCGCTGATCGTTTTTGTCGCGATGATCGGGATGTTCCTCGCGGTGCCCGGCCTGCCTCCAGTCGTGCCTGCGGTTTTTGGCACGGTCGGCATCGCGCTCGTCGCGGGGTCCGCCGCGGCAATCAACTGCCTCGTCGAGCAGAAGATCGACGCCATGATGGCGCGCACGCGCAGGCGGCCGCTGCCGGCCGGCGAAATCTCGTCGCTGTCGACACTCGTATTCGCGACGCTCGTCGGCGGTCTCGGTCTATTCCTGCTCTTCCATTTCGTGAATCCGCTGACGATGTGGCTCACGCTCGCGACGTTCGTCGGCTACGCGATCGTTTATACCGTGTTATTGAAACCCGCCACGCCGCAGAACATCGTGATCGGTGGCGCATCGGGCGCGATGCCGCCCATCCTTGGCTGGGCGGCAGTGACCAACGAGGTGGCGCCGGAAGCGCTGCTGCTTTTTCTGATCATCTTCATCTGGACGCCGCCGCACTTCTGGTCGCTCGCGCTCTATCGCGCCGAAGACTACGCAAGGGCGGGCTTGCCCATGCTGCCGGTGACGCACGGACGCCGCTACACGCAGCTCATGATCGTGCTCTACACGGTGGTGCTGGTCGCGGTCTCGCTGCTGCCATTCGCGGTGCGGATGACCGGACTCATCTATCTCGCGGGCGCGCTGGTGCTGGGCGGCGTGTTCCTGCTCCACGCCGTGCAGCTCTATCGCGACTATAGCGTCGAGCTCGCGCGTGCGACGTTCAAGTATTCGGTGTGGTACCTCGCGGCGTTGTTCTCGGTGCTGCTGGTAGACCATTACCTGCGCTGATGCGCCCGTTCGAAGCGACGTTCATCGCTCTGGTTGCGCTCGCGGCGATTGCCTGCGGGTCGGGCACCCCGAAGTTCATGGCCTCCGACGTGACGGGAACGAAGTTCGGCCGCGACTTCCAGCTCATCGACCATAACGGCAAGCCGCGCACGCTCGCCGACTACCGCGGCAAGGCCGTCGTCATGTTCTTCGGCTACACGCAATGCCCCGACTTCTGTCCGACGACGCTTTCCGAGCTCGCGGAAACGATGAGGCGGCTCGGCGCCGACGCCGACCGCGTGCAAGTCCTGTTCGTCACTGTGGACCCCGACCGCGACACGCAGGAGCTGTTGTCGAAATACGTGCCGGCTTTCGATCCGCGGTTCGTCGGACTCTACGGTGACGCGGAAGCGACAGCGCGTACAGCAAAGGAATTCAAGGTCCTCTATCAGAAGCAGCCGGGCCAGACGCCGGGGACCTACACAGTCGACCATTCGGCCGGAACGTTCATCTTCGATCCCGACGGCAAGCTGCGGGTCTACGTCGGCTATGGCCAGGGGCCCGACGTGTTCGCGCACGACATCAAGGAAGTGCTGCGGACCGCAAAGTCCTGACGCACTACGGAGACGACGCATCGTCTCTATCGTCAACATTGCCGCGCAGGGATAGATACCGACCATGCGACTCTGGGGTGTTGCCATGGTGCGCAACGAGGCCGACGTCATCGAGGCGTTCGTCCGTCACAATCTTAGCATCCTCGATGGCCTCGCGATCGTCGATCACGGCTCGTTCGATGGCACGGCGGAGATTCTGACGAATCTGCGGCGCGAGGGACTGCCGCTGCCTATCGGTCAGGACCACGAGCCCTCGTTCCAGCAATCGTTGCGCATCACGCAAGCGGCCAGGAAGACGCTGGCGGAAGAGGGCGCTGATTTCGTCTTCGCGCTGGATGCCGACGAATTCCTCCGAGTGCCGGACCGCGAGCGGGTGGAGCGGGCGCTCCGCGACGTGCCGCCTGGAATGCACGCTGTTGCCCACTGGCCGACTTACGTTCCCGATTCGTTCGCGGACGGCTTGCCGTTCGGATCCGGTCACCTCCGGCGCAGGTTGAGAGTCGAGCGCCACACCGAGCAGGGGTATCACAAGGTCATCGTCGGGAGAGCGTTGCTGGACCGCCCCGACGATCGGGTCGGCGAGGGTAACCATCTCGTCGGCTCGCCGAACGACGTCGCGGCGCCGCCGCACGCGCGCCTGCGCCAGGACATCGCTTCCGTTGCCCATTGTCCGGTCCGCAGCCGCAGCCAGCTCGAAAGCAAGGTCATCCTCGGCTATCTTGCCTACGCGGCGCGGCCCGCGCTCGAGAAATCGGTCGGGTTCCACTGGCGCGATCTGTACGAGGACTTGCGCACGGGCCAGTCGTTTACGGAGGATCGCCTTTTGGAGATTGCCTGCAACTACGGCCTTCCGCGCGACGTATGGGTTCCCGCGTCCGCGATTGAATTGACCGAAGATCCCGTGCCGGTTGCATGCGAGTTGCGCTATCAGGCCCCGGTGGCGATGGATACCCTGCGCCGTCTGATGCTTTTTGCGGAAACGCTGGTCGCGCGAGGAAAATCCTGACCGGCGCCATCTACGATCGTGAACAATAGACTTGGACAACCGCCGCGACGAGTCGCCGATGCTGCGACGCGCGCTGAATTTCTCGATCTTGAACGACATTGCTCGACTTGTCCGGATGACGCGGCGAACCGACGGCGTCTCCTGCAGCTTTTCTTCGCGCTGGGTCAGCCGGACGACTTGCCGGGGTCGAGCCTGGTCGTTGCGGGAACTCGAACTCCGCGGATTGCGGTGCTGACGCCTTATTTTCAGGAGTCCCTCGTTCTGCTCGAACGATGCCACAAGAGCGTCAGACTGCAGACGCTACCGTGCGAGCACATACTGGTTGCCGATGGATTCCCGCGAACGGAACTTGACAGCTGGCCTGCGCGGCATATCCGGCTTCCGACCGCGAGCCGGAATTTCGGTGATACGCCGCGGCGGGTTGCGGGCGATGCCGCAATCGACGCCGGGTTCGATGCGGTGGCCTATCTCGATGCCGACAACTGGTTGCGTCCGCGCCACGTCGAATCCCTTTTCGCCTGCCATCTCGCGCGAGGAACGCCGATCTGTCATTCGGCGCGTACGTTGCACCGTGTCGACGGGACGCTGATGCCGATATTCACGCGCGGCGACAACAGCTTGCACGTCGACACCAGCTGCCTCCTCGTCACGGCCGGAGCATTCGATCTGCTGGAGTTGTGGGGAACGTGGCCTGCGGAGCTTTCGCGCATCGACGACAGGATGTTTTGGCATGCCGCGTTGGCGCGCGGATACGCTCACGGCTTCACGGGCGCGATGACGACGTGCTACGAGGCGGCGCACCCCATCTTTTACCGGGCTGTTGCCGAGGCGCCGCCTTCAAATGTTCGTCCGGACATCGACCTGGACGAGCTTATCGCGTGGCATGACGCCCTGCTTCCGACGGAGCGCGAAGGACTCGATCAGCGCTGGGGATTTTCGGTCACCCGACTACTCGCAGAGCTCCACGGATCGCGCGCTTAGTGCGAGGAACACGAGCGATTCTACCGACGCGCGACCTCGATCAGCTCCACCTTATAACCATCCGGATCCTGCACGAACGCGATCACGCTCGTGCCGCCTTTCACCGGTCCCGCCTCGCGCGTGACCGTTCCGCCCTTCGCCCTCACCGCCGCGCATGCCGCTGCCGCGTCCGGCACCGCAATCGCGATGTGACCGAAGCCATCGCCGATATCGTATTTCGAAACACCGTAGTTGTACGTCAGCTCGAGGACTGCGCCCTTGCTCTCATCGCCATAGCCGACGAATGCAAGCTTGTACTTCTGCTCGGGACGATCGGTGGTGCGCAGGAGCTCCATTCCCATCACGCCGGTGTAGAAGTCAATCGAGCGCTGGAGGTCGCCGACGCGAATCATCGTATGCAAGATTTTCATGTCTCGGTTTCCGTGAGTTTGGACCATCGGATCAGAACTCGACCATCTCGAAATCTTCCTTGCGCGCGCCGCACTCGGGGCAGGTCCAGTTGGGCGGCACGTCCTCCCATTTCGTTCCCGGCGCAATGCCTTCGTCGGGGGCGCCCGCGGCTTCGTCGTAAATCCAGCCGCAGATGAGGCACATGTACTTTTTCATCGTGGCGCGATTGTTGGAGTAAAATCGTGCAATTCTAGCAAGCCTCGCGCGTCCTGCGCGACCGTCGCGGCCGCGTGCCCGCGTTGAATGCGCGCTGATTCCGCGAGATGCCTCCCGACAACGAACCTGAATTTCCGCCGATCGTTCTGACGTTCGCGGCGTCGGACCCGTCCGGCGGCGCTGGCCTGCAGGCCGACATCCTCACGCTCGCGAGCATGGGCTGTCACCCGCTTTCGGTCGTGACCGCGATCACCGTTCAAGATACGCTCGGCGTCGAGGGCATGCAGGCGCTCGACGCCGAGTGGGTCGCGGACCAGGCGCGCTGCCTGCTCGAGGACATGCCGGTCGACGCTTTCAAGATCGGCGTGCTGGGCAGCGTCGAGATCATCGCCGCGATTGCCGAGATCGTCTCCGATTATCCGGATGTGCCGTTGATCCTCGATCCCGTGCTCGCATCAGGCCGCGGCGACGAACTCGCGACCGACGAGATGCAAAATGCGATGCGCGAGCTCCTGCTGCCGCAAACGACGATCATCACGCCGAACACGCTGGAGGTGCGCCGTCTCGCCGAGGCCGACGACGACGACGAAACATCGCTCGCCGCGTGTGCCGCCAAGCTTGTGGAGCTCGGAGCTGAATTCGTGCTCGTGACCGGCACTCATGACGCGACGCCCCAGGTCGTCAACACGCTCTATGGCAAGGATGGCGTCGTGCGCACCGATGCATGGGCCCGGTTGCCCGGCAGCTATCACGGTTCGGGTTGCACGCTCGCTTCGGCTATCGCAGCGATGCTTGCCAACGGGCTCGAATTGCCCGAAGCCGTCCGCGAAGCGCAGGACTACACCTGGCACGCGCTCAAGAAGGCGTATCGACCCGGAATGGGTCAGTTCCTGCCGGACCGACTGTTCTGGGCGCGCGATGATTCCGGAGCGCCCGCGAGCGACGCCGAAGCGCCGCGCGCCGCCGATGCCGGCAGCACGCACTGACGATGCGACGGCGCGCCGCCGCGCGCGCGCCCTCCGCATCGCGGGCCTGTACGCGGTCACGCCGGACCTCGAGAGCACCGACGACCTTGCCGCACGCGTCGCCGCCGCGCTCGCCGGCGGCGCCGCGGCGATCCAATACCGCAACAAGACCGCCGATGGCACGCTGAAGCGCGCACAAGCGTTGGCGCTCGCGCGCGTGCAGGCGATTCGCGGCGGTCTTTTCATCGTCAACGACGATGCGGCTCTTGCCGTGGAAGCGGGTGCCGACGGGGTCCACATCGGAATCGAGGATGCGAGCATCGCGGGTGCGCGCGATATCGTAGGTCCGGACCGGCTCGTTGGCGTCTCGTGCTACAACGATCTTGTGCTTGCAAAGACCGCAGTCGCCGACGGCGCGGATTACGTCGCGTTCGGCAGTTTCTTTCCGTCGTCCGTGAAGCCGGATGCGCGCCGCGCCTCGGTCGAGCTGCTCGGGCCCGCGCGTTCGCTCGGCGTTCCGGTCGTCGCGATCGGCGGAATTACCGCCGCCAACGCGCCGGTGCTGGTGCGTGCGGGAGCGAGCGCAGTTGCCGTGATCACGGCGGTATTCGATGCCGCCGACGTGGAGGCGGCGGCGCGTGCAATCGCCAATGCGTTTCCCGCGATCTCTTTCTCAAATAATCCGATGCACGCACCATGAGCGCGCCGGGCCGTCCCAAGGGCGAATACCGAAGCGCGCAGCGCGAAGGGAGTCCATGAGCCGCAACGACGAACTCTTCGCGCGCGCCCAGCGCACCATTCCCGCCGGCGTCAATTCGCCGGTCCGCGCCTTTCGTTCGGTCGGCGGCACGCCCCGATTTTTTGAGCGCGGGCAGGGCGCTTATGTCTTTGACGCCGACGGCAAACGCTACATCGACTACGTGGGCTCGTGGGGACCAGCGATCCTTGGCCACGCGCATCCGGCGGTCGTGAAGGCCGTCGTCGACATTGCACCGAAGGGACTGTCGTTCGGCGCGCCGACCGAGATCGAAGTCGATATGGCAGAAACGCTATGCCGGATGCTGCCATCGATCGAGATGGTGCGCCTCGTCTCATCCGGCACCGAGGCGACGATGTCGGCGTTGCGGCTTGCGCGTGGATTCACGGGACGCAGCAAGATCGTGAAGTTCGAAGGCTGCTACCACGGTCACGGCGATAGTCTGCTGGTGAAGGCCGGCTCGGGTGCGCTGACGTTCGGGCAACCATCCTCCGCCGGCGTGCCACCGGCAATCGCAAACGAGACGATCGTAGTGCCCTATAACGATCTCGCGGCGGTCGAAGCCGTATTCGCGCAGTCGGGGACCGACATCGCGTGCATCATCGTCGAGCCGATCGCGGGCAACATGAACCTGATCATGCCGCGGCCCGGATTCCTGCAGGGATTGCGTGACGTGTGCGACAAGCACGGCGCCGTGCTGATCTTCGACGAGGTGATGACAGGCTTTCGCGTGCATCCGCGCGGCGTGCAGGGCATGGTCGGCGTGACGCCCGACTTGACGACGCTCGGCAAGGTGATTGGCGGCGGGATGCCGGTCGGCGCGTTCGGCGGCAAGCGCGCGATCATGGAGAAGATTGCGCCGCTCGGCCCCGTGTACCAGGCAGGAACGCTCTCGGGCAATCCTGTCGCGGTCGCGGCCGGTCTAGCCACGCTGAAGGAAATCGAAGCGCCCGGATTCTACGAGGCATTGTCCGCGCGGACGAGATCGCTGACGGACGGCCTCATTGGCGCCGCGAAGCGCGCGGGCGTTGGCTTCGCCGCGCAATCGGTCGGTGGAATGTTCGGGATCTATTTTGCGGAGCGCGTGCCCGAGAGCTACGACACGGTGATGGCGTGCGACAAGACACGTTTCAACAAATTCTTCCACGCGATGCTGGACGCCGGCGTGTATTTCGCGCCGTCGGCGTTCGAGGCGGGATTCGTGTCGGCGGCGCATACCGCGGAGGATATCGCGACGACGATCTCGCTGGCCGAGCGGGCGTTTTCAGCGGCGCGATGAAGCGCGGCTGCGCGGTTCGTGCGGTGGTGGCCAGATCGACGCTCGCCGGGCACAGCGATGCCCTGGTTGTCGGCGATGAGTGAGCTTTCGCCGACGCTGTTGTTCTGCACGTCCCACATCTCGTCGGAGGACGCGTGGCGGGCGCGTTATCGCCCGTGGATCGACTATTACCAGAATGTGCCGCTGCACCGCGATGCGACCTACATGTTCGACGACGCATCGCCATTTCGTCCCTCCGACGCGCGGCTCGAAATCGAGGAAGCGCTATCGGACGCACCGGATTTCTCGAAGATCCGCTTCCATCGGTTTACGACGCATCTCGGACGGGAGGGGCTCCTCGGCCACCTGGGCTGGTGGCGCAGCTTCATTTATTCGCTGCAAGTTGCGCGCCGCTACGGCTTTCGTCGCATCGTGCACTTGGAGTCGGATGCGTACCTGCTTTCGGGAGCGGTGGTGGACTATCTAAACAGCCTCGACTCCGGCTGGACCGCTCTGTGGTGCGACCGCTATCGCTTGCCGGAGACGGCCATCCAGATCATTGCCGAGGATCAGTACCCGGCCTTCGAGGAGATCGCCGGACTGGGCGTGGAAAAGCTCGCGCTGCAGATGGCCGAGGTGAAGCTGCCGTTCACACACGTTGAACGGCGTTTCGCGGGAAACCGCTACGGCGAGACGCGCAGCCGTATCCCGAGTTACGCCGACTACGCATGCCAGATCGACGCCGGCATGACGTCCGTTGTCTTTCGTGGTGCCGCCGCATCCAAGTCGCGCGCGATCGAACCGAAATAGGCGCAGCTTTCGTCGCAGCAAAATAGGGGTGGCGGAAAGCGAGAACGGGCATGAGGCGGGAACGCATTACGGTTCCTGCGGGACGACCTTGCCGCGGTTGTCGATGGGCGCTGCGAGCTTCATCTTGTTGAGATGCGAGTCCGGCGCCTCCGAGCCGTCGGGCATCTTGCCGATGAAATAGAAGCGCTGCCACGCTTCCTTCAGCGTCGCCGGGTCGCGGTCGCGGAAGCGTCGCATGAAGTCGTCGCGGCGCTCGCGCCATGCCGTGGCCTGCTTCATGAGCTCGCGATCGTCGGACAGATTGCGGACGTCCATTTCGACCTGCGGCAGCGTGTCGGCGGGAACGGGGAACACCATGCAGATTGGCTCGTCCTTCTCGAATCCCACCGTGCCCGGTCGCGTCATGCGCCAGTTCATCGTGAAGGGATAGGGCAGCCAATAAGTCTCGATTACGCCGGAAAGCGGGGCAATGCCGTCCTTGGGATTGTTGGTTGGCCCCGTCGCGAAGAGATTCCAACCGGGTTCCGTGCGGAACAAATAGGTGAGTTGGAATGTCACGATCCCGTACGCGAAATGGGAAAGCGCGAATTGGTCGAAGTGAGGGAAGCCGTCCAGCGAGCGCGCTTTCAGATTGAATGCGTTGGGACCGCCGTCCCACGTGATCTCGAACGCGCACGGCGAAGCGATCTCCCAGCCGTGCGAATTGGCGATGTTGAGCGGCAAGCACCGGTAGGCATGGCGGTCGGAAATCCGATCCATCCATTCGCGGGACATCGAAGCCGCGCGGAGCGGCAATGGGTTGTCGGTGAAGGCGTACGCGGTGATCTTCATGCTGCACACAACAAATGCAATGCGTCGGGAGGCGGCGACAATTTAGCGCAGTGTCGTCGTTTGGAGGCGACAGTGTGCTGTAAATAACACACGCAACTTGTTGATTTGCACGGAAACGCGGTCATTTTCGGAGCTCCGCCATGTTATCATCAACGCCCGATTTTTTCATTTCCGGAACGACACCACGCGTGGACACTGCGGTTCGCAAACGCATCGGCGAAATCCTGCTCGAGCGAGGCAAGGTCGATGCCGCGGGGCTCGAGCGCGCGCTCCGCGTGCAGCAGGAAAGTGGCGAAAAGCTCGGTTCGCTGCTGGTGACGCTCGGCGTGTGCGCGCAGCGCGACGTCACCGAGGCGTTGGCCGCGCAACTCGACCTGCCCCTCGTCGATGCCGCCGGTTACCCGGAGTTTCCAATCCTCGAGGAGCGGATCTCCGCGCGGTTCCTGCGCGAAGCGCGGGCACTTCCCGTGCGCGAGGACGAGCATGAGCTCGCGCTTGCGATGGCCGATCCGACCGATGAGTACACGATCGGCGCGTTTCGGATGGTGACCGGCCGCAATGTAAAGGCGCTGGTCGCGATTCCGAACGAGCTCGATGCGGCGCTTGAACGACTCTACGGTGCGGGCCGCACCGCGGTCGGCCAGATCATCGGCGACGTCGAGCAGCGTGGCGACGATCTTTCGTTCGATGCCGACGTCCAGCAGCTGAAGGATCTCGCCGCCGAAGCGCCGGTGATCCGGCTCGTCTCGCTCATCATCACGAATGCGCTCGACGCACGGGCGTCGGACATCCATATCGAGCCGTTCGAGAATCGAGTTGATCGTCCGCTACCGCATCGACGGCGTGCTGCACGAGGAGGAGTCGCCGCCGCGGCGCTTCTCGGCAGCGAGTCATCTCGCGCGTCAAGATCATGGCGAAGCTCGACATCGCCGAGCGGCGGCTGCCGCAGGACGGGCGCATCCGGCTGCGCGTGCAAGGGCAAGGAGATCGACTTGCGCGTGTCGACCGTGCCGACGCTGCACGGCGAGAGCGTCGTGATGCGTATCCTGGACAAGGGCGGGGTGCCGCTCGATTTTCAACGCCTCGGTTTCGAGCGACGACACGCTCAAGTCTTTCCTGCGACGTATCGATGGAGCCGCACGGCATTCTGCTCGTCACCGGCCCGACGGGCTCGCGGCAAAACCACCACGCTCTACACGGCGCTTGAACAGTTGAACCAGCCCGACGTCAAGATCCTGACGGTCGAGGATCCGGTCGAGTACCAGATGGTGGGGATCAACCAGATCCAGGTGAAGCCGCAAATCGGCCTCACGTTCGCCAACGCGCTGCGCTCGATCGTCCGCCAGGATCCCGACGTGATCATGATCGGCGAGATGCGCGATCTGGAGACTGCCGAGATCGCGATGCAGTCCGCGCTGACCGGCCACCTCGTGCTCTCGACGATCCACACGAACGACGCCGCGTCGACCGTCAACGCGCCTGCTCGACATGGGCGTCGAAGACTACCTGCTCACTTCGACCGTGATCGGCATCCTCGCGCAGCGGCTCGTGCGCACGCTGTGCGAGAACTGCAAGGAGCCGTATACCGCATTGCCCGAAGTGGTCGAGGAGTTTGGCCTCGCCCGTTTCACGAAGACGAAGGACATCACGCTTTACCACCCGAAGGGCTGTCCGCAGTGCGCGCAGACAGGATATTCCGGCCGCATCTCGATTCTGGAAATGTTGCCGATGAGCGACCCGCTGCGGAGCCTCGTGATGAAGCACGCGATCTCTTCCGAGCTTCGCAACGAGGCGATCCGCGAAGGCATGGTCACAATGTACGAGGACGGATTGCGCAAGGCGGTGCGCGGCATCACGACATTCGAGGAAGTCCTGCGCGTCACCCGGGAAAACTAGGCTCCTAATGCCCGTCTTCCGCTACAAGGCTGTCAACGCGTCGGGCGGAGTCGCCGTCGGCGAGCTCGAGGCCGCGAACGAATCGGAGATTGTCGAGCGTTTGCGCGATCAGGGGCTCATGCCCACACAGGTCGCGCGCGCGGCCGGTGCGCTGATTGCGGGTGCGACAAACGGCGCGCCCGCTGGCGGAGCCGGCGCGCGCGGGCGCTGGTTCGCCTCCAAGAAGGTGAGCCGCGACCAGCTTCTGGCGATTACCCGCGAGCTCGCGACGTTGCTCCGCGCCGGAATGCCGCTCGACCGTGCACTCGAGATCCTGATAGGCCTCGCCGACACCGCGCCCGTTGCGGCGTTGCTGCAAGGTATCCGCGACGACGTACGCGGCGGCAAATCGCTGTCGCAGGCTGTCGACGCGCGCCGCGACGTGTTTTCGCGCTTCTACGTCAACATCATCCGCGCTGGCGAAGCGGGAGGCGCGCTCGGCACCGTGCTGACGCGGCTCGCGGACACGATGGAGCGCAACAAGGAATTGCGCGAAAGCGTGATCTCGGCCCTCATCTATCCGACCATTCTTATCGGCGTCGCCGTTCTGTCGCTGATGCTGATCCTGGCGTACGTCGTCCCGCAGTTCGAGCAGACGTTCGCGCAGGCAGGTCGCGCGTTGCCGCTGCCCACACAGGTCGTGATCTTCGTCGGTACCGGGATCAAGCAATGGTGGTGGGCGATTGCCGGGCTCGTCGTGCTTTGGTTCATATGGATGCGCCGGCACCTTCGCAATCCGGCCGTGCGCATGCGCTGGGACGCGCGGATGCTGCGCTGGCCTCTTATCGGCGACGTCGTGACCAAAGTCGAGACGGCGCGGTTTGCGCGCACGCTTGCAACGCTGATTGGCAACGGCGTGACGCTCTTGTCCGGACTTGGGATCGTCAGGGACACGCTTGGCAACACCGTGCTCGCGGGCGCGCTCGATGGCGTGATTGCGCGCCTGCGCGAAGGCAAGGGATTCGCCCGGCCGCTCGGCGAGACGGGACTCTACCCGAAGCTCGCGGTGCAGATGGTGCTGGTCGGCGAGGAGTCCGGCCGGCTCGAGGAAATGTTGCTCCGGGTCGCCGAAATCTACGACCGCGAGGTCGCGATGGCGATCAAGCGCTTCCTGGCCGTGCTCGAGCCCGCGATGATCCTGTCGCTTGCCGTGCTGATCGGCGGAATCGTGCTGTCGATCCTTTGGGGTGTGATGGGCATGAGCGAACTTGTCCAGTGAACCCTGTCTAACCCTCCGCGGCGGGGTGGAGCGCCCCGCAGGGAGTGCGCGTCGAACGAGAGGAACGGCTATGGCCCCGACCCATATGAGGCGAAAAACCAACCGCGGCATGACGCTGATCGAAATCCTGGTCGTGCTTGTGCTGCTGTCGGTGATCATGACCGTTGTCGCCGGCAACTATATCGGTCGCGGCGAAAAAGCCAAGGCCGACGCGGCGAAAATCGAGATGGGGCAGATCAGCCAGACGCTCGATCTCTACAAGCTCGAGATTGGTCGCTATCCAACGACACAGGAAGGATTGCAGGCTCTCGTCAGCGCGCCCGCCGGTGTCGCCAACTGGAACGGGCCGTATTGGAAGAAGCAGTCGGTGCCGAAGGATCCGTGGGGCACCGAATACAAATACACGTCGCCCGCCGCGAACGCGCCGTACGAAATCATCTCGCTCGGCGCCGATGCCAAAGAGGGTGGCGAGGGTCCTAACAAGGACATCTCGAGCGCACAGCAGTAGGCGCTCCGCTCGTACGCTACAAATGCGTTCAGTCAACTCACCTTCGCGCGCTTTGCTCGCGCGTCGCGCCACCGGTGTGACGCTCGTCGAGCTGCTTGTCGTGCTGACGCTGATGGCGATCATCGCCGCCGTCGCGATACCGATCCTCGGCCCCGGCGTGTCGAACACCGAGCTGAAGACCGCGGCGCGCAAGGTCGCGGCTGGGCTGCGGATGGCGCGCAATGATGCCGTGGCGACCCGGACGGACACTCGCGTGCTGCTCGATCTCGAGCATCGGACGTTCCAGGTCGAGCGCGATTCTCGCGTCCACACGTTGCCGCGCGAAATGCAGATGAAGCTCTTCACCGCGCAGAGCGATCTCGTGACCGAGACGACGGGCGCGATTCACTTCTTTCCCGATGGCGGCTCGAACGGCGGGCGCGTCACGCTCGCGGCGGGCGAGCGCAAATACGAAGTCGACGTCGACTGGCTTACCGGCCGTATCGCCATCCTCGACTAGACGACTGCCTATGATTTGCCACCGACGGCAACGGGTCCATCGCGCGCGCGGCTTTTCGCTGCTCGAGGTGCTGGTCGCATTCGTGATCCTGTCGCTTGTCGGCACGGCGCTGTTCCGGCTATTTTCCGGCGCACTGCAAAACGCGTCGGCCGCCGATGACATGAGTCGCGCGGTGCTGGTTGCCGAAAGCGTGCTCGCCGAGGCCGCGTCGGCGCAACCGCTACGCGAGGCGACGCAGCAGGGCACGGTCGACGACGGCCGCATCGAATGGACGACGCGCGTCGCGCCCTACGCGGCGCCGGGGGTCAATCCGGACACCGAGCGCGGCTCCGAATCGCTGCCGCTGCGCCTCTATCGAGTGAGCGTCGAAGTTGCCTTTCCGGCGGCGAACGGCGGGAGGCGCACCCTCGCCCTCGCGACCACGCGCATCGCCGCGAAGGACACGCGATGAACGCCGCGCGCAACGCAGGCTTCACGCTGATCGAGCTCATCATCGCGCTCCTGCTGATGGCGCTCATCGCCTCTTTGATGTTCGCCTCCCTGTCGATGGCCGCGCGCAGCTGGGACGGCGGCGAAGCGAAGGCCGATGAAGTGTCATCCATGCGTCAAGCACAGGCGTTCTTGCGCGAGCAGATCGAGGCGGAGCTTCCGCTCAGGCTGAAAAAGGCGGCCGAGCTTCCGCTGATATTCGCCGGCGAACGTGACGAGCTTCGCTATGTCGCGGCGATGCCGCCTCGCGTGCAGGAAGGCGGCGCGTATTTCTTCCGCCTCGCGGTGATGCGCAATGGCGACAAGTCGCAGCTCGTTCTGGAGCGAATGATCCCCGATCTCGCGGCGACGGAAAATCCGGAATTCACCGCAGCCGAGCATTCGGTGCTCGCCGAAGGTATCGCCGAACTGCGCGTTTCCTATTTCGGGCGCGATGCGGATGCTGCCGACGTCGACATTCCCAGCTGGCGCGATCGCTGGGACGACCGCCAGCGGCTGCCGCTCCTCATTCGAATCGACGTGAAGCCGGTCAAGGGCATGTCCTGGCCCACGCTGGTGGTCGAACCCCGGCGCGCGCCGGAATCCGCGTGCGCGTCGTACGACGCTGCGCGCAACCGCTGCGTGGGGGCCGGCTGATGCGCCGCACCCGCCAACTTGCTTGCGCGCGTCAGAGCGGCATCGCCCTGATTGCGGTGCTGTGGCTGACGATTCTGCTCACCGTAATCGCGAGCGGATTCGCGTTCAGCATGCACGGTGAGGCGGTTGCCGCGCGCAACGCGCTGTCACTCGCGCAGGCGCGCGCTGCCGCGGACGGCGCCATCGAGCGAACGGCGCTCGAGCTGACGCGCCCGCGCAACCTGCCCGACGTGTGGCAAGCCGACGGTTCCGCGCAGACGTGGCTCGATGGCGAGGTCAAGCTGACGACCGTTGCCGTCGACGAGTCGGCGCGCATCGATCTCAACAAGGCGGCCGACCCGCTGCTCAAGGGATTGCTGCAAAATGTCGGCGGCCTCGATGCGTTCGCCGCCGACAGCGTGCTGGCGGCGATTGCCGACTGGCGCGACGTCGACGACCTCAAGCGACCCAACGGTGCCGAGGAACCCGACTATCGCGCCGCCGGCAAGACCTACAAGCCTTCGAACGCGCCATTTAATTCGATTGGCGAGCTCGCTCGCGTGCTTGGCGTGACTCCGGGTCTCGTCGAGCGTATCGCCGACAGCATCACCGTCTACTCGCGACAGCCCGGGATAAATCCCTTGACGGCATCGCGCGAAGTGCTGCTCGCGATTCCCAACGTCACCCCCGAAGTGGTCGATGCGTACATCGCGCAACGCAAAGACGCGCTCGCGAACAAGCTTGCGGTTCCGCCATTCCCGCAAGCGCGGGGATTCGCGGCGGGAGCGACCCCGGTGTGGCGCATCCGGGCCGAGGCGACGATGCCCGATGGTGTAACCTTCGTCCGCGAAGCGGTGCTGCGCCCGTCAGTCGATCCCCGGCGGCCGATGATTGCGCTGCTATGGCAGGAAGGCGCGCGCGCGCCTCCGCCCCAACCGTCCACAGAGAACGGCGACACCGGCCCCTCCATGGCGACCGGCATGAGCAATGGCCAACTTAATCGCTGACCTTCGGCAACGAATGCGCGAATTCGCGCATCGCGTGGGACTGCCCGCGTTCTGGCGCTGGTGGACGGGGCAGCTCGCGCCATTGGTTCCGGCGGCGCCCCGCGCGGCATTGAAGCGGCGCATGCTTCGTCCCGTTCTTGCATTTGCACAGGATGTCGCCGTGTTGTGGGTGCCGCGCACGAGCAACGGTGCGCTTGCCTATGCGGCCTCTGCGCACATTCCGCTGACCGGCGATCCGGCGTTCGTCCAGCAGACGGGACGCGCGGTGATCGACGTCTTGCCAAAGGTCGCGCACGGCGGGGGTCCAGCGGCTCCGAAGCTCGTCGTCGCGCTGCCCGCGGGCCAGGTGCTGCGCAAGGAAATGCGGCTGCCTGCGGCTGTCGAGCAGGACCTGAGGCAGGCGCTTTCCTACGACCTCGACCGCCACACGCCGTTCAAGCCGGACGAGCTTCACTTCGACGCGGTCGTCGTCGGGCGCGATGCAAAAAAGGGCGAGATTCGCGTTGATTGGGCGGCGGCGTTACGCAACGTGGTGACCGAAGCCCGCCGACGCGCGGAGAGCTGGGGGGCGACCGTCGTTGCGGTCACGCCGGACTCACCAGGTGTGGACGGTCCTGCCATCTCAGGCGGGTCGAGGCTCAACCTGCTTCCCGCAGGAGAGCGCCCTGCCGTCGCCTGGTGGCGCCGTTGGCGGCTTTGGGTGCCGATCGCTCTGGTCGCATTGGTCGTACTCGTCGCGATCTTGTTGCCGATATGGCAAAAACGAAGCTACGTAATCGCGTTGCAGCAAACCACCGCTGGTGCGCGCGTGCAAGCGGACGCCGCGAGCGGGTTGCGCCAGCAGCTCGAAACGATCACGGGCGACTACAACTACGTGCTCGGCAAGAAATACGGATTCCCGAGCCAGGTGCAGGTGCTGAACGACGTGTCGAAGCTCCTCCCCGACGACACTTGGCTCACGCAGCTCGAGGTCAAGAGCGCCCCGCGGGGCAAGGAACCGCGTCGCGAACTCCTGCTGCGCGGTGAGAGCGCAAATGCCGGTCGCCTCGTTTCACTGCTCGAGGAATCGAAGGTGTTTGTGGAAGCCGCGCCCCGGTCGCCGACGACCAAGATCCAGCCTGGGCCCGGCGAGATATTCGATCTCGGCGCGCAGGTCGCGCCGACGCCGCCGCCCGCGCCGTTGCAACTCGCAAGCTCGGAGGTCGCGCCCCCCTCGGCCGCACCGACCGCCGCCCCAGCTGCACCCGCGGCTTCGCAGCCGGCCGCTGCAGCGCCGGCGCCTGTCTCTGCGGCAACTGGACCGGCGCTTTCACCGACGGCGCCACCGACCTCGCCGCCTCTTGCCGCGCCCGCGTATCGTCCCCCACCCGCATTCGTACCCTCGCCCCAGCAGCCGGTAGCGCCGCCGGGAATGTCGGTTCCTAGGGACATGCCGCCGCCGCCCGGGTCGGTCGCCCCGCCGTCGGCCAATGCGCCGCCCACCGCGATCGTAAACGGACAAGTGGTGACGTCGGGCGCGATCCCGACTGCACCTGCCCAACCTGCTGAACAGGGCGAGCCATGAACGCGGCGATCGCAAGACTCCCGGCGAATCAGCAGCGGGCACTGGCCATCGCGCTGTTCGTGATCGCCGCCGTGATCGCGCTTTCGTTGCTGCTGTTGCCGGTCGTCCTGCTGCACCGGCACTACGACAACGCGATCGCGTCGATGACCGATCGGCTCGACACCTATCGGCGCGTGGCGGCGCAGGCGCCCGAATACAAGCGGGCGCTCGATGTGATGCGAGAAAAGGATGCGCGCCGCTTCTTCCTCAAGAACAGCGCCGCGAACCTCGCTGGCGCCGAATTGCAGGAGATCGTGCGCGCTGCGGTCGAAGGCAACGGCGGCCGCATCACGATCAGCCAGAACCAGGCGCCGAAGGACGACGGCCGCTACCGGCAAATCGGGCTCAACGTGCAATTTTTCGCCACGACGCCGAACCTGCAGAAGATTTTGTACGCGCTCGAATCGCAGCAACCGTACCTTGTCGTCGAGAACCTGACACTGCGGCCGATGAACGCGTTCCGCGGATTCCGGCCGGCGGCCGGCCAGGAACCCGAGGTCAACGTGCAGCTCGACGTCGCCGCATTCGACTTCGCCGAGCCGCAGAAAAAGTAAACCATGGCCGAAGCGATCAACGAATTCCGGATCCGCCTTCGCGCTGCGCTGTGGTGGCTCGTTCCATTGCTTGTTGCCGCGGTGGTTGTCGCCTGGGAGACCAATTTTGGGCGCGAGCTTCGCTTGTCGCCGCCGCCGGAAGAGCCGGTTGCGCCTCGCCCCGTGGTCACATCGCTGCTGCCCGAATACGCGATTGCCGGCGGAACCGCCGCGCTTTCGGATACCGTCCAGCGCACGCTGTTCAATCCGACGCGCCGGCCGGCGCCCGTTCTCCTCACCGATTCGTCGAAGGCGCGGCTGCAGCGCGGACAATTCGCGTTGACCGGCACCATGGTGATCGGCGGCAAGAACACGGCGTTCCTGCGCGAGACCGCCGCCGGCGGCAAGTCGCGCCGCGTCCTGCAGGGGGACACCGTCAACGGCATTCTCGTGGCCGACGTGAAGCCCGATCGCGTTCGCTTGGCCCTTGGCGATGAGAGCGAGGAACTGGTGCTGCGCGTCGTCACGAACCCGCGCCCCACCGTACAGCCCGCGGCGCCCGCAGCCGCCGCCGCGCCCGCGGGGGCGCCCGCGACAGCGCCCGTGCCCGTCGCGCCTGCCCCGGCGGGCACCGCCGCAGCGCAGCCTGCCGGTACCGCCGAGGGTTCCCTCGCCGAGCGCCGTCGCGCTGCACGCGCGGCGCAAGCCGCCGTTCAGTCGCAGACGTCGACGCCGGACGGCAATCCGATTCCCTCGCCTGCGCCCGCTGCTGCTTCTCCCCCATCTGCCGCTCCTGCTGCTGCACCCGCGGCGGGAGCCGCAGCTGATCCGCGCTGGGCGGAGGTGTACCGCACCTACCAGCAACGAACCCCCAACCCCACCGCACCGCAGCGTTGACGGCATGCGCTCGCGCGACAACCGGAAAATAACAATGACCATGCCGATCGCCCGTTTGCTTCGTCAGGGACTTGTTTCCGCTCTGCCGCTCGCTCTCATGGCCTGCGCGACGCAGCCGGCGGAGGACTCCGCGCCGCAGGTCTCGACGCGCTCCAAGCCGCTTAAGACAACCCAAGCGATATCTCCCGCGCTTGCGGATGCGGCGGAGCGCGCTCTGCAGCCCGGGTTGCCGACGGCCGAGGAAAAGGCGCGGATTTTCAAGGGCACGGGTGTCCTTGTGAAAGGCCAGTTGCCGGGAGGCGGCCTGCCGGCGGGCACGCCGGTGCAGGCGAGCGGCAACGCCGTCGTGCTCAATTTCGAGGGCGCCGACCTCCGCGAGGTGGTGCGCAGCATTCTCGGCGACACTCTCGGCGAGGCGTACACGATTGACGCTTCCGTCGGCGGAACAGTGACGCTGCGCACGACCACCGGCATCCCGCGCGACGCGCTGCCGGGAACCCTGGAGATGTTGTTGCGGATGAATGGGGCGGGAATGGTGAAGGAAGCCGGGATCTACCGCATCCTGCCGCAAGCAGCGCTCGTGCGCGGCAATGTCACGCCCCAACTCGGCAACTCGCAGCGCGCGTTGCCGCCGGGATTTTCGGTGCAGCTCGTGCCGCTGCGCTACATCGGCGTGCGCGAGATGTTTCGGATACTCGAGCCGTTCGCGAAAGACGCGAGTGCCGTGCGGGTCGACGAACTCCGCAACATGCTGATCCTCGCCGGCACCGAGCAGGAACTGCGGCATCTGGTCGAAACCGTTGACATGTTCGACATCGACTGGATGGCCGGCATGTCGGTCGGTGTGTTTACGTTGCAGTACGCCGACGTGAAGTCCGTCGGGCAGGAGCTCGACAAGGCCATCGGCGACAAGGCGACGAGCCCGCTTGCCGGGATTCTGCGCATCATCCCGCTCGAGCGCTTGAACGCGCTGCTTGTGATTACGCCGCAGCCCGCATATCTCGACGAAGCGAAGAAATGGATTGCGCGTCTCGACCAGGCCGGCACCGGCGATGGTCCGAGCTTTTTCGTCTACAACCTGCAAAACCAGCGCGCCGAAAAACTCGGACCCTTGCTCACGCAGGCGTTCACCGGCCGCGCGCCGCCGGCCGCGGCTCCGTCGGCGCCCACGCTCGCGCCAGGCACGCCTGCGGGATCGATCGTGAACCCGCCGACGTTTCAACCGCAGCCGGCGGTCATCCAGCCGACGATCACCGTGCAGACGCAACCGCAGGCGCAGCCACAGGGTCAGGCTGCGGCGCGCGGCGGCGCTGGCGCCGGGGCCAGCGCCGAAGGCCTCGGCATCGTTCGCAACATCCAGGTCGTCGCCGACAAGGACAACAACACGCTGCTCATCATCGCCACAGCGCAGGAATACCGCATCATCGAAGCCGCGCTGAAAAAGCTCGATGTTCCGCCGCGGCAGGTCGCGATCGAGGTCACGATCGCGTCTGTTTCGCTGACCGACACTCTGGAATTCGGCGTCGAGTGGCTGTTCAAGGGTGGTGCGCCGTCAGGACGAGGGTCGGGCGGCAATGTCACGCGCAATCAGTCGACTCCGATCAATCCCGCTGTGCCTATACCACTCGCGGCTGCAGCCGCAAGGACAGCCGCAACGGCGGTCGTCAACCCCGGGCTCGCGCTCGCCCAGGGGTTCTACTACATCATCAACAATGCGAACTTTCCGGGTGGCGTCCAGGCTGCGCTGCACCTGCTCGACCAGTACGGGGACACGAAGGTGATCGCGAATCCGCATCTCGCGGCGCTCGACAACCAGAAGGCGACGATCAAGGCCGGCGACAAGATTCCGATCAATCAGCAAAGCATCGTCGGCAGCACGACGAACGTCGTGACGACGACGTCGCAATACATCGACACCGGCGTGCTGATGCAGGTGACGCCGCACATCAATCAGGGCGGCCTCGTGACGCTCGACGTGCAGGTGGAGGTCAGCGATCCGGGCACCACGGTCAATCCGGGCGATGCGCCGCCGATCAACACGCGCTCGATTCAGACGATGGTCAACGTGCAGACGGGCCAGACGATGGTGATGGGCGGTCTTATCGGCGAGACCAAGGCGAACACATCGAGCGGGCTGCCGCTTCTTTCGCGCATTCCCATCATCGGCGGTCTGTTCGGCACGCAGGAGCTCAAGAACAACCGCACCGAGCTCGTGATGTTCATCACGCCCCGAGTCGTCGAGAACGAGCTCGATCTCAAGACCATCGTCGAGGATCTCCGCCGCCGCATGGAAAGAGTCGACGATACGTTCGATGTCTTCAAGAAGATCGTTAACCCGGTGGCCCCAGTAACCCAATGAAAAAACAAGGATAAACAGACCACCGTCGCCGGATAACGACAAGAAAACGTCTCCAAAACCCGACAATTTCGTGTTGCAGCAGCGCAACGGAAATTTGAGGCAATCGATATGGGGGAAAACCTCGTTGACGATGACGGGGTCATTGTTTAGGCTTCATTCGAGGATTGCGTCGCCGCAGGGCGGAGGGATAGGTTGAGACGGTCCTCGAGCAGCATGCACTGCGGCGTTTTACCTGCGATTTTCAGGGGCAATCCAGATGGTTGATCGACGTTTCGGATGGCGGCGCGCGTGTGCGCGCGGAATCGAACGAACATATGTCGCTGCGTTTGTCACCGCGGTGGTCATGTTCGTAGCGGGATGCGCGGCGACTGGCGGCAATCTGACGAAGGACACGCCGGTCGAGTCAAAGCAGGCGGTGGTGCGTGAGCGCGCCGAGGCGCGCTGGCAGGCGATCATCAAAGGAGATTACCCGGCAGCCTATGCGTATTTGAGCCCCGCGTCGCGGGAAATAGTGAAGCTCGGAACGTTCGAGGCGCGGATGAAAGGGGTCGTCCAATTCACGGGCATCAAGATTGACACGGTGAGCTGCGAGGCGGCGGCGTGCAAGGTCAAAATGTGGTTGACCTACGATCACAAGATGATGAAGGGTGTCACGACGCCGGCCGAGGAAGCATGGATCATAGACGGCGGTCAAGCTTGGTACGTCTGGCCGGGCTAGCCGGCCCGACAAACGTTGCAATTTGTGCACAGGGCTTGTTGGGAGCAATCGAAATCGCAGATACGTATGTACAAGAGTGAAAAGGTGTAATAGCATTCGCACGTTGTCTTAAGTGATCACTTAATCGCAAACAGAGGAGTCGCAAACAACCATGAACACGTTCAAGAAGAAGTCCCTTTATGCTGCCGTCGCGAGTATCGGCACGCTGGGCTTCGCGGGCGCCGTACAAGCGGTGAACGTGAATGCCGACGGCCTGGGTCAGGTCCTGATCTATCCGTACTACACGACGCAAGGCCTCGCTTCCGCGGCGAACGCCTCGTATAACTCGCTGCTTTCGGTGGTGAACTCGACTGCCTCGGCCAAGGCCGTCAAGGTCCGCTTCATCGAAGGCAAGAACAGCCGCGAAGTGCTGGACTTCAACTTGTTCCTGTCGGCGAAGGACGTCTGGACAGCGGCCGTCATCCCCGGGCCCATCATCAGCGGGACAGATCCCGCCCTCGGCGGCGCCGGCGTGTTTACGCTGGACCATTCCTGCACGGTGCCGCTGGTCTCCAGCGACGCGAACTCACCGACGCCTTTCGTCAACTTCGCTTACGCGGGTGACGGCGGTGGCGACGATATCGACCGCACGAGGGAAGGCTACGTCGAGATCATCGAGATGGGTGTGGTCACCGGTTTAACCGCGGTCGGCGTCACCCACAAGGGTGGAACTGGACAGAACGACAGCACGCCGACGTGCGCCGCGACCGATGACACGGCGGCCGCGGCGAACACGGTCGACCCGACGGGCGGCCTGTTTGGCGGCATCTCGCTGATCAACGTGCTCGCGGGTGTCGACATCAGCCAAAACGCTGTCGCGCTGGACAACTTCCGCACCACGGGCAAGTACGACCTGCCGGGCGATATCAAGCCGGACCTGCGCGACGTCAACCCGCCGACCGCGGTCGTGTTCAACGGCAACGCCGGCGTTGTGTCGGCCACGGGCTTTGCGCAGAACGTCGACGCTGTTTCGGCGCTGTTCATGGTCAACCACGTCTACAACGAATTCGTCCTCGACGCGGACACCGGGTCGCGCACGGATTGGGTTCTGACGATGCCGACCAAGCGTTATTACTTCAACGCCGACGGCTCCGTGAATTACCTGTTCCAGCGGAACTTCACCTCGAACTCGTGCGATGACGTCGGTCTCACGCTTTGGGATCGCGAAGAGTTCACCAAGACGACGCCGCAGGGCTTCTCGCCGCCGCCGCCGCCCGGAAAGGTCGCTGGCCTGTGCTATGAAGCGAACGTCATGACGTTCAACAACCCGAGTCTCCTCGGCTCGGTCAACACGCTGACGCCGACGACGACCTTCCCGAACGGCTGGGCGGATCTGTCGATCGGGATTCCGGCGGCTGGGAAGTTCCAGGGCGCGTTTGCGCACTACCTGCCGGCGTCCGCGATCACGACGATCCCGCTTACTGGCGCGGCGACGACTGCACCGGGAACGTTCGTCGGCTTGCCGATCATCGGCTTCCAGGCACAGTCGTTCACGAACGGCGCACTGCTCAACGCCGGCACCTTGGTTCAGGCCAACTACGCCGCGGCGTTCGTGCATCGCGCCACGCGGAGCATCGTTCCGTAGGCGTGCTACGCAACAAAAGCAACGAGAAGGGCGGGAAGCGATTCCCGCCCTTTTTTCTTTGGCGTGCGCGCCGTCGGCCCGCATGAACGACATACGCCGCTGGCGCACAGAACTCTGCGCAGAGGTGGCGGCAATTTCCTCGACGACATCTGTTGGCGGCGTCGCACGATCGGTTGCCGCCTCGCTGCCGCTGGTCCGGCGTCGGGTACCGCCAGGCATTTCCGCGGGTGAGACGCTGCATAAAGTCATTGCCGAAACGGACTGATTCAGCTAGAATATAAGCTGATATTGTTTTGCAAACCGGGCTGGGTGGACTGCTCCCCCCGATCCACCCAATTGGGAGCACCTCATGACAAAGTCATTCTTTCGCACGCTCTTTGCGAGCCTAGCGACGGCCACGGTCTTCTTCGCTGCGACGCCGGCATCGGCCGTAACGCTCACGTTTAACGATAACAATTGCGCGAGCTTCTCGATCACCGGCAGCGCCCCCAACTTCACGCTGGTCTGCCAATCGCTTGCTTGCACGCTAAGCGCAGTCCCGAGCACGCCGGCGCCCGGGGGAACGGCGACGATGACGGCCAGCTGCACGGGCGGTACGGGGGGAATCACGTTTTCGGCGTGGACCAGTGTGAGCGGCGGTACCTGTCCGCTTCCTGTCGGAGGGGGGGCATCGGCCACAGTGACGAGCGCGACCGCCCAGGGTCCCTGTTTGTACCGGGTGACCGGCACCGACACGGCCGCTCTTACTGGCCAGGCGACGGCAGCCGTCACCTGGTCGTCGACTCCGCCTGCGGCACCCACAGGCTGCACGCTGGCAGCGAGCCCGAGCTCGCTCGCTGCTGCGGGCAATGCCACGCTGACGGCGTCCTGCTCAGGCGGCGGTGCGCCGACTGGGTACACGTGGAGCGGCGCGGGCGTGGTCACGCCGACAGCCTCCAATAGCCAGGTCGTCAGCGTTGCCTCGACGACCACGTTTAGCGTTATTCCGAGCAACAGCGGCGGCAACGGCAACACGGCAACTGCGACCGTCTCGGTTGGCGGCGGCGGCGGCGCGCTGCCGGCCTCGTGCAACATCGGCGGCATCACCTATGGCGTCCTCAACTTCAACGCGCAGAACGGCATTGCAACCCTGCCGTTCTCGACGGCGACGCAATCGAGCGGCTTCGGCGGCGGGAATGTCTTGATCGCGACGCTAATTCCCCCGGCCGGATTGTCGACGAAGACCAACACGATGACGGTCTACGAATGGGGCTCGGCGTCGACCAGCCGCAAGGCGTGGCTTGCGAGGTCGCCATGCGACGCGAGTGGGACATACCCGTACTACCAGGCCACCTCGTCGCCCGTGTTCAACTACACAATCGGCGGAGCGGATCCGAACGCCGTCAACATGAAGGCCGGCGAGACGTGGTACCTGATCGTGGTTAATCAGAAGCCCTTCGGTGGAAGCTCCTGCACGAGCGGTACCTGCGATGTCGGCATCAAGTGGTATCCGCCGAACTGATCACCTGACTCTGGCGGCCTTTGGGTCGCGCATCCGGCAACGGGCCCCGCAACGGGGCCCGCTGCTTTTTTGAACAGGGCGTTTTTTTCGAGAATATGAGACCCCTCTTGTTTGCCGTCGTCCTTTCGCTTGCCGCCACGGTTGCGGGCGCGCAGTCCGCTTCGACCCCGGCGCAGTCCGCGTCGCCGCCTGCGTCGTCGCCCGCCGCTCCTTCCACTTCGCCGACACTGAGCGATGCCACGGTGCTGATCGAAAGCCCGCGCGCGAAGCTCACCAAATACGACTACGACTCGGAGCTCCTGCGCCTTACCCCGGACCTCCGGCAGGGATTTTCGACGGATCCCAATCGCGTGTCGTCGCTCGTCAACAATCTCTGGACCACGCGCGTGCTCGCGGCGACCGCGCGCGCCCAAGGCATCGACGGCGACGCCGATTTTCAGCGCCGCGCCGCCTCGGAGATGGACCGCCTGCTCGTCGCGGCCCTTGTCGAGCGCATCGACGCCGGGGCCGCGCGCGAGTTCGACGCAAAGCCCGGCATGGAGCAATTTGCGCGCGAACGCTATCTCGCAAACCCCGCCAAGTATCAACTCCCCGAGCGCGTGAGCGCGACGCATATCCTGTTCGAGATTCCGAAGCACTCCAACGCCGAGGCGAAGAAGCTTGCGGCGGAGGCTCGCGCTCGCATCGTGGCGGGCGCCGACATGAACGCCCTCGCGAAGGAGATTTCCGAAGACCCGTCTGCGAAACGCAACAACGGCCGTCTCGAATCCTTCGCCGCGTCGCAAATGGATCCTGCGTTCTCTCGTGCGGCGTTCGCCCTCAAGAAGGTCGGCGATATCAGCGAACCCGTGGAGTCGCGTTTCGGCTGGCACATTATCCGGCTCGATGGGCGGCAGCCCGGCGGCACGAAGCCGTTCGACGAGGCGAAGAGCGACATCATCCAGGAAGTGCGCCGTGCGTACATCGAGGAACGCCGCAAGGCGCGAATCGAAGAGTTGCGCACCGACCCGAAGCCCACCGTGAACGACGCTGCAATCGAAGCGATGGTAATCCGCGCCGATCCCGAGATGCTTCGAAAAGCGACCGAACCCAGGAAGCCCTGACACGGCACCGCGCAGCGCCTTTCGCCGGATGCGGGAATGGCCCGGGGTTGGTATGCTTGGTCGATGCAGCAAATTGACACTACACCACGCGTGCCCGCGCGGCGCGATGCGGCGGCCGGCGCGCGCAACCGCGCCCTGTTCGTCAACTTCTTCCGCCGCGAACTGACGACGCGCTATCTCGGCAGCACGAGCGCGCTCCTGTGGGCGTTCCTGCAGCCTCTGCTGCTGCTCGCCGTGTATCACTTTGTGTTCACGTCGATATTTCGCGCCGGATCGTTCGACGGCAAGAGCTTTCTGCTGTTCGTCGCGGTCGCGCTGTGGCCCTGGCTCGCGGCACAGGATGGGCTCATGCGCGCGACCGTTGCAATTCCCGGCTACGGCGCACTCATCCGCAAAGTCGCTTTTCCGCACGAGATCGTCATCTACGCATCGGTCGCGGCGACGTTTGCGCTGCAGATCGCCGGCTATCTCGTCGTGTTGATTGTGCTCTTCGTGTTCGGCGAGCCCGTGCGCTTCGAGGGCCTCGTCCTCGCGATTCCCATTTGGGCGATCCTGGCGCTGGCGGTCACCGGCATCGCGCTCGCGCTCTCGGCGCTGCAGGTATTCGTGCGTGACGTCGAGCACGTTCTCGCTCCGCTGCTGACGATTCTCATGTATCTCACACCCATCCTCTATCCACTCACGCTGGTTCCGGACGGTGTTCGGCCCTGGGTTGCGGCGAATCCGTTCGGATGGCTGGTGGACCGCCTCCGTGATGCGCTGCTCGACGGTCGCCTCGCGTTGCATTGGGGCGATGGGTTGGCGCTCGTCGTCGCTGCCGCGATGTTCTACGCCGGGCGGCGGATTTTCCGGCGGTTGTCGCCTCACTTCGAGGATTTCGTGTGAGCGCCAGGGCAAGAATTGGGGCGCACCGATGAGCACGCTTCTGTCGCTCTCCAGTGTTGGCAAGGATTACGCGAAGGCGGACGCACGCGGCGGCCGGGTGCGACTTGTCATGGACTTGCTGCGCGGACGTCCTGCGGCGCACGTGTTCTGCGCGCTCGACGGCGTCATGCTGGAAATGAATCGCGGCGAGTCGCTCGGCGTGATCGGCGAGAACGGCGCAGGAAAGTCGACACTGCTGAAGGTCATCGCCGGCGTGATCAAGCCTACACGCGGAACGTTGGCGGTCAACGGCCGCATCGGCGCGCTGCTCGAGCTCGGCTCCGGCTTTCACCCCGAGTACACCGGTCGTGCCAACATCGATCTCGCGGCTACGCTGCTGGGGATCTCCCCTGGAGAGATCGCCGCGAAACGCGACGAGATCATCGCCTTCGCCGATATCGGATCGCATATCGACGATCCGATCAAGCATTACTCGTCGGGAATGGTTGTTCGGCTGGGCTTCGCGGTCGCCACGACGCTGTCTCCTGACATTCTAATAACCGACGAGGTGCTTGCGGTCGGCGACGAATCGTTCCAGAAGAAATGCGTCGCATGGATGGAACGTTACCTCGAACGCGGGGGCACCCTGCTCATGTGCTCGCACAGCATGTACCACGTGCAGAAGCTGTGCCGCCATGCCTTGTGGCTCAAGGACGGCCGCGTCGAGCGCCTTGGTCCCGCGTCCGACGTTACCCAGGCGTACCTCGCGTATCACGAGGAGAAACGTGCGGCGATCCAGCGGCCCCCGCAGGGAGGGTCCGCCTCGGCCGCCGCGGGCTATTACCGGATACGGTCGGTCGAGATGCTACCCGCCGAGTCGACCGCCGAGGGCGAACCCCTCGTTCTGGTGGGCGACATCGATTCGCCGGACGACCGCGCACCGGTCGTTCTCGTCGGCATCGTCCGTGCCGACGGCACGCCCGTCTACGGCGTCGCGACCGACATGGACGGCGTCGCGCCGCGCGCAACGGGTGCCAATCGCTACGCGTTCGACCTCGAGTTTCCAGCGCTTCCGCTTCTTCCGGGCAAGTATTTCATTCGCGTGCACGTTCTCGATCCGGAAGGTGTCCGCATGTTCGACACCGTGGAGAAACCGCTCGTCGTCACCGGGGCGAGCCGCGAATTCGGGCTGGTGCGGATTGCGCATCGGTGGCGAGTGGCCGACGTTGTCCAAAATCGCAGGGATAGCATCGTCACGCCGACTTCGGCGGAGTAGGCGTCCCCATGTCACTGACGATCGAGGAGGTGGACGATGCCACCGCGCTCGCGGGAGATCTCTTTCATCGCACGTTCGCGCATCCGATCCCGGATTTTCCGCGCCATTTCGTCGCTTTCGCGCAGGTCGCGGACGGAAGCTCGCAAGTCGCCGGCTACATTCACTACTCGGCCTGGGAGACGGCCGGCTGGCTGTGCGGCGGGCTGTGCGTGGACGGTGCTGCGTATGCGCGCGCGTCGCCGTCCGACGCGGCAGCCTGGAAACGCGCCGGCGGCATCGGGGAGATCATTCTGCGCGACACCTTTGCTCGCCTCACGGACCGCGTTGCGATCTTCGGTTACTGCGGCGACGCACGCCAGTGGCAACACGATCTCAATGTCGGATTCGAGCCGGCAGGTCCCCCGCGGATGCTCGTGCACTGGAATCGCGTGGTGCCGGCGGCTCTGCGGGCGCGTCTGATCGAGCGCGTGGCGGCGTTGGGTCCCTTTTGACGACCATGCGCGCCCACGTGCTCACGTATCACTCAGGCAATCTCGCCGGCAACGATTACGCCACCAACAATCTGGTTGCGCTCGCGCAGGATCTCGAGTTGCTTTGCGCGTTGTCGATCCCGGTCGTGCCGCTGGAGGCAATCGTCGCCGCACGTCTCTCGGGCGACTCGAGTCGTCTCCCCGAACGCGTCGCCGCCATCACGCTCGATGATGGCCTCGACTTCGACTTCGAGGATCTTGTCCATCCGTTTCACGGACCGCAGGCGTCGGTGCGAACGGTGCTGGAGCGGCACGAGCGCGCGCACGGCGTGCACGCGCACGCTACGGCGTTCGTCATCGCCTCTCCGCGGGCGCGCCGCCAGATCGCCGAGCGCGAAATGTTGAACCATCAATGGATCGGCGACCACTGGTGGGCGGCGGCCGTCGCGAGCGGACGCTTCGGCATCGGCAACCATAGCTGGGATCACGTGAGCCCGTCGGTCACTCCCGTCGGCCAGCGCGAGGGCAAGACCGGCTCCTTCCGTCATGTCGACACGTTCGAGGACGCCGATCTGCAAGTGCGCGCCGCGCACGAGTTCATCGCGGCGAAGGCGCCGAATTCCGCTGCCGGTTACTTTGCGTATCCGTATGGCGACCCGAGCGACTTCGTGGCTGACGTGTATTTTCCCGAGCACGGTGAGCGCAATGGGACCATCGTCGCGTTCTGCGGGCACCCCGGCACGTTGCATGACGGGAGCGATCGATGGCGTCTGCCGCGCTATACCTGCGGTATGGACTGGCATTCGCCAAGCGAGCTCGCGAAAATCGTGCGCGATTAGTTGCCAAACATGCCGGTCGACACTCCACCAGCGAAGCCCCTGCACGGCGTGCTCCACGTCATCCACGGGCACGGCGGCGGCACTGAACATCACGCACGCGCGCTGATCGATGCATCGCGTGACCGCTATCGCCATCATCTTGCGATCGCTGTCGGCGACCGGTGGCAGCTCGAGGCGCATCAGGACGGCGGTTCGGTGCGCACGTTCGAATTCGTCCGCGGCGCCGCCGAGCCCTGGTCCGCCTTCATCGGAGGACTCTGCGCGAGCTTTCGCATCGATGTGGTCCATCTGCACAACATTACCGGAAGCCGCGACGGGGTCGTCGAGGCGCTCGCTGCACTCGACATACCGTATGGCTACACAGTCCACGACTTCAACTTCGCATGTCCCACGATTCTCTTCCTTGGCGTCGACGGCATGTACTGCGGCGCGCAGACCGATCCGTCGTTTTGCGCGCGCTGTCTCGCGGCGCAACCCGCCTACGCGAAGATCGACATTGTCGCGTGGCGCGTCCGGCACCGCGCACTCCTCGCGCGCGCGGCATTCGTGCTCGCGCCGTCGCGGTGGGCGGGCGAGACGATGGCAAAGTATTACCCGGACCGGCCATTCGACGTCATTCCGCACGGGGCGCCGGGGACATGGGCGATGCGCTCCGAAGGCACCGAAGACGACGACGCTCGCACCTTGGTGTCGAAGCGGAGCACGCCGCTCGCGCTTCCCGATGACGATATCCCGACGGTCGCCGTCCTGGGCGCCGTTGGACCCGACAAGGGTGCGCGTCGGCTCGAGCTCCTTGTAGACCTCGTACGCGCGACCGGCGCGGGTGTTCGCTTCGTGCTGATCGGCTACATGGACGTGCAGCACGGACCCTTTCAAAGCGACGACGCGGTGCTGACGGTGCACGGGCGCTATGATCCGCGCGAGTTGCCTGCACTCTTTGCGCATTATCGTGTGTCGCTTGTTGCCTATCCGTCGGCCGGGCCCGAAACGTTCAGTTTCACGCTGTCCGAAGCATGGGCCGCCAAGCGCCCGGTCTTCGTGCCCCCCTTCGGCGCACTTGCCGAGCGTCTGGCCGGCACCGGCGCGGGCTGGGTGTGGACCGACGACGAATGGCGCGACGAGGCGAAGATGCTTCGGCGCATCGTGGCCGCCGTGGCGCCGGAAAATGCCATGTCGCTCGCCGCTGCTTCTGAATGCGCCGGCCGCGTGCCGCAGCCGACACTCGCCGACATGGCCCGGCTCACACTTCATCATTACGACACGGCCATAACTTCGCGCGCCGCACAATTGACTGCCATGCTTCCCCTCGAATGGGCGCGTGTGCGAAGTGCGGAGCGGCGGGCATGAGAAAAATGTCGGAATACGCCGAATGGATCGCGCGCGGGCGCGCCCACCAACGGGAGAGCCGGCCGATCGACGCGATGCTGTGCTTTCGCCGCGCGAGCCGCGCAGATCCTCGAGCAGCGGACCCGTTCTTCGGGTTGGGTGAAGTATTTTGGCAGTTGGGCCGTCTGGCCGATGCAATCGCAACGTGGCGCGAGGCAGCGCGTCTCGATGCATCGTTTCTCGCGCCGCGGCAGGCGCTCGCCGAAGCATTGCTCGCGACAGGTGACGCGGTGGCGGCGCGCACTGCGGCAGATGAGGTGCTTGGGCTCGTCCCCGGTAATACGCGCGCCGAGCTGATCGCTGCCATCGCGCGGATTCTGGACGGCGATCCAGCCCCTGATCCGTCGCCGATGGCCGCGATCGGTAGCGCGCTCGAGCGGGAGCCCGGCCTGGCGCTCGTTGCGGCGCTCGCGGGTCCGCTTGCGCATGCGCTCGATCGCGCGCCCATGACGCCGGAACGCGTAGCATTGCTCGAACGCATCTCGCGAGCGCCGGAAGCGTTGACGGGAGCGCCTCTCCTGCTCCTGGCGCTTGGCGCTGGAAAGTGCCGCGATTGAAGCCCGCTTCGGATATCGACGTAACACGGGCATCGCTGATTGCGGCGGCGCGAGCGCGACACGTTGCGCCGTCGGAAGCCGACGCGCTGCGTCGGATCGCCCTTGCGGTGTTCGCCTCCGACGGGATCGCCGCGGACGAATTCTCGAGGCGCTACGCGGAGCTGTGCGCCTCGTCGACGGCACCGTCGGTGCCATCGGGCTGGCCGCGCCGCACGGCAGGAGAACGCACACGTGTGCTGCTGCTCGCTGTGAACGAAACCGTGGACTCGGCCGTGCTTGACGCAATGGCGAGTCTTTCGCTGGACGCATTCGCGCTGACTCTCGCCACTCTCGGTCCGGCTCGCCTCGCGATTCCGCAGGGAGTTACGCATTTGATTCTGCCAGCCTCCTCGGATGCGGCGGCCAAGGCCGTCGCCGCAATTGACGCTGATGTCCTGGTCGATTTCGCCGGCATGACGGCGTCCACGGGCCCACTTCTCGCGCAACGTCCATCGCGGCAAGCGTGGACGGTTGCATCAATGCCGCACGCAAACCCGCTTGTCGACCGCGCCTTCGCCGATACCCGTGCCCTTGCCGATTGCGCTCGTCGCACTGCACGATGCGCGTGATCGTGCGAACGAATGCTCGCTGGATGCGGCGTCGATGTCCAAGATCTGGACGGAGGCGGTGCGAGAGCATCAGCGTGGCGACCGCGCTGCGGCGCTCGCCGGGTACGCGCGCGTGCTGGAAGAGCAGCCCGGATTTGCGCTGGCCCACTATCTCTCCGGCGTCGCGCAACGCGACGAGGGCGAGGTAGCTGCGGCGCATTCGGCGTTTGCCGCCGCGCTCACCGCGGCGCCGCACTATGTCGAGGCGAGACTCGCTGCGGCGAATGCGGCCACTGACGTGGGGGATTTCGACACTGCGATCAAGCTATGCAGCGAAGGGCTGGCCGCATTTCCGATCGACGCGGGCCTGTTGCGCGCGCTGGGCCGCGTCCATCTCGCACGCCGCGACGGTGGAGCGGCCTCCGACGCCTTCGCGCGCGCGTTGCGGGCCGACATGACCGACGGCGAAACAAATTACAATCTCGGCGTCGCGCTGCAGATGCAGCGGCAGTATTCCGAGGCGGCCCGTGCGTACCAGCGCGCACTCGCATTCCGCCCAGATTTCATCGCTGCGCATTTCAATCTCGGTGTCCTGTTCCAGGAGCAGGGCATGACCAACGGCGCAATCACTGCCTACCGGGAAGTGATCGCGGCCGAGCCCGACAACGTCGCCGCCTACCGGAACCTGGGCGAGGTGCTGCTTGCATCCGGGCGCATCGATGCCTACCTCGACAACTTCAGGCGCTTCGAAGCGCGATGCCCCGACGCGCTCCCGCTCGCCGTGCAGGCACTCGTCGCCTGCCAGTACATGGGAGATTTCGCGAGGATCGAGGACTACCTCGAAGGCCTGCGGCGCGAGCGCTTTGCCGCACGCAATGAAGCGGAGCTCATCGATGCGCTCGAAGAGCTTCTCTACCTGCTCCTCTACTTCGACGTCGATCCGTCGATGTTGGCGCAGTTCGCGCATACGTACGATTCGGCAGCGCGCCACGTCCACGGCGAGCCTCTGCCCCGGCCGGCCGTGCGCCATCCGGGGCGCGTGCGAGTCGGCTACCTTTCCGGCGACCTGCGCAACCACGTGATGGGCAAGATGATGTGGGCAGCGGTCGAGCATCACGACAAGGCACGCTTCGAGCTTTTCTTCTACTCGCTGTCGGAGGCCGATGACGAATGGACCGCGAAATTTCGCGGTCTTGCCGACCACTTTCAAGTGATCGCCTACGAAACCGAGCGCCAGGCGGCGCTTCGCATCGCCGCCGACGACCTCGATCTCCTCGTCGATCTCTCGACGCATACGAAAGGCGCGAAACCGGGCATCCTGGCATTGAAGCCTGCACGCGTGCAAATCACGCACGTCGCAAGTGCGGGCACGGTTGGGCTCTCGACGATCGACTTCAAGCTCACCGACCGGTACGCCGACGTGCCGGAGAACCAGGCGTTCCAGATTGAAACGCTGCTTGCCATGGAGGGATGCGTCTATCCGTACCGCCATGTCGACGCCGCAGCGAAGCATCCGTTTCAACGCGCAGCGCTTGGCGTTTCTGCGGATACGGTCGTCATCGGCGCGTTTGTGAGCCCGTTGAAACTCTCGCGGCGGTGCCTCGCTTCGTGGCGCGAGGTCCTCGCGCGGATCCCCAGCGCGCGTCTCGCGTTCTCGCCGGTCCATCCGGCGCTTCGTTCGTCCTATGGGCGCCTTCTCGCTGCGGCCGGCATCTCCGCGGACCGCGCGCTGTTCCTGCCGCAGGGGCGCAACGACGCGGAGAACCAGGCGCGCTATGCGCTTGTCGATTTCGTACTCGACCCCATGCCGTTCGGCGGAGTCAACGGCACCCTCGAGGCGCTCGACATGGGAGTGCCCGTTGTCACGTTGCAGGGCAAGCGTCATGGCGAGCGCACTTCGTATTCGATCCTCGCCAATCTCGGGGTCACCGAAACGGTCGCCGCGAGCGGCACCGAGTATGCCGATATCGCGGTGCGTCTTGCCACGGACGCCGTATTCATGCGCACCATCCGCGGCCGCATTCGCGAGGGACTCCGGCAGTCGGTCCTTGTCGACGCCCGTGCCCACACGCGTGCGCTCGAACGCGCCTATCTCGCCGCATTGGAGGCAAAGGCGCCCGCAACGGTTACGGCGACCGAACGAATCGATGGCTGACGCTCGCCTCGAGAACGCCGAGGCGCTGTTGCGCAACGGGCAGGCGGGGCAGGCGCGGTCGGCGTTGACGGCCATTCTCGCGAGTGCGGGCGCAACACCTGACGACCGTCGCGTGGCGCTCGTGTTGCGTTCGCAAGCGTGCGAAGCGCTGGGCGACATTCCTGGGGCGATCGGCGATCTCAATACCGCTATCGCTAGCCATCCGCGCGATCCGCGGCTTCGCAATTCGCTCGGCCTCCTGCTTGCCGATAGCGGTGACGCGCAGGGCGCGATCGATGCGTTGACCTTCGCGGTCGAGCTCGACCCGACTTTCGCGCGCGCCTGGAACAATCTCGGCAGCGCATTGCGCACTCAGGGGCGCGTCGGCGAGGCGCTGCAGGCGGCCCGCCGTGCGGTGGCGGCGCAGCCCGATTACGCGCTCGCGTGGACCAATCTAGGCATGATCCTGTTTGATCTCGGAGATGATGCCGGCGCGCGCGAAGCGTTCCGGCGCGCGCTCGCGCTCAAACCCGACCTGCGCACGATCAGGGCGCTGGCCGGGATCGCGCGCCAGCGCGGGGACATCGACGACGCCGTCGATCTCTATCGGCGCGCGCGTGCATCCGCACCCAACGACTCCAACACCCTGCTGAACCTCGCGGGAGCACTCGCCGAGCGCGACGATGAAGAAGAGTCGCGCAGCGTTTATCTCGATGCGCGTGCGCGCCATCCCGATCTTCTGCGTGCCGCCTTCGGCGAGGCGCTCGCATTGCCGATGGTGTATCCCGACGCGGCGGCCGTCGAGGCGTCGCGCGCGTCCTTTGCCAGGGGCCTCGCGCGGCTCGAATCGGAGGTTTCGGCGCTGGTTCGCGGCCGTTCCTTCGCGGACGTGATCGATGACTTGCGCTGGACGAATTTCCTCCTCGCGTACCAGGGCGAGGACGATCGCGAGCTGCAGACGCGCTTTGCCGCGATCATGGGCCGTGCCATCGATGCGGTCGCGCCCCGAATGGCGTGTTCACGAGGCGCGGCCGGCGGCCGGCGCACGCATTCGCGTCGGCTTCGCGTCGTCTTTTTTCTCCGACGGGACCTGCGGCCGCTATTTTCGGAGCTGGATCGCCGAGCTCGACCGCTCGCGCTTTGAAATCTTCGTCTACAACGTGCGCCGCGACGCCACGCCGTTCCTGCAGGAACTTGCAGCCCACGTGGACCACGTCCGCACTTTCCCCGGCGCCGCGCTCCTTCCGTCATCGATCGCACCCGCGATTCGCGCGGACGGCCTCGACGCACTCGTCTATCCGGAACTGGGAATGAACGGGCCGACGTTCGCGCTGGCAGCGCTACGCTTGGCGCCGGTGCAGTGCCTCGCGTGGGGCCATCCGGTGACGAGCGGGCACGCGACGATGGACGCATTCTTCACGTGCGCGGCGATGGAGCCTTCCGATGGGGAGAGTCACTACAGCGAGTCACTGATTGCGCTGCCGGGCATCGGTACCGACTACCGGCGTCCGGCAACGCCCGATGGCGCGGCGCGCAGCCGACTGGGGCTGCCGGAGGGCGTGCCGCTGCTGCTGTGTCCACAGTCGCTGTTCAAGATCCATCCGGATAACGATCCGCTGTTCGCGCGCGTGCTCGCCGCGGCGCCGGAAGCGCGGCTCGTCGTATTCGAGGGGCGGCATCCCGCGCTTACCGCCAAGTACCGAACGCGCCTTGCCAACGCGTTCGCGCGCGAGGGGCTCCGTGGCGACCAGCGCCTGATCGTGCTGCCGCAGTGCAGCCACGACGAATATCTGCGGATCAACGCGGTCTGCGACGCAATGCTCGACACGCTGCGCTGGTCCGGTGGCAATACGAGCCTCGACGCGCTGGCCGCCGGCCTCCCGATCGTCACGCGCCCCGGTCGCTTCATGCGCGGGCGGCAGAGCGCCGGCATGCTGACGCTTGCCGGCCTCGGCGATCAAGTCGCGCGCGACGACGATGACTACATCCGCATCGCGGCGCAACTCGCCTGCGAGCGTGATTTCCGCGTGGCGCTGGCAAACCGCACGCGTGAGGCCGCGGCGACGCTGTTCGGCGACACGTCGCCCGTGATTGCGTTCGCCGACGCGCTCACGGGTCTTGTGCGCGGCTAGGTCGCTTTGTGATGCAGGACCGCGAGCGCCGCCACGACTTCGCGAATCACGGCGTCCCAGTCGCCGGCATGGTGCTGGCGAAACAATCGCGCGGTCGGGTACCACGGGCTGTCCGCACGACCCGGGTGCCAGCGCCAGTCGGCTCCGAACGCGAGCATTACCCAAGTGGGCCGCGCGAGGGCGCCACCAAGATGCGCGATGCTCGTGTCGACACTGATGACAAGATCGAGGTCCGTGGCAAGCGCTGCAAGGCCATCGAAATCGTTGCGTGCTGGAAGCCGCTGCAGCGCCTTTGCGCCGGCAACGTTCTCGATGCCGGTTTCCTCACTTTCCCGCTTCAGCGAGTACCAGACGATATCCGGAAGCGCGAAGAGCGGCGCGAGCTGGTGAGGCATGATCGCGCGGCGCCGTTCGCTCGCGTTGCGGAGGCTGCCCGACCAGGCAAGACCGACTTTGAGTGCGCCGGCATGGCCTTCGAGCGCCGCGGCGATCTCCGCGCGGCGCGCGACATCGGCGGCGAGGTAGGGGACGGTCGCAGGAATCGAGTCCACGGTAACGCCAAGAATGCCGGCGAGCGCGATCAGCGGCACGTGCGCGTCGTACTCGGGTAGCACATCGTCCGGACCGTACGCGGCAGCGACGCCCGGGGCGCTCGCAACCAGCCGGACGAGCGGCTGTGGCGCGCTGACCAGCACGCGCGCGCCGCGGGCCGCGAGCGGCTGGGCAAGACGGATGAATTGCAGCGTGTCGCCGAGGCCCTGCTCGGTTGTCAGGAGAAGCGTGCGGCCGACGGGCGAAGTTCCGTCCCAGCGCGGTCCGCGCCACGATCGCTCATAGCGCGCCAGTTCTGGAACCTTGTGGCGCCATTCGTATTCGCGCCAGCCTTCCTCGAATTCCTCGGTTGCGAGCAGCGCAAGACCGAGGTTCCAGTGTGCCTGCGCGAGGCCGGGCGCGAGCGAGATTCCGCTGCGAAACGCGGCAATCGCTTCGGAGAGACGATTTTCCGCCTGCAGCGCGAGCCCGAGGTTGCTCCAGGCGATCGAATGCCCGGGCCGTAGCGCGAGAGCGCGTTTGTACGCGGCGATTGCTTCCGCGTTGCGATCTGCCGCCGCGAGCGCGAGGCCCAGGTTGTTGTGAAATTCGGGCTCGTTCGGCACCGCGGCCGCAGCGGCGTGAAGCAACGGAAGCGCGTCGGCGAAACGCTCGCGTTGGTACAAGACGACGCCGAGATAGTGCGTCGCTGTCGGATGGGATGGGACGAGAGCCAGCGCCTCACGGTAGCCGCGCTCCGCTCCTTCGAGATCGCCGCGCTCGTGCATCGCGATCGCACGGCGCACAAGACTGTCGGCATCCGCGGTCGAGGACGGCGTGGCCGCGGGCGCTGCAGCCGGAGGCGGGCCGCCCGAAAGCGCGCCGTGGCACTGCTTATACTTTTTTCCACTGCCGCAGGGACAGGGGTCGTTGCGCCCGACCGCAGCTCCCTGCGCTGCGCCGCGCTCCGACCTTAGGAGCAACGCCTGCGCCTCTGCGTGGTCCGGTGCCGCGGCGAGGATGCGGAGCGCAATCGCGCGCGCGGCATCCCATTGCCCAAGCGCGATGCAGTTGCGCAGAAGCTGGAGGAGCTGCGTTGATTGCGCGATCGTGTCCGAAAAGTCAGGTGCCAGCGCTGCGATCTCCGAGGACGGCACCGTGCGGCAGAAATTGAACAGACCGTGAAAGCCGAACGGTGTGCCGACAGGATAGGCCGCCTCGAACGAGAAGCGGTCGGCAAGCGCCTCGTCGGCGAAGCGAATGCCGTGCTCGCGTTCGAGCATCGGCCGAAACGTGCATCCGATCGTCGTGTCTTCGGCGTCGATGAGCGTGATGCGCGGGTCCTGCAACGCTGTCAGCAGCTTGCGCGAGCGCAGCGAAAAGCCGCCGTTGCCGACGCGCAGGCCAGCGTCGCCCCAGTACCACTTTGCGCCGATGTAGTCGCACTCGGAAAAGGCTGCATCCCACGAGTCCGGATTGACGACGTAGCCGTCCCATTGGATGACGAGAGCGTGCGGCGTGTCGATGTGCGGCAACAACGCTTTCAGCATCAGGTGCGAGTACGCCTCACGAGACGTCAGCGGCTCGATGCGGACGATTTCAACGCCATCCGGAAGGGGCAGGACCGCCGGAATCGCATCGGTCAGGAACAGCGAGCGCCCGTAGCGGACGTGCTCCCGCGAGATCGCAAGGGCGCGCAGCGCGAGCGCGTGGTTCGCCGTATCGGCGCATACGAGCGTGACGCCCGGAAGCTCGAGCATGCGTGGTCGGTGCTACGTGGGCGCGAGTCACGCCGACGGCGGCGCGGCGCTGCCTTGCATCGCAGGACGCGATGCCGACCAACGATCCGCGAAGGCTCGGAACGCGAGCACGGCGAAGACCGCCGCAAGAGGGGCGATGTGCAGCGTCGCGCGATTTATCGTCGTCTGCTCCGTCACCCAGAGCCGGGCATTGGTGAAGCTGAATACGACGACGAGAAATAGGCCGCCTGTGGCCACGACGACGGTCAACGGTATCAGCGTCGGTGTCGCGAGCTGGCGCCAGGCGAGTAGCGCGGCGACGACGGTGGCATACCAGAGCAGATGCCAGTTGCTGAGCAGGAAGTGCGTCTCGACGAGCGCCCGCCATGCGGGGTCGAAGTCGAGATGCAACCGATAGTTGAGCACGACCGGGCTTGTCTGCGCGAGTACCGCGAGCCCGAACAGGACGACTGCAAGTCCGATCACCACCAATTTCGGTCCCTGTCGCGGCAACAGCACGACGACGACGCCCGGCAAGAGCGTGAGTGCCCAGACGAGGCCCGGAACCTTGATCTGCGAGCAGGCGACGGCAAGGAAGAGCGCGAATCCAGCATCGTTCAGCGAGCGCGATTCGGTCCAGCGCAGGAAAGCAAGCGCGGCACCCGTGTAATACGCGGCCATCGGCAGATCGGCGTAGCCGGCGAGCGCGACATGGACATTGGCGAGCGGCAACGAGGCGACGAGAAACGCGCCGACCAGCGCCGGAAGCGCGTCGATGTCCCGTGAGCGCAGCGCGCCGTAGACGGCAATGGTCAGTGCCAGCGAGAATTGCCACCACGGCGCATTCATCAGCGTGTCATCCCAGCGGCCGAGCGCGACGGACGTCCAAACCTGCAGAAGCGGAATCGTGGGCGGATATTCCGGCGACGCGTCGAACCAGACGGAACCTCCCGCTGCAAACCATTCCTGGCTCCGCGCGAACGGCACGATTCGACCCTGCTCGTACCAGACACGCGCCTTCGTCGCCCACTGGATCCAGGCGTCCCAAGGGTAGAGCGGCTGCCAAATGACTTCGAGTGCGAGCAGCACGTAGCGAATCACGATCCATGCGAGCAGGAGCTGCCACGCGATGCGAGTCGCGCGCGTGGCGTCCGGCGGCGCGATCAATGCGCGCAACGCGCCAAGCTTAGCGTTGACGATCGCGGTGCCGCCATGCCTCCTCCACGCGATGTAACCGAGAACCGCAGCAGCGAGCAGTACCGGTGCCCCGATCGCGAGCCGGCCGAACGGAACGCCTGCGAGTGATAACGCCCTCATCCAGAGCGTCAGCATGAATGCACCCGCGAGATAGCCCGCGCCGACGATCCACGCAACCTCGCCTGGAGCATCGGGGGCTCGTCGGGTGTCGCGCACTGCGGCGAGCGCCGATATGCCGAGCAGCCAAGGCAGCGTCAATCCGGCGAAGTAGGCAAGCAGTTCCATTCAGCGGATGCGGAACAGCGCTGCGCCGGGCGCGACGACAAGCGATTCCGCCGCGATCGGAGAGCCGCCGCCCTCCCATCGCAGCATTCCCTTCGTGGCGTCGAACTGGATCGCCGCGCCGCTGGTACACGACGACATAGTCGCCCGATCGCATCGTGGCCGGCGAAGGAATCGTGTTGGTCCAAGGATCGAAGTACACGTTGTAGGGATACAGATGATAGGCACCCCGGCCGCGAAAATAGGGCGCGTCGGCAACCATGAACACGCGCGCAGGCGTTGCGGGCAGCTTCGTGCGGACCTTCTCGATGAATTCGAACAGCGGTCCGTCTTCTGCGGCAATGTGCTTGTCGCGCCAGTCGAGACCGGCGTAGGTTTGCTGCGGTGACTGCGACCTGTCGCGCGAGATTCCATTGCCAGCGCAAGTCGAGCACGAGCCACGCGCCGAAAAGCATCAGGACAAGCGCCAGCGGCAGTCCCGCGCCGATCCAATGCGGCCGCCAGCGAGCGAGCGCAACGGCTATGCCGCGACGGCGAACATCGCGGCGAACCCGAGTAGCACCGGCAACGGCAGCTCCTGCAAGTCGGCACCGCCGACTACCGTGTTGATCGAAGCTCCGCTCCACGCTTCGAACGTGATCCAGTCGCGAAAGCGGCCCGCGAGCTGCGAGCGCATCGTGAGCGGATCGAGCGTACACGCCGGAAACGGCACCGTTCGCAGGCGCGGGCAGCCGCAGCGCGAGCGCGATGCCGTTGAGTGGACCGATCCAGTTCGGATCGCGCGACGCGACAACCGGCGCGAGGCGGTCGGCCTCTGTCGGGATCGCCAGCGTGAACGTGCGACCCGGCTTGTACTCGCTGTGCCAAAGGAGGCGTGCGTCGGTGCCTGCGGGAGCCCCGACACGTGCCACGCAACGCCGGGTAATCGCCCGCGGAAAGAGCGACGGTGACCGTGATGATGACCGTGCCTGACGCGTCGGCCGGTGCCACGATGAGCGCGTCGCCGTCGAGCGATCCGGTACCGACCGCAACAGCGAGCGCTTTCGCGTCGTACACCTTCGGCGCGGCTCCGCTGAACCAGCCGCCGGGAATCGTCACGAACAGGTAGGCCGCGAGCAATGCGACGAGCGCCACCGCAAAGCAGGCGAAGACGACGCCGATCGCGCGACGGGAAGCAGGAACTGCCAGAGCGCCGGATTCGCCGGTCGCTCGCCGGCGCCGCGGGTCAATCGCTAATGCGCGTTGCGGCTCGTCAGGATGTGCCAAAGCGTGAGCGCGAGGATCCGCAGGTCGAACCAGAGCGACCAATTGTCGATGTAATACAGGTCGTATTGTATCCGCTGCTCGAGATCGCTGTCGCCGCGCAGGTCGTTGACCTGGGCCCAGCCGGTGATGCCCGCCTGCACCAGGTGCTTCTGCATGTAGCCGGGAATGCGCTGCCGGAACTCGCGCACGAACTCGGGCCGCTCCGGACGCGGCCCGACGAGCGACATGTCGCCCTTCAGCACGTTGAGGAGCTGCGGCAACTCGTCGAGGCTGTAGCGGCGCAGGAACGAGCCGAAGCCCGTCGCGCGCTCGCTTCGCCCTGGCGCGACCAAACGGGTCCCGACGCTGTCTCGGCGTCATGCGGCATCGAGCGGAACTTGAACATTCGGAACCTCTGGCCGTTCCAGGTCACCCGCTCCTGGCGATAGAACACCGGGCCCGGCGACGACAGCTTGACGCCGATCGCGATCACGATCCAGAACGGAAGGTTGATCGAGAAGAAGAATCGATGCCAGCACGAAATCCTCGAGCGCCTTCAACGTCGAGTCGACGCCCGTGTGCGGCGAATCGGTGAGGGTGAGCACCGGCAATCCGGCGACCTCGGATACCGAATGATGCAGCAGGTGAAAGCTGTAGATGTCCGGGACGAAGCGCACGACCGATCGTCGTCTGCCGCATTGCGATCAGGACTTCGCGAATGCGGTTCTCCGCGCGCAGCGGCAGCGCGATCCACACCTGGTCCGCGGGATCTTCTTGCTCGAGGTTCTCGGCGAAGCGGTCGATGTTCCCCAGGACCGGAACGCCGTCGATGTCGTTGCCTGCGAGATTCGGGTCATCGTCGTAGAACCCGCGCACGTTGAACCCGCTCCACGGCGTGGCCCGAAGCCGCCTGGCGATCTCGCGGCCGTGGGCGCCCGCGCCGACGATGACGATGTGCCGCAGGTTGCGCCCGCGCCGCCGCAGCGCGCGCAACGCGACGCGGATCGCGGCGCGCGAGGCCACGTGCGCAACAAAGCCGCTGGCGAGCCAGACGAGCGCCCACTCGCGGGAGAATTGTGAGCCGGTCTTGGTCAGGAACAGGAACACGATGCCGATGACAGCGATCGCCAGCCACGCGACCAGGAGCCCGCGGACCTCCTCGGCGAAGCTGATGCCGCGCTGCGACTGGTGGAGCTTCAGTGTCGAAAACACTGCAAACGCGACGACCAGCACCGCGAGCAGCGCCGTCACGTATCGCGCTTCCAGGTCCCAGCTGTCGAATTTCAGGTAATACGCAAGTACACCGACTGCGGCGACAAAGAAGGGGTCGGCGAATTGCAGCGCCGCTTCCAGCAGCGTCGAATGCTCCTTGAGCAGATTGCGGCGCATCGTGAGCTAGCCCGCCGAAGCGCGGGCGCGCGCGGCAATGGTGGCATCGACGATGCGCACCATCTCGTCGCGGAAGCGTGCGGGGGCGAAGCGAAGCGCGTTGTCGCGACACGCGCTGGCCGAAATCGGCGGGCTCGCGGCCTCGAACGTGCGCACGGCGTCGACAATCGCCCAGGGCTCCTGCGTGTCGAAGAACCTGCCGGTGGGACGCGCGTGGTCCTGCCCGCGGATCGATTCCCGCACACCGCCGCGGCCGTACGCGATCACCGGCGTTCCCGCCGCTTGCGCCTCGACAGGAGCGATGCCGAAGTCCTCCTCCGCGGCAAACACGAACGCACGCGCGGCGGCGACTTGCCGGGCGGTCTCGTTATCGTCCTGACGTCCGATGAACGCGACATTCGGCACTGCGAGCGCCTCGAGCCGCGAGCGGTCCGGCCCGTCACCCACGACGATCAGCCGGCGATCCGGCAATCCACGGAACGCCTCGACCAGCACGTCGATCCGCTTATAAGGAACGAGCCGGGATACGGTAATGTAGTCGGTGCGTGGAGCGCTTGCCTCGCGCGCGTTGCCGGCGGCGGAGAATCGCTCGACGTCGACCGGCGGATAGACGACTTCGGCGTCGCGGCCATAGCAACGCATGATCGCCGCCGCGATGTGGTGCGAATTGGCCACGAAGCGGCTCACGCGTTGCGCTGGCGGCGCGATCCCACCGTCGGAATCGTGCGAGCGCGTGCCGCACCAGCGGTCGCCGCCACGTCCTGTCCGCCTCCGCGCGTTCCGCATACGTCGCCGACATCGTCCATGCAAAGCGCGCGGGCGTATGGCAATAGCAGACATGCGCCTGACCCGCGTGCACGCGTGCGCCCATCGCGACGGCATGCGAATCGGAAATCACTACATCGTAGCCGTCAAGTGCGAACCGCCCGATGAGGCCAGGACAGAGCACAACCGCATTGCGAAACCACCGCCGCGCACCGGGAAGATGTTGCAACGACGACGTTGCGATGCGGCCGGCGTCGAGGCGCGCACGATCCTCGGGGCGCATGAAGTCGACGAGCGTGTAGATATCGGCACGCGGAAACACGTGCAGGAGTTCCGCCAGCACGCTTTCGCCGCCGCCCCAGGTGTCGAGCCAGTCGTGGACCAGGGCGACGCGCATATCCGGCGCTCACCGGGGGACGAGCGTCGTCACGCTCGCCGCGACGGCTTCCGGCGTCAGAAGCTGCAGGCAGCGGTTGGACGCGCACGCAGCAAAGTTCTGGCCGTCGTAACAAGGAGCGCAGGGCAGCACGACGCCTGGCCACAGTGCGATCGCGCGCGGTGAATCGCGCAGGAGCGTCGTCGGCATCGTCGGGCCGAAGAGCGCAACGACGCGCGCGTCGACGAGTCGAGCGATGTGCAACGGCCCGGAATCGTGTGTGACGACGGCGGCACAGTGTGTATAGAGCGCGGCCAGGCCGGGCAACGTCGTGGCGCCGATGAGATCGGTCACTTCGATGCCGGCGAAAGCGGCGCGAATCCACTCGTCGTCGGCGGTCCCGGTCAGCAGCACGATGTCGCCGGCGGCAACGAGCTGGCGTGCGAGCGCAGCGTAGTTCTGTAACGGCCAGCGGCGCAGCGGATTGTCACGCGCGGGATTTCGCGCGCCGCCTGGTGCTAGCGCGATCATTCGTCGTCCCGCGAACGCTGCAATTCGGCTGGCGACGTCCACGTCGAGCGTCGTCCGCACCGTGGGCGGCATGAATCGAATCGCGCTTTCGTCGTCGATTCCGGTGACAAGACGCACGTACTCATCTCCCTGGTATCGACCCGGCACGAGACGAGGGCGGCCGCCGCGTTCCCCGAGCCAGCGGCGCTCGGCGGCACGCACGCGCGCTCCGAGCATGCGATAACGCGGGTCCGAGTGCGCAGTGATGACGAGATCGAACCGGCGCCCGCGCAATGTCGACCATCCGTTCATCACCGCCTGCGCCTTTTCCGCGCTGTTTCCGGAGAGGACTGCGACATCGTCGACGCTCACACACTCGTCGATGCCTTCGACTCGCTCGACGAGCGGCGCCGACGTTTGGCCGCAAAGCCATGTGATATGCGTGGCGGCATCCTGCGCACGCAGCGCAGTGATCATCGGCAGCGCCATCACGACGTCGCCGATCGCTGCCAGTTTGACAATAAGGACGGAGCGGGGCACGGGCGAGCCATTCTGGGCGTGGTGCCGGAGTCCCGACGAAGCCGGGGTACACGCCCCGGAACCTGCATGCCCGCGGCATTTTAGCAGCGGCGGCGCGAGCGGCGAGCCGGGGCCCCACGCCGAAGGCAAGGGGCAGCGAGCAAACGCGAGTCGACGCATGAGGCCGACCCACGCAGCGTGACGATTTGACCGCGGCGGTGCGGAGGCCGAGGCGCGAGCGGCGAGCCGGCGCTCCGGTCGAAGACATCGGGCAGCAAGCAATCGCGCGTCGACGCATGAGGCCGAGCCAAAGGGCGTCACGATTCACGATCACACCGCGGACCCCGAGTCGCGAGCGGCGCGATGCCCAAAACCCTTCGCTTCCGCTGCGGAATTGCTGTTGACCGGACCCCGAAATGTTGTATAATCGCGCCTCTTTGCTGCTGTTTTCGACTCGTCCCCACGAAGGGCCCGGGGCACCACCGGAAACCAGCCAGCTCTTTAACAATTTACAACCGATAAGTGTGGGCGCTGGAGTGACCAGACGCCTCGGATGGATATGGCCCAAACCGAATGGCGCGGGCTGGTTCCAACCGGGGATGAAGGAAACGTAAGGTGCTCACGCGACGAAAAGTCGCTTTCATTCTGCAAGGGGTGAAAGCGCAACGTCTTGTCCCTTTTCGCAAGAAGAGGGGATGGGGCCAACGTCGATTGAGTTGCTTGTAAAAGATCAAACTGAAGAGTTTGATCCTGGCTCAGATTGAACGCTGGCGGCATGCTTTACACATGCAAGTCGAGCGGCAGCGCGGGGGCAACCCTGGCGGCGAGCGGCGAACGGGTGAGTAATGCATCGGAACGTACCCCGTAGCGGGGGATAACCCGGCGAAAGCCGGGCTAATACCGCATATGCTCTACGGAGGAAAGTGGGGGATCCGCAAGGACCTCACACTATGGGAGCGGCCGATGCCCGATTAGCTTGTTGGTGAGGTAAAGGCTTACCAAGGCGACGATCGGTAGCTGGTCTGAGAGGATGATCAGCCACACTGGGACTGAGACACGGCCCAGACTCCTACGGGAGGCAGCAGTGGGGAATTTTGGACAATGGGGGCAACCCTGATCCAGCCATGCCGCGTGCGGGAAGAAGGCCTTCGGGTTGTAAACCGCTTTTGTTCGGGAAGAAAAGACCACGGTTAATACCTGTGGTTCTTGACGGTACCGGAAGAATAAGCACCGGCTAACTACGTGCCAGCAGCCGCGGTAATACGTAGGGTGCGAGCGTTAATCGGAATTACTGGGCGTAAAGCGTGCGCAGGCGGTTCGTTGTGTCTGCTGTGAAATCCCCGGGCTCAACCTGGGAATGGCAGTGGAAACTGGCGAGCTTGAGTGTGGCAGAGGGGGGTGGAATTCCGCGTGTAGCAGTGAAATGCGTAGAGATGCGGAGGAACACCGATGGCGAAGGCAACCCCCTGGGCTAACACTGACGCTCAGGCACGAAAGCGTGGGGAGCAAACAGGATTAGATACCCTGGTAGTCCACGCCCTAAACGATGTCAACTGGGTGTTGGGGAAGCGATTTCTCAGTACCGTAGCTAACGCGTGAAGTTGACCGCCTGGGGAGTACGGCCGCAAGGTTAAAACTCAAAGGAATTGACGGGGACCCGCACAAGCGGTGGATGATGTGGATTAATTCGATGCAACGCGAACAACCTTACCTACCCTTGACATGTCCGGAAGCCCGCTGAGAGGCGGGGGTGCTCGAAAGAGAACCGGAACACAGGTGCTGCATGGCTGTCGTCAGCTCGTGTCGTGAGATGTTGGGTTAAGTCCCGCAACGAGCGCAACCCTTGTCCCTAGTTGCTACGCAAGGGCACTCTAGGGAGACTGCCGGTGACAAACCGGAGGAAGGTGGGGATGACGTCAAGTCCTCATGGCCCTTATGGGTAGGGCTTCACACGTCATACAATGGCCGGTACAGAGGGTTGCCAACCCGCGAGGGGGAGCCAATCCCGATAAAGCCGGTCGTAGTCCGGATTGCAGTCTGCAACTCGACTGCATGAAGTCGGAATCGCTAGTAATCGCGGATCAGCATGCCGCGGTGAATACGTTCCCGGGTCTTGTACACACCGCCCGTCACACCATGGGAGCGGGATGTACCAGAAGTAGGTAGGCTAACCGCAAGGGGGCCGCTTACCACGGTGCGTTTCGTGACTGGGGTGAAGTCGTAACAAGGTAGCCGTATCGGAAGGTGCGGCTGGATCACCTCCTTTCTCGGAAGTCTGTAATTTCAGCGTCCACTCTTATCGGTTGTTGCGAAGGACGGGCGGAGTTCGCCCCATCAGATACGGGCCTGTAGCTCAGTTGGTTAGAGCACCGTCTTGATAAGGCGGGGGTCGATGGTTCGAATCCATCCAGACCCACCAGATTTGACGGGCGTTGCAGGCTGGATCACGGTTTCTGCTGCGACGCTTATCGAAACTCGAGGGGCTGTAGCTCAGCTGGGAGAGCACCTGCTTTGCAAGCAGGGGGTCGTCGGTTCGATCCCGATCAGCTCCACCATTCGCCCGCGCACAGATGAAACCAAAGCTAAGCCTCGAGGTTTAGTTCTGGTTTTCTGAACCAGCAGTTATCGGTTGTTCTTTAACAATACGGAAGAAGTAAAGCGCACACGACGAAGTTTGTCGTGTGTTGGGTTGGATTGTATCGAGCCCGTTTTCTCCTGTGAGTTCGGGAGAAGGCGGGTAGCGCAAGCACCCATGATGAGAGCGTGTCAGCGCTCAGAGTTATGGGGTCAAGCGACTAAGTGCATGTGGTGGATGCCTTGGCGATTACAGGCGATGAAGGACGTGGCAGCCTGCGAAAAGCTGCGGGGAGCTGGCAAACGAGCAATGATCCGCAGATGTCCGAATGGGGAAACCCGGCCCGCAAGGGTCACTCCCTGCTGAATTCATAGGCAGGGTAGAGCGAACCCGGTGAACTGAAACATCTCAGTAGCCGGAGGAACAGAAATCAACCGAGATTCCCAGAGTAGTGGCGAGCGAAATGGGAGCAGCCGTCGCGATTTAGCATTTGTCCCAGGAGAACGCTCTGGAAAGGGCGGCCAAAGTGGGTGAGAGCCCCGTAACCGAAGAGACGAATGTGGAACCAGGCGCGAGACAAGTAGGGCGGGACACGTGTAATCCTGTCTGAAGATGGGGGGACCATCCTCCAAGGCTAAATACTCGTAATCGACCGATAGTGAACCAGTACCGTGAGGGAAAGGCGAAAAGAACCCCGGGAGGGGAGTGAAATAGATCCTGAAACCGCATGCATACAAACAGTCGGAGCCCTAGCTTCATTGGCTTTCATTTCCCGGGACTTTGTTGCCCGAAGCACCGCAAGGTGCGAGCGGCAACAAAAGTCTATTAGAGGGGAGTGAATTAGCGCATCAGCATTGGCACAGAGAGCCAATGAAGCTAGGGTGACGGCGTACCTTTTGTATAATGGGTCAGCGACTTACGTTGTGTGGCGAGCTTAACCGAATAGGGGAGGCGCAGCGAAAGCGAGTCCGAACAGGGCGATTCAGTCACATGGCGTAGACCCGAAACCGGATGATCTACCCATGGCCAGGATGAAGGTGGGGTAACACTCACTGGAGGTCCGAACCCACGTCTGTTGAAAAAGACGGGGATGAGCTGTGGGTAGGGGTGAAAGGCTAATCAAATCCGGAAATAGCTGGTTCTCTCCGAAAACTATTTAGGTAGTGCCTCAGGTATCACCGACGGGGGTAGAGCACTGTAATGGTTGCGGGGGTCATTGTGACTTGCCGCGCCATAGCAAACTCCGAATACCGTCGAGTGCGAGCCTGGGAGACAGACGTCGGGTGCTAACGTCCGGCGTCAAGAGGGAAACAACCCAGACCGCCGATTAAGGTCCCCAAGATCTAGCTAAGTGGGAAACGAGGTGGGAAGGCTCAGACAGCCAGGATGTTGGCTTAGAAGCAGCCATCATTTAAAGAAAGCGTAATAGCTCACTGGTCGAGTCGTCCTGCGCGGAAGATGTAACGGGGCTCAAGCTAGGCACCGAAATCGCGGATTCATGCTGTCTTCGGATGGTGTGGGTGGTAGGAGAGCGTTCCGTAGGCCGTTGAAGGTGGCTCGAGAGGGCTGCTGGAGGTATCGGAAGTGCGAATGCTGACATGAGTAGCGATAAACAGAGTGAAAAGCTCTGTCGCCGAAAGCCCAAGGTTTCCTGCGCCACGTTCATCGGCGCAGGGTGAGTCGGCCCCTAAGGTGAGGACGAGAGTCGTAACCGATGGGAAGCTGGTTAATATTCCAGCACCGGTTCGAGATGCGATGGGGGGACGGAGAAGGTTAGCGCGGCCGGGTGTTGGATGTCCCGGTTGAAGCGTGTAGGCGTGGCCCTTTGGCAAATCCGGGGGTCTTAGCCGAGGCGTGATAACGAAGGCCGGCTTGCCGGCTTGAAGTGCGCGATACCCTGCTTCCAGGAAAAGCCTCTAAGCTTCAGTCTCGAATTGACCGTACCGTAAACCGACACAGGTGGGCAGGATGAATATTCTAAGGCGCTTGAGAGAACTCAGGAGAAGGAACTCGGCAAATTAGCACCGTAACTTCGGGATAAGGTGCGCCCCAGGTAGGTGAAACCGTACAGGTGGAGCCGAGTGGGGCCGCAGAGAAATGGTGGCTGCGACTGTTTAACAAAAACACAGCACTCTGCAAAGACGAAAGTCGACGTATAGGGTGTGACGCCTGCCCGGTGCCGGAAGGTTAAATGATGGGGTGCAAGCTCTTGATTGAAGCCCCGGTAAACGGCGGCCGTAACTATAACGGTCCTAAGGTAGCGAAATTCCTTGTCGGGTAAGTTCCGACCTGCACGAATGGCGTAACGATGGCCACACTGTCTCCTCCTGAGACTCAGCGAAGTTGAAGTGTTTGTGAAGATGCAATCTCCCCGCGGCAAGACGGAAAGACCCCGTGCACCTTTACTGTAGCTTTGCATTGGACTGTGATGGGACCTGTGTAGGATAGCTGGGAGGCTTTGAAGCGCTGTCGCTAGATGGCGTGGAGCCAACGTTGAAATACCAGCCTGGTGTCATTGCGGTTCTAACCTGGATCCATTATCTGGATCGGGGACCGTGCATGGTAGGCAGTTTGACTGGGGCGGTCTCCTCCCAAAGCGTAACGGAGGAGCTCGAAGGTTTCCTAGGTACGGTCGGACATCGTACTGATAGTGCAATGGCACAAGGAAGCTTGACTGCGAGCCTGACAAGGCGAGCAGGTGCGAAAGCAGGACATAGTGATCCGGTGGTTCTGTATGGAAGGGCCATCGCTCAACGGATAAAAGGTACGCCGGGGATAACAGGCTGATACCGCCCAAGAGTTCATATCGACGGCGGTGTTTGGCACCTCGATGTCGGCTCATCACATCCTGGGGCTGTAGCCGGTCCCAAGGGTATGGCTGTTCGCCATTTAAAGTGGTACGTGAGCTGGGTTCAAAACGTCGTGAGACAGTTTGGTCCCTATCTGCCGTGGGCGCTGGAGATTTGACGGGGGCTGCTCCTAGTACGAGAGGACCGGAGTGGACGCACCGCTGGTGTACCGGTTGTGACGCCAGTCGCATTGCCGGGTAGCTACGTGCGGAAGCGATAACCGCTGAAAGCATCTAAGCGGGAAACGTGCCTGAAGATGAGATCTCCCGGGGACTTGATCCCCCTGAAGGGTCGTGGCAGACCACCACGTTGATAGGCCGGGTGTGGAAGCGCGGTAACGCGTTAAGCTAACCGGTACTAATTGCCCGTGCGGCTTGACCCCATAACCGTGAGTGCTGAGTGGCTCAGCTGGTTATCGGTGCTTGCGCCGATCCAACCCCAATTACTTCTTCCGAATGCGGCTTCGCCGGGGTGTTCCACATCGCGCGATGCCAAACGTCAACGCCTGACGATCATAGCCCGCTGGAACCACGCCTTCCCATCCCGAACAGGACCGTGAAACGGTGGCACGCCGATGATAGTGTGGATTGCCCATGCGAAAGTAGGTCATTGTCAGGCACCCATAAGGCAAAGGCCCACTTCGGTGGGCCTTTGCCTTTATGGGATACACGATGACCTACTTGAGCGAAGCGACAATCGGCCCTCAAACAAAAAACCAATATCAGGGCCGATTGCGACGAAGGCTAATGCGAGCGCAGCGAGCATTAAGCCCCGAAGCGGCGGCCGGAGCCAAAGTAGGTCATTGTCAGGCACCCATCAAAGAGAAAGCCCGGCCTCGCGCCGGGCTCCTTCATTTATGGCCGCGGTGATGCGCCTGCGTCCGTCGCATTTTGCCGGATTTCGGCAACGTCTTGGTCCTTCAAGCCTGGCGCCGGGTCCGCTTGAGCTCCTCCTTCACTTCGCGTATCTGTGCGGCGATCACGAACACCAGGAGCACAACGGCCACCTCCAGCAATCGACTCGCTCGATAGTACTGCAGGACGGTGTAGCCGAACGCGTTCGCGATCCGCTCAATGCCAGCCAGCGCCAGCATGACGAAGGCACCGGCAAAAAAGAGACGTGATACCCAAGACACTAGCTTCTCCAGGCTCATGGTTTCCCCCCGTTATCTTCGATGATGGCACGTGCTCGCGTCTGCGTGCACTACTTGCGTGGAATCGTGAGTCCTCTCGAGGACATCGTTCCTTCCTCGACATTGACGAAAACAACGACGATCGTCTTATCCTGTTTCTGGAACCAGAGTGCCGACCATTGTGGCGCCGGCTGCGTTACGCCGACCAGCGTTCCGTACTCGTCGGGGATCGTGTTGGCGGCGCCCGCGGGCTTGAACGCCAGCGGGCCCACCAATTTGTCGCCGGACTCTAGCTTCGCGCACGAGACGGTCGCAATAGTCGCCAGGCATGCTGCAAACGTACCAACCTTGTAGATCAGGCTTCTTGGCATGAGGCTCTCCTCTCTGTTGAACGAACACGAACACGAGTGCCGGTTGCGAACGTTTCGTTTACTTGCGTGAATGCCGAGCTCTCGTGAGCTCCATACACCTTCGCGTGGCGCAGGCGGCGCTGATTGTTGGCAGACGCACCGCGTGGCGAGTGCAGCGCGGCTCGTACGTTGGACCGAACAAATGCGCCTACAGACTCGACGACTCTAATATGATGAATCCCGGGGGAAGTCAACTGGGCTCACTGAACAACGACGCCCCAAAGACGGCGCGTTTCCGCGGTGCAGCAACCGTCGGCGGGCCGTGTACCTGGCGGTTGCCCAAACAAGCCGTCCAAGCGCTCCCGGACGGCTTGCGGAGGTCGAGTTCCTCGCACGTGCCCGGCTCGGGCTACCTCGGGCGGGGCCGGTCGACTTCGTCGATACCCACCTAGGCAACGTCGGCGATAGCCAAATCGCCGGTGTACGTCCCGGCTGCCCAACAATCGTCGCGTCAACGTGCGGCGCTTCGTTGTGCGCGCCGGCGATCGCAATACGCCCCCGTGGTGCGCAATGACTCGGGCTAGAACGCCACAGGCCGGATCTCTTTCACTTGTCCTCCTGGCAAGTACGCCGTCGCAGACGTCGCCGACGAGAAGACGATCGTGATCGTTCCATCGCTACCGGCGGCGGCGGGCCAGCCTGTAAATGCGCAGGCGACGCAGGGCCCGCCGAAAAACTTGTCGAGGCGGGAAGTGAATGTCGCACCCACGAGCGGTCCCGAGGCGATGTACCACTGCGCCGCACCGGCCCCTGTGTACGAACAGACGATTACCACCAGCACGCCGTGCTTGAAATCAAGCGAGTAACCCGTTCCCGGCTCGTTGTGGTTGTCCCAAAGACCTGCGGCAGGAGAGATGGTGACGGATGGAGGCGGAGGAGCACCCAGTATCGGGACGACGAGTTCCCGCGCCCATTCGCTTGCTCCGCCCGGACCGTATGCTCTCACGCTGAAATAGTACGTACGCCCGGCCGCCAGATCCTCCGTCTTGTAGATGCGCGAAGGGCCGACATCGATCAGAGTGGTATACAAGCCGCTCGCTTCGCCGTATCCCACAATGTATCCGGCTGGAACGTAATGAGCTGGCTCATCCCAGGCCAGGGACACCGGTGTTGCGTGGCAGATGGCTGAGGCCAGGGCGAAAGCGACGGCGACCAAGCGTTTCACGATCGACCTGCCAACGAAGCGCCTCAAAGCCTCGACCACGGCCCGTATTTCGAAGTGCGTTCTTCGGATCGGTCGCTCAGCCATGCCGCGTTTGAGGCGGCCATGGCCCCGGTCGTATCGTACGCGTGGGTCGCCTCCGCTCGGACCCCGATGGGCGGGCCTCGGCCCCACATCCATCCATCGCAGCGCTGTCTGTCGTAGAATCTTACAGTTGCCGCCGACGACGACATGAGGGTGTTTCCGCACACTAGGTGCGCACGAGCACAGTCCTTGCATATCGTTCCCCGGATTGCCCGGTAGCGTGATCGGACAAACACAGTTCCTCAGATTCGTGACACCAACACATTGTGCGTTACAGCGACGTTGGATGCCAATCCGGCATTGGGAAAGCGCCGGGGTGGAGCGAAGACCGCCTTCATGATCGACCATTTCTCAATTTGGAACAATCGGTAGTCTTGCGTCGGACCCTGCTAGAGGAGAAGGGCATCATGACCGTCGGGCTCCAGAGATTTCTTGTTCTATGTCTCATGGTAGTGATCTCACAGCTGGGGGGTGCGCTTGCGGCCGCGCGTGCGCAAACGCCTCCGTCTACGGCTCCTAGTGTGCCGGGCATCGATCCCAACAGCTACCGTGTGGGGGCTGAGGACCTGCTCGAAATCTCCGTATGGCGCGAGGACACGTTGAAGAAAGAGGTCCTCGTGAGGCCGGACGGCGGTGTTTCGTATCCGTTGATCGGCGAGGTGCGCGTGGCCGGAAGGACCGTTCCCGAGATCCGCGAAGAGATCACAAAGCGTCTCGACAAATTCATTCCCGATCCGGTGGTCTCCGTCACGATTCTCAAGACTGGCAGCCAGCGTGTCTATGTCGTCGGCAAGGTTGCGAAGCCGGGCGAGTTCCCGCTCGGCCGTTACGTTGACGTGCTGCAGGCGCTCAGCATGGCGGGCGGCCTGACGCCCTTCGCCGACAGCAACAACATCCGGGTGATGCGCCGCGACGGCGATCGTCAGGTCGTTTTCCCCTTCGAGTATGGCTCGGTCGTGCGCGGGCAGAAGCTCGAGGAGAACATCCAGCTCAGGACCGGCGACGTGGTCGTCGTTCCCTGAGTCGGGCTTGCCCTGCACATGCGAAGCGCAATTTCCGTCATTGGCTCTGTGCTCGCATGCGCGTCCGCGTCGCTCGCCGGCGCAGGTCGGTGCCCAGGCGTGGACGCTGGAAGCGGGCGGCGTGGCTCGCGGCGAATACAACGACAACTATTTCTTCACGCCCACCAATCCGCAATCTGCATTCACCACGTCGATCACCCCCTTCGCGACGGCCGCTAGGCGGACAGAAACGAGCGATATTGCCGCGGTCGCGGCCGTCGGCGGTAACTGGGTCTCGGGATCGTCGACCTCGACCGACTACGTGAGCGGGCTCGCCGCGCTCAACGGTTCGTGGCGCGACGCGCGCTCGATCTGGACCGCGGACGTCTCCTTCGTTCGCAGCGCCACGCTCCAGAGCGAGGCCCAGCCCACCGGGACCACCGTGCTAGGCCTCGCGTACACCAACGCGACGCTCGCGACCGGCACGTATTCCTACGCGCTCACCGAGCGCTGGTCGGTCGGCGCGAAAGCCTCGGTGTACGACAATCGCTACGACGCAGCGGTGGAGAACACCACCTTCCAGAACAACCACGGGTACTACGCGGGCGGCGGTGCGACTTACGCCTACTCCGACGCCTTGCAACTTGTTGCGACTGCCTTGTACTCCTACTACGCGAGCGATGTGAGCCACAGCGATTCGGCGACGGCGACACTCGGTTTTGTCTATCGCTACTCTCCGCAACTCACGATCTCGGCGACCGGAGGCGGCTTCTGGAGCGATACCACGGCCTCCGAAGGTACGCTCGCGGGGGAGTCGCGTCGCGCGACCGGTGGACTCTGGAACGCTCGGGTCAGCTATGCATTGTCTGATCAGACGGAGCTTGGGGCGAGCATTGTCGAGAGTCTCTCGCCGAGCAGCACGGGTCTGCTGAGCAAGCTCGACACTGCGATAGTGACGCTGAACAGCCGCTTCTCGGATCGCTCGACGGGAAGGCTAGCCGGGAGCTACGCGCGCACCACCTATCCGCAAGCGCAGACGGGCGCCTTCAACTACGACACCTATCAAGCCGAGGTCGGCATCACTTATCGACTCGCGGAATACTGGTTGCTCGACGCGGGCTATCGCTACACGCGCACCAGCTATAGCGCGTCGAACGCATCGTCAAACGTAGCCTTCGTGAGCATCGGCTACAACTGGCCCGGCACGTCGTTCACCAGTTGGGTGGGAAGACCTTCCGACACACAGGGGATCCCCGGCGCCCCGGTGTCGCAACCGGAGGGTTCGCGCGTAACGGGGCCGTCGGGCTCGTCCGAGAGCAAGGCGTTCGAACCGTTCACCCTTCCGTGAAGGTGGTGGTGCCACCCGTATGACATACTGTAGACGCGTCCCGGTAAATCGCGGCGATCTCGGCGATGAGACTCGCTGCGCTACGGAGCGCGAACTCGAGGCAGCGTAGCTATGGAAGACGAAGTCGGCTTGGAACCGGAGCGAGGAAGGGGAGCACGCGAGTACCTCGCGATCTTGCGTCGCTACAAGAGTCAGATCATCGCCGTCGCGGCGATCCTCGCGGCGACTAGCTTTCTCGTGGCTCTTGCGTTGCCGCCAGTCTATCGCTCGTCGGCCACGATCCTGGTGCAGGAACAGGAAGTGCCGCCCGATCTCGTGCGCTCGACGATCACGAGCTATGCCGACGAGCGAATCCAGGTGATCAGCCAGCAAGTCATGACACGCGCCGTGCTGCTCGACCTGGTCGAGAAGTACGACCTGTACAGGAAATATCGAGGCCGGGGGACCGGCGACGAGATCCTCGACCGCATGCGCAAGGACATCAAGCTGTCGACGATCAATGCCGACATTTCGGACCGCAGCAGCGGACAGCGCGTGAACGCGACGATCGCCTTCAAGATCTCGCTACGATGCGCCGGATCCGGAGCGCGCACGGAAGGTCGCCGAACGAGCTGGTCTCGCTTTACCTCAACGAGAACGTGAAGGTGCGCCAGCAAAGCGTCGCGGAGACGAACGCCTTTCTCGCCCAGGAGACCGATCGCCTGGCCAAGCAGATGAAGATGATCGAAACAAAGCTCGCCGAGTTCAAGCGGCGTAACGTCGGCCGCATGCCGGATTCGTCGGCGGTGAACGTGCAGCTTGCCGAGCGCATCGAGTCCGAACTGCAGAGCGTCGAACGCGAAATAAGCCTGCGGCCAGGACCGTAAGCTGTCGCTCGAGGCGCAGCTCAGCCTGATCAAGCCCAATGTTGCTGCGGTCGCCGGCGCGGGCGATCGCGACGCAGTCGCCGAAGAGCGATTGCGGTGCGCTGCAGGCGCAGTACGCGAGCGTGTCGTCGACGTACGGCCCCGATCATCCGGACGTGCGTCGACTGCAGCGGGAGATCGCTGCGCTCGAAGCCCAGGCCAGGACGACCGCCACGGCGAAAATGCGGAATCGCTGAAGAAGCTCGAGGCCGAGTTCGCCGTGCTCAGGGATCGCTATGGGGATGATCATCCCGACGTCCAGCGGGTCAAGCGCTCGATTGCCGCGTTGAAATCTTCCGAAGGCAAGGCGGCGGGATCGCCGGCGACGGACAAGGGACGGATCGCCGACGCGCTTCAGACGGCGGACAATCCCGCCTACATCGTGCTCGCGACGCAGCTCGATAGCACAAGCGCGAGCTGACGCAGCTCGCCGCGTTGCGCGACGATCTCCAGGTGAAGCAGCGCATCTACGATGCGCGGCTGCTGCAAATCCCGGAGGTCGAGCGCGAATACGCGAACTGACGCGCGACTACAGCAACGCGCAGACGCGCTATCGCGAAATCAAGGCCAAGCAGATGCAGGCCGAGGGCGCGATGGAGCTCGAAAAGGACAGCAAGGCCGAGCGCTTCAGCCTGGGCGAACCGGCCAACCTGCCGCAAACGCCGTTCAGCCCCAATCGCTCGGCGATCGCGTTGATCGGCCTGGTCGCCTCGGTGGGTGGTGGTCTTGGCCTCGCTTTCCTGCGCGACGCAATCGACCCGTCCGTCAAGGGGCCGCTCGAGCTCGCTCGCATCGTCCGCGTTCCGATCCTGACGGCGATTCCCTACATCGAAACGCAGGCGGATCGCGTGGGCAGGCGAAGGCGACGGTTTCGCGCAGACGGGCCTGTACCTGGCCATGGCACTGATCCTGCTTCTCGGCGTGCATTTCCTCGCGAAGCCGATCCCGCGCTGGTGAGTTCGGTCATGCACAAGATCGCAGCCTGGTAGAGCCGGAATGGAAAAGATCGCGCTCGTAGTGCAGCGCGCGCTGGGAGGCGAAACCCGCGGGCCCGAGTGGCCGCCTGCCCCGTCGCCCGCTCTGGCCCCGCGCCCGCCGTTCCGGAGCAGCGGCCCGCGTCGGATCGTTTACACGCGGACCCCGACCATCGAGATCGCACCGCGCGTGCTCGAGCGTCACCGCGTGACGTCGGTCAACAGCGACACATCGGCCGACGCGTTCAAGCTGTTGCGCACGCAGATCCTGATGGAGATGCGCAAGAACGGCTGGCAGACGCTGGCAGTGACGAGTCCCAACAAGGGGGCCGGCAAGTCGACCATCGCGCTCAATCTCGCCATCAGCTTCGCGAAGGAGGTCGACTACACGTCGCTCCTGGTCGATGCCGACCTGCGCGATCCGGACGTGCGCCACATGCTGGAGCTCGAGCCGGGCCGCGGGCTCGCCGACTACCTGATGGGCACGGCGGCGCTCGAGGATCTGCTGATCCATCCCGAACTCGGCAACTTCGTCGTGCTGCCCGGAGGGCGACCCGGTGGCGCAGCGCGTCCGAGCTCATGCGCTCGCCGATGATGGCGGAACTGGTGCGCGAGCTCCGCAGCCGCTACCGCGATCGACTCATCGTGTTCGACGTCCCACCGATCCTTGCGGGCGCCGACACGCTCGCGCTTTCCGCCTACATGGAAGCGACGATCACTGATCGTCGAGGAGCGCAAGACGGCGCGCGCCGATCTCGAACGCTCGTGCGCGCTGCTCGCGCAATCGAACGTGATCGGAGTCGTGCTCAACAAGTCGCGCGAGCTCTCGGATCCCGAGCCGATCACTCGGCCGAAGCAGAGCGCCTGGCGGCGTTTCTTCGCGGGCGGAAGGTTAGCGCTCGTGTACGAATCGTTCTACGGATTCACGCTCAAGCCATTCGCGCTGCTGCCGCAGGAGGAATTCATGTTCCTCTCGCAGCAGCACCGCACGGCGCTTGCCCTCCTGACCTACAGCCTTTACAACCGCGCGATGTTTTGCGTCGTCTGTGGCGACATTGGCACCGGGAAGACGACACTGCTGCGCTATCTGCTGAGCCGGCACGAGCCGCACTTGTCCGTCGGGATGATCACCAGCACGACCGGCACGTTCACCGAACTGCTGCAGTGGATGCTCTCCGAGTACGGGCTCGACTATCGCGGGCTCGACAAGATCGGCATGCAGCACGCGCTGGTCGCGTACCTCCGCCGACTCGAGACGCTCAACAAGCGAGCGCTGCTCGTCATCGACGAGGCCCAGGCGCTGACGGCCGATGTGCTTGAGGAGCTGCGCCTGTTCTCCAACGTGAACGCCGGGCGCTCGGTGCTGCTTCAGACGATCCTGGTCGGCCAACTCGGGCTGCGGGACACGCTGCGGACGTCCGGATCTGCGCCAGCTCGCGCAGCGGGTGGCGGTCGACTACCTCCTTACGCCGCTCGACAAGGAGCAGACCGAGGCGTACATCCGCCACCGGCTCGCGCTCGCGGCGCCGGGCCAGGGCGAGCTTTTCACGCACGAGGCCTGCGAGGCGGTATTTGCGGCGAGCAGGGGAATCCCGCGCGTCATCAACCTCCTCTGCGACACCGCGCTGGCCTACGGCTTCGCCGATCAGAAGAAGACGATCGACGCGGCGACCGTCTGCGAGGTGCTCGCGGACCGCTCTCAGAACGGCGAGATCAGGCTCACCGCGTCCTGAGCAAGGCGGGTCCAGAGCCCGCGCATCGCCGCCGTTCGAGCCAGGCACACTGCCGCAGAACGGCATTTGCGGACTCTTTATGGCGCAGAGCGATCCCTGCGCCATCGTAAACGCATGTCGACATTTCTTACAGCGCGAGCCTTCGTCACTGTAAGCTTTATGCCTACGTCATTGTTTTAGCAAGGCAAGTGGGCGTGGTACGCATCTTGCCAGTAGGAGGAGCAAGAAGGTAAAACTTACACTTGTCAGTTCGCCTTGGGAGCGGGGTAAGCCCCGTTCCAAGGTGGGCCGCGGCGGATCCCGCGGGAGGCAGCAAGACTTGAGCACTGGCTGATGGGCGTTGCAGGGGACATAGAGCGGGACGTAGGGCCTCACGGACGTATTTCCTGGCGTTTTTCCCTCGTTACGAGATCGCGGTTGTGCGACGTGCTCGGCTCCTGGAGCCGGGTGCACGACGCCCGGTTGCCAGCGCAAGAACGTCATCCTTGAGTCGGACATAGCGATGCACCAAGACCCTCTTCGCAATCCTTCGGATCCAGCGCCGGCCAACGGCGGTCGCGAGTTCGGCCCCGGCAAGCGGCATGGCTTCCACACGGGCGCGGGAATGCCCGCGCCGGATCACCTGCCGCGGCAGAAAGACGGCCCGCACGCGCCGGGCGCCATCGTGGGACGCGTTTCCTGCGCGACGCCGGTCGACGACCGCGCGGCGGACGCCAACAGGATGCCGTCCTTCGTCGGCGCCAAGATGCTGCGGCGGTACATCCGCGGCATCGCGACCGAACCCTCCACGCTGGATGATGTTCTGTCGGGCCATCAATTTCTGAGTCAGCTGCAACGCGAGAAGCGGAGGTCCGACCGCTCGAAGAGCCCGCTGTCGCTTGCACTGTTTCATTTCGACGACGGCGAGGGCGACGACGCGATCGAGGAGCGGCTGCGGCTGATCAACGAAAGTAAGCGCGAGACCGACATCCTGGGTTACCTCGACCGCGATCTGCTAGGCGTGCTGCTCCCCGACACCAGCGCACAGGGCAACGCGCAGTTCATTCAGAAGGTCATCCGTCGCGGGAGCGGAGTCACGTTCACGACGACGGCGGCGACCTACTCCCGACCAACTCTTCGACAGCCTGGCGGCTGGCGATCGTGCGCACCTGCGCCAATCCCCGATGTTCATCGAGGAGGCCCCGGCGTCGCGGATCGGCGACTTGGCGAAGCGCAGCGTAGACGTGGTCGTGGCAACGGTCGCGATCGCACTCTTAGCTCCGGTGATGCTCGTCACCGGTCTTGCTCGTGGCGACGACCTCGCCGGGCCCGATCATCTACAGGCAGACGCGGCTCGGCCGCCGGGGCGTCCCGTTCGCGTTCTACAAGTTCCGCTCGATGTACCGCAACGCGGACAGCACGATTCACCGCGAGCACGTCACGACGATCATCAAGGGTTCGCAGGGACCGTCCGGCGGCGACGCGGCCGGGACGGCGTGGCGGAAGCTGGAAGGCGACCCGCGGATCACCACCGATCGGACGCGTGATCCGCAAGACGAGCATCGACGAGCTCCCGCAGCTCTTCAGCGTGCTCAAGGGCGACATGAGCCTGGTCGGCCCGCGGCCGCCGCTGCGCTACGAGGCGGAGGCCTATCAGCCTTGGCATCTGCGCCGGATACTCGAGATCAAACCGGGGATCACCGGGCTATGGCAGGTCGGAGGACGGGGCCGGGTGTCCTTCGACGACATGGTGCGGATGGACCTCCGCTACATTCGCGACCGCTCGCTCCGGCTCGATTGCGAGATCCTGCTCAAGACGGTCGTGGTCGTGCTCCGGCGCGACGGCGCGACGTAGCGCAGACGCACACGAGTGACGTCGGACCCTCGCAGAAGACTGTTCAGTTGGCGCGCCGAGAAGCGCTCCACTAATCGCTGGGGAGAGCGGCATGAGATGGCCATCGAAAGCACCCTCGAAGTCCCGCCGTGGATTCGTCAAGAAGGTCGCGTATGTCGCGCCGGTAATATTGACGCTGGCCGCTGTTCCGAGCTATGCCAAGCCGGGATCCGGCAAGGGTCCGCCACCGGGGAAAAGGCCCCGGAAAGGGCGGTAGCAATTCGGATCGGGCATCCGTTCCGAGCAGGGCAACCATGGGGAGGGCGGTCGCGACCTTGCTCCGGACAGACCCGGTGCGCGCCTCGACCCTCAACGCGAGGGATCCCCTGGAACCCGACGTTGCGATAGGCGCCCTCGTCTAGTCCGCGTCGCGGCGGCTCTCCCAGTCGCAATGGGTCGAATCGAATCTCGCGCTCGAGCAAAGCGAGGGCCTGCGCTCGTTGGCGAGCTTCTTAGGTACGCGGCGACGCCGGGCAATCGACCGCTTGATCTGCACTGGGACGAGATCGACGCCCAGCAGATTCGAATGTGGTGGCGGCCGGCCTGGCACCGCTGCTCTATCGCGCCGCGGGCAAGACCATCGAACAGGCGCCTCTGGCGTGGCGGATGCCTTGCAGGCCGCCGATCTGACGGCATTGGTCACCTACAGGAACCTGTGTGATACCGCCAGTGAAATCATCGAGCATGTTCGAAAAGGGATATCCGGGTCACTCTGCTCAAGGGAATTTCGATCGGTGATCAGTATTATCCGGCTCCGCACAAGAGGCTGATGGGTGATATCGACCTGCTCGTGGAGCACCGCGATCGACAGTGGGTCGAATCGATGATGCTGAGTCGTGGCTACATTCCCATGCCGAATTTTCCAGGTGAAGCGACGCACCATGGTGTGCCGTTGTTGCATCCTGAACGGCGCGTCTGGGTCGAGATACACACCAGCCTGTTCCCCACCGGCGATCGCCTGCTGCGCAAGGGATTGTTCTGCCCGTCCCAGATCGCCGCCCAGACCGTCGCCCAGACCGTCGCGTCGACGTTTCAGGGGCGACCCGTTGGCCGGCTCTCGTGTGAGATGCAACTTCTCTACATGGCGTCGTACTGGATCCGGGACATATCCAGAGTCGCATTCCATTCGAGCTACGCAGCGCCACTGTTCGACGCGGTCTATCTGCTGAACGCTTCCGGACAATCATTGGCTTGGGACGCGTTGCTCGAATGGCTGGACGACGACATCGGGGCCGCATCTCTGTACATCATGCTGGCGTATTTGTCAGGCCGTCATCTCGATCGCTCGTCGACTCACGCACTTTCGCGCCTCGCGGCGAGCCAGAAGATAGTGGGCGCTTCGGAGCTGCGAATCATTTGCGCAATGATCGATTCCCATCTGGTCGCCGGCAGGCCCTTCATGGGACAGTTCGGGGTGCGGCATCCGGGGATCGTGTGCACCGTGCTCAATAGCATGCTCGTGCCCGGTTCACACATCGGCAAGGTACTGTCGTTGCCTTGGCACTTTCTTTTTCCGCCGGGGACTCCGGAGCGCTACACCATCGGATATCAGCTCCGACGGGGAATGAAGCTGCTGCGTGGCGGAGGCGGCGGCCGGCCTGCCGTGGACTAGGTGTGCATCAATACGTTGTTACATTTCATTCGGACTGAGTCTGGGAGACCGGGAGGTGCGACCCAACCGCAACCTTTCAGGAGCTCAGCCGAATGAACATCCACAAGAAAACCCGACTCACGTTCGCCCGTCGACACTACGCCTTGAGCATTGGACGGATCGAGATGTCGGTGACCTCCGCACTGGGCGGCAGAGCGAGCGCCGCAAGCACCATCGTCGCCACGTCCTCCGGCTGCAGCAGCCTTTCCGCGTGATAAGGCCTGGCTTCCTGTTTGAACAGCGCTTCCTGCATTGCGGTGGCCGTGCGTCCCAGATATACGGAGAGGACCCGCACGCCCAAAGGATTCATTTCAGCGCGCAGGCCATCCGCCAGGGCTCTCAGCGCATGTTTCGTCGCGGCGTACTGCGTGATCTCGGGTCGATTGACGGCGAGGCCCGCACTGGAATTGACGAACACCACCTGACCGCGGGCCTTGACGAGCAGAGGCAGCAGTCGCTGCGTCAGCAGGTAGGGGACTCGCACATTGATTGCGTACTGCCGGTCGAAGTGCTCGACGCCCGCATGTGCAAGCGATTCCTGCTCGATCACCCCCGCGCCGTGGAACAAGATGTCGACGTGCCCTTCGTTTTTGAGAAACTCCAAGATGGGCTGCAGTTGTTCCTCGCGGGTCAGATCGAGCAGGAAGGACGTGGCCGGCGCGAACGATTGCGCGGCAGCCACGGTCTGGGCGAGTCGATCCGGATCCCGGCCGATGACACAAAGTTTGACTCCGGTCCGTGCCAATGCTAGGGCAACCGCCCGGCCAATCCCGCTGCTCGCGCCCGAGATGACGGCGATTCGATCCGACGTCATGTGGCCCGCCCGCGCATACCCCGGAGGAGATCCAGATAGAACCTCTTCTGCCCCATGGCGTAGAACAGTATGCAAACGAATGCGACGAGAAGGACGAGGATGCCCAGCAGCAGCCTGCCCAACGGGGGGAACGGCTCACGAAGAAGGAGCACGAGTGCCGCCGGCGCAGTGGCGACGACCGCCGATATCAAGGGCCGGCTCGTTGCCCGGAGTATGTCCTTGAGCGAGACCCCAGTGCCATGAACACACCAGGCAAGATGAGGAACGAGCCACAGCACCATGACTGTCGAGTAAGCGAGGGCGACACCCTTCGGTCCATACGGCAAGCCCACGACGTAGCTTGCGATGACAAGCGGGGCAAGAACAAGGCCGATCTTCAAGCTGCGCCCGATCATTCCTTTGGAACCCAACAGCCACCACAAAGGGTTGATCATGGCGAAGATCAGGATGGTCGGCGCCAACAGGCGGAAGATCGGAGCCGCCTCCGACCACTTGGGTCCGAGAACCACGAGGATCAGGTCATCGGCGAACAGCACACAAGCAATCGTGATCGGCAACGTGATCGATACAACCAGCGAATAGCCTTTTAGGAAATAGCTCTTTAAACGAGCGGCGTCATCCTGTATCCGCGAGAGAGCTGAAAATGCGACTCCGCCGACTGCCCCATTGAGGTTGTCGACCGGGAGACTGACGAGTTGGTACGCCCTTCCATAAATGCCCAGCGCATCGGCTCCCCACACTCGCCCCAGAAGCACCTTCTCGAGATTGTAGGCCACATAGACCACGACGCTATTCAGCGTAACGATGCCGCCGAATCGAATGAGCGACCCCGTTCCCGCGCTCCGGCGCGGCGGACCCGGTCTCCAGGAGGCAGCCAGCCAAAACGAAATACTGCTGACCGCAGGCGCGACCAAGGTCATCGCTACCAATGCCCAATACCCGAAGCCCTGCCAGGCAGCGCCGATTCCTACGGCCACGCTGACGAATATCGAAAAGGTGTCGATCGCCGCGAGCGGCGTGAAACGCATCTCGCGCTGGAGCAGCGCCGAATGCTGAACTCCGAGCGCGTTGATGAGAAACACTCCCGCCAACGCGATCGTGATCCAGCGCAGGCGAGGCTCGTGATAGAAGTCGGCGATGGGCGCGGCGCTCGCCAGCGCTATGCAGGTCAGAAGCGCGCCGATGATCACGTTGATCCAGAACAGCGTGGACAACTGCTCATCCGTGACACGCGTGCGCTGAACCGCAGCCGTGGAGAGTCCGAAGTCCCGGAACAGACTCAAGACTCCGGTGAGGACGGTAACCATGGCCACGAGCCCGAAGTCATCGGGATCCAGCAGCCGCGCAAGGATCATCAGCGCCCCGAGCCGAAGCGCGAAGTTTGCGGCCTGGGAACACAGCTTGGCGAAACCGCCCCGAATGGTCCTCGCTCTCAAGTCTTTCATCGCGGCATTAGCAGGCTTGGCTTTCGGGGCGTCGAAGCCCGGATTCGCATGCTCGTAATTGGTCCGGCGATCGATAGCGGCTGCGGAACCCATCATGACATACGTACGGCTTGAGGACGTGCCCAACGCGGTCCGATTGGGTGCGGCACGTCCGTCGAACCTGTCCTAGTAGCCGGATCTTGCGACCTGTCAGGCGCGACGCGCAGGAGGATCGCACCTGCCTTTGCGCTTCATATTGAGCACCACAATTGGCCGCTTCGCGGCGTCCGCTCCGGCTGTCCGTCCGCGCTTGAAATGCCCGAGGAAGTAGGGCACCATCGTCGGGCTGCGAAGCACCGCGCGACCCATTCGCGGGCGTGCGCCCGGTGCGGGAGAGGACCGGGATTTCCGGGACCGTTCGACTTCCAGGATCGTCGAGATCGAATGCCGGTTTCGCTGGTGAGCTGGGCGCGAGCAATCCGTAGAAGCGTTCCTGAGTTGTTCCGCGCCGTACGCGCTGGTGAGGTGGTGGGTTCATTGCGGTCACGAGAGTGGGTGCGGTGGCCCGTGCTCGTCCACACTCGGCTGTGCTCGTTCGGGTCGAGGTGATTCATGGCAAATGTTTCCAACAGGGACAGCACAGTCCTCCCGCGTTCGCAGAATTGCGCGTGTCGCCCTTTCGCGAACACATCGCCTTGGCTGTCGAGGCTCCTCTTGGTCGTCGCTCTGGCGACGTCGCTTGCGCCATTGGCGGCCAAGGCTGCCGCCGGCATGGTGGCTGGGTACGCGTTTTCGGAGGGGGCAGGGACGACCACGGCGGACGCGTCGGGCAACGGTCTCACCGGCACGCTGGTCGGCGGACCGGCGTGGGTAGGCGGCAAGAACGGAACGGGCCTGTCGTTCAACGGTTCGTCGAGCTATGTCGACCTCGGGACGTCGGCCGCGTTGGGATTCACCGGCAGCATGACGCTCTCGGCCTGGGTCTACGAGACCGGCAACGTGGCGGACGACGGTCAGATCGTGGCCAAGTCGGATGGTAGCTTCGGCTGGCAGCTGAAATCGACGCCGGACACGGGGGTGCGAACCTTCGGGATCGCGATCGCCAACACGAGCGGCGGTACCGTCCAGCGCTACAGCAGCACGGTGCGCGCGTTGAACACCTGGTATCACGTGGCCGGTGTTTACGACGCGGCCGCGCGGACGTTGAACATCTATGTCAACGGCGTGCTCAGCAACGGCGTGCTGTCCGGCACGGTTCCGACCTCCCAGGGCGCCTCCACCGTCGCGGCCAACATTGGCCGGCGGACGGGAGGGTTCAACATTCAGGGCGTCGTGGATGACGTCCGGATCTACGGCCGCGCGCTCAGCGTCGCGGAGATCCAGGCCGACATGGCCGCGCCGGTCGGAGGCCAGGCCGGCGACACGACGCCACCCTCGGCGCCGAGCGGCCTCGCGGCCACCGCAGTCTCGTCTTCGCAGATCAATCTGAGCTGGACCGCCTCCACCGACAACGTCGGCGTGACCGGTTACCTGCTCGAGCGCTGCCAGGGCGCGGGGTGCAGCGAACTTCGCGCAGATCGCGACGCCGGCGGGCACCACCTACTCCGACAGCGGGCTGCGCGGCCTCGACCAGCTACAGCTACCGGGTGCGGGCGACGGACGCGGCGGGGAACCTGGGCGGGTACTCGAACACGGCAAGCGCGACCACGGCGGCGGCGCCGGACACGACAGCCGCCGACGGCGCCGACGGGGCTGGTGGCGACGGCGAACGGGAGCAGCGCAGATCAATCTGAGCTGGACGGCGGCGACGCGACAACGTCGGGGTGACGGGGTATCGGGTGGAGCGCTGCCAGGGGGCGGGGTGCAGCACGTTTGCGCAGGTGGGGACGCCGAGCGGGACGACGTTTGCGGACACGGGGTGGCGGCGAGCACGAGCTACAGCTACCGGGTGCGGGCGACGGATGCGGCGGGGAACCTGGGCGGGTACTCGAACACGGCGAGCGCGACCACGGCGGCGGCGCCGGACACGACGCCGCCGACGGCGCCGACGGGGCTCACGGCGACGGCGAGCGGGCAGCAGCGCGATCAATCTGAGCTGGACGGCGGCGACGCGACAACGTCGGGGTGACGGGGTATCGGGTGGAGCGCTGTCAGGGGGCGGGGTGCAGCACCTTTGCGCAGGTGGGGACGCCGAGCGGGACGACGTTTGCGCGACACGGGGTTGCTGGCGAGCACGAGCTACAGCTACCGGGTGCGGGCGACGGACGCGGCGGGGAACCTGGGCGGATACTCGAATACGGCAAGCGCGACGACAGCGGCGAGCGGCCGCCGGCATTGCCTTCGCGCAGCGCAATTATGCGACGCCGCAGACGGCGCAGGCGTCGGTCGCGGTGACGCTACACGGCCGCGCAGACTGCCGGGAATCTGAACGTGGTGGTGGTGGGGTGGAACGACGGCACCGCGGTGGTCAGCTCGGTGACCGATTCGAAGGGAAACGTCTATACGCGAGCCGTTGGGCCGACGACGGTGAGCGGGCAGCTGAGCCAGTCGATCTACTACGCCAAGAACATCGTGGCGGCGCGGCTAACGCGAACATGGTGACGGTGACAGTTCAACGTTGCTGCGCAGTACGCCGACATTCGCATTCTCGAATACGGCGGCATTGATACGGTGAGTCCGGTTGACGTGACGGCGGCGGCGACGGGCTCGGACGCCGACCAGCAGCACGGCGGCGGTGACGACCACCAATGCCAACGACCTGCTGCTTGCGGCGCGAACATGGTGGTCACGTCGACGACGTGGCCCCGGCGCGGGATTCACGAGTCGGGTGATCACGCGTTCCGGACGGGGACATCGCCGAGGATCGGATCGTGACGGCGGCAGGAAGCTACAGCGCGAGCGCGACGCTGGGACGTGCCGGCAGCTTGGGTCATGCAGATGGTCGCGTTCCGGGCGGTCGGCGGTGCGCCGGACACGACAGCCGCCGACGGCGCCGACGGGGCTGGCAGCGACGGCGAGCGGGAGCAGCGCGATCAATCTGACGCTGGACGGCGGCGACGCGACAACGTCGGGGTGACGGGGTATCGGGTGGAGCGCTGCCAGGGCGCGGGGTGCAGCGACTTTGCGCAGGTGGGGACGCCGAGCGGGACGACGCTTGCAGCGACACCGGGCTGGCGGCGAGCACGAGCTACAGCTACCGGGTGCGGGCGACGGACGCGGCGGGGAACCTGAGCGGGTATTCGAACACGGCGAGCGCGACCACGGCGGCGGCGCCGGACACGACGCCGCCGACGGCGCCGTCGGGGCTCACGGCGACGGCGAGCGGGCAGCAGCGCAGATCAATCTGAGCTGGACGGCGGCGACGGACAACGTCGGGGTGACGGGGTATCGGGTGGAGCGGTGCCAGGGGGCGGGGTGCAGCACCTTTGCGCAGGTGGGGACGCCGAGCGGGACGACGTTTGCGACACGCGGGCTGCCGGCGAGCACGAGCTACAGCTACCGGGTGCGGGCGACGGACGCGGCGGGGAACCTGAGCGGGTACTCGAACATGGCGAGCGCCGACTACCGGCTGCGGACACCACACCGCCAACGGCGCCGACTGGGCTTAGCGCGAACGCCGTGAGCACGAGTCAAATCGACTTGAGTTGGACGGCGTCCACCGACAACGTTGGCGTGGTTGCGTATCGCGTCCTGCGTTGTCAGCAGACCGGTTCAGGCGCGGATTGCCCGAACTTCGTGAAGGTGATTCAGCAACCGGGCCCGGCAACCACGTTCAGTGATGCAGCCGGTCTCCTGCCTGGCACGACCTATCGTTACGAAGTGCTGGCGGTCGACGGTGCCGGCAACATCAGTGCGCCGTCCAACGAAGCGAGCGCCACGACTCTCGGCGTCGAGTTCGGGCCTGGTGGCTGCTTACTCCTTCGACGAGGGTGGCGGCACGACCGTCGTCGATCTGTCCGGCAACGGGAACCACGGTAACGTCTCCAATGCGGCCTGGACCGCCACAGGCAAGTACGGCAAGGCGCTTGTCTTCAACGGCACGAATGCCGTCGTGACCGTCAACGATTCCGCGTCGCTGCGGCTCACGTCCGCCGTGACGCTCGAGGCGTGGGTCAATCCGTCGGCGTCGGTCGGCGGGTGGCGCGACGTGATCTACAAGGGGAACGACAACTACTATCTGGAAGGATCGTCCGACAATGGCGGCGTGCTGGCGGCCGGTGGCACGTTTGCGGGCGCCAACGCGAACCTCTACGGACCGGGAGCGCTGCCCATCAACGCGTGGTCGCACATCGCGGCGACGTACGACGGCGCTGCGCTGCGCCTATACGTGAACGGCGCTCTCGTGTCGAGCCAGAGCGTGGACGGGCTCGATCGCGACGTCGAACAACCCGTTGCAGATCGGCGGCGACAGCATCTACGGCCAATACTTCCAAGGGGCGATCGACGAAGTTCGGATCTACAACCGCGCGCTCATGCAGGCGGAGATCCAGGCCGACATGGGCGTGCCGCTCGGATCATCCATCGTTCCGCCGACAAACCTCATTGCAACGGTTGTCAACGCCAATCGAGTCGATCTGAGCTGGACCGCCGCACAAAGCGCTCTCGGAATTTCGAGCTACCGCATCGAGCGATGCCAAGGTAGCGGCTGCGCCAGCTTCGGTCTGTTCACGACCACGCCCGCTCACGAGCTTCAGCGACACGACCGTAGTCGCAAATAATACCTACCGGTACCGCGTGCAGGCGGTCGATGGCGGCGGCAACGCTCAGCGCCTATTCCAACATCGCCGAAGCCTATACCGGGCTGACCGATCCGTCCTTCCGTCGCATCGCTGACGCCAATCGAAACGCGTCAGTTTACGGTCACCGGGAACCCGCCGGGCGTTGTGTGGTCCGTGGACGGCGTCGTCGGGGGCACGAGCTCCGCCGGGACCATCACGACCGGGGGTCTGTACACGCCGCCGGCGGTCGCCGGCGTGCACACGGTGACGGCAACCAGCCTCCCTCGCAATCAGCCAATGCGACGGTCTACGTCACGACGTATGCAGGGAAATTCACGCATCACAACGACAACCTGCGCACCGGATCGAACGTCAACGAAACGGTGCTTTCGGCGGCCACGGTCAATTCCGCGGTGTTCGGCAAGCTGTTCACCTGGCAGCTGGACGGCACGATGCATGCGTCGCCGCTCTATGTTGCCAACGTGAACATTCCCGGGGGTCGGTCTCCGCAATGTCGTCTATGCCGCGACGGAGCACGACAGCGTCTATGCATTCGACGCCGACGGACAGAGCGCGACGCCGCTGTGGAAAGCAAGCTTCATCAATCCGGCGGCGGGCGTGACCACGGTTCCCGCCAACGACACAGGCGAATGCTGCGATATCGCGAACGAAATCGGGATTACGGGTACGCCGGTGATCGATCCGGCGACCGGGACCCTCTACGTAGTGGCCAAGACCAAGGAAGTTTCCGGCGGGACGAACTATGTCCAGCGACTGCACGCACTTGATATTCGCACCGGCGCCGAGAAGTTCGGCGGTCCGGTCGTGATCCAGGCCAGCGTTCCGGGAACCGGCGCCGGGTCGGTCGGCGGCCAGGTCTCCTTCAACCCGCTGCGGCACAATCAGCGTCCGGCATTGCTGCTGAGCAACGGCGTCGTCTACATCGCGTTCGCGGCGCACGGCGACCAGCCGCCGTACCACGGCTGGGTACTGGGCTACAACGCGACCACGCTGCAGCGCGTCATGGCCTACAACGCAACGGCGGACGGCAGCGGCGGTGGAATCTGGCTTAGCGGCAGCGGTGTTTCCGCGGATGCAGCGGGCAACATCTACTTCGTGACCGGCAACGGGACGTTCGACGGGAATACCGGCGGCGATCAATTTCGGCGACAGCATTGTGAAGCTCAACCCGAGCGGCGCCGTGGTCGACTACTTCACTCCGCACAACCAGGCCGCCCTCGACGCGGCGAATTTCGATCTGGGCTCGAGCGGCGTGATGCTGCTTCCGGATCAGAGTGGCGCGCATCCGCACCTTGCAATCCACGCGGGCAAGAACGAGACGATCAACCTGATCGACCGCGACAACATGGGACACTTCAGTCCGAACAACGACAACCAGATCGTCCAGTCTTTGGTAAATATCTTCCCGAACGGGACGCCGGAACCTGGCAACTACAACGCGCCCGCGTACTTCAACGGAACGGTGTACTTCGCGCCGGTGAACGATACCCTGATGGCGTTCCGACTGAACAACGGATTGCTGCCGGTGATACCGACCTCGAAGACGTCGGAGGTCTATACCTATCCCGGTGGCGCCATCGCGGTCTCCGCCAACGGCGAACGCCAACGGAATTCTCTGGGCGGTGCAGCGGAACGGCTCGGTGGCTGCGGGCGGGCCTTCGCGCCTACGACGCCGGCAACCTTGCCGTGCAACTCTACAACAGCGACCAGGCGGGCTCGCGCGATACGCTGGACGTCGCCGCGAAATTCAGCGTTCCGCTTGTCGCCAACGGGAAGGTTTTCGTCGGATCGATGAGCCAGTTGACGGTCTACGGACTATTGCCGTAGTTGCCCTACCCGGCTGGGATGCGGCGGACGCCGCGCCGCGGAAGCGTGGAGGCGGGCAACCAATCTCTTCAGAAGCCCTTGAAAACGAGCTTGCGACCGTGGAACGCTTCCGCATAGCCGCTGGGTGAACGACACTCCAGGCCGCGCAGCCGCAGCATCGCCATGAACGTTTCCCGGGTGAACCAATCCCTGGCCGGCCTGAGAACGATACGACGTCAGCAGCGCATCGACTTTCGCGATCGGCATCCTTGGCGCTTACCGGAACGTAGACATTGGGCTGCCCGAGTCCGCCATCCCACTTGGGAATCTCGTACTCGAGCACGACGTTCCGGCGAAAGGTATTCCAGATCATCTCGTTGACGACGCGATGATCCTGATGACGGTCGTCGCGCTCGTGACAGAAGATCAGATCCGGAGTCGGGCAGGTGCTTGAGCGACTCGCAGAAGGCCTTGATCTCGCGCGTAGGTCCCCGGGAACCGTCCATCCGGAAAGTCGCCGAACACCAGACTCGCCACGGTGTGCAGGCCGGACGAGGCGGCGCATCGCGCGTCGCGTCTCGCCGCGTCGTTCGTTCGTCCCGCTCAGCACGACCCAATCGATCATCGGCCTCCGACCGCGTGCCTGCAACGCGCGTAGCGTTGCGCCACAGCCGATTTCGATGTCGTCGCAGTGGGCGCCGACGCAAAGGACCCTCAGCGTGCGGCGCCGACCGGAATCAAGAATGAGCTCGAGCATGGTTGGGAATCGAGCCCGCTCATCGCGGGGCGCTAGCCGGATGACGTTTCCAGATCATCCATGGACAGTCGCCTCGCGCCTCCATGCGATCGAAGCTGATCTTGTCCTTGAACGTGTCCATGCACTGCCAGAACCCATCCCAGCGGAAGGTCGCGAGCTTGTGCTCGGCGATCAGGCGTCGAAAGGCTCCTCCACCAGCTCCTCGCCTTCCTCGCATGTAGTCGAAGATGTGCGGCCGCATGACGAAGAATCCGCCGTTGACCCAGATCGACTGATCGGGCATGGCGCCCAGGTGTGTCACAAGGCCGTCGTTCCCGGAGTGCACGGCGTGAAAGCTCTGGCTGCTGCGGACCGCGGCGAGGCTGGCGACCACGTTGCGCCGGTGAAAGTCCTCGATCTGCTGGTCGAGAGGAAGATCCGACAGGCCGTCCGCGTAGTTCGCCAGAAAAATCTCCTCCTTCTCGACATACTTGCGCACGCGCAGCAGCCGCTGACCGATGTTGCTGTGCAATCCGGTGTCGACGAAGGTGATGCTCCAGTCGTCCAGGTCCCGGGTCTGCAAGTCGACGCGGCGATCCTTGCCGCGCACAGCGTGAAGTCGTTCGTCATGCCTCGTCGTAGTGCAGAAAGTACTCGCGGACCAGATCGCCGCGGTAGCCAAGGCACAGAATGAAGTCCGTGTGGCCGTAGTGCGCGTAGTAGTGCATCAAGTGCCACAGGATCGGCCGATAGCCAATGTTGACCAGCGGCTTCGGAATAGTGTCCGAATGCTCGCGCAGTCGCGTGCCGAGCCCGCCGCAGAAGAAGACGACCTTCATGGCTTGGCTCCCTTTCTCCGGCGTTGCGCAGGTCGTCGGCGCGTCGCCGGTCGATGCCCGGCAGTCTTGGGCCGCTGGTGCACGACCTCGCGCGCGACGAGGCCGGCTTGGATGCCCGCTTCGGCGGTCGATGGGGCGCAGCAGTCCTGCCTGCTCGAGCGCAACAGCGGCTTCCTGAACGATGTCGAAATCGCAAGACCGACGCGTCGGGCGATGTCCAGCAACGACTTCGAGCCGTCAGACTGGTTCAGACACCCATAGCATCGCATGCTCGCGTTCGCGCGGGCTCATGCCGCCGATCGACCCGTACAGTCCGCGCTTGCCGAGCCGCGGCTCCCCTTTCGGGCTTCGATTGACGTAGCGGCGGTTCTCCTCGAGCACGGTCACGAAGAGCTTGCAGGCCGGTCAGGCTCTGCTGCCAGACACTCCGGACGGATCAGTGCTAGATCGTCCGCCGAGCTGTGGTACTGAGGATAGCCGCCGTTGACCGATCGCGTCAGCCTGCCCGACGGGCAGGTTGAAGCCCGGCGAACACAGCTGTCGCTCGTCGTAGCCGTAGGGTGAGAATGGAATGACCGTGCTGCGTTGATCGATTTGCGACAGCACGTAACCCGCGATCGTGTCGGTCTCGGTGTTTCCGTCGCGACTCATCTTGTAGGTCAAGGCACCCGGGTCGCCCAGTAGCCCAAGTACCAGCCCGGCTCGCACCCGCGCGAGCTTCGCTCGTTCTGCTTGAGCCAGCAGAGCGAACCGATCGTGCCCGGTGCGAAGACGAATCGATAGCTGTACCGTCGCGGCTCGCTCGCAATCCATCTGGCCAGGGCCGTCGCTACCGCCATGCCGCTGGTGTTGTCGTTCGCCAGCGACGGATGGCAGACGTGCGTGAAGAACAGCACCTCCTCGCGGCTGCGGCCTGGGATCGCGACTCTCGCCGTAGGTCAGTGACCCGGGTCAGCGAGCTCTTGATCTCGACCCGATACTGGCCGGCGCGCAACTGCTTGCCGCGTCTCATGGGAAAGGCAGAATCCCCACGCTGCGTCGGTAGTAGCTCGTGCGATACGGGATCCACTCCGGGTGCTCGGGCAACGAGTGCAAGTCGCGGCTCGAGTTCGCTCAGCGGCACCGTCTCGGCGACCGGCTCCGAGTAGCTCACGACATGCAGATTGTGCTTCTGGAAATCGACGATGCGCTCGCCATCGGGGTCGAAACGGCCGCGTCCTCGATGTTCCATTCGAGCGGTACCTCCCAGTCATAGACGGCGCTGCCGCTGGGCACCTCGCGGATCGCGAGCGGAATGTGCTCGCCAATCAGCGCCAAGCGTCTGCCGGACGCCCTGACCGGTGATGCTTCGGCAGATCGGATACAGCCTGGAGGCGAATTCGTGCAGATCCGCGCCCGTCGATTCCGACTGCGACATTCATGCCGGGCGCTCCCCGAGCGCGTTCCAACGACATCGACTTTCCGGCAGCGCTTTCACGGGCGGCCTCCGGAGCGGCGTGCGAGTTCGGACTCGAATGCCTTCCGATCGAAATCCGGATAGTGAGCATCTCGCTCCGATATCACGATTCCGCTGTTCATCGGCCACTCGATCCCGAAAGCTCGGATCGTTCCAGCGGACGCCGGTCGCCAGATCCGGTGCGTAGGCGTCGGTCATCTGGTACAGCACTTCGGTGGCGTCCGACAGCGTCTGAAAGCCGTGGGCGACGCCGTGAGGAATGAACACGGCATCGCGGTTCTCTTCGTCCAGCTGCACCGAGACATGCCGAAGATAGGTCGGCGAATCGGGACGAAGGTCCAGCAGCACGTCGAACACGACTGCCTCTTACGCAGCGCACGAGCTTGCCTTCGCGCGACGGAGGCCACTGGAAATGCATGCCCCGCACCGTTCCGCGTCGCGCATTGAAGGAGAGTGCTTGCCTGGACGACTGCTGTCGGCAGAGCCGGCCTCGCCGAACTCCAGCGTCGCAGAAGGTCCGCGCAAAGAAGCCGCGCTCGTCCGGATTGCGCTCGATACGCACCAGGAAAGCCCGGTGGATGCCGAGCGCCTCGAACCGCATTTCAGCGCCAAAAGAACTCGTCGTCGATCTGCCCGCGTGGCCTGCAGATAGCTGGAGCTGCTTCAGCCGCGTAAACGCCCGGAACTGGTACGTCTCCGGCCTCATCTGGATGCGCTCGAACACCTCACGCAGCTGCCGCGCGCCATCTCTGGCCGTGTAGCGGCAGCTGAATCCCGGCAACTCGCGGTGAATGCGGTCGAAATTGACGCGATAGCTGCGATTGTCGCCTCTGCTCGGACCGACGGTCACCTCGCACCCGGGGAACTCCTCGGCCACGATCTGGGCGATCTCACGGATCCGATAGTTGTCCGAGTTCTGGCCGACGTTGAAGACCTTGCCTCGCACCGCATCCTCCGGCGCGACGAGCGACCGATAGATGGCCTCGCAGATGTCCTCGACGTGGACGAGCGGGCGCCACGGGCTGCCGTCGCTGATCATTGCGATCCGCTTCGTCGTCCAGGCCAGCGCGGAGAGGTCGTTCAGCACGATGTCGAAGCGCATGCGCGGTGACGGACCGTACGCGGTCGCATTGCGCAGGAACACGGGGCAGAAATCCGGCCCCGCCATCTTGCCGACGTCGCGTTCGACAAGGACCTTGCATTCGGCGTAGGCGGTCTGCGGATTGGTCGGCGCAGGATCTCGTCCAGGAAATCCCCGGTGCCCGCGCCGTAGACGCTGCAGGAGGAAGTGTAGACGAAGCGTCGAATGCCGACGGCTCGCGCCTTCTCGGCGAGCGAAACCGAGCCCTTGTGGTTGATTCGGTGCGTCACCTCGGGCTTGTTCTGGCCGAGCGGATCGTTGGACAGTTCGGCCAGATGCGCGACCGCATCACAGCCCTCGAGATCCTGCTCGGTGATCTCGCGCAGGTCCTTGTTGAGAGTCTGCGGGCTACAGGCGTAGTGCTGGTTGTCGCTGTAGAGCCAGCCGTCGCGGTAATAGCCGGTGTCGAGCGCAAGGACCGAAAGGCCGCGCTCCATCAGAGTAGGGAGCGAGCACAGCGCCGACGTAGCCGTTTACGCCGGTAACGAAAACTTTCATTTCCCTCTTTTCCTGTGGCCGAATGGCAGGTCGTCGGGTGGTTTGCGTTAGTCGCTATTTTGTTTTGTTTGCATGCGGAACTCAAGTACCGGGATGGCGCGTGTGCACGGCCCTACGTTTGTGTTATTTTCGAGCGCCTGATGATTGCTGCCGGCCATCCATGGCTTGTGCAGATCAACTTGTTTCGACAAGGCTCGTGCATCCGGATAGGTTCTGGTATCGGAGGATCGCAAGAACATGTCACCCGTCGCTGCCGCTGGCATTCAACACAATTCCGCTGCCGATGATGTGCGGGGCGCAGGCCATCGCCCGCGCTGTAGATTCTGCAAGCATGCTCTGATCACGACATTTATCGATCTTGGGATGTCTCCGCTCTGTCAGACCCACATTGCACCGGCACCAACTGAATCAGATGGAGCCGTTCTATCCGCTGCACGCGTATGTCTGCGATCACTGCTTTCTGGTTCAACTCGAAGAATTCGTTGCACCCTCGGAGATCTTCACGGACTACGCTTATCTGTCCTCCTACTCCGACAGCTGGGTCGAGCACGCGCGGCGCTACACCGTAAAAATGCGCGAGCGCTTCGGACTGGGTTCGCGCAGCTTCGTGACGGAGATCGCCAGCAACGACGGCTACCTGCTGCAGCACTTTGTCGCCGCCAATGTTCCGGTGCTGGGGGTCGAGCCGGCCGCGAACGTGGCGCAGATTGCCGAGAGCAAGGGCATACGGACTACCGTCGACTTTTTCGGCGTCGCTACCGCAGAGAAGATCAAGCGAGACCTTCGGTCAGCCCGACCTGCTTCTGGGAAACAACGTCCTCGCGCACGTGCCCGACATCAATGATTTCGTTGGCGGGATGAAGATCCTGCTCAAGGCGGGCGGTGTCATCACCATGGAGTTCCCGCACCTCATGCAGCTGATGAAGGAGAATCAGTTCGACACGATCTATCACGAGCACTTCAGCTATCTGGCGTTCTTCGTCGTGGAGTGCATCTTCCGGCATCACGGTCTTCGCCTGTTCGACGTCGAGGAGCTTCCGACGCACGGCGGGTCACTGCGCATCTATGCGTGCCATGACGATGACCGTCGGCATCCGTCGCTGCCGTCCGTGGAGGAGCTTCGTTCCCGGGAAGCCAGCGAGGGTCTCGGCGAGCTGGCCATCTACGGACAATTCGAGGAGCGGGTCAAGGAGACGAAGCGCGCGATTCTGGACTTCCTGATTGGCGCCAAGCGACGGGGAAAGCGAATAGTCGGCTACGGAGCTCCCGGCAAAGGCAACACGCTCCTGAACTACTGCGGCATTCGCACCGATTTCATTGATTTCACCGTGGACCGAAACCCGTTGAAGCAAGGCAAGTACACCCCCGGCACTCATATTCCCATTCTGGCTCCGGAGGCGATCCACCAAGCGCGCCCCGACTACATCTTCATTCTGCCGTGGAATCTGAAGGATGAGATCAGCACCTCCATGAGTTTCGTGCGTGATTGGGGTGCGAAGTTCGTGGTGCCGATTCCGCGCCTGTCGATTCTCGAGTGAGCTGCCTCCCAATTGACCGGATCTCCGATGTCAGGTCGCCATGGACGCCGGCTACTGATTCGCGGGTGAAGACGGCTTCCGTTCTTCCGAGCTTCCGGGTCCCGGTCGCCGCAATGCCCGAATGCCGCGGCGAACGAAACGAATGACGGGCCCTGGGAGCGCCAGTAGCGCAAGCGGTCGGGCCAGTGTGAAGGCATCGCCAAGGCGAAGGTGAGCCAGATCGTCGCGCCATCGCCAGATCAACCGAAACGCGTCGGCCATTCCTGCCCCCGCTCTGCGGGTCGACGCGATATGACCAAGAGTGTTGATCGCAAGGTAATGCCTTGCATGCGACTCGATCTCGCGCCGCTTCTGCGCATCGGTCACTGTTTCGTCGGCCGTGGCGATGATCAAGTGGGCCAGCCGTCGGATGTCGCCGACCCGGCTATCGATATCCAACTTGGACGTCTCGGTTTCATCGTGAACGAAATAGGTTCCACAGCATTCGTTGACGAAGCCGGCATCGCCAGTCAGCAGCATTGGTAACTGGCGCGCCAGATCACCGGTATGGGGCCAGCCGCTTGGGAACCCGCCACCGGCTCGAAGCCTGTCGGTCCGCAGCAGGATCGTACAACCCTGCGCCGAAATACGCCCGTCCAGGTATTCCAGCAGGATGTCCACGCCGTCGTAGACGCCGGTCGCCAGCTTCGGATTGGGAACGGTCGGCCGGACGCGGCCGTCCGCTGCAAAATAGGCATCTCCCAAGGCGAATACGATGGAGACTTGCGGCGCACTCACAATCTGCGCAACACAGCGCTCGAGGAGCCAGGGAGCGATCCGATCGTCGTCGGGCAGAAATACGATGTAGTCGCCGCGCGCCTCCGCGAGGCAGGCATTCCAATTCGGAATCAGACCGAGATTTCTCTCCTGTTGGATCACGCGCAGGCGTGGACCGGCGAGGCTCGCCAGCACGTCGGCAGTGGCATCGGTCGATGCGTTGTCCGATACAACCACTTCGAAATTTACATAGGTTTGGGAGAGTGCGGAGAGAACGCACTCCTTTACCCAGTGCGCCCGGTTGAACGTCGGAATCGCGATCGTTACCAGCGGGCCGTCTACGGAACCCGGCGACGCGGCATGGAGGTTCTTCATCTCGTGCTTTCAGCTCCTCCAGCCGGAGCGTACCTCACCATCGGTTACCGCGATGTCATGTCGTCGCCGACAGATCGCTTCCTGATTCATGGGCTGACCCGGTCCTGCTTCTCGATTGGCTTCGGCCGCGGCATGAATGCGCTCGGAGGGAGAGGGGGCCGGGCTGCCGCGAGGCCAGCATGGTTTGAGCGCCTCCAGTACCGGAAACCTCGGCGCCTCTACGCGCGTCCGCGGCGTATTGACTTGGCGCCGGCGCCGTTCCATGCAGTATCCGGTTTTAGTAATATTGCTGCCATGTCGCTGAACCGATCAAGCCGTCAGATTGCAACTCGATATGTTGAGGTCTACAAGGCAACATGTCCTGTGACCCGTGGCCAGACCTCGCAATGGCGGTTGCGATGCCGGCTTGACGGGGTAGGGCGTCGGTGTTCATTCGCGGGCAGGGCGAGCTCCGATGGGCGACGCCCATCGCGTTTGTCCAGTCGATTTCAGAAGATGAAGCGGGAGATCGCAGAGCCAATGCTCGCGTTCGCACTCGCGGAGGGCAGTGTCCTTTGAAACTCAGAGCAGGCGACTGGGTCGAGGTCCGCAGCAGGGAGGAGATACTTCGGACCCTGGACAAGAATGGCCGGCTGGAGGAGCTGCCCTTCACGCCGCAAATGTTCGACTATTGCGGCAAGAGGTTCAAGGTTCGAGCTCGCGCGCACAAGACGTGCGACACCATCAACAACACCGGCGGCCGAGGCCTCCGCGAAGGCATTCACCTGGACCTGCGCTGTGACGGCAAGGCCTACGGCGGCTGCCAGGCGGCGTGCCTGCTCTTCTGGAAACACGCCTGGCTCAAGCCAGTGGAGGAAGGCGGTGGCGCGAAGGATCTCGTCAACGGGCACACCAGGGGTACACCGGCCGGGGCTGCCCATTGCACAGAGCAGGATGTCCGGGAGGGCACCCGCGTTCAAGGTCTGGGCCCCGGCGAAGAGGTGCGATACCTCTGCCAGGCGACGCAACTGCCCAAGTATACGACGCTGCTGCCTTGGTGGGATTTGCGGCAATACGTCGAGGACTATACCTCGGGCAACAACTCTCTTCCGCGATTGCTCAGAGGGTTGACCTATCAAGCCTACAACCACGGCACCCAGGCGTGGCGCAACAAGATCGGGCGTCCGGCACGCTGGCTCTACGATCGCATCCAATCGTTGTGGGGGGGCATCCCCTATCCGAACAAGCGCGGCCGCGTGCCGGAGACGGAGCGCACGCCGACGAGCAACCTCGATCTGCAGGCCGGCGAGTTGGTGCGGGTCAAATCGCACGAGGAGATCCTCGCAACGATCCACCCCGGCGGCATGAACCGCGGCCTTCTCTTCGACAAGGAGCTGGTTCCGTTCTGCGGCAATACCTACCGCGTCAAGGCGAGGTTGGAACGGTTCATCGACGAGAAGACCGGCAAGATGATCACGTTGAAAATGCCGGCCGTCCTGCTGGAGAACGTGTGGTGCCAGTCGCGTTACAGCGAATGCAAGATGTTCTGCCCGCGCGCCATATACTCCTGGTGGCGCGAAGTCTGGCTCGAGCGGGTTTCCGAAATCGCGGGACCGTCAGAGCTTGTGCGGCGAACGTCGACGAATGAGCCTCCGGTGATCACCATTTCGAAAGAAGGAAGCTGAACGCTTGTCAGTAGCCGCGCCGGAGCGACATTTCCATCGGCCTGGCCGTCCGATGAGTTCGCATGGAGAGGAATTCCTCTTGCAAATCACTGACATCGTTCTGGCGCGGCTCACCCGGTATTGCACCTCGAAGGGGCGGCACCATACGTTGATGGGGGAAGACGGATTTTGGGTCTGTGGCGGAGGATGGTGGGAGTCCTATTGGGGCGTGACGGGAATATCTGAGGAATTGCGAACGGCAAATCGACATCGTGGAGCCTGATCCGAAATACGTCGTCGTTACGCCGGTGCGAGACGAGGTCTCGCACATAGAGCAAACGATCGCCTCGATGTTGCGGCAAACGATTCCTCCGAAACGATGGGTTATCGTCGACGATGGCTCGACCGACGGAACCAGCGAGATCCTCGATGTGCGTGAGGCCGCGACTTCCTGGTTGACCGTTGCCCACCTTGGCAATCGCGGATTCCGCGCTGCAGGGAGCGGGGTCATCGAGGCGTTCTACGCCGGCTTCTCCATGGTGCAGGACGAACAGTGGGATTTCGTAGTCAAGCTCGATGGTGATCTCTCGTTCGCGCCGACCTACTTCGAGCAGTGTTTTGCGATATTCGCAGCGGAGAAGAAGCTGGGGATAGGCGGTGGAACGGTCTGTCAGCTGAGCGATGGTCGACAGGAAATTGACGCGGTAGGGGATCCCCCGTTTCACGTTCGGGGAGCCACGAAGATCTATCGCCGCGGATGCTGGGATGCGATTGCTCCGCTGATCAAAGCGCCCGGTTGGGACACTGTCGACGAGGTCAAGGCCAATCTGCACGGCTGGACGACGCGCACGTTTCCCGAGGTCACTCTCATACAGCACAAGCCGACAGGCGGGGCCGATGGCACCTGGCGCAACTCGTTCAAGAATGGTCTGGCGAACTACATCAGCGGGTATCACCCGCTGTTCATGCTGGCGAAATGTGCCAAGAGGGCGCTGAAGCGGCCTCCGTTCGCCGAATCGGCCGCCTTGCTCGCCGGCTTCCTGTCGGGCTACCTGAACCGCGTGCCGCGGGTGGACGACGCGGCTGCGATTCGCTACCTGCGCCAACAACAGATTCGTCGTCTCCTGCTTCGCCCCAGTATTTACGGATAGCGTCGTCGCGAACGCGACTACCGGAGCCACGTCATGTGCGGCATCTGCGGCAAACTAAACTTCGACCGGAGCAGGCCCGTCGATCACGAGCTCTTACGCAGGATGATGGACGTGATCGGACACCGCGGGCCGGACGGGGGCGGGGAATACCTCTCGGGACCTGTGGGCCTCGGGCATCGTCGGCTTAGCATCATCGATCTGAATACCGGATCGCAGCCCATCTCGAACGAAGATGGCACGGTGTGGGTGGTCTACAACGGCGAGATCTATAACTTCCGCGAACTGCGGACGGAGCTCGAAGCGCGTGGTCACAGATTCAAGTCCACATCGGACACCGAGGTCATCGTCCACATGTACGAGGAGATGGGCGATCAATGCGTGACCAGGTTTCGCGGCATGTTCGCCTTCGCGCTCTGGGACGAGCGACAGCAGCGCCTGTTGCTGGCGCGCGACCGCGTGGGCATCAAGCCGCTCTACTACGTCGACACGGGACGCGCCCTGGTCTTCGGTTCCGAGATCAAGAGCCTACTCGCCGACACGGACGTCGAGCGGCGGCTCAACCTGCAAGCAATCGATCGCTTTGTAACCTACTACTACCTGCCCGGCGAGGAGACTCTGCTCGCGGGTGTGCGCAAGCTGGCTCCCGGCCATTTTCTGACGGTGCAGGACGGCCGAGTGTCCGTACAGCAGTATTGGGAGTTGCATTTCGATTCGACGCTCCGTGTGCAGTCGTTTCGCGAGTCGACCGAGGCGTTGAAGGAATTGTTGCGTGATTCGGTCAGAGCCCACATGATCAGCGACGTGCCCGTCGGAGTGCTGCTCAGCGGCGGCGTGGATTCCACGGGAGTGCTCGGCTGTGCGGTGGAACAGGCGGACCAGCCGCTTCACACCTTCACGGTGGGTTTCAGCGGGGAGAATTTCGCCGATGAGCGACCCTATGCGAGGATGGCTGCGGAACGGCTGGGTACGGTTCACCACGAAACGTCGCTGAGCGCGGCGGAATTTCGCGACTTTCTGCCGAAGTATGTATGGCACATGGAGGAGCCGGTATGCGAACCGCCTGCTGTCGCATTGTATTTCGTGTCGCGGATGGCGCGCGACGCGTCGGTCAAGGTCCTCCTGTCGGGCGAGGGGGGCGATGAAGCATTCGGCGGATACCAGACGTACCGCAGCATCCTGATGCTCGAGCGACTGAAGGCGCGCTTCGGTGCGGCAAAGGGGCTCCTGGGCGTCGCGCTGACGATGCTCGGACGAGTGGGCTCGAAGCGATTCACGCACTACGCGAACCTGATCGAGCTGCCTCTTGCGGAGTATTACCTGAGCCACACCGCAACCCCGCTTACGCCGTTCAATCGACTGAAGGCGGAGCTCTACAATTCGGACTTTGCATCCGCTCTGGACGGTCGACGGTCGGACTTGCCCACGCTGAGCTTGTTCGAGCATGCGAGCGCCGTATCTCCGCTCAATCGCATGCTGTACGTCGACACCAAGACATGGCTGCCCGACGACCTACTGGTCAAGGCCGACAAGATGACGATGGCGACGTCCGTCGAGCTACGGGTTCCGCTGCTGGATTTCCGGATACTCGAGTTCGCGGCCTCGCTGCCGCAGCAGTACAAGGTAAGAGGCTGGGAGTTGAAGCGTATTCTGAAGAGCGCATTGCGGCAATCGGTTCCGCAAGCCATCCGCAATCGGAAGAAGACCGGGTTTCCTGTGCCCTACGATCAATGGATGCGCAAGGAGATGAAGGATTTCGTTTTCGACACGATACTTTCGAAACAGGGGGCCCTGGCTTCGTATTTTCGAAAGGACGCACTACTGAAGTTGCTTCACGCGCACCAGCGCGGAGACGGCTGCTCGAAGGAAGTGTTCTCGCTGCTGGTGCTCGAACTCTGGCACCGGCAATTCGTAAACGGGCCGTCGCCGGCAAAGTGAGTCTCGACACCCGGCAGGGCACTCATTCACCCGCCCCAACCGCATTCGAAGACTCCCCGCGCCAGCGCACGTTTGCCGTTGCAGAAATCGGCCATCCCGAATAGGTGCAGGTGGTGACTCGAACCAACGCCGCCGGCGAGAGCGGGCGAACGACTGGAGCGTCCGTCGAGCGGCTCGAGCGGGCCGTGCCGTGTCCCGGCGCGACGCAGATCTCGGTGATCGTCGTCAGTTGGAACGGCCGCGAATATCTTCGGGGCTGCCTGCAATCGTTACGCCAGACCCGGGCCTCGAGTGTCCATGAAGTCATCGTGGTAGACAACGCCTCCATCGATGGCTCTCCCGAGATGGTGGCCGCGGAATTCCCGGAAGTCCTCCTGCTGCGGATGGACCAGAACCTCGGATTCGCACGGGCGAACAATCTGGCATTCGAACGCGCGACAGGATCGTTGCTTGCGCTCGTGAACTCCGATGTCGTCGTGCATCCGGGGTGCCTTCAGGAGCTCGCGGCCTTTCTGGACGACCACGAAGCCGTCGGAATGGTCGGTCCTCGCGTCGTCGGGAGCGACGGGCAATTGCAGAGGACGTGCCGTTGTCTCCCCGGCGTGTGGAATTCGCTGTGTCGCGCGGTGGCGCTGGATCGTCTGTTTCCGCGATACGCAATGTTTTCCAGCTACGAGATGAGGTACTTCGCCCACGATCGTATCGCCGAAGTCGAAGTACTGAGCGGTTGCTTCTGCATGGTACGGCGAAAGGCGATCGACGAGGTCGGCGGATTCGATGAGCGCTTCTTTTTTTATGCCGAGGACTTCGATTGGTGCAAACGCTTTGTCGAGGCTGGCTGGAAGGTGATGTTCGATCCCCGCGCAACGGCGACCCATTTCGGAGGTGGGAGTACCTCGCAGGCGCCGGCGCGGTACAGCATCGAAATCCTGCGCGCCAACTTGAAGTATTGGCACAAGCATTATGGGACGATGGGTCGATGCACTTTCCACGTGTTAGCGCTGGTGCATCATGGGTTTAGGCTCGTCGCCCGCATCGCGTGGACGATCGTGGGAGCGGGCTGGTTGGGCCGGCATCGCCAAAGAGATCAGAAACTCGAGGAGAGCCTCGCGTGCGTGCGTTGGCTGTTGACGGTCAAAAGTTGGGACTGAGCCCGGCATTTCGAGATGCTTCCGCAGAGGTGATCTCGCGGCGTCGTGTCCGGGATCGGCCTATGAGTCGGCACTCCGGGCGGCAGTTCGCCCGCGCGCGAACACCAAGACTCAGGCAACAGCGCCGATGAAAGAGACAGCAAAAGTGTTGTTTGTCGTAGAGAACGACTACTACCCGCGCGACATGAGGGTGTACAACGAGTGCACGTCTCTCTCGGAGGTGTACTCATGCTACGTTCTTGCACCGAGACAGAGAGGGGAGGCATTCGTCGAAGACATCGGATCGGTGAAATGCTTCAGGTATCCGCACTTCGAAGCAAAGGCATTGAAATGGATCTTCCTCGAGTACCTCAACGCGGCATTTTGGATTGCCACCTCTGTACCCATCATCGTTCTAAGGCACGGTATCACGGTGGTTCACATAGCCAATCCCCCTGATTTCATTATTCCCGCGATATCCTGGCTGAAGCTGCTTCGCAAGAAGGTGATTTACGACGTTCACGATCTTTCCGTGGAAACCTTCAAGGGAAAGAGCATCGGCAGATCACCGATCGGCCTCCCCGCCTTGTACCTTTTGCGAGCACTCGAGTCGGCGAGCATTCTCATCGCGGACTTAATCGTTGTAACGAATACTTCGATACGAGACTACATCGCGCGGAAAGGCAAGGGAAAGCAAACCTTCGTCGTGCGGAACAGCAACCGACGTCGCTATGGAGACCTCGGGCAAATCGACAAGGCGAAGCGCGACGGCCTGATGCGCCTAGGCTATTTCGGCGTGCTCGCCGACGACGATGCTGCGGGGCTCGACAACCTCTTCGTCATGGCCGACGCTCTGACCCGCCTGAAGGCGCCATTCAAATTCCGGATTGTCGGCAGCGGCCCGGGCCTGGAACCGCTCAGGCAAAAGGTCAGGCAAAGGCAGATGGACGACAACTTCGAGTTCCACGGCTTCGTCCCGATGCCCCAGGCATTCGAGCTGATCAAGAATTTTGACTTCGGGCTGGTGACCTGGGGTTACCTACCGAAGAATCATCTCCATACGGCGATGAAAGTGATGGACTACATGGCCTGCGGCGTGCCCGTTTGCTCGCTGTTGCTTACGGAGCAGGTCAGGTCGACGGACCACATCGGCATCCATGCAGGGACATTCGAAGAGATAGCGCTGAGAATGGTGGAGTCCTACGGCAACCCGGGTGAGTATGAGACGTTGCGGGAACGCACGCTCAATCATTTCAATACGGTACTATCGTGGGAGTTGCAGGAGAGAAATTTGCGTCATGCATATAGTTCGCTTCTTAGTCCTTCCGCGGCGACGTCGTCGCATCCCTTGGCGTAGCGGCGACTCGCGCAGGTGTTGTTGGTGCTAACCAGGTGCAGCAGCGGAAGAGCGTGCCGAGGCGTAGTCGGACCGGCGACATGAGGGAGACCTGCGAGATTGTCCTGATCGATCCGGCCTCCGATGTCGCGTGGCACACATTTGTCCACTCCCACCCGCAGGCGACGATCTTCCACCACCCGGCATGGATTACCCTCCTTCGCGATCAGTATGGATTCAAGACACTGGCGATCTGTCTTCGGCAGGGGGATCTCATAGTCGCGGGCATGCCGTTCTGCGAGCTAGTCCGTCCATTTTCCGGGAAGCGATTGATCGGACTCCCTTTCTCCGATCACTGCGGCCCCCTAAGCTTCTCGGCAGCTCAGTTGAAAGATCTCCTGGAGCGGATTTGCTTGGTGGCTACGCAGGAGCACTGGCAAGTGGAGATTCGGAGGGAGCTGCCGCCGGATAGTCCGTTCAAAGCCGCCGACCCGAACTGGTTGCATGAGACGCGTCTCGCAGGCGACGAGCCGCAACTGCTCAGGTCGTTCAAGGAGCGCGTGCAGGGCAACATTAAGAGAGCACAGAAAGCGGGACTGAAGACATCGATCCGCCGCGACGAAGCGGCCATGGGCATCTTCTACGAGCTGCATCTCAAGACCCGCAGAAGGCAAGGGGTGCCCATTCAGCCGCGCGGCTATTTCAGACGGCTGCAGGAGTGGATCATCGATCCGAATCTCGGCTTCATCTCCATTACCGGAGATGCACATCAGAACATGAGCGCTGCGGTATTCTTCCAGTTCAACGAGACGATCACCTATAAATACAGTGCGTCCGATCCTGCCCACGTGAACAAAGTACCAAATTATCTAATGCTTTGGGACACCATGCGCTATGCGATGAAGGAGGGGTTCTCCAGGTTCGACTTCGGGAAGACGTCCGGGGAAAACGAGGGACTCAGGCACTTCAAGAACGGCTGGAACTCGGTGGAAACCCGACTTTCGTATGCCCATTTCCCGGAAGCCGCTTCGAGCCGATCGTTCGACGTGCTGAACCGACACATCGTCGAGCCTCTGATCAAGCACAGTCCGCCGCTGGTTTGCCGCCTCGCCGGCGAGCTCTTGTACAAGCACTTTGCCACTTAGCAGGTAGGCGATCGTGAACGGATTGCCGGTCTCTTTGAAGCGTCAGGCGGATCCTCGCTTGCGGGAGTACCTGACGGAGCATGATTTCGAGCCTCAATTTTCGGTTGCAAAGAAGCTCTACTACTGGTGCGCCCGACCGCTCCTGCCCGTGCGAGTCAGGCAATGGCTGCAGAGGCGCTATGCGCGAGGAATTACCTGTGCCCCGTCCTTCGTCTGGGGGGATCTGGTCGAGTTGCTGAAGAGCGATGAAGAGGGATGGGACCGCTTCACGGGATCGTTGTATCCTGACGGACACAAGTGCGCGATCGTGATCACGCATGATGTCGAAACGCAGGAAGGACTCGACTTCATTCCCGACGTCATCGCTCTCGAGCAGAAATACGGCATCCGAGGGTCGTGGAACGTGGTTCCCTACTTATACGAGCTGCGCTCCGAAATAATGGAGCTGATCGTGAATAGCGGGCACGAGATCGGGATACACGGGTACAACCATGACGGGACTTTGTACTACTCACGACAGCGGTTCTCGCGGCGGGCCGCGCACATCAATCGAGCGCTCGAAAGGCATGGGGCAGTGGGGTTCAGGTCGCCGCAGGTGCATCGAAATCTGCTCTGGCTTCAGGATTTGCGCATCCTGTACGACGCCTCCTGCTTCGACTACGACCCGTACCAACCGTTTCCGGGAGGGACCGGGTGCATCTGGCCGTTCATGGCAGGGAAGTTTGTCGAGTTGCCGTACACGGTTCCGCAAGACCATGTCCTGTTCTACACTCTCGGTCTCCGAGACATATCGATCTGGAAAGAGAAAGTGAAATGGCTGGTGGACAATCATGGGATGATCCTCACGCTGACCCATCCCGACTATTTGAAGGAAAAGGACCATCTCCGGCATTACGAAGAATTTCTGAACGTTCTGGTTACGATTCCGGATGCTTGGCATTCCCTGCCGAGAGAAATGGCCACCTGGTACAAGGGACTGTCCGAAGCATGATGGATGGGCGGACCGCCAGAGGTGCACGGACTGTCTGGTCGCAGCGCACGCGGTGTGAAGTAGCACACCGGTGTTCTCGTACCGAAGACTTAATTGATCTATGCGGCAAATCGGTGGAAAACGCCAAAGCGCAGTGGTGAACGGCGACACCGGGGATCCGGACATTGCCGGGTCGGCGTCGTCCGCGACACCACTGATCGCGGATGCGTCGATACCCGGATGCGCGCGCTTGGAGATCGTGAGCAGCCGGCCATCTTGACCACCATCCATCGGCCGTCCCGTGAGGCCGGCATCGCCTCCGCCCGCAGCTCCGTTCGCGCCGCATTCTCCCTTTCGAGTTCGTGCACTGACGAGCCGAGCGTCGACGACCGGACACGAACCAGCCGAAACACGTCGGGCCAACTGCGACAGCAAATCACCAAGCTATGAATCTTCTTGGTGCAAGTATCGCGATTGCGCTGATCGGGGTCATCCTGCTCGCGAACAGGCGATGGGCCGTGATGGCAATGATGGCGGGAGTGCTTTACCTGACCGAGTACCAGACGATCGAAGTCCTTGGGCTGAACCTGACAGCCATGCGGTTGCTGGAAGTCGCGGGCATGGCTCGCGTAGGCGCGCGCGGGGAGCTGCGGCTGCTGCGATTCAACCAGCTGGACCGGGTCTTTCTAGTCATGGAGGGCTACGTGGCGATCGTCTTCCTCCTGCGGTCGAGTGTCGGCCAGTTCGAGATGATCGGCAACACGGTCGATGCGTTGTTCTGCTATTTCATCTTTCGAGTGCTGATCCGGACCCCGGACGACCTCTATTGGCTCATGCGGGGGCTGGTCGTCATCCTCACGCCTTACGTCGCCTTGCTCGCGATCGAATTCTGGAGGAGGGACAACCCGTTCGGCGTGATGGGAGTGGGCACCTGGAACTTCGAGCTGCGGGGCGACAGGATTCGCGGCACGGGAAGCTTTCGTCATCCCATATTGCTCGGGACGCTCGGGGCATGTTTGTTGCCCTTGTACGTTGCGATGGTGTTCATGCGCAGCGTTCGGCGTTGGGCCGCCGCAGGGGCGGCGCTGTGCCTGGCGATTGTCTTTTTCGCGAACTCTGGAGGGGCGGTCTTCGCCACGGGGTTGGGAATGGCGGGCTGGCTATGCTGGTTCGTGCGGACGAAAATGACGATCGTCAGGCGCACGTTGCTGGTCGTATTCGTCGGCCTCGCTTTAGTGATGAAGGCGCCTGTATGGTATCTGCCGGCGAGGATAAGTGACATAACGGGGGGCGGGGGATGGCATCGATCGTATCTCATGGAAATGGCCTACCAGCACCTCGACCTGTGGTGGATCGCCGGTTTGGACATCGCTCAAACCAGGTACTGGTTCCCCTATGTGGTTCAGGCTACGGGGGCCGCGGATATCACCAATGCCTTTCTTTATGTCGGCTTCAAGGCGGGCCTGGTCGCGATGGCGCTGTTCGTATTCCTGCTCGTAAGAGCGTATCAATCCTTGGGTTGGGCGCTCCGCCGTGTTCGCCTGGCGTCGCCGCCGGCTGACGATACGGAGCGCCTGTTGTGGGGCCTGGGATGCGCTCTCGTGGTCCACATCGCCATGTGGTTCAACGTCACCTATTTCGATCAGATCCACGTGGTGTGGTTTCTCCAGCTCGCAGCTATATCGACGATTTCGCAGGTCACAGCCAAGGCTTCCTCCAAACCTTCTTCCCATATGATTCCTGTTTCGACGATGGATCCGCCGCAATCGAGGATACGATATGAGCGGTGATGAGGCGTTTACGATCGCTGCCGCGGTCAACAACGCTCAGGTGCTGAGGGGCAATCTTTGCCTGTCACCGGGCCTCCGGGGCGGTGCCCATCAGCTCGTGATCAAGGAGAACTACGTTTCCGCGTCCCTGGCCTACAACAGCGCAATCGACGAGGCCGACAACGACGTCATCATATTCGTCCATCAGGATGTCTATTTCCCGGAAACCTGGTTCCCGGACCTGAGAAAATCCTTGGCGTATTTGAATGCGGAGAGCGTCGATTGGGGGGTCCTCGGCTGCTTCGGGTGCGCAAGCTTCGCCGCGAAAGGGCTGGGTATCGTCTACACGAATGGGCTGGGCGTCCATGGCAGGAAGATCGAGAAGCCGGAACCGGTCGAGACTCTGGACGAGATCGTTCTGATCATGCGGAAGTCTTCTGGACTCCGTTTCGACCCCCAGCTCCCGCATTTCCACCTGTACGGTACCGACATCTGTCTCTCAGCCAAGGAAATGGGGATGACCAGCTATGCGATTCCGGCGTTCTGCGTGCACAACACGAACCAGTTGTTGACTTTTCCGCAGGAGTACTACGACTGCTATCGCTACGTCAAGAATAAGTGGGCGAAATTTCTTCCGATATACACGTCGTGTGTAAGGATCTCGCGGTTCGACATGGAGTTGTACGACCGGAGGATTCGGGAGCTAGCGCGCCGGGCGCTTGGAATGAAACGGTCGGCGAAGCCCAGGGTCGATGATCCGCGTACGGTCCTGGCCGAGTGCGGGTTATCCGGTTGATGCGAAGAGCCTCGTCTCACTGAGCCGCTGCTCCAAGGCCCGCCACGCTGGCAGCGCCACGCGTCGCGAGCGAGAGCTCGCTGCCGCGAGAAGAGGACTGGTAACAAGATCGACGTTGCCAACAGCCGGAAGCGACCGTGCCGTAGTGATTCGGACGTACCAGCTGCCCGGGACGCCGCCATTCGCACTGCGGGCGCTTGTACGCGTCCGACTGCTGGCCGTAACGATGCGGACGTTCGACCATTCCCCAAGACCGCTTGGACGAGTCAGGTTAGCGGGATCCGGAAATTCCGAGGCCGCTTTTTCGGGGCCCCAGCAGGGGGCCATTGCGGCCGGCGCCAGCTTATGCTATTGTCATATACAAGCCCCCTTGGGGCTTCCTCAGGGCAAGGGCGGCGCAACGCCCCTCGGTTGTGAGTGCATTATCCAACATATGACGCGAAACCGGAATCGCGGGCGCACCGACGGCGTGACCAAGCGACAAGCATGGCTCGCCGCACGGCGGCAAGCGAGCAGCGTACTGCTTCCCGGCCGCGCCGATCGCGTTGGAGCGCAAATTCTCGGAGTCCTGTGCATGAACCGCGTTCTGCTTTTGCTTGGCCTGTTGATCCTGTCCTGTCCTGCGTGGTCGCAGTGCGTCGCCGTCGGTCCGTCCGCCGCGGGCGACGGCTCGGGCCGCGACTGGAACAACCGCCGTGGCGGCCTGCCGACGGGCACGGCTATGGTCCGTGGCAACACCTATTACCTGATGGACGGGTCGTACGGCAGCATGTACTTCAGCACCGCCAACTCGGGATCGACCATCATCACCATCAAGAAGGCGCAGACCTACGACTACGGCCGCATCGCGGACGGCTGCCCCAACGACATTTCGGCAGGATGGAATTCCGGAACGATGGGATCCGCGCAGGCGGTCTTCAATCAGTTTGATACGAGTGGCGCTTCCACCATCGGTTACCTGGCAGTTGATGGCAACGGCGCCGAAACCGCGATCGGTTGCGGGAGCGCTCCTAACAGCGGACTCCCCGCCAAGGATTGCGGCATCAAGTTCGCGCTTCCCCCGGCACCGTAGGCGGTGACGTCATCCTAGTCGATGTGGGATACAACGGTAGCACCAACGACTTCATAACCTTCCGGTCGGTGGAAATGGTCGGTGGCTATCCGACCCCGATCCCGGCAGGCGACAACGAGACGATGTTCAAATGCACCAATAGCACGTGCTCGAACCTCTTGATCGAGCACAACTACTGGCACGACGCCGGCTGCGATGTGATGAAGCCGTCCAACTCGAACTCCATGACGTTCCGTTACAACTACGTCAGGCAAAACAAGAATTACACGGGCTGCCACGCGCAATTCTTCCTCTCTGACGGGACGGTGAACAATTCGGATTGGTACGGCAACATCATTCAGGATATCGAAGGGACAGCCATCTGGAGCATCCTGAACGGCGGCCACGTGAACAACATGCGGATCTTCAGCAACGTCATAACGTGGTCGCAGGGCTCGACGATGGCAGGCACGGCCAACGGAATCATTGCCTGCATCAATTCGGGATCCAGGTGCACGAACGTTCAGTTCATCGGGAATTCTCTGGTGAACGTGATTTCCGCCTTCAATGGCTCGGCAGGAGTCCGAGACGAGAACGGTGGCGGCAGCCACATTTGGAAGAATAATCTGATTTATCTATGCACGTCGCGCCAAGGGGGAGCCAACGCCATCAGCTTCAGCATGGGTGGCAGCACGTTTACCGAAGATCACAATACATGGCTCGGTTGCAGCACGCCGGCGAGCGGGACTGCTGACGTGACTGTGTCGACGTCGCCTCCCAATCCGTTTACAAATTGGGTGGCGAAGGATTTCCGCCTGGCGACCGCGAACGCCTACTGGGGCAACAGCGTCAGCATGGCCGCGCCGTTCAACATCACTCTCTACGGAGGCATCCACGGCAGCGATGGTACGTGGGATCGCGGGGCTGCAGACTTCGGGGGCGGCGGCGGTCTGCCGGCGCCGACCAATCTCCGTCTCTTTTAGCCGCCTCGCGTTCCCGTCGCGGATTTGACAATCCAGACCATCTCGCACCGCTCTCACATCATCGGAGACTCTACTTTGGATACGACAACGCGAGATAGGCTGCGGACTGCTGTCACCCTCTGCTTCCTTTGGCTCATCGGCTGCGGCACGGCGCTTGCTGCCACCTACTACGTTGACCGCGGAAATTCCGGCGCCAGCGACGCCAATCCGGGAACTCTGGCCGCTCCTTGGAAAACGATCGGCAAGGCGGCGAGTGCGATGGTGGCCGGGGACACTGCCATTGTCGTCGCCGGCACGTACAGCGAAAAGGTCAGTTCGGTCAGAAGCGGCAACTCCGGCAGCCGCATCACCTTTCGGGCTCAAGGCAGCGTCTTCACCAGGACCTTCAACGTGAGTCACCACTACATCACGATCGACGGGTTTGACATGGCCGGAGCGAATGACGGCTACATGATGTCGTGGTCGGGCAACTTCGGCGAGCTTTTGAACAGCACGATGCACGACACCGGCGCGTCCTGGGGAATCGTGCGCAGTACCGGCGACAACATGATCATTCGCGACAATCTCTACTACTCTTCCACCGGCCCGGGAGACGATCTGACAGTATTCATCCTGGACGGAGACAACGCAGTTGCCGAAGACAACGAGATCGGCCCCGCCAAGGACATCGATGCCTTCCGGGTATGGGGCACCGGGCACGTGGTCCGCCGCAACTACATCCACGATGCCACGCTGAGCAGTTCCGGCTCCCTGGCGCACATGGATGTCATACAGACGTTCGCCGTCGGCTGTTCGGGATGCATTTCACAGGTGGTTTTCGAAAAGAATATCGTCATCAATTCGCCGAAGATGCAGCTGTTCATGACCGAGTGCAACGGCTCTTGTTCTACGATGGGACCGTGGGAAATTCGCAACAACGTCTTCGTCGGCATCGGCGGACAGGCCAATCTGGGCATTCGCAACATTCACTTTTACAACAACACGCTGTACAACTGCGGCGCGGGAAACAATCTGATCATGTACCTCTACGACGCCTCAGGAAAGAGCGACTATTCCGGCGCGCGAATTAAGAACAACGTCTTCATCACGCCCAGCGGCGTAAGCAACTACGGGCAGGTCATGAACGTGGGCAGCACGGGGTCCAGCATAGACATCAACTACAACCACATTGCACGTGTCTCCACCTACGCAACGGTGAGCGGGTTCAGCGAATTCAACGGTATCAACGGCGGCAATCCGCTGTTCGTAAACGCCGCGGCGAATGACTTTCGTCTTACGTCCGGCAGTCCGGCGATAGATCGGGGCCTGCTGCTCCCCGGATTCACGGACGACTATGCCGGCACCGCGAGACCGCAAGGCGCAGCATGGGATATCGGGGCATTCGAATTCGCGAGCGGCGGCGGTTCGTTGCCGGCGCCGACGAATCTGAGAGTGCTGTGACGACAGTGGGTTCGACGGCGGCGGCGGATCCGAAGTATCGGTGACGCCATTCGAAAGCGTCTATCTCATCACGACGTCGGGTGCAACACAAAGTCGAGCAAGAGCTTTTGGAGCTCGATGATTGCGGTACGTATGCCGTCGCGGGTTTCCCACCATCTATCCGGGTCAAACTGCGAGTAGCGCGAGGGCTGAATCGCGACACTCGTCGCGTGGCCCTTCATGGAACGATCAAGCACTCGGCGCAAACGTCGCGAGTGGTCGGTAGTCGCCACGATCACAATTGAACGGAACTGGTGCTGGTCACACCAGGCCGGAAGCACCTGACCCTCGCCTTCGGTTCCAGCGTCCGTCCTGGGGATCCGCACGATGTTCCGCACGCCAAGCATCGCGAGTTGGCGGATCTGACGGGCGGCCTCATCTTCGTAGGGGAGTCCGCGACGGATGAACTCATGATCCTCCCCGCTCGGTGGGTCGGCGAACACCGCGACTTGCGTCGCGATGCCCTTTTGAACAAGGTCGGCGGCTTCGAGCGCCCCGGCGCCACCGGCGTCAAGGGCTATGACGATGATGTCGGCAGGCGCGACCGGTTCGTCGAACGACGAGAGCCCATCCTGCGGCCCGCAAGATCGGTTCGCGAACGGCAGGAACACCAACGACGACAGCCGCGACCAACGCGACCACTGCCACAACCCGGGCCCACCGTGGCCATCGAAGGCTCATGCTCGACTTCATGTTTGCATCGCGCCCGGGCACATGGAAAGCATGGGAGATCGAGAAGGTCGGCGATTTTGCCATAACTGCCTCCGAGGCATCCATCGACTTGGCATCGCGCCTGCGGCGAACGCGGGTGGCCGGCGATGACTGCAGCGAAGCACGATCGCATCCCCACGGGTGCCGGTTGTAGGCGACAGCGAAATGTTCGGACTTGATTCCCGCGGCAACCGTTGTGGATGACATCGATGCATTGGTGATTGGCGCGGGTGTGATCGGGCTCGCGGTCGCGCGCTCGCTTGCATTGGCCGGACGCGATGTAGTGGTTCTCGAAGCTGCCGAAGCGATCGGCACCGGCACCAGCTCACGCAACAGCGAAGTCATTCATGCCGGCATCTACTACAGCCCCGGTTCGCTGAAGGCCTCGCTTTGCGTTGCGGGCCGGGAGCGGCTCTACGAATTCATCGCCGAGCGTGGCATAGCGCATCGGCGCTGCGGCAAGCTGATCGTCGCTACTGCATGGCAACAGCAAGCACAGCTTGAAACGCTTCTCGCACAAGCCGAAGCGAACGGCGTGCACGACCTCGCGTGGTTGAGTCAGGCGGAATTGCGAAGCGAGGAGCCTGCGCTCAACTGTCTTGCTGGCGCTGCGATCACCGTCGACGGGTATCGTCGACAGCCATCAGTTGATGTTGGCGCTGCAAGGCGATGCCGAGGACCGCGGCGCCATGATTGCATTCAATGCGCCGGTCCTGCGCGGGCGTGTCACGAGCGCCGGCATCGAGCTGACCGTCGGCGGCATCGAAAGCACGACCATTCGGGCGCAAACAGTCGTCAATTGCGCCGGTCTTGCGGCGCAATCGGTGGCGAGTTCCATCGAGGGGTTTCCTCGCGACAAGGTACCGCCTTGCTATTTCTGCAAGGGCAACTACTTCGCGCTCTCCGGACGCACGCCGTTTTCCCATCTGATCTATCCCGTTCCCGAAGCGGCGGGCCTGGGCGTCCATCTCACGCTCGACCTGGCAGGGCAGGCGCGCTTCGGACCGGACGTGGAGTGGGTGGAACGACTCGACTACGATGTCGATCCTCGACGCTCCGGGAGCTTCTACGAAGCCATTCGGCGTTACTGGCCCGCATTGGCAGACGGCGCGCTCATGCCGGCGTACGCCGGAATCCGTCCAAAGATCCAGGCGCCAGGCGAGCCAGCGAAGGATTTCATGATTCAGGGACCGCGCGATCACGGCATTGCCGGGCTGGTCAATCTCTTCGGTATCGAATCGCCCGGACTCACTGCCGCCATGGCGATAGCCGAGCACGTGGCCAGCTTGGTGACCGAGAGCGCGTGACGACGCTCGGCAGCGTTTCGCCGCATCGTCTCGCACCTCGGACTGATACAAATCAACCATATATCTGTTGTCAAATTCCTGAACTTCATGCTATTGTCATGAGAGCTCCGTTAGAACACGTTTGGAACAAGTTGTAGGCGACGAATAAGCTGTCTTCGCTTCCGGAAATGGGCAAACCACTCGAAAGGGCGGGACGCAAAGCCGAGGGCCTAAATCCCCCGAGGGGACATGGCAGCCTGGTTGCCAAGAATGGGCTTAGTGCCTCTTGGCTGCGAGTTTGAGGGAGGCACGATGGCCGACGTATCTTGCGCAGCGGCTTGAGAGGCATTAGCCGCCGTGGCGCGGTCGCTCGGTCTTTCTCCTGTTGCTGTTGGTCGTAGCGGCGCCTGCTCTTGCTGCCGGGCGTGAATCTGGCCTGGGATCCGGTAGTGAGCCCGGCGCTGTCCGGCTACATGGTCTATTACGGGCCCATCGGTCGGCAACTATCCATCGAAGATCGACGTCGGCAATACGCACGACGTACACCGTCACCGGGTTGACCGACGGGGCCGACCTACCACTTTGTGGTGACGGCCTACGACGCGTCAAAGTTGGAGAGTGGATTCTCCAATGACGTCGGGACGACGGTGCCGGCGCTGCCCGATGTCGGCTTGTATCGGAAGACGGCGGGGCTGACGAAGCCGCCCTACCGCTTCATACTGGACTACAACTTCGATCACGTGCCGGATGCGCAGATCCAGTATGGCGCGGCGGGCGACGTGCCGCTGGTCGGCTACATGAGTCCCGGGCGGCAAGTCGAGCCTGATCGTCTATCGAAACGGGATGTGGTACTCGACACGAACCGCGACGGAGTGGCCGATGCGGTGGTGGCGTCTCGGTGGCGTGGCTGGCGATATTCCGCTGACCGCGAATTTCTCCGGTCCGGGCGAGCTCGACGACATCGTCATCTACCGCGCCGGCATGTGGTATGTGGACACGAATCTCAACGGGTCGGTCAACCTGACCTACATGCTTGGCGGCGTCGCCCGGCGACATGCCGCTGGCGGGCGACGTCAATGGTGACGGCATCGCCGATCTTGCGATCTACCGCAACGGGATCTGGTACATCGACACGAACCGCAACGGCACGGTCGACATGACGGTGATCTTCGGCGGGCTGCCGCAGGATATTCCGCTGCTGTTCGACTGGAATGGCGACGGCAAGGCCGATCTGTGCCTCTTCCGCGACGGCATGTGGTACGTGAGCACGAAGCGCGATGGCGTGGCGGACGTGATCTTCGGCTACGGCGCGGCCGGCGACCTGCCGCATGCTCGGCAAGTTCCACTGATCGGCGAAGGTCGCAAGCGGCTGGGGTCGAGTCGCGGTCTTGCTCTTCGCTTCCGATTGATCGCTCCGCCGTCGCGCAGCGCATTACGCGCCGTAGCAACACGCGGTACGCCCCGATCCTGGTCGACCGCCGGCGGCTTGCGCCGGATGGGCTCCAGGGAAACCAGCGCGCGACCGTCTCGTCCTTCGAGCGCGTTGGACGACGATTCTCATTCGCCTATGGCAACGGACCGTTATGGATCCGTCGGCGCATTCGCGCGCACGCTAGGCCGATTTCTTCGGCTGTATCGCACAATGCTGCGCGTATCGAGCAGTCGCCGTGACGGCCGCGTCTCCGGCGAGAGGGGCGCGCGTCGCAAGATTCGACTATCATTGTGGACAGGGAAGCGGTGGTCATCGTCTTTCGACGCGCGAGTCGGTGCGGGCGCCAGGCGAGTTGGCCTTGACGGGAGAATTGTTCGCAATGCCCATTTCCGACACCGTTTCGCTCGGCGCGAACGTCAGCATTCCGCAGCCGTCGCTCGTCAATCTCTACGGTTGCACAATCGGCGACGAAACCAAGATCGGCGCGTTCGTCGAGATTCAGAAGAAATCGCTGGTCGGGGCCCGGTGCAAGATCTCTTCGCACTCATTCATTTGCGAGGGCGTGGTCATCGAAGACGAGGTCTTCGTCGGTCACGGTGTCATGTTCACGAACGATCGATACCCGCGTGCGACCAACGCCGATGGCGGTCTGCAGACCGAGGCCGACTGGAAGGTTGAAGCAACGCGCGTGAAACGAGCGGCATCGATCGGTTCCAATGCGACCATCATCTGCGGGGTCACGATCGGCGAAGGTGCGCTGGTCGGTGCGGGCGCGGTAGTCAACAAGGACGTCCCGGATTTCGCCATCGTGGCCGGCGTGCCCGCGCGCGTCATCGGAGATACGCGCACGCGCCGGTGAATCCTGACGCTAATCGCGCTTCGATAGCGCGCCTGTCCGCGCAATTCGCATGCATCCCGATCGAGACACCTCCCATCCAACAAGAAGAGCGCGATCGCAATGATCAATATCGGCGTCATCGGCTATGGCTACTGGGGCCCCAATCTCGTCAGAAACTTCGCCGAGACGCCCGGGGCCGCCGTTGCGGCGGTCGCGGATCTCGATCCGACGAAGCTCGAAATCGTTCAGCGGCGCTACCCGGCGGTGCAAGACCACGTCCGACTTCCAGGACCTGCTGCGCGATCCTTCGATCGATGCCATCGCGGTCGCGACGCCGGTCAGCACGCATTTCGAGCTCGGCATGGCCGCGCTCAAGGCCGGCAAGCACCTGTGGCTCGAAAAGCCGATGGCGGAGACCTCGCTCCAGGCGCGCAAGCTGATCGACGAGGCCGAGCGGCGCAAGCGCACGCTGATCGTCGACCACACGTTCATCTACACGGGCGCCGTCCGCCGGATGGGCGAGATCATCAAGAGCGGCGAGCTCGGACGCGTGTACTACTACGATTCGGTCCGCGTGAATCTCGGCCTGTTCCAGCGCGATGTCAGCGTGATCTCCGATCTGGCCGTCCACGATTTCTCGATCCTCGACTATCTGCTGGGCGAACACCCGACCGCCGTGTCGGCGAGCGGCACCAACCACTTTCCCGGCACGCCGGAGAACCTGGCCTACATCACGCTGTTCTATCGCGTCGGGACCGATCGCCCATGCGAACGTGAGCTGGCTGGCGCCGGTCAAGGTGCGCCAGATCCTGATCGGCGGCAGCAAGAAGATGATCATCTACGATGACCTCGCGCCGAGCGAAAAGATCAAGGTCTACGACAAGGGCGTCAGCTTCACCGACGACCCGAAACAGATTCACGAGATGCGCGTCGGCTACCGGACGGGCGACATGTGGGCGCCGAAGCTCGTGGGGACCGAGGCATTGAGCGTGGAAGCCGCGCATTTCGTCGACTGCATCGAGCATGGCAAGGTGCCGGAGACCGACGGGCACCTCGGTCTGCGGGTCGTCGAATTGATCGAGGCGGCCACCAGCTCGATGCGCGGCAAGGGCGAGACCGTGTACGTGCAACGTCAGGGGAAACCATCGTGATTCCATTTGTCGATCTCAAGGCGCAGTACGCGTCGATCAAGACCGAGGTCAACGCGGCGATCCAGGGCGTTCTGGACAGCTGCCAGTTCACGCTCGGCAGCGAGGTCGCGGCATTCGAGCAGGAGTTCGCCGCCTATTGCAAGACGAGTCATGGCATCGGCGTGAACACGGGGACGAGCGCGCTGCATCTTGTCCCTGCTCGCGGCGAACATCGGTCCCGGCGACGAAGTCATCACGGTTCCGTTCACGTTCGTCGCGACCGTGTCGGCGATCTGCTACACGGGCGCGACGCCCGGTCTTCGTCGACATCGATCCGCGGTCGTTCACCATCGACGTCGCGGCGATCGAGGCCGCGATCACCGAGCGCACGAAGGCGATCATTCCGGTGCATCTGTACGGCCAGCCGGCGGACATGGATCCGATGCTGGAGATCGCGAAGCGGCACGGCCTCGTCGTGATCGAGGATGCGTGCCAGGCGCACGGTGCCGAGTACAAGGGACGGCGCGCCGGAAGCATGGGCGACATGGGCTGCTTCAGCTTCTATCCCGGCAAGAACCTCGGCGCCTACGGCGAAGGCGGCATGGTGGTCACGGACAATGCGGACTACGCGCGCACGATCCGCATGCTGCGCGACTGGGGCGCCGAGAAGAAATATCAGCACGTGCTCAAGGGCTACAACTACCGCCTCGAGGGGATTCAGGGCGCGGTGCTGCGGGTCAAGCTGCGCCACCTCGAAGCGTGGACCGAGGCGCGCCGCGCAGCGGCCGCGCGGTACGACCGGCTCCTGGCCGGCAGCGGCGTGGCGACGCCGCCGGCCATGGCCTATGCGCGTCACGTCTATCACGTCTATGCGATCCGGACCGGCCAGCGCGAGGCGTGGCAGGAGGCGCTGAATGCGCAAGGCATTCAGACGGGAATCCACTATCCGATTCCGGTGCACCTGCTTCCCGCGTTTGCGGATCTGGGTTACCGCGCCGGACAGTTCCCGCACTCCGAGCGGGCGGCGAACGAAGTGCTGTCGCTCCCGATGTTCCCGGAGCTGACCGACGCTCAGGCCGAGGAGGTCGTGCGGGCGCTCAAGGGGCTCGCGGCGGGAAGTCAGGCGACACCGCGGGTAACGAGCGCCGCCTGATCGAGGCGGCTCGGCGCGCCGGCGCCGAGACGCCGTAGCGCCCCAGCGTTCTGGCTCTCGTCGGCCGACGAAGGCCGCTCCCGGACCTTAGCGAGTCGGTGCCGGGCGCCGCGGATCCCTATCCGTCTGATTCAGCGGCGTTTCCGCGTGCCGTGCCAGCGATCCGGACATCGGTCCGGCGGCCGCCGACGGACCACGCGCGAAGTCCCTTCCGGGATCGGAACTTGATCTGCGTCAGTTTCCATTCCAACGTCATTATGCTATTGTCATGGAAGAGCCCCTGTAGAGGGCCGTTTGGTTCCCGCGCGAGGCTGCGCGAGGACCGTGGAATAACGCCTGGATCGCTGCTGGGCGGTACGAAAAAAACGTCGTTGGATCGGGTGGACGTGCACAGGATTTGAAAGCGTCGGAAGGTGGCCTGGGAGGCCGTCGTTCGAATGCTGGTGCGTTGATGCAGTAGCTCTGATCTGTCGGGTCGTTTCCGTTTCTGAAAAAGGCAAACCGCTCGAAAGGGCGGGACGCAAAGCCGAGGGCCTAAATCCCCACAGCGGGACATGGCAGCCTGGTCGCCAAGGAATGGCCTTCGTGCCTCTTGGCTGTAAGTTTGGGGAGGCACGATGGCCGACGTATCTCGTTCGCGCAGCGGCTTGAGCAGGTTGGCCGCGCTGGCGCGGCCGCTGGGACTATTCCTGCTTGCTGTTGGTCGTGGCGGCGCGCGCGCTCGCTGCCGGGGTGAATCTCGCTTGGGATCCGGTGACGAGCGTCCGACTTGGCCGGGTACAAGGTCTACTACGGGCCGACCGCCGGCAACTACCCGTCGCAGCATCGACGTCGGCAACACGACGACATACACGGTCACGGGCTTGACCGAAGGCGCGACCTACCACTTTGCGGTGACCGCGTACGACGCGTCGCATGCGGAGAGCGGTTACTCGAACGACGTCGGCACGACGGTGCCGTACAGCGTACCGGTGGCGCAGTTCACCGGCAGCCCGACCTCGGGCACCTTCCCGCTGACGGTGAACTTCAGCAACACGTCGACCGGCATCGATCACCAGCTACGCGTGGACCTTCGGCGATGGCGGCACCAGCACGGCGGCGAATCCGAGCCACGTCTACGCGGCGGCGGGCACCTACACGGTCGCGCTCACCGTGACCGGTCCCGGCGGCAGCAACACGCAGACGCGCACCAACTACATGACGGTCGGCGCCGCCGGCGCCGGTCGCGCAGTTCACCGGCAGTCCGACCTCGGGCACCTTCCCGCTGACGGTGAACTTCAGCAACACGTCGACCGGTCGATCACCAGCTACGCGTGGACCTTCGGCGATGGCGGCACGAGCACGGCGGCGAGTCCGAGCCACGTCTACGCGGCGGCCGGCACCTACACGGTCGCGCTCACGGTGACCGGTCCCGGCGGCAGCAACACGCAGACGCGCACCAACTACGTGACGGTGGGCGACGCCGGCGCCGGTCGCGCAGTTCACCGGCAGTCCGACCTCGGGCACCTTCCCGCTGACGGTGAACTTCAGCAACACGTCGACCGGATCGATCACCAGCTACGCGTGGACCTTCGGCGACGGCGGCACCAGCACCGTGGCGAGTCCGAGCCACGTCTACGCGGCGGCGGGCACCTACACCGTCGCGCTGACGGTGACCGGCCCGGCGGCAGCAACACGCAGACGCGCACCAACTACGTCACGGTGTCCGCGCCGGCGCCGGTCGCGCAGTTCACCGGCAGTCCGACCTCGGGCACTGCCCGCTGACGGTGAACTTCAGCAACACGTCGACCGGATCGATCACCAGCTACGCCTGGACCTTCGGCGACGGCGGCACCAGCACCGCGGCGAGTCCGAGCCACGTCTACGCGGCGGCCGGCACCTACACGGTCGCGCTGACGGTCACCGGCCCCGGCGGCAGCAACACGCAGACGCGCACCAACTACGTCACGGTGTGCGCGCCGGCGCCGGTGGCGCAGTTCACCGGCAGCCGACCTCGGGCACCTTCCCGCTGACGGTGAACTTCAGCAACACGTCGACCGGATCGATCACCAGCTACGCCTGGACCTTCGGTGACGGCGGCACGAGCACGGTGGCGAGTCCGAGCCACGTCTACGCGGCGGCCGGGCACCTACACGGTGGCGCTGACGGTGACCGGTCCCGGCGGCAGCAACACGCAGACGCGCACCAACTACATCACGGTGTCCACGCCGGCGCCGGTGGCGCAGTTCACCGGCAGTCCGACCTCGGGCACCTTCCCGCTGACGGTGAACTTCAGCAACACGTCGACCGGATCGATCACCAGCTACGCGTGGACCTTCGGTGACGGCGGCACCAGCACCGCGGCGAGTCCGAGCCACGTCTACGCGGCGGCCGGCACCTACACCGTCGCGCTGACCGTGACCGGTCCGGGTGGCAGCAACACGCAGACGCGCACCAACTACATCACGGTGTGCGACGCCGGCGCCGGTGGCGCAGTTCACCGGCAGTCCGACCTCGGGCACCTTCCCGCTGACGGTGAACTTCAGCAACACGTCGACCGGATCGATCACCAGCTACGCGTGGACCTTCGGTGACGGCGGCACCAGCACGGCGGCGAGTCCGAGCCACGTCTACGCGGCGGCCGGCACCTACACGGTCGCGCTGACCGTGACCGGTCCCGGCGGCAGCAACACGCAGACGCGCACCAACTACATGACGGTGTCCGCGCCGGCGCCGGTGGCGCAGTTCACCGGCACGCCAACCAAGGGAAAGGCCCCGCAAACGGTTGACGTTCAGCAACGCCTCGACCGGCAGCATCACGAGCTATGCCTGGGACTTTCGGCGACGGCACGACGAGCCCCGCTGCCAATCCGAGCAAGGTCTATTCTGCTGTCGGGCATCTACACGGTCGCGCTCACGGTCACCGGGCCTGGAGGCAGCAACACGAAGACCCAGACCAACTATGTCAAGGTGACACCGCGAGCGAAGTTCTCCGCATCGGCCACCGCAGGGGTTGCTCCGCTCACCGTCAATTTCATCGATGAATCCATGGGCGGCGGCGTCACCGGCTACGCCTGGGACTTCGGCGACGGCACCGTTAGCACCCTCGCCAATCCAGGCAAGGTCTATTCGGTGCCGGGCGCCTATACGGTCACGCTGACGGTGACCGGGGCTGGCGGGCAGCGACACCCAGACGATCAGCGACTACGTTTCGGTGACCTTGCCCCCGGATGTCGGTTTGTACCGGAAGACGGCGGGGCTGACGAAGCCGCCCTACCGCTTCCTGCTCGACTACAACTTCGATCACGTGCCCGATGCGCAGATCCAGTTCGGCGTGGCCGGCGACGTGCCGCTGGTGGGATACATGAGTCCGGGCGGCAAGTCGAGCCTGATCATCTATCGGAACGGCTTTTGGTATCTCGACACGAATCGCGACGGAACGGCGGATGCGGTGGTGGGTCTTGCGGGGGGGTGGGCGACATTCCGCTGACGGCGAATTTCTCCGGTGCCGGGGGCCTCGACGACATCGTGATCTACCGTGCCGGCGTGTGGTATGTGGACACGAATCTCAACGGGTCGGTCGACCTGACGTACACGCTCGGCGGGGTCGCCAACGACGTGCCGCTGGCGGCCGACGTCAATGGTGACGGCATCGCCGATCTTGCGATCTACCGCAACGGGATTTGGTACATCGACACCAACCGCAACGGCACGGTGGACATGACGGTCACCTTCGGTGGCGGGCCGCAGGACATTCCGCTGCTGTTCGACTGGGATGGCGACGGCAAGGCCGATCTGTGCATCTTTCGGGATGGCACTTGGTACGTGAGCACGAAGCGCGACGGCGTGGCGGACGTGGTCTTCATCTACGGCGCTGCCGGCGATCTGCCGATGCTCGGCAAGTTCCATTGATCGGCCGTATGTCCCGAGCGGTCGGGTCCCGCGCGGCATCTGATGCGGACGATTCGTTCGGCATGCAAACGGACACGCACTGAAAGCTCGAGGCAACTCGGGTCAAGCCGCGGCGTCAATCGGATCCAACGCGAGCATGATCTGTGGCATCACGATTGGCAAAAAGTGCCTGGTTCGCGCCGGAGCAGTCGTCAACGAGGATGTTTCCGACTACGCGTTCGTGGCCGGAGTGCCCGCGCGCGTGATTGGAGACGCTCGCGCCCGCCTGACGGCCGCACAATGCGACGAGGCCGGCTCGCGTTGGCAAGGCGCGCATCCGAAAGCTCGGCACCCCGAACTCGCGGAAGCTTGCTTCATAGCTCGAGAAAAGGCGGCACGGCCGGTCGTGTGACCGGGCCCGTAGCGAACGCGCGGCGCGCGGCCCGCTCGCCGTCCAATCGGGTGCCGTCAGTAGAAGTGGCCGGTCAGCGGGATGTCGCCCGCTGCTCCGAAGCCGAACGTCGCCTGCACCGTTCCGTCGCGCTTCGTGTTTACGTACCAGATGCCGTCGCGAAAGATGCAAAGGTCCATCTTGCCGTCGCCGTCATAGTCGAACAACAAGGGAATGTCCTGATCCATCCCGCCGAAATTGACCGTCATGTGAACGGCGCCGTCGCGCAGCGTGTCGATGTACCAGATACCTTTGCGATAGATCACGAGATCGGCGATGCCGTCGCCGTTGACGTCGCCGGCGAGCGGAATATCGCCGGGAGCGCCGCCGAAGCGGAAAGTCTTGTTGACGCTTCCGTTGAAACTCTGGTCGACGTACCACGTTCCGCTGCGATAGATGACAAGATCGTCCATCGAGCCGCTGCCCGTGAAGTTCGCAGCCAGTGGAATGTCGCCCCACATGCCGCCGAGCCCGACGGTCTTGTTGACCGCGCCGTCGCGATTGGTGTCGAGATACCAGGTCCCGTTACGGTAGATGACAAGACTCGTGAAGCCGTCGGAGGTGAAAGTTCCGACGAGAGGAACGTCGCCGGCCATGCCGAATGGAATCTTTGCGTCCGGCGCATGAGCGAAGCCGTAGTTCAGAAGGAACCTGTAGAGCGGCGCGCCCGTCGATGAAAGCTTGTCGGTAGAGTCCCGTGTTAATGCGCGTCGGCGGGCTCGCGACCGTCACCGTCAAGCCACCTGCGCCCTTCGATACCGCCGAGATCGTGACTCCGGTCTGCGCATCGACGAACGCGTTGGGCACCTGCAGCGCGCCGTCGGACATCGTCGATGTCGCGGGCACCATGTCGAGAAAGCACGTGTCCCAGCATCCATACTCGCTGCGATCCGCCTGGTGCATGAGTCCGCCGAGATGAATGATCGCCCCGTTCGTCGCGGAGGCCGGCAGTCCGGCGTCGAAGCCCGTGGCTTGCCGGAATTCGATCCAGTACGTTCTGTGCAGCGGCAGCCGGCACCTGGACCGCATAGAGCGTACCGCCAGGTGAAGTGAGCGGCGACAGCGTATACGACGCGGTGCCGACGGTATGCGTCGCGACCTTGGCATCGGGAACCCAGCCCCGTGAATTCTTCTGCCATGCGTTGACGGAACGCGCGCTCACGTTGCCCATGATGTCCCACGGGTCGCCGTATTCCGGGCGCGCCAGCGGACAATTGGTGGCGATCGTCACGCCGTTACAGGGAAGCGAGTTCGCGTGACCAAGTCCGAAATTGTGGCCGAGCTCGTGCCCGATGACGCCCAGCGTGTTGTACTGGTTGCTCCACGTCTGCGAACCCGGCACTTCGCCCAGTCCGGCCCAGCCGCATGCGCTCACGCGTGTGAACAGGTAATGAACCTTCTGGTAGTTCGCAGGGTTGAATCCGGCGAGTTGCGCGACGCGTCTGGCCTCGGTTGCGATTCCATAGTAGTCGCAGGTCGTCGGTGCCTGGAAGCTTGCGGTCAGCCACGGCGTCACGGTTCCGGTCATCAGCTGATTGCCGAACGACACTTCGGACCAGTACGCAGCGATGCTGCCCGTGCCGGAGAACACGACTGCGTCCACGGCGGCCTGCGTGAACGGCTGCGACGGCGCCACGGCGGGCGGCGTTGGCTGGAAGTTGAGCAGGATGACGAGCACCGACGAGGTCACGGGAGCAGCCGCCACGCCGTCGGCCGGCGCTTGCGTCAGCGCCGCAATCGAATCCGGCGTGATCATCGTGCCACTGCGCGTTCCCGTCACCAGCACGCGCATGCCCGCCTTCATGTCGGTGGGCGCGATGGGAATGTCGAGTTCGCTGCCTTGGCCGTCGTCCTGTTCAACGGTCCAGACGAACTGACTCGCTCCGCCTTCGAAGTTGTCGGCGTGGAGGAGCTTCAGCGTTCCCTCGACCGACGCCGATTTCGGGGCTGCCGCGGCGATCGCCTTCCGCGCCGCTGGCTGTTGCATGCTGGACGACGAGCGTGCCCCGGGACGCGTACCCGGACACGACGAGCGATGCGCCTTGGCGCACGCCTGCGTTCGCGGCGAATGCCACCCGCGTCACGGCCCCGTCGTTGCCGACCAGCGCGTAGACGCGTTCGTGTCCTGCGCCTCCCGGGTAAATGAAGTCGAGGATCGAAAGCCGGCCTTCGAGCGACATCGGCGTGCCGTCGGGCACGCCGGCTGCCGCCGATCGATGGGGGGAAGGGCCGGCATGGTGTGCGTAAGCGGCCGGAACCACGGCCCACGCAAGCGCCGCGAGCGCCAATACGGGCAGGCGCATGAGCGATTTCAGCATTGTCATTTTTGTCTCCCTGAGCCCGGGCCACTGTTGCAAACCGTATGCCATTCGCATGAACGGTAGCCGGCCCGCGGGACGTTTTTAGGCCCAGATTATGCCACTAGCATATGTCGAAAGCATATTAGCTTGCGGCGCAAGGCTTTTGCGAAGCATCTGACGGGCGGCGACGAAGAAGGGGGCGCTCAAACAGGCGCCGTTCATCGGCTGCGGTCGTGACGCGCGATGTCGTTCTCCGCGCGCAAAGGCTGGATGAGCGCACGAAATCCGCGCCTCGAAACGGACACGCTGTTCGCTACAGAAGAGGGAAATGGGCGGCAACAGCGACAACGTGTTCTAAGGCTGCCCGTACGTGCGGAATTTCTCAATGACCACGTCCATCTCGGCCTCGGACAGCAGAACCGGCTCGCCGATTTGCAGCGCGCGCCAGTACATCTCGGCAAGGCCCTCGACTTCGAGCGCAAGCGAGAGTGCTGCAGGAAGGTCGGCTCCGGCGGCGATCATGCCGTGATTTGACAGCAGGCATGCGCGACGGCCCGCCATCGCTTCGACAGCATGCGCGGCGAGCTCAGGCGAACCGAACGTTGCATACGGCGCGCAGCGGATATCGTTGCCGCCGGCCACGGCAATCATGTAGTGAAACGCCGGAATCCCGCGATGCAGGCACGCAAGCGTTGTCGCGAACGGCGCATGGACGTGGACGATGGCATGGAGGTCGTCGCGGACGCGATAAAGGTCACGATGAAATCGCCATTCGGAAGACGCGCGCCGGCTGCCTCGCGCCTCCCCGTCCAGTGTCATCGCAACGATGTCGTCCGCTGTAATTGTGTCATAGGGCATGCCCGTCGGCGTGACGAGAAAGCCGTCGAATCCATCGGATTGCATGCGCGCGCTGACGTTACCCGAGTTGCCGCGGTTGATTCCGGTGGCGTTCATCGCGCAGGCCGTCGCGACGATCGCGGCACGCAACTCCTGCTCGCGCGAGGCACCGACCGTCATTCGAAGCGCTCGGGAAACAGGGTGGCAAGCGAAGCACGATCCGCCGCAGCGACGCCCCGCTCGGTGATGAGTCCCGTGACGAGCCGCGCCGGCGTCACGTCGAACGCGTAGTTGATCGCGCGCGTCCCGGCCGGCGCGATCGTGATCGTTGCGGTCTGCCCGTAGCCGTCGCGCCCGGAAACCGACAGTACTTCGTCGGGACTGCGCGTCTCGATCGGGATGGCATCACCGGATGCGAGCTTGGCATCGAGCGTGGGTGACGGAAGTGCGACGTAGAAAGGAACGTCGTTGTCGTGCGCGGCGAGCGCCTTTGCATAGGTGCCGATCTTGTTGCCGACGTCGCCGTTGCCAGCGACCCGATCGGCACCGACGATGACGACGTCGACATCGCCGCGCCGCATCATGAGCGCGCTTGCGGCGTCGGGAAACAGCGTATGCGGAACACCGCGCCGCTCCAGCTCCCAGGCGGTCAGATTGGCGCCTTGCAACCGGGGCCGGGTTTCGCTGACCCAGACTTGCAGCGGCATTCCCTCGACATGCGCAAGAAAGAGCGGCGCGGTTGCGGTGCCCCAGCCGCACGTCGCGAGCGCACCTGCATTGCAGTGCGTCATCACGCGCACGGGACCGGCGCGGCGTGACGCCACGTCCCGTAGCAATGCGAGGCCGTGGAGACCGATCGCATGATTGATCGCCACGTCCTCGGCGGCGATCGCGTCGGCCTCGCGCCAGGCGGCGTCCGCGCGTAACGAGGGCTCAAGTGGAAGCACCGAGTTGCGAACACGGTCGAGCGCCCAGCGGAGGTTGACCGCGGTGGGTCGCGTCGCATCGAGCGCGCCATGCGCTTTCTGAAGCGCGTCGTCGCTCGAGTCGTGGTCGAGCGCCAGCGCTAGCCCATACGCTCCGACGGCGCCGATCAGCGGCGCTCCGCGCACCCACATCGTGCGGATGGCCATTGCCGCGGCGTCGGCACTTCCGATCTTTACGCTGATCACTGCATGCGGCAGCGCACGTTGATCGAGCGCCTCGATGTAGCGCGCGCCGGGAGGATGGACGAGTGCGCGATAGGGCGCCGGATCAGCGAGGGTTCCGCCAGCGGTCATTTCAGGACTTGAATCAGATTGTTGAAGTCGTCGGTCCACAGCCGCCAATCCGGGCGTGGCTCGATCTCGGACGCGAACATCGCAAGTTCCTGCTTCGAGAGCGACGAAATATCGTCGGACAGGAGCATCCAGTCGCTTGTGCTGGTCATGCCGTCCTTCGTGCTGTCGCGGATGAGAATCGCGGAGAGTCCGTGGGCTTCCGCCAAAGCCTGCACCACCGGTACAAGGTCGAGGTAGCGATTCGTCAGGTGAAACGCAATGACGCCGCCCGGTTTCATGTGCCGCATGTAGACCGCCAGCGCTTCGGAAGTGATGAGGTGAACGGGAATCGCATCGCTCGAGAACGCATCGATCGCGAGCACGTCGAAATTCTGCTTGGCCTCCCGTTCAAGCGAAAGCCGAGCGTCGCCCAGCGGCAACTCGATTGTTGCGGCGCTGTCGGCGAGGTAAGTGAATTCCCGCTGCGCGGTGGCGATCACGTCCGGATTGATGTCATAGAACCTGTAGGTGTCGCCCTTCGCGCCGTACGTCGCAATCGTTCCGGTCCCGAGTCCGATCACGCCGACACGAAGTGGATCCTTGCGCGGGTGCAGGGACTCGAGCAGCCGGCCGATGCCCGAGGTCCGCGTGTAATACGACGTCGGTTGATCCTTGAGGTCCGGTGCCTGGAATTGCGTCCCGTGCAGGATCGTGCCATGCAAGAGCGAGCGACGATGGTTCGATGGTTCGTCGCGCCCCCATTCCGTCACCCGCAGGACACCGTAGAAATTCCGCTTCGCCATGATCACGTCGGTGTAGAACTCCTGCACCGCCCACACGCCGCATCCGACCGCCGCGATCGCGGCCGCGGCCGCGAGGACGATGAAGACGGGATGCAGCCGGCGCACTTGCCAGAGCAATAGCAGCGCACACAGGACGAGGCCGCCAATCAGCTCGAAATTGGCGGGCAGAACGAGCGGGGCGACGATACCGACCAGCACGGCCCCGCCGGCGCCGCCCAACGAGACCATGAGATAAAAGCGCGTCAGGTACTTTGGCGCGGGTTTGAGACGCGCGAGCTCGCCGTGACAGAACATGCAGGCGATGAAGAGCCCCGCGCAGAACACGCCGATTTGCAACATGAGCTCGTGGGTGAGCGACGGATCGGCCTTGGTCCACGCCATGACGCCGAGACTCGCCGCTGCCGTCGACAGGAAGATTTCGCGACGGTACCAACCGGACGCATCGAAGCACAGGATGAACGTGAGGAGATAGATGGCGAGCGGCGCGATCCAGAGCAACGGAATCGACGCGATGTCCTGCGTGATGTGATTCGACACCGCGAGCAGCAATAGCGAGCCCGTCGCAGCGAGCGTGCACCAGAGGAGTTGCCGCGCGAAGGTCGGAGGCGGCTCGCCGTCGCTTGCGCTGGTCGTGGCAATCCCAGCGGCAGCGATATCTGCAATCGACGAAACCCGCGCCGTCCGCAGGCTGTTCCACCCGGCAGCGATGCACAGTCCGACGAAGAGGGCATAACCCCCCGACCACCCGAGCGCTTGCGCGCGCGTCGGGGCCCAGGGTTCGAGCAGGAACGGGTAGCCGACGAGCGCCAGCATGGAAGCGAGGTTCGACAGCGCGAACAGCCGGTAGGGGCTTGTTCCGGGCCGTGTCCGCGCGAACCAGGCCTGGATCAATGGACTCGTCGTCGACAGGAGAAAGTAGGGAAGGCCGATGGTCGCAGTCAGGAGGCCGAGGATCCGCAATGAAGGATTTTCGCTGCCGAGAGGTTTCCAGTCGGCGCCGGGAATTATCGGGAGCAGGACGAGCGAGAGCAGCAGCAGCGTTGCGTGCACGCGGACCTGATTGCGCGGCGCCAGGCGGTGGACGGTGAGATCCGAATATGCGTATCCCGCGAGCAGCGTCGATTGGAAGAAGACGAGACAGGTCGTCCAGACGGCGGCGGAGCCGCCGAACCACGGCAGGATCTGTTTCGCCATGACCGGCTGGACGAGAAACAGCAGGAACGCGCTGACGAAGATCGTAACGGCGTAGAGAAGCATGGGCAGCGGACCAGCGACGGGAGCCGTCGCCCAGCCGTTTTGCGTGGACGAAACTGCGCATTCTACGGGTTCGGCCACGCGAACGGCCGCGCAATCGAGGGACGCGAGGAGGCGGTGCCGTCAGTATGTCGTGCGCGGGCGGAAGTACTCGACGCGGTCGATCGAGTGCACTGTGACATCGCGCACGTCGATGCCTTGCAGCACGCGCAGTGGGATATCGGTGCCCGCGCCGCCGCGCCCCCACACCTTGCGATAAAACTCCGCCTGCGTACGCACGCCGTCGCCGCCGACGCCGAGGATGATGTCTCCGGCGCGCAGCCCTGCCTTGTCGCCGGGGCCATCCGGCGAGACGCGGGCGACGACGAGCCGCCCGAGAACTTCGTCGGCAGCAACACCGAGCCACGGGCGCGCAGGGCCGGCGCGATGCCCATCCTTTACGAGGTCGGCAAGAATCGGCTTCAACGAGTCGATGGGAACGAACATGTTTCCCGGTAGCCCGCCTTCGTCGGTGGTCGCCTCGCGCACGATGAGGGAACCAACGCCCACGAGCTTGAGGTCGCGTCCGACCAATGCGGCGCCGCTCCAGTTTGCGGTCGGCGGCGACGTGTAGATCGCGGTGTCGAGCAGATATTCCCAGCTCCCCGTGAACGGCCGCTTGGATACCACGTACGCGAGGGTCACGTCACCCTCTCCCGCGTAATTGACGATCATCACGGGATCGCGCTCGGCGACCTTTCCCGAATCGCCGAGCGGGATGGGCGGAGCGTCGAGCGGCACGACGGTGCGCACTAGGCCGAGCCCGGTCGCGTGATCGTATCCGACGACGCGCGCCGCCAGCGTCCGCCCGCGGCGGTCGACGATCTGCACGTCGTCTGCTTCGACGATCAGATAACCGATCGTGAGGATCAGGCCATTCTCGCCGATGACAATGCCGCTGCCCTCGCGCTCCTGGCCGAGCGTCGCCGAGCTCCGTGCGTCGGGCACCGCGCGCACGTTCAATTTGACGATCGCGTCGAAAAATCGATCGGCGTCCGTTCGCTCCGCCGCAGGCGCGGGCTTGGCGTCGGTTGCAGGAGCCTCCTTGCTTGCCGGGGGATCAGCGCCGCTCACGAGGGTCGCCGCGAACAGGAGGCATGCGGAGATCGCGACGCGCATCTGCGCTCCGGGGATTGTCACGGCAACGTTGGCACTGGGCATAGCCATCACCTGGCGGTCTCCGCCTTGCGGCAGCGACCCTGTTCGCTGCCAATATAACGCTTCGCCGGACCCGCGCAAGTAGTCATGCTCCTACATTGCGGCGAGGCGCGGGCGAGAGACGTGGCCGGTATAATCCGAGGGTACGTCTCGGGCGTTGCCGAATCGCGTTACCCACTGGTGCACGCCCTCCCGTGAATAGCCCACCCGATGGACCTATGACGATCCCACGCCGCAAGCCCGAGGACCTCCGCTCGCATCGCTGGTTCGGCGCAAGCGACATGCGCGGCTTCGGCCATCATTCGCGCGCAGCGCAAATGAGCTATTCGCGCGCCGACTACGAGGGCCGCCCGATCATCGCGATCATCAACACCTGGAGCGAGATCAACGTCTGCCATGCGCATTTCAAGCAGCGCGCGGAGGAGGTGAAGCGCGGCGTGCTGCAGGCTGGCGGATTCCCGCTTGAAATGCCGGCGATCGCACTCGCAGAAGTGTTCCAAAAGCCTACGACAATGCTCTATCGCAACCTGCTCGCGATGGAGACCGAGGAGTTGCTGCGCTCCTATCCGGTCGACGGCGCCGTCTTGATGGGGGGTTGCGACAAGACGACTCCCGCGCTGCTGATGGGGGCGATCAGCATGAATCTGCCTGCGATCTTCATGCCCGCGGGTCCGATGTTGCGCGGCGACTGGAGAGGTCAGTTTCTGGGCTCCGGGTCGGACGTCTGGAAATATTGGGCGGAGAAGCGCGCCGGTAACCTGACCGACGAACAATGGCGCGCCATCGAGGACGGGATCGCGCGTTCGCCCGGACACTGCATGACCATGGGCACAGCGTCGACAATGACGTCAGCCGCCGAAGCGCTGGGCTTCACATTACCGGGTGCCGCATCGATCCTCGCCGCCGATTCGCGACACGGACGGATGGCTGCTGAAACGGGCCGCCGCATCGTGGATATGGTCTGGGAGGACCTCAAACCGCGCGATTTCGTGACGGCGGCGGCGGTCGATAATGCGATCACGACGGTTCTCGCACTCGGCGGTTCGACAAACGCCGTCGTGCACATGGTCGCGCTCGCGCGCCGCGCTGGCGTCCCGCTTTCGATCGACCGGTTCGACGCTCTCGCGCGCCGCACGCCGCTGGTCGCGAACATTCGACCTGCCGGCAAGTATCTGATGGAGGATTTCTATTACGCTGGCGGATTGCGCGCGCTGCTCGCCGAGCTTTCGGATCTGCTCGACCTCGACGCGAAGACCGTCAATGGGCGCACGCTGCGCGAGAACATCGCAGGCGCGGAAGTCTTCAATCGGGACGTCATCCTGCCGCGCGCAAAGGCGCTCGTCGCGCAGGACAGCCTCGCAGTCCTGCGCGGCAACCTCGCGCCCGACGGCGCGGTGATCAAGCCTGCCGCCGCCGAGCCGCACTTGTGGCGGCACACGGGTCCTGCCGTCGTCTTCGCCGACTACAACGACCTGGCCGCACGCATCGACGATCCCGATCTTGACGTTACCAAAGACTCGGTGTTGGTGTTGCAGAACGCCGGGCCCCAGGGTGCGCCAGGCATGCCCGAATGGGGGCAGCTGCCGATTCCGAAAAAGATTCTCGCGCAGGGGGTGCGCGACATGGTGCGGATCTCAGACGCCCGGATGAGCGGCACCGCGTATGGCGCCTGTGTGCTGCATGTGGCTCCCGAGTCGTTTGTGGGCGGTCCGCTGGCGCTCGTGCAGGACGGCGATCTGATCGAGCTCGACATTCCATCGCGTACATTGAATCTCAAGGTGAGCGACTGAATGGGGGCAGCTGCCGATTCCGAAAAAAATCCTCGCGCAGGAGGTGCGCGACATGGTGCGGATCTCAGACGCCCGGATGAGCGGCACCGCGTATGGCGCCTGTGTGCTGCATGTGGCTCCCGAGTCGTTTGTGGGCGGTCCGCTGGCGCTCGTGCGGGACGGCGATCTGATCGAGCTCGACATTCCATCGCGCACATTGAATCTCAAGGTGAGCGACGCCGAACTTGCACGCCGTCGCGCTGCCTGGAAACGCGCGCCGCCGCGCTACGAGCGCGGCTTCGGCGCGCTCTACCAGCAGCACATTACGCAAGCGGATCAAGGTTGCGACTTCGATTTCCTCGAAGGCATAGCGCCCACTGCCGAGCCGGAAATCCATTAGGGCCTGCTAACGCTATGGACGCAAACGCGTTGCACCGCCGAAAACGCCCAGCACAAGGCGCAAAGGCGAAGGCGGGTCGGGCACCCGGCGAGACTTTGCAACGCAGCGATGGGCGTTCTCGGCAGCAACCCGAAGGGAACGTGCGGCCTGGGGCGCCACTCTTTGTTGCTCTTCTAGCCAAGACCACCAGTCTTGGCGTCGTCGGCTGTCGCGATTGGCGCCCCATGCCACTCGTTCGCGATTGCGCCCATAGCATTAGCAGGCCCTAAGATGAAAACGATCGCCGCGCCGAAGCTCGTCGCCATCGTCGCTGCGATCATGGAGGGCGGCGGCTGCGGCGAAGGGGAAGCACGCTCCATCGCGGAGCGGCTCGTCGACTCGAATCTCGTCGGGCACGATTCGCACGGCGTGCTGCGCGTGAGCAAGTACCTCGAATGGGTGCATGCCGGCTGGCTCAAGCCCAACGCGGCGCCATCGATCGTTTTCGACAGCGACGCGCTCGCGATCATCGACGGCAATCGCGGCTTCGGACAGGTGGTGGGCGAATTTGCGACCAAGTTCGGGGTCGCGAAAGCGGCGAAGACCGGCATCGCGATGATCGGGCTTCGCAACTGCGGCCATCTCGGGCGTCTCGGCGACTGGGCCGAGATCGCCGCCGCGGCGGGACAAGTGTCGCTTCACTTCCTCAACACGTCGGGCGCGATGCGCGTGGCGCCCTTCGGCGGCAGCGATCGCCGGCTCTCCACCAATCCGATGGCGGTCGGCGTCCCGCTTGCCGGCGCCGATCCGGCGATCCTCGACATCACGACGTCGACCGTCGCCGAAGGCAAGCTGATGGTCGCGCTCAACAAGGGAGAGCAGGTGCCCGAGGGCTGGATCGTCGACAAGCATGGCCGACCGACGATCGAGCCGAAGGATTTCTACGATGGCGGCGCGCTGCTGACGATCGGTGCGCACAAGGGTTCGGGTTTGTCGATGATCACCGATTTGCTTGCAGGTGCGGTCACGACCGGGCGCAGTTCCGATCCCGACGACGACGTGCTGCGCAACAACATGCTGTCGATCTTCATCGCGCCGGCGGTCTACGATCCATCGGGAGGCGTGCTCGCTGAAGCGCGCCGTTTCGTCGATTTCGTCAAAGCCTCGCCACCGGTAAAGCGGAGTGAGCCTGTGCTGGCACCCGGAGACGTCGAGCGCAGAAATCGCGCCGCGCGGCTTGCGAACGGAGTGCAGATCGACGACAAGACGTGGGGGGACCTGCTCGCAGCGGCAGCGTCGGTCGGCGTCGACGAAACAAAGATCACCGCCATCGCATCCAGTTGACGCAACCCGCGCCGCCGCGCGCGTATCTTCAGGAGGAAAAAATGAGCAAGGTTGCCGCGCTTTTTATCGCGGTCGCGTTTGGGGCGTGCGCAACACTGGCGAGTGCGCAAGCGTGGCCGTCGAAGCCGATCAAGTGGATCGTGCCATTCGCCCCCGGCGGCACGACGGACATCCTCGCGCGCACGGTCGGCGACAAGCTGGCGATCGCGCTCGGCGTGCCAGTCGTCGTCGAGAACAAGCCGGGCGCGGGAGGCGGTGTCGGCGCCGAATTTACTGCGAAGGCAGCGCCGGACGGCTACACGATCATGGGCGGGACGATCAGCACCCACGCGATCAACGCATCGCTGTACAAGGATCTGCCGTACGATCCGGTCAGGGATTTTGTGCCGATCACGTTGATTGCGCGCGTGCCGAACATGCTGGTCGTCAACCCGGCCATCCCGGCGAAGGATGTCAAGGAATTGATCGTTCTATTAAAGGCAAATCCGACCAAATACACGTTCGCCTCGTCGGGCAATGGCACGTCGCAGCACTTGTCGGGCGAGCTCTTCAAGTCAATGGCGGGCGTCGACATGCAGCACATTCCGTACAAGGGCAGCCCGCCGGCGCTGCAGGACGTGGTCGGCGGACAAGTGACGATGACGTTCGACAACATCACCACGGCCTGGCCTCTCGCCAAGGCGGGAAAGCTGCGCGCGCTTGCGGTCACGACGGCGAAACGCTCGTCGGTGGCGCCCGACGTTCCCACGCTCGCCGAATCGGGTCTGCCGGGATTCGAAATCGGCTCGTGGCAAGGCGTATTTGCGCCGGCGGGAACGCCGCCCTCGGTCGTCAAGCGCCTCAATGCGGAAATCGTCAAGATCCTCGGCATGCCCGACGTGCGCGAAAAGCTGGGTGCGCTTGGCGCGGAAATCGTCGCCGACTCGCCGGAGGAATTTGCCGCGTTCGCGAAGGCGGAGGTCGTCAAGTGGTCCGATGTCGTGAAGAAATCAGGCGCGAAAGTCGACTGAACGCCCGCCGATGAGTACGGCTGACGCACTGCTGTTCCCCGGGTTCATGCAACGCCGCATCGCGACGCGCGGTGCGGAAATCGAATGCGTCATCGGCGGAGCCGGCCCACCGCTGCTGCTGTTGCACGGCTATCCGCAGACGCATGCGATGTGGCACCGAATCGCACCGCAGCTTGCGCAACGGTTCACCGTCGTCTGCAGCGATCTCCGCGGTTATGGCGACTCGTCGAAACCCGATGGCGGCGAGCGCAGCGTCAACTACTCGAAACGTGCGATGGCGGCCGACCAGGTCGAAGTCATGCGCGCGCTCGGATTCGACAGGTTCAGACTCGCGGGCCATGATCGCGGCGGACGTGTCGCGCATCGCCTGGTCCTCGACCACCCCGGCGCGGTCGAACAAGTTGCGGTTCTCGACATCTCGCCGACGCGAACGATGTATGGCAAGACCGACCAGGCGTTCGCCACCGCGTATTACCACTGGTTTTTCCTGATCCAGCCGTTCGACCTTCCCGAGCGCCTGATTGGCTCCGATCCAATCTACTACCTGCGCAAGAAAACAGGTGGCTGGGGATCTGCTGCCAACGTTTTTGACCCGCGCGCCTTCGCGGAGTACGAGCGGTGCTTTGCGAAACCGGAAACGATTCATGCCACGTGCGAGGACTACCGCGCAGCAGCATCGATCGATCTCGAGCACGACGCAGCGGACGTTGCGGCGGGACGCAAGGTGACGTGTCCGCTGCTCGTGCTCTGGGGCGACAAGGGTGTCGTCCACCGCTATTTCGATCCCGTCAATGATTGGCGAGCGGTCGCCGTCGATGTCCGCGGGCATGCGTTGCCGTCCGGCCATTACGTAGCCGAAGAAGCACCCAACGAGACGTTAGCCGCGTTGCAGGCATTTTTCATTGCCTGAGCCCGTCACCTTGTCCGCCTTCGCAACCCCTTACGGCGAACTGCATCGTCTTGTTATAATTGCAATCTTGGCCAATCGGGCCAGACAGGTTTTTTGCAGTACCGTGGCCAAGTAGCTCAGTTGGTAGAGCAGAGGACTGAAAATCCTTGTGTCGGTGGTTCAATTCCGCCCTTGGCCACCAAATTTCGCGGGACGCGAAGCGGACCGCAAAATCGGCCAAGGGATTCAATTCCGCCCTTGGCCACCAATTTCGCGTAACGCGGCCACGGATGAAATTTCCCTTGGCCGCGTCCCTCCCTCTGCAATCTCCCCCGATCCGATGCGTCCGGCTTCTCGCTTCGCTGAAGGCGAGTGACAACACCGATGCACGCCACCGACGCGAATAGCGGCGACCGGATCGGAAGGTTCGGCCGTTTCGCTGCCACGCTGCTCGTTGTCATCGGCGCCGTATTGGGCTTCGCCATGATCAGCGCTCATCCTGGCTACTTCGTGGACGAGGCATCGCATGTCGCGCAGGTAGGGTTGTTTTCGAGCGGAAGGTTCGAAATATTCGTCGGAACGACCATGATCCCTACGTACCACGCCATTCTGGCGTTGGCGGAGTGGGTCACCGGCAACCACGACATCGCGTTGCTGCGTTTCGTGAATCTGATGGGAAGTCTGTTGCTGCCGGTTTTCATCTGGCGGCTGGTCGCCATGTATGCGCCGCAGGAGGCTGGGCGCAGGACGGTCCAGTGGTTCTACATGCCGCTTCTCTTCCCGTTCTTCTTTTTCGTCTATACCGATGTGTGGCCGCTGGCCGCGATGCTCGCGACGCAACTCGGAGCCTTGCGAAGGCGGTACGTCCTCGCAGCGGTCGCCGGCCTCGCGGCGACTCTATTGCGGCAGGACATGATCGTCTGGGTTGGCATGGCATGGCTATTGATCTTGCTTGGCGATTCCGATTTTCTCGCATGGCGCCGCGAGTGGCGAAGCCTGCTCCGGAGCGGGATTCATGCACGGCTTGCCGTTGTTCCTGGTGGTGCTCGCATTCCTGTCGTTCTTTCTATGGAACCACGGCATTGCGGTGGGCGATCGCACACGACACGAAGTAGGGTTTCAACCCGACCAACATTGCTTATTTTCTGCTTTGCGCATGGCTCGTCTTCCTGCCGCAGAACGTGCTGGCGTTACCGCGCATCCGGAACCTGATCCGTCGGCCGATGTGCATTGCGTTACTGGTCGCCGGATTCGGGCTGTACATCAGCACCTACGCCAATACGCACGAATACAATAGCGAGGCGCTGCGATTTCATTTGCACAATGAAGGGTTATATTGGCTGACCAAGTACGCGTGGATTCGCGCCGCGGCATTCGTGCCCATCGCGTGGATGGTGTTGACTCTGTGCGTCATCGACCTTGCGGAACCCCGGCTGCGTATCATGTACCTCGTGGCGCCACTGTCCGTCGGCTTGCATCCGCTGATCGAGCAACGCTATTACCTGCCGGCATTGACGCTGTTCCAGGTCTGGCGCCCCACGGCAGGCGGGCGCTGGGAAAATGCAATGCTCGTGAGTTACGTGGTGATCACGACGTGGATCATGTGGGGCACTATTACCGGACGTTTTTTCCTGTGACGGCGTTTGCTGTGGCGAGAACCCGTCTCGAATGACCGCCTCGCCGGGCTGCACGGGCGCGATCCGAAGGAGCAGGGAAAGGGCGCTTGCGAGAACGCATGACCCGTACCTTCCCGCCGTTCGTCTTCCGGATCGCGTTGCTTGCTGGCGGCGTGATCCTTCTTGCCTACGTTGCGCCCTATCTGCTGTCGCCAATCGAGGCAGACCTCGCGCGCGATATCAATCGCGCCTATCGCATCACAGTGGGGGAGGACTGGCCCGCAAGCGGACCCCTCATTGGAGATAACTGGCACCTCGGGCCCGCCTGGTATTACCTGCTTGCCGTCCCGCTGCTGGCGTTCCACTCGATCACAGGTGTGGTCGCATCGGTCGGGCTCCTTGCCGCCTTCAAGTTCCTCTTCGCGTGGCGACTCGGCCGCGAATGGGTCGATGCGCGTTTTGGTCTGACCTGGGCGATCCTGCTTGCGCTCCCGGGTATCTCGGCCTTCGAATCGATCTGGGTCGCCCACCCGAGCCTTGCTGCGACAGCGTCGCTGGCGGTCGCCTATGCGCTATGGCGAGCCGTCGAGCATCGATCCTATTCATGGATGTATCTGGCGTGCCTGGGTTTTGGCTTCGCATTGCATGCCCACCCGACCACACTCCCGCTTGGTCTGCTGCTCGTTCTCGCGTTCCCGCGGATCGGCCCGGCTGGCGCGGGACGGGTATGGAAAATCATCCTCTGTGTCGCGCTGATCCTGTTGCCCTTCGCGCCCCTGCTTGTGGACGCGTCGACGCATTCAAGGGATTTCGCCGGCTTCGCGCGCGGCATCGCGTCCGCGCTGGACGCATTCCGACCCGGTAACGCGATCCCCGTCATCGCGAACATCTTCTGGCATGTTCCGAACCTCGTCGTCGACAGCTACCTTGGCGATGTGGCCATCATCGCCGTCGTGTGGAGGATCTTTCTTGCCGCGATGCACGTCGTCGTACTGGTCGGCGTCGGCCTCGCGTTGACGCGTTCCGAACTGGCGCTGCGCACGCTTACCGCAAGTGCGCTCGCGTATACCCTCTTCAGCGCGCTCGTCATAGTCGCGGTCCGCAACGAAACACGCTTCTACATGGTGTACGCGCTCATGCCCTCGATCGCGTTTGTGCAGGCGCTCGGGCTCACCGCGTGCGCTCGCAGCGGATGGCGCGGCGTCCGGCCACTCGTCGATGGGCTGCTCGGTGCGGCGATCGTCGGCTTCGTCGCGCTCGCTGGCGCGCGCTTCATACAAGCCGGGCAGGGCCACGTCCGGCTGCCCGCGCTCTTTGGGGGACAGATGGACCTTCGGACTGGGCCGAAAACGGGATACGCGCGGCTCGACAGCCTCCCGTTATGGGATCTCGACGCCCTGGGGCGCGCGCTGTGCGAAGCGGGGTCCACACGTGCCTACGGCGACCTGACGATCATCGTGGACAGCCAGTTCAACGTCCCGGCACGCGTGCACTGCGGCGAGCGCGCGCGCGTCGTGCTGGGGGGATTGCCCGGTCCTGGCGAGAGTGCGTTGTACTTGCTTTCGGCCAAGGCGCTTTCGGATGAGCGCGCAACGCGGCCTTACGGCGCCCTCCGTTTAGGGACGGTCGAGTCAATTCCCTATCCCGGACGCGGCATCGCTGTTGCGAGCGGTGACACTTATCCGGCCCGGCCGTTGTGTGCGCCCGCGTCAGTTCACAGCATCGACTTCACGGCCAAAAGCGAACGCAGGATCGTCGTGGCGACGGCGCTCCCGGCACAGTGTCCGATAACGCTTCGGCGTGTCACCGTCGGCGGTCGCGAACTCGTGCCGACGCGCCATTTGCTGTCGTACTTCCTGGATGCGCCGGCCGATGGGGCCGAAAATGAATGGCATCTCGAGATCGAGACCGGCGACATCGGCGCCATGCAGGTCTTCACGCTCCCGAAAGCGGGGTAGCAAACCAGGAATACCCGAGTCTTCCGCCCTGTTTCCCGATCATTAGGACTAGGAGGGCGCAATGAGCCGATTCATCCATTGGGTCTCTGCCGTCGTGCTGGCAATCGCCGCAACCGCGGCTGACGCCAGCTATCACACGTTCCAGATAGAACAGATCTTCTCCAACGCCGACGGGACCATCCAGTTCATCGTCCTGCACGAGTCGCTGGGGATGGACGGGGAGAACATGCTGGGGGGCCACACGCTGACCGCAACCCAGGGCATGACGACGAACACTTATTTTTTCGACAGAGACCTGCCCGGCGGCTCATGTGATTACTACGGCTGCATCGCTGGCGCCGACGGCGAACAGGCGGCGTGCTCATCGCCACGCAAGGGTTCGCCGCCCTGAACCTGGTGATCCCGAACTACGTGGTGCAGAATGGCTTTCTTCCGCTTGGCAATGGCACGCTCAACTACGCCGGTGTGGATATCGTGAGCTACACGGGCCTGCCCGCCGATGGGGTCAGCGCGCTCACGCGCACCGGCGCCGTCGTGCCCAATGTCGCGACCAACTACGGCGGAGCATCGGCCTCGGTAAGCGCTCCCTCCACTGCGAACTACAGCGGTCTGTGGTGGGCGTCGCCGGCCGGAGTCGAAATCGGGCTGGGGGATCAACTTCGCGCACCAGGGCGACCTCATCTTTGCGACCTGGTTCACCTACGACCCGACCGGCAAGGGCTGGTGGCTCGCGATGATCGCCAATACAGACCCGTCGCCCAGCGTCTACACCGCCAACCTCCTCATCACCACCGGCCCGCCGTTTAACGCGATGCCGTTCCTCGAAGCACGTGCGAATGGACCAAGTGGGAACAGCGACGCTGACCTTCACGAAGTGCAACAACGGAACGTTTCGATTACGAGGTGAACGGGCAGGCCTGAGACCAAGTCGATCACGCAGCAGCAACTCGCAGACGCCTGCTCGACAAGCGCCATCGCCACCCAGCCTCGCTGCCGCGACCAACTATCAGGACATCTGGTGGGCGGCGCCGGCGGAGTCGGAGTCCGGGTGGGGAATCAACCTCACGCATCAGGACGACACCATCTTCGCGACCTGGTTCACCTATGACCTCGATCGGCTCGCCGATGTGGCTCGTGGTGATCGGCACCAAAGTCGCTCCTGGCGTGTACTCCGGTGACCTTCTACCGGCACGTCCGGGCCCGCGCTTCAATGCGGTGCCGTTCACGACAAGATAAGCCAACGATCGCCGGTGGGCACGGCGACCTTCACCATCGTCGACGGCAACAACATAAGCTTCGAGTACACTGTGCAACGGCATCGCCATACAGCAAAAGCCATCACTCGCGAAGTCTTGCAAGCGCCAGGTACGGTTTGCCATTGAGCACTGCAATCTGATATCCTGGGCGTTGTCGAACCTCGGTTGATGGGGGCGCATGCTCCGACTGGCCTTGGCGGTTGTTCTTGGGTTCGCGTGTGGGAAGCGAGCTCGCGCGCGCCGACGTGTACACGTGGACCGACGCGAAGGGGATACTCAACGTAAGCAACCTCGCGCCGCCCGAGGGAGCGCGCGTCGACAAGGTCGTGCAGGACGTCGCGCGTGCGGTCGCCCCGCCGGCTGTTCCGGCTCCGCCCGGTATCGATCCCTTGGCGCAGGCGGAAGTTCAGGTCCTCGCCACGCGCGTCCGGCAGCTCGAGTACGAGATCGATTTCGCGAAGCGCCAGGCGCCGGCGGTTGAATACGTGCCCGTCCCGATGCCAGCACCAATGCAATACGCGATGGAACCTCCAGTGCAATCGAATTATGGGTGCGATCCGTCGTGGTTCGGTTGCGGCGCATGGGCATTCGGTGGCTATCCGGCGGGGGTGGTCGTACTGGGCGCTCCGAACTTCCGCCGTCCTTTTCCTCATCGCAGGAACCATCAGGTTGCCCTACAGGGGCCGGTGCGCGGACGCGGCGCTCCCCCTTGGCGCTGAAACCGGTGCCAGCGGCTCGCGCTGCCACCAAGAACCCGGGAATCACGTATGACCATCTCGATGTATGAGGCGTCAGCGCCGATCTTCGTGAAGATGCTCGGCAACATGAAGGCGATCCTGGAGAAGGCTGCCGCGCACGCGCAGGCGAAGAAGATCGACGAATCGGCATTCCTGACGGCGCGGATCTTCCCGGACATGCTCCCCTTCACGAGCCAGGTTCATATCGCGACCGATTTCGCTCGCGGTACCTGCGCGCGCCTCAGCGGCGCCGAGCCGCCAGCGATCGAGAATGACGAGAAGTCGATTGCTGAGCTCATCGCGCGCGTGGATCGTTCGATCGCTTATGTGAAGTCGCTGAAGCCCGAACAGATCGACGGTTCCGAAGGACGCGAAATCGTCCGCAAGGTCCGCGGCAAGGACGTCAAGTTCACCGGCATGAATTATCTGCGGTACTTCGCGATGCCGAACTTCTATTTCCACATGTCGATGATTTACGCGCTGCTGCGCGCAGGTGGAGTGGAGATCGGCAAGCTGGATTTCATCGGCGGCGTCGACTGACGAGCATCCGACTGCCTCGCGTTGTCTAGGCAGCTTCGGTGGTGGCGATAATTCCGTCCGTTGCAAGCGCGTCGATTTCGGCGTCGGTATAGCTGCATTCGCGCAAGAGCTCGCGCGTATGCTCGCCCAGAAGCGGAGCGGGGCGCTCCACGCGCGTTGGCGTCGCGGAGAAATGAATGGGGCAGCCGAGCGCTTTAGTTGGACCCGCCTGCGGGTGCACAAGATCGACGACCATCCCGCGGGCGAGCGTCTGTGGATGCGTCAGCGCCTCGCCCAGCGAGTGGACGGGACCGGCGGGCACACCGGCTTCGTCGAGCAGTACAAGCCACTCGGCGCGCGTCTTCTGCGCGAGCACCTCGTTCATCGCCGCCACAAGTGCGGGAAGATTCTGCATGCGCGCCGTATTGGTCACGAAGCGCGGATCTTCGCGCCACTCGGGATGTCCCAGTACGTCGGCGATGCGTTCCCAGTTGGCCTGATTCGCGCCGCCGATGTTGATCCAGCCGTCGCGCGCCGTGAAGGCCTGGTACGGCGCCGTAAGAATGTGCGCGGAGCCGAGTGGGCCGGGGGACTCGCCCGTCGCGAAGTAACTTGCGGCGTGCCAGTAAGTCTGCTGCAGCGCAGCCTCCATCAACGAGGTGTCGACGATTTGGCCACGCCCGGTCTTCTGTCGATGCGCGTACGCCGCGAGAATCCCCACGGCGGCGAGAATGCCGGCATTGATGTCGGAGACCGGATTGCCCGTTTTCACGGGCGGGCGACCGGGCTCGCCTGTAATCGACATGAGACCGGCAAATCCCTGCGCGACGAGATCGAAGCCTCCCTTGTCGGCGAACGGTCCGTCACGACCGAAGCCCGTGATCGCGCAGTAGATCAACGCAGGATTTTCCGCGGCGAGCACCTCGTAGGACAGGCCGAGCTTTTCCATCGTGCCGCGGCGAAAATTCTCGATCAACACGTCGGTCGCTCGCACCATCCGCAGCAGAACGTCGCGATCCTTTCCCGCGCTTGAGATCGAGCGCGATGCCGCGCTTTCCGCGATTGAGGATCAGAAACGGCGCGGAGACGCCGTTGATGCGGGGTTCGCGATAGCCGCGCGCATCGTCGCCGCCCTGGATCTTTTCGACCTTGATCACGTCCGCGCCGAGATCCGCAAGCAGCGCGCCGCAGGTCGGGCCCGCCATGATCTGGGCGAGCTCGAGCACGCGCAATCCCGCGAGCGGACCGGGGTGCGGTGTTGGCGGCGCGGCGGCGGTCATCGACCGACGAATCCGGGTTTGCGCTTGGCGAGGAACGCCGCGTAGCCCTCGCGGAAATCCTCGGTGTCGAAGCAGTCGAAGCACTCGTCGCGCTCTTCCGGCGTCAACGGACGAGGGTCGACGAGCCTGCGCGCGAATTTCTTGTGCCAACGCGCGACCAGCGGTGCTCCATCAGCGATGCGTTGGGCGGTTGCGCGGGCTTCGGCGGCGACCTCGGCATCGGGAACGATGCGAGTCACCAAGCCCTTTTCCTTCGCTTCGACCGCATCGACGATGCGGCCTTCGAGGAGCAGCTCGAGCGTCACCGCTGTCCCCACGAGATCGATCAGCGGCGCCATCTCCGCATACGCCGTCACAAGTCCGAGGTTCTTGATCGGAACGCCGAACCGGCTCGACGCGCCGCAGATACGGAGGTCGCACAGCGCAGCGATCTCGAGGCCGCCCCCCACACAGATACCGTGAATCTGCGCGACGAGTGGATGGCGACACGCGGCGAGCGCATGCGCAGTCTCGTGCATCGCGGCGCCGTAGACGATGGCCTGTGCCTTGTTCGCGCGCTCGGTCGCGAACTCGGCGATATCGTTGCCTGGCGAGAACGCTCTCTCGCCGGCACCGCGCACGATGATGCAGCGTACTTCGTCGTCCGCGGACAGGTTGTTCACCGCGGCACCGAGATCGCGCCACATCGCCTTCGTCAGCGCATTGAGCTTCGCCGGCCGGTTGAGGACGACGGTCGCGATCGGTCCGTCGCGTTCGACGAGGATGGTTTCGTCCATCGACTAGCGGTAGAACAGGTCCACCAGACCCAGCGTGACGACCGGTACGTAGGTGATCAGCAGAAGTGTGGCGAGGAGGACGCCGATGAAAGGGATGTTCGCCTTGGTCACGTCCCAGACGCTCTCCTTCGCGATCGAGCAGGTAAGCAGCAGGACGCTCGCCACGGGCGGCGTCTGCTGGCCGATGGCGAGGTTGAGCGTCACGATCACGCCGAAATGGATCGGATCGATCCCCGCCGCGGTCACCGCCGGCATCACGATCGGCACCACCAGAACGATGGCGGCCGCCGAGTGCAGGAACATCCCGATGATGAGGAAGAAGACATTCAGGATCGCGAGAATGGCCCACTTCTCGCTCGTGATGGAGAGCATCGCCGCAGCGATGCGTTGCGGAAGCTGCACCTCCGTGAGGTAGAGGCCGAGCAGTGCCGAGGCGGCGACCAGCAGCATCACGGTGCCGGTCTGCACCGTCGCCGTCGATGATCGCCGCCCGCAGCCGCGCCCAGTCGAGCTCGCGATAGACCACGCCGCCCACGAACAGAGCCGCGACCACGGCCAGCGCGGCGCCTTCGGTCGCGGTGACCACGCCGCCGAAGATGCCCCCGAGGATGATGATCGGCAGCGTGAGCGCCCAGAACGCCTCCTTGAAGGCGCGCCAGAGCTTGCCCCACTGGAAGATCTCCTCCACCGGCCAGTTGTGCTTGACCGCGTACCAGTAGCACAGGCCCATGAAGCCGAACGCCGCAAGCAGGCCCGGCACGATGCCCGCGACGAACATCTGCACCACCGAAGTGCCCGCCATGACCGCGTACAGGATCATCGGGATCGACGGCGGGATGATGATCGCAAGCGTGGCCGTGGAGGAGGTCACCGCAGCCGTGAACGGGCCCGGGTAGCCGCGCTTCTTCATGGCGGGCATGATGATGGACGCGGTGGCCGCGACCCCTGCGACGGCCGAGCCCGAGATCTCCGCGAAGAACATGTGGCTCAATACGTTCACCTGGGCGAGAGCGCCCCTCATCCAGCCGACGAGCGCCTGGCAGAAGTCGATCAGCCGGTGGGAGATCCCCGAGGTGTTCATGATCGCGGCGGCGAGGATGAACAGCGGGATCGCGATCAGCGGAAAGCTGGTCGCGCCCTGGTAGAGCGCGAGCGGCACGTTCGGCAGGCTCGCGACACCCTGGCTCGCGAGCATTGCCGCGACCGACGCGATGCAAAGCGCCACGGCGATCGGAACGTTGATCAGCACCAGCACGAGCACGCAGACAAGGACGAGGAAGCCGATCATTCGGACTCCTCCGCGCGCCTCTCTTCGCCGCGCGCCTCGCGCAGCACCTCGGGAAACACCAGCAGCTGGCCCACCACGAACAGGACGGCGCCGATCGGGATCGCCGAGATCGCGTAAGCCACCGAGACCTGCGGCAGCGAAACGAGCTGGTCCGTCGCAAGGACGTCGAGGATCGAATAGCCCACCCAGGCGAGCAGCACGAAGAAGGCCAGCGTGCACAGCTGCGCGAGGACGGCCGCGGCGATCCGCGGCCCGGGCGGCAGCATCCTCACGATCTCGGGCACGCCCATGTGCGCGTGCTTGAGGACCGCCAGCGCCGAGCCGTAGAACGTCACCCAGGCGAGGAGGATGGTGGCAACCTCGTCATACCAGACGAGGGAATGACCCGAGTAGCGGAAGACCACGCCCGCCGTCACCTCGGCGGCGAGCGCGGCCATGATCGCGACGCAGATCCACTCGAGGAACCGTTCGTATCCCCGGCGGAACGATCGGAAAGTCATCTCCTACTTGCCGAGCGCGATGGCGCGGTCGATCACTTCCTTCGAGCCGGCGACTTCCTTCGCGAACTCCTCGTACACGGGTTTGGAGGCGGCGACGAACGCGTCCTTGTTCGGCGTGTTCACCGCGACCCCCGCTGCCTTGATCTTGCCGAGCAGCTCGTCGTCGTCCTTCGCGGCCTTCTCGTAGACGAAGGCCTGTGTCTCCTTCGCGGTGTCTTCGAGGATCTTGCGCACGTCGGGCGGAAGCGTATCCCACTTCTTGGCGCCGACGGTCACGTAGGCCGGCGTGTAGACGTGACCAGTCAGCGACAGGAATTTTTGCACCTCCTGGAATTTCGCGCTGTATATCTGCGTAAATGGATTCTCCTGACCGTCCATCACGCCGGTCTGCAGCGCGGCGAACACTTCGGAAAACTTCATCGGCGACGGGTTCGCGCCGTAGGCCTGGAACATCTTCACGCGCCACTTGCCCTCGGGCACGCGCAGCTTGATTCCCTGCAGGTCGGCCGGCGTGTTGATCGGGCGCTTCGAGTTCGTGATGTGCCGGTAGCCGTTTTCCCACACGCCGATCACCTTCAGGCCCTTCTTCTCGGCCTCTGGCGCGAGCTTCGACCAGAACAGCTCCTTCTCGATGCGGCCCATGTGCGCGCGGTCCTTGACCAGGTACGGCATCTCGAACACGCCGAAGAGATCCGCCTCGGACGACATCACGGTCGACGGCAGCGCGATGTCGACGGTGCCGAGCTTCAGCTTCTGCAGCAGTTCCTTGTCGCCGCCGAGCTGGCTCGACCCGAACACGACGACCTTCGCCTTGTTGCCGAGCTTCGCGTTCGCTCGCTTAGCGAACTCGTCGGCCGATGCGGCGAACAGCGACCCCGGCTCGCCGACGTGGCCGAACTTGATCTCCAGCTGCGCGAGTGCAGCCGGCGCCGGCCAGCAAGAGCGCGAGCGCGGCAACGGCCGCGGACCAGCGCGCGTCGCGCGCGCGTACATCGATTCTTGGCGTATCCATTTCGGGCATCCTCCTAGAGTGAAGTGTGCGGGCGCCGGCGTCGCGCTCATGCGGCGCGTTTGTGCGCCGTCGTTGTGGCGGTCGTGCTGCATTGCCGCAGGAACGCGAGGGCCTCGGTGACCCCGCCCGTCCTGTGTGGAACCCCCTTGAGCGCCAGGCCCATCTCGACGCCGCACAGCGTGCCGCACAGCATGAGGTCGTTGAACCAGCCGAGGTGTCCGATCCGGAACACGCGCCCGGCGAGCTTGCCCAATCCGGTGCCGAGCGACAGGTCATAGCGCGCCAGTACTTCCTTGCGCAGCGTATCGGCGTCGTACCCCTCCGGCATCATGACGGCGGTCAGAGAACCGCTGTATTCAGCCGGGTTGCGGCAGAGGACTTCGAGACCCCACGCATTGACGGCGCGACGCGTCGCTTCGGCGTGCCGGGCGTGGCGCGCGAACACGTTGCGCAGGCCTTCCTCGTGCAGCATTGCGAGTGCCTCATGCAAGCCGTAGAGAAGATTGGTGGCGGGCGTCGCCGGAAAATAGCCGCTCTTGTTCATTGCAATCGTCTCGTCCCAGCGCCAATACGAGCGAGGAAGCTTCGCCTCCTTGCTCGCGGCAAGCGCCTTCTCGCTGACGGCATTGAACGACAGCCCCGGCGGCAACATCAGTCCCTTCTGCGATCCCGCAACGGTGACGTCGACGCCCCATTCGGCGTGACGATAATCGATCGAAGCGAGCGACGAAATCGTGTCCACCATGAAGAGCGCCGGATGATCGGCACGGCCGATCGCTTGCCTGATCTCCGGAATGCGCGACGTAACGCCGGTCGACGTCTCGTTGTGGACCGCCAGCACCGCCTTGATCGTGTGCGCTCGATCCTCGACGAGCTTCGCCTCGACCACCGCGGGGTCGATGCCGCTGCGCCAGTCGCCGGGGACGAAATCGACGACGAGTCCGAGCCTTTCCGCCATCGCGCGCCACAGCGTCGCGAAATGACCGGTCTCGAACATCAGCACGCGATCGCCGGGCGACAGCGTGTTGACGAGCGCAGCCTCCCACGCGCCGGTGCCCGACGCGGCGTAGGTCACGATCGGGTCGGTCGTCTGGAACACGTCCTTGAGGCCGTCGAGGATTTCGTGCGTCAACCGCGCGAATTCGGGTCCACGATGATCGATCGTCGGCCGGTCGATCGCGCGCAGTACGCGATCCGGCACGTTGGTGGGACCGGGAATCTGCAGGAAATGGCGCCCGGACGGGTGCGTATCGAGCTGGAACATGGGCCTCCGGCGGGAGAATCCGGCGAATTCCGCTATGCGAAAGGTATCATAACTGTCGCACGCCCAACGCCCGTGAAAGCGCCAGAAACCAAGCCCCTCGTGTTTGAGCCCGGAGGCGCCTCCGGCGAGCTTGCGCGGCGGTTGCGCGGCGCCGTGGCGGGCGACGTGCTCTTCGACCGCGCATCGCGCGGCCGCTACGCTACCGACGCTTCGATTTATCAGGTCGAACCGATCGGCGTGCTGGTTCCAAAAAGCGATGCGGACGTGCGCGCGGCGTTCGACGTTTGCCGCGGTCTTTCCGTGCCCTCTGTTGCCCCGCGGCGCCGGCAGCTCGCAGTGTGGCCAGAGCGTTGGCGCAGCGCTCGTCGTCGATCACGGCAAGCATTTGAATCGCGTCGTTTCGTTCGATCGTGACGCGCGCAGCATCACGGTGGAACCCGGCATCGTCCTCGATGCGCTGAATGCATGGCTGAAGCCGCACGGGTTGTGGTTTCCGGTCGATGTCAGCACGTCGGCACAAGCGACACTGGGCGGCATGGCCGGCAACAACTCCTGTGGTTCGCGCTCGATCGCCTACGGCAACATGGTGCACAACGTCGAAGCCATCGATGCGCTGCTTGCCGATGGCACGACCGCGCGCTTCGGACCGGACGCGCAGATGGCGAACGCCCCGGCGCCCGTCCGTTCGCTGGTCGAGGGCCTGCGCGCGATCGGGCGGCGTGAGCGCGAAGAAATCGCGGCGCAGGTGCCAACGGTGTTGCGCCGGGTGGGCGGCTACAACATCGACGTCTTCCACCCGGCCAGCGAACGGCCCTACACGAGCGATGGGAGCGTGAACTTCGCGCACCTGCTCGTCGGCAGCGAGGGGACGCTCGCGTGGACGCGCGAATTGACGCTGAAACTTGCTCCGCTGCCGAAGCATCGAACGCTCGGTGTCGTCAACTTTCCGACCCTGCATCGCGCGATGGAATGCGCGCGCCATATCGTCGAGCTCGGGCCGTCCGCGGTGGAGTTGGTCGACCGGACGATGATCGATCTCGCGCGCGGCAATCCGGCGTTCCGCTCCGTCATCGACGCGGCGCTGATCGGTGAGCCGCAGGCGATCCTGCTGGTGGAATTCATGGGCGAAGACGCGGAGCTGCCCGTCCGACGTCTCGATGATCTCGCGCAATTGATGGGCGACCTGAGATTGCCGGACAGCATGGTCCGGCTCGTCGATGCCAGCGCGCAAAGAGCGCTGTGGGACGTGCGCAAGGCCGGGCTCAACATCATGATGAGCATGCGCGGCGACGGCAAGCCGGTCTCGTTCATCGAAGACTGCGCGGTTCCGCTCGAGCACCTTGCCGATTACGTCGACCGTCTGACCGAAGTGTTTCGCAAGCACGGAACGCGGGGCACATGGTATGCGCATGCATCCGTCGGCACGCTGCACGTGCGGCCGATCCTCGACATGCGACGCGATGGCGCAACGAAAATGCGGGCGATCGCCGAGGAAGCAAGCGCGATGGTGCGCGAGTACAAAGGCGCGTTTTCCGGCGAGCACGGCGACGGCCTCGTGCGCAGCGAATGGGTCGCCTGGCAATTCGGGCCGCGCCTCACCCGCGCGTTCGAGGAGATCAAGGCGCTGTTCGATCCTGCCGGTCTCATGAATCCCGGCAAGATCGTCCGGCCGTCGCGAATGGACGACCGGTCCCTGTTTCGCTTCCCGCCGAATCATCGCACGCTTCCAGTCGCGACCGCGCTCGACTGGTCGGCGTGGAACGTCGATTACGACCCCGGCACCGACGCTCTGTCGGCGCCGGGAACGGGTGGGGACCCCGCGCTCGGGTTCGGCAAGGCCGTGGAGATGTGCAACAACAACGGCCACTGCCGCAAATTCGACGCCGGCACGATGTGTCCCAGCTATCGCGTGACGCAAGACGAGATCCATCTCACGCGCGGTCGCGCGAACACCCTTCGGCTGGCGCTCTGCGGGACAGTTGGGAACCCATTTCGCATCGTCGGAGGTTCGTGCGGCGCTCGATCTTTGCGTGAGCTGCAAGGGCTGCCGCCGCGAATGCCCGACCGGCGTCGACATGGCGAAGATGAAGATCGAGTTCAACTTCCAATGGCAGCGGGCGCATGGCCTGCCGTTCAAGGAGCGGGCCATCGCTTTCCTGCCGAGGTGGGCATCGTGGGCCGCACGGATGCCATGGCTCGCGAACCTGCGCGACAGCGTGCCCGGCGCTGCGCGCCTGACCGAAAGATTGACCGGATTATCGGCGCGAAGATCGCTGCCGAGCTGGCGCTACGACACGTTCTTGCGCACGTGCCGCGACGTTGGCGACCTCGCAACAGCCGACGTGATCCTGCTCGTCGACACGTTCACCAACTACTTCGAGCCGGAGAATGGCCACGCGGCGCTTGCGGTGCTGAAAGCCGCCGGGTACAAGGTCGCCGTTGCGCAAGCCGCCTCGGATGATGAGGACCGCGCGCGGCCATTGTGCTGCGGCCGGACGTTCCTCGCATCGGGACTCGTCGATGAAGCAAAGCGCGAGGCGCGTCGCATGGTGACGGCGCTGGCGCCCGCACGTCGAGCGCGGCGCGTGGGTCGTCGGCCTCGAGCCATCATGCCTCCTTTCGCTGCGCGACGAGTTTTTGGTGATGGGGTTGGGCGATCGTGCCCAGCGCTTGGGCGAACGAGCGCTGCTGATCGAGGAATTTCTGGCGCGCGAGCGCCGGGCGGAGCGACTGCGCTTGCCACTCGTCGCGTTGCCGGAAACGCGCGCGTTGCTGCACGGCCATTGCCACCAAAAGGCGTTCGACGCCCTCGCTCCCACACGGGAAGCCCTGCAGCTGATTCCCGGGCTCGCCGTGGACGTCGTCGATTCGAGCTGCTGCGGCATGGCCGGGAGCTTCGGCTACGAAGCGCGGCACTACGACGTCTCGATGCGCATGGCCGAGTTGACGCTGTTGCCCGCGGTGCGGCAGGCTGATCCCGCGACCATCATCGTTGCCGACGGCACGAGCTGCCGGCACCAGATCGCCGATGGTGCGGGGCGGGAGGCGGTGCACGTTGTACGTGTCCTCGCTCGTGCTCTTCGCGCGACGAAACCGCCGATGTAGGGCGACGCCCGCACCGTCATTGACTGGCAGTGATCCCGCCGTCGACGTAGAGGATCTGGCCGGTGATGAAAGCCGACGCACTTCCGCACAGAAACAGCGTGGGGCCGACGACGTCGTCGACTTCGGCGATTCGGCCGAGCGGGATGCGCTCGATGAGCTTCGCGTAGACCTCCGGGTCGGTGAGCCAGCGTCCGGCAAGTGGCGTGCGGACAACCGTCGGCGCAACACCGTTCACGTGAATACCGTGAGGTGCGAGCTCCATCGCATGCTGCTTGACAAGCAGAGCGAGCCCTCCCTTGCTGCTGCAGTACGCGGCGTGGCCGCGACCGCGCAGCGCGAGCTGCGCGCGCACCGACAGCTGGTGCACGTGACGGCCTCCGCGACCGGCGGCGATTTGCGCTTTCGCGACGGCCTGGCCCAGGAACATCGCGGCCTTCAGATTGACGTCGAGGATCTCGTCGAACGCATCTTCGGTCACCTCGAGCAACGGCTGCTCGTGTTGCGCGCCGAGGCTGTTGACGAAAATGTCGAGTCCGCCGTGGCGGCTCGCGGCCTTGTCGACCGCGGCGCGGATGGATTCAGTTGAACGTGCGTCGAGCGAAACCGCGCCCGCTTTCGCGCCTTCGGTTGCAAGCACCTTGACCAGCGCGTTGGCTTTTGCCTCGTCGCGTCCGGCGACGATCACGGTGGCTCCAAGCGCCGCCAATGCGTGGGCGATGGCGGCGCCGATGACGCCGTACCCTCCGGCGATGAAGGCGACCTTGCCGTCGAAGCGCTCGCCGCCATTCAACGCGCGGGCAGCGTCAGACATCGAGCGCGCTCTTTTTGCCAAACAGCCCTCGGGCGCGAAAGGTCACCACGGCAATGAACAGCAGATACATCGAGAGCAGCGACCATTCGGACGCATAGGAACCGGTGAGCCCGACAACCAAGCCGACCATCAGCGCCGCGACCACGGCGCCCCAGAAGCTGCCGACACCGCCCAGCACGATGATCAGGAAGGCCGGGACGACGGCGTCGACACCGACATGCGGGCGCATGCCCCAGATCGGTGCCATCACCACTCCGGCCAGTCCGGCCAGAGCGACGCCCAACGCGAACACCGCCATCCGCAATCGCGTCAGGTTGATACCAAGCGCGCGAACGATTTCGGCATCATGGGCGCCCGCCTTGATGATTGCGCCGTACGGCGTCTTCTCGAGAAACAGCCAAAGAGCTCCGATCGCGAGCGCTGCGAAACCACAGGCGAACAAGCGGTAGGTCGACCATGCGAGGTCACCCACCATGAATGCGCCGGTGATCGCAGCGGGCAGCGGAAGCTGTTTCTCGGTCGAGCCCCACAAGGCGCGGATGATCTCCTCGATGACCAGCGCGGCGCCAAACGTGAACAACAAGCCGTACAGCGGGTCCTTGCCGAAGGTGCGTCGCAACGCGAGCTCGAGCACAGCACCGGCTGCGCCGACGGCAAGTGGCGCCAGAACGATCGCAATGCCGTACCGCCATCCCAGAGACAACTCGTTCCATCCGGCGACGGGCAGCCACGTCGTGGACGAGGGCGCGACGATCGTCAGTGCGATGTACATTCCCAGCGCGAAGAAAGAGCCGTGCGCGAGGTTGATCGTTTCCATCAGGCTCACGACCAGCATGAACCCGAGGGCGATCAGCGCGAACAGCAGTCCCAGCGACGCGCCGTTGACGACGTGAGGTAGCAGCGATGCCATCGCGACCTTCGGCGCGCCGCTACGGGGAGCAATGCGCTCCCCGCGCGCCGTGTCCGCTTACTGCTCGTACGTCGGAGTCGCGTCGTACGATTCGAGCTTGCACGCCGCCGGCCGCTTCCGGGTCCTCGACATCCTTCGGCGGCAGCTTGGCGAGGATCTTGAAGATGTCGTCCTTTTCCGCCGGTGCGTCGTTGTACGTCGCCATGTAGATCGTCTGCTGCAGCTGGTGCGTCGCGGGGTTCATGTACGCGTCGTAGTCCTGCATGCGGTCGCGCGCCGACACCTTGAGGTTCTCGAGCTCCTTGATGACCTTGATGTTGTTGGTCGAGCCGGCACGCTCGGTCGCGCGCAACAGCTCACGCGTCGCCATGTAGCCGTTGTAATACGTGTTGCCCGGGACCTTGATCTGCACACCGGGGTAGGTCGTCTGGTATGCGGCGACGAATTCCTTCACGCCGGGCAGGTCGAGCCGGTAGTACCAGTTGGTGCCGAACACGCCGAAGATCGCATCCGGCCCGAGGCCGTAGATATCCGGCCAGTCCTGCTGGTTATTGATCCATGCCGGGCTCTTGTTCATCTTGAGCTGGACGACCTGCTGGCGCAGCGATTTGATGTCGTCGCCGCCGACGGCGGCCGCGACGACCGCAGGCTTGATCTGCTGGATCTTCAGGAGATACGACGAAAAATCCCGCGTGTTCTGCGGCACCAGCATTTCCTCGACGATCTTCCCGCCATTGGCCTCGACGATGGTGCGCATCGCCTTTGCCGTGTTGTGGCCCCACACGTAATCGTTCGTGAGAAGCACCCAGTTCTTGCCGTTGACGGCCATCGCGTTCTTGACGATCGCCAGCGCAAAGTTGGTGCCGTTCCCGTCCCAAACGAACTTGACGCGGTGACAGTCCTTGCCGGCTTCGGTGGGCGAGCTCGAATTGGTGTTGAGGTAGATGCACCCGTACTTCTGCGCGACTTGCGAAATTGCGTTGGCGACACCCGAGTGCAGCGCGCCGACCAGGTACGCCACGTCGTTGCGCGTGATCAATCGTTCCGCTACGCGCGATCCCGTCGCGGGCGTGGTTTCCGAATCCATGTGGATCGCCTCGATCGGCCGGCCCAGCACGCCTCCCTTGGCGTTGAATTCCTTGATCGCCATCATCGCGCCCAGCCGTTCGTCGATGCCACTCGCCGCGTACTGGCCGCTCGCGTCCATCGTGAGCCCGATGACCAGCGGCTTCTTCTGCGCGGCCTGCGCCCATGCGTGATGCACTTTCCATGGGCCGAAGAACGTAGCGGCGCCCGCGCCGAGCGTCAGTGCCTGCAGCAGCGAGCGCCGCCGCATGCCCGTACCGGCGGCCGGCAGTTCCGGCGTCGGCGTGTCGTGCTTGTCATGCTCGTTCATCGTCCCTCCTCCTTGACCTTCGCGAGATCTTCGTAGCGCGTGAAGCCAGCCATCGGCTGCCAGTCTTTCGCTGTTCGCCGCCGGTTCGCCGCCATTTGCACGCTGGTCTTGCGGCGACATAACGTTTATTCTGCCGCAACCGCAATTAGAACAGGGATTGCCGGCGCGTTCCAGTTCCCGATGCAGGTCCCTGCCTACCGCTCTACCCCCGCCGCCCGCGTTCCGTTGCCGCTCGTTGCGCTCGCGCTGATACTCGGCACTGCGCCATGGTGGGTTGCCCGCATCGGCCTCTACCCGTACCTCGGCCTCGAGATCGCGATCTGGATGATCTATGCGCAGGGGTATAACCTGCTGCTCGGGCATTCCGGCCTGCCGTCGTTCGGCCATGGCGCATTCTTCGGCGTCGGTGCCTACGCATTCGGCCTCCTGCAGAAGAACGTCACCGGCAATCTCTGGCTCGATCTTGCCGCGGCGATCCTGGCGGCTGCGTTCGCCGGTGCGGTCGTGGGTGTGTTCATTTCGCACAGGCGCGGCATCTACTACGCGCTGCTGACGATCGCGTTCGGCCAGGTGTTCTGGTTTGTCGCAATCAAGTGGCATTCGGTGACGGGAGGCGAGGACGGCCTGCTCAACCTCAAGCGTCCGATAGCGGACTTCGGATTCGCGGGAATCCCTCTGAAAGGGAACGATGCGCTCCTCGGGTTTTCTGTCGTGTCGCTGGTGCTGGTCGTCTGGCTTTGCTGGCGCTTCGTCCATTCGCCGCTCGGTCGGGCGCTCGCCTGCATCCGGCAAAACGAGATGCGCGCGCGGTTCCTCGGCTACCGCGTGTGGCTCTGCAAATGGATCGTGTTCGTCGCGTCCACCGCGATCGCGGGATTCGCCGGCGCGCTGTTCGCCCTAGCGCAGCAGTCCGCCTACCCGAACGTGATGAGTCTTCATCAATCGGGGTTTGTCGTGATGATGGTGCTGATCGGCGGAGGATTGACGAGCTTCTGGGGACCGCTCATCGGCGCCGCGTTCTTTATCCTGGCGCGCGATCTCCTCGGCGCGTACACCGAAACGTGGCTGCTTTGGTATGGACTGCTGTTCATGGCAGTCGTGTTGTGGAAACCCGAGGGTCTCGCTGGTATTTTTGGCGACATCTTTCACCGGCGGGGCGCGCAGCCGTGACGCTTTTCGTCGCCGAGGGCCTGCACAAACGCTTCGGCGACCGCATCGTGCTGGAGCGTATCGACATCGCCTTCGAAGAAGGCACGCTGACGGGGATCATGGGTCCCAACGGTGCTGGAAAGACGACGTGCTTCAATCTGCTGACGGGTCTGTACGCACCGGATTCCGGCCGCGTGCTGCTCGACGGCGTCGATATCGCCGGTCAGTCGCCCTCGGAGATTGCTCGCCGCGGCGTGGCGCGCTCGTTCCAGTCGATCAGCCTGTTCGATCAGGAGACGGCGCTCGACAATGTCCAGATTGCGTTGCCGCAAATGCGTGCTCGCACGTTTGACGCCTGGAACGACCGGGGGCGCGATAGCGCTGCGCAGGACCGCGCCGCGGAGCTGCTCGCGCGCGTCGGCCTCGCCGGACGCGAACGGGCGAGGGCGAAGGATCTCGCATACGGCGAGAGGCGCGCGCTCGAGATCGCGCTCGCGCTCGCCACCGAGCCGCGCATCCTGTTTCTCGACGAGCCCACCTCCGGGCTTGGCGCCGAAGGCACCGCGCGACTCGCTGAGCTGATCGCCGAGCTCAAGCGCAAACTGACGCTGGTGATCATCGAGCATGACATGCGCTTCCTGTTTGGCCTCGCGGACACGCTGCATGTCATCCATTGGGGCCAGGTGATCGCCACGGGAACGCCCGCCGCGCTCCGCGGCAATCCGTGGGTGCAACGCTCGGCATTGGGAGCCGCCTGATGCTGCGCATCCAGGGGATCGACACCTACTACGGCGAAACGCAGGTGCTGTTCGACGTGTCGCTCGATGTGGCCGCCGGCGAAATCGTCGCGTTGCTCGGCCCCAATGGCGCCGGCAAGACGACGACACTGCGCTCAATTCTCGGTCTCACGCCGGCACGACGCGGGAAGATCGCGCTGTCGGACGCGGACATCACGCAAATGCGCACGTTCGAGATCGCGCGCAAGGGCGTTGGCTGGGTACCCGACGATCGGCGCATCGTGCCCTCGCTCACCGTCGCGCGCAACCTGTCGATCGCGCGCAAGCGCACGCCGTATCGCAGCTACACCATCGAAGAGTGCTGCGAAGTTTTCCCGGCGCTGCCGCATCTGCTGCCGCGCGAATGCGAAAACCTTTCCGGTGGCGAGCTGCAGATGGTGTCGATATCGCGAGCATTGGTAGGTGGCCCGGGACTGGTGCTGCTCGACGAACCCTCGCAAGGTCTTGCTCCCAAGGTCGTGCAGGACGTGATGCGCACGATCGGCCGGCTGAAAAGCGAGGGCGTGGCAACACTCGTCGTCGATCAGAACGTGCGCACGGTGCTCGATGTCGCCGACCGTGTATTCGTGATGCGGTTGGGCCGGATCGTTCACTCGGGTCCCGCGGCACAGTTGCGCGACGATGCTGCCGCTCGCCGAGCCTGGCTCGGGATCGACTGATGGCAATGCCGCTGCTGCGCGTCGAATCGCTCGAGAAGCGTTACCACACGCCCGGCTGGCCGCGCTGCGAGACCTTCCGCCTCGAAGCGGATTTCGCCGTCGAAGAGCCTCGCACGATCGGTCTTCTCGGTCCCAATGGCTCCGGCAAGACGACGCTGTTCGAGCTCATCACCGGCAGCAATCGCCCGAGCGGCGGGCGCGTGCTGGTCGACGGGCGCGACATTCATCGCATCCGGTATCGCGAGCGCGACCGGCTCGCAATTCACTATCATCAGTCCTATCAGGTGCGCGCCTTCCGCAAGACGGTGCCGTCGTTCCTGCTCGAGCGCGCCGAACGCGCTCGACCGCGAGTGCATCTCTTCGATGAGCCCCAGTTCGCAATTCAGGACGGCTACATCGGTTTCATGCTGGCGTTTTTCGCGCGGTTGCGGGAGGAAGGCAACGTCGTCTTCCTCTGCATGCACCCGAACGAGCCGTTTCACGTCGAGATCCTGCGCGAAGCCTGTGAAAGCTTCATCTTCGTGCAGCGCGGTCGGTTGACCGAATTCCCCGGCTTCGATTCTCTCGTCGCCGATCCCGGCGTGCGAGCCTATCTGGGCGGTCTTGCACCGGAAAGCCGCTAGCCGGCGCTTTTCACCTCAGGCTCTGGTCACATCACCGGGTCCTTGATCTTTCGGCCGCGCGCCGCGACGGCATCGGCGAACGCCCGCCACGAGAAATCGCTGTCCACCGCACGCGATCCTGTACCGGTGTCGACAATGTCGGCGATGTGGTCCTGGCATTGCGCCGTCGCGCTCGCCATGAACGACTCCAGTCCCGCCTCCCGTATCGTCACTGCGACTTCGCGCATCTCGGCTGCGCGTCGCCGTCCGTGCACGACGACACGGCTCACGAGGTAGTCCGCGCGCTCGTCCCACTTCATCTGCGGGAACGTTTCCTCGAGCGAGGCCAGCACGCGATCCTCGACGCCGTAGTGCCGCGCTCCCAGGAGGCATTCGACGACGAGCGCCTCGATGCCCTTGATCATCACGCTGCGGCACATCTTGATTGCCGATGCGATGCCGATGTCGTCGGCGACGATCTCGAAATTCATTCCTGCCGGTGCAAGGCGCGAGGCGAGATCGACGGCCGCCTCGCCGCCCAGAAGGATTGGCACCTTGAGACCGTACGGCGGGAGCGGCGCCATCACGGCGACATCGACATAGCGTCCGCCGGCACTTTCGATCAGCTTGGCATTCGAACGCTTCGTTCCCGGCGACACGGAATTCAGATCGGCGAAAATCTGGCCGGGCGTCAATGTCGAAGCGGCTTCGCGGGCGGCGTCGGCCGACGAGGCAGCAGTGACCGCGGACACGATGATGCGCGCGCCGCGAATCGCCTCGGCGTGCGATTCGGCCATGGTGACGTGGCGTTCGACGGCGGCGGCGAGCAGGGGGCCGCGTGTCGCCGGATCGTGGATGAGGATGTCGTACGCGCAGACGTCGAAATGTCCCGATGCGCGAAGTCCGCCCGCGAGTATCCGGCCTGCCTCGCCGAACCCGATCACCGCCAGGTTGCGGTCGTCGATTCGTGTATGGTCATTCATTTCAATCCCTTTGCCCGATTTGCTTGACGTCGTGACGATGCCATCGTGCTCCGCGCCGCGTCTTCGATCAAGGTGACGGTGGCCTGCTGCAGCGGTGTGGAAGGGCGCTGCGCCGAGGTGGCGATCGCCAGCGTGCTCGACAAGCGGGGACGGACGATCGGCCGCGACACGAGGCGGCGCGCGACGTCGGCGCCTTCCAGCGCCCTCGGCGACAGCACCGCAAATCCATGTCCCTCCGCGACGAGCTCGAGGATCGCCGCCACGGCATCGATTTCCATCGCCACCTGCGGCTTCAGTCCGACCGCCGCGAGCCGCGTCTCGACCAGCATCCGGATGGCATGCGGGCGGCTGGGGATGATGAGCGGATAGCGCGGCAAATCCCGTAGCGGCATCGCACGCGGCGTTGCGTCTTTTTGCCTTCGGCCGACAAAGCAAAGCGCGTCTTCGAACAGTGGGCGGCTGTCGATCGCCGGCGAAGGCGTCGGATTGTAGAGGAGGCCGATGTCGATCCGTCCGACCTGCAGCCACTCGTGCATGTACGACGAGAGGCCTTCGACGATCGACAGCGACGCGCGCGGGAAGCGCCGCCGGAATTCGCGCACCACCGGTGCCGTCATGATGCGCGCGAGCGTCGGCGGCAAGCCGACGACGACGTGACCCACGGGGGCACCTTTGATTTCGTCGACTTCGGCGCGCGCGCGATCGACCTGCTGCAGGATGCCGCGCGCGTGCGCGAGCAGCCGCTTGCCCGCCTCGGTCGGATTTGCACCGCGACCGTTGCGCACCAGCAGATTCTGGCGGAGCTCCACTTCCAGATTGCGCACCTGGCGGCTGATCGCCGGTTGAGCGATGCGGAGGAGGCGCGCGGCGCGGCTGAAGCCGCCGAGGTCGACGACGGCGACGAAGTACTCGAGTTGCTTCAGGTCCATAGCGAGGCCGATGCCATGCCGCATCGGCATAACTGCTAGTGTAGCAATAGCGCTTTCATGTTGGTCCCGGCTCGGCGCAAACTGGGCGCTGCGATCACATCGCACTGCTCGACCGACCTCCGATGACTTCCCCGATAAGGATCGTTTCATCGATGGCCACGCGCCAGGTGCTGGCCGAGCTCGTCGAAGCGGTCGGCCGGTCGCGCGAGGTCGTGCTCGAATCGGTAGGGGGTGTCGACGCGGCCAGGCGCGTGCGCGCCGGCGAACCCATCGATGCGGTCGTGCTGGCGGCCGACGTGATCGACCAGCTGATAGGGGAAGGCAGGATCGTGGCCGGAAGCCGGGTCGACCTCGCCCGATCCGGCGTATCGATCGCGGTTCGAGCGGGCGCCTCGCGGCCCGAGATCGGCTCCGAGGACGCGGTCCGGCGCGCCGTGCTCGCAGCGAGCACCGTCGGCTACTCGACCGGGCCGAGCGGCGCGCATCTCGCGAGGCTGTTCGAGCGCTGGGGCGTCGCCGACGCCGTGAAATCGCGCATCGTGCAGGCGCCGCCGGGCGTGCCGGTCGGTGCGTTGGTGGCCGAGGGGAAGGTCGAGCTCGGGTTCCAGCAGCTCTCCGAGCTCATTCACCTCGGGGGCATCGACGTGCTGGGACCGCTGCCCCCGGCGATCCAGATCGTCACGACGTTCTCGGCGGGCGTGTCAACGACGTCGACGCAGCGCGAAGCGGTGTGCTCGATGCTCGCGTTCATGGCATCGCCCGCCGCCGCCGCGGCGAAGCGGCGAAACGGGATGGAGCCCGCATGACGAACGCCATGCCGATCCGGCATATCTGCTAGTGCAGCAATAGCGCTATTCATACATGAGGGTTGCGGCGCACACTAGGTCCATGGCCAGGCGGCGAGGCGTCGGCCCGGGCTTCAGCGCGAGGGAGCGGCAACGATGAGCGAATACGGGAAAACGGGGATCGCAGTTCGCACCATCGAGCGCGCAGATGCCGGCGCGATCGAGCGACTGCGGCGCTACGGCGTTGCCACCGTGCACGAAGCGCAGGGACGGACGGGGTTGCTTCGGTCCTACATGCGTCCCATCTATTCCGGCGCCGCCGCGTGCGGAACCGCGGTGACGGTGCTCGCGCAACCGGGTGACAACTGGATGCTGCACGTCGCGGCCGAGTTGATTCGTCCGGGTGATATCGTCGTCGTTGCGGTCACCACGGACAACGACGACGGAATGTTCGGCGACCTCCTGGCGACGTCGTTTCGCGCGCGCGGTGCCGTTGGCCTCGTGATCGATGCCGGGATTCGCGACGTGACGACACTGACCGAGATGAAATTCCCGGTGTGGTCGCGTGCGATCTGCGCGCGCGGAACGGTCAAGGCGACGCTGGGTTCGGTCAACGTGCCGGTCGTCTGCGCCGGAATGCTGGTCGAGCCCGGAGATGCGATCGTCGCAGATGGCGACGGCGTCGTCGTGGTGCCGCGCGACCGGGTGGCCGCGGTGGCGGACGCAGCCGAAGCCCGCGACAAGAAGGAAGAAGCGACGCGCATCCGGCTCGCCGCCGGCGAGCTCGGCCTCGACATTTACGGGATGCGCGACGCGCTTGCGAAAGCCGGCCTCAAATACGTCGACTGATCGCCACGTGGATGCCGACTACCTGCCGTTCGATCCCGCCCCGTCGAAGCCCGGCTTCGCGGTACCGCGTGGCGCGGTCGACGCGCATTGCCACGTGTTCGGCCCCGCGGGGACATTTCCCTACGCGCCCGAGCGCAAGTACACGCCGTGCGATGCGCCGAAGGAAAAGCTGTTCGCGCTGCGCGATTTTCTCGGGTTCGAACGCAATGTCATCGTGCAGGCGACGTGCCATGGCAACGACAATCGCGCTCTCGTCGACGCGCTGGTCCACTCCGGCGGGCGGGCGCGCGGCGTTGCCTCCGTCGGCCGCGATGTCACCGATGCGGAAATGCGCGCCCTGCACGACGCCGGTGTCCGCGGCACGCGTTTCAACTTCGTCCGCCGGCTGGTCGACTTCACGCCGCGCGAGGTCCTTGTCGAGATTGCGCAACGAATCGCGCCGCTCGGCTGGCACGTCGTGGTGTATTTCGAGGCACAGGACTTGCCCGAGCTGTGGGATTTTTTCACGACGCTGCCGACCACCGTCGTCGTCGACCACATGGGCCGGCCCGACGTCGGAAAACCGGTCGAGAGTCCGGAATTCGAACGGTTCGTACGGCTCCTTTCGGAGCACTCCAACATCTGGTCGAAGGTGAGCTGTCCCGAACGGCTGTCGAAATCCGGGCCGCCTGCCTACGACGACGTCGTACCATTCGGCAAGCGGCTGGTCGAAGCCTTTCCCGATCGGGTGTTATGGGGCACCGACTGGCCGCACCCCAACATGAAAACCCATATGCCCGACGACGGCAAGCTGGTCGATTTCGTGCCGCGGATCGCGACGACACCTGCGCTGCAGAAGAAGTTGCTGGTCGACAATCCGCTTCGCCTTTACTGGAGTTAGCAATGCCCCCTGTCAACTATACCGACGCCTTCAAGGATATTCCGGGTACCGTCGTGTTCGATGCGACGCAGTCGCGCCTCGGTTATCACCTCAACATGTTCTGCATGTCGTTGATGAAGGCTGAAAACCGCGCTGCGTTCAAGGCCGACGAGCGCGCGTATCTGCAGCGGTTCGCGATGACGGACGCGCAGCGGGAAGCCGTGCTTGCTCGCGACTACAATCGGATGATCGAGCTCGGCGGCAACATCTATTTCCTCGCCAAGATCGGCGCGACCGACGGATTCTCGTTTCAGAATCTCGCGTCGAAGATGACCGGCATGCCGGAAGACGAATACAAGGCGATGATGGTGGCCGGCGGCCGTCCGGCGCACGGTAACCGCAGCCGGAACGACAGGAGCAAGTAGCTCATGGCGCGGATTACGGCGGGCGTCGCAACATCTCACATCCCGGCGATCGGCGCGGCGATCGACCTCGGCAAGACAGCGGAGCCCTACTGGCAACCGGTCTTCAAGGGATACGAATTCTCGCAACGGTGGATCGCCGACCAGAAACCTGACGTCGTGATCCTCGTCTACAACGATCATGCGTCCGCGTTCTCGCTCGAAATAATTCCGACCTTCGCAATTGGCTGCGCTGAATCATTCGCGCCCGCCGACGAAGGCTGGGGCCCGCGGCCGGTGCCGGCCGTCGAGGGTCACCCGGAGCTCGCCTGGCACATCGCACAATCGACGATCCTCGACGAGTTCGACATGACGATCGTCAACCGGATGGACGTCGACCACGGGCTCACGGTCCCGCTATCGCTGATGTTCGGACAACCAAAGGCGTGGCCGTGCAAGGTGATTCCGCTTGCCGTCAATGTGGTCCAGTACCCGCCGCCGTCCGGCAACCGCTGCTGGAATCTCGGCCGTGCGATCCGCAAGGCCGTTGCGTCGTTTCCCGCCAATCTCAACGTGATGGTGTGGGGAACGGGCGGAATGTCGCACCAGCTGCAGGGACCGCGCGCGGGCCTCATCAACAAGGAATTCGACACGCGCTTCCTCGACCGTCTCACCACCGACCCCGAACAGCTCGCGCAGGTGCCTCATCTAGAGTATGTGCGCGAAGCCGGCTCCGAAGGCATCGAGCTCGTCATGTGGCTCATCATGCGCGGCGCGCTCGAGGCGCAGGCGCGCGAGGTCTACCGTTTCTATCATGTGCCGGCGTCGAATACCGCCGTCGGCCACATCATTTTCGAGAATCCGCGCTGACCCCATTCGAAGGACTCGAACGATGAAGATTGGTCTTGCCGGCGCCGGCGCATTTGGCGTCAAGCACATCGAAGCGCTGGCGCAAATCGACGATGTCGAAGTGGTTTCGCTGGTCGGTCGCAAGCGCGATGCCACGCAGGAAGTCGCGGACAAGTTCGGGATTCCACATGTCGCGACAGAACTATCGGAAGTACTCGCGCGGCCCGACCTCGACGCAGTGATTCTCGCGACGCCGACGCAGCTCCATGCGAGCCAGGCGATCGCCTGCCTCAACGCAGGCAAGCATGTCCAGATCGAAATACCGCTCGCCGACAATCTTCCCGCCGCCGAGGCGGTCGCACGGCGCCAGCGCGAGACGGGGCTCGTCGCGATGGTCGGCCATACGCGCCGCTTCAATCCCAGCCACCAGTGGATTCACGAGCGCATCGTCGCAGGAGAGCTCAATATCCAGCACATGGACGTGCAGACGTTCTTCTTCCGGCGGCGGAACATCAACGCGCTCGGCCAGCCACGGTCGTGGACCGACCATCTGCTCTGGCATCATGCGGCGCACACGGTGGATCTCTTCGCCTGGCAGACGGGCGAAATCATCGCGGCGCACGCGCTGCAAGGTCCGATCCACCCCGAGCTCGGCATCGCGATGGACATGTCGATCCAGCTCAAATCGGCGACGGGTGCCATCTGCACGCTGGCGCTGTCGTTCAACAATGACGGCCCGCTCGGAACGTTTTTCCGCTACATCGGCGACACTGGAACGTACATTGCGCGCTACGATGAGCTGATCGACGGCAAGGAAAACAAGATCGATGTCTCGAAAGTCGACGTGTCGATGAACGGCATCGAGTTGCAGGACCGCGAATTCGTTGCCGCGATCCGCAAGAAGCGCGAGCCAAAATCGAGTGTGGCGCAGGTCCTTCCCTGCTATCGCACCCTCGCGAAGCTCGAAGCTCAATTGTCCGGCTTGCCTTCCTGACGCGCGCTTCGATGATCATCGACTGTCACGGCCACTACACGACGGCGCCGGCCTCGCTCGAGGCGTGGCGCAAGCTGCAGATCGCCGCGATCGGCGATCCGTCGAAGGCGCCTTCGCCGTCTGCGCTCGTCATCTCCGACGACGAGATTCGGACGAGCCTCGAGAACGCGCAGCTCAGGATGCAACGCGAGCGCGGAACCGATCTCACGATCTTTTCGCCACGCGCGAGCTTCATGGCGCATCACATCGGCAACGAAGCAACGAGCCGCGAATGGTCGACGATCTGCAACGACCTGGTGGCGCGCGTATGCGCGCTCTATCCCGACAATTTCGTCGGAGTCTGCCAGCTTCCACAATCTCCCGGCGTGGCGCCCGAGCGATGCATTCCCGAGCTCGAGCGCTGTGTCAACGAGCTGGGATTCATCGGCTGCAATCTGAATCCCGATCCCTCCGGCGGGCACTGGAAGGAGCCGCCGCTGACCGACCGCTGGTGGTATCCACTCTACGAAGCGATGATCGAGCTTGACGTTCCGGCCATGGTTCACGTCAGCACATCGTGCAACCCTGCGTTTCACGCGACCGGCGCCCATTACATCAACGCGGACACGACAGCGTTCATGCAGTTTCTGACGTCCGATCTCTTTCGCGATTTTCCAACGCTCAAGTTCATCATTCCGCATGGCGGCGGCGCAGTGCCGTATCACTGGGGCCGCTACCGCGGACTCGCGCAGGATATGAAGCGGCCGCTGCTCAAGGATCACCTGCTCCGCAACGTATTTTTCGACACCTGTGTCTATCATCGCCCGGGAGTGGAGCTCCTGACCAAGGTGATTCCCACGGACAACATCCTTTTCGCGTCAGAAATGGTCGGCGCCGTCCGCGGCATCGATCCGGAGACAGGGCATCACTACGACGACACACGCCGCTACGTCGACCAGATGGACGCGCTGTCCGAGGATGACCGGCAAAAGATCTTCGAGGGCAACGCGCGGCGCGTGTTCGGTCGGCTGGGATCGCGATCGGCCCGCGACGTCAATGCCGCGGCCGGACGCGCCTGATTCCACTCAATCTGCGCATGAACCTCTTGCTCCTCCCCGGACTGCTTTGCGATCGCGCCGTCTGGACGCCGATCGTTCCCGGGCTCGAGGCGGTCGCGCAATACGACGTTTCCGACTATTCGGATGCGCGGAGCCTTGCGTCCATGGCGGACGGTGTTTTGGCGGACGCGCCGGCGACCTTCGCGCTCGCCGGCCATTCGTTGGGAGCCCGTGTGGCCCTGGAAATCGTTCGGCGCGCACCCGAGCGCGTGGAGCGCCTTGCGCTCCTAAGTACAGGCTTTCGGGCGCGTCCGCCGGGCGCGGCGGGCGAAGAGGAGCGGGCACGCCGCATGGCGCTTCTCGCGTTGGCGCGGGAGAAGGGGATGCGCGAGATGGCGCGCAAATGGGTACAGCCGATGGTCCACCCGGCGCGGCGCGCGGATGTTACGCTGATCGATGCAATTCTCGACATGTTCGAGCGCCGCAACCCCGAACAGTTTGCGGGGCAGATCGAGGCGCTCCTTGCAAGACCGGATACGAGCGCACTGCTGCCCACGATTGCATGCCCGACCCTTGTGCTCGTTGGCCGTGAGGACAGCTGGGCCGCGCCCGCGCAGCATGAGGAAATGGCGGCCATGATCCCCAGATGCGAACTCGTAATCGTCGAAAATTGCGGGCACATGGCACCGATGGAATGCCCCGGTGCCGTTGCCGGCGCGCTGCTCGCCTGGATGCGCATGCCCACCAACGACTTTGTAGCCACTCCGGCAACCGCCAATAAGTTGATGTCGGCATGAAACATCACCCGCGAAGGAGAAACCGATGAACCGCTCGATGTATTCGATCCGCCGCCGCGTGTTGCAATCGCTGGCGCTTGCGACGGCGCTGTGCGTTCTGCCCGGCGCCGCGCTTGCCGCCGACCCGTTCAAGATCGGCCTCATCCTTCCGTTGACGGGACCGTTCGCATCGACCGGCAAGCAGATCGAGGCCGCGGCGCGTCTCTACATGGCGAAAAACGGCGACACCGTAGCCGGCCGCAAGATCGAGCTGATCGTCAAGGACGATACCGGTCTCGCTCCCGAGACCACCAAGCGCATCGCGCAGGAGCTCGTGGTGCAGGACAAGGTGAGCGTGCTCGCCGGCTTCGGTCTGACGCCATTGGCCCTCGCCGCGGCGCCCGTCGCGACGGAAGCGAAGGTACCGATGATCGTAATGGCGGCTGCCACCGGGATGATCCCGACGCGCTCGCCGTTCATCGTGCGTCCGAACTTCACATTGCCGCAGGTCACCGCGCCGATCGCCGAGTGGGCGCTGAAGAACAAGATCAAGCGCGTTGTCACGATTGTCACCGACTACGGCCCCGGCCTCGATGCCGAGAAGACGTTCGTGCAGGTGTTCAAGGCGGGCGGAGGCGAGATCGTCGAGTCGATCCGCACGCCGCTGCGCAATCCGGACTACGCGCCGTTCCTGCAGCGCGCGAAGGATGCGAAACCCGACGCGCTGTTCGTGTTCGTGCCCTCCGGCGAAGGCCTCGCGGTGATGAAGCAGTTCGACGAGCGGGGATTGAAGCAGGCGGGCATCCGCTTGATCGGCACGGGTGATGTCACCGACGACGATCTTCTGGTCAGCATGGGCGCGCCCTCGGTCGGCGTGATCACGTCGTTCCACTACTCGGCCGCGCACGATTCCCCCGAGAACAAGGCGTATGTCGACGCTTTCATGAAGGCCAACAACGGGATGCGGCCGAACTTCCACTCGCTGGGTGGCTACGACGGCATGCACTTGATCTACGAGGCGCTGAAGAAGGCCGGCCCGAACGCGACCGGCGAGCAGCTGGTCGAGGCGATGAAGGGGATGAAGTGGACAAGCCCGCGCGGCCCCATGTCGATCGACCCCGCCACGCGGCAGCCGATCCAGACCGTCTACCTGCGCGAAGTGAAGATGGTCAACGGCCAGCCGTGGAACATCGAGTTCGAAAAATTCGAGAACGTGAAGGATCCTGGCAACTAATGGCTCCCCCCGAAGCGCGCTTCCGCGCGCCTCCCCCCAGGGGGCACGGCGACCTCGGGGCGGCCCGTCGGTCGCCGCCCGCTTCGGGTCACCGCGAGGAGCGCGAGTAGATGCTCGGCAACCTCGCCGGCGTGCTGTTCGACGGCGTCGCCTACGGTAGCCTGCTGTTCATCATCAGCATCGGCCTGTCGGTGACGATGGGCCTGATGAACTTCATCAATCTCGCGCATGGCGCATTCGCGATGCTGGGTGGTTATGTCTGCGTGCTGTTGATGACGCGCGCCGGCGTGCCGTTCCTGGCGAGCCTGCCGGTCGCCTTTGCTGTCTCGGCAGTTGCCGGCATCGTGCTGGAGCGCACGCTCTACCAGCGGCTCTACAAGGCGCCGCACCTCGACCAGGTGATGTTCTCGATCGGGCTCGTCTTCATGTCCGTCGCCGCGGCGACCTATATTTTCGGCCCCTCGCAGCAACCCGTGCGGCTGCCCGATTACCTGCGCGGACAGATCAATGTTCTCGGGCTCGATCTCGGCGCTTACCGGGTCTTCCTGATCGCGGTGGTCGCAGCGCTCACGGTGATCCTGCATCTGCTGCTCGTGCGAACGCGGTTTGGCGCGCAGGTGCGAGCGTCGGTCGACAATCCCATAGCCTCGGCCGGGCTCGGAATAAACGTCAATCGCGTGTTCGGCGTGACGTTCGCGTTGGGCTCGGGACTCGCGGGACTCGGTGGCGGCCTCGGCATCGACATCCTCGGCCTCGACCCGACATTCCCGCTCAAGTACATGGTGTACTTCCTCCTCGTGGTCGCAATCGGAGGCGCGGGGACGATCAAGGGCGGGCTCGTCGCCGCGATGATCCTCGGGATTTGCGACGTTGCCGGCAAGTACTACGTTCCGCAGATCGGCTCATTCATCATCTATTTCCTGATGGTCGTGCTTATGATCCTGTTTCCGGCAGGGTTGTATGGACGCCGCGCGTGAATAGCGGTCTCTCTCCGACCGCGGGCGCGCTGGCGATCGTGCCGCAGCTTCCCACCGACCGGTGGCGCGCTGTCGAGATAGCGTTCTGGGCGGCAGCGATTGCGGCATTCTTCGTTTTTCCGAATCACCGTGTGCTCGGAAGCCAGATTCTGATCACCGGATTGTTCGCGGTCTCGCTCGACCTCATCCTTGGCTATGCGGGCATCGTGTCGCTCGGGCATGCGGCGTTTTTCGGGATGGGGGCCTACATCGCCGGAATTCTTGCGGTCCACGGCTGGGGTGAGCCGCTCAGTGGACTCTTTCTGGCCGGCGTAGCCGGGGCGCTGCTCGGTTTTGCGACCAGCTTTCTCGTCGTGCGCGGCGCCGACCTTGCCCGCCTGATGGTGACGCTCGGCATCGGTCTCATGCTGTTCGAGGCCGCGAATCAGATGTCGTCAATTACCGGGGGCGCGGACGGCCTCTCCGGCGTGACGATGGGAAAACTGTTCGGGTTGTACTCGTTCGACCTGCGTGGCAACACCGCGTATCTCTACAGCCTCGCAGTCCTGTTCGTCCTGTTCGTCGTTGCGCGCCGACTCGTGAGCTCGCCGTTCGGATTGTCGCTGCGCGGCATCCGCGAGAACGTGCGAAGAATGCCGGCCATCGGCGCGCCGGTCTCCCGTCGCCTGGTCGCGATCTACACCGTCAGCGCCGCGATGGCCGGCGTGGCGGGCGGATTGCTCGCGCAGACGACGCAATTCGTCGGGCTCGACGTGTTCGGCTTTCCGCGCTCCGCCGATCTCATGATCATGCTCGTTCTGGGTGGCGCCGGGCGTTTGTATGGCGGCCTCGTCGGGGCGACGGTGTTCATGATCGCGCATCATTACCTGTCCGATCTCAATCCCGTCTATTGGCAATTCTGGCTCGGCCTGCTGCTGGTGGTGGTCGTGCTGTTCGCGCGTGGCGGCATCCTCGGCGCGATCGAGATGCTGCGCAGCCGTATCCGGCGGGAGGGGAGATGACGCCCGCGCTGCGAACGTCCGGATTGTCGAAGACGTTCGGCGCCTTCAGCGCGGCAAGCGAGGTGTCGCTGGCGTTCCCGCATGGCGTTCGGCACGCGCTGATCGGACCGAACGGTGCCGGCAAGACGACGTTGATCAATCTCCTCACCGGCGTCCTTGCTCCCAGCGCGGGCGACGTGTTCCTCGGCGATGAACGGATCACGTCGCTCGCGCAGCATGAGCGCGTGAAGCTCGGCATGACGCGCACGTTCCAGATCAACACGCTCTTCGCGGGGCTCACGGTGCTGGAATCGGTAACGCTCGCGATCTGCGAGCGCAAGACTCGCGCCGGCGTATGGCACCGTACCGTGGCGAAGCAGCGCGCTGAGGCGGAGGAGGCGCTCGCATTGCTGGGAATGCTGCGTCTCGCGCCCGAAGCGAATGCGCTGACTCGTAATCTTCCGTACGGCAAGCAGCGTCTCGTCGAAATCGCGCTCGCCCTCGCGACCAAGCCTCGCATCCTGCTGCTCGACGAACCCGCAGCGGGTATTCCGGCGAGCGAGAGTGCCGAGCTGTTCTCGGTAATCGCCGCACTGCCTCGCGATGTGACGATCGTATTCATCGAGCACGACATGGAGTTGGTGTTCCGGTTCGCCGAGCGCATCACGGTGCTCGTCGGCGGCAAGGTGCTGACCGAAGGCGCGCCCGCGGACATCGCCGCCGATGCTCGCGTGCGCGAGGTCTACCTCGGCGAGGCGCAGCATGGCTGAGCTGCTGGCGCTCGAGCGCGTCACCGCCGGGTACGGCGACGGCGTCGTGCTGGAGGATGTGTCGCTCGCGCTCGACGAGGGCGACAGTCTCGCGCTCCTGGGCCGCAACGGCATGGGCAAGACTACGCTGCTTGTCACCTTGATGGGGCTTACGCGTCTGCGCAGCGGAGCAGTGCGCTGGCGCGGCGCCGATCTCACCGTGCTGCCGACGCATCGGCGAAGCCAATCGGGGCTGGGCTGGGTGCCGCAGGAGCGTTACATGTTCCCGTCGCTCACTGTGGAGGAGCATCTCACCGTTGTGGCGCGACCCGGACCCTGGACGGTGCAACGGATCTATCGGGTTTTTCCGCGGCTCAAGGAACGCCAGGCGAATTTCGGCAACCAGCTCTCCGGCGGCGAGCAACAGATGCTGGCGATTGCGCGCGCGCTCATGGTCAATCCGGCCCTGTTGCTTCTGGACGAGCCGATGGAAGGCCTCGCTCCAATCATCGTGCAGGAGCTGATGAACGTGATCCGTGAACTCGTCGCCGAAGGCGGCATGGCCGTGATCGTCGTCGAGCAGCACGCGAAGCTCGCGCTGTCGCTGACGCGGCAAGCGATCGTGCTCGAGCGTGGACGGGTCGTCCACCGTTGCGCGAGCGATACATTGCTCGCGGACCCGGAAACGCTGCACCGGCTGGTCACCGTTTCGTGACGGATGCGGGGAACGACGTTCCGAAGACAGGCGCCGCTTCGGCTCGCATCGCCGCTTACCTGCGCGCTATGACCACCTCGGCGTACTGGCTCGGCGCCACCAGCGAACCATCCGTGGCGCGATTGAACGTTTGCGCCAGCGCGATCAGGTCCGCGGCGAGCGATTCCTGCTTTACGGAACCCAGCGCGCCGAACGCCTTTTGCATCGGGCCATAGAACGTGCGGAAGACGTCGAGCCAGTGAGCTGCGCTGCGGTACCGAAAGACGAAGTCCTTGCGTTCGAATGCGATGGAGTGAATCCGAGTGCCGAACAGCTCGCGCACGTGCGTCTCGGTGCCCCAGAGCGCCGGCGATCTCACGCCGGGAGGCGCCGGCAGATATCGACCCAAGAGCCTGAAAAGTTCGCCGATGAAGCTCGACGGCGTCCAGTTCGCCAAACCAATCCGGCCGCCCGATTTGCAAACTCGCGCCATCTCCGCAGCGGCTTTCTCGTGGTCCGGAGCGAACATCACGCCGAAGGTGGACACCACAACGTCGAAGCTTGAATCGGTATAGGGCAGGTTCTCGGCGTCCGCCTGCTCGAACCGCACTTGCAAGCCCTCCGCGCCCGCCCGGGCGCGCCCGCGCTCGAGCAGCGCCGGGACGTAGTCTGTTGAGGTCACGTCGGTCCAGCGGCGCGCAGCGGCGAGCGTCGCGTTGCCGTTGCCCGCGGCGACGTCGAGCACGCGCTCACCGGCGCGCAGGTCAAGCGCCTCGCAAAGTGTCTCCCCGACGATCTGCAGCGTTGTGCCCACAACGGCGTAGTCGCCGGCGGCCCAGGCGGCTTTCTGCTTTCCTTTCACAGCCGCCACATCGAACGCAGGCGAAGCTGTTGAAGTGAGTGCGGACATGGTTCTTCTCCTCGTGACGGTGATGGATAAAGCGTCGCGCAAATTGGATCAAGCGGCGGTAGTCGCTTTGGCGTCCGCGGTTCTGCTTGCATCGATTCGCGTTCGTACGTCGACACCGTTACGGAGCGTTTGCAGAACGACGCAGCAGCTCTCCGCCGCGGCGACGAGCATCTGCAGCCTCTTCTCGTCCACGTTCTCTTTGGACTGCAGCCGCACGCTGCACTGTATGCGCTGGAATCCAACGGGAACCGTGCGCTCTACCTGTAAGCAACCGCGCACGTCGCATTCGGCTTCCACGTTCACCTCGAGCGACTCGAGGTCTATGCCGAGATGGGCCGCGATCATCCGCAACGTCGAGTCGAAACAGGCGGCCAGCGCGGCGGACAGAAGGTCCCCGGGATTCGGATAGTCGTGGAAACCGCCGATGGCTCGGTGGATACCGAAGCACAACGGCGCGTCGGCACCATTGGCAGGAACGACGACGCCGTGGAACGGATCTCCGCCACATGCGCTTATCGTGTGCGCGCCGTCGGTGATCCAGGCGTCGGCCGGAACACTGTGGTAATGCTCGCGCAGGGGGTTCTGCCGCTGCTCAACCAGGTTTGCTTGCCTCGTGCCCATGATGCCTCCATTGGGTAGTGGTCCTGACAGGCACAGGGTCGCACTACCGTGGGCGCTCGTCATGGGGCGACGGCCTCACATCGAATGATTTACCCCGATCCGATGCGGGTATTCGTGGGGCGGGTGCCCCAGCCTGTTGCTCTTTCGCGATGTGCGACAAGGTTGCGCTTGCATACCTTGAGGACAGGTCTCGCGGGCAAGTTCGCGGTAGCTATTGCGGTGGCTATTCGCGGCCCAGTCCGGCTTTGCGGGCGATCACGATGGCCTGCGAGCGATGCTCCGTGCCGAGCTTTGAAAAGACATTCGTGACGTGATTGCGAACCGTCTTCTCGGTGATGCGCAGACGATCTGCAATCTGCTGATTGGTGAGGCCGCGCGCGATGCAATCCAGAAGTTCCTTTTCGCGGGCGGTCAACGCAGCGATCTCGCCCGTCGCAGAATCGTGGATCTGCTCATCGGCACCGAGAAAATCGTTCAGCTCTTTCCGGAAGGTCAGCCACGCCGGTTCATCGGCGCGCAGGATGTGGTTCTTCCCTTCGAGCGGCACGAAGCGCGCATTCGGTATCGCCGCGGCGAGGCGGCGACCCGCCTCGAACGGCACCATCGCATCCCCCCGTACGTGAAAGACGAGCGTTGGCGCAGTGATCCTGGTCGCTTCGTCGCGAATGTCGAAAGTATTGAACGTATTCCACAGGCTGCAGGCGGTCGCCGGCGAAGCGCTGCGACGTTGTAATTCGCTTATCCACTTTACCTGGGGTCCGCCGTCTGGCATCAGGAGGCTGGCGAACATTTCGCGAAACGCACCGACCTTCCTGCCCCAGCCTAGTTCGATCACCTGCGAGAACGCCTGCGCCTGCTTCACCAGCGGTTCCGGGACATCGCCGGCGAATGCGCCATGCAAGTAGCTGTCGTAGAGGACGAGCCGACTCACCCGCTCCGGATGGCGTGCCGAGTAGGCAGCGGCAATCACGCCGCCCTGGCACAGGCCGATCAATGGAAAGCGGAGAAGCATGAGCGCATCGACCACCGTCTCGAGGTCGGACACCAGGGCGTCGAGGGAAAACTCGGTCACGTCCCGATCGGAGAGGCCCGACCCTCGCGGATCGTAGCGAACGAGCATTCTGCGTTCGGCCATCGCCTCGGACCAGTGGCGCCAGACCGGATTGTCCCAATCAAGCTCGAGATGCGTGAACCAGTTGTTGACGCGCACAAGGGGCGGACCTTCACCCGCGGTCGCAAAAGCGATCCGCACACCGTCAGATGACGTGCAGAAACTTATTCGTTGCTTCATCCGCGACGGGTCCCGCCCAGGGCAAACGTTCCAAGTTTCTTCTCGGCCGCATGATACAAGGATCGCGCAGTGGACCGTCCCGTCGTCAAGGTACTGCGTTGGCAGCCTGCGCCTTCGCCATCACCGCCCGGCGCACGAGCCCGATATGCTCGCGCAATGTGTAGGCCTCACTGGCAAAGCTGGGGGGAATGCGCAGACGTTCAGCGGCGCGCTCGATCCGGTCGAGATCGGCGAGCCATTTTGCGATGGGGAGGGTCCCGCTCCGCGCACCGACATCGCGCTCGAGAAGCGTGAGCTCGCCGTACCAGCGGTAGATGCGCGAGCGCTTTCGCCAGCGCAGGACCTGCGGCAGAAAGTTGATCACCGGGACGACAATGACCAGAAGAGGAAGCACGATGACGATCAGGCGTTCGATGAACGTCGCGATCCAGAACGGAAAATAGCGGTGAAGAAAGCTCGGTCCGAATCGCTTGTGCCGCTCGGCATGAGCCGAAACGGGAAAGTCCACCTGCGTAATCCCGGGAAACTCGCCTGCCGATTCGAAATATCCCTTCCCTCCGTGAACGTCACGCGCAACGTCCAGCAACAGGTTGATGAGGGCAGGTGGAAAGTCGTCGCGGGCGACGAGCATCGCCGTGGTGCCGATCAGGGTGACATCGTGCGAGGGAACGTCGCCGGCCAGATCGATGGTTCCCTCTGGCAACGTCAGCTTGGCGATATAAGGAACCCGGCGCACGTAGGCGTCCGCAAGCCTGAAGCTCATGAGCTTGAGATCCGGGTTCCATAGGGCATCATGGAGAAAGCCCGTTTGGGCGCCGCCCACGAAGATGGCCGCATCGAAGTCTCCCTTCATCAAGCCATTCAGGGCGTCCTTGCCTCCGGCCGGACTAAAAGTCGTGTTGTCCGGTGAAATTTCGTTCATGGAAAGCACGGACAGCGCGAATTGCCTGGTCCCGCTTCCCGGCGCGCCGACAGCGATGCGTTTGCCACGAAATTCTTCGACCCTCGAGATCGTCTTGGCGCCGGAATAGAAGATCCACATGGGCTCGTAATAGAGGCTCGCCAGCATGACGAGGTCGCCGTCCTCCGGGTTGGGCGCCACTCCGCCTTGCATGAACGCAACATCTACGCCGGACTTGGGGTCCAGCAACAGCTTCAGATTCTCGTCTGCGCCGGCGGTCATCCGCTCTTCCAGCGTCACGCCTTCGCGGGCCAGCAGTTCCTTGTACCGCTTTGCGTATCGATGGTAGACGCCGCCTTGGGCGCCAGATGCCATTACGATATGGCGCGGGATCGTAGCCTCCAGGAACCACGCGCCCAACGCCGCAATCGCCAGCAGCGCGAACGCGACCATTCCCCAGCGCAAGGCGCCGCGGCGGTTATTGCGCGACAGGGCTCGAATACGCATGCGCTCGGTTCTGTGGCCGACTGGAGGCGCAGAATACAACAAGAGCGCTTTATGACAAGCCGGTGCCGGACAAGGATTATCATCCGGCGCAAGTTCAATCCCCAACGTCGACGTCGTCGGAATCCAATTGAAGCGTACGCTTATCGTTGTTCTTACAACCGTAGTGCTGATTGCGTCGGCATGGGGCGTCCTCGCTCTCCTTTACGCCGGCCATGAAGGCGATGTCGTGGCGCGGGCAGTCTTCATTGCCTTATTCGTGCTCGGCAGCAGCGCGGCAGTCATCTGGCTGCGCCCGCTTTGGCGGCCGCTGGCCGTGTGGAGCGTCGCGTTCCTGGCAATCCTGGTCTGGTGGAACACGCTGAAGCCGAGCAACGACCGCGACTGGCAGCCCGACGTTGCGAAACTTTCCTGGGCTGAAGTCCGCGGCGACCAGTTGACGTTCCACAACGTGCGCGACTTCGACTACCGAAGCGAAACCGATTTCACGCCGCGCTATGAAGATCGCGTCTACGATCTCTCGAAGCTTCGCGGCCTCGACCTCTTCATGTCTTACTGGGGTTCGCCTGCCATCGCACACACGATCATGAGCTGGGATTTCGAGGGCTCACGGCCGCTTGCGATCTCCATCGAGACACGCAAGAGCAAGGGGCAGGAGTACTCGGCCGTCAAGGGCTTCTTCAGGCACTACGAGATCATCTATGTCGCCGCCGACGAGCGCGATGTCATCCGCCTGCGAACCAACTATCGCGGCGAGGACGACTATCTCTACCGGCTGAAGGTGACGCCGGCGCAGGCGCGGGCTCTGCTCATGGATTACGTTGGCAGCATGAACGCGCTGGTCACGGCCCCGGAGTTCTACAACGCGCTGGTCGACAATTGCACGACCAGCATCCGCCAGCACGTTACCCACATCGACCCCAACGCGCCGCCCCTCGACTGGCGGCTGCTCGCCAACGGCTACGGCGATCAGATGCTCTACGAGCGCGGAAGGATCGATACGCGGCTGCCGTTCGAGCAGTTGCGCGCGAAGAGCCACATCAATGCCAAGGCAAAGGCCCTCGATCGGGATCCGGGTTTCTCGCAGGGGATCCGCGAGGGGCTGCCCGACCCGCGGAGCGCGGCGAACTAGGTACCCGCGGCAACAGCGGGCGCCGATGCGCCGGGCGCATACGCGACGTCGCGGCCTAGCGCTCGTCGTTCGTTATGGCGCGCCGAGCAGCAAGTACACGCTGAATGCGCCGTTGTTCCCGAACCCGACGCCGAGATACCCAGGGCCCGCAACAGTGTTCGCGCCGAGGAACAACGATCCCGAGTATTGGGTCCCCGGTGATGGCAGTCCATCGGCACGATTCCGGATGTTGCCGACCTCGGCGGAAGCCCCGGCGAACACCCCGGAGCCTAGGATTTCAGGAAGGGGCAAGATGCGGTTGTAGTACATCGCGCGACCGAACACGTAATCGCGGCCGGAGAACTGATTCAAGCGAAAGGCGGACAAGCGCAGCGGACCGCCGAGCGCGAATGTCTCGTAGGCCGGCATATTGGTGCCGAAATCAGTTCCCCCGGAGGCGTGCAGATTTACCGTATGCGCCCCCCATGACATCGCGTATTGACCCCGGGCTTCGGAGCGCTGGTAGTTAAGCGCCGAGCCGAGATCTTTCGTCGCGCCGTAGTACGTGACCAACACGTTGTAGCCGTTTTGAGCAAACCAAGCCTGATCGAGCGCGTCCAGGTTGAATGCGACGCGAACGCCTGCGGTGAGCTCGTGCACCGAGGGCAACACCGGGTCGCCGGTATCGATGCGGGCGTGAACTTGCGTCCACTGGGGGCCGACGCGGAAGACGCCGAGCGTGCCGAGTGTCATGCCGAGGTCCACGCCTCCGCGCGCGCTGCCGATCAGATACTCGGCGATCTTGTCGTCGCCCTGGAACACGCCGCGCGTCGTCTGTCCGACCTGGCCGTACACCGACCCGAACCAAAGGCCGCGCTCGTTCAACGGCTGGTAGAACTCGCTGAACAGGTGCGTGTCCTGCCCGATCTGCACCTCGGACAGCCACTCCGCGCCTAGCCGGTTGAGCCATGTCTTGCGGTACTGGAAGAGCAGGTTGAACGCGTTGTCACCCTGGAAATCGCTTTCCAGTCCAAGACCGAAGCGCAGGTAATCGGGCCCCCATTGCTTCTCGTGGGGGCTGATCACCATCGCGCGTGGCCCGCCGGCCGATCCGATAACCTGGGCATCGACACCCTCGAAGTCGCCGCGGCCGTAGATGCGGCGCAGGTCGGCCCCGACCTTCTCCTGGTCGAGGGGCTCGCCGGGCTTCGTTTCGACGAGCCCGCGCAGCACCTCGGGATTGGTGCGATTCAGACCCTCGAAACGGATTTCGTCTACTGTTCCCAGCGCGACCTTCTGAGCAACCTGCTTCGCGCGGACGGCCGCGTACTGCTCGGGCGGGATGCTGTAGCGCGACAGCGACGCCGCCATTTTCCGTGTGGCCTCCTCGCCGATGCGGATCGCGTCCCTCGCGCGGTCGTACTTGGCGACCGAGATGTCGCCGAGGTCGGGCACGATCAGCACGTCGTTCGGTCCGAGGCTTTTGATCTGCTCGTCGACCGTCTGCTTGCCGAGGAAGGCCATCATTTGGTTCACTACGGCAAGCGCGGAGGTGATCTCGTCGCGCTTCAGCGGCGGCGTTCCGATGTTGACGGCGATCACGACGTCGCCGCAGAGCTTGCGTGCCTGGTCGATCGGCAGGTTGTTGGCGATCATGCCGTCGACCAGCAGATGGCCGTCCATTGACACCGGCGAGATCGCGCCCGGGACGGACATGCTGGCGCGCATCGCCTCGGCGATGTTGCCGTGGCTCAGCACGACCGCTTCGCCGGTCTCGATGTCGGTCGCTACCGCCCGATAGGGGACCGGCAGCTTGTCGAAGTCCTGGATGCCGGCCGCGGGCTCCGCGACCACCCGCAGGAACGCCTCGATCGAGACCCCCGCAATGATTCCCTTCGGCAGCGCCAGGCCGCCGTCCTTCACCCCGAACTCCGGCGCGAACAACGTCTTGTAGTCGTCCAGCTTGCGGCGTGACGCGATTTCCGCCCGCGGCGGGTTGTCGCGGAAGATTTGATCCCAGTTGGTGGCGAGCACCATCTTCTCGATCTCGCCCGGTGGCGTTCCGACGGCAAAGGCACCGCTGACGATCGAGCCCATGCTGGTGCCCGTGATGCAACTGATCGGAATGCGCATCTCGTCCAGCACCTTCAGCACACCGACGTGCGCGATCCCGCGCGCGCCGCCGCCGGAGAGCGCGACTGCGATGCGTGGCGGCGCGCCGGGCGCCCGGGGGGGCGGTGCGTCGGCAGCGGTGGTGCGGCTGGAACTCGCGAGCAACGCGAGCGATAGCGCCGCAATCAGACTGCGTCGCGAGTTCATGTTGCAGGGAAGAGACATTTTCAACTCCAATAGCAAGCGCAAACTTGCCCGCTCCGCGGGCGCGCATATCACGAAAAGGCTATGGCAAGCGCAAACTTGCCCGCTCCGCGGGCGCACATATCACGAAAAGGCTATAGCAAGCGCAAACTTGCCCGCTCCGCGGGCGCGTATATCACGAAAAGGCAATAGCAAGCGCAATAAACGACCGTTTCGAGTTTCAGTTCGGCCAGAGTGTATCGCGAGACGAGTTATCGTCGAAGTGTCCGTGTTCGGAGGAACGAGAAATCCTTCATCTGGTACGATTTCATCGACGATAAGCGGCGACGAGACAACGGAGGCGGTATGCACCAAAGCGCTCCGTATCATGCGCACATCTACTACATGCCCGCAAAACGCGAACGGGCTGCCGCTCTGCGACTTCGCCTCAATGAAATGAAGGAGTCCGGAGAGATTGCGCAGCTCCTGTTTGTGGGGCAGTTGCGGGATCGCAAGGTGGGCCCGCATCCCATTCCTCAATTCGAAATTCATTTCACCGAGGACGTCCTGCCGGCCATCCTGCCGCTCATCGAGACCTCGGGGTTGACAGCGCTCGTGCATCCGCTCACCGACGACGATCTCGCCGATCACACAACCCTCGCCCGATGGATCGGGCAGCCGATCGAGCTCGACCTGACAACGCTCGATCCTCCCGGCGTGAACCAGGGCATTGCACGGTTTTCGAAAACGGACTTTTAGGTTTGAACACAAACGGGAGAGGAATCGCGGAACTACAGCGTGCCAGATATGTCACAATGCCCCAGCGGCTGGCGACAATCCAGTCACGGTGGGGGAGCCCGCACACCCTGCAGGAGACCGATATTCGAACTGAGATTACCGTTGCGCGCGCGTTCGGCGTGTTCGCGAGCACTCTGGCGGTATTGCTGCTGACGAGCCTGTCACCGTCGCACGCCGCCACCTTTTCCTACGATTTCGGCGCAAGCTGCAGCACGCTGACGGTCTTCGGGCGCACGATCGTCTGCAGCGATGGCACGATCCTCAAGATTCACAGCAGCGTTACGCCGAGCTGCCCCGCATTTTCGCTCAGCCAGCAGGGAACGGCGTACACGCTGGATTGCGCAACACCGAATGCGACGGGCCTGTGGTGGCGCGAGGACGAGAACGGCCGCGGCACGTGGGTGTCGCACCAGGGCAACACGCTCTTTGCAGTCGACTTCTCCTACGACGCCACCGGCGCGCCTCAGTGGCGCGCGCTGATCGGCAACCGGGCCGACGACGGCACGTTCTCGGGTGACGTATTCACCACGGCCGGCCCCTCGTTCTCGGCAACGGGGTTCCAGCCACGCAGCGTCTCGACCAACAGAGTCGGGTCGGGTTGGATCGCGGTCGACGATGCGAATCACTTGCGCGCAGATTTCGCCGACGGAAGTGCGCGCGCGTTGGTGAAGCAGCAGTTCGGTCCCCTGCCGGCGTGCTCGTTCGGCTTGCGGGCCGATCCCGCTACGAACACTAACTACACCGACCTCTGGTGGAATCCCAACGAGTCCGGATGGGGAATCAATCTCGCGCATCAAGGTGATACGGTCTTCGCTGCATGGTTCACCTATGCCGAGAATGGCGCTCCCTTGTTTCTCGTGGCAACGTTGCTCAAGACCGACCCGGGGATCTATGCCGGCGATCTCTATCGTGCCACCGGTCCCGCCGGTACCGCGATGCACGCCGCTGTTGTCGGGACTGCCAAGCTCACCTTCTCGGACGGCAACAGCGCAGAGTTTGCATACTCCGCGCGACTGCCCGGAATGGCCATTCCAAGCGCGGCGAAAGAGGCGATTACGCGCCAGATCTTCACCGCGCCGGGTACCGGCTGCGAATAGCGGTATTGATCCGCAATCGTTTCCGCGCCCGTGGGTCGCCCGCGAAAGCTGCACAACTGGAGGAGGCAAACATGAATCGTATGTTCGCGTCGATTGCGATATCGCTCGGCATGTGCTCGATGCTGGCGCCGATGCCTGCGTCGGCGCAAACGAGCGATAAATGGGAATACGGAGCAATCCTTTACGGCTGGTTCCCAAATATCGACGGCACGGCGACGTTTCGCAACGGCAGCAGCAGCGATTTCGGAGTCGGCATCAACTCGATCCTCGAAAATCTGAAGTTCACCTTCATGGGGACGCTCGAGGCCCGCAAGGGGCCGTGGGGCGCTTTCACGGACGTCGTCTACATGGACGTCGGCGGCTCGAAGTCGCAGACGCGCGACATCACAATTGGCGGCATCCCGCTGCCACCGGGCGTAACCGCGGATCTCAATCTCGATCTCAAGGCCACTATCTGGACGATCGCCGGCGAGTATCGCGTCGCGACCGACCGAACCGCGAACGTTGACGTCCTCGCCGGCGCGCGCTCGATCAACGTGAAACCGAGTCTCGGCTGGAATTTCAGCGCCGACCTGGGCCCGCTCAATCCCAGTCGAAGCGGCAGCACCGATATCAGCGAGACCAAATGGGACGCGATCATCGGTGCCAAGGGTCGGCTCTACTTCGGCGACAACAGGGAATGGTTTGCGCCCTGGTACCTCGATGTCGGAACCGGCCAGACCGACCTCACCTGGCAGGCGATCGGCGGCATCGGTTACGCGTTCACGTGGGGAGAAGTCATCGCCGCGTGGCGTTACATCGACTACCGATTCAAGTCGGGAGCCCGGATCGACGACATGAACTTCAGCGGCCCCGCGATAGGGGTGGCCTTCCACTGGCAATAGCGGCAGCAAGCGCCAGAGGTCGGGACGCGGAATCGCGAGCTCGGGGCCGCGCGCTAGGCATATCCCGCGAGGAAGGAGTCTCGCTCGGATCAATTGCAGGGATTTCCTGCGCGAGCGGCATTTGTTGCTAATGCTCCACAGACGGAGCGCGAGTTCACCGGGTGAACTGCCGAATTGCTCAGCTGTGGCCCCGCGCGATGCTACGATCTGAAATCTACAAGGCTTGGGGCGCAATCGCGTGCCCTAATGCCAACGGTCGCGAGCATTACGGCCGACAGCGTAACTTCCGGCGGTTTCGGGCATCGTGCGGCACGCGCGTATTCCCATGGCACGTTGCTTGCGCAGGCAGTAAAGATCAGCAGGTGCGCGACGGCTTCCGCGTGTACCGACGAGCCGGCAGCAGGACGGTGCAACGGGCGCCGGCGGGAGGAACATGGGGAGGAGAACCGAGCAACGTAAGTTAGTCCAGCGGGGCCTACGCGCCTTCGGACTGGCGCTAGCCTTTGCCGCTTCGGGCGCACTGGCCGCCGTGGGCGTCAACAAGACGTTCAATCCCACGAACGTCTCGGCAGGGCAATCCTCGACGCTGACCGTCATCCTGCTCAACAACAATGTGGCGGCGGCGACGGCCGTCGCATTCACGGACAACCTGCCCGGAACGGTCGTCGTTGCCAATCCGGCGAACGCGTCGACGACCTGCGGCGCCGTCGTGACCGCGATACCGGGTGCCAACAATTTCTCGGTCACCGGCGGAACGATTCCCGCCGCCGCCGGCGGCGTCGCGGGCCAGTGCACGGCGCAGGTCGACGTCGTGTCGCCGGCATCCGGCGTGTTCATCAACAACATTCCTGCGGGCGCAGTTTCGTCCTCGCAGGGGACGAACCCGCAAAACGCGAACGCGACACTGACGGTCGCTGCATTGCGGCCGGTGACCGGCGCCAAGGCGTTTGCGCCGGCGAACCTGCACGGCGGCGGCACCGCGTCGACGGTGACCCTGACGCTGACGAATCCGAACAGTGTCGCGCTGACGGGAGCGGCGCTCACCGACACGCTGCCCGCGGGGCTCGCGATTGCGGCGCCGCCAAACACTTCGACGACCTGCGGCGCCGGTACGGTGACGACAGGCGCAAACACCGCGAGCCTCGCGGCGGGAACCATTCCCGCGAACGGCAGCTGCATTGTCCGCTTCAACGTTGTCGCCTCCAATCCGAACGTCTTCGTCGACGGCAATGTCACCAACACCATCGCCGCCGGCGCGTTGTCGGCGACGCAGGGTGTGACCAACACGGTGTTCGCGGCCAACGTCAGGCTGCAGACCGGCGCGCGCCTCGAGAAGACCTTTGCGCCTACGCCGATTGCGACCGGCGGGACATCGACGCTGACGGTCACCGTCCGCAACTTCAACGCGACGCCGCTCGCCGGCATCGCATTCAGCGACGCGTTCCCGGGGACGATGCGCGTGGCGGCGCCGGTTACGACGGGGGGCACTTGCACGCCGCCGCTCGCCTTCACCCCAGCGCCGCTCGCGGGGGACGCTGGCTTCACAGTGTCCGGCGGAACGCTTCCTGCCGCGCCGGCCGGCATCGCAAATGCGAGCTGCACGGTGACGATCAATGTCACGGCCACCAACCCGGGTGTCAACCCGATCACGCTGACCAATCCGATTCCCGCAGGCAACTTCGGCGGGGTCGCCTTTCCTGCGGCATCGGGCAATCTCGTTGTCAATGCGGTGTCGACCGTCGGCGGCAGCAAGTCGTTCGCACCCACGCCGATCCTCCAAGGAGGCGTGAGCACGCTTACGATTACGCTGACCAATTCGGCTGCGGTGCCGGCGGCGATTACGGCGTTCACCGACGCGCTGACCACGCTCGGTGCGAATCCGCAGTTCACCGTGGCCGCGGCGCCTCCCGCTACGACGACCTGCGGGGGTGTGCTCAATGCCGCTCCCGGTGCGAGCACGATCACGCTCGGCGCGGGCAATTCGATTCCCGCGGCCGGCAGTTGCACGATCACCGTGCCGGTGCAGGCGTCGGCGATAGCGTCGACCGGCGCGCGGACGAACACGATTGCGCAGGGCGCGCTGCAGACGAGCCAGGGGCGCACGCAGGCGGCGATCAGCGGCGTGCTCACCGTGAACCCGGTGCTGTCCGTGGCGAAAGTCTTTGCGCCGTTGACGGTCGCCGCCGGCACCGACTCGCGAACGACGATCACGTTGACGCGCGCCGCCGGTGCCGTGGCGCTGACCGGACTCGCATTCACGGACACGCTGCCAGCCGGACATCTCGTCTCGGCAACGCCGAATCTTGTCAACAATTGCGGCGGCGCGGTCACCGCGACGTCGGGCGCGAACACGGTTTCGCTTGCCGGTGGTTCGCTTGCGGGCGGTGCCGTCGCCACAAGCTGCACGATCCTCGTCAACATCACGACACCGGCCGGCACCGGCTCAGGGACGAACACGATCGCGGCCGGTGCGGTGTCTTCGGCCGAAGGCTTCGTCAATGCCGCAGCCGCGAGCGCGACCGTCACGCGCGTCGTCACCGCCGTCACGATCAATAAGTCATTCAATCCCGCGACCGTGCTGGTCGGCGGCGTGTCGCAGCTCACGATCAACATCATCAACACGAACGCCAACGCAATCGCGTTGACCGCCGGCGCGCTAACCGACAATTTCCCCGTCGGCATGGTGGTGGCGGCCGCGCCCGGCGCAACCAACAACTGCGGCGGCACGTTTACGCCGGTCGCCGGCGCGACGTCGGTGTCGCTGACAAACGCTTCGATCGCCGCCAATACGAGCTGCCGCGTCCAGGTCAACGTCGTCGCCAACGCGGCGGGCAACCTCATCAATCCGCTTGGTGCCGGCGCGTTTACGTCGGCGCAGGGCGTCACCAATCCATTGCCGGCGTCGGCAACATTGGCAGCGACCGGCGTTGCGAACCTCGGGGTCAGCAAGACGGACGGCGTGGCGAGCGTCGTTCCCGGTACGAGCACGACGTACACGATCGTCGCCAGCAACGCCGGACCGAATGCCGTCGCCGGTGCAAGTGTGGTCGACAACCCGCCTGCCGGCGTGACGTTCACGAGCTGGACTTGCGTTGCGTCAGCGGGGTCCGCGTGCGGCAACGCGAGCGGCAGCGGTCCGATCAACGAACTCATCTCGCTGCTCAATGCCGGCACCGCGACCTATACAGTGACCGCCGCGGTCGCACCCGGTGCGACTGGAACGATCGCCAACACCGTTACAGTCAACGTGCCCCCGACCGTCGTTGACCCCACGCCGGGTAACAACACGGCGACCGACACCGACACGCTGACGCCGGTGGCGAGCCTCGGCATCAGCAAGACCGACGGCAGTGCGACGTATACGCCGGGCGGCACGGCGACGTACACCGTCGTGGTCATGAATGCGGGTCCGTCGAACGCCACGGGCGTGACGGTTTCGGATCCGTTGCCGGCAGGGGTCACGCTGTCGGCGAACGTGACGTGCGTCGCCGCTGGGGCCGCCAGCTGCGGCGCGGTCACGGGCACGACGGGGCAGACGAGCTTCGGCACAACCGGCGCGACGATCGCCGCCGGCGCGGGCAACAGCCTCACGTTCAACGTGCCCGTGCTCTTCGCCTCTGGCATGTTGACCAATCCGCTGGTCAACACGGTGACGGCGACCGACCCGTCGTCGCCGCCCGCGGGCGCTGCCGACAGCGACGCCCGTTTGGCGGTCGCAGCGTTGGCAGTGACCAAGACCGACGGCAGTGCGACGTACACGCCAGGTGGCACCGCAACGTACACGGTGACCGTGACGAACGCCGGGCCGTCGAACGCGAACAACGTGACGGTTTCCGATCCGCTGCCAGCCGGCGTGACGCTGAACGCCAATGCGACCTGCGTGGCAAGTGGCACCGCGAACTGCGGCGCCGTCACCGGTACCGCCGGCCAGACGAGCTTTGGCACCACGGCCGCGACCATCGCGGCCGGCGCGGCAAATAAACTGGTGTTCACAGTTCCTGTCGCGTTTGCATCGAGCATGGTCACCAATCCAATGATCAATACGGCCACGGCGACGGACCCCGCATCCGCACCCGCAACCGGCTCCGACAGCGATGCACGCACGGCGGTAGCGGCGTTGGCAGTCGCCAAGACCGACGGCAGTGCGACATACACGCCCGGCAACAACGCGACCTACAACGTAGTCGTGACCAATACGGGCCCCTCGCACGCGAGCAGTGTCACGGTGACCGATCCGTTGCCTGCCGGCGTGACGCTGAGCGCCAACGCGACGTGCGTAGCGAGTGGGGGGGCGACGTGCGGCGTGGTTACCGGCACAACCGGGCAGACAAGCTTCGGCACGACGGGCGCAACCATTGCTGCAGGCGCGGGTAACCAGCTGACCTTCACGGTTCCCATCGCATTCGCGCCTGCGATGACGACAAATCCGCTCGTCAACACAGCGACCGCGACCGATCCGTCTTCGCCGCCCGCGACGGCCTTGGACAGCGACACACTCGCGGCGCAGGTCGCGCTCAATGTCGTCAAGACGGATGGAAGCGCGACCTACGCGCCGGGTGGAACGGCCATGTATACGATCACCGTCACCAACGGCGGTCCGTCGAGTGCGACCAATGTGACGATTACGGATCCCTTGCCCGCCGGCGTGACGCTGACGGCGAACGCGACGTGCGTCGCGACGGGAGCGGCGAACTGCGGCACGGTCACCGGCACGACGGGGCAAAACGCATTCGGCAGCACAGGAGCATCGGTCGGGCCCGGCGCCGCCAACAAGTTGGTATTCACGGTGCCCGTTGCATTCGCGACGAGCATGGTCGCCGACCCGATCATCAATTCGGCGACAGCGACGGACGTCGCATCCACCGGTCCCGGCAGCACGGCGACCGGGACCGACACCGATTCCCGCAGCGCAACCGTCGCGCTCAACGTCGTCAAGACCGACGGCAGCGCGACGTACACGCCGGGTGGCACCGCGACCTATACCGTCACGGTGACCAATGGGGGACCGTCGCTCGCGACCAACTTGACGGTCACCGATGTGCTGCCCGCCGGCGTGACGCTTACCGCGAGCGTTACCTGCGCTGCGAGCGGAACAGCAACCTGCGGCACGGTCACCGGAACCACCGGGCAGACAACCTTCGGCGCGACGGGCGCAACGCTCGGCGCCGCGGCCGGCGACGCACTCATGTTCACGGTGCCAGTGGCGTTCGCTTCGAGCATGACCATCGACCCGCTGATCAATGCAGCGACCGCAACCGATCTCGGCTCATCCGGGCCCGGCAGCAGCGCGACCGGCTCCGACAGCGACACGCGGAGCGCCGCAGTGACGTTGCTCGTGACCAAGACCGACGGTGCGACCACGTACACGCCAGGGGGCACCGCGACCTATACCGTGACGATCGAGAACACCGGCACGAGCGATGCGCTCGACGTTACCGTGACCGACGCGCTTCCGGCTGGGGTGACGTTGAGTGCAAACGCCATCTGCGTTGCGAATGGATCGTCGAACTGCGGCGCCGTGACGGGAACGACGGGACAGACGAGCTTCGGCACCACCGGCGCGATCATCGTATCCGGAGGCGCCAATACGATCACATTCACGATCCCGGTCGCGTTCGCGGCCGGCATGTCGACTAATCCGCTGGTCAATATGGCGACCGCCACTGACGTTCCGACAAGCGCCACCGCAAACGGCAGCGACAGCGACACGCTCTCGTCGAACGTCACGCTGGCGGTCGTCAAGACCGACGGCAGCGCGACCTATACGCCCGGCGGTACCGCGACGTATACGGTGACCGTTGCGAACACCGGACTTTCCGATGCGCTGAATGTGAGCGTGACCGACGCGCTTCCCGCCGGGGTAACGCTGAGTGCAAACGTGACTTGCGCACCGAACGGTTCGTCGACCTGCGGCACGGTAAACGGCACGACGGGACAAACGAGTTTCAGCGCGACGGCTGCGCGCGTCGACGCCGGCGGCGCGAACACACTGGTATTCACAGTGCCGGTGGCGTTTGCAGCCGGGATGGCCATCGATCCGCTGGTCAACACGGCGAGCGCAACCGACGTCGCGAGCGGCAACACGGCCAACGGCAGCGACAGCGACACGCTATCGGCCGCGGTCACGCTCGGCGTCGCCAAGACAGATGGCAGCGCAACCTACACACCGGGCGGTACGGCGACTTACACAGTCACGGTGACAAACAGTGGTTTATCCGACGCGCTCAACGTGACCGTGACCGACCCGCTGCCGGCCGGGGTAACGCTTTCCGCCAATGCCACGTGTCTGGCCGGCGGAACGTCGAGCTGCGGCACGGTGACGGGAACGACGGGGCAGACGAGTTTCGGCACGACGACCGCGCGCGTCGACGCTGGCGCCGCCAATGCGATCGTGTTCACGGTGCCGGTTGCGTTCGCCGCCGGGATGACGACGACGCCGCTCATCAACATGGCGACGGCGACCGACCTTCCCAGCGGCATCACGGCCAACGGGTCCGACAGCGACGTGCTGTCGACGAATGTTTCGCTGTCCGTCGCCAAGACCGACGGCAGCTCAACGTACACCCCGGGCGGCGCGGCAACGTATACCGTCACCGTCGCGAATACCGGAGTTACAGATGCATTGAACGTGACCGTCAACGATCCCCTGCCCGCCGGCGTTACGCTTGGCGCCAATGCGACGTGCGTGGCAAATGGTTCATCGAGCTGCGGCACCGTGACCGGCACCACGGGCCAGACCGCGTTTGGAACGACCGCAGCGCGAGTCGATGCGGGCGGCGCGAACACGCTCGTGTTCACTGCGCCGGTTGCATTCGCGGCCGCGATGAGCACGAATCCGCTCGTCAACACGGCGACGGCAACCGATGTATCGAGCGGCGCCACGGCGAACGGCAGCGACAGCGATTCACTCGCGGCGAGCGTCGTGCTCGCGGTCAGCAAGACCGACGGCAGCGCGACCTACACGCCGGGCGGAACGGCAACGTATGTAGTGACGGTGAGCAACTCGGGCGTTTCGAATGCACTCGACGTCACCGTCGCCGATCCGTTGCCCGCCGGCGTGACGCTCAGTGCGAACGCGACGTGCGTCGCGAGTGGGACGTCGAACTGTGGCACGGTTACTGGAACAACTGGGCAAACGAGCTTCGGGACGACCGGAGCACGGGTCGACATGGGCGCCGGAAACACGCTCGTTTTCACCGTGCCGGTGACTTTCGCCGCCGGGATGAGCACGAATCCACTCGTCAACATCGTGACGGCAACCGATCTTGGCAGCGGCGCGAGCGCGAACGGCACCGACAGCGACGCGCTGGTCGGTGCTGCGGGCCTCGCGATAACGAAGACGGATGGCAGCGCAACGTACACGCCGGGCGGCACCGCAATGTATACCGTAGTCGTAACCAACGGCGGCCCGAGCAATGCGACGAACACGGCCGTTACGGATAATCTCCCGGCTGGGGTGACGCTCTCGGCGAGCGCGACGTGCGTGGCAACGGGTGCTGCGAGCTGCGGCACGGTCACCGGTGCGAGTGGTGCGACGAGCTTCGGCACGACCGGAGCGACGATCGCGGCAGGCGCTGGTAACCAGCTCACCTTCACGGTCCCGGTAAGCTTCTCCGCGTCCCTCGTGACCGATCCGTTGGTGAATACGGTGAGCGCGAGCGATCCTTCGGCGCCCGTCCCGGTGAGCGCATCCGACAGCGACGCGCGAGTGGCGGCGGTTGCCGACGTCGGCATCGTGAAGACGGGACCGGCGACGCTCATCGGAGGCGGTGCCGTCACCTACACGCTGACGATCACGAACAGCGGACCGAGTGTTGCGAACGGAGCAACGTTCAACGACAACGTGCCGGGTGTTGTCACCGGCGTCACGGCAAGCTGTGGCAGCGCCGCTGGCGGAGCTGCCTGTGGCACGGTGACGGTGATCGGCAATAACGTGAGCGGCACCGTCCCGCTGCTGCCGGTGGGCGGAAGCGTGGTCATTACGATTACCGGCAACGTCGCGGCTGGCGCGACGGGATCCGTCACGAACATCGGCACCGTATCGCCGCCGCTCGGGATCTTTGATCCGAACCCAGCCAATGCGTCGAGCTCGGCCACGACCAATCTCAGTGCGCCTACCGTGATCCAGGTCCCGGTCAACGCGCCATGGGCGCTTGCGCTGCTGCTCCTTGCGGTCGGGATGCTAGGGGCGCGGGCCTCCGCGCTACGGCGCACGCCGCGCCGTTACTGATCGATCGCAAAGAAAAAGGCCGGGCGTTTGCCCGGCCTTTCCCGACGTCATTCCCGCGCGGGGAATTAAGCCGATTGAATGTTGCTCGCCTGCTTGCCCTTAGGACCCTGGGTCACTTCGAAGCTGACCTTCTGGCCTTCCTTCAGGGTCTTGAATCCCGGCATATTGATGGCCGAGAAATGCGCGAACAGATCTTCGCCGCCGCCGTCCGGTGTAATGAAACCAAAACCCTTGGCGTCGTTGAACCACTTGACTGTACCAGTTGCCATTTCTGCAATTCCTCAAGAAAAAGAAAAGTTATCGGGACGGTGTCCCGCCCATGTTTCGATCTCAAGGAAAAACGGCAACGGCTGCAACGCGGTCGCGTGAGCGTACCTAGCTGCCTTGAAACTAAAACACGGGCGGGAGGATACATGGAAACCGGTGCTAGCGCCAGCCCCTCCGGACGGGCGGCAGCCAGCCATTTTGGGGGTCGCGCGGCAATCAAAACCCGGCGTTTCAGCCGGCGCCGGCGAGTTCCGAGCGAACAAGCGCCGCGCCCGCGCCAAGTGCGACGAGCTTGGCCTTTGCGACTTCGCGCGTGAGCGGCACCATCCCGCAGTTGGTGCAGGGATAGAGCCGATTCGCCGGAACGTACTGCATGGCCGAGCGCAGCGTCGCCGCTACGTCCTCCGGCGTTTCGACCCGATCGGTCGCGACATCGATGGCCCCGACCAACACGTCCTTCCCGGAAAGTAGGCCGAGGAGCTCGATCGGGACGTGCGAGTTTGCGCACTCGAGCGACACCTGGCCGATCGCCGAACGCGCGAGCAGCGGAAACGTTTGCTCGTATTGCCGCCATTCGGTCCCTAGCGTCTGCTTCCAGTCGGTGTTCGCCTTGATGCCGTAGCCGTAGCAGATGTGAACCGCGGTAGCGCAGGAAAGACCTGCAGCGGCGCGCTCGAGCGTGGCGACTCCCCAGTCGCGCACCTCGTCGAAGTACACATTGAACGCCGGCTCGTCGAACTGGATCACGTCGACCCCGGCGGCTTCGATGGCGCGCGCTTCCTCGTTCAGGATTTCGGCGAACGCCCACGCCAGCTTTTCGCGACTGCGGTAATGCGCGTCGAACAGCGTGTCCACCATCGTCATCGGACCCGGCAGCGTGAATTTCACTTGCGACGCGGTCGCCGAGCGCAGGAAGGCCGCATCGTCGGCGAACACCGGATTGCGGCGCGCGACGGGGCCGATGACAACCGGCACGTCCGCATCGTAGCGGTTCCTGATCCGAACCGATCTTTTATGCTGGAAATCGACGCCGTCGAGCGCCTCGATGAACGTAGTGACGAAGTGCCGGCGCGTTTGCTCGCCGTCGCTGACGATGTCGATCCCGGCTTCCTCCTGATCGCGCAACGCGAGGCGCACCGCGTCGCGCTTGCCATCGGCGAGCATCTCGCCCTCGAGCCGCCAGGGCGCCCATAGCTCGCCCGGCTTGGCGAGCCAAGTGGGCTTGGGAAGGCTGCCGGCGATCGTCGTTTGCAGCGGTTTGGTCATCGCAAGCTCCGGGGTCCTGCGCGCGGCGGGCAGCGCCGCGGGCGGGCGCCGATTATAGCGGGCGCGTCCCCCTTCAAATCGAAACCGGTCAGGCTGCTTGACCAATTTCGCCGCCGCACGTACCGTTGCGCGGCGCTCCTCCCGCCTTCCCAATTTCCCGGTCATGCCCCGCGTCCTGTTCTCCGACCATGAATTTAACGACCTCAAAATCGAGCGTGAGCTCTTCTCGGCCGCCGACGTCGAGCTCGCTGTCGCGCAGTGCAAGACCGAGGACGACGTGATCGCCGCCGCCCGTGACTGCGCGGGCATCCTGCTGCAGTACGCGCCGATCAGCGAGCGCGTCATTGCTGGGTTGCCGAAGCTTGGCATCGTGAGTCGCATCGGCGCAGGCTACGACACGATCGATACGGAGGCATGCGCGCGGCACGGCGTCTGGCTCGCCAATTCTCCCGACTACGGCGTCGGCGAGGTGGCGACCCATGCGCTTGCGCTCGCGCTCGCGCTGATGCGCAACATCGTCGCGTATCATCGCGATATTCACGCCGGGAAATGGCACTACCTTTCCGCGGGCGAGTTTCATCGCGCCGGCGACATGACACTCGGTATCGTCGGCCTCGGCCGCATCGGAAAGCGAATGGCCCACGTCTCGCGCAATGTGTTCCATCGCGTGATGGCTTGCGACCCGTACATCATCGACGGCGACTTTCCCGCCTTCGTCGAGCGCGGCAGCCTCACCGACGTGTTTGCGCAGAGCGACGTCGTCTCGCTGCATGTGCCGCTCAACGATACGACGCGTGGAATGATCAATGCCGCCGTGCTCGGCGTGATGAAGCCGGGCGGCTACGTGGTCAACACGTCGCGCGGCGCCGTCGTCGACGTCGACGCGGCGCTTGCGGCACTCGATCGCGGCACGCTCGCGGGCCTCGGTCTCGATGTGCTCCCGGTCGAACCGGTGCCGGCCGGCTCGAAGCTCCTCGGCCATCCGCGCGTGATCCTTACTCCCCATGCCGCGTTCTTTTCCGTCGAGGCCGAACGTGAATTGCGACGCAAGGCGGCGCAGAATATCGTCACCTGGCTCAATACCGGCCGGCCTGATTATGTCGTCGTCAACGGCACGCGCAAGCCGTAGCGCGCAGGAGCCCGAATGGCCCGAGTTACGATCCGCGCAGTGCAAAAGCATTTCGGATCGACTCATGTGATCCGAGGGGTCGACATCGCCATCGCCGACGGCGAGTTCTGCGTGCTGGTGGGTCCGTCCGGCTGCGGCAAGTCGACGCTGCTGCGGATGATCGCGGGACTGGAGGAGATCTCCGAAGGCGAGATCGCGATCGGCGACACCGTGGTCAACCGCATGCCGCCGAAAGAGCGCGACATCGCGATGGTGTTCCAGAACTATGCGCTGTATCCGCACATGACGGTGCGCGACAACATGTCGTTCGCGCTGATGCTCGCGAAGCAGCCGAAGGCCGAAGTCGAGAGCCCGGGTCAAGCGAGCGGCCGACATTCTCGGCCTCACCGCCTATCTCGATCGCTACCCACGGCAGCTCTCGGGCGGCCAGCGGCAGCGCGTCGCGATGGGGCGCGCGATCGTCCGCGATCCGCAGGTGTTCCTGTTCGATGAGCCGCTGTCGAATCTCGATGCGAAGCTGCGCGTGCAGATGCGCACCGAGATCAAGGAGCTCCATCAGCGGCTCAAGACGACATCGATCTATGTCACCCACGATCAGATCGAGGCGATGACGATGGCCGACAAGATCGTCGTGATGCGCGATGGCGTCGTCGAGCAAACCGGTGATCCGCTGACGCTCTACGATTGTCCGGTCAACACGTTCGTCGCCGGATTCATCGGCTCGCCTGCGATGAACATGATCCCGGGTGTGGTGGGAAGCGCGAGCAGCGTCGCATTCGGTGACGCCGCGGCGCTGCCTCTGCCGCGCGGGGCGCACGCCGACGAAGGCAGCGAAGTGCTGTACGGCGTGCGTCCGGAGCACTGCGCGCTCGCGCCGGCGGGGCTGCCGGTGGAGGTCGTCGTCGTCGAGCCGACCGGCGCCGACACCCAGCTCTATTGCCGCTTCAATGGTCAGGACCTGACGGCGACGATCAAAGACCGGACCGATTGCCGTCCGGGGGATCGGATTCACCTCGCGCCCGATCTTGCGCGGGCTCACGTTTTCGACGCGGTGAGCGGCAAGCGGCTCGTCGCGTGAATTTCCCGGGCAAATCATCAAATATCGCCCATAACCGAAGGAGGAAGTGATGAGTGAATTCAAGCGGCGCAAATTCCTGCAATCGACAGCGGCGGTCGCGGCCGGGGCCGCGGTCGGCCCGTTCATCTGGGTCAAGAACGCGAACGCGCAATGGAGCAACACGCCGGAGAAGGGTGCCAAGCTGCGCGTATTGCGCTGGAGCCGCTTCGTTCAGGGCGATATCGACCGCTACATGGTCAACGTCAAGGCGTTCCAGGACAAATATGGAATCGAGGTGCGCGTCGACAGCGAGGGCTGGGAAGACGTGCGACCGAAGGCAGCAGTCGCCGCGAACACCGGCGCCGGCCCGGACATCATCCTCTCGACCAACGACGACGCGAATCTGTATCCGGAGAAGCTCGTCGACGTCACCGATGTCTGCACCTACCTTGGCGCCAAGTACGGCGGCTGGTTCCCGGTGTGCGATCCGTATCTGCGCCCCGACGGCAAGAAATGGATCGGCGTGCCGCTGGGGGTGGCCGGCGTGGCCATGGTCTACCGCGAGAGCGCCATCAAGGCGGCCGGTTTCGACAGCTTCCCGAAGGATACCGACGGCTTCCTCAAGCTGTGCAAGGCGCTGAAGGACAAGGGCACGCCTGCGGGAATGGCGCTTGGCAACGCGACCGGCGATGGCAACACGTGGTGCCAGTGGCTCGTCTGGTCTTTCGGCGGCAAGCTCGTCGACAAGGACAACAAGGTCGTGATCGACAGCCCCGAGACGCTCAAGGCCCTGGAATACGCGAAGGAGCTCTACGCGACGTTCGTGCCGGGAACGCTGTCCTGGCTCGATCCCAACAACAACAAGGCGTTCCTCGACGGCCAACTGTTCGTTACGAACAACGGTATTTCGATTTACTACGCAGCGAAGAACTCCACCGACCCCAAGGTCAAGGAAATGGCGGCGGACATCAATCACGCCAACATGCCGATCGGGCCCGTCGGGCGTCCCACAGAGTTCCAGCTTTTCTTCAACCAGCTGATCTTCAAGTACAGCAAGTATCCGAAGGCGGCGAAGGAATTCCTTCGTTTCATGATGGAACCCGAACAGATGGATCCGTGGGTGCAGGCGTCGATCGGCTACGTGACGCCCGCGCTCAAGTATTACCAGAAGAATCCGATCTGGACTGTCGACCCCAAGCACACGCCGTATCGCAACTCGATGGAAAACATGGTTCCGTCCGGCTATGCCGGAAAGATGGGTTACGCGTCGGCAGGCGCGCTCGCCGACTTCATCGTCGTCAACATGGTCGCCGAGGCCGCGTCGGGATCGAAAACGCCGAAGGAAGCAGCGGAGAGAGCGCAGAAACGGGCGGAACGTTATTACAAGGTGTGACATCGGCGAATGCCGAGGTGACAGCTCCGTGCGTTCAAGCGGCGTCGGCGACGCCGCTTGACGCGCAAGTTCCGCGCATCCACTGAAGATGCTGATGGCGACCAGGCAAAGCGCACTCTCCCGTGCGCTCGACAACCGGCACCTGCTCGGGCTGTTCTTCATGCTGCCTGCGGCGGCGCTGCTGTTGCTGTTCCTCACTTACCCGCTCGGGCTCGGCACGTGGCTCGGCTTCACCGACGCCAAAATCGGCCGCCCCGGCGAATGGATCGGACTCGAGAACTTCGAATTCATCTGGGGCGACGAGGTGACGCGCCTCGCGCTGTTCAATACGATCTTCTACACGACCGTCGCCAGCATCATCAAGTTCTGCCTGGGGCTCTGGCTTGCGCTGCTGCTCAACAAGCACGTACCGTTCAAGGCGGCGCTGCGCGCCGTCGTGCTGCTTCCGTTCATCGTCCCGACAGCGCTATCGGCGATCGCGTTCTGGTGGATCTACGATTCACAGTTCTCGATCATCAGCTGGTCGCTGATGAAAATGGGGGTCATTCACGAGTACATCGATTTCCTGGGTCAGCCATGGCATGCGCGGTTCGCGACGATCGCCGCTAATATCTGGCGCGGCGTGCCGTTCGTCGCGATTACCCTGCTCGCAGGCTTGCAAACGATTTCGCCGTCGTACTACGAAGCGGCGAGCCTCGACGGTGCCTCCGACTGGCAGCAGTTCCGCTACGTGACGCTGCCGCTCCTGACGCCGATCATAGCCGTGGTGATGACGTTCTCGGTGCTGTTCACGTTCACCGATTTCCAGCTGATCTACGTGCTGACTCGAGGAGGGCCGCTCAACTCTACGCACCTGATGGCGACGCTATCGTTCCAGCGCGCGATTCCGGGCGGCAGCCTGGGCGAGGGGGCGGCGATCGCGACGGCGATGGTTCCCTTCCTGCTTGCGGCGATCCTGATTTCCTATTTCGGCTTGCAGCGCCGCGCCTGGCAGCAGGGCGGATCGGACAAATGAGCGCGACTAACGCCGCGCCGGACGTCGTCGACTCGGAGGGGATGACCTATCTCGTCTCGATACCGCGCCGCATCGTCACCATCTACGCGCCGATCGTTGCGTTCCTGATCGTGCTGCTGTTCCCATTCTATTGGATGGCGATCACCGCATTCAAGCCGGACGACGAACTGCTCTCGCGGGAGGGCAATCCGTTCTGGGTCAGGAATCCGACGCTCGCGCACGTGAAGAAGCTGCTGTTCGATACCGCCTATCCCGACTGGCTCTGGAACACGATCCTGGTCACGGTCGTCGCGACGTTCATCTCGATTTTCGCAAGTGTGCTCGCGGCCTACGCGATAGAGCGGTTGCGCTTCCGCTTCTCGCGTTACATCGGAATGAGCATTTTCCTCGCCTATCTCGTTCCGCCCTCGATCTTGTTCATTCCGCTGGCGGCTATCGTCTACAAGCTGCAGCTCTTCGACACGCGACTCGCGCTGATCCTCACCTATCCGACGTTCCTCATTCCCTTCTGCACGTGGCTCTTGATGGGTTACTTCAAATCGATCCCGCTGGAGCTCGAGGAATGCGCGCTGATCGATGGCGCGAGCCGCCTGCAGATCCTGATCAAGATCATCCTGCCGCTGGCCGTTCCTGGACTCATCTCGGCGGGCATCTTCGCGTTCACGTTGTCGTGGAACGAGTTCATCTACGCGCTGACGTTCATCTCGTCGTCGGAGGTCAAGACCGTGCCGGTCGGCGTCGTGACCGAATTGGTGGAGGGCGACGTCTACCATTGGGGATCGCTGATGGCGGGCGCGCTGCTTGGCTCACTACCCGTCGCGGTGCTGTATTCGTTCTTTGTCGAGTATTACGTGTCGGGGCTGACGGGGGCGGTGAAGGAGTAGCGACGATCGCAGCTCGCCGGGGCCCCAGCCGAAGGCAAGGGGGAGCGAGCAAATGCGATCGTCGCAGGGCGGCCGACCCCATGTCATAACACCCGATATGTCGGTGCGGAGGCCGCGCGGCGAAGCTTGAAATATGCGGGGCCGCCGCCACTTCGGTACAATATCGGCAAGCACCTCTCACCGGAGCGCATCATGAGCATGCAGGACGTCATCCGCGACCAGGTCAAGTCGAACCGCGTCGTGCTGTACATGAAAGGCACGCCGCAGTTCCCGCAGTGCGGCTTTTCGGCCACCGTCGTCGAAATTCTGAAGCGAAGCGGTGTCACCGATTACGTCGCCGTCAACGTGCTCGAGAATCCGGAGATCCGCCAAGGGATCAAGGATTACGCGAGCTGGCCTACGATCCCGCAGCTCTACGTCGACGGCGAGTTCGTCGGCGGTTGCGACATCCTGCGTGAGATGTACGAAGCCGGCGAGCTGCAGCAGGTCTTCGCGAAGCAATCCGCCTGACGTCGCGCCCGCCGAACAGCCGTCGCGACGCAGGAAGCCTTCGCCCGGCGCTGTACCGATAGCGGTGACAACCCGTATTCACTTGGCGAGCGCCGCAGGCGTCGCGCTGATGTTGGCTGCGGTGCTCGTCGTCGCGTCGTATGCCGCCGAAGTTGCCACTCCCACTACCGACGTTGCCACCGCTGCTGCGGTGAAGGAGAGCAAGGCGGCGCCGGTCCGCGCGGAGCGTGCGGCGGCTGCGCAGAAGGAAGGCACGCTCGTCGTCTTCAATCGGCCGATCGTTACGTTTCGCGCAGCCTTCCTTGGCATAACGCCAACGCTGCGCGCAGAAAACGCGCATACGCGTATTCGGGCGGTGCTCGACCGCGGCGGCGAAGGCAAAGTCACCGTCGAGACGATCCCGCAGGGAAGCTTCGTAAAAATCGACGGCTCGCTCGCGTTCGCGGTCACAGAGGGTGATGCCGATCCGCTGGGCGAGCAGACGCAGGAGAGCGTTACCCGCGACGCCGTGCAAGCGCTGGAGCAGGTGATCGAAGAGACCAAGGAAGCGCGCAGCGGCCGACGGATGCTGGTTGCGAGCGCCTGGGCGATCGGCGCGACGGTCGTCTACCTGGTTGCGTTGTGGCTGCTGCGCTGGATCGGCCGCATCGTCACGCACCGAATGGTTCGGTTAGCGCATGCGACGGCCGGTCAAATCCGAGTCGGGGGCGTGGAGCTCCTGCAGCGAAAACGCACGATCCGTTTCGTTGCCTACGTCCTGCGGATCGGCTTCTGGGGGTTCGTGCTTCTTGTGACGTACGAATGGATCGGCTTCGTGCTCGGCCGCTTTCCATTCACGCGTCCATGGAGTGAGCAGCTCAATACGTTCCTGATCGACAGTGTCAGCGGTGCATTGACTGCAACCGCAAGTGCCGTGCCCGATTTGATCGTCGTTGTTGCGATCATCATCATTGCGCGCGCGATCAATGGTGTGCTGCGATCGTTCTTCGATGGCGTCCAGTCGGGACGCATCGCCGTGGGCTGGCTCGATGCGGACTCGGCGCGACCAACACGCCGCCTCGCGACGATCGCCGTCTGGATCTTCGCGCTCGTGATGGCGTATCCGTACATTCCCGGCTCCGACAGCGACGCGTTCAAGGGTCTGTCGGTGCTGATCGGCCTCATGATATCGGTCGGCGCCTCGGGCATCGTAGGGCAGGCGGCGAGCGGGATGATCCTCATGTACACACGAACGTACCGTCCCGGCGAGTACGTTCGAATCGGCGACCACGAGGGTACGGTGGTCGAGATGGGCATGTTCACCTCCAGGATCCGGACCGGCCTCGGCGAGGAGTTGACGCTCCCCAATTCGCTCGTGCTTTCCTCGGTCACCCGGAACTACTCGCGCGTCGTCAAGGGAGCGGGATTCGTAATCGATACGGTGGTAACAATCGGCTACGACACGCCGTGGCGGCAAGTGCACGCGATGCTGATCGAGGCGGCACGCCGGACCGAAGGCGTGCTGCGCGATCCGCCGCCGCGCGTATTCCAGACGGGGCTCTCCGATTTCTACGTCGAATACAGGCTCGTCTGCCAGGCCATTCCGACCGATCCGCGGCCGCGCGCCGAATTACTATCAGCTCTGCATGCGAACGTGCAGGACGTGTTCAACGAGCACGGCGTCCAGATCATGTCGCCGCACTACCTGGGCGATCCCGCGCGCGAAAAGGTCGTGCCGAAGGCGAAGTGGTACGCAACGCCAGCGGAGCCGCCGCGCTGACGCCGCAGCGGCGCCGCGCGGTGCCGCCACCCCCGGGATAGTTCTCCGAAGCCTATCGCTCCGCGCCGTCGTGGTGCGGCAGTCGGGTTCCCCTACGCGTTGCGCCTTGCCGAAGGCACACGAAATTGCGGGCTTAAGCCATTGATTAGTAAGCGATGCTGATGGTGGCATGTAGCTTGCTTCGAAAGTGGGGACTCTTTCCGATCAACACTGACAGGGAAACGACATGAACAAGGAATTCCCGATGCCGGGTATGCCGCTCATCGCCGGACGCGTACGTGTGTCCCGCACCGCGGTTGCGGCGGCGCTGCTCTGCGCCGGCGTCATCACTGCGCCAGGCGTGGCGCGTGCCGAATCGAATGTCCAGAGCGGTGCCGGTGCCCTCACCGCGACCGCGCGTCTCGACTTCCAGATCGTCATTCCGCGTGTTCTGTTCCTGCAGGTCGGCACCGGAACCTATCTTGTGAACAACACGGCCGTCGATCGCATCGTCTTCGACATGACGGGCGCGGTCGCTTCGATCGGCAACGGGGCACAGCAGAACGCGACCTCCGGTGGCGACGTCAGCGCGGGCGTGGTGAGCGCACGGGTGCTGGGAAACAGCTTCGCCGCGGCAGCGAATCTCACGGCAACGACGGGCGGCGCGTTGTCAAACGGCGCCGGTGACACGATTTCCTGGAGTGAGATCGCAATCACGACCGCCGCCGGTGTTCCCGTGACCACGACCAATCTTGCCCACCCCGGCACGCCGAATCTGTCCGACGCCGGTTCGACGACCGTTTCGCTGACACCCGTCAGCAAGGTGATCAACCAGACCGGCCAGTGGACGTTCAAGTACAAAAACACGAACGTGCCCGCCGCCGGAACGTATGGCGCGACGGGCGTGGCGCCGACTAACGGCCGCGTCACCTATACAATCGCGATGCCCTGAAAATAGGTCGGGTTCGCGCAAGGCGAGGTGCCGGGTGGCCGGCGCCTCGTTTTCTTGTGGCGGGCGGGAACATCGACATGAATGTATGCTGCGCGCCGAATCGATGGGCATTGCCTTCCGGGCAAGCACGTCGCCGCGCGCGCCGACCCGCGTGGTGCGCGACGCCGTTGCGGCTGGCCGCGGCCGCGGCACTCGTGTTCAGCGCGAGTGGCACGACGCAGGCGTGGGTGCTGACGATCAGCGCCGGACCGCGCGCCGTGTTCCTGCAGGTCGGACTCGGTTCGTATTCGGGCGTCTACGTGAGCGGTGGAACCCCGCTCAACAACGCCCGGGTCAACGTCCTCTCGGTCAATGTACCCGCGAGTGCCCTCGGCACCGGGACCGCGCAGGCGATGTCGAGCGACAGCACGCAGGCGGTGAGCTTTTATGACAATTTCGTCGTCTGCAACCCGCCCGCGCAGGTCTATATCGGCGGCTGGGTGCGCACGCCGGCAGGCACAGGCACCGGCGTCCTCTCCGTCACGTCGCCTGCGAACCTGACGAGCGGCACGAGCACGATCCCGTTCTCCCAGATCAGCTGGACCAGCACCGCCAACGGCAACACGACTGCGGACATTCCTGCCGGCGCGTTCAACGGCGGCACGCTCACGTTGCGCAACATCGCCGCCGGAACATGGGTCGAGAACTGCCATACGTTCTCGTATGCGAACACATCCGTCGTCGCTTCCGGCACGTATACCGGTCGCGTCACCTACACGCTGGCGCTGCCGTGATATCGAATCGGCATCCGGATCACCTCGCGCGCCTGGCGGCTGCGCTGCTGGCGGCGTTCGCGGTTTCCGGCCCGGCCGGCGCGACGACCTACATCGTCGACGACTCGAGCACGATTCCCTTCGAGACCAACGTAGCGTCGCGCTGGCGTCAGTCCGCCACCGGCCGCCAGCTCGGCAACGACATCGAGGCCGGCGCGACGATCACCGTGCGCCTCAACGTCCAGCCGTGGATCAACCGGAACGGGCGGATCTACCTCGCGCTGCCGCAGCAGCCGATCGGCATCGTCACCGTCGAATGGGCAACGCAGGGCCGACTGCTGCCCGGGCGCGCTACGGTCGGGCGAGCGCACGCTCGTGTATGCGGGGCCGATCCGCACGCCGATCCTCGAGGACAACTTCGTCGTGAAGGTCATCGCCGACGGACGCCGCGTCGCACTGACCCAACGCCTGCAATTTCACTTCGAAATCGACATCGACTGAAACCGACCGTGATGCTCCGACACGCTTCCCTCGCCCGCGCGGTGCTCGCGCTCGCAGCCTGTCTCCCTGCCGTCGCCATTGCGCAGGGCTTTGCCGCCATGGTCTCGCCGCCGCGCTTCGAGTTGACGGTGAATCCCGGCGAGAGCACGCGGCAGATTGTCGAGATCATCGAATGCCGACGCGCATCCGGCGGCTTATCGGCTGCGCACGGCCGACTGGATACTCGACAAGAATGGCGCGGTGCAGCTTTCCGACCCGCTCATGTCCGGTAGCTGCCGGCCGTGGGTCGCGATCGAGCGGCGCGAGATCACCGTCGCGGCGGGCGGCCGCTACCGCTATCGGTTCGAGATCACGCCGCCGCCCGACGCGGCGGGCGAATGCCGGTTCGCTCTCGTTCTCGAAGGCGGCGGCGAGGCCGTCGATGCCGGACAGAACGTGCGGATTCCCATCAGCGGTCAAATCGGGATCATCATCTACGCGACGATTCCCGGCGCGGCGCCCGAGCTCGAGATCGTCTCTACCTCGGTCGGCCTGCAGGATGGGCGCAAGCTGCCACTCCTCCAGGTCAGCAATTCTGGAGGCGCCCACGGCCGTCTCGCCGGATTCCTTTCGGGCACCGATGCCTCCGGCCGGAGCCTCGAATTCACGCCGTCCGGATTGCCGATCCTGCCCGGCGAGACCCGCGCCATCGCACTTGGCGTGGTCGGCGATGAAGCGAATACGGTCGAGATCGCTTACCCGATCACGATCCGCGGCACCCTCGAATGGGGAGGCCGGTCGACGTCGATGGACGCGCGCTTCGCGCCATGAACCGACGACTGGCCGCGGCCATGCTGCTCGCGGCCGGTCTCTCGACGGCGGGGCCGATGTTCGCGCAGCAACCCGGTCCCGGGCGCAATGGCACGAAGCCCGAAGCGCCGCCACCCTACGAGGATCGCCTGATCGACGGCGGAAACCTCGCCGCCGATCGCGCGGCCGACGACGCGGCCGCGTATGACGCAAAAGGATGGCCCCGTTTCTGGCGGATCGAGGGCGTCACGAGCTACTACGACCAGCAGGGGATGATCACGCGGGAACTCGGCGGGCGGCTCGCCGCGAGCCTCGACACCCCCACCTATGGCGCATTCACGTTCGATGCGACCGCGCGCGCGAAACCCGGCTCGTTCATCGCAACGGTCCAGCAGCGCGGCCTCGCGTTCGACAACAACTGGTTCGCCAACAACGCGCTCGGAGTGGTGACCACACTGGGCATCGACCTCACGCGCACGCAGTACCGATTCTATATCCCGACCTTCGCGGCGCTCGGCGGGACCACCGAATGGATCCACGACGGCGACGTCCAGCTCCAGGCGAGTGCAGGCGAGCCGGGGCTCTACGACGGCCTGCGCCTCGCCGGATTCCAGTCGCTCCATGGCAGCCTCGCCACGGCGGGTGCGCAGTGGGCGTTTGCACCTGGATGGCAGGCGGGCATCCAGGTCACCGAGCGTGCAACGATGTCCAGTCGCTTTACGCGGCGAACGGAAACGGTCGCATCGATGCGCAGGCGGCGTTCGCATCGGTCGCGTGGAGTGGCGCGACGACGAGGCTGCAGGGCAACGTGCTCGCGAGCGACGCGAACGATTCGGCTACCTCGCTCCGCGCCGTCGGCGTGTGGCTCGACGGGTCGACCGTGTGGGACCGCTACACGCATCACTACGGTGCCTACCGGCTGGAGCCGGGGCTGACCTGGGGCTACCAGCCGATCAACAACGACATCGAGGGTGTGTACTACCGTCTCGCCTACCAGAGCCTGCGCTGGCAGATGGACGGCGGCGTCGACCAGGTGAATTCGGTGTCCGGTCACGGATCGAACGGGACATATTCGACGCTGAACGGGCGCTATCAGCTGACCACGCGTACGGGCTTCGGCGGCAACGCCGCATGGCTGCACACGAGCGACCAGGACGCATGGACCGCGACGGCATTCAGCGACTACGCGTGGTCGATGGGCTTGAGCAGGTTGTCGGTGAGCGCTGCCGCCAATCGCAGCGCCGTCGACAGCGATGCCGAGCAGGTCGGCGTCGATCACACGTGGGACATGCCCGCCGGCACGCGACTGTCGACCTCGCTCGTTACGACCCGCGACACGGGACAGGGCCCGGTTTCCGGCGCGGGATCGAGCACGACGTTGCGGCGTTTCGGCATCGGCGTGCTGGGCGGCGGCGATATCACCGATCGGCTCTCGCTCGACGCCAATCTCCAGTACAACATCCTCAATAGCGGTGGCCGGGCGACCGGCGTCTACGGCAACATGGTGCTGAACTGGCGCTTCGACTCGCACTGGTCGTTCGCCGCGACGTACTACGACAACCGCGACGATTCGGCGAAGCTCTTCACGCTCGACCCGCTGATTTCGGTGATCAATCCTGTTCCGGTCCAGCGCAACCGAGCATTCCTCCTCACGTTGCGCTACGAGGATCGTGCCGGGACTCCAATCGCGCCACTCGGTGGCCGGCGGGGCGCGGCGGGCGGGTCGATCGCGGGCTACGTGTTCCTCGACACGAACGACAACGGGCGCCGCGACGCTGGCGAACCGGGCGCCTCCGGCGTCACCGTGCTGCTCGACGGCCGTTTTTCCGTGCGCACGGACGATGCGGGGCGATTTGAATTCCCTCTCGTTGCGTCCGGTGCGCACCTGATCACCGTGCTGCCCGACAACCTTCCGCTACCGTGGGTCGTCGAGGGCCGCAAGCGCGAGGTGAGCGTTAGTGCGCGCGAATCGGCGCAGATCGATATCGTCGCGCGCCGATTACGCTAGGACGGAAGTGCGGACGCTCGCGCGCGGCTTCGGCACCGCTACGTGCGTGCGCGATGGATCCGGCGCACTTCCGGCACGCGTTTCACCGCACGCATCACATGCGCGAGCTGGCGCCGGTCCTTGACCTGCACGCTGAAGAACATCGCGATCAATCCCGCGCCGTCCGGCTTTTCCATCGACACGTTGTCGATGTTCGCGTCCGCATCGGCGATTGCCGTGGCGATGTCGGCGAGCAAGCCCCGGCGGTCGGACACGAGCAGCCGCACGCCGGCATCGAATTCTCCCTTCACATCCGGCGCCCATTCGACGTCGATCAGCTGCTCGGGGTCGACGCGCTGCTTCTTGAGCGTGACGCAATCGCGCATATGCACGAGGAGTCCCTGGCTTTTGCGGAACTGGCCGACCACCGCGTCGCCCGGAATCGGCCGACAGCAGCGCGCATACTGGATCGCGACGCCTTCGACGCCGCGCAGCGTCAGCGCCACCGGCTGCACGCCGATCGTCGGGGCGTGCACCGCGGTTTCGTCGCCCGTCTTGCCCGGCACGCGCGTCAGCGCCTGCGCGACGACGAACGACAGCCGCTTGCCGAGCCCGATATCGGCGAGGAGATCGAGCTGACTCTTCGCGCCGTACTCCTTCTGCAGCGCCTCCCAGCGGTCCCAGCTGATCGCTTCGGGCGCGACCTTGAGGGTCGCCAGCGCCTGCGTGAGCAGCCGTTCTCCCAATGCCGCCGACTCCTTCTGCTGCAGGCCCTTCAGAAAGTGACGAATCCGTGAGCGCGCCTTGCCGGTCGCGACGAACGACAGCCATGACGGGTTGGGCCGCGCGGTCGGCGACGTGAGGATTTCGACGTGATCGCCGTTCTTCAATTCGGTGCGCAGCGGAAGCAGCTCGTAATTGATGCGCGCAGCGACGCAGTGGTGCCCGATGTCGGTGTGCACGTCGTACGCAAAATCGACGGCCGTGGCGCCGCGCGGCAGCGCCATGATCTTCCCTTTCGGCGTGAACACGTACACTTCCTCCGGGAAGAGGTCGCCCTTGATGTTCTCCAGAAATTCCTTCGAATCGCGCGACTCCGACTGGATCTCGAGCAGACTTTGCAGCCAGCGGTGCGTCTCGCGCTGCGCCTCGGCGAGATCGAGCGCGCCGCCTGTCTTGTACAGCCAGTGCGCGGCAACGCCGGCTTCGGCGATCCGGTGCATGTCGTTGGTGCGGATCTGCGCTTCGAGCGGCGTGCCGAAAGGACCGAATAACGTGGTGTGCAGCGACTGGTAGCCGTTCGCTTTCGGAATCGCGATGTAATCCTTGAACTTGCCCGGGATCGGCTTGTACAGGCCGTGCAGCACGCCGAGCGCCTCGTAGCAGGCAGACTTGCCGGGCACGAGGACGCGCACGCCGTAAATATCGAACACCTGGGAAAACGTGTAACGCTTTTCGCGCATCTTCTTGTAGACCGAATAAATCGTTTTCTCGCGACCCGTCACGACCGCCGTGATGCCCGCTTTCGCGTATCCCTCGCGGATCACGTCGAGCAGCCGGTTCATCACCTCGCGCCGGTTGCCGCGCGCCGACTTGATCGCATTGGCGAGAATGCGGTAGCGCAGCGGATTGAGATGCTTGAATGCGAGATCCTGCAGCTCGAGATAGAGCGCGTTGAGGCCGAGCCGGTTCGCGATCGGCGCGTAGATATCAAGCGTCTCGCGCGCAACGCGTTTGCGGTGGACCGGTGCCATCGCATCGAGCGTGCGCATGTTGTGCAAACGGTCTGCGAGCTTGATCAGGATGACGCGGATATCCTGCGCCATCGCGAGCAGCATTTTGCGGAAGCTTTCGGCCTGCGCGTCTTCGCGCGAGTCGAACTCGATCTGGTCGAGCTTCGATACGCCGTCGACCATGTCGGCGACCGGCTTGCCAAACGACGTCTCGATCTCCGCCTTCGTGATCGCGGTGTCCTCCATCACGTCATGAAGGAGGGCGGCGGCGAGACCCTGCGCATCGAGGCGCCATTGCGACAGGATGCTCGCAACCGCAAGCGGGTGCGTGATGTACGGTTCGCCGGATTTGCGGTATTGCCCGCGGTGCGCGGAGTCCGAGAACGAAAACGCGCGCTCGACGAGCGCGATATCAGGCTGCGGCAGGTAATTGCCGAGATGTCGGGTGAACTCCGCTATTTCCGACATGGCGTAGGCAGGTTTCCATCGCCGCTGGCGTGGGATCTGTTTGCTAGATCCGAGTCAGCTCTGCCCCTTCAAGAGCATTTCGATGCCGACCTTGCCGAGCGCGACTTCGCGCAGCGCGATGACGGTCGGCTTGTCGCGGTCCGGATCGACGAGCGGCGCGGATCCGGCGCTGATCTGACGCGCGCGGTTGGTCGCCGCGAGTGTGAGCTCGAAGCGGTTGGGAATCTTGTCGAGACAGTCCTCGATGGTGATGCGTGCCATGGCGACCTCGTAATGTTCAGGGTTCGACCAATCGCTCGATCAAAGGTGCATGACGCACCTTCTGCCGCGACGCGGTCAGGCGGGCAGCGCGAACGATCGCGGACAGATCGTCGACGGCCCTCGCAAAGTCCTGATTCATAATAACATAATCGAAGTCCCCGCAGTGACGCATCTCTTCACGTGCAGCCTCCAGTCGGCGCGAGATGACGTCGGGTGCGTCCTGGCCGCGTTTTTCGAGGCGTTCGCGCAGCGACGCGAGAGAGGGCGGCAGGATGAAAATCAGCACGGCGTCGGGGATGAGCCGGCGGACCTGCGCCGCGCCTTGCCAATCGATTTCCAGCAATACATCGTGCCCGTGGGCGATTTGGTCGCGCAGCCACGAGGCCGACGTGGCGTACCAATTGCCGTGCACGTAGGCGTGCTCGAGGAACTCGCCGTCTTCTTTCAGTGCGGTGAATCGGGCAAGATCGACGAAATGGTAGTGGACGCCCTCCTTTTCGCCGGGGCGCGGCGGGCGCGTCGTGTACGAGACTGAAAGTCGAATGCCGGGCTCGCGTTCGAGCAGCGCTGTAACAAGGCTGGTCTTGCCGCCCCCCGACGGTGCGGCGAGCACGAAGAGACAGCCCGAGGCAGGAGGCGCCCGGGTTGGGGCGGTCGCGGCGACCGCCTTGGCCTCGTCTTTCGCCGGGGTCATGTCTTGCGTACGCGCCGACAACGGCTTCCCTTATTCAACGTTTTGCACCTGCTCGCGCATTTGCTCGATCAGCACCTTGAGCTCGAGCGACGCCTGCGACAACTCGGCATCCACCGATTTCGACCCGAGCGTATTTGCTTCGCGATGAAGTTCCTGCATCAGGAAGTCGAGGCGTTTGCCAGCGCTGCCGCCGGCCTCGAGAACGCGTCGCACTTCTATTACATGAGTCGCAAGCCGCTGCACTTCTTCCGCCACGTCGATCTTGGTTGCGAACAGGGCGAGCTCCTGCTTCAACCGCTCGTGGTCCGGATCGAGCCCGGCTTCTTTCAAGCGCGTCCCGAGCTTGTCGGCGAACGCCTTATGAAGCATTGGAATGCGCGGCGTGACGCGCGCGACCTGCGACTCGATCGCAGCGCAGCGCTCTTCCAGCGCAGCGGCGAGCTTTGCGCCTTCGCGTCTGCGCGATGCGCCGAGCTCCGAAAGCGCCTTGCCGACGAGATCGTGAACGAGCGTGGCGAGCGCTTCCGGTGCGACCGTTGGCTCCGCGAGCACGCCGGGCCAGCGCAGGATTTCTGCGACCGACAACGGTGCCGCGTCCGGAACCTGCCGTTGCACGTCGGCGGCCGCCCGCGCAAGGTGCCCCACGCGATCGGAGGATACGGCGAGCGTAGCGGCGCCTGCTGTAGGTCGATTGAGTGAAATGCGGCATTCGACCTTGCCGCGCTTCAATTCGGAATTCAGTCGCTCTCGCAGCGCCGATTCGAGCCCGCGAAGCTCATCGGGAAGGCGAACCGAAACATCGAGGTATCGATGGTTGACGCTGCGCAGGTCGACCGTGAGGGAGACGCCGGGCAGATCCGCGGCAACAGCCGCGAAGCCGGTCATGCTGAGGATCATGGGCTGTTTTGCGCAGCTTTATGCAAGTTTTCTAGATATACTGGTGGCTCGGGATTGCCGAGAATGTATGCGTTATCCCCCTGCGGCGCAAGCCGGGGCGTCGTCGCTGGCACACGAATTGCGAGCATTTTTGTGGGATACCCCTTAACATCCGCGCCCATGGCCGTCACCAACCAGGCTCTCACTGGAGGTTACCAGCTGCTGAACTACCGGATCGACCGGCAGATCAGTCGCGGCGGCTTTTCGATCGTCTATCGAGCCTTCGACGAAACCGGCGCGCCGGTCGCGATCAAGGAATACCTGCCGTCGTCGCTGGTGCTGCGCACCGAGGGCGACATCGTCCGCGCGAGTTCCGCCGAAAACCTCACCTCCTTCCGCTATGGAATGAAGTGCTTTTTCGAGGAGGGCCGCGCGCTTGCGAAGATCAACCATCCCAATGTCGTGCGCGTTCTGAATTTCTTCCGCGCGAACGAGACCGTTTACATGGTGATGCGCTACGAGCGTGGTCGCACGCTGCAGCAGCAGATCCAGATGCGCCAGGACCAGATGTCGGAGCGCCTCGTGCGCCACGTGTTCATGCATCTGCTGAACGGATTGCGCGAAGTACATACGCACAAGCTCCTGCACCTCGACATAAAGCCGGCGAACATATATCTGCGCACCGACGGCAGTCCCGTCCTCCTCGATTTTGGCGCCGCGCGGCAAACGCTCACCACCAACCGCCCCAAGCTGGCGCCGATGTACACGCCGGGCTTTGCGGCCCCCGAGCAGTATCGCGATCCCGACCGTCTGGGCCCGTGGACGGACACCTACGGCGTCGGAGCGAGCATGTTCGCCTGCCTCGCCGCGTTCGCGCCACAGGCTGCGGACGCGAGGGTCCAAGAGGACCACCTCGTCTCAGCCAAGAAGATCTGGTCCGGTCAATACTCGGACAATGTGCTGGAGGTCATCGACTGGTGCCTGCGGCTCGATCCGCTCGAGCGCCCGCAGTCGGTTTTCGCGCTGCAGAAGGCCATCCGCGAAATTCCGCCGAAGAAGCGCAAGCTCACGTTCTTCGGTAGCTTGAAGCGCAAGCTGTTTAGCGAAATCGGCGCCTGACGCCGGCCGTTGTTCGTTTATTTGTTTTTCGATGCGGTTCACGATCTTCCAGGAATCGCGGAAGGGTTCGCGCAAGGTCAACCAGGACCGGATCGCGTACACCTACAGCCGCGACACGCTTCTCCTCGTCGTCGCCGACGGCATGGGAGGGCACGCGGGGGGCGAGATCGCCGCCCAGATCGCCGTGCGTCTTTTCATCGAGCGCTTCCAGCAGGAGGCGAAGCCGATCCTCAAGAATCCGCTCAAGTTCCTGCAGGACTCGATGCAGCGCGCGCACGCGGCGCTCGGCTCCTACGCGAACCAGTTCTCGATGCTCGAGACGCCGCGCACGACGTGCGTGGCGACCATCGTCCAGGCAGGGCATGCGTACTGGGCGCATGTCGGCGATTCGCGCCTTTACCTCTATCGGCAGGGCGGGCTGATCGGGCAGACGAAGGATCACTCCAAAGTCCAGTACCTCGTCGACCAGGGCATCATCGGCGCGGGAGAGGTGGCGGAGCACCCGGATCGAAACAAGATCTTCAGTTGCCTCGGCGGGCTCGTCGATCCCGTGATCGATCTCGGCAAGCGTACGCCACTTCGCAACGGCGACGTGCTCGTCATGTGCACCGACGGCATGTGGAGCGTGATGACCAAGGAAGAAATATCGACCTGGCTCACGTCGACGCCGATACTGAAATCGGCGCCGCAGATGATGCGCGAGGCGGAAAAGCGAGGCGGCCCCGACGGCGATAATCTCTCGGCGATCGTCGTGCGCTGGGGTCCGGAAACGCTGACCGACGAGCCATCGACTACAATAACCGAAACGCTCGGCCTGGGCGAATTCCAGACGCAGATCGACCGCACGCTGACGTTGACCGACCGCAAGGGCGCGCAACGCGATCTGTCCGACGACGAAATAGAGCGCGCGATCGCAGAGATCCAGGCGACGATCCAGAGGTACCGAAAGTGATGCGGCAGATCGTCCTCGACACCGAAACCACCGGGCTCGACCCGCAGCAGGGTCATCGGATCATCGAGCTCGCGGGGATCGAGGTCGTCAACCGACGCGCGACCGGCCGCACTATTCAGTTCCATGTCGATCCCGAGCGCGATATCGATTTCGGCGCCACCGAAGTGCACGGCAAGACCTGGGACGACCTGAAGGGGAAAGTAAAATTCCGCGATATTGCCGCGGAGTTCCTCGATTTCGCGCGCGGCGCCGAGTGGATCATCCATAACGCGCCGTTCGACGTCGCGTTTCTCGATGTCGAGCTCGCGCTCGCAGGCCACGCGGCTTCGGCGGCGACCTACGGCAAGCTGACCGACACGCTGGCGCTCGCCCGCGACATGTTTCCGGGCAAGCGTAACAGCCTGGACGCGCTGTGCGAGCGCTTCGGTGTCGACAACGCGCATCGAAGCCTGCATGGCGCGCTGCTCGATGCGCTGTTGCTGGCCGAAGTCTGGCTCGCGATGACGCGGGGGCAGGAGACCCTCACGATCGATCTCGGCGCGGCCCCCCGCGTGGACGGCGCATGGACCGAAGGTTTGTCGATCGGGTCGATCGCTCGCGGTGCGCCGCTCATCGTGATCGAGCCAACGGCCGACGAGCTCGCCGCGCACCGCGAGTACCTCCAAGCGCTGGAAAAGGAAATCAAGGGCCGCTGCGTCTGGTCCGTCATGGACACGATTGACGCGCCAGTGGCCATGCCCGACGCAGCTTGAAACTGCCGGTCGCGGCCGCTGTCGTAACATGGGCGTAATCTGCGCTCGCCATGCTTATGGACCCGCTGCAAGCTTCGATTCCGTTTCCCGCCTCCCGCGCAATGCTCCCGGAATCGAGCCGGCGCGCGCCGATGTCCGACCGTCACGCCGACGCCGCTCCGCTCAATCGCGAACTCTCGCTGCTGGCGTTCAACCGGCGCGTGCTCGCGCTTGCCGCGGACAGCCACACGCCGCTTCTCGAGCGGCTTCGCTTCCTGTGCATCGCCGGCAGCAATCTCGACGAATTCTTCGAGATCAGGATCGCGGGCATCAAGGAGCAACTCCGCGCCCGGGTTCCCCCGCCAGGCATGTCGCTGCAGGAGGCGCGCGCGCTGCTGATCCAGGTCGGCGATGAAGCGCGCACGCTGATCGACGCGCAATACGCGCTGCTCAACCGCGAGGTGCTACCGGCGCTGGAAAAAGCCGGCGTGCGCCTCGTGCGGCGCACCGAATTCAACGCAGCGCAGCGTCGGTGGGCGGCACAGTTCTTCGAAAGCGAAGTGCGACCGCTGCTGACGCCGATCGGCCTCGATCCTGCGCATCCCTTCCCGCAGGTCGTCAACAAGAGCCTCAACTTCGTCATCGAGCTTTCCGGCACCGACGCATTCGGGCGCGAGACGGCAATCGCAATCGTCAAGGCGCCGCGCGTGCTGCCGCGAATCATACGGATGCCGTCTGAGGTCGCCCGCAGCGACAACGCTTTCGTGATGCTGTCCTCGGTAATTCATGCGCAGTTGCACGAGCTCTTTCCGGGTCGGGACGTCGTCAATTACGCGCAATTCCGGGTCACGCGTGACGCCGACCTGTGGATCGACGAAGAGGAAGTGAAGAATCTCCGCCAAGCGCTGCAGGGCGAATTGCCGCAGCGACAATTCGGCTCTGCCGTGCGGCTCGAGGTCGCCGCCCAATGCCCCGAGCCGCTCGCGCAATTCCTGCTGCAGCAGTTCGAGTTGACGAGCGCCGATCTCTACCGCTGCGATGGCCCGGTCAACATCGCCCGGCTGTCCTCTCTGGCCGACCAGGTCGACATCGACGCGCTCAAGTTCCCGCCGTTCGTGCCCGGGCTTCCCGATCGACTGCGGGAACAGCCGGACATCCTGGCGGCCATTCGCCAACACGACATCCTGCTCCACCATCCGTACCAGTCGTTTGATCCCGTTGTCGAGTTCATTCGCAAGGCGGCCGACGATCCCGATGTCGTGGCGATCAAGCAGACGGTGTATCGCACCGGTGTCAACTCCCTGCTGATGGAAGCACTGATCGAAGCCGCGCGGCGCGGCAAGGAGGTCACCGTCGTCGTCGAGTTGATGGCGCGCTTCGATGAAGAGGCGAATATCAACTGGGCCGACCAATTGGAGCGCGCCGGCGCCCAGGTGGTCTACGGTGTATTCGGCTTGAAGACGCACGCGAAGCTTGCACTTCTCATTCGTCGCGAGGCGGACGCCCGCGGGCGCATCCGCCTCCGCTCCTACGCGCACCTGGGCACCGGGAACTATCACCCTCGTACGGCTCGCCTCTACACGGATTTCGGGTTGTTGACCGCGGACGCCGCGATCTGCGGCGACGTCAACGACGTGTTCATGCACATCACGAGTCTAGCGAAGGCCGGTCGGATGCGGCACCTGCTGCTCGCCCCGTTCACGATGCACCGCCGCGTAATCGAAATGATCCGCCGCGAAACGAAACACGCACGTGCGGGGCGTCCGGCGCGCATCGTCGCCAAGATGAACGCGCTGCTCGAAGAAGGCGTAATCCGCGCGCTGTATGCGGCATCGCAGGCGGGTGTCGAAGTCGACCTCATCGTGCGCGGGGCATGCGCGCTGCGTCCCGGCGTGCGTGGGTTGTCGGAGCATATCCGGGTGCGCTCGATTCTAGGGCGATTCCTCGAGCATCATCGGGTATGGTTTTTCGCCAACGCCGGAGCGCCGGACGTATGGCTCACATCCGCCGACTGGATGGGCCGCAACATGTTTCGGCGCATCGAGGTCGCATTTCCCGTGCGCGACAGCGTTCTGCGTAAACGCGTCGTCGAGGAAGGTCTGTCCGCCTGTCTCGCCGACACGCGCGATGCGTGGGAACTAAACCCCGATGGCAGCTGGTCCAAGCTCGCGCCGCGCGGGCGCGCTCGCGCTCGTTCGGCGCAGCACGAGCTGCTCGTCGCGATGCGCGAACCCGACGAAAGCGACTAGGGGAACCTCGGAGCATGTCCCACGCGATAGAGGTTCCCTGATGGATCTCGTCCTTTGGCGCCATGCCGAAGCCGAGCCCGGCGAGCCCGATCTTGGCCGCCGCCTCACTGCGAAGGGGCAAAAGCAGGCTGAACGGATGGGCGAGTGGCTCGATCGCTTCCTGCCCGATAGCGCTCGCATCCTCGTTTCGCCTGCCGATCGCGCGCAGCAGACAGCGCTCGCGCTCAAGCGCAAATTCCGCACCGTCGAGGAAATCGGACCCGGCGCGACGGCGGCCGCCGTGTTGAGCGCCGCCGGGTGGCCCGACTCGCGCGAGACGGTCGTCGTGGTGGGCCATCAGCCGACGCTCGGCAGCGTCGCGTCGTTCCTGCTCTCCGGAGAGGAGGCATGGTGGTCGGTCAAGAAAGGCGCCGTCTGGTGGCTTTCGAACCGCGACAAGTCCGGCGCCTCGTTGGTCGTGCTGCGGGTGGTGATTGCACCGGACTTCGTCTGACTCGACCTAAACGCAGTTCAGACGAAGCGCATCGGATAACCCGCCGCCGTCCATTCGTCGCGCTCATTGGCCAGAAGGTGCGCGGTCAGCGGATGCGCCTTGAGCCAGCGGGCAGGCACGCTGACGCGAATCCGCGCCCCGGATTTCATACCGATCTTCGGTGTCGCGATTGCGCGCCTTGCGTGATGAAACAAGACGGCGAGACGCAGGGCGACGAGCCGCCCACGAAAGTGCGGATCGGACAGCACCGGCTCCATTTTGGCCAGTCCGCCCCGGCAGCCCAGCACGAGGAGTGCGAGATCCTTCTGTTCGCCGGCGGAAAATCCCGGCATGTCGGCATTCTGCAGAATGTATGCGCCATGCCTGTGATATCCCGTGTGCGAAACGGAAAAGCCGGTCTCATGGAGCAAGGCCGCCCACTCGAGCCGTTGCACCGCGGCCGCATCTGCTCCCGGAGCGGCACCCGAATGAAGCGCAACGGCCATCGCGGCGACTCGCGCCGCATGTTCGCGGTCGATGCGGTAGCGCGTTGCGAATTGATCGATCGTCGCAACACGGACGTCGCGACGCACTTGGCGCCCGAGAAGATCGTAGAGCACGCCAAGACGCAGGGCACCGCCGACGGGATTGATGCGGTGAACGTCGAGCTCCGCGAGCGCCGCCGCCATGATCGCAAGTCCGGCCGCCAGCACCGGCACGCGCTCAGGCTTGAGCGCGGCCAGGCGGAGCCGCTCGACACGGCCGGAACCGACCATCCGTTTTTTCAATCGGGCGAGACCCTCGGGCGTGATGCCGGCGGCGGAAAGGCCGTTCTGCTCCAGGATTTCGGCGAGCGCTAGCGCGGTTCCAGACGACGCGAACGCGACTTTCCATTGCTCGCGATGGAAAGCGCCGGCGATGGTTTCGATTTCGGAACGCGCCGCGGTATCGGCGTCGGCGAACGCCTGCGCACTCAGGCGACCGTCGGCGAAAAAGCGCTTCGTCAATCCGACGCAACCGATCTGCAGCGACTCGAGGCGCTCGGGTTCGAGCCCGCGACCAATGATGAATTCGGTGGATCCGCCTCCGATGTCGATGACGAGCCGTGGCTCGGCGGAGGGGGGTAGCACATGAGCGACACCGTTGTAGATGAGCCGCGCTTCCTCGTGGCCGGTAATGATGTCAATTGGGAATCCGAGCGCCCGCTCGGCCTGTGGCATGAACGCAGCCGCGTTGGTCGCGACGCGAAACGTGTTGGTCGCGACCGCGCGCACTGCCGAAGGATGCAGCCCCGTGATGCGCTCGGCGAAACGCGCGAGACAGGCAAGAGCGGCGCGCCGCGCTTCCGGCGCGAGCCGGCCGTGCTCGTCGATGCTGGCGCCGATGCGAAGATTTTCGCGCCAGGTGTCGAGGCGAAAAATCTGATCGCCCTCGACGCGGCCGATCTCGAGGCGGAAGCTGTTCGAGCCCATGTCGACGACGGCGAGCGTCTCGGGCGTGGGGACGGGACGGGCCATGGTGCGCCGGAGCGTAGCAGAAACGCTACGGCCGCACCTCGGCGAAGCTGCATCGCGTTTCCTCGCCTGCAGCTTTCCTGCTACGCTCGAACGATTGCTGCACAGCCAACTCGCCATGCCTGTCGACTACTTGCAGAAGATCCTGACCGCGAAGGTCTACGACGTCGCCATCGAATCGCCGCTCGAGCTCGCGCCGATCTTGTCGCGCCGCCTCGGCAACCGCGTGCTTTTGAAGCGCGAGGATCAGCAGCCGGTTTTTTCGTTCAAGCTGCGCGGCGCCTACAACAAGATGGCGCACTTGTCGCCTGCCGAGCGCGCGCGCGGCGTCATCGCGGCGTCGGCGGGCAACCATGCGCAGGGCGTGGCGCTTGCCGCGCAGAAGTTGCGTTGCAAGGCGACGATCGTGATGCCAGTCACGACCCCGCACATCAAGACCATCGCCGTTGAGGCGCTCGGTGCGAAGGTGGTACTGTGGGGCGACTCCTACAGTGACGCGTATGCGCATGCGACGGCGCTGCAGAAAGCCTCGCGGGCGACGTTCGTCCATCCGTATGACGATCCCGACGTGATCGCGGGCCAGGGCACCGTCGGCATGGAAATCCTGCGCCAATGCGCGGACCCGATCGACGCCATCTTCGTCGCGGTCGGCGGCGGCGGTCTGATCAGCGGCATCGCGTCGTACGTGAAGCGGGTCCGGCCCGCGATCAGGATCATCGGCGTCCAGCCGGTCGATTCCGATGCGATGACGCGCTCGATCAAAGCGGGGCGCCGCGTGAAGCTCGCGCACGTCGGTCTCTTCGCGGACGGCGTCGCGGTGAAGCAGGTCGGCGCGGAGACGTTTCGAATCGCGCGCGAATTGGTCGACGAAATGGTGCTGGTTGACACCGACGCCACGTGCGCCGCGCTGAAGGACGTGTTCGAGGACACGCGCTCGATCCTGGAGCCAGCCGGCGCGCTCGCGATAGCCGGCGTCAAGGCATGGGTCGAGCGCCATCGCACGAAGGACCGCACATTCGTTGCGATCGCCTGCGGCGCCAACATGAACTTCGACCGGCTGCGCTTCGTGGCTGAGCGCGCCGAGCTTGGCGAGCGGCGCGAGGCAATCCTCGCGGTGACGATTGCGGAGCGGCCGGGGAGCTTCCGGGCTTTCTGCCGGCTTCTTGGCAAACGTTCGGTCACCGAGTTCAACTACCGCTACGCCGACCCGCGAGTCGCGCATCTCTTTGTCGGCATCGAGGTCGCGGGCCGGCTCGAGACGGAGCGGCTGCTGGCCGATTTGAAGCGCCACCGGATCGAAGCGTACGACCTCACCGACAACGAGATGGCCAAACTCCACATTCGGCACCTGGTCGGCGGCCATGCCCCGGCGGCGGAGCACGAGATCCTCTACCGGTTCGAATTTCCCGAGCGTCCCGGCGCGTTGATGCAGTTCCTGAACAGCATGAGCCGCGGCTGGAATATCAGCCTTTTCCACTACCGCAACCATGGCGCCGACTACGGTCGGGTGCTCGCGGGGATGCAAGTGCCGCCCTCGGACAAGCGCGAGTTCCGTGCCTTCCTCGACCGCCTGGGCTACGACTACGTCGACGAGACGGGCAACCCGGCTTACCGGATGTTTCTGGGCCGCTGATTGCCCGCCCGGGCATTTGGTGCAAAGCGGCGCCTATCGGGGTTCGCGGCCCCAGGGTTGTAAAAGCGCGGGACCCGGCCCTTTGCCCCCCTTTCCGACGTCGGGGGGCAGTGCCTGCCGTCCGGCGGCACGGCCCGGCCCGTCAAAATTGCTCTGGTGTTGCAATTTGGGCCCAATCGGGCCGCCGATGCCGATTCAGGCAAGGTTTATGCTCTATGCAGTTGGCATCGGCCGTGGCAGACTTGCCCGGAGGGGTTGCAGTTCACAACGGAGCGCACCCGGATCCGGGCGCGCGGGCGGGAGGAATGTGTTGGCGGAGCAGAATACCCTGTCGGGCATCAAGGTAATGGTGATCGATGATTCGAACACCATTCGCCGTAGCGCCGAAATATTCCTGCTGCAGGCGGGATGCACAGTCATCCTCGCAGAGGATGGCTTCGACGCGCTGGCAAAAATCGCCGACCACCAGCCGGACCTCGTTTTTGTCGACATCATGATGCCTCGGCTCGACGGGTACCAGACCTGTGCCCTGATCAAGAAAAACGCGAAGTTCCACCTCACGCCCGTGATCATGCTGTCGTCCAAGGACGGCCTGTTCGACCGTGCGCGCGGGCGGATGGTGGGCTCCGACCAGTACCTGACCAAGCCGTTCACCAAGGAAAGCCTCCTGAAAGCGGTGGCCGCGCACGTGAAGCGGGCTGCTGCGGCATAGAAAGCAGGCTGGACTTGGCCCGCTGCCCGCTGTGAGACGGCGCCGGGGGAAAGCAGGAAAGAGGGCAGGAACCATGACGATCAAGAAAATCCTCATCGTCGACGACTCGCCGACGGAGCGCCACGTGCTGAACGATCTTCTGACGAAGGCCGGCTATGAAGTTGTCGCCAGCGACAACGGCGAGGACGCCATCCAGAAGGCCAAGCAGGTGCGGCCGGACCTCATCCTGATGGATGTCGTCATGCCGGGATTGAACGGTTTTCAGGCGACCCGCGCGATCAGCCGCGACGCCGACACACGGAGCATTCCGATCATCCTGTGCACGTCGAAGAGCCAGGAGACGGACAAGATCTGGGGAATGCGACAGGGTGCGCGCGACTATGTCGTCAAGCCCGTCAACCGCGACGAGCTGCTCCTCAAGATCGCCGCCCTCGGCTGACTGCGAACGCAAACCGCCCGCAATGCCCCGCGCCGCCAAACTCGACCTCCGATCGTTCCAGCAGGAACTCGCGTCCCGGCTCGCCACCAAGACGGCGGCGCAGGTCGAATCGTCGCGTCTGGGTCTTGCCTGTGGCGGCGTCCAATGGCTTATCCGGCTCTCCGATGCGGGCGAAGTGATCACCGTGCCGCAAGTCGCCACCGTGCCGCTGACGAAACCTTGGTTTTTGGGCGTCTCGAATATCCGGGGCAACCTCTACAGCATCATCGATTTCGGCGCTTTTCTGGGCCGCGAGGCGAGTCTCGCCGCCAGCGGCGGCCAGTCGCGACTCGTCGTGTTCGGACCACGAACGGGCGAGCTCAAGGCGGGGATCGTCGTCGGGCGCGTGCTCGGCTTGCGCAACCTCGCGGAGCTTGCGCCCGCGGCGCCGCCCACCGACGCCGCCGACTGGTACGGGCAGCGCTGGATGGACGCCGAAGGGAGCGCGTGGCAGGAAATCGATCTCGCGCGGCTCGCGCAGGATCCCGGCTTCTTGCAGGTAGGACTTTGAAAGTACCGGTGCGCACAGCGTGCCGATCGGAGGACGCATGGCAATTTCACTGAGACTGCCGAAGGTGTTCGGCAACGGCAAGGGAACTCCCACCGACGACCTTGACATGCCGACCACGCAGGTGCGCGCGGCGCAACCCGGCTACGATCCGCTCGCTTCCGTGTCGATCATGGAGCAGCTGCGTTCGGCGACGTCCGAAGCCAGGATGCCAAGGCCCCTGCCGGTCGTAGGTCATCTGCCGATCGTCCGCCAATTCCAGGTATTCGGCGTGTTGCTGCTGACATTTCTCGTGCTGGCGGTTGTCATGCTTTTCCTCGACAGCCGTCTAACGACGCAGGCAGGGGCGGCCGAGTCGACCGCAACGGAAATGCAGATGTTGTCGCAGCGTCTCGCGCGGGGCACCGCCCTCGCAGCGCAAGGCCAGGCCGCTGCGTTCCCCGGCCTCAAGGACAGCCGCGAGAAGTTCAAGTCGGATCTCGAGGCATTGCAGACCGGCGGCACGGTGAGAGGGGTGTCGCTCGACGCGCCCTCGGATGACGCCACCACGAAAATCCTGCAGGAGATCAAGGGACGGTGGGACCGCGTCGACGTCAACGCCGGGCGCGTCCTCGAGAATCAGCAAAGCCTGACTACGCTCGCGAAGGGCCTCGAGAACATCAACCAAGGCAACAACGCGATCCTCGAGCTCGCGCAGCAGGCGGCTCAGCAGGTGGGACAGGGTGGGGGCAGCCTGCGCGAGATCGAATACACGAATCAGCTCGCGGTCTTGTCGCAGCGGATCGCGAAGAACGCCAACGCGCTCGCCTCGGCCGAGGAGATCGATCCAGAAGTCGCCTTCCTGCTCGGCAAGGATGCCGGGACGTTCCGCGACATCCTGAACGGTCTTCTCAAAGGGAGTGATGCGTTACGCCTTACGGGCGTGCGAAACGAGGAAGCGCGGGGCACGCTGGCCGAGTTGCAGAAGCGGTTTGCGACCTACGATCAGGGCGTCGCCGCGATCCTGCAGAACATGAACCGCCTCGTCGCTGCCAAGCAGGCGGCACGCGGCATCAACAGCGAATCCGACGCGCTGCTTTCCGACACGACCAAGCTCGCCGAACACTACGAATCCGGCAGCCGGACGCGTGTCGCGTTGTGGGCAGCACTCGTGTTCGCCATCCTCGCGCTCGCCTTTCTCGTGCTGCTGGGAAAGGTGTTCCTCGACGACGCCCGGATCCGTGCAGCGGAGAGCGAAGGCGAGAACAAGCGAAACCAGGAGGCCATTCTGAGGCTCCTGAACGAGATGGGGAATCTCGCCGACGGTGACCTCACCGTACAGGCGTCGGTCACCGAGGACGTCACGGGGGCGATCGCCGACTCGATCAACTTCACGATCGAGGAGCTGCGCACGCTGGTCAAGGGCATCAACTCGGCGACGGACCAGGTGGCGAAGGCAACGCAGGACGCGCAGGCGATTTCAAATCGCCTCTACGAGGCATCACAGCGGCAGAACAAGGAAATTCAACAGGCGTCGTCGTCGGTCCTGCAGATGGCGCAGTCGATCAGCGAAGTGTCGCAAAGCGCCGTGCAATCCGCCCGCGTGGCGCAGCAGTCGCTCACCGCCGCGGAAAAGGGCGGGCAGGCCGTGCAGAACCAGATTTCGGGCATGAACGAAATCCGTACGCAGATCCAGGACACATCGAAACGGATCAAGCGCCTCGGCGAATCGTCACTTGAGATCGGCGAAATCGTCGAACTGATCTCCGACATCACCGAGCAGACGAACGTGCTTGCACTCAATGCGGCGATCCAGGCCGCATCCGCAGGCGAAGCGGGTCGCGGTTTCACGGTGGTGGCGGAGGAAGTCCAGCGCCTCGCCGAACGCTCCGGAGAGGCGACGAAACAGATCGAGGCGATCGTGAAGACCATTCAGGCCGACACGCAGGACGCAGTTGCTGCGATGGAGAAGTCGACCGTGGGCGTGGTCGAAGGAACGAAGTTGTCCGACGCCGCAGGTCAGGCGTTGGAAGAGATCCGCAAGGTCTCGCGCGAGTTGGCCGAGCTCATCGGCGGAATTTCCGCGCAGACGCAGAAGCAATCGGCGTCGGTGTCCGACGTAACGCGCGGCATGCAGGGCATATTGAAGATTACAGAAGAGACGACGGAAGGCACGAAGCAAACCAATGTTTCGATCGGTCAGCTGACGCGACTCGCAGCCGAGCTTCGCAGTTCCGTCGCAGGTTTCAAGGTTTAGCGGCGCGCGAAATGTCGCTGGAAACGGCCGGCGGGGCCGGGCCCGGTTCTTGCTAAACCGAACAGGATTGGACCGAACAACCGTGGCCACCGAATCCGCAACCGACTTCGATCTCGGCCCGCTCTCATGGGTGCAGGGTGAGATCGACCAGGCGCTGACGCGCGGCCTGGAGTCGCTCGCCGCCTATCGCGCGACGGGCAAGGACCTGACGTCGCTCAAGCACGCTCGTACGCACATCCATCAGGCGGCGGGCGCCATTCAGATGGTCGGTCTCGATGCCGTCGTCGCGTTTACCGACGAGGTCGAGCGACAGCTTGCGCGACTCGAGGAAATCCCCGTGCGCGACGCGCAGGCGGCCTGCGAGGCGATCGAGCGCGGATGCAAGAAGTTGCGAATCTTTCTGGACGAGCTCGTGAACGGCGCGACGCCGGTACCGCTCAAGCTCTTCCCCGAATACGAAGCGATGCAGCGCGGACGCGGCGTCAAAGCGTCTTCTCCGACCGATCTTTTCTACCCTGATCTCGCGCCGCGGGCGCCGAAGCTCGGTACGCCGCAAGTGATTCCAGCGGCAAAGCTGCAGTCATACATGGTGAAGCAACGGCGCCTCTATCAGCGCGGCTTGTTATCGTGGCTGCGCGGTGCCGAGGACGGCGAAGGTGCGAAGGGCATGCGCGATGCGGTGGCCGGCATCGAGGACGCGACCACTCAGCCCAACCTGCGTGCGTTCTGGTGGACTGTTGGTGCTCTGCTCGACGCACTGGTGGAGCATGGGCTCGAATCCGGATTTGGCGTCAAGCAGCTGGCGGCGCGCGTCGACTTGCAGATCCGCCGCGTCGTCGAAGGCTCGGGCAAGGTCGCCGACCGGCTGCGACGCGAAGTTCTCTACTACGTGGCAATCAGCGCCCCGGTGGCGCCTTCGGTGCAGGCCGTGCAGAAGGGCTTCAAGCTGTCGGGCTTGATTCCCTCCGCGGAAGTGCTGAATGCCGATCTGGTCCGCATCCAGCCGCATCTGCGTGATGCGCGCGACGCACTGGCGAGCGCGAAGGACGCCTGGCTCAAGTTCACATCGGGACGCGCCGAGAATCTGCCGAAGCTGAAGCAGACGCTCGCGATCGTCCACAAGCACGTCGCCGAAGTCGGCAACGGTGCGCTGATGAAGCTCACTGCGGGGCTCGTGGAACGGCTCAACAAGATGCCCCAGGCGGTTCCCGAATCGCTCGCGATGGAGTACGCGACCGGAATGCTGCTGGCGGATAGCGCGCTCGAAAACTACGCGAGCCTTTCACCGGAGTTTCCGAAGCAGGTCGCGACGATGTTGTCGCGTCTAGATGGTGCACGGAGCCTGCGGCCGCCGTCCGGCGCCGCGGCCGCGCCGCTGTTGGATGAGATGTCGAAGCGGGCACAAGAGCGCCTGCTGCTCGCGCAAGTGAGCCGCGAGATCCAGGCCAACCTCCGGCACATGGAGCAAGTGCTCGACGCGTTCTTCCGCGACAGCGCGAAGCGCGCCGACCTCGCAACACTCGGCAAGGACAGTCAGCAGATCAGGGGTGCGCTCAAGATCCTGGGACTGCCCGATGCGGAGCGGCTGCTCGGGCTTTGCCAGGAGCAGATCGACACCTACGCAAATCCGGAAACGGTCGTGTCCAACGAGGATCTCGAGTTGCTCGCCGAGTCGTTGTCGGGACTCGGTTTCTATATCGAAGCGGTCGAGCAGCAGCGTCCCGACCGCGAGCGCCTGATCGCGCCGCTCCTCGCGAAGCGCCTGGGAGAGGTGCCGCACGAAGCGGAAGCCGATCACGGCGACACTGTCGAGGCGGCCGTCGACGAGCTTCGCAACGCGCTGCCCGCTCTCGTTGCCGAGGTGCGTCATGCGCCCGCTGACGAGGCGGCGCGAGCTTTGCTTCGCGCGCGGCTCGAGGACCTCCGCAACGATGCCGAGTTGATCGGTGACGTCGATCTCACGGCGCAGGCAGCCGCTGCAATCGTCGAGTTCGACGCCGGTGGCACGGCGGCTTTGGCCGCGACGGTTACCGCGATCGCCGCTGCGGGAGGCGCCGCACCCGCGCCCGAGATTTCTGAGGAAACGCAACGGCTGCTCGCTACCGACGCGAAAGGGCTCGACGCCGAGCTGCTCGACATCTATCTCACCGAGGCGCGCGAAGTGCTCGACACTGTCGCCGAGCAGCGCGCGATCATCGAAGAAAATCACGGCGATCGTGAAGCGCTGCGCACGGTGCGCCGCCAGTTCCACACGCTGAAGGGCAGCGGGCGCATGGTCGGCTTGACCGAGCTAGGCGAAATCGGGTTCGCGGTCGAGAAGATCCTGAATCGCCTGCTCGAAGAAGAGCGCGTCGTGACACCGGCCGTGCTTGCGATGATCGACGTGGCGGAGCGCAGCTTCCGCGGCTGGGTTGCCGACCTCTCCGAACGGGGAAGCGTCGTTGCGGACGCTTCGGAGCTTCACGCAGCAATCGCCACCATCGAGTCGGAGCTGCCGCCGGGACGCGAGTCGGTGCTGGCGCCGACGCCGCCGGCGCCGAAAGTAGAGCTACGCGAAGTGCCGCGCGAACCGGAAGCTGCCGCGCAAGTTCATCCCGTGCCGGAACCGTTGCCGTCACTGCAGATGCCGATGATCGAGTTGCCCGAGGTGGGCGTCGGGCCGTCTGCAGAGGAATTCGAACCAACGCCGGCACTCATTGTGCCGCCGCAGGAACTGGAGACGCCGCGGGCGCTCCCCGCCGTCGATGAAATCGCGATCAGCGATGACGCGACGGTCGACGCAGAAGGTGGAGAAATCGAAGTCACCGACGCCGGAGACGAGGTCGCCATCGGCGAGGTGACATTGTCAGCGGTGCTGTTCGGCATTCTCATCGAGGAGGCTGTTCAGCATCTCACCACGCTCACCCACGAGCTCGAGGCGCTGCAGTTCGACACCAACCAGCGACCCTCGGCCGCGATGGTGCGCGCAAGCCACACGTTGTGCGGCATTCATCGCACGGGCGGCTTTCCCCTGATCGCGGCTACGTCGAAAGCGCTCGAGCAAACGCTCCTCGCGCTGCAGCAACGCGAGCCTCCGTTGCCGGGTGCTGCGCTTCCCGTGCTCGCACGTGCGGTGGAGGGCTTGCGCGCCTTCGTCGGCCGAGTTCGCGACCGCGTCGGATTCGCCGCCGCCGAGTCGACCGAAGCCGCCGCAATTCAGCACGAGCTCGAAGAACTGCGGCAGGAAATCGATACCGAGCCCGCGCTCGCTGATGCCGAATCGCAGGCGGCGCAAGAAGCTGCGCGCGATGAGAACGACGAGGCCCGCGCACGCGGTCCGGTCGCCGTTCCGGCACCGCCGGCTGAGGTCCTATCCTCTTCGTCACCGCCCGCGGCGGCAGCGCAAACCGCCATCGCGGAGACGTCCGATGCAACTGCCGCCAGCGCGACGCTGCAGCGACCGGCGCACGTTGTGCCGGCGCCCCCGATCGACGACGCGCTGGTCCTTCCCGAACCCGGCCACGATGATCTCGCTGATATTCGCGACGAAGTGGACCAGGATGTACTCCCCATCTTTCTCGACGAAGCCGCCGAATTGTTTCCACAGGCGGGTGAGCAATTGCGTGCATGGCGCCGCAGGCCGTCCGACACCGAGAGCGCGAGCCAGCTGCGGCGAACGCTGCACACGTTCAAGGGCAGCGCCCGAATGAGCGGTGCGATGCGGCTAGGCGAGCTCACCCACCTCATGGAATCGCGCCTCGATGCAGGCGGAGTCGCCGCGCCGACAACTCCCGCGCTGTTCGACGCGCTCGATGACGACCTCGATCGCATTGCCTTCGTGCTCGAGGCGCTGCGCGAAGGGAAAGTGAATGTCCCGCTGCCGTGGGCCGAGAGCGCGTCAGGTGCAGCGGCGGGGGCCGCAATCGAATCCATCGAGACAGTTTCCGCCGCGGCAGCGAAACCGCCGCACGTCGAGGAAACGCCGTCGCAAGCCGCAACACCGATCATCGTGCCGAAGCCCGCGTCGGCTGCGCCGACAGCGTCGCCCGCATCCGCACAAGCACCAGCCCCAGCCGCAGCCCCCGAAGCCGAAGCGGGCCAACGTGCCCAATTGCGAGTTCGTGCCGACATGATCGATCGGCTCGTGAACGAGGCAGGCGAGGTTGCGATCGCGCGGGCGCGGGTCGAGGGCGAATTGCGCTCGCTGAAATCCAACCTGCTCGAGCTCACCGGCAGCGTGATCCGGCTGCGCTCGCAGGTGCGCGAAATCGAAATCCAGGGCGAATCACAGATCCAGTCTCGGATGAGCATGACCGGCGAGTCCGCAGAAGGATTCGATCCGCTCGAGTTTGATCGCTACACACGCTTCCAGGAGTTAACGCGCTCGCTCGCGGAGGGTGTGAACGACGTGTCGACTGTCCAGCAGTCGCTCCTGAAGAACCTGGACGATGCAGACGCTGCCCTTGTTGCGCAGGCGCGGCTTTCGCGGGACGTGCAGCAGCAGCTGTTCTCGATTCGGACCGTGCCATTCGGCAGCATGTCAGAGCGGTTGTACCGGATTCTGCGCACGACGGCGAAGGAACTCGACAAGCGCGCCAATCTCGAGATCAGTGGCGGACAGACCGAGCTCGACCGCTCCGTGCTGGAGAAACTGGCCGGCCCGCTCGAGCACCTGCTGCGCAATTCGCTCGACCATGGCATAGAGTCGCGCGCTGCACGCGCGGCCGCTGGAAAACCCGAAACGGGCGAGATTGCGCTGACGGTGCGGCAGGTGGGCAATGAAATCGCGATTGAGCTCGTCGACGACGGCGGTGGGATCAGCCTCGAGCAGATTCGTGCGCGCGCGGTGGCGCAGGGGCGCATCAGTGCCGACGCCACGCCGACCGACGCGCAGTTGATCGAATTCATCTTCCAGCCAGGATTCTCGACAGCCGCCAAGGTCACGCAGCTTTCCGGTCGCGGCATCGGGATGGACGTCGTGCGCGCCGAGATCGCCGCGCTCGGGGGTCGCGTCGAGGTGGCGACCCGCGCAGGCCATGGTACGACGTTCCTCCTCTATCTGCCGCTGACGCTGGCGGTGGCGCAGGCAGTTCTCGTGCGCGCCGGAGGAAGACTCTGGGCGCTGCCATCGCCGATGGTTGAGCAGGTTCAGCAGGTCAAAGCGGAAGCGCTCGTCAACCTCTACGTTGCGCGCAAGGTCGAATGGCAGGGCAAGAGCTACCCGTTCCATTATCTGCCACGTCTTTTGGGCGACCCGCACCACAATCCGGAAACGGCGCGCTATAACCCGGTGCTGCTCCTGCGCGCCGGGCAGAACGTCGCTGCGATCCACGTCGACGAAATGATCGGCAACCAGGAAGTCGTGGTGAAGAACATCGGGCCGCAGCTCGCCCGCGTTTCGGGTATTGCCGGCGCGACCGTACTGGGCAGCGGCGAGATCGTGCTGATCATCAACCCCGTGCAGCTCGCGCAACGGCCCGATGTGCCGATCTACGATCCAAACGTGGAGCGGATGGCGCCGATGCTGCCGAAAGTGCCGGCGCAGGGGCAGGCGCACGGGGCGGCGGGACCTCCGCTCGTGATGATCGTTGACGATTCGCTTACCGTGCGCAAGATAACGAGCCGCACGTTGACGCGTGCCGGGTTCGACGTGATCACCGCGAAGGACGGGATCGACGCGCTCGAGCTCCTGAACGACCGCACGCCGGACGTGATCCTGCTCGACATCGAAATGCCGCGGATGGATGGCTTCGAATTCACGAAGACGATCAAGAGCGAGCCGAAGAATGCGCACATCCCGATCATCATGATCACATCAAGGACCGCCGAGAAGCACCGCAATCGGGCGAAAGAGCTTGGCGTCGATCTCTACCTCGGCAAGCCGTACCAGGAAGAAGAGCTGATCCGCAATCTGCGCGACATGCTGGCGCTCGCTTTGTAGCGAAACCTCTCCCGCTCCGCGCGAGGCGAGTGTCGCCAGCGTGGTCAAGCGGCGGCCATCTCGCCGCCCGAATCGAAACGGATACCCTCCCGCGGCCGGTATAATTGACCGGACGACACGAATTGGAGGGACGCCGCATGGCGAATTACGCCACCGGAAACATCCGCACGGTTGCGCTTGTCGGGCAGGGCGGCGCTGGCAAGACGACGCTCGCCGAGGCGCTGCTCCATCGCTCCGGCATGATCAAGGAACCGGGTGTCGTCGAACGCGGCACGACGGTTGCCGATTTCGATGCGCTTGAAAGGTCCTGGCAGCATTCATTGCGCGCGTCGATCATGCACATCGATACCCAGGACACGCGAATCCACCTGGTCGACACACCAGGCTTCCCCGATTTCATCGGGCAGGCGATAGGCGCGCTCGATGCCGTGGAGACGGCGGCGGTGGTGGTAACCGCGCAGTCGGGACTTGAGATGATCGCGTCGCGAATGATGGATTGGGCGGCCAAGCGCAAGCTGTGCCGCATCGTCATCGTCAACAAGATCGACGCCGAAAATGGCGACCTGCCGAAGGTATTGGCTGCAATCCAGGCGGCGTTCGGCAAGGAGTGTTTGCCGATCAACCTGCCCGCCGGGGGCGGAAAGAAGGTCGTCGACTGCTTCTTCAATCCCGAAGGCGAATCCGATTTCTCGTCCGTTGCCAGTGCGCACCGTGCGCTGGTGGACCAGGTGGTCGAGGTCGACGAGGAGCTGATGTCGCTGTATCTCGAACAAGGCGAAATTGCGGCGGACCAGTTGCATGCGCCGTTCGAGACGGCGCTGCGCGAAGGCCATCTCGTTCCCGTCTGCTTCGTTTCAGCCAAGACCGGGGCGGGAGTCGCGGAGCTCCTCGATATCCTGGTGAAGCTCGCTCCAAATCCCACTGAAGGCAATCCGCCGCTGTTCTACAAGGGCGAAGGCGATGCCGCGCCGGCGTTCCGCTCGGAACCTGATCCGAAGAAGCACGTTCTCGCGCACGTGTTCAAGGTCGTCGTCGATCCGTTCGTCGGCAAGCTCGGCGTCTTTCGCGTACATCAGGGGACGGTGACGAAGGACACGCAGCTCTTCATCGGCGACGGCAGGAAGCCGTTCAAGGTCGGGCACCTCTTCCTGCTGCAGGGCGGCAAGAGTGTCGAAATCGAGCGCGCCGTTCCCGGCGATATCGTCGCGGTGGCGAAAGTCGACGAGATCGAGTTCGACTGCGTCCTCCACGACTCGCACGACGAGGACCACATCCACATGCGGCCGCTCGAGTTCCCGGTGCCGATGCACGGCGTCGCGATTACGCCGAAGAAGCGCGGCGACGAGCAGCGCATCTCCGACGTGCTGCACCGGATGATCGCAGAGGATCCGACCATCGTCGTCGAGCACGACGCGACGACCAACGAGACAGTGTTGCGCGCGTTGGGCGACTTGCACCTGCGCTCGATCCTCGAACGGATGGCCTCCCAGTTCAAGCTCGAGATCGATACGCGCCCGCCGCGAATCCCCTATCGCGAAACGATCACGGCCAATGCAGAAGGCTTCCACCGGCACAAGAAGCAGACGGGGGGCGCCGGGCAGTTTGGCGAAGTGTCACTGCGGGTCGAGCCGCGCCAGCGCGGCGCCGGTTTCGAGTTCGTCGACGCGACCAAAGGTGGCGTGATCCCGCACCAGTTCATGCCGGCCGTGCAGAAGGGCGTCGAGCAGGTGCTAAGCACGGGCGCGGTCGCGGGTTTTCCGTTGCAGGACGTGCGTGTCGTCGTTCACGACGGCAAGCATCACCCGGTCGACTCGAAGGAAGTGGCATTCGTCTCCGCCGGCAAGAAGGCTTTTCTCGACGCTATCGAGAAAGCGCGCCCCATCGTTCTGGAGCCGATCGTCAGCGTCGAGATCATCTGTCCCGAGGACAATACCGGTGATATCGCAGGCGACCTGTCATCGCGCCGCGGTCAGGTGACCGGCACGGTCGGCCTCCAGCCCGGGTTGATCGCCATAAACGGACTCGCCCCGTTAGTCGAGCTCGAAGGTTATTCGGCGCGCTTGAAGTCAGTGACCGGCGGGCACGGCTCGTGGTCGATGCAGCTTTCGCATTACGAGCCGGCCCCGCCCACGCTGCAGCAGCATTTGGCGACGGAATTCCGCAAGTCGCGCAAGCACGAAGAGGAGTGATCCTCAAACGCTGGTTGCGGCGCCTCGGCCCTCCGGTGCCTGGCCGCGCCACAGGAATTTTGCTCCGGGCCAGCGCCAGTCGATGAGCGGAACAGCGGGAGCCGCAATAAAGAGCGCCCACAGGAGCGCGTTGGTCCGGAAAAGCACGAACTGCCAGACGAATGCGATCGTCGCGACGAGGATCGCGTAGCCGATGCGCGCCGACCTCCTGTTGGGAATTGTCAGCGGATCGGAAATCATGAAGAAGGCAAACAGCAGCAAGCCGCCATTCGCAAGCTGGTGCGCCAGGATCGTCCACGGTTGACCGAGCACCAGAACGCGCGCGGCAACGAGGCCAAGCCACGCGCCCAGGAACACCCACGAAATATCCCATCGCCGCGCGCGCTGCGTCACGAGTCCACCCAACGCGACGAACCATCCCGCCAGCGCAACGTCGTTTCCCCATTGCCCTGGCGATACCCAAGCTCCCGGCAACAGCACGAGCGCCGCAATCACGCCGAGATTCGCCGGATTGAAGATGTGCTTGCCATGGACGCGCAGCAGGAATTTCGACGACATCGCCACCGCCGCGGCGAGCGGGTGGACCCACAGCGTGTCGGAACGCAGCAGCAAAGATACGCCGAAGCAGGTGATGAGCGCCGACAGCATGCCACGATGCTCGAGACCGAGCGCTTTGAGCCACAGTCGCTGGGTGACGAGCCCGGCGGCGAAAGCAAGCGCCATCTGTCGCGGATCGAGCGCGAAATCGCGGGCCAGAACGCCGACCGTGAGCAGGATCGCCTGGAACGCAATCTGGTAGATGCGCGCGTCGCGCGGAAGCCGGGCGCACAACGCGGCCGCATGGCCCGGTTTCATTTCCAGAGCGCGTCCCACCAACGATTCCTCGGCTGCGGGGCCAGCGCCATTTTCGCGCGGATCGCGTCGACGTCCCAGCCCGTCAGCGAGGCGAGCGTCGTAGCTTCCCCGTCCTGCCGGCGCGCGACTTCCTCGAAGTAGGCGGGTGCCGCGCTGCAGCTCGCCGGATCGCCCCGCCACGGTTGCCGCAGCACGTAGCGCGCCTGGAAGTTCTGGCGGTCGGCGGTTTCCTGGAACATGAGATCCTCGGGCAGCGATTCGCGCGTGTAGCGCAGGTGGAGCCGCGTCAGCATGACCGGCTGGCCGCCCCCACGCGCGCCGGCTTTCGGATCCAGCCAGAACACGCCGGCCTGCCTCAACTCGTCAGGCGTCAGCGGATCGGCGGCGCAGGGGTCGCACCAGGTCATGTCCCAAAAGTATTCGGTGAAGATCGCGCGATAGTCCTCGCGCGAAGCTTGCGTTTCGAACAGCGCCTTGTACGTCTGCGCAAACTCGTCGCGCACGAACGTCGGCAGGTCCATGTTCGCCGGCAGTTTGACCGTCCTGTAATTGGTCGTCTCGACGCGTCCCTGCGGCGTCAGCACGTAAAGGACGAGATCCTGCGGCCCCTTTGCATTGAGCATCCCGAGCCGCACCGGCAGCATGAATTTCTCCGACTCGAACGCGAATTGCAGCGGGCGCAAGTACGCAACGCCGGTCTTCGCCTGCTCGTTGAGGTTGACCTTGGCGACAAAGAATTTCATGTTCTGGCGGACATAAGGCTTGAGCGCGGCGCTGGCGCCTTTCGGAATCCGGTAGCCGTTTTCGCGCAGCCACGTCTCGAGCCCGTCGGATTGTTTTGCCGACAGCATCACGATGTCGTACTCGCCGACCGTATAGGCAGCTTCGACAGCCACTCCCAGCGCTTTGTCGCGTTGCTTTTCTTCCTTCGCGACCGAGGCCGGAAGTGGCGAGTTGACGGCGCCCATCGCGCGCGCGGCCTTCACTGCACAGGGATCAGGATCGTGGTACTCGGCGAGACGCGGCGCACTATAGGCATCGATGCGCTCGAAGAGCTTCCGATCGCCGATGTGAATCTGGTCGCGAAGGAGCACCTGTGGAACAGGCACCACCAACGCAAACTCGGTCAGTGCACCGCGGTAGTCGTTGGCCATGCTGATGACCGTCTTGCCGTCGCGACGGACCAGAATGACCTGCGAGGCTTCGTTGAAGAGTCCGGCGTCGGCCTTGCCCACGTAAAACCCGCAAAATGCAGCGGCAGGCCTAGCAAGGAAGACGAGAGCGGCGAGCGTCGATACGACAACCAGCCACGCCGTCGCGCGGGCGGCAAAGGGCGACATGCGAACCTCCGGTGATTGGGGCGATGTCGCTGTTAACGCTGCGTTCGTGCGTCCGGGGTTAACCTTTCGCTCGGCACGATCACGGCTTCGCGCCGTTCGAAGGTTGGGTGACCGCGATACCGACTCGCGTTTCGTCGAAGACCCGATCGACGCCGGATTGCGCTTTTACCAAATCGACAAGCGCGCGGCGCTGCGTGGCTGAATGCACGCAGCCTGTCAACGTGACGAACCGCCGCGTCGTTGTCACGGCGACGGTGGTGCTCGCAAAGCGCTTGTCTTGCGCGATCGCCGCGCGAACCCGGTCGTTCACTTCGGCATCGCGCCGGTATGCGCCGCCCGGCTCGCAGCGGCCTTCGAGCGCGCAGTAGGTGCCGCGCTCGGCGCGCTCATGGGCGATGATGCGCATCTGTTCTGGCGTGACGAGCGGCGGCGACGACAACGGGCAGCCTTTGAAGCCGCTTGTGGCCTGCGCGAATGGATCGAGCTCGATGGCCTCGACTTCGATCCCACGTACATCGAAAGTTTGCGCGATGGAGGCGATGACCGCGATCAGAAGCGCCGAGCGGCGCGCGACGGATGCGCGCCGTCGTGCAGGAGCCGTCATGGCGCGGCGCCAGCCTTGCGTGGGAATCGCAAATCGCCGGCACCGATTTCATGGCGCCAGAGCAGCGATCCTTCCGAATCCCGCGCCTCGAATGCAATACGGCGGTCGTTGCCCGGTCCGGAAACGCGAATAAGGCCGAACTGCCGCTTTGCGACCAGCGTTCCCGGCACGATATCGGGATTTGCGCGATCGACTTCGTCGAGCCTTGCCGGCGGGCGCGATGTGAGCGGGCTCGACGTGTACTCCAAGAGCGGATACGCGCCAGGACGCTCGACCTTGAGCAGCTCCCCGAAATGACGGTCTCCGGAGAGAAAGATCACGCCTTCTATGCGCTCGCGGACCAGCCAATCGGCAAACGCGGTCCGCTCGGTTGCGAAATGATTCCAGCCTTCGAACCGCGTCTCGCGCAGCCAGAACTGACCGCCGCCGGCGATGATCTTGATCGCCGAGCGCGGGGCCGAAACGAGCGCTTGCTTCAGCCATTCGAGCTGGCGCGCGCCGAACATCGTCTTGTCGGCTCCATCGCGCCAGCGATCCGGCGACCGATAGTACCGATCGTCGAGCAGGAAGAACAGCACGTCGCCGTAACGCGCGAAGCCGAAGGCCCCGGGCACGTCGGGCAGTCCCGAGCTCGGATTCGGCCAGTAGAGCTGGAAGAGTTTCAGCGTCTCGCCCTTCATCACGTACGACGCATCCGAGTCGTTCGGGCCGTAATCGTGATCGTCCCAGATGGCGAGGTGCGACGTGGCCGTCAGCAACTTCTGCAGCGGCGGGAATCCGCGTTGGCGGCGATAGCGCGCGGCCATTGACGCGGGGTCGTAGAAATCAGGTTCCTGAAGATAGACATTGTCGCCGAGCCACAACATGACGTCGGGCGTGGCCGCGGCGATGGCGTCGAAGATCCCGAAACCGCCGCCGTAATCGCCGCCCGGCCACTGCGGATCGGCGTCGGCCAGAAAGAAACAGGAACCGAAGGCAATCGTGACGTCGGGGGCCGCAGCCGATCGCGACCACCACGGCTGCGCGCGGATGGTGCCGCTCCGGCGATCGGTACCGGCCTCGACGCGGTACGCGGCAGTCGCGCCCGGCTTGAGTCCGGTCAGCCTTGCGATCACCACGTTGCCCGTCGAGGGCGTTGCCGCGAGCTCGACCCGTTGTTCCGCGGCGTCGCCTTCGGGGCGCCAAGCGACAACCACGCTCGCCGCGGAATCGACCTGGATCCAGAGCGTCGCGCTCGTGAGCTCGGCTGGGCCGTGCATCAGGACAAGGCCGGCGATCGCGGCCGGCACGTAGGACGCGAGCGCCAGCAGCGCGAGCACGCGACGCGCGCACGCGCGATACTGATGATGCAACATCGACCGGGCGCACAACATGGGGGTGGCGAAAGGGGCGAACTATCCGGGGCGCCAATTGTGCGGCGGGGGGGCGAAGATTACAATTCGACCTATGGCTGGTCCGACCGCCAACTTCACGCACCACTTCCTGATTGCCATGCCGGCGATGTCCGATCCCAATTTCGCGAACACGCTGACATTCGTTTGCGAACACAACAAGGATGGCGCGCTCGGCATCGTCGTCAACAAGCCGACCGACATGATGCTGGCGACGCTGTTCGAGCAGATTGACGTTCCGCTCGCCAACACCGACGTCGGCAACACCCCGGTCCACTTTGGCGGACCCGTCCAGATCGACCGCGGTTTCGTGCTGCACCGGCCGCTCGGAAACTGGCAATCGACGCTTGCGATCAGCGACGACATCGGGCTTACGACATCGAAGGACGTGCTGGAGGCGGTCGCGCGCGGAGAAGGGCCGGCGAGCGTGCTGGTGTCCTTGGGCTATGCGGGCTGGTCGGCGGGGCAGCTCGAGCAGGAAATCGCGCAGAACGCATGGCTCACCGTCGAGGCCGACGCCGAGGTGCTGTTCGGCACACCGGTCGAGGCGCGACTCCCGGCCGCGATGCGCCTTCTCGGCATCGATTTCTCGCGCCTGTCCGATTCGGCCGGGCACGCGTGAGCACCATCCTCGCATTCGATTTCGGAATGCGCAAAATCGGCGTTGCGGTCGGCAATACGCTTGTGCGCGTCGCTCATCCGCTGACCACGATTCGTGGCGAGGCGAGGTCGTCCCGCTTCGAGACAATCGGTGCGCTGGTCGCGCAATGGCAGCCGCAAGCGCTCGTGGTCGGACGGCCCGTGCACGCGGACGGCACTCCCCACGAGGTCACCGCGCAATCCGATCGGTTCGCGCGGTCCCTCGAAGGACGCTTCGGGTTGCCGGTCATGCGCGTCGACGAGCGCTATACGACCGAAGTCGCCGACCTCGAGCTGCGCGCGGCGGGCGTGCCCTCCAAAGCGCGCGTCGAGTCGCGCGACGCGGTCGCGGCGCAGTTGATCCTTCAATCCTGGCTCGACGAAAAGAGCGACGCGCTCCGTGACCTTGCCTGACGCCGAGCAGACGCTCGCCGCGCTCGTGGAACAGATGCGCGGCGCGGTCGCATTCGATGCTCGGTTCGTGGGAATCTATTCGGGGGGTGCGTGGCTCGCGGAGCGACTGGCGGCAGCGATACCGGGCGACCATGCCGTCGGCTATATCGACGTTTCGTACTATCGCGACGACTTCAACCGCACCGGCTTGAAGCCGGCCGTGAGGACGAGCGAGATTCCGTTCGAAGTCGAAGGCGCGGCGATCGTCCTTGTCGACGACGTTCTGTATACCGGCCGCAGCGTGCGCGCGGCGATCAACGAGCTCTTCGACTATGGGCGTCCGGCGGCGATCGAGCTCGCCGTGCTGGTCGACCGTGGCGGCCGCGAGCTGCCGATCGAGGCGACGTGGGCCGGCGCGCGCCTCGTTGTCGCACGCGACGTGTCGATCGTGCTGTCGCGCGACGCCGGCGGGCGTCTTGCGCTGTCGACCGAACCGGCGACCGGAGTCGGGCCGTGCATAACCCGCAGCTCAACGCGGACGGTACGCTCGCGCATCTCCTCACTCTGGAGGGGCTGCCCGCCGAGATCATCGTCCGCATTCTCGACTCGGCCGTTCCGTTTGCGTCGATCTCCGAGCGCGACGTGAAGAAGGTGCCGCTGCTGCGCGGCCGCTCGGTATTCAACCTGTTCTTCGAGAACTCGACGCGCACGCGCACGACGTTCGAGATCGCGGCGAAGCGCCTGTCCGCCGACGTGATCAACCTCAACATCGGCGTTTCGTCGACGAGCAAGGGCGAGACGCTGCTCGACACCGTCGACAATCTGGTGGCGATGAATGCCGACATGTTCGTCGTCCGCCACTCGCAGTCCGGCGCCCCGCATCTGATCGCGGGCCATTTGAACCGCACCGGCCGCGGACACGTCCACGTGATCAATGCCGGCGACGGCCGCCATGCGCACCCGACCCAGGGGCTGCTCGACCTCTTCACGATCCGTCACTACAAAAAGGATTTCCGCAAGCTGACGGTCGCGATCGTCGGCGACGTGCTGCACTCCCGGGTCGCGCGCTCTTTGATCCACGGCCTCACTACACTCGGCACGCCTGAGGTGCGTGCCATCGGGCCGAAGACGCTGCTGCCGGCGGCGGTGCAATCGATGGGTGTGCAGGTCCATCACGACATGCGCGCGGGACTCGAAGGATGCGACGTCGTCGTGATGCTGCGGCTGCAAAGCGAGCGGATGAAGGGTGCGCTCCTCCCCTCGGCGGGCGAATATTTCAAGCACTACGGGCTTACGCAGGAAAAGCTCGCGGTCGCGAAGCCCGACGCCATTGTCATGCATCCGGGTCCCATGAATCGCGGCGTCGAGATCGATTCTCCCGTTGCCGACGGTAACCGGTCCGTGATCCTGCCGCAGGTCACGTTCGGCATTGCGGTCCGCATGGCGGTGATGAGCATGCTGGCGGGAAACTAGGTCCGATGTGAAGATCGAGATCAAGAACGGCCGCCTGATCGACCCGAAGAACGGCGTCGACCGCGCGACGTCGCTGTTCGTGGTCGCCGGCAAGGTCGCGGCGATCGGCCACGCGCCGACAGGCTGGAGCGCCAACCATACCATAGACGCGAAAGGTTGCATCGTCGCGCCGGGCTTGATCGATCTTTCCGCGCGTTTGCGCGAGCCGGGTTTCGAATACAAGGCAACGCTCGAGTCCGAGATGGACGCCGCGGTTGCGGGCGGGGTCACCTGTCTCGCGTGCCCGCCCGACACCGATCCGCCGCTCGATGAACCTGGTCTTGTCGAGATGCTGAAGTACCGCGCACGCTCGCTCAACCAGGCGCACGTCCATCCGGTCGGCGCGCTTACGGTGGGACTTCGAGGCGAGGAGCTGACCGAGATGGGCGAGCTTGCCGAAGCCGGTTGCGTTGCCTTTTCGCAAGCGGACGCACCGCTCGCCGACACGCAGGTACTGTTCCGCGCGATGCAATACGCGGCGACTTTCGGCCATCGCGTCTGGTTGCGCCCGCAGGATGCATATCTCGCGCGGGCCGGCGTTGCGCACGATGGCGAGGTTGCGACGCGCCTCGGGCTCGCGGCCATACCATCATCGGCGGAGACCATTGCGCTGGCGACGATCCTGGCACTCGTCCGCGAAACGGGCGCGCGCGTGCACCTGACCCGGCTGTCGACCGCCGACGGCGTCGCGATGGTTCGCGCCGCGAAAAAGGACAAATTGCCCGTGACCTGCGACGTAGCAGTTCATCATCTTCATCTGTGCGACGTCGACATCGGCTGGTTCGACGCGCAATCTCGTCTCGTTCCGCCGCTGCGCAGCACACGCGATCGCGCGGCGTTGCGCGAGGGGCTCGTCGATGGCACGGTCGATCTCGTTTGTTCCGATCACACGCCGGTCGATGACGATGCGAAGCAATTGCCGTTCGCCGAAGCCGAACCGGGCGCGACGGGCCTGGAACTCCTGCTGCCCCTGACGCTCAAATGGGCGAGCGCCGACAAAGTCCCTTTGCCCGCGGCGCTCGCGCGCATTACCGCCTATCCGGCTGCGGTACTCGGGATCGATGCGGGGCACCTGGCGGTCGGCAGCCCCGCAGATGTCTGCATATTCGATCCCGAAGCGTCGTGGACGGTCGACCCGGCGATGCTGAAGAGCCAGGGCAAGAACACGCCGTTCCTCGGGCTCGAAGTCGCGGGCCGCGTCAGGGCGACGCTGGTAGGCGGTCAGGTCGTCTTTGAAAACTGAGTGAAAACTGAGTGAAACCTGAGCGAGGGCCGAGCTTCGCCCGTTTGATCGCAGCAAGGAATGCGGCGCCACAACGGGTGTTTGCGGGAGAAGTTACAAGCTCATCCATCACAATGCCGGACTTGGAGGAAACAATGGGTCTAGACCTTGAGCAGGACATCAAGGGCATGCTGCCCGAGAAGGATTTTGATCGCCGTGACTTCATGTGGACCGCGCTCGGTGCGAGTGCAGCATTGGCGCTGGCCAATTCGGCGTCGGGCCAGACGGTGATGACCGATGCGACCGGACTCGACGTCGCCGACGTCTCGATTCCGACTGCGACTGGTGACCTGCGCGGCTATCGCGCGATGCCCGACAAGGGCGGGCCGTTTCCCGTTGTGCTGGTCGCCGCCGAGGTGTTCGGGCTCAATCCCTACGTAAAGGACGTCTGCCGCCGGCTCGCCAAGGCCGGCTACTACGCGATCGTCCCCGATCTCTACACGCGCAAAGCCGATCTCACGAAGATCACGGCCATGGCCGAGATCATGCCGATCGTGAACAGCAAGTACGACACCGAGCTCATCTCCGACTATCACGCGACTGTCGAATTCGCGCGCAAGAGCGGCAAGGGCGACGTCGCGCGGTGCGGCGATCACCGGGTTCTGCCGCGGCGGGCGCACGACGCTCGTCTACGCGACGGCGAACCCGAAGCTCAAGGCCGCGGCCGCATGGTACGGCGGTGTCGGCGGCACGCCGAACGAGTACACGCCGCGCTACGCCGATGGATCGAGTCGCCGAGCTCAAGGTCCCGCTGCTCGGACTCTATGGTGCGAAGGACGCCGGCATCCCGGTCGACCAGGTCGAGAAGTACTTTGCGGCGCTCAAGGCGCAGGGGACGCCGGCCGAACTCGTTGTCTATCCCGAGGCTGGGCACGGCTTCCACGCCGACTTCCGTCCGGACAACTACCGCAAGGACGACGCCGAGGATGGCTGGAAGCGGATGCTCGCGTGGTTCAAGAAATACGGCGTCGCGTAGCGCGGCGGCAAGCATTCCGTCACGGGCGGCCTCACAGGTCGCCCGTTTCATTTCCGGAGAGTCCGCCAGCCCCTGTTATGATTGTGACATCCTCCTCTTCCAATATTCCGCGATGGATTCGAGCAACAAACCACTTTCAACGGCGTCCGTGGCGACCAATCTCGTCGCCGTATCGCATCAGGTAACCGCAGCCGAGCGCGCGTCGCACATCGGACATATGGGGGCCATCGTTTGGCTCACCGGGCTGCCGGGCTCGGGCAAGTCGACGCTTGCGATGGCGCTGGAGCGCGCGTTGTTCGACCTTCGCTGGCAGGTCTATACGCTCGATGGCGACAACGTCCGGCGCGGACTCAATGCCGACCTCGGGTTCTCACCCGACGACAGGCAGGAAAACATTCGCCGCATCGGCGAGGTAGCGGCACTCTTTGCCGACGCAGGCACGATCTGCATCACGGCGTTCATTTCGCCCTACCGCGAAGACCGGTCGCGCGCGCGCGCCGCTGCCGGTCAGCGGCGGTTCTATGAGGTCCACGTGAATTCCGGTCTCGAGACCTGCGAGCGGCGCGATCCGAAGGGGCACTACCGAAAAGCGCGGGCCGGCCTGCTGAAAGATTTTACGGGCGTCGATGCGCCCTATGAGTCGCCTGCAAGTCCCGACATCGTGATCGACACCGAGACGCAGGGCGTCAGCGCCAGCGTCGAGCAACTGCTCGCGTTCGTCGTCGCAGCCTGCCGGCTTGATTCGAAGAGCTAGCGTCGTCGCCTCGGACGGCTACTCCCGGGGTTTCCGCGGCGTCCGGCCGAGCAGGTGGAATTCGTCGTTCGGACGCATCGCAATCATGTCGGCCATCCGGTTCGACAACGCAAAAAACGCCGCGATTGCGCCGATGTCCCAGATGTCCTCATCGGAGAAACCCTGCGCGCGCAGCGCGGCGAAATCATCGTCCACGATCTCGACGCTCCGTAGCGCGACCTTCAGCGCGAACGCGAGCATTGCCTTCTGCCGCGGCGTGATATCGGCTTTCCGGTAGTTGACCGCGACCTGGTCTGCGACCAGCGGATCCTTGGCGTAAACGCGCAGTATTGCTCCGTGAGCGACGATGCAGTAGAGGCAGTCGTTGGCGCCCGAAGTCGCAACGACGATCATCTCGCGCTCGGCCTTAGACAGGCCGCCCTCCTTCAGCATCAGCGCGTCGTGATAAGCAAAGAATGCGCGAAACTCGTCCGGCCGGTGCGCGAGCGTGAGGAACACGTTCGGGACGAAGCCGGCCTTCTCCTGCACTTCGAGAATCCGCGTGCGAATGTCTTCCGGCAGATGTTCGAGCTTCGGGACGGGGTAGCGGCTGATCGCGGGCGTTGTCATGCAGCAATCCTACCAGCGAGACGCGGACCAATCCAAGGCAAGGTAGCAGGAGTCCACTCGGCGTCAGCCCGGTCGCGTCGACCCGTGCTAACCTGATTCGCCAAGCGCTTCGGTACCCGGATTTCCTTAGCGGACATGCTCAAGCTCTATACGTTCAACATTTCGCACTTCTCCGAGAAGGCGCGCTGGGCACTCGACTACGAAGGGATCCCCTACGAGGAGAGGGTGCTGCTGCCGGGCCCGCATCAGCTGGTAACGCGCCGTATCGCTCAGCGCACCCATGTGCCGGTGCTGGAACACGATGGCAAGTATGTGCAGGGGTCGAGTGCGATCATTGACTACGTTGCTGATCGTCTCGGCGGCACCAAACTAACTGCGATCGATCCGACAGCGCGGGCCAAGGCGCTCGAACTTGAGAAGAAACTCGACCAGGCATTCGGCCGCGGTGCGCAGCAAGTTCTCTATTCGGCGCTCCTGAAGCATCGGCGGACAGTGGTCGATCTGTGGTCGTTCGGCGGGCCGTTCTGGGCACGCGGATTCTATGCCATAGCTTTTCCGGCGGTCGCGAAGGCGGTGCAGCGCATGTACAAGACCACCGACGTCGAAGGAGTTGCCAAGGCCAAGCAGCGCTTTGTGACGACATTCGACGAACTCGATGCCGTGCTCGCGAAACAACCGTACCTCGGCGGCGACACACCGGATCGCTCGGATATCACCCTGGCTGCGCTGTTGGCGCCCGTGTGTCGCGTGCCGGAACACCGAATGAAGTGGCCGCCAATGCCGCCGGAGCTTGCCGACTTCGAAGCGAGCCTCAGCGATCGCCCGACCTGGAATCACGTTTTGCGGATGTACAGTGACCACCGCAGGCCGAATCATTCGCGCGCGGCCTGCATGTAATCGAACATTTCGGTAAAGAATGACGCGCATGAAACACACTGTCACCGCGACACTGGTGATGCTGATTGCCTTCACTGCGGCCGAACCAAGCGCGTTTGCAGCGGACCCAACGCCCGGGGCGGATAGATCCCAAGCGGAAGTACAGATTGGCCTATGTTCACCGATTGACGATATCGTCCAGGCGCTCGACCTTCGCCCACGCGGCGCCCCAATCGAGGTCTGGCAGTTTGACGAGCCCGCAATCTCCCTATTTGCGCGCGGGCTGCGCCTTCGCCTTCGGGTGGCGGCCGATGGTCGCGCCGAGCTCACGTTGAAGGTGGCCAATCAGGATTGTGCGCGGTTTGACGCTAGACTCGTACCGCCGGGGCGGGGCAAGTGCGAATACGATGTTTACGGTACGACCACGGTGGGCGCCGTGTCGGTGAACTCAAGGTTGGACGCCAGGAGCACACGCGAGCTACTGGCGGGTCGCGTGGCGATTGCGAACGTCTTGAGTCCGCCGCAGATCCGGTACTTGCGTATGGTCGGAGTGTGGCCGTTGCCGGACGGGATTCGCAGTCTCGGCCCTATGCAAGTCCAAACCTATAGGACCGCCGGCGGCCCCTACGCCGTCGATATTTCGCACCTGCCCAATGGCGAGCGATACGCCGAAATCTCGGCGAAAGTGACGCAACCGGATGCGGCCTCGACAATGGAAACGATGAAGGCGGAGCTTCAACGAGCCGGCGTCGAGATGTGCGTTGATCAGTCATCGCAGGCTGCTAATAAGCTTCGCTCCTTGTTGCGTTAGCTGTGAGTGCGTCACCAGCCTTAGCACGCCGGGAATGCGTCGGACACCGTGTGGCACCCGGCGCTCGCGCCGTAGCGCAGCCCATCGATTGCCTTGGCGCCGCAAGAGACGTTTCTGCGACGCGAGTCAAGGAGTAACATCCGGGGCGGCGGACATCGGTCGGGGGCTAGGGATTGGGCGGGACGTATCCGGATGGCACTTCCGCGCCGCCGCCGAAGAAATGCTGCTCCATTTGCTCGGCGAGCCATTTCCGCGCTCGCGGGTCGGCCAACGACAGCCGGTTTTCATTGACCAACATCGTCTGGTGCTTGAGCCATCCCTGCCATGCCTCCTTCGAGACGCTTTCGTAGATCCGCTTGCCGAGCGGACCGGGATACGGCGGGAAATCGAGCCCTTCCGCCTCGCGCCCGAGCTTCACGCAGTTGACCATCCGTGCCATCGGATTCTCCTAAAGTTTCTTCCTGTAGACCTGCGATTTTCGCTGGTAGTTGTAGAGCGATTGCTTCTGGCGCGGCAGATCGGCGATTGTCGCGTGGTGATATCCGCGCTCGATGAACCATTGCGACGTGCGCGTCGTCAGCACGAACAGCTCATTCAGCTTCAATTTGCGCGCGCGCATCTCGATCTCGTGCATCAGCGCCTCGCCGTAGCCTTCGCGCCGAAAGTCCGGATGGACGGCGAGTGCCGCCAGCTCGCCGACTTTCTCCTCGGGGAACGCGTAGAGCGCAGCGCAGCCGATGATTCCATTGTCGTGCTCGGCGACGACGAAACGCTCGATCTCGGTTTCCAGTCGTTCGCGGGAGCGGCGAACGAGAACACCTTGCTCCTCGAGCGGCTCGATGATGGCGAGGATGCCGCCGACGTCGTCGATCGTCGCGTTGCGCAGGCTGGCAAGCGGCGCCGCCGCGATCATCGTGCCCACGCCGTCGCGCGTGAACAATTCGAGGAGCAGCGCGCCGTCGAGATGGCGGCTGATCAGGTGCGCGCGCGCCACACCGTTGTCGCAGGCCCGTATCGCATGCGGAAGATAATGCTGGACATCGGGGGCGAGCCTTCCTTTCCCCGCGGCGAGCAGCGCGTCGGCATCGCGCGTCGAGAGCTCGGTGAGGAGCCGGCGGCGGCCGTTGCGCACACCTTCGGTCTCCATCAGGAAAACGAGCTTGTGCGCTTCGAGACGCACGGCGACCTGAGTGGCGACCTCCTCGAGCGCGAGATTGAAGATCTCGCCAGTAGGCGAATAGCCGAGCGGCGAAATGAGCACGATGTCGCCGTCGTCGAGGCGCTGCTGAACCGCGTCGGTGTCGACACGCCGTACTTCGCCGGTCAGCAGCATGTCCAGGCCTTCGACCACACCCATCGGCTTCGCTGTAATGAAGTTGCCCGACGACACCCGAATACGCGCACCCGCCATCGGCGAGTTCTGGATGCCCAGCGAAAGCAGCGCCTCGATACGGCTCCGCACCTGGCCGCTCGCTTCGAGGACGCAGTCCATCGTCTCGGCGTCGGTAACGCGCAGGCCGAATGCATAGCGGCTCTCGATATCCTGTTGCGCGAGTATCGCCTCGATCTGCGGCCGTGACCCATGAACGACGACGATGTGTACTCCGAGGCTGTGCAACAGATTGAGGTCGTGAACGATACCGAGAAACGTCTCGTCGGCGACGACCTCGCCGCCGAATGCGATCACGAACGTCTTGCCGCGGAACGCGTGGATATACGGTGCGGCAAGCCGAATCCACTGGACGAACGCGCGCGTGGTCGCGGAATGAGCGGTCGGCGCGGCGTTGGGCGGGGACGGCATCGTGTGAGGGGAGAGGGCGACGCGGCCGGCGGATTATACCGCCGCCCCGTATAATTCCCTTTCGATTTGCCGTCCGCTGCCGCGGTCTACGGCTGCTTGCCCGTTGCCTGCCGCCTCTCGTTCATGACTTCTCCGCTTCTCGCGAACCTCAATCCGGAGCAGCTCGCTGCCGTGACGCTGCCGCACGCGTCGGCACTGATACTCGCCGGAGCCGGAAGCGGCAAGACGCGCGTGCTGACAACGCGGATCGCATGGCTGCTCGCGACGGGGCAGGCGTCGCCACTTTCTATCCTCGCCGTCACGTTCACCAACAAGGCGGCGAAGGAGATGCTGACGCGGCTGTCGGCGATGACGCCGGTATACACGCGCGGGATGTGGATCGGCACATTTCATGGCCTTTGCAACCGCATGCTACGCGTGCACTACCGCGACGCGAACCTGCCGCAACTCTTCCAGATCCTCGATATGCAGGACCAGCTCGCGCTGGTCAAGCGGATGTACAAGGCCCACGGCATCGACGACGAGCGATTTCCGTCGCGCCAGCTGCAGAGTTTCATCGGCGGTGCCAAGGAAAAGGGCCTGCGGCCAAACCAGGTCGAAGCAGGCGACGAATTCACACGCCGGCTGATCGAGCATTACGCATTGTACGAGGCGATGTGCCAGCGTGAAGGCGTCGTCGATTTCGCTGAACTTCTCCTCCGCAGTTACGACCTGCTCGCCGGCAACGAGCGCATCCGCGAGCACTACCAGCGCCGTTTTTCGCACCTCCTGGTCGACGAGTTCCAGGACACGAATGTGCTCCAGTACCGGTGGCTGCGGCTGCTCGCAGGGCCGGACACGGCAGTTTTCGCCGTCGGCGACGACGACCAGTCGATTTACGCGTTCCGCGGCGCCAACGTCGCCAACATGCAGCACTTCGAGCGCGATTTCGGATCTGCTGAAGATCCAGTCAGGCTGATCAAGCTCGAGCAGAACTACCGGTCGCACGGGCACATCCTCGATCTTGCCAACGCACTCATCAAGAACAACGCGACCCGCCTCGGCAAGAATCTCTGGACGAGCGAAGGCAAAGGCGACCCCGTGCGGGGAATGGCGGCCCCGTCCGACCATGACGAGGCCGCGTTCGTCGTCGATATCGCCAAGAGTCTCGCCGGCGAGGGTCTCGCATTATCCGAAGTCGCCGTCCTTTACCGTTCCAATGCCCAGTCGCGCGTTCTGGAGCACGCCTTGTTCAATGCGGCGATTCCCTACCGCGTATATGGCGGCATGCGTTTTTTCGAGCGCGCGGAGGTCAAGCATGCGCTCGCTTATCTGCGCCTCGTCGCGGTGCCGGAAGATGATGGCGCATTCCTGCGCGTCGTCAACTTTCCGCCCCGTGGTATCGGCGCGCGAACGCTCGAATCGCTGCAGGACACGGCGCGCGCTTCCGGAACGAGCCTGTGGCAGGCGGCGTGTGCGGGCACGATCGGCGGCAAAGCGGGAACGAGTCTCGCCGCGTTCATCAGACTGATTGAATCGATGCGTACGGCGACCGCCGGATTGCCGCTGCCGGAAGCGGTCGAGCACGTCAACGAGTCTTCCGGCCTCGTTGCCCACTACCGCACGGAAAAGGATGGGCAGGAGCGGATCGACAATCTCGACGAGCTCGTTAACGCCGCGGACGGATTTCTGCGGGAAGCAGATCTTGCCGTCGACGCGCCGATTGCCGTGCCGGGCGCGGGCGATGCGGCTGCGCAGCAGGGCGCCGTCGATCCGCTGACGGCGTTCCTCGCGCATGCCGCGCTCGAGGCCGGCGAAACGCAAGCGGCCGAGGGTCGTCCGGCGCTGCAGCTCATGACCGTGCACTCGGCCAAAGGTCTCGAGTTCCACACGGTGTTTGTCACCGGCCTCGAGGAGGGCCTGTTCCCGCACGAGAACAGCATGTCCGAGTTCGATGGCGTCGAGGAAGAGCGACGCCTCATGTACGTCGCGATCACGCGCGCACGGCGGCGCCTCTACCTTACGCACGCGCAAAGCAGAATGTTGCACGGGCAAGTTCGCTACAACATTCCGTCGCGCTTCATCGACGAGATTCCGCGCGACCAGGTCGCATGGCTCTCGCCCCCACGCCGGCGGTCGCACGGAGCAATCGATGTCGACCCGGCGGAATGGGGCACGCGCGAACGCGCGGCGCCCGCCTGGGCGTCGTCGCCGGTCAGCAGAAGAACGGAACGCGATGATGCGCAGGGTCCTGCCTGGCGCATCGGCCAGAGCGTGCGTCACGCAAAATTCGGACTCGGCATCATCATCGACGCGGAGGGGCGCGGGGCCGACGCGCGCGTGCAGGTGAACTTTCGCGACGACGGAGTGAAGTGGCTCGCCGTCGAATACGCGAAGCTCGAGGCGGCCTGAACCGTTGCGCGGATCGCTCTGCAGCCTCTAGCTTCTACTCGTCGGCTTTGGTGAATACGCGAAGTCCTGCATCCATCAGCCACCATTTCCACTTCGGAACCGAGTGGAACGGCAGCATGTCCGCGCTTCCCGTCTGCGTCGGCCGACCCTTCGCCATTTCGTGGGCGATCGTCGCCGGGGTGCCGTCGACCGCGACTTTGCACGACCAGTTGTCACGGTCGGCGACCTTGCAATCCGGGTATTTTCCCGACGGCGCCGAAGAGCCACGCTCCCAATAGACGACTTCGTTGCGCGCCTTGCTTGCGCGAAACGCGTATCGCTTGCCCGGAACGAGTTTTCCGGTGCAGATCCTTCCATTCCACGTTCCGCGGTCGCAGTCGACGGTGTACACCGTGCGCTCGCCCTGCATCGTGATTCGATCACTGCCCCACAAGAGAGCAACGATAAACACCAGTAGCAGGACGGCCGAAAGCACTTTGACAGCTCTGGAACCGCGGCGCCTGCCGTCAACCTGCATCGTTTCTCCTCCCGGGTCGCGATGGACCACGAACACCCTGGTTCCGGGCCACGTTCGTTGACGGCGCCTTCGGATGCGGTGTAACGGGAATGGTAGAGATAAGCCTGGCTTTGCGCCAGTCCCCGGCGAGCTATGGCGTCGATTCCTTGGGAAAGCTGCACCCCTTGCTCAGGGAGCGGCATCACCTTTGGGCGCATCGAGCGCCGACGCCTTTTCGTCGGGATGAAATATATCGCGGTAGCTTACGTAATCGGAAACATGCATCGTCGCGATCAAGAGCGCCAGATAGGGAAGCATGACGATCACCGCCACCGTGTAGGCGGCTTCCTCTGGCACCAGCGCCGCGATGATCGCGGCGACGAAAGTCGGCAGCACGCCGAGGTAGAGGAAGAGCAGCAGCGCGTACATCGCGATCGGCCGCCAGTTCGCAATGGCGGCACGCAGGCTCGTCACGAGCGCGCGCGGCGCATCGCAATCCTGGAATACGACGAGGCCCGGCGCGAACCACAAAGCGAGCAGCACCGGCAACGCGCAGAGCGCGCCGAAGAGCATCGCCGCCTGAACGCTGCCACTCGCGAGAAACGTTTCATCGACCACCGTCGCACCGGACATCACCTCAAGGAGCTTGCCGCCGTCGACCAGCCACGTCGCGGCAATAGCCCCTGTCATCCCAACGACGAAAAAGAGTCCCAGTAGCAACAGCACGCGCAAATTGGCGCGAAAGCCGGCAAATAGATGTCGAATCGCCGGCAACTCACCGCGTTCCTGCGACCAGGCGGCGGCGAGAAAGCCCACGGCGAACACGGGTCTTAGCATCGGCACGACGAACAATCCGAGGTAGGGCACAGCGCGAATCGTCAGCAGCACGACGTAATACGTGAACAACAGCAGGAGCCACCGCACGCGATGTGCCCATAGCATCGAGAACGCCTGTCGCAGCCACGAGACGCCATGCGCTGCGCTGCGCCGCGCGAAAGCGATCCTGGCAGGAGCGGGCTCGCTCACGAGACTGCCGGCATGCGCGGCGCCGCGAGCATTGGTTCGGCCAGCTTTCGCGGATCCGCGATGCGCGCGCGCAGGATGCGTTCGAAATGCTCCGGGTCATGCGCGTGAACGAGTTCACCCGAACGTGGCAAGTGGAGATCGTAGAGGCGCGACAGCCAAAAACGCAAAGCGGCGGCGCGCAGCAGCGCTGGCCACTCCTCCTGTTCGTCCTCCGTCAGCGGACGCGCGGCGTGGTACGCGCCGGCGAGGGCGTCGACGAGCTCGGGAATGAGCGCTCCGCTCGCGGCCCCTTCGGTATCGATGCACCAATCGTTCACCGTGATTGCAAGGTCGTAGGCAAGAAAATCGGTCGCCGCAAACCCGAAGTCGATAATGCCGGAGACCGAATCGTCGACGAACAGGACGTTGTCGCAAAAGAGGTCGCCATGAATCGCTCCGCGCGGCATCTTGCCCTTGCCGAATCCCGTCTGAAACTTGAGCTCCGCCGCCAGTAGCGCGTTCTGATCGGCGTCTAGAAACGGGCGCACGGCGCGCGCAGCCTGGCGCCGCCAGCTCGGTCCGCGGCGATTGCTGAGGCGTGCGCGATAGGTGGCCGAAGCGACATGCAGTCGTCCCAGCGCGGCACCGACGGCGGCACAGTGCGCGATGTCAGGTGTGTCGATCGGCGCGCCCTCGACACGCGTTACCAATCCGGCGGGCTTCCCGTTCAGCATGCTGTAGAGCGCGCCGGTGCGGTCCGGCACCGGCGCCGGGCATTCCACACCGGCGTGCGCGAGATGCGCCATGAGGTTGAGATAGAACGGAAGCTCCTCGGCGGGGAGCCTCTCGTACAGCGTGAGCACAAAGTGCCCCTTGCCGGTCGTGACAAAATAATTCGTGTTCTCGATGCCCGCGGCGATGGCGGAAAATTCCGTCGGCGTGCCGACGGTATATCGGGCGAGCCAGGCTTCCAGTTCTGCGGGCGAAACGAGGGTGTAGACCGACATCGGGCATCGCGACGCGTCTAAAAGGCGCGCCGCATCGGAGGCGTCAGTTGACTGCTAGATCGGTTAACTGCTGATCACCACGAAAACAGCACCCACATCGGCGGCTTAAGCGCCGTGTCGAGGCTGTCGCGGCGGATGTACATGTTGCCGCCGCCTGTCGGGATGAGGTAATACGGGCGCCCGTGCCGCGGCGTGACCTTGATCCAGATGATGATCCCGTTGACCCGCGCTTCCTCGACCGTTTCGCGATCCTTTTGCTTGATCGTGATCTGCGGCGCGAGGTCCCCGTCGTCGATGCCGGAGGGCGATGGAATTTCGGGCAGCGGCTCCAGCACTGGCGCCGGCACCGAATAGGGATCGGCGGCACGCGCCCCCCCGGCTGCAACTAGCAGCGCGCAAGCGCCAGCGACGACCAGATAGCGCAGATGAAAGTTCATGCAGCCCGCTGCATAAAGGCCCCCAATGATCTGCTCATTCTAGCAGAGCGCAAATGTTCGACTATGCAGGCGCCTACAGGTTCAGCATCTTCTCGCGCTCTTCCCGCGTCGGAGTGAAGCCGCGGTTTTGGCTCCGGCCGCTCGCGCTTGAGCGCTCGCTTAACGTTTGGCGTTGCCTCACGTTAGCCTTCACCGATACCGCGGCCCACTAGAGATTAAGCATCTTCTCGCGCTCTTCCCGCGTCGGAGTGAAGCCGCGGTTTTCGTAGAAGTTGAAGATCGCCTCGACGATCTCGGAGGGCTCCTCCAGGATCTGCATCAGCTCGACATCTTTTTCGGCGATCATGTGCTCGCCGACAAGGGTTCCACTCACCCAGTCGACGAGGCCGTGCCAGAACGCGCGGCCGACCAGAATGATCGGAATCCTGCGGCTCTTTCCGGTCTGCACGAGCGTCAGGCATTCGGACAACTCATCGAGCGTGCCGAACCCGCCCGGGAGCACGACATAGGCTGAGGCCCAGCGGACGAACATCATCTTGCGTGCGAAGAAATAGCGGAAATCGAAGCTTACGTCCTGGAACGCATTGCGGCCCATTTCATGCGGCAGGAGAATGTTGAGGCCGATCGCCGGCGACTTGCCGGCGAACGCACCGCGGTTCGCCGCTTCCATGAGCCCCGGACCGCCGCCGGAAATCACCGAGAAACCGGCGTCCGAGAGCAGCCGTGCGATCTTCTCGGTCTTCTCGTAATAGGGATGGCCGGGCTTGATGCGCGCACTGCCGAACATCGAGACCGCCGGTCGCAGTCCGCGCATTCGTTCAGTCGCCGCTGCGAACTCTGCCATAATCCCCAACACCCGCCAGGCCTCCTGACCGTTGGTCGTATACATCGCCTGCGGATCGATTAGCTCCGGGATCTTGTTCGTTTGTGCCATGCCTCGACTCGTTCTGGTTGATGGTTCGTCATACCTGTATCGCGCGTTTCACGCGTTACCGGACCTGCGGACTTCGCGCGGCGAGCCGACTGGCGCGCTGCGCGGCGTTGTGTCGATGTTACGCCGGATAGCGCTGGACGAGAAACCGGACTACTTCGCGGTGGTCTTCGACGCGCCCGGCAAGACGTTTCGCGACGACTGGTATCCCGAGTACAAAGCCAACCGGCCTCCAATGCCGGATGACCTCGCGCTCCAGATCGAGCCGTTGCATGCGGTCGTGCGCGCGCACGGCTGGCCTTTGCTGATGGTCGAGGGCGTCGAGGCCGACGACGTAATCGGCACGCTCGCTGCGCAGGCGTCCGCGTCGGGAATCGACACGATCGTTTCCACTTCCGACAAGGACCTCGCGCAGCTCGTGCGTCCCGGTGTCATCCTCGTTAACACGATGAGCAATGAGAAGCTCGACGATCCGGGTGTCGTCAACAAGTTCAGCGTACGCGCAGACCAGGTGCTCGATTTATTGACGCTGACCGGCGATGGCGTCGACAACGTGCCTGGCGTGCCCAAGGTAGGACCGAAAACCGCGGCCAAATGGCTCAATCAGTATGGCAGCCTCGACGGGATCATTGCGCACGCGGACGAGATTCCCGGTGTCGTGGGCGAGAACCTGCGCGCGTCGCTCGCATGGCTGCCGACTGGCAGGAAGCTATTGACTGTCAAGACCGATTGCACATTGCCGGTCGCACCTGCTGATCTGGTGCGAGGAACGCCCGCCCGCGAGACATTGAAGGAGCTCTACGAACGCTTCGAGTTCAAGAGCTGGCTCAAGGACATCGAGGGGAACGCGCCGGGCCCAGATGCCGGCGCCGCCATCGCCGATCGCGCATCCCGGGAAGACACGCGTCGCTTCGACAATGCAGGAGCGCCGAACGCCGAGCGTCCTGAAGGGGCGCCGCCGGCAGTCGAGAGGCATTACGAAACCATTCTCGATTGGGCGACATTCACACGCTGGATGGTCGCCATCGAACAAGCGGAGCTCGTTTGCCTCGATACGGAAACAACGAGTCTCGATCCACTGACGGCGAAGATCGTCGGCTTCTCCTTCGCGATCGAACCAGGCCGTGCGTGCTACCTGCCGCTTGCGCATCGCAATCCGGGAGTACCCGATCAGTTGCCGATGGATGACGTGCTCGTCCGGCTCGCACCATGGTTCGCGGACGCGTCAAAACGCAAACTCGGACAGAATCTCAAGTACGACCAGCACGTGCTGGCCAACCACGGGCTCTCACTCGCGGGTGTGGCGCACGACACGCTGCTGGAGTCCTACGTGATCGAAGCGCACCGCCCGCACGACATGGACAATCTCGCGTGGCGTCATCTCGGCGTCAAGACCACTACCTATGCCGAAGTGGTCGGCAAGGGTGCCAAGCAGATTCCCTTCGACCAGGTCGCGCTGGACGAAGCAACGGCGTACTCGGCGGGGGACGCCGACATCACGCTGCAGCTTCACCGCCACCTGCATCCGCAGCTTGTCGCCGAGCCGCGGCTCGATCACGTCTACTCGGCAATTGAAATACCGGTGCGTGAAATCCTCTTCAGGATGGAGCGTGCGGGCGTGATGATCGATGGGGCACTGCTCGCTGCGCAGAGCCACGAGCTCGGACAGAAAGCGATGGCGCTGGAGCAGCAGGCGTTTGATCTTGCCGGCCAGCCGTTCAATCTCGCGTCGCCGAGGCAGCTGGGCGAGATCCTGTTCCAGAAAATGAAGCTTCCCGCATTGCGGAAAACAGCGACGGGGCAGCCGTCGACTGACGAAGATGTGCTGACCGAGCTCGCCGCCGATTTCCCGCTGCCGAAGCTGCTGCTTGAACATCGAGCGCTGACCAAGCTCAAGTCGACCTACACCGATAAACTGCCGCAAATGGTCAATCCAGAAACGGGACGCGTACACACGACATTCAGCCAGGCGACTGCGGTGACGGGGCGCCTCGCATCGAGCGACCCCAACCTGCAGAACATTCCGGTGCGCACCGCGGAAGGGAGAAGAATCCGCGAAGCGTTCGTCGCGCCGGCGGGACACGTCGTTGTTTCGGCGGATTATTCGCAGATCGAGTTGCGGATCATGGCACACCTCTCCGGCGACGCCGCGCTCGTCGCCGCATTCCGCGAGGGCGCGGACATTCATCGCGCGACCGCTGCCGAAATCTTCGCCGTTGCGCTGTCCGACGTCTCTTCCGATCAGCGGCGCTACATCAAGGCGGTGAATTTCGGCCTCATCTATGGAATGGGCGCGTTCGGTCTCGCGCAGCAGCTTGGCATCGAGCGTGCGGCCGCGCAGCAATTCATCGACAAGTATTTTCAGCGCTATCCCGGTGTTGCCCGTTACATGCAGGTGACGCGCGAATTCGCGCGCGAGCACGGCTACGTCGAGACAGTTTTCGGCCGGCGGCTCTGGCTGCCGGACATCAAGGCCGCGGGCGGACCGCGGCGCGCCGGCGCGGAGCGCGCGGCGATCAACGCCCCGATGCAGGGAACGGCGGCCGACCTTGTGAAGCTCGCGATGATCGCCGTGCAAGGCTGGATCGATCGCGAACGGCTCGCGACGAAGCTCGTGCTTCAGGTCCACGATGAGCTCGTCCTCGAAGTGCCGCACGACGAGCTTGCGCGCGTCAAGGCGGAGCTGCCGCAGGAGATGACCGGAGTTGCCGAGCTGTCGGTGCCGCTCGTCGTCGATATCGGCATTGGCCCCAACTGGGAGCAGGCGCACTAAGTTCTAGCGCAATGGAACGACTGAAGCTAGGAGCTTCCAGCGCTGCTTGCTGTCGCCGGCATGCTTCCGAAGAGGTCCTTGTAACTTGTGTACACCGTCGCGATGCCGACCGGGATCAGCACGATCAAGCCGAGGAAGAGCGGAATGCAGGCGAGGATGATGAACAGAATGCCGAGCAGCCCGTAAATCAGGAACGGCGGAATGTTGCGCAGGCACGCGCGAAAGCTTGTTTTCATTGCGGCAAGCGGCTCGTCGCCGCGAAACACGACGAGCGCAGGCGCAAACCAGAACGCCATCATCAGCGGCGCCGCGAACAGCAACGCCACCAGAAGAACGAGAGCGGCGCTGAGCCCCATCGTGGCGAACAGCGCAGATCCCATGACCATTGCGTCGCCGGACGCGAGCGCCGCGAGCGCGCTGCCGCCAAGCGCCGCGAACGCAATCGCGAGAGCGAGGCAGCCGACGACGAACCAGCCGAGAAGGTAGAGCAGCGCGACGACGACGAGAGGGCCGAGCTTCTCTTTGAAGCCGGCGAACAGATGCTGGACGGTAAGCGCGCCACCGCGGTCTTGCTCGCGGCAGCCCAGTAGGACTCCGCCGAGGAACACCGGATGCAGGAGCGACGCGGCGAGTTGCCCCAACAGCGGGATGAACGAAAGCACCATCATGATGGCGACGTACACGATCGTGATCAGAATCCAGGCGGCCGGCGCTCCGGTGAAGAGCCGCCACGCGGCACCCCACCAGTCGACACCACGCTCGGCCGGCACCGCCCAGCCTTCGGGCGGCGGCACCGGCGCGCCCGAAGGTGCAACGGACGATGGGAACGAGGCGGGTGTGTCCATCATGGCGGATCGGCAGTCGTCAGCACGAGGACTACGAGGACAAAGCGACGAGGACTACCGCACGAGGACTACGATATCCCGCGCCTCGCGCCGGCGCAATTGCGAAACGCTCGGCGAGAAGCAGTCGTGGCGAACGGCGATTCAGCCGCCGGTCGTTTCCCTCGGGATCCACTCACGCAGTCGGCGTCCGAGCTCAGGCGGAGCATCGGTCCGCAAATGCACAGCGTGATGACGCGTTTCCTGGACGAGGACGTACCCGAAGGAGGTGAGCAGGTGCGCCATGGCCGGACTGTCGCGGCCAAAGCGGTGGACACGCACAATGTACGCCCGCTTTCCTGGCGGTGTCGCAAGCAGCGCAGCCAGCATCGCGCGGCCGTGGCCGTGTCCGCGCCACTCCGAGTCGACGCCGGTCAGCCAGAGCTCGAAGCCGAAGTCGATTGCCTTGAAGAGACCGAATCCGATCGGCTTGTTCGCGGCGCCGCCGACGTCGGGAAGGTAGACGTAGCCAGGCACGGCGACGGTCGTCAGGTCACCGGTACGCGGATCCTCTTCGACGAAGTATCCGGTATTGAGCGCTTGGCGCAGGTTCGAGAAAAACAGCGCGGCCTCACGCGAATCCGTGGCGAGCTCGCGGTCGAAGCTGCCGCGCGAGGCACCGTCGCGGATCAGCGAGCGCAGGATCGAAAGATGACCGACGTGGGCAGGTTGGAGCATAGGTACGCGTATATCACCGGCATCCTAAAGTGACTTTCATCTTAGCGCCGCTTGGGTGGGACGGGCCACCTGCCTTACGAACGGTTGTAGCCTTGTGTCGAACGGTCGGAGCGGGCTCTGTAAGAGACGGCCGAATCACATCTAGGTCAATCGGAAGCATGAGGCTTTGCGAGAGACAGGCCAACATAGCCGAACGCCGATCGCCTATCTGTCGGACAACCTCGCGTTAAGAGCCTCGTCTGGACTACGTCCGAGGGTTGATTTCGTCACGGCGGACCGCTATTATTAGCACTCGCTGAAGTTGAGTGCTAACCAGGGCCGAGAATTTCCCACCCCCTCCGCACCGGGAGCCCATCCCCGACGGGAAGGGCGCTTCAAGCGATTGATTAAACACAGATTATCTATTAAGGAGTGAGTACTCACCATGAAAATCCGTCCTTTGCATGATCGTGTGATCGTTAAGCGCCTCGAGGAAGAACGCAAATCCGCCGGCGGCATCGTCATCCCGGATACGGCAGCCGAGAAACCCTCGATGGGCGAAGTCGTCCATGCCGGCCCCGGAAAGACCGACGACAACGGCAAGCTGGTCCCGATGGGCGTCAAGTCCGGCGACAAAGTCCTCTTCGGCAAATACTCAGGCCAGGAATTCAAGCTGGAAGGCCAGGACCTGCTCCACATGCGCGAAGACGACATCATCGGCATCGTCGCCTGAGATTCTCATTCGCAAGCCCACGTAATTCAGGAGATACAACATCATGGCAGCAAAAGACGTACGTTTCGGCGAGACCGGACGCAACCGGATGATGGCCGGCGTCAATGTCCTCGCGAACGCAGTGAAGGTCACGCTCGGTCCCAAAGGTCGTAACGTCGTCCTGGAGCGCAGCTTCGGAGCGCCTACGATCACCAAGGACGGCGTGTCGGTGGCAAAGGAAATCGAGCTGAAGGACAGGTTCGAGAACATGGGCGCGCAGATGGTGAAGGAAGTCGCGTCCAAGACCTCGGACGTGGCCGGTGACGGCACGACGACGGCGACGGTGCTGGCGCAATCGATCTGCAACGAAGGCTTCAAGTTCGTCGCCGCGGGCATGAACCCGATGGACCTGAAGCGCGGCATCGACAAGGCGGTGATCGCCGTCGTCGAAGAGCTGAAGAAGATCAGCAAGCCGTGCACGACGAGCAAGGAAATCGCTCAGGTCGGCGCCATCTCGGCCAACGCGGACGAGGCGATCGGCAAGACCATCGCCGAAGCGATGGACAAGGTCGGCAAGGAAGGCGTGATCACGGTCGAGGACGGCAAGGGGCTCGAGAACGAGCTCGACCTGGTCGAAGGCATGCAGTTCGATCGCGGCTACATCTCGCCGTACTTCATCAACAATCCCGACAAGCAAGTCTCCTTGCTGGAAGACCCATACATCCTGCTGCACGACAAGAAGATCAGCAACATCCGCGATCTGCTGCCGCTGCTCGAGCAAGTCGCGAAGGCCGGCCGGCCGCTTCTCATCATCGCCGAAGACGTCGATGGTGAAGCGCTCGCGACGCTCGTCGTCAACAACATCCGCGGCATCCTGAAGACGACCGCCGTGAAGGCGCCTGGCTTCGGCGACCGCCGCAAGGCAATGCTCGAAGACATCGCCATCCTTACCGGTGGCACGGTGATCGCCGAAGAGCTGGGGTTGAAGCTCGAGAACGCGACGCTGAAGGACCTTGGACACGCCAAGAAGATCGAAGTGGGCAAGGAAGACACGACGATCATCGATGGCGGCGGAGAAAAGGCCGCGATCGAAGCACGCGTCAAGAACATCCGCAAGCAAGTCGAGGACGCGACCTCCGACTACGACAAGGAAAAGCTGCAGGAGCGCGTGGCGAAGCTCGCCGGCGGCGTCGCAGTGATCAAGGTTGGTGCCGCCACCGAAGTCGAGATGAAGGAAAAGAAGGCACGCGTCGAGGACGCGCTGCATGCAACGCGCGCTGCGGTCGAGGAAGGCATTGTCGCCGGCGGCGGTGTCGCATATCTGCGCGCACGTGGGAATCTGAAGGGCTTGAAGGGCAGCAACCACGACCAGGAAGCCGGCATCAAGATCGTATTGCGCGCGCTGGAAGAGCCACTGCGCCAGATCGTCGAAAACACCGGCGATGAGCCCTCGGTCGTCCTAAACAAGGTCGTCGACGGCAAGGGCAATTTCGGCTACAACGCCGCGACGGGCGAATATGGCGATCTCGTCGAGATGGGTGTTCTGGACCCGACAAAGGTCGCGCGCTTTGCACTGCAGAACGCGGCTTCGGTCGCCGGCCTGATCCTCACGACCGACGCAATGGTTGCCGAGCACCCGAAGGACGAGAAGCCGATGGGCGGCGGCGGCATGGGTGGCATGGGCGGCATGGGCGATATGGACATGTAACGAGGCACTTGCCCTGACGCACGCAAAAGCCCCGCTTCAGCGGGGCTTTTGCTTTTGTCGTGGCTTTTGTGCGGCTTCCGCGCATCCGCGGGGCGGGGCGAGCCTTCGGCTGTCCTGCGGGCCTCGCCCTTGCGGCGCAGCGCAAGCTCGCCTATGGAGTGGCGATTGCCTGCTGCGCGAGCAAAATGCTTTAGACTAGCGCAAAAAGGCACGCGACCGGCGGCGCGAACCGAGCCTAGTCTCCTGGCATTCGTTCCGCGAACCACGGCATCGCGTGCGGTGCCTACAACAGAAAGCCCATGACCTCCGGAATTCTCTTTGCGCTTTTTATCGGTGCGCTCGTCCTCTCGATCACAGTCGGGTTGTTGCGGCGCAACCGGGCGACCGGGGCCGGCAAGGCCACGGGCGAATCCCCGAACACCGTGGCGCAGTGGACCGAAGGCGAAACGACGCGGCTCCTGTCGTCGGCCGAGCTGCCGGGCCTTTATCTGCTGCGTCCCCGATTTCTGAGCAAGGCTGAGAACGTCGTCTACCTGTTGCTGAAGGCCGCCTTTCCACGCCACGAGGTGTTCGCGCGGATACGCCTTGCCGATGTGCTTCAGGTGAAGATCGGCCCGCAAGGCATGGAGCGGCTGCGCGCATTCCGCAAGATCGCGAACCAGCACGTCGGCTTCGTCGTCTGTGACCGCGACATGACGATCCTCGCGATCGTCGACTCGAAGGAACCGGACACGGTCGTCAATCCGCGGGACCAGAAGCTCGAGATCATCAAGCAGAGATGTCTCCAGGCGGCGCAGGTAAAGTACATCTGCGTCTATCCGCCGCAGTTGCCGCGGTATCGGGAGTTGCGCGAGCAGATTCTAGGTCCCGCCGGCGATTTGATCTGATCGGGGCAGGGACCGCGCACGACAGCTGCCGGCATTCGCGGCCAGTGATCCGGGAGATCGTGTCATGACATTGCGCGCCGCACCGCCCTTTCGCGCCGACCACGTCGGCAGCTTTCTGCGTCCACCGGAGCTTCTCGCTGCGCGCGATCGGTTCGCCAAAGGCGAGATCGGGCGGCCTGCGCTGCGCGAAGCCGAGGACGCTGCGATTCGCGACATCGTCAGCTTCCAGGAAAACGTGGGCCTGTCCGGAATCACCGACGGCGAGTTTCGTCGCACGTATTTCCATATCGATTTCCTCGAGCAACTCGAGGGGGTCGAGACCAAAGGCGGGATCGCCGTAAGCTTCCACACTGCCGAGGGCAACGTGGAGTTCGCGCCGCCGGTGATGAAGGTCACGGCTCCGGTCCGGCATGTCAAGCCGATCCAGGTCGAGGACTTCGAATTTCTCAAATCGGTGACGAAGCGCACGCCCAAGGTGACGATTCCTTCGCCCACGATGCTGCATTTCCGTGGCGGGCGCGAAGCGATAAGTCGTGAGGCCTACCCGGACCTCGACGCGTTCTATGCGGACGTTGCTGCCGCGTACCAGGCGGAGATCGGAGCGCTGGCGGCCGCAGGGTGCCGCTATCTGCAGCTCGACGACACGAACCTTGCCTATCTGTGCGACACGAAGATGCGCGAGGGCGCTCGCCAGCGCGGCGATGATCCCGACGAGTTGCCGCGACGCTATGCGCGCCTCATCAATGCTGCAATCGCGGAGCGCCCGGCGGGCATGACCGTGTGCGTTCATCTCTGCCGCGGCAACTTCAAGAGTGCCTGGGTCGCCGAAGGCGGCTACGAGCCTGTCGCCGAAGTGCTGTTCAACGACCTCGAGGTCGACGGATATTTTCTCGAATATGACGACGCGCGCTCCGGCGATTTCGCGCCGCTTCGTCATGTGCCGAAAGGAAAGACCGTCGTGCTGGGACTCGTGACGACAAAGCTCGACCAGCTGGAGTCGAAGGACTATCTGAAGCGCAAGATCGACGAGGCCGCGAAGCTTGTCCCGCTCGACCAGCTTTGCCTGTCGCCGCAATGCGGGTTTTCGAGCACCGTGCACGGCAACGTGATTGCCCGCGACGCGCAGGCGGCGAAGCTGAAGCTTGTCGTCGAAACCGCGAAAGAGGTTTGGGGAAACTAGCTGCGACTGCTCAGGACAGCGGCAGCCCCACGTAATTCTCGGCCAGCGACGTCGCAGCGGCGGGAGATAACACGGTGTAGTCGAGTTGCGAGCGCTGCAGCCGCTGCTGAAAGCCGTCGTCGCCGGGAAATCGGTGGAGCATCGAGGTCATCCACCACGAGAAATGCTCGGCACGCCAGACCCGCGCGAGGCACGTCTGCGAATACCTGGCGAGCGGATCGCGATTGCCCGATTTGAAGAATGCGGCGAGCGCGCGCGACAGCACGTGCACGTCGGCGATCGCGAGATTCATTCCCTTGGCGCCGGTCGGCGGGACGATGTGCGCAGCGTCGCCCGCGAGGTAGAGCCGACCGTGCTGCATCTTCTCGCAGACGTAGCTTCGCATTGGCGTGATGCCTTTTTCGAGCACCGGCCCTTCGTTCAGCTTCCAGCCGTCGTCGATCTCGAGCCGCGCGTGAAGCTCACCCCAGATGCGTGCATCAGGCCAGTTGGCGATGTCCTCGTCCGGCGGAACCTGGAGATAAAGCCGTGTGATCTCGGGCGAGCGCATGGCAAAGAGGGCGAACCCGCGCTCATGATTCGAGTAGATCAACTCATCGCGCGACGGCGCTGCTCGCGCAAGGATGCCGAGCCATGCGAATGGATAGGTTCGCTCGAAAACTGCCCGCTCGAAGCCGGGGATCGACGGGCGGCAGATGCCGTGAAAACCGTCGCAACCAGCGATGATGTCGCAGCGGAGCTCCCGCTGCGCGCCGTCCCGGCGCCAATGCATGCGAGGAATATCTGATTCCAGGTCGGCGATGCCGACGTCGGCGACCTCGAATTCAATCGATGCGCCCGCGTCGAGACGTGCACGAATCAGGTCCTTGACGACCTCCTGCTGCCCGTAAACGGTGATCGAGCGGCCGCCGGTCAATGACGGAAAATCGATGCGGTGCCCGCGGCCGCCGAATCGCAGTTCAATGCCGTGATGCTGAAGGCCCTCGCGCACCAGACGCGCACCGAGCCCTGCTCGCTTCAGTAGTTCGACCGGCCCGTGCTCGAGGACGCCGGCGCGAACGCGGTGCTCCACGTATTCCCGGCTTCTCGCCTCGACGACGACCGACTCGATGCCCTCCAGATGCAACAGGTGCGAGAGCAGCAGTCCTGCCGGTCCTGCTCCGACGATGCCTACCTGCGTACGCATGAAGTCGGTCCTAGTGCCCGCTCGGCCGCCCGAAGGGCACGATGCGCCCCCTCTGGGGGCAGCGAACGGAGTGAGCGTGGGGGTCCACTAGCGCCCGCTCGGCCGCCCGAAGGGCACGATGCGCCCCCTCTGGGGGCAGCGAACACAAGGCCGAAGGCCGAAGGACAGCCGAAGGCTGGTCCCGCGAAGCGGGATGCGGCGCAGCCGCACAGAGTGAGCGTGGGGGTCCACTAGTGCCCGCTCGGCCGCCCGAAGGGCACGATGCGCCCTCTCCGGGGGCAGTAAATGGAGTGGGCGTGGGGCTTCACTACACGCGCTCGATGATCATCGCGATGCCCTGACCTACACCGATGCACATCGTGCACAACGCGTAACGGCCACCCGACCGGTGCAAGTGGTACATCGCCGTCGTCACGAGCCGCGCGCCGCTTGCCCCAAGCGGATGCCCGAGTGCGATCGCGCCGCCGTTCGGGTTGACGCGCGGGTCGTCGTCGGCGAGCCCGTGGTCGCGCGTGACGGCGAGCGCTTGCGCGGCAAACGCCTCGTTTAATTCAATGAGAGCCATGTCGGCGAGCTTCAGGCCGGCGAGGCTCAGCACCTTGCGCATCGCGGGCGACGGGCCGAAGCCCATGATGCGCGGCGCGACGCCGGCTACCGCAGCGGCGACGATGCGCGCCCGCGGCGTGAGTCGATGGCGTTTCGCCGCGTCTTCCGATGCGACGATTACCGCGCAGGCGCCGTCGTTGACGCCCGATGCGTTGCCGGCGGTGACGGTCCCATCGGCGCGCACGACGCCCTTGAGCCTCGCCAGTGCATCGAGTGTCGTTTCGCGGGGATGCTCGTCGCGCGACACGACGGTTGGTTCGCCCTTCTTCGACGGAACCGTGACTGCGACGATCTCCTCCGCAAGGCGGCCGGCGGCGATCGCCGCGAGCGCCCTTTGCTGGCTGCGCAGCGCGAACGCATCCTGATCGGCGCGCGCGATGTGAAATTCGGCAGCAACGTTCTCGGCGGTCTCCGGCATCGAGTCGATCCCGTACTGCGCCTTCGTCAGCGGATTGACGAAGCGCCAGCCGATAGTCGTGTCCTCGATCTTCGCGGCCCGCGAAAACGCGCTCTCGGCCTTGGCGAGCACGAACGGCGCACGCGACATGCTCTCAACACCGCCGGCGATGACCAGAGACTGCTCGCCGGACTTGATCGAGCGCGCTGCGATCGCGACCGCGTCCATGCTGGAGCCGCACAGCCGGTTCACGGTTGTGCCGGGCACGTCGACCGGCAGTCCGGCGAGCAAGGCCGCCATTCGGCCCACGTTGCGGTTGTCCTCGCCCGCCTGATTCGCGCAGCCGTAGACGACGTCGTCGACCGCCTTCCAATCCACCGCCGGATTGCGGTCGACGAGCGCGCGGATCGGTATGGCGGCCAGATCGTCGGTGCGGACGGATGCAAGCGCGCCGCCATAGCGGCCGATCGGCGTGCGGATGGCGTCGCAGAGAAAGGCGTACGGCATGGTGCCTCCGTCAGGTCGAGCCTGATTGCACGGCCGCGGCGGCGCTGGCGACGGTCTTATCGATCATGGACGGCGGTCGACCGACGCGTGGGGCGGGTCCTTCCCGCCAGGGTCACTTGAGGAAGTTAATATAGGCCCAGATCAGGATGAGCGCGCCAATGATCGACATGAACCAGCCGGCGGGATGGAAGTTGCCATCCTTCGATCGGAAAATAATGCTGCTGAGGAGTCCGCCGAGGAACGAGCCGGCGATGCCAAGGACGGTCGTCAGGATGAAGCCCATTTCCACAACGCCCGGATAGAAAAATCGCGCGAGCACTCCAACGAGGAAGCCGACGATGATGATCCCGATGATGCTGATGATGCCCATTAGGTGTCCTCCAAAGGGGGTCGCGGGCTTGAAGGCCGCACGCGGCGCATGCGTTGAGGTCGTGCTGCGCGATCGATCCTAGCACAGACCTGGCGTAAGGAAGAGAAGGGCGTTGCCGACCGAGCAGGAACGAGATTGTCATGACATCTGCATTGGCCTCCCGTAGTTTGGCGGCACTCGCTGCCATGATTCTCATTGCTGCACCGGCCGCGGGCGCCGTTTCCGCATGCAAGGCGCAGAGTGGCCGACAGACGGTCCCGCTGGTCGAGCTTTATACATCCGAAGGCTGCGACAGCTGCCCGCCGGCGGATCGTTGGCTGTCCTCGACGTTCGCGCCGGTTGACGCAGGCGGCGGCGCGGTCGCGCTCGCGTTTCACGTCGACTATTGGGACCGGCTGGGATGGAAGGACCGTTTCGCTACGCCGGCGTGGACCAAGCGCCAATACGATTCGGCGCGCGCGGCGCGCTCGGACCTTGTGTACACACCGCAGGTCCTGCTGCAAGGCCGCGACCTTCGCGACTGGCATGCCGAAAAGCGCAGCGCCGCGGCAATCGTCGCGGCAGCGCGCGCGCCTGCTCGTGCCGAGATCGCGCTCGAAATCGTGCCGCGTCCCGGTGCCGTCAATGTGAACGCCAGCGCGCATGTGCCGGACGCCGGACTTCGAAAGGGAGCGGTTCTATTCGTGGCATTGACCGATGATGGCCTCGTTTCCGACGTGAAGGCCGGCGAGAACAAGGGCAAGCGTCTCATGCATGACCATGTCGTACGCGAGCTCCGCGGCGATATTGCGATTGGCCCCGGCGGCGATGGCGCGGGCGCGGTTTCCCTGCCGCTGGCGACAGAATCCGGCAAGTCGTCGACGATCGTCGCGTTCGTTCAGAACGTAGACACGGGAGACGTGTTGCAAACTCTCGCGCTGCCACTTTCGCAGAGTTGCTCGCCGGCGCGCTGAGCGCACGGCCGCCAATCGAAAGTTCACTGTCGAAGATACGGCACGCAGGCCGTCGGTTCCGTATACACTCCGGCGTCCGTTGGATTGGCGCATCGCGCCGCCGCGCATTCACTCGATTCGTCATGACGACCCCGACCCGCCGATTGATGCGTCAGCTCGGCCCCGGCCTCATTACCGGCGCAGCCGACGACGACCCCAGCGGGATCGCGACCTATTCGCAGGCCGGCGCGCAGTTCGGCTACCAGATGGGCTGGACCGTCGTGCTTACCTATCCGCTGATGGTCGGCATCCAGATGGTGAGCGCGCGGATGGGCCGCGTGACCGGGCATGGGCTCGCGTCGAACATACGAAATCATTTCCCGCGGCCGATCTTGCTTGCGATCGTCGCGATGCTGGTCATCGCCAACACGATCAATGTCGCTGCGGACATTGCCGCGATGGGCGATGCGCTTGCGCTGGTCGTTGACGGCTCGAGGCATCTGTACATCCTGATGTTTGGCGTGGTGAGTCTCGTGCTGCAGGTGTTGCTGCCCTACCGGCGCTACGTTCGAATTCTCAAATGGCTGACGCTTGCGTTGCTCGCCTACGCCGCGGTCGTTTTCACGATCGCGGTTCCGTGGCGTGAGGCGATCGCGGGCATCGTCTGGCCGCGGCTCACGTTGACCGGACAGGCGCTGACGGTAATCGTCGCAGTGTTCGGCACGACGATCAGCCCGTACCTTCTTTTCTGGCAGGCGGCGCAGGAAGTGGAGGAGCTCACGGCTGATCCCGCAGCGAGCGCGCTCACGCGAGATCCGGAAGGTGCGCGCCGCCATCTGCGACGCATCAAGATCGACACGTACATTGGCATGGGCTTCTCGAACCTCATTGCGCTTTGCATCATCGTCAGCGCCGCGGCGACGCTCCATGCGGCGGGGATCCACGACATCCGGACCTCTGCGCAAGCCGCGGAAGCGCTGCGGCCCATCGCCGGCGACGCCACCTTCCTGCTGTTCAGCCTCGGCATCATCGGCACCGGCTTGCTCGCTGTGCCGGTGCTTGCCGGATCGGCGGGGTATGCCGTCGCCGAGGCGTTCGAGTGGAGGAGCGGCCTCGATCTGAAGCTGCTCGAGGCGCGCGAGTTTTACGCGATCATCGCGGTCGCGACCCTCGGCGGCGTCTTGCTCGATTTCACGCCGATCGATCCGATCAAGGCGTTGTTCTGGAGCGCGGTGATCAACGGCGTGATTGCGGTGCCGATCATGATCGTGACGATGCTGCTCGCCGACGACCCCCGAGTGATGGGTGCCTTCACGGTGACGCGACGGCTGAAGGCGCTGGGTTGGCTCGCGACGTGGACCATGGCCGCGACCGTCGTCGCGATGTTCGTGACCGGAATGTCCTACTAGCGCCTGCAGGTGACCGCTTACGCGCGGTGCTCGCCGACTTTCACTATCTTGGCTCCGGCCGCTCGCCGGGCGAGCTTAACATTCGCTGCGCTCACGTTAGCCTGCACCGAAATCGTCAGGATCGGTGTTCACCGACCTTGACGATTTTCATCGTGTTGGTGCCGCCGGATTTCCCCATCGGCTCGCCGATGGTAAGCACGACGAGATCGCCGCGCTGCGCGAGTCCTTTTTCCAGCAGCAGGTCTTCAACCGCGCGCAGCACCTGGTCGCGGTCGATGCTTTGTTCGAGGAAAAGCGAGCTTACGTTGCGATACAGCGCCATCTTGCGCTGTGTTGCAACCTTCGGCGTAAGCGCGAAGATCGGGCAGCCGCAGTCGTGGCGCGACATCCATAGCGCAGTCGATCCAGAATCGGTGAGCGAGGCGATCGCTTTCACTTTCAAGTGGAACGCGGTGAAGAGCGTCGCCATCGCGATCGACTGGTCGATACGCGTGAAAGTTCGGTCGAGGAAATCGCGATCGAGTTCGACGGGCGTCGACTTCTCGGCTTCGACGCAGATCTGCGCCATCGTCTCGACGGTCTCTACCGGGTACTTGCCGGTGGCAGTTTCGGCCGACAGCATGACGGCGTCGGTGCCGTCGAGCACGGCGTTGGCGACGTCGGAAACCTCGGCGCGCGTCGGCACCGGGTTCTGGATCATCGATTCCATCATCTGCGTTGCGGTGATGGTCAGCTTGTTGCGCTCGCGCGCCATGCGGATCATCCGCTTCTGCAGGCCGGGAACGGCGGCGGTGCCCACCTCGACGGCGAGGTCGCCCCGCGCGACCATGATGCCATCGGATGAATCGATGATTTCCGCCAGCGCGCTGATGGCCTCGGCGCGCTCGATCTTCGCGACGACTTGCGCCTGGCCGCCCGCCGCGAGCAACAGCTGGCGCGCCATGTACATGTCCTCCTTGCTCTTCGGGAACGACACCGCGAGGTAGTCGGCCTTGAGCTCGACCGCCGTTTTTACGTCGTCCATGTCCTTTGCGGTGAGCGCTGGCGCCGTGAGCCCACCGCCAAGGCGGTTGATGCCCTTGTTGTCGGACAGCGACCCGCCCAGCACGACGCGCGTGATGATGCGGGGCCCATCGACCGCCTCGACGACCAGCCTGATGAGACCGTCATTGAGGAGCAGAATGGCGCCGGGTGCGACGTCGCGCGGGAGTTCCTTGTAGTCGAGGCCCACTTGCGTCGTATCGCCGACCTTCGATTCGGCATCGAGGACGAAGCGTTGCCCGGGCTCCAACTGGACCTTGCCGCCGGCGAACTTGCCGACGCGGATTTTCGGTCCTTGCAGGTCCGCCATGATGGCGATTTCGCGGCCGAGCTTATGCGCCGCATCGCGCACGTTCCGCGCACGCTCGACATGATCGGCGCCCTTGCCGTGTGAGAAGTTCATGCGGACGACGTCGACACCCGCGGCAAGCAGGCGTGTAAGCGTCTCAGGCTCGCTGCAGGCGGGGCCGAGCGTTGCAACTATTTTGGTAGCGCGGGGCATGGAAACCTTGGGGAAGATGCTTGAACCGGCGTCGATGGTATGCCATTTCGCGGCACGACGAAATGCCAGGGCGTATAGAATGCGCGCGGGCCGGAGCGCTTGTCGGCTGTTCCATAACGGAGGACTTCTATGCTGATTTCAATTTCACGCGCGGATCTGGTGCGCCACGCGATGCTTGCAATCGCGGCCGGCGCGCTGTTCATGCCGCCGTCCGGCCATGCTTATGACGGCCCGGTCGAGAAAAAGGTGTTCACGCTGCCCTCGTACACGACAACGGGTGGCAAGACCATCAAGGATGTCCGCGTCGGTTACGAGACCTACGGCAAGCTCAACGCCGCCGGCGACAACGCCATCTTCGTTCCGCATTTTTTCACGAGCACTTCGCACGCCGCGGGCAAGTACGCGCCGACGGACGCGGCGCCTGGCTACTGGGACCCGATCATCGGGGCGGGACGGCCGATCGACACCGACAAGTACTTCGTCATCAGCGCCGACGCCCTGACGAATCTAAACACAAAGGATCCGAACGTCGCGACAACCGGGCCGTCGACCGTCAACCCCGAGACGGGAAAGCCCTTTGGCATGGCGTTCCCGGTGGTTTCTTTCCGCGACACCGTGCGCGTTCACAAGGCGCTGGTGGATAGCCTCGGCGTGAAGAGACTGCATGCAGTTGCCGGCGCCTCGGGAGGCTCGATCCAGGCGATGGAGTGGGCCGCGGCCTATCCCGACTTCGTGCCGCGAGTTGTTCACGTCATCGGGCCCGGTTTCGATATTTCACCCTACGTCATCGAGATGCTCGACGTGTGGATGACGCCGATCCGGCTCGATCCAAAGTGGAACAACGGCGATTACTACGGCCGCGACGAGCCGCTGGACGGTGTGGCAAACGCGCTCAAGATCATCACAATCACGACGCGCGCGCCCGGATGGGCCGACAAGACCTTTGGTTACAAGCCGGCCGACGCGGCAAAGGATCCTGCAGCTGCGATGGGAAACCTGTTCGCGATCGAGGACACGCTGATGAAGACGGGGCTCGCCCGCTCGAAGACCGCCGACGCGAACTCGATGCTGTACACGGCGAAGGCGAACCAGATCTATCGGCTGACCGATGACGAGGTCAAGGGGATGAAGGCGAAGATCCTGTTCGTACCAGCATCGTCGGACGCGATCTTTCCGCCCGAGTTATCACGCCGCGCGGCGGAGCGCTATCGCGCGCAGGGAGGCGTGGCGGAAGTCGTCGTGATCGAGGGTGACGGCGGGCACCTCGAAGGCGTGTTCAACGTCGCGAAGCAGGGCGACGCGATCCGGGCGTTTCTCGCCAAATGATCGGGTGTCCGTTTCTCAGGTAGACGCCGGCCTGCCGTCCTAAAAGTCCTGCACTACGATGCCGCGCAGCGCGGACGCGGGCCCCATGACATAGATCGTATATACATTGCCTGCAACAAGCGTCACTGCCGGCAATGTGAGAGCGGGAGTCGTGCTCCCCGACGGATCGAAGTCGAACCGGTACGACGTTCCGCCCGCGACGGCATCGAGCAGCGCGTAGCCCGATGCCGAATTCTGCAGGAGTCCAGACACGGCGAGCGTCCCGTTGCCGTAGACGTCGATCGACGCGAGATCCGGCGAGACGTTGACGAAGCGGACCTGTGCCCTCGCGGAGAATGTCGACACGTTCGCATCGGCCAGCACCAGCGCACCGAGTGAGCCTGCGCTGCCATAGAGGGCGATGGAAGTGTCGGTCGCGGGCGTCAGTGTCGGCGAGGTTGACAGCAGCGTTGCGCCGGGCGTCGCTGTCGCCTCAACCGTGATCGTGCGCGTGCCGGCGTCTACCGCCTGATAGTTCGAGAAGCCGGTATACGGAATATTGGCGAGCGTGAGATCGCCGTCGACGAACAGATTGAGTGCAGATGCAACCGACGACGCATTGATCGCTCTGAACTGTGCGAGCCGGTTGTTGATGATCGTTGCAGCGCCGCCGGTGGTGAGCAGGGCGACGTTGACGAGCTGCCCGCTGCCGCGGCTGTAGGCGAGCACCGTTTGACCGGATAGCTCAGCGACGCTGGGCATGGGGGCGTCGAAAATGACTTGCTTCGTTCCCGCGCGCGTCAGGCGCAGCTGATAATTCCCGAGCGGGACGTTGATGAAGGTGCTGCTGGTTGCATAGAAAATACCCGCAATAAACGGTGCCGCCGTACTGATGTCCGCACCGGGCGCGCGTCAAATAAATGTCGATGCCACCCGCGGTGGTGGAAGCGTTGGCGAGGCGCAAGGCGAAGTTGTTGGTGGGGACGTTGATGAACAACGTGTCGTTCAGCAGAAAGCCATTGACGGTCGACGTCGCTCCGAATGCGGCGAACGTGTAGGCGGAGACGTTGACCAACGTTTCCGCTTGCGTGAAAACCGGATTGGTCGCGCCCGCGATATTCACGTCGAGCGTGTACGCGCCTGCGGGAATGTCCTGGTAAGGCGTGATCGTCTCGAACGGCGAGCCGGACATGAAGGGAGTTCCGCTCGACCGTTACGCTGACCGACGTCGAACCGGGGATAAGATTGGCCACTCGCAGGGTCGTCCCCGTGCCCTTGCCGCTTGGATTGAGCCCGCAGCCCGCGAGCGCCAAGACGGCAAGACAGACGGGAACGAACAAGGCGCGAAGCTGACGCATGGAATATTCTCCGGAAAATCGCGAACGGCCGGCCGTGTTCAACGGTCCTGGGTGAGCACGCCCGAAAGCGTCGGACCCGACCCGAGAAGATACACGGTGTAGACGTGGTTGCTCGCAAGGACGAGGCCGGGCACGCTCAACACGGCGCTGGTGGTCCCCGCATTGTTGAAGTCGATCTGATAAGAGGTGCCGACTGGCGCTGCGTCGACGAATGTGTAGGCCGACGCCGAATTGGCGGCGAGGCCGGACGCCAACTTGCCGAAATTCGCGTACACGTCGACGGCAGCGAAATCGGGCGACACGTTGACGACGCGCAGCTGCGCACGCCCGCGGCGCCACGATCGGATTCGAATCTGCCAGCACGAGCGCGGCAAGCGACCCGGCGGCGCCGGACAGCGCGATCGACGTGTCGGTGGCGGGAACGAAGTTGGGCGCGATCGACAGCAACGTGGCGCCGGGGGTGGCGGACGATTCGACCGTGATCTGGCGAACACCGGAGGACAGCGTCTGGTAGGGAGCGACGGAGGCGAATGCAAGATTCGACACCGCCGGAGCGCCGTCGACCAGCACGTTGAGCGGCGCTGGAGCTCCCGTTCCGTTTGCGACCTTGAATTGGGCAAGCTGGTTGTTGACGATGGCGCCGGAGCCGTTGGAAGTGAGCAGGGCCACGTTGACAAGCTTGCTGCTGCCTCTGCCGTACGCGACGAACGTCTGGCCGCTGCCTGGGACAAGCGTGACTGGCGCATCGTAGATCACGTCCTTGCTTCCGGCGCTGGTGATCCGTAGCTCGAGGTCGCCCGCCGTCGTGTTCACAAACACGGTGACGACGCCGTAGCTGGCGCCAGAGAGAGTCGGCGTTACGGCGGAGATATCCGCACCGGGTTGCGTCACGTAGAGATCGATGAAGGGGGCGACGAGGGAGAAATTGAGCGCACGGACCGCAACATTGCCGCCGCCGGGTGAAGTGTACGAGTCGCCGATCAGCACGGCGGTCGCCGCGCCAGGCGTCCCGTTGGTGATGTAGGAGTAGTCGGTGCCGCCTATGCTGTAAATCGTATCGACCAGGTTGCCGGCGCTTCCGGCAATGGTCACCTTGAACTCCTGATTTCCGCTTCCGACGCTGGTGAATCCGCTCAGCGACTCGAACGATCCGTTCGAAAGGACCGACACCCCGCCTACCGCCACGTTCACGCCGTTCGCTCCCGAGATCAGATTGAGCACACGAATGTTCGCGCTCTCGTTGGACGACTTTCCACAGCCGTTAAGCAACAGCGTGATGACGCAGCCGACCGCAAGCAGGAAGCGGGTCAAGGACATGGGTTCTCCGTGGCGGTTCGCGGGCGGTTGGGCTGACGTGGCGTTGCGGTCAGCGGGCCCGCTGTTCGAGGATTGCGACCGCGGGCAGCGTCTTTCCCTCGAGAAACTCGAGGAATGCACCGCCGGCGGTCGAGATGTAGGAGATCCGGTCGGCGACGCCAAACTTGTTGATCGCGGCGATAGTGTCGCCGCCCCCGGCGATCGAGAACGCGCTCGACGCGGCGATGGCTTCCGCAAGCGCGCGTGTACCCGCGGCAAAGGCGTCGAATTCGAACACGCCGACGGGACCGTTCCAGACGATCGTCCCGGCCTTGCCGATAATGATCTTGAGCGCGGCAACAGACGTTGGTCCCAAGTCGAGAATCATATCATCGGGCTCGAGATTCTCGATTGCTTTCGCCGTCGGTATCGCGGTCGCCGCCAAGGCCTTCGCGCATACGGCGTCGACCGGGATGGGAACCTTGCCCGGGAACGTGTCGAGGATCGCCCGCGCCTCGGGCACGAGATTCGGCTCGGCGAGCGATTTGCCGATACGGCCATTGGCCGCAGCGATGAACGTATTGGCGATGCCGCCGCCGACGATCAGCGCATCGACTTTCGCCGCGAGCGAGCGCAGCACGGTGAGCTTTGTCGACACCTTCGATCCCGCCACAATGGCGACGAGCGGGCGCGCCGGATTTGCAAGAGCCTTCGAAAGCGCGTCGAGCTCTGCCGCCATCAACGGGCCGGCACATGCAACTTTCGCGTATTTTGCGATACCGTGCGTCGTCGCTTCGGCGCGATGCGCCGTTCCGAACGCGTCGTTGACGTAGACGTCGCAAAGTGCCGCCATCTTCCTCGCCAGCGCGTCGTCGTCCTTCTTCTCCCCCTTGTTGAACCGGCAGTTTTCGAGGAGTACCACTTGCCCGGAAGCGAGCGCGGCGTGCCACGCTCCCCCGTCGATCCAGTCGCGGACGAGGGAAATCGGGATGCCGAGCAATTCAGAGAGGCGCTCGCCGACGGGCGCGAGCGAATCTGCCGCTGTCCACGCGCCCTCCACGGGACGACCGAGGTGCGAAGTCACCATTACAGCCGCGCCGCGCCCGACGCAGTCCCGGATACCCGGAAGCGCTGCGCGGATGCGTGTGTCGTCGGTAATTACGCCGTGGTCGTCCTGCGGTACATTGAAATCGGCTCGAAGGAAGACGCGCTTGCCCTTGACGTCGACATCGTGAAGTCGCAGAAACGCCATGAAATCAGATTTCGTAGTCGAGAGGCAGCATCGTCGCGGCATCGACGACCCTGACCGTTCGTCCACGCGAGGCGGCACGCATCGCGACGAGTGAATCGCTGATGCGGCTTGCCGTCGTCACAAACAGGAACGGCAGGACCGCGTGGACCATCGCCGCGGCGCCGCCGCACAGCATGCGGGCGCCGAAGCGCGAGGCGAACCGGAAATGCTGACCGTAGGTTTCCCCAACCGAGGCGGGGTGGGTGGTGAAGGGGTTTGCCATCATTCTCTACTCGGTGAATTCAACGTCGAGGATGCTCATCTCGCGTTCATAAGCGCGACCGTCGTATCGAGCATGCCCCATTCATTGTGGCTTCGGCCGGGCTCCGCCCTTAACTTCGCGTCACGACGCGAAGTTAGCCTTCGCCGCAATGAGTGGGGATTTTTCGATTGCATGCTCATCTCGCGTTCATTAGCGCGACCGTCGTATCGAGCATGCGATTCGAAAATCCCCACTCATTGTCATACCACGAGGAGACCTTCACGAGCCGCCCCGATACCTTGGTCAGCAAAGATTCGAATATCGACGAGCGCGCGTCGTGGTTGAAATCCGACGACACGAGCGGCAGCGTGCTGTAGCCGAGAAGTCCCGCGAGAGGGCCAGACTCGGAGGCCGACTTCATGATCGCGTTCACCTCGTCGACCGTCGTGTCGCGCGCGGCGATAAACGTGAGATCGACGATCGACACGTTGATCGTAGGTACGCGAATCGCGAAGCCGTCGAGCCGGCCGTTCAACTCGGGCAGCACGAGCCCAACCGCCGCGGCGGCGCCGGTCTTGGTCGGAATCATGTTTTGCGCTGCGGCGCGTGCACGCCGCAAGTCCTCGTGCAGCACGTCGCTTAGCACCTGGTCGTTCGTGTAAGCGTGGATCGTGGTCATCAGGCCGTTCACGATGCCGATCTTTGCGTGCAGCGGAGCGGCCAGCGGCGCGAGGCAGTTGGTCGTGCAGGACGCATTGGAAATCACCGTGTGCGCGGCCTTCAGCGTGCCGTGATTGACACCATAGACAATCGTCGCGTCGACATCCTTGCCACCGGGCGCCGAAATGACGACTTTTTTGGCGCCGGCCTTCAAGTGCGCTGCGGCTTTCTCCTTGGTGGTGAAAAACCCCGTGCATTCGAGCACGACGTCAACGCCAAGTGACGCCCACGGCAGCTGCGCAGGGTCGCGCTGCGCGAACACCTTGATGCGATCGCCATTGACGACGAGCGAGTCCCCGTCGACTGCAACCGTGCCGGGAAACTTGCCGTGCGCGGTGTCGTAGCGGGTCAAGTGCGCATTGGTCTCAACCGGGCCGAGATCGTTGATGGCGACGATTTCGATGGGATGCTTTTTCCCATCTTCATAATGCGCGCGGAGGATGTTGCGGCCGATGCGGCCGTAACCGTTGATCGCGACTTTGACGGTCATGCTCTTTCTCCCAAATACGCTTCAGCGACAAAAATGCCAAGATCCACGGGGTTCAAGCGTTCGATTTTTCTGTTGCAGGGGCGACGGCCGCGGCGAGCGCGCCGAGGTCACGCCATCCATAACCGACCTCAACCAGGTCCATCCCGTCCCATTGGAACGGTTGCAGGACGAGCAGTTCCGCGCCGAGACGTTCGTAGAACGCGCGCGCGCCCTTGTTGCCGGCAATCACCCATGTGAGAAGTCCGCTCGCGCCTTGCGCGCGCTCCGCCTCGACGACAGCGCCGACGAGCCGGCGTCCGATGCCGGCGCGTTGGTGATCGCTGCGGAGGTATATCGCCGTCAGCTCGGCGTCGAGGCCGTGCTTGGGTTCCGCCAGCAGATTGCCCGCGGCGAATCCGACGACGTCGACGCCGTTCGCGGCGACAAATACGCTTGCCCGGTTCGAGGCCGATGTAAGCACGCGCAACCAGAGCGAGGCGCTGTCGTCGACACTCATGGCGGCGAGGTAGGCGTCCGGGATCATTCCCTTGTACGTGGCGCGCCACGCATCGACGCGGACCTGCGCGATGGGGCGCGCGTCGTCCGGATCGGCGCGGCGCAGGGTTATCTCGCTCATTGCGACATCGAGCCCATCACGGGGCCGCCACGCGCTTCACCGCCGCGACCACGGCGTCGACGGTGAAACCGAAATGCTTGAACAGCACGCCGGCGGGAGCCGACTCGCCGAACGTATCGATGCCGATCACCGCGGCATGAGGATTGTCCACCGCGCCGACGTATGTCCGCCACCACGCGGTCACGCCCGCCTCGACGGCGACGCGCGGAATGCCGTGCGGCAACACGCTTGCCCGATAGTCGGCGTCCTGGCGATCGAAGCCATTGGTGCACGGCATCGACACGACGCGGGCATCGATGCCGTCGTTTGCAAGCGCTGCGCGCGCCGACGTCGCGAGTGCGACCTCGGAACCCGTCGCGATGATCACGACGCGCCGCGCGGCATCGGGCCTCCAGTCGGCGAGCACATAACCGCCGCGGCGGATGTCTGCGCATTGTGCCGCGTCGCGCGACTGGAATGCGACGCTTTGCCGCGTCAGAATAAGCGCTGTCGGGCCATCCTTGCGCTCTATCGCGGCTACCCAGGCAACGGCGGTTTCGGTCGTGTCGCACGGGCGCCAGACATCGAGCCCGGGAATGAGCCGCAGGCTCGCCGTATGCTCGACCGCCTGGTGGGTCGGACCGTCCTCGCCCAAGCCGATCGAATCGTGCGTGTAGACGAAGATCGAGCGGAGCTTCATCAGCGCCGCCATACGCACTGCGTTACGCGCGTAATCGGAGAACGTGAGGAAAGTACCGACGTACGGAATGACGCCGCCGTGCAGCGCGAGGCCGTTGGCGATGGCGCTCATCGCAAACTCGCGAACGCCGAAGTGCACATAGTTGCCCGGATGCTGGCGACCGATGGGCTTGCTGCCCGACCAATTGGTAAAGACTGAGCCCGTCAGGTCGGCCGATCCGCCGAGGAGCTCAGGCAAAATCGGCGCGATCGCTTCGAGCGTCTGTTGCGACGCCTTGCGCGTGGCAACGCTTTCGGCCTTCGCGGCGGCAGCCGACACCACCGCCTTGGCGGTCTCGTTCCACCGAGCGGGAAGGTCACCGCCCATCCGGCGGCTGAATTCGGCAGCGAGTTGCGGGTAGGTCGAACGATACGCGGCGAACCGCTCGGACCATGCTTGCTCGAACGCGGCGCCGCGGGCACGCGCGCTCCACGCGGCACGGATCGCTTCCGGAATCACGAACGGAGCATGCGCCCAGCCGAGTGCCTCGCGCGCTGCCGCGACTTCCTTTTCCCCGAGCGCCGCGCCGTGGACATCGGCGGTGCCCGCCTTGTTCGGCGCCCCCTTGCCGATCAGGGTGCGGCAGCAGAGGAGTTGCGGTCGCCCATGCCGGGCGCCGTCCGCCTTCGCCGCCACGATCGCCGCGTCGACCGCAGCGACGTCGTGGCCATCGATATCGGGATGCACGCGCCAGCCGTATGCCGCGAAGCGCTGCGGCGTATTGTCGGTGAACCAGCCCTTGGTCTCGCCGTCGATCGATATTCCGTTGTCGTCATAGATCACGATCAGCTTGCCGAGGCCCAAAGTGCCGGCAAGCGACGACGCTTCGTGCGAAATGCCTTCCATCAGGCACCCGTCGCCGACGAACACGTACGTGTGATGGTCGACGATTGCGTGCCCGGGGCGGTTGAATTCGGCTGCGAGCAGCGTTTCCGCAAGCGCCATTCCGACCGCGTTCGCGAGCCCCTGGCCGAGCGGCCCTGTCGTCGTCTCGACGCCCGGCGTGAGGCCATGTTCCGGATGGCCGGGCGTCTTCGAATGCAACTGCCGAAAGCGCTTCAGCTCGTCGATCGGCAGATCGTAGCCGGTGAGATGCAAGAGCCCGTACAGGAGCATCGAGCCGTGGCCGTTCGACAGCACGAACCGGTCGCGATCCGGCCAACCCGGATGCGCGGGGTGGTGACGCAGGTGACCACGCCACAAGGCGAGCGCGATTTCGGCCATCCCCATCGGCATTCCGGGATGTCCTGATTTCGCGCTTTCGACCGCGTCCATCGCGAGCGCGCGCAGCGCGTTGGCGAGCTCAAAGTCGGGCACGGTGGCAGACGGGATGGCAGCCATGGGATTGATCGGCGATTCGGGGAGGTTGCGGAAGACCGCGGAAATATGAAAGCCCGCGAAACCCCGCGCGAAAACCTGAAATTCTATCGCGCCCCGCGTCCGTCTGTGCAATAATTGCAATCCGATTACGGCTCGACAGTTTCGCAATGGCGCGATGCCCTTCAACCGGTCGCAGACCGGGGTGGGGCTTTTTATTGACAGGGGACGGCTGATGGACGGAATCCATCTGTTGGGTGAATGGTATGGCTGCCCCTCCGACACGCCCGCGTTCACGCGCGCCGAGGCATTGCGCGCGCTCTGTCTCGATGCCGCGACTGCATCCGGGTTGACCGTCGTCGGCGACGCGTTTCACCAATTCAAGCCGCAGGGCGTCACTGGGACCGTGCTGCTCGCCGAATCGCACCTCGCGATTCATACGTGGCCTGAGCACGGCTTCGTCACGGTCGATGTATACGTTTGCAATCTCGCGACCGACAATACCGCGAAAGCCGAACAGTTGTTCCGAGCCCTCGAATTGGCGCTCAAACCCAAGCGCACGAAGTTTCATTCGATCCGTCGTGGCGGAACGGATGCCTGACGAGAGTGGCAAGACGCCGGAGAGTGGGGATCTCGTCCCGGGCCTGATGACCGAATACCTCACGGACGCGTGGGGATTCTTTATCCGCTCCGCCCGACAGTACGAGAAGTTCCGCTCGCCCCATCAGGCGGTCGAAGTGCATGACACGGCGCACTTCGGCAAGCTATTCCGGCTTGACGGCCATTTCATGACCTCCGAAATGGACGAGTTCTTCTATCACGAGAACCTCGTTCACATGGCCGCGCTCACGCATCCGAGTCCGGAGCGTGCGCTCATCATCGGCGGAGGCGACGGCGGATCCGCGGAAGAGCTGCTGAAACATCCGTCGCTACGCTCGGTCATGCTATGCGAGCTCGATCTCGCGGTTGTCGATATCGCGCGGAAGTACCTGCAGACCGTCCACAAGGGTGCGCTCGACGACAGCCGTCTCACACTGAAGATCGGCGACGGTTTCGAACACATCGTCGAATCCGAGGAGCAGTACGATCTCATCGTCCTGGATCTGACCGATCCGGGCGGCCCCTCCGAGTCGTTGTACACGCCGGATTTCTACCGCGCCTGCGCGCTGCGACTGAAGCCCGTCGGCGCGATGACCTTGCACCTCGCGAGCCCAGTCGCGCATCCCGATCGCATCCGTTCGTGCCTTGCGAACCTGCGCGCTGCGTTTCCGCTGGTAACCCCGTATCTCACTTCGGTGCCCCTCTACGGCGGATTGTGGATGATGGCCTGCGTATCGCAGACGCTCGATCCGAAGAGCCTGTCGGCACGCGAAGTCGACCGTCGCATCTCGCAGCGCAATCTTGCCGACCTCAAGTACTACAACGGCGAAATGCACCGGGCGGCTCTCGCGCTGCCCAATTTCGTCCGTAGCCTTGTCGGCTGAGGTCCTACGCGAGGTAGCCCCCGCAGCAACGCAAAAACGCTCTTGAAGCGGACTCCGTACGTCCCCACGTTCTGGGTAACCTTGCGTAACGGAGGGGCTAATGAGCCCAGCAACGCCAATGAGGTCAATGAGGCCAACGAGCCCGGCAGCGCTTGACAGAGCGATGCACGGGGCGGCCTACGTACTTGTCGATGGCGTCATCTTCGAAACCGCATACCTGCGGATTCCGGATAACGATACCGTCGCGGACGATATCGTCCTCGAAGCGCGCAACGGCGATACTGAAATCGAATTTACCTTCGGGGAGATCGCCGGCGCGGTACACCTCGGCAACGGCGGATATCGCTTGCGCTCGGGGGCGCAGCTGCGTTTTCTGTCGACGCCGACCGTGCACTGACGTCGATCTCCTTACGGCATCACGATGTCGAATGCGCCCGCGAGGGCGCCGCCTTCGCGTCCTGGCGTCGGCGAGACGGTCATCGTCAATCGTTGCCGCGCTTCGGCAGACGTAAATGCGAGTACCGGATCGCCGGCGGTCGCGTCGCCCGCGATATAGACCTGCGTGGTTAGTGTCGCTCCGCCGGCTGTACGCAGCTTGAGATGCAGATGCGGCACGCGGCCGGAGTAGGCAACGGGGCGGATGGTCTTGAACGCAAAGCGGCCATCGCCATCGGTCGTGGCCACGCCATAACCCTGGAAGCCATCGTCGCGCGGCGACCCGTCGTCGCCAACGTGGTGATACCGCCCGAACACGTCGCATTGCCACAGCTCGACGATTGCGCCCGGATGAGGGGAGCCATCGCGAGCGAGGACGCGCCCCGAGAAATACAGCCGGATCCCCTGTGCGGGCAGCGGATGACCGGCGACCTGCGTCAGATCGGCGTCGCGGTCAGAAGGCAGTTTCGTGGGATAGAAAGGGCCCTCGGTCTGCGCCGGCGTCGGTCGCAGCGGCGCCTGTGCGTGAAGCGGCATCGGCAAGACGCAGACGAACGCGCACCCGAGGATTTGCAACGTCCGGCGTCGTGCGCCGAACGGTGTTTGAACGATCGAAAGCGATTGCATGTGAAGTAGTCCTTCGCCCGTCGGGGTTTAAGATGCGGGCGCGATGGGAAATCGTACACGCAAATCGTCGGCGGACGATCGTTGCGCATTCGTCGACGTTGAGGAAGACGAGATTTCGGTGCTTGGCTCTACCCAGAGGAAAGGCTGGCGGCGCTCGTGGTCGCCGTCGGCCTCTTCATGCGGCCTGCATGACCTAATGAGCGCCGCCGCGCTAAAATAGGCGATCCGGCAAATTGCCGGGGCTTCTTGCGGAAAGCTTGCGGAAATTGCGGAAGCCGATTGAGGAGAATTTCGATGGGCATGACTCGAAGGAAAGCGCTGAAGACCGGAGGTGGCGTGACGCTTTTCACGTTCCTCGCAGCGGCCGGTTGCCTCAAGCCTGGAGACGCCCTGGCCCAGGCGTGGAACAAGGCGGCATTCGAAGCCAAATCGATGGAAGAAGCGATGAAAGCGCTGGGCAGCGCGGCTCCGACACAGAGCAAGGACATCGCGTTCTTGTCGACGCCGGATATCGCCGAGAACGGCGCGGTTGTCCCGGTCGGCATCGCGAGCGCGATTCCGAAGACCGAGTCGATCGCGATCCTGATCGAGAAGAACCCGAGCACGCTGACGGCTAATTTCGACATTCCGCCAGGCACCGATCCGACGATCTCTACGCGGGTCAAGATGGCGCAGACGTCGAACGTCTACGCGCTTGTCAAGGCCGATGGCAAGTACTATGTGGCGTCCAAGGAAATCAAAGTCACGCTCGGCGGTTGCGGCGGCTGAGGAGAAGAGGCATGCCAGATCCGATGAAAATACGGGCGAACCTGGTCGGCGATTCGACCGAGGTGAAGACGATCATCAGTCACGAGATGGAAACCGGACAGCGCAAGGACGCCCAGGGAAAGCTCGTGCCCGCATGGTTCATCCAGAGTGTCACGGCCACTTACGGCGGCAAGACCGTGCTCTCCGCGCAATGGGGCCCGGCGATCGCCAAGAACCCGTTCCTCGCGTTCAAGTTCAAGGGCGGCGCCAAAGGCGAGAAAGTCCAGATCACATGGGTCGACAACCGCGGCGAGAAGCGCACCGACGAAGCGGTCATCGCTTGAACGACGTCCACGTAGGTCAGGACGGTTCGATGCCAACCTTGCGACGGAAGGCTGCGCTCGGCGCATTGCTTGCTCTCTTCGGCTGCGCTGTATTCGCACAGGGCAGTGCGGTCGACGAGATCGCGAAATACCGCGCCGCGCTGCAGGATGGCAATCCGGCGGAATTGTGGGAGGCCCGCGGCGAAGCTCTGTGGAAGCAGGCGCGTGGTCCGAAAAATGCGTCGACTGGAGCGCTGCGATCTCGGATTGGGTCCCGGCGTTGTCAAGGGCGCGTACGCACAGCTGCCGAAGTATTTCGCCGATGCCGACCGGGTACAGGACCTCGAGACGCGGCTTGTCTGGTGCATGGTCACGTTGCAGGGCTTCACCGAAGCCGACGCCAAGAAGAACCCGTTCGGAGGCCCTGACCGGAAGTCCGACATGGAGGCGCTTGTCGCGTATGTCACCTCCGAATCGCGCGGCGTGAAGATGAACGTGGCGCTGTCGAACCCGCAGGAAAGGGAAGCTTACCGGCTTGGCGAGAAGATGTTCTATTTTCGCGGCGGCACGCACGATTTTGCCTGCGCGACTTGCCACGCCGAGGATGGCAAGCGCATCCGCCTGCAGGATTTGCCCAACCTTACGACCGTGCAGGGCGCGCAAAAGGCGTATACGACATGGCCGGCCTACCGCGTGTCGCAAGGCGAGTTGCGCTCGTTCCAGTGGCGGCTCAATGACTGTTTCCGCCAGCAGCGGTTTCCCGAGCTCCTGTTCGCCTCCGATGCTTCCATTGCACTGACGATGTTCCTCGCCCACAACGCCAACGGCGCCGCGTTCGACGCGCCGGCGATCAAGCGCTGACGAAGGATCCGACGATGCCGCGTCATGGGTTGCTGTTCGCCATTTATGCCGGGCTTGCGTTGTCCTTCGTGCTGCACGGCTGCGCAACCGCACCCTCCGATGCGGAGGTCACCGCAAAAGCCACGGCGGCGCTGAAGTCATCGTTCAAGGAGCAGGGGCAGGCGAAGCTCGACCGCCTCGATCAGGACGATGCGCAGAAGGCCTGCAGCCTTCCGGCCGGGAAGACGGTGCCGAAGGATGTCGCGACGCGCATCGAGCGCGAAAATCTCGCCTCGATCCGCTGGCCGGCGGACGGCAAGTACGTCGGCGACTGGAAGAACGGCGAGAAGATCGCGCAGGAAGGCCGCGGGATGCAATATTCCGACGATCCCAAGGCCGCGGCCGGCGCGAACTGCTACGCATGCCATCGGCTGGCGCCGCAGGAGGTGTCGTACGGCACCATCGGCCCATCGCTCTATCAATTCGGCAAGCTTCGCGGCTACAACGACGAGACGCGCAAGTACGCCTACGGGAAGATCTTCAACGCCGAAGCCTACAACGCATGCACGAACATGCCGCGCTTCGGGCACAAGGGCATCCTGACCGAAGCGCAGATCAAGGACGTTGTCGCGCTGCTCGTCGATCCGGAATCACCCGTCAACAAGTAGCTTCGACGCGGTGCCGAAACACCTCGCATGAATCGCCGCGAGTTTCTTCAGGCCGTTGCGGCGGCGTCCGTCGCGGGACTGCCGGTCGACAGCCGCGCGGCGCTCGACTTGTCCGCGGGTGCCTCGTTCTACGACGGCATCGAGCGTTTCGGCAACGTCAGCCTGCTCCATTACACCGACTGCCACGCGCAACTGCTGCCGGTACATTTCCGCGAACCGAGCGTCAACCTCGGCGTGGGTGCCGCCAAAGGACAGCCGCCGCATCTCGTCGGCGAGCATCTGCTTCGTCGCTTCGGCATCGCGCCCGGCACCCGCGAGGCGCACGCGTCTACCTATCTCGATTTCGCGACGGCCGCCCGCGCCTACGGACGGCTTGGCGGTTTCGCGCATCTCGCTACGCTCGTCAAGAAGCTGAAGGCTTCGCGGCCCGGTGCGCTGTTGCTCGACGGCGGGGACGCGTGGCAAGGCTCGGCGACGGCACTGTGGACGAAAGGCCAGGACATGGTCGACGCGCAAAAGGCGCTCGGCGTCGACATCACCACGGGGCACTGGGAATTCACCTACGGCGCCCACCGCGTCAAGGAAATCGTCGACAACGACTTCGCGGGACGCATCGAGTTCGTTGCGCAGAACGTGAAAACCGCCGACTTCGGCGATCCCGTGTTCGCGCCGTATGCGATGCGCGTGATCAACGGCGTGCGTGTGGCGATCGTCGGGCAGGCATTTCCGTATACGCCGATCGCGAATCCACGCTACTTCGTGTCCGAGTGGACGTTCGGCATTCGCGAGGACGACATGCAAAAGACGGTCGACGACGCGCGCGCGAAAGGCGCGCAAGTCGTCGTGCTGTTGTCGCATAACGGCATGGACGTCGACCTCAAGCTCGCCTCGCGTGTCGCGGGGATCGACGCGATCCTTGGCGGTCACACGCACGATGGTGTGCCACAACCCACCCTGGTCGCGAATCGCGGCGGCAAGACGCTCGTGACCAACGCCGGCTGCAGCGGCAAGTTCCTCGCGGTGCTCGACCTCGATGTGAAAGGCGGCAAGCTCGCCGACTATCGATACCGGTTGTTGCCCGTGTTCAGCGCGCTGCTGCCTGCGGATTCCGACATGGACGCGCTGATCCGCAACTCGCGCGCGCCGTATGCCGCGAAACTGGCTGAGAAGCTCGCAGTCACCGAAGGATTGCTTTACCGGCGTGGGAATTTCAACGGAACGGCGGACCAGCTGATCCTCGACGGCCTGATGGCGGAAAAGAATGCCGAGATCGCGTTCTCGCCGGGCTTTCGTTGGGGCACGTCACTGTTGCCGGGCGAGGCAATCACGCTCGAGCACCTGATGGACGAGACGGCGATCACGTATCCGTACGTCACCGTGAACGAGATGACGGGCGAAACGATCAAGACAGTCCTCGAAGACGTTGCCGACAATCTCTTCAATCCCGATCCCTACTATCAACAGGGCGGAGACATGGTGCGGGTCGGCGGTCTTCGGTACGCGATCGACCCCGGCGCCGCGATGGGGCGCCGCATCACGAGCATGACGCTCTCGGGCAAGCCACTCGATGCCGCAAGAAAATACAAGGTTGCGGGCTGGGCGCCGGTGTCCGAAGAATCGCGTGCCGCCGGGGGCGAGCCGATCTGGGACGTGATGACGCGTTACCTGCGAGCGAAAAAGACGATTCCGCCGCTCGCGCTCAACGTCCCCAAAGTTGAAGGCGTCGGCGGCAATCCCGGGATGGCCTGACGCGGCCGGTCACTCGTCGGCTTCCGCCGTCCAGGTGCAACTCGCAACGCAGACTAACGGGCGACCTCCATCGTTCGGCGACGTCGGCCATCCGGCCTCGCCCGCCTCGCTCAGTCGACCGTGACGCGCGCGAACTTTCGCTTGCCGGCCTGTACGACGACCGTCCGCCCGGCGGCGATTGCGAGGTTCTTGTCGGCAACCACGTCGCCATCGACCTTGATCCCGCGCTGCGCGATAAGCCGGAGCGCCTCGGACGTCGATTCGACAATGCCCGCCTGCTTCGCGAGCTGCGCGATGGGAAGACCGGCACCCCCAGTATGAAGCGTCATTTCGGGCATGTCCTCCGGCAGGGCGCCTTGCTTGAAGCGCGCATCGAATTCGGCGAGCGCGTGTGCCGCAGCTGATTGCGAATGGAAGCGCGCGACGATTTCCTGCGCCAGTTCGACCTTCGCATCACGTGGATTGCGCCCCTCCGCACATTCGCGTTTCAGTTTCGCGATGTCGTCCTGCGATCGGAACGACAGGAGCTCGAAGTAGCGCCACATCAGATCGTCCGAGATCGACATCAGCTTGCCGAACATCTCGTTGGGCGGCTCCGTGATCCCGACATAGTTGTCGAGCGACTTCGACATCTTGTTGACGCCGTCCAGGCCTTCGAGCAGCGGCAAGGTCAGGATGCACTGCGGCTCCTGGCCATAGTGGCGCTGCAGCTCGCGGCCGACGAGCAAGTTGAACCTCTGGTCGGTGCCGCCCAGCTCGACATCGGCCTCGAGCGCGACCGAGTCGTAACCTTGGGCGAGCGGATAGAGAAACTCGTGGATCGCGATCGGCTGCCCACTTTGATAGCGTTTCGCGAAGTCGTCGCGCTCCAGCATTCGCGCGACCGTGTACTTCGCGGCAAGCTTGATCATCCCGTCAGCGCCAAGCGGCGTGAGCCACTTCGAATTGAACGCGACCTCGGTCTTGTCGCGATCCAGGATCAGGAACACCTGATCCGTGTACGTTTTCGCGTTGATGGCAATTTCTTCGGCCGACAGCGCGGGGCGGGTCACATTACGGCCGGTGGGGTCGCCGATCAGTCCGGTGAAATCGCCGATCAGGAAGATGATGTGATGGCCGAGATCCTGCAACTGGCGAAGCTTGTTGAACTGCACGGTGTGACCGATGTGCAGGTCCGGCCGCGTCGGGTCGAAGCCCTCCTTGATCCGCAGCGGCTTGCCGCGTTTCAGCTTTTCGGCGAGCTCGCTTTCGACGAGCAACTCGTCGGCGCCGCGCTTGAAGACGGCAAGATGGTGTTCGAGGTCGAATGCCATTGCGGGGCGGGGAGGCGGGTTGGCGCGATTTGCCGATGCGGCGGGGGCGGGGAAGCGTGCGGTAGAATCCGGGCTTTGCCCGCAATCCGGCCGATCGATGAAAGCGAACGCCACGCGAATTCTAGCGCAAAGACCGCGCAACACCGCAGCCCAATGGCTTGCGGTGACGGTGCTGGCGCTCTGCGGTGTCGCCGCGTTCGCTATTGCACCCGGAACGACGTTACCCGCGCCAGCGTCGACGATCATCGTCCGCGCGCTTGCGTTGCCCTCGCTTGCGCCGCTCGATACCGGCGCCCCCATGCGCTACCGCCGCGAGGGCCGGATCGAGCGCGGCGACACGATTGGCAGCGTGCTGTCGCGGCTTGGCGTCAGCGACCCCGGCGCGCTCGCATTCCTCACCACCGACCCGGCGGCGCGGGCGCTCTATCAGCTGCGCCCCGGCCGCTCATTGCGCGTCGAAACGGATGAGGATGGCACACTCTTCGAGCTTCGTTTTCTTACCAGCAGCGGCGATATCCTGACGATCGCTCGCAGCGGCGAGACGCTGTCCGCGACGCAGACGGCGGCGCCGACGGAATTGCGGTGGAAGATGGCGGCGGGTGAGATCCGGTCGTCGCTCTTTGCCGCCGCCGACGCGGCCGGTCTGCCCGACACCGTGACCTTGCAACTGGCCGACGTGTTCGCCGCCGACATCGACTTCTTCAAGGACTTGCAGCGCGGTGACCGTTTCGCGGTTGTCTATGAGATGCGCTACGTCGAAGGCGAGCCCGAAGGTGTGGGCCGCATTGTCGCGGCGGAGTTCGACAATCGTGGGAAGACGCATCGGGCCTTCCTGTTTCGCGATGTCGATGGCAGCGAAAACTATTACGGCGCGGACGGCACGGCAATGCGTCGGCCTTTCCTGCGCTCGCCGATGGCGTTCTCGCGTGTGACGTCGGGTTTTTCCAACGCGCGCTTCCATCCGATCCTGCAGACATGGCGAGCGCATCGCGGCGTGGACTATGCGGCTCCGATGGGCACGCCGGTGCGCGCAACGGGCAATGCTACGGTAGCGTTCGCCGGGCAGCAGGGTGGTTACGGCAACGTGGTGATCCTGCAGCACCCGGGCGCTTTCTCGACGGTCTATGCGCACCTTTCGCGCTTCGCACCGCGCCTGCACAAAGGCGCTCGCGTTACGCAAGGCGACATCATTGCGTACGTCGGTCAGACCGGCTGGGCCACGGGACCGCACCTGCATTACGAATTCCGTGTGGGCGGGGTGCAGCGCGACCCGCTGACGCTGGCGGCGTTGCCCGGAGGCGATCCGCTTCCGGCGTCGCGCCGGCCGGCATTCGCAGCCCGGATTGAGCTGGCGGTGGCGCAGATCGCGTTGGCGCGCCGTTTCCAGGGCGCTTCGTTCGCGGCGATCGATTAGCGTCCCTTAATCAACCATGCGCCGCGAACTCTACGCGGGCGTGATGTCCGGAACGAGCCTCGACGGGGTCGATGCCGTGCTCGCGGATTTCACGCCAGGCGTTGCCACCTGCTCGCTGCTCGCGGCCACGCATATCGACTTTCCCACCGGACTGCGCCAGGAACTCCTGGCATTGCAGGGTGCGGATAACGACGAAATCGTGCGCGCGGCGCGCGCGGCGAACGCGTTGGCTGATCTGTACGTGCACGCGTTGCGTAGCGTATGCGCCGCCGCGGACGTTGCGGCGCACGACGTCGTCGCCGCCGGCATTCACGGGCAGACGGTGCGGCACCGACCGCACGAAGGCTGGACGCTGCAGATCAACAATCCGGCACGCGTGGCGGAGCACGCGTACATGACTGTCGTGGCCGACTTTCGCGGTCGCGACATCGCCGCCGGCGGCCAGGGGGCGCCACTCGTCCCGGCGTTCCACGCCGCACTGTTCGCCGGCGATGTCCATCGCGTCATCGTGAACATTGGCGGCATCGCCAATCTCACCGAAATTCCGCCGAGCGGCAGCGTGCGCGGATTCGACACCGGACCCGGCAATGTGCTGCTCGACCTGTGGCACGCGAAGCATCTGGGAGATGCGTTCGACCGTGATGGCGCGTGGGGACGCACCGGCGCCCTCGACGCTTCGCTGCTCTCGCGCTTGCGGGCGGAGCCTTACTTCGCGCTGCCGCCTCCCAAAAGCACCGGCCGCGACCTCTTCAATGCCGGCTGGCTCGACGCGAGGCTCGCGGGTCGCGTGCTGGCGCCGCCAGACGTCCAGGCCACGCTCGTCGCGCTGACTGCGACGACGATTGCAGACGCGATCATCAATGAGTGCGCCGATGCAAAGGAAGTGCTCGTTTGCGGCGGCGGGGCGCGCAATGCGGCGCTGATGGAGGAGCTTTCCCGGCGGCTTCAACCTCGTACGGTCGAATCCACTGCATTGCATGGCGTTCCCGTCGATCAGGTCGAGGCGCTCGCCTTCGCGTGGCTCGCCCGCGAGACACTCGCCGGACGCCCCGGCAACCTACCGGCAGTGACCGGCGCACGTGGGCCACGTGTGCTCGGAGCAATTTATCCGCGCTAGGGCGCCGGGAATCGCCGATCTTCCACGGCCACGCTATTCCACCGCGTAAAGCATGCCGTCGGTGCTGCCGAAATACACGACGCCACCCGCGATCAGCGGCGATGCGAAGATCGAGCCGACGCTGAATTGCCTTTCGATCCCCACCGTCGGCGCTTCGCGCCACCCGGATCGGAAAAGCATCGGCACGTTGAATTTGCGGTCGGCGGTCAGCGCCCAGCCGATGTTCCGTTTCGAAGCCTCGGTCTCGAATGTCCAAAGCAGGTTGCCGCTGTCGAGATCGCGGGCCTCCAGCGTGCCATTGAGAACGCCGACGAAGACCACGTTGCCCGCCACCGACGGCGATGAGAACAGATAGGCCTTGCCCTGTTGCCGCGCGAGCGGCTTGCCGGTTTCGACGTCGAGGACGTGATAGAGGCTCGAATCCGAGGTGCCGAATATCACCTTGCCCTGTGCGACCGCTGGCGACGTTATCACCCAGCTCCCGGCATTGTTGAAACGCCACTTCTCCTTGCCAGTCGCCGCGTCGATTGCATAGAGGTTGGAGTCGCGGCAGCCGGTGTACACGACGCCACCCACGACAGCCGGCGACGACTGGAATCCGACCTGGTTGTGGAACAGCGGATCTTCGCCGCCGTGAAAGCGCCATTTCTCCTTTCCGCTTTCGGCATCGACCGCATAGAAATAACTGTCCCAGCTTCCGAAGTAGAGAACTCTGTCTGCATACGCCGGCGAGGCATGCACGACATCTCCAGTCTGGAATTTCCATTTCAATGCGCCGGAGACGGCATCGAGTGCGTAGACATTGCCGTCGCCGCTGCCGAAATACACCGTTCCACGCGCGACGACCGGGCTCGACAGGAAGATATCGAAGACATCGGCCATCGTCTGGGTTTTCGGCTGATTTCCGTGCAGGCCTTTCGCCTCGAATCGGCGCTCGCCTTCGGTCGAGAATTTCCAGCGCGGCGCGCCGGTGCGCGTGTCGAGAGCATGGAACTTGCCGTCGTAGCTGCCAACGTACAGCGTCTCGCCCTCGACCGCGGGCGTCGATGGTACCGGACCGCCGGTCTTGTGCTTCCAGATCTGATGCCCGTCGGTCGCATTCACTGCATACACGTTGCCGTCGTCGCCGCCGAAATAGATGACGTTGCCATCGAGTATGGGCGACGACACGATCCGGTCGCCTGTAGGGAACTTCCACTTGACGCGATGGAATTGGCGCGGACCTTCGCTGCGGTAGACGCCCGTGTGAGCGGCGTCGCCCCGGAACATCGATTGCGCGTTCGCACCCCACGCTGCGGATACACACACGAGCGCAAGACCGAGAATTGGGATCCTCATGACGCGCTCCCGGCACGGCGACGCAGCGTCAGCGGCAGCTCGAGCGATCCCAGCTCCAACGTGCCCTTTATCTCACGGCGTTCGTTGTCGATGCGTCCTTCGAAGGTCACTTGGTTCGGCGACGACTCAATGCGGAAGAAATTGCCATCCTGAATCACCAGGTCGACGGGCAGGTCGGTCGTCTGCTTGCCGACGATGACCAATTTTGCAGTCGCACCGGCATTCGCGTGATTTTCGAGCGTCATCGTCACATGCCGCGGGTAGCCTCCGAGCTCGTACTCGCCCGCCCATTGAGATTCGAGCTCGCGCGCGACCGCCGTGCTCCGCGGCGGCGACTCGACCCGGGGTGGCCCGACTTTGGTCAGGTCGAATTTCGCCGCATTGCCCGCCTGGCGCATCTCGCCTGTCATCGTGTTGGCTGCCAATGTCGCCCTGAACGCCGCTGGGCCGTAGGGCGGCGCGCCAAGCGCGTTCTCGAGGTCGAAGGTGACGGTGGACCCCGTCACGACGATGTTCGACAGCGGCGCACCCTTGATGCCGAGTCCGGTGATGATCAGCGATCCGGTCCACGCGCCGGCGTTGTCTTGCGCGAGATCGACAATCAATGGCAGATCGCGGCCCGGGATTCGGACGGCACCCTCCCAACGAGCGCCGTTGATTTGACCGGCGGCGCCCGCAACTATCGGGAGTCCGAACAGAAAAGCGAGAATCGTCAATCGCAACATGTCTCCCTCCGTGGCTGGATTCTGCCGCGTTGCAAGTCGCGGAAATTCCGCTCGAGCTGCACGCGCGAGCGATCGTACGGGAGGGGAAGCAACCGCGGGACTTAAGCGACGGACCGCGCCACGGGCCGACCAGACGCTTACGTGCGCGATAACGCGGCCGCTTCCTCCGAGGAAGCGACTTCCCCCGGTTGACCAACGCACCCGGGCGCACAATACTCGGCCTTCCGTGAATGGAACGGCTCGCCAACGCGGGTCGTCTCCAAGGCCAATCGGAATATCCGGAATCACTCCATGCAACGCCGACTGACCGCGATTCTTTCCGCCGATGTGGCCGACTTCAGCAGCATGATGGAAGCCGACGAAGCCGGAACACTCCAGCGATTGAAGCGGCACCGGGTCGAGGTCTTCGATCCGTGCATGAGCGCGCACGGCGGCCGGCTGGTCAAGCTCCTGGGCGACGGGGCGCTCGTCGAGTTCGGAAGCGTCATCGCTGCGGTCAATTGCGCACTCGCGATCCAGGAGGCTACCGAGCACGGCGATGCAGACCACGCCGGTGAGAGCCCCCTCCGTTATCGAATCGGCATCAACCTCGGCGACGTGATTGTCGAAGGCGACGACATCTACGGCGAGGGCGTCAACGTTGCGGCGCGGCTGCAGGCCATTGCGCCGGTGGGTGGTATCGCGGTGTCGGCTACGGTCCGCGACCAGGCAGCAGGAAAAGTCCCCTGCGAGTTCGAGGACAGGGGCGAGAACATCGTCAAGGGTCTGCAGCGGCCGGTGCATGTCTACGTCCTGCGTCCGGCCCCCGGCGCGCAAGCGGAGGACCGCAAGCCGAACGAACAGCGCGGCGCTTCGGTCTGCGTGCTGCCGTTCGCCAACATGAGCGGAGATCCCGAGCAGGAATATTTCTCGGACGGCATTACCGAGGACATCATCACGGACCTGAGCAAGGTGTCTGCCTTGTGGGTCGCCGCGCGCAACACGGCGTTCACGTTCAAGGGCAAGCACGTCGATGTACCGCAGGTCGCCCGGCAACTCAAAGTCAGTCACGTGCTCGAAGGCAGCGTGCGCAAGGCCGGTGGCCGCGTTCGGATCACCGCGCAGCTCGTCGATGGCGCGACGGGCGGGCACCTCTGGGCCGAGCGCTACGACCGCGACCTGAACGACATCTTCGCGTTGCAGGATGAAATCTCGCAGGCGATCGTCGCGGCTCTCAAGCTCAAGCTCCTCCCCGAGGAGAAAAAAGCGATCGAGCAGCGCGGCACGACCAATCCCGAGGCCTACAAGCTGTACCTGATGGCGCGGCAATACAGCATCACCGGCAACTTCGGCAATACCCGCCGCAGCGAAGCGATCATCCGGCTGTGCCGCCGCGCCATCGAGATCGACCCGAACTATGCTCGCCCTTGGGCGTTGATGGCCAACGCGCAGATCAACTTGCGCTTCTTCTTCGGGCGGGAGGGCGATGATGGCCTGACCGCGGCGGAACGGGCCATCGAACTGGACGGGACGTTGGCGGAGGCGCATGCCGCAAAGGCCCGCGTCCTGGCGCAAAGGAACCGTTTCGACGAGGCGCGGCGCGAAATCGAGCAGGCCCTTCGATTGGATCCCGAGTCCTACGAGGTGAATGGCGCCGCGGGACGTTTCTATTACGTCATACGCCAGTTCGACAAGGCGATCTTCCACTTCGAAAAAGCGGCCTCGAGCGTGGAAACGGAGTATTCCTCAGCCGGCATGCTCGTCAGCTGCCATAACGCGATCGGCGACAAGGACGGCGCACGTCGAGCGGCGCGACGAGCTCTCGAGCGTTGCGAGAAGATCGTGGCCGCCGAGCCGGACAATGGATCGGCGTTGGGGTTTGCCGTCGGGGCGCTGGCGGCGCTGGGCGAGGCGGAGCGTGCGAAGGCGTGGGCTGAACGTGCGCTGTTGCTCGATCCGGACAACCAGAACCTGCGCTACAACTTCGCGTGCACGTTGATCACCGATCTGCACGAGTACGACGCCGCGCTCGATCTTCTCGGCCCGAGACTCGAAACCATGTCGATCGAGGTCCTCAACTGGGTCAGGACCGATCCGGATCTCGATCCTATTCGCGACGATCCTCGCTTCAAGGCCATGTTCGGGGCGGCCGAGAAACGGCTCGCGGCATCGGCCGCGCCCCAATGAAAACGGGGCCTGCGAGGCCCCGTCGTCTCTGCAGCGAATGCCGTTCTAGGCCGAGAAGCTCGAACCGCAGCCGCAGGTAGTCGTTGCGTTGGGGTTCTTGATGACGAACTGGGCGCCTTCCAGACCTTCCTGGTAGTCGATTTCGGCACCGACCAGGTACTGATAGCTCATCGGGTCGATCAGCAGCGTCACGCCGTTCTTGACCATCGCCGTGTCGTCCTCATTGACGACCTCGTCGAACGTGAATCCGTACTGGAAGCCGGAGCAGCCGCCGCCCGTGACGAACACGCGGAGCTTGAGGTCGGCGTTGCCTTCCTCTTCGATCAGCGATTTCACCTTATCCGCGGCGCTGTCCGTGAAGACCAGCGGGGCGGGCATTTCGGTCATGTCGTTCATTCGTGCTCCTTGGATGCTGCTTGCGGCCATTATCGGACTCACCCTTCGCCGCCGCAACCCTGCCGCCGATGGGGTCGGTCAGGGTTGCGGCCGGGGCGCACACCCCCGGTCCTGAGTTACTCCGATGCGACTCGCTTCAATTCGACCACCGAAGCCGATCCCGGTTCGGCGTGATTCAATCGGCCCTCGATTACCGCGCCGACGTGCATTTCGAGTGTCTTGTAGGTTACATCGCCAGTCACCCGCGAACGGGGCTGTAATTCGAGGTAGCCGTCGGCGAACACCGGACCATTGACGGTCCCGTTGACGACGACGTGCGACACCCGGATCTCGCCATCCACGCGCGCCTGCTCGCTGATCACGAGCGTGCAAGGATCGCCATCGGTGGAAACCACGTTGCCGTTAACAACACCGTCAATGCGAAGCCCGCCTTTGAAGTTGACGTTGCCGTCAACGACCGTTCCGGCACCGATCAGGCTGTCGATGCGCTTTTGCGGCGGCGTGTGCTTCTTCCGTTCGAACATGGGGTCCTCCCTAGGGGATCACAAGCGTCCGGCTGGCCCGGGGGGTCGCTTGTCCGGCCTCGAAGGCGCGCGCTGTAACCGATCGCACCAAAGTGCCGGGCGCTACCCGGATGGTCCCTTCAAGCCGCTGATAATACTTGAATTTGAGCTTCAGTGCCGAGGTCAGCTCGGGCTGCTCCTCCGGTAGCGTCAGGACGGTGGGGCGAGCCGGGGCCCCGCCGATCGCCGGCGGCTGGACCGTTGCCTGCAGCCCGAGCGCGCCTTCGAACTCGTCGCGCGGGGTCCCGCCCCGGACTACGAGGACGCTGTAGTGCCAGGCATCGTCGCGCTCTCGTTCGACGTTTAGCCGCTGGATGGCGATCCCGCCTTGCTTGCTCGAGTCGGAAACGAGCTTCTGCAGGAACGAAAGCTCTTCCTTGAGCTGCGTGTTCTCGGCCATGAGCTCGAGCGTCTGCTTCGACAGCGTGGACTGCGCGCCGGTCGTCATGCCGAGTTCGCTTTCGAGTTGCGAGTTGCGCGCCCGAAGCGTGGTCACCTCCGCATGCAGCTTTGCGTTGTCTGTCTCGAGCGTGGCGAGCTTCGCCGCGATCTCCTTGCGGTTGAAGCCGCCGAAGATCTGCCCGAAGTCGAAGCCCCACCACCACATGCCGACAATGACGGCGAGGAGCCCGAGCACGACCGTCGCCCGCCACGGCCAGGGGAGACTGGATCGCACCGACATCCTGGGTGCGTCGATCCGGAAGTGCCTGAAGAACTGGCGCGCGCGGCGCCACGAAGGTGGGATGCCCAAGGCTTCTGCTTTTACGGAAGGACCGGCGCCGCGGTCAGTCCGGTCGTTTCAGGCAGCCCGAACATGAGGTTCATGTTCTGGATCGCCTGGCCGGCGGCGCCTTTGACGAGGTTATCCTGTACAGCGAGGATGACCGCGATGTCCCCGCCTTCGGGACGGTGCACCGCGATGCGGCAGACGTTGGCGGCGCGGGTCGAGCGCGTATCGGGCTCGCTCCGCGGCGGCATCACGTCGATGAACGGCTCGCCCTCGTAGCGGCGCTCGAACAGTGCCTGCAGATCGATGTCGGGCTTCGTGAGCCGGACGTACAGCGTCGCCTGCATCCCGCGGATCATGGGCACCAGATGCGGGATGAAGACGAGCGACACAGGTCCTCGCGCGACTTTGCCGAGCTCTTGGACGATCTCCGGGTGGTGGCGATGGCCGTTGACGCCGTACGCCTTGAAGTTGTCGGAAGCCTCCGAAAAGACGAGACCCATCTCCGCCTTGCGGCCGGCCCCCGAAACGCCCGACTTGCAGTCGGCGATCAGGTGCTCGACGTCGACTGCTTCGGCCTCGAGCAGCGGCCACAAGCCGAGCTGCACGACGGTTGGGTAGCAGCCGGGATTCCCGACGACACGCGCTCGCCGCACGGCGTCGCGGTTGAGCTCGGTCAGACCGTACGCCGCCTCGGCGAGAAGCTCGGGACACGCGTGCGGAATCCGGTACCACTTTTCGAATGCGGCGGCATCCTTGATCCGGAAATCCGCAGCGAGATCGATGATCTTGATTCCGGCTGCGACGAGCTCGCGCGCCTGCGACATGGCCACCCCATGCGGGGTCGCGAAGAACACGACGTCGCACGACTTGAGATCGGCTTCGCCAGGATCGGAAAACGCGAGTGCGCTCATTTTGGTCGCCGGGCCGCGCAGGCTCGCGAACATCGCGGCGACCTTCGTTCCGGCGTCCTTGCGCGAAGTGATCGCGCGGACGTCCGCTTGCGGATGCGATGAGAGAAGGCGCAGCAGCTCGACGCCGGTGTATCCGGTTCCACCGACAATGCCGATCCTGATCATCAAAATCTCATTCGCAAAGTTGTACCGATTGTAGCACCGGCCCCTGCGTGCTATGACACGGGCATGGCGGCGAGAGTTGCGCAGAAAATGCAAAGGCCGCCTCGGCGGCGGCCTTCGCGGGAAACGCGAGCTGGTTAGCGCTTCGAGAATTGCTTGCGCTTGCGCGCCTTGTGGAGGCCGACCTTCTTTCGCTCGACTTCGCGCGCATCGCGCGTGACGAGCCCGGCCTTCGACAGCGTGGGCTTCAGCGCCGCATCGTAATCGATCAGCGCGCGCGTAATGCCGTGGCGCACCGCGCCCGCCTGGCCGGATTCACCGCCGCCTTCGACGTTGATCATGATGTCGAACGTCGCTTCGTGGTTCGTGAGCTTCAGCGGCTGGCGGATCACCATGCGCCCCGTGTCTCGCGAGAAGAACACATCGGCGGGTTTTTCGTTGACGACTATGGTGCCGGTGCCCTTCTTCAGGAACACGCGGGCAACCGCGCTCTTGCGGCGGCCCGTGCCGTAGTAGTAGTTGCCGATCATGGGGTCAGATGTCCAGTGTTTTGGGTTGCTGCGCCGAATGCGGATGCGCGGTGCCGGCGTAGCATTTCAACTTCTTCAGCATCTTGTATCCGAGGGGGCCCTTGGGAAGCATCCCCTTGACGGCCTTCTCGAGCGCGCGGCCTGGGAAGCGCGCCTGCATCTTGGAAAAGTTGGTCGTCCGGATGCCGCCGGGATAGCCGCTGTGACGATGGTAGAGCTTGTCGTCGGCCTTGTTGCCGGTGACGCGGATCTTCTCGACATTGGTCACGACGATGAAATCGCCGGTGTCGACGTGCGGCGTGAAGATCGGCTTGTGCTTGCCGCGCAGCCGAAGCGCAATCTGGCTCGCGAGGCGGCCCAGCACCTTGTCCGTGGCGTCCACCACGAACCAATCCCGCTGAACTTCGTGGGGCTTGGCGGAATAGGTTTTCATCGGTTTTTCCCGTGTTTTCCCGGTTTGGGCGTTTTCAGCAAAGTCTTGGATGATAATCGTTTTTGGCCATTCCGGTCAAGGCGACGGGCGCTCTGCGCGCCCGTCGCGGGTTGAATTGACGGGACGCGTGCCGCACACTGGATTACGCGTCCGGACACGAGCGGGCTTTGATTAACACCATGAAAACTAAGATAAAGTGGATCGACGGCGTCAGCTTTGTCGGCGAATCGGGCAGTGGCCATGCGGTGGTCATCGACGGCGCCCCGGAGCACGGCGGCCGAAACATTGGGGTGCGGCCGGTCGAGCTCGTCCTGATGGGCGCGGCGGCGTGCTCCGCATTCGACGTCGTGCATATCCTGAAAAAGGCACGACAGCCGATTGCCGACTGCACCGTCGACGCGGAGGCAGAACGTGCGGCAACGGATCCGCGAGTCTTCACGAAGATCCATCTGAAGTTCGCGGTCGTCGGGCGCGGCCTCGACGCCCGTCACGTCGAGCGCGCTGTCAAGCTGTCGAAGGAAAAATACTGCTCGGCGACGATCATGCTCGCCAAAACCGCCGAGATTACCTACGACATTGAAGTCGTCGACGGCGAGCGCGTCCCGCGCTAGCTCACGGCTTGTTCCGTTCGAGACGGTTGGGCGGCGGCTAGTTGGGCTTTGGGTCCGGGGGCGGCAGAATCACGCCGCGCACCAGCACATCGATGTCCACACTTTGGCGCTTGTCCGGCCCTTCGACGAATAGAAGCGTAACCGGCACCGACGCGCCCGGCGTGAGGGTCTCGTTGATGTCGTACAAATCGAGACGGTTGCCGTTGTAGGCGAAGCGCGTCTCCTTGCCGCCGGGAAGCGAGAATTCCTTGACGACATTGTCGACGCTCGTGCCGTCCGGCTTCTGATCGACGACGACGATGGCGGCCGATTTCGCGACCCGCGATGTCGCGCCGACGAGTTTCAGCGGAACGTTTGTGAGGATGTCGACGTACACGCCTGCGGCGGAGGTGCCGGCGCGCACCGGGCGCATCCAGGCGTTTTTCACCGTGATGTCGGCGGCGTTCACCGGCGCGCCGAGAAAGAGTCCGAGTGCCGCGGCGAACGCGCAGCACACAAGATGTTTCGCAGGATTCATTTGGGATCTCGCAGCAGGCGGACAAGACTCGAATGGTCACGGCGCCCGTCGCCCGAAACCTGGAGCCGTGCGTAGAACTGGTCGACGAGCGCAGTAACCGGCAACTGTGCGCCGTTGGCGCGCGCCTCCGCAATGCAGATCGCGAGGTCTTTGCGCATCCAGTCGACGGCAAAGCCGAAGTCGAATTGGTCGGCGACCATCGTCTTGCCGCGATTGTCCATTTGCCAGGACTGCGCCGCGCCTTTGCCGATCACGTCGAGCACCGCAAGCACATCGAGCCCGGCTTTTTCCGCGAACGCGATGCCTTCGGCCAGCGCCTGCGCCATTCCCGCAATGCAGATCTGGTTGACCATTTTCGTCAGTTGTCCGCTGCCCGGACCGCCGAGCAGAGTCACCGCGCGCGCGTACGAAGCGAGCGCCGATTCGACGCGGGCAAACACGGGAGTATCGCCGCCGCACATTATCGTGAGCTTGCCGTTCTCGGCGCCCGCTTGCCCGCCGGAGACGGGTGCGTCGATGAAGCCGACGTCCTTGCCGGCCGCGGCTTTGTGCAGCTCGCGCGCGAGCGCAGCCGAGGCGGTGGTGTGATCGACAAGTACCGATCCTGCACGCATCGAAGCGAGCGCACCCGCGGCGCCAAGCGCCACTGCGCGGACATCGTCGTCGTTGCCGACGCACATCATCACGATGTCCGCGTCGGCAGCGGCCGCGCCAGGTGTGAGGGCCGAGCGGCTGCTGTCCCCGTCGCCATGTTGCGCGATCCATTTCGCCGCGCGCGAAGGCGTCCGGTTGTAGACGCTCACGCGATGACCCGCGGTCGCGAGATGACCGGCCATCGGGTAACCCATCACGCCCAACCCGATGAATGCCACTTTGCGCGATTCCATCATCGACCTTTATCGCGGGCGGCAAGCGACGCGCGCGACGCGGCAATCGCCGCGCGCACCTGCCGCGGGGCGGTGCCTCCGGCGTGATCGCGGCTTGCGACCGAGCCTTCGAGCGTCAGCACGTCGAAGACATCTTTGGCGATCGAATTGGCGAAGCTCTGCAGCTCGGCGAGGGGCAGCGCGGCGAGGTCGACACGTTTCGCTTCCGCATGGCGAACGGCGCGCGCAACTGCTTCATGAGCGTCGCGGAACGGCATGCCTTTGCGCACCAGATAATCCGCAAGATCGGTGGCCGTCGCAAATCCTTCGCCTGCCGCAGCGCGCATCCGTTCGCGGTCGACCTCGATTCCCGTCGCCACGAGATCGGCCATTATCGCGAGCGTGTCGGCGAGCGTGTCGACCGTGTCGAAGAGCGGCTCCTTGTCTTCCTGGTTGTCCTTGTTGTAGGCAAGCGGCTGGCCCTTCATCAGCGTGATCAAAGCCATCAGGCTGCCGACGACGCGCCCCGATTTTCCGCGCACGAGCTCGGGGACATCGGGGTTCCTCTTTTGCGGCATGATCGAGCTGCCGGTGCAGAAACGATCGGCGAGCCGCACGAACGCAAATTGCGGGTTCACCCACAACACGAGTTCCTCCGCAAAGCGCGACAGATGCAGCATGACGAACGTCGCGGCGGAGGCAAATTCGATCGCGAAATCGCGGTCGGACACCGCATCGAGCGAATTGGGACAGACGCCGTCGAACCCCAGTTCATGGGCGACCTGTTGGCGGTCGATGCCGTAGCTCGTTCCCGCCAGCGCGGCGGCACCGAGCGGCAGCCGGTTGACGCGGCGGCGGCAGTCGGCGAAACGCTCCATGTCGCGGGCCAGCATCGCGTCGTAGGCGAGCAAATGGTGACCAAAAGTGACAGGTTGCGCGACCTGAAGGTGCGTAAATCCCGGCATGATCGTGTCGGCATGGGCCTCGGCGAGGTCGAGGATCGCCTGCCGCAGCCCGGCAAGATGGTCCGCCAGGACGTCAATGGCACCGCGAAGCCAGAGGCGTAAGTCGGTCGCGACCTGGTCGTTGCGCGAGCGCGCCGTGTGCAGGCGCTTGCCGGCCTCTCCCACGAGCGCCGTCAGCCGGTGCTCGATGTTGAGGTGTACGTCTTCAAAGTCGCGGGACCACGTGAACTCGCCGCGCTCGATTTCGCCACGGATCACTTCCATTCCGCGTTCGATCGCCGCGAGGTCTCCCGCAGAGAGAGCGCCGATTGCCGACAGCATTCGCGCGTGTGCAAGCGAGCCTGCGATATCGACGGCCGCGAGCCGCCGATCGAAATCGACCGACGCCGTATAGCGCTTGACGCGCTCCGCAACCGGCTCGGAGAACCGGCCCGACCAGCCACCGGCGGCGGGGTCGGGCGGGGGCTTGGGCGAGGCCATGGCGTTCGATGCTTCCGGGGCGGGTTCCCTGGGGAAAAAAAGGACACGGATGCGACGGTCGGCTGTGGCGGAAAAGCGTTGTTTTCTTGCCTCGCCTGTCGCGCGTGCCGACAATAAGCCAAATTTGTATCGAATTGCCGTGCAGCCGGCACGAAGCTTGCATCAAGCTTCCGTATATGCGGCCGATTATAAGACAAAACTCGGGCCTCCCCGCGCTCCCGGATTTTCGCAATCTGGGCACCATCCTGCGCATCCTCGTGATCGTCAACGGCGCCGGGCTGGTCGCCGCAATCGTGGCGGCGCCGCGGCCCGAGTTGTGGGCGGCAAAGGCGCTCGACAATATTTCGGTGCTCGAGCCTCAGCTGATGCTGCAGCTCGCGGTGCTCTACGGACTGTGGCCGTGGCTCGCGCGGCAGCCCTACACGACGGGCGCCTGGCTGGTCGCGGCGATCACTGTCGTCTGCGGCGTCGCCGTCAATATGCTGATCGACGCGACGCACATCGTTCCCGGCGGCGACCTTCTGCGCGATCTCATCTTGGGACTCCTGATGTGCGGCGCGCTGCTCTTTTACTTCCAGCTTCGCGCGAAGGCGTTATCGCCCGCCATCACGGAGGCGCGGCTGCAGGCGCTGCAAGCCCGCATCCGGCCGCATTTCCTGTTCAACAGCATCACCGCCGTGCTCTCGCTCGTGCGCAAGGATCCGCGCCAGGCCGAAGGCGCGCTCGAAGACATGGCCGATCTCTTTCGCGTGCTGATGCGAGACAACCGCGACCTCGCCCCGCTCACGAACGAAGTCGAGCTCTGCCGTCAATACCTCGCGCTCGAAAAGCTGCGCCTCGGTGATCGCTTGCAGGTCGAGTGGCATCTCAACAGCATGCCGGGCGACGCGCTCGTGCCGCCGCTCGTGCTGCAGCCGCTGCTCGAGAACGCCGTCTATCACGGCATCGAGCCGTCGAGCAATCCAGGCGTCGTCTCGATCAACATCTTTTTCAAGAGCGGCGATGTGCACGCGATCCTGCGCAATCCCTATCAACCCAACGGCGGCCGCCACCACGGCGGAAACAAGATGGCGATCGCGAACGTGCGCGAGCGCCTCGCGCTTCACTTCGACGCGGAGGGAAGTCTCCAGTCGAAGGTCGTCGGAAACACCTACGAAGTTCATCTGCGGATGCCGTATCGGCCGTCCAACTCCACGGTGATACCGGTCCCGACGCCCAAGCCCGCGGCCGGCAACGGAAAGGACAAGCCGCCGGCGAAGGCGGATGAACGGCCAGCCGGATTCATTGCCGCAAAGGGCGAGGTGTCCCATGGCTGAGGCGCCGCTACGCGTGCTGATCGTCGACGACGAGGCGCCGTCACGGCGTCGGCTCCGCGAGCTGCTCGACGACTGCGCCGGCGCGATGCCGCTCGCGATCGTGGGCGAGGCGGCCAATGGCCGGGAAGCGATGGACATCCTCCATGCCGTGAACTCCGACCTCGTGCTGACCGACATCCACATGCCCGCGATGGACGGCCTCGAGCTGGCCCGCCATCTGCTGAAGCTGCAGCAGCCGCCGGTCGTGATTTTTACAACCGCATTTCACGAGCATGCGGTGCAGGCATTCGACGTCAACGCGATCGATTACCTGATGAAGCCGGTACGGATGCAGCGGTTGCTCGCTGCGCTGCAGAAGGTCCCGCGATTGAAGCCGCTCACTGCGGCCAAGCTCGACGAGCTGTCGGCTTCGTCCCGGCGATTCCTGTCGGTGACCGAACGCTCGCGCGTCGTGCTGGTGCCGATCGACGAGATCATCTACCTCAAGGCCGAGCTCAAGTACATCACGATCCGCACCGAGCAGCGCGAGTACCTGCTCGAGGAGTCGCTCACCAAGCTGGAGGAGGAATTCGGCCCGCGCTTCATCCGCGTGCACCGCAACTGCCTCGTCGCGCGCGACGCGATCCGCGGCTTCGAGCGCTGCGTGGGCGATGAAGGCGACGCGCACTGGGAAGTCGTGCTGAACGGCGTCTCCGAGACGCTCCCCGTCTCGCGGCGGCAACAGTACGTGGTGCGAGAGATCGGCCGCGAAAACCAGTAGGGCGGCGCACGCCGGCGCCGCTGGGTTACACTGCGGCGCGTTTCCATACTACGGACGTCCCACGACGTGTCATGGACAGCCCGCGCACGTTGATCTGCGGCTCGCTCGCCTACGACACCATCATGGTGTTTCGCGACCGATTCGCCCGGCACATCCTGCCGGAGCAGGTTCATCTGCTGTCGGTGTCGTTCCAGATCGGCGAAATGCGCCGCGAATGGGGCGGCTGCGCCGGCAACATCGCCTACAACCTGCAAGGGTTGGGGGGCACCCCTGTCGTGATGGCGACCTTGGGCGACGACGGCGCGCCGTACCGCGACCGGATGACGAAGCTGCACATCGCGCAGGACGGCGTGCGCACGGTGGCGGGCACTTTCACCGCGCAGGCGTTCATCATCACCGATCTCGACGACAACCAGATCACTGCGTTTCATCCAGGGGCGATGAATTCGTCGCACGAGAATAACGTCGGCGATGTCGCCGACATCGAGCTTGGCATCGTCGCGCCGGACGGCCGCGAAGGCATGCGCTCGCATGTCGAGCAGTTCGCGAACGCCAGCATTCCCTTCATCTTCGATCCCGGACAGGGTCTTCCGCTCTTCTCCGGACCCGAGCTCCTCGAAATGATCGACGCGTCGACGTTTGTCACCATCAATGATTACGAGGGCCGGCTGCTTGAGGAGCGCACGGGTGAGTCGCTCGATGGGCTCGCCCGACGTGTCGATGCCGTCATCGAAACCCTGGGCGGCGAGGGTTCGCGCATTCGCACCGGCGGTCGTGTGCTGGAGATTCCGGCGGTCCAGCCCGCGGCGCTTGTCGATCCGACCGGCTGCGGCGACGCCTACCGCGCGGGCCTGCTTTACGGCATCGCGCATGGCATGCCGTGGGACAAGACGGGCCGTCTCGCGGCACTATTGGGTGCGCACAAAATCGCGAGCCGCGGCGGACAGAACCACACGGTCGATCGCGAAGCGACCGCCGCGCACTATTATCAAGCGTTCGACGAATACGTCTGGTGAATGGCGCTGCGAACAGCCCGCCCGACCTCGATGCCGGTGCGCGTCGCACGCACTGCGCGCCTGAGCCTTCATATTGTCGAGGGTGTCGCCACGACGCTTGTCGTGTTCCCCTGGATCGGCTTGCCGCGACGGCGTGAGCTCATTCGCCGCTGGTCAGTGCGGATGCTGCGGATGCTGCGGATCGAAACACGCTTTCATGGCGTTCCCGCGGGCGGGCTGAAGGGCAATTTGCTGATCGTCGCCAACCACATCTCGTGGCTCGATATCTTCGTGCTCAACACGTTGCAGCCGGCGCGTTTCGTTGCGAAGGCCGAGTTGCGCCGCTGGCCCGTCGTTGGCTGGCTGTCGAAAAATGTAGGCACGGTGTTCGTCGAGCGGGCGCGGCGGCGGCACACGGGTTCCGTCAACCGCGACACGGCGGCCGCGCTGCGGGGCGGTGACGTCGTCGCGATCTTTCCCGAAGGCACGGCGACCGACGGCCTGACGATGCTGCCGTTCAAGGGCTCGCTGCTGCAGCCGATCGTCGACGCCGAAGGTCACGTGCAGCCGATCGCGATCCGTTATCGCGACGCCAGCGGTGCGCAAAGTGTCGCCCCGGCCTACGCCGGCGATACGAGCTTCATGGCCTCCTTCTGGAATGTGACGGCGGAGACCAGACTCGTCGCGGAAATGCATCTCGCTCCGGTACTGCCGGCAAGCAGCCGACACCGGCGCGAGCTCGCGCGCGCGGCCGAAGAAGCTATCCGAACGGTTTTGGTTGCAACGGCGAGCGGCTCGGCACCTGATAGACGCGACGATCCTCGAGCCTGATCGCCGTCAGCGTGCCGCCCCACTGGCAACCCGAATCGAGCATCAGCACGTTCGGATACAACCGCAAATCGAGCGTCGACCAATGGCCGCAAACGATGGTGACGCCGGCCGACGCCGCGTGATTCGTGCTCGAACCACGGACGGAATCCTGGCGGCGTGAACTCGGGCCCGCGCTTCTCCTGCAAGTCCATCGTGCCATCCGCGGTGCAGAAACGCAGCCTTGCGCATGCATTGACGATGACGCGCAGCCGGTCGAAACCTTGAAGATCGTCGCGCCACGCGTGCGGCTCGTCACCATAGAGCGACGCGAGAAACGCATCGGCTTGCTCGCTCGCGAGCATCGTCTCCACTTCGCGCGACAGCATCAGCGCAGTCGCCGGCGTCCACTGCGGCAGCAGTCCGGCGTGCACGAGAAGCCGATCGGCTTCGGCGACGACGAGCGGACGCCGACGCAGCCATCCGATCAGCTCGTCGCGGTCCGGCGCATTCAGAATCGGCGCCAGCGTGTCCGCTCGATGCAGCTTCGTGTGTCCGGCCGCGACCGTCAGCAGGTGGAAGTCGTGGTTGCCGAGAACCGTGACTCCGGCGTCGCCCAGCGACTTCACTTCACGCAACGCCGCGAGCGAGTCCGGTCCGCGGTTCACGATGTCGCCGACGATCCACAATCGATCCTCGCGCGGCGAGAAGGCGATCAGTTCCAGCAATTGACACAACTCGGCGTGGCAGCCCTGGATGTCGCCGATTGCGTACAGACTCATCAGAGGTTATTGCAACTTGAATGTTAGAATCGTCGCGAATCTTAGCATCCGCGCGCTAGTGGCCTGTAACGGGGAAAGCGGTAGTGAACGAACGTGGTATGGCGTCGCTATTCGCGCCGAGTCTCAGTTGGCAAATGAGGCGCCGTTGCGAAGCAATGGCCGAGCCCCTTACGAGCAACGGCAACAAAGTAATCGGCGCGAAGAGCAAGCCAGACACTATCGATTCCCCCGTTACAGGCCAGTAGTTCCACTCTCCTTTCCCGATGTCTTTTACGCTGAACCCTGCGCAGCGCGAAGCGGTGCGCTACCTCGACGGCCCGCTGCTCGTGCTGGCTGGGGCGGGCAGCGGCAAGACGCGCGTGATCGCCGCCAAGATCGGACATTTGATCGAACGCGGTCACGACCCGAAGCGCATTGCAGCCATCACGTTCACGAATCGGGCCGCACGCGAGATGCGCGAGCGCGTTGCGTCACTGCTGACGACGCAGGGTCGTGGCGCGCTGGCGGCCGACCTCGCGATATCGACGTTCCATTCGCTTGGGGCGAAAATTCTGCGTCACGATGCAAAAGCGATCGGACTGAAGCCCGGATTCTCGATACTGGGCCCCGACGACATCGAGCCGATCGTCGCCGAACTGATAGGCACGACCGATCGGGGACGGGCGCGCGCGGCGCAATGGTCGATCAGCCGATGGAAAAACGCGCTCGTCGGACCAGCCGCTGCAGGAAAGGCTGCGAAGAACGACGATGAGGCCGTTGCGGCCGCGGCGTTCAATCGCTACGACGAAACCTTGCGCGCCTGGCAGGCTGTCGATTTCGACGACCTGATCGCGTTGCCCATCGCGCTCCTCGCCTCCAACGACGAGGTCGCCGCGAAGTGGAGAGAACGCTGCGATCATCTGCTGATCGATGAATACCAGGACACCAACCCCGCGCAATACCGGCTGCTGCGGCTCCTCACCGGCGAGCAGGCGTCGTTCACCGCCGTCGGCGACGACGACCAGGCGATCTACGGATGGCGAGGTGCGTCGGTCGACAATCTCGCCCAGCTGCCGGTCGACTACCCCGCGCTGAAGGTGATCAAGCTCGAGCAGAATTATCGATCCACGACGCGAATACTTCGCTCGGCCAATGCGCTGATCGCGAACAATCCGAAGCTCCACGCCAAGAAACTGTGGAGCGAGCACGGTCACGGCGATGCGATCCGCGTGACGCCGGAAGAGGATGACGAAGCCGAGGCCGAAGGCGTCGTGCGCCGCCTGCTTGCACACCGTTTCGAGCATCGCGGCAAGTTCGCCGATTACGCGATCCTCTATCGCGGCAACCATCAGGCAAAACTCTTCGAGCAACAGCTGCGGGCACAAAACGCGCCCTACGAAATCTCCGGCGGGCAATCGTACTTCGAGCGCACCGAGATCAAGGACCTGGTCGCCTATCTTCGCGTCATCGCCAACGACGACGACGACCCGGCGTTCATCCGTGCGCTGACGACGCCGAAGCGCGGCATTGGCGCAACGACGCTCGACCGGCTGGGGACAGTCGCATCGGCGGCAAACACCAGTCTCTTCGGTGCCGTATTCGCCGAGCAAACGGCGGCACCGATTCCCGCGCGCCAGCGCGAGGGACTCGATAGCCTTTTGCACGCTGATCAATAACCTGCGATATCGGGCCGAACGCGAGCCCGCGGGAAGGCTCCTCGACGAGCTCATCGTCGACATCGGCTACGAGGACTATCTTTTCGGCAACTGGTGAGCGCAAGCAGGCGGAAGCTCGCTGGCGCAGCGTGCGCGACTTTCTAGACTGGCTGGCGAAGAAGGGCGAGCAGGACGGCAGGAACATGCTCGAGCTTACGCAGATGATCGCGCTCATCACGATGCTGGACGGGCAGGAGGGCCGCGAGACCGACACCGTCCGCTTGTCGACGTTGCACGCCGCAAAAGGCCTCGAATTTCCGCACGTGTTCCTGGTCGGGCTCGAGGAAGGCCTCCTGCCGCATCGCGAGTCGATCGCAAACGGCAACGTCGACGAGGAACGACGTCTTTTCTACGTCGGCATGACGCGCGCGCAGCGAAGCCTTCATCTGTCGTTCTGCCGCAGGCGCAAACGCGCAGGCGAGGCTCGCGAATGTCAACCGTCGCGTTTCTTAGCCGAGCTTGCGCAGGATGATCTGCGCTGGTCTGGCGCTCCGATGTCGGCTGACGACGCGGCGCGCCAGAAAGCGGACGGCAGCGAACGGCTCAAAAAACTCAAGGCGATGCTCGCGCGCTGACAGCGCGTTGCAGGCAATCGGAAGCGTAAGCTATCGCCCTGCCAGGGTAAGGAGGTAAAGCATGAGCGAGCGCTACGACGCCATTGTCATCGGCACCGGCCAGGCGGGCCCCGCGCTCGCCGTGCGCCTCGCCAAGGCCGGCCGCAAGACCGCGATCATCGAGCGCAAGCGAATCGGCGGGACCTGCGTCAACAATGGCTGCATTCCAACCAAGACACTGATTGCAAGCGCACGCGCTGCGCATGTGGCCCGCACCGCCGGTGGATGGGGCGTGATCGTACCGCCGGGCGTTGAAGTCGACATGCGCGCGGTAAAGGCGCGCAAGGATGGCGTGGTTCACCAGTCGAACCATGGTGTCGCGTCGTGGCTGAGGGCTACGCCCGGCGTTACGCTGATCGAGGCGCACGCGCGATTCGAATCGCCCGTACCGTGCGGGCCGGAGACGCTCTGCTCGAAGCGCCGCAGATTTTCGTCAACACCGGGGGACGCGCCAATGTCCCGCCTATCACCGGCATCGATCAGGTTCCCTATCTCGACAACGTATCGATGATGGACGTCGATACGCTGCCGAATCATCTCGTGGTCGTCGGCGGCAGCTACATCGGGCTCGAATTCGCGCAGATGTACCGCCGTTTCGGCAGTGACGTGACCGTCGTCGAGATGGAACCGAGACTGGTCGGCCGTGAGGATCCGGAAGTCAGTGCCGCGATCAAGGACATTCTCGAAGCCGAGGGAATTGCCATTCGACTCAATGCAAAATGTCTTGCGGTCCGGCGCGACGGCGATCGCATCGCCGTCGGTGTCGAATGCGAGGAGGGGGCCCCGAAATCATCCGGCACGCATCTGCTGCTCGCCGCGGGCCGCCGGCCGAACACCGACGACCTTGGCTGCGAGCGCGCCGGCATCGCACTCGACAAGCGCGGCTACATCGTCGTCGACGATGCGCTGCGCACCAACGTCGACGGGATATTCGCGCTGGGCGACGTCAACGGCCGCGGTGCTTTTACCCATACCGCGTACAACGACTACGAGATCGTCGCCGCCAACCTCCTTGACGGCGAATCGCGCCGCGTGACCGACCGCATTCCCACCTACGCGCTGTTCATCGATCCGCCACTCGGGCGCGCCGGCATGACCGAACGCGAAGCACGCGCAAGCGGCCGCAATATCCTTGCGGCGAAGATGCCGATGACGCGCGTCGGCCGCGCGAAGGAGCGCGGCGAGACCGCAGGCTTCATGAAGGTGCTGGTCGACGCCGACACGAAGCACATTCTCGGTGCTGCGCTGCTTGGCATCGAAGGCGACGAGGTGATCCATTCGTTGCTCGAGGTGATGTATGCAAACGCGCCGTATACGACGATCGAGCGCGCGATGCACATTCACCCGACGGTGACCGAGCTGATTCCGACCCTGCTCGGTCATCTGAAGCCGCTCGCCTGAACGGGCGAGTTTGACAATCCCTTCCCATTCCGGATAATCGGAATTGCGCCGATTTGAGCCACAGCTTGCGGGCGCATTAAAAATGCCGCTAAAGCGAGGCCCGAAGCGCCGCTGCCACCTGCATTTCAGGCAGCCGCCAAGAAGCCCGTTCAGCGGATGTTGAACGGGCTTTTCGTTTTCCGGGATCAACATGAGCAAACCATCGAAACGCCGCGGCTTCACCACATCGATCCTTCACTCGGACCGCGATGCCGGCGTCGAGCACGGCGCATTGCACAAGCCGTTGCACCTGTCCGTCGCCTACGGTTATCGCGACGCGCGAAACCTCGCCGCCGTTTTCCAGGGGCGCGCGCAAGGCTACGCGTACGGTCGTCAGGGTAATCCGACCGCCGCCGCGCTCGAAGCCAAAGTAAGCGCAATGGAAGAGGGCGTCGCAAGCGTTTCGTTCGCAACAGGCATGGCGGCGATCGGCGCGATCCTGATGGCGCTCACCCGTAAAGGTGACCACGTCGTCGCCAGCCAATATCTTTTCGGCAACACGGTCAGCATGATCGGCACGCTCACGTCGCACGGCGCCCACATCGATTACGTCGATGCGACCGACGCGGACGCCGTCGAGCGCGCTCTTGACGCCGGCCACGCGGCTCGTGTTCGTGGAGACGATCGCCAACCCGCGAACGCAGATCGCCGACCTCGCGCGTATCGGCGCGCTGTGTGCGTCGCGTGGCATCCTGTTCGTTGTCGACAACACGATGACCTCACCCGCGCTGTTTCGGCCCAAGGCAGTCGGCGCCGGGCTCGTCGTCAACGCACTCACCAAATACATTGGCGGGCATGGCAATGCGCTCGGCGGTTGCATCACGGATACCGGGCTCTTCGACTGGACGCGCTACCCCAACATTGCGGACAGCTACAAAACACAAAAGCCGTCGCTGTGGGGCATCCAGCAAATCCGCAAGAAGGGGTTGCGCGATTGGGGCGGTACGCTCGCGGCAGAGCAGGCCCATCACATCTCCGTCGGCGCCGAGACGCTCGCGCTGCGGATGGAGCGCACGTGCTCCAATGCGCAGGCGCTTGCGGATATGCTTGCTGCGTATCCGAAGATCGGCGCAGTCTATTATCCCGGCCTCGCGACGCACCCGCAGCACGCGCTCGCGAAGAAGCTGTTCGGCGGGTTTGGCGGGCTCCTTTCCTTCGAGCTCGCCGACGGCATTGACTGCTTCGAATTCCTGAACCGGCTCGATGTCGTCGTGCTGTCGTCGAATCTCGGCGACAACCGGACCCTCGCCATTCCCGTCGCGCACACGATCTTCTGGGAAATGGGCGCCGAGCGGCGGGCCGCGATGGGGATTGCCGAATCGCTGATCCGCGTTTCATGCGGCATCGAGGACCGCGACGACCTGGTTGAGGATTTCGTGCAGGCGCTCGACGGCTAGTCGATCCGCCCGCGTGGGCATGTCGATAAAAATTACAGGTGCAGAGTCCCGCACATCGGATATCGCGAGACGCGGCCGAAAATCGCCACGAAATCAATACATTCCGTGAGCGTACAGCTTTGGTTCGGTTTTTGCTACGTTAACGCGCTGTACCACTTCCACCGATACGTCGCCGCAAAGAAGCGAAGGAGCGCGAACATGGCCCGCAAGACGCTACGAAATCTTCTTTGCTCAGTCGCCGCCTCCGCGGCTTGGGCATTTGTCACGCCGGCGCAAGCGATCGCATACAAGGTAGGGTTCGACCCCGGATTTATGGGCGCGATCACGATTGACGTCGCCCCGACTTGCCTGTCCACCTTTCCGGGCACGGTTCCATGCGCATTCGACGTCACCAACGTCAACTTCGTCGATGACACCGGCCTGCACTGGTTTGACCCCTTCGTGACCGAAACCGGGATCGGGCAACAGATCACGCTCGACAGCTTCGACAACATCATCGCCGTTCTAGTCGACATTTTCAGTCTCGAGCCGGTCGAGGACGTTGGCAATCCCTGTGGCGAAGAAGGCACGAAACTATCCTTCGGCCTTGATGGCGTCGTTACCTTCAATTGCAGAGACAGCCCGATCCATAATGGCTTGGGAGCCGTGATTTCCATTACGCGGGTGCCCGAGCCCGCCACCTACGCGCTGCTGGGCATCGCTCTTCTCGGTCTCGCCGCGTCGCGTCGGCGCCGGCAGGGCTGACCGGCGTTTCGCCCAAAAAACCCCGCCCGTGTGGCGGGGTTTTTTCACGTCCCTTATGCCGTTAGCAGTGGCTCATCAAGCGAGGCGAGTGCTTGCGTGATTGCCTCGCCGAGCGTCCAGCTGCTGCCTTCAGCCATGGCGGCCGCGAAGGCGACCTCGCCAAGCGTGCTGCGCGCGGCGGCAATGGCCACGGGCCGCCTCGCATCGCTGTGCGGCGAACGAAGGGCGAGTGCGTCGCGCGCCGCGTCCACAGCGGCAAGCAACAGCAGCGCATGCTCGGCACGCTCGGCGTCGTGGGCGAGCAGGGCGCAGTCCTCGACGCAGGCAAGTGCCTCCGCGTTCATCGCGAATGCCCGGAAGGCGGGCAGCGCCTCGGCGAATCTCCTGCGCGCCGAGTCCTGGTCCCCGCCGGTCGCGTCCACGCGTCCCAGCCACCACAAGGCGACCGCTTCGTTTCGCTTGTCCTCGGCGATCCGGCAGATCTCGAGCGAACGCGCGAAATGCTGCCGCGCCGCCGGCAGTTCGCCGGCGCCGAGCGCGAGCTCCCCGAGATTGCACTCGCACTCGATTTCGAGCTCCTGATTTCGGAGGCTCCGCGCGATTTCAAGACATCGCGCGAGGTAATCCCGGGCGCTTCCATGATCGTCCTGCCGTATCGAAATTCCTCCGAGGTTCAGCAATCCTATGCCTTCCCCTACCCGATCCCCGAGCTCACGGAAAATGCCGAGGGCTTCGGCCTCGCAGTCGCGCGCCTTCGCCGGTTCGCCCTCCTGGATGTATAAGGTCGCCAGCGTGGTCAAGCTCGCCGCGATCTCGCGCGAATTCCCCAAACTTCTGTGGATCGCGAGGGATTCCGTAAGCATCCTGGTCGCTTCCGTCTGGTCTCCCTGGTTCATGGCCAGCACGCCCGCGACGTACAGCGCGTGCGCGCGGGCGACCGTGGGCGCCTGCAGCTCCGGCAGCGCAAACGCCGCACGCAAATTGTTCCGGCCCTCGCTCGCGTAGCCGCGGAGTATCCTAAAGCCCATCAAGGCGACTTCGAACTTGACGGTGATCACCGGATCGACGCCGCGCGCCAGTGCCAGCGCGATCGCGGCACGCAGATTGTCGAGCTCGGCCTCCATCTTGCGCGTCCATTCGGCCTGCTCCGGTCCTTGCAGCATTTCGCGGGCTTTCTTCGCGACACCCAGGTAGTAGTCGCAGTGCCGCGCTGACGTCGCGGCGAGGTCGCCGCGAACGACGAGCCGCCCGTGGGCGAACTCCTGGATTGTCCCGAGCATCCCATAGCGGTCCCCGGATTCGTCTCCGCTGACGAGATGTCTGTGGGCGAACTCGCGGATGGTCTCCAGCATCCCGTAACGTGAGCGTTCCCCGAACTGCTCAACCATTACGAGCGACTTCTCGACGAGGGAGGTGACCAGATCGAGAACGTCGTCTGCGGCAAGCGGCGCCGCGCTGCAGACAGCCTCGGCCGCCGTAAGCTCGAATCCGCCGACGAAAACGCTCAGCCTGTCGAGCAGCGCCTTCTCGGCTTCGTTCAACAGATCGTATGACCAGGCAACGAGCGCTTGCAGCGTCCGCTGCCGCTCGAGCGCGACGCGACTGCCGCCCGTCAGCAGCTTGAAGCGATCGTTGAGGCGCGCGTTTATCTCGGCGACCGACAGTGAGCGAAGCCGGCCCGCGGCAAGCTCCAGCGCCAACGGGATGCCGTCGAGCCGGGCGCAGAGCTCTGCGACGGCCGCGGTGTCGCTTCCGGTCACGACAAAGTCCGGTTTTTGCAGCCGCGCTCGTTCGACGAACAGCTGCACGGCTTCGGAACGAAGGAGGTCCTGCGGCGCCGCGTCGCGCCCGGGCACGGCCAGCGGCAGCACCGAGTACGTCTGCTCGCCCGGGGTGTGCAGCGCTTCCCGGCTGGTGGCGACAATCCGCACGTGGGGAGCAGCCTGCAGAAGCGCGTTTGCGAGCTGTGCACACGCCGCAACGAGATGCTCGCAGTTGTCGAGAACGAGGAGCAGATTGCGGTCCCTGACGTGGGCGCAAAGCGTCTCGACCAGCGGCCGCCCGGGCTCGTCGCGCACCGAGAGGACCTGCGCGGCCACGCTCGGAACGAGTGCTGGGTCCCTGATCGGCGCCAAGTCGACGAACCAAACTCCATCGGGGAATTTCTCCATCAGATCGGCGGCGATCTGAAGCGACAGCCGGGTCTTGCCAAGACCGCCCATTCCGAGCAGCGTGAGCAAGCGAGTACGTGCGAGAAGGCTCTTCGCCTCGTCGAGCTCTCGCTCGCGCCCGATGAACGACGTGACCTGCTGCGGAAGATTATTGGGTGTCGCTTCGAGTGAGCGTAGCGCCGGAAATACCTGCTCGATATCCGGGTGCACGAGTTGATAGACATGCTCGGGCGTAGCGAGGTCGCGCAGCCGGACGCCGCCCAGGTCGCGCAGCGAGATCGCGGGCGGCAAGCGGTCTCGGACCTGGTCGACGATCGCCTGCGACACCAGCGCCTGGCCGCCGTGCGCGGCTTTCATGATCCGCGCCGCACGATTGACGGGAGTGCCGAAGAGATCTTCGTCCCGTCGTTCGATCATGCCGAGATGCAGGCCGAAGCGGACGCGCAAGCGGACGCCATTTGTCGCGCTGACGTCGTTCAGGGATTTGAGCAACGTCACTGTCGCCTGTAGTGCATCGACCGGGTCGTCGAAGGCGGCGTACATCCCGTCCCCGGTCATTTTCACGACGACACCGCCATTGCGATCGACTGCCGCTCGCGACAACGCATCGTGCTTTGCAAGCGCGGGCGACATCATCTCGCTGTGCTCTTCCCACAGCCGGGTGCTTCCTTCGATATCGGTGAACAGGAGAGTCGCGACGCTGGTGGACACTTTCGCTCCGAAGGTCGGCGCTGCGCGTGGCCCGCAACCCTTAACTCTACCGCGCGCAACTGGCGATGCCAACCCCATGGAACTGGTCGATGGACTCGTTGATCCGAGCATCGATGACCGCGACGACCTCGTCGCGGATATCGTGCAGGCGCTCGTAACTGGCTAGGTCGACATACGTATCGTCACTTCCTTTTGATCACGACCTCGAGATACTCGCTGGCAAGCACCAACGTGCCGTCGCCCGAGCGATTGCGACTCTCCATGAGGGCTAACAAGTCCTTGGTGAAGGCAGCCTGCTTCTCGGAATCGAGCGCGCCGAAGGTCTTCGTCATGGGACCGTAGTAGGTTCGGAACACGTCGATCCAATGTGCCGGCGAGCGGTAGCGGAACGTGTACTCGCGTTCGGTCGTGTGGATCTCCTGCGCGGTCTTGCCGAAGAGTTCTTCGAGCCTCGCCTTCGTTCCCCACAACGAAGGTGATTTGACACCCGCTGCGGGCGGGATGTAGCTGCCGATCGTCTTGAACAATTGCCCGATGAAGCCCTGGGGCGTCCAGTTCGCGAGGCCGATCCTGCCGCCAGGCTTGCAGACACGCGCGAGCTCGCTTGCCGCTTTGTCCTGGTTCGGGGTGAACATCACGCCGAAGGTGGACATCACGGCATCGAACGATGCGTCCGGGAACGGCAAATCCTCGGCATCGGCTTCCTGAAACTTGATGGTGTGGCCCTCGGCCAGCGCGCGCGCTCGACCAGATTCAAGCAGCGAGGGCACATAGTCGGTAGAGGTCACGTCACACCAGCGGCGCGCGGCCGCAAGCGTCGCATTTCCGTTGCCGGCGGCCACGTCGAGCACGCGCTCGCCGGAGCGTAAATCGAGCGCTTCGCACAGGTTTTCGCCGACGATCTGCAAAGTGGTGCCCACGACGGCGTAGTCGCCCGTGGACCAGGCGGCGCGCTGGCGATTCTTGGCCGCGACGAGGTCGATGGCGGGGGCGGAATTCGAAATGACCGTAGACATGGCGCTACTCCCGGTAATGTGGATAGAAACTTGGTTTGGTAAAGCGACGCGCATCCGTAATCAAGCCTTGGGTGGCGTGCGATCGCGGCGTGGCCGTCGCGCTCGCACGCTCGTCGGCGGCATTACATGATCGGCGCAAGGGCATCGCCGATGCGCTTGCCCTGGCCATCCGTGATCATGCTGCCGAGGATCTGGCTGAACCGCGGCTCTTTTACGCCCGAGACGATGTACTGCCAGCGGTAAGCCGCGAGCACGCCGGCGTGAACCTGTTCCGCTTCATCTGACGACAGGGAACGGCCGCAGACCTTGACGAAGTAGTCCGCATCGGCGCGAGCTTGCATCTGGAGCAGACCATCTACGGCGCCTACCAACTCGATGAGGTCGGTCACCGCTCGATCGATCTCCTCTGGCGAAAGCTTCGCGTGCTCGCGGCGCCACTCCATCTCGTCGATAATTGCATGCTGCGCCTCCTCTCTCCAGTGGTAGAGAAATACGTCCTTCCACAATTCGGAAGGAGTATCGTCGGCATGGATACTCTCCCGATAATGCGCGAGCACGAAAAGCTCGATGTGGCACGTCAGGGCTAGCACGGCCCACGTGGACTTGGCGAGCACCGCCGACGCGACGCCGTTGGGTTCCGGCATGAACGCGTAGCCTTCGGGCATCCCTTCGGCGCACATGCGCTCGATGCGCCGGAACAATTCCTGGTGCTTGATTTCTTCATCCCCGAACCGCACCATCGCTTCCAGAGCATTCTGGTCGCCCAGCGCGTGCTCGCGGCTTACCTCGAGCACTTTCGCTGCGATGAAACGCTCGACCAACCCGAACATGTTCGCGTAGGTCCGACCTTGAATCTGGCTCAGCAGCCGGCGTTCATTCGTGGCGAGAAAACCGAGACGATCGACCTTCGACAGGCCGTCGGGCAGGAACCTCTTGCTGAAATCGAACGATCGACCACGGATCACGTCGCGGTCGATGTCCCATCTGATGCGCTTGGAGTTTGCGACCGCTTTGGCGTATCTCGCGGTATCGGTGCTGGGTGCGGCAACTTGCGTTTGCATGGCCTCTCTCCTGTCGACTGTTTTTTGGGTACTGCGACAATCGTGAACTGCGTCGTGCTGGCATCCCGAATTCCACGACCCGGGATTGCAGCGACAGCCTATCGGGCCACTGTCTTAGGGGTATTTCAGGGAGAGGCCGTTCTTGTTTCGTTTGTTTCACGCATGCCGCAAGGCGGCGGCGCTAGACAATACGTGGATCGTTGGCGCTGGCCGGGCGCGCCGATCGTGGAGGTGCGCTATGCCGTTATGCTCGGCCGCGTCGCGGATTCAACCGGCGGACACAACCACGTCGCGCGTGCGACCGCCCGCCGCATCGAATTCGAGATAAGTACCGCGGTCGTACCAGTCGGCCAGCACGAACCGTTCGCACTCGCGGCCGTCGATGACAAGATGATGCCGCGCAGGGCGATGCGTATGGCCATGGATCATCCGAACGACGTCCGCGTCGCGAAACGCGGATTCGACGGCTGCTGACGCGACGTCCATGATCTGCTCCGGCTTGCCGGACGTCGCACGGCCGCTGCGTTGCCGCAGCCAGTTTGCGATGCCGCGGCGCACGGAATAGGGAAGCGCAAGATAGCGGCGCTGCCAGCGCGGATCGCGCGTGTAGCGGCGCAAGCGCTGGTAGCCCACGTCGGCGGTGCAAAGCTCATCGCCATGAAGCAGCACGGTGGGCGTCCCGGCGACGTTGACGACGAGCGGAGCGGACAGCAGCGTGATCCCGGCTGCGCCGGCGAACGCGTCACCCAGCAGGAAATCACGATTGCCGGTGACGACACCGACCGCGATTCCTGCGCCCGTCAACGACTTCAGCGCGGCGGCGACATCCGCCGCGAGCGGCTCGCCGAGCTGGTCGTCACCGATCCAATCGTCGAACAGGTCGCCCAGAAGATAAACGCCGGCGGCCTGTCGCGCGGGGCCCGCGCAGAACGCGCGAAATGCGTCCACCAGCGCCGGCCGCTCCGGCGAAAGATGCAGATCGGAAAGAAACAGCGTGGGCCGCAAATGCGCCCCCTAGGCAACTTCCTCGGCGCGCGTGATCACGACATCTTCATTTGGGACATTCTGGTGGCCGCCCTTGTTGCCGGTGGCCACACCCTTGATCCGGTCGACGACATCCTGTCCCGCCACGACCTTGCCGAATACGCAGTAACCCCATCCTTGCGGGCTCGGCCCTTTGTAGTCGAGGAAATCGTTGTCCGAAACGTTGATGAAAAACTGGCTCGACGCCGAGTGCGGTTCCGACGTGCGTGCCATCGCCACCGTGTGCTTGCGGTTCTTGAGCCCGTTGCCGGCCTCGTTTGCGATCGTCGCGCGCGTCGGCTTCTGCTTCATGCCGGGCTCCATGCCGCCGCCCTGAATCATGAAACCGTCGATCACCCGGTGGAAGATCGTGTTGTCGTAATGGCCGTCGCGGACGTATTGCAGGAAATTGGCGACGGTCTTGGGCGCATTGTCGGCATCGAGTTGAAGCGTGATGTCGCCGTGATTGGTGTGCAGGATGACCATGGGGATTCCTTACTTCGCTTCGACGACGTAAGCCGCGTGACGATGACCGGTGTCGACCGGCACGTCGGTCCGGAACGATGCCCGCCGGCGCCGGTCGGGGCGCCTTCGGCAGTCGCGATCTTGTCGACGACGTCCATGCCCGAGACGACCTTGCCGAATACCGTGTAACCGATGCCGGCGGGGTCGGGCGAGCGGAAGTTGAGCGACTTGTTGTCGTTGACGTTGATGAAGAATTGCGCCGTCGCCGAATTGGGGTCGGCGTGCGCGCCATCGAAATCGTTCCCGGCACGTTGAAGAGCCCGGCCTTGCTCGACAGCTCGGCTTCGTTGACGACGGGCTTTTTCGTTGGCTTCTGCTGGAAGTCGGCTGTGAATCCACCGCCCTGAATCATGAAGCCGGGAATCACGCGATGGAATTGCGTGCCGTCGAAGTGCTTCGCCTTCACGTAATCGAGGAAGTTGACCACGGTTGCCGGCGCGGCGTCGGGATAGAGCTCGACGCGAATCTTGCCTGCGGTGGTGTCGAACTCGACTTGCGGATTCGCGGCCAGCGCGGGAGTGGCGAGCGCGATAGCCATCGTGGCGGCAGCAATGAGGAACAGTCGACGCATCATGGCAAAGCTCCTGGAGTGGAAATTCAATCGATGGAGTTGCGAAAAATCACTGTTTTGGCGGAGCGGCAGTCGATGCGGCCGCTGCGGGCTTCGGGATCGGCGCGATGAGCTCGCGCGCGAGAGCGAGCTTGCCGGCCGCCGCCTTGTTCGCGCGATCGAGCTTCGCCGCGGTCGCGTATTCCGCGGCGCCGAGGCGGATATAGATATCGCCAAGATTCTCGTGCGCAACCGGCCAGTCCGGTGCCGCCTTCACCGCGGATTCGAGTGCGATGCGCGCGCCCTCGAACTCACCTTTCTGCGCGTAGAGCACGGCGAGATTGTTGTAGGGCTCCGGCAGTTCGGGATAGTCGGCGATCAGTGCTGAAAACGTCGCGACGGCAGCGGCGTCCTGCCCCTGCTCGGTTTGTACGACGCCTTTGAGAAAGCGTGCCTGCGCCTCGCGCGGCCGCTGCGCGAGCAGGACGTCGAGCTTGGCATTTGCGTTCGCGAATTGTCGGTCCTTCACCATCGCGGAAGCCTCGCGCAGCCCCTGGGCATATTGCTTTCGCGCGTCTTCGGTCAGGTCGCGCCCATCCTGAGCCAACGCCGCCGTGCCGGTAACGGTGGCGGAAATACAGAACAAGAGCAGCAGGAGACGAAGCATCGGGTACCGCAGGAATACGTCGGACGATTTTGCGCGGCGGCCGGCGGTGTCTGGCAAGGGACGCTAGTTTAGCAGGAACCCGCTGCATTTCTGGCGAGGCGCGCGACCGTGGCGTCGATCAGCCGGCGCGCGATCGATACGCTGGGAGGCAGCTTCGGGACGTCGTCGAAGTGAAACCATCGTGCTTCGGCAATTTCGGTCTCGTCGGGCCGGACTTCGCCGCCCGCGTATTCGGCGGTGAACGCGATCATCAGCGAGTGGGGAAAGGCCCACGACTGGCTCGCGAAATATTCGAGCTTCGCGACCTCGACGCCGACTTCCTCGCGCACTTCGCGGTGGATGCAGTCCTCGATCGTTTCGCCGGGCTCGACGAATCCCGCGAGCGCGCTGAACATCGCCGGAGGAAAACGATGGGCGCGGGCGAGCAGGACGTCCGAGCCGCGCGTGATCAGCACCATCATCGCCGGTGTCACGCGCGGATAGGCGATCAGCCCGCACGCGGGACATTCCTTTGCGCGCTCGCCCGCCTTGTCGCGGGTCGCGGTGCCGCAGCGGCCGCAAAAGCGGTGCGTTCGCTCCCAGTCCACGATCTGGAACGCGCGGGCGGCGAGGGCCAGGTGCGCATCCGGCAGCACGAAGAACAATGAACGCAAGCCCGCATATCGCCATCCTGCAGGTTCGACTGCACCGTCCGGAACGGCTGCCGTTACGCAGTCCACTCCTTCGAGCGCGCCGAGATAATGCGGCGCGCCGCTGACGCCGAGCGCCGAAAGCTCGCCCCATCGTGGAAGCCGCGGCGGCGTCGGATCGCTTGCGTCCTCGCCCGAGACCAGCACTTTGTCGCCGCGAAACACGAACGCGAACGCGTCCGCCGACAGGTCCGCCGGTAGCACGTGTGCGGGCGCGAACCGATCCGGTGTATGCACTAGAGTCCTCTGTACAAGCTGCCGAACTCGTCGGTCGAAAATATGATTGCCGAACGCTCGTGCTCGGACCTGTAATGGATCTTCAATGATAGGCGAAAGGTCTGCGCCACCCAACAATCGTTCGCTCGGCGCATATCCGAGATAGAAATCGCCCGGTCGATTGGGTACGATATCGGGCCGAGCAGCCAGGCGGTAGGGCAATGTCTCGGCTATAATTTGCGTTTGTCTCGAAGGAAAAGCCTCCATGGAAGCCGAACGCGTCAACCAGATCGCCGCGTCGCTCGCGGATCTGAAGCAGCGCACGGCCGAGCTGCGGAGGTATCTTTGACTTCGATGTGAAGGCGGTGCGCCTCACCGAGGTTACGCGGGAGCTCGAAGACCCGAAAATCTGGGACGATCAGAAGCGCGCGCAGGAGCTTGGCAAGGAGCGCAAGCTGCTCGAAGGCGTCGTGGGCACGCTGACGACACTCGACGCCGGCTTGCGCGACAGTGGCGAGCTCTTCGAGCTTGCACGCGCGGATGCGGATGACGCGACGCTGGAAGCAGTCGCCGCGGACGTCGCAGCCATCGAAAAGATCGCCGCCGACCTCGAGTTCCGGCGGATGTTTTCCGATCCGATGGACCCTGCCAACTGCTTCATCGACATCCAGGCGGGATCGGGCGGCACCGAAGCGCAGGATTGGGCGGCGATGCTGCTGCGGATGTATCTGCGTTACTGCGAGCGCAAGGGCTACCGGACCGAACTGCTCGAAGAGACACCCGGCGAAATCGCAGGAATCAAGAGCGCCTCGGTCAAGGTCGAAGGCGATTACGCGTATGGCTACCTCCGCAGCGAAGTCGGCGTGCATCGCCTCGTCCGCAAGAGCCCGTTCGATTCCAACGCGCGACGGCATACGTCGTTCGCGAGCGTGTTCGTCTATCCGGAAGTCGACGACTCCATCGAGGTCGAGATCAACCCGGCCGATTTACGGATCGACACGTTCCGCGCCTCCGGCGCCGGCGGCCAGCACATCAACAAGACCGATTCGGCGGTGCGGATCACGCATCTGCCGACCAACATCGTCGTCCAGTGCCAGAATGACCGCTCGCAGCACCGCAATCGCGCCGAGGCGATGGCAATGTTGAAATCGAAACTCTACGAGCTCGAGCTTCGCAAACGGCGCGAGGCACAGCAGAAGCTCGAGGATTCGAAGACCGACATCGGCTGGGGTCACCAGATCAGAAGCTACGTGCTCGACCAGTCGCGCATCAAGGATCTGCGCACCAACTACGAAGTCGGCAACACGCAGGCGATTCTCGACGGCGATCTCGACGACTTCATTGCCGCGAGCTTGAAGCAGGGGGTGTAACCGTGTCCGACAAGAACAATCCGGCGCCGGCCGCTGCCGTGCCGCAGGACGAGAACCAGATCATCGCCGAGCGCCGCGCGAAGCTCGCCGCGATTCGAGCGCGCGGGCACGCCTATCCGAACGACTTCCGGCGTGACGCCCTCGCTGCGGAGCTGCACAAGAAATTCGACGACAAGAGCAACGAGGAGCTCGAAGCGTTGCACGCGAGCGTCGCGGTCGCGGGACGGATGATGCTGAAGCGCGTGATGGGCAAGGCCGCCTTCGCGACGCTGCAGGACATGAGCGGTCGCATCCAGCTCTACGTGACGCTCGACGCGCTGGGTGCCGAGGCGCTCGACGCCTTCAAGCACTGGGACCTGGGCGACCTCGTCGGCGCGACCGGCACCCTGTTCAAGACCAAGACCGGCGAGCTGTCGGTCAAAGCGCGCGAGGTGAGGCTGCTCGCGAAGGCGCTGCGGCCGCTGCCGGAGAAATTCCACGGGCTCACCGACCAGGAGCAGCGCTACCGGCAGCGCTACGTCGATCTCATCACCAATCCGGCCTCACTCGACGTCTTCATCAAGCGCTCCCAGATCGTGCAGGCGATGCGCGAGTTCTTCGTCGCCCGCGGATATCTCGAAGTCGAGACGCCGATGATGCATCCGATCCCCGGAGGCGCGGCCGCACGGCCGTTCGTCACGCATCACAACGCGCTCGACATGAAGCTCTACCTGCGGATCGCGCCGGAGCTCTACCTCAAGAAGCTCGTCGTCGGCGGCATGGAAAAGGTGTTCGAGATCAACCGCAACTTTCGCAACGAAGGCATCTCGACGCGGCACAACCCCGAATTCACGATGCTCGAGTTCTACGAGGCCTATCAGGACTATCACTACCTGATGGATCTCACCGAAGCGCTGGTTCGCGAGGTAGCGCAGATGGTCGTCGGCAAGACCTCGATCGCCTACCAGGGGACGCCCATCGATCTTGGCGCGAAATTCGACCGCCTGACGATGGCCGAGGCGATTCACAAATACCATCCGCATTACACGCTGGCGGAGCTCGCGAAGGCCGAGTACCTGCGGGTCGCGCTCGCGCCGTTCGACGTCGAGGTGTTTCCTACCGACGGCATCGGCATTCTGCAACTGAAGCTCTTCGAGGCGACCACCGAGGACAAGCTCGTGCAGCCGACGTTCATCGTCGCGCATCCGACCGACGTGTCGCCGCTCGCGCGCGCGAACGACGCCGATCCGGCCGTCACCGACCGCTTCGAGCTGTTCATCACCGGTCGCGAATTTGCCAACGGGTTTTCGGAGCTCAACGATCCGGAAGATCAGGCGGCACGTTTTCGCGGCCAGGTCGAGGCGCGCGAGGCGGGCGACGAGGAGGCGATGTTTTTCGACGCCGACTATCTGCGCGCAATGGAATACGGACTGCCGCCGACGGCGGGTGAGGGCATCGGCGTGGACCGTCTGGTGATGCTTTTGACCGATAGTCCCTCGATTCGCGACGTAATCCTGTTTCCGCAATTGAAGAATGAAGCTTGAACTAATATGGCAACGGACTTTCGCAGCGACACGGTGACGCGACCGACGGCGGCGATGCGCGCGGCGATGGCCGCGGCGCTCGTCGGCGATGATGTCTTCGGCGACGATCCCAGCGTCAACGCGTTGGAGGCGGAGGTCGCGGCGCTGCTGGGCTTCGAGGCTGCGATGTACGTGCCTTCGGGCACGCAGTCGAACCTGATCGGCGTGATGACCCATTGCGCGCGCGGGGACGAAGTCATCCTCGGGCAGGAGTCACACAACTATCGCTACGAAGCGGGCGGAGGCGCGGTCCTTGGCAGCATCCAGCCGCAGCCGCTCGACAACGCAGCGGACGGAACGATTCCCATCGCTGCTATCGATGCGGCCATCAAGCCGGACGACTCGCATTTCGCCAAGACACGATTGATCGCGCTCGAGAACACGATCGGCGGCAAGGTGCTGCCGGAAGGTTACGTCGCCGAGGTGCGCGCGCTCGCCGATCGACGCCACCTCGCGCTCCATCTCGACGGCGCGCGTCTGTGGAATGCGGCGGTGAAGCGCGGCGTCGCGCCGAGGGAGATTGCGCAAGGGCTTCGATTCGGTCTCCGTGTGCCTGTCGAAGGGACTGGGCGCGCCCGTCGGCTCGTTGCTTTGCGGCGGGCGCGATTACATCAAGGCGGCGCGGCGCTGGCGCAAGATGCTGGGCGGCGGCATGCGGCAAGCCGGAGTCCTCGCCGCTGCGGGCCGTCATGCGATCGCGCATCACATCGAGCGGCTTGCCGAAGATCACGACAACGCGGCATTGCTCGCTACGGGCCTCGGGAAGCATGAGGCGCTTCGCGTGTCGACGCCGCAGACCAACATGGTGTTCGTCGATGCAGCGCGCCGATATCGCCGACGCCTTCGCGAAGCATCTCGACGCGCAAGGCGTGCAGATCATCGGGGCGACGCACCAGCGCTGGGTGACGCATCTCGACGTCGGACGCCCGGATGTGGAGCGTGCGGTTGGCGTGGTCGACGCATTTTTCGCGCGCGCACATTGACGATGGCCGGGCCCTACGCCACGTTTTCCGAGTTCTACCCGTTCTACCTCTCCGAGCACGCGAACCCGACGTGCCGGCGACTGCACTTCGTTGGCACCTCGCTCGTAATGGGCTGCGTCGTCGCGGCGATCGTCGACGCGGCAATGCGTGGTGGCTCGCGGCCGCGCCCGTCGCCGGCTATGGCTTCGCGTGGGTCGGCCATTTCTTCTTCGAGCACAACCGCCCCGCGACCTTCACCCACCCGCTGTACAGCCTGATGGGCGACTGGGTCATGTACCGCGACATGCTGATGGACCGGATTGCGTTCTGACCGCGGGCGCCCTTGCGGGGCGTAGCATCGGGCCCAGATAGAAGGGCCCGCGCGCCTCGGCACGGGCAACATGCTTACTAGCCCGGCACGCCGAGCGCGAGCTCGACAGCGGCCTCGAGCGTCATTGCCCGTCCTTCCTCCCAGGCCGTCGCAAACACCGCTGCGTCCGTCGCCGCCGCGCGCGCCGCGGCGACTTCCCGCTCGTAGCGCGAACGTTCGTGGTCGTGCAACGGAGCGCCGATCTCTCCGCGAAGACGTTCCGCCGCCCCCCACATGCGCGCGGCAGCTAAGGGCCCCGCGGTGGCCCGCGCGACATTGCCGAGCCCCGTCAGCGACTCGGCGATGCCCCACCGATCACCCAGCTCGTGTGTGATCACGAGGCTTTCCGCGTAGAGCTTCCGGGCTTGCTCCGGCACGCCAGTTTCCGACGCAAGGTTGGCGAGACAGTTGAGCGACGTCGCGATACCCCACCGATCGCCGAGCGCCCGCTCGATCTCGAGGCTCTGCTCGTAGAGCGCCTGCGCTTGGGCGTGGCGGCTCTGCTCCAGCGCGGCGTTCCCGAGGATGCACAGCGAGATCGCAATGCCGCGGCGATCGCCGAGTTCGCGCCTCATCGTGAGGCTTTCCTCGATGAGGCGCTCGGCCGTCGCGTAATCGCGCTGCTCGCGCGCGATGTCGCCGAGGTTGGCGAGCGACGATGCGATGCCGCTGCGGTCGCCGAGCTCGCGCTTGATCGCAAGACTCTCCTCGTGCAGCGCGCGGGCCGTCGCGAAATCGCCCTGGTCGCACGCCATGCCGCCGAGATTGTTGAGCGAAACAGCGATGCTGCGTCGGTCACCGAGCTCCCGGTCGATCGCGAGACTCTCCTCGTAGAGCCGCCGCGCTGCAGGATAGTCCCCGAGCTCGCGAGCAAGCAGGCCCAGGCTGTTGAGCGCAGCGGCCACGCCCTGGCGGTCGCCCGCGTCGCGATAGAGATCGAGGCTTCCCGCGAAGCGCTCGCGCGCCTTCTCGAAGTCGCCCTGCTCCCGAGCGATGCCGCCCAGGCCGTGGAGCGTGTGGGCGACCCCGCGCCGATCTTCCAGCGCTTGCCCGAGCGCGAGACCCTCCTCCAGCAACGCGCTGGCCGCCGCGTAGTCGCACTGTTCCCGCGCCAGCCATCCGGCGCCGCGCAGCGCCTTCGCGCGCTCGCGAGTCGGGGTCTGCGCGCCCGGCCGCGCGAGGAGGAGCGCGCACCACGCTCGGCCCTCGTTGAAGTAGCCGCGTGTGTACCAGAAACGCTGCAGCGCACCGCACAGGCGCAGGCCCTTCGCCGGATCCGCATCGGCGGAGCTCCATTCGAGCGCCACTCGCAGATTCTCGTGCTCGCTTTCAAGCCTTCGTAGCCATGCCGTCTGCTCCGCGCCGATCAGTTGCGGCTCTGCTTCTTCGGCGAGCGCGACGAAGAAATCGCGATGCCGAGCCCGGGTCGTCTCGCCGCTGCCTCCCTCCTGCAATCGGTCGCGCGCGTACTGCCGCACCGTCTCGAGCAACCGGTAGCGCGAGCCGCCATCAACCGGGTCGACGGCGGCGAGGCTCTTGTCCGCAAGCGAGACGAGCAGGTCGACGACCTCCTCCTCGATGAGGCCGTCACCCGCGCACACGCGCTCGGCGGCCTCTAGCGTCCACCCGCCGGCGAACACGGAGAGGCGCTGCAGCAGACATCGCGCGGGTTCGCTCAGAAGATCGTAGCTCCAGTCGATCAGCGCGCGCAACGTCTGCTGCCGGGGCAGAGAGGCGCGCGAGCCCCCGGTCAGCAGCCGGAAGCGCTCGATCAACTTACCGTCGATATCCTCGACTGACAGCGAGCGCACGCGAGCCGCCGCGAGCTCGAGCGCGAACGGGATGCCGTCGAGCCGGCGGCAGATCGAGACGACCGCGGCCGCATTGTGTTCGGTGATCGCGAAATCCGCGCGGGCGAGGCGCGCGCGTTCGCGAAACAGCTGGACCGCTTCGAATGGAATCACCGAGGCCGGCGTAGGGACCTCCTTCGGGTCCGGCAGCGACAGCGACGGCACTCGGTACGCCTGTTCGCCGGCGATGCCGATGGCCTCGCGACTGCTTGCGAGGATCCGGACACCTGGGCATTGCCTGAGCATCGCGTCCACAAGACGCGCGCACGCGTCGAGCAGGTGCTCGCAGTTGTCGAGAAGCAGGAGCAGGCGCCGGTCCTTCAGATGGTCGATAAGCGTCCGTACGAGCGGGGTCCCCGGCTCTTCCTTGAGTCCCAGCACAGCGGCCACCGACTGCGGCACCAGTTCCGGATCCGACAGGGGTGCCAGCTCGACGAACCATACGCCGTCCGCGTAGCGGTCAAGCGCGTCGGCCGCAACCTGCAGCGCGAGGCGCGTCTTGCCACAGCCGCCGGAGCCGGTGAGCGTCAGCAGGCGGCCTCGCGCGAGCAGTCGCTCGATGTCGACCTGTTCCTTGGCGCGACCGATGAAACTCGTCGGCTGCTGTGGCAGATTGTTCGGCGTGGCTTCGAGCGAACGTAGCGCCGGAAAATCCTGCCGCAGCGCCGGGTGCACGGCCTGGTAGACCCGCTCCGGCGTGGCTAGGTCCCTCAGCCGGACACTGCCGAGATCGCGCAACGTCACCGGCACCGGCAGGAGGCCGTGCAGAAGTTCGACCACCGCCTGTGACAGCAGCACTTGTCCGCCATGGGCGCTGGCCATGATCCGCGCGGCGCGATTGACTGGGCCGCCAAAGCAATCGTTGTCGCGGCGCTCGACGACGCCGGTGTGGATGCCGCAGCGCACGCGCAATGCCAGGTCTTCGGTCGCCGCCGGATCGGCGAGCGCCTGCTGCAGATCGAGGCTCGCCGCAAGTGCATCATGCGCCGCCCCGAACACCGCATGCATGCCGTCGCCAGTCATCTTGATGACAGTGCCGCGACGCGCCTCGACCACGCGGCGCGCGAGCCCATCGTGTGCGGCGAGCGCCCTCGACATCCGCGCCGCATCCTGCTCCCACAGCGCGGTGCTCCTCTCGATGTCCGTGAAGAGGATCGTCACCGCCTCGAACGGCAAGGTCGTGAGCGCGCTGGGGAGGTCGGGCATGGCAATGCGGCGAGGGCAAGGCAGCGGCCATTCTGCGGAATGCCCTCGGCCTGCGCAACAGGGCCGGGACGTCGGAGAGTCGCGGCTGCCACCGCTTGCGCGGCGTAAGATAGGGCATAGATAGGACCTGCGGGCCCGCGGTAAGGCCGGCCCGCAAATCCTCATGTTCGCCCGCACGATCGACCTCCAGCTCAACGGGATGACCTGCGCTGCGTGCGCGGCCCGGATCGAGAAGGTGCTGAACCGCACCGATGGCGTGCACGCGGCCGTCAATTTCGCGAGCGAGACCGCTCATGTCGAGTTTGACGGCGAGCGCGCTTCGCCGCAGTCGCTGATCGAAACCGTGCGCAAGGCCGGTTACGACGCCACGCCTGCGGTCGATCCCTTCCTCGAGCCAGAGCGCGCGGCAGCCGACGAGAACCAGCGATACCGGAAAGATCTCGCGACGTTCGCGATCGCCGCGCTCCTGACGTCTCCGCTGGTCGCGCAAATGATCTTGATGTTCGAAGGACGCCACGACTTGTCGTTGCCGGTATGGCTGCAGGCAGCAGCTGGCCACTCCCGTTCAGTTCTGGGCGGGCGCTCGCTTTTATCGCGGCGCATGGAACGCGCTGCGCGGCGGCGCCGCCAACATGGACGTGCTGGTCGCACTCGGCACGACCGCAGCGTATGTCTACAGCCTCGCTGTATGGCGCATCCCGCTCGCAGGTCAGCACGTCTATTTCGAAGCGGCGACCGTCGTCATCACGCTTGTACTGCTCGGCAAGTTGCTCGAAGGCCGCGCCAAGGCAAAGACCGCGACGGCGATCCGGCAATTGCTCATGCTGCGACCGCCGACGGTATTGCGTGAGCGTGACGGCGACGTAACCGAGGTTCCGCTCAGCGAGCTGCGCGTCGGCGATGTATTCATCGTGCGCGCGGGCGCGTCCGTGCCGGTCGATGGCCGCGTGCTGACCGGCGAGTCGACGGTGAACGAGGCGATGTTGACCGGCGAAAGTCAGGCGGTTGTGAAAGCGCCGCGCGACGAAGTCCTCGCGGGGACCGTCAACGAGTCCGGCCCGCTGCGCTGCGAGGCAACCGCAGTCGGACAGTCGACATTGCTGGCTGGCATCGTTCGTCAGGTTGCGGCGGCGCAGGGCTCGAAGGCGCCCGTCCAGCGGCTCGCGGACGCGGTTTCCGCGTGGTTCGTGCCCGCGGTGCTGGTCGTGGCGGCGATCACGCTCGTGGGCAACGGGCTCGCATTCGGCGACTGGGGCGCCGCGCTGATGCGCGCAACGGCCGTCCTTGTTATCGCGTGCCCCTGCGCGCTCGGTCTCGCAACACCCACCGCGCTGATGGTCGGCGTCGGCCAGGGTGCGCGCAGAGGCATTCTCGTGCGCAATGCTGCCTCCCTCGAGCGCGCCGAGAAGATCGATGCGCTCGTCGTCGACAAGACCGGGACGTTGACGGCGGGCACGCCGTCCGTCGTTGCAACGATGACACAGCCCGGATTCACGGAGAGCGATTTGCTGCGTTTCGCGAGATCGCTCGAGGAAGGCGCTACACATCCACTTGCACGCGCCATTGTTGCGAAGGCCGACTCCCTCGGGCTCGCCCCGCTGCCGACGAGCGGGCTTCGCGTGCACGCGGGTCGTGGCGTCAGCGCCCTCCAGGGTCCGCATGTGATCCGCCTCGGCTCGCCCGCGTTTCTTGCCGAGTCGGGAGTGACCATCGACGATCCCGCGCTCGTCAAGGTGCGAGCGGAAGCGCATACACTCGTCGGGGTAGCGCGAGATACGACGCTCGTCGGCTGGATCGTTCTTGCGGACGCTCTGCGACCCGATGCGGCGGCAGCGGTCGCATTGCTCGCCGAATCCGGAATATCGGTGACGATGTTGACCGGCGACCATCCGGCGCCGGCGCGCGCGGTCGCCGCGGCGACGGGCATCGCCAACTGGCGCGCCGACCAATTGCCCGAAGACAAGCGCGCGTTCATCGCGTCGCTGCAGGCCGAAGGCAAGATCGTTGGCATGGTCGGCGATGGCGTCAACGATGCACCGGCGCTCGCGCAGGCCGATGTTTCGTTCGCGATGGGCGCAGGCGCGGGGAGCGCGCTGTCCGCGGCCGATCTCACGCTGCTTCGCAACGATCTGTCCGGCGTCGCATCGGCAATCGATCTTTCGCGCGCGACGCTTTCGAAAATCCGCCAGAACCTGTTCTTCGCGTTCGTCTACAACGTGCTCGGCATCCCGCTCGCCGCGTTCGGACTTCTCACGCCGCCGCTCGCCGGTGCGGCAATGGCCGCGAGCTCGGTGTCGGTCGTCGCGAATGCGCTGCTATTGAAACGCTGGCGGCCGCGATCGGTCGCAACCTCTGCATCGATTCGGAAGCAGGGGAGCGCCTCGTTCGCGCCGACCGCTGCACGCGAATCTAGACTGAAAGAGAGAATTCGATGAGCACGCTCATTCGCGAGTTTTCCGTTGCCGGCATGCATTGCGGCGGCTGTGTCAAAAGCGTCAGCGGCGCCGTATTGCGCGTGACCGGCGTCAAGCACGTCGAGGTCTCGCTCGAAAACAACGCAGCGAAAGTCGAGTTCGACGATACGCTGGCGACGCCGGAGGCGATTGTCGCAGCGATCGAAGGCGCGGGCTTCGACGCTCGAGCCCGCTGAAGTCTACAGAAGCGCTCAATCCAGAAATGTGAGACAGCGCCGACACGGCAAGGGGAGTTGCGCTGATCGCTCGGGTTGCAGGCGGTCTCGATACTTGAGGCGCGGGGAGTCGGTCGGCGTCCTTTGAGAATCGATTGAATCGATCGGGCTGACGTCGCCGGCGTTGGACCCCGTTCCACACCTTGGAATGGGGATAGCGCCTGGCATGAGATCGATCGCCGCACGGTTGTCCGGATGGTTGCGCGTCGCGTTTGCTTGCGCCACGTGGGCGTTCGCGCGCATCGAAGGCGTGGCGCCCGCGGCAGCGCAGGACACCGAGAATTTGCCGAAGGCGTGGGCGGCGATGGCGGACGACGCGAAATTGAACGGCGGCCCGCTTCCGGACCTTGGTGAGCCCCCCGAGGTTGCGCCGGTCAAGAACTACGTCCTTCCCGTGTTCGAGATCATGGGTTTCGACGCTCTCCTCAATCTGCACAACCGCTATTACGTCAGCGACGACTACAAGAGCAACTTGTCGTCGATCCGGCGCAATCTGCACAGCAGATGGAACGAGGATCGCGATCCGTTCACGACGAACCAGCTGGGGCATCCGTATCAGGGGTCGATGTATTTCGGTTTCGCGCGCTCGGCAGGTCTTGGTTTCTGGGAATCGCTAGGTTACACTTTTGCCGGCAGCGCGTTGTGGGAAATTGCGGGCGAGACGACACCGCCGTCGAAAAACGACCAGATCAACACCGGTATCGGCGGCGCATTTCTCGGCGAAGCGCTGTTCCGGATGGCGAGCCTCGTGCTGGAGCACGACAATGTCCCGCCGTTCTGGCGCGAGCTCGGGGCGGCGGTGATTTCGCCATCGCTGGGATTCAATCGACTGGCCTTCGGCGACCGTTTCGACGCCGTGTTCGCAAGCCACGATCCGGCTTACTACAGCCGCCTCAATCTCGGCTACAGCCACTCGGCGCAGAACGATGCGGGAACGTCCGCCACCCAGCTCCGCCCCAATGAAGCCCTCGTCGACTATTCGCTCGACTACGGACTTCCCGGAAAGCCCGGCTACACGTACACGCGCCCGTTCGACTATTTCACGTTCCAGGGGACCGCATCAAGCGCCAACGCATTCGAGAACCTGATGATCCGCGGGCTGCTCGTCGGACGAGACTACGACTTCGGTCCCGATTATCGCGGCGTCTTCGGCCTTTATGGAACCTATGACTATATCGCGCCGCAGACCTATCGGGTGTCGAGCACCGGCGTCTCGGTTGGAACCACCGGTCAATGGTGGGCGTCGGAGTCGATCGCGCTGCAGGGAACGGCGCTTTTCGGCGGAGGTTATGCGGCTGTTGGCGCCACCCACAGCACGTCGGACGTCGATTACAACTACGGGCTCGCGCCCGAGGCGCTCCTTTCGTTGCGTCTCATCTATGCCAATCGTATTTCGCTCGACGTGACGGGGCGCGAATATTTCGTAAGCCGCGTTGCCGCCGCCGCTCGCGGCGGGCACGACAATATCGTGCGTCTCGATGCCGGCATCACTTATCGTGTTTACGGGCGCCACGGAATCACGGTCAAGTATCTCGGCAACCGTCGCGACTTTAGCTACCCCGGCATCGCTGACGCCGTGCAGACAAGGGGCACCGTGGGAATCTTTTATACGTTCCTCGGGCATGACGGTCTCGGCGCCGTCGAACGGCGTTGAAGCAATACGAGACCTGGCGCCGAAGGCTGCCAGGTTGCCCCGATAAAGCGCGAGGTGCGATAATTCGCGCCGGCGGGGTGTAGCGCAGCCCGGTAGCGCGCTTGCTTTGGGAGCAAGATGTCGGAGGTTCGAATCCTCTCACCCCGACCATAAGATTGATGCATTCTGGTCACGTGCAATGCGTGACGCGGCATCGAGATGCGGCAACCGATTCGGCGCGTCTCCAGCGGGACGGCAGCATTCAAGTTCGCACCTCCGATTCAACTCCCATGACCAACTGCGACACGCGCGCGATCGCCGATTGGCTGATAGACGGCGCGCGCACGGCTTCGCTGCCGCAAGACGTGCTTGCAGACCTGTGCCATCGTCTCGTCGCCTGCGGCATTCCGCTGTGGCGCGTGGCTGTTCTCGTGCGTCAGCTGCATCCCGACGTCACCGGCCGGCGGCTCCTGTGGCGGCTGGGCGAGGGCGTTGCAGTCGGTGAGCTTCCCTACGAACGTCTTGGAACCGACGAATTCATCGCGAGCCCGGTCTCCGTCGTTTACGCGACGGGGGCGCCGCTGCGGCGCCGCCTGACTGATCCGCGTGAGGCGGCCGATTTCGAGTTGCTCCGCGGTCTGCACGCGCAAGGCGTGACCGACTATCTGGCGTCTCCATTGCCGTTCACCGACGGAACCGTGCATGTCATCTCATGGGCGACGCGTGAAGCCGGCGGATTCACGGATGCGCAAATTGCAGATCTCGAAGCCGTTGTTGCCCCGCTTGCACGCATTGCCGAAATCTGGGCATTGCAGCGAACGGCGAGAAACCTGCTCGACACTTACGTTGGCAGCCACGCCGGCGAGCGCATCCTTTCGGGAAAGATTCGCCGCGGTGACACCGAGGCCATCCGGGCGGCCATTTGGCTGTCGGACATGCGGGGATTCACATCCTTTGCCGATCGTGTGCCGCCGCAGAGCTTGATCTCGCTCCTCAACTGTTACTTCGACTGCCAGGTTCCCGTCATTCACGAGCACGGGGGCGAGGTCCTCAAGTTCATGGGCGATGGATTGCTCGCGATTTTTCCGCTTCGTGCCGATCGTGATATCGAGGCTGTTTGCGGCGACGCGCTCGCTGCCGCCGATGCGGCACGCCATCGCCTCGCCGAGCTGGCAGCGAAAACGGACGGTGCCACGGACCTCCGCTTCGGGCTCGCGCTCCACGTGGGTGAGGTTTTGTACGGCAACATCGGCGGCGGAAACCGGCTCGACTTCACCTGCATCGGTCCCGCGGTCAACCTCGCCGCTCGCCTGGAAACGCTTGCCGGAAAGCTCGGGCGCTCGGTCACCATCTCGAGCGACTTCGCGGCGCACAGCACATTGCCGCTGACGCGACTGGGCGAGTTCGCGCTCCCCGGATTTCCGGGGAAGCAAACCGTCTACGGCCTCGCCGATGACGCACCGCGCGGCGTTCCATAGCGCGCGCGTTCTTGCGTTGTCACGATCAGTACCAAGATTGATCCGTCGCGACATGGCGGAGCACTTCGCATCGCGCGACGAACGCGCGCGAGGGTGTTCGTCAACGAATCAGGATTTCTGGCCCACGGGCACCGCGAAGACGTCGACGGATTGCGACTTGCCGCGAATGGATACGGGACCGAGCGCCTCGACGGCGATATCCGCGCCGAGGCCCGCGCGCGTCGCATCGTCGATCAAAATCGGCAACGCCGCCGTTTTCGTATGTGTCTCGAGCCGCGCCGCGAGGTTTACGGTGTCGCCGATGCATGTGTACGTTGCGCGCTCGTTGGTTCCGGTGTAGCCGGCTACCACGTCTCCGGTGGCAATGCCTATTCCGATACGAATTTCCTTTTGTCCGGCCGCCGCGCGCTCGAGGTTGAACATCTCCACCAGCTCCATCATTTCAAGCGCCGCCCGCACGGTTGCGCTGCAGTGGTCGGGCAGCGGCAGCGGCGCACCGAAGATCGCCATCAGGCCGTCGCCCGCGATCTGGCTCACGATTCCGCCGTGGCCTCCGATGGCGTCGAACATCAGCGTGTAGTACGTGTTGAGGAGCTCGATCGTCTCCTCGGGCGGCTGCGACTCGACCAGCGGCGTGAAGCTCCGGATGTCGGAAAACATCACCGTCGCGCGCACGCGCCTGCCGCCGAGAGCGAACCCCGACTTCTGCAGGTCTTGCGCAACCTCCGGTGTCGCGAAACGGCGCACGAATTCCTTTTGCTGGTCGCGCAGCCGCTTCTTCTCGAGGCTCGCTCCGATGCGGGCCTTCAGCAATACCGCGTTGACCGGCTTGGTGAGGTAATCCTCGGCGCCGAGCTCGATGCAGCGCACGATGTTGTCTATCCCTTCCAGTGACGACGTCACGATGACCGGGAGATCGCGCAGCTGCAGATCGGACATCATCTGCTCCAGCACCGTGAAGCCGTCCATTTCCGGCATTTCCATGTCGAGCAGGACGAGGTCGAATCCTTCGCGTCGCAGCATCTCGAGCGCGACGCGGCCGTTTTCGGCCAATGCGACGCCGTGACCGTGCAGCTCGAGGCTCCTGGCAAGCAGCAGGCGGTTGACCTTGTTGTCGTCGACGACAAGAAGCCGGGCACCGGTGCGGCCGGCGTCACGCATTCCGAAGCTCCGAGAGCGTCTGCGCGACGCGCGCGTATTCGTCCGCCAGTCGGTTGAGCGGCTCGCCGCCCGTCTGCTGCACCGGGCCGATGCCGCCGAGCTCGAGCGATCGCGCCATCTCGCCGAGTGTGAGTGCGCCGAAAGTCATGCTGTTGGATTTCAATGAGTGCGCGGCACGGCGGAAGCGATCCGCGTCGTTCGCGGCGAACGCGCTCCGGAGATCGCCGATCATTGCCGGCGCTTCGACCAGAAACGTGCCGACGAGCTCATGGACGAAATCGGCGCCGGCCGCTTCTTTCAGCGCCTGGAATGTCGCGAGATCGACCGTTGCTTGCGTCATCGGTTCTCCCGTGCACGCACCTGGTACAACGACTCGACGAGGTGCTCGACGCGGATGGGCTTGGTAATGTAGTCGTCCATTCCTGCGGCGAGGCATTCCTCGCGATCGCCTTGCATGGCGTTCGCCGTCATCGCGACGATGCGCGGGCGTTCGCCCGGATTCCCGTGCGCCGTGATCCGGCGCGCGGCTTCGAGCCCGTCCATCTCCGGCATCTGCACGTCCATCAGCACGACGTCGTAGATCTGCCGCTGCACGCATTCGATGGCTTCGATGCCGTTGCTCGCGAGATCCGCGCGGTATCCCATCTGCTGCAGCAGCCGCATTGCGAGCTTCTGGTTCACCACGTTATCTTCGGCGAGCAGGATGCGAAGCGGATGGCGCGTCGCCATGCCTGGATCCATCGCCGTCTTCGCCGGCGCTGCGCTCGCCTTCGGTGTCTCGTCCTGTGACAGCAGTCCGACCAGTGTGTCGAACAACTGGGACTGGCGCAGCGGCTTCGCGAGGTATCCGCTGAATAGACCATCCGTATCGCTCGCCTCGCGCCGACCGAGGGAGCTGAACAGCACCAGCGGCAACGCAGAACGGCGCGCGTGGATCTCGCGTGCCAACTTGAGACCGTCCATATCAGGCATGTGCATGTCTACGATCGCGAGATCGAATGTCTCGCCGGCGTCGATCCAGCGCAAGGCTTCCGCGGGCGAGGCGGTGTCGCGCGGCACCAGGCTCCATTTCGCCGTCTGGAGGGCCAGCACCCTGCGGTTGGTCGCGTTGTCGTCGACCACCAGCACGCGCTTGCCGGAGAGCGCCGGCTGCGGTCCGATGAAATCACGGCGCTTCGGCTGCGGCGACTCCGCGAGCGGTGCGCGGATGGTGAAGTGGAAAGCGGAACCCTTGCCCGGCCCCGCGCTCTCGACCCACATCGTCCCGCCCATCAGCTCGGCGAGACGCTTGCTGATCGCGAGACCAAGGCCTGTGCCGCCGTACTTGCGGGTGGTCGACGAGTCCGCCTGCGAGAACGACTGGAAGAGTCGGCTCATGCCTTCCGGTGTGAGGCCGATGCCCGTATCGCGCACGGTGAATGTCAATTCGACCGACCGCGCCGTCGCCGCTTTGGCCGCCACGTTGACGACGACCTCGCCCGCCTCGGTGAACTTCACCGCATTGGCAAGGAGGTTGAGCAGGATCTGGCGCAGCCGCGTCACGTCGCCGTCAACCGCCTCCGGCACGTCGCCGTCGAACAGGTAAGCGATGTCGAGATGTTTCTCGGCGGCGCGCGTGCTCGACGAGATCCAGCGCAGATTCCACGCACTCGCGCAAATCGAACGGGTGCGCTTCGATGTCCATGCGCCCCGCCTCGATCTTGGAGAAGTCGAGGATGTCGTTGATGATGGTGAGGAGCGCGTCACCGGAATCGCGGATGGTGGCCGCGTAATCGTGCTGCTCGGCGTCGAGCGGGGTGTCGAGGAGGAGCCCGCTCATCCCGATCACGGCGTTCATCGGCGTACGGATCTCGTGGCTCATCGTGGCGAGGAACGAGCTCTTCGCCTCGTTCGCCGTCTCGGCCGCGGCGCGAGCAGCCTGCGCCTCCTTGAACAGCCGCGCGTTCTGGATCGCGATCACCGCCTGGTCGGCGAAGGTCTTGAGCAGCGCGATCTCCTTAGCCGCAAAACGGCCCGGGCGCCACACGGCACACGGCAATCACGCCGATGGCCGCGGCCTTCCCACAGCATCGGCGCGAAGATCGCGGCTCGCGTGCCGACGAGCTCGCCTCCTGCGCGCGTGCCGGTGCGGCCCGGCTTCGTCGTCCGTATCGGCCACCGTGCAGAGCGGTGCGGCGCTGTATCGCAGATTCCGGTGGCCCTTTGATCGGTCACGGGCGCGATGCGGCGACGACATGAACCACTCGCGATTCGGCGCCCTGGTCGCGCCACGATCCGCGTCAGGCCATCGTCACCGAGGACGTGAATCTGCCGAGCGCTGCCGGCGAACAGGCGTTCGCAGCTGTTGCAGGATCTTGTCGAACACCGGCCGGGTGTCGGCAATCGAGCTGCTGATCGCCTGCCAGCACTTCGCCCGTGGCGCGTCTGCTGCTCCAGCGCCTCGTTTGTTTCGTTGAACATCCGTGCGTTCTGGATCGCGATCACCGACTGGTCCGCGAAAGTTCTGAGCAGCGCCAATTCCTTTTCGGTGAACGGCTTCGGCGGTTGTCGCAACACGGCGATCGAGCCGATGCCGCGCTCCTCCCACAGCATCGGGGCCCATGCGATCGAGCAGTTGCCGATTCGCTCGGCGACACCGCGAACGATGGGCACCGGCGGGGACATGCCGAGCACGTCAGGTATATGCATTGTTCGGCGGTCGCGGATAACGATCGCGGTCATCGTCTCGTCGAGCGGCTTCGGGAACGTCGCGGCGATGGTCTCCAACGCAGAGCCGCGCCACGCGCCGACATGGACCATGCCGTCGTCGCCGGCGAGAAAGATGCCGAGCTGCTCCGTGGCGAACAGGTGCTGGCAGCTGTCGAGGATCTTGTCGAATACGGGCGCGGTGTCGGCGACGGAGCTGCTTATCACTTGCAGTACCTCGGCGGTGGCCGTCTGCTGTTCCAGCGCTTCCTTCGTCTCGTTGAACAGCCGCGCGTTCTGGATGGCGATGACCGCCTGGTCGGCGAACGTCCGCAGCAGCGCCGTTCTCCTTCGTCGCTGAAGGGCCGGGCCGGCTGCCGCAAGACGCACAATCGAGCCGATGCCGTTGCCCTCCCACATCATCGGACGTAGATGCGGAATACGTAGCCGAGCATCTACCATCGCCAGCGCCGCAATCGTTGTGCGAGCAGCGATGGCCGCGACGTCGTCGACCTGCATGATGCGGCGCTCGCGGATCGCCTGCCCGTCGATGCGTCTCGCTCCAGCGGATGCGCGTCGTGCGCGCGGAATCACTTCCGATGCCGAGCCGCGCCATCGCCGCAGCGTACCCGGTCGTCGTCGCCGACGAGGAGATGCCGAGCTGCTCGCGTCGCGAACAGCCGCTCGCAGCTGTCGAGGATCTTCTCGAAGCACCGGCGTCGACATCGGCCACGCGAGCTCGCTGATCACCTTCAGCACTTCGGCCGTCGCCGTCTGGCGCTCGAGCGCCTCCTTCGTCTCGTTGAACAGCCGCGCGTTCTGGATGGCGATGACCGCCTGGTCCGCGAACGTCCGGAGCAGCGCCGATGTCCTTTTCCGAGAGCGCGCTGGCGTACGCCGCGACCGACGAAGATGGCGCCGATGCCGCGGCCCTCCCACAGCATGGGGGCGAAGACCACCGACTCCTGTAGCGCCGCAGCTCGGCATGCGCGCCGCGTCGACCTCGGGAACATGCTCGTCCGCGATCCCATCGGGGATAGTGCAGCGACCTGCGCGAACGATCGCGCGTCCCGATCCCGCTCGTCTCGTCGAGGGGCAGCGGAAAGACTCTTCCAGCTCTCGCCCTGTCGGGGCCGTGGTAGGCCCGAAGTGGATGAGGCCGTCGTCGTCGACCAGGTTGACGCCGGTCAGCTTGCCGGCGAACAGACGTTCGCAGCTCGTCGAGGATCGTGTCGAACACCGGGTGCCGTGTCGGCGATCGAGCCGCTGATCGCGGCCAGCACGTCGCCGAGGCGGCCGCTGCTGGTTCAGCGCCTCCTTCGTCTCGTTGAAAAGGCGCACGTTCTCGATCGCGATCGCCGCCTGGTCGGCGAACGTCTTCACCAGCGCGATCTGGTTGTCCGTGAATTGCCGCGCTTCGGTACGCCAGAGAGCGACCACGCCGATTGCGCGATCCTCGCGCATCAGCGGGACGCACAGGATCGCGCGAAAGCCGAATTTGGCCTGGTTCGGCCTTGCATCGGGATATTCCGTATCGAGCAGCGGAACTATGTCTCCGTAGTGATAGGTCTGGCGGTCGAGCGTGGCACGACCGATCACCAGTCCACGAGTAAGGGGTTGACGATCTCCTGGTACGAAGTTCGACATGCTGCCGTAGCCGGCCGCAAATCGCAGCGCGTCGCCTTCGACCAGGAAGATCCCGGACTCCGCCGCATCGCACAGAATCAATGCGCGCTCGGCAACAGCGTTCAGCATGGGACGCACATCGCCCGGCGAGGCGGAAATGACGCGCAGGATTTCACTGATCGCGGTCTGCTGCTCCAATGCCTCTTTCGTCTCGTTGAAGAGGCGCGTGTTCTCGATGGCGATCAGCGCTTGATCGACAAAGGATCTCGCAAGCGTGATTTCCGCTTCACTGAAGGCGCCGGGCGTCTTGCGCACCAGCGCCAGCACGCCGATGCATTCGCCCTCGCGCAGCAGTGGCAGCAAGAGCGACGAACGAACCCCGTGCGACTCCTGAATGCGCCGCTCGTGCTCGGGAAGGTCGATGCCCTGCCAATCCGGCAGATGCAGGATGGACTTCGACAAAATTACCCGCGAGGGAAAATTGTCGTCGGGGTCCACCTTTACCAAGGATTCCGTCATCGCAATGGGGGCGCCGTCCTGACGCACGCCCGCCACCGGCGAGAACGTATTGCCATCGCACCGCATCACGACTACCGAGTCGCAGGAGAGGAGCCGCAGGGCCGTGCGGACAATGGCGTCGAATACGGGTTGGACGTTGGTCGGCGAACTGCTGATCACGTGCAGGATGTCGGCGGTCGCGGTCTGCCGTCCGAGAGCCTCCTTCGTCTCGTTGAAGAGGCGCGTGTTCTGGATCGCGATCACGGCTTGGCTCGCGAACGTCTGAAGCAACTCGACTTCCTTTTCGGCGAATTGTCCGGGTACCGATCGATTCACCGTGACCGCGCCGACGATCTGGCCGTCGCGCAGCATCGGAACGCTCAATGCGCTTCGCCAGCCAATGAGACGGATGGTCGCTTTGATTCTGGTGTCGAATTCGGCCTCGGACTCGGCCAGCAAGTTGGCTACGTTGACCACGGTCCCGGTGCGAATGGCCCGGGCGGTGATCGAAAGGCCGTCCAGGCGCATCGGAAACATCTGCCGCAATGTCTCCCAGCCCTTCGGGTTGGTACCGTAGGCGCTGACGATCTTGATCCACTCGCCGTCGTACCGGGCGACCAGCGCGTGCTCGGCGCTGGTCAGCCTCGTGGCGTGCTCGGCAATGATGTCGAACACGGGTTGCACGTCCGTCGGCGATTCGCTGATGACCTTCAGGACGCCAGCGGTGGCTGTCTGCCGATCAAGCGCGTCCTGGGTCTCGTTGAACAACCGCGCGTTCTCGATTGCGATCACGGCCTGGTCGGCGAAGGTCTTCAATAAATCGACCTGGCGCGCGGGAAACGTGCCCGCCTCGCTGCGTGTAACGCTGATCAATCCGATGGCCTGGCCCTCGCGCACCAGCGGCACGAGCAGGTTGGCGCGGAAGCCGCGCGCGCGCGCCATTGCTCGGCCCTCCGCCGTTACATCGGGATTGCTCTGTGCGTCCTCGACCTGGATCGGCAGCCCCGTGCGCAGCGGTTGCAGGATGAAGGAGTCGGTGATCGGCAACGGGAAGTACTCGTGCAATGCCCGCGCGCCCTTGTCGTCGGTCTTGGTAAAGGCCGCCAGGTGCAACGCGTCCCCCACCACACGCAGCACCGTGGCCGAGAACCCACAGACGAGCTGCTTGGCATTTTCGACGATGGCGTCGAGCACGGGCTGAACTTCGGCTGGTGACTGGCTCATCACCCGCAGCACCTCGCTGACCGCCGTCTGGCAGTCGAGCGATTCCTTGAGTTCCGCCGTCAGGTCCTCGGCGCTGCGCAATTCGTTTGGACGTATGCCGGTGTCGACAAGACGCTCGGAAGGTGCGCGCGGGCCGGCGACTCCGGACTTCGCCTTTGCTCCGATGCGGCGGGGCGCGCGGGTTGCGACAGGCTTGTTCGTCCTCCCCAAGTTAACGCTCCTGGCGTGCGGCCACGTTGTAGAGCGCCGCGACCAGCTGGTCGACGCGAATCGGCTTGGTCAGGTAGTCGTCCATTCCGGCGGCGACGCACATTTCCCGATCGCCCTGCATCGCATTGGCGGTCATGGCGACGATGCGTGGGCGCTCATCCGGCTTCCAGCGCGCCGCGATCTCGCGCGTCGCGTCGAGGCCGTCCATCTCGGGCATCTGGACGTCCATCAGCACGACATCGTAGGTCTGTCGACGCACCGATTCGACGGCTTCGAGTCCGTTCGACGCGAGATCGGCGCGATAGCCCATCTGCTGCAGGAGGCGCAGCGCGAGCTTCTGGTTGACGACGTTGTCCTCGGCCAGCAGGATGCGCAACGGATGGCGTGTCGCCATCGCGAGATCGAGCCGCAACGGCGCCCGCGGTGCGGGGGCGGATTTTGGAGCGGCGTCGCATGGGCGAGGATCGCGACCAGCGTGTCGAACAGTTGCGATTGCCGGATGGGCTTCGCGAGATAGGCGGCGAAAAGCGACTCGTCAGCGCCGGCCTCCCGTCGGCCGAGAGAGCTGAACAGCACGAGCGGCAGGGCAGGGCGGCGTTCGCGTATCTGGCGCGCAAGCGCGACGCCATCCATCTCGGGCATGTGCATGTCTACGATCGCGAGATCGAACGCCTCGGCTGCGTCCAGCCAGCCCAGCGCCTCCTTCGGCGAGTCGGTGGCGCGCGACGCCATGCCCCACTTCGCGGTCTGCAGCTCGAGCACGCGGCGGTTGGTTGCATTGTCGTCGACGACGAGCACGCGCTTGCCGTCGAGCCCCGGTTGCACGCCGACAAATTCGCGCTGCCGCGCTGGCGAAAGCTCGCTGATCGGCGCGACGATACTGACGAAGAACGTCGCTCCCTTGCCTTCTCCGTCGCTCGTTGCCCACATGCGTCCGCCCATGAGCTCGGCGAGGCGCTTGCTGATCGCAAGGCCCAGGCCGGTGCCGCCATACTTGCGCGTCGTGGAGGAGTCGGCCTGCGAGAACGACTGGAAGAGCCGGCTCATGCCTTCCGCGACAGGCCGATCCCGGTGTCGCGCACGGAGAAGGTGAGCTCCGCCTTGCCACCGGCCTGCGATTTCGACGTCACGGTGAGCACCACCTCGCCCTGCTCGGTGAACTTAACCGCATTGCCGAGGAGGTTAAGCATGATCTGGCGCAGCCTGCGTCACGTCGCCGACGATGGCGGGCGGAACGTCGCCTTCGAACAGGTAGGCGGTGTCGAGATCCTTTTCGAGCCGCGCGCGACGCAACGAGATCGAGCGCCGACTCGACGCACTCCCGCAGGTCGAACGGCTGCGCCTCGATGTCCATGCGGCCGGCCTCGATCTTCGAGAAGTCGAGGATGTCGTTGATGATCGTGAGCAGCGAATCGCCGCATTCGCGAATCGTCGCGACGTAATCGTGCTGCTCTTCGTTCAGCGGCGGTGTCGAGCAGGAGGCCGCTCATGCCGATGACCGCGTTCATCGGCGTGCGGATCTCGTGGCTCATCGTGGCGAGGAACGAGCTCTTGGCGTCGTTGGCCGCCTCGGCCTGCGAGCGCGCTTCCCGCGCTTCGTGGAACAGCCGGGCATTCTCGATGGCGACGGTTGCCTGCAGCGAGAGTCCGGATAGAAATTCGAGCTCGGCGTCGTTAAAGGGGAGTCCGCCCGTCCGCCACACGGCCATAGCGCCCCTGACCGCGGTACCCGCCAGCAGCGGCGCCACCATCAGCCGTTCGTTCCCCTGCCGATTGGTCCCTGGGATTTGGATTGCGCGAGGATCCGCCTGTGTGTCGTTGATGTATTCCGCGTGACCTGCTTCCAGCAAGCTGCCGATGATGCCCGATCCCGACACGACCTCGGTCCGCTTGATTGCGTCGGCAATTTCGCCGACGGCAACGATCGCGCGGTGGGCTCGGCCGCTGGCGTCGGGCAGGAAGATCGCGCTGTTATCGGCGTGGAGGAGATCCTTGGCATGCCGTGCGATTCGGTCCATCACCGTCGACAGGTCGAGCGTCGAGGAGATGTCGCGGCCGACTTCGGCCAGCGCGGCGGTTTCGCGCGAGCGGCGCTGCGTTTCGTCGAATAGCCGCGCATTCTCCAGTGCGACGCCCATCGTGTTGGCAAGCGTCTCCAGCAAACGAACTTCGGAAGGACTGAACGCGTGCTCCCGCTCCATGTTGGCCAGGTCGACGATCGCACGCACCTGGTCACCGACGATGAGCGGCACCATGACTCCGGATTTCGCCGGCCGCAGTCCCGGCAGTGTCTTGGCCCCGTACTTTTCGCGTTGCTGTGCGATGTTCTCGTCGAGAAGCAGGGTCTCGCGCGTTCGGATGACATGAGCGGAGAAACCGGCGAGCCGCTGAGGCTCGATCCTGATCCGTCGACCGTTCTGCCAGAAATAGGGGAAATGAAGCAAATCGGTCTGCGGATCGTAGATGCGGATATTGACGATGTCCGCGTCGCTGAAGATCTCGCGGATCTTGTCGCCAACGACGTCGTAGATGCCTGCATGTCGAGCTCGGCCGCCAGCGCCTGCTGCACGCTGTTGATGATGGCGAGCTCGGCCGCGCGCTGCTCGCTCTCCTTGAACAGACGCTGCGTCTCGTCGAACAGCCGCGCGTTTTCCAGCGCCACGCTCATTGAATTGGCAAGCGTCTGCAGCAGGCGCACGTCGGACTCGCCGAACGCATTCGCGTGCCGGCCATAAACCCCGATCACGCCGAACGCCTCCTCGCCCTTGAGGATCGGCACCCCCACATAGCTCTTTCCCGTGTCGGCACTGTCCTTGTCGCCGACCTGCTTGGCACCGAGCTGCGCCGCGCGCTCCTGCAGATTGTCGGTGATGAGCAGCGGCTGGCGCGTGCGAATGACGTCCCCGGTCAATCCGCTCCCGAGAGGAAACGGCTCGACCGGAAAGCGCTCGCCGTGCTCGAGCCAGTACGGCATCGTCACCAGGTTGGTCGCCTTGTCGACGAGCGCCAAGTACATGTAGCGCGTCCCGAAGATTTCGGCGATCTTGTCGCCAACCAAGTCGATGATCGCCCGGAAATCCAGCTCGGCCGCGAGCCCCTCCTGCACGCTGTTGATGATCGCCAGCTCCGCCGCGCGCTGCTCGCTCTGCTTGAACAGCCGCTGCGTCTCGTCGAACAGCCGCGCGTTCTCGAGCGCCACGCTCATTGAATTGGCGAGCGTCTGCAGCAGGCGCACGTCGGACTCGCTGAAGGCGTTCTCCCGATTCATGTCCATCAGCTTGATCACGCCACGCGCCTGGTCGCCAGCCACGAGGGGGACAAACAGCGCCGCTTTTTCAAGTCTGGCCACCTGGCAGCACCGTGCTGCCATACTGCTTCATCATTTGCTCGATATTCTCATTGATGACCATCGGCTGCCGCGTGCGCATCGCATGAGCGCCGAAGCCGCGGAGCGGAAATGGATCGATCGCGACCCGCTTGCCATTGATGCAATAGTACGGGTAGTGCACCAGGTCCCGACGCTGGATCGAGGATGCCGATGGCGATATCCGCCCTGGTGAAAGATCTCGCGGATCTGGTCGCCGACCGCATCGTAGATACCCTGGATATTGAGTTCGGCGGCGAGCGCTTCCTGCACGCTGTTGATGATGGCCAGTTCGGCCGCGCGCTGCTCGCTCTCCTTGAACAGACGCTGCGTCTCGTCGAACAGGCGCGCGTTCTCCAGCGCAACGCTCATCGCGTTGGCAAGGGTGTGCAGCAGGCGCACGTCCGACTCGCCGAACGCGTCTCGCTTGCGGGCCATAGACTCGATAACGCCGACCGCCTCGTCGTCCTTCAGGATCGGCACGCCGAGATGCTTTGATCATGTCCTCGCTGGCCGGGTCCCCGACTTGCTTCGAGCCGAGCCGCGCCGCGCGCCTTTGAAGTCCTCATTGATGACCAACGGCTCGCGGTGCGTATGACCTCCCCGGCCAGACCGACTCCGAGACGGATAACGGCTCGACCGGAAACCGCTTACCGTGCTCGAGGTAGTACGGCATGGTGACCAGATTGGTCGCGTTGTCGTGGAGTGCCATGCCCATGGTGCGCGTGCCGAAAATCTCGGCGACCTTGTCGCCAACCAGATCGATGATGGCCTGGAAATCGAGCCGCGCGGCCAACCCTTCCTGGACACTGTTGATGATCGCCAGCTCCGCCGCGCGCTGCTCGCTTTGCTTGAACAGACGCTGCGTCTCGTCAAAGAGCCGCGCGTTCTCGAGCGCGACACTCATCGAATTGGCGAGTGTCTGAAGGAGGCGCACGTCTGATTCGCTGAACGCGTTCTCGCGCGTCATGTCCATCAAGTTGATGACGCCACGCGACTGATCGCCGATGACGAGCGGTACATAGACTGCAGACTTCGGGGTCTGGGTACCGGGATGCGTGTACGACCGGTACCGGGCCATCGCCTCTTCCATCTTCTCGTTAATGACGAGCGTCTCGCGTGTGCGCAGCACGTGCGGGCCGAAGCCGCCTTCCGGCGGTCGTATGCTCTCGATCGTGATCCGGCTTCCATTTTCGTACGTGTACGGAAAGTGGATGAGGTCTGTCTCCGAGTCGTAGATGCGAATCGACATGTCCGTGTTGTGAAAAATGTCACGGATCTTGTCGCCGACCGCGTCGTAGATGCCCTGGATGTTGAGCTCGGCGGCGAGCGCGGCCTGTACGCTGTTGATGATCGCGAGCTCGGCATTGCGCTGCTCGGTTTCCTTCAAAAGCCGCTGCGTTTCGTCGAATAGCCGTGCATTCTCCAGCGCCGCACCCATCGCGTTGGCGAGGGTCTGCAGGAGGCGGACGTCAGAATCGCTGAACGCGTGCTCGCGTCGCATATCGAGCAGGTTCAGGACGCCGTGCACGCGATCACCGGCGATCAGCGGAACAAAGATGCTCGATTTCTCGAGCGCGGGGCCGAGAACGTGCGAACCAAACTCCACGATCGCATCCGCCATGTCCTCGTTGATCACGAGCACCTCGCGCGTGCGGAGCACGTGGGCGGTGATTCCCGAGGCGCCCATGAGCTGCGGCGGGATGGCTAACCGCTCCCCATTCTTGAAAAAATAGGGAAAGTGAATCAGATCAGTGTCCGGATCATAGATGCGGATGCCGATGTCTGCTTCGTGAAAGATCTCGCGGATCTTGTCGCCGACCGCGTCGTAAATGCCCTGAAGACTCAGCTCGGCAGCGAGCGCATGCTGGACGCTGTTGATGATCGCGAGCTCGGCATTGCGCTGCTCGGTTTCCTTCAGCAGACGCTGCGTCTCGTCGAAGAGACGCGCATTCTCCAGTGCGACGCCCATGCTCGCGGCGACGGTCGTGAGCAGACCGAAGTTCCGACTCGCCAAAGGCATTCTCGCGCTCGTAGTTTTCGATGACGACGGAACCGAGAGCGCGATCGCTGCCGACGATCGGGACCGCGATCGACGATAGGCTTTGATCGGTACCCGGCGTGGTCAGAAAACCAAGGGCCGCGTACTCGGCACGATTATGCACGACGATCGGATGACGCGTCTGTATGAGCTTCAGAGCCGCTGGCGATGGTTCCAGCGGTGGTTGACTTAGCCGCACGCCGTGCTCGTACTCGTACAGAAAGTGATTCAGGTTAGTCTTCGGATCGTACCAGCGGATTCCTAGATTGGCAGTGTTGAAGACCTCGCGCAGCTTGTCGCCGACCAGGTCCACGATGGCCTGAAAGTCGAGCTCGGCCGCCATCCCCTCCTGGATGCTATTGATCACCGCCAATTCAGCTGCGCGCTGCTCGGTTTCCTTGAGGAGACGCTGCGCCTCGTCGAATAGGCGCGCGTTCTCGAGCGCGACTCCCATGCTCGCACCCACCGTGCATAGCAGGCGGACCTCGAATTCGCCGTACGCATTCTCGCGCTCATAGTTGTAGAGCGCGATCTGTCCGAGCACGCGATCGCTCCCGATGATCGGGGCATATACCGACGAAAGGCTCGGATCGCCCAGCGTAACGAACCCGGAAGCGTCGGCCTCGGCGCGGGTACGGAGGATAACCGGCTGGCGGGATTCAACCATCTTCGAAAACGTGCCGCCCGGCTGTGGGGGCATCGGTGGATAGTCAAGGCGCTTGCCGTGCTCGTATTCGTACAGGTAGTAGGCGAGATTCGTCTTGGGGTCATACCAGCGAATTCCCATGTCGCCCGTCTTGAAAACTTCGCGCAGCTTGTCGCCCACGAGATCGACGATCGCCTGGAACTCGAGCTTTTGCGCGATGCCGCGCTGGATGCTGCTGACGATCGCGACTTCCGCCGTGAGCTGCTCGATCGGCGCGCGCGGGCGTCGTGGCTTCGGTTCGTGCGCCGCTTGCTTTGCCGCCCGAGCGCCTGCCTTCGCGGGAGTGCGCGCGGGCTTCCTACGCTTTTTTTTTGCCGGCGTCGGCGGGCGGCGCGTCGCCTTCGCGCGCTTGGAGGCCGGCTTGACTGGCGCCCGTGCCGGTTTCGCGGTCGCTACCGCACGCCGTGACTTCGGAGGTTTCCGCGTTACGGCCATGCGACTTACGGCCCTTGTGTACTCGATCCGTTCAAGATTGCTCGGCGACGGCCATCCCCGGCGCGCCCGAATCCGCGTACGGAGCTGTGGTCACGTCGCGTTTGCACACGCCGCCCGCGATGAAGCGCGGCGGCGCAAAACTACGCCTTCTTCGCCCAGGCGGAGCACCAGCCTTTGGCAGAGACCAGCTTGCCGCCAAATGCCGCGCAAGGACCCATGGCGTCGTTGGCCTTGCCGCTGTAGAGCTGGCAATTCGAGCAAAGGTGTCCGGCAGCCCAGGTCGGGAATTTCTTGGCATCGACCTTGGTCGCGTCCATCTTATAGCCAAGCGCAGCCGCGGCGGGGTCGGATTCCTCGAGCTTCGCAGCCTGTGCCGACGCGGCGCGGGCGCCCAGCAGCAGTGCAGTGGCTGGGACGGCGGTGAGGACGAACTGTCGACGAGTGGTCATGTTGCCTCCTTCATCGGTGGACGTGTCCGGCGCTGCTGTGAATATTACAACACCGGGCGCGCGGGAGGCGTGGATGCCGATTCTGCACGCCGGCGCGAGTCCGCGCGCAATTCCTCGGCTGCCGCGGCCTGCAGGGTTGAGATGTCGATCGAGTCCAGCGGCGCGCCGCCCGGAAGCGCGAGCCGTTGGCGCAGCGCCGTCAGCACGCGCTCGTTGGCGTAGGCGTGCGCGGATTCGGGATTGTCGCCCACTCGAAGGCGCTGCCCCAAGCAGGCAGGTGCCGACGGCGGGATCAGTGTAAATTAGCGGGCCGCCGATTTGCACTCATCTCTTTCACTCCCGAATCCACATCCATGAGCGAACCCACGCCTGCCCCCGCGACCGCAAAAGCAAAAAAGAAACTGCGCCAAAAGCTCGAAGCCCTGCTCGCCACAGCGCCCAGCAAGAGCGCGTCGACGATCAAGCTGAACGGACGGACGATGAAGTACAGCGCGATCGCCGCCTTTGTGCCGGTGACGGCGGGCGGTATCGACGAAAAGCGCGGCGAGCCCGAAGCCGCCGTGTTCACGACGTCGTATTTTCTCGATGACGCCGACGCCAAGACGCGCCCCGTTTGTTTTGTCTTCAACGGCGGCCCCGGCTCGGCATCGATCTGGCTGCATCTGGGCGCCGTCGGACCCAAGCATGTCGTCACTCGCGAAGACGGCACGATGCCACCGGCGCCCTATACGGTCACCGACAATCCCGAATCCTGGTTCGATCATTTCGACCTCGTGTTCGTTGATCCGCCGCACACCGGTTTCTCGATCACCGGCAGCGAGGAAGCGCGCAAGAAGATGCTGAGTGTGGACGGGGACGTCGAAGCGCTCGTCGAGTGCATTCGCGTGTGGCTCGGCAGGCACCGGCGGTGGGGCTCGCCACTCTACCTCGTCGGCGAGAGCTACGGGACGACGCGGGGCGCAGCGCTCGCGGACAAGCTGCAGGAAGCGGGTATTGCGCTATCGGGCCTTATTCTCGTGTCGTGCGCGATGGATCTGCAAAGCCTCATCTTTGCGCCGCGTAACGATCTTCCGTACGCGCTGTTCCTTCCCGGCTTCGCGTGCGTCGCGCAATTTCACGGCAAGCTCAAAGGGGCGGCCGCCGAGTCGCCGGCGGCGGCCCGCAAGGCGGCCGAGGCATTCGTCGCCGACGAGTATCTAGGCGCTCTTCACGCCGGCGCGCGCTTGTCGAAGGATGCGCGGCGTCGCATCGCGAACCGCGTGGCGCAGCTCACCGGTCTAGCTCCCGCGCTTGTCGACGAAAAAAACCTTCGCATCAGCGACAACACGTTCTTCTTCGAGCTCCTGCGCGACCAGGGGCAGATCGTCGGCCGCCTCGATGCGCGCGTGACGGGCCCGATGGCTGCGAGCCGGACGCGCGAGTGGGAATTCGATCCCGGGATCGAGGCGATAGTAGCGCCCTACACGATGGCCGCGCATGCCTACATGAGCGAGACGCTGGGTGTGGAATCAGCGGCGCGCTACGAAGTGCTCTCGATGGACGCGCACAAGCAATGGAACTGGAATCGCGGCGAAGACAAAGGCAACAGCTACGCCTGCACGAGTCCGGATCTGTCGCGCGCGCTTCGGCGCAATCCGCACCTGCGTGTCCTCGTCGCCAGCGGCCACTACGATCTCGGGACGCCGTACAGCGCAACCGACTGGTCGCTCGCGCAGCTCGACGCGCCGCCCGACGTGCTGACGCGCGTCCAGCACCACTATTTCGATGCCGGCCACATGATGTACACGCGCGAGGCCGACATGAAGAAGCTGAAGCAGGATCTCGCGACGTGGCTTGCAGGGTAATCAACGCGCACGGGGACTGCATCCAACCGGGCAGTGACTGCTTATCTCGCCGGTTAGCGTCAGCCGTCGATAACATCATTCCGCGAACCAACCCGCGAAGAGACTGCCATGGAGCTCATGGGACATGCCGCGATTTTCCTGATGACGGCCGTCGTCGTCGTTCCTTTGTTCCAGCGTCTGAAGCTCGGCGCCGTGCTCGGCTACCTTGCCGCGGGCGCCATCATTGGCCCGTGGGGGCTTGGCCTGATCGGTGAAGCCCAGGAGACGCTGAATTTCGCCGAACTGGGCGTCGTGCTCCTCCTGTTCCTGGTCGGATTGGAGCTCGAGCCGTCGAGGCTTTGGGCGCTCCGGCAACCGGTATTCGGATTGGGCGGCGCCCAGGTGCTGGTCACCGGGCTCGCGCTGACCGGCATGGCGCATTGGTTTGACTTCTCGTGGCAGGCGGCGGTCGTCATCGGCTTCGGGCTCGCCATGTCATCGACCGCCATCGTGCTCGCGTGGCTCGGCGAACGCGGCGAGCTGTCGAGCCCGAGCGGACGCCGCGCGTTTGCGATCCTTCTGTTCCAGGATCTGGCGGTGATTCCGCTGATCGCGCTGCTGCCGATCTTGGCGCCCGAGAAGACGGGCATGGAAAGCGGCTGGATGCTGGCAGCGAAAGGCGGCGCGGCGATCGTGCTCGTGATTGTCGTGAGCCGCGTGCTGATCCGTCCGGCGCTGAAGCTGATTGCACGCTTCGGCGGCCGCGAAGTATTCACGGCCGCGGCACTGCTGGTCGTCATTGGCGCCGCATTGTTGATGGAGGCGATCGGGCTGTCGATGTCGCTGGGTGCGTTCCTCGCGGGCGTCCTGCTTGCCGACTCGGAATTCCGCCACGAGCTCGAAGCCGACGTCGAGCCGTTCAAGGGTTTGCTGCTCGGCCTTTTTTTCATGGCGGTGGGGATGAGCGCCAATCTCGCGCTGTTCCGGGCGCATCCATTTGCCGTGCTTGGCATCGCGGTCGGGATGATGGCGTTCAAGGCGTTGCTGCTGTACGGCATCATGCGCGTCGCGAGGGAGGACAACGCCGACGCGCAGCGCATCGCCGGGTTGCTTTCGCAGGGTGGCGAATTCGCGTTCGTGCTGTTCACCGCCGCGCAGGTCGCGGGCATTCTTGCGGCGGAGACGTCGCAGTTCCTCGTGCTGGCGGTGACGATTTCGATGCTGCTGGCGCCGCTCACGTTCGTCGCGCACGAGAGGTTTCTGGAACGTTGGCTTGCGCGCAGACAGCCGCCCGAATTCGATCTCATCGATGGTCCCGGCAACCCGGTGATCATCGCGGGTTATGGACGCTACGGCCAGATCGTCTCGCGTGTTTTGCGCATGGCGGGCATTCCGTTCACCGCGATCGAAGTGAGCTACCAGCAAGTCGATTTCGTGCGCAAGTTCGGCAACATGGTGTACTACGGAGACGCGTCCCGCCTCGAGCTGCTCGAATCAGCCAAGGCGCGCGACGCGAAGCTTTTCGTGCTGGCGATCGACGACGTCGAGGCATCGATGAAGACGGCGGCGCTCGTGCGCCGGCATTATCCGGATCTGCCGATCCTCGCCCGCGCGCGCAATCGCGTGCATTATTACCGGCTGCGCGACCTCGATATCAAAGGCGAGCGGGACACGTTCCGTTCGAGCCTCGAAACCGCGCGCCAGGCCCTGGAGACGCTGGGCTTCGATCCAGCGCGGGCGGCGCGCGCGGTCGACCTTTTCACGAAGCACGACCTCGAGCAGCTCGAAGTGCAATACGCGGTGCGCCAGGACGAGGAGCAGCTGATCCAGACCGCCGCTCAGGCTGCGGCGCAGTTGCAGGAGCTGTTCGAATCCGACGTGAAGGAACGGGAGCAACTCGCGACCGTGCAGGAAGGGATGCCTTAGCCATGTCCTCGAGGGAATGCGGCGTGCGAGAGCACTGTTGGCATCGACACCTCATGTTGCCACGCCTTCGACTCGTCGCTTCGTTGCTCGCCGGCGCGTGCGTCCTCGCGTCCGAGGGGAGGGGGTTCGCGGCCGATTGGGCCGTCAATCCCGATCATCTGTCCGTCTATTTTGCCGTCAGCCATTTCGACATTTCTTATGTGCACGGCCGCTTTGAGAAGGTTACCGCGACCGTCCAGTTCGATCCCGACGCGAAGACAGGGCAGGTTGTCGTTACCGTCGACGCCAACTCCGTCGACACCGGAGATCGCACACGCGACGGTGTTCTGCGTTCGGACCAGTTTCTCGACGCCGGAACGAATCCCGAAGTCCGTTTTGTCAGTGAGCGATTCGTCTTCGAGGGCGACCGGCTGACCGCGGTCGACGGCACACTCTGGCTGCACGGCGTGCAACGGCCACTGCGCCTCGCCGTCGATCGATTCGTCTGCAAGGAGGTGGCCGTCGGAATCGTCAAGCACTTCACCTGCGGGGGCGAGTTTAGGACCGCCTTCAAGCGCACCGATTTCGGGATGAAGCGGTTCGTGCCCGACGTCGGCGACGAGGTCAAGCTCGACATCGACATCGAAGCCGCGCGGCGTTAGGCATACCGCACGGGGGCGACCTGCCGCCCGCGCATTGCCCCCCATTGCCGCATGCGCTACAGTTCCGTGCCGGTGATTCCAAGGCGCGCATGAACGACACGGTCCGCGACCCACCGCAGGTTGAGATCGCCGCCGGCTGGGGCAGCGATTCGATTGCAGAGCTTCTGCGCGCGCTTGAGATTCCGTACATCGCGCTCACGCCCGGCGCGAGTTTCCGCGGCCTGCACGACAGCCTCGTCAACTACCTTGGCAACGCCCGGCCGGAACTCCTGCTGTGCGTACACGAGGAGAGCGCGGTCGCGCTTGCGCACGGGTACACGCGCGTCACCGGCAAGCCGCTCGCGGTTGCGTTGCACGCCAACGTCGGGCTCATGCACGCGACGATGGCGATCTTTAACGCGTGGTGCGACCGCATACCGATCCTGCTGCTGGGCGCCGTGGGCCCGGTCGATGCCGTCAAGCGCCGGCCGTGGGTCGACTGGATTCATACCTCGCGCGACCTCGGCGCGCTCGTGCGCGGCTACACCAAGTGGGACGATCAGCCGGGCTCGGTCGCCGCAACGCTGGAAGCGATCGTGCGCGCTTGTCGCATCGCGATGACGCCGCCGCAGGGACCTGTCTACGTGACGCTCGACGCGGCGTTGCAGGAAGAACGCCTGTCCGCGCCGGTGCCGATGCCGGCGCTCGATCGTTGTGCCATCGCGACGGTGGGAATCGCGCCGCCGCAGACGGTGCGCGAAGCCGCGAGCTTGCTATCATCGGGCAGGCGTTCGCTGATCATGATCGGCCGCGTGTCGAATGACGAGCACGATTTCGCGCGGCGCGTCACGCTCGCGGAACGCCTGGTCGCTATGGTCCTCACCGACATCAAGACCGGCGCGAGCTTCCCGACGCAGCATCCGCTCCATCCTTTCCCGCCCAGCTTGTACGTGACCGGCGCGGCGGCGCAACTCGTCCGCGATGCCGACGTGATCCTGAGCCTCGACTGGATCGACCTCGGCGGCACGCTCATGCAAGCCTGCGGCGGGGAGGCGCCGCGCGCAACGGTGATCCAGTGCTCGATGGATCAATACATTCACAACGGTTGGAACGCGGACTATCAGGCGCTGCCCACGACGGATCTCTCGATCCTCGTTCCCCCGGATACGCTCGTCGCTGCGCTTGTCGACGAGCTCGGCCCGCGTTCTGCGGATGAAATTCCTCCGTGGTTCGTAAATCCCGAAGAGCCGGCGCCCGCGGGTCCTGCACCGGCCACATGGACGGCCGATGTGCGGCTTGCGCTGGATGACCTGGCGCGCGTGACGACGCAAGCGCTCGCGCCGCACAGGCCTTCGTACATCCGGCTGCCGCTCGGCTGGCCGGGCGAGTATTGCCGCTTCGCGCATCCGCAGGACTACATCGGTTTCGATGGCGGTGGTGGCATCGGTTCCGGCCCGGGCATGGCGGTCGGTGCGGCGTTGGCGCTGCGCGATACCGGCAGCGACCGGCTGCCGGTCGCGGTGCTCGGCGACGGCGATTATCTGATGGGTTTAACGGCGCTGTGGACCGGCGTTCACTACCGCGTGCCGCTATTGATCGTCATTGCCAACAACGAATCGTTCTTCAACGACGAGCTGCACCAGGAGCGCATGGCGCGCCTGCGCGGGCGGCCGGTAGAGAATCGCTGGATCGGATTGCGGATGAGCGATCCCGCGATGGATCTTGCGCAACTCGCGCAGGGGCAGGGCGCCAAAGGCTACGGTCCCGTCCGTACTGTCCACGATCTGACCGCGATCATCGCACAAGCGGTGGCAGACGTGCGCGCCGGCGGGCTTGTTGTCATCGATGCGCGCGTCGCGCCCGAATATGCGCGTGCCCAGTCGGCATCGCTCTTGCGTCACGTCCCGGCGCGAAATTGAGGAAGCGCGCCGTGCCCGACACCGCCGACAAATCGCCCGACCCGCGCCTGCCGCGGCATCGCGACCTTTACTTCGGCGGCGCGTGGCATGCGGGAGCGCGCGCCATTGCGGTGACGAGTCCATCGACGGGCGAGTCGCTGGGCACGACCGCGGATGCCACGGCAGAAGACGTCGATCGCGCGGTTGCCGCGGCGCGCGAAGCCTTTCTTCAGTGGCGCAACGTGCCTGCCCAGGAGCGTGCGTCAGCGATTCGTCGCGCATCGGCCGTCCTGCGCCAGAACGCCGACGAGCTCGCATGGCTCGAGGCGGTCGACACCGGCAATCCGTTCCAGGCGATGCGCTTTGACGTCGAGATCAGCGCGAACTATATGGACTACTTCGCCGGCCTCGTCACCGAAATCAAGGGTGACACGATTCCGATCGGTGCCGGAACGCTCAACTACACGCTGCGCGAGCCGCTCGGCGTCGTTGTGCGCATCGGCGCGTTCAATCATCCATTGCTGTTCACTGCGGGCAAGTGCGGCGCGCCGCTGGCCGCCGGCAACACGCTGATCGTGAAGCCGGCGGACCAGACGCCGCTTTCGTCGCTGCGCATCGCCGAGCTGTGGGAAGGCGTGTTCCCGCCCGGCGTGTTCAACATCGTCACCGGCGGGCGCGACACCGGGGCCGCACTGGTCGCGCATCCCAAAGTGGCAAAGATCGGATTCATCGGCAGTGTTGCTGCGGGGCGCGCCGTGATGACCGGCGCCGGCGCAACGTTGAAGGCGCTGACGCTGGAACTGGGCGGCAAGAACGCTCTCATCGCCTGCGCCGACGCGTCGCCCGCTGAGATTGCCGACGGCGTCGTGCGCGGCATGAACTTTCGCTACGTCACGGGGCAGTCGTGCAACTCGACGAGCCGCGTCTATCTGCATGTGGACATCCACGACGCCGCGCTGGCGGAAATCGTGCAGCGCGTCGGCGCGCTGAAGGTCGGTCTCCCGACCGAGCCCGACAATGAAGTCGGGTGCCTCTCGAGCAAAGCCCAGTTCGACAAGACGATGAACTACATCAAGCTGGGGATCGAGGGGGGCGCGCGGCTCGCATACGGCGGCAAGCGCCCGGCGGATCCGAAGCTCGCGCACGGATTCTTCGTCGAGCCCACGGTATTCGCCGATGTGACCGACGACATGCGCATCGCGCGCGAGGAAATCTTCGGGCCGGTGGTCAGCATCCTGCGCTGGTCGGACGAAGACGACCTCGTTGCGCGAGTGAACGCGCTCGATGTCGGCCTCACCGCATCGATCTGGACGCACGATCTCGACCGCGCCCATCGCCTGGCGTCGTGCGTCGAAGCCGGGTACATCTGGATCAACGGCGCCAGCACGCACCATGTCGGCGTTCCCTTCGGCGGCTACAAGCAGTCGGGCATGGGACGCGAGGAGTCGATCGAGGAGCTCCTCGCCTGCACGCAGATCAAGAACGTCAACGTCACGATAAAGCGGTCCGCGTAACTTCTACGACGATGCCGCACAATGAGGAGAGCATCATGCAACGCCTGATTTCGCTGTTGATCGGAACACTTCTCGCGGGCTTCGGAGCCGCCGCATCCGCCGAAGAGATTGCGGTCGGCAACTATGGCGTCTCCGCCAACGGGATGCCCTTTGGCGTTGCGCTCGTCAAAGGTTATTTCAAGGACGAGGGCCTCAACATCACGGGCCTCATCTCGTCCGCGGGCGGCGGCACGTCATTGCGCAACATGCTGGCCGGCGGTGGCGTTCCCTATGGCGAAGTGAATCCCGGCGTGGTCGTGTCGGCGATTCTCGCCGGCGCCGACCTCAAGATCATCAGCGACAACGTGCTCACCGTCGCCGAATTCGTCTGGGCCGTCAAACCGGAATCGCCGATCAAGTCCGTCAAGGATTTCAAGGGCAAGAAGATCGGCTACACGAATCCGCGCTCGACGAGCCAGGCGCTCGCGCGGATGCTGCTGCAGGCGGGCGGCTACACCGAGGCTGACGCCGAACTCGTGAAGACCGGCGGCTTCGGCGAGGGGATCGCCGCGCTGGACTCGGGCCTCATCGACGTAGCCGCGATCACCGAACCATTGTGGTCGAAGGTGAAGCACAAATATCGCGCCGTCGTCGTCGCGAGTGAAGTGCTGCCGCCGCTCGACAACGTGGTCGGCGTGACGACCGTCGAGATGGCGGAGAAGAAGGGTGATTTTCTGCGCGCCGTGATTCGTGCACGGCGCAAAGCGGTCATCTTCATGCGCGAGCATCCCGACGAGGCGGCGGAGATCGTCGCCAAGCAATACAACATCGACCTCGACGTCGCCAAGAGCGCGGTACACAACCTGACGAAGAGCACCACCAAGGGCGTGCCGTATTGGGGCGAGGGTCAGATTCACATGGAAGGGCTGAAGCGGATGATCGAGGCCCAGCGCTCGGTGGGCGCGATCACCGGCGACGTCGACTACAGCAAGATCATCGATACACGATTCCTGCCCGACGATCTCAAGGCATTGAAATAATCGACGCGGACTGCGAGCGGCCCGTGTCGGACGAGCAGGTCAAGCTCCGTGCTGTCGACAAAGTGTTCATGGCGGGTCACCCGCCGGCGCCGCTGCACGCGCTTGGGCCGGTCGATCTCGATATCAAGCGTGGAGAGTTCTTCGCTGTGGTCGGCCCCTCCGGCTGCGGCAAATCCACGCTGCTCGAATTGATTGCCGGTCTTAGCCAGCCGACTGAGGGCACGATCGAATTCGAGGGACGCCCCATCGAGAATGAACCGCCGGAAGGCATCGGCGTCGTGTTCCAGGATGACGCGTCGCTGCCGTGGCTCAACGTCGCCGACAATGTAGCTTTCGGCCTGCGACGGTCCTCGCTTGCCGCGACCGAGCGCGATGACCGCGTGCGCAATGTGTTGAAGCTCGTGGGATTGTCGGAATTCGCCACCGCCTTTCCTGCGCAGCTTTCCGGTGGCATGCGCCAGCGCGTGTGCATCGCGCGCACGCTGGTCATGAAGCCGCGGCTGATCCTGCTCGACGAGCCCTTTGGCGCGCTCGACCAGCAGACGCGCCTGCTGATGGGCGACGAGCTCCTGCGCCTGTGGCGCCAGACCGGAGCGACCGTGTTCCTGATCACGCACGCGCTCGACGAGGCAACGATGCTCGCCGACCGGATCGCCGTGATGTCGGCGCGCCCCGGCCGCCTGGTCGATTTTGTCGAAACGCGCTGGCCGCGCGATCGCGACAGCCGGATCATCCAGGATAGCGAGTTCGGCGCGATCACCGCGCGGCTCTGGAAGACGCTCCGCGAGGAGTCGATCAAGACGATCGGTCAGAAGATCGGCGCCGCATCATGAGCGCGCAAGGCCGCCCCAAGCGCGAATACCGGAGTGCGAAGCACGGAGGTAGACAAATCAACCGGCTGGTTGTTTACCGCGCGCTCGTCATCGGAGCCCTCGTCGTGCTGCTCGAAGTGCTGTGTCTCGCCGGGGTCATCGACAAGATCACGATGCAGGCCCCGCATCTCATCGCACGCGACCTCTATAGGATGCTCGTGTCCGGCAGCATGAATGGCGCGATCCTGAAGACGCTGAACAACACGCTGCTGGCACTGGTGCTGGCGCTCGGCGTGGGCATCATCGCCGGCGCGCTGCTGCATCGCTGGCGCGGCTTGCGCGACGCGCTCGATCCCCTGTTCGCCACTTATTACGCGGTCCCGGTGTTCGCCTTCTATCCGTTCTTTATCGTAGTCTTCGGGCTCGGCGACATCCCGCAGATCCTGATCGCCTTCATGCTCGGCGTGGTGGCAATGATCGTGAACACGCTGAACGGCCTCGACCGCGTGCCGGCCGTTTTATTGAAGACGGCGCGGATCATGCGTCTCTCGCCGGTGGACACCGCGCGGCGCGTGACGCTGCCTGCCGCCGGTCCCTACATCGTAACCGGCATCAAGCTTGCCGTCGCGTATGCGTTCATTGGCGTCATCGGGTCGGAGTTCATCATGTCGCGCGGCGGCATCGGTTACGAGATCAGCTTCGCCTATCTCAATTTCGACAATGCAACGATGTATCCGCTGATCGTGCTGATCCTGCTCGCTTCGGTGGTAATCAACGCCTTTCTCTCGCGTTGGGAAAAGCGGCTGCTCGTGCGGCGGGGAATGCGATGAACGCCAGCTTGCGCCGCGTGCGTAACGCCGTGGTGCTGATCGCGGCCATCGTCGCGCTCTGGCAGGGGCTGTACTGGTGGGTCGGCGACGTGGCGCTCGCTTCGCCGCTCGCGACGCTGCGCTATACGGCGAAGCTCGTTGCCAGTGAATCGTTTGACACGCACCTCTTCGACACGCTTCGTGCGTTCGCCATTGCGTTCGTGTTGTCGGTCGTGATCGGATTGCTGGTGGGGTTCTGGCTGGGCTTCGATCGTCTTTCGGGCGATACGCTCGAGCCGATGATCGTCGCGGTCTACGCGATTCCGAAGCTCACGCTATATCCCATTCTTCTGCTGGCTTTTGGGCTCGGGATCTCGGCCAAGGTCGCGTTCGGCGTACTGCACGGCGTGATTCCGATCATCCTGTTCACGCTAGCCGCAGTCCGCAACACGAAACCCATCCTGGTAAAAACCGGGCACGTCCTCAAGCTCTCGCGCTCGCAGATGGTGCGCTGGATCCTGTTTCCTGCGGCGATTCCCGAAATCTTTACCGGATTGCGCGTGGGTTTTGCGCTGACCCTGATCGGCTCGTTGCTGGCGGAAATGTTCGCCTCCCAACGTGGTCTTGGCTATCTGCTGATGAACGGCATCGGACTCCACAACGTAGAGCTCATCATGTCGGTGACGTTCATCATCGTCGTCTTCGCCGCCAGTGTCAGCACGCTGTTGCTCTACATCGACCATCGTCTGCATCGACGGGCGTAGCGCCGAGGAGCTATCGAGCCGCTGGCGCGACCGATGCGCCCACGATGTGATTACGAGCGAGCGCATCGGCGATAAAGCCGGATGCCTTCATTTCCTCGACGAAGGCTGCCAGATATTCCGCGCCCGCCTCACGCCCGCGCGGCATTCCCATCGCCTGGTTGATCGCCATGAACCGGCCGGCCAGCATACGCAATCCCGAAATCTCCCGCGCATCGGCTTCGAGCATCGGCCGCACGCCGGCGGCAACTTCGAGCTTTTGCGCAAGGAACAATCCGACCACGTCCTTTGCAGTCGGGGCCCGCACGATCGACGCATGCTTCAACTCGCGCGACAGGTAGAGGTCGTACGCGCTCGCGGTGCTTACCGCAATGCGTACGCCCGGGCGATCGACCTCCGCGTTGTCGTGAATCGACGAAACATCGGACACCAGATAGGCGCCTTCGATGACGACGTAGGGCGGCGTAAAACTGATGAGCTTAGCGCGCAGCGGATCGATCGCGAGAAAACAGATATCCCAAACACCGGACTGAAGCCCTTCGACGACCTTGCCCGCGGCGTAGTAGGGCACATATTCGACGGCGACGCCGAGCCGTCGCGCCAGCTCGCGCGCGAGTTCCACCGATACCCCGCCCGGTTTGCCGTCCGCGTCCTTCGAAGCGAGAATCGTGTTGTCGAAGTTGATCGCGGCGCGCAACGTGCCGGAAGGGGCGATATCGGATTTGGCGGCAGAAACCGTGGAAGTCATCGAGGGATCATACCGCTAACGGTAGATTGAAAGTCCGCGCGAAGAGGAGAAACATCATGAGCGACTAACAATCGGCGCCGCTGCCACAAGGAACAAGAGCGCGGAATTCGGACCCAGCTGGTATCCGCTTGCCCTCGTTGTAACCGCGTGTTGCGTGCGCGGAAGGCAAGCTCGTTCGCGCGCAATTGCGGGCTCCGACGATGGGCACCTATTCGTCAAGCAACCAGTCGATCGGGCGTGTCGTCCAAGCGCCCTTGATCATTGGGAAAAACTCCTACAGCTGCCTTCCCGACGCACCGGCTTATGCCCCGATGCGGCCACGGCATCATGCTCGGTAGGCGGAATTTCCGCCGCGTTAGGAGACTCGCATGTTGTACAAACTTGCAACGGCCTGTTTTGTGATTGGGACGCTGATGGCGCCAATGGCGGCGTATTCGGCAGATTCCGACACCGACCGCACGAATCCGGGTGTGTTCGTCAAGGACTCCGTCATCACGACCAAGGTGAAGAGCAAGCTTGCGTCGGAGCATCTGGGAAGCTTGGGGAACGTCCACGTCGACACCGATAAGGACGGCGTCGTCTTCCTGAGCGGCTCTGTTCGCACTCAGGAGGAGGCCAATCGGGCGGTGGCGCTGGCGCGCGAGACCGAAGGCGTCCGGTCGGTCAACAGCAAGCTCACCGTCAAGCCGGAAAAATAACTGCGTGAGCCTGATGTGTCCGCAGCCGGGCATTAGATAGCCCGGGGCGGAATGCTGGAGCGACCCTGTCGACCCGCAAGGGAAGACCGGGTCGTTTTTTTGCGCGTTCCCCATACCACCGCGGATGCGCTATCCTCGCACGTCGCACGTCTGCCACATGGTCTCCAAACGCCTTTTCCGTCCCGAGGCCCATCTCGATGCCGATCCCGCGCGGCGTGTCACGGGGGTCGCCGAGTTGCCCGCCGATTCGGATGTGCTCGCATCGCTGCTCGCCGGCGATCCGGCGCCCGAAGTGCGCCTTGCCGCCGCGAACCGCTGCAACAATACCGCCGTACTCGCGGCCGCCTGGACGAAGGAGGCGGATCCGGCCGTTCGCTTCGCCATCGCCTCGGCGCTCGGAACCACGCTCGCGCAAACCGATGACGCGTCACATGCATCGGCCTTTCTGGCGTCCACTGCCTGCACCGATGCGATCCGCGCCGAGGTAGCGCGCGACACCGCGGATGGCGAGCGTCGCCACGCGGCGATCGCCGGGATCCACGACGAAGGCACCCTCGTCGAACTTGCGCTCACGGCACCGCATACCGAGACGCGGAAGACGGCAGCGGAGCGCGTGCGGACGGCGGAAGGTCTGCGCAGACTCGCGGACGCCGCCGAAAGCAAGGATCGCGGTGTGGCCCGCCTCGCGCGCAAAAGGCTTGATGCCATGGCGGATCGCGCCGATGGCGCGGCGGAGGCGGACGCCATTCTCGACGAGCTGGAGACACTCTCAACCAAGCCCGGCCCGATCCTCTCCGCGGTCGTCGAACTCAACCGCCGTTGGGAAGCCCTGAAACTCTCCGACGATCCGGTGCGTCTCGCGCGTTGCGACGTTGCCCGCCAGGCGCTGCAGGCGCGCTTCGAGCGCGAGCATGAAGAGCAGCGAACGCGCATGCGCTTCGATCGCAGTCTTCGCGAATGGCTGGCAAAGTCAGACGCCCCCGCGACATCCGATGCGTTGTCGGCGCTGTTGGAAGAATTCGCGACGTTGCGCGAATCGGCAGCGAAGCTGGCGGACCCTTCGGCAATATCCCAGCTCCACGAAGCAGAACAACGCATCGAGCGGTGGACGCAGGACCTCAACGCACTTGCCGGCGCCGAGGCGCTCGTCATCGAAGCCGAACAGCTCGCTGCCGGAACGTCGATCGACAATGCGAAGCTGCCGGAACGCTGGCAAGCGCTGGAGCGCAGCGTTCGAACACCCGCGCTGACGCAGCGCTTCGAAGCCGCGTTGATTACAGTCGAGCAGCGCCGCCTTGCGCAGGTTCGCGCCGCAAAGCAGGAAACCGATGGCGCACGGCAACGCGTCCACGGTCTTTTGCATGCGGCTGAGCAGGCGTTGGCGGCCGGGCAATTGCATGCTGTCCGTGCCGCGGTGGACGAAATCCGCGCGCGCAAGGTCGACGCCGGTCTGTTGCCAAAGCCGACGCTGCAGCGATTGAGCCGCGTGAGCCAACAGCTGACGGAGCTTGAGCGCTGGGAATCGTTCGGACAGCACCAGGCTCGCATCCAGCTCTGCGAGCGCGCCGAAGCAGCATCGACACTCGCGCTCACTCCGCCGCGCCTCGCCGTCGAAGTCAAGCACCTGCGCGACGAATGGAGGAAGCTCGACCAGCAGCATGCCGATGTGCCGAAGGCGCTATGGGAACGCTTCGACCTTGCGTGCGAAAAGGCGTACGCGCCTGCCGCCCGCCATTTCGCCGAGCAGGCGGCGGCGCGTAAACAGGTGCGCAAGCAACGCGAGGAATTCATCGCCGCCGCCGCGGCGCATGCGCCGACGCTTCTCACCGAACCGCGCGACTGGCGCGCAATCGAACGCTGGCTCCGCGAAATGGATCACAGGTGGCGCGACGGCGATCTTGGCAGTGTTGAGCCGAAGGCATGGAAAAGCTTCGATACGCAGTTCCGCGCGGCACTCGCGCCCGCGCGCGATGCGCTCGCCGTCGCGCGTGAACAAGCGAAAGCCCAACGTGTCGCATTGATCGAGGAGGCGTCGGAGCTTTCGAAGAAAGCGATGGAGCGCGATACGCCGTCGAAGGTGAAAGCGATCCAGTCTCGCTGGCAACTGCAGGCGAAGGAATTGTCGCTCGCGCAGCGTGACGAGCGCGTGCTGTGGGAGCAGTTCCGTGCCGCGTGCGATGCCGTGTTCCAGGCGCGCGACGTGGCGCGCAAGCAGGAGGACGATCAGAAGCATGAAGGCCGGCGTGCGCTGGAGGAGGTCTGCGCCGCGGTCGAGCAACTCGCGCGGGCGACCGACAAGGAAGATTCCGACCTGCGGCGCGGGCTGCGCGAGCTTGCCGAGCAATGGAAGCAAAAGTCGCGCGCCTCCGGGCCTGTCCCGCGCGGCCTCGAATCCCGCTTCGCGAATGCGAGGACAGCCGTGGAAGGCGCACTGTCGGCACGCGTTCGCGCGCGGGAAGCGGCAGTGTGGCAGACGGTGGCCGCAAAGGAGCGGTTGTGCGAAGCGCTGGATAGTCAGCTTGCCGCCGAGGAAGAACCCGCTGACGCCGTGACGACTGCGAAGGATCAGTGGGCCGCGCTTCCGGCATTGCAGCCCGCATGGGAAAAAACGATGCTCGCCCGGCGCGACGCGGCGCTGCGCGCGATCGCCGACGAGGACGAAGCCGCGGAGTATCTGGAGCGAATGGAAGCCGCGGCAGAACGACGGCGCGAAATACTGCTGGAGCTCGAAATGCAGCTCGGTATCGAAATTCCGCCGGATCAGCAGGCGCTGCGCCTTGCGTTGCAGGTCAAGAAGCTGCGCGACCGATTCCAGGATGCGACGAAGAGCGGCGCCAACACGCCCGCCGAGCGTCTGCTCGCGTGGTGTGCGGAGCCGGGCGTCGCCGACGCGCGCGACCGGCAGCGGATCGAGCGCGTGATAGCGGCGATGGAGAAGACGCGCTGAGCAGTCGTTGTCGGTTCGACACGGTCTTGTTTTTACCATTGAGGGTCAACGATGCCTTTGCAAAGGATCGCGGTTCTTGGTCTGGGGAAAGTGGGGACTCTGGCCGCCAAGCTTCTGCACGCCGGCGGATTCGATGTGAGCGGCTTCGACACACGCAAGCCGCACGAGACTCTGCCGTTCGCGATCCAGTCCGCGGACGTGGGCTCGGAGAGCGGCGTGCGCGCCGCGACCGAAGGTTTCGATGCCGTCCTCTCGTGCCTGCCATATCGCATCAACAAGCGCATCGCCACGGCTGCGCACGATCGTGGCATCCATTATTTCGATCTCACCGAAGACGTCCCGACGACAGAGGCCATCAGGGTCCTCAGCAACACTTCGCGCGGGCTGATGGCGCCGCAATGTGGCCTGGCGCCGGGTTTTGTAGGGATCGTCGGGGCGGCGCAGGTCGCGGTCTTCGAAGAGTGCCGGTCGCTTCGTCTACGCGTCGGGGCGCTGCCGCAGCATCCGACGGGACTGATGGGCTACGCGTTCAACTGGTCGCCCGAAGGGGTCGTCAACGAATACCTGAACGACTGTGAAGTTATCGAAGACGGCGTGCGCAAGACGGTGTCGTCGATGGAGTGGCAGGAGACGCTGTATGTCGAAGGCGTCAAGCTGGAGGCGTTCACGACCTCGGGCGGGTTGGGGACGATCTGCGAAACGTATCACGGGAAAGTCCCCAACATCGATTACAAGACGATGCGCTATCCCGGGCACATGCGGCTGATGAATTTCTTCTTTCATGAACTCTTGATGCGAGAACGGCGCGACCTCGCCGGAGAAATACTCACCAACGCGAAGCCGCCCGTGAACGACGACATCGTCTACGTCCACGTCTCGTCGGAAGGCATGCTCGATGCGCGCCTGCAGCGGCGGGAATTCGTTCGCGCCTATCGTCCCGTCGAACTGGCCGGCGGCATGCAAACGGCAATTGCGTGGACGACGTCGGCGTCTGTTGTCGCCGTCATCGAGATGGTCCGCGACGGGACGCTGCCGCAACAGGGCTTTTTGAAGCAGGAGGAAGTGCCGCTCGACAAATTCCTGGTCGACCAAAACGGGCCGATTGTTCGGCCGGGCGGCGTGAGGCGGGCGCGCGCCACGACGTGCGACTTCCGCGTCTAGCGCGCCGAATACAGCGTGACGCCGTCGACCGTATAGACGTCCATCGCCCAGCTTCCGGACCGAGGGGCAGGCGGAATCGGCAGCAGCGTCCCCATGAAAGCGACGAGGTTGCCGCTGGTCAGCGCGGATTCGAGCAGCGACTGCAGGCGAAACTGCTTGGTCAGCACGGCCACCATGACGCCGGGGTGATCGCGCAGCTCGATAACGGCATGGGCGCCGTTGAAATTCGCGAGTCCATGGCGTTCGACGAGCCGCACGTGGCCGAAGAGCTCGACGGGTGCGGGCGCAGGAACCGACTGCTTGAAACGCTTGGCGACGAAAATGCCGGTCGACAGAGTTGCTTCGGTTGCCATCGTAGTCTCCTCCAAGAGAATACGACCGCATGATCGCAGCCGGCGGGGCGCCCTGTCATGTGAGTATTCGGGCCAACAAGCGTGAATATTCACGTTTCCGAGGACGCCGCCCTGGGCCCGAGGTGCCGTGCTCACATCGGACTACGACGTTGCGCGATTCTGGTCGACTTTCCGTGCGCGCTCCAAGAGCCTGGGCGACTCCATGCGGCCGGCCCACGACGCAAACGAGGGCGTCGGACCGCGCCATCGCAGCTTGTCCACGTTGCGAAACAGCGGCGCATCCGTTCTCAGCGTCGCGAGTCTCTTGAACAGAACGGCGAGCTCGCGCCGATCGCCGAGCACGTCGGGCGGAAACGCTTCGATGCCGCCGTAGCGGTTCAAGAGTCGCCCCGCGGTGACCGAGCCGATTCCTCCAATGCCCGGATATCCGTCCGCCGCATCGCCGACGAGCGCAAGAAAGTCAGGAATCAATGCGGGCTCGACGCCGAACTTGCGTCGCACCGCGGCAGCATCGCGGATCACTCTCGCCCTGCGGTCGACCTGGACGACGCGATCATCACGGACGCATTGCGCGAGATCCTTGTCGACCGTCCAGATGCAGATTTTCTCCACGTCCGGATCGTCGTAAGCGATCCGCGCGGCGGAAGCCAGAGCGTCGTCGGCTTCGAGCTCGACCATCGGCCAGACAACCACACCCATCGCGGCGAGCGCTTCCTCCAATGGATGAAATTGGGCCCACAGCGACGGCTCGATTCCCTCGCCCGTCTTGTAGCCCGCCCACAGATCGTTGCGAAACGATTCGATGACGTGATCCGTGGCAACACCGAGGTGCGTCGCTCCTTTTTCCAGCATCTGCAGCACGGTCTGCAGCACGCCGATCACAGCGCCGAATGGGGGATCCTTACCTTTGGTGAAACGACGCAGTCCGTAGAAATGCCGGAACAGCTCGTAGGTGCCGTCGATCAGGTGGACGACCATGCGGCATTATGACGGGACGTTTGCTGAACGGCGGTCGTAGAATCAACGCTATCGGACCGCAGCACAATGCAGGGGGACCAATGGACAAACGCTTCCGAGTGACGCTGCTGCCTGCCCTGCACGGTGATTGCATCTGGATCGAGTACGGCGAGGACGGCAATACCCATCACGTGCTGATCGATGGCGGGCCGGTCGCCGCGTTCCCCGCGCTGCGGGCGCGGGTCGAAGCGATTCCCAAGGAACGCCGCGAGGTGGAGCTGCTCGTCGTCACCCACATCGACGCCGATCACATCGACGGGATCGTCAAGCTGCTGCGTCACCCGGAAGTGGGACTCAAGTATCGCGAGATGTGGTTCAACGGCTGGCCACAGCTCTCGCGCCCGCTGACAGGCGCGCCGACTGCGCCTCGCGATACGCTGGAACGCGGGCCTGTAAGCGGCGAGTACCTCGACCTCTTGGCGATCCGCGGCGGTGGCGCGTGCAACGTCCGGTTCCTCGGCGGAGCCGCGCTCGTGCCCGACGACGGGCTGTTGCCACGCGCCCGCCTGCCGGGCGGACTGGAGTTGACCCTCCTCTCGCCGACAGTCGAGAAGCTCAAGGCACTGCGAGGCGCCTGGCTCAAGGCCATAGACGCGCTTGGCGGCACGCCGGGCGATGAAGCGTTCATAGCCGCACGCCTCGACAAGGACAAACGCTTTCGAGGCGACGACGCGGCGCTCTCGCCGCTGCCCGCGGGATTGGATGAAGCGGCGGATGCGGCAACCGCGCTCGACGCCGCGGTCGCGAATGGTTCCAGCCTCGCATTCGTGGCCGAGTACGAAGGGCGGCGCTGCGCGTTCCTCGGCGACGCGCATGCGCCCGTGATCCAGCAGGCGTTCGGGCGCCTGGCGCGCGAGCGAGGGGAGGAGCCGCTGCGCCTCGATGCCGTGAAGGTCTCGCACCACGGCTCGGACGGCAATACCACCACGCCGCTGCTGCAGAAAATCGCCTGCCGCAACTATCTCGTATCGACGAATGGCAGCGTGTTCTCGCACCCCGACGAGGCCGCGATCGCTCGCATCGTCAAGCACGCCGCGCCGGCGCGGCTGTTTTTCAACTACCGCTCCGACTTCAATCGTGGATGGGACGACGCCGACCGCAAGCGTCAATGGAACTACCAGGCCGTTTATCCCCCGGAAGGGCATGCCGGCATCGCGCTCGACCTGTTCGCGCTCAGTGGGTCTGCATGACAAGCATCGAGGACGCCCACGTTCGGTCTGCGCGCTGCATTCGATGCATGGCGCGGCGGGTCTTCCACAGCGCGGTGTCGATGGCGCGGTCTTTGAAGAGCTTCCGGTAGAAGAGCCGCGCGTGGATATCCGCGGAGTCGTCGCGGACACCCCACCGGAAGCCGACTACGGCGGGAATGCCCTGCTGCACAGCCTCGAAAGCGAAGCCGGCGTTGGCGCTGTTGCAGCTCGACAGATACACGAGCTTGCTGCGCCGCAGATACGGTGCAAGCTCGTTGATCCGCACTGCAACAGGCTGGTCCTTCCCGCCGGAGACGATGAGCGACGCAAGCGCCGGGTTCTCCCGGGCGTGATACGAGTGGCCGGCGTAGTGCACGACGTCCCACGGCTCGGACTCCCGCAGGACGTCGAGCAGTCGCTCGGGACTCAGCGGCGCCTCGTCATCGGCGCCTACGACACGTGGCTCGTCGAAGCCGAGTTGCCGCGATACGCGGCTGAACAGCCGGCGCACTGCCTCGCACTCCTTGCGCAAGTGCGGAAGCGGCGGAACGATGATCGGCGCGAAGCCCTGGCCCAGCTCCACCATGCCTGACGCATTGGCGCACAGGATCAGGCAGCGCAGCGGACGCGGAGGTCCCTCGAACAGCTGGGCATTGGTAGCAAAGGCGCTGGCGATGTTGCGCACCAGCGGCGCATGGATCATCCACGGCTCCGGCAGTTCCTCGAGCGGGGTCAATATGGCTTCGAGCGCGATCTCGTAGTGGACGTCGGCGACCAGGAACGACACGCGTGTGTTGGCCAACCCTTCAGCCATTTCTATACCGGCGCGCAGCTGCTGTCGGAAGGCGTCGTTCTGCTCGAAGAAGCAGTCGACGATGCCTTTGCCGAGGCCGCCGAAGAGCTCGGCCCAGTCCCTCCGCTCGTCGACGAGTGCAAGCGCGAGTGTCTTCAGGAGCTGAAGGGTTCCGCGCAAGACGTTGAGACGCCCGCGCCGGTCGAACGCAAACCCGGTTCCGCGCAACTCGTACGTCCAGTCGTCGCCGGGATCGGCGCGGATGACGACATCCAGGCGGCGCGGGGCGGGTGCGGTCGCAAGCACCTGTTGAAGCAGCATGCTCGGCAGGTCCGCATCCACCATGAAGCAGATCGGCGGCGACGCAATGCGCGCCAGCCGTTGCTGCAGCGAGTTGGTCACTGCCGGGGCAATGAGCGCGATGGGCGCGGGCGAGATGGCGCGGGCGGTCTCGCAAAAAGCGATCCCGCCATCGGCGCGAGCCGGCGATGCCGAATCCGGCGCCAGCGACAGCGACGTGGCGATGAAATCAATCGGCACCTCGCGCACGATCTTGAGCGCCGCTTTCTCGTTTTTCTGCGGGATCACCGCGATCTCGGACGCCTCGAGCTTCCGAGCGAGCAAGTCGGAGAGATCCCTCTCCGAGTCGCCCATCACCAGTAGCACGGTCTTGTCCTTGGCCATTACGCACCCGCGCTCGGAAAGCGCAGCAGGAATTCCGTGCGTCCGTTAGGCGCTACGGTCGCGCCGAACGAGCCGCGATGTGCCAGCATGAACTCGTCGATCAGCGGTTTGGCAATCGCGAATTCGGCGCGCGTACGCGACCACTCGCGTGCGACCGCCTCGCCGTCGCCCGCAGGCGCCAGAAATCCGCGCAAGCGCACCTCGACCGTACCACCCTTCGCCGCAAGTACCGCCTCGACGGGTTGTGTTTCGGGCGCGTAGCGCAAGAGCTCCGAGAGCAGCGTCTCGAAGATCGTGTCGATCTGGAAATGGTCGCCGCGTACGCTTGGCAGGGCACCTTCCCCCTCCACCATGACACGCACACGGTCGACCTCCGCCAAACCGGCGGCGATCGCCTCGATCTCCGCGCGCAGGCTCAGGTCGGAAAGCTCCGATGGCTTGGGCCGCGCCTTGGGGTTGAACATGGCGAGCTTCGAGTATCCGTGTCGCACACGGCCAAGCAGGCGCAGAACCTTGTCGACCCGGCGGCGTTCGTCGCTCGAAACCGCGCTCGCCGCAGCATTCTCACGCAGCTCACCTGGAGCGTGCGCGCGAAAGAGGCCCTCGAGCTCGCAGATGGCGAGCGCAAGCGGCGAACTCGTCTCCACCGCAACCTCGTATGCGGCTTTTTCGAGCAGCTCCAACTCAACCGCGCGCCGGATGGCGAGGGTGTCGCGGGCGATGAAAATCGAGCCCGTGAGTCCCGCGGGAAAATCCTGCCGCGAGACGAACACGGGAACGGTGCCGACGGCGCCGTCCGACAAGCCTTTGCCGCGGTCGCCCTCGCGCCGCATCACGAATTCGCCAAGGTCACCAGGGGCGCATTCGATCAGTCGGCTGCGCACGAGCGGATCCTCGAACAGGCTGTCGAGGTCTCCGGTGATCTCGCTCGCGTGCTTGAACCCGAGCAACCGAGCGGCGGCGCCGTTCGCGCGCCGGATACGTAGCTCGGCGTCGGTGACGAAGACCGGATCGGCAGCATGCTCGAAGCACTGGGTCAGGATATAGAGCTCGCTGATGCGATGCATCAGGCCGCCGACCTCGCGTGCGACCTCTTCGAGCGCGGCGCATTCGTCGGCCGCGAAAGCACTTTCGCGAGTGTCCTCGACATTGATGATCCAGCGCACATCCTTCTCGTCTTCGCCGAAGATGGGCACGCACAGCTCCGAACGCACCTCCGCGGAGGCCACACCGCGAACGTAGTCGGGGTCCTTCAGCACATCCGCCACATTCTGCGTGGCACCGGTCTTGACCACCCGACCCAGGATGCCGACGCCGATAGGCTGAGCGTAGTCGTCGTCCAGCCGTATCCATTTGTGCTCGACCCAGTCCTGCGCGAGCAGGTTCACGCTCCCGGCTGTCCGGTCGACACGCAGGATCGAGACGTGATCCCAGCCAAAGTTCCGTACCAGCTTGTGAGCAAGTGTCTCGCAGGCGTCGCGCACGGTGGCGCAGCCGTTAAGCGCCTTCAGGAGGTCCAGGCGCTCCATCATCGACAACTTTTCCTCGTGGCTCAGCGCCTGAAGCACCGTCGCGTCGATGGGCAACTCCTCGAACGCTCGCCGCTGCTCCTCGGTGAACCCGTCGAGCGTAGGGCTCATCAGCGTGACGGAACCGAGCACGTCTCCGCCGCGCCGCACGTCGCGGCGCAGGCTGCTTTTGATACCGGCGCGAAGGAGATCCTGCACCGCGGCGTCGTCCTTGAGGGGCTTCCACAAATCCTCTTCCATGAGCTTCACAATGTCGGGAACGACCTTCGCACCTTCGTCCATCAGCCACTTGCTCTGCGCGACATTCAGCCAATACCACCGCTTTTGCGCGACCGACCCGTCGTGCCCGTAGGTGAAGAACGCATTCACGTGAGTCTTGTCGCGGCTGAAACGCGACACGCTCATGCGGTCGAATTCGAATGCAGTCTTTAGCGCCTCGGCGAGACCCGACAGCAGCGGCTCCGCTTCGTTGACTTGCCGATTGAGGTCGTGGATGCGGTTGGCAAGCTGCTGTTGCCCGACATCGCGGAACAGGCCGAGGGCGCCGACGATTACCCCGTGTTGGTCGGGTATGGGCAAACCGGTGACCTCGAGTGACACGTGCTTGTTGTTGGTGCGGCGCCCTTCCACACTGTAATTGCCGATCAGGCCGTGGCGCCGGTCGTCGAGCTGGCGACGAAGGATCTCGCGCGCGGTCTCGTCCGGGAACATCGATTCCAGCTTGACGCCGTCGATGCTTTGCAGTCCGAACATCCGGAGCGCCGCAGGGTTCGCGTAGCGGACGTTGCGTTCGAGGTCGGTGACCACGACCCCGATGCGCGAACCCTCGAACACACCACGTCGTCCATCGGCGAGGTGCGCGAATCTGATCACTGTGTCGTCGAGCGCGTCCAGGTCGCCGCCGACGGGAGTCGCGGGGCCTGACATCCTCGTAGTCGTCATGATGACCTCCCGGGATTCTCTGCCGCTCAAGCCGGTGAATGGCGCAATTCCCTGGATCACTGCCGGTCGATTGTAGCGCACAACCGCGCTAAGCGGATTCCGGTCGCAGACTGAGCCGCGTCGAGAAGCTCCGCCCCCTCCTGCAGTCTTTGCCGAGGCCGGTGACGATTTCCAGCCTATGAAGCGGCGCTGCCTTGGCGTGGTTTCACAACATCAGGGGACATGGCTTGCCCCGCTCGATGCGCTTGGTATTGGTGACGACTCGGTTTGGGTTCGTCAGATACTGCCGGATGTTTTCCGGAACGTATCTCAACTCGGCGAGCGCCATTCGGTCCAGCACGGACTGGTGAATTGCTTCCCCATCGGTCATCTGCATGCCGACGGGACGAACATAGGGTCCCATCACGCTATACATGGGCGTCATCGAGTCGTTTAGCACCGAGTTGAAGCAGGGAAGGTAATGCGCAAGAAAAGGGCTGTCGAACTCGAGCCCCAGGACTTCGGCCTTTTCGACGATCCAATGCAGCGCTTCATTAGCCAGACCATCCGGGCTGTAGCTTCCTCCAACGTTCGAATGCACCCCTGCGAACCAGACTTGCTCAAGTGTTCCGGCCCAGCCTAGTGGCTTTTTCCAGAGGCTTGGCGCGAAAGGTTTCCGTCGTTCGTCGATCGCAAGCGCGTGACAGGCGTGTTGGATCGCCGGGTTGAGGCCGATGTCGTGATACTTGTACTTATCCCGGTTGAATAGCTGACCAAGCGCGCCAGGCGCGCCCAGGGAGCCAACCGTATCCCAGACGCCGATGAACAGGATTGGGGGACAGGGGCGAGCATCCTTGATGTGCCGGAAAGCGCGCTTCCATCGATCGGAATCGAGCGCCGCGCTGGATTCATAGAGGCCGTAAATCTCGCCGGTGTAATACTCGTCGTCCTTTTGAAGAAGCCCGACCTTGTTCATGAATCCAGCGAGCGTACGCACGGTGAATGCGCCGCGGCTGAAGCCGAAAAAATAGAGCTCGTCGCCCGGCTCGTAGTTGTAGACGAGGAACCGGTAAAGAGCGCGAACGTTCTGCTCGATCCCTCCTCCGAACGCTCCTCCCGTCAACTCATCCCACTTTCCCGCAGTTCCAACTCCGTAGTGGTAATAGACGACCTGATCGGTTCCAGCGCGCGACCGTGGCAGAACAGCGCGCGCGACCTTGAGCACGTTGGTGGGCTGAGGCCGGCCCGTCCGCTTGTCCTTTCTTTCCGCCTCATTCCACGTGCCATCGGCGCAGAGGATGATGCGTTTCATCGACCTCTCCCATGGGGCCGCTTATGGTCGCGGCATTATGATCGCGCAATCGGTATCGATCATCTTTCGGGCCGCGGCGCGGCCGACGTTTCCGGAACACTGACGCCGAATCCGCTGCAATGACCCGCGACGCGATCAGCGCGCCTGACCGGTCCAAGCCATGAGATTCAGGAATTCGCGCCGCGTCTTCGGGCCATGGGTGAGAAACGTCGGGTCTGCGCACTCGCGATAGGCGCGACGCTCCTGCGCCACGCGATCGCGGGGTAAGTGCTGCTTCAGCACGTCATCCGATATCTTGTAGACACGCACCGCGTTGAGGCCGAAGACTTTCGCGCGAAGCGCCGGCGTGATCTTGGGGTAGCCGTGGCGCGCCACGAGGTCGTCGGCGATCTGGAACGTCCGAAATGCCTGGATCTGGTCCTGCGGCGAGCCATACCAGATCGAATCGGTACCCCACAGCACGTTGTCCTCGCCGACATGCTGGAACAACTTGCCGAGCCCATGTGCCGCCGAATCCGGGTCGCGCATCAGGAACCGCCAGGTCGAGCCCAACTCCGCATACACGTTCGCCCCCGGTTTCACACCGTTCGCGCGCAGGCTCGTGCACAGTGCATCGATGCCATCGCTGCGCTGCGGATCGTAGGCGCGTTCGGGCTTGCTCGTCACAAAGCCCGAGTGATAGATGAGGAAGTTGACATCGGGATAGCGCTTGGCGACGCGACCGACGTCGACGCAGGTCGAATGCTCGTACGATTGCTGTCCGAACGGCAGCCCCTTGTGAATCGCGATCGTCTTGATGCCGAGCTTGCGTGCCTTCTCGATCAGCGCGAGTCCCGCGTCATCGTCGAGGAAGAAGCCCTTGCCGTCGGGACCCCATTGCGTGTACGTCTTCCACGCGGCGACGCGGTAGCGCTCGGCGAGCATGTCCATGTCCTCTAGGTCGCCGGCCTGGTTTGGATTGACGCGGCCGTGGAGGAGCAGCCGGTGTGTGCCCTGCATCTTCTCGACGATGCGCGCGGTGGCGTCGGCCTCCTCGATGGTCAGCGGCTGGTCCCCGCGCGTCGACGGCACGAACGACAGCACGACGAGGTCCGTGTCGGAATCGAGAAAGACGTCCTTGACGAAAGCGTCGGAACCGAGGCAGCGCAGCGATTCCAAGCCCGGTGCAGCCGACGAGACGCAGCTCACGCGATCGGTGGCAAAGCGCAGCGGTTGCGCGCCCGCCGGCACATGCTTCGTCCATGCGCCGGTCGGATTCACGAAATGGCCCTGGACGTCGAAAATGAACTCGCCGGTGTCGAGAGTGGAACGTGCCAATTGAAGATCGAGCGCGGCGTCGACATCAAGCTCGAAGTAGCCGCCACGGCGACTGGCCGCTCCGTAGGCCGCGTTCATGCCGAGCAGCGCGGTCGCGGCGCCGCACGCCGACACCAGAAACGCACGGCGGCTCTGACCAAGTTTGCGCGCATGGCGTGTTGCAGCGTCGATCGCAAGATGCCGCGCGCGCCGATGGACCGGTTCGAGCGGAACGGGGGCAAATTCTCCGTTGGTCGTCGTGTCGAGCTTGATCGGCAGCCTCGTGCCGTCCGGATCGTGACGATATTTCATCGCGCGTTCTCCATCTTGGGCCGGAGAGCCCATGATACGCGCACGTTACGATATGCCCCCGACCAGACACCAGAACTTGCACATGTGGTAGCGGTCGAGGCAATTCTTTTCATGCCCCCGCGTGCAATCGATGAGCTTGATCATGCAATGACCGAGACAGTCAACGGCCGGCACGACGACGCCTTCGGTCTTCATGTGCGTTGGCGCGCCTCCCCTGGACGTCGCGAACGTTCGGCCGAGCGAGGCGTCTGCAGTGAACCCCGGCATGCTGCGCATGGTGATGCCTCCTTTTCTTCAGCTCTCGTTGCGCCGAGCTACCCTATACCGGATAGGCGTCAAGGTGCAATACTCTTGGTATTCGGTCCAGCAGCCCCTCAGGTCACAGTGGGGAACCGCAACGAGCTTGCACTCGAGGTTGTAGCCGGGCGGCACGTTGCCGGGTCCGCCGAATTCTGCCGCGACGACGGTCGATGGGTCGCGGCCATTCTCGTCACGAAATGCGGCGTGGTGATGGCCGCCGCGAACGAGCGCCCGCGCTGCGGCAAATCCGGGAATGTTCATGGCGTTCACTCCTTCTCACCATCCGATCACGATGATCCAGGCGCAGATATAACAGGACCAGCAAAAGTAGCCGGTGTAGTGACAATAGAGACAGGCGAGGCGGCACCAGGCCAGTTCGTCGCTACTCAAGCCGAGGCCCGCCGCCATTTGCGGGACGACGGCGTTGCCACCGACGAGGCCGGGAGCGTTGGTGCGGTAGTGCGCGGGGGTCCGGTAAAGCGAGGCTTCGGCAGTAAATCCGGGAAGTGTGGTCATGCGATGCTCCAATGACGTAGCGTGGCTCCTCAGGAACGATCGTAGTACGGCGACAACTTGGTGACGAGGAACGGAAACTCCTCGGTCACGTCGACGCGACAGAATTGCTTTTCGGTCACGGAACTCGAGCGGTCGGTGTGGGAAAAGATCACATCGATGATCTTGCGCGTGCCGGATAACGCGGAGAGCCGCGTTTCGAGCGCGGTCAACGACGCATTCTTCGCGTACATCTCCGCCGCCATGTGGTAGATCGCCGGGTAGCGCACGGCCAGGTAGTTGAGCGCGCGGTGATCGTCGGTTGCGCCCGCGTTGTCGGCCATCAGCATGATGCGGTCGATGACTTCGGCGCCGGCCGCCATCAATTTTTCGCGCGACCCTTTCTCCGCCGATGGAAGGGCGCGCAACAGCGAATCGCGATCGAACGAATAGAGCTGGTCGAACGCGACAATCGGGACCGTGAGCCCGTTGCACATTTCAGGGGGCGCCAGCGGTCCGCGCGCGCCGATGACGACATCGAGATCCGTCGGCCGGGGGTCCGGCCGCACCGTCTCGATCAGTCGCTGCAGATCGCCGGGGTCATGCGGCACGATGAGGTAGGTTTCCATTCCCTCGATCGTGAACACCCAGCAGAGCTGGCGCGCGAGATAGCGGTTCTCCGGCAGCGACAGCACCGTCTGCATTGCCTTGCGATCGGTCTGGCCGGCTGCTTCCTTATTCGACAGCGCCTGCGCGAATTCCTTTTCGACCGACAGGCGGGGAATGCGCGGCTCGATTCTTCCCAGCGCGTAGACGAAGGACACCGGCACCGACGCGCCGCCTGCGCCGCACGTCGGGCAGGAACCGGCGCCGCCGGCCGGGTCCGGAGCGGCTTCCATCGCGTTCATCGCGCGCATTGCGTCCGCACCCGTCGTTGCGCCGGACGTCGATTGCCTCACTTCAGTTTGATCCATGTTCTGCTCCTTTCAGCGCGTAAATACGATCCACCGATTGAGTCGTTGCGCCCGTTGGCGACATCCGCCGCAGGGCGTCATTCCCGCTGCATAGCTGATGCGCGTGACGACGTCGCCGAGCCCCACCTCTTCGGCGGCGACGAAGCCGGGCAGTCGCACGCGAAACGGGCGGCTCGTCTTGTCGCTCGGCGCGTTGTTCGGCGTGCGATCCTTCATGTTGCAGCCCGCGCTCTCCGCCACGATATACGTTGGTACGCGGCGAGCCCGTCGAGCAGGGGAGGGACCAGGTTCATTCGGCGCGGTGCGTCGGGGCCCGTGACGGCGAGTCTCAGTTGTCCACCCGGTGCGGCAGGGAACAACGACTTGAGGAGCGCGATGGCGCCCGTTACAAAGGGTGTTGCAGCGCTCGTCCCGGAGAAGGACTGCAGCGTCGCTTCGGGCGCAAGACTGACCACACCTTCGCCCGGCGCGGCAAGGCCTCGCTTCCCAGCGGAATGACTGAGGGTCGAATCGGCCATCGGTCTTCCCTGCAGGTCGCAGGCGATCACCGTGATGACCCACGGATGACGCGTGATCGCCGAGCTCCCAAGCGTTCCCTGATTGCCTGCGGCCGCTACCACGATCACGCCGCGGCGCGCTGCATAGTCGAGCGCCTCGTGCATGCGAAGTTCGGCGCGCGTCGACGGCTCCGCCACGGCGACGCTCAAGTTGAGGACCGAAGCGCCAGCATCGATCGTTTCGACGATCGCGACGGCGACTTCGTCCACCGATGCAGTGGGCACCTGGCCGAGAGCAGATTGCGCCTCGAGGAAGATCGGCCGAATCAGCAACGTGCAGTCCGGACAGATCGCCGGCGCGCCGGATTCTCTTGCTCCGACGAGCGCACCTGCGACGAGCGTCCCATGCCTGCAGGCTTCGCTGCCTGCGCTGCTGCATGTACTAACGCTCGTGGTCGAAACGCTGCGCACGGCCGCGGCCGCGAGATGCGGATGGTCCAGCGCGACGGGCCCGTCGATGAGGCCGATTGCAACCTGCGGAGCACCGCGAGTGCGCTCGATCAGAGGACCCAATCGCACGAGGTCGATCGCGGCATGCGAATCTTGCGGCGGTGGAGCGCGGCTCGTCTTTGCGCCGACCGGTGGCGCAACCTCACCCTGCCGCAACGGCGTGAGCATGCTGGGAGCCGGCGCGTCCATTCGCCACCCGATCCGCGGGCAGTCTCGCCTAGTCCAGGTAGGTCTCCATTCCCCAGCCGATCGGACCTCTGCACCACCGGCAGTGGCTGCAGCAGAATCGGTTGCCCCATTTGCAGCAACGGCATGCGGCGCCGCAGGGGTCGCCCAGGCCGACCTCACCCATCAACTGCGGGACCACGTTTTCGCCAGCTGCGCCACGGGATTGAACGGTTGCATAGAGACCGCGCGCGGCGTGAAGAGATGCCTCGGCGTTGAATCCCGGCATGCGCATGTTCATTTGTCGACTCCTTTATTCTTGGGTTGGAACGACATCCGGTCGGGGCAGCTACATCGCGAAGCTGCCCCCGAAAGCAAAGCCATCGAGCGAACACAAATCGCACTCGAACGATCGGATAAGACAGCCGTGTCGACACGCGGCATCGGCGCCGCAGTCCATCTGGCATCCGACAAAGGAAAATGTCGCGCATCCGTCGCAGGAGTTTGCAGCGCCGAGGCCCGCGCCGAGACCGCGACCGAGCTGCAGCGTAACGAGCGCGGAGCTATATGTGTGCGATATGGAGGTAGCGCGGTAGATCGCAGCGTTCGTCTCGAGCGAGCGCTCCGCGGTGAATCCCGGGGTGCTTCGGCGTTGCTCCAAAGACGGCTTCATCGCTTGCTCCTGCCGAGGCGTCCCCGTTCCAACGCCGTATATTTTTCGCGTATCCTCTTTTGTAGTCAACTCATTGTCTGCCCCAATGTGCACAGCTGGGGAATGGTTATCGAACAGCTGTTCGGGTGACTCACCCGGCGTAGGAATTCCTCCTACAAATTCCTACACGAAGCGCGCGTGCCAGCGCTATCTCAAGATGCTGCTGCAGCCCGCGAGACCTTCGCGGCGACGCGATGGAAAGCAGGATCGGGACAAATCGGGATCAACGATTCACGACGCACACGCCGGTCGTCGCAGGCGTGACAGACACAGCGCCGACCAGCGTCGGATTGGCGGGTGTCGTGACATCGAACACTTCGACTTTCTCATCGCTCGTTCGCACGGCGTGGCCGCTCGTTGCGATGACCACGTCGGTGCCCGTTGCGCTCGGGTCGCCAGCCGCGGTTCCCAGCCTGACGGGATTGGAAGTGATGTCGAAAACTTCGATGCCGGCGGAAGTCGATCGAACGGCGCGTGTATTGCCGGCAAAGAGCGCAACGCTGGCGCGACTGGTGCTCAATCCCACATTCAGCGGTCCGGCGCCCGTTCGCGTCGGCATTGCCGGGTTCGAGAGGTCGTACTGATCGAGTCCCGAACTGTAGGCGCGCACGGCGCGCGAAGCCCCGGCCAATTTCACGCCTACGCCGGTGGTGCTGATGCCGGCGTTCGTCACTCGGCCAGTCAGCGTCGGCGCCGCCGGGTTGGAAACATCGAACACATCGATACCCGACGCGTGCGCGCGCACGACGATCGTTGGCGCAGCGATTTCCGGAAAAGCGACCGAGCTGCCTGTCGGGCTGGAGGTCCCGGTGTTGGTGCTCCCCAGGGCCGTCAGCGTTCCGTTGGCATTCAGTCGAAACAGTTCGATGCCGGATTGGGTCGGTCGGACGACGAGTGTTCCCGAGATGGCAACATCACTGGAAGTGCCGCTGAGCGCCGCCCCAAGGCTCGTGCACGCTGTGATGGCTCCCGCCGCGCCGACAGCACAGCTCTCGAGGTTCGTCGACGTGGAGCGCAACACGCGCCCCGGCGCAGGCAAGACTCGTGCACATCCGACCGTATTCGCCATGCCTCCCGGCGACAAGCCGGCGCTGAACGTATCGATAACCGACGGGTTGGTTGGCGGAGTCAGGCTGACGCGCTGGATGTCCGTGCCGCTCGCACGAAATACTTCGACCGTGGGCGGGGGCATCGCGGTGATCGTAAAACTCCTGCTGCCACTCATCTGAGCACCGACCTTCACGGAGACATTGACGGCGCCAGCTGACAGGGTTGCGGGGACAACCGCGGTCGCCGAAGTCGCGGACGACACGGTGGGAGGTGCGGAGGTCGCAGTGCCAAATTGAACCGACATCCCCGCCGCAAATCCTGTACCGGCGAGGGCGACCGACGTTCCAACCGGGCCCGATGTCGGCGTGAGGCTTGTCAACGTCGGTGCAGGCGGAGGCGGTGCGGTGACATTGACCGAAAATGAGCGAGTCGAGGACGTCGAATTGCTCGAGCCGCCGCAGTACCAGCAGTAGACGTCCGCGGAAGCGACGATCGTGTAATTGCCGTTCCCGAGATTGGTGAGAGACGCATTGGCTTCATTTTGTCCCGGGCCGTAGGTGAACGATGGCGTGATATCCGCGGTCGAATTGGTTGGATCCGTGAGCCGAACCTTGAGATTCGACCAGGTCGCATTGGCCGTCACGTTGACCAGCACAGGCAAGGCCGTAGCGATCGTTCCAGCGTCTGGCTTGTTGACAAATACGGCGCAGCCGACAAGCAACGACGTGGCAGCGATGCAGAAAGCTGCTCGCGTCCACGCCAGGACAAGAGGGATCACGCGATGAGGTCCCATCTGTCACCTCATGCAAAGATGAGCGTTGACGCTATCACGTCTGCGGCACGGATTCAACGCAGAATCATTCCGGCGGCCTCGCCGGGGCAACTCCGGCGCAGCACAACCCACGGTCCGTCTGATACGCTATCCTCGATCCACAGAGGAACCAAGGCGTGCACCCCGACCCTCAAGCGCTGCTGCTGGAAGCCGTTGCCTTCGCGGCCGACAAGCATCGTAACCAGCGCCGCAAGGACGCCGAGTCCTCGCCCTATATCAACCATCCGATCGCGCTCGCGAGTCTTCTCAAACGCGAAGGGGTCGACGACGTCGCCGTCCTCTGCGCGGCACTGCTGCACGACACGATCGAGGACACGAACACAACCGCCGACGAGCTGCGTGTGCTTTTCGGCGAGATGATCACCTCCGTCGTGCTCGAAGTCACCGACGACAAGAACCTCGAGAAGGCGGAGCGCAAGCGGCTGCAGGTCGCGAATGCGCACATGCTCTCCGAGCGCGCCAAGCTCGTGAAGCTGGCCGACAAGATCTGCAACGTCTACGACATGGTCGCGTCACCGCCGGCGGATTGGTCGCTTTCAAGGAAGCGCGAATACCTCGAGTGGGCGAAGGACGTCGTCGATCGTTTACGAGGGACCCATGCAGGGTTGGAGGGGATCTTCGACGAGGTGTATGCGAAGGGGGTGAGGGCGTTAGGGGTGCACGGTTAAGCACGTCAACGCAAACACACAGGGTAGACACGCTCACCGAAACGGCGCTGAACCGCTAGACATCGAACGTGTCGCCGCCGACGTCGAAGCCGCCGCCGTCCATGGCGTCCTGGAACGACGCGTCCGGGAATGCGTCGGGCACGTGCGGGGCATCATGCTGCAAGTGATCGATCCCGCCGAAGTCCATTCCTTGGTGATGCCCGAGGAACTCTTGCCCGATCGCCGTTCCGAGCACGGTGCCCGCCATGCTGCCGAGCAGGCTGCCCGCGATCATGCCGCCGAAGCCCAGTCCGCCGGCGGCCGGCATCGCGCCGAACGTGCGCTCGAGCGATCCCGGCTGGCGTATCTCGGTACGCGTCGCGTAACGCGCGAGCGCCTGCGGGTCGGAGAGGACAGGCGTCGCATCGCGCTCGCCTTCGGGCGTCGCGGCGCGTAACTGCTCGAGCACCAAGCGGCGCTGATCGGGTGTCAGGCGCGCGAACGCCTCCGTATGCGCCTGCTCGATCGCCTCCGGCGGCGCCGTCCGGAGCATGTATCGATAGCGGGCGATTGCCTGCTCATCGTCAGAGGGAACGGTGGCGTCCGGCTGGCGAGGCGTGCCGCCGAAGATTCGATCGAAGAGGCCCATGGCGTCCCTCCTAGCGTGGTTGGATGGTGTCGGCAAGCCCGAGGTTGGGGTGCGCGCGGCGTATGGCAAGAGGCGAGCGTTGGACCGCACGGTCGCGCGGCTGCTGTCCGCGCTTATTTGCGTGCAGACCAGTAGTCGGCGCGCGCGGGGAGCACCCACCGGACGCCGCCGCGTGGTTCGGCGACGTCGCCCGTATAGCGTGGGATCAGATGGATGTGCAAATGCGGTATTGACTGTCCCGCGGCCGGCCCGTCGTTGATGCCGATGTTGAAACCGGCCGGGTCATGAGCCTTTTGTATTGACGCCTTCGCTTCGCTCAGGAGCCGCAGCATCTCCCGCTGCTCTTCTTCGGTCGTCCCGAACAACGATGCGACGTGACGGCGCGGAACCACCAGGCAGTGGCCAATGCTTACGGGAAACGAATCCGCAAATACAACCGCGAGCGCCGATTGATGCAGGATCCGCTCGCGGCCGAGCTCGCAAAAAAGACATGCCTTGCGTTGTGCCATGACTGGAGTCTTATTCCAGTCGATCGACACGTCAAGGCCGGGGATCCGCACCCACAGCGGGCATCCGCCAAGACGCGCGCTAAACCGCTGCCCCTCCGACGACGACGGCAGGTATCAGGCCGTCTCTTTCTCTGTTCCAGCGTAAGCCGCCTTCAATGCGGCGATGTCGAACTTCACCATCTTCATCATGGCATCGGTGACGCGTTTGGCCTTTGCGCGATCGGGGTCTGCCATCATATCTTCGAAGATGGTCGGGACGATTTGCCACGAAACGCCAAACCGGTCCTTGAGCCAGCCGCACGCCTCGGGTGAGCCGCCTCCCGCGAGCAATCCGTTCCAGTAGCGATCGAGCTCGGCCTGGTCGTCGGCGTTCACGACGAACGATATCGCATGGTTGAAAGGGTCCATTGGCCCCGCGGTCATCGCCGTAAAGGCCTGCCCGCAAAGCTCGAACTCGACAACCTTCACCGATCCCGGCGGCCCGCTCGGCGATTCGCTCGGCAGCGCCGTCACCCGCTTGACGCGCGAGTTTGGAAAAATGGACGCATAGAACGCTGCCGCCTCTTCGGCTTCCTTCGCGTACCAGAGAAAGGGGGTGATCTTCGACATCGAATATCTCCTATGGAATGGAAATACAGAAACGGATCCGCGCAAGAAAAGCGACGCCGCGCTTTATTTTGCCCGAAAGCCACCACCCCAAACACGATCCGCCGACCCATTGCCGCGTAGGTCGGCGCCTACAGCGGCCGGCTCGTGACACGGCTGCGCCGACGGCTCTATGATGGAAGCCGATTGGGCTCTCGCCCGCGACGCGGCAGCCCGTCGATTGGCATCCATGTCCATGCTTGCCCGCCTCCTCGCCGCTTTGATGTTCATGGCGACTGCGTGGCCCGCGACATCCGCGGAGGACGAATACGCCGATGCGCGCCGACAAATGAAAGAAGAGATCGCCGCTCTCGCGCGAGAAACGGCGAAAGAGACCGGCCGCGCCGCGTTCGACGCTCGCGTGATGGCGGTGATTGGCTCGGTGCCGCGCCACCGCTTTGTTCCGCTCGGACAGATTGGCAACGCTTACCAAAACCGCCCACTTCCCATTGGCCATGGCCAGACGATCTCGCAGCCCTACATCGTCGCGCTGATGACCGATCTCATGAACCTCAAGCCGGATCACGTGGTGCTGGAAATCGGCACCGGATCGGGATATCAGGCGGCCATCCTCGCCGAGCTCGTGCGCACCGTATGCACGATCGAAATCGTCGAACCGCTCGCGCTCGCGGCAGCCGAGCGTTTGCGAGCGCTGGGCTACGAACGCGTTCGGACCAAGCTCGGGGACGGCTATTACGGCTGGGCGGAATGCGGTCCGTATGATGCGATCATCGTCACCGCAGCCGCGAGCCACGTGCCGCCGGCGCTCGTTCGGCAGCTAAAGCCGAGGGGCCGAATGGTGATCCCCGTCGGCCCGCCATTTCTCGCCCAGCAGCTGCTGCTGATCGAGAAGCGCGAGGACGGGACCGTGCAGACGCGCCAGATCCTTCCCGTTGCCTTTGTTCCGCTGACCGGCCGCCACTGACGCGGCAAGGCGCATCGATGCCGCGCGCCTATTCCGCTTCCGTTCACGCGTTGCCAGGCCCGCCGCTCTGGGCGGTGGCGTTGCTTTCGGGCGCGGTGCTCGCGTGCGAAATCCTCCTGATGCGGCTGTTCTCGATCATTCTGTGGCATCACTTCGCGTACATGATGATCAGCGTTGCGCTGCTCGGCTACGGGGCGGCAGGAACGTTCGTCGCGCTCGCCGGGCGCGTGCTCGTTCCACGCTACGGGCAAGTTTTCGTCGCCGCCGCGTCGTTGTTCGCTGTCTCCGCGGTCGCCGGGATTCTGCTCGCACAGGATGTCGGCTTCGATCCACTGGAAATGCTGTGGGATCCGCGGCAACCGTTGCGACTTTTCGCGATCTATGTCCTGCTGTTCGTGCCTTTCTTTTGTGCGGCGACCGCTATCTGCCTCACATTCACAAGTTTCGGCGCCGCTGCTGCCCGGATCTACAGCGCCGACATCCTGGGGGCCGGCGCTGGAAGCCTTGCGATTCTCGGGGCGATGTTCGTGGTGCCTCCCCTGAGCGCGTTGTTACTGGTCGCTGCGTTCGGCCTTGTCGCCGCGGCGCTCGCCGCATGGTATTGCCGCCTGCGGCCGCGCGGCCTTGCGCTGTCATTGCTGGCGATCGCGGTGCTGCTGCCGCTCGTGCCCGGCGACTGGATGCGTTTGCACCCGTCGGAATTCAAGGATTTGAGCCAGGCGTTGCAGGTCACGGGCGCCAGGGTCGTGGCCCAACGCTCGAGTCCACTCGGCCTTGTTACTGTCGTCGAGAGTTCCATCGTTCCGTTTCGGCAGGCGCCGGGACTGAGCCTCAACGCACCCGATGAACCGCCGCCGCAACTCGGCGTGTTTGTCGACGGCGACGGACCGAGTGCGCTTACCCGCTACGATGGACGCCGAGAGCCGCTCGCTTATCTCGATTACCTGACCAACGCCGTCCCCTATCACCTGATCGCGCAACCGCGCACGCTTGTGCTCGGTGCGGGCGCGGGCGCCGACGTGTTGGCGGCGATCTATCACGACGCGCGAGTCATCGACGCAGTCGAGCTTAATCCGCAGGTCGTCGATCTGGTCGAGCATCGCTTCGCCGAATTCTCCGGTCGCCCGTACAGCGCCCCCAACGTTCGCCTGCACGTCGACGAAGCGCGCGGCTTCGTGACGAGGTATCCAGCAACCTTCGATATCATCGACGTGGCGTTGCTCGACGCGTTCGGTGCGTCGTCGGCTGGGCTCTATGCACTGTCGGAGAGCTATCTCTACACGGTCGAGGCGATCGATGCGTATCTCGAGCGGCTCAATCCGGGCGGCGTGCTGGCGATCACGCGCTGGGTCAACTTGCCGCCGCGCGAGGTGCTGAAGCTATTTGCCACCGCGATCGCGGCGCTGGAACAGCGCGGCGTTGTGGAGCCGGGCCGGCGCCTAGCGCTCATTCGCGGCTGGAAGACGGCGACGGTGCTCGCCAAGAACGGCGATTTCACGGTGGACGACATCACGCGGATTCGGGAATTCTGTCGCACCCGTTCATTCGACGCCGACTACTTTCCCGGCATCGAACCAACCGACGCCAACCGCTACAACTTGCTGGAGACTTCTGACTTTTACGATGGCGCGCTGGCGCTGCTCGGTGCGGAGCGCGCCAGTTTCATCGAGCGCTACAAGTTCGCGATTGCCCCTGCCACCGACGATCGGCCGCATTTCTTTCATTTTTTCCGCTGGCGCACATTGCCGGAGCTGATCGCATTGAAAGAGCGGGGCGGGCTGCCCTTGGTCGAATGGGGATATCCGGTGCTCATTGCGACATTGGCTCAAGCGTTGCTCGCGAGCATCGTGCTCATCGTATTGCCGCTCTCGATATGGCGGCGCGGGAAGGATGGCATTCCTACGCGGCCCTCGCGCGCCGTGGTTGCGGTCTACTTTGCCGCTGTCGGCTTCGCGTTCATGTTCATCGAGATCGCGTTCATCCAGAAGTTCGTGCTGTTCCTCGCGCATCCGCTCCATGCGGTCGCGGTCGTCCTCTCGAGCTTTCTTGTCTTCGCCGGATTGGGCAGCCGCTATTCGCAGCGGCTGCAGCTCCATGGTGAAGCACTCGCAGCGCCGAGCATCGGGGGGCCGATAGCCGTGATCGCTGCTCTGGCGGTGACGTATCTATTCGCGCTGCCGGTGATCTTCCGTTATCTGATGCCGCTTGCCGATCCGTTGCGTATTCTGGGTTCGATCGTGCTGATCGCGCCGCTCGGGTTTGCTATGGGAATGCCGTTCCCGCTCGGGCTTGCGCGACTGGCATCCGATGCCGAATCGCTGATACCGTGGGCCTGGGGGATCAACGCCTGCGCATCAGTGGTGGCGGCGATCCTCGCGACGGTGCTGGCGATTCACCTCGGCTTCGCTGCGGTCACCGTGCTCGCCGTTGTGCTCTATGCGGTGGCGTTCTCCGCCTGGCGTCGCGGTTGACCGGCACCCGTCAATCCGAAATACTCCGCTTCATGCGGTCAAGCCTACGGTCGCCGACGATCGTCCTGATCTGCGCGAGCGTGATCCTGATGATTTCCATCGGCACGCGCCAGGCGTTTGGACTCTTTCTTCCGCCGGTGAGCGTCGATCTCGGCATCGGACGCGGCAGCTTCGGCCTCGCCATCGCGTTGCAGAACCTGATCTGGGGTGCGGTACAGCCGCTGACCGGATTGTTTGCCGATAAATATGGCGCCGGCCGCGTTCTCGTGATCGGCAGCGTCTTGTACGCGCTCGGGCTCGTCGTGATGGCGTTTTCGAACTCGGTGCTGGCGCTCAACACAGGAGGCGGACTGCTGATCGGCCTCGGCTTGGCGGCGAGCTCGTTCGGTGTCGTGATGGGCGTTGTCGCGCGGTCGTTCGATCCGGCGCGGCGAAGCTGGGCGCTCGGCATCGCCGGTGCCGGCGGGTCGTTCGGCCAGTTCGCAATGCTTCCCTACGGTCAGGCATTGATCAACGCCGCCGGATGGCGTGGCGCGCTGTTGCTTCTTGCGTTGTCGGCGCTGGCGATTGTCGTGCTCGCCATTCCGCTCGCGGGCAAACCCGCGGTGCGGGCCAACGAAGGTTCGCTCACCGCTCGCTTCGCGATGATGGAAGCGATGCGCGACAAGGGATTCTGGTTCCTGACCTTCAGCTTCTCCGTCTGCGGCTTCCAGACGGTGTTCATGATGATCCACCTGCCGGCCTACCTTCTGGACAAGGGATTGGCGTTGTCGGTCGGCGTCACGGCGCTCGCCATCGTCGGGCTGTGCAACACGATCGGATCCTATGGCTGCGGAATGCTTGGCACCTGGTATCGAAAGAAGTACGTGCTGACGGGGATTTATCTTTTGCGAACCGTGATCCTCGCGTTGTACCTTGCTCTTCCCGTAACACCGTGGTCGACCTATGTTCTCGCTGCGGTCCTCGGTCTCACGTGGCTCGGCACCGTGCCCCTGACCAATGCGCTGGTGGCGGATATTTTCGGCGTCAGGTACGTGTCGACGCTGTTCGGCATCGCCTTCTTCGGACATCAGGTCGGCAGCTTCTTTGGCGCGTGGTACGGCGGCTACGCGTTCGACACCAGCGGTTCGTACACGCCGGTCTGGATTTTGTGCATCGTCTTGAGCGCGCTGGCGGCGCTCTTGTGCTACCCGATCGACGATCGGCGTCGCGCCGGCGGCAGCCTCGAACCGGCGGTAAAATCCGTGTAGGTTGACCCGGAACACCCAATCCGAAATACTCCGGCTCATAAAAAGGAGGAGATATGAACAAACAACGGCTTGTGATCGCTGTCGGTTTCGTCGCCGCGCTTGCCGCTTGCGCTAGCACGAGTCAGTCACCCGGCAAGCGCGAGCTGATGGTGGTCGGCAACGACGAAAAGGTAAGCATCAGCGATGCCGGCGTATTTGTTTACGGCGCGCCCGGCAAGGACACGGTATCGATCATCGACATCGGGACCGATCCGCTGGCGCCCAGGATCATCGTGTCGTTGCCGCTGATGAATTCGATCTTCGGACCGCCGACCAACCTTGCCATTACGCCTGACCAAACGCTCGCGTTGGTCGCGAACTCGATGGAGTGGCCACAGGAAGGGGCGGGCTGGAAGCCGGGATTCGACAACAAGATCTACGTGATCGATCTTACGGCGAATCCACCCGCGCTGATCGACACGATCACCGTTGGCAAGCAACCCTCGGGCATGTCGATCAACCGGGCCGGCAATCTCGCCCTTGTCGCCAATCGCGCCGACAACTCGATTGCCGTGCTGCGCATCGCAGGCAAGAAGGTGACGCTCGTCGACACGGTGACGATCGGAGAGCAGGTCACCCACGTCGTGTTCACGCCGGACGGCAAAGCTGCGATCGCGGCGAAATTTCCGGGGCACAAGCTCGCGCTCCTCGAAGTCAACGGCGAAAAGGTCACCTACACGAAGCTTGATGTCCCGGTCGGACTCTGGCCCTACAATTTCGATATCACGCCCGATGGCAAGCTCGCACTCTCGGCCGACAATGGCGCGAGCGGCAGGTCGGATGGACACGTCGACACGGTGACCGTCGTCGACCTCGAGACGAAGCCGCCGCGCGTCATCGACAAGGTGGTCATAGGCGATGCGCCCGAGGGTTTCGCGATCAGCCCGACCGGCAAGCTCGCCGTTGCGCTGCTGCTCAACGGCAACGACGCCGCCAAGAACGCGCCGTTCTACAACCGCAACGGTAAAGTCGTGGCGCTGAAGATCGACGGCAAGAAAGTGACGCGCACCAATGAAGTCACGGTGCACGGACTGCCGGAGGGCGCGGTATTCAGCGACGACGGGAAGTATCTCTACGTCGGCAATTACCTGGATCGCGACGTTTCCATCCTGCGCGTCGACGGCGACCAGCTCGTCGACACCGGAAGAACGCTCCAGCTGCCGGGACAGCCCGCGTCGATGCGCGGACGCGCACGCTAGGCGCCTGTTCAATTCCCAGTACCGCGGTCCTGCGGTCGACGCTCTTATCTTTTGTCTGGAGACAAGTCATGACGGACGCCAAACCCGCCGCGCCGGCGCGTAAAAAAGTCAGCATTCCGATGTTGATGGACAAGATGAAAAAAGGCGAGCCCATCGTCCAGCTCGCGGTCTACGATTACGAGACCGCGATCATCGCCGATCGCGTCGGAATCGACATCCTGTGCGTGTCCGATACCGGGGGCATGGTGCTGTTCGGTCACGAATCGACGACATCGGTTTCGTTCGAGGAAGTGATGTACATGGCGCAGGCGGTGAAGCGGGGCTCGCAATATGGGCTCCGCATGGTCGACATGCCCTACATGAGCTTCCATCTGTCGAAGCAGCAGGCGGTGGACAACGCGGCGAAATATGTTTCGCAGGGCGGCGCCGAGGTGATGAAGTGCGAAGGCAATCAGCATCACGCCAAGTACATCGAGGCGATCGTCAAGGCCGGCATCCCGGTGCAAGGTCATATCGGCATCACGCCGATGCGCATGCCGCAGCTCGGCGGCTTCGCGGCGCAAGGCAAGACAGCGGGGCGGGCAAAGGAATTGATCGACGACGCGCTCGCAATGGTCGATGCCGGCTGCTTTTCGATCATGTGCGAAGTGACGACCTCCGAAGTGTGCGAATACCTTGCCGAGACGCTGCCGGTACCCGTGATCAGCCTCGGCGCAGGCAACCGCGCGCATGGCGTGCATATCATCGGGTCGGATCTTTTTCACCTCTATGAAAAGCACGTGCCGCGGCACTCCAAGATCTATGTCGATCTGGTGCCCATCATCGAGAAGGGACTCAGCGATTATCGCGACGAAGTCCGCTCGCGTGTCTATCCGGGCAAGGAGCACACCGTATTCATGAAGGAAGACGAGCTCAATCGCTTCAAGCAAATGATGGGCTGGAAGAAGTAGGACCTGTTGCATGTGCCCATAGCGTGAACGGGCCCTAACTGGTTACCACCGTACTGCTCGCCGCCGTCGCCGTCCTCGTCGGGTTTCTGATCGGCGCGGTCGGCGTGGGCGGCATTCTGCTCATTCCCGCGCTCGTGGTCCTCGGCGGGCTGCCGATTCACCAGGCTGCGGCGACCGCGCTCTTTTCGTTCCTCTTCACGGGCCTGCTCGGTACCTGGCTCTTCCACCGCCGCGGCTCCATCGACTGGCGGATGACGGTGCCGGTATGCGTCGGAGCGGTGCTGTTCAGCTACCTCGGCGCAATGGCGAACTCGAAGGTGGATGCGCGGCTGCTTGCGCTCATCATTGCACTGCTCATCGTGTTCGCCGGTATCTACATCCTTTTGCCCGCGCGACGCGGCGGCGCAAATCAGCACGGCTACCGGGATGCGAAGCATTCTGCCTTGCTGCTCGGCGTTGGTGCGGCCTCCGGATTCGGTTCCGGACTCTCCGGCGCCGGCGGGCCGCTGTTCTCGGTGCCTCTGATGCTGGTGCTCGGCTTCGCGCCGCTCGCGACCATTGGCGCGAGCCAGGTGTTGCAGATCGTCGCGGCGGTCTTCGGCACCATCGGCAATCTGCAATTCGGCTCGGTCGCCTTCGTGACTGCCGCTTGGATCACCGTATTCGAGCTGGCGGGAGTGATTGCGGGATCCTATGCGGCGCACGCTGTCAGCGTCACCGCGCTGCGTCGGATGGCGGCGGGCTTGTGCATCGTCGTCGGCGTTTACATGCTCGTACGCTCCCTATAATGCGCGCATGCTGGATCGGTTATTTTCGGCGCGCGGCACCGAGTGTCTGAAGCCTACCGAGGGTGCCGCGGTACCGCTGCGATTCTCGGATGCGCGCGCGGAGCATCTCGCCACGCGGCGCGCTGCGGGCTTGTTCGACTTTTCGTTCATGGAGATGTGCGAGGTCGGCGGGCCGCGTGCTCGCGCCTGCCTCGAACGGCTGCAGACGCGAAACCTTTCGCAGCTTCCTCCTGGCGGAATTTTCTACACGCTGCTGCTGCGCGACGACGGCAGCGTATTCAACGACGCAACGATCTGGTGCCACGCGCCGGAGCGCTATTGGCTCTTTACCGGAAGGCGAGGTGATTACGCGTGGTTGGATGAGCGGCTGAACGAGGACCACCGGCGCGGCGATGTACGGCTGTCGCGCCTGTCCGGGCAGCATGCGATCCTCGCCCTGCAGGGGCCGCGCAGTTTCGACATCCTGCAGCGGGTGCTAAATGCGCCGCTTCGCGATTTGCGCTATTTCGCGTTCAACGAGGCGCGCCTCGCCGCCGTGCAGGCTTGGATCGGCCGCCTCGGTTACAGCGGCGAGCTCGGCTGCGAAATCATCGTGCCGGCGACCTGCCGGCGCGGATGTGTGGCGGAAAATCCTGGAAATCGGCGTCGACGCGGGCTTGCACGAGTGCGGCTTCGAGGCGGCGAACAGCCTGCGCATCGAGTCCGGTTACGTCCTGTTCAGCGCCGAGCTCGCATTGCGTGTGGATCCTTTCGAGCTTGGTTTAGCGCGGCTCTTAACTGGCGTCGATTTCATCGGCGAAGGGGCACTACGCCGAAAGCGCTGGGTTGCGCCGCGACGCCGGATGGGCGGCATCATCCAGATCGACGGCATTCGCGCGCTCGGTGCCCGGATGCCGTCGGCGCAGGTCACGAGCGAAGCCTATAGCCCGACGTTCTCGCGCACGCTTGCGATGGGATTCATCGAGGGTGGTGGCGCCGCGCCGGGCAGCATGCTGCGCTTGGCCGATGGCCGGCGCGCGCGCAGCGCACGGTTGCCGTTCTACGATCCGGGCCGGGTATTGCCGCGCCGCGGCTGATGCAGCGAATCGCTACTTCGGCGCTTTCGATACGTCTTCCGCCATGATCTTGCCGAGCGGGAGGCTGACGTTCGCGTCCTTCGCCACCTTGCGCGCGACCGAATCGTTGAGCGCGCCCGGCGCCGGCTTGTCGACGTCGATCGCCTTCGTGCTGTAGAGGTAGACGTAGGTTTCGCCCAGCAGCTTCATCACGCGGTCGTCGAAGACGAACGGCTTTTCGTCGCGTTCCTTGCTGCCGCCGGCGGATGCCGGAATGGCCCCGTAGAGCGAGAACCACGCCATCGGCACCGTGATGCCGGCGGTCTGCGATTTCACGATTTCGGCGACCTTGGCGGCGTTTTTCGGGTCAAGGATGAAGCGCTGCGCCTCGAGCTCCGTCTTGAGCCACCCTTCGACGATGTCGGGACGGCTGGTCATGAAATCTTCGCGCATCGCGATCGCGCCGGCGTCCGATATGCCGAACGTGTGGCCGGTGGCGACGATACGGCCCGAACCTTCGCCGACGATGTCGCCGATACGCGAGACCGACGGCTCCCACAGGACCGCGGCGTCGATCTTGCCCGAACGCAGGTTCGTCGCGATCACCTCGATCGACTGGTTGAGGATCGCCGACGGCTTGACCTTGGTTCTCTCCAGCACGAGGCCGAGAAAGCGATGCGCGCAGCTTCCCTGCGGCGTCGCCACGACCTTGCCGTCCAGCCATTGCACGGCTTCCTCCGGGCTTTTGAACTTCGGCGCATCGGCGCGCACCATGATGACGTTGCAGCGCTGGCCGTCCGAGAGGCCGGTGTTGGCGACGAGGTTGATCGGTGCAACGCTGCGCTTGGTGGTGGCGACCACCGCGGGCATGTCGCCGAGGTAGCCGATCTGCTGCTTGTTGGCGAGCATGTTGTTGACGATGATCGATCCTTGCAGCGCATTCTGGAATTCAACTTCGCTGCCCGGCGGCAGGTATTTCTTCCACAGCTCGAGCGCGCGAATCACCGCCGCCGAATAGGAAATCGTGTCGTAGGGCTGATAGCCGACCACGAGCTTCACCGGGTCCGCGGCTTGCACCGATGCGGCGTGCGCCGCAACGACCACGATTGCAGCGGCGCCAAATTTTCTGAAGGTTGCAGTCATTCTTGTCTCCTCACTTTTCGCCGGCGACGTCACTGTGGCCCACGAAATCCGACGATGATGAACAACAGTATGCTCGTCCCCATGAACACGTAGCCGGCGACATCCAATTGCCTCGCCACTTTTTGCGTCCCCTGCCGCTTGCGCAACAGCAGCGCCAGCACGGAAAGGACGCCGCCGATCACCGCGAGACCGATGACCGTCGGCCGCGTAAGCAAGAGATCCATCAGGACTTCACCACCCGTTTGGTGTAGGCCTCGACGAAATCGGCGGCCGCCTTGCTGCCACGCGAAAACGATTTCATCGCTTCCTCGTGCAGGATCGAGAGCGCCTGCGTCTTGATCTCGTTCGCGCGATCGCTGCTCACCATCGCGGTGAGCTTGCGCGGACGCGGCAGGTCGACGTCCAGCACGGCGCGCACGTGCGTTGGAATGTTCGACATGATCAGCAGCCGGTCGGCGAGAAACACGGCTTCATCGATGTCGGTCGTCACAAAGAAATTGGTGCGCCCCGATTCTTCGTACAGGCCCGAGTAATACTCCCACATCAGCTCCTTGGTCATCGCGTCGAGCCCGCGGAACGGCTCGTCCAGAATCATGACCTTGGGATTGTTGATCATCGCGCGCGCCAGCTCGGCGCGCCGCTGCATGCCGCCGGACAGCTGCGTGGGATATTTCTTGCGAAATTCCTGCAGCCCGACTTTCGCGAGCAGAAACTCGGCGAATTCCAGCACTTGCGGTGTCATTTCACCTCGCGCGCGCGGACCGTACAGAATGTTGCCCTCGGTCGTCATCCACGGAAAGAGGGCGGTTTCCTGGAACAGCACGAGGCGATCGCGGCTCGGCCCGGTAATGGGCTCGCCGTTGAGCTCGAGGGTGCCCGTCGTCGGTTGCTCGAAGCCGGCGAGCAGCCGAATGAGCGTGCTCTTGCCGCAGCCCGACGGTCCGATCATCACCGTGAGCTTGCCGCGCTCGATCGTGAACGTGCACTCGCGCACGACGTCCTTGCGAAACTGCGCGCCGCCATAGCTCTTGCTGACGCCGCGGACGACGATTTCGCCGGGGGCGATCAGCGGGCGGGGTACGCTCGTATTGCTCATGCCTTTACCGCAGCCGGAGCCACGGTGTGACGTACTTCCCCAGCGTGCGCAGCAATTCGCTGGAAATGAAGCCGGCAATGCCAATCGAGATCATTCCGACAACGATCTGCTCGTACGAACCCCCGACGTAGGAATTCCAGATAAAAAAGCCAAGGCCGCCACCGCCCGTTCCGCCGGTCTGGCTGCCTCCGCCGGAAATCATTTCAGCGGCGACGACCACTTCCCAGGTGATGCCCATGCCCACTGCGGCACCGACCACGATCGAGGGCAGCGTTCCCGGCAGGATGATGCGGCGAAAAATATCCCACTTGGAAGATCCCATCGATTGTGCCGCCTGGAAGTAGCGGACGTCGATTGACTTGGCGCCGCCGACCACGTTGATGACGATAGTGTAGAACGCGCCGATGAACGTCACGAACGCGATCGAGAGCTCCTGCGTCGGCCAGAAGATGATCGACGCGGGCACCCATGCAAGCGGCGGTATCGGGCGCAAGACCTCGAACACCGGGAAGCCGATGCCGAATGCGGTGCGATTCACCGCCAGCAACAATCCAAACGGGATTCCGACCAGCATCGCGGTGGTGAATCCGGAGAGCACCCGCAACGAACTCTTGTACCAGCTCTGCCAGTAGCCGGCGTCGGTGATGACGCCGGCCCATGCGTGGAGCACTTCGGTCGGCGCCGGCACTGCTCCGATCCAGGGGAGGTAGGTCTTCTTGAATCCCATCGCACCGAGCGCTTCGCGCACCGGCGTGAAGAAGTCGGCGCCCAGCCATTGCTTGGAGCGCGAGCCGATCTCCCACAGGACCAGGAACACGATGATGGATACCACGCCGCGGGCGAGGCTCCTCCCGTTGAATCTTCTTTTCGCCACTAGCCCTCTTTCTCGCCCGCCTCGAAGGCCTTGAGAGCTTCCTCGTGCACCGCTTCGTTGGTCTCCTCCATCAATTCGCGGAAACGTTTCGATGTGAGCACGCTGTAATCGCGCGGATGCGGAATATCGACGATGAGGATTTTTTTCGGCTTGCACGGCCGCGTCGTCATGATCGCCACCTTGTGACCGAGAAAAATCGCCTCCTCGAGGTCATGGGTGATGAAGAAGATGGTCACTTTGTTCTTGTAATAGATTTCCAGCAGCGCCTCGTGCATCACTGACTTGGTGAGCGAGTCGAGCGCGCGGTAGGGCTCGTCCAGCAGCAGCACTTTCGGATCGTTCATCAGCGCGCGCACGATCTCGACGCGGCGGCGCATGCCGGAGGAAATCTCGCCCGGGTAGTTGTGCTCGACGCCGGCAAGTCCCGCGTCCGCCATCATGCCCATCGCTTTTTCGATAACCTCGGCCTTCGTCAGCTCGCCTTGCATCGTGGGGCCGAAGGCGACGTTCTCGAGATTGGTTTTCCACGGGAACAGCGCGCCGTTCTGGAACACGACGATGCGGTCCGATCCCGGCTCGGCCTTCGGATGGGCGGCGTCGCACAGGACCTCGCCGTCGAGGGTGATCGTGCCGGACGTGATTTCGTGGAAGCCCGCAACCGCGTTCAACAGCGTCGTTTTGCCACAGCCCGAGGGGCCCACGATCATGCAGATTTCGCCGGCCTCGATGTCGAGGCTGCAATGGTCCACCGCCATCACCGCGGCGCCGTCCGGGTCGTAGATCTTGACCACGTCGTCGATGCGGATGGCGCCTTGCGCCGCGGTTCGCGGCACTATCGTCCTCCCATCGCCAACTCGCGCAGCCGCCATTGCATCAGATAGTCGCCCACGAGGCGCACCATCGCGCTCGTGATGTAGCCGACGGCGCCCAACGTGATCATTCCGATGACGATGGTGGGATAGCGCACCATTGTGTATGACGTATTGATGACGTAGCCGAGGCCGTACTGCCCGGACACCATTTCGGCGGCCACAAGCGAGAACCACGACACGCCGACCGAAATCTGCAGTCCGGTAAAGATGAAGGGCAGCGCGCCCGGCACGATCACATGGCGGAACACCTGCCATTTGCTTGCGCCGAGACAATTTGCAGCACGGACATAGGACTCGTCGATCGAGTCGACGCCGAGCATCGTGTTGAGCGCGGTGGCGTAAAACGAAGCGAGAAACGTGAGGTAGATCACCGCCGATTCGGTGGCGACGAACATCACGATGGCGAGCGGCACCCAGGCGAGGATGGGAATCGGGCGCAGCGTCTCGAATACCGGAAAGAGGTATTCCTTGAATGTCTTCGACCAGCCGAGGAAAAGGCCGAACGGCACGCCGAGAATCGTCGCCAGGAAGAAGGCCTGGGTGACGCGCCACACCGACATGCCGATGTGCTTGTAGTACTCGGGCGTATACAGCGACAACCCGTAGGTCGGATCCTTGCTGATCCATTCCTTGATCACGCCGGTGATACCCGGCATTTCGCGGAAGCGCGGCAGCTTCCACACTTCCACCGCCAGATACCAGAAGCCGAGGAAAAGACCGAAGCCGATCAGCATCAGGTACGGCCGCGGACTCTTCAACCACAACGACACGCGGTACAGGGTCGGGTTCATTCCCTGCACATCGCCCGCGTGCAGCTTGCGGTGGATCGTTCGTAACTGCGCGATCAGGTCGGGAACCGTGTAATCCTGCCGGATCATCGTCGCGAAGCGGCTCATGACGACGTCGCCCGCATCCGGATCGGATTCGAGGAGGCGCAGCAACTCCTCGCCGTTGATGCGCACGACGTCCGCGCGCTCGATGCACACTGCCTTGGCCAGGCGCGCCGGAAATTTTTCCAGCAGCGCGGCCCAGCCGAACACGTCGCCCGACTTCAGCATTTGCACCGGCCGGCGGGCATGGGCGTCGGGCTCCAGCGCGTGTTCGATCTTTCCTGACACGACGATGTAGATGTCGTCGGCCTTGTCGCCGGCATCGTAGATGACAGCGCCCGGTTCGTAGTTCACGCGCCAGCTCACCGCGGCGATCTTGCGCAGCATGGCGTCCGAGACCACCTGGAACGGCATGGTCCGCTTGAAGATGTCGAGCATCACCTCCGGTTCGACGGATTGCCTCGCCTGGTCCATCCTCGATGCCTGTCTTTCCTCGCCATGAGCCCGAGAGCGCAGGAACGCTCTCGGGACGGTTCCCGCCCGAAGCCGGACGGATTGGGGATTGCTTCGCGAGAAATTACTTCGCGGGGGTCACTTCGGGGCCATCGAGTCGGGCATCGCGTTCACGTCGCCGATCGGCGCCTTCATGCCGCGCTCCTTCAGGACTGCCTCTGCGAACTCGGGCATGACCGCCTCGGGGCGCAGCTTCTCGACGTTGATGCTCTTGATCGAGAACAGGAACGCGGTGGCCTTGTCGATCAGGTTCGCGTGCCTCGGGCGTGATGGCGTAATGCAAGTTCACGCGAGTCTTGGTGCCGCCCTCGTTGGCGGGATACGTGCCGTACAGCGAGTACCACAGCGCGCGGTCGGAAAAGCCGGTCGTTTCCGCCTTGGCCATCTTGATGATCTCGTCCGCGTTCTTCGGGTCGGCGAGGAAGAGCTGCGCGTCGAGCTCGGCATTCATCCACGCCTTGACGACATCGGGACGCTGCTTGATGAGATCTGCGCGCATGGCGAGGAAGCCGCCGTCGCCTTCGTTGACGCTTGCGCCGGTGGCGATGCGGCGCGCAAGTCCTTCCTGCACGAGGCGCGAGGCGGTGGGCTCCCAGATCACCGCGGCGTCGATCTTGCCGGCGCGGAAGTTGCTGGTAATCACTTCGATGTTCTGATTCAGGTAATCCTTGGGATTGACGCTCTCCTTCTTGAACGTCGCCTGGGCGAAGCGATCGGTGCAGCTGCCCTTGGGCACGGCGACCTGCTTGCCGTCGAGCCATTTGATCGCCTCTACGGGCGTCGCGAACTTGGGCGCGTCGGTGCGCGCGAGGAAGATGTTGCACTGGTCGAAGCCAAGTCCCAAGAGTACCGACGATCCGCACGTCGGCGGTCTCGGCTTTGGTGGTGGACACGATCGACGGCATGTCGCCCATGTAGCCGATGTGCTGCTTGCCTGCCAGCATGTTGTTCACGATGATCGCGCCCTGCAGGCCGATCTGGAAATCGACCTTCGAACCCTTGGGCAGGTATTTCTCGTAGAACTTCTTGTTCTTCATCACCACGCCCGACCACGATTCCGTGTAGTACGGCTGGAAGCCGATCACGAGTTCCACCGGGTCGCCCTGCTTGCCGAAATCGAGGTCGGCGGCCGCCGCGGGCGCGACGGCGATGCCGCCGGCAACGACCAGCGTGGCGGCGAGATGCAACGTGAACTTGGCGTTCATTTCACTCTCCTTCGGTTGGACTGGGATCGTATTCCTTTTACCCGAGTTCGTTCTTATTGTTGGGACCTATGCTTATGACGCGCTCACTTTGCCCCCGGCGCAGCAAGAAACCGCGCGATCAGCGCCGACAGCCGGCGCATGACGACATAACCGGACGCCGGATCCGATTCAAGTATTTTCAGCGCCTGCTTGCCGTTGATGCGCAGGAGCACCGACTTATCCAGCGCGCGCGCGCTGGCGATGCGATTGGGCTGGTCTTCGAGCAGCGCCGCCCAACCAAACACTTCCCCCTTTTTTAGCATAAAGCCCGCCGGGCTGGTGCGCTCGTCGCGACCGATCTGGAACTCTACGCGCCCCGAGTCGAGCACGAAAAAATCCTCCGCCGGGTCGCCGGGCTTGTACAACACAGTTCCCTCTGCATATTCCTCGCGCTTGGCGAGTGCCGTCAACGCCGCCAGCGTGGGCTCGGCGATGCCGGTGAAGAGCTCGCCCACGTTCAACGCGCCCTGCGAGTCGACGAAGATCGCACCGTCCTCGACGGTCACGTCGAAGCGCTCGAGCGGCGCCTCTGCGATCCCCATGGGGGCGCCGGACCGGATATCCCATTGCCACAGGTGCTGATGACACGTGAGCACGGTGCCGTCGAACAGACCCTCGCAAAGCGGTACCTCCTGGTGCGGGCAGATCGCCTGCACCGCGAAGTATTCGGCGCCGGAATTCGCCACCAGGAGCTTGAGCCCGCCTTCGGCACTGCACTCCTTCATCCCGTTGGGCGGAATCTCCGCCACGCGGCACACCAGTTTCTTGCTCATTGTCGAGTCTTTGGCTTAGCTGAACTTGTCGTAGCGGATGCTATCGGTAGTCAGCTTGGCTTCGAGCAACAGAACCCGTATGGCCGCCTCGACCGCAGGCGGCGGGCCCGCCACATAGGCCCGTACGTTCTGATACCTTCCGTGCATTCCGGCTTTGGCAACTTCGTGCACGAGTCCGCGCTCGAAGTGCAAGTGCGGGTACTGCGCAGCGGCCGTGGGCGGCACGTCCTCGTCCGACAAGGCAATGACAATGCGCAACTGCTCCGGAAATTCCTGGCAGAAAGCGGACAGCTCATCGAGATAGAACATGTCTTTCATCGTGCGCGCACCGAAATAGACGTCGCCCCGATACTGCTCGAAATAGCGCTCCTGGCAGGCACGGGAGAGGATCGACATCATGCCGGCGATGCCGGTGCCGCCGGCGATGCAAAGGATATTTTTCGCCAGGCTCGGATAGAACGTGGCCTTGCCGAGCGGCCCAAGCAGCTCGATCCTCGCGTCCGCCGCCTTGTCCGAAAACAACCATTCGGAAAAGCCGCCGCCGGGTTTCTTCTTGACCACGAATTCGAGACGTTGGGCCTGGCGGTCGAAATTGACGATCGAGTAGCCGCGCATGCCTGGCACGCCGGGAACGCTCACCACCATGAACTGACCGGCGTCGAAATCGCAGGGCGAGTCGAGCGCCACGTCGATCGCGATCACGTCATGCGTCAGATTACGCATAGATGCGATTCTGCCGGACAGCGTGGTCAGCTGGCAGGCGCCGGGATCGGTGGCATAGACGAAGCTTGCGACCTCGATGTTGACGTCGCTTAGCGCGACGCACTGGCACATCAGGAACTCGCCCTTGTCCTGCTTCAGGTATTTCTTGCCGGGCGCCTCGGGCCAGCCGTCTTCTATCTCGCCGCTGATGAGCCTTGCTTTGCAGGTGCCGCACGTGCCGGTCCCGCATTCGGTAGGCAGATCGATTTCCGCTCGCAAGCCGGCATAGAGAATTTTCTCGCCAGGCAACGCCTCGAATTGGTAGGCGCGATTTCTGGCGTTGACCTGGATGCGCACGGCAGGGCTTGGACCTATTTCAAAATCGGGCGAACGGCCCGAGGACGCGAAGGCCCGCAGCGAGCCCCGAGATAGTACATAGAAGTACAGCGAGGGGCGAGCCTCATTTGCCAACTGAGAACGACAAAGTCATCGGGCCGTGCAGCCAATTTTGAGATAGGTTCTAGAACGGGATGTGGTAGCCGTAACCCATGAGGCGGGTATCGAGCTTGACGACGCGTTTTGCGAGCTTGGGCGCGCCGCCGTTGAGCTTGATCGTATCGTACAAGCGCCCGACGGCGAAAAGCTCGGTCGCGCCGCCGTCGAGTGCGGTGCGGAAGACTTGCAGCGCCGAGACGACTTCCGCCTGCTCGCCTTCCACCCTGACCGTATAGACCGTCGCGTGACGGGTCAGCGGCGAATGGTCGCTGTTATGGCGCGGCAGATTCGTGAATAGCGTTTCGATGCCGGCCCGGTCATGGTCGAGCCAGATCATGTCCTTGCGGATCTCCGGGCTGTACGCGGTGATGCGGTAGTGAAAATCAGCGTCGCACAGATCGAGGAAGCCCTTGAAGTCCTTGTCGTCCAGGGCGAGGCAGGAGCGATAGACCAGCTCCTCGATGGCGGTTCGTTGTTCCATGTTGGAGCGGCCCGACTTCAGGCGGCGGCGCGCGCCGGGCGCGGCACGCCTTCGCCGAGCGGATCGTACGAGGGTCGACCCATGCGTCTGCTCCATTCGGCGTAGAAGTGGCGCATGCCGATTTCGTCATGGATCGTGCTGTTCTCTTCGCGCCCCTGGATCACCCAGTGGCTGTCGGTACCTTCGCGCATCGCCCGACCCTGACCGTGAACGGCGAGCAAATCCTCATGCAGGTTGCGGCCGAACGGCCCCCAAATCGTGTTGTGATCGAAAATGCGCTCCGCGCGTTCTGCCGGCGTGTCGCGCTTCAACCCGAGGCCGCGGAATTCGATGACCAGCTTGTTGGGCCCAAGCGGAATGACCGTATCCATGCGCAGCACCGAGGTGCGCAGGTTGTACGTCATCCCGGGAAAGATGTCGATCAGGATCCAGCCACCCGGCGCGAGTTCGGGCCATCCAACTTTTCTTTCCTTGCTGCCCGCATAGGCGTCGTACTTGATCTCCATCGAACCCACCGATGCATGGCCGTTCGGATAGCCGATGTACTTGCGATCGAAGTAGCCGGGCTGCATCATGCCGGTGATGCGATTGAAGTAGTGCAAAAAATCGTGATAGAACTCGCTGTTGGTGTCGTGCCACAGCTTGAAGTTGGTGTTCACGACTGCCTTGTGGAAGTGGAACACCTCCATCGGCTCGCGCATCTGCGGCTCAAGCATGTCGAGCGCCGGACCGATGTAATCCTGGCAGCGACATGCTCTGGTCGTCGAGATTGACCCAGACGAAGCCTCCAAAGCCGATCTGCGCCTTTACTTCGCGCAGCGCCGCGTCTTCCTTGCAGAACCGATCCTGGTAGCCCTGTTCGGCGCGCGAGATGTCGATGCAGTTGCCGCGCGTGTCGAACGACCAGGCGTGGAAAATGCAGGTCATGCGCTTCGCATTGCCGGCGGGATCGTAGAGCAGCGTGTTCCCGCGATGCGGGCAGATGTTGTAGAAGCTGCGCACCGTCATGTCATCGCCGCGCACCACAATCAGCGGTACACCTGAAGGATGCGTGAACAGCCGGTAATCGTAGGCGGCGGGAATTTCGGATTCGTGGCAGGCGATGATCCACGAGCTCTTGAACAGCTTTTCCTTTTCCTCTTCGAATATCGCCTGGTCGGTGTAGATGCGCGAGTCGACGTAGTGGCTCGCTGGGAACTTCGGCTTGGCCGCCCATTCGGCGGAATTCTTGGCCATGACTGGCTCCTTCGTGACGTGTCGGTGGCGGACCTGCGCTGCACTGCGTGGCGGCCGGTTTGCCGCGTGGTGCCTCGCCGTGTCAACAAAATGATTTTCAACGATTTTACAGCGGACTGGCGGGAAAGAAACAGGGCCGGGGCCACGGTGTGCCGCGACCGTCGCGAAAGCCGCGATTTTCGCACTGCAGCAAGCTTGATTGTGCGTATGCTGTCGGCTATAAGACGGGAATCAAAACAACAAGATTCCGCAAAGGATCCGGGCCGCACCATCTGCCGTACGCGCATGCCATCCAACGAGGAGGCCATCATGCCAACGAAATCGACGCCGCCGACAATCGAGCGATTCCGCGGACGATCCTTGCAGGAAGCCGACACGAAGCGACTTCCGTCGGATGCCCGCCGCAACTTCCTGCGCCAGGGCGTGGCGATTGCGGGTGGCGCCGCTGCCGCCGGTGCCTCGTTCGCGCGCGCCGAGCCACTCGCGATTCCGGAGAGCAACAAGGGCATGGGCAAGCCCATTCCCCCCGACGACTATGGCGTGCCGTCGAAGTACGAGGCGCATGTCCGCCGCCGCCGCAGCGACGTGCTCAAGAATCGGCAGAATTTCTCCGACTGGAGCATGACGCCGCTGCAAGACCAGTATGGCATCGTCACGCCGAACGGCTTGATCTACGAGCGCCATCACAACGGTACGCCGGAGATCGACCCGGCCAAGCACAAGCTCGTGATTCATGGCATGGTGCGCCAGCCGCTCGAATTCACGATGAGCGACCTGATGCGCTACCCATCGGTGTCGAAGTTCTACTTCATGGAGTGCTCGGGCAACGGCCTCACCGACTGGTTGAAGGCAGCGTCGACGACGGTCCAGCAGACGCATGGCCTGCTTTCCTGTGCGCAGTGGACCGGTATTCCGGTCTCGTGGCTCCTGAACGAAGCCGGGATTGAGCCGGGAGCGAAATGGGTGCTGTTCGAGGGCGCCGACGGCGCGGGCCACATACGCAGCATGCCGCTCGACAAGGTGCTGGAAGACTGCCTGCTCGTCTATGCGCAGAACGGCGAAATGCTGCGCGCGGAGCAGGGCTATCCGTTGCGCCTCTTCGTTCCGGGCTGGGAAGGTAACGTCAGCGTCAAGTGGCTGCGCCGTATCAAGGTGGGTGACCAGCCGTGGAACGCGCGCAGCGAAACCGCGCGCTACACCGATCCGATGCCGGACGGCAAGTGGCGGCAGTTCAGCTTCGTCATGGAGTGCAAGTCGGTGATCACCCGGCCTTCCGGCGGCATGAGCATCAAAGCGGGGATGCAGGAGATCCAGGGCTTCGCGTGGTCGGGCAACGGAAAGATCAAAGCGGTCGATGTCACTACCGACGGCGGCAAGACGTGGCGCGAAGCGGCGCTCGAAGAACCGGTGATGGATAAGTGCCTCACCCGCTTCCGCTACAACTGGAACTGGGCCGGCGGGCCGGCGAATATCGCGAGTCGCGCCGTCGACAGCACCGGTTACGTTCAGCCGACGGTGCAAGACATCGAGAAGGTCCGCGCCATTGTCGGCTTTGTCCAGCACCACAACGGCGTGTTTCCGTGGTCCGTCAGCGCGAGCGGGGAGGTCAAAAATGCGATCGCTTGACGTTGTAAGCGTGGCGGCCGCCTTTGCGATCATCGGCTGTGCGGCGCCGCAGCCCATGTCGCAGACCGCAACCAAAGTGGACGTGAAATATGGCAAGCCGATATCGGAAGCCGATATAGCGCCGTGGAACATCGACGTCCGCACGGCCGACGGCAAAGGTTTGCCGGTAGGACACGGGTCGGTCGCCGAAGGCAAGGCGATTTACGAAGCGAAATGCCTCGCCTGCCACGGCGCCGAGGCCAAGGGCGGCCCCGTCTACGGAACGATGGTGGGCGGCATCGGCTCGTTCAAGACGAATACCCGCGTGCTCACGCCGGGCAGCATGTATCCGTATGCGCCGATCCTGTTCGACTATATGCGCCGCGCGATGCCGATGGACAAGCCGCAATCGCTGACGCCGAACGAAACCTACGCGCTCGCGGCCTACATCCTGAACCTCAATGGGCTCGTGCCTGCCAATGCAGTCATGGACCAGAACACCCTGCCGAAGGTGCAGATGCCGAACCGCGACGGCTTCATCGTGGATAACCGGCCCGACACCAAGGCGGTCCGCTGCATGGACAACTGCAAGTAACGTTCGCGCACGACGAAGAGGCGGCAAGGGCGTGTCGCCTCGGTTGTTTCGCTCGAGGGACGATCGGCGTCGGCCTCGGGTCGGCCCGCCAAAATCGCATCGGGGACCGCGTTAGTCGCGTCCGGGCCGGCGCCGACGCTCGCTCGAACGAATCCCGCTCCGCGGGAACGGTCGCGGCGGACAACCGAATGTCACGGTTTCCTGCATTTCATCCCACGTAACGCGCATTGTGTCCGGTCACGCTGGGGTTTGCGGGGGCGCTCCATTAATCTTGCTCCCAAGACAAAACAAGCGACCCTTGCATCCCATGAAGACCGACCAACGCACCCCCGGGCCCGACAGGGCCGCCGACCACGGCAGGAGCGATCCCGCCGCGCGGCTCACGATCCGGCAGGCTTTCCGCGAGATCCGCCGGGGCATCGTCGTGGTGTGGTGGGCTTTCTTCGACTGGGTGGCCGTCGTCCAGTGGAAGGCGCTCGTGCTCGTTTCGTTCCTGGGACTCATCATCGGCGGCGGCATCCTGAAACTGCCGACGCTGAGCTTCCTGATCATCGTCTCCGCGTTCATCATCAAGATCGTGGCGGGCGGAAAGCGCAGGGCCGAAGCGACCGCCAGCGAGGCCACGAAACGCGCCGAGACCGAACAGCTCGAGCGCACCGTGCTGGAAGCTCGGATGGAAGCGCTGCAGGCGCAGATCGAGCCGCACTTCCTGTTCAACACGCTGGGCAGCATCGACCAGCTGATCCAGACCGACCCGCCGCGTGCCTCGAAGATGCAGCAGAGCCTCATCCGTTACTTGCGCTCGGCGATGCCGCAGATGCGCGAGGGACGCCGGCCCACGCTGGGTCAGCAGATCAACCTGTGCACCGCTTACCTCGAAATCATGAGCATGCGGATGGAGCAACGGCTGCAGCCAGTGATAATCATTCCGGAAGGCTTGAAGTCGGCGGTGTTCCCGTCGATGATGCTGCAGACGCTTGTGGAGAACGCGATCAAGCACGGCCTGGAACCGAAGCCCGAGGGCGGCAAGCTCGAGATCGCGGCCGAGATCGACGACGGCCAGCTCGCCGTCCACGTGTCCGACACCGGCGTGGGCTTCACACCCAAGAGCCGACACCGGCGTGGGACTCGCCAACATTCGCGAGCGCCTGAAGGTCTTGTACAACGGCCGCGCCGAGCTGATCATCACGGTACTGCCCGACGGGCGGCACCACCGCGACGATCAAGGTTCCCTACGAAGTGGCCGCGGCCGCATCCCCCACCTGATTCGACGAATGCCGCATGCCCTCTTCAGACAGCCTTGCCGCCCCTACCGCCGTCGTTGCCGACGACGAGCGCCTGATGCGCGAGCAGATCATCGGACGGCTGAAGGATGCGTGGCCCGAGCTCGCGATCGTGGGCGAGGCGAGCAACGGCACCGAGGCGATCGCGCTCGTGCAGCGCGAGGATCCCGACGTCGTCTTTCTCGATATACGGATGCCGGGGATGAACGGCATCGAGGCGGCCCGGGCGCTGGCCGGCAAGGTCCATGTCGTGTTCGTCACCGCGCACGACGAATACGCCGTCACGGCGTTCGAGCACGGCGCGATCGACTACGTGCTGAAGCCGCCGGAAGCCGAGCGCGTGGCGATCACCTGTGAACGCCTGCGCGAGCGCCTCAGGCAAGCACCCGATCCGATGAACGACCTGCTCGCGAAGCTATCGGAACGAATCGGCGCCGGCGGCGTGAAGCCGCGCGACTACATGCGCTGGGTGCAAGCGAGTGTCGGTGCCAACATCCGGATGATCCCGACCAGCGACATCCTGTTCTTTCGCGCCGAGGACAAATACACGCGCGTGCAGACCAAGGGTTTCGAGGCGCTGATTCGCAAGCCGATCAAGGAGCTCATCGATGAGCTCGACCCGACCGAGTTCTGGCAAATCCATCGCTCGACGGTCGTCCGCGTCGATGCGGTCGAGCAAGTGAGCCGGGACTTCCGCGGCCATCAGCTGGTGCAAGTGAAGGGCAGCGACGAGAAGCTCGAAGTCAGCCGCAGCTTCAGTCACCTGTTCAAGCAAATGTAGGCGTGAGGGCGCTTCGGTGAAAGCCGTCGGTCGACGTTCCGCTGCGTCTACTTCTCCAGCGCTTCGCTCCACTTTCCCTGACGGGCGAGGCTGTTCATCTTCAACCGTTTGTGGAAGGCATCCTGCGCCGGCTTCACGTTTTCGGCACGGCCGGCCCACAGCTGCATCGGACCTTCCTGCAGCGCGCGCGCGTACGAAAATGACAGCACCCACGGCGCGTGCGGCGCCATTGCGTTCATCGCGTTGAGATTCGCCGTCGCCTCGACCGGCGTCTGTCCACCCGAGAGGAAGTTGATGGTCGGCACTGCCGCCGGGACATTGCGCTTCAACACGCCGAGCGTTTCGCGCGCGACAACCTCGGGCGGGGCCTTCGGCGGGCTTCCCTTGCCCGCAAGCACCATGCTCGGTTTCAGCACCATGCCTTCGAGCAACACGCGGTGCCGGTGCAGCGCAGCGAAGACCGCGTGCAGCACGGCGTCGGAGACATCGCGGCAACGCTCGAGCGTGTGCACGCCGTCGATCAGCACTTCCGGCTCGACGATCGGCACGATGCCCTCGCTCTGGCAGATCGCGGCATAACGCGCGAGCACCTCGGCGTTCGCGTCGATGCCGAGCGGCGTCGGATTGCGATCGGTAATCGCGTAGACCTCGCGCCACTTCGCGAAGCGCGCGCCTTTCATCTTGTACGCGCGCAGGCGATCGGAGAGGCCGTCGAGACCTTGCGTGATGAGATCGCCGTCGGCGCCGGGCAGGGCGACCGTCCCCTTGTCGACCTTGATGCCCGGAACGATGCCGTGGTGCACGAGCACGTCGGGCAGCGCCATGCCCTTGTCGTCGGCCTGGCCCAGCGTTTCCTCGAACAGGATCACGCCGGAAAGAAACTGCTCGGCACCCGGCGTCGTGAACAGCATCGTCCGATACGCGCGCCGGGATTCCTCCGTCGATTCGATGCCGACCGCCGTGAAGCGCTTGGTGATCGTCGGCGTGCTCTCGTCGGCGGCAACGATGCCCTTGCCGGGTGCGGTCAGCTTGGCGATCGTGGATTGCAGTTCGTCATGCGTGTTCATGATTCGTTCCCTCGTTGGTCGGCACGTCAATTGTAAGGGATCGTGGAGGATGTTTGACGACGTACCTTATCTGCAAGCATACGAGGGTCCCTCAAGCGTCGGCGACCACGCCCGGACTTCGACGGTGCGGGGCGCCGTGGTTCCACTAGAATTGCACCATGTCGTCCATTCCGGCCGCCGACGAACGCTGGATTGCAGTCACCTACCGTGTGCGCTCGTCGGCCGATGCGATCGACGCGCGAGCGCAGGCGATCGCGCTCGAGCAGAGCATCGAAGCGCCCCTCGCAGCGGTGGCGGACGCGCGCGTGCTGCGCGAAGTCGTCGCGCAGGTCGCGAAGCGTCGCGGCTGTCGCGTCCGGCATCTTCGACGTCAACATCCGGCTCGCCGTCGAGACGACCGGCTTCGAAGCGGGCCAACTCCTCAACATGCTGTTCGGCAACACGTCGCTGCACGACGATGTCGAACTCGTCGATACCGAATTTCCAGCCTCATTCGTCGCGCATTTCGGCGGTCCGCGCTTCGGCATTGCCGGCATCCGCAAGTTGACGGGCGCGCACGGCAGGCCGCTCACGTGTTCGGCGCTGAAGCCGCAAGGGCTGCCTCCGGCGGAGCTTGCTGCGATCGCGGGCACGTTCGCACGCGCGGGAATCGACGTCATCAAGGACGATCATGGCCTCGCCGATCAGGCATCGGCGCCTTTCGCAGAACGCGTGCGCGCGGTGCAGCGCGCCGTGGACGATGCCAATCGCGACACCGGCGGCCGTTCCATCTATGCGCCGAGCCTGACCGGCCACTACGGGCGGATAGGCGATCAGCTCGACCAAGCGCGCGAAGCCGGCGTGCACATGATTCTCGTCGCGCCCATGGTGAGTGGCGCCGGGAGCCTCGCCGCGCTCGCACGCGGCTGCGGGATGCCGGTCGTCGCACATCCGGCGCTCGCCGGCGCCACGCGCATCGCGCCGCCGCTGCTGCTCGGCAAGCTGTTCCGGCTCTTCGGTGCCGATGCCACGATATTCCCGAACGCCGGTGGCCGGTTTTCGTGGTCGCCGGAAGTATGTTGCGCCATCGCCGACGCGGCGCGTGCTGCCATGGCACGGCGTCGCACCGATGCTTCCCGTGCCGGCCGGTGGCATGACGGTCGGGCGCGTGCCCGAGATGCGCGCGCGTTTCGGCGACGATACGATGCTGCTGATCGGCGGCAACCTGCTGGTCGCGCGCGATGGCCTCGCCGCACAGGCGCGCGACTTCGTTTCCGCCGTGCGGGAATCAGGAGGAAAGCCATGAACGAATCGCCCGTGCGTCCATTCGCCCCCGACGGCGACAACTACCGTTGGACCGGCGTCGAGCAGCTGCGCTACAAGGAGGAGGGAGGCGCGCCTTTCCGCGACGTGACGCGACAGACGCTGTTTCGCCGGCCGGACCTGCGCGGCGAGCTGCGCTATTTCGAAGTGGCGCCGGGCGGTCATTCGACGCTCGAGCGTCACGAACACGTGCACGCGGTCATGGTCCTGCGCGGCGCCGGCGCCGCCCTCGTGGGCGATACCGTGTTCCCTGTCGGCACGTTCGACTTGGTCACGGTGCCGCCGGCGACCTGGCACCAATTCCGGGCAAGCGCGGAGGCGCCTCTGGGTTTTCTCTGCATGGTCGATGCCGAACGTGACAAGCCCGAGCTCCCCGACGCGCGCGAGCTCGAGCGGCTGCGAGGCAACCCGGCAGCCGCGGCTTTTCTCGACGATTCTCACGAATAAGTGCCGGTTTGACCACAATCAATATTCGAGCCGGCAAGTAGGGAGAGAGTACGGTCGGATGATCTTGACCCGGGAATTTTCGGATGATCGACGACACTGTCTTCCACGTGCTGCAATCGAAAAAGGCATCCGGCGTCGCGTCGGTCGAACCGGATGCGTCGGTCACCTATGCCGTTTGCCTCATGAATCATAACGACGTCGGCGCCGTGCTGGTGATGCGCAAGGGAAAGCTCGCCGGCATCCTGACGGAGCGCGACGTTCTTCGGCGCGTCATCGAACCCGGCCTCGATCCGCGCATCACGCAGGTCGACGAGGTCTACACGCCAAAGCCGCGAACGATTGCGGCCGACGAGAGCGTGGCGCGCGCCATCGACATCATGATCGAGGGCAAATTCCGGCATCTTCCGGTGATGAAGGACGGCGGCGTACAGGGTACCGTTTCGATGCGCGATCTCATGCAACGGTTGTTCGCGGGCGTCGACAAGCAAGACGGCAGTGTCCCGGTCCTGCGTTGACTTGTCCTGCAGCGGGTCGCCCGAACGCTTCGCGGGCTGTCGATCCGGCGCTAAACTCGATCCTTGGCCACATCGACCGCCTCGGTTATCGCGCGCTGGTTTCCCGCGTCGCCCCTGCGGCACGCGGCGTTCCTGCGGCTATACATCGGCTCCATCGGCGCTGCGCTCGGATACACGATGCAATCGACGGTGGCGGCTTGGCTGATGGCCACGCTGACGCCGTCTGCGCTGATGGTGGCGCTCGTGCAGACCGCAAGCACCGCGCCGTCGCTGCTGTTCGGACTCGCCGCCGGTGCGCTTGCCGACATCGTCGATCGGCGCCGCATCATTCTTGTTACGCACGCCGTGCTGATCTTCGCGGCGGCAGGCCTCGGCATCGCGGAGATTACCGGCATCGTCGGACCGGTCACGTTGCTCATCGGTACGTTCGTCATCGGCGCCGGCTTCGCGATTTATCTTCCGGCGCAACAGGCGAGCGTGAACGATATCGTCACGCGCGCGGAAATTCCGCGTGCTGTGTCGCTTGGAGCCGTTGCCTTCAACGTCGCGCGTGCACTCGGGCCCGCGCTCGCCGGCGCGCTCGCCGCATGGTTGAGCTCCGGCAGCGCGTTTCTTGTGGCGGCGGTCTTCTTCTTCGTGATGATCGTCGCCGTTTATCCATACCCCAGCCCCGGCGGGATGATTCCCGGCGTGCCGGAGACGCTGTTGTCCGGGATCCAGAGCGGTCTTCGTTATGCGCGTCACTCGAAGCCGCTGCGCTCGCTCATCATCCGCAACTTCAGCTTCAGTTTTTGCGCGAGCGCGCTGTGGGCGCTGATGCCGCTCGTCGCGCGTGACCAGTTGGCCCTCGGCGCCGGCGGCTACGGCACGTTGATGGCGTCGTTCGGCACGGGCGCCATCGTCGGCGCACTGGCGATACCGCAACAGATGAGCCGGCGTTCGTTGAACAGCATCGTCACCTCCGGCGTCGTGCTGTGGGCGATCGCCACGACGCTGATGGCGGTGACGGCGATGCTGCCGCTCGCGATCGTGGGCGCATGCGCGGCAGGCGCGGCATGGGTCACGGCACTTTCCAGTCTCGCGGCCGGGACGCAGAGCGTTGCGCCGGCTTGGGTGCGCGCGCGCGCGGTGGCGACCAATCTCGTCACCAACCAGGCGAGCCTCGCGCTCGGCAGCATCGTGTGGGGGACCGTCGCCACGCATTTCAGCACGCCGATCGCGCTCGGAGCGTCGGTCGCGGCGATGTTGCTGTTGCTGGCGCTGAATCGTCGCATACGGGTCGCGTTCGCTGAGGAGGCAGACGTGACGCCGGGGGCGCGCCTGCCGGATCTGGCGATTCCGATGATGCCTGCACCCGAGGATGGTCCCGTGCTGATCCAGATCGAATACCGGATTGCGACGGAGAATCGGGCGGCGTTCCTGAAGGCGATCCACAAGATCGAAGCGACGCGGCGGCGAAACGGCGCCGGCAGCTGGCGCGTCTATCGCGATCTCGAACAGGACGGTCGCTTCGTCGAGCGTTTCGTAATCGCTTCGTTTGCCGAATACACGCGGCTGCGCACGCGGATGACGCAGACGGACCGGCGGATTCAGGACAGCGCGGAAAAATTCCAGCAGCCGGACGTGCCGATTCGGACGTCGCGCTATATCGGTGTCGGCCGCGACGATCTGGCGGCGCCGCCCTCCTGACGCAACTCCCGGCAGGCAGGCCGTGTCGAATTCGGCTAGAATCCTTCTCCCGGCCCGTCACGGGGTGACTTCTGTCCAGGCGCCCGTAGCTCATCTGGATAGAGCACCGGCCTTCTAAGCCGGCGGTAACAGGTTCGAGTCCTGTCGGGCGTGCCAAATTTTGAGAGTGCGCGCCGCAAGGCGTCGCAGCAGTGCAACGGTGGCTGTAGCTCAGCTGGTAGAGTCCCGGATTGTGATTCCGGTTGTCGTGGGTTCGAATCCCATCAGCCACCCCAAAAATCAATAACTTGGCGCTCTACAACGGCGTCATGTTGACTTAGCGGGACACTGACGGGACATCGCCAGAAAGATCCCGCCCCGGATGCCACGCTCACGGCTCCGGTTACAGCCTTCCTCTACGTTCCCTCGGCCGCATAGCTGTGGATAAGAGAGCGCTTTTCGGTCTTGATGTCCCGCTAGTGTCCCAAATCAGTGGGACAGTGGAAACAACGTACAAATAATCAGCATCTTGTAACACTAATAACGCTTCAAGCACTGGGATTAGTTATCCTGTGTTGTGATCGTTAACTGATCGCAAGGGACACAGTGGCACAGTACACGTTGCTTCGGGAAAATGCTCCGAAAGTCTTGTGGCCGCGGAGGCGACCGCATGGAAACCATCATAGCGAATGGCGCTCGACGCGAGGCCACGCACGATCAAGCGCGCGTGATGATTACGCAGCCCAGAGTCAGCGGGCAATTGCCGCCTTCATGATGAAGCACGCGAAGCGTTACGACGTCGTGTAGTCGCACGCTCGACCGCCGGTTCAACTCCACCGCTGGCGCAACAACCGGGCACGGGGCGAAGATCAACCACTACGGCATCAGCGCGATCCACTGGAACGCGAACCTCGGCGAGGTCGATGAAGTGCTGTTGCACAAATTCGTGCGGAACGAGCGCCAAGGCACGTTTGTTCTCCAGCACGGCGAGCGAACTCTGTGCTCTGATGTTGTACGTCTTATTCGTGACGGGGACATGGTTTGGACAGTGCAGGCCGTTGGCGGGGACAGCTACAAGAACACGGACCACGTCGGCATCAACGTCAAACGTAGCCAGCAAGCGTACCTCTACAGTTGCACGAAGGATGGGACACCCACCACCGCTTTGACCGACCTGCCACGTTACCAGAAGCCGGACGATCCGCCCCCCCGGCCGCTCGGCATCGGTAGCCCAGTGGATGAAGCTGCCTCTAAGCGGTAGGCCACCGGTTCAACTCCTGTCCGAGGCGCCATCCGGTCTATTTGACAATGATTCTCGTACGGAGCGTTGCGTCTAGGTACACAACACCGAAGAGTCCGCTCATGACGAAGCTCACAATCGGCGTGGCCGTCGCCCTGCTGGGCGTCTCGGGACTGGTCTGGGGTTGCGAGGACAGGGCGATGCTGGACGCTGCCGCTGCCTTTCCGGCGAACGCGTCCAGAATTACCGGAAAGGCCCAAGTCATCGAGGCCTGGGACGATTGAAAAGGCGCACAGCGTGGATCGTTTGAGCTGGTCGCCGGAAGTCCCGCGCGGTGCCTGGGATCGCTCGGCCGCGAATGTCTCATCGAACGGTAGCGGGGCTCGTAGCTAATCGATGAGTGCCGTCGCTGTCGGTTGTAAGACACTTCCATGTAATCGAACAAGCTGACCCGCGCATCGTCGCGTGTCTTGTAGTCGCAGTGCATGACCAATTCGGACTGGCGCGGCAATGGCCGGGCCGACTCGTCGAGTTGGCAGGCGACGAAGCCGGCGCGCTGACGCCCTTACTGCATTCCGTTTCCAATAGTGGCAAGATGGACCTCTGCGCGAGGAGTGGAAGCGCATCTCGGCCAGCCCGCACTTTGGAGTGACGGATGATGACAAAACACCTACCCTCCCCCGAGGAGACTGCCGCCATGAGGTTAGAACCGAAGCACAGCGTCCCATTCGTCGAAAGAATGTTCTCTGGAGTTGGGCACGTGAGTGAGGTACGGTCCGCGCAGGTGCAGCGGCCTTCGGAAGAGCCGTACCGTGCGCTGCGCCAATCGAAAGCCGGGCCTGGCGTAACCTATCGCCTGCAAAGTCAAACTTCCGAGCTGCGTGTTCAAGCAAACTCGCCCGCGACCGACGTGATGACGGACCTGAGGCGAGTCGCAGCTGTAACGACCGGCACCGGCGCGAGTATCGATGAAGCCCACCAGGCAATGATCAGGCACGCCGTCCGCGCATTGTTTGTTGTCGATGAAGCGGGAGTCATTCAGGGAATAGTTACTGCTAACGACATTTTGGGCGAGAGGCCGATTCAGATTGCACAAGACCGTGGTATGCGGCATGTTGAGGTTCTTGTGAGTGAGGTGATGACCCCCGCAGACCTCCTGGAAGCGATGGACTTTCAGGACGTGTTGCAGGTTCGTGTTGGCGACATTGTCGAAACCTTGAAGCGTTCCGGCCGCCAACACGCGCTGGTGATTGAATCTGGGTCTGCCGACGCAACGTCGGCAACTCGCACCGTGCGAGGCATCTTCTCCCTAACGCAAATTACGCGGCACCTTGGGCTTCCGCCTCAAGTCGGTCGCGATATCGCGCGCACCTTTGCCGAGATTGAAGCTGCGATTCGCGCGTGAGGTGGCCAACTTGGTCACTTACCGGCGGCTCGCGCTTCCGCTTTGGATCCCGTTGAGCCGGTCGACGGTTCGTCCCAGTTCGGCCACAAGCGGTCATACCGCGACGCCCCGAAAACAATCTTTGCCGGCGCAGTGAGCCGGAATCGGCGGGCTAGGGAGCGTCTCGCTCACCCATCCAATCTTTGAGGAGCGTATAGGTAACGGCGAGCACAACTGGACCCACGAACAGGCCCACGATGCCGAATGCGACCAGGCCCCCGATCACACCCGCAAATATGAGCAGCAGCGGCAAGTCGGCCCCTTTGCGGATGAGAAGCGGGCGCAGGAAGTTGTCCATCGTGCCAACGCCGACGGTCCAGATCAGCAGCGCCACGCCCCAGCCAGTCTGGTCGCTCCAGAACAGCCAGATTACAGCCGGAACGAGCACGAGGATCGGTCCGATCTGAGCGATGCAGAGCAGCAGGATTACTGCGGTCAACAGCCCAGCGAACGGAATTCCCGCCACGGCGAGGCCAAGTCCCGCCAGAACGGTCTGCGCCAGCGCGGTGACGACCACGCCGAGCGCCACCGCCCTGATGGCCTGACCGGCAAGCACCACGACGCCTTCGCCGCGGTCGCCCGCGAGCCGGCGGCCAAAACGGATTAGACCCGCTCTCGCCGCTTCGCCGTGCGTGTACATGACGACCGCAATGATCACCGTCAAGAGAAACTGGAGGGCCAGCACGCCGGCGCCGCCAAGCGCGCTGGCAACCAACTGCGCGGCGGCTGCCACATGCGGTGCAAGGCGCGCCGCGAGGTCCTCCTTGCCCGCCGCGGCAATGCTCGTCCAGCGCTCGGCAATCTTCGCGCCGAAAAGTGGAATACGGGAGAGCCATTCGGGAGGCGGGGGAATCGACGCGGTGGCCAACGTGTGCAGCCACTCCGAGATTGTGTCCGCGTTGTCGACCAACGCCTGGATCGCCAGTACGAGTGGCACGACAAACACGAGAATCATCGTCCCGGACATGATTATCGCTGCCAGGGCGCGGCTGCGCAGCCGGGCCTGCAGCTTGAGCATCATCGGCCACGTCGCCACGACGATCATCGCCGCCCAGATGATCGCGAGCAGGAACGGGCGCAAGATCCAGAACGAGGCGCCGATGAGAATCACCATCAGCAGCACCGCGAGCACGGTGCGCGTCAGGTCGCGCCGCATGTTGGGGGTGGGTCCGCCATCGGCCATGGTGCCTCGCGCGTGTCTCAGCTCGGATCGTCGCCATCCTTATACTACCTGGCCCATGGTCGGTCAGACTGTGCGCTGGGTCGTCGCAAGCAAAAAAGCTGCTACGGCCGCTTCCACGATATGCCGATGACCGAAAAGGGCCGGGAGTGGTCGTTGACGACGGACCGCTCTCGGCCACCTACGGCCGTACGGTGAAGTCGCCCACAGCAGCCATTGGGTGGTATCGTCATCGAGGTCGGCAGCTGTTGTTACCGCGTGGCAGAGAGGAGGTTGTCGGAGTTACTCGTCGCGCGTACGTAATTCAAACGGAAACGACCATGACAATCGGCCGTGCGCGCGAAACGGTGGGCCGCGTCTTCTTTGAGCGCTGCTTCTACCTGTTCATCGTCATGCTGGCGCTGGTTGCCGGAGCCCCGCTCGTCGAACCCACGCCGACCAGCCGGCTCCTGTTCAACGCCGTGAATCTCCTCGTCGTCATCTCCGCCGTGGCGGCGGTCGGACGGACCGTGATCTCGTTCGCCATCGTGTTGCTGATCGCGGCGCCGACGCTGGTTTTCCAGTGGGTGTCGTTTCACTCGGGGGACGTCGTGTATCTGTTGGAGTCGTGGTGGCTCGGCACATTGCTCTACGCAACGACGCTCGTGTACCTCCTGCAGTACGTCTTCCACCGGGACGTCATGACGGCCGACAAGCTGTGGGGCGCCGGCGCCGCGTTCCTGATGATGGGCGTGCTCTGGGCCTACCTCTATGCGATCGTCGAGCACTACTACCCCCTGTCGTTCGCCGTCGGCGGAACTGCGGCGGATCTGACGATGCCCGCGTTCGTCTACTTCAGTTTCACGGTGCTGACGACCACCGGATTCGGCGATCTCACGCCGCTCACGCGCCAGGCGCGGTCGCTGTGCGTCGTCGAGCAGCTCACCGGCGCGCTGTTCCTCGCGATCCTCATCGCGCGGCTGACGGGCGTGTACCCACCCCGGGTGGAGAAGGGCGGCGACTGACGTCGCGTCGGGCGCGACGATGCTTGCGTGTGCGGTGAACCACCCGTGTCCGAAGCCGGGAGGCTGATGACCAGCAAGCGGTCCGCCGGGCTCCGGACCGCTGACATCCGGCGTAGCACCGAGAGACGCGGCAAGCTGCTTCGCAACGCTTCTGGGCGTCGATGGACGCCGCGCCACGACCGACGCCTGGCTGGGAGATCTCCGGGGCGACTAGAGTTCAATCCGCACCACGATATTCGCGCTCGTGGATGGTGCAAACGCCGCCTCGTATGCGGAAAGCTGCCGCTCCATGATCGGGTTACTCGATTGCCGAGGATTCGTGAGATACATGGAGAAATCTGGAATGCGGTTGATCCGCTTCATCAGCTGAAGCATCGCAACGCCTTCAACGATTACGGGAAGCGGTGTTGTTATGCGACGTTCGATGATGCGGTTTATCTGATCGTCGAGATACACAACGTGATCCCGCGTAGGGATTAGGAACAGGTCGGTCTCAATCAACGTCACATTGAAGTGCCACGCAAGATACCGCCCAAGTGTGGTTTTTCCAACGCCGTCACGACCATCAATCGAAACAATGACACCGGGCAACCCTTGCATAATCGGTCTCAGGAGGTCCACTCCCTGCAAGTAGCATGGGAGGATGGTTGGTCCCGCGGCGTCCTTAGACGAAGCTAACCAACGCCGAGCGGTAGGCGCGCCAGCATCGCCGCCGAGGTGTCCCGGTGGAGGGAGGTTAGAGTGCACCTCCGGTGCCTTTCTGCCCCGCGCCGCAAGCGATTCAGGCGCGCGCCGACGCATTGGACGCATCCAAGTCAGGCAGCAGGACTGCCCATTCTTCGTAGATGACTGCCTCCCGCGACTTCCACCGCAGAACCCACATGTCCGGACGCCGGGAAATAAGCTCTCCATGCTCGCCGTGGTCGCCACTCAATGCGAACCCGTACTGTGCTTCGTCGGGGAGGCCGAAAAATTGAATGAACGGGTTCCAGTCGGACAAATCTGCGTGCGCAATGGACAGAGCCTCATCTAGGTATCGATGCACGCTAACCCGAAGCTCGATGGGTCGTCGGGGTCTTTCAGGGAACAGCGTGACCAGCTGCGAAAACGCCGACTCAACGGCATCGGACAATTCGCCAAAACGAGAGTCGCGCTGTTGAGCAGAATTGCGAAGATGGAAATTGGTGCCCACAACCGACTTGCCGCTGACCGCCGCAAGGCGCAGGACGCTGGGAGCGTTAGCGCACATGGCAGTTCTGCGTAATACCGCCTCGCCGGTCGCGCAGAAGCCTATCGTGAAATACGTGTGGGTATTTCGATCCGGGACAAGCTCGTACCCAAAGAGCCCATCCTCGACGATGGGAAGCAGGTCCAGCGAAATGCCGGCCGGCAGCGAATAACGGGGGGCAGCGGCACCCAATTGCGCCCGAAGAATCGGCAACAAAGTCTTCGCCTCGGAGAGCCGAGGACAATAGCTCGATTGCATCGGACCTCCCTCTGCCGACTTAGCAACCATTGCGAATGGTACAACGGGCATTCGTGATAGAGTACCGTATAGCCATACGGTACTATCGTGTGGTTTGCCATTCGCCTTCTTCGCTATCGCGGGCGAATCCTCCCTTGGCGAGATGTCGTAAACCGGCCTCCGCTAGTGGGTGACCTTCGCATCGAGGAGGTTCGCGACGAGGAACTGCGGCGCTACCTGCGCACCGCCTTGCTATGGGAAGAGCACAGCGTAGTTCCGTCGCAGGATCGCTCCTGTCTGTTCGACGTGCACATCGTGGGGATGAGTTCGTCGTCACCTACCACGAGAAGTTCGGGCGACACGTGCCGGAGTCGGCCCTGCGGCTACTCGAGGCCGGAGACTTGGCGGCAATGCTTCAGGACGCGCTCGCCACCAATGTGCCGCTCGCGGAGACCGGATGGGGCTCGGACTCGCCATTCGAGTTCAGTCCGCGTGGCTGCATCGTCCGTGAGCGGGCCAGATCGCGCCCCGCCGAAGAAGGGGCCGGACGACGAGTGGCTCCAATAGGAGGTGGCAGGGGGCATACGGAAAACCCCACCCGAATGACGCGGACCGGTAGCCCCGAGGGCGGACCCGCCTGCGGGGCATACCGAAAACACTTGAATACGGTATCGGCACGATGCCGATTCCCACGCAACCAAGGGAGTAACAATGAGCAAGCCGAAACGTGTCGCGCTCTACGCCCGCGTCTCCACCGATGGGCAGACGACCGAGAACCAGCGGCGCGAGCTACGGGCGGCGGTCGAACGAAACGGGTGGACGATTGCGGTCGAATACATCGACCACGGGGTCAGCGGCGCCAAAGGCCGGAAGGATCGCCCCGAGTTCGATGCCCTGCTTCGCGCAGTCGCCCGCAAGGAGTTCGATGTGGTGGCCGCGTGGTCCGTGGATCGGTTGGGTCGCAGCCTTCAGGATCTGGTCGGATTCCTGAGCGACCTTCAATCGAAGAAGGTCGACCTATACCTGCATCAGCAAGCGTTGGACACATCGACACCATCGGGCAAAGCGATGTTCGGAATGTTGGGCGTGTTCGCCGAGTTCGAGCGATCGATCATTCAGGAACGGGTGAAGGCCGGCCTTGCTCGAGCACGAGCCAAGGGGAAGACGTTGGGTCGACCGAAGGCAGACGCATCGATCGAGGAGCGCATCCGGCAGCTCGCGGCGCAAGGAATGGGAAAGGTGAAGATTGCAAGGACTCTAGGGGTTGGCGTGAGCCTGACGCAGCGCGTTCTCGCTTAGACTAACCGGGTCAGGCCGATTGCCTTGGATCGCTCGCCGTGGTGGGTGCAGACGTTGCGGCGAGCGACTGCTCTAAGGATCAGCGACAGGCCGGAGTCGACCCCTGAACAGTCCGTCCACACTGTGAAAGCGGACGCCCGACGTCGAGCACCGACAACCGTCAGGTACGCGTTCCGAAATTCCTATTTCGTTGGCGACGCCTCGACCGGGTATCCGGCTTCTTTCCACGCGGGGAAGCCGCCCGCAAAGTAGTACACCCGCTTGAAACCCCATATCAGGGCCTTGGCGCTGGCGATGGCCGAGTCGGGGCAGGTTTTGCCGTGACAGGACAGGACCAATTCCTCATCCTTGCCGACGATGCGCGACAGGCTATCCCGTGACAATTCGGTAGCGACGTCAAGGTTGAACGCGCGTGGAATATGGCCGCGGGCGAAGTCCAGGGCAGCGCGCACATCCACAAACTTGACGCCGCGGTCGTGCAGCGTCTTTGCTTGCTGGAGATCGATCGTGGTGGCGCCAGTCACGTCGTAATAGCCGCCGCTCTTGTGCATCAGCGCGCGATATTTCTCGAAGGGTATATCGGTTCCCGCGCCTTCCGGAACACCAGCCTTGCGCAGGCCCTCCATCAGCCGGTCGCGGTATGCCGGATCGTAGTTGAACATGTCGCCGTACCACCACCAGCCTCCAGAATACTGGACGGTAATGCTGTTGGTGGCCGCCGCCACGCTCAATTGATTGTGTGTCTTCATAGCCTCGGGGATGCCACTCTTGCGGCCAAGATGTCCAAGGCTCGCAATCAGTGTGACATAGTCTTCCGAGGCATCGGTTTTCAGTGCCAGGAGTCTCTCGACGGTCCCGACCGCCTCCTCGTAACGTTGCTGGTGAAACAGCGACATCGCGAGCGTGCGGAGATAGTCCGGCGAATACAGCGGATCGAGCCGCATCGCCCAGCGCACCGACTCCTCGGCCTCGGCCGCCCGCCCCGTTGCATTGAGGATGCGCGCCTTGCTGAGGTAATTGTTGGCATCGCTCGGGGCAAGCGCCATGGCGCGGTCGATCTCGGTGAAGGCCTCCGCGTAGCGCCCCTGCTTCGAGAGGACCTCGGCCGACACGGCGTGAGCCAGCGCATTGGGTTGCCGCGTCGCGTTGACGAGAGCCTTCTCCATGCGGTCAAACGCGCGCTGGAATCCGCCCTGGGTGGTTGACTCCCAGTAGGATTGGACGATCCGCCAGGACGCCGCCGCCACGGCGGCATGTGCTCGCGCGTACCCAGGGTCGAGCGCGATCGCCTGCTCGAACAGTGCGATCGCCTTGTTGATTTCATCATCGGAGCCCTGGCGATAGTGTGCCCAGCCCCGCTGCACCGCATCGTAGGCTTGGGGGTTTCGGGTATCCGCAAGTTCGAGCCTCGTCCGTTCGTCATGCGTGAGATTCACCGCAAGCGCGGCGACGATTTGCCTGATGACTTTGTCCTGCAGCGCGAAAATGTCCCGAATCGACCCATCGTAGCGCTCCGCCCAGAGGTGCTGGCCACCGGGCGCGTCGACGAGCTGCGCATTGATGCGAACGGTGTCACCCTCGCGCCTGACACTTCCCTGCAACACGTAGCGCACGCCAAGATCCTTGGCCACCTGCTGCACCTTCACGGATTGGCCCTTGTAAGTCGAACTGGAGTTGCGCGCAATGACCAGGATTCCGGAGAGCTTGGAAAGATCGGTGATGATGTCGTCGGTCATGCCATCGGCGAAGTAACTGTTCTCCGAACTGCCGCCGAGGCTATCGAACGGCAGGACCGCGAGCGAAGGCCTGTCCGGAAGCATTGTCGCGGGCGGCGCGGAAGCGGCCTCACGGTACGTCGTTCGCGAGGATTGGATGTACCACGCTATCGTTGCTCCGATTACCAGCAGCGCAACAAATACTGCGCCGAGCCACCGCCGGCTGGTAGATCGAGCCAATCGTTGCCAGTCCCCACGATCTCGACCTTGCGCTTGCGGTGCCACGCTTCCGAGGTCCACTCGAAATACCTCGACTGGTCGCGCGATGTTCTTGACCTGCTGCGCGCCGAGATCCTCGAAAGTGAAGCTCAGTTTATCGAGGACTTGATCGCGCACGACTCGGCTTACGCAAATCCCGCCGGGTTCAGCCAGCATTTCCAGGCGCGCCGCGACATTGACGCCATCACCAAAGATGTCATCGCCATCGATGATGATGTCGCCGACGATTGATGCCGATGCGAAAGTCCAGTCGCTTGTCCGGGGCAATGCCTTCGTTGCGCTCGGCCATGCCCCGCTGCACGTCAACTGCGCAGCGCACTGCATCGACGACGCTCGAGAATTCCAGCAACAGGCCGTCACCGGTCGTCTTGACGATGCGGCCGTCATGCTCCGCGATCTTGGGGTCGATAAGCTCCCGCCGGTGGGCTTTCAGTGCCGCCAGCGTGCCACTATCGTCCACGCCCATGAGGCGCGAGTACCCGGCCACATCGAGTGAGACGATTGCCGCAAGTCGCCGATGGTCCCGCGCCAAGCGCCCCTCCCCTGAGCGTTCGCCCTACCGCGATATTGAACACGCACCGATTGCACAATGTACCACCGGCCGTGCTCGCGAATGTCCGGAAAGGGACGGCAGCGCCGGTCAACGACCGTTGTCGGCGATTTCGCGCTACGGCTGCACTTGGCCGCGAACTGCCTGTCGGCCCACCAGCTCAATTCGCTCCATTGCAGACGTTCGGGCGTGGGATTCCAACTACGTGCTCCGTGTTCACTCAAATCAACAGGAGTTTTCGCGCGGCAGCGCTGCTTTTGCCGACCAGTTTCCGCTTGTTGGTAGCGGCTAGTTTCTTGATCGCCGCCTCCATCCGGCTCGCTTCCGACTGGTTCATGCAGGCGAACTTGAGGAGTAGCCGCCGCGGCGGATTGGCCCTGGTGTAGCGCGCCCCAGTGCCAGCGACGTGCTGTGCGTAGCGCACAACCACGTTCCGGGCGATGCCGGTGTAGATTGCTCCGTTGCAGCAGAGTATGAGGTAGACATACCAACGCTTCGCTGCCCGTGCTCGCGCCGCATCCCTGCGTGGCGATAAGCTGGACATTGGTCTCATTCTAGGGCCGACCGGATACCGCGATCTTCGGATTGGGGTGCAATCGTGCTCGCGACGACGCTGCTCGTGGTCGTGGCGCGAGAACTGCAAGGAACAATAGTAATCGGCATCGACGCCGATACCGAATTCGACTGTTTGCCGTATGGCACTGAACACAGTCACTGTCGGGGCTATCGAGGGCCGAAATCCGGTGGGGTTTTCGGTATGGGGCGCGGCGGTAGGTCGAACGTACGGTGGCGCTCCACGCCGACGATGCTCGCTCCTGGAACGGCCGCGGGCCGGTCGCGATCACGGTTGCGAGTTCGTGCTATTCCGCCTGATCCAAGCCCAGCTCGGCTCTTCGTACCACGGCCCAAGCCTTCACCGCCGCTGGTAGAGCTTTCCGATTTTCGACACTCGATAATCCACACTGATCGCCATCATCAGAACTTGCGATTGGCACATGCTGGCGTAAGTCCCTATCCTGCGGATTGTGCGGTGCAGCAAAAGTTGCCTTGATCGCTGAAACAAAAGAGCGAGGATGTGTTATGCCCAAGAGTCATTTGATCGATTTATTCGTGCTCATCTGGTTCGTCGCCTGCTGGGCCGGGTATACCTACTTTGCCGAGCGCAAGTCGGCGAGGAAGGCAAGCCTTGTCGTGGCGATGCGTCTCTATCGGCGCGAGTGGTTCAAACGCGTGCTCCAGCACGAGAACCGCATCGCCGACGTTGCGGCGTTCAATAGCTTGCTAACCGGCGCGACCTTCTTCGCCTCGACAGCGATACTTATCCTGGGCGGGCTCGTCGCCATGCTGGGAACCACGGATCGCGTCACGGACGTCGTCGCCGAACTGCCGTTTGCGCGGCCGGAGTCCGAACTCTTCTCGCGAATCAAGATCATCCTGCTGATCGGCGTGTTCGTGTACACGTTTTTCAAGTTCACATGGTCGATTCGCCAATATAACTTCTGCACGATCTTGGTCGGGGCTGCTCCGCTCACGAAAGAGCCGCAGGAACACGACGACTACGTAGACACGATGACCCAAGTGGCGAGTCGCGCCGCGGAGGACTTCAACCAAGGCCTGCGCGCGTTCTATTTTGCATTTGCGGCCATCGCGTGGTTCTTCCACCCGTGGTTATCGGTGGCCAGTTCCGCGCTGGTGGTGTACATCCTGCATCAGCGTGAGTTCCAGTCGAGGACGCTCCATGCGCTCACCGGCCTGAGCACGGTAAGGCGATCTCTGCACCTCCCGGAAAACACGTTTCGGGAACTGCGCTTGAATCCACGCGTTGCTTAGAGGCGTTCCCCGCGCCCTCGCCGAGTCTGCCTGCACGCACGCGGGCGATGGAAGGCAAGGTTGCAACGTCACGCGAACTCCAAGACCTTGCATGACAGACGTCAGGTATTGACGTACCGGAAGCTATCCTGACGCGATCTGAGGTTTTCCAACGTGTCGAGTGGGGGTACACCCTAACTAGACATATACGCCTCGGGCTTGAACTGTTTTCGGGATGGCAGATTGACGCGCTGTGTGCGGGGCTTGGAGCGCCGAATTTGTGAGGGTACTTCGGTATCAGCCGAGTACGCGGAGGCGTGGAGAAGTAGAATGTGAGGGGTGATTCGCACTGGAACTGGGGAAGTGCCATGCCGGAACCACCGGAGCGCGATAAGAGTGCACGGGGCAACGCGAGTCAGTTTTTTGTGGCGGGCGAGCTGTGCCGTCGTGGCTACGCGGCTGTCGTGACGCTCGGCAATACACCTAATACCGATGTTCTGTGCAGCAATCGCGCCGGCACGCGGTTCGTGCATATCCAAGTCAAGACGTTTGTCCCCGGTAATCGAACATGCAGCGTGGGTATGAAGGCGGAGCGCGTGTTCGGCCCGAACTTCTTTTGGGTCCTTGCTGGGATTCCGTTACCCAGCTCCGAGGACGCCTTTCAGTACTTCGTGATTCCGTCCGTGCACATGGCTGAAAATGTTCGGGCAGGCCACCAGCGCTGGCTCTCCGTGCCCGGGAAACAAGGTCAGGCTCACAATGACAGCATGATCCGGACTGTTCACATGCCGCCGCACGTGAGCATGTCTTCTTGGAGCGTGGCGGAGTATTTGAATCGATGGGATCTGATCAGTAGTTGTCTAGATTCCTGAATCTGAACCACGGCCTTGCACGAGCGCAAGACGGGTCGAGGAATGTATGGCGAGGTACCGGCTACCAAAGCGTAAGCGGCGGTAAGCAGGGGGGTGTCGGACCAACGCGTTCGACCTCCGGGAGCTGGGTCCCATCTACGGACACGATTCACGCGCCCGTGAGCAATATGCTTGTCCGCATCGTCGGTCTGTGTAGCTAACGAGGAGCACGTATGGCTACAGCGGAATCTGGTTTACCGTCGAGACGCATCGAAATCTCTGATCTGTCGAAGTCGCACCCGTTTACTCGGCAGCGAGCAGCGGTGCCTCACCTCCAGTCGCGTCAGGGGCAAGTTCTGCCGATCCGAACGCATGGCAGAATGAAAAGATAACGGTGCATGACCGCAGCGGGTGGACAAGTACGACGCGGGGCGAGGCCGCGCAGCAGGAAGCCGCGAGAGCGTATGCTGCAGAGCGCGGCCGCAAACAGGCACAAGCCGCCCAACAGGCTAACGCCAGCGGCCCCATACCGTTGACCGCTTGCAGCGGTCGCAACTGCAACGACACGATGGGCCGCACATACATGGGCGATCCGGGCGGCTCGATATTCATCCGCACCGATGGCAAGACATGCCAGCGCATCGGTACGCTAATGCAGTGCAATTGACCACATTGGCGGCCAATACTTATCTTCGATTGTCTCGCCCGCTAGATGCCAAAAATGTGCTAGGCGGTACCACCGCCGTCATTGCGATCGGTTGGAATAGTTGGACGGTAGCGTCGCACATCAATACCCCCGACCGGGACTGAAGATACTGCGTTGTTAAGGTAGAGCACAAACTCCAGCAGGGGATTGTCCTTAATGTGGTTCGCGGTGAAATCCGTGTATGGGCGGAAGTGATACATGCCATGTTTGAGGCTTAGTGCAGCATTGATCCAGACGTGCTTGGAGTGCCTCTTGGCCAACCTTAGCGCCTCCAACAACTTACGCAGATAGGTTTCGTGGCTGGACCATTCATCTCCGAACGTGACGAGGAAGCAGCGGGGAGACAGACTGTACCTGAGAGGTCGATCAACAAACCCTGAGGGCGAACTCCAGATGTCCGGGACATTGACATGATATTCGCGCTCCCGTGCAACCTGCCGAAGACCAGCGAGTTTCAATGCGTCGTCCGCCATTTTGGGAATCGTATTCGCGATTCCTTTTCGCTTAACGCGCGATCTTGGTGCCGACGTAATTTCGATTGCGCCAACCACTGCTTCGGCCGGAAAGACCTTGAAGTATGGTTCGGCGGAGAGTGGCGCGATGTTCAATGTGTCCACAATTACCACGTCAATGAAATCGCTTCGATCTCCATCAGTGTTGACAACAAATCCGGAGTCGACCGCAAAACGCTTCGGCAAATAGTCGGCGAGCAATTGCCGAAAGTAGTTTTCGGCGTTCACACCTGACGACGGGTGACGCAGATACTCACGTACTGAGGACAGCCGACCTTCGAGGGCTTTGTGGATTCCAGTCCAATAACTGGCGAGGTCGTGTGCGTGTGTTTTCATTTGATCGTCCGTGGTGGCCTTGCTAGGGACCATTCGGGCGATCACCCGTGCTGCTGCCATGAATGCCCCAGATGTTGTTGTTGTCAGTGCTCATACAAGTTCCCCTTGAAAGCGCGGTCGAGAATGGCGGGTAGGAGGGCATCAAGTTCGGTGGCGGACTCGGCATGTTCACCCCTTAATGCGGCCACTTCGGCTTGAAGCGTGTCGAACCAATATTGATCCTTGACTGGTGGAATCGGAACTCTAATGTTGCCCAACGCCGTCAGGCCAAGAGTACGGTTACGAAGAGCACCACCGGGTGATGCGGCCCGAATCAGCTCTAGCCCTTCTCGAGTCAGGAAGTAATAGCGCAAGAACTGCGAGGTTGCGACACCAGCCTTGGGGGTACAAGTTATGAATCGATGCGACCCGATTCGACCGACATCCTCCGGCTTTGCCACGGCGATTGCTCCCTCCCATGCGAAGACATTGCTGAACAGGAGATCGCCCGGCTCGATATGGAATACACGCTTGTCGCCAATCTCGATTCCGCTGAGCGGTGGTTTGTGAAATGTCCCCTTGCCGAACGATCTGATCCCGAGTTCGCTGTAGGAGGCTTCAGGAACGAGATTCACAGGACGCCGCACCAATGGGGCCACATCGTGCATGAGAAGGCGTGGTGCATCCTTGATAAGACATTGAAATACCCCAAGCAACATTTGCCCAACCTCAAGTTCCTGCTGCTGCCGGAGTGCGCGGACACGTTCGAATTGCCCGGCCAGCTCCTCGATCTGCGCCACGACTCGCCGATCCATTGTCAATGGTGGCGGTAATTCTGGCAGCTCGATTCCTTCACCTGAAAGCCGGAGGTAAAGGCTGTCCAAGAGCAGTGCGACTGCCTGCTGCACCGCGTGCGAGGGAAGCGGGATCGGGAACTCCTTGACGACCCGACCCGGGATTTCCATGAATGTGTTTCCTCGGCCATGCGCAGCCAACTCGTCCATGCTTCCGCGAAGCATGTGAAACAGAAACCGATTGTATAGGCGGTCCGAACAGATGATGTTCTTGAACCCTTGATTTGTTGCGAGTGGACGTGCGGCAATGCCAAGGTGGCCGATTGGAGCGCGAGAACTCAGAAGAACTGTTCCTTTTGGCAGCAGCCTCGCCGAAGACGACTCCAATCCCACTTCTGTGATAGTTCGTTCGGCTGAATTCACCTCGATGCAGCGCGATCTGCCCAAGTCCTTCTGACCTGAGCTGGTTTTTCGGTCCATTAGTTTCTGGGAAGATGGCTCCTACGACAGCGAGGAGCCGATGCGAAAGAGCCGATTCAACGACGAACAGATCGTGGCGATTCTGCGGGAATCTGACCGCACTTCGGTCTCGGAGGCCGCGAAGAAGCATAAAGTCAGCGAGCAGACTATCTATGTCTGGCGCAAGCACTTCGCCGGTCTCGCGCCCGCGGACGTGAAGCGATTGAAGGCGCTGGAACTAGAGAACGCCAAGCTCAAGCGCTTGCTAGCGGAACGCGATCTCGAAGTTGACATCATGCGCGAGGTGAACCGAAAAAAATGGTGAGCCCACAGGCACGTCGCGAGCAGATCCACTTCGTTCGAGATCGGGGTCTGTCGCAGCGGCGAGCTTGTGGGCTGCTCGGAGTTCCGCGTTCGACCATGGGTTACCGGTTGCGCCAACCGGACAAAGATGCGCCGGCGCTTACCGCGATACGGCGGCTTTCGTCGCAGTATCCGCGATATGGCTATCGCCGGATTCGTATCTTCTTGCGGCGGGAGGGTTTGCCGATGGGTATCAATCGTGTGCGTCGACTGTGGCGTCAGGCCGGCCTTGGTCTGCCGCGCAAGCGACCGCGGCGACGGATCGCTGCGAGCCGACCCCGTCCGCTGCCGCCGCGGGCCGCCAACCACGTCTGGGCTTACGACTTCGTGTTCGATTCCTGCGCCAACGGCCAGCAGCTCAAGTGTCTTACCGTAGTCGACGAATTCACGCATGAATGCCTGGCGATCGACGTGGCGGGCAGCCTCCGCTCGGGACGGGTGATCGACGTGCTGACCCGCCTGATGAGTGTGCATGGCGCTCCGGTCTACCTGCGTTCCGACAGCGGTCCCGAATTCGTGAGCAACGCGATCCTGCAATGGCTCACCGACGCCCGCATCGAAACTGCCATCATCGATCCCGGTAAGCCCTGGCAGAACGGCACGAATGAATCCTTTAACGGCAAGTTTCGCGATGAGTGTCTGAGCGTCGAGTGGTTCCGCACCCGACGCGAGGCTCAGGTCATCATCGAAGCTTGGCGCAGGCATTTCAACGCGGTGCGGCCGCACTCCAGTCTTGCCTACTTGACCCCGCACGAATTCAAACTGCACCATCCCATTCACGATCATCCCAACCGAGCCATTTCCCAGGAATGATCGGCTCGAAATTCCGGACTCAGGTCACTTCGGCGTAATCCAGACGACACTGCCGCCCCAGTACTCCGCTCGATCCGTCGCGGGCGTCCCTCCTGACCATACCTCGGCCACATCGCCAACACCCACAGTTGAGAAATGCTTGGTGCAGGCAAGGCGAAGACATTTGCTCGCGGCCCGTGCAACGACCTCTGCAGTCGTGTTTCGTGGCGGCATAGGAATGCTCATACGGCGTGCTTGCCAAGTAGATCGCGGATGTTGCCCATGATCTCCGCGATGCGCTGCTCCTTGTGCAGGATGCTTGCGACGAGTTCTTCGGGCGGCAGGTGGGTGATGTCAGCGGCACCCCGAGGGTTCTTGCGGTCGAGGTTGCAGTTGTTGGCAAGCAGCTCGGCGACTGGCACCTTCCACGCCCGGTCGTTCTCCTCGCGCTTGCTCCACCATGCCTGACAGGCGGCGAACTCCTCGAACTGGATCGGCGCGGTCTTGGTGTAGTTCTTCCGGCCCTCGGGCAGCGGATGCTCGTAGTACCAGACCTCCTTCGTCGGCCCGGAGCGGTCGAAGAACAGCAGGTTGGTCGGGATGCTGGTGTAGGGGGCGAACACGCCGTTGGGCAGGCGCACGATGGTGTGCAGGTTGAACTCCTTCAGCAACTCCTCCTTGATGCGGGCGCACACGCCATCACCGAACAGCGTGCCGTTGGGCACGACCACTGCGGCACGTGCGGGTCGTCCTGCCGCTGGTCGGTTGGCGGTGCAGCTTCCGCATGATCAGTTGCAGGAACAGCAGCGCCGTCTCAGCTGGTCTGCTTGTCCTCGGGGAAGTTGCCTTGGATGCCCTTCTCCTCCTCGCCGCCGAACGGTGGGTTGGTCAGGATCACATCCACCCGATCCTTCTCGCCGATCTCGGACAGCTTGAAGCGCAGCGAGTTGCCGGGGTCGATCTGCGGCGCATCGAGGCCGTGCAGCAGCAGGTTCATCTGGCAGAGCAGGTAGGGCAGCGACTTCGGCTCGCCGCCGAACAGCGACTCGCTCCTGCAACACCTTCCGGTCGCCGACGGTCTTGACCTGTTGGCTCAGGTGGTTGAACGCCTCGACCAGAAACCCGCCGGTGCCAGCAGGCCGGATCGAGCACGGTCTCGCCAAGCTGGGGATCGGTGACCTCGACCATGAACCGCACGACCGGGCGTGGCGTGTAGAACTCGCCGGAGTCGCCTGCGGCATCGCGCATCTCGCGCAGCATCGACTCGTACAGCGCGCCGAGCGTGTGCAGTTCGTCGCTCGATGTGAAGTGGATACCGGCGATCTTGTTGATCACGTCGCGCAGCAGGTAGCCGCTGCGCATCCGGTTGTCCACGCCCTTGAAACACCGTGGCGATCACCGTCGCGGCGGTCATCGCCGTTGGAACTGGTCAGCCCGCGCAGGTAGGCGAACAGGCCGGGGCCACGCTTGCCATCGGGCCGGGTGCATTCGTCCTGATTGATGAAGGCGAGCAGTTCATCGCCGGTCATGCCCTGCGGATTCGCGGCCCAATCGCGCCAACGGTAGGGCGGCTCGATGGCGGGCCGGAACTTCTTGCCTGCGAGCTTGGCCTCCTCTTCCCGCTGCAGTTCCAAGATCGTCCAGGAACTTGAGGAACATGATCCACGTGAGCAGCGGCAGCCGGTCGAGGTCGCCGTTCAACCCCTTGTCCTTCCGCATGATGTCGCGGGCGGACTTGAGCAGGCTCCCGAGGGACTGGGCGGTAGTCGCGGTGCTGCTGTCTGCGTGTGGCTTTCTGCTTTAGGCGGCATAGAGATGCTGTCTGGAGTTCGGTCACGGCGTGGCGAAGTTGATCGGCGCCCACCGAACAGGCGAACGATGTCGCCGACCTGCCGTGCGTCGGAAATGGGCGGGACCTTGCAGCACGTCGGGCAGCACGAACTGCGCGTCGCCGTACTCCGCGTACTTTTCGAGCAGGTCTTCCAGAATCTGGCGCGCCTCGGGGCCGTAGCGGCTCGAAGAAGTCCGGCCGGGTCTCGCGTAGCTGCTGCGCCCGCTCACGGCGGGTGCGCAGCGGGGCATTGAAGGCGAGGTGGCACAGCAGGTCGAACGGATCGGCGTCGGGCTGCTTGGCGGCCTCGGCGAGTTCCTCGAAGCTGATGCCGCGCTCGGCCAGTCGCCGGATGATCTCGGATCGCTGCACGGGATCGGCCCACTGCGCCCGCAGTTCCGGCGCGGTCGGGCACAGCGTGCGGACGGTCTCTGCCGCGTAGTCGGTGTAGCGGATGACCCGGAGTTGCTTCCCGTTCGGGTCGAGGTCGTAGACGAGGTGGGCCGCGATCTCGACCTGGCCGCCATCGAAGTAGAACTTGCGGTGCTCCTCGGTCGGCGGCTCCGATGATCTGCCGGCGCCGGATCATCCTCGGCTCGCTCTCGGTGCGGCGTCTCGGCGATGACTCTCGTCTCGCCGTTCTCCTTCAACTCCTCCTCGGTGACCTTCGCCGGGTCGCCGTCGAAGTCCGGGTCGGCAAACATCCGCGTGGCCGAGCCGGTGTAGTCGAGGATGTTGAACCACAGCTTGCCGTAGTCGTCGCGGACACGGGTGCCGCGACCGATGATCTGCTTGAACTCGGTCATCGAGCCGACGACGCGGGCAAGCACGACGTTCTTGCAGGTCGGGGCATCGACGCCGGTCGTGAGCAGCTGCGAGGTGGTGAGGATGGTCGGGCACCGTGGTATCCACGTCCTGGAACCGGCTCAGGTGGCCGCGTCCGATGTCGCCCTCGTCGGCGGTGACCCGGCACACGTAGTCCGGGTGACTGCGCGACGAGGTCGCTGTTGAGGTTCGACAGAGCCGGCCGCATCTCGCTGGCGTGCTCCTGGTCCACGCAGAAGACGATGGTCTTGGCGAAGCGGTCGGTCTTCTTCAGGAACTCGGTCAGGTGCCGGGCGATGGCCTGCGTGCGCGCCCGCAGGGCGACGACGCGCTCGAAGTCCTTGGTCTGGTACTCGTCGTCAGGAATCGCGCGCCCGTAGCGGTCGAGTTCGTCCTTGGCTGGGTCGCCAACCGGCGGCATCCCACTCGGTGACGACCCGATGCACGCGGTAGGGGGCGAGGAAGCCGTCCTCGATGCCCTGCCGCAGGCTGTACTTGTAGAGCGGATTGCCGAAGTAGAGGTAGGTGTCGCGGTTGTCCTCGCGCAGCGGCGTGGCGGTCATGCCGAGTTGATAGGCCGGCTCGAAGTATTCGAGGATCGACCGCCATGAACTGTCGTCGCGGGCGCTGCCTCGGTGACACTCGTCCACGATGATCAGGTCGAAGAAGTCCGGGGCGAAGGCTTTGAACAGCCCCGCGCGGCGTTCGTCCTCGGCGAAGGCCTGGTAGATGGCGAAGTACATCTCCCGGCTCTTCACGACCTCGCCGGATTCGATCTTGTAGCGGGCGTCGCCGAAGGCCGCGAAGATGCCGTCCTTGGGTTGATCGACCAGGATGTTGCGGTCGGCGAGGTACAGGATGCGCGGGCGGCGGTGCTCGCCCGTGCGGTTCCAGCGGGCGTTCCACAGCTTCCAGCAAATCTGGAACGCGACGGCGGTCTTGCCGGTGCCGGTGGCCATCGTCAGCAGCAATCGCCGCTGGCCCTTGAGAATGGCCTCCATGGTCCGGTTGACCGCGATCTGCTGGTAGTACCGCTCGCCCTTGCCGACGTCGTGATTGAACGGCGTGAGGAGCCGGTCGGCGACCTGCTGATCCTTGATGCCTGCCGCAGCCGGTAGCGTTGCCACAGTTCGTCCGGGGTCGGGTAATCGGTCCGGCGTCGTTCTCCAGCCCGGTGAAGTAGTCGAACTCGATGATGTCGTGGCCGTTGGTGGCGTAGGCGAACTTCAGCCCGAGCATCTCGGCGTACTGCTTGGCCTGTTGCAGGCCGTCGGCGGCGTGCTTGTAGGCGGCCTTGGCCTCGACGACCGCCAGCGGGAAGTCGCGTCGGTAGCGCAGCAGGTAGTCCACCCGCTTCGGTGGCTTGCGGATGAAGCCCTTGCCCACGGGCACGATGCGCCCATCCGTGATCGTGCGCTGCTCGGCGATGGAGTGGGGTTCCGTGTCCCACCCTGCCGCCTGCAGCAGCGGCACGACGTACTTGCGGCAGGTGTCGGCTTCCGAGGGCACGGGGCGGGTGCCAGTCCGAATTGTTCAAATCGTGTGGGTGGGGCCGTCTGATCTCCCTGTCGCTGACGGCCCCTGCGGCATTCTAGCTGGCCTCGCGGCAGGTGGCTCCGATGCCGCCTTGATCTGCCGCAAGACTCAGCCCAAGCGACGGCGCAGTATTAATGATCGGCGGCATCGGGCGTTCGTCTTCGGCTGGAGGAGGAGGATCGATCATGGAAAGTCTTGTCGAGCATGTCGATGTGTGGGCAGCGAACATCGAAGACAAACCCGGAGGGCTTGCCGGGGTGCTGGCAACTCTGCGGGACGTGGGGGCAGACCTGCAAGTGATCATTGCGCGGCGTGCCCCGGAGGAACCCGGCAGGGGTGTAGTGTTCGTCACACCTCTACAGGGAGATCGGGAGATCGCTGCCGCCGCCAGCGTAGGTTTCAACGTCACCCAAACCCTGCACTCGGTGCGCGTCATGGGCCGGGATCGCCCGGGGGCAGCCGCCGAATTAACGCAGAAACTCGCTGACGCAGGTATTAATCTGCGCGGATTCTCCGCTTCGGTGATCGGCAGTCAGTTTGTCGCCTACGTCGCGGTGGACTCGCTGGATGAAGCCAATAAGGCGCTGGAGATTCTGAACAAAGCCTGAAGCCATCGAGTTCAACGAGGGCCACGACAACAAGCCGAAAGTCGGCATCCATCGCAAGATTCGGTGGCGACGGTAACGTGAACGGCGCCTGTCAATTGGATCACGGGCGACAGACGCAAACGCTACGACCAACGCCATTGATCCACGGCACATAATTCGAACCGACCATGAACGCCGTCGTGCTTGAATCCGTGCTGACCTGCCCGCACTGCGGCTTCGCTGCGCAGGAGACGATGCCCACTGATGCCTGCCAGTTCTTCTACGAGTGCCGGCACTGCAAGAACCTGTTGCGCCCGAAACCGGGTGACTGCTGCGTGTTCTGCTCTTACGGCTCGGTGAAGTGCCCCCCGATACAGGAGCAGCGCGGATGCTGCGGCTGACGGCTCTCGTGATGATCATGACCGCAGTCTCGGGGTGCTCGTGGCAGCAGGCATACTCCTCCGCGCAGGGGTGGCAGCAGAACCAGTGCAACCGGCTCGTTGATCAGACAGAGCGCGAGCGGTGCCTCGCAAACACCAGCTTGTCCTACGACGACTACCAACGGAGGACGGAGGGGGCGAAGAAGAAATAGCGCCGTGCAGTCTTCTGCACCCCGGAAACGACCCCGCTAGCCAGCGCGTCGCTCGCCGTCTATTCGATGCACCGCAGATCGCAGGAGAGGATGCTGATCTGAGTACCAACGCAAAGCCCCACGATAATCGCGGGGCTTCGCTGGATCAACACATCACATTTCGTTGCGTTACCGCAACGTGCGCCGCCAGTTGGTGGCCGGCTCCGGGGACATCATGTAGTGAGTGTCATCGATAGAGTACCTCCCCCTCGTGATTGCCTACATCATCGGTGCTACCTCGCGGGTGCGAACTCGGGGGAGTATCCGGGTGGCGACCGGCCCCCCGGCAGGGGTGGCGCAAAGTCAGTCAACGATGTCGTCGCGTTCCTGCGTGTCGGCCATAAACTCAGCAATCGACATCTCGCCCTCCGCCATGTCGTAAACGGGCCCGGAACGCCGAAATCCCTGCATCTTCCAATTGCCGCCTTGGATTCGTGCCGAATCACGTACTACAGCCAGAGCATGGAGATTACGACGCGCCGCCCGCAGCGCCATATCCTGATTAATTTCCCTCAGCAACGTGTGTTTCATAATCGTCACTCGTCCCACATCGTGTCCGTAAGATGTCGCAAATTGACAATCACATAGTGCGCGTCAGCCGGCATTGTTTGTCTGTGCGGGAACGCACATAGGTGGCTCGGCGGCCCAAAGAAAAAGCCCCACCGGGGGGGCGGGGCCCTAGCGTGCCAGCCGACGCCAACCTCCGGGGCCGCGCCAATAGCAGCATCACCGAGCCGCCGATCATGCCGCCCGACGAGGGCAACGCTTCCGGCGTTAGGGGAAACCGTACATACGGAAGGAACCTGCTCGGAGTCGAAGGACGCTCTCAACAACCCACGCAAACCGTCGCGAGGCGTTTCATGGGGCGAGGCGCGCTACTCCGCCCTAATTCTGCGGACCCCCATCGGACCACGGCCGAGATGACTCGGCACCTTTGGTTCCAGTGGACGGATTTCACGCACGCGTGGGCGATCTCACTGCGCTCCGTAACGTATCGCGCCTTAGCCCACTTGCCCGTCACCGGGTCGCGGAACCGAAACGGCTAGAGGAACAGCACCGTCGGTGCGTGCGCCCGTCGGCCTCCGTGCCTCTGCGCTAGACTGCGAAGCAGAGGAGGTGAGCCATGCGACGTGATTGTCCGCGCCCTGACCCCGTTAAAATCGAATACACAAACGCAGGCGGGAAGAAATATAGCGGGTGGTACACCATTGAACACGACGGTATTGGTCTCACCGTCACGAGCGCTTGGGGGAACAAATATGCTTTGCTGCATCGCTCACGTCCCGAAGTTCTCGCTCCGATAATGCTTCGCGGGCTTGTGGAAGAAGCAAAACGGCGAGGCGATCTGTGAGTCACGGCGCGCCCCACCCTCGCCACACTTCACGCCATGCCAAAGGGCCGCAAGATCGAACCGAAGCTATCGGAACGCGCCATGAAGTTGATCGCGGTGCTCCGAGCGATTGATACCTCTCGTCTGCCGTCTGCTCCTGACGAGGCGCTCGCCAGATTCTCGCGCTGGGGGCACGCGGTGTTCGACGTCTTGGCTGAATCAATCGAGGCGCTGCGAAACGGTGAGATAACCGAGCGCGAAGACGCCGCCATCCGCAAAGAGACTCAGCGCATCACGCGAGCCATGCACGAGCATTTGCGGACGATGAAACAGAAGCGCACGCATTAGCGCGGGCGCTTCCTCATCAGCTAGCACTTCGCCACGGGCTGAACGCGCCCTCCATCGGCCGCCGCACATCCGCCTCCCCGACGATCTCCCATTCCGCGTAACGCGCCTTGCGACACCGGGTCGCGAAAGCGGAACGGGTAGCAGAACCAGCTCCGTGAACTGATGCCGTACGCCGGATCGTGAGTACCGTTGCGGGCGACATCGAGCGGTTCTATTCGGTTCTTGCTCGGTTGAAGGCCTGCCCGAACCGAGGCGAATGCTTGCGCGACCAGAGCCGCAGGACCGTACTTCCGGCCGAGGGCGTGTACTCCTTTCAGGAGCCGGCGGAATATCGGGCCCGCCAACCTGATGTCCTGCGGATTGTCCGTGTCGGCACCCACGGCGTCAGTCAAGGCTCCAAGGCCACGCTCTGGCAGCGACTTGGGACGCACAAAGGCGCCAAGGCAGGAGGCGGCAACCACCGGGGTTCCATCTTCCGAAAGCATGTTGGCGCAGCCATGCTCCTCCGAGACGGGATCGACCTGCCGCGATGGAGCATTGGGTCCTCGGCCCCTCATTCAGTGCGTGTCCAAGAGGCCGAACACGAGAAGCTGGTTTCGGCATACATCGGCGCGATGCCGGTGCTCTGGGTTGCCGTCCCGGGAGAGTCCGGCCCATCGAATAAGCGCGCCTTTATAGAACGGCACGCCATTGCGCTGCTCTCGAATCACTTCCACCCCTTGGACGAGGTTCGCGACGAGGAACTGCGGCGCTATCTGCGCACCGCGCTGCTGTGGGACGAGCACAGCGTACTTCCGTCGCAGGATCGCCCCCGTCTGTTCGACGTTCACATCGTCGGGATGAGTCCTCAGGCGTTCAGCCTCACAGGATTCGAGCGCATTGACGGGGCTGAGTACGCCCAGTCGTGGCTCGTTCAGAAGTGTTAGTAAACAGCTGCGCGGGGTCCACTTGCCACGCCCTGCATGGGCGATGGTGTGAGTCGAACCAGCGCTCCGCCGAAATTGAAAACGTGGCGATCGCTGGACAGCGATGCGCTCTCGCCCGTCACAGATTGATCAGAGCAATCCCAATCGCGCGTTAGGTTGAGCCAGCCCCACTCGACAGCCACTTGAGGGCATCGGTCTCGGAAGTGTAAACGTTCGCCACCAAGCCAAAGTCCGCAGCTACCACCGCTCCAAACTTTTTCGGGTGAATGTATTCGGCCCGGGCGACCAACGCCACAAAAACCATGCCTTTCGCTTCATGTGCCCACTCTTCGACCATCAAGAAGCGGTCAACAAGCGAGGGGACGGCGACCCCTACTAGACCTGTCGCATCAACGAGCAGATGACCTACGCTCCGACCCCGGCAATATGCGATTGCGCTCGTGATGAGTTCAACGGCATCGACAAGGGAGCATTCACCACAGGGGCGAAACAAACAGATGCCATCTGTGATTTCTACATAATCTTGCATGCGCATGGAACGGACCTGCGATGCTGCCTAACCAATAGGATTGTAGCCGCCGTACAGCATGGTGGATTCCGCCAGTTGAACTGGACTGACCGGCCCAGTGCGCGTTGGTGCAGATGTCGTGATGCCTGCCGAGTGGATGGGGATGGTCCGACATGCCGGGAATCAAGCACGGGGCCTTGTGGCGATCCGTTGTCGCGTAACGGTGTGGAGCACCGTTCCGCTAGTATTTGCGCTGCGCTGCGCTGCGCGGCGAGGCTGGGATGGGCCCTGTTATCGGCCACTAAGCAGTAAGCACTCCCACTACCACTCCTGACGCAAGGGCGTAGCGTCGGCGGTTCCTCTATGTCGATTCTTTGAATTTCGGCCATCGGTTATAACCAATAGCAGGATCATTCGATTTGAGGGTCTGGATAAATTCCTTCTCCTTGATACTCACCTCGCTGTCCGATGCGGTTTCGGACTCCCACAAAACTTCCCTTCTGATCGTGAAGTCGCGCCTCTGCTCTCTGGTGAATTCACCGGCAATGATCGCGCTGCTGGCACTGCCGAAATAGTTGATCGAATCGGTAAGGTCTTGCCCAACGTAAATCTTGCCGTTGGGATAGGTGATCTTGTAGATGACCTTCATGGCGGGCCGATTGCTGCTTCGTTATCTTGGTGATGACGCGGATTCCCCGGACAGCGTTTTCTTCAACTCGCCGCTGCTAATCAGGCGCTCCAAATTGGTCGCTCCACCGACAAGCACACCGTCAACGAATACCATCGGGAATGTGGGCCACCCAGTCCACATCTTGAGCGCGTTGCGCCGCCGCCATCCGCTCAAGTAGCTGCCATATTGTAGATATTTGTACGGTACGCTTGCCGCGTCAAGCGCGTTGCGCGCCCTCTTGGGGTGGGGGTTCTGCGTCATGCCGATCACGACGACACGGTTGGCCGCAATCGCGGCCTGCACCTCAGCGACGATGTCGTGGTGATGGTCTTGAATCTTTTGGCGGATTGCGGGGTGGATGTGCGATTCGTCGAGTATGGCGCGGGTCATGGATCACCTTTCGACAGTGTGCTCGCTCAATCACGGAAGACAAACAGTCCCAAGCAGAGCGCGCAACCGATGGTGTAAATCAGCCAAGTCTGGGGAACAAAATACGGGTAGGCCATCAGGACGACGCCGAAGACCATAGGTTTCCACAGCACCATCTTCCTGCCGTACATGAACGCTCCAACGCCAATGGCCCCGAACAGCAGAGAGCCGAAAAGTGCGGCTGGGTTTGAAAACATGGTTGAATCGTGATGGAGGCTGCCTTACCTAGTGTGCCAGACTCTTCAACAGCCAATGGCAGCACCGGCATGCGAGGTGGTCGGTAAGGTGGTTGCGGATCGCCGTCGCGCAAACAGAAATCATGTCGATACCGGAAATTCTTGGCTTACTGGTGCTCCTGTCAGGTGGATGGTTCTTTTGGGACAGCATGAAAGCGCGTGAAGCCGCCAATGTGGCGATGCGCGACGCATGCAAGGCCGAAGGGCTGCTGTTTCTCGATGACACCGTCGCACTGAAGGCGGTCTGGCCGGTGCGGAATGACGAAGGCCACGTCAGGCTGAGGCGCGTTTACGGCTTCGAGTACAGCGACACGGGCCACAATCGCCGCAAGGGAACGATCACGTTGGTAGGCGACAGGGTCTCCGTGCTGCACATCGACCCACGGGCGGTGCCGGAGGGAGTGCCGTTGCACTGAACGCGGGGTCGGGCAAGCCAAGCCATCGCTTTGATGTCTGCGGCGTCCGCGCCGAAATCTATTCCTCGTTGGCCTGATCCTGTACGACCACCCACAGAGCAGCATTCAGCACCGGCAGTTGCTCTCTGTCAGCAGCCAGTTAGCGTACAAGCCGACGCCAGCCGCCGGGACCTCGCCAATAGCGCAGCATCGCGAAGCCGCCGATCATGCCACCCAGATGCGCAAAGTGAGCGACGCCAACCTGCGCGCCAGTGACGCCGAGATACAGCTCCAAGACCGCATAGATCAGCGGTGTGGGACACTAGCGGGACACTGACAGCAAGAAACGGGCAATTAACGGGAGATGGCCAGAACAGGTAAGCTGCTGATTGAATTGCTCTAGTTTGCTCTACTGGATTCCCGAATTCTCGATTGCCCGGATTGTGATTCCGGTTGTCGTGGGTTCGAATCCCATCAGCCACCCCATTCTTCAAAGTCGCGCATTCGCGCGGCTTTAAATGCCTCTCGCGACCCTGCAGCGCTCATAGCGCTCGCTCGGTTGCAGCGTCGAACAGCGTCAACGCCGCGACGGCGGCGCCGAGGCGCACGCGCTGCCCGACCGCGGGTGGTGCCTTCGCCGACGCGGTCGCAAGCAGCAGGCGATCCCCGCATTCGACATGGACGAACGTCTCCGGCCCGAGCGGCTCGATCACCGCAGTGGTGCCCGTGAGCACGAGATCGGCCGGCTCGTCTGCCGCCAGCACGCGAAGCGTCTGCGGCCGTACGCCCACCAGCACCTCGGATGGCATCGCGCCAGTGGGCGTAGGCAGCACGATTCCTTGCTCGTCCAGCATCAGCGTCATCGTTGCCCCCTGCGTTGCGACACGACAGGGAAGGATGTTCATCGGCGGCGAGCCGATGAAACGCGCGGTGAATACATCTGCGGGTTTCTCATAGAGCTCCATCGGCGAGCCGACCTGCAGGATGCGGCCGTCGCGCATCACGACGATGCGGTCGGCCAGCGTCATCGCCTCGACCTGATCGTGCGTGACGAACACGACCGTCGTGCCGAGGCGCTGGTGCAGCCGCTTGATCTCCAGGCGCATCTGCGCGCGTAACTGGGCATCGAGGTTTGAGAGCGGTTCGTCGAACAGGAAAACAGTGGGGTCGCGCACCATGGCGCGGCCGATGGCGACGCGCTGCCGCTGGCCGCCCGAGAGCGCCGAGGGCCGGCGCTCCAGCAGCGCCGCGAGCCCCAGGATCGCCCCGACCTCCTCGACGCGCTTACGCTTCTCGGCCTTGTCGAGCGTCGCGGTGTGCAAACCGAAGCCGATATTCTCGGCGACGCTCATGTGCGGGTAGATCGCGTAATTCTGGAACACCATCGCGATGTTCCGGTCCTTCGGCTCCAGCCGGTTGACGATCCGTCCGCCGATGCTGACGCTGCCCTGGTCGATGTCCTCCAAGCCCGCGATCATCCGCAGCGTCGTCGACTTGCCGCAGCCGGACGGGCCGACGAATACGACGAATTCGCCGTCGGAGACGGTCAGGTCGATGCCGTGGACGACCTGTGTGGCGCCATAGCGCTTGACCACGCCTTTGAGTTCGAGCTCCGCCATCAGGCCGCGTTCGGAGAGGGCTGCGAAAGCCGCATCCAACTCTTGCTTCGCGGCAGCCTCGCGTGCCGCGATGTTATTGGCCGCTTGCCGTGCGCCATCCAGAGCAGTGCGATAGCCGGCGAGCGCCGCGCCGAGCGCCTGCGGACCCGGGCCACCGAAGCGCTCGCGAACCGCGATGAAATGCTCGGGCGAAACGGCCTCCGCGAAGTCGCGCTCCGTCAGTGCTGGCGCGCGGCCGATTTGCTGCCGGAACGCGACGACAAAGGGCTCGTAACCGTCGCGCATGAGGTCGCCATCGATCGCGACCACGGCGCGCGCCACGTCGGCCGCGATTTCATGCGCGGCGCGAAACGAAAGTCCCTCGCGACGCACCAGCGTGTCGGCGAGCTCGGTGATGGTGATGCAGGAGCGGCGGATGTTCTCCTGCACGCGCCGGCCATCGATGACGAGCGCAGGCAGCATCGCCGTCAAGAGCTCGAGCACGCGCTCCCCGCTTGCGAACGCCTGATAGCCGGCCTCCTGCGTCTCGCCTTCGCTGTCGTTCATGTCGGTGAAGGGCGTGTTGTGCATGATGTCGCGAACGACGCGGGCGCGCGCCATCGTCTGCGATGAGAGGTGGCGCAGATGCTCGATCGGCACGGGATTGCGCTTCTGCGGCATGATCGACGAGATCTGCACGAAGGCGTTTGGCACGTAGATCTGTCCGACCTCGAAAGCAGTCCAGAACTTGCAGGTCCTGGATCACGCGACCGAGATGCAGAAAGATGAGCTCGATGGCGCTGTAGGTCGCGGTGACGTAATCGACCGCGGCGATGCAGCCATAGGAATTCTGGAGCGGCGCGGCAAAGCCGAGCAGACGCGCGACGCGGGCACGGTCGAGCGGAAAGCCGGAGGTGGTGATCGCAGCCGCACCCATGGGCGAGAGATCGAGCAGCGCGCGCGCTTGCGAGAGCCGCTCATGGTCGCGCAACAGCACCTCGATCGCGGCCGCCAGATAGTGCCCGAGAGTGGTCGGCTGGGCCGGCTGACCGTGAGTGTAGGCGACGATCAGCGTCGACTTCTCGCGGTCGGCGAGCGCTACGGCGGTGTCGATCAGTGTGCGCAGCTTGTCCGCGAGCCGGTCGACGCGTTCCTTCAGCGCCAGCTTGAACAAGGTGTGGTCGATGTCGTTGCGCGAGCGGCCGGTGTGCAGGCGGCCGGCGTCGTCCGGACCCGAGGCGCTTGCGCAGCTCTGCCTCGATCAGGAAGAAGAAATCCTCGACTTCGCCCGTATAAGTCAGCGTCGCGGGATCGACGGCGCTGTCGATCTCGATTAGCGCTCGAGCGATCCTGCCGGCCGTTGCGCGGGGCAGGATGCCGGTCTCCGCCAGCATGACGAGGTGGGCGCGGTCGATCGCGCGAAAGCCTTCGACGTGATGCGTCTTGGCGCCGTCGAAGAGCGGGCGCAGCACCGTCTCCTTGTAGAGTCGGGTCGGGGAAGACGGAGGTATCTGTCTGGCGAGGGTCGTCGCTCATTCGGATCAGCCCTTGAGCCCGGCGAGCACGACGCCGCGCACGATGTAGCGCTGCAGTACCAGGAACACGAGCAGGGTCGGCAGCGTCGCGAGCGCCGCGCCGGTCATGATCATCTCCCACTGGATCGCCTGCTCGACGGCGAAGCTCGAAAGGCCGACCGGCAACGTATAGAGCTCCTTGCTCGTGGTGACGATCAGCGGCCAGATGAAGGCCGTCCAATTGCCGAGGAAGGTGAAGATCGCCAGCGCCGAGAGCGCCGGCGTCACCAGCGGCATCGCGATGCGCCACAAGATGGCGAACTCGTTGAGCCCGTCGATGCGCGCGGCCTCCAGGAAATCGTCGGGAACGGTCTCGAAGAACTGCTTCATCAGGAAGGTGCCGAACGCCGTCATCATGCCGGGAAACATGATGCCCCAATACGTGTCGAGCCAGCCGAAGTTCCGCGCCATCACGTACCACGGGATGACCAGCATCTCGGTCGGGATCATCAGCGTCGAGAGAATCGCGAAGAAGACGAGGTAGCGGCCGCGGAAGCGGAACTTCGCCAGCGTGTAGCCGACCAGGCTGTCGAAGAAGACGTTCGATACCGTCACCAGCGTCGGCGATGCCGAGCGAGTTCGCCGAACCAGCGCAGGAAGCGCCCGTCCGACAGCACCGTCGACATAGTTGTCGAGCGTCGGTGCTGCGGGAATGAGCCGGAGGTCGTAGACCTCGGCCGCAGTCCTTGAGCGAAGTCGAGAACATGAAGAGCAGCGGCGTCAGCATCAGCATGCCGCCGATGAAGCAGCACCAGACCAGGCAGATGGTTCGCCGGCTGGCGTGATGCGGCGAATCGGCGGCCATCAGCGGTCCCGCAGCAGGCGCAACTGCAGCAGCGAAACGGCAAGCAGGACGACGAACAGCACGACGGTCTGCGCCGCCGCGTAACCCATCTGGAAGGACGAGAAAGCGGTCTGGTAGATCATCAGCACCAGCGGCTTGGTCGCATTCGAGCGGCCCGCCCGGATCGCTGCTCGTCATGTTGTAGACCTGGTCGAAGATGCGCAGGAAGCCGATCGACGAGAACACGACGAGGAAGATGATCGTCGGCTTGAGCAGCGGCAGCGTGATACGCGCGCAGGATCGTCAGGTTGCGAGACGCCGTCGATCCGCGCAGCCTCGTAGTAGGTCGTCGGGATCGCGCGCAGGCCGGCCAGAAAGATCACGACCTGGAAGCCGAGCCCGGCCCAGATGGCGGGCGCGAGCACCGAAGGCAGCGCCTGCGTCGTCGAGCGCAAGAACGGCTGCTGCGGAAGGCCGAAGCCGACGAGCACATCGTTGAACAGACCGATCGGCACCGGCTGGTAGAACCAGCGCCACACCCAGGCCATGGCCGCCGCGGTGGTCAGGAAGGGCAGGAAATAGAGGGCCCGGATGAAGCCGTGCATGAAACGGACATGATCGAGATGATAGGCGATGGTGAAAGAGAGCAGGAGGCTGACCGGCGTGCCGATGAGCGAGGTAGAGCGAACGTATTGCGGAACACCTTCCAGAACACCGGATCGGCAAAGAGTCGCTCGAAATTCGCGAGCCCGATGAAAACGGGCTTGGAGAGCAGGTTCCAGTTCGTCAACGAAAGATAGAATGCTTCCGCCGTCGGGTAGAAGCGAATCAGCGCGTAGAAGAGGATCGGCACCGCCAGGAAAGTCCACGCCCAGACGACCTGTTTCTGGCGCAGGCTGAACGCAAAGCGGTCACCGGTGCCGGCTTCGACAAGAGAAGACGAAGCGTTCATCGCAATCGATGTCGTCCGGCCCCCCGCGTCTGCCGGCTTACTTCTTGTAGAAGCGATCGAGGATCGCCTGCTCGGTCTTGGCGGCTTCCGCAAGCGCGGCTTTGGCGTCCTGGTTCTGGATCAGAACGCGGTTGATCATGTCGAGCGAGACTTGGCGCTGTGCTGATTCGTCGACGAAGACGGTCGCCTGCGAATACGCCAGCGCCTTGAGGAACGGCGCGTAGATCGGGTGACTCAGGTTTTGCGGCGTTTCGGCGACCGCCTTGCGGGCGGGCAACTCGCCGACGGTGTCGAGCCAGACCTGCATCGCTTCCGGCGAGGTGAGATAGGCCAGGAACTTCTTCGCCGCGTCGAGCTTCTCGCCCGTCGGCTTGGTGGTGATCGCGTTGACCCAGTAGCTGGCAAAATTGGACCGCGTCCCGTCGGCACTTGGCCGGCAGCTCGGTAACGCCCCACTCGAAGCTCTTGATGCCGCCGAAGGAGCCGAGACGGAACGTGCCGTCGATCGTCATCGCGGCGCGGCCGGCGCGGAAGGCCGCCTGGCCCTCATCCATGAAGCCGACCTGGCCGACCTTGTGCACGCGCTGCAGATCGGCGTAATAGTTAAGCGCCCTGGCACCGGCCTCGCTGTCGTACGTCACCTTGCGATTGTCGGCGCTGTAGGGCGTGCCGCCCATCTGGCGCAGCAGCACCTCGCGCCACCAGTGATAGTCCTGACCGGGAAAGTCGAGCGTCGACGCCTTCGGAAAGCATGTTGCCGGAAGCGTCGCGCTTCGTCGTCTTCTTGGCGGCGTCGAGGAACTCGTCGAGCGTCTTCGGCGGATTGGCCGGGTCGAGACCCGCTTCCTTGAAGAGGTTCTTGTTGTAGAACAGTCGCCAGCGAACGCACCGCGGTCGGCAGACCGTAATATTCGCCATTGCGCTTCATCGCGGAGACGATCCCGAAGAACTCCTTTTCGATCATTGCGGGCGGAAAGACGTCGTGCGGCAGCGGCTGGATGAATTTGGCGGCGACGAAATTGTCGAGCCAGCCATAAAAGAGCTGCACGACGTCCGGGCCCTGGCCGGCGGGCATCGCGGCGGCGATCTTCGTCTGGTAGTCGGCGTACGGAAAAGTCGTGTGCTTGACCTTGATCGTCGGATTGGCGGCCTGGAAGCGCTTGATCAGCTCGTCCATCGCCTTGATACGAGCCTCGAAAACATACTGCCAATATTCGATCTCGACGGTCTGGGCACGCGCGCCGGTCATCGCACCGAACGCGAGCAGCAAACCCACGAGCATGCAACGAAAGACACGCATGTTCCGCCTCCCTAATATCGTGTTGGCCCTGTCGCCGCACCGGCGAGCGATAGTGGTCCTTCCGCCGCCATCCTGTCAAAGGGCAGCCTCGCGTGGAGCGATGCGCTCATGGTGCATCTCCGCTTCCCGGTCGGCTCATTCTATCGCACCGACCGCCGCCAATTGCGAGGCCGACGCAAGGGGCCGCCGGACGACGCGCGTGACGACGGTACCTGAGAACATGGATACAATGGGGTCCGCGACAGCGTGGGCGAAATCATCCAGGAGAACCCGCGCGTCGCGAATCCCTGCAGTGACGTGGAGTTGACGTTGGAAACGATCGCGTGTCCCGACTGCGACCTGCTACAGCACATTCCGCCGCTTACGCCGGGCGCCAAGGCGCGCTGCGTGCGCTGCAGCGAGGTCCTCGTCCACAAGCGCGCTGATCCGCTCGATCGCCCGCTCGCGCTGACGGCGGGGGCTGCGATTGCTTTCATCATCGCCAACACGACGCCGCTCATGAGCCTCTCTGCCGTCGGGCGCGAATCCAGCACGACGATCATCGGCGGGGCGATCGAAATGTGGCTTCAAGGCAGCGAGATCACGGCGGTGATGGTCGCAATTTGCGCCGTCATCGCACCTGCGGGCCACATCGCGTTCCTGCTCGCGGTCCTGCTCGCAGTGCGCCGTCCGCCCGCGCCGCGGTGGGTCGGCGAGATGCTGCGCTCGGCCCATTTCATGCATCCGTGGTCGATGACCGAAGTCATGATGCTCGGCATTCTTGTTGCGCTCGTCAAAATCGCGCAGCTCGCGACGGTGATCCCTGGTATCGGCATGTACGCGGCGGGCGCTTTCATCGCGCTGTTGGCCGCGGTCATGGTGACGTTCGACCCGCGCGAGGTCTGGCAGCGCGTGCGCTGGGCGGATGGCTCCTTTCCGTCCGCGTTGGCTGCCGGCGCCGACATGGCGAGGGCGCGATGAGCGCGAGAGCGCTGAGCGCGGCGGAAGCCGGGCTCGTGTCATGCGACACCTGCGCGCTGGTGTCGCGGCCGGCGAGCCTCGCGAACCCCGGGCATTGTCCGCGCTGCGGCGCGGCGCTCATGTCGCGTCGCGCGCACTCGATCCAGTACACGTGGGCGCTCGTGATCGCCGCGGCGATTTTCTATATCCCGGCCAACGTGCTGCCGGTACTGACGACGACCGCATTCGGCGAGACCGAATCCGACACCATCATGGGCGGTGTGATCTTCCTGTATACGTCGGGTTCGTGGCCGCTTGCGCTCATCGTCTTCATCGCCAGCGTGATGATCCCGCTGGGAAAGCTCGTTGCGCTTGCGTATCTGCTCATCACCGTGCAACGCGGCTCGGTCGCCAACAGCCATGAGCGCACGCGCATCTACATCCTGGTCGAGTTCATAGGCAGATGGTCGATGCTCGACGTTTTCGTCGATGCGTTCATTGTGGCTCTCATCCAGTTGAAACCGCTGATGTCGGTGGAACCGGGTCTAGGCGTCGCGTTCTTCATGGCGGTCGTGGTGCTGACAATGGTCGCGGCGCAGTCGTTCGATCCCCGTCTCATCTGGGATGCGCAAGACAGATCGCGGGTCCGTCATGGCTGAGCCGACCGATCTCGACAGTCTCCCGCAAGCCACGATCGCGCCCCCGAAGCGCACGCGGATATCGATCATCTGGATCATTCCGATCCTCGCGGCGCTGGTGGCCATCGGGATTGCGATCCAGCGCTATCTGAGCGAGGGTCCGACCGTCACCGTCACGTTCATCGCAGCCGAAGGCATCGAGGCCGGCAAGACGTTTGTCAAATACAAGGACGTCATCATCGGCCGGGTCACGAAGGTGGAGCTGACCCCCGGTTTCAACAGGGTGCAGGTTACGATCAAGGTCAGCAAGCACGCGGCTCCGTTGATGGTCGACGATGCGAAGTTCTGGGTTGTGCGCCCGAGCATCAGTATCACCGGCATCTCCGGGCTCAACACGTTGCTTTCGGGGAACTACATCGGATTTCAGCCTGGCGTCTCGGAGGCCAGCCAGGACAGCTTCGTCGGTCTCGATGTCGCGCCGGTCATCACCGAGCAGCGCGGCAAGGAGTTTCTGATCAATGCAAGCGATCTAGGGTCGGTCGATGTCGGCTCGCCGATCTACTATCGCCGCCTGCAGGTCGGGCAGATCATTGCCTACGAGCTTACGCCCGACGGGAAGTCGGTCCAGCTCAAGATATTCATCAACGCGCCGTACGACAAGTTCGTGTTCCCGGAGACGCGGTTCTGGAACGCGACCGGCATCGATGTCTCCCTGGGCGCGGAGGGCATCAACATCCGCACCGAGTCGCTAGCCGCGCTCCTTGTCGGCGGCCTGTCGTTCGACACGCCTCCAACGGCCACCACGACCAGCCCCGCCGCCGCGGATGCAGCATTCTCGTTGTTCAGCGACCGTGCTGCCGCGATGAGAGCATCGGATCCCAACGCGCGGCGCTACGTGCTTTACTTCAACGAATCGATGCGCGGACTCTCTGTGGGAGCTCCCGTGACGTTCCTTGGGTTGCCGGCGGGCGAAGTGACAAGCGTCGGTCTCGCATTCGACGCGACGGCGGGGGTTATTCGTCCAAGGGTGGTGATCACATTCTCTCCCGAGCGACTTCTAGCGTATGGAAACGTCCCTGCGGAAGTCCAGAAATTCAGGACGGGATTGCAGGACGAACAAAAGCGCGTGGCGATGTTGCGACGCCTGATCGAGGAACGCGGTCTGCGTGCGCAGTTGAAGAGCGGCAGCCTGCTGACCGGGCAGCTCTACGTCGCGCTCGATTATTATCCTGGCTCGCCGAAGGTGAAGATCGATCTTCGCAAGGAGGAAGTCGAGCTGCCGGTCGTTCCCGGCACCTTCGCCGTGCTCGAAGCCAAGCTGACCAGCATTCTCGACAAGATCGAGAAAGTGCCGTTCGAGCAGATCGGCAACGAGCTCAAGAAGGATCTCGAGGAGCTCGACCAGACGCTGAAGACCGCGCGAACGCTGCTAAGCAACGCCGATACGCAGCTCATGCCGCAGCTCAAGACCGATCTCGACGACTTGCACCGGACGCTCAACGCGTTCGAACAGGCGATCATCAATGTCAATTCGACGGTCCTCGGACCGGATGCGCCCGCGCAACAAGAGTTGCGCAACGCCCTGCAGGATTTCGCCCGGGCCGCACGAAGCCTGCGCGTGCTGGCCGATCAGCTCGAGCGCCAGCCGAGCTCGGTGATTCGCGGCAAGGCCGACGCGACGACTGGAGGAAAATGATGCGCCGTCTTGCACTCCTATGCGCGATTGCCGCGCTCGCAGCGGGCTGCGCTTCGTCGCCGTCGCGTTTCTACACATTGAGCGCCACCGCCGCTTCCGGCGCAGCGGCGACAAAACTCTCGATCGCGGTAGGCCCGGTTTCCGTTCCGGCGGCCGTCGACCAGCCACAGATCGTCGTCAGCATGGGCGCGAACCAGGTGACGTTCGATGAATTCAACCGCTGGGCCTCGCCGCTGCAGGACAATATCGCACGCGTGGTCGCCGAGAATCTGGTCGTGCTGCTTGGCACGCCGCGCGTTACGCTGTTCCCGCTCACGCTTGACGCGAATCCCGACTATCGGGTGCAAATCGGGGTCCGAACCTTCGATTCGGCGCCGGGGGCGTACGCGTCGCTGAACGCGGTGTGGACAGTGCGCCGCACCAAGGATGGCAAGACCGAGACGGGCCGCACGAGCACGCGCGAGACGCTGCAGGACAGCGGCTACGATGTGCTTGCCGCCGCGCACAGCCGCGGCGTCACGCGCTTGAGCCAGGACATCGCCGATGCCATACGGACACTCGATCGCCCAGCGCCGTGATTCGTTTCTCCGCTAGGTGAAGTCTCGGCGTTAATTCGCCGGAGGCGTGGAACCGGCCATGATTCGTTTCTTCGCGTTGCTGCTCGCGTCAGGAATCGCGATCGCCGCAGTCGCGGCGCCGGGCCCGACGACGGGAACGTTCAAAGAGTTCAACGTCGAGTTGCCGACCGAGCTTCGTAAAGTGGCGGGACACGGCAAGATCTCGCCCGTCACCCATGCGTTGGTCACGATCGCCGTGCCGGCAAATTTCGACACTACGCACGACTGGCCGGTGCTGGTGATCAGCGCGACGTCCGATCTCGAATACCGTTCGAGCCGCCGCCTGCTGCGCGCCTACGCAGACACAGCGCTCGCCATCGGTTGGGTCGTGGTAGCGGCCGATCCCGTGGAAGATATTCCAGTCGAGCAGGACGACCTGGCGATGCGCCTCGCGCTCAATACGGCTGCACTGGGTGTCGTCGCGCTGCAATGGCCGGGGGCAAGCAATGGCTCGCTTGCGTTCGGCGGATTTTCCGGCGGCGCCAAGGTGTCCGGCTGGCTCGCCGCGGCCTTTGCGAGCCAAGGGCGCAGAGTCATCGGGGTCTATCAGGCCGGCATCGGCCAGGACACGCTGGTCGAAGCAGCGGTGCAGCTCGATGTCATGAACGCGGGGTTCAAGCGGACACCGATATTCGTTCTCTCCGGGGAAAGAGACCAGATCGCCACACGCGCCAATCACGAAGATGTCGTCGCGACGCTGAAGCGGGCCGGATTCAGGAATGTGCGCATCGAATACTTTCCGGGCTCGCACGAAGTGAACCCCGAACCGTTGCGCACCGCACTCGAATGGTTTCGCGCGCTCGCAGCGTTGCCGGCCACGCCTCGCTAGTCGAACACGCTCGCGCTATAGCCAGCTCGTGCGGGCACGGGCGGCGAGATCGACTGTCGCCGTCGCGTCGATCGCCACACCTGGATCGGCCGCTGGAGCTCGATCGGCAACGGGCCAGGCGCAAACGTCGAACAACGTGTCGAGTGCAGTCGGAATGAAGCGGCTTCGCAGCGCGTGAACGTGACGGTCGCCGTACGCACTCTGCTGGCGAACGAAAAAACGTTGCGGAACGATGAGTTGCAGGTGCTCCTTCGCGCGCGTCATTGCGACGTACAGGAGCCGTCGCTCTTCCTCGATTTCTTCGCTGGTGCCGGTTGCCATGTCGGACGGAATGCAGCCGTCGACGACGTTGAGAACATGCACGCTCTTCCATTCCTGGCCTTTGGCGGAGTGAATGGTCGACAGGATCAGGTAATCGTCGTCGCGCCACGGCGGTCCCGATTCGTCGCTGGTCGCGCTCGGCGGGTCGAGGGTCACCTCAGTGAGAAATCGCTCCCGCGAAGCGTAGGTCGCCGCGATTTGCGCGAGCTGGACGAGATCGGCGCGCCGCGCCGCGGCATCTTCGTAGATCCGGTCAAGCTCGGGCACATACCAGCGGATCACGATGTCGATGTCGGCGGGCCATTCGCTCGTCGGAGCGCGAAGCGCATGGATGAGGGCAACGAACGCGCGCCATTCGCCGGCAACGGCCGTCGGCACCGGGAATGCATCCATGAGCGGTATCGGATCGCTCGCTTCATCGATCGCGTCCTGGAGCCGCGCCGCGGTGGCGGCGCCGACACCGCGCACGATTCGCGCGGCACGAAAACCGGCGATCCGATTACGCAGATTGTCGGCCCAACGGAGGACGCACAGCACGTCCTTGACGTGGGCAGTTTCGAGGAACTTGAGGCCGCCATACTTCACGAAGGGAATGTCGCGCCGGGCGAGCTCGAGCTCCAGTTGCGCGCTGTGGCTCGAGCTGCGGAACAGCACGGCCTGCGACGACAATGCGACGCCGCTTTCTCGATATTGAAGCACCTGCTCTGCGACATAACGCGCCTGGTCGGTCTCGTCGCGCACGGTGACGAGCTGCGGCCTTTGCGTCGACTGCCGGTTGGTCCACAGATTCTTCGTGAAGCGCTCCACCGCGAGGTCGATGACCGCATTGGAGGCGTCGAGAATGGGTTGCGTCGACCGATAGTTGCGTTCGAGCGTCACCACGCGCGCCGGCGGCCTGAAACGCGTCGGGAAACCTAGAATGTTGCGGACCGTTGCAGCACGAAACGAATAGATCGATTGCGCGTCGTCACCGACGACGGTGACGCCCGTTCCGTCCGGCTTCATCGCAAGCAGTATCGCTTCCTGCAGCCGGTTGGTGTCCTGATACTCGTCGACGAGGATATGGTCGAAGCGCTGGCCGATTTCGCGTGCCAATTTCGGCACCTCCACCATGTGCAGCCAGTAGAGCAGCAGATCGTCGTAGTCGAGGACGTTTTGCGATTGTTTCGCACCGACATACGCCCGGAAGAGCGCCTTCAGTTCTGTTTCCCAAGCGGCGCACCAAGGAAATGCGCTGGTCAGCACTTCAGCCAGCGGCGCCTGGCTGTTTGCGGTCCGCGAATAGATCGCGAGACAGGTTGCCGGCAGCGGGAATCGGCTCTTTTTCGTGGAAAGCCCGAGGTCGTGACGCGCGATCGCGATGAGATCCTCGGAATCCGCGCGGTCGTGAATGGAAAAGGATGCGTGGAGCCCGATGCGCGGCGCGTATTCCCGCAGGAGACGCGCGCCGATGCTGTGAAAGGTTCCCGACCAAGGAAACGCGTGCGTGTGCCCGCTCGATGCCACTCCCAGGATCCGGTTGAGAATCCGGCTCGCGCGACGTTCCATTTCGGCGGCGGCTCGGCGGGAGAATGTCGCGAGCAGCATTCTCTGCGGGTCGGCGCCGTTGAACGCGAGGTGCGCGACACGATGGGCGAGCGTGTTGGTCTTGCCTGAACCCGCGCCGGCAATGACGAGCAGCGGTCCACGCGCGTCAGGTGCGAGACTGCCGGCCCCGTGCTCGACCGCAAGCCGCTGCTGCTCATTCAACTCTGCAAGATAATTGAGACGTTCTCCTGCGGCCATTGCAAGGCCATCAACATCAATGGGAACTGGACAGTCTGCGTTGATCTCGCCCATGGCGCCTCGGTAGGGTCAATTCTTGTATCGAACGTTCGTTCGATGCGAGCATAGCATGGCGATCGGGGGTGTCGATAGTGCAACGCGGCGCCGAAAGGAAATTCCGACGTCGAGTTCGGGGAGCGTCCGGTGTCGTTACACAAAGCCGAGAGCGACGATCGAGCCGTCGTCAACGCGATGCGTAGTCCGGTTGGTCTCACAGCATCGTCAATTCGACGAAGCGACGCTATACACCTTAGGCGAAAGCGAAGACTTACGGGCAACGGATGGGGCTTGTCCCCATGCAATGACGACACGGCGGCCGCGTTCGCGCGGCCGCTTTCTTGTTCTATGGATGCCGGATGAAAGCGGCGTCGTTCCGCCCGCTCACTCCGGATCGCCCGGGTCGTTGAAGAGCGCCGGCAGTCGGATGTTGCCGTGGCCGTATTGAGGGAATCCTGGCGCGTTGCGGTCGCCCGGATTGAGATTGGATGCCGTGTCATCGGGCGGGAACAGCACCAACGAATTCAGGAAATCGATGACGTTCGCCTGGCGCTGATTGGACAAGCCCGCGAAGGCATCACGTGCGCGCTGCGCCTCCCCGCCATGGCGCAGGATCACTTCGGTCAGATTGATGCTGCGGCCGTCGTGGCCGCACGGAGCTGTGCTGCCCACGCCCCATAGTGGTGTCGTCATGAACTCGCGTCGCGTCGAGCCGTCGTAGTTGCGTTCGTGAAAATTGGGGCCGAGGTCGTGCCGCTTGAAATCGGTGAAGATGTTCTTCACGTCGAACGGTTCCAGCTTCGGTTGTTTGATGGGCGGGTGGATGCTTCCATCGCTGACCGACATAAACAGCGCGCTGGCGGTCGCGAACAGGTTGTTGAACAGGCCGCGCTCCGCGTCGTACACCGTCTCGACGTCCGCCACCCGCCGGTCGCGCTGAAGCCTGAGGTCGGCGATATGGCAACCGCTACAACCGATCCGATCGAAGAGATCGCGGCCTTGGTTCACCGAATGCGTGCTCTTGTAGGTGGCCGGCCTGAAATAGTTGAGCAGGTAGAACTCGAGATAATCGACGAGGCTCTGCGGGACTTCGTTGGAGATGCCGTCGTGATCCGGGTCCTCGTTGGCGTCCGCGGCGGGCGGTCCTTCGAGCAGATCGAGCGTGCCATCGAGCACCATGCCCGAAGGCGTCACCATTCGGCCTCCCGCCTTGGCGGCCGCGAGTTCCGGGTCGACCGCCTGTAGTCCCATTTCGTCGTTTAGAGCGCCGACGATGAATTCACGAATCGAAATCTTGCCCCCGTGCGCAAAGAACGGGCGCACGCGCAAATCGGGATCGACACCGCGTATTCGGGACGTGTCTACAGTCCCGTCGGGCATTGCGATCAGGCTGCCATAGAGCACGCCTTTGCTGGTCAGCGTGACGTGGACGCGCGCGCCCGACTGGCGGGCCCCTGCCAGCGCCTGCGTCCGCAGAACCCGCAGGTCACTCGTAATCTCGTCGGCGAGCATCTCCTTCAAGCCGAGACCGAACAGATGCGGCGCATCACGACTGTCGGGACGCGTGGCCACGTCGCCACCGAAACCAGCCGCGCCGCGTGGCCGCCCATGGCATGCCGCGCAGCTGTCCGCCATACCGGCGCCGATCGCGAGATTGACGCCGACGTCGCCGCGGCCGTCGTTGGTCAGGGAGCCCTGGCCTTCGACGAGAGCGAACTTGCGCTGAAAGAGCTGGCGGCCGCGTCGGATGGCGCGAAACGGATCGCGCGCGATGATGAACGCCGATGATTGCGGCGTCATCCAGTTACCGCGATCCGCACCGACCTGTTGCTGGAGCGACTTTGCGATCCCCTCGTTGGCGACGTTGGGCGCCTTCACACGATCGACGAGCTGGGCTACGGCGGGGTCGGAAGCCGACGCCAACAATGTGCACAAGACGACAACCGCCAGACTTCCGAAACCAAACCTCTTCGTGGTCGCTTGCAACAAGCCATTGGATGGGGTGCCATCCGTTGTCTTTGGGGATATCTCGCGTTCATCGCCCGAAGGCACGTACATCGCGCGCACTTCCGCCAGGCTCCGGCGCGGCGAGGAAGCTTTCTTTGCCGCGTGAAGGGCGCGCGCATGCTCGCCGGCCACTGCGCTAGCGATGGCACGAAGGTTCGCTTTGATTCGGTTGAGGATCTGCCGGGGTGTTTGTAAGCGCGGCAAGGTACGAGCCATGAGGGTCTCCAGGAGCGGGCGCACAACACGTCCTTACCTGGTTCCACGCGGCGCACGCGGCAAACCGGACATCACCCGCGCGGGTGAGGCTTTCTGCTGGCAGGGCCGATGAATCCGGTCAGGCAGTACTGCGCAGCGACAGGGCGAGCTCACGCGCCTGCTTCGTCTCCGGGTGGTCGTCTCCGAGCGCACCGCAGAGTTGGCCGATCGCGTCCTGCAATGCGGCGCGCGCGGCCTCGAGGTCACCGGCATCGCGTTCCAACCTCGCCAGGAGAAGCAAGGAGAGTCCGGTGAAACTCGAGTGCGGATTCTTCCCTTGCAGCTCCTTGGCGATCGCGAGTGCGCGACAAGCATCATTCCTCGCCGGAACCAGATCACCCTGTCGCCATGCGATTTCAGCGCGCAGCCGCAGCGCGCTGACCAGGGTTCCGATACGCATGCCGCGCCGTTCGAACAACTGCACGACCGGCTCGACCGCCTCCCGCGCTTCGGCGAGCTGACCGCGCCGCAGAGCCAGGTTGGCCCGCCCCTGTTTGTAGGCCAGAACGGCGTGGTTGTCGTCCGGCCATTCCTCGGCAGCTGTTGCGAGCTCGGTGAGGATGCGTTCCGCCCCATCGAGATCGCCCAGCTCTCGTAGCGCCGATGCCTTGATGACACGCACATTCAATTTGGCAATCGCGGCGCCGGCCCGGTCGGCAATGCACCAGGCGCGTTCTGCCTCGTGCAAGGCCTCATCAAACCTCCCGATCGCCAAGAGCGCATGCGCGTGATTGCTGACGGCATACGAGGGTGCCGTTGCGTTGGCGGAGCGCTTGGCGACGATCCGCAGCACCTCCTCGTTCAACGCGAGCCCGCGTCGGATGTCGCCGGAGCCAAAGCACAGCAGACTCCAGTTGTTCAGGATGGCCACCGCGACTGGACTCTCCGCACGGCCGAGGTCGCGGTGCAGCTTCATGGCCAACGCGTACTGACGTTCGGCATCGTCGTTGCGGCCGTTCAGAAAGTACGCGTAGGCAAGGTCGCCGATGATGGACGCCTCCATCGCGGGAAACCGGCGATCGGAAGCGGCAATCTGGCGCGCCGCCCCCAAGGCATTGTCAAGCGCGCCCTTCGCATCGTTGTGGCTGCGTGCGATTTCCGCCAGGTATTGGCGACAAAGGGCGGCTATTTGCGGCTCGACACCATCACGCGCAAGCCATCCTTCGATCGTTTGCTTCGCGATTTCGACGTTGCCAAACTCGGAGAAAGCGAGAGCGGCCGCGTGGTTGCATTCGACCTGGGCCCGCAGCGTGACATCGGCCGAAGGACGCAGGAGCTCGATTGCATGCCGCAACAAAGGCTCGGCCTTGGCATAGTCCCCAAGCGAGATATGGAAGGACGCGAGCAGATCCAGAACAGCAGCCTGCTGTTCGGGTTGATTGCCGATCGTGCCGAGCGCGAGCGCCTCGCTTCGCGCAAGTAACTCGTTCAGCGTGACTCGCTCATCCGCTTGCACTGCTTCGGTCGAGCATGACCTGGATGAAATCAATGGCGGCTTCATGCCGTTGTGACAGAGCGACGGCCCGGTCCCGCTCGCGTTGCGCCTGCCGGGCTTCCTCGGCGGCACGCGACGCTTGCCGGCGCGCAACTCCGGCCTGCCATAGCGCGATGCCGGCGCCAAACGCAAGCGCGATCATGACCGCGGCGATCGGAATCGCGCCGCCCAGCAAAGCCAACGCAATCAGGACCGCAACGCCGACAGGCAACTTGTTCCTGCGTACAAACCGCGAAGCGCGGTAGCCAATGCTGTCGGGTCGGGCGAGAACGGGCGACCCGGCAAGGTGACGCTCGAGGTCGGCGGCGAACGCATCGACGGTTGCATAACGCTCGCCGGGCGCCTTCTTGAGCGCCTTGGCGAGAATCGTGTCGAGGTCGCCGCGCAATTGACGTGCGCGCGCCTTGTCGGTCGCGAATGACGAGGCGAGCGGGACTTCCAGACTGACAACCGCGTCTTCGAGCGCAGCGGCCGAGGCCGCCTTGAGCTTGTACGGGCGCTGCCCCGAGAGCAACTCGTAGAGCACGACTCCCAGAGAGTAGACATCAACGGCCACCGTGATCGTGTCGCCACGAATCTGCTCGGGCGCGGCGTAGTCAGGCGTGAGCGCACGGCCAGCGAGCGCGGTCAGGTGCGTCTCGTTCGCGCTCTCCTGGCCCACGTCGCCTTCAATCAGTTTGGCGATGCCGAAATCAAGCAGGCGCACGTCGCCATTGGCGGTGACCAGTATGTTGGACGGCTTGAGGTCGCGATGGACTACGAGCCGCGCGTGCGCGTGCGCAACCGCGCGCGCAACCTGCAGGAAAAGCTCGAGGCGCTTGCGAACGTCGAGTCCACGTTCGTTGCAATAGGCGTCGAGCGGCCTGCCTTCCACGTACTCCATCGCCAAATACGGGCGTCCCTGCGCGTCCATCCCGGCGTCGTACAGGCGCGCGATGTTCGGATGCTCCAGCGCCGCCAGGATGTCGCGCTCGCGCGCCAGGCGTCCGGCAAGGCCGGCCGCATCCCAACCGAGACGCGGCAGCTTGAGGGCAATCCGGCGCTTCAGCGCGCCGTCGGCGCGTTCCGCAAGCCACACCGCACCCATCCCACCGGCCCCGATTTCCCGCAACAACCGGTATGGGCCGACCAGCAGCCCAGAGTGGGCGACAGCCGCCACGAGCGGGTCTGCATCGGGGGCGGCGCGCAAACGGACGGGCACGCGCATGAACTCGTCAGTCTCGACGGCCGCACGCGCGAGCAAGTCGCGCAACGCCGATTTGAGATCGGACTGCTCGGGAGGCAAATGCTCCAACCAATTGTCGCGCTGGTTGGCCGGCAATGTCAGCGCGTCATCCAGCAATGCGGAGAGGCGCGCCCACTCCTGTGCAGTTCTCCGAGGGTCTGCGTTCATCTGTTTGCAATTCCGCTGGCTCGGGCCGGGGCCATGTCCTATCCACGCATTCGCGGCGCCAAACCGGACATTGGCATCGATGCCCGTTCAGCGCTTCAGCATCGCCGCGAGCAGCACGCGTGCCTTTTCCCAGTCACGCCGCACCGTGCGCGCGGTCACGTCGAGCGCAGTGGCAATCTCTTCCTCGGTAAGGCCCGCGAAATAGCGCATCTCGACCACACGCACGAGGCGCATGTCCACCTTGCCCAGCTCCTGGAGAGCCTCGTGGACGCCGAGGATCTCGTCGTCGCTTGCGCCAAGCTCGTCGGCGACATCGGTGTCGAGCGTGATGTGCGCGAGACCACCGCCGCGCCGCTCCGCGTTGCGCTTGCGCACGGAGTCGACGACCACGGAGCGCAGGGTGTTCGCGGCATAGGCAAGGAAATGTTCGCGATCATTGAGATCGATGCGGCCGGCTTTCTGCAGCCGAAGGTACGCCTCGTGCACCAATGCCCCGGTATTGAGCAGGGTCTGATGGCCGCTCGCCGCCAGGCGCGAGCGCGCAAGACGGCGCAAATCGTCGTAGAGCAGCTCGAACAGAGCGTCAATCGCGCTGCGGTCGTTGGCGCGAGCCCGTTTCAGCAAGACGGTGACGTCGCCCATGGCTGCGAGAGGCACCTCTCTGGAGAGACGCCTCTATTCTAGGCGCGGTTGCCGCGCCTGTTGCGCGCCGAACCGGAGCAGCTTCAGCTTCGCTGCCGTGAGCGGGCGAGGTCTTCCATTACCAGCCTCCCGGTTTCCCGTCGCGCGAAATCCATGAACGCCCGGGACGTTGCCGAGAGCTGTTTACCCACCGGGATACGCGAAGTACCAGTGGTTTTCCAGCGGAAAGCCGTCGACGTCGAGACAGCGCAATCGCGTCGATTCGGCGTCCAGCCCGAACGTAAAACGCGACATGATCGCCACGCCGAGACCAGCGAGGATGGCTTCCTTGACGGCCTCGTCCGTGCTCAACTCCAGCCTGATCTTGGGTGCCAGTCCATGCTTTTCGAACAGTTGCGTCGCGAGCATGCGTGTCCCGGAACCAGGTTCGCGCATCAGGAAGGGCTCGGCGGCGATACGCTCGAAGCGGACCTGCCGCGCGCCGGCAAGACGGTGGTCGTCGCGCGCGAACACGACGAGCGGATTGGGCAGGAGCATCTGGGTGACGACATCCTCTCTCTCGATCGGCGACGTGAAGACGTAAAGGTCGTCCTCGTTGTTTTGCAGCCGGTCGATCAGCGACTGCCGGTTTTGAATCTCGAGCGACGCCTGCACCGCTGGATAGCGCTGCATGAAGGCGCCGAGCATCCGCGGAGCAAAGTATTTGCCGGTCGAACTGACGGCGAGCCGCAAATGCCCGGTCTCAATGGCGCGCAGGCCGTTGAGCGTCTCCTCCAGGGTCGAGAATGCATGAAATATCTGGTGGCAGCCCGCATAGAGGCGATGCCCCGCGTCGGTGAGATGCACGCGGTTGCCGACGTGTTCGAACAGCGGTAGACCGACTATCTCAGTGAGCTTCTTGATCTGCACCGAGGCGGTCGGCTGCGCGATGTGCAGTTCCTCGGCGGCGCGCGTGATATTCCCGAGCCGCGCGCTCGCCTCGAAGGCGCGAAGCTGGGACAGCGTTCCGTGCCTGAGGTAGCGTCGGATTCCTGGCTGCAGCATGGCGAATCCTCCTTGGACTGATGGCCATACCGCCGTGCCCCAAATGCACAGCGGCCTTCACTTCAGGATGAAGGCCGCTTATCGCGAGCGGACCTTCGCCCATGGGCAAAGGTCTCGCTTGCATGTGATGAACGATGCTGACGCAACCGGGGCCGAAGCCCGTCTTGACGGCCGCGCCACAGCAGCCAACGGCTGCCGAAGCTACTCCCCTTTGGAGGGGGCGCCCGGTTCTCGCCGGGCGCACGGCATCCTTATAGCAGAAGGGACACCCCACAGCAACATCTCTCCGTTCAGCGTTCATTACGTTTCGTAATCGCCGCCATTGCGCCGTATTCGCTGCAATGCGATTAGGTAATGATTGCCATGACAATTATCCAATTTTCTTCTTCGCGGCCGCTGCCCATACTTGCGATGGGATGCCCCACCGACCACGGAGTCTTCCATGCAACAGAAGGACGCGCACGCCAAGTCGATCGATGATCTCGTTGGCGACCTCAAGACGAACCTCGATCGCGGTCTGACACGGCAAGACGTGGATGAGCGCCTACGGAAGTTCGGCGCGAACGAGCTCGCCAAGGAAGAACGAGCCTCGCCGCTGGCGCTGTTCGCCGCTCAGTTCAAGAACACGCTCATCATCATTCTCGTCGTCGCGACAATACTTTCGGCGGTGCTGGGCGAAGTCGTCGACGCCGTCATCATCGCGGCCATCGTTCTGTTTTGTGCGGTACTGAGCTTCGTGCAGGAGTACAAGGCCGACCGTGCGCTCGACGCGTTGAAGCGCATGCTGGCGCACACCATCACGGTGTTGCGCGAGGGTGTCACGGCGCGCATACCATCGCGCGAACTTGTTCCCGGCGACGTGATGCTGCTGGAGGCGGGCGACCGCATCCCGGCGGATGCGCGGCTCGTGGAGATTCACGCGCTGAAATGCGACGAGGCATCGCTGACCGGAGAGTCGTTTCCCGTCGAGAAATCACTGGCGCCATTGCCGCGCGAGGTCGCGGTCGGCGATCGCCGCAACGTCGTCTTCGCCGGGACGACGGTCACCTATGGTCGCGCGAAGGCGATCGTGACAAGCACGGGCATGAGCACCGAATTCGGCGGTATCGCCGAGCAAGTGTCCGCGGCAGGCGGGGAGGCTTCTCCCCTCGAAAAACGAACCGCGGAGATCGGCCGCTGGCTGGGGTTGATCGCCCTGGGCGTCTGCGGCGTCGCGATCGTGGTCAGCATCGTGAGGGCGTGGCTGGGGAACGAGCTCAACATCGAACTCGTATTGACGATGAGCATGTTCGCCATTGCGCTGGCGGTGGCCGCAGTGCCGGAAGCGCTGGCGGCGATCGTCACCGGTGCGCTCGCGGTCGCGATGCACGAGATGGCAAAGCACAACGCGCTGGTGCGACGCATGCCGGCCGTGGAAACGCTCGGCTGCACGACGGTGATCTGCTCCGACAAGACCGGAACACTGACCAAGGGTGAGATGACAGTTCGGCGCGTGTTCGCGGGCGGCCTCGTCAGCGAGGTCAGCGGATCGGGCTATGCCCCAACCGGCAGCTTCGATCCGCCGCTTGCGGTGGCCGACGATCCGGCGCGGCTGTTGCTGACGGCCGGACTGTTGTGCAGCGACGCCGTGCTCCGCGATGACGATGGACGCTGGATTGTCCGCGGCGACCCCACGGAAGGCGCGCTGGTTGTGCTGGCTGCGAAGGCTGGCCTCGAGGAACACCAGATCCGGCACGACGCGCCGAGGATTGCGGAACTGCCGTTCAGTTCAGAGCGCAAGTTGATGACGACGGTGCACCGCATGCCTGATGGTCGTCATCTCGCTTTCGTGAAGGGCGCCCCCGAGGTTGTGCTGGAGCGCTGCGTCGCGGCGCAGTTCCAGAATCGGCCGCAGCCGCTCGACGCTGCGACCCGCGCGCAGATCGTCGGCGCGAATGAGCAGATGGCGAAAGACGCCTTGCGCGTGCTTGCCCTCGCCTACAAGGAGGTCGGGGACGGCGCCGTCGACGAGGAGGCGGCCGAGCACGAGCTGGCTTTCCTTGGCCTCGTCGGAATGATGGACCCGCCGCGCGACGAGGTGAAGGAGGCCGTGCGAACCTGCCGTCAGGTGCAGATCCGTCCCATCATGATCACCGGGGACCACAAGCTCACCGCCGTGGCGGTGGCGGCGGAAATCGGCATCTACCGCGAAGGGGACAAGGCGCTCACCGGCGACGAACTCGGCCGGATGAGCGACGCGGAACTGGGTTCAATTGTTGACCAAGTCACCGTCTATGCGCGCGTCTCACCCATGGACAAGCTCAAGATCGTGCGCGCCTGGAAGGCTCGCGGCGAGGTCGTCGCGATGACGGGAGACGGCGTCAACGACGCGCCTGCATTGAAGCATGCCGACATCGGCATTGCGATGGGCATCAGCGGCACTGATGTAGCGAAGGAAGCCGCCGACATGGTGCTCGGCGACGACAATTTCGCGACCATCGTGCGCGCAATCGAGCGCGGACGATGGATCTACGACAACATCAAGAAATATCTCACGTATCTGTTGCGCGCCAACATTACCGAGGTGGTCGTGCTGGGCGGCGTCGTGATCGCCGTCGGGCCGGAATTGCTTCCCTTGCTGCCCGCCGCGATTCTGTACGTCAATTTGGCGACCGACGGCCTGCCGGCGCTGGCCCTCGGGCTCGCGCCGGCGGACCGCGACATCATGCAGCGACCGCCCCGTGATCCGAGCGAGAGCATTTTCTCGCGCGACGTGCGTTTGCTCGTGTTGCTGGGCGTGCTCATCGAGTGTCCGATATTTCTGTGGATCTATTTCGACAACTATGCCGACATTGAAGGCGCGCGAACGAAGATCTTTCTGCTCTTCGTGGTGGTCGAGCTGCTGATTTCCGTTTGCTTTCGGTCATTGCGCTACAGCGTTTTTCAAGCGCCCCCGCACAAATGGCTCTTGCTGGCGATCGGCTGGGAGGTGTTGTTGCTAGGCGCACTGATCCAGTTCGAGACCGTGCGCGAAACGTTCGGAATCCGGATGCCCACCGGGTCCGACTTCGTCATGGTGCTCGCCGTCAGCGCCTTCGTGGTCGCCGTCATCGAATTGACCAAGGCGTTCCTGAGGTCCACCGCGGCGGACACCGGTCGGGAACGACTCGCGGCAACGCGCGGGCGCCGCCGTGATGAGGTGCCGATTGCAGGAGGGAACACCATGCTGAAACTGCTCCTACCCGTCGACAATTCCGGCAACTGCCGGTTCGCCGTGCAGCACGTCGTCAAGGAGTTCATGAACAACACAGCCATGGAGATCCACCTGCTCAACGTCCAACCGCCGTTCAACCGGCACATCTCGCAATTCGTCAGCAGGAAGACCATCCAGGATTTTCATCACGACCAGGTCGAGAAGGCGCTGGACCCCGTCAAGCGGACGCTCAACAACCTGGGAATTCCATACTCGGTCCACACTGCGGTGGGGGAGAGGGCAAGGGTCATCACCGATGTTGCCCGCCGCCTGAACTGCGACCTGATCGTGATGAGCACCGCGCGCAAGAACTCGCTCACGCGTCTGATCGAGAGCTCGGTGACGAACCGCGTGCTGAGGCTCACGTCGGTGCCGGTCGAGTTGATCGCGGGCGACGCGGCGTCGAAGTGGGAGCGATACGGAATTCCGGTCGGGATCGGGACGGCACTCGCGTTACTTTTCGCCGCGCTCGACTGACGAAGCGAGGCATGAGGCGTCCTCGGGCGGGCGTCAGCCGCCCGACGCCCTACTTCATCAGGCCAGGCAACCAGAGCGAGAGTGCAGGAATGTAGGTAACGAGGAGCAGTGCGAGGCACATCGCGCCATAGAACGGCCATAGCTCCTTCGACACCTGCTCCATCGTCACCTTGCCGATCGCGCAACCGACGAACAGCGTCGGTCCCACCGGCGGCGTGATCAAGCCGATCCCGAGATTCAGGATCATTATCATGCCGAAATGCACCGGATCGATTCCGAGCTTCAGGATCACCGGCATGAAGATCGGCGTGCAGATCAGCAGCATCGGTGCGAGGTCCATGAACGTGCCGAGGATCAGCAGCAGGATGTTGACCAGCAGCAGGAAGACGTACTTGTTGTCCGAGAGATGCAGGAAGAATTGCGTCATCTTGGCGGGAATCTGCATGATCGCCATCATGTAGCCGAAGGCGACCGAGAATCCGATCAGCATCATCACCATCGCGACCGTCTTGACCACGCGGTGGACGAGATGCGGCAACTCCCGCCACTTGTAGTCGCGGTAGACCAGGAACGTGACCAGGAACGCGTAGACACAGGCCACCGCCGCCGACTCGGTCGGCGTGAACACGCCGGTGAGGATGCCGCCCATGATGATGACGACGGTGACGAGTCCCCACAGCGCATCGGCGACGATCTTTGGAATCGCCTTCAATGCCACCGCCTCGCCCTTCGGGAACTGGCGCTTGTGCGCTGTCCACAGCACGAGACCGAGCAGGCAAATCCCGAACAGCAGGCCCGGGAAGATGCCGGCGAGGAACAGATGCGCGACCGAAACCACGCCGCCGGCGGCGAGCGAATAGATGACGGCGTTGTGCGACGGCGGGATCAGCAGCGCCTGCACCGAGCCGCAGATGGTCACGTTGGTGGCGAATATCCGCGGGTAGCCCGCCTTGATCATCTGCGGAATCATCACCGAGCCGATCGATGCCGTATCGGCGACCGATGAACCCGAGATGCAGCCAAACAGCGTGCTGGCGAGGACGTTGACCATCGCGAGTCCGCCGCGAATGGCGCCGACGAACACCTTGGCGAGGTTGATCAGCCGCGCCGCCATCCCGCCTTCGGCCATGATCGCGCCGGCCAGCACGAAGAACGGGATCGCGAGCAGCGCGAAGTCGTCGGTGCCGTCGGAAATCTTGAGCATCACCGCTTCGAGCGGGATATCGACGTAGATCGCCGCCGCAATCGCGGAGAGGCCAAGCGCGTACGCGACCGGCAGGCCGAGCGCGCAGAGAACGCAGAACCCGCCGAGGAGGACCAGAATATCCATCGCTATTCCAGCTCCGAGGCCTGGTCGCTGTACATCAGCGAGGTCTTCGGCGGATCGCCGACAAAGACGCGCTCGATGACGAACAGCAGCGTCAGCAGGCCGGCGACCGGAATCGGCAGATAGACGAGCCCCTGCGAAACCGCCGGGAATTCGGCCATCGTCGAGTAGCGCGTGACGATGCAAAGCTGGATGCCATAGCCCAGCATGAACAGCGCGGTGGCCGCCATGCAGGCGTCCACACCCCACAGCATCACGCGTCGCACGGGGGGCGCGACCGCGTTCAGCAGCGCCTCGACCGCGATGTGCACGTTGGCGCGGTACACCGCCGCCCCGCCGAGGAACGAAAACATGACCATCATGATGACCGCGGCCGGCTCCGGCCAGGCCAGCGGATTGTTCATCGCGTAGCGCATGAACACGCCTAACGGGATGATCAGCGTGATCGCCACGAGCGCGCAACCGGAGATCACGACGCAGGCAACGTACAGCCACTCCATAGCCTGCTGATAGCGAAGCTTGGCGTTCATGCGGGGGCCCCGGACAAAACAAGGGCACGCGGGCCCGGCGGCCCGTGTGCCCAGGTAACAGCGGTTACCTCGTGTCTTCGATCTGCTTCATCAGCCCGGCGTACTTGGCGCCGTACTTGTCGCGGATCGGCTGGGTCGCCTTGTAGAACGCGGCCTTGTCGGCCTGGACGAACTGCACGCCGGCCGCCTTCAGCTTGACTTCGGCCTCCTTGACGTACGCATCCCACAGTGCCCGCTGCTCGAATTGCGCCTCCCGCGAGAGCTTGCGCAACAGCTCCTGGTCGGCCTTCGACATTCCGTCCCAGGTGCGCTTCGAGAACACGAAAATCTCAGGGATGATCAGGTGGCCGGTCAGGCTGTACACCTTGCTGACGGTGTAGTGGTTCTGCGCGAGCAGCGTCGGCTCATTGTTCTCGGCACCATCGACCACGCCCGACTGCAGCGCGGAGTAGAGCTCGTTGAAACCCATCGCCACACCGTTGCCGCCCATGGCGTTCATCGTCTCGACGAAGATCGGGTTACCCATCATCCTGATCTTCATGCCCTTGAGGTCGGCCGGCTTGGTCACCGGCTTGTTCGAGTAGACGTTGCGCGTGCCGGCATCCATCCAGCCGAGGACGATCAGTCGCGACTGCGGCGAGTTGGACACGCGCTCGAGCAGCTCGACTCCGATCGGGCCGTCGATCACTTTGCGCATGTGCGCTTCGTCGCGGAAGATGAACGGCATGTTGAACACGTTGAGGTCGTCCACCACCGGCCCCATCGCGCCTACCGATATGCGCGCGATCTGCAGCGCGCCGACCTGCGCCTGCTCGATCATTTCCTTCTCGCCGCCGAGCTGCATCAGCGGGTACATCTGGATGCTGATGCGGCCGTTGGTCTGCGCCTCGAGCTTCTTGCCCATGCGCTGAACCGCTTCGACGGTTGGGTAGCCCAACGGATGCACGTCGGAGGCCTTCCAGACCACCTTGTCCTGGGCCGAGGCAATCCCCGGGACGCCTGCCGCGCTCAGGGCGACGGACGAACCGCACAGCTTGACGAAATCGCGACGCTTCATGAAACCCTCCTTGACTGGTTGTGCGGTTCTTTGCTGCCCGCACTTGATGGTTGCGCCCAGCCGACGGTCCGTGGCTGGGTCGCCCGGAGGCATTCTACATTTATTCTGGCGCCTGGAAGGGCGGGTGATCGTGAGTGCGGATGATCACCCGCCGTGCTGCCGAAGCCGAAGGCGGATCAGTTACGGGGCGTAGCGCCGCCGCAGCCATTCGTCGACGGCGATTTTTCCGGGACCGTAGAACAGCGTCACCAGCAGCATCGTTCCCCACAGGATGTGGTCCTTCAGCCCGGCGGGCGATAAGTCCGGATACGACGTGGCGGCGACGATGTTGAACACGAACAATGCGAACGCCGCGGCACGCGTGCCAAGCCCGAGCGCAAGGAATACCGGCAAGCCGACCTCAGCGGCGGTTCCGAGCACTGCGGCGACATTCGGAGGCAGCAGCGGCACGTGGTATTCATTCTGGAAAAGACCCAGCGTACCTGCCCAGTTGCCGAGCTTGATCATGCCCGAAGTCAGGAACACGCGAGCGACGTAGAGGCGAAGCCCGAGAGCGAAGAGGGGCTGCAGCCTGTCGACGAGCGCGGCGGCAGCAGCGTAGAGGCGTATCCCGCGTGTCATCGGCGAGTCCGGTTGCGGTGTCAGCGTGGCTGCGGTTTGCATGATCGTGCGCTCCAGAGGATAGGGCTGATCATGGGTCGAGCGCCAAGCGTTCAACTTACACGTTCAATTTTCATTACGCGGCCCTGACCCCGGCGATCACACCGTCTTCGATGCGAGCGCGCAATGCCGTGCCCAAGTCGAATGACGAATCGGCGTTCTGCGCCGCTTCGATCGCTTCGCCCAGCGACCTTCCTTTGGCCAGCGCTGCGAACCATGCGTACTCGCCAGCGCCCACACGCTCGATCGTGACACCGTCCGGTTCGCGGTGAATCAGCAGCCGGTCCGGTCCGGCGTCGAGCGAAACGTGCTCGCCGGCTGTGCCAACACCTTGGTTCGCCTGCCAGACGCGCAGAATCGGATAGCGTGAGCCGACGAGACGGCACGATGGCGCGAGCGTGAGCAACGCACCCGGCAGCTGCGCCGTTGCCATGATGGTCAGCTCGGCGAGCACGTCGCGGGGGGATGATTCGCCGTCAGCGGCGCGATTCGCCTCGTCCTGCGCCCATTCGAGCGCAGCGACATCGGCAAGGTGCGGGAAATCGCCTGCCGGCGCATAGGAGTCGAGAAACGCGCCGAACGTATCGCCGTAGATGTTGAGGTCCCCGCTCGTCGAGGGATGCTTGGCGACGAACGCGTCGACGGCAGCGTTGAACAACGGCGCGCCGACAATCCTTTGCACGACAGGATAGGTCGCGGCGAGCGCATTTCGATAGTTGGCGAAAACTGCGCGGCGGTAAACCGCGATTCGCTCGGCCGCCCGGTCGGCCGGCACCGTCGCGAATGGCGGAGCGGCGTCGTCGCCGGCGAACAGCGTCGCCGCGAAGTCGCGCTGCAGCTCACGCAGCGACGGCATCCGGCGTATCCATGATCGCCTGCGCGGTCGCGGCTTCGGCGAGCAGCGTCGCAAGCGGCGGGATCTCGGTGTCCCACTCGATCAGCGTCGGCACCGGACCGAAGAGCGCGATGGCACGCCGGTAAAGCGCCCATACGGGAGGCGCGACCGGCGCTCCATGGGTATCAATCAGGCACGTCTCTGTCGCTTCGAATCCCGCGAGATGGATTTCGGCAACCGCATCGCGTGGCATCGCGGCAAGGTATGTGCCGGCATCGAAACCGTGATTCACGGCGTTGACGTAGATGTTGTTGACGTCGCACAGCAGCTTGCAACCCGTGCGGCGTGCGACGGCGGCGACGAACTCCCATTCCGGAATTGTCGCGTCGGCGAACGCGAGATAAGTCGAGACGTTCTCGACCAGGATCGTGCGCCCAAGGAGCTCCTGCACCTCCGACACTCGCGCACAGACGAGGGCGAGCGACTCTTCAGTGTACGGCAGCGGCAGAAGATCATTCAGCGCGCGGCCGCCGACGCCGCTCCAGCAAAGATGCTCCGAGACGAAAGCCGGCTCGGTGCGCTCGATCAAGCGCGCGAGCTTTGCAAGATGGGCGCGATCGAGCGGATCAGTAGAGCCGAGCGACATGCCGACGCCGTGAAGCGACAGTGGATAGTCGACACGAATGCGATCGAGTGTTGCAAGCGCAGGCCCGCCGTCGACGTAGTAGTTCTCGCTATGGACTTCGAGCCAAGGCACAGCAGGGTGCTCATCCTTCACCTGCCGCGCATGAGGCGTGCGCAGTCCGATGCCTGCACCAATCGGCAGTGGAGGAGATTTCATGGTGCGGAACCCGGCCGGGCGACGTCGCGTCCGGCCGGATTGGGAGGAACAAGTCCCGAGCGGACCGTTACTTCGGTGCTACGGTCGTGCCGCCGGCTTTCTCGCACGTGCCCTTGGCGACGTATTTCCATTCGCTCTTGTCGTTATCTGTCTTGGCGCCCAGTCCTGCGCACGCGTGCTTTGCGGTGCCGCAATCATTCTGGCCGCCCTTGGCGATGCCGTAGCATTTTTCCTGGCCGGGCTGCGGCGTGACCGGGCCGGCGAGCGCGGTCGAAGCGACACCGAGCGCGAGGATGCCGGCGATAGCGGCGTGAATCGTGGATTGGTGGTTCATCGAGAATATCTCCAGTTGAGAGGGGCGAGAGACAGGCACGGTGCCCATCTATCGCGTTGGTCGAGCCTGCAGGACCGACCTTACGAAGCGCTGCGACGGGTGTCGATATCCTGACACCTGGGGAGATGCTGGCGCAGCCCGCATGTTCACGCGTCCCGACGCCGCGGTCAACTCCGGTAGCGGCGCATGGCGTCGCGCAACAGCATCGTCTGCCGGACGAAGTCGCGGCACGCGTCGCACCAGAACAGGTGGACGTGCAGCAACAGCCGGCGCCCCAACGGCAACGGGGCGTCCAACTCGCGCGAGATGAGGCGCGTTGCGTCCTTGCAATTCAGGATGCTGCCCAAGGAAGGTGAATCCGGCGGTTGGCCGGGCCCGAGATGAGCGGGGACGCCGCCGCGAGTGAGACTTCAAGCGCCGCGCTGAGATGGGTTGGAAAGGGCTTAGTCGTATCGATACCGCTCACCTTACAACCGCATGCCGAGCGGCGGGAACGCGCATGGTCTTAGGCGATCACATGCCCATCGGCGGCAATCGGATCGTGAATCACCACACCGTCGATTGGGTCGACGGGCGCGGTCCAGGGCGCTCGCTCGAGCAATCGCTGCGTGTCCTCGTAGCCGGCCTGCCAGCGCGCGCGAATCCCGGCGGGCGTGAAGTCGATGTCCTTGGTATGGTCTTCGGCGTCGAGCTTGGGCGCGACGAGCCGCGCGACGTGCATCGTCGTCCCGCAGCCCCACGAGGCCAACTCCTTCGCGTGGGGCGAGTTACGCCGACTCGGCGGCAGCTCCTTCGACAGCTCGCGGATGATGTGGCGCAAGTGGTGGATCTGCTGCTGCCGCGCAATATGGCTCTTCGCCCGGCTCGCGAACTGGATGTCCTTTTGCCGTCCCATCACTTGCCAGACCGATTCCGGTTCCGGGCCCTCGGGGTTCCACACGTTCACCGTGAAGATCACCGAATCCTGCCGCGGCTTGTCGTCAAGCACAGCCTCGACCGGTGTATTCGAATAGATGCCGCCGTCCCAGTAGGGCTGGCCATCGATGCGTACGGCGGGAAACGCGGGCGGCAGCGCGCCCGAGGCGAGCACGTGCTCGATGCCGAGCGTTTCATCCCGGCTGTCGAAATAGCGCATCTCGCCGGTGTTGGCATTGACGGCGCCGACCGTCAGCCGAATCTTGTGCTCCTTGCAATGCGCGAGGTCCACGAGGTCAGTCAGGTTTTCCCGGAGAAGCGCGGTGCTGTAATAGGCGGCGCGCTCGATGCCGAGCGGCAGGTGCGCGCTCCACCACGCCATCGGATTCGGCTCGAAAAATGCGGGAATCCCGCGCAGCACCGTCGAAAGATTCGTCCCGGAATTGCCGAGTCCCGTGAAAAGGCGCGTGAAGTCGTGCTCCGATCCGTGCTCGACGCGGCGCCAGAACTCGCGCAGCTTCGCCATTCGGTTTCGCGGCGCATTGCCGGCGATGAGTCCGGCATTGATTGCACCGATCGAGGTGCCGATGACCCAGTCGGGCTCGATGCCCGCTTCGTGCATCGCCTGGTAGACGCCGACCTGATAGGCGCCGAGCGCACCCCCGCCCTGCAGGACCAGCACCGCCTGGCCCGGAAGCCCGTGGTGCGTGCGAGCGCGGTGCGGCGCGGCGCCATTCGTTTTCCTGCGTGTCTTTTTCATTGCCATGTCGATCGCCTTGCTTGAGTCGAAATACGGCCCTTATTGGGGGGAACGAACTACTGCGCCGTCCAGCCGCCGTCGATCGGAATGATCGCGCCGGTAATCGACGCTGCCTCGCCGCTCGCAAGGTAGCTGGCGAGCGCCGCCACTTCGCTCACTTGAACGAATTGCTTGGTCGGCTGTGCGTGCAGGAGTACGTCGTTGATGACCTGCTCTTCGGTCAACCCGCGCGCCTTGGCGGTATCGGGAATCTGCTTTTCGACGAGCGGGGTCCACACGTAGCCCGGACAGATCGCATTCATCGTTATACCCATCGTCGCCACTTCGAGCGCAACCGTCTTGGTGAGTCCCGCGATGCCGTGCTTGGCCGCGACGTACGCCGACTTGAACGGGCTCGCCACCAGCGCGTGGGCCGACGCGATATTGATGATCCGGCCCCATTTCTTCGCTTTCATCGCGGGCAGCGCCAGGCGGATCGTGTGGAACGATGCGCTCAGGTTCAGGGCCAGGATCAGGTTCCACTTGTCGACCGGGAATTCGTCGATCGGCGCCACATGCTGGATGCCGGCATTGTTGACAAGAATGTCGACGGCGCCGAATTCCGCCAGCGCCTTGCCCATCATCGCCTCGATCGGCGCCTGTTGCGAGAGGTCGGCGCCGTCGTAGCGAACGATGACACCGTGATCGGCGGCGATCTTGGCGCGTAGCGCCTCTATCTGGTTCGCGTCGCCGAAGCCATTCAGGATCACGTTCGCGCCTTTGGCGGCGAGCGCGGTGGCGATGCCGAGGCCGATGCCGCTGGTCGATCCTGTGACGAGCGCGGTCTGTCCTTTGAACATGATTCACTCCAAGCGTAAGTATGGGATTCGAGGCACGGCCACGCTGAAAGCCGAAGGAGGTGGCGCCGTCGGCATTGCCGCGGCGCATTCCGTTCGTGGGAGCGTGGCGGCCCCGATCGTTGACATAGTCATCGGCGGGGCGCGAAAACTTACTGTTGCGGCGCAAGCGTAAGCGTTAACCGGATTTCGCGACCAACAGGACCGATTAACGCGCCGCAAGCTTGCCGGCACCATCAGATCCCACCGGAGGAGGCACTTCGCGATGAATCCCCAGAAGAACATCGTTGTTGCCGGCGGCGGCTTTGCCGGGACGGCGCTCGTGCGCGCGCTCGATGGCAAGTTGCCGGCTGATTACCGGTTGCTGCTGATCAGCGAGGAAAGTCATACGACGTTCCATCCGATGCTCCCCGAAGCGCTCGGCGCCTCGATTTTTCCCGAGCAGGTCGTCGCGCCGATCCGCGAAATGATCGACCAGGGCTCGCTTCGTGATGGGCCGGGTCGTCCATGTCGATCCGGCGACGTGGATGCTGACCGCGTCGACGCTGTCGGGCGACATCGTATTTTCCTACGAGCATCTGGTGCTTGCGTTCGGAAACCGCGCGCGGCTCGACCTGATTCCCGGGCTCGAGCAGCATGCACTGCCGCTGAAGACGGTCGGCGACGCCATGCATATCCGCAACATGGTGCTGCGTCGCGTGGCGCAGATCGAGCTCGAGACCGACCCGGCGTTGCGCGCACGTCTCGGGCATTTCGTCATCATCGGCGGCGGATTCTCCGGTGTCGAGACCGCGGGCGAGCTGATCGACTGCCTCACGAGTATTCACCGCTACTATCCACTGGTCGAACCGGCCGAGCTCAAGGTGACGCTGCTCCACGATGGCGCGCGCCTGCTGCCGGAATTGTCGGAGCGACTGGGAGTCGCCGCGCATAGATCGCTCGCACGACGCGGCGTAGATGTCCGGGTCGGCGTGCGCGCATCTTTCGTGGGCGACAAGGCGGTCGCGCTGGGAGACGGGGCGCGCATTGCGACCTCCACCGTCATCTGCACGATCGGCACGCGCCCGAACGCACTGGTCGAGCGGATGACGGTGCCCGTCGAGCGCGGTCGAATCGTCGTCAATCCCGATCTCTCCGTGCGCGACACGCCCGGGTTATGGGCGATCGGCGATTGCGCACTTGTCGTCAATGCGGCTGACGGCAAGCTCGCGCCGACCACCGCCCAGTTCGCCGTGCGCGAGGCGCGTCATGCGGCGGCAGGCATTCTTGCCGTCCTCGGCGGCGCGCCCACGCGCGCGTTCGATTACAAGGCGCGCGGCTCGATGGCGGCGATCGGCCATCTGAACGGTGTCGCCGAGGTGTTCGGAATCCCGCTTTCCGGATTGCCGGCATGGCTGCTGTGGCGCGCCTATTATCTTTCGCAGATGCCGACGCTGCGGCGAAAGCTGCGGGTATTCGTCGAATGGACGTGGGGAATGTTCTTTCCGACCGACATCACGCACCTGCGATTCACGCGCAGCCACGAATTGGACGCGGCACACGCGTCGAGCTTCGCTGCGGCAGCCGATGCGCCGCCCGCCATGCGCAGGGTTGCCTGATCGCCACGATCGAAATCGGCACGTCGCGCGTAAGCGTTGCGCGACAGCGACGACTACTTCCCGAGGCGATGCGTTGCCGGACATGCGGCGAGGCGAGCCCACTTCCCCTACTCATTTACTCACGGAGAATTTGAAATGACGCAATCGAACAAGCGCAAGGGAATCGTTTCATCGATGCTGCTCGCCGGTGTCGTGTCGCTCGCCGTCGCGGCTCCCGTATTCGCGGGTGTCTGCGCGGCCGACAAGCTGGGCGCGAACGCGCTTCCCGGCGCGGCCACCGCTCCGGTCGGCGTAACCGACTCCGAACTCGCATTCATCGACCTGTCGACGGAAAGCGTGAAGCTGCCCGACCGCCGATTGCGCTTCCGCCACATGGAAATCGCTCCAGGCGGCATCGTACCGCTGCACGATCACGCGGATCGTCCCGCGCTGATCATGGTCAACGCCGGCCAGATCTACGAATACAGCAGCAAGTGCACGGTGCCGATCCTGCACAAGTCGGGCGACATCGCCCGCGAATTCAACGGCACCAAGCACTGGTGGAAGAATGAGGGCAAGGTGACAGTCGTGCTGACGATCGCGGACATCGTCAACGACAAGAAGCCCGAAACGATGATGGACCACATGTAAGCAGGCTCCGACGACACGATTGGAGGAGGGCGCTTGCGCCCTCCGACGCTGCAGCCCAAAAAACTCACCATGGAACTTGCGCTTACCGGTGCAGCTTTTCTGATTGGCGCCCTCTGCGCAGGACTCATGGGATTCGCCATTCAACGCGGCGCGACGTGCACAGTCGCGGCGATGGACGAGGTCGTGAGGAAGCGGACCTTCACGCGCCTCGGCAGCATGGTCGAAGCGTCGCTATGGGTACTGGGCGGGCTCCTGATCGCGCGGTCATTTCATGCGCTTGCGCAGATGCCGGCCGGATACGCCGTAACCTGGACGACGATTCTCGGCGGTGCGTTGCTTGGGATCGGCGCGTTCGTCAACGGCGCGTGCGTGTTCGGCGCAATAGCGCGGCTGGGTTCCGGCGAGTGGGCCTATGTCGTCACGCCGATCGGTTTTTTCGCCGGGTGCCTGATCGCCGGGGCAATCGGGATCATTCCCGCTCCGCAGAAGCTTGCCTTCGGGTCACCGGTGCTGCACGCGTCGATGTGGCTTGCCGGCGTGTTTCTGATTGCAATGATCTGGCGCGTCGGCCGGGCGTTGCGTGATGCCCGTGCGGCGTCTCGATCAGGCGGCGCGGCGACGGGATTGCGGCTCGCGTTGACGCAGCATGTCTGGTCGCCGCGCGGCGCGACGACCGTGATCGGCATTACGTTCTTCTTCATGCTCGTGCTGACCGGCGCGTGGGCGTACACCGACGTGCTTGCCGAGCTCGCTCGCGGCATGGCGACCAATCTGCCGGCGCGCATCCTTCTCGTGTTCGCGCTCCTCGTCGGCGCGATGATCGGCGGCTGGACCGCGGGGCGCCTCCGCAGCACGCCGGTTACGCTTGGCCAAGTCGGAAAATGTTTCGTGGGCGGCGCTCTGATGGGATGGGGCAGCCTGATGATTCCGGGCGGCAACGATGGTCTTATCCTCGTGGGGATGCCGCTTGCGTGGCCGTATGCGTGGGTTGCGTTCCTGACGATGTGCGTGACGATCGGCACCGCGCAATGGACGCAAAAAGCGCTCGCAATGCAAAGCGGGGAGCAAGCCGTGCATTGACCGTGAGGGCAACTGAGGCCCGATGATGCGGCGCCCGGTGCGATAGAATGCCCGTGCACATTATCGATGCCCGCCATGCGCTTCACCGTCGCGACTTACAACATCCACAAGGGTTTTTCCCAGCTCAACCGGCGAATGGTGATCCATGAGCTGCGCGAGCGGCTTGCCGGGCTCGATGCCGACATCCTGTTTCTGCAGGAAGTGGTCGGTGTCCACGAACGACATGCGGCGCGGCACCGGGATTGGCCTTCGAAACCGCAGCACGAATTTCTCGCCGACACGATCTGGCACGAGGTCGCGTATGGCAGGACGGCGATCAACCGTCACGGCCACCATGGCAACGCGCTGCTATCGCGCTATCCGATCACCGCGCAGGAGAACATCGATATTTCCGCGCATCCTTTCGAGAGTCGCGGCCTTTTGCATTGCGAGATCCGGGTCGGCGCGAACGAGCCGGTCGTCCACTGCATCAATGTCCATCTCGGCCTCTTCGAGCGCGGACGGCGCTGGCAGATCCGCACGCTGTGCGAGAGGATCGGCGAGACGGTGCCGCGTGACGCGCCGCTCGTGATCGCCGGCGACTTCAACGACTGGCGCCACAAGGCGAACCGGATGATGGTCGAGGAGCTCGGCGTGCACGAGGTTTTCGAGGCGGTGCGCGGCCGCCCGGCGCGAACTTTCCCGTCGATGATGCCCGTATTCCGTCTCGACCGGATCTACGCGCGCGGCCTCGCGATCCGTGATGCTCACGTTCATTACACATATCGCAGCGGCCGGCGAATGTCCGATCATGCGGCGCTGGCAGCGAGGTTCGACACGTCACGGCGTCCGCGATGAACCGGTTCATGGCCGGGAACCGCATCGCGCTCCTGCGCAGCGGCGGCGAATTCTTCCCGGCCATCGTCGGCGCAATCGATCGTGCCAAGCGCGAAGTCTGGCTTGAAACCTACATCTTCGCCGACGACGACGCCGGCCGCATCGTCGCGGCGGCGCTTTGCCGCGCGGCACAGCGCGGCGTGAAAGTGCGGGTGCTGGTCGACGGTTGGGGTGCCAGGCATTACCTGACTCGCACGCTCGAATCGGAGTTCGTCAAGACGGGCGTCGCGTTGCTCAAGTACCGGCCGGAAGTTGCGCCGTGGCAGTTCCGTTCGCATCGCCTGCGGCGGCTCCATCGCAAGTTGTGTGCGGTCGACGGACGCATCGCGTTCGTCGGCGGCATCAACGTCATCGACGACGCGAACACGCCGGGCCATCGGCCTCCGCGCGTCGACTTCGCAGTCAGCGTCGAAGGCCCGTTGCTCGGATCGATCGTGCGCACGATGCAGCGCGTCTGGGCGATCAACGAGCTCGTGCAGTTCCAGAGCAGCGACGTGCCGCTGTTTCCGAGCGTGCCGCGCTCGCCGCGGATAGGCGGCCAGACGGCCAAATTCGTGATTCGCGACAACCTGCGCCACCGGCGCGACATCGAGAGCGCTTATCTTGCCGCGATTCGCACCGCGAAGCAGGAGATCCTGATCGCCAACGCCTACTTCTTCCCCGGCATTCGCATCCGCCGTGCGCTCATCGCCGCTGCCGAGCGCGGCGTTCGCGTCACGCTACTCCTCCAGGCGCGCGTCGAATATGCGCTGCTGCATTACGCGTCGCGTGCGCTGTACGGCCAGCTTCTCGCGGCCGGCATCGGCATCCAGGAATATCACCTGTCGTTCCTGCACGCGAAGGTTGCCGTCGTCGACAGCAACTGGTCGACGGTCGGCTCATCGAACATCGATCCTTACAGCCTGCTTATGGCGCGAGAGGCAAATATTGTCGTGCGCGATCCGGATTTCAGCAGCCAGCTGCAAAGCGAGCTCGCGCGAATGATCGAGCACGGCGCGCGGCCGCTCGGACCGCAGCACTGGGCGGGCCGGCCGCGGGTGTACAAGGCGCTTGTCTGGATCGCCTACGCGATCGTGCGCTTTGCTATGGGTCTCATGGGCTATGGCGGCAACGAATGGTTCCGCGAAGGTTCACGCAAGCGCCCGCCGCGCGAACGTCCGGACGAAGAGAGCTGATGTCGAAGTCCGGCGGGGCCGCCTGCTAAAATCTGTCCATGCGCCGCTCGTCCGGTTCATCGATATCGCTGCCTGCCGCCGCCACCGGCGGCGACTGGCACACGATCCGCACGCTGTTGCCTTACCTCTGGGCGTACAGGGGGCGCGTGCTGGCAGCGCTCACGGCGCTGATTGCGGCGAAGGTCGCCAACGTCGGCGTGCCGGTGCTGATGAAGGAAATCGTCGATCGTCTCGACGTGACGACCGCGATCCTCGCCGTACCGCTGGTCCTGCTCGTGGCGTACGGCATGCTGCGGCTGTCGACGACATTCTTCACCGAGCTCCGCGAGTACCTGTTCGCCAAGGTGACGCAGCGCGCCGTGCGCACGATCGCGCTGGAAGTGTTCCGTCATTTGCACGCGCTGTCGCTGCGCTTCCACCTTGCGCGGCAGACCGGCGGCCTCACACGCGATGTCGAACGCGGCCAGCGCGGCATCTCGACCTTGATCAGCTTCACGCTGTTCTCGATTCTGCCGACGCTGGTCGAGATCAGCCTCGTCGGTGCCATCCTCATCGTCCGCTACGATTGGACGTTCATCACGATCACGTTCGGCGCGCTTGCGCTCTACATCACGTCGACCGTGATGATCACCGACTGGCGCACCGGGTTCCGGCGGCAGATGAACGAGCTCGACTCGAAAGCCAACACACGAGCGATCGACAGCCTGCTCAACTACGAGACGGTCAAGTACTTCGGCAACGAGGAATGGGAAGCGCGACGCTACGACGAGAGCATGCAGCGCTGGGAGAAGGCCGCGGTCAAGAGTCAGACCTCGCTATCGCTTCTCAACATCGTGCAGAGCGCCATTATCGCCATCGCGGTGACGCTGATCATGTGGCGGGCAACGGTGGGTGTGGTCAACCGGACGATGACCATCGGCGACCTCGTGCTCGTCAACGCGTTCATGATCCAGCTCTACATCCCGCTCAATTTCCTGGGCGTGCTCTATCGCGAGATCAAGCAGGCGCTCGCCGACATGGAGCGGATGTTCGCGCTCGCGAAGGAGCACACCGAGGTCGCCGACGCCCCCGGGGCGCAGGCGCTCGACGTCGGTGACGGCGAGGTGCGCTTCGAGGATGTCGATTTCGGATATGAACCCAACCGGCAGATTCTGTTCGACGTGAGCTTCACCATTCCGGCGGGGCATACCGTGGCCGTCGTGGGGCCTTCCGGCGCCGGCAAGAGCACGTTGTCGCGGCTCCTTTTCCGCTTTTACGACGTCACCGGCGGACGCGTCACCGTCAACGGCCGCGACATTCGCGCGGTGCGCCAGGACAGCCTGCGCGCGGCGATCGGCATCGTCCCGCAGGACACTGTCCTCTTCAACGACACGATCGAATACAACATCGGCTACGGGCGGCCCGGTGCCACGCACGACGAAATTGTTGCCGCGGCGAAGCTCGCGCAGATCCACAACTTCATCGTCAGCACGCCGGAGGGCTACCAGACGCCGGTCGGAGAGCGTGGCCTCAAGCTTTCGGGCGGCGAAAAGCAGCGGGTTGCGATTGCGCGCGCCGTGCTGAAAGACCCGCGCATCCTGATTTTCGACGAGGCGACGTCCGCGCTCGATTCGAAGTCCGAGAAAGCGATCCAGGCAGAACTAGGGCGGATCGCGCAAAACCGGACGACGCTGACGATCGCGCACCGGCTGTCGACCATCGTCGATGCCGACCTGATCCTGGTCCTCGACCATGGCCACATCGTCGAACGCGGCACCCATGGCGCACTTCTTGCTCTGGACGGCGTGTACGCGCGGATGTGGCAACTGCAGCAAACCGAATCGAGCCCTGCTGCAGAAACAAGTCCGGGCGAACCGCAGACGGTGTCGTCCTCGGACCGCCCTGATGCGTTGACGGAGGGCGCGGCGGTGGCGTCGGTGGCGGCGGATTCCAGGTTCCCGGTCACGCCCTAGCGGCGCAGGCGCCCGGGCCGGATGGTTTCTCCCGGGACCGAGGCAGCTATTTCCATGACGATGAACGGGTATTGGCGGATGCCCGAGGCTTGTGCTATAAAGCCGCGGGACCTGAAGGTTGATCTGATGAAGCCTCGCTTGACACTTGTTTTTTTGGGACTATTTACGATTCTCGCGGCCTTGCCCGCGGGCGCGCAGGGGCCGTTCGTCCTCGACCCGGCCAAGCTGAAGCTTGCCTCCGCGAACGCCCTTGTCATCGACACACTGGACAATCGCACCGTCTATACCAAGGCTGCCGACGATGTGACGCCGATCGCGTCGCTGACGAAACTCATGACGGCCATCGTCACATTGGACGCTGGGCAATCGCTCGATGAGCCGCTCGCGATCGACATGGACGATCTCGATTTCGTGAAGGGCACGCACTCGCGCCTGCGGATGGGGACCGAGTTGCCGCGGCGCGAAATGCTGCGGCTCGCGCTCATGTCATCCGAGAATCGCGCCGCCTCCAGTCTCGCGCGCGCGTATCCTGGCGGCACGCGGGCGTTCGTCGCTGAAATGAATACCAAGGCGCGCATGCTCGGCATGACGCACACGCACTATGCGGATGCAACCGGACTCTCGCCGGAGAACGTGTCGACGGCGAGCGACCTCGCGATCGTCGTTGCCGCGGCGGCGCAGTATCCGCTGATCCGCGAGTTCAGCACGACCGGCAGCCATTACGTCGAACTGCAACCGACCGGCAAGATGCTTGGGTTCAACAACACGAACAATCTCGTCAAGAATGCGCAGTGGGACATCCAGCTGTCGAAGACGGGCTACATTCGCGAGGCCGGCAAATGTCTCGTCATGCTGACGACGATCGGCGCCCGGCCGTTCGTCATCGTGCTGCTCGATTCGGCTGGCCGCTACACGCGGCTTGGCGACGCCCTCCGCGTCCGCCACTGGCTCGAAACGGGTGAAATGCCGCCGGCGGCGGTGCCCGTGGCCGGCAAATCGGGTGCCAAACCGGTCAAGGCCAAAGGCCATGTCGCCGGCACGCTCCCGGTGACGAAAGTCGCGCAGAACGCGCGTTGAGCAACAGCCCGCCTCACCCGCCGTAGCCGTCGTAAGTCCGCCAGGTCGCCTTCGACCAATGTTGTACGATTGGTATCGGAGTCACCATGGATCGCCGTCAATTCCTGAATCTTTCCGCCGCGGCGCTCGCCGCGGGCGTCACCGCAAGGACGTTCGCGGCCGATGCGCCCCCTGCGTTCATCGGCAAGGTCGTCAAGACCCCTGAAGAGTGGAGGGTTTTGCTTACTCCCGCCCAATTCAATGTGCTGCGCGAGGAAGGCACCGAGCGGCCGTTCACGAGCCCATTGAACGACGAGAAGCGCAAGGGCACGTACGTTTGCGCGGGATGCGCGCTACCATTGTTCGAGTCACGCACGAAGTTCGAAAGCGGAACCGGCTGGCCAAGCTTCTGGGAGCCCATCAAGGGGCGCGTGGAGACGCATGTGGATCACAAGCTCATCTATCCGCGCACCGAATATCACTGCGCGCGCTGCGAAGGGCACCAGGGACATGTGTTCGACGACGGCCCGAAGCCGACCGGATTGCGTTACTGCAACAACGGCGTCGCGCTGAAATTCATTCCGGCGTGACGGCGCGGCGGGCTGCGGCGTAGCGTCGCAGTCTTGTTGGCCAGCGGCGTCGCCGCGCAAATCGCACCCAAGCCGTTCGCGCACTCGATTCGAGTCCGCGCCGCCGCCGAGGAGTGCCTGAGGCTTTCCGCCGGCGAGTCGATCGCTTCACTGCGCGGTCCGCGGAGGAGTACTGCCTCATGTGGACGAACCGGTCGCTGCAGATCGTCACGGCGAAGGGCACGCTCTCGCCCTAGGACGAGCCTCGTCGGTGCTGCAGCAGCAGCTCCTTTGCGTGTGCGCGCGTCTTGGCCGTGATGGCGCTGCCAGCCAGCATTCGTGCAAGCTCTTCGATTCGAGGAGCGTCGGCGAGTGCCTCGACCTCGGCACGCACGGACGCTTCGTCGCCGTGCTTGGTGACGCGGAAGTGGGCGTCGGCGAATGCCGCCACCTGCGGCAGATGCGTGACGCACAGCACCTGCCGGCGATTGCCGAGCGATTGAAGGAGGCGGCCGACGGTTGCCGCAACGGCGCCGCCGATGCCGGCGTCCACCTCGTCGAAGATGAGTGTGGGCACCTCGCCGACTTCACTGGTGACGACCTGGATCGCGAGCGCGATGCGCGACAGCTCGCCACCCGATGCCACTTTGGCGAGCGGTCCGAGCGGCTGCTTCGGATGGCTCGCAACCCGGAACTCCGCCTGTTCGTTGCCGTGGCTTGTCGGCGTCGCGAGCGGGACGAGCCCGATTTCGAAACGACCGCCTTTCATCGCCAGCTGCTGCATCGCGTTAGCGACCCGGCTTTCGAGCTCGTGCGCCGCGAACCGGCGCTTCTTCGTGAGCTCGTTGGCGAGCCGGCGCCACGATGATTCCGTTGCGGCCGCGCGCTTCGCCAGTGCCTCGCTGTCGGACGCCTGGGCCAGGGCCGAGAGCTGCGCTTCGGTCTGCGCGAGCAGCTCCGGCAGCGCTTCGGGACGCACGCGATGCTTTCGCGCCACGTCGTGGATCGTCGCCTGCCGTTCTTCGATGCGCGCGAGCTCGGCAGGATCGAGATCGAGCTTCTGCCGATACGCGCGGAGTTCGCGCGCGGCTTCGACCAGCTGGATGCGGGCGGGCTCGAGCAACGCGAGGACCTCGTTCAACGCGGGATCATGGACTGCGCCCGCCTCGAGCCGCGCGAGAAGCGATGCAAGGCGGCGCGTCAGCGCGCTGTCAGCCTCCGTCAGCTCCTCCTCCCCCGACGCAGCGGCTTCGAGCAGTGCGGCTGCGTGCGCGAGTCGCGATTGCGCCTGGGCGAGCGAAGTCCATTCATCGGCAGTCACCGAAAGCGACGACAGCTCGCGCTGGCGGGCAACCAGCGCTTCACGCTCGGCGGCGGATGCTTCCTGTGCCGCCGCCGCTCTATCGCGCTGCTCGATCGCGGCACGCCATTCGCGCCAGGCGGCGGCCGTCGCAAGCGCAAGAGTCGTGAAGCCACCGAACGCGTCGACGAGCGAACGCTGGGCGTCGGCCGTCACGAGCGATTGGTGCGCATGCTGACCGTGCAGGTCGACGAGCATCTCGCCGACATCTTTCAATTGCGCGAGCGTTGCCGGCCGACCGTTGATCCAGGCGCGGCTCCTGCCCTGCGCGTCCTGCGTGCGCCGCAGGAGGAGGTTCGATCCTTCGCCGCCGAGACCCTGCTCGGCAAGCCATGTTGCGACGGCCGTGCGTCCATCGATGTCGAATTCCGCGGCAAGCTCGGCACGCTCGGCACCGGGTCGCAATTGGCGCAGCTCGAAGCGGTCGCCAAGCAGCAGCGCGAGCGCATCGAGCAGAATCGATTTGCCGGCGCCGGTTTCGCCCGTCAGCACGGAAAATCCGCCGTCGAGCTCGAGGTCGAGCGACTCGACGACGACAAAGTTTCTGATGGAGAGGAGCCGCAGCACGCTACGGACGAAGCCGCTCGGGCGTCTCGCTCCAATGCAACTTCTGCCGCAACATCGCGAAATGGTCGTGGCCATCGGGATGCAGCAGGCGCACCGAGTATTTCGCGCAGCGGATCGTGACGCGGTCGCCTTCCTGCAGCTGGAAATGCGCCTGCGCATCGCAGTGCGCCCACGCGTCGCTGCCGCGAAGCAGCGTCACGGTGATCGTTGCGGTGTCGCCGATCGCGATCGGACGATTCGTGAGCGCGTGTGGCGCCACCGGAACGAGCAGCAATGCGGGGACCTGCGGATCGACGATCGGCCCTTGCGCGGACAGCGAGTACGCAGTCGAACCTGTCGGCGTCGCGACGATGAGGCCGTCCGAACGCAGCGCGTATACAAAGCGGCCGTCGATGTCGACAGCGCTGTCGATCATGCCGCCCGACGTGCCGCGGTTGACGACGACCTCGTTCAGCGCGAGCGCGGTTTCATCTGCCTTGCCACGGCGATGCAGGGTCGCTTCGAGAAGCGTCCGGCGCTCCTCCACATAGTGGCCGTCGAGCATAGGACCCAGCACCTCTTCCATTTTGGCGAGCGGAATGTCGGTGAGGAAACCGAGCCGGCCTTGGTTGACACCGATGAGCGGCACGTCGAACGGCGCGAGTTGTCTCGCCACCGCCAGCATCGTCCCGTCGCCGCCGATGACGATTGCGACGTCGGCGGCAACGGCCAGTTTTTCCCGCGGAGCCGTCGGGTACCCGGGGATCGGCGCCGATTGCGCAGTTTCGGCATCGATCGTCACGGCGTGACCGCGGCCGGCTACGAAAGCTGCCAACCGCGATAACGGCTGGGTTATGGCGGGCGTCGCATGACGCCCAATCAGCGCCACGCGGCGAAACTGGGCGGCGGAGTTGGGTGCGGGCATGGGCGCGATTAGAGCACAGCAAGCGGCCCCGGCCAAAGCCGACGAACGGTCGATGCCGGCTCCTCGCTTGTCGCTGCGCCTGTAAAATGGGTGTCATGCTCGATCATCGCGCCCAACTTCTGCTCAAGTCGCTGGTGGAGCGTTACGTTGCCGAGGGTCAGCCGGTCGGGTCGCGCGTGCTGTCGAAGCAATCCGGGCTCGAGCTCTCGCCCGCGACGATCCGCAACGTGATGGCCGATCTCGAGGAGTTGGGCTACATCGCGAGCCCGCACACGTCCGCCGGCCGCATCCCCACGTCGAAAGGCTACCGCTTCTTTGTCGACAGCCTGATGATCGTCCAACCGCTCGACGATGCCGAGGTTCATCGCCTCGAGGGCGGTCTCACGGCGGACCGGCCGCAGCAGCTCGTCAACGCGGCGGCGTCGCTGCTGTCGCAGCTCACGCACTTTGCGGGCGTCGTGATGACGCCGAAACGCGAGGCATCGTTCCGGCACCTCGAGTTTTTGAGGCTCTCGGAGCGGCGGGTGCTGCTGATCATCGTGACGCCCGAAGGGGACGTACAGAACCGCATCCTGCACACCGATCGGGCCTACAGCCAGTCGCAGCTGATCGAGGCGACCAATTTCTTCAACCACCACTACGCGGGACAGCCGTTCGATGCGCTCCGCTCTTTGCTGGCCGAGGAGCTCAAATCGCTGCGCGAGGACATCGTTGGTCTGATGGCCGCGGCGGTGGAGGCGGGCGGCGCCGCGTTCCGCGAAGGCGAGGAGCTCGTCGTCACCGGCGAGAAGAACCTGCTGTCGGCATCCGATCTCGCTTCCAACATGACGCGGCTGCGGCAGCTGTTCGATCTGTTCGAACAGAAGACCTCGCTCTTGCATCTGCTTGACGTGTCGCAGCGCGCACAGGGCGTGCAGATCTATATCGGCGACGAGTCGGGACTGGTGCCGCTCGACGAGTGCAGCGTCATCACCGCGCCTTACACGATCGACGGCCGCGTGATCGGGACGCTCGGCGTTATCGGCCCCACGCGGATGGCCTACGAGCGGGTGATTCCGATCGTCGACGTCACCGCGAAGCTCTTGTCGAATGCGCTTACGCTGCAAATCAGCGACTGATGCCTTCGCCCGATCACCATCCCAATGCGGCGCTGATCAAGCGCTTCTACGATGCGCTGGGCCGCCGTGACGCCGCGGCGATGCTCGCGTGTTATTCGCCGGATGTGCGCTTTTCGGATCCCGTCTTCCCGCGCCTCGACGCGAGCGGCGTAGCCACGATGTGGCGGATGTTGTGCGCGCGCGGCAAGGACCTGCGCGTCGTGGCTTCCGGCATCGACGCCGACGATGCCAAGGGGCGTGCGCACTGGGTTGCCACGTACACCTATTCGGCGACGGGCCGTGGCGTCGTCAACGAGATCGACGCGACATTCGCGTTCGACGAGGGCAGGATTGTGCGGCACGACGATCGCTTCGACCTCCATCGCTGGGCCATGCAAGCGCTGGGAGTCCAGGGCCTGCTGCTCGGATGGGCATCGCCGATGCAGAACGCAATCCGTCGCAAGGCCGCGCAGGCGCTCGCGGCGTGGCGCGCGAAGGAGCTGGCAGGACAATCTCAATCCATGCCGCCGCCGGAGTCTCGCAGCGCCTGAGATCAGGCTCCGGCGCTTCGTCTTCCCCCATTTCATGTCCCGTTTCGACCGCGAACCGTCGCTCGAGCACGGTGCAGCGCGCCGCATCGGCGTCCTGCTCGTGAACCTTGGGACGCCCGACGCGCCGACCCCAGGCGCGGTGCGTCGCTATCTCGCCGAATTCCTTGCCGACCCGCGGGTCGTCGAAATTCCGCGTTTCGCCTGGCTGCCGATCCTGCACGGCTTCATCCTGCGCACCCGCCCGGCAAAATCGGCGAAACGATACTCGATGATCTGGGGCAAGGACGGTTCGCCGCTCTTGTTGCACAGCATGAAGCAGCAGTCGCTGCTGCGGGGCTTCGTGGGCCAGCGGCTGAAGCGAATGGGACTGCCGGCCGACTTGGTCGAAGTCGAACTCGCGATGCGTTACGGCAATCCAGGCATCGGCAGCGCAATGGACAAGTTACGGGCGGCGGGCTGCGATCGGATCCTCGTCGTCCCGCTCTATCCGCAATACGCCGCGAGCACGACGGCCTCGGCGCTCGATGCGGTCTATGCGCACGCGCGGAAGATGCGCCGGATGCCGGCGCTACGCTCGATCGATTGCTTTCACGACGATCCCGCCTACATCAAGGCGCTGGCGCAAAGCATCAGCGACGACTGGGTCAAGCACGGCCGGCCGGACTTCCTCGTGCTGTCATTCCATGGCGTGCCCCGCCGCACGCTCGATCTCGGCGACCCGTACCACTGCCACTGTCAGAAGACGGCGCGGCTTCTCGCCGCCGAGCTCGGACTCGATGCGAAGCAATGCGCCATCGCGTTCCAGTCGCGGTTCGGCAGGGCGCGCTGGCTCGAGCCCTACACGGCGGACACGCTCCTCGCGCTCGCCAGGGAGGGCAAGGCCCGCGTGGATGTCGCCTGTCCCGGATTCGTCGCCGACTGCCTCGAAACGCTCGAGGAAATCGGAATCGAGAGCAGGCAGGCCTTCATCGGCGCCGGCGGCAAGGATCTGCATCTCGTTCCTTGCCTCAACGAGCACCCGCTGTGGATCTCTGCGTTGGCGGAACTCGTTGTCCGTAACCTGGAGGGATGGCTGGTCGCGCCGCCCGAAGCCGGTGAGCGGGAGCTGACCGCCCTTCGCGCGAAAGCGCTTGGCGCCCGCAAATAACGAGCCGCGCTTTGTGCCTCCGACAGGTCTGGGAAATGCGACGCAATATATTGATTAATAAGTATATATTTCGACCGGCAGCCGCCCTCGTGATTCGCGACGCAAAACCGTTGAAATTCACAGCTATGCCCTCACCCTGCAAAGAGTGGCTCGCGAACACGCAAACATACACACCGCTTCAGGAGGAGCGATGAAACGTGAGGAAAAAACCGACGTGCTGCCAACCGAGAGCCCACCGCCCGACGCAGTGGCCAATCCGGCGCCGGCGGATCCTGCGCCCGACCTCATCGATCTGCTGAAAACCGCCGAGACCGAGGCAGCCGAAATGAAGGACGCCTGGTTGCGCGCGCGCGCAGACCTCGAGAATATTCGCAAGCAGGGCGCCAACGATGTTGCCCGCGCCCACAAGTACGCGATTGAACGCTTTGCCGGTGAACTGCTGCCGGTGAAGGACGCGCTCGAGTCGACGCTGGCGGCCAAAGACGCGTCTCCCCAGGCGCTGCGCGACGGCGTTGAACTGACGCTGAAACAGCTCGCCAGCGCCTTCGACAAAGCCCAGATAACCGAGATCGATCCCGCGGGGCAGAAGTTCGATCCGCACCAGCACATGGCCATGACGACCGTCGAGAGCGAGGAGCCGCCGAACACGGTCGTCCAGGTCTTCCAGAAGGGCTATCGACTCCAGGACCGCGTGTTGCGGCCTGCGCTCGTGGCCGTAGCCAAAGTCGATGAAAAGACGTCTTGAGGCGATAGACATCTACCACCCGGGCCCCGGCTTGATTCCCGTCGCCGAAACCCCCAACTGACCGCGCATAGTCATTCGCAAAATCCGGAAGGAAACGAACATGGGCAAGATCATAGGCATCGACCTCGGCACGACGAACAGCTGCGTCGCCATCATGGAAGGCGGGCAGCCGAAGGTGATCGAGAATTCCGAGGGCGCGCGGACGACCCCTTCGGTCGTTGCGTATCAGGACGACGGCGAGATCCTGGTCGGCGCGCCGGCGAAGCGGCAGGCCGTCACCAACGCAAAGAACACGATCTACGCCGTCAAGCGGCTGATCGGCCGCAAATTCGAGGAAAGGGAAGTCCAGAAGGACATCAAGCTGATGCCCTACAAGATCGTCAAGGCCGACAATAGCGACGCCTGGGTCGAGGTGCGCGGCAAGAAGATCGCGCCGCAGCAGGTATCGGCAGAAATCCTCCGCAAGATGAAAAAGACCGCCGAGGACTACCTCGGCGAGGAAGTCACCGAGGCCGTAATTACGGTCCCGGCGTACTTCAACGACTCGCAACGCCAAGGGACGAAGGACGCCGGACGCATCGCCGGTCTCGACGTGAAGCGGATCATCAACGAGCCGACCGCGGCGGCGCTCGCCTTCGGCCTCGACAAGAAAGAGGGCGACCGCAAGATCGCGGTCTACGACCTGGGCGGCGGTACCTTCGATATCTCGATCATCGAAATCGCGAGTGTGGAAGGCGAGCACCAGTTCGAGGTGCTCTCGACCAACGGCGACACGTTTCTCGGCGGCGAGGATTTCGACCAGCGCCTGATCGACTACATCGTCACCGAGTACAAGAAGGAGGCGGGCGTCGATCTCAAGAATGACGTGCTTGCGTTGCAGCGCCTCAAGGACGCCGCCGAGAAGGCGAAGATCGAGCTGTCGTCCTCGCAGCAGACCGAGATCAATCTGCCGTACATCACGGCCGACCAGTCGGGACCGAAGCACCTTGCGATGAAGATCACACGCGCGAAGTTCGAGTCGCTCGTCGAAGAGCTGATCGAGCGCACGATCGAGCCGTGCCGGATGGCGATCAAGGACGCCGGGGTCAAGCTGTCCGACGTTTCCGACGTGATCCTGGTGGGCGGCCAGACGCGCATGCCCAAGGTTCAGGACAAGGTGAAGGAGTTCTTCGGCAAGGAGCCGCGCAAGGACGTGAACCCGGACGAGGCCGTTGCAGTGGGTGCCGCGATCCAGGGCGGCGTGCTGAAGGGCGACGTCAAGGACGTGCTCTTGCTCGACGTGACGCCGCTTTCGCTTGGCATCGAAACGCTGGGTGGCGTCATGACCAAGCTCATCCAGAAGAACACGACGATCCCGACCAAGGCGCAGCAGGTGTTCTCGACGGCGGACGACAACCAGAGCGCGGTGACGATCCACGTCCTGCAGGGCGAGCGCGACGTCGCCAGCGGCAACAAGAGCCTCGGCCAGTTCAACCTCGAAGGGATCCCGCCCGCGCCGCGTGGCATGCCGCAGATCGAGGTGACGTTCGACATCGACGCCAACGGGATCATGCACGTCCACGCCAAGGACAAAGCGACCGGCAAGGAAAACAAGATCACGATCAAGGCGAACTCGGGCCTGTCGGAATCCGAAATCCAGACGATGGTGAAGGATGCCGAAGCGCACGCGGAAGACGACCGCAAGGTACTGGAGACAGTACAGGCGCGCAACGCGCTCGACTCGCTCGTGCACAGCGTGAAGAAGTCCGTCGCTGAATACGGCGACAAAGTCGACGCCGATGAAAAGAGCAAGATCGAGGCTGCCCTCAAGGAAGCCGAAGACTTGCTGAAGGAAAAGGATGCCGCCAAGGATGCGCTCGAAGCGAAAGCGGAAGCGCTCGGCAAGGCAGCGCAAAAACTCGGCGAGATCATGTACGCGCAGGCGCAAAAGGAAGCCGAGGCAGCCACCGCGAACGCGGCCGGGGGCCCAGGCGGCGCTGGAGCGGGTGCTGGTGCGGGCGGCAAGCAGGAAGAGAAAGTCGTGGACGCGGAGTTCACGGAGGTCAAAGACAATAAGTGATATTCCGTCGCGAGTACGCCGTCGCGCTTCGCATGCGTCGTCGGCGCGACGGAATATCTGTCCGCGTTGAACCGGCGTCGACGCCGCCGGTTGACGAGGACGGGGCCGTGCCATCTGGAGGGGTGGCGCGGCTCTTTTAGTATGGATCAGGATTGAGTCAGCAGGGGATTCGATGGCGAAGCGTGATTACTACACGGTGCTGGGCGTCAACCGCGATGCCTCCGAGGAGGAGATCAAGAAATCCTACCGGAAGCTCGCGATGAAGCACCACCCGGATCGCAATTCGGAGAAGGGGTCCGAGGAGAAGTTCAAGGAAGCGAAGGAAGCCTACGAAGTCCTGACCGACCAGAAAAAACGGGCCGCGTATGACCAGTTCGGTCATGCCGGCGTGGACGCATCTGCGGGCTTCGCTGGCGCGCGCGGATTCGGCGGCGGCCCGGAAGGTTTTGGCGGCTTTGCCGACGCGTTCGGCGATATCTTCGGTGAAATTTTCGGGGCCCAGCGCGGGGGTCGCGGAACCGGCGTCTATCGTGGCGCCGACCTGCGCTACAACCTCGAGCTCTCGCTTGAGGAGGCGGCGCGCGGAACGGAGGCCAAGATCCGCGTTCCCGCGCTCGAGCAATGCGCGACGTGCCACGGCAGCGGCGCCAAGCCGGGAACGCAGCCGAAGCAATGCCCGACGTGCCACGGCCGCGGCGAAGTTCGGGTCGCGCAGGGCTTTTTCTCGATTCAGCAGACGTGCCCCGCGTGCCACGGTAGCGGCAAGATCATTCCGGAACCGTGCGAAACATGTCAGGGCGCCGGACGCGTGCGCAAGCACAAGACGCTTTCGGTCAAGATTCCCGCCGGCGTCGATCAGGACGATCGCATCCGTTTGTCCGGCGAAGGAGAAGCGGGCGTCAACGGCGGCCCACCCGGCGATCTCTATGTGGTCGTCGGCCTGAAGCCGCACCAGGTGTTCCAGCGCGAGGGCAGCGACCTTCACTGCGAGATGCCGATCAGCTTCGCGACCGCTGCACTCGGCGGCGAGATCGAGATACCGACGCTCGACGGGCATGCCAACATCAAGATTCCGACCGAGACCCAGACCGGCCAGGTGTTCCGTCTGCGCGGCAAAGGGATCAAGCACGTCCGCAGCGCGCAGCATGGCGATCTCTTCTGCCACGTCGCGGTCGAGACACCGGTGCACCTCACGTCGCGGCAGAAGGAGATCCTGCGCGAGTTCGAGGCGATCAATCTCCAGGATCCGGGGACGCACAACCCGCGCGCGAAGAGCTGGTTCGACCACGTGAAGGACTTCTTCGGGCCGTAGCGCTCGAGGAAACGTCCGGTCGATGGCGACCCGCCGCGACGTCCGCTGCGACGTCGTCGTCATCGGCGCGGGCGCTGCCGGCATGATGTGCGCAGCGACGGCGGGCCTTCGCGGCCGCAAAGTGGTGCTGATCGAGCACTATCCGATCCTTGGCGAGAAGATTCGCATTTCGGGTGGCGGCCGCTGCAACTTCACCAACGTCAACGCCGGTCCCGCAAGCTTCCTTTCGCAGAATCCGGATTTCTGCAAATCGGCACTGGCACGCTACACGCCGCGCGATTTCGTTGCGCTGGTCGAGCGCTACGGAATCGCCTATCACGAAAAGAAGCTCGGCCAGCTCTTCTGCGACGATACTGCACGCGATTTGATCGCGATGCTGAAGGCCGAGTGCGATCGCGGCCGCGTCGCGTGGCGGATGCCTTGTCCCGTCGACGACGTGACGCGCGAGGGCGCGGCGTGGCGCGTTGCGACGCCGATGGGGGCGGTATGGGCCGACTCCGTGGTCATCGCGACCGGCGGTCTCACGGTGCCCAAGATCGGCGCAACGCCGTTCGGGTATCGCGTTGCCGAGCAATTCGGTCTTGCCGTCGTTGCGCCGTCGCCTGCGCTGGTGCCGCTGGCGCTGCCGCCGGATGAACTCGCGCGCTACGGAGATCTCGCGGGCCTCGCGGTCGACGTCGAGGTCACGTGCGGGGACGGGCGCTTTCGCGAGAACCTGCTGTTCACACACCGCGGGCTTTCGGGGCCGGCGATACTGCAGATCTCATCCTACTGGAACGGCAAGTCACCGCTCGTCATCGACGTGTTGCCGGGTATCGACGCCGGAGAATTTCTTGGCGGCGAGCGAATGTCGCAGGCGCGGCTCGACACCGTCCTTGCGCGACGGCTGCCGCAGCGCTTTGCGCAAGCGTGGTGCGCCGCCAAAGAAGTCGCGCTGCCGATGAAACAGTTTTCGGAGAAGCGGCTGCGCGATATCGCCGCACTGCTTCAAAACTGGACGTTGCTTCCGTCGGGGACGCTCGGCTACAACAAGGCCGAGGTCACGCTCGGCGGGGTCGATACTCGAGGTCTGTCGAGCAAGTCGATGGCCGCGACGAATGTCCCCGGCCTTCATTTCATTGGCGAAGTCGTCGATGTGACAGGCTGGCTTGGCGGATATAACTTCCAATGGGCATGGTCGTCGGGGCACGCGGCCGGGATGCATGCATGATCGAAGCTCGCGGCCGCACGGAGCAGATCGCGGGTCGCAATATCCGTTAGCATTCGACCTTCATCGTCAGTTCACCGGAGCGTTGTCATGATTCGTCGCAGCCGATTCGTCGTAGCAATTGCCTCTGCGCTGTTTGCCGTGGCAGCCACCGCCCAGATCAAGATCGGCTTGCTGGTTTCGGCGACCGGTCCGACGACGGCGATCGGCATTCCGCAACAGAACACGGGCATGCTGCTGCCGACCCGCATCGGGGACGCAACCGTCGAATACATCCAGCTGGATGACGGCGGTGACACGACGCGCGCCGTACAAAATGCGAAGAAGCTCCTGCAGGAACAGAACGTCGACGCCCTGATCGGACCGTCGACCACGCCCAACGCGCTCGCCATCCTCGACCTGATCGCGGAGGCGAAGGTGCCGCTGATGGCGACCGTCGGCACGTCGAGCGTCGTCGAGCCGATGGACGCGAAACGCCGGTGGGTGTTCAAGACGACGCAGAACGACGACCTGATCGCCGCAGCGCTGGTCAAGCACATGGTGAAGTCCGGCGTGAAGACCGTCGGCTTCATCGGCTTCAAGGATCCGTATGGCGAGAACTGGTACAAGGTGTTCTCGGGAATCGCTGAAAAGGCCGGCATCAAGCTCGTGGCGGTGGAGTATTACCAGCGCACCGATCCGAGCGTTACCGGGCAGGCGCTGAAGCTGATCGGCGCCAAGCCCGATGCCGTGCTCGTAGCCGGCGTCGGCGGTCCCGGCGTGCTACCGCAAATCACGCTGCGCGATCAGGGCTACAAGGGCACGATTTACCAGACGCACGGCGTTGCGACCGACGACTTCATCCGCCTCGGCAAGGACAAGGTCGAAGGCACCGTGCTCGCCGCCGGCCCAATGCTTGTGATCGACGAAATCCCCGATTCGAACCCGATCAAGAAGATCGCGCAGAACTACATCACGGTGTACGAAAAGCAGTTCGGCCAAAAGCCGGCGACGTTTGGCGCGAACACGTGGGACTCGGGGATCATCCTGCAACGCGCGATTCCGGTCGCGCTTAAGGCCGGGAAGCCTGGTACCGAGGCGTTCCGCTCGGCGCTGCGCGATGCGATCGAGGCCGAGCGCGAGATCGTCGGCTGCCAGGGTGTGTTCAACATGTCGCCCGCAAACCACAACGGGATGGACGAGCGAGCACGGGTGCTCGTCACGGTGAGGGACGGCAAGTTCCGGCTGCTGGGGGAGTGATGCCACTAAACCATCGCATTTGCATTTAGGCGTCGGATCGCCATCGTACGCCCGGATCGCCAGCCTCGACCGTGGGACAGATCAGAATCGGACGAACGAGGTGAACGGCGGCGTCCCGACGAAGGCGTATACCCCGGTGTTGTCCTGAAACGTATACGTCGCGCCGCCGTTTATCGATTCGAAGACAAGGCCTTCCGCAAATGCGTTGCGGCTTGCGTAGACGTAGCTTCCGGTGCCGTCTGTCTTGACGTGTTGATTGATAGGGTGGTCCGAGAACGTGTTCTCCGTGACGTGAACCCTGCATATGCCGGTCGTAATGAACGCCGACACGCCGGATAACCCGTTGCTGGCAATCGAGTTGTGGCGCACCGAAGCCTCGACAACGCCGGACTGGAGCCCCCCAGCGAAGATGCCGTCTCCCGCATTGTTGGCGACCACCGAATCCTCGATCACTAGCTCAGTTCTTCCTGTCCCGCTCGCCGGCGTGGTCGCCGCGACCCCGGCGCCGCCGTTGTGTGACAGGACTCCGCGGCGAATGGTGGCGCTTGCGTGATTGGTAACGCCCGCGATCGAGACACCGTCGCCCGCGTTGTGCTCGGCCCGGAGGTTGTCGAAGACCGCGGTCGCGTCACCGACGAGGCTGACGCCCGCACCGCCGTTGTCGCGGACGATCGTGTCAAGCATGTCCAGCTCCGATCCTGCTGCTCCCTGCACGACGCCCGTCGAGCCGAGATTGGAGATGACACAGCCTTCGACGCGCAGGCGCGCCCCCTGGACGAGATGAATGCCGTTGACGCTGCCCGCGGCGCTACCGTTGATCGACAGTCCTCGCAGGACGACGACGATGCCGGCCCCGTTCACGATCACGCCCGTCTGGCCGCCGAACACGGAGATGCCGGCGTAAACACCCGGGGGGGCGATGATCGACACCGATTTGGTGATCGTGACGATGCCATAGCCGGCCGAGTCCCGAGCGATCACCTCGCCCCCAGCCACTGTCTTGCCGATCGCGATCCCGAACGATCGACAGGGCTGATTTACCGTGCAAGGATTGCCGTCCAAGCCGTCGGAGGCGACGAACGTGCGTTGTACCAAAGCCCCGTGGACGGCGGACGATACGAGCGCCAGCGTGGCACACACGATCAGCGCAGCGGACTTCCCGTTCATGATTCCTCCTGACGTGGGCGATAATGGGGGGCAATCATCGTACGCCAGGTCGTATGACTGTCAATCGCGCATCACAAGTCAGCGAAATCGTCGGCATTCTCCTCGCGGCCGGGCGCAGCGACCGTTTCGGCGGCGACAAGCTGCTTGCCGTGCTACCCGATGGCGAGTGCATCGGCGCCTGCGCGGCACGGCATCTGCTGACGGCGCTGACCGAAGTCGTCGCCGTCGTGCGTCCCGATGACGCGGCGCTGGCCGCTGCATTAGGTGCCAATGGCGCGCACATCGTGCGATGTGCAAACGCTGACAAAGGAATGGGAGAGAGTCTCGCCTGCGCGGTACGGGCGCGGCCAAGGGCAGCGGGATGGGTCGTCGCGCTGGCCGACATGCCGTGGATCGAAACGACGACGACTGCGCGCGTTGCCAGCGCTCTCGCCGACGGCGCGCTCATTGCGGCGCCGTTTCACCGCGGCATGCGCGGCCATCCGGTCGGCTTTGGCAAAGCGTGTTACGCGGCTCTCGCGGCGCTGACCGGCGACGAAGGCGCCAAGACCATTGTCGCCGCGCATCGGGACAACGTCACACGCATCGAGGTCGACGATGCCGGCATTTTGCGCGACGTCGATACGCGCGAGGATCTCGCCTGAGCTGCGCGGCGCTTCAGGAGCTACCGAGAGATCGGCGCAAGTTAGCCTTCGGCCTGCCACATGTCGCTCTGCCGGCCGACGATGCGGTTCTCCACTTCCTGCATCCGCCACCAGTTGCGAAGCTCGGGCTCCTCCATAGGGCGCGCGATCAGAAAGCCCTGCGCTTCCTCGCAACCATGACGCTTCAGAAAATCGAACTGCGCGGCAGTCTCCACACCTTCGGCGATGACGCGGAGGCCGAGCGAGTGCGATAGCGCAATAATCGCCTGCGTGATCGACTCGTCGTTCCTGTTCTGCTCCAGGCCGTGGACGAAGCGCTGATCGATCTTCACCGCCTGGATCGGCAGCCGCGCGAGATAGGACAGGCTCGAATAGCCGGTGCCGAAGTCATCGATAGTGATCGAGACGCCGCGCTGTTTCAGCTTGACCAGCGTGGCGACCGCGCGCTCAGGATGGGTGATGATCACGCTCTCGGTGATCTCGAGGTCGAGGTAATGCGCGGGGAGGCCACTCGATCCCAGAGCCTCATCGACGATGCCAAGCCAGCTGTCGTGCTGCAGCTGCTGCACCGACAGGTTCACCGACAGACGCAGCATCATTCCCTGGCGGTGCCAGCCGACAACGGTGCGGCACGAATCGCGAAGCACTCGAGCGCCGAGCGCCTGGATCATCCCGGACTCCTCGGCGATCGGAATGAACTCCGCCGGTGCGATTACGCCGCGCTCCGGATCTCGCCAGCGCAAAAGTGCCTCGACCCCGACCGCGCGCCCGGACTGCATCTCGATCTGCGGCTGGAAGACCATGAAGAACTCGTCGTCCATGAGGCCGCGCCGCATGTCGGTTTCGAGTTGCAGCCGCAGCTGGACCCGCGCATTCATGTCCGCCGTGTAGAAGCGGTACGCGTTGCGTCCGGCCTCCTTCGCTGCGTACATCGCGGTGTCCGCCTGCTTGATGAGCGAAACCGGGTCACTCGCGTCGAGCGGATACATCGATACGCCGATCGAGCAGGTCAGCGTGGGCATCTGGTCAGATAGGCGGAACGGCGCCAGGAAAGACTCGCGCACGCGCGCAAGCACGGTCATCGTCTCGAACGTCGCGTGCGCCGGATCGAGGCCCGGCAGGATCAGCACGAATTCGTCGCCGCCGAGGCGTGCGACGGTGTCCGACTCTCGCACCGCCGACGTGAGCCGCTGCGCGACGGCCTGCAGAAGCTGATCGCCGGAATCATGGCCCAGCGTGTCGTTGATCCTCTTGAAGTGGTCGAAGTCGAGGAAGAGGCAGGCGACGTTTGTTCCATCGCGTTGTGCCTGCGCGAGAATCTGCTTCAGGCGCTGGTTCAGTAGAGACCGGTTGGGAAGGCCCGTAAGGATGTCGTGCTGCGCGAGCTTGTACGCCTGCGCCGTCGCGACCTCGAGCTCCTTCGTCCGTTGCGTGACCTTGTCCTCGAGCGTGCGCTGGTAGGTTGCAACTTCAGCCTGGGCTTCGGACAGGCGCTGTGTCATGTGGTTGAACGTGTGCGTGAGAAGTCCGAGCTCATCTCCCGAGCTTGCCGGCACGTAGACGTCGAGCTTGCCCGAGCCGACTGCACGGGCGGCACGCATCAACCGGCGCATCGGCGCGACGAGTCGGCGCGTGAGCAGCAGCGTCGAGCCGATCGCGAGCACGACGAGAAGCGCGACGACCGACAACGCGCCGATGATCGTTCGCGTGAACTCTGCATACTGCCGCTCGAAGCTCATGCCGAGGCGCACGTAGCCTATCGGTCCTGTCGCGGCAGGCGGCGACGCGTCTGCGGCCAGGTCTCCCCCTTCGGACGCGGGAGCGGGCGGACGTGCGGAGGGCCGGGCGGCTACCGGCGTCATCAGCTCGATGTAACGGTGGCCGCCGATCGTGAAATCCGCAACGTCGACCTTGCCCTCGGCCGGGATCGCGGAGCCGCGGCGAAGATCGGGGAGGGCGACGTTCTGCAGGGAGTCGGCAAACGTTCGTTCCGCGAACGTGCGGCGCTGCGCGTCCAGCACGCGAATGTACGCGACGTCGCCTTCGGCGGAGAGGCTGTCGAGAATACCCGCCATGTAAGTTTGATCGCTGGTCGCGAGTCCGCGCTCGGACGCTTCGGCAAGTATTCCGACCAGTGTGGAGCCCTGCGCGCGCAGCTCCACCTCGTTCAGGCGCCACTCCTTCCACAGATAAAGTCCCGTGGTCGCGATCGCCGTGAGAAAGATGAGTCCCACGGTGAGCAGGTTGAGCTTCGTCAGCAACCCCATCCGCACGGGCGGCAGGTTGAGCGGCGATATCGAGTCCGCGGCGAGCGACGTCAGATGTCGGCGCAAGCGGTTCATTGCTTTATCTGTCCCCCATTCGCTTTGCAAAGGATCGCCAAGGCAGCTGCGCTGGAGCGCCGCCACCGCCTGAGTAAATTGGTAATCTAGGGAACCGATAAGCATACACCGTGCCCATGGTTTTTGCAGGCACGGCCGCGCGATTGCCGCTCGGTGGGATAGCCTAAGTTACGGCGGCCGGAATGCCGCCGATGCGCTGCCGCCATTGGCGCGGACCGCTGTCGTGCACAGAAGTGCCGCGCGCATCGACGGCGACGGTCACCGGCATGTCCTTGACCTCGAATTCATAGATTGCTTCCATGCCGAGGTCGGCGAACGCAACGACGCGCGATTTTCGGATCGCCTTCGAGACGAGATAAGCCGCGCCGCCCACAGCCATCAGATACGCTGCCTTGTGCTTGCGGATTGCCTCGATGCCGGTGGGTCCGCGTTCCCCTTTGCCGATCATCGCGATCAAGCCGGTTTTCGCCAGCATCATCTCGGTGAACTTGTCCATGCGTGTCGCCGTCGTCGGTCCCGCGGGACCGACGACTTCGTCACGGACAGGATCGACCGGCCCAACGTAATAGATGATCCGATTCCGGAAATCGACCGGCAGCGGCTCGCCCCTTGCCAGCATGTCCTGGATACGCTTGTGCGCCGCGTCGCGCCCGGTGAGGATCTTGCCGTTCAGCAGCAGCGTCTCGCCGGCCGTCCACGTGGCGACTTCGGCGGGCGTCAGCGTGTCGAGATCGACGCGCTTTGCCGAAGCAGACGGGACCCATTGCACGTTCGGCCAGCGTGAAAGATCCGGTGGCTCGAGCCTGGCCACGCCGCTACCGTCGAGCGTGAAGTGCGCATGGCGGGTGGCGGCGCAATTGGGAATCATGCCGACCGGTTTCGACGTCGCATGCGTCGGATAGTCGAGCACCTTGACGTCGAGCACCGTCGACAGCCCGCCCAGGCCTTGCGCACCGATGCCGAGCGCATTGACGGCATCGAAGAGCTCGATGCGCAGTTCCTCGACCGCGCTTTGCGGGCCGCGCTTCTTCAGATCGTGCATGTCGATCGGCGCCATCAGCGATTCCTTTGCCATCAGGATCGCCTTCTCCGCGGTGCCGCCGATGCCGATGCCGAGCATGCCGGGCGGACACCAGCCGGCGCCCATCGTCGGGACCGTCTTTACTACCCAGTCGACGATCGAATCGGAGGGATTCAGCATTACGAACTTCGACTTGTTCTCGGAACCGCCGCCCTTGGCGGCGAGATTCACCTCGACGGTATTGCCCGGCACGACGTCGAAATGGGTGACCGCCGGCGTGTTGTCCTTCGTGTTCCTGCGCGTGGCTACCGGATCGGTGACAATCGACGCGCGCAGCTTGTTGTCCGGGTGGGTGTAGGCTCGGCGCACGCCCTCGTTGACCATGTCGGCGATACTCATCGTCGCGCCTTCCCAGCGCACGTCCATGCCCACTTTCACGAACGCGACGACGATGCCGGTGTCCTGGCAGAGCGGTCGCTTGCCTTCCGCGCACATCCGCGAATTGGTGAGAATCTGTGCGATGGCGTCCTTGGCCGCGGGCGACTGCTCGGCCGCGTATGCTTCACCCAGTGCCTCGATATAGTCCTGTGGATGGTAGTAGGAGATGTACTGAAGGGCGTCGGCGACGCTGTCGATGAAATCCTGCTGGCGAATGGCGGTCATGGGCGACCCGGGTAAGACATTGACGGGACTTGCAAGTTTATCATCGCCATCAACGACGCCTGACGTCATCCGCAGCCGCGCACGCCCAGTATTGCGCCAGGTCAAAAGGGCGCATTGCGCAGCGGGAGCGCGTTTGGTTAGACTTCGTTGGTTGATCACGGCCGGGCACCACGCGCGGCCCCCGGCTTGGCAACGCCTTCCCGAGGAGAACAAAGCATGTCCAACATCGAATCGGTGTCGACCGAATCCCGCGTGTTCGAGCCGCCGCGCGAATTTGTCGCGCAGGCCAACGTCAAGAAGGCAGATTTCGACGCGCTCAACGCGAGCGCCGCAAAGGATTTCGCCGGATTCTGGGCGAAGCATGCGCGAGACGAGATACTTTGGCACAAGCCATTTACGCGGACGCTCGACGAATCAGGTGCGCCGTTCTACAAGTGGTTCGACGACGGCCTGCTCAACGTCTCGTACAACTGCCTCGACCGCAACCTCGAGAACGGCAATGCGGACAAGGTCGCGATCATATTCGAGGCGGACGATGGCGCCGTCACGAAAGTAACCTATCGCGAGCTTCATCAGCGCGTTTGCCGTCTTGCGAACGGAATGAAGTCGCTCGGCATCAAAAAGGGCGATCGGGTGCTCGTCTACATGCCGATGTCGATAGAGGGTGTCGTCGCGATGCAGGCCTGCGCACGGATAGGGGCGACGCATTCGGTGGTGTTCGGAGGATTCTCCGCCAAGTCGCTGCAGGAGCGGATCATCGACGCCGGGGCGGTGGCGGTCGTCACCGCCGATGAGCAGGCGCGCGGCGGCAAGCACTTGCCGCTGAAAGCGATTGTCGACGAGGCGCTTGCGATGGGAGGGTGCGAGGGCATCCGCAATGTCGTCGTCTATCGCCGGACCGGAGGCAAGATCGCATTTTCGGCGCCGCGCGACTTGTGGATGCACGAGCTCGTCGCGAAACAGGCTGATGCCTGCGAACCGGAGTGGGTCGGCGCCGAACACCCGCTGTTCATCCTCTACACGTCGGGATCGACCGGCAAGCCGAAGGGCGTGCAGCACAGCTCCGGAGGCTACCTGCTGTGGGCGATGCTGACGATGCGCTGGACATTCGACATCAAGCCCAAGGATGTCTTCTGGTGCACTGCCGATATCGGCTGGGTCACGGGCCACACGTACATCGCGTACGGGCCGCTCGCAGTCGGCGCGACCGAGGTTGTGTTCGAAGGAATCCCCACCTATCCCGACGCCGGCCGCTTCTGGCAGACCATCGCGAAGCACAACGTGTCGATCTTCTACACCGCGCCGACGGCGATTCGGGCGTTGGTAAAAGCATCCGGCGTTACGCCTTCGACGGCACCCACAAACTACGATCTCAAGAGTCTGCGCCTCCTAGGTACGGTGGGCGAACCGATCAATCCGGAAGCGTGGATGTGGTACCACACCAACGTCGGCGGCGGGCACTGTCCAATCGTCGACACGTGGTGGCAGACGGAAACGGGCGGCCACCTGATCTCGCCGCTGCCGGGCGTCACGCCGCTCGTGCCGGGATCGTGCACGCTGCCGCTGCCGGGCATCATGGCGGCGATTGTCGACGAGACCGGGCACGACGTCCCGAACGGCCAAGGGGGCATCCTGGTCATCAAGCGTCCTTGGCCGGCGATGATCCGCACGATCTGGGGCGATCCCGACCGTTATCGCAAGTCGTATTACCCCGAGGAGCTCGGGGGGAAGCTCTATCTCGCCGGTGATGGATCCGTGCGCGACAAGAAGTACGGCTACTTCACGATCATGGGACGCATCGACGATGTGCTCAACGTCTCCGGACATCGTCTCGGCACGATGGAAATCGAGTCGGCATTGGTTGCAAACCCCATGGTCGCCGAAGCCGCGGTGGTCGGGCGTCCGGATGACATGACCGGCGAAGCCGTATGCGCATTCGTCGTGCTGAAGCAAGCACGGCCCACCGGCGCCGATGGCGAAAAAATCGCCAAGGACCTGCGCGACTGGGTCGGCAAGGAAATCGGCCCGATCGCGAAGCCGAAGGACATTCGCTTCGGCGACAACCTGCCGAAGACGCGCTCGGGGAAGATCATGCGTCGCCTGCTGCGTTCCCTCGCGAAGGGCGAGGAGATCACGCAGGATGTGTCGACCCTCGAAAATCCGGCAATACTGGATCAATTGAAGCAGACACTTTGATCGCCGGATTTCGGCGAGGGTTACCCGCCGCCGGAGGCGGCCGTTTCACGGAGCCAAAACCCCGCCATTCTGGAGCAACTCAAGCAAACGTTATAGTCAGTCTTGCGTGGATTCTCGAGAGTGATGGCGGGATTTCGGTGCAGGGTAACTCGCCGCCAAAGGCAGCGGTTTCCCGGAGCCAAAACCCGGCAATACTGGATCGATTGAAGCAGACGCTTTGATCGTCCTCCAAAAAAAGGCCCGCATCGCTGCGGGCCCTTTTTATTGCGGACGAAGCCGCGTAACTACGTGCCGATGGTGACTACTTTGTCGCCGGCAAGATTCGGATACCGGACATGCTCCACAAGGTCCTGGATCTCTCTGTTGGGGGCCGGGGTGAGCAGGCTGACGACGATGATGATAATGAATCCGAGCGGCACCCCCCAAAGACCGGCTGAAATCGCGCTGATGCCCCACCAGGTGTGATCGGCGATCGAGCCCGTAACGCCGAACAAGCCGCGCAGCCACGGCTGTGTCGTCGCCATGTAGTAGAACGTGATGCCAAGACCGAAGATCATTCCCAGCGTCGCCCCCCATTGATTGGCCCGTTTCCAGAAAATGCCGCACACGAGCGCAGGGAAGAACGCCGCGGCCGCGAGCGAGAAGGCCGCCGAAACGAGGAACAAGATATCCGCCGGCTTCTGCGCGGCGACAGTCGCTGCGATGACCGCGACGACCAGGAGCAGGACTTTGGAGACTGTCACCCGGCGCGCCGTCGACGCGTTCGGGTCCAGCATCTTGTAGTAGAAATCATGCGACAGCGCGTTCGCGATGGTCAGCAGAAGACCGTCTGCGGTCGACAGCGCCGCGGCAAGACCGCCCTGCGGCGACCAGACCGGATACCACATAGGGCAGTCCTGCGATTTCCGGCGTTGCCAAGACGATGATGTCGCCGCCGATCGCGATCTCGGCCAGTTGCACGATGCCGTCATGGTTCACGTCGACGATCGATAACAGCGACGGATCCACCTTCGTCCATGCTGCCGCCCACTGCGGCAGCGTCGCGTAGGCAGAGCCGACGACGCTCGAGTAGACGTCGAATTTCGCCAGCACGCCGAGCGCAGGCGCCGTGAAATACAGCAGGAAGATGAAGAACAGCGACCAGAACACCGATTCGCGTGCCTGACGCACCGAAGGTGTCGTGTAGTAACGCATCAGGATGTGCGGCAGCGCAGCGGTGCCGACCATCAGGCAGAACACCAGCGCAAGGAAATTCCGGCGCGACACGTCGCGCGCGGCGTCATCCTTGCCGGGGAATGCCTCTGCATGCCGAATCGGTGGTCCAGCCCGTGCCGCGAGCGCCGCATCCTTGGTCCATTGCGTCTTCGCGGCTTCCGCATCCTTCGGGTAAGTCCCGATCGCAGCTTCGGCTGCGCTTATCTGATCGGGCGGCGCATTGTCGGCCTTGAGCTTCGCGACATCGTCCGCAAGTTTCTGTTTGCCTGCCGCATAGGATCCGGGGAGGCCCTTCAGATTGGCGGCGGCCTCGTCGGCGCGTGCCTTGAAGATTCCGCGCACCTGCAGCTCCTTCGGGTCCTTGATGAACTTTTCCTCGAGTGCGGTCACCTTCTCGAGCTGCTTGCCGTAGATGATCTGCGGAATCGGGACGCCGGTCTGCTTCACCGACAGCCACACGACCGGAATCATGTAGGCCACAATCAGGATGATGTATTGCGCGACCTGCGTCCATGTCACCGCGCGCATGCCGCCGAGAAACGAGCATACGAGGATCCCGCCCAACCCCAGGAAAATCCCGTACTCGAACTGCACGCCGGTAAGGCGTGTCGTGACGAGGCCCACGCCATAGATCTGCGCCACGACGTAGGTGAACGAGCACAGGATCGCGGCGAAGATGCCGACCGCACGCGGGATGTTGCCGCCGTAACGCGCGCCGAGAAAGTCGGGGATCGTGAACTGGCCGAACTTGCGCAGGTAAGGAGCCAGGAACAATGCGACGAGGCAGTAGCCGCCCGTCCAGCCCATCACGAAGGCGAGTCCGTTGAAGCCGGCGAGATAGAGGGTCCCGGCCATCCCGATGAAAGACGCGGCGCTCATCCAATCGGCGCCCGTCGCCATGCCATTGAAGAATGCGGGTACGCGCCGTCCAGCGACGTAATATTCGGCCGCATCGGAAGTGCGGGCGATCACGCCGATACCGGCATAGAGGCCCACCGTGGCCATCAGGAAGATGTAGCCGATCCAGACGCGCGGAAGCCCCATCTGCTCGGCGATGGCAAGCAGGATCACGAAGACGAGGAAGCCGCCCGTGTACCACGAGTACGCCTTCTTGAGCTTCTGGAAAAATCCGCTCTGCGTCTTGGCGGAAAAAAGGCCGCCCGTTCCGGCTGCCGCTTGGGAAACTGGAGTGCCGGCCATTAGTCTTCCTCCCCTTCGTGCACGTCGTAGACGCGATCGAGATCGTTCATGTAGCGCGCGTAATACCAGATGATGACCACGTAGATGATCAACGTGCCTTGAGCTGCCATGTAGAAGGCGAACGGCCAGCCGAAGAAGTTGAACGAGAGGTCACGCGCGTAGTACATCAGCACGAACGTCACCAGGAACCAGATGAAAAGCAGGATGCTCGTAATCGCGAGATTCTTTCTCCAGTACTCGCGGTGCCGCTCGGTCAACTGCATGGCAGGCTCCTCCACTTGAAATACGCGAATGTCATGACGTCCGGGTATTTGCCGGTGCTTGTTGTTGTATATGGACCCCCGCCGGCGTCGGGGAACGTGCCGGGTCCAAATTTGGCGGAGTATAGCCTAGCTTTTCATTAGTGCAACAGCGGACCCAGCCAAGGCGCCGACAGGCGGCGCGTAATGTGGCAGTTGCGAGACGGACCGCGCGGCGGCGGACACTCGCCGCATGTTGCGGTGCGTCCAAGGCCGCCGATGTCGACGGTATCAGTCGAGCGTCGCGGCCTTGAGCCCGGTCTCGCGTCGCGAGCTGGCGCGCGACATCGGGCTCGAAACGCGCCAGATGGTCGAGGATCTTCTGCGTCTCGCCACGACGACCGAGGTCGAATTGGACGCGCGCCAACTGGTACCAGCCGTACGGACTCATCGGCTGCAGCTTCGTATTCCGCTCGAGCGGCGCAATCGCTGCTTCGGGTTGGTGCGTCGAGATGAGCGACAGCGCCAGACCGTAAAGCGCGCGGTCGTGATCCGGGTTGGCCGCGAGAGCCGCCTCGAACGCAGTGATCGCCGCAGGATGGTCGTTCAACTCCTGGAACAGGAACCCGCGGTTGAACAACGACTCCGCATCCTTCGGGTTTGTGCGCGAGCACGCGATCGACCATGGCAAGAGCATCACGCTTGCGCCCGAGCTGGGTATATTGAAATCCGATCGACGCAAGCGCCAGCGTGTCGACCGGATCGATTTCCAGCATGCGCTGGTAAAACTCGATCGCTAAGTCGCGTCGCCGAAAAAGCACGCACCAGGCGGCCACCTGGTTGTAGTACCACCGTCGCAGACGCTCCGTCAGTGCGACTGCAGGCATTGAGCGACCGTCTGGCCGTGTCGAACGCACACGGCGGCGATTTCGATCATGATCCAGATATATCCGACCAGCAGCAACGAAAACGCCACCATCGGCAAATGGCGATCGGGAATGAATCGCGGCGTTATCCAGCGACAGGGTCTTACGACGGGAGATGCCACCAGGACGAACAGCTTGTAGATAACATTTTTTTCCGGCGGCTGGCCCATCATGCGGGCGAGAACGGAAGTGGCGCCTTGCCCCGCGAGCGCGAACAGCGGAATGGCGACGACAACCTGGGCGAGGCGGAACCAGAAAAGCGTCGATTGAAGATCGTTCACTGAAAATGATCGCGTCGCGGGATGAGTGCGGAGAAGATCCGGTTCGGAGCACCAGGGGCGCAGTTTACCGAATCCGCCGGATGCCGGTTGCGGCGCGGACACTGCATCACATCAGAACAGTCCGATCGCGCTTGCCGCGGCGCCGGCTACGACCGATGCGAATGCAAGGAGCACGAGCGAAATGCCGACGAACTCGGCTTGCGCGCCGTCGGGGACGTGCAGGACGCGATCGGCGCCAAGCCACAGCAGGTAGAGCGAATGGCAGAAGCCGACAACGGCGACGATCGCCATGACCGGCAGCACCAGCGTGGCGCCGGCGAGCAGCACCGGAATCGTGCCGTAGGTCGCGACCTTTAGCGCACGGATGAAATCGCGGCGGCATCCGAACATCGGCGCGAGAAGCATGAAAATGCCGGCCAAGGCGAAAATCGAACCGACCGTGGCGAAATATGTGGTTGCACTGGCCGCGAAAATGCCTTCTGGCGGAACGAGATAACCGTGCACGGGATCCCACTCGCGACCGAAGTTTCGCATTCCGATGGTCGATGCGATGGGCGCCAGTGCCGCGAGCGGAAGTATGTAGCGCCGAAGCAACGCGTCCACGGTTGTAGTCTCCGCGGCGATCCGCTCCCATTCCGCGCGGGGACGGACGATCAGATAGTAGATTCGACGCAGCATTTGCATCAGGTTTCGGCTCGGGCGCGTGTGCGTTACACGCTACGGCTATCGGGGTGCCCCCAACCATTTCCGCGCGCGCGCGAGTGCGCACCAGGTGCGTCGAATCCCACCTGACCCTGTCGTGCTGCGAGGGCGCGCAGGCGCAACAGCAGCTCCGCCGTCGCCAGCGCGTCGGCGGCCGCGTTGTGCCGCGATGTGCATTCGATGCCAAACACGGAGAGCCAGTCGTCGAGACTCTTGTGCGGCTCGCGCTGAGACTTCCGGCGCGAGAGCCGCAGCGAGCGGAGCGATGTCGAGCCACGGCGCCTCGCTGATCGACATGCCTGCGCGCCGGTGCGCGTTGTTCAATGACCGCGCGATCGAAATCGGCGTGGAACCCGGCACGCGGCGCGTCGGCGGCCCATTCGCGAAACGCGGCCAAGGCAGCGGGTGCCGGCGTCCCCGCGGCCTGTGCCTCATGTCCGAGTCCGTGCACGATAATGTTTTCCGCATCTCCGGCTGGAGGGCCTTGCAGCACGATCTCGAAACTGTCGTTCAGCCTGATACCGTCGTCATCGACTGCGATTCCCCCGATCGCGAGCAACCGGTCCTGCTTCGGATCGAGCCCCGAAGTCTCCGTGTCGACGATGACCATGCGACCATTGGAGGCCGCCATAGCCTCCTCGCCCGCTGTCCAGCCAAACCATCCGCGCAAAATCTGAAGGCCGCGCTTCATCCGGGATAGTCGACTTCGAGGCGTTCCTGCAACCTTCGAATCTCGCGCATTGCTTCCGTCAGGATTCGTCGATCGAGCTCGGTGAGGTACGCGAGTGGCACGATATTCGGGTTATCGCGCCCCTTCGTGTTGGAAGCAACGTGCCGGTGCTGCGCGCGCAAGCGCAGGAGCTGCACGTACTCGAATGCATCGCAGGCGCTGCGAATTTCGTCCTCTCCGATACCCATGAGCGCGCCCGCCCGCTGCAGGCGTTCGACGGTGCCAGTGGCCGACACGCCGTCGCAAGCGCAAAAATGCGTGCCGCGTCGACGAACGGGACACTGCCGCTCAGTTTGAGGTCGATCCCCTCGACGCCGGAGACCTCCGCCGCCTGCAGCTCTCCGAACCAGCTCAGCGGCGGGCGGTTGCGGAGGGCGTTATCGGCCATCTGTTTCAGAAAGCGCGGGTTGGCGAGCGCACGGCGGGTGATATCGGCACGAAGCTCTTTCGCGGGCGTTTCGTCGCCCCATATCGTCCGAAAGTCGAAGAAGATGCTGGCGGCCAGAAGGCTTCCCGGATCACCCCGGTCGATCCAGATCGCAAACGTGCGTTTCCACTCGTCGAGACTCGCGCACCATCGCGGGTTCATCGCCATGACGCCACCCTTGCAGAGCGGATAGCCGCAGCGGTCGAGCGCTTCATTGACATGACGCGCGAACGGAAGCAGGCGCTCCCGGACCGCATCGGGGGCGATTCCGCCATCGTCGCCGGCGAAGATGAGCCCGTTATCCTGATCGGTGGCGATCGTCTGCTCGAGCCGACCCTCGGAGCCCATGCCGAGCCAGCTCAATACGAGGCCGGAGAGGTCGAATTACGGGCATCGCGAGCTCGAGGATGCGTATCGCGAGACGATCGTTGAGGCTCGAGATCATCCGCGTCAACTGTCCGGCCGACACGCCTTGCGCGACCAGCGCATGCGACAGTGCGCGAATGTCCGCTGCGCACTGCACCAATGTCCCGATGTCGGGCGCGCGACGCAGCGTCGACGCGAGTTCGTGTACCGACAGTCGTTGCAGAATGAACAGATCGCGCTCGGACACGACACCGGCCACGCTGCCGTCGCTGCCCTGCATGACGACGTGTCGTATTCCGCTGCCGGCCATGACGATCGCCGCGTCGCCCGCCGTTGCGGTCGCCGGCAGCGTGATCGCCGGCGTGCTCATGACCTCGCGGATTGGAACGGTAAGCGGCCGTTGCGCGAGCACGACGCGCTCGATGACATCCTGGCGAGTGAAGATTCCGATTGAGTCTACCTTCGGCATCGACGACAGGAAGCGAACCGATGTTTTCCGCCTGCATCGTCGTCAAAGCATCCTTCAACGGAGTTTCGGAGTCGCACACGATGGGCGCCCTGCGCGGCAGCGACGCCAGAGGCGTAGCCAGTCCGCGCTGCTCGGTGATCGCCGCAGCGTACTCGGCCTGCAGCCGGGCGCGCGATAGATCGAGCAGGAACGAAAGGCGTCGCGTGCAGAAGTCGGCAAAGATCGCGGACTTTACAATGAGGTCGTCGAATACAGAGGCCGGGAAACGCAAGACAGAACGTATCTTTCGTCGCACGGTAGACGCTGGTCACGCCCCGCCGCGCAAGCAGTGCCGATAACGGGAACATCTCGCCGGCTGCCGAGTTCCCACAACGCGTTCACCTCGCCATGGGCGCCCGGACGCTCACCACGGATTGCGCCCTGCCGGATGACGTAGCAATGAGCGGGGCGCTCCGTCGATGGTGTTATAACCGTTTCACCGGTTGCAAAATATTTGAGTCGCGATGCGCGCAGGAGGCGGTCGACGTCCTGCTCGTCCATCGTCGCAAAGGGCGCGTGCGGCGTCAGTGCCTGCTTCAGGCTTGCGAATACTGCAGGAGCGGGGACCGGCGGCATGAACAAGTGTTACCTTCGTGGCGGGGGCTGAAGATTGCTCGCCCCGCACCGCAGGCGCGCGCACCGAATCCTACGCGCGCGCCGATTGGAGCGCGAGACAGATCTTCATTGCGCGGGCGGGACCGTGTCCGCGAAGGACTGCCTTTGCGCAAGTTTTTCGACGTGCCTGGCGAGATTGGGGTGGGCACGGCGCCAGTCGATCTCCAGGAAGCGCAGATCGAGATAACCCAGCGCGCATCCGGCGGCGATGTCGGCGAGAGAATAGCCTTCGCCGTTGCACCACGGACGATCTTCCAATTCGCGTGCCATTTCCGACAGCCCGCGTCCGACCTTTTCGTGCTGGCGATCCATCCAGTCCTTGCTCTGCTGGCGTGCCGGCCGTTTGCGCTCGGCATTGATGGCGACCGCGGCGTCACAGACACCATCGGCGAGGGCCTCCCATCGCTTGACTCCGATACGCTGCCGCGATGGCTCCGGAATCAGGCGGCTGACTGGGCTCACCGTGTCGAGGTATTCGACGATCACACGCGAATCGAAGAGCCGGGTGCCATCATCCAGCACCAGGACGGGGATCTTCCCCAACGGATTCAAATCGGCGACACGGGTCAGATCGAGCTCTAGCGCGTACTCGATCTTCTTATCCGCGAGCGCAATGCGCACCTTGCGCGCGTAAGGGCTTGTGAGCGTCGCGATCAGTTTCAGCACGGTCTCAAATGACTGCTCGGGCCGATTGCTTTGTTCGTGCTCAATGGGCAAATTGAGGCTCGAATTATAGCATCGGTGTTCTGCATTTCGCCTCGACACGCGCCGCGCGAGGCGAGCAGAGTGCCAACACACGCGTGTTACAATTCACGCTGTCCCACCGGACGCCTGTCGCGAGCGCCACGCCCGATGCCCGCCGCCGATCCCGCACTTAACGCGCTTTCTCCGCTCGACGGCCGTTACGCGTCGAAAGTCGCCGCGCTGCGTGAGCATTTCTCCGAATTCGGATTGATTCGCGCGCGCGTTCGCATCGAGATCGCATGGCTCATCGCGTTGTCCGAAGAACCGAAGGTTGCCGAAGTCGCACCGTTTTCCGCGGCGGCGCGTGCAACGCTCGATACGGCTGCGGCGTCCTTCTCGCCGGCCGACGGCGAACGCGTGAAGGCAATCGAGCAAACGACCAACCACGACGTCAAGGCGATCGAGTATTGGTTGAAGGAGCGGTTTGCCGACGTTCCTGAAATCGCGCGCGTTTCCGAGTTCATCCATTTCGCATGCACGTCGGAGGACATCAACAACCTCGCGCACGGACTGATGCTGGTCGAGTCCAGGCGCGCCATTCTGCTCCCGGCGCTCGAGGACATTGCGGCAGCGTTGCGCACGCTTGCGCATGCGCACGCCGACGTCGCGATGCTCGGCCGCACGCATGGGCAAGCCGCGACGCCGACTACGCTCGGCAAGGAGATGGCGAACGTATTCGCGCGCGTCGAGCGGCAGATCGCTGCGATCGCCCATGTGCCGATCAAAGGCAAGATGAACGGCGCAGTCGGCAACTACAACGCGCATGTGGTCGCGTATCCGGATGTCGACTGGGAGCGTCTGGCAGCGAAGGTCGTCCACGGGTTGGGACTCGAATTCAATCCCTACACGACGCAGATCGAACCGCACGACTGGATCGCGGAGCTCTTCGATGCGGTCGCGCGCGCGAACACGGTCCTGCTCGACCTCGACCGCGACCTCTGGGGCTACATTGCGCTCGGATATTTCCGCCAGAAGACGAATGAGCGTGAAGTCGGATCGTCGACGATGCCGCACAAGGTCAATCCGATCGACTTCGAGAATTCCGAAGGCAATCTCGGCCTTTCCAATGCGCTGCTGCGCCATATGGCGGAGAAGCTTCCTGTTTCCCGTTTTCAGCGCGACCTGACCGATTCGACGGTGCTGCGAAACATGGGCGTGGCGCTCGGTCATGCGCTGCTTGGATGGATATCGCTGAAGCAGGGCCTGCGGAGACTCGAAGTCGACGCCGTGCGCATCGCCGCGGATCTCGACGCCTGCTGGGAAGTACTGGCCGAGCCGATCCAGACGGTGATGCGGCGATACGGCATCGCCAATCCATACGAGCAGCTGAAAACGCTGACGCGCGGCAAGTCGGGGATTACGCGCGCGAGCCTGCACGCGTTCATCGACGGACTTGCGCTGCCGCCGGACGCCAAGGATCAGCTGAAGGCATTGACTCCGGCGCGTTACACGGGCATTGCGGTGGCGCTCGCGAAGCGCGTCTGACGCGAATCCCAGAAAAGCGTTGCGCGCGCTTCAGCGCCGATGCTTGCGGCTCCGCCGTTCGCGCAAATACGTCGTGACCGCGGGTATCACCGACACGACCACGATCGCTATGACGATCAGCGAAAGATTCTGCTTGACCCACGGGATGTTGCCGAACAGATAGCCCGCATAGACGAGCGAAGTGATCCAGCCGACTGCGCCGATCACGTTGAACGCGAGAAAGCGTCGATAGCTCATGCCGGCGACTCCGGCCAGGAACGGCGCGAACGTGCGGATGATAGGCACGAAACGGCCGATGATGATCGTGACGCCGCCGTACTTGTCGTAAAACGCCTGTGTTTGGTGCAGATGCCGCTTGCGGAACCACCGCGAGTCCGGCCGCTCGAAAACCTTCGGGCCGATGTAGTGCCCAACGGAATAGTTCACCGTGTCGCCGAGAATCGCGGCGGCGAGCAGCACGACGACGAGCACATGAACGTTTAGATTTGCCGTGGCGACGACGGTTCCGGCGATGAACAGGATCGAATCGCCCGGCAGGAACGGAAAAACGACGAGCCCCGTCTCGGCAAAGATGACGAGAAACAGGATCGCATAGATCCAGTGCCCGTATTGCGTCGCGAGCGCCGCGACCGATTCGTCGAGCGCGAACAGCGAATAGAGGAGCGTCGTCAACATGGACGCACCGGGTGCGACGGGCTCAGCTTCCGCCCCGTCGCTGGATCAGGGCAGGATCTTTTCGCCACCGACGCTGCGCTCGGGCTTGATCAGGTCTTCGCGCGAAACGCCGAGCCACATGACGATGGGCGCCATCACCAGAACCGACGAATAGATGCCGAAACAGATGCCGATGGTCAGCGCGAGCGCAAAATAGTGCAGCGTCTCGCCGCCGAAGAAGAGGATCGAAAGTACCATCATCAACGTCATGCCGTGGGTGATGATCGTGCGCGAGATCGTGCTGGTAATCGCATTGTCGATCACGTGCGTCACCGTCGCCTTGCGCATCTTGCGGAAGTTTTCGCGAATCCGGTCGGCGATCACAACCGACTCGTTAACGGAATAGCCGAGTACGGCGAGTATTGCCGCGAGCACGGGCAGCGAGAATTCCCACTGGAACAAGGCGAAGAAGCCGAGGATGATGATGATGTCGTGCAGGTTGGCGACGATCGCGGCGACTGCGAAACGCCATTCGAAGCGCAGGGCGAGATAGCCCATGATCCCGAACGAAACGAGCAGGAGCGCGAGGGCGCCGTTCTCGAAGAGCTCCTTGCCGACCTGCGGTCCGACGAACTCGACCCGTTGCTGGCGCGCGGTAGGATCGTCGGCTTGAAGCGCAGCCATCAGGCAGTTCGACAGATTGGCGGCCGAGAACCCCGTGGATTTTACTTCGGCGGCGTTCTGCGCCGCCTTCTCGTTAAGACACGTGCTGATCGGCGATTTCGAATAGTCGTCCTTCAATGGCAACCGGATCAGCGCGGTCGTCGACGTGCCGAATGACTGCACCGAAGCTTCGCCGGCAATGTCGCGGTCAACGATGTCGCGAATCCGCTGAAAATCTGCTGCATGATCGTAGGTCACCTCGATCACGGTGCCGCCGCGGAAGTCGACGCCGAGGTTGAGTCCGCGGGTCGCGAGAAAAACCACGGCGAGCACGAACGTGATGGCCGAGATCACGTTGAACGTGAGCGCGTGCCGCATGAACGGGATATCGCGTTGGATGCGGAAGAATTCCATGTAGGGCCTGTCGCGCTATGCCCGGGAGATGCCGGGCGCTCGGTAGGGATTCAGGGCGTATTTTGGGCCGTCACTTCACAACGCCGGCCGCACCGGATGCCGCGGGGGGCTGCCACACCTGGCCGATCGAGATCTTGGTCAGGTGCTTGCGGTTGCCGTATATCAGGTTCACGATGCCGCGCGAAACGAACACGGCCGAGAACATCGACGTCATGATGCCGAGGCAATGGACCACGGCGAAGCCGCGCACGGGCCCGGTGCCGAAGATGAGCAGGGCGATGCCGGCGATCAGCGTGGTGACGTTTGAGTCGAGAATCGTGTTCCACGCGCGCTCGTACCCGGCCGCCAGCGCCGCGTGCGGCGTCGCACCCCAGCGCAATTCCTCGCGGATGCGCTCGTTGATGAGCACGTTGGCGTCGATCGCCATGCCGAGTGTGAGCGCGATGGCTGCGATGCCGGGCAGCGTCAGCGTTGCCTGCAGCATCGACAGCAGGGCGATCAACAGCAGCAGGTTGACCGACAGCGCCACGGTCGAGATGACGCCCATCAAATGGTAATACGCACACATGAAGATGGCGAGCACGATGAACCCGTAGGTCACCGAGTTGAATCCCTTGTCGATGTTCTCCTTGCCGAGCGAAGGACCGACGGTGCGCTCCTCGACAATTTCCATCGGCGCTGCCAGCGCACCTGCGCGCATCAGGAGCGCGATGTCATTGGCCTCGCGCGTGTTCATCCGGCCGCTTATCTGCACGCGACCGCCGCCGATTTCCTCGCGGATCACAGGCGCAGTGATGACCTCGGCCTTGCCTTTCTCGACCAGCACGATCGCCATTCGCTTGCCGACGTTCTCGCGCGTCACTTCCTTGAAAATGCGCGCGCCGCTGCCGTCGAGGTTGACGTGGACGGCGGCCTCGTTGTTGCGCTGGTCGAATCCCGATTGCGCGTCGTTGATGCGGTCGCCGGTCAGCACGACCTGTCGGCGCACCAGCACCTTGCCGCCGTTGCGCTCGGTGAAGAGGTCGCTGCCGAACGGCACTTGTCCGGCGAGCGCTGACTCGAGCGCGCCGGGATCGTCGTTGACCATCCGGATTTCGAGCGTGGCCGTGCGGCCGAGAATGTCCTTCGCGCGCGCGGTGTCCTGCACGCCGGGGAGCTGCACCATCACCCGGTCGGCGCCTTGCTGCTGGACGATCGGTTCGGCCACCCCGAGCTCGTTGACGCGATTGCGCAGGATCGTGATGTTCTGCGCGACGGCGCCATCCTGAATACGTTTCTGCGCTTCCGGCTTGAGCCCGGCGACGAGCCGCAATTCAGTGCCGCCGCCGGCGTCCTGCAAGGCGAGGTCGCCGTAGGTTTTTTCGATCAGGGTGCGTGCCTTGACGCGCTCGGCTTCGTCCTTGAAGCGAACCACGACGTTGGTGCCTTCGCGCCCCACGCCGCCGTACTGGATCTTGTTTTCTCGCAGCAGTGAACGGATGTCGGTAGTGTAGCGATCCGCCGCCTTGTCGAGAGCCGCCTTCATGTCCACCTGCAGCAGGAAGTGCACGCCGCCGCGGAGATCGAGGCCGAGGTACATCGGAAGCGCGCCGACCGTCGCCAGCCATTGCGGGGACGATGACAGCAGGTTGAGCGCGACGATGTAGTCCTCGCCGAGCTTGCGCTGCAACACATCCTTCGCTTTCAATTGCGTATCGGGATCGGAAAACCGCACCTTGATGCCGGTTGCATCGAGCGCGGCGCCGCGGATCGGAATCGACGCCGCCTTGAGCGAATCCTCGATGGTGCCAAGCAACGCAGCATCCACTTTTGTCGCTGCCTTCGACGACGAGATCTGCACCGCCGGCACTTCCGGGAACAGGTTGGGCAGCGTGAAGAGGATGCCGACGGCAAGCGCGACAGCGATCAGCACATATTTCCAGAGGGGGTAGCGATTCATCCGTTAATCGTTCGGCGTTGAAAGGGGATTGGACCGGAGAGATGCCGAACCGGATCGATCAAAGCGTCTTGATCGTTCCCTTGGGCAGGAGCTGCGCGACGGCGGCGCGCTGGACGTTCATCTCGACGCCATTCGCGATTTCGATCGTCGCGTATTGCTCGCCGAGCTTCGAGATACGACCGACGACTCCGCCAGCCGTCACCACTTCATCGCCCTTCTGCAGCGCGGCGAGCATGGCGCGCGTTTCCTTCGATTTCTTCTGCTGCGGTCGAATCAGCAGGAAATAGAAGACGACGAAGATCGCGATCATCGGCAGGAAGGAAACCAAATCATTGCCAAAAAGCCCGGAAGGGGCGGCGGCCTGCGCATACGCAGGGGAAATCAGGAAGTCGAGCAGCACGAGGTGTTCCTCCTTGTTCGGGCGCGCCAAACGCGCCACGGGCCTTTTACCGGCGGGGCTGCCGACCGGGTTTGCGAACCGGGTCTGCCAATAAAAGCCTGTTATTTTACCACGCGATGCAAGCTCGCTTTCAGGTTCCAGCCGCTCGCTGGCCTGGGTCCGGAGGATCGCCAAGGCCGGATGCGCGCTCCGCGGCGAAGGTGGTGGCGAACGCGGGCAGCCGATCGGCCTCGATGGCGGCGCGCAGTCCGGAAGCGAGGGAGAGGTAATAATGGAGGTTGTGAATCGTGTTGAGTCGCGCGCCCAGGATTTCGTTGACGCGTTGCAGGTGGTGGAGGTAGGCACGCGAAAAATGACGGCAGGTATAGCAAGGACACGTGCCATCGAGCGGCCGGAGATCGGTGCGATGCACGGCATTGCGGATGCGGATGTCGCCGAACCGCGTGAAGAGGTGCCCGTTGCGCGCATTGCGCGTCGGCAGCACGCAATCGAACATGTCGATGCCGGTCGTGACTCCCGCGACGATATCCTCGGGCGTGCCCACGCCCATCAGGTAGCGTGGATGGGCGGCCGGCAGACGCTGCGCAGTATGATCCATCATGCGCAGCATCTCTTCCTTTGATTCACCGACCGACAGGCCGCCGATCGCATAGCCGTCGAAGCCGATCGTCTTGAGTCCGTCGAGCGAGGCGTCGCGCAAGTCTTCGTGCATCCCGCCCTGCACGATGCCGAAGAGCGCATTGCGGGTCTCCTGCGCATCGAATTGCGTACGGCAGCGGCGCGCCCAACGCAACGACAGCTCCATCGATAGAGCCGTCTCATCTCGAGTCGATGGATGCGCCGTGCACTCGTCGAACACCATGACGATGTCCGAATCGAGCGCGTGCTGCACCTGCATCGAGATTTCGGGCGTCAGCAGCATCTTGTCGCCGTTGACGGGCGACGCGAACGTGACGCCTTCCTCCCGTACCTTGCGCATCGCACCGAGACTCCACACCTGGAAGCCGCCGGAATCGGTCAGAATCGGCCGCTGCCAGCCCATGAATCCATGCAGCCCGCCATGCGCGGCGATGACATCGATACCGGGGCGCAGCCAAAGGTGATACGTATTGCCGAGGACGATTTGCGCGCCGATCTCCTCGAGCTCGCGTGGCGACATCGCCTTCACGGTGCCGTACGTGCCGACCGGCATGAATACCGGTGTTTCGACGTCGCCGTGCGCGAGGGAGAGTCGGCCGCGACGGGCGCGGCCCGACGTCGCCGTCAGCGTGAACTGCATCGCGCGAATTGTAGCAGCGCGGGCGACTAGACTTCGGGTGGTGCGCGCTCCAGCAGCATCGCATCGCCGTAGCTGAAAAACCGGTAGCGGCGGGCGATGGCGTGCGCGTACGCGGCGCGGATTGTATGCATGCCCGCGAAGGCCGACACCAGCATCAGCAGCGTCGACTTCGGAAGGTGGAAGTTCGTGAGCAGGCGGTCGACGACACGAAAGGCGTAGCCGGGCGTGATGAAGATTCCCGTTTCGCGTTCACCTGCCTGCACACGTCCGTCGGCCGATGCGGCGGACTCGAGCGCTCGAACGGTGGTCGTACCCACGGCGAGCACGCGGCCACCGCGCGCCCGTGCCGCATCGATCGCTGCCGCGGTGGCCGCGGGAATCCGATACCACTCCGGATGCATCGTGTGCGCGGAGAGATCCTCCGTCGTCACGGGCGCGAACGTTCCAGCGCCGACATGAAGCGTGACCCAGGCGAATGCGACACCGGCATTTTCCAGCGCTGTCAGCAACGACGCGTCGAAGTGGAGCCCGGCGGTCGGCGCAGCGACTGCACCCGGCTGTCGCGCATACACGGTTTGGTAGCGTGATTCGTCTTCTGACGCGGCATCACGCTCGATATAAGGTGGCAGGGGGACTGCGCCATGCCGGTCGAGATACTCGAGTAACGGGAGGTCGCCATCGAGACGGAGCTCGAAAAAGCGGTCGTGGCGATCGATGACGGTAGCGCGCGCGCCGGCGGGTAGCGAGAGCTTGCTGTCGATTTTCGGTGCGTGGCTTGCGCGAAGCTGAAAGAGCGCGCGATCGCGTCCCAGCAATCGCTCGAGCAGCAGTTCGACCTTGCCGCCGGTAGGCTTGCTTGCCGCCAGGCGCGACTTGATCACGCGCGTGTCGTTTAAAACAAGTAGATCGCCCGGCGCGATCAGCCGTTGCAGATCAGGGAATTCCAGATCCACAAGCACCGCGCCATCGACATGGAGCAGACGGCTTCCGGTACGTTGGTCCGCAGGCACCTGCGCGATCAATTCGCGCGGGAGGTCGTAATCGAAATCGGAGAGCCTTGGAGCGGACATTGTGTCGCGCGGCGGGGCGGCGTGTACCGTGACCTTTCCGACGCGATGTGCGGGCGACTCGAATTCTAGCAGCGAGGGTGCCATACTCCACAGCGCTCGCAGCGTGTGCGCCACGAAAAAGAATCGAGGGAGGCTCCGCCATGTTGGATAAACGCGTTCTCGTTGCTTCCATTCTGCTCTGCGCGGCCACAATCCCGATCGATGCCGAAGCGTTGGCGCAGCGCACCTTCGTTTCAAGCACGGGCGCCGACGCCAATATATGCAAGGTCACGGAGCCGTGTCGCACGTTCGCGACCGCGATAGCGCAGACCGCTCTCGGCGGCGAAGTCGTCGTGCTCGATTCTGCCGGCTACGGATCGGTGATCATCACGCAGTCCGTTTCGCTTATCGCTCCACTCGGTGTCTATGCCGGGATAAGCGTTTTCGCGCCTGATTCGGGGGTCGTCGTCAACGCTGGAGCGAGCGACAAAGTGGTGCTCCGCGGGCTGTCGATAACCGGCCAGGGTGGAATGTACGGCATTGTCGTGGGCTCGGCCGCCGAGGTGTCGATAGAAAACTGTGTCGTATCCAACATGACGGGTACTGGCATTTTCATTAACCCGACGGTCGGGAGTCCCAGCATTCAAATACGGAATACCTTTGTTCGAAACAGTGGAGAGATTGGCCTCTGGATGGCAGCGGGCATGGCCACTGTGCTCGTCGTCGACTCCGAATTTGCGCTCAATGGCTATACGCCAACCTTCGGGGGACCGAAACCTGGGATCAACATCAATGGCGGCACCCTGAATGCTCAGCGAATCGTCGTCGTTTCGAATGCTCAATTCGGGATTTCCGCAGCACCAGACGTAGGTCTCACCGTGGTCGCGACAATTTCCGATTCAACGATTGCAGGAAATAGCGCGGGCGTCCTAGTCGCGTCTCCGCTTGCGGATGGCGGCACAGCGAGTTTGACGCTGGTGCGGTCCACCGTGGCAAGGAACGTTGTCGATGGACTCATCGCGGATGGACCCTCTGCCGTGATGGCGATTTCGCTCGCGGTGTCGGATTCCATGGTCACCGAAAACGGTGGCGCAGGCGTAAACGCGAACGGCGCTACGACGACCGTGCTGGTAACGCGCTCGACGGTCGCCCGCAATGTCGGCCCCGATTTTTCCAATACCGGCGGCGTCTTCCGATCTTCGGTCAACAATACGCTCACGGGGCGTGGCGCCGGGGACACTCAGGGGACGATCACTTCGAATCCGACTCAGTAGAGAGGAATCACTCGCGCAATTTGCCTAGTAAAAACAGAACTTGCTTACCGCCGTAACACCCGCCGTACCCCGGCGCGGCGCACCGTCACTCTTTGTCCACTAGCCTCCCCCTTGCGTGCGGCCAGCTTACTGGATTCTCAGCTTGCCCTTATGAGGCGAGGTTGCCCCGTACGCCGAGAAGAGCAGACCATGGCCGGCGGGATCCGGAACGGCCCCGTTGTAGTAACTGTTCGCCATGAATCCGATCATCGGCAGGCCGTAGAACGTCACGGGTGGGGAATCAGTAGAGACCAGCTTGTGGTCTGGTGAAGCAACGGCGTTGGGAAACGGGGCCAGTCGCGCCCAACCGTTCTGCCTCGACACTCGAGTGTCGAACATATTGAAGATGACGTTCAAATTCGAAGAGAAGACGCCGGCCGACGTGCTGCTGAAGTAATTGTCGAAGGTGACGACATTGGCTGTCCAGGCAAGTGCGAAAGGACTATGCGGCGGCGGAATTCCTGGGCAACTGACGGGCGGCTGCGGGTGATAACCTTCACGATCAAAGGCGACCGTGTTCCCGACCGGTGATCCATAGGCGCAGCCCAGATAATCGAATTCGAACGAGTCCGATGCGCCTCCCTTGTTGAAGGTCGATGCAAACGGCGCCAGCGGCGGCGCGAAGATCCCGGCCACGCTCACGTAGTGCGGCTTCGTGGGCATCGTGACGATCCAGTCGGTGGCTGACGCGGTCCCCGGGTCGAGGACGAAATCGTTCAGTAACTGGTCCTGCATCAGGATGGCGCTGACGGGATCCGCCGGGCGTGCGCCCTTGGCGATCTCCCATGAATTCTCGCGAAGCACCGCGCCGTCGAGGATGCGACTCAGCTTCGGATTAACATCTTCCAACGTCGGAGACGACGTCGTCGGTCGAGACCACAGCGCGACCCGGGTGAAGTCATCGAGCGCCTTCGCGTCGTAGGAATAGAGGGTGCCCGCGAGGACATTGATGAGGAACGCGCTGCCCATGAGCCCGCCGGTCGGCGTGGCGATTTTTGCGGGGGTGTCGAGTGCGACCGCCAGCGCAGCCGAGCAATCAGGCGTGACGCCCCAATCGGTCCGCTCGAGTTTGAGCGCCGCGAGCACGGCCGGGTCTTTGACGACCCCTAGCTCGAATGCTTCGATATAGCCCTCGGTGGTCCGCGCGAGGGATGGGTCCTCGAAATCGCTGTTCGCGCCCGAATACGCAATATTGCTGAAAGGGAGAACATAGTCAGGCCCGCCGAGCGCCGGATCGGTGCACGATTGATCGATCCAATGCAATTCGGCCCCGGCCAGATCCGCGGTTGGAACGACGCCCCCCGCCCACGAGTCGTTCGGTACGAGATAGACGTTCATGCTTGCCACCGGCCGCCCGTTCTTGCTCTCGCGAAAGCGGATGCGCACGACCTTGGTGTCTGCCGCCGTATTCGTGACGATGATCATCGTGTTGTAGGCGCCGCCTTTGGGGATCGTGCGCGCGGTGTAATACGGGTACAGCAATACTTGCCCGAGACCGTGCTGCCCGACCTGTACCGCCACCGTCGGCGATGCCCACGCAACAATTGACGCCGCGATCAGCGCGGACATCGGAGCACGCGGTCGTCTTGGACCGAGCTTGAACATCATCTTTCTCCCCAACCTCGATTTTGTATTTGATGATGGCCCTGCGTGAGCTTGTCAGTATTGCAGCGTTGGAGGCGGTACGGAGAACCCGTCTTAAGGGCGTCGCGAGCAGCCCCGAGTGCGCGAAGGCCCGCAGCGAGTCCCGAGATAGTACATGGAGGTACAGCGAGGGGCGAGCGAGGACACGACAAAGCAATCGTGGCGCGCAGCAGCTCTTGAGGCGGGTTTGGTGCCCAGGGAGGGAATCGAACCCTCATGGCCTTGCGACCGGCAGATTTTGAGTCTGCTGCGTATACCAGTTCCGCCACCTGGGCGCGCCACCGTCGCGGCCGCGTTGCCGCGCGCCGGCAAAGTCGGCATTATCGCGTGAAAATCGGGGTCTGTCCCCGATTTTCATCCCCCGCGATACCGAGCCGATGACCGCCGTCCGCAACGTGCTGTTCGTGATGTGCGACCAGCTGCGCCGCGACTTCGTTTCCTGCTACGGCGATTCCCCGGTCGAGACGCCGAACATCGACCGGCTCGCCGCCCGAGCGTTGCGTTTCGACAACGCGTTCGTGCAGGCGGGTGTCTGCGGCCCCGCGCGCATGTCGTTCTACACCGGGCGTTACGTGAATTCCCATGGCGCGACGTGGAATCGCGTCCCGTTGTCCGCGGCGGAGTTGACACTCGGCGACTATCTGCGCGCGGCGGGACGCACGGCGGCGCTTGCGGGCAAGACGCACGTGCTTCCCGATACCGAGGCGCTAAGACGATTCGGCATCGAGATCGAATCGGAGCGCGGGGCGCTGCTGCGGGAAGGCGGGTTTATCGTCGTCGACCGTTACGACGGTCACACTCCGCCGGGCATGGAGTCAGGCTACGCGGAATGGCTGCGTGCGCGTGGCTACGAGAGTGACGATCCGTGGACCGATTTCGTCGTCAGCGCGGCCGATGGCGGCCACGTCGTGTCGGGCTGGCAGCTGCGAAACGCTCATCTGCCATCGCGTGTCGAAGAGCGCCACTCCGAGACTGCCTACATGACGGATCTGGCTCTTGACTGGATCCGCGCGCAGGCATCGAAGCCGTGGGTGCTGCACCTCTCCTATGTGAAGCCGCACTGGCCGTATGTCGCGCCGGCGCCCTTTCACAAGCTGTATCGCAAGAAGAGCGTGGGGCCGATTCGGCACGGGCCGCAGGACGGCACCGCCGACGAACACCCGGTGGTGCGGGCATATCGCGAACACGACGAGTGCAAAAGCTTTGCACGGGAGGAAGTTGTGCGCCATGTGCGGCCCGCTTACATGGGCCTGATTGCGCAGGTGGACTATCACCTCGGACGCGTTCTCGATGCTCTGGAGTCCATGGGGCGGATGCGCGACACGCTAATAGTCTTCACCTCCGATCACGGCGAATTCGCCGGCGACCGCGGTCTGGGTGAGAAGGAGCTCCTCTACGACGAGATCGTCCGCGTGCCGCTGATCGTCATGGATCCCGATTCGCGAGCCGACACGACGCGGGGCAGCGCCGACACGCACTTCGTCGAAGGCATCGACGTATTGCCGACAATTGTCGACGCGCTCGGCATAGCGAGTTCACCGCACCGCGTCGAGGGCCGATCGCTGTTGCCGCTGCTGCGCGGCGAGGCGAATCCCGCGTGGCGCGAGGCCGTATTCTCGGAGCTCGATTACGGCTTCCGTCGTGCGCGCCGCGTGCTTGGCCGCGGCGTTCGCGATTGCCGCGCGTTCATGGTGCGCACCGGCGAATGGAAATACGTGCACTGGGAAGGATTTCGCGCGCAGCTTTTCGATCTCGTGCGGGATCCGCTCGAGCAGAACGATCTCGGCGCGGATTCCAGGTTCGATGCCATTCGATCGCGAATGCGCGAGCGACTTTTCGATTGGCTCGCGTCAAGCAAGCGGCGGACGACTGTCGACGACGCGCTGGTCGAGGCGCGCACCGACGCCCATCGAGCGCACGGCATCCATATCGGCATCTGGTGAGGCAGCGCCGAGCAGCATCCGGCAGGATCGCTTTCATGGGCACGACACACGGCATCGGGTATCCTGTCTCGCCGCGGCGACGGCATCCAGCTCGAGTGCTGGACGGACGGAAAGTCGACCCGGAAGTGAGGACATTTTGATGGTGGCAGCGACGTCAACGGACGAAAACGAGCGACTGCAGCAGGTTCTGGCGCTCGTCGAGGCAAAGGTCGCGGCTGAGGATCGCGCGACCATCGACCAACTCGTTCGCCGCTATTACGGCCAGGTCGATCCCGAGGACCTCGCGCTCCGCCAGCCCGCGGACCTGTACGGCGCCGCGCTGTCGCACTGGAGCTTCGCGAGAAGGCGCGAACCCGGCCGCGCCAAGGTCCGCGTATTCAATCCGTCGATCGAGGAGCATGGCTGGCAGTCGACCCATACGATCGTCGAGATCGTCAACGATGACATGCCCTTCCTTGTCGATTCGGTGACGATGGAAGTGAATCGCCACGGCCTGACGCTTCACCTGATCACGCATCCGCTGCTGCCCATCGTTCGCGATGCCAAGGGAGCGCTGACCGGCTTCGCTCCCGATGGGAAAGACGTGGCGCGGGAATCGTTCATCCATGTCGAAGTCGACCGGACCACCGATCCGGCGCAACTCGAAGCACTCGCCACCGACATTGCGCGTGTGCTGGGCGATGTCCGGATGGCGGTCGATGATTGGAAGAAGATGCAGGAAAAGATGCTTGCCGTCGTTGCTGAGCTCGACGCCCATCCGCCGCCATTGCCTGCGGACGAGCTGGCCGAAGGCAAGGCATTTCTCTCGTGGCTCGCGACCAATCACTTCACACTGCTGGGCTACCGCTGCCACGATCTCGTCACCGTCGACGGCGCGGAGGCGCTGCGCGTCGTCCCCGGCTCGAGTCTCGGGATCCTGCGCGAGTCCGGCACCCGCGATGCCGCGGCGAGCCTCACCGTTCTGCCGCCGGAACAGCGCGTGTTCGCGCGGCTTCCGGAGCTTCTCATCATCACCAAGTCGAACTCGCGTTCGACGGTTCATCGTCCGGGCTATCTCGACTACGTCGGCATCAAACGCTTCGATGCAAAAGGACAAGTGAGCGGCGAGCATCGCTTCCTCGGCCTCTACACGTCGACTGCGTACAGCGCGAAGCCGTCCGATATCCCGCTGCTCCGGCGCAAGGCGGCCAAAGTGATTGAGCGGGCGGGTCTTGCCCCCGGGAGCCATGCCGGCAAGTCGCTCAACAACATTATCGACACCTATCCGCGCGACGAGCTGCTGCAGACGAGCTACGACGATCTGTACGCGATCGCGATGGGCATCCTCCACTTGGGCGAACGGCAGCGCTTCCGGCTCTTCGTGCGCCGCGATCCGTTCGGGCGCTTCGTGTCGTGCCTCATTTTCGCGCCGCGCGAAAACTACACGACCGAGCTGCGGCAGAAGTGGCAATCGATTCTCATGCAGGCGTTCAACGGCACTGGCGCCGAATTCAACGCGCACCTGTCGGAGTCGATACTGGCGCGCATCCTGATCACAGTACGTACTACGCCGGGAAAGATCCCGCCGTTCGATGTGCGCGAACTCGAGCACCGCCTCGCCTCCGCTGCTCGCAGGTGGGAGGACGATTTGCGCGAGGCATTGATCGACGCGCAGGGTGAAGCGCGCGGCAGCGAACTGTTCCGGCAATTCGGCAGCGCCTTTCCGGCCGGCTATCGCGAAGACTTTCCCGCGCGTTCCGCGGTGCCGGACATCGCGCTGATGGCGCCGCTGACGGCGGACTCGCCGCTTGCGCTGTCGCTGTACCGGCCGCTGGAGGCGCCGCCCGGCGTGCTCCGTTTCAAACTATTCCATCGTGGCGCACCGGTGCCGCTCTCCGACGGCCTCCCGATGCTAGAACGAATGGGCCTCAAAGTGATCGACGAGCGCCCTCACCGTATCACGCTAGTCGACTCGCCGCCCATATGGATGCATGACTTCGGCATGTTGTCCAGCGTCGCCGACGCCGAAGTCGAGATCGATGCACTGCAGGTCGTGTTCGAAGACGCGTTCGCACGCATTTTCCGCGGCGAAGTGGAGAACGACGACTTCAACCGTCTCGTCGTCGCGGCGCGCCTGCCGGCGGAAGAGATCGTCGTGCTGCGCGCTTATGCGAAATACATGCGTCAGATCGGGTTTCCGCTGTCGCAGGCGTTCATCGAAGCGACGCTGGCGGCGCATGCCGACATCGCACGGATGCTGATCGAGCTCTTCAAGCTGCGTTTCGATCCGGCGCTGCCGGAAGGCGCGCAGTCGAAGACGATCGCGAAGATCCAGCAGATCGACGACGCGTTCGACCGGGTCGAGAACCTGTCCGAAGATCGCGTGCTGCGCCAATACCTCATGCTGATTCTTGCCGCCACGCGCACGAACTTCTGGCGCCGCAACGATGCGGGGAAACCAAGGAGCTACCTGTCGTTCAAGTTCGACCCGGCCAAGGTGCCGGGCTTGCCCGAGCCGAAGCCGATGTTCGAGATCTTCGTCTACTCGACGCGCTTCGAGGGCGTACACATGCGTTTCGGCAAGGTCGCGCGGGGCGGACTCCGCTGGTCGGATCGGCCCGAGGATTTCCGCACCGAGGTGCTGGGCCTTGTCAAGGCGCAGCAGGTGAAGAACGTCGTGATCGTGCCGGTTGGTTCGAAAGGAGGCTTCGTGCTGAAGAAGGCGCCTCCGTCTTCCGACCGGGAAGCGTTCATGAAGGAGGGGATCGCCTGCTATCAGGATTACCTGCGCGGGCTGCTCGACCTCACCGACAACCGCGTCGGTGAATCGATCGTCCCGCCGCCGCAAGTAAAGCGTCACGATCCGGACGATCCGTATCTCGTCGTCGCCGCGGACAAGGGAACGGCGACGTTTTCCGACTACGCGAATGCGATCAGCAAGGAATACGGCTTCTGGCTCGGCGACGCGTTCGCCTCCGGCGGATCCGTGGGCTACGACCACAAGGCGATGGGCATCACCGCGCGCGGCGCCTGGGAGTCGACCAAACGGCATTTCCGTGAAATGGGCGTGAACACGCAGACGACGGACTTCACGGTTGCGGGCATCGGCGACATGTCCGGCGACGTGTTCGGCAACGGGATGCTGCTGTCACGGCACATTTGCCTTGTCGCGGCATTCGACCACCGCCACATCTTTCTCGATCCCCATCCGAATCCGGAGCAGAGCTTTGCGGAGCGCGAACGGCTCTTCCGTCTGCCGCGCTCGTCGTGGGCCGACTACGATACAAAGCTCATCTCTCACGGCGGCGGAATTCATCCGCGCAGCGCGAAATCGATCTCGCTCACGCTTGAAGTGAAGGAAGCGCTCGCGGTGGCCGCCGATACCCTGACGCCTACGGAGCTCGTCAATGCGATCCTAAAAGCACCGATCGATCTCATCTACAACGGCGGCATCGGCACCTACGTGAAGGCAACAGCCGAGAGCCACGCGCAGGTCGGAGATCGCGCGAACGATGCGCTCCGCGTGAACGGCAGCGAGCTCCGGGCCAAGGTCTTCGTCGAAGGCGGTAACCTCGGATGCACGCAGTTGGGCCGGATCGAGTTCGCGCAGGCCGGCGGCCGCATCTACACCGATGCGATCGACAACTCGGCGGGCGTCGACACCTCCGACCACGAGGTCAACATCAAGATCCTGCTCGGTATGGCAATTGCCGACGGCGAGCTCACTGAGAAGCAAAGAAACGTGCAGCTCGCTGAAATGACCGACGAGGTTGCGGCGCTGGTTCTGCGCGACAATTATTTCCAGACTCAGGTGCTGAGCGTGACCGGTCGGATCGCGTCGCTTCTCCTCGACGCCCAGGGTCGCTTCATGCAATACCTCGAGAAAGCGGGACAGCTCAACCGGGCCATTGAATTCCTGCCCGACGACGAAGCGATCGCGGCGCGACGAGCGCACGGCCAGGGCCTCACGAACCCCGAGCACGCGGTGTTGCTTGCCTATTGCAAGATGTGGCTGTACGACGAGTTGCTCGCCTCCACGCTACCCGACGATCCGTGGGTCGAGACCGCGTTGACGCGCTACTTTCCGCAGGCACTGGGCAAACGATTCGCCGCCTATATGCCACGCCACGCGTTGAAGCGCGAGATCATCGCGACGCACGTCACCAACAGCATGATCAACCGGGTCGGCAGCACCTATGTGCACCGGCTCACCGAAACGACGGGCACTCGACCGCACGAGGTCGTGCGCGCCTACTTGCTGTCGCGCGAGATTTTCGGTTTTGTTCCGCTGTGGCAGGCGATCGAGGCGCTCGACAATATCGTGGACGATGCCATTCAATCGACGATGCTGATCGACACGAGTCGCCAGCTCGAGCGTGGAACGACATGGTTCCTGCGTTCGCGGCGCCTCGCCGAGGACATGGCCGCGACGATCGCGCACTTCACGCCGCGCGTCGAGGCGCTTTCCGTTCGTCTGCCGCAGCTACTCGACGCGGCAGATCGCGAGCGCGTGGCCGCGGCCGTCGCCGCGTACACGGCGCAAGGCGTGCCGGAGCATCTCGCGCAGCGGGTCGTGACGCTTGATACGCTGTATTCGACGCTCGATATCGTCGAGGTCGCGGGAACGACAAAGCGGCCCGTCGAGCTCGTAGCCGAGATCTATTTCGATCTGTCGGCGCGGCTCGGACTTCCCTGGCTGCGCGAGCGGATCGCTGCGCTTCCGGCCGATGCGCACTGGCAAATGCTTGCCCGCGGCGCCATGCACGACGATCTCTCGGGATTGCAGCGGACGATCACCGCCAGTGTGCTCGCGAGCGGAGGCGACATCGGCGACGCGACGGAACTTATCACGGCATGGCGCGAGCGCAACGCTCGCGCGATCGACCGCGCACAGCAGCTGCTGGCCGAGCTTCATGCAACGGCTTCCGCTGATGCGGCGATGCTTTCGGTCGCGCTGCGGGAGCTGCGCAACCTCGTCTGACGCGCGAGCGCGGCTATTCCTTCCAGGCGAGCGGGGTGTCGGTCCCGACGCCATACGACCACACAGCTTGCAGGCTGCCGTCGAGCTTCGTGTTCACGTACCAGACGCCATTCCTGACGACGCAGAGATCGGCCTTGCCGTCGCCATCGAAATCGAACAGGACTGGTTTGTCGCCGGGCCCGCCAAACACGACCGACATGTCGACGGTGCCATTGCGGTTGGTGTCGATATACCAGATTCCATTCCGGTAAATGACAAGATCGGCGATGCCGTCGCCGTTGACGTCCCCCGCGAGCGGTATGTCGCCGACGACGCCGCCCAAGTTGAACGTCATTGCGAGAGTGCCGTTCTGAGCCGTGCTGACGTACCAAGTGCCGCTGCGGTAGATCACGAGGTCGTCGCGCCCGTCGCCGTTGAAGTCGGCGAGCAGCGGCTCGTCACCGAAGGCGCCGCCGAACGCCGTCGCGAAGACCGGGACGCCGTTGCGGTTCCGGTCCGCATACCAGATGCCGCTGCGATAGACGACGAGATCGTAGGTGCGGCCCGGGTCGATGCGGCCGACCAGCGACTTGTCGGTCGACGCGCCGAAGTACACTTTCTGATCGACGACACGGTCGAAGTCGACGTCGACGAAAAACCGCGCAGTCGATGGTCGCCAGACTGCGGTCGAGGCTTTCGACTGAGGCACCACCGGCTTGCTCGTCGCCGAGATCGGGTCCGTTCGCGCCTGGTATTCCTGCAGGTTCGTCGCGCCGTCGCTATCGGCGTCGGCGCCGGGCGTGGCCGCCGTCGTGCCGAAGTACGCAATCTCCCACCAGTTGGGCATGCCGTCGGCGTCGCCATCGACAGCAGCGATCTTGTAGATCGTGCCGTTGCCTATACCGGCGGCGTAGAGCTCGCCTGCTTCGTCCTCGCCGAAGGCACTAATCGCGGTCGGCGTCCCCATCAACCGCTGCTGCGCGGTCCACACGCCCGTGTCGGCGCGTGTCGCTGCCCACATGTTATTCGAACCTTCATCGGCGTACAGGTAGGCGCCCGCCAGCGCCGGAACCGCGTCGCCGCGATATCGATAGCCGCCGATGACGGCGACGCCCGGCGGATGCGGATAGTCGAGGATCGGTGCGACGTAGCCCGGCGGTAGCGCGCAGGACGGATTTACACCCGGCGTGCAGATGTTGCCTTCCATGATGCGCCAGCCATAGTTTCGGCCCGGCGTACCGGGCCACGGATCGAAGTCGACTTCCTCGCGATCGTTCTGTCCGACGTCGCCGATGAAGAGGTCCCCGGTCAGCCGGTCGAAGGTAAAGCGCCACGGATTGCGCAGGCCATACGCCCAAATCTCGGGACAGATGCCGACGCTCAAACCGTCGCACTGGTTCTGCGGGTAGGGGAAGGGATTGGTCGCAGGGATCCCGTAGTACGGCGACACGTTGACATTCTGGTCGACGTCGAGGCGCAGCAGCTTGCCGAGCCGGCGGCTCAGATTTTGCGCGTTGTTCGGCGTGTCATTGCCGCCGCCGCCGTCGCCGGTGCTGGCATAGAGATAGCCGTCGTGTCCGAACGCAAGCTTGCCGGCGTTGTGGTTGGACTGCCCAGGATGCGGAATCGTGAGCATCGTCTTCGCCGAGGAGAGGTCCGCGATATTGGTGTTGTCCGCATTGCGCTGATAGCGCTCGATCGTCAGCGCGCCGTTGCCGGCTGCCGTGTAGTAGACGAAGAAGTAGCCGTTGACTGCGTAGTTCGGATGGAAAGCGAGCCCGAGCAAGCCCTGCTCGTGGCTCAATACGATCTTCGCGGTGAGATCGAGAAATGGCGTTGGCAGCATGACGGCGTGGCGATCCGTTGCGAATGATACGGATCAGGCCGCCCTGTTGCACGACGTAAAGACGCCCGGAATCGTCGCCGGCGTCGACCACATCGACCGGCAACGAGAATCCCGAGACGAACGGCACGAAAGCAATGGTTCCGTTGTCGACGAGCGCGCCGACGTTGAACGGGCTTTCCGGCATCCATGCAGGTCCGTTGGCGACGCCACCGCGCTTGATCTGTCCCGCCGCCGAGCCGCCGAATGCGCCGGCCGTGTCGAACAATGTCGCCCCGACGCCTTCGTCGAAGTGGTAGAGCGCGGCGGTGAATCGGTCGCTGACGAACGGCGCCCGCGGCCGCGAAAAATTGGTGGTGTAACGCAGCTTGGTTGAAATGCGGAGCTCGTCGAGCCAGCCCGAGAACGCGAGTCCCGCATTGAACTTCTCGGCACCCAGCACAAGATAGGGATCGTTGGCATTCGCCGGTGCCGCAGCGTCGGGATACGAGATGTCGCCACCGGGTCCGATCGCTTGCGCCTCGAGACTGCCGTCGACGAAGAGCCAGAGGTTGCCGTCGCCAAGCTGCCGCTGCACGGCAATGTGATGCCATGCGCTGTCGAGAACCGACGATGCGCTGCAAATTGTGAGGTTGCCCGTCCCGTTGCCGGACACGCCGAAGACAATCTTGCCGCCGGCAATCGCGATCCCGAATTTGCGGTCGGCGCCGAAGCGATCACGGTCGACGACGACGTTCCCCGCGGTCCACGCCTGATTTGCGCCGCATGTCACCGCAGGCGCCGTGTTCTGCGCAGCGCTCGCCATCAGCCAGAACTCGAGCGTGAAGTCGGTGGCGCCGACGTCCGCGGGCGGCCCGGGAAGCGCTGTCACCGGGTTGTCGATCTGGATCTTGACGCGGTCGACGTCACCGGCCCCGGCGCCGAAAAAGCGCAGCGAATGACCGGCCGCGAACGCGAAGGGAATATTGAATACGACAAACGCGACAAGCGCTGCGCGCGCAGCGCATTGAGCAAGCGGACGAAGTGCCATCGGGTCAAGGAAGGTGTGCGTCACGGTATCCCTCGGCCAAGCCGAAAACGGCGCGAGGAAACCTGGCGCGCCGCGTTGTCTCCGTCTTCCCCGTGATGATCGCGTCTGCGCGCCCTATTGCCCGCACGGACGCGTTATGACGACATCATAATCTATCCGGTCCCCGGCAACAACTCCGTCAACAAGCCGCCCGTTGGTCCGATCGCCTCGCAATCAGATGTGCGCAGCCGCCATGAGTCCAAGGGCGATCGAGAAGATCGCCACGCCCAGCGCGCCAAACCCCATCTGTTTCTGGCGGGTGAGTATCGTGATCGCGGCCAGCGCGATGGCGATCTGGATCAGCGTCATCGCTTGCGCCCAGCGGTGGTGAGTGTGCATCGCGGCTTCGCTTCTCGCCTCGGCGTCCTTGCTCGCCTGCTCGAGTTTCTTGGCGTCGACCATGATGTCGTCTTTTTCCTTCTTGTAGCGCTCCGCTTCCTTCTGGTATCTCGCCTGCTGCTCGCCGGAGGTGAGCGTCGCGCCCAGCTCGGCGAGATTCTGCTTGCTGCTCTTGGCTTGATAGAAGTTCCACTGATCCGACGCCTCGGTCTTCTTGATCGCCGCTTCGTTCTTGAAAAGCAGCGCCTCGTTCTGGGTGGCGCCAGCCATGTAGCCGAAGAGTGCCCCGACGGTCGCGAAAATGGCGGTCATTACGGCGATGCGGCCGGCAAACGGATCGCCGCTGTGCGCTGCGTGCTCGACTTCGTGATCGTGCGGACCGTGAACGTGAAAATGGCCTTCTGACATGGCGCGCCTCGAATTGGCGATGTTGAAATCTACCGGCGTCGCCGGATCAATTCTCAGCAACGAATGTAGGTCACGAACGCATACGGCAGCTCTTCCGTGCCATCGGCGTGGGACTCGCGGTCGACTTCCCGCCATTCGCGTCGGTCGAAATCCGGAAACGTGGCATCACCGTCGAAGGCGCGGTCGAGCTCCGTGAGATGCAGCGTGGTGGCGCGAGGCAGCGCTTCGCGGTAAAGCTCGCCGCCGCCGATGCAGAAGACCGGAGGCGGCAAGCGCACCCGCGCGAGCGCTTCGTCGAGCGACGCTGCGATCTCGGCGCCTGACGCGACAAAATCGGGCGTGCGGGTGACGACGATGTTCTGCCGGTCCGGCAGCGGACGCCCGATCGACTCCCACGTCTTTCGTCCCATGATGACCGAATGGCCCGACGTCAATGCGCGAAAGCGCCGGAGATCCGCGGGGATTCGCCATGGCAGGCGGTTCCCCGCGCCGATCACGGCATTGGCGGCGACGGCCGCAACGATCGCGAGCGCGGGCCGGTCCGGCGCATCGTGCAACATGCGGTCCGGCGGAGCGGGCGTTTCGCGGGCTCCCGCGCTCACCGCTGCATGATGGGTGTCATAATTGCCGCAGATTATAGCGGCCGCCTCCGTGTATTACCCGCGCTCATTCCTCAAGTTCATCCTGCTGGGCTTTCTGCTCGTCAGCCTGCCGCTCGTCTATGCGCTGGTCGAGCTCATTGTCTCGCTGGATCGGTTGCAGGTGCAGGGCCAAGCGGCCGTGCAGCAGGCAGCGCAGGCGGGCCGCGCGAGCCGCCAGCTCTTCGAGCAATCGACGACGCTCGAGCGCATCGTCCGGCAACACCTCATTCTCGAGGACAGTGCGCTGCTCGATGATTACGGTCGCGTGAGCCAGGAATTCCGTTCCACCACGCGTCAGCTTGCATCGCTTCCGCTGTCGCCGGACCAGCTCGCGACGCTTGAAGAATTGGGAGATTCCGAAGCGCGCTTGAACCAGTTATTGCGAATCTCGCCGCGGCCGCAAAATGCGCAGGTGCAACTCGCCGACGGCTATTCAAAACTTGCAGACGGGGCACAGTCGCTGCTTGGCGCCACGAACGACCTGACCGAGCGTGCGATCGTGCAATTGGAGGATATCGCCGCGCAAGGCCGGCAAAAATGGCGTTATCTGGCGTTTGCTACTGCCGGCATTGCGTTGGCGCTGGCCATCCTGTTCGCTGTTCTGATCGCGCGCCCGATCCGACAGCTCGACCAGGCGATCCGGCAGATGGGGACCGCAGACTTCACGCACCGGATCGAGGTCAATGGACCGCAGGACCTGCGCTACCTTGGCCAGCGTCTCGAATGGCTGCGCTCGCGTCTGTCCGATCTGGAAGAGCAGCAGAACCGCTTCCTGCGCCATGTCTCGCATGAATTGAAGACGCCGTTGACCGCGGTGCGCGAGGGTGTCGAGCTCCTCCGCGACAATGTCGGTGGCAAGCTCGCAGTCGAGCAGCGCGAGATCGTCCGCATCGTTCGCGAGAACACGTTATCGCTGCAGAAGCTGATCGAAGATCTGCTCACCTACCACCAGACGCGCGCGATGGAGCCGCAGACGCTCGGGCCCGTGCTCCTGTCCGACGTGCTTCGCCGCGTGGTCAAGGAGCACAAGCTCGCCGCGCTCGCGCGGATGATTGCGTTCGAAGCAAAACTGAAGCCGGCGGTGGTTGTCGGCGACGCCGAAAAGATCCGCACGATCATCGACAACCTCGTGTCGAATGCGATCAAGTATTCACCGCGCTCGGGGACCATCGCCCTCAATCTCTCCTCGGACGGTGAATTCGCGATCCTCGACGTCGTTGATCAGGGACACGGTGTCGATGCGCGCGAGCGGCAGCACATATTCGACTCGTTCTACCAGGGCCGCCCTCCGGATGAAGGTCGCGTCAAAGGCTCGGGCCTCGGCCTTGCGATTGCAAGCGAATACGCCGTCGCGCACGGCGGACGAATCGAGGTGCTGGAGCGTGCCGATGGGCGCCCGGGTGCGCGGTTCCGGCTGTCGCTGCCACTCGCCGCAGGCGGTACCGCCGCCGTGGTCGATACCGCGACCACCGAAGCGCCGATCACCACGATGGGAAGCCGATGATGAGCGCCGCAGAGCCGCCCCGAGGCGCGAAGGGTTCCCTGCGCACGCGCGGCTCGCTGATCATGGCGCTGGCGTTGTTCGCACTCGCAAGTTGTACGACGCCCCCCGTTGTGCAACCCGATGAGGACGACGAGCCGCTGGTCACGCCTGCGCCAGCGACGCCGATGGTGGAATATCCGCCCATAGAACCGGTCGAGCCGCCGGTGGTCGCCGCTCCGGAGCCGGCACCCACTCCCGCGCCGCCGGCGGCCCAACCTCCGCCCGTCGCAACGGCGACGCCCACGACATACGCGCCACCGGAAGTTTCGGCCGAAACGCTCGAGCTGCTCGCGCTGCTGTCCGATCTCCAGCGATATGGAACGCTTTCGCAGGATGATGTGAAACGCGAGGTCACGGCGGCGACCCAATTGCTCAACCGGCAACGTACCGATGCCAACCGCGTGCGGCTCGCCGTGCTCTTTACGTTAGCGAAGAACTCGCCGCAGGACGATCAGAGGGCGTTGCAGCTGCTCGAGAACGTCGCAAAGAGCAATCCGGGGTCGCCAGCCATCAAGCAGGTCGCTCTCGTGCTGCAGGTGCAGATTTCGGAGCGCCTGCGCGCGGTCAAGGACGAGCAGCAGAAGGCCGACGCCGCGATCCAGAAGCTCGAAGCCTTACGGGCCATGGAACGGAGCCTAATGCGGGACCGCATTCGCAGCGGGGGCAGCGGTGGGGCCGGAGGCGGTGGCGGTAGCGGCAGCAGCGGTGGCGGCGGCGGTGGCGGTGGTGGCGGCGGACGTTAGCGGTAAACGCAAGCGCGCGAAGGAAGACAGTGCAGACAGGCGACATCCTACTGGTCGACGACGATCCGGATCTGCTGAAGCTCATCAGCCTTCGGCTATCGTCTGCGGGATATCGCGTGCGAACTGCCGACAGCGGCGAAGCGGCGCTGGCCGGCCTCGCCGTCACGCGGCCCGCGGCGGTGATCACCGATCTTCGGATGCCGGGAATCGATGGGCTGCAGCTGTTCGAGGCGATCCATCGCCAGCATCCGGCGCTGCCCGTCATCATCCTGACCGCGCACGGCACGATTCCGGACGCCGTATCGGCAACGCAGCGGGGTGTTTTCGGTTTTCTCACCAAACCCTTCGACAGCCAGGAACTGCTGCAGCTTGTCGCCTCCGCATTGCGCCTGGCTGGAGATGCGCCGAGCGACAGCAGCGAGGCGATCGGCGAATGGCGTGCGGGAATCATCACCCGCAGTCCGCAGATGGAGGATCTGCTGCGGCAAGCGCGGCTTGTCGCCGAATCCGATGCGAGCGTGCTGGTTTACGGCGATTCTGGAACTGGCAAGGAGCTTCTTGCCCGGGCGATCCATCGCGCGAGCCCGCGGGGAGACAAACCCTTTGTAGCAGTCAATTGCGGCGCGATCCCCGAGCCGCTCCTCGAATCGGAATTGTTCGGGCACGCCCGCGGCGCTTTTTCCGGCGCCGTACAGGCACACAAAGGACTGTTCCAGTCGGCCGATGGCGGGACAATTTTCCTGGACGAGATTGGCGACATGCCGCTTGCGCTGCAGGTCAAGCTGCTGCGCGTGCTCCAGGAAGGTGAAGTGCGGCCGGTGGGCGCAACCCAAGCACTTCCGGTCGACGTGCGCGTGATCTCCGCGACCCACCGGGATCTCGATGCGTACAAGGCTTCGGGACAGTTCCGCGAGGATCTCTACTACCGGCTTAACGTCGTTTCGCTGCGGTTGCCCGCTCTCGCCGATCGGCGAGAGGACATTCCCTTGCTCGCCACGCACTTCCTGCGCCGGTTGGCCGAACGATACAAGCGGCCGGCGCAAACACTCGCTCCCGACGCGATGGCACTCCTCATCTCCGCGCCCTGGCCGGGCAATGTGCGCCAACTGCTGAACCTCCTCGAACAGGCGGTGGCGCTCGCGACGACCAATGTCATCCCTGCTTCGCTCATTCAAGGCTCGCTGCGGGAGGACGCGAGCGCGCTCGTTCCGTTCGAGGAAGCAAGGAAGGAGTTCGAGCGTGATTACCTCGTGCGTCTGCTCAAGATCACCGGCGGCAACGTGACGCAGGCCGCGTTGCTCGCGAAGCGCAACCGCACCGAGTTCTACAAGCTCCTGCAGCGCCACCGACTCGAGCCGGCCATGTTCAAGGAAGGCAAGTCGTCCTGAGGTTGCCGGACGCGGGCAGAGCCCGTCTCAAGGCGGCTGCTCATTTGAAAGCGCTGCGCCATGTTCCCGGTGCGAGGAAGTCAATTCCAATGTCATAGCGACATGCCGTAGGCCGTCCGTGGCCGGTTCGGCTGTCGGCGAATAACGACACAAAATAGCCATGCCATTCAGTCATTTAGCATTAATGACACACCGGGCGTCGGCGAAATGCGACACCCTGATCCACCGCGCGACTAAACGGCAACTGCAATCAGCGTGCCGCCAACGCGGTCTTGCTTGGGGGATCCCGCGAAACGGATGGTCGAATGCGATTACCGACGAGTTGGCACACGCCTTGCTTAGCGGTAAGCAACAAGGCGATCACACCGACTCAAGATCATGGACAAATTCGCGCCTGAGTTCGCGCAACACTGGCTCACCGACTGGTCGAGTTCGACCGACGGCCCGGCGGTGCAGCGACATGCGGACGAGTCGCCGTCAGCTTCGCAACAGGAAGCGCTCGATGAGTTGGCCGAACGTGTCTCCGCCGCACGGAGCGTCTTTTAGTTCGGAGGAATCGCACCGACCTCCAGACATGCCGGCGCGAGAGCCGGCCCGAACAGTGGCCGGAGCGCAACCGCCGCTTCGGTCGATCGATCCCCCTTGCCCGCTATCTTCCTCCCGGCGGGCTTTTTTTTGTTCGTTCAAAATCGGTGGGTCGCCGCGGAAACGGACGACGTCCGCTCCATGATCTGAGGTCGCAGGACGGTCTTCGGCTGCTAGCGCTGATTCGCGATTGCTCGCCCCTGCCCGGCGCTCACACCGCTACGGGCGCCTTGATCGCCGGTTGAGGGTTGTAGTCGACGATCTCGATATCCTCGTAGACGTAATCGAAGATCGTCGGCGGCCGCCGGTGCAACACGAGCCGGGGCAGTGGACCAGGCGTCCGGGCAAGTTGCGTGTCCACCTGTTCCAGATGATTGAGATAGAGGTGGCAGTCGCCGCCGGTCCAGACGAAATCGCCGACCCGCAGATCGCACTGCTGCGCGACCATGTGCGTCAGAAGTGCGTATGACGCAATGTTGAACGGAACGCCGAGGAAAATATCGCAGCTCCGCTGGTACAACTGACACGACAGCTTGCCTCCGGCCACATAGAACTGGAACAGCAAATGGCAGGGCGGCAGTTTCATCCGCGGAATGTCGCCGACATTCCACGCCGACACGATCAGGCGCCGCGAATCCGGATTGCGCTTGATTTCTGCGATAACGTTCGCGATCTGATCGATGTGCGAGCCGTCCGGCGCCGGCCAGTTCCGCCACTGGTAACCGTAGACCGGACCGAGCTCGCCGTTCGCATCCGCCCATTCGTCCCAGATCGTCACCCCGACCGCCTGCAGCGAGCGCGCATTCGTCTCGCCGCGCAGGAACCACAGCAGTTCGTGGACGATCGATTTGGTGTGCACCTTCTTCGTCGTCAGCAGCGGGAACCCAGCGTTGAGGTCGAACCGCATCTGATAGCCGAACACGGACAAGGTGCCGGTGCCTGTCCGGTCCGACTTGCGGTCGCCGTGCTCGCGGACGTGCCGCATGAAGTCGAGGTACTGTCGCATTGGGAAGGGCCGGCCTAAGAGTACGTCGGTCCGATTGTAGCGTGAGCGGCACAGCGCCTCGAAGCGGCTGCCAAAGAAGCGATAGGGGCGTCTGGGACCGCAGGCCGGCAGGCAAACGACCGCTCGTCGGCCAACTCGTCCTCGGCAGGCGGCACGAGTTGACAAGAGCAAATCCGACTCGCTAGTATATGACCACATGACTAGTTTCATAGTTATATAAACGGAGTGCCGAATGCGGCCGAGCTATGCGCGCGCCATTCCTCGTGCGTGGCGCCAGACGGCGGGGATGTTCGTCGCGCTGGGCGATGCGCACCGCCAGCGGATCCTGCTGATGTTCGAGCCGGGCGAGCGTCTCAACGTCGGCCAGATCGTCGCCGCGTCCACGCTTTCGCGTTCCGCGGTATCCCATCACCTGCGCGTGCTGCGCGTTGCCGGCGTCCTCCAATCGGAGAAGATCGGCAAGGAAGTCTGGTATTGGCGCGATCCGGACGCGGTGCGCAAGGCGCTCACCGCGGTGCTCGCGTACCTCGACGCGCAATGACGGCTCGGAGCCGAACCGGTTCACGCTCCGGCTGAACGGGGAAAAGCCATATGCACACCGGCAATCAGTTCGACCTGCTTCGCGAGCGCCGTTTCGCGCCTTTTTTCTGGACGCAGTTCCTCGGCGCCGGCAACGACAATGTCTACAAGAACGCGCTGATCATCTTCGTCGCATTCCACGCCGCGCAGTTGACCACCCTTGACCCCAATGCGCTCGTCAATCTCGCCGGAGCCGTGTTCATCGCGCCGTTCGTCCTTCTGTCGGCAACCTCTGGCCAGATTGCCGACAAGGTCGAAAAGTCGCGCCTCATCCGCTGGATAAAGCTCTTCGAGATCGTCATCATGGTGGTCGGGCTCGCGGGCTTCTGGCGCCAGAACCTCACGCTGATGTTCACCGCCCTCGCGCTTCTCGGCGTCCATTCGGCGCTGTTCGGGCCGGTCAAGTACGCGATCCTGCCGCAGCACCTGAAGCCCGAGGAGCTGATCGGTGGCAATGGACTGGTCGAGATGGGCACATTCGTCGCCATCCTGCTCGGCACCATCGCAGGTGGCGTCGTCGTCGCCGTTGAACCCAACGGCCCGATCCTCGCCTGCGCATTGGCGATCGCCATTGCGGTGGCCGGCTATCTCGTGAGCCGCGGCATCCCGCACACGCCGGCGGTGGCGCCCGACCTCGCGATCAACTGGAATCCGTTTTCGGAAACCTGGCGCAATCTTCGCGTCGCGCAGGAGAACCGCGTGGTTTGGCTCTCGATGCTCGGCATTTCCTGGTTCTGGTTCTACGGTGCGATCTTTCTCGCGCAGTTCGCCGGCTTCTCGCGCGACGTTTTGGGCGGCAACGAGCACGTCGTCACCTTCCTGCTCGCTCTCTTTTCGGTCGGCATCGGCGTCGGTTCGCTGCTGTGCGAGCGCTTGTCGGGGCGCAAGATCGAGCTGGGCCTCGTCCCGTTCGGCTCGATCGGGCTCACGCTGTTCGCCGCCGACCTCTGGCTCGCCAGCGATTCACTGCACGCGACCGGCCTCGCTGGCCTCGATGTATTTTTCGCCACGCCTGCTCATTGGCGCGTTGCCGCCGATCTCGTGCTGATCGGCCTCTTCGGCGGGTTTTACATCGTTCCCCTGTACGCGCTGATCCAGGAGCGCTCGGCGCCGTCGCATCGTTCGCGGATCATCGCCGCAAACAATATCCTGAATGCGCTCTTCATCGTTGCGTCCGCAGGCATCGCGGTCGCACTGCTCGGCGTCGGCCTGTCGATTCCTCAGCTCTTCCTGGTCAACGCGCTGATGAATGCGGCGGTCGCGGTCTTCATCTTCGGTCTGGTCCCCGAATTCCTGATGCGCTTCCTCGCGTGGCTGCTCGTCCACACGTTCTACCGCGTGGATAAGGAAGGGCTCGACCGGATCCCGGAGACCGGGCCGTGCGTCGTCGTCTGCAATCACGTGAGCTACGTGGACGCGGTCGTGATTGCCGCTTGTGTGCGGCGCCCCATCCGCTTCGTGATGGACCATCGGATTTTCAAGGTTCCGCTCCTCTCGTTCATTTTCCGCACCATGCGCGCGATTCCGATTGCGCCGGCGAAAGAAGATGCGGCCATGAAGAACCGCGCATTTGCCGAAGTCGCAAAAGCGCTCGCGGCCGGCGAGATCATCGGCATTTTTCCGGAAGGCAAGCTTACGCAAACGGGCGAGCTCAATCCTTTTCGGCCCGGCATTCAGCAGATCGTCGAGACGACGCCGGTGCCGGTGGTGCCGCTTGCGCTGCGCGGCTTGTGGGGAAGCTTCTTCAGCAGGTCACACGAGGGCAAGGCGATGCGTCGCCTCCGCGGCGTCTTTTCGCGCATCGCGCTGGTTGCCGCGCCACCGGTTCCGGCGGAGCGCGTGACACTCGACGGATTGCAGGCGACCGTGCTCGCCTTGCGCGGCGACCGGAAATAGCCGCGCGCGTCGACGGGAGGAACCATGAGCGAAGAACGAAGCGCAATCTACGAATGGGTGGACCAACGACGCCTCGCGCCTTCCGCAGTGCCATCAGCGCTGCGGCTCGCCGGCGTCGCGCCCAGCACCGTGCAATGGCGACGATTCATTGACCGCCTGCTGCTCGGTATGGGCGCGCTGATGTTCGGGGCCGGCATCACTTTCTTCGTGGCGTTCAACTGGGACGAGCTTGGGCGCTTCGCCAAGTTCGCGCTGGTCGAGATGCCGATCGCCGTGGCGATCGCCGCGTGCTGGCGCTATGGCCTCGATTCCACTGCCGGCAAATCGGCGCTGATCGCAGCGTCGCTCCTGACCGGGGCGCTGCTCGCACTCGTCGGACAGGTCTATCAGACCGGCGCCGACGCGTACGAGCTGTTCCTGATCTGGGCCCTCGCGATCACGGCGTGGGTGGCGGTTGCGCGGCTGCCGGTCCTCGTGCTCCTCTGGCTTGCGATCCTGCACGTCGCGCTTCTCGCGTATTTCAGCACCTTCGAGCGAATGTTCGGCCTCATGTTCAGATCGCTCGAGTCCGTGTGGGTCGTATTCGCGTTCGACACGGTGGCTCTGATCGCCTGGGAAGCGCTGGCCGCAGCGGGGATGGAATGGTTGCGCGAGCGGTGGGCGATTCGCGTCGTGGCGTTCGCGAGCGGGGCGGCGGTGACGATGCTTGCGGTCTGGTCCATGGTCGACTTCACGCAGGCCGGGCCGTGGCCGCTCATCGCCTATGCAGCCTGGCTTGCGGCTGCGTGGTGGGCCTACCGGCGACGCAGCGTCGATCTCTTCGTGCTCGCGGGCGCCGTTCTCTCCGTGATCATCGTCATGACAGCCGGGCTGTCGAAAGTGCTGCTCCGTCACGGCGATGCCGGTTCCTTCCTGATGATCGGACTCGCGGTGATTGCGGGCGCGGCCCTGGGGACGTGGTGGTTGCGCGCCATCGCGGCTGAGGAGCCGATATGAATTCGAGCGATCGTGCGGCGCTCTGGGATCGGCTGCGTGCCGAGGGCTTGGCCGAGGGCGATGTTCCCCCCGCGAGGGAAAGCGCGGTTCCCTGGTACGTCCGCGCCATGATCGGGATCGCCGGATGGATCGCCGCGTGCTTCCTGCTGGTATTCGTCGGCGTGGGATTCGAGTTCGTGTTCCGGACCGGTCCCGCGGCGATTACGGTCGGCCTCCTGCTGTGCGGCGCGGCGATTGCACTTTTCTGGAAGTTTCCTGCGCATGATTTCGTCTCGCAGTTTGCGCTGGCGGCGAGCGTTGCGGGGCAGGCGCTCGTCGTCGCCGGGCTTTTCATGGCATTTCGGCACCCGGGTGCGGGTGTCTTCGCGATCATCGCAGCCTTCGAGATTGCGCTGGCATTGATCGCACCGCATTCGATTCATCGCACGTTGTCGACGTTCGCGGCCTCGATGCTGTTGCTGTACGCGCTGATCCTCGCGCACCTTGCGTTCGTGTTTCCGGCGCTGATTGCGATGGCATTTGTCATGTTGGAGCTCGACGATGGGCGTTCCGCGACGCCGAAGATCTGGCAACCGATCAGCGCGGGCCTCGCGCTGGGCCTGCTCGTTGTGGTTCCGGCGTCGCTCGCCTTCGGTGTGCTCAGCGATCTGGTCGGCAGCAGCGCGCCCCCGGACACTTCCGCGGCGTGGATGGCGAGCGTGCTGGCCGCCGTGGTCCTGGTTGGGACCGTCGCAATTTTGCTCATGCGCAACAACGTGCTGCTCGGCGGACGCGCAGGCGTGACCACGCTTGCGGCCTGTGCGGCCGTCGCGCTGGCGGCGTGGCAGGTACCGGCGCTCATCGCCGCGCTAACCGTCATCATCGTTGCCTTTGCGAACGGCCGCCGTGCGCTAATGGGCCTCGGAATAGTCGCGATGGCGGCGAACCTTGCCTATTACTACTACTCGCTCGACGCGACGCTGTTCGCGAAGTCCATGTCGATGCTCGCTATCGGCGCGTTGCTCCTCGCTGCTCGGTTTGCCGCCGCGCGCTGGATCAGTGCTCCGGCGCCGGAGACGCGTCATGCGTAAATGGATTGTGGTGCTCGCTGCCGGTGCCATTCTGCTGGCCGTCAATCTCGTCATCGCGTCGCGTGAGCGCCTGCTCGGGGAAGGGCGCGTGGTGCTCCTCGACCTGGCGCCGGCCGATCCGCGCTCGCTGATGCAAGGCGACTACATGTCGCTGCGCTACAGGATCGCGCGCGATGTCGTGCAGTCCGCGGCGGTGATAGCGCAGGATGGGCGCGCGGTGCTCGCGCTCGATGCGCGCGGACTCGCCACGTTTCGCCGCATCGATGACGGCGCGCCGCTCGGTCAAGACGAGGTTAGGATCCGCTATCGCGTGCGCCACGGCATGGCGCACTTCGGCACTGATGCGTATTTCTTCCAGGAGGGTCACGCCGGCGACTACAACCGGGCCCGCTATGGCGAATTTCGGGTCGCGCCACATGGCGACGCGATCCTGACGGGACTCCGCGACGAAAGTCTCGCGCGCCTCGGGGCGCCGCAAAAAGAATGACACAGTCGGAGGTGCGGTCCACCGCACGAGGGAGGAAGTCATGGCAACGGTGATCGGACTGATCGTCGGCGTGCTGGCCGGAGCCCTGCTCATGGGCGGTGGCGGCGGTGCGCTGCTCGGCGGCGTTGTCGGCGCGTTCGCGGGCTTCATTATTGGAAGCCAAGGTGAACGCGCGCGCAACCTTCGCCCGGCGGCGGCCGGTCAGGTGACACCGCCCCCCGCGCCGGTGCCAGTCGAACGATCGCTCGCCGACCGCGTGTCGATGCTCGAGCGCCGCGTGGCGAGCCTCGAGCGCGCGCTGCCGGCGGGTGCGCCGGAACTTGCCGACGCGGCGACGGAAGCGCAGCCGGATGCGTTCGTGATGCCTCCCGTGGCTGCGCCCATAGCCCCGGTACCTGCGCCGTCCGCGGAGGAGGCTTTGCTCGCTTCCTCCAGCATCAATGCCGATGGAACGATGCGTGTCGAGTCGCCAACGATCGATGCAGCGCTGGCAGCGCCGCCACCCGCGCCGCCTGTTCCGCCATCGCCAAAGGTCCCGCCGAATCCTCTCGTCGCCTGGATGCTCGGCGGCAACACGCTCGCACGCATCGGCGTCGTACTCCTTTTCATCGGCGTCGGCTTCCTGATCAAATACGCCGTCGAGCACGTGCAAGTGCCCATTTCGCTCCGTCTCGCCGGCATCGCGTTGGGTGGCGTTGCTCTGCTCGTAGTCGGATGGCGACTGCGTGCCGCCCGGCGCGCCTACGCGATGGTGCTGCAGGGTGGCGGCGTCGGCGTGCTGTACTTGACAGTATTCGGGGCACTTCGTCTCTACGAGCTCGTCTCCCCCCTCGCAGCCTTCGGGCTGCTGGTCGCGATCTCTGCGCTGTCGTCGTGGCTTGCGGTGCGCCAGGATGCGATCTCGCTCGCCGTACTCGCCGTCGCCGGCGGCTTCCTTGCGCCGATCCTGACGTCCAGTCAATCGGGCAACCACGTGATGCTGTTTACCTACTACGGTTTGCTAAACGCAGGCATCTTCGGTATCGCATGGTTCAAGGCGTGGCGCGTGCTCAATCTGCTGGGATTCGCTTTCACGTTCCTTGTCGGGACGTTTTGGGGCGTCACGCGTTACCGCTCCGAGAACTTCGCAACGACGGAACCGTTCCTGATCCTGTTCTTCCTGTTCTACGTCGCGATTGCCGTCCTCTACGCGCTGCGCCGTTCGGTCGAAGTGCGCGATTATGTCGATGCGGGTCTTGTCTTCGGGACGCCGCTCGTCGCCGCCGGCCTGCAAAGCGCGCTCGTGCGCGACATCGAGTATGGAATGGCCTTCAGCGCTCTTGCGATGTCGGCGCTCTATCTGATCCTCGGGCGCTTCCTCTACACGCGCCGCCGCGAGGACATCCGATTGCTGGTCGAGAGCTTTCTCGCGCTCGGTGTCGTGTTCGCGACGCTCGCGGTTCCCCTGGGGCTCGACGCACGCTGGACCTCCGCGACCTGGGCAATCGAAGGTGCGGCGATCGTTTGGGCGGGCGTGCGACTCAATCGCGGCATCGTGCGCGCGTTCGGCCTGTTGCTGGAGCTCGGCGCCGGCGTCGCGTTCATTCTCGGCTTGTCGTTGTGGACAGGGCGCGCTCCCGCCGCCCTGGTTCCGCTTGCAAACAGCGCGTTCGTCGGGGCGTTGCTCGTGGCCGTCGCGGGCTTGTTCACCGGATGGCTGATGGAACGCCATCGGGATCGCCTGCCCCCAGCCGAGACGGGTATCGCGGCGATTGCATTCGCGTGGGGAATGCTTTGGTGGCTGTTCGCGGGATGGCGCGAGATCGACCGCTTTGTGCCGTACGACTCGCGCATTCCCGTGCTGGTCGTTTTTCTCGCAGCGACCGCCGTCTTGTTCGTAGTGCTCGAAGCGCGGCTCAATTGGCGCACCGCGCGCACGCCGGCATTGCTGCTGCTGCCCGCGTTGCTCGCCATTGCGCTCGTGGGCATCGGGCGCGCGTCGGTGGCGGTCGATCACCTCTTTGCGCACGGCGGCGTGGTCGGCTGGATAGTTGCGGTCGCCGCGGTGGCGGGAGTTCTCCGGTGGTTCGACCGCGAGCATGACGTTTCGTCCGCCAACGCGCCGGGGACGACGCCCATCGAACTGCTTCATGCGGGCCTCTTCTGGCTCGTGTTGCTTCTCGTCGCGCACGAGTTGTCGTGGGTGGGAAGCCGGATCGAACCGGGTCATGGCGTATGGACCGCCGTGCCCTGGGGTCTCGTGCCTGCACTCGGCCTCGGTATCGTGAGCGAATTGGCGCGTGGCTCTACATGGCCCATCGGTGCGCATCGGCGTGGCTACTTGGTGGTGGGTGCGGCGCTCGTTGCCGCGTTGCTCGCGTTGTGGTCGATCGCCGCCAACGTGCATGGCAGCGGCGATCCCGCACCGCTGCCGTACGTGCCGCTTCTCAATCCACTGGATCTCACGCAGGCGGCCATCCTGCTCGCTCTCGCGACGTGGACGGTGCATGTCAGGCGTTCCGACCCGGGAGTCTTCGACACACTGCCGCGCGAAGCGGTGATAGTCATCCTCTGCGCGCTTGCGTTTCTCTGGATCAATGCGATCGCGCTGCGTTCGATTCATTTCTGGTACGACGTCCCGTACACGCCGCGTGCGCTCTGGGGTTCGACGATCGTCCAGGCCGTGCTCTCGCTGCTCTGGTCGTCGCTCGCGCTGGCGACGATGGCGTTTGCCAACCGGCGGCAGTGGCGCGTGCCATGGATGGCGGCCGCAGCGCTGCTCGGGATTGTGGTCGCGAAGCTGTTCCTGGTAGAGCTCGCACAGGTCGGGACGATCGCCCGGATCGTGTCGTTCATCGGCGTTGGCCTGCTCCTGCTGCTGATCGGATATCTCGCCCCCGTACCGCCGCGCCGCAAGGAGAAAATATCGTGATTCGCCCCTTGGTTCTCGTTGCTCTGTTCGCCGGCGCCGCTCATGCCGAGCGCCCCGCCGACTACGCGTTCGGCGTACCACTGACGCCGGGCGGCCCGAATGCGTTCCACCGCGTCGCCGTGCCGGCCGCGGTTTATGAAGGCGCCATTGCACGCGATCTTGCCGACGTGCGCGTGTTCAATGCCGACGGCGAGCTCGTTCCCTATGCCTGGGTCCCGCGCCGTCCAGTCCCGCGCGAGCGCGCGCCGGCGATTGCGCTGCCCATGTTTCCGCTCTATGTCGACCGCGACAAGCGCGACGTTTCCGGACTCGCGTTGACGGTGGTAAAGAATGCGGCGGGAACGACGGTCAGCGTCAACTCCGCCGATAGCGAGCCTGCTACCGGAAGAGTTCTGGGCGGATACGTGCTCGATGCGTCTGCGCTCGAGGAACCGCTGGTGGCGCTCAACTTCGCGCTGCCGCAAACGAGCGGGGCGGCAACAATGCGCCTCGCTATTGCTGCGAGCGACGACTTGGCGGCGTGGCGCAACATCGCCGGCGATGCGACTCTCGTCAACATCGAATATGCCGGCCAACGCCTGACGCGCAATCGAATCGAGATCGCGCCGATCAAGGCCAAGTACTTGCGCCTGTCCTGGGCGCCCGATCGTCCGGTCATCGAATTCGGGGCGGTAAGTGCCGACTTCGGCGAGCGTGCCGTCGAAACGTCGCGCGAGTGGCGAAGCGCTGTCGGAAAGCCCGTCCCCGACCACGAGGGCGATTTCGAATACGATATCGGCGGCGCGTTCCCCGTCGATCGCATTGCCGTGGATCTTGGCACGCCGAACTCCATTGTTCCGGCGACGTTGTCCGCGCGCGCCAACGCCGCGCAGCCGTGGCAATTCGTCGGCTCGACCGTGTTCTATCGCCTCGAGCAGCCGGGCGGCGACGTCACGAGCCCGCCGTTCGCCGTAGCGGGAGGAGAGCGCCGGTACTGGCTGCTTCACGTCGATCCGCGTTCCGGCGCGTCCGCACAGCCGCCGCCACTACGCGCGGGATGGCAACCCAACGAGATCGTGTTCGCGGCGCGCGGACGACCCCCCTTTACGCTCGCATATGGCAATTACGCGGCGTCGGCGGGCGCATTGCCGATGGCGACGCTGGTGCCGGGATACGACGAAGCGAAAGGTCTCCCTGCCAACATCGCGATCGCGGCAGCCGGCGCACCGATCTCGATTGGCGGACCCGGCCAGCTGAAGAAACCGCCGGACGTGAAGCGATGGACGCTGTGGGCGGCGCTTGTGCTGGGTGTCGTCGTACTGGGCTGGATGGCGTGGCGGCTGTCGCGCGAGCTGACGGTGACCTCGACCGAGCAACCCCAACCCGTATCGCCCGAGCCGCATAAGGACTGATCCTCGGAGTCGATGCATACGGGTTCGCGCAGCGCGTTCGGCGGCGCGCGTGTGCTACAGTAAGTTTGGTCATTCGCTGCCAGTTGGCCTTGGCGTCTCTTCATGTCAGGCAACACGCTCGGCACGTTGTTTCGCGTCACTTCGTTCGGCGAGTCGCATGGCCCGGCGATCGGCTGCGTAATCGACGGTTGTCCGCCCGGCATGGCGCTCGACGCAGCCGACATTCAGCGCGATCTCGATCGCCGCAAGCCCGGAACGTCGCGGCATGTGACGCAGCGACGCGAATCCGATACGGTGGAAATCCTCTCCGGCGTTTTCGAAGGCAGGACAACGGGGACGCCGATCGCACTGCTGATCAGGAACGAGGATCAGCGAAGCAAGGACTACGCCGCAATCGCCGAGACTTTCCGGCCCGGCCACGCCGATTACGCGTACTGGCAGAAGTATGGCATTCGCGATTATCGGGGCGGCGGACGCGCTTCAGCGCGCGAGACCGCGGTGCGAGTGGCTGCCGGCGCCGTTGCGAAAAAGTGGCTTGCAAAGCGCTACGGCGTCACAATCCGCGGCCATCTCGTCCAGTTGGGGACCATCACGATTGCGTTCGACGACTGGGCGCACGTGGATGCCAATCCGTTTTTTGTCGCCAATGCGTCAGTTGTCGGGGAGCTCGAGGCGTACGTGGACGCGCTGCGCAAATCGGGCGATTCGTGCGGCGCGAGGATCACCGTCGTCGCGACCGGCGTTCCCGTCGGCTGGGGTGAGCCTGTTTATGGCCGGCTGGACGCCGACCTCGCTTCTGCAATGATGGGCATCAATGCGGTCAAAGGTGTCGAGATCGGCGCCGGCTTCGCAAGCGCCGGCAGCGTGGCACCGAACACTCGGACGAGATGACGCCCGACGGCTTCCTTTCCAACAATGCGGGCGGAATCCTCGGCGGAATTTCGACAGGTCAGGATGTCGTCGTGACGATCGCGGTGAAGCCGACGTCGTCGATCCGGCTCGATCGGCGATCGATCGACAAGGCGGGCAACCCGGTCACCGTTAACACCCATGGCCGCCACGACCCATGCGTCGGCATTCGCGCGACGCCGATTGCGGAAGCAATGGTCGCGCTCGTGCTGATCGACCACGCGCTGCGCCACCGCGCGCAAAACGCCGACGTCGTCACCGCAACGCCACGGATACCGGCAAGCGCGCCGCGGGACGTTGTGGTTCGCAGCACGCGCGGCGACGCTGTCGAGGATCCGGATCCGGACGAAGCGTAGCGACCGCCATACCACGTTCGTTCACCATCACTTCCCCTGTTACAGGCCACTAGATCTTGCGGATCGTCGCTCCCGCATTGCCGCGCGCGAAGGCGATGTCTACGTCGTCGCCCACGTGGAGCGTCGACGCGTCCTCGACGATCGCGCCATCGGCCGCGCTGACGATCGCGTAGCCGCGCTCCAGCACGCCCTGGGGATTGAGGTGCGCCAGGTTCTGCGTGAGGGTGGCGAGCCGAACGTGGAGCTGCTCGTCGCGCGAACGCGCCGCACGGGTGAGTGCGAGCGCGACGCGGGGCAACAGCGCGGTCTGCGGCAGAGGCTGAGCCAGGCGCCATGCGAGTCGTTGCACCAGTGCGCCAACGCCGGTCGCAGCGGCATCGAGGCGATGGCGATAGGCGCGGGCGAGCCTGCCTCCGAGCAGCGCGGCGTCGCGCGCCTGGCGATCCAGGCGCGCCGCGGGATGGATCAGGCGGCGCGACAGTCCATCGAGCTGCTGCATCGTCGCCTCGAGCAAACGCATTTGCGCACGCCGCCAGCGCGCGACAATCGTGGCGAGATGACGCAGGATGCTCGTGCAGTCCGGCGCGACGAGCGCCGCAGCGGCGGTTGGCGTCGGCGCGCGCGCGTCGGCAACGAAATCGCAGATCGTGAAATCCGTTTCGTGACCGACGCCGGAGACGACCGGGAGCGCGGAATCGAAGACCGCCTGCGCGACGATCTCCTCGTTGAATGCCCACAAGTCTTCTATCGAGCCGCCACCGCGCGCGACGATCAGAACATCGGCTTCGGCGCGCAGATTGGCGGTGCGGATCGCCCGTGCGATAGATTCCGCGGCGCCCTCACCTTGGACCGGCGTGGGATAGACGATGACCGAAAGCGCAGGCCAACATCGCTTCAACGTCGTGAGCAGGTCGCGCAGCGCAGCGGCGCGCGTCGAGGTCACGATGCCGACCACGCGCGGATAAGCGGGAAGCGGGCGCTTGCGCTCCGGTGCGAACCAGCCGGCCGCCTCGAGCCGCGACTTCAGGCGCGCGAATTTCTCGTACAGCGCGCCTTGTCCGGCGAGCCGCACGTTGTCGACGTTGAGCTGGAATTCCCCGCGCGCCTCGTAGATCGACGGGATCGCCCGCACCTCGACGGCGAGACCGTCGCGCAGCGTGAAGTCCGCGAACTGCGCCCGATGGCGGAAAAGTACGCAGCGCACCTGCGCCTGCGCGTCCTTGAGGTTGAAATAACAGTGTCCCGACGCGGCGCGCGTGAAGTTCGAGATTTCTCCGCTGACCCACACGAGGCCGAGATGACGCTCGAGAATGAGACGCGCCGAGCCGACGAGCAGCGAGACCGGGAGGACAGCGGGGAGGGCGGGGACCGTTTCGGCGCGCGGCGACGCATTCGCCGCGGCTTCGAAGAGCTCGTTCGTTCTGCTTTGAAGGTCGCTCGGCATCGTCACGATGCGCGTTCGTTGAGGTCGGACAGCGGCCGTGCGTCAAACACGATGTCCATGACAAAGAAGGATCGTGCAGACGTCATCGACCTGTAACAGTCCGTCATCTCGCAATGCAAATTCCGCCGTTTCCGGCCCTTGCTGACGTTGGGCAAAACCGTGATTCCATTGAGAAAAAAACAGGCGCGAAATTGGGCACGCGAAGGTTTATTGCGGCCTGGACACTACTTAGCGTCCGAATTTACAAGATACGCACAATTTTATCCACAGGATTTGTGGACAACGTTGTCGCGGCGACATCTGCGATTGCCCGCAAAGCCTTGCCTGGCGCGGGATTCCGGCACGCGGCAGCCACTTACTGGGACAGCGGCCAATGACGGGTTCCGACGCACGCGCTAGAATATGCGATCGTCTGCGATTGTTCATGAACAAAAGATGAATGCTGCGCCGCCGCAATCCGTTCCAGCTCGCGCCGAAAGTCGACCGGCCGCGCGAACAACTGCGCCGCATGCGCCAGCGCCGAGCTCGAACTTCCTGCGCGCCCTCATCGCCGAGGATAACCGGACCGGCAAATATGGCGGACGGGTCGTTACCCGTTTTCCGCCGGAGCCCAATGGTTATCTTCATTACGGACACGCGAAGTCGATCAGCCTCAACTTCGGGCTCGCCGCGGAGAACGGCGGCGTTTGTCACTTGCGGTTCGACGATACCAATCCGCTCAAGGAAGATGTCGAGTACGAGGATTCCATCGCGGGCGCCGTGCGCTGGCTTGGCTACGACTGGGGCGAGCATCGCTATCATGCGTCCGACTACTACGACGCGTTGTATGAATTCGCCGAATGGTTCATCGAGCACGGGCTTGCCTACGTCGACAGCCAGTCAGCGGCGGAGATGCGCTCGCTGCGTGGAACGCTGACCGAAGCGGGTCGCGCAAGCCCCTGGCGCGAACGCCCAATCGCCGAAAATCTCGATCTTTTTCGCCGCATGCGCGCGGGCGAGTTTCCCGACGGCGCGCACGTGCTGCGGCTCAAGATCGACATGGCGAGCCCGAACGTCAACCTGCGCGATCCGGCGATCTACCGGATCCGGCATGCGTCGCATCATCGCACCGGCGACAAGTGGTGCGTGTACCCGCTCTATGACTACACTCACTGCATCAGCGACGCCCTCGAGCGGATCACGCATTCGATCTGCACGCTCGAGTTCCAGGATCATCGTCCTCTCTACGACTGGATCATCGAGAAGCTTGCCGATGGCGGGCAGCTCGAGCGTCCGCTGCCACAGCAGTATGAATTCGCGCGGCTCAATCTCACCTACGTGGTCCTTTCCAAGCGGCGATTCATCGAGCTTATCGAGAAGGGCCACGTCGATGGCTGGGACGATCCCAGGATGCCGACGCTCGTCGGTGCGCGGCGGCGCGGCTTCACACCGGAAGGCTTCCAGATTTTCGCCGAGCGCATTGGCGTGTCGAAGTCCGATTCGTGGATCGACATGAGCGTGCTCGAGGATTGCATGCGCGACGACCTCAACGCGCGCGCGCCGCGCCGCATCGCGGTGCTTGATCCGATCAAGCTCGTGATCGACAACTTTCCGGCCGGTGAGAGCGAAGAGTGTCTCGCGCCCAATCATCCGCAGCAACCGGAACTCGGGCGACGTTCGCTGCCGTTTACGCGCGAGCTGTGGATCGAGCGTGACGATTATGCCGAGAACCCCCCGAAGGGTTATTTTCGCCTGGCGCCGGGCGCCGAGGCACGCCTTCGATATGGTTACATCGTGCGCTGTGTCGGCGCCGAAAAGGATGCTGACGGCAATGTGACGGTGGTGCATTGCACGTACGATCCCGCGACCAGAAGCGGAACGCCGGGCGCGGACGCGCGCAAAGTCAAAGGCAACATTCATTGGCTCTCGACGACGAACGCGGTGCCCTCCGAGGTGCGTCTCTACGATCGGCTCTTCGCCGTTCCGTTTCCCGGCTCGCGCAACCCGAAGGGCGCTCCGACCGAAGGCGAAGCGCCGGAGATGGGCCTCGCGCACGCGATTCTGGTCGCCGGTGAAGACGAAGACGATGAGCTGGTGCCGCCGGTTGAACGCAATTACCTGGACGACCTCAATCCGGCGTCGAAGCGCGTCATCACCGCCCTCGTCGAAGGAGCGCTGCAGGACGCTGTCCCCGAGGACCGGTTCCAATTCGAGCGGCACGGATACTTTGTCGCCGATCAGCGCGATCACGGTCCTGGTCGTCTCGTGTTCAACCGCACGGTGACGCTGCGCGATTCCTGGGCGAAATCGTAGCGACGCAGTCCTCTGTTCAGCCGGCGGGCGCGGTGCGCTAAGATGGCACCCGCCAATTCGGCTCCCGGAGCATAACCATGAAGCGCATCGTGTTGTTCATCGCCACGAACCTGGCGGTCGTGCTCGTCCTGTCGGTCGTCCTGCGTCTGCTTGGCCTCGACCGCGCGATGTACAGCCAGACCGGCATGTCCATCGAAGGCCTGCTCGTCTTTTCCGCGGTGGTCGGATTCGGCGGTGCGATCATCTCGCTCCTCATATCGAAGCAAATGGCGAAGTGGTCGACGGGCGCGCATGTGATCGAGCAGCCCGCGAACGATGCCGAGGTATGGCTTGTCGAGACGGTGCGCAAGCTCGCTGCCAAGGCTGGCGTCGGCATGCCTGAAGTCGCGATCTACGACGGCGCGCCCAACGCGTTCGCCACCGGTGCGTTCAAGAATTCGGCGCTGGTCGCCGTGTCGACCGGACTTCTGCAATCGATGAACAAGGAAGAGGTCGAGGCCGTGCTCGGCCACGAGCTCGGACACGTCGCCAACGGCGACATGGTGACGCTGACGTTGATCCAGGGTGTCGTCAACACGTTCGTCGTGTTCTTCGCGCGCATCATCGGCTCGATCGTCGACAAGACGATCTTTCGCACCGAGCGCGGCAACGGTCCCGGATATTTCATCACCGTGATCATCGCCCAGATCGTGCTCGGCATTCTGGCGTCGATGATCGTCGCGTGGTTTTCCCGCCACCGCGAGTTCCGCGCCGATGCCGCCAGCGCGCGGCTGCTCGGCACGCCATCGCCGATGATCAACGCGCTGCGCAGGCTCGGCGGACTCGAGCCGGGCGTGCTCCCGCAATCCATGGCGGGTTTTGGCATTACCGACAAGGGCGGAATCATGTCGCTGTTCGCGACGCATCCGCCGATGGAAGAGCGGATCGCGGCGCTGCAGCGGGCCACCGCCTGATCCGCTGGCGCACACCACCATGCAGAAATTCAAGATCGAGGTCGAGGACGATCGGGGCCTCTGGAGCGATGTCCGCGGTGCCGACGGATCGATCCTGATCTTCGACGACGAGAACGACGCGCGCGCGAAGCTCGCCGAGTTATTCCCGGTGCTCGTCAAGATGGAGAAGTACGCGGGTGGCAAGCGGACGCGCGTTATCCGCATCATCGAAGACGAGGACGACTGGCCTCGCAAATAACGACTCCGTGTTGCTCGTGTCGTGCTCTTGGCGACGCCCATCCGGTGGGAGAACCCTGTGATCGACCTTTACACGTGGCAGACTTCGAACGGGCAGCGCGCCGCGATCATGCTCGACGAATGCGGTTTTCCCTATCGCGTGCATAAGATCGATCTCTTCAAGAACGAGCAGCAGAGTCCGGAATTTCTGAAGATCAATCCGGCGGGGCAAATACCGGCGATCGTCGATCCCGACGGGCCCGGCGGGCGGTCGCTTACGCTCACGCAGTCCGCCGCGATCGCACTTTATCTGGCGGAAAAATCGGGACGGTTCATTCCTTCCGACCCGGTGCGACGCGTGCTCGCGCTGCAATGGTTCATGTTCACGCTCGCGGATATGGCCCCCGCGTCGGCGAACCTTTTCCTGCTGGGCGTGCTTGCGCCGGAAAAATCGCCGGCCAACCTCGAATGGCTCAACACGCGCATGTTTCGTTTCTTCCGGCTCGCCGATGCGCGGCTCGAAGGCCGCGAATGGCTCGCCGACGAATTGTCGATCGCCGATTTCGCGCTTTATCCCGTCGTCGCGGTGCGCAAGCCGCAGCTCGACGACGCGGGCGGCTTTGCGAATCTTCAACGCTGGCGGGCGGCGATTGCCGAGCGGCCCGCTGTCGCGAAGGCGATGAAAGCGGCGGATTGACTGCGTCAGCGTGGCGATTCGTGCAGCAACCGATAGTTGCCGAACACGCCGAGCGACACGAGTCGGGATCGAGTCGCATCCGGAAGTCGCGCCAGATCGTCCGCCCGAAGGGCAATGAAATCGGCTGCGGGCTCGTCGAGGAGGGAAGCGAGTGTCGCGGGGTCCGGGACTCGCATCGCCTGGCCGCGCGAATAGAATTCGGCCGAGGGCGGAGGACGACCCACATAGACGAGTCGCTCGCCGGTGTTCGCGCGCTGTGCCGCCCACGTCTGCACGAGCGCCTTCTGCGACAGCGATTGTTCAAATCGGTCGCGTTCCACGACGATGCCGCCCACGAAAAGAATGGGAAGGGCCAAGCCGGCAACGAGCAGCGCGCGAATCGGCGCGCGCAACGTCCTAGTATCGCGCCCGTCGGGTTGCCAGAGGTCGCCGACGAGAAGCGCGAACGCCGGCAGGCCGGGGAGCACGTACGTCGCGAGAATGTTCCCGGAGACAGTGAAAAAAACCATCGGCGCGACAGTCCACAGCAACAGATAGAGACGCCACGGATCGGCGGCGAGAGTCACAGCGTGGGCACGTCGCCGAGTGAGCGCGCGCACGAGACCCAGGAGCGCAATCGCCGACCACGGCAGTGCGGCAGCGATCCAATAGAGCCATATGAGCCCGCGCGGACGCGCGTGCGCGGCGCCGTAGAGATCGCCCGCCCACCCGGGTTCGACGAACCGCTTCCAATGCTCGCCGACAATGAAGTAGTCGAGAAATCCCGGCGTCGCGCGCTCCGCAGCCCAATACCACGGAACGGCGAGCGCGGCCGTCAGCGCAAGGCCGCCGATCCATGGCAGCCGCGTCCAGGCGTCGCGCCAGCACCGAGTGAAAAGCATGAAAGCGGCGATCGGCAGGAATGTGAGCACGACGGCGACCGGTCCCTTGGCGAGTAGACCGATGACGAGACCGCCAAAGAACGCACCCGCGGCCGCTGCGCGCAACCGGTCGGGCCCCCGCACCGCTATCCAGAAACCCGTCATCGAAAGGGTCGTTCCGAGCGCGAGCGCGGGATCGGTCATCACGGCGCCGGCAGCAATAAATACGAGGGCGGTGGAAGAGAAGAGGGCGAGCGTCCACAGCGCGAGGTCACGTCCGCCGCGCAACGATGCATGAAGACCGACCGGAACGCCGCAGGCAACAGCTAGCAGAAACGACGGCAGACGTGCCGCGAACTCATCGATGCGGATCGTGCCCATGCTTGCCGCCGACAACCAGGTCGACAGCGGCGGCTTCCCCCAGAACGGAATGCCGTAATCGAACTGCGGGGTGAGCCAGTTGCCGGTCTCCAGCATTTTTCGTGCGATCTCGGCGTAACGCGACTCGGTCGAATCCATCAGCGGATACGCGCCCAGCGTGGCGAGCCGCACTATGACGAGGACGATGATGACGAGCGCCGCGATGCGGCGCTCGCGCGCGGTCAGGACGAGGACCATGTCTCCGGCAGCACTGCGTCGCGGAGCGGCGTCGGCGCGGGAATGGGCCGTAGCGGCGACAGGCGCCGCTGGACCAGATAGAGCGGACGCTGCTTGACCTCGATGAACATGCGGGCGAGGTATTCGCCAATGATGCCGAGCGCCATCAGCTGCAGGCCGCCGAGAAACAGCACCAGCGTAACGAGCGTCGGGTAGCCGGGAACGGGGTCGCCGCGGAGCAACGTCTTGGCAACGACGTAGCCTCCATACGTAAATGCGACGAGTGCAGTGACAATGCCGATGTAGCTCGCAGCCTTGAGCGGCACGACCGAAAACGACGTGATGCCTTCGAGCGCAAAATTCCACAGCCGCCAATAGCTCCACTTGGTCTCGCCGGCGTGGCGGCCGTCACGGTCGTACTCGATTTCGCGGCACGGGAAGCCGACCCATGCGAACAGCCCTTTCATGAAGCGGCTGCGCTCGGGGAAACGGCGCAGCGCTGTCACCGCACGATGCGAAAGGAGGCGGAAATCGCCGACGTTCTCCGGGATGTCGATCGTGCCCATGCGGCCGATTGCGCGATAGAACGCGCGCGCGGTAGTCTTCTTGAGCCAGCTTTCCTGGTCGCGGCTGCGGCGTCGCATCAACACGACGTCGTAACCCTCGTGCCAGGCGCGGACCATCTCGGGGATCAGCTCGGGCGGATCCTGCAAGTCTGCATCGATGACGATGACGGCATCGCCGTTCGCGTGGTCGAGTCCGGCGCTCATCGCGACTTCCTTGCCGAAGTTGCGCGAGAGATCGACCACGGCGACGCGCGGGTCGGTGTCGTGCAGCGTGGTGAGGAGCGCCATCGAGCCGTCCCGACTGCCGTCGTTGACATAGACGATTTCAGCGGGTACTGCGAGGCTGTCAAGAACGATGCCGAGGCGGCGGTGAAACTCCGGCAACACGGCCTCTTCCTCGAAGACGGGGACCACGACCGATAGCGAGCGCGCGGACGCGGTCGCCACGGCAGGTGGCGCGGAAACTGCGTTCAAAACGTCCATGCGCGATTCGCGAGATATCCGGCGGCGAGAACGGTTGCTGTGGCGACGATCTGCGCAACGAGGTAATGCGGACCGGCAAGCGTCAGCACGGCCGCCATCACGAGCGCATTGACCGCGATTCCGGCGATCGCGACCAGCGCGAAGCGCGGCAGCGCCTGGCTATGCGCGCGATCGCTGGCAAATGTAAAGCGATGATTGAGTGCGTAGTTGACAAGTGCGCCGGCGATGGCGCCTGCCGTAGACGCGAGCACTGCATCGAAGCGCGCGAGTTGCACGAGCCCGATCAGCACGGCGTAGTGCACTGCCGTGCCGAACGCGCCGGCAGTGGCATAGCGAACGAACTGCGGCGCCATCGGCGACGGGAGCGGGGCGGGCTCTGGCGTGGGCATCGTACGGTTCGGGCGGCAAGGCACGCGGCGCGCGGCTTTGCAACGGCACTCTACGCCGTCCCGGCCTGGTCTGCCCGCCGGCCTTCCGCAGCGGCTCTCATACGCACTTCTGCCGTCGGCTTTGGAAAAAGACACGGCCGGCGGGTTTTCACCGGCCGGCCGTGGCATTGCGTCCCTTGTGCGGGGCGCGGAGTGGTGGTTACTTGAGATGATTCGAAACGAGCTTCGTCATCTCGAACATCGACACCTGCTTCTTGCCGCCGAATACGGCGCGGAGCTTCTCGTCGGCATTGATAAGGCGCCGATTGATATTGTCCTGCAGCTTGTTTTTCTTGATGTAGTCCCAGATTTTCTTGGTGACGTCGGTGCGGGGCATGGGCATCGAGCCGACAACGGCGGCAAGCACTCCCGACGGGGTCATCGGCTTCATGAACGCGGCATTCGGCTTGCGCTTCGCGGCCGACTTCTTCGCTGCGGGTTTCTTCGCAGGAGCTTTCTTTGCGGGAGCCTTCTTCGCCGGCGCTTTTTTCGCGGGTTTCTTCGCGGTGGCCTTTTTCGCGGCGGGCTTCTTCGCGGATTTCTTTGCTTTCTTGGCAGTAGCCATAGTTCTCCTTCCTTTGAGTAGATGCGGAACACACTGCGCCGAACACTCTGAAGCGGACCGTCCTGTCACGGTGATTCCTGCTCCATCGGCGGCAACTATAGCGCAATTCCGAGGGAAGGGAATCCCTCGCAAGCGGTTTTTTCGCAGTGTTTCGCGCGACGTGTTGCGCGGGCGCAGTGGCGTCTTCCGAGCGTTGGGGGTGCCCCCGAGGCCATCCCGACAATCCGTTCCGGTGCGAAATCGCGTCACGCGATGCGGAATACGACACGCGTCCGGTGGCCATTGACCCATGAGCCCGACGATCGTCTGGATCGTGATCGCGTTGGCGATGTCGACAAAGAACGCGCCAACGAGCGGCACCGCGACGAACCAGCGCGGCTTGCTCCATGCGCCTTGGTGATCGCGGGTCATGACGGGAGTCGCCGTCGGAGTCGCACCCATGGCCGACCCGAAGCAGCTCGAGGTCGACACCGCGACATAGCTGCTGCCGAGCAGCCGGAAGGACCCGGGCCGTTAGGGACGGGCAAATAGAGGGCGGCCGACGGAGAATCGCCAAGAGCGGCACGAGCGTCGGCTTCGCCTGTGTCGAGGGGCGTATCAGGGACCGGCCGAGCGGACCCCTGAGGATACTGGCGGAGAGACCGATGGTGAAGAACACGACCAAGCGGCCGCGGCGCCGGTCGAGGCCGAACGACATCCGGGCACCGGCCACTAGGTAGGGCGCGCCAAAACGAGCGATGCGACGCGCTTGAACCGCGAGGAGGGCAGTGGGACACTGCCGTCGACGGTTCTCGCAACGCTCATGCCGACGCTACGCCTCTATGCCTTGTTCATCGCCGCTTCATGTGCGATGACGTCCGGTCGGGCAGCCGAGCCGGCCCCGATCTTCGACGCGCACCTCCATTACAACGACGAAGCGACGTCCACGTACCCCATTCCCGACGTGCTACGCCGTTTCGCCGATTCGCGCGTGGTCACGATTCTGGCGACCAGCCGCCCAAACGACGGCACCCGGGCGCTCGTCGCGGCCGGTCGCGCCGACAGGACGGGAGTTCCGCGGGTCGTGCCGTTCATTCGCCCGTACCGGAATCAAGCGGATCGCGCGACGTGGTTCAACGATCCTGCGATCCTTGCGTTGATCGAGACCGAGCTCGCGCGCGACATCGAATGGCGGGGAATCGGAGAATTCCACGTGTTCGGCCGCGACGCCGATACGCCATGGGTAAAGAAAATCGTCTCGCTCGCGGTCAGCCGCGGGTTGTGGCTGCACGCGCACTGCGACGATGCGGCGCTCGAAATCCTGTTCGCGCACGACCCGCGAGTCCGCATCATCTGGGCGCACAGCGGATTCTCGACGCCGCCCTCGAAGATCGCGCAATACCTCGAGCGCTACCCGGGGCTGGTGGGAGAGCTGTCCTATCGGTACGACGTGACCGAAGCCGGCCGGTTGACGCCGCCATGGCGGACGCTTTTCGTTGCCTGGCCGGATCGATTTCTGCTTGGATCCGACACGTGGATCAACGAGCGCTGGGCACGTTATGGCGAGATCTTCGATTATTACCGCAGCTGGCTTCGGGAGCTTCCGCCCGACATGGCGACGAAAATCGCCTCGGGCAACGGCGAACGACTGTTTCCTGCACGCGCGGGTCCCTGACGTTCGCTCGTAAGCCGCATGATCAGCCGGGCCGTTGCGACAATGACCGTCTTGCCGACTCCAAGGTCTTCATGAGGCGGTGCATCCGCGCACACGGGAGAAATCCGGTCCCGCTGGCGTAAAATGCCGTTTCCACCGCGTCTCCTGTTGCGCTCCCTTTGAAGATTGCCGACCGTCGCATCGAATACAAGCGGGAAACGCTTGACGAGCGCGCTGTCGCCTCCCATCCCTTCGAGCAATTCGAACGCTGGTTCGATGAGGCCGTCAAGGCAGAAATCGCGGAGCCGAACGCAATGACGCTCGCAACCGCCGATGCCGAGGGCCGTCCTTCCGCGCGCATCGTGCTGCTGAAGGCCCTCGACGAGTGCGGATTCGTGTTTTTTACCAACTACGAGAGCCGAAAGGGTCGCGAGATCGCGGCGCGCCGCGACGCCGCGCTGCTATTTTTCTGGCCCGAACTCGAGCGGCAGGTTCGCATCGAGGGAGCGATCGCAAAAGTCGACCCCGCCGAATCTACGGCGTATTTTGCGAGCCGGCCGCTTGGAGCACGCCTCGGCGCCTGGGCGTCGCCGCAAAGCGAGGTGGTCGACGGACGTTCCGCGCTGGAGACACGGTTCGCGGCAATGGAAGCGCGATACCGCGAGGCTGGCGACGACATTCCAAGGCCGCCGCACTGGGGCGGCTACCGACTCGCGCCCTCGATGCTCGAATTCTGGCAGGGTCGGCCGTCGCGACTGCACGATCGAATCCGGTTTCGCCGCGACGCGCAGAATCCGGATCGCTGGGTTATAGATCGGCTTGCGCCGTGACGGGCGGAGACGGACCCCAAGAGCGCAGCGCAGGGGATCGGATCAATCGCGAATCGGCGCATGAGCCCGAAGAACCGGGATTCGCACGCCGAGGCAGCGGCGGAGGCCGGGCACTGAAAAGCAAAGCGAGGGACAGCGATCCGACAAGGCAACCGCCCCGGATCGGCGGACGTCGCACGCTGATCCAACTCATCCTTCTAGGCATCGCGAACCACGCGGTGCTGAGCGGAAGCCGGGTGACCGTTTCGCTCACGGCGCTCGATAAAGGCGCCACGCCACTGACTGTCGGCGTGTTGATGGCGCTCTATGCGCTGCTACCCATGATCTTCGCCATCGCGGCGGGGCGCTTTTCCGATCGCGTCGGCGTGCGCCGTCCGATGCTCGTCGGTACGGTAGCCATCGCCGTGGGCGCCGCGCTCCCGATTGCGTTTCCGGGATTGCCGATCCTGTTCGCGAGCGCGGCGATCCTCGGAACCGGTTTCATGGTCTTCCAGGTCGCGACGCAGAATGTCACCGGCGAGCTGGGCAGTCCGGCTGAGCGCGCGCGCAACTTCAGCCTCCTTGCCCTCGGGTACTCGACGTCGGGATTCATCGGACCGCTCGTGGCGGGGCTTTCGATCGACCATCTCGGGTTCGCATCGACATTCGCCTTACTCGCTGCTGTTCCTTTCGTGCCACTTTTCGTGCTCGCGCGCGGCCGCCTCGCGCTGCCACTTCCTCACCCGCACGAGGGTCCGGCGCATCACGGCGGCGTGCGCGTGCTGCTGCGCCACCGGACACTGCGCCGGCTGTTCGCGATCAACGCGCTGTTCGCCGTCGGCTGGGACCTGTTCACGGTGTTCATTCCGATCTACGGCGCCCGGATCGGGCTCTCCGCCTCCGAGATCGGGTTCGCGCTGTCGACGTTTGCGGGGGCGACGTTCGTCGTGCGATTCCTGATGCCACACATCGTGCGGCGAATCAGGGAGCAACAAGTGCTCACGATTGCCCTCTTCGTAGCTGGAGCGGTTTACCTGCTGTTTCCACTGGCGCAGACAGCGCCGTCGCTGCTCATGCTTTCATTCGCGCTGGGGCTGGGACTCGGGAGCGGGCAGCCCATGGTCATGGCGCTCCTGCATACGCACGCGCCGAAGGGACGGATGGGCGAGGCGGCGGGCGTACGAATGGCGCTCGTCAACACAATGGCATTCGCGGTACCGATCGTCTTCGGCGCGGTTGGAACGACCGTCGGCCTGGCGCCGGTGTTCTATTCGGTCGGCGTCTGCCTCACAACCGGCGGTATTCTTGCCCGCCGCGCATCACGCAGATGACTAGGCCCTAGCTGCTTTTCTTCAGACGGTCCGCGAACTGCTTGCGGAACTTGACCACCTTGGGCTCGACGACGAGAGCGCAGTAGGTCTGTCGGGGGTTGCGGTCGAAATATTCCTGGTGATAGGCCTCCGCTTCGTAAAACGGTGCGGCGCCCGCGACTTCGGTGACGATGGGGTTGCGCCAGAGCCCGGCGGCGCCCAGTTGCGAGATGACGGCTTCCGCGGTCGCCCGCTGTTCCTCGCTCTGGCAGAAAATCACCGATCGATACTGCGTGCCGACGTCGTTTCCCTGGCGGTTCAGCGTTGTCGGATCGTGAATGGTGAAAAAGACGGTAAGGAGATCGCGAAACGACAGCACGGCGGGATCGAACGTCACGCGAACCACTTCCGCGTGTCCGGTCCGACCGGTGCAAACTTCTTCGTAGGTCGGACGCTCGCCGGAGCCGCCCGCATATCCCGATTCGACCGACAAGACGCCTTCGAGGCCGTCGAATACGGCCTCGAGGCACCAAAAGCAGCCGCCACCCAGGATCGCGGTCTCGGTTGCCGAGGTTGAAGATGAAACGGCCATGAGATTCCCGTTGGTTCCCGCGCGACGATCGCGTTTCGTCGACTCCGTCGTCGCATCCTTCGGTGAGCTTACAACGGGTATACGGGTCGCGTGAAGTGGCAGACCGACGGTTTCGACCGTGCGCTGGCCTGCACCAGTGCAGTGCGATAATGCCGCCGCCGCCACTTCGGGATCGCCATGGGCCTCTTGCCGCGGGAAGGAAAATTCTTCGACCTCTTCAATCAGCATGCGGAGCTCGCCGCGCTGGCGGCGGTCGAGCTGACCGCGCTGTTCACCGATCTCGGTCAGCTCGAAGTGAGACGGCGCGCGATCGAACGCCACGAAAAACAGGCCGACCGGATCACGCACGAGACGGTCCAGCTGCTGCACAAGACGTTCATCACGCCGCTCGACCGCGACGAAATCCATCACCTGATCACCGGCATGGACGACATCCTGGATTTGATGGAGGACGTCGCGACCTGCGTATTCCTCTACGACGTCACTGCCGTCACGCCCGACGCCTGCAAGCTCGCCGACATTTGCGTTGCGTGCACGCTCAAGGTCAAGGAAGCGGTCGGCATGCTCGAATCGATGAAAAATGCCGACGCGATCCTGCGGCTCTGCGGCGACATCGACCGACTCGAAAGCGAAGCCGACTTCGTGTTCCGCTCCGCGCTCGCCAAGCTGTTCCGCGAGGAATCGGACGCGAAGCAGATCCTGAAGCTGAAGGAGGTCTACCAGCTGCTCGAATCGATCACCGACAAGGCGGAGGATGTCGCCAACGTGATCGAGGGTATCGTGCTGGAGAACGCGTGAGCGAACCTTCCGGGCGGGGACTATCGCCGTGACGACGGCATCGATGTCGTTCAACCTGGTCGTGTCTCTGGTGGCGCTCGCGCTCGCGTTCGACTTCATGAACGGATTTCACGACGCGGCGAACTCGATCGCCACCGTCGTTTCGACGCGCGTGCTCCGTCCGCACTACGCCGTCATATGGGCATCGTTCTTCAACTTCGTCGCGTTCCTTTTTTTCGGACTCAACGTTGCCAACACGATCGGCACGGGTGTAATCGATCCCACGCTGGTCGACGTCAACGTGATCCTGGGGGCGCTGACGGGAGCCATACTCTGGAATGCGATCACGTGGTGGTACGGCCTGCCGTCGTCGTCGTCGCATGCTCTGATCGGCGGCCTTGCCGGCGCCGCGGTGGCGAAGGGCGGCGTCGGCTCGCTCGTCGGCAGCGGTCTCGTCAAGATCACGTTCGCGATCGTGCTTTCGCCGTTGCTGGGGTTTGTCCTGGGCGCGCTGCTGATGACCGCGGTCGCATGGATTTTCTCCGGGACGGTGCCTAACCGGATCGACCGCTGGTTCAGAAGGCTGCAACTCGTGTCGGCAGCGCTCTACAGCCTCGGCCATGGAGGCAACGACGCGCAAAAGACGATGGGCATCATTGCGCTCGTGCTGGTCGCGAACGGATCCCTGCGGCCTGATTTTCACGGTTCCGATATTCCGTTCTGGGTCGTCCTTGCGTGCCAGGCGGCGATCGCAATGGGCACGCTGTTCGGTGGTTGGCGGATCGTGAAGACAATGGGCCAGAAGATCACCAAGCTCAAGCCGGTCGGCGGTTTCTGTGCCGAAACCGGCGGCGCGATGACGCTGTTCCTCGCGACGGCGCTCGGCGTTCCGGTATCGACGACGCATACGATTACAGGCGCCATCATCGGCGTCGGGGCGACGCGCAAATTCTCGGCAGTACGCTGGGGTGTGGCAGGCCGGATCGTTTGGGCATGGGTGCTTACGATTCCTTGCGCTGGCTTCATTTCCATGGTCGCGTGGTGGCTCGCGCATCGTTACCTGTAAGAGTCGCGCCGCCGTGCGGCCGGTAGCGTTCGTTCGCGGCGTTGTCGCGCGTCTGACCGGTGTCGGGCTCGCCCGGACCGCGGCGGCGCTCTCGTACGCGACGGTGTTGAATCTCGTCCCGCTGTTCACTGTCGCCTTTGTGTACGTCGCGCGCTACCCATTGTTCCAGCAATGGCTCGACGCGCTCGAGCGCTTCCTGCTGAAGCACCTGCAGCCGGGTAGCGAAACGATCGTGCGCGAGTACCTGACCCAGTTCACCACCAAGGCGGCCGGCCTGCAGGGCGTGAGCGTTGCGCTGGTCATCGTCACCGCGGTGCTTCTGGTCGCCACGATCGAGCACGAGATCAACGCGATCTGGGGCGTGCGCGACCCGCGGTCGTGGCCGCGTCGCGTCTTCGTCTACGTGCTCGGAGTAACCGCCGGTCCGCTTTCGATTGGCGCTGCGATCTACGCGACGACCTGGCTGCTGGAGACTTCGGTCGCGCAAGCACCGTTCTTTTCGCCGGCGGTGACATTCATCGAGACGCCACTTGCCGTAGCTGTCACGACTCTCGCTTTCACGCTGCTCTACGCGCTTCTTCCGGCGCGCCGCGTTCCGCTAAGAGCCGCATTTTGGGGCGGATTGTTTGCGGCACTCGGTATCGAAGTCGCCAAATACGGGTTTCGGCTTTACGTCACAAAATTTCCGGCCTACGAAATCATCTATGGAGCGCTGAGCATAGTGCCGCTGTTTCTTTTCTGGATTTATGTCTGCTGGTCCGTGATCCTCGTGGGTACGGCCGTGACGGCGACACTGGCGGAAGGTGGCCCACGCGGCCGCGTATGGCGTCCGCGTTGAAACCATCGTCGTGTGCGGTTTCAGCGCGTTGGTGGTAGCGGAGCGCACCCGGGTGCCAACGGTTCCCTTGCGGATTGGGCGGGGCCACGCTACATTGCGGGCAGTTTTCTTGTCATAGGGCGAACGCATCGTGTGGTCAATTATTCAAGCGGCAGGATGGCCGATCTGGCCGATCATCTTCGCCTCGGTCGTCGCGCTGGCGCTGATCTTCGAGCGCCTGTGGACGTTACGCAGCAGCGTCGTCGCTCCGCCGGGCCTCGTCGATCGTGTGCTCGCGGAGTACCGTCATGCCGGGGTCACGCCCGAGCTTCTCACGAAGACCGCGCAGCAAGGTCCGCTCGGCCGCATCCTCGCCGCTGGCCTCGCGAACATCAAGAGCCCGCGTCCCGTGATGCGGGAAGCGATCGAGGAGGCCGGGCGTGTGGTTACCCATGATCTCGAGCGATTCCTGACTACGCTCGGCACGATCGCGGCGATGGCGCCTTTGCTCGGCCTTTTCGGCACCGTGATCGGCATGATCGAGATTTTCGGATCGCAAACCGCGACCGGGTCAAATCCGCTGCAGCTTGCGCATGGCATCTCGGTGGCTCTCTACAACACCGCGCTCGGCCTCATCGTCGCGATCCCGAGCATGATCTTCTACCGGCATTTCCGTGCCACGATCGACGGCCTGCACGTCGAGATGGAGCAGCAGGCGATCAAGCTCGTCGATTTCGCGCACGGCGAGCGTAAGTGAAGGCCGGCACGGGATCACGGCGATGAACCTGCGCAGCGTTCGGGGCCGCGACGATCCGGAAATCAACTTCATTCCGCTGATCGACGTGCTGCTCGTCATCCTCATCTTTTTGATGGTGACGACGACCTATCAGCGTGTCGCCGAGCTGCAGATCACGCTGCCCGAAGCCGACGCCGAGAAGCTGAAGCAGCGGCCGAAGGAGATCAACGTCGGTATCGACGCGCAGGGCCGCTATGTCATCGACAAGACGCCGTTTTCATTTTCCAGCGTGCCGGCGCTCGCCGACATGCTTCGCCGCGCGGGCGGCGACGCGAAAGACCCGGTCGTCGTGATCAACGCCGACGCCAACGCGACGCACCAGTCCGTGATCCACGTCATGGAGGCTGCGCGCGTCGCGGGTATGGTTCACATCACGTTCGCGACGCAGTCGCCGGTCAAATAGCGTCGGACCGAGGTTCACGCGCCCGCGACGGGCCGTGCCGGCGAAGTCTCGTCAACCGTCCGATGTCACTCTCCTCCCGCCTCGTCAGCGCCTGGTACGCGCCGCGCCTGAAACTGCTGACGGCGCCGCTCGTGCCGCTGGCCGTGGTGTTCGGCGCGCTCGTTTCCGCGCGCCGAACGCTTTTCCGCTTGGGCGTGCTGCGCACCGACCGGATGCCGGTACCTGTGGTCGTTGTCGGCAACATCACGGTAGGGGGCAGTGGCAAGACGCCGCTCACGGCAGCACTGACGCGCGCGTTGGCCGAGCGGGGATGGTATCCGGGCATCGTGAGCCGTGGACACGGTCGCGCCAATACGCGTTCTTCGACGCCGATTGTCGTCGCCGCGGGCGCCGAGCCGGGCGAAGTTGGCGACGAGCCGTTGCTGCTCGCGCGCACGGGGATCCCCGTCGTCGTCGCGGCTGACCGTGTCGCCGCAGCGCGCGCGCTTTTGGCCGCGCGGCCGCAATGCAACGTGATCGTCGCCGACGATGGATTGCAGCATTACCGCCTCGCGCGCGATTTCGAGATCGCCGTGGTCGATGCCGTGCGCGGACTCGGCAACGGCTGGCAGTTGCCGGCGGGTCCGTTGCGAGAGCCGGCGGAGCGTCTCGACGAAGTCGATGCGATCGTCGCGCTCGTGACAGGAGGCGCGAGCCCATCGTGGAGTGGGCAGAACGCGTGGCCGATGACGCTTGTCGGCGACACGTTCCACCGCGTCTGCGATCCGGCGCAAACGCAACCTGCAACGGCGTTCGCGGGCGCGGGCGTGCATGCCGTCGCCGGCATCGGAAATCCGGAGCGCTTCTTTGCGCAGCTGCGCTCGCTCCGCATTGCGGCGACCGGGCACGCGTTTCCTGATCATCACCAGTTTTTGGCGGGCGATCTTGCGCTTCCTGCGGCGCGCGCGATCCTGATGACCGAGAAAGATGCGGTAAAATGCAGTGCGTTCGCCGATGAGCGCTGCTGGTATCTACCCGTGCACGCGCACATCGATCCCGCGCTGGTGGCACTTATCGAGGAGGCACTCCGTGGACGCGAAACTGCTTGAAATCCTGGTATGTCCGGTAACCAAGGGACCGCTCACCTACGATCGGCAGAAGCAGGAGCTGGTGTCGCGTTCGGCGCGCCTTGCCTATCCGGTGCGCGACGGCATTCCAGTGATGCTCGAGGAAGAGGCACGGCGGCTTACGCCCGAAGAATTCGAAGCTGGCTGATCGGCGCAACATCGGGGATGCCGATCAATTGCCCTGATCCGGTTGTCCAATGGCCTTTACCGTCCTTATTCCGGCGCGCTACGACTCGACGCGTCTTCCGGGCAAGCCGCTTGCGGACATCGACGGCAAGCCGATGATTGTGCGGGTCGCCGAGCGTGCGCAGCGCGCCGGCGCCGCGAAAGTCGTTGTCGCGACCGACGACCCGCGGATCAGCGATGCCGCGAAGGCGCACGGTATCAACGCATGCCTCACGCGGCCCGACCATCCGACGGGTACCGATCGTCTTGCCGAGGCGGCGCGGCTCCTCGATCTTCCTGGCGATACGATCGTCGTCAACGTCCAGGGCGACGAGCCGCTGCTTGCGCCTTCGCTGATTCGCGCTGTTGCCGATCTGCTCGCCGCACATCCGGATGCGGCGATTGCCACCGCATGCCATCCGATCAGCGAAGCCGCAGAGGCGTTCAACTCCAATGTCGTCAAGGTGGTGCTCGATGCCAACCGCAACGCGCTCTACTTCAGCCGAGCGACGATTCCGTGGGCGCGCGACGCATTTGCGTCGGCTCGTGCGGCGATTCCACTCGGCCTGCCGCTCTACCGCCATTACGGGCTCTATGCCTATCGAGTGGATTTCCTGCGACTCTTTCCTTCGCTGCCGCCGGCACCGATCGAGCGCTTCGAGGCGCTCGAGCAGCTGCGCGCGCTGTGGCACGGCTACCGGATCGTTGTCGAGATCGCCGAAGGAACGCCCGCGCCCGGCGTCGACACCGAGGACGACCTTGCGCAGGTGCGGGCGATCTATGCGCGGGGCGAGGCGTGAGCTGCAAGCGCCTCGCGCAACGCGGCGATTGACCCCTGCGCGCCAACCCTCCACAATCGCCCACGTTCGACTGTCGCGCTTCCGGCCGTAGCCTCTCCGCGAACTCCGAGTCATTCCATGCGTCTCATCCTTCTTGGCCCGCCCGGCGCCGGCAAAGGTACGCAGGCGAATTTCATCAAGGACGCGTATGGCATTCCGCAGATATCGACCGGCGATATGCTGCGGGCGGCTGCGAAGGCCGGCACCCCTCTCGGTCTCATTGCCAGAAAAACGATGGGCACCGGCGCGCTCGTGTCCGACGAGGTCGTTATTGGAATCGTCAAGGAGCGATTGAAGGCGCCGGATTGCGCGAATGGCTACCTCTTTGACGGCTTTCCGCGGACGATTCCGCAGGCAGACGCGATGAAGGACGCCGATGTACCGATCGACTACGTGCTTGAAATCGACGTTCCCGACGCGGCGATCATCGAGCGGATGAGCGGGCGCCGCATGCATCCGGCATCGGGGCGGACGTATCACGTCAAATTCAATCCACCGAAGGTCGCCGGTAAGGACGACGTCACCGGTGAGGAGCTGATCCAGCGCGCCGACGATGGCGAGGAAACCGTGCGTAAGCGCCTCGGGATCTACCACGCGCAGACGAAGCCGCTGGTCGCCTATTACCAACGATGGGAAGCGAGTGGCGATCCGCGCGCGCCAAAGTATCGGCGCGTCGACGGCCTGGGAAGCGTCGAGGCGATCCGCGACTCCATCTTCGCGGTGCTGTCCGGATGACGCGCCGCCGCCCTCCCTCGGCTCGCCGCGGGTTCACCTAACCGCTTCCCTCACAGCTGAGCCGTCGACGTGTCGCGCGCGAACCCGCTCGTCAGCATCATCGTGCGCAGCACGGCGCGCCCGACTTTGGCGATCGCGCTTGCCGCGGTCGGCTCGCAGGACTTCCCGAATGTCGAGGCCGTGGTTGTCGCCGCCAGCGGTTCGACGCATCCGCCCGTTCCGCAGCATGTCGGCCGCCATTCGGTGCGTTTCGTGGCAAGCGCGGTGCCGCTGTCGCGGCCGCTTGCCGCGAACGCCGGCCTCGATGCAGCGGCCGGAGCGTGGATGACGTTTCTCGACGACGACGACACGATCGCATCGGATCACGTGTCGGGGCTCGTGGACATGACACGCAACGCCTCGATGCGCTGGCGGTCTACTCGCTCGCGGAGGCGCGCTTCCGCGACGGAAGCACGACGATCTGGGGTCAGCCGTACGCGCAGAGCCAGCTCTTTGAGCGCAACTTTATCCACTTGTCGACGTCGCTGTTCTCGCGGTCGCTTGTTGAACGGGGCTGTCGGTTCGACCCGCAGTTCGAGATCATGCAGGACTGGGACTTCTTCCTGCAGATTGCCCAGCACACGCATTTCCATTTCGAACCGCGCGTCACCTTCCGCTGGAATGCCGACGCCGGGACGTCGGGCGCGGGTGGCGGGACCAACCAGGACGACGCGCGGTTCGCGCGCTTCCGCGACCTCATCTACGCGAAGTGGGAATCTCGTCATGACGCCCTGGTCGATCGCGTCCGGTCGGCGCTGCAGGAAATCGGCACATTGGCCAAACGCGGCGAGGGCGGCGCGGCTGTCGAGCGGTGCCGCGAGGTTCTCGTGGAGAGCCCGAACGATCCGTGGGTGCTCAACATGCTGGCAATGCTGAAGCGTGCGGCCGGGGAGATCGGAGAAGCGCGCGCGGCACAGGAGCTCGCGGTGGCGGTCCGCCCTTCCGATCCGAGCTTCGTCTACAATCTCGCCTTGCTTTGCCGCGCGCAGGGCGACCTCGAGCATGCGCGCCGTTGCTGCGCACGTGCACTGGCGCTCGCGCCCGAATTCGCGCCGGCGCGCAAGCTAGCCGACGAGCTCGGAGCCGCGGTCGCGTGACCTTTCACCCTTCGCCGGCTCGAGTTCTATACGATGAATAAGCGCAACGCCTTCTACGCGCAATCCGGCGGCGTCACTGCCGTCATCAACGCCTCTGCTGCAGCCATCATCGAGACTGCGCGCAAGCACCGCGCCCGGATTGCCAACGTCTACGCCGGCCGCAATGGCATCATCGGTGCGCTTACCGAGGACTTGATCGACACCAACCGCGAATCCGCGCGCGCGATCGCCGCCCTCGGTTACACGCCCGGCGGTGCGTTCGGCTCATGCCGCTACAAGCTCAAGGGACTGGACCAGAGCCGCGCGCAATACGAGCGCCTGATCGAAGTGTTCCGCGCGCATGACATCGGCTATTTTTTCTACAACGGAGGCAACGATTCCGCGGACACCTGCCTCAAGGTATCGCAGATCGCCTCGACGCTTGGCTATCCATTGATCGCCGTGCACGTGCCGAAGACGGTCGACAATGACCTGCCGATCACCGATAACTGCCCGGGCTTCGGTTCGGTGGCGAAGTACGTGGCGACATCGATGCGCGAGGCCGCGTTCGACGTCGCGTCGATGGCGAAGACGTCGACGCGCGTGTTCGTGCTCGAGGTAATGGGGCGCAATGCCGGCTGGATAACGGCCGCCGTCGGAATGGCGGACGATCGCGACACGCCGATTCCGCTGGTGTTGTTGTTTCCGGAGATCGCCTTCGAACAGGAAAAATTTCTCGCCGCCGTCGACGCTAACGTGAAGCGCTTCGGTTACTGCTGCGTCGGCGTTTCCGAAGGCTTGAAGGATGCGGGCGGGGGCCTGATGGCAGAGGCGGGTACGAAGGACGCGTTCGGTCACGCCCAGCTGGGCGGCGTGGGCCCGCTCATCGCATCGATCGTCAAGGACAATCTCAAATACAAATACCACTGGGCGGTCGCCGATTATCTGCAACGCGCAGCGCGCCACCTCGCATCGAAAACCGACCTCGATCAGAGCTACGCGGTGGGCAAGGCAGCGGTCGAGATGGCGCTGGCAGGGAAGAATGCGGTGATGCCGGCGATAACCCGTATTTCCGACCGGCCATACCGATGGAAGATCACCGAGGCGCCGCTCGAGAAAGTCGCCAACGTCGAGAAGATGCTGCCGCCCGCGTTCATCACCAAAGACGGATTCGGCATCACCGACCGCGCGCGCCGGTATCTGGCGCCCCTGATCCGCGGCGAATCGCCGCCGCCGTTCAAGAACGGCCTGCCGCGCTACGTGCGCCTCAGGAATGTCGCCGTTGCCAAGAAGCTGAAAACGGAATTTACGATCTAGGCCGTAACGGCTTCCAGCGGAATGGCCAGGCGTGCAATGGGCAAGATCGTCACCTACTACATGACCGCGGTTTCGCCGTGGACCTATTTTGGTCACGAGCGTTTAGTGGCGCTTTGCGCGAAACATGGCGCGACGATCGAGATGAAGCCGGTCGACCTCGGCCGCATCTTCCCGGTTTCCGGCGGGTTGCCGCTGAAACAGCGAGCGCCGCAACGGCAAGCGTATCGGCTGGCGGAGCTTGCGCGGTGGAAGGCGTTGCTGGGGATGCCCTTCAACGCGCAGCCGAAATTCGCGGGATCCGGACCGGAGCTTTCATCCCTCTGGACGCTGGCCGCGCAGGAGCATGACACGCGTGGCGCGATCGATTTCGCCGGAGCGGTGATGCGCGCGCGATGGGCCGAAGAACGCGACATCGCTGACGCGGGCACGCTCGCCGCATGCGCGACGGACGTGGGTTTGCCGGCTGCCGCTATCGCCACCCGTGCCCAAGCGCCCGAGATCGCCGCGCGTTACGACGCGGCGACGCAAGAGGCCATCGACCGTCAGGTCTTCGGCACGCCGTGGTATATCGTCGACGGCGAGCCGTTCTGGGGACAGGACCGGCTCGACTTTCTGGCCCGCAAACTGGCACAATAGCGTGCTTTGCGCCGGGGCTTCCCGGGGCAGCATCGACGCGGGAATGGCACGGACGTGCGGGAAGGGACTCTGCGCACGTCCCGGCATGAGGGCCGGTACAGGCCAATGCCGAGGCGCTTCCGCGACTTCGTGCCACTCAATGGGAGATCACCACCATGTCCAACGACAACGGCCTCATTTTCGCGCTCGTCTGCGCGGCCGCTGCGATCGTCTACGGTTTCGTCTCGATCGGCTGGGTTATGAAAAAGCCCGCCGGCAACGATCGCATGCGCGAAATTGCCGCCGCCATCCAGGCTGGCGCCAAGGCGTACCTCAACCGCCAGTACATGACGATCGGGATCGTCGGCGTCATCCTGTTCGTGCTCATCTGGTGGGCGCTGGGCGGTGCGACGGCGGGCGGCTTCTTCGTCGGCGCGGTGCTGTCCGGACTGACGGGATACATCGGAATGAACGTGTCGGTGCGCTCGAACGTGCGCACGGCCGAAGCCGCGCGCACCGGCCTTAACAATGCGCTCGCGGTCGCGTTTCGCGGCGGCGCCATCACCGGGATGCTCGTCGTCGGCCTCGGCATGCTCGGCGTCGCCGGCTTCTACGCCTTTCTGAGAGGCGCGACCGCCTGGGGCCCGGATCCGTTGGGAACCGGTCTGCATCACACGATCGAGCCGCTCGTCGGCCTCGCGTTCGGCGGCTCGCTGATCTCGATCTTCGCGCGCCTTGGCGGCGGCATCTTCACCAAGGGCGCCGATGTTGGTGCCGACCTCGTGGGCAAGGTGGAAGCAGGCATTCCGGAAGACGACCCGCGCAACCCTGCGGTGATCGCGGACAACGTGGGCGACAACGTCGGCGACTGCGCCGGCATGGCGGCCGACCTCTTCGAAACCTACGCGGTCACGATCGTTGCGACCATGCTGCTGGGGGCGCTCCTGTTCCCGCTGCAAGCGCAGACTGCCGTGACCTATCCGCTCGTGTTGGGCGGCTTCTCGATCCTGGCGTCGATTGTCGGCTGCTATTTCGTCAAGGCGCGCGAAGGCGGCAAGATCATGAACGCGCTCTACCGCGGGTTGATCGTCGCCGCCGTCCTTTCGGCGATCGGCTTTTGGATCATCACGCGACTGATGATGAACGACATGGCGAGCGTCGACCCGCGGCTCACGACGATGCGGCTGTGGGGCGCCGGGCTCGTGGGCCTCGCGCTGACCGCGGCGATGGTCGTGATCACCGAGTACTACACGGCCACCGAATACTCGCCCGTACGGCACGTCGCGCAGGCGTCGACGACCGGCCACGCGACCAACATCATCGCCGGCATCGGCGTGTCGATGAAGGCGACGTCGTTGCCGGTGCTCTCCGTCTGCATCGCCATCCTGGTCTCCTATGCGCTCGCCGGCCTGTACGGCATCGCGATCGCCGCCACTGCGATGTTGTCGATGGCGGGCATCATCGTCGCGCTCGACGCATACGGACCCATCACCGATAACGCCGGCGGCATTGCGGAAATGGCGAAGCTGCCGGACTCGGTTCGGGCGATCACCGATCCGCTCGACGCGGTCGGCAACACGACCAAGGCAGTGACGAAAGGCTACGCGATCGGATCCGCCGGTCTCGCGGCGCTGGTGCTGTTCGCCGACTACACGCACGCACTCGAATCCGCGGGCAAATCGGCGAGCTTCGACTTGTCCAATCACTACGTCATCATCGGCCTCTTCATCGGCGGCCTCATCCCCTATCTGTTCGGCGCGATGGCGATGGAAGCGGTCGGCCGCGCTGCCGGTGCCGTGGTCGTCGAAGTGCGCCGGCAATTCAAGGAGATCAAGGGCATCATGGAAGGCACGGCGAAACCGGAATACGGTGTTGCCGTCGACATGCTCACCAAGGCCGCGATCAAGGAAATGATCGTCCCGTCGCTCCTGCCGGTGCTGGTCCCGATCGTCGTCGGTGTTGGCTTCGCGTATTTCGGCGGCGTCGCTGCGGGGGCGCAAACGCTCGGCGGTGTGCTGATGGGCACGATCATCACCGGTCTTTTCGTCGCCATCTCGATGACGACCGGCGGCGGCGCATGGGACAACGCGAAGAAATACATCGAGGACGGACACCATGGCGGCAAGGGCTCCGACGCGCACAAGGCGGCGGTGACGGGCGACACCGTGGGCGACCCGTACAAGGATACGGCCGGCCCCGCAGTGAATCCGCTGATCAAGATCATCAATATCGTTGCGCTGATGATCGTTCCTTTGATCGGCGTGTGGACGATGAACAAGACATCTCCGCCCACACCGGCTCCCGTCGTCATGACTGCGCCGGGTGACGCCGCCGCGGTCGCGCCGCCGGTGCCGATTCCAGCCGCATCGCCGGGACCGGACGCAGCCAAGGACGCGCCGAAGAAATAGAGTGCATTACGTTCGAGCGAAATAGCCGGCCTGCAAAGGCCGGCTTTTTTCTGACCGGCGCTCGCAACAAATGCGCTGATGACGTGACATACAATGTCGTTGTCGAAGGAGTCCACCGTCGTGCAGCGTCGGATCCGTTGCGCTTTTCGAAGCACGTTCCTGGCTGTCGCGCTGATCGCGGTGATCCCGTGCGGTCGTGCGCAGGACGAGCCGCCCGAGAGCGCATCCGGCTGGACCGACAAACCGCCGGTGACGAGCCGCCGCTTCATGGTCGCGGCCGCGAACCCGCTTGCGGTCGAAGCGGGATACCGGATCCTGAAGCAGGGCGGCACCGCAGTCGACGCCGCCATTGCCGTTCAGCTCGTGTTGAACCTCGTCGAGCCGCAGTCGAGCGGCATCGGCGGCGGCGCCTTCATGCTGGTCCACGACGGCAAGCGGAATCGCCTCGTCGCTTACGATGGCCGCGAGACCGCTCCGGCAGCGGCCCGTCCCGACCGCTTCCTCGGCGCCGACGGAAAGCCGATGTTTTTTTTCGATGCCATCATCGGAGGACGATCGGTCGGCGTGCCGGGCGTCGTCGCGCTGCTCGCAGAAGCGCATCGCCGGCATGGGCGATTGCCGTGGGCCAGCGCTGTTCGCCCCGGCGATTGCGCTATCCGAACAGGGGTTTGCAATTTCGCCGCGGCTTGCAAAATTGCTCGCGGTGGAAAGACATTTCGTGCAGCCGCGGGTGCGCGCCTATTTTCTCGAATCGGACGGACGCCCCCGCGCGATCGGAACGATTCTGCGGAATCCGGCGTTCGCGCGCACGCTGCGCGCGATTGCCGCCGGCGGCGCGAACGCGTTCTATCATGGAGAAATAGCGGGCGACATCGTTGCGACTGCAAACTCGTTCGCATCGAACCCGGGCGATCTGACGCTCGCGGATCTCGCGAATTACCGGGTCAAGGTTCGCTCACCCGAGTGCGGTGTGTACCGAGCGTATCGAATCTGCGGGATGCCGCTGCCTTCCTCGGGCGGCGCTACCGTGCTGCAGATGCTCGGCATGCTCGAGCCCTACGACCTCGCGTCGATGGGGCCGGCTTCGTTCTGGAGCGTGCATTTCATCAGCGAGGCGGGGCGTCTTGCTTACGCGGACCGCGACATGTACATGGCGGACCCGGATTTTGTCGCGCCGCCCGCGGGCCTGCTTGATCGTCTCTATCTTCGCGAGCGCTCGCAATTGATACGAACCGGCGCAAGCCTCGGCACAGCGCTTCCCGGAAATCCGCCCGCACCGGAGAGTGCGCGCAAAGCAGCGCGGGGAAAGAACGCCGCGCTCGAGCTGCCGTCGACGTCGCACATCTCGATCGTCGACCGCGACGGGAATGCGGTCGCGATGACAACGACCATCGAGAATGCGTTCGGCAGCCGCTTGATGACCGCCGGCGGCTTTCTGCTCAACAACGAGCTCACCGATTTTTCGTTCGTTCCGTCCGCCAACGGGGCGCCGGTCGCCAACCGCGTCGAGGCCGGAAAACGGCCGCGCTCGTCGATGGCGCCGACGATTGTCTACGATGGCGCGGGCCGCGTCTTCATGGTGGCCGGTTCGGCGGGTGGACCCGCAATCGTCAACTACGTTGCCAAGACGCTCATCGGCGTGCTGGACTGGGGACTCGATCCACAGGCAGCGGTCGCGCTGCCCAATTTCGGCAGCCGCAACGGGCCGACGGAACTCGAAGCGGGGACTGCGGTCGCGCGACACGAACCGCGACTGCGCGCGCTGGGCCACGAGACGGTCGTGATGAGCCAAACCAGCGGATCGCAAGCGATCGTGCGCACGAAGGATGGCTGGATCGGCGGGGCCGATCCGCGCCGCGAAGGCATTGCGAGGGGAGACTGATGCCCCGATCTAAAGAACGATGAGACCGCCAGAACCCATACCCCATCGAATCGTCATCGTCGGCGGCGGCGCTGCCGGCCTTCCGCTCGCGGCGAGACTTGGCGATACGCTCGGTCGCCGCGGACGTGCGATCGTTACGCTCGTCGACCGCTTCCAGACGCATTTGTGGAAGCCGCTGCTGCACGAGGTTGCGGCGGGCCGGATGGATGCCGATTTGCACAGCGTCGACTATTTCCTGATAGCGTATTGGCACCATTTTCGCTTCCGCTTCGGCGCGGTGACCGGGCTCGATCGCGCGCGCCGCGAAGTGCAACTTGCCGCGGTGCTCGATGACGACGGCGAAGAAATTCTTCCGGCTGGCGTGCTGCCGTACGACACGCTCATTTTCTGCGTCGGGAGTGTCGGCAACGACTTCGGCGTGCCTGGTGTGGCGCAGCACGCGATCTCGCTCGACACGGCGGTCGATGCCGAGCGCTTCCATCGGCGCCTCGTTGCGGCCTGCGTGCGGGCCGAGGGCCGCGCGTCGCGCGGCGAATCGGCGGCCGTCGACATCGTGATCATCGGCGCCGGTGCGACGGGCGTGGAGCTTGCCGCGGAAATCAGAAATTGCACGCGCGCCTTCGCGAGCTATGGACTCGATTACCTGAAACCGGAGCGCGACATAAGGCTCACGATTCTCGAAGCCGCGCCGCGAATCCTGCCACCACTGTCCGAGGAGATCGCGAAGGCAGCTACCGGGCTTCTGGGCAAGCTCACGGTCTCAGTACGCACCGGCGAGCGGGTCGTCGAGGTCGATGCGGAGAGCGTTCACACGGCGTCGGGCGTCGTGCTGCACGCGGATCTCGTCGTCTGGGCCGCGGGCATCGAGGCGCCGGCCGTCCTCGCGAACCTCGACGGTCTCGAAGTCAATCGCGCGCACCAGCTTGTCGTCACCACAACGCTCCAATCCACGCGCGATCCGGACATTTTCGCGCTGGGGGATTGCGCTGCGTGCCCCTGGCCGGAGTCCGGCAAGGAAGACGCGATCCTGCCGCCACGCGCGCAAGTCGCCCATCAACAGGCGTCGCTGCTCGTGAAGACCATGCGCGCCCGGCTCGCGGGAGCGCCGCTGCCGGAATTCCATTTCTCCGACTTCGGATCGCTGGTCTCGCTCGGCCACCTCTCCGCGGTAGGCAACCTGATGGGACGGCTGATCGGCGGCAACATTTTCGTGCAGGGCCTGATCGCGCGCTGGATGTATGCGTCGCTCTACAAGATGCACCAGGTGGCGATCCTGGGCTGGGTACGGGTCGCCATCGACACGCTGAGCCGCCTCGTGCGGCACCGCCTCGAACCGCGCGTCAAGCTGCACTGAGCGGATCGATGCGCTCCGTGCGGTCACGCCAAACCGGCACGCGGAGCGTGCCGCACGCGGACGCGATCGTCGCGTTCGCGAATCGCCTGTCGAAAAACGCCAAGCACTGGAGCCGCTGGGCGCGCCGCCACGGGTACGGCGCTTACCGCGTCTACGACCGCGATCTGCCGGAATTCCCGCTGGCGATCGACTGTTATGTGGCGGAGGAGCCGGCGCTCGGCGTGCGCGTTCATCTGCAGGAAATCGACACCGGCTGGGAGCAGAGCGACGCGGAGCACGACGCGTGGCTCGCCGCAGCGGGGGCGACGGCGGCAGAGGTGCTCCAACTGCCGCCCGACGCGATTGTCGCCAAGGTGCGCAGGAGGCGCCGCGCCGGCCTGCAGCACGAGCCGACCGGCGTGCGGGGCAGAGAGTTCGCCATCGTCGAATCGGGACTGCGCTTCTTCGTCAATCTCGACGCGTATCTCGACACCGGCCTTTTTCTCGATCATCGAGCGCTGCGTGCGATCGTGCGCGAGCGAGCGCAGGGCCGGCGGATGCTCAACCTGTTCGCGTATACCGGGAGCTTCACCGTGTACGCAGCGGCGGGCGGCGCGATCGCGTCACAATCGGTAGATCTGTCGAACACCTATCTCGACTGGGCAGCGCGCAATTTCGCGGCCAATGGCATCGACGCGCGACGGCACCAGCTGATCCGCGCCGACGTCGTGCGCTGGCTCGACATCGCGCACGCCGAGCGAAGGCGCTATGAGCTGATCGTGCTCGATCCGCCGGCGTTCTCCACGTCGAAGGCGATGGCGGGCGCGCTCGACATCCAGCGCGACCACGCGGCGCTCGTCGCATCGGTGCGCGGGCTGCTCGCGCCCGGCGGCGAGCTTTACTTCTCGACCAATCTGCGCACGTTTCGTCTCGACCTGGCGCTGGCGTCCGATCCCGCGTGCATGGAGATCAGCGCGCGAACGCTGCCGGAGGACTTCCGCGACCGCCGCGTCCACCACGCGTATCGGATCGTCGGCTAGGCCCCGGGTTGGCGCACGCGATTCAGGGCTGAAAGCCCTTCATGCCCGCCTGCCACAGCAGGAACGCGAACACGTCGGCGCGCTCCTCGTATTGCGATTTCTTGGTCGAGCCAAAGCCGTGCCCCGCATCGTAGTCGATGCGCAGAAGGATCGGCTTGCCGCTGGACGTGGCCGCCTGCAACCGCGCGGCCATCTTGCCCGCCTGCCACGCATCGACGCGCGGGTCGTTGAATCCCGTAGTGAGCAGCACGGCCGGATATTTGTCGCCGTTCTTGACCCAGGCGTACGGGCTCATCGCATAAAGCGCCTTGAATCCTTCCTCGGTCTTGACGGTCCCGAATTCCGGAATGTTCGGTATCCCATTGGCCGTGGACTCGAACCGAAGAGTATCGGACACGGGCACCGCATCGACCGCAGCACCGAAGAGTTCGGGCCGTTCGGTGATCGAGCGGCCGACGAAGATGCCGCCGGCGCTGCCGCCCATGATCGACAGCCTCGCGGGCGACGTGTACTTGTTCGCAATGAGCCATTCCGCGCACGCGATGGCATCGCGCCAGGTGTTGGGCTTGGTCGCCTTGTAGCCGGCCTTGTACCATTCCTCGCCGTACTCGCCCCCGCCACGGACGTGCGCGACCGCGAGTACGCCGCCGCGATCGAACCACGGCAACCACGTCGGGCGGAAGAACGGCGACTGTGGAATCCCGTACGCACCGTAGCCATAGAGGATCGTTGGATTCGTGCCGTCGAGTTTCATTCCTTTCTTGTGCATGATCGACATCGGAATCATCGTGCCATCGGGAGCTTTTGCCTTGACATCGGTTGCGACGAGATTGGTCGGATTGTCGTACTTGCCCTGCGGTTGCAACCGCGTATCGGTGACCTTTCCCGACTTCGGGTCGTACGCGTAGTAGCTGCCGAACCGGACCCACCCGCCGAGATTGAAGACGATGCCCGGCACGCGAGGATCGAGAGCGAGGCCTTCGATATCGCCGACAAACGGCAATGCGATCTGCTGCGGCTTCGCGCCCTGCGCATATTCGAGCCGGAAAAGCTCGCTATTCCCGCCGTTCATCTTGCGCACGTAAAGCGCATCTTTTGCAGCGCCGACGCCGGTAACAACGGCCTCGCCAGGCGCGATCACCGTTCCGGCCTTGGCGAAATCCGGCTTGGCGAGCGACGTCTGCAGCACCTTGAAGCGCGGGGTTCCCTTGTGCGTCATCAGGTAGGCCATTTCGCCGCTGATCGTGAGATCGGTGACTTCGTCCTCGAATCCCGCAACCTTGACCCACGGCGTCCTGTCGCCGTTCAAACTGGCGACGGGCGCGGTCCAAAGCCTGAGTTCACGCTGCGTTCCGTTGAACGCCTGCACGATCACGTAATCGGAGCCGAGGGGCTTGTAGGCGACCGTAATGTCCGCAGGCTCGAGCGCGACCGCGGCGGATACGCCGACACCGATCAGGACGGAATCCTTGTCCGGGTCATCGCCCATCTGGTGGACGTAGACACGTGAGTTTTGATATTTGTCGGTCGGCGGTGCGCCTTCCGACAGTTTTTGCAGGCGGTTGTAAAGGAACCGGTTGCCGTCGATCCAGGACGGATTGCCGAAATTGGCGCGATCGATCACATCGCCGGTCGGCTTTCCGGTAGCGACATCGATGATATGAAGCACGCTTTCCTCGGAACCGCCGGGTGACATCCCGTAGCCCAGATACGTGTTGTCGGGCGACGGAACGAACCAGTCGATCGCGCTGTGCTTGCCATCGGCCGACTTCACGGTTTCGGGATCGACGAGCAGTCTCTCCGCGCCGCCGAAACCGTCACGCACGTAGAGCTTGCCGATGTTCTCGTCGGCGCGCCGCTTCTGGTAATAGACCTTCGTCCCGACGACCTGAACGTCGTATACCCGAGCCGATGCCGCGTTGCCGCGAACCTCGACCTCTTTGTACAGTTCCGCGCGGCCGGGAATTTTCGACAGCACGGAATGAGTGTAATCGGCCTGCGCCTTTATCCACGCCGCGACCTCCGAATCCTTCATGTTCTCCATGTAACGATACGGATCTGTCACCGAGACGCCGAAATAGGTGTCCATGACGGGCTTCATGGGGGCGACCGGCGGCACCGGCTGCGCGAAGACCATGGCGGCTGCGACGCTCGCAATAATTGCTGCAGGACCGGCGATGAAATCAGGTTTGAAGGGCATCTCGGATCTCCATTATTAAAGCTACCAAATCGAGACTCTCTCGTTCGGAGGCCGGTACATCTTGTCGCCCTCCTTGATATTGAACGTCTTGTAGAACGCATCGAGATTCGACAGCGGTCCGTTCGCGCGGAACTGATCGGGCGAATGCGGATCGGACTTGAGGTAGACGATCTGCTGCTCTTCGCGCGTCTTGTCGCGCTCGCCTTGCGCGTAGCTCAGGAAGAAGCGCTCGTCGCCGGTCATGCCATCGATGGCGGGAGCTTCCTTCCCGCCGAGCGACAACCGATAGGCCTTGTATGCGATCGCGAGCCCCGACAGATCGGCGATGTTCTCGCCGAGCGTGAGCTTGCCGTTGACGAAATAGCCGGGTACGGGGCTGTAGGCGTCGAACTGCGCGACGAGTGCCTTGGTCTTCTCCTCGAAGCGCTTGTGGTCCTCCGCGGTCCACCAGTCGCGCAGGTTTCCGTCGCCGTCGAACTGGCTGCCCGAATCGTCGAATCCATGGCTGATCTCGTGTCCGATCGTCGCGCCGGCGCCGCCATAGTTGGCTGCGTCATCGGCAGCCGGATTGAAATACGGTGGTTGAAGAAACGCCGCCGGGAACACGATCTCGTTCATGAACGGGTTGTAATAGGCATTGACCGTTTGTGGCGTCATGAACCATTCGTCGCGGTCGATCGGCTTGCCCAGCTTGCCGATGTTCCGGTCGAACTCGAAGCGGCGTGATCGCATCACGTTGCCCACGAGATCGTCCGGGGCGATGACGAGCTTCGAGTAATCGCGCCATTTCGCGGGGTAGCCGATCTTTGGCGTGATTTTCGCGAGCTTGGCTTGCGCTTCCTTCTTCGTCTGCGGTCCCATCCAGTCGAGGGTGTCAATGCTCTGCCTGTAGGTGACGAGCAGGTTGGCGACGAGTTTTTCCATCCGCGCCTTGCTGGAAGGCGGGAAATGCTTGTCGACATAGACCCGCCCCAGAGCTTCGCCGATCGACTCGTCGACGAGCCCCACGCCGCGCTGCCAACGGGGACGATTCTCCGGGATGCCGGACAGCGTGGTGCCGTAGAACGCGAACCGCTCGTCGACGTACTGCTTGTCGAGGAATCGCGCATAGTCCCGCAACACCGCCCACCTGAGGTAGGTCTTCCATGTGGAAAGCGGCGTCTTCGCGAAGAGCGCAGCGAAGTTTCGCAGATAGCTTGCCTGGTAGAGGACGAGATCGGGGATCTTCCCGGCGACGCCGACCGCGTCCAGGTAATCCTTCCACCCGAAGCCCGGAGCGGTTCCCGGTAAGTCCTTGAGTGCGACTTTTTCGTATGTCTTCACCGGGTCGCGCGACTCGACCTTGGTCCAGTGGACCCGCGCAATCTCGGTTTCCAACGCGAGGATGTCGGCGGCCTCCTGCTTCGCGTTCTTGCTGCCGGCCATCGCCAGCATCTTCTCGGTGTGCTCGCCATATTTCTTCCGGATGCCGACAAGCCGGGCATCGCTGTCGTCGACGTAGTAGTCGCGGTCGGGAAGGCCGAGACCCGATTGCGACAGGTACGCGATGTAGACGGTCGAATTGCGCTTGTCCTGGAGGATATCGAGGTCGAAGGGAGTGGTGACGCCAATCTGTTGCAGGTGCGCGATGAGTGCAGGGAGCTCGGCCTTGTCCTTCACGGCGTCGATCGCCGCAAATTCGGCGGCGAGCGGTTTGAGACCGAGCGTCTCGATGCGCGCTTCGTCCATGAAGCTGCGATAGAGGTCGCCGACCTTGCGCGCCTCGGCGCTGCCGGCCGTCGGCGACGCCGCGGCCTCCTCGATGATCGCGCGCTGTTGCTCCTGCGACTCCTGCCGAAGGATGCCGACGGGACCCCAGCTCGACTTGTCGGGAGGAATCGTCGTCGCCGCAAGCCATTTGCCGTTGACATGGGTGTAGAAGTCGTCGCCGGCGCGGACGCCGGGATCGAAGTATTGCTTTTCGATGCCCGATTGCAGCATCGGGGGCGAGGCTACCGATGGGGGCGGATCGGCAGCGAAGGTCGGCGCAGCAAGCGTGCTTGCGCAACAGACAAGGAGGACAGAGGGCTTCATGCGGATAACTCCAAATGAGAACGGTGGCTCGCCTCCAGGGCGGGCGGACACGGGGCAAAGCTTGCAATTATGCAGGCATCGGCATCGATTCAGGTGCGCCGCGATATACTGCGCGCCCATCCGACGAGCCGTCCCCCGCGCCGATGAACGCCGAGCTCTTTTCCGCGACGATCCTGCTTGTCTTGGTCATCGATCCCTTCGGCAATGTGCCGGTCGTCGTCGCGGCGCTGAAAAACGTCGCTCCGGAACGCCGCCCGAAGGTCGTCGTGCGCGAATGCGTGGCGGCGTACGTGATCCTCGTCGCGTTCATGCTGGGCGGCCGCACGTTCCTCCGGTGGCTGCACCTGTCGGAGGAGTCGCTCACGATCGCAGGTGGAATCATCCTGTTCCTGATCGCGATCCGGATGGTATTTCCCCGGCCCGAGGGGATCTTCGGCGACGCGCCGGGAGGCGAGCCGTTCCTCGTGCCGCTCGCGATTCCATCGATCGCGGGACCTTCGGCGCTCGCAACGGTCATGCTGATGGCATCGCGCGATCCCGCGCAGATCGGCAGCTGGATTGCCGCGCTCACGGCGGCCATGGTCGCGACGACGGTAGTGCTCGCGCTAGCCGACCGGTTGCAACGTTGGCTGGGCGAACGCGCGGTGATCGCGTTCGAGCGGCTGATGGGCCTCGTGCTGACGGCGCTGGCGGTCGAGATGCTCCTTTCGGGCATACGGAATTTCGCGGGCGAGATCGGGAGGTAGCGGCGCGAGCGGCGAGCCGCTCGCGCCTCGGCCTCCTCGGCCTCCGCGCTGTCATGTGAGTCGTTGCGCCGTGTGGGTCGGCCTCAAGCGGCGACTCGCGATCGCTCGCTGCCCCTTGCCTTCGGCGGGGGCCCCGGCTCGCCGCTCGCGCCGCGGCTTCCGCACTGTCATGTGAGTCGTTGCGCCGCGTGGGTCGGCCTCAAGCGGCGACTCGCGATCGCTCGCTGCCCCTTGCCTTCGGCGGGGGCCCCGGCTCGCCGCTCGCGCCTCGGCCTCCGCACTGTCATGTGAGTCGTTGCGCCGCGTGGGTCGGCCTCAAGCGGCGACTCGCGATCGCTCGCTGCCCCTTGCCTTCGGCTGGGGCCCCGGCTCGCCGCTCGCGCCGCTACTCCTTGTCGCCCTCGAAGCCGAACGACAGCGCGACTTCGTCGCCGATGTTGGGAATCCCCCGTTTCATGCCGAAGTCGGAACGCTTGATCTTGGCGCTCGCGCTGCCGCCGCAACGTTCCTTCGCCGTTGCGGTTGCCGGGTTGCACTTGAAGCGCTCCACGGTGATCGCGACCGGCTTCGTGACGCCAAGGAGCGTCAGGTCCCCCTGCACAACCGACGGCGTGTCGCCGGCAAAAACGACGCTCGTGGATTTGTAGGTCATGCGGGGAAATTCAGCCGAGTTGAAAAAATCGGCGGAGCGCAGGTGCTCGTCACGCGAACGCGGGCGGTTGCCCTTGTCGTTGTCGTTGGTGTCGACAGACGCAGTCTCGATGACGAGGTCGACGCCGCCGGTCTTGGCCACGCGATCGATCGTGATCTTTCCCGCATATTTGCTGAATCGTCCATGGATCATCGACAGCCCAAGATGGTCGATCGCAAACGATACGGATGTGTGCAACGGATCGAGCGGATAAGTTTCGACTGCCGCGGTCGCAACAAGCGGGACCGCAGCAAAAGCAAGAATGGCAAGTCGCTTGAGCACGAGGACCTCCGGAAGGTTGTATCACTGCACGGCGGTGTGCGCGGCGTACCACGCAGCACCGATGGGGAGCGCGGCGGCCGCGAGCGAGTAGGCCGACAGGATCGCCGCCCGCGCGATGGGCACGCGGTGGTGGGATACCGGCATTGCAGCCGCCAACGGCACGAGCAGCAGCAGAGGCAGCGCATACCAGGGGAGCAGGGCGAGCTGCTGCGTGCCCGCGGCGATCAGCGCCACCAGAAGGCCGACGGGCAACGCTCCAGTAAAGCCGGGAGCGAGCGTTCGCGACAGCACAATCTGTACGATCAGCATCGCAGCGCATGCCGATGCGATTGCGGCGCCCGCAACGAGGGCGCCGATCGACGCCGAAAGAATGCCGGCAACACTGGTGGCAAGCCCCAAGCCCAGGCCGGCCGCGCCGGCGCGCAGTCCGTCACCGCGCAACCGCAGCACGGTCGCCATCATGGCAGCGACGAATACGGCAACGCCGGCTCCGGCAGCGATCGCGCTCGCGCCCTCGTGGTTCTGCAGCACCGTCTGGAAGATCCAAAGCGAAAGGAGCGCTGTGACGATCACGAGCACAAGCGCGATTTGCCGCGATGCGCGCGGATACAAGTCGGCGACGATGCCGACCAGCGGAGCGAGCAGTCCGATGGCCATCGTCTTGCGCGCGACGGTCGGCGGAAAGAGCGAAAACCCGGTGTCGAGCGCCACCATGGTCGCATACGCCGGCATGACGGCGAGCCACGCGAATCGCGTGCGGGCAAGCACGAGCCCGACGACCAGTGCGACGACAAACGGTGCCAATCCGCCTTGAAACAACGGGTGACCGAGGATCTCGCTCACGCTATTTTCCGTGGCGGATCGGGAGGACGTACGTCAGGGGATGGAGCAGGGGAGCGCGCAACTTCGGCATGGGGACGGTAAACAGGGGTCTGACCCTAGATATTCCCGGGCGGCGACTCCGCACGTGGCGCGTATCTTAGCGCAGTCGCGCCCGGGCGCGGCCGGCAGAGTATTCGTCGCTTGCATCATGCGAGTCGGAGCCAACCGTCCTCGGTTTTGACGATGCCCGACTTCTGGAGTTCGCCCACCAGCAGCGCGGCCAGCTCCGAAGGAGCCAGGCGGAAAAACTGCCGATTGAAGTCGCGATAAAGGCCGACGCGATCGAGGTAGGCCGGCATGTCGACGAGTTGCATTTGCTGGCGGTCGAGCAGCGCGAACACGAGATTGACTTTCAGCGCATGCCGCGCGACGCGAAGGCTGTCCGCGGCGAACGCCGCAATCCGCCGGCGTGCGCGGTCGAGCGCGGCTTCGACCCCGGAAAACGGTTCGCCATGACCGGGGATCACGATGCGAACGTCGAGTTCAGCCATCATTTCGATCGTCGCCCGGGTGGCCGGCAGTGCCGCCGGATCGAATTCCGGCGGCATCACGAATCCGAACCCGTTCTCCCACAGCGCATCGCCGGAAATGAGGATCTGATGCTCGCGATTGTGGAAGACGAGCGCGCCCATGTCGTGCCCAGGCGCTGCAAGCGCACGCCACTCGAGATCACCCCATATGTGCGTCGTCCCGGGAACCAACGCCTTGCTCACGGCAAAGCGGTCGGCGTGCTGGTCGCAATAATCGTAGAGCAGCGCCTTCTGATCCCAGCGTTCGACGAGTGGCGCCTCGCCTTCGGGAACCGCGACGGGGCAGCCGTACTTCTCGACGATCGCCGCGTTACCGCCGATGTGATCGGAATGGCAGTGCGTGTTGACGATCCAGGCGAGGGGGTCGTTGCCAATGCCGCGCGCGGAAGCGAGCAATGACACGGTCAGTGGCGCGTGCCGCGAGTATCCGGTGTCGACGAGTACGTGCCCGTCACGGCTTTTCAGGACGACGTTGTTGGACGACAGCCAGTCGCGGACGAAGACATGCAATTGCGGAGGGAGCGGATGCGCAGGCATTGAAAACGCGGCGCGTCGATCGTTAGGGAACGGCCAGTGGAAATCCTACCACCGTCGACGCATTTTCGACCTGGCGCCCCGCGCGACGCTCGTGCGCTCTTTTCCGACCGGCGATCGGATGGTCCATCGGCGCGGACGCCCGAATCATGTACGCTAGCGGAATGTGCGGTGGAATCCGCTCCCCCGCTCGTGTCAAGACCATAGCTTTTCAAGGAAATGGTGCCGGCGACTCCGAACAATTGGCGACTTTTGCACGTCACTTGGCCGTTCCTCGCAATCGTCGTTCTGCTCGTCCTGCTCGCGAGCGAGAGTCTCAAGATCGTCTCGGCGGGCTGGGCTTATGTGGGCGCCGAGAGCCTTTGGTCCAAGGCGCAAAAGGAAGCGGTCTACAGTCTGTTCCGATACGCGCAATCACACTCGGAAGCCGACTACCGCAGCTATCTCGAGTCCATCGCCGTCCCCATGGGTGACCGTCGGGCGCGGCTCGAACTGCAGAAGGACGATCCCGATCTTGCCGTGGTCCGCGAGGGGTTCATCGCGGGCAGGAATGATCCCGCCGACATCGACGGGATGATCATGCTGTTCCGCCGGTTTCGCAACGTCAGCTTCATGAGTCGCGCGATCGCTATCTGGACCGAGGGCGACGAGGGAATCGCCGAGCTCAATGCCGCCGCCGAGGAACTGCACCGGCTGACTGTCGCGACGCCGGCGCAGCCGACCTCGCTCGACCCGATCCTCGTGCGCATCGACAACGCCAACCGTCGGCTTACTCCGATAGAAATCGCATTCTCGAGCACGCTCGGCGAAGCGTCACGCCGGACGCAGGAGATTCTCGAGATTGCGCTGATTCTTGCGGCGGGCGCGCTCGTGATCGGCGGCATTTCCCTGTCGCGCCGCATGCTGCGCACGAGCGACACTCTCGAGCATGCACTCCGGATCAGCGAGGAGCGGTTCGATCTCGCGGTCGATGGCAGCAATGCGGGCATCTGGGACTGGGACGTGGCAAGTGGCGAGGTCTACTACTCGCCGCGCTACAAGGAACTCCTTGGATACGCCGACCACGAGTTTCCGAACAAACTCGAGTCGTTTCTGGACCATCTGCATCCCGACGATCGTGTCGTGCGGCTCAACGCGCTCAACGAACATCGCGCGCATGGCGCGCCCTACGACGCGGAATTCAGGCTGCGCACGCGGTCCGGAAACTATCGGTGGTTCGAGGCGCGCGGAAAATCGGTGCGTGACGCAAACGGAGAAGCAGTGCGGATGGCGGGTCGATCACGGATATCACCGACCGCAAGCACGCCGAGTCGCAGTTGTATGCCGAGAAGGACCGGGCGCAGGTGACTCTGCATTCGATTGCCGAAGGGGTAATTGCCACCGACGAATTCGGCCATGTCGAGACTGTCAACCCGGTGGCGGAGGCGTTGACCGGCTGGACCGTTGCCGAGGCCGCGGGGCGGCCCCTGGAAGAAGTATTCACGATCGTCGACGAAGCCAACCGCCGCGTCCGGCTCAATCCGGTCGCTCCGCTGTTGCGGGAGGGGCGCAACGTCGAGCTCAGCGGCAACACGATCCTCGTGCGGCGCGATGGCCGCGAGATCGCCGTCGACACGTCGACTGCGCCGATTCGCGATCGCGACGGCGCCACGATCGGAGCCGTGCTCGTGTTCTCCGACGTCACCGACGATCGCCGGACTGCCGCGCAGCTTTCTCACCAGGCACGCCACGATCCGCTGACCGGGCTCGCGAACCGGCGCGAGTTCGAGCATCGGCTCGAGCACGCTCTCGAAAGTGCGGCAGAAGGCGATCGGCGGCATGCCGTGCTGTACCTCGATCTCGACCAATTCAAGGAAGTCAACGACACATCGGGTCATGCGGCCGGCGACGAGCTGCTACGCGAGATCAGCGTCCTCCTGCAGCACAAGCTGCGGCAGGGCGACACGCTCGCGCGGCTCGGCGGCGACGAATTCGGCGTGCTACTCGAAAACTGCGCGCCCGATCACGCGGGGCGGATCGCCGAATCCCTGCGCAATGCCGTGGCGCACATGCAGTTCACGTCAACCGGAAGGTCCTTCAAGCTCGGCGTAAGCATCGGCGTCGTCCCGATTTCGGATGGCAAGCTTTCGGTGCCGCAAATCCTGGGAGCCGCCGATGCAAGCTGCTACAAGGCCAAGCGATCGGGCCGCGATCGGGTTCATTTTTACAACGCGCAGGAGGAGCCGGACCGCCGCCACTACGGGTGACGGTACGCTCTGCAGCGACAACGGCTGCTTCGTCAGCGCAGCTGGCTCAGGAAATCTCCAACCAAAGCGACCCGCTCGGCAAGCGTCGGCGCCGCGCGCTCAATTCGGATGCGATCCTGGCCGGCAAAGCGGATGCGGCCATCGCGCTGCACGAGGAGGATCAAAGCGCCGGCGTCGAACGGAGGCTCCTTCACGAATTGTAGAGTGGTCCGCTCGGGGCTAGCGTCGATCTTACGGACGCCCATCGGTTTGGCAACGAGCCGTAATCGGTGGCAGGCGAGAAGCGCTAGCGCGGGCTCAGGGGGTCGCCCAAAGCGGTCGACGAGCTCTTCCTGCATTACCTCGAGTTCCTCGAGCGTTGCGCAGTTCGCGAGACGCTTGTAGAGGACGAGCCGCTCGTGCACGTCGTTGCAGTAGATTTCCGGCAACAGCGCCGGAACATGAAGATTGATTTCCGTAGTAATGCCAAGCGGCGCAGAAAGATCTGGCTCGCGGCCAGCCTTGAGTGCCGAGACAGCCGCCCTCAGCATGTCGGCGTAGAGCTGGAATCCAATTTCCTGCATCTCGCCCGATTGCGATTCGCCGAGCACTTCGCCGGCGCCCCGGATCTCGAGATCGTGCATCGCGAGATAGAAGCCCGGAGCCCAGGTCCTCCATCATCTGGATCGCCTCCAGGCGCTTTTCTTGCCTGGCCAGATAGCGCTTCCTCGGGCGGCGTCAGCAGATACGCGTAGGCCTGGTGGTGGGAGCGACCGACGCGCCCGCGAAGCTGGTGGAGCTGTGCGAGTCCCAGCCGATCCGCACGCTCGATGATGATCGTATTGGCGGTCGGTACGTCGATCCCGGTCTCGATGATAGTCGAGCACACCAGCAGATTGACGCGCTGCGCGTAGAACTCGCGCATCACATGCTCGAGATCGCGCTCGCCCATCTGCCCGTGCGCGACGGCGATCCGGGCCTCGGGCAGAAGCTCGGTCAGTCGTTGCGCTGTCGTTGCGATCGTGTCGATGTCGTTGTGCAGGAAATAGATCTGACCGCCACGTTTCATTTCGCGCAACGCCGCTTCGCGAATGATGCCGCGCGCGTACGTCGCCACGAACGTCTTGATCGCAAGGCGCCGCTGCGGCGCCGTCGCGATCACCGAGAAATCGCGGATACCTTCGAGCGACATTGCGAGCGTCCGCGGAATAGGTGTCGCCGTCAGCGTCAGCACATCGACTTCGGCGCGCAGCTTCTTGAGCTGCTCCTTCTGGCGAACGCCGAAGCGATGTTCCTCGTCGATGATGACGAGCCCGAGATTCCTGAACTTCACGTCGGACTGCAACAGCTTGTGCGTGCCGATGACGAGGTCGAGCGTTCCAGCGGCGAGACCGTCGAGCGCAGCCTTGACTTCCTTCTGCGAGCGGAACCGCGAAAGCTCGGTCAGTCGCACCGGGAGGTCAGCAAAGCGGTCGGTGAAGACCTTGAAATGCTGCTCGGCCAACAGCGTGGTCGGTACCAGCACGGCCACCTGCTTGCCGTCGGCAAGGCCACGAATGCAGCGCGTAACGCAACTTCGGTCTTGCCGAATCCCACGTCGCCGCAGACGAGCCGGTCCATCGGCTTGCCGGCCGTGAGATCTCCGATCACGGCCTCGATCGCTGCCTGCTGATCGGCGGTTTCCTCGAACGGAAAGCCGTCGGCGAACGCCTCGTAGTCGTGCGGCGTGAAGGTGAAGGCGTGACCCTTGCGCGCCGCCCGCTGCGCGTAAAGATTCAGCAACTCGGCCGCCGTGTCGTGCGCCTGCCGCGCGGCGCGCTTCTTCGCCTTTTCCCACTGGCCGCTGCCAAGCTCGTGCAGCGGCGCGGCTTCCGGCGATGCGCCGCTGTAACGGCCGATGAGGTGCAGGTTCGATACCGGCACGTAGAGCTTGGCGTCGTTCGCGTAGACGAGTTGCAGGAATTCGGTGGGGCCTTCGCCGTGGTCGAACGTGACGAGACCGAGGTAGCGGCCGATGCCGTGCTGTTCGTGGACGACGGGATCGCCGATCCGTACTTCCGACAAGTCGCGCAGCATCGCGTCGACGTTCGAGCGGCGCGCGCCTTCGCGCCGGCCGTGGCGCACGACGCCGGCGTAGAGCTCGGCTTCGGTGACGAAGGCGAGCTTCGCCTTCGGCCACGCGAACCCTGCGTGCAGCGGCGAAGTCCCGAGCGCCACCGGCGGTGCACCGGAGATAAAGCCAGCGAGATCATCGACGTGCGGCAGCGCAAGCCCGTATTGTGCGAAATACTGGTGCATCGTTTCGCGGCGTCCCGCGCTCTCGGCGCAGATCAGGACGCGCGTGCGGGGCTCCGACGCGAGAAACTGCTTCAGCGCCGCGAGCGGATCGTCGGCGCGTCGCTCGACTTGCAGCGGCAGGCAGCGGTGTAGTGAGAGGTGTCGCGCCATGTCCTGCGATCGCGGCAGGGTCCGGTTCGGTGTCCATGGCCGGCAACTCGACCCGGGCGAACGGCTTCAACATCCCGTTGAATGCATCCGCGGGCAGAAAAACCTCGATCGGCGGCAATAGAGGGCGAGCCTTGTCGCCGCGAAGGAGCTTGTAGCGCGACTCCGTGTCCTGCCAGAAGTGCGCAATCGCACCGCCGACGTCACCCACCTGCGCAACTGCGGCGTCGCGCGGCAGGTAATCGGCAAGCGTCGCCGTCTGCTCGAAGAAAAGCGGAAGGTAGTACTCGATGCCTCCGGGCGCGATCCCGTGGCTCACGTCCTTGTACAACGGCGATTTCAGCGGGTCGCCCTCGAACACTTCGCGATAGCGGCTGCGGAACCGCGTACGGCCCGTCTCATCGAGAGGAAACTCCCGCGCTGGCAAGAGGCGCACGTCGGGCATCGGGTAGAGCGTGCGCTGCGTGTCGACGTCGAACGTGCGGATGCTTTCGATATCGTCTCCGAAGAGGTCGAGCCGATAGGGCAGGGGACTCCCCATCGGGAACAGGTCGATCAATCCGCCGCGGACGCTGAACTCGCCGGGCGATACCACCTGCGTGACATGCTGATAACCGGCGAGCGAGAGCTGCGCGCGCAGTGCGTTGACGTCGAGCCGCGTTCCCTGTTTCAGGAAGAACGTGAAGGCGGCGAGATACGAAGGTGGCGCGAGCCGGTAGAGCGCGGTCGTCGCCGCGACCACGAGCACGTTGCATTCACCGCGCGAAACGCGATAAAGCGTGGCGAGACGTTCCGACACGAGATCGTGATGCGGTGAAAAAGGGTCGTACGGCAGCGTCTCCCAGTCGGGCAGCAGCGCGATCTCCAGGCCGGGCGCGAACCAGGGGATTTCGTCGGCGAGTCGCTGCGCCGCAAGCGCGTCGGCGCTGACGACCGCCAGCATCCGCTTTTCTTTGACGCATTGCGCCGCGAGTTGCGCCAGCGCGATCGCGTCGGAGGAACCAGGCAACGATGTTGTGCGCAGCTTGCGGCCGGCTGTCGGCAATTTCGGGACAAGCGAGGGCAGCGCAGCGAGCATCTGTATGGACGCTGCGAGGTCGGGAGTCGCGGGCGCGGCGGCGGTTACGTCTTGCGTCGAGGCAGCGTCCGCGGGAGGCGCTGTTTCGGCCGCCGTCCCGGCGGCGGGAGAAGCCGGCGGCACGAGCAAATGCGAATCGAGGACGAATTATACGTGGGTGCCTGCTGTTCCATCCTGCTGCAAATGCGCATATCCTGACGGGTGGCTGGAACGCGAGCTGGCGGGCCCCGCCTGGCCCACCGCCGGTTCTCGGAACTGCGGACGCCTACGATCGACGATGACTGACATCGGCAACGCGGATCGCGTGGATCTGATGCAGCGGCTCGTTGCGCTGCAAATCGAGCACCGCGATCTGGACGACGTCATCCGGCGACTTGCAAACGATCCCGGACGCGATCAGCTGCAACTGACCAGGATGAAGCGCCGCAAGCTGATGCTGAAGGATCAGATCGCGCGCCTCGAGCGGCAGATAGATCCCGACGTCCTGGCATAGGCGCTTCGCTACCTCGCGCGGCCATAGCGGTCTTCGAAGCGGACGATATCGTCTTCGCCGAGATAATCGCCGCACTGGATTTCCATGATGACGAGCGGCACGGCTCCGGCGTTCTCGAGCCGGTGCTTCGTCTCGACCGGAATGTGGGTCGAGCCCTGCGTTTCGACGACGAACACCTCGTCGCCTCGCGTCACTGTCGCGGTTCCCGCGACGACGACCCAATGCTCGCGCCGTCGGTGGTGCAGTTGCAGCGAAATCGCCGCGCCCGGCTTGATCTCGATGCGCTTGACCTTGAAGCCGGGGCCTTCGTGCAGAACCGTGAATGCTCCCCATGGCCGGAGGACGGTTCGCGCTTCTCGTGCCGCATCGTGGCCGCGCGTCTTGAGCTCGGTGACCACTTCGCGCACACGCTGCAGCGCATCACGGTTCGCGACGAGCAGTGCGTCGGGCGTATCGATGATGGCCAGATTCTCGACGCCGACCGTCGCCACGACGCGGTCGTCGGCGTGGACAAAGGTATTTTTGGTGGCTATGGCAACACGTTCGCCGTGGCCGCGATTGCCGTCGGCATCCGCCGCCTCGAGCTCCGCCACGGCCTGCCAGGAGCCCACATCGGTCCAGTCGAACGTTCCTCGCACGACCGCCATTTCGCCCGCCGCTGCGGCAGGCTCCATCACCGCGTAGTCGATCGATATATCGGGCACGGACGCGAACAGGTCGGGGTCGATCTCCATCATCGAGCCATCGCCCGATCGCAACGCGTCTGCACAACGCTGCACTGCGCCGAGCAGCGCCCCCGCGTGGCGGTCCAGCGCATTAAGAATCGCCGACGCCGTAAAGCAGAACATGCCGGAGTTCCAGACGAAGTTTCCGGCCGCAACGTATGAACGCGCCGTGGCGTGATCAGGCTTTTCGACAAAACGGCGAACGCGAAAGGCGGAGGACTGCCGTGCCCGAATTGTCGAGCGCGTCGGCGCATTCCAAATAGCCGAATCCGGTTTCGGCACTCGTCGGCGTGATGCCGAACGTCACGAGCGTATTTTCACGGGCAAGTGCGTTCGCGCGCACCACGGCTGCGACAAATGCATTCGTATCGGCAATCAGGTGATCTGCGGGCAGAACCAGCATGACGGCGTCGCCGCCGTGCCGCGACTCGACGGCCATCGCTGCCAGCGCGATCGCGGGCGCAGTGTTGCGCCCGAACGGCTCGAGGATGTACGACGCGGCAAGCGGTTTGCGATCGCCCAGCTCCGCGTAGACATCTTTGGTGCGGAAATAGAGTTCGCGATTGGTGACGGTGAGGAGCTCGGCGACACCCGGCGGTGAAAGCGCGCGCGCCGCCGTCTTGCCGAGCAGCGTTTCGCCGTCGGGGAGGCGCATGAAGGCTTTCGGCGCCATTTCGCGCGATAGCGGCCACAGGCGCGTACCGGCGCCGCCGGAAATGATTACCGAGATTAGGGAAGGCATAGGAATATCCGCGAGCGTCTGAACCAGATCTTGAATCGCCGCGAGTCTACCCCATGTTCACCTTCGGGGCCCGCGCGTCCAGTGTGACGAGTGGTATCATGAGCTTCTCAGCGCATTGCAATGGCGCGCAGGCCGGCGCCATACCGCGACGATTACCGGGGGTGAACTGGTTTCGACGGGGGTTGCAACGCAGCTTGGGGCATGCCGAGGCGCTTGTCCTCGTAAAACTCGAGCAATCGCAAACTTAACTGCGAACGACAACACGTACGCTCTGGCGGCTTAATCCCGCCGGACCTCGCACCCGGTAGCGCTCGACCGGGGTGATGCAACTGTCACAGCGAGGACATCTAGAGCGATCGCGCCCGCCCGGGTCACTTGGGCGAAGCGTTAAAGCAAGGTGGCTGGTTCCGCCGCCGTATGTCAGTCAACGGCGTCGGGATGAGAGCACAATGACTCGACTAAGCATGTAGTCCCGACTGTCGAGTGCTTCCGGACGCGAGTTCGATTCTCGCCACCTCCACCAAACCCGAGAATGACGGCCCCCGAGCGGGGCCGTTTTCATTCCCCGAGACATCACTCGCCGCCTCGTCCAGGCCGCAGCTCGCGCGCCGAACGCAGGACCGAGCCCAACCCGTCGAGTGGACTCACCACCCCCCGCCCTCCGCGATTCAGCACGTGCGTGTAGATCATCGTCGTGCTGACGTCTGCATGCCCAAGGAGCTCCTGCACCGTCCGGATGTCGTAACCGGATTCGAGCAAGTACGTCGCGAACGAATGACGCAGCGTGTGCGGCGTCGCGGGCTTTAAGAGTCCCGCATCGCGGACGGCCTGTCGCATCGCCCGCTGGAACGCCTGATCGCTCAGATGATGACGCCGCACGATGCCGGTGCGCGGATCGCGCACACGCCGATCGGCCGGAAAAACATATTGCCAGCCCCACTCCCGCTCCGCGGCGCGAAACTTGCGCGCGAGCGCGAATGGCAGGTAGACGTTGCCGAATCCGTCGCGAAGATCGATCGCGTGCAACTGATGGACAACGTCGAGCTGCGCGCGCAGCGGACGAATTATGTCGCACGGCAGCACCGTCACGCGATCCTTCGATCCCTTCCCATCGCGGATCAGGATCTCGCGCCGCGAGAAGTCGACGTCCTTCGCGCGCAAACGGACGCCTTCCATGATCCGCATGCCGGTGCCGTAGAGGAGCCGTCCGATCAAGCCATGCACGCCGCGCAGACGCGTGAGGATCGCGGCGACTTCCCCCTGCGAGAGGACTGTCGGCAACCGCGCAGGCGTTCGCGCGCGTTCGACGTTTTCGAGCCACGGCAGATCGCGCTCCAGTACGTCGCGGTACAAGAACAGGATCGAGCTCTTCGCGAGGTTCTGCGTTGCTGCCGCTACGTCGCCGTCGACCGCGAGATGGGTGACAAATGCTTCGACTTCAGGGCCGCCGAGCACGTCGGGGTGGCGCTTGCCGTGGTACAGGATGAAGCGTCTAATCCAATCTACATAAGCCTGTTCCATCCCGATGCTGTAGTGCCGAAGACGAATCTTGTCGCGGACGCGATCGAGCAGCCGCGCGGGCGCCGCGAAAGAGTCAACGCCGTCGACCATTAGGCCCCTCTTTTAGAACTCACTCCCATGATTCTTGGACCTTTTCTCCGCTCAGTGAATCATCCGAACCACCTATTGACGTCTTATTTCCCGTCAAATAGGTTCTCCACTTTTAGTTAGGCCGCACGCTTCCGAATCATCCCGCCACAGGTCAGAGAGAGGCGAACATGTCAAACGCGTCGAGAATAATGCACCGTCATTTCTCTACGGGCTTGATTATTGCGATTGCTGCTTGTTTGTCGACCAACGCGCTGACCCAAAACAGTGTTGTTGCCGAGAAGCCGAAGTTTCGCGCCGGAGACAAATTTTCATATTGTAGATTTGACCTTAGAACGGATGAAAAGAGGGATTGCTACACGCTCGAATATGTGGAAACTCGACGAGCCGCATCAGGCGACCTCGAACACGTCTTCTCCCAACGAAACGCACAGGGTGTCGCGTTTGAGATTCGTACCACAGATGATCTTGCTACCAAGTTTCGCGGTACCGACGGCGCAACGTTTGAACCGCACAACTATACGTACCAGTTTCCGTTCGGTGTCGGCTCCCGATGGGAAGGACAGTACGACCTTCGCTTCGCCGATAATCCTTCTTGGAATAACAACAGAACCAAGGTCGCCGAAGTCGTTGCCTACGAGGAAGTCGGGGTGCCTGCGGGGAAATTCAAGGCATTCAAGATCAAATACGACAATTGGCGTAACGATTCGTCGAGACGAGTGATAGGTGGGAGAAAGGCGGACGATGAACTAATCTATTATTGCCCCGAGTTGGGTGTCCTATGCCTATATGAAAGCGGCGCACAAGGAACGGTTCGAATCCGCCTTGTTGAAGTGCGGCCCGCTGTTGGTAAATAGATGCGCGAAATTGATGTTGGGCATATTGCCGATTTGAGCGCGGTACGGCCTAACCTCGCGGTCAACACGGACCGCCGCCGGCGGGCCTTCGGCCGCGCCTGGCGGCTGGTTACCTTGGTTCGTTAGGCGTCCACCGCCATGGAGACGTTGGAGCGCTACTGGTATCTTGCAGTTCTCATCGTTGGCGCCGCAGGGCTGCTCTGGCTCGTCGTAGTGCGGAGCCGTGATGCAGGTTCGAGTGCGCCGCGAGGGGTCGCAGGCTGGTTTACATTCGGGCCCTTCTGGCCAACCGTCGACCGCTACTTTTCGCATCGTGGCGGTTTCACACGGCGGGAGTGGTTGGGCTGGGGTGTAGTGCTGTTCGTTGTTGTCGCAGCCGTTGTCTTCTTTCCCGGTCACAGTTGAGCACAGCGCGCCGTATGTGTCCGCCTAACCTCTCGGTCAACACGGACGCCCCGCGTGCGCGGCTTCGCCTGCGCCGCGGGTCGCCGGTTACCTTCGCTCGTTAGGCCTCAGGCTGACGCAGCTCGCTCATGCATCGTTTCAACTAAGCCGCTTTCGAACGATGGCAACTCGGCCGATACTTATCCAGGTGAAGGTCAAACCCAACTCCCGTTTGAGTGCGCTGGAGCAGTCCGCAGATGGCGGATGGCTCGCGCAGATTAAAGCCGCGCCGATCGATGGTAAGGCCAACGAAGAGCTCATTGCTCTAGTCGCCAATCGATTCAACTGCCGCAAGTCCGCCATTTCCATCAAGAGCGGCGCGTCCGGCCGTCTGAAATTGGTACGAATCGAGGTCGCTTGAATACCTTCGCATCCCGAATGCGGCCTAACCCGGCGGTCAACACGGACGCCCCGCGTGCGGCACTGCGCGCCCGCAGCGGGTCGCCGGTTACCTTCGTTCGTTAGGCCCCAACTAACCATGACGCTCAGCTGGCCACTGCGAGTAGCGCTCGCCGTGCTCTGTCTGCCGTTCTTCCTCGCAGGAATTCTTGTCGCTGCCCGGGTCGCAATGTGGGCCACAGGTACCTCCACCGAACACGGAAACTGGTCATTTCAGCTCGTGTTTTTCCCGCTAGTGCTCATATGCGTTCTCATTGGCGCACTTCTGGTCTACGCTATCGTCATGTTCATACTTGGATGGCTGGCGCCAAATAGTGAACTGCTGTTGGAATCCGAGGCCGCATCTGGCTTTTCCCAACGCCTACTCTGGCCCGCGTTTCGAGTAGTTCGTGTTCTTGCGCTAGCGTTGACGCCGTATCGCCATCGCAAAGCTTCTCAGCGCGCGGAATGACCAAGCGAATGTTGGGGCCTAACCCGGCGGTCAACACGGACGCCCCGTGGGCAGCGCTTCGCGCCGGCCGCGGTCCGCCGGTTAGCTTGGTACGTTAGGGCGAATGCCGCTTGCATGCCCGCATTGCGGCGGCCGCTACCTTCCGCTCGGCGAGGTCTGCGCCAACGGCGCCTCCTTGTTAGCCGCTCGGTCCCCATTACGCTGCGCGAACTGTGGTGGGCTCAGCTACGTCCGACTGGCCGGGCGAAACACGGTCCTTGCTCTCGCGGTCTTGGCTATTGGCATCTTGATTTCATATCCTTCAGTTATCTCCAACGCGCTGCTGAGTCCGTTCCCTTCCGACTTGGCCCGTTGGATTCGCGTTGACATTTGGGCTATTGCATACTTTATCGCTTTGGGTGCCTTCCTATTCACAAGTCCATTGCACAAGATCGAAGGCAATTCTCCCGCGCCTCGCAGCTTCCCGGCGCTCTTGGCTACGTGGGTCTTTCTGGGCTCCTTGCTCCTTTATGGCTACTATCTGTTTCGGAGCTAGTATGCGTATCGCGGCCACAGTATTCGTAATTGCGGGGCTCGCCTACCTTGCTTGGGACGTCGGCCTCACGCTGTCGAATGGCATACACGTCGGAACTTGGCTCATGGGTCTCTTTGCACTGGCACTCATATATCAAGGCTACGCACTATTTCGCATGAAGAAAGGCGCGCGCTGGAGCGGGTTTGCCAGTGCCGCAATAGTTGCGCTTTCGTCTGGTTACTTTGCGAGCGTGTTCGTCTTCCCCGGCTTTCCGGAGACGCTTTACGCAATGCCCGCTGACGTATTGCCCACGTTCGGTACGCTCGTCGCAGTTGCCGTGGCCTTCGCGGCGGCGGCACTCCTGATCGCGTTTTCCAACCGTGCGCCCTAACCCGGCGGTCAACGCGGACCGCCTCCGGCGGGCCTTCGGCCCCGCCGGGCGGCCGGTTACCTTCGTTCGTTAGGCGCCATTGCCGCGCGATCACATGAGCATTGATATCCTGGGGGTGTCGCTTCACTGCCTAATGCAACACTGCCATCCGGAGTGGGGCGATCGCGACGGACTCGATGTTTTCAACAGGTTGCTGGCGAAAAACCCCAAGCCAAACGGCTGGACGCTAACCACGCATCTGAGTTTCCAGCGGAACGAAATTCATTCGCGCCGAGAGCAATGGACTACCGAAGCCCTGGGGAGGCTGGTGCGTGGCAACCCCGATGCCCGCGGGATAGATATCCCGTGTCCGATAATCCTCGCCGAGTATGAGGGCGCCCAACGCGTGCCCGATGGGAACCACCGCATCAACCGCTGGGTTGCTGCCCTGGATGCGCGGAGCCACGATTTACACATCCATACGGTTCGTGGATACGCACACTTCGTCAGCCTGCCTCCCGTGGCACCGGGGCCACATGTCGCCTAACCTGTCGCTCAACGCGGACGTCCCGCGTGCGGGGCTGCGCCCGCGCAGGGGGCCGCCGGTTAGCTTGTTTCGGTTGGGCGTCAATCATCGCGCACTACTGAGCATGGATCGACGAACATTCATCAGCGCCGCTGCCAGTAGCCTCGCCATCCTTCCGCTCGCGTTGAAAGCGCAGCCGGCCGCACGAGTCCACCGCATCGGTTGGTTGTGGAACCGAGCACGCATCGATATCGATCCATCCGTTTGGAACCTGTTCAAGGCGTATCTGCCTGCCTTCGGGTGGATCGAAGGACAAAACCTGATAATTGAGTGGCGCTTTACTGGCGGAGATCCCACCTTGCTTCCGGCTTTGGCCCAGGAACTGGTGGGACTCAGGGTTGAACTTATAGTGGCCGAAGGCACGGTCGTAACGCAAGCGGTGAAGAAAGTGACGAGCACTATCCCAATCGTCGTTGCTCGATCGGGGGACCCGGTTGGTGCCGGCCTTGTCGCGAGTCTCGCCCGTCCCGGCGGGAATGTCACTGGTACCTCCACGATGTCGCCCGATCTTGATCGCAAACGGTTTCAAATCCTGCACGAGCTCCTGCCAGGAGCGAAACGTGTTGGGCAGCTAGTGACACCGATCAACCCGATCGATCGAATCGCGCTGGCGAATCGCGAATACGAGAGACTCTTGAACTCGCTCGGAATGCAGCTGATCTCCGTCGAAGTGACAAAAGCTGCCGATCTGGAATCGGCAATCGGCGAAGCGGCGCGACGAGGCTCGCAAGTGCTGCGTGTTAGTGCCGAGCCGCTTCTCGATGAGCACTTTGCTCGGATCGTGCGAGTTGCGCAGCAATATGCGCTTCCTGTGATGGCCGACGTCAGTGGGTACCTGGTAGACGGCGCATTGGCATCGTACGGAGTTGACCTTGACGCTCTAGACCGCCAGCTCGCGTTCATTGTTGACAAGATTCTGCGCGGCACTAAGCCTGCCGATCTCCCGATTCAACAGCCCGTGAAATTCGAGCTGGGCATCAACCTTCAAATGGCTAAGGCACTCGGCATTGCGGTTCCCCAATCCCTGCTGCTGCGTGCTGATAAAGTGATCGAGTGACGCCCAACCCCTCGCTCAACCGGACCGCTCGCTGGCGGCGCTGGCGCGCCCTCCGCTCGCGGCCGGTTAGCTTGTTTCGTTAGGTGCCTGAAGAGCGGATCGCGCGAGGAGAGGAGCGAATGAGCAAGTCGAGCGTGATGCTACGAAGGGCGATCGTCTTAGCTCCAGGGCAGGGGCGTGCATATCCGATGGGCCGAATCTCCGCTGTGTTCAAGGCAGATGAAGAGGAAACCCAATCGCGGTATTCGGTATCGGAATGGTGGCTTGAGCCAAAAACTCAAGGACCCGGAGCTCACTCGCACGCCGAAGATGATCTCTTCTATGTCATCGAAGGCGTAATGAGCGTCCGCGTGGGCGAGGAGTGGTTCGAGTGCCCGAAGGGGTCTTTCGTTCTCGTGCCTGGCGGAGTCACACATGACTTCGAGAATCGAGGAGGCGTTCGTGCCGGTGTCCTCAACTTCTCTTCCCCTGGTTCCTTTGAGCCGGACATGCCGAGCATCGTCGAGTGGTTCGCTCAGAATCCACCGAAAGACACAGGCACCTAACATGGCGTTCAACCGGACGTCCGAACGGCGGGCCTTCGGCCGGGCTGCAGGCCGCCGGTTAACTTGAACGTTAGGCCTCGCTGATCCGATGGAAACACGCTCTTCGCGAATGTCCCGGCCCATTGAGTCAGGCGCTTTGCGTGCTCTCGCAGTCGGTGCACAAGCTCTGGGCGCGGTAGCGCTAGGCGCGCTGGCGGTTGGTGCCTTGGCCCTCGGCGCAGTGGCTGTTGGTCGTTTGGCGATTGGGCGTGCCCGGATACGGCGTCTTGAAATTGACGAGCTCGTCGTTCGTAAGCTTCGCGTTACTGAGAACCTACAACCTCCACCGCCGCCGCGCTCTGAGGGCGGTATATGAGGGTCCTCTTGGCTGCACCATCGCGGCCTAACCTCTCGGTCAACACGGACGCCCCGTGCGCGGCGCTTCGCGCCCGCACTGGGTCGCCGGTTACCCTGGTTCGTTAGGCGTCACAAATAGCGGGCTCACCATGGCCGAGGAACAGCTGCTACAAGGTTCATGTCACTGCGGTGCAGTTCGCCTCACGCTACCGTCAGCGCCCGAGAAGGCGACCAAGTGCAACTGCTCGCTCTGCCGGCGCCTTGGCGGACTCTGGACGTACTACGAGTTCGGAACGGTTCGGATAGAGGGCCACCCGGAAAACACCACCGAGTACATCTGGGGGGACAAGACGCTGCGCACAGTGCGTTGCAAGACTTGCGGGTGCGCTACGCATTGGGAGCCACTCACTCCAGAGCCGGGTGGAAAGCATGGTGTCAACCTCAACAACTTTGATCCGCGTCTTCAAGAGGCTGTTCAGGTACGCCATTTCGACGGAGCGGACACTTGGAAATTCATCGACTGAGCGGCGCTGCTGCGGTACCGCCTAACCCTTCCATCGAGCGGACGCCTTGCAGCGTGCTTCGCACGCTTCCAGCCGCCGCTCTTGTCAAACGTTAGGCCTCACTAGAGTCAGCCGATGCGTCCGCATGAGTCCTTGTTCCTGGTAGCGGTCGCTACGTTTCTGTGTGCATGTGCAGGGCCACAACAGCGAAACGCGCTCACGTCCGATACCTATGGCCCGACGAACGCCGGACTTATTGTCGGGCAACTGCGCAACGAAGGTCTATTGGGCTCTGGCCTCTCATTCAAGAATGCGTCAACCGCAGAAAGTTTCGGATATATGGGCGCGCGTGACTTTTCGATGTGGCTCCCCGAGGGCATCTACGAACTGAGTTCGGTTGGATCGATGGCTGGCGCGCTAGGACCCTATCAAAGCCCGCTCTCGTTTTCTGTTCGGAAGGGCACGATCGCTTATGTCGGGACCGTTTCGATTGGATGTGCTCCGCCTTCTCCCACCATGAAGTGGTATGGATTGCTAAACTGCGGCTTACTTGCTCTTGGAAAGTGCACGGTGCCTGCGGCACAAGTCCGGATGTGTGTGCTCGATGAGGAATCGAAAACAATCAAGACATTCCTCGAAAGGCATCCGATTTTTGTATCGATACCCGTTGATTCGGCTCTAATGAAATAGCCGGTGAGGCGCCGTGCGGCAATTTGCGCTTTGGCAGTCAGCGTGTTCTCGGGGCGTCCTGTGCGGCCTAACCCAGCGTTCAACCGGACGTCCCGCAAGCGGGCCGCCGGTTAACTTAATCCGTTAGGCATCGTATGGCAACGGAAGCAACCCTCGTTCCGGGCAGCACTTACCATCTCGTCACATTTGAGGATCCGAGCTTCGCGCGTCCTTTGATCGATACCTACGAATTCCTTGGCAAGAACATCAATGGTTCAACTGCCGCAGCGTCCGGCGCCGAATATTCCTTTCGTATTGTCGACTCGGATGGAGACCAGATCGTGCTGACCGAAGAGCAGATTTGGCAAGTTCTCGATATTGACGGGCTAATTCAGAAGCTCAACGATTTCCGCAGCGAGAAAATCAAATGACGGCGGAGCAGGCAAGTACGATGCCTAACCTCGCGGTCAACGCGGACGCTCCCCGTGCGCGGCTTCGCCCGCGCCGCGGGTCGCCGGTTACTTTGGTTCGTTAGGGCGCACTCCGTGGCGCTGAGGCCTTCCGGGTTCGTACTATCCGCCGCTGGCGTTGCAGCCTTCTTCGTTGGGCTCTTCGGTATTCCGCGGGAATGGTCATTGGAGGTGAGCATTGTCGGACTAGCACTGCTGCTCGTCGGTGTCGTGTGTTTGCTTTTTACGTTACGCGGAACGCGTCTTCGCATGCCAAACGCCAGTCTACTGGTCCTTGTTGCAGTGGCCGTTGCCCTCCACGCCTACGAAGCCTTCGTAAAGAGCTCCGGAACGCCCTCGTATGGCTTCTTTCTTTGGCCGTTAGCGCCGTATGTTCTTTGCCTCATCGTTGCGACCCTTTCGGTGAGTTCGATTCCACCGGCGGTCGGCGCGGTAACGGCGCTCCTATTTGATTTCGGTGCGCATTACAGTGTGTTCGTACATCCAACCAGTTCCACTGCCGGTCTTGCGCTCCTGTTTGCGCCTCTGTGGAACACGCTAGTATTCTCGCCCGTGGCCATGTTGGGTGCTTGGCTCCTGCTTCGGTTGCGGCATTCCCCTAAAGCAAATGCGCCCTAACCCTGCGTTCAACACGGACCTCACCCGGTGGGCTTCGCCTGAGCCGTGTGGACGGTTAACTTAGTCGTTGGGCATGCCCGCCGCATCGCAAAGCTCCAGCCGCAATGTCAGTGCGCGTGATCTGCTGCTTGTGGCGGCTAGCTGCTTCGGAGCGTTCGAGCTGTTCTACTGGGCCCTTGGCCAGTGGGCCATGTTGCGATTCTGGGAGCCCTGGATCGCGGAATACCCTGTGATTGCACTATTGGGGCCATTCATGGCAATTGCCGTTCTCTCTGGTTTGGTGGTCGGCGCTCTCGTTACTGCAATCGTTCGGACGAAATCGCTCCGTATCGCGGCATGGTCGGGCATTACCGCGTGCTTTCTTTCCCTTGGCGCCGCAGTCGTCGCGGGTGGCGTAAAGTGGGCCACCGGTGGGCCCACTGTTTTGCTTGGTCCCCTTCTCGCTCTCGGGCTCGTGCTTGGCGCGCTGCTTGTTCGCACCCTTCGGCATGCCTAACCTCTCGGTCAACACGGACGCCCCTCCGGCGTGGCTTCGCCCGCGCCGCGGGTCGCCGGTTACCTTCGTTCGTTAGGCCTCTACATAACCATGCCTATCACCTCACCGAAATTTGAACGCCGCCTTCTGCGCGGGATCGTCCGCCTGCTCGATGATGAGAATCGCCAGCTGCGTCGCTTGCGATTCATCTATTGGACAGTCGCAATTGCAGGCGGTGTGTTAATCGCGGCTGGCCTCTGGCCCATTGCCGCACGTGGTTCGTCCATGTTCTGGGCTGTGCTTTGCGTTGGCCTAGGTGGTTTTGTTTGCGGTTACGGCAACTTCTACTATGTAGCGTACCGGCAGTGGCCGTTCTTGAAACGTTACCTCAATGCGGAGTTGATCCGCGATGACTACCGAAAAACAGAGCCTAACCTGTCGCTCAACGCGGAAGTCCCGCATGCGGGCTGCGCCCCACAGCGAGCCGCCGATTAGCTTGATTCGTTAGGCCGCATTGAACACTCTACACGCCGGTCACTTGGTGCTTGAACCACAGGTTGCAGCTCATGCTGCCGCGATGTTTCTAGTGCTCAGTGACCCGGCGATCTACGAATTTGAGAACGCTCCGCCCGAGTCCCAGCGCTGGCTTGAGGAACGCTTCGCCAAGCTTGAGTCTAGACATTCTGCGGACGGAACCGAACAATGGCTGAACTGGGTGATTCGCCTTCCTTCGGACGGAGTGGCCGGATACGTTCAAGCCACCGTTACAAAGGAATTCGTTGCGTACATCGCCTACGAGCTCGCGAGCAAATTCTGGCGCCAACGTATCGGCACCACTGCTGTTGGCGCCATGCTTGCCGAACTCGAGGCGAGGTATCGCGTGAACACGTTCGTAGCAATCCTCAAGGTGCGCAACTTCAGGTCCAGGGCATTTCTGCGCCACCTCGGGTTCACTACCACGCCACCAATCGCCCTCACGCCCGTCGAGCGCGAGTCAGACGAGATCGTCATGTACAAAGCAAACCTCGGCAACAAGCATGCGGCCTAACCCGGCGGTCAACACGGACGCCCCGATGGCAGCCCTTCGCGCCGGCCGCGGGCTGCCGGTTTCCTTCGTTCGTTAGGCCGCATGATCGCCATGCAGTCCCTCGGCAAGGGTCGGGCCAATCGCTTCTTTCGGTGGAAGTGCCCGAAATGTGCGGAGCGCCGTTGGTTTCCGCCGCCGACACGCAGTTACTTGCTACGCTATCTGCATGTGTTTTGCCCCAATTGCGGCGCGTGTTTCCGAGTTCGTGGATTTGCGCTCATTCTGCCGTTCGCCGTGATCGGCCCTCTGATATTGTTCTATCTGCTTCTCTTCTTGCTCTTACAAATGGCGCCCGAAATAACCCTAACTCCTTTCATTGTCGCAATGGTGCTAATCGCGTTTCTCATTTGCATTCCGTTCGTCATCTATCTTCATAACAGGCTAGTTGGTCTGCTACCACACACGTATGTCGGGCAACATGCGGCCTAACCCGGCGGTCAACACGGACGCCCCGCGCGCGGCGCGACGCGCTCGTGGCGGGTCACCGGTTACCTTGGTTCGTTAGGCCCCACAACGCAGTCCGTCCGAAGGGAACCGCAGACGTGATCACCGTTTTTGGCGAAGGAAGAGGATTCCGCGTGGTCTGGCTGCTTGAGGAAATGGGGCTCCCATACAAGTTGAGGCGTGTGGACCTACAGGCGGGCGTCGAAAACGACGCAGAGTATCTTGCCATCAACCCTGCCGGCTTCATCCCGGCGATACAAGATGGCGACGTCACGATGGTCGAGTCAATCGCGATCATGGAGTATTTGATGGCGCGTCACGGACCGACAACGCTTGCCCCTGCCGCAAAAGATCCTGCCTTCCCCGCATACCAACAGTTCCTTCACCTTGGTGAAGCCGGCCTCGCGGCTTCCATCTACTTCGTTAACGTCAGCCGCAACCTCGCGCCCGAGACCGAGCGGCAGAACTGGGGCGCCCAAAAGGCGCTAGAAGTGTTCAACAGTCGGTTGCAATTGGTGGCCCGGCAGCTCGCTCGCTCGCCCTACATGGCTGGTGACGCCTTTACCGCGGCCGACATTTCGGTGACTTATGCCCTGGAGTTGGCCCAAAGAGGGGGCAGCGTCGCACTGGGCGAAGCAGAGCAAGCCTATGTAACCCGCACGAGCAGACGCAAAGGCTACAAGCGGGCCATGGACGCATGCCACGACACGAGGGCATGGGCAGCCAAGGTCGCCGGTCGAGGTAACTCAGGTGCCGGTAAGGCCTAACACCTCGCTCAACCGGGTGGGCCGGCACGCGGCTCGCCATTGGCCCACATCGGCGCGGCCCGCCGGTTAGCTATACGTTAGGCCGCACATCGCGCACACTACACATGGAGTCATGAGCCATGCCCATTCACCACTATCTTCTTGGCAAGATCCCTCTTGAGACTGATCGCATTCGCAACTACTTGGCGGATGAGGATCTCGGTGCTCACCAGTGCTCCGCGCATGAAAACGTGCTGAAGCCCGGTGTGGAGGTTCCCGCGCACATGCACGGCATCGAAGAGGTAATCGTTTGCCTTGAGGGAGAAGGCGAATGCTCTCTTGGCGACCAGCCCCCTGAAGAGTATCAGGCTGGAAGCGTAATCATCATCCCTCCCAATACAGCGCACATACTTCGCAATGTTGGAAAGGTGAACCTTCGGCAGATCTGCTTCTTCGCCGGCAATCCCACCCAAACTCGTTGGGTGGCCTCTGAGGGCAGTGTCCGGGATGTGGGCGGCAAAGGTGCGGCCTAACCTGTCTCTCAACGCGGACGTCCCGCATGCGGGGCTGCGCCCGGGCAGCGGGCCGCCGGTTAGCTTGGTTGGTTAGGCGCCTTCCGCAGTTGACTATCGATGTGAGCGAAATGCCAAACGAATGTGCCCGCCGAAATTCTCGCCAGTTCGGTAGAGTTCTGTTTCGACTTGCCTCGTCCGCTGCCGGAGCAGCATTGGGACTCAGTTTGGTTCTCCTATTTATCGACCCACCAACAGCGCCGCTCTTTCTGGCTTCATTTGGCGGTTCAGCCGTATTTCTTTTTGGTCTCACCCGCGCACCTGCAGCTCAGCCCCGTGCGCTGTTCGGTGGCCACATAGGTGGCGCACTGATTGGCATTCTTTGTTCTAACTTCTTTGGGGACGCCGTATGGGTTTACGTGGTAGCGCTCGTGCTGACCCTCGTTTTCATGCTCGTGACAAAGACCGTACATCCGCCCGCTGGCGCTAATCCGTTGATCATGATGCATGCGCATGCGTCATTGGCTGCGATTTTGCAACCTGTCGTCGTCGGCGTCGCCATCCTCGCAATGGTTGCCGCGCTTTGGAGTCGATTGGTTCCGGGAATGATGCACTATCCATGTAAGTGGCTCGAGAAGTCGCCACCGTTTATGTCCTGGGGTGGCTGGCTCGAATGAAGTCGCCTAACCCGGCGGTCAACACGGACGTCCCGCGCGCGCGGCTTCGCTCGCGCAGCGGGTCGCCGGTTACCTTGATCCGTTAGGCGTCAAAATAGTGGAAGCGCGAGCAACCGACCTGAAATCGGTGATGCACCTTGAGCGGAGCTGGATATGATGGTGCGGTGTTATCGACGCCGACAGTTTCTGATCGCCGCGAGCGCGTTCCTTGTGTCGCCGTTCGCGCAGGCACAAGAGCAGCTGCGCCGCATTGGCTGCCTGTTTGGGGGGTCGCCGAAAACGCACAACGGACTGCTTAAGGCATTTCGCGCTGGTCTTGCGGAGCATGGTTGGATTGTGGGTCGCAACGTGGTCCTCGAGTTGCACTGGGCCGAGGGCAAGATGGACCGCATACCATCTCTTGCTGCAGGCGTCGTCCGGTCGAACCCAGATCTCATCCTCACCGCTGCGAACCCAATCATTGCCGACGTCAAGAAGGCGACGAAGTCCATTCCGATCGTCATGGCCACGGGGGCCGACCCAGTCGAATCGGGGCTAGTGGCCAGTCTCGCGCGACCTGGCGGCAATCTCACGGGCCTAACAGGATTCTACGAATCCACGCCGGTCAAGATGCTGGAACTGGCCGGCACGCTAATTCCGCGCGGCGCACACATTGCGATTCTCCTCGAGGCGAATACAGTATTTTCGCGCGCGCGCCACCGCGACCAGCTCGCACAAACCGCGATTACGCTTGATCTGCGCACCCAGGTACTCGAAGTTGCTTCGGCAGACGATGTCGCCAGAGCTTTGGAGGCGCTCGCAAAGGACAGGCCAGCCGTTCTAATCGTGCTGCCAGGGCCTATGCTGTTTGCGAACGGCAACGACCTAGTAAGCCGAGCCGCGCGTCTTTCGATTCCCGTGATCTATCCGTTCGAGGAAATGGCTGAGGCAGGCGGCCTCATGAGCTATTCGGCGGATCTCCCGAACAGTTATCGCCGCGCGGCACGATACGTCGACCGGATCCTCAGAGGTGGCAATCCGGGGGAGTTGGCAATCGAGCAGCCGACTCGACTGTCGCTCGTTGTCAATCTGCGCACTGCGGCGGCGCAGCGCATCAAGGTACCGCAATCAGTCCTTCAGAGGGCGGACCGGCCAATCGAATGACAGCTTGCGCGAGGGCTTGGATATTGGGCATGCCGCCGAGACCGACGCCCAACCCCGCGTTCGAGCGGACCCGCCGCCAGCGCAGTTCTTCTTCCGATGTCGGCGGCGGCGGGCCGCTCAACTTGGACGTTAGGCGTTGAAATGTCAGCCCTCACGCTCACTCCGAGTCGGATGTTCCGGGCGTCATGCGTGCTGATATTCGGGTGTTCGAGTGCGTTGCCATTTGTTGGCGGTTACGCCACGAATCTGTTCCAAACTGTGGTACTTGGGGCTTGGAGCATCGTCGCTTCGATTACCTCTGATGCGTTTGCCGACCGCCACAAGGTCGTGGTTTGGTTGGTGGCTGCTGCGCTCAATGTCACGCTGTTTTCGATTCCCGTGGTTGGCGTTTTATTCGTCACTCGTGGTCGTTGGCCCATCGTCGGCACCGTAGTCCTAATTCTTTGGCTCTTGTTCTACATAGCCAGTCTTTTCTTTCTTTTCCCGGCGACCGATGGTCCGTGATCGATCAACGCTAACCCGGCGGTCAACTACGGACGCCCCGTGGGCGGCGCTTCGCGCCGGCAACGGGCCGCCGGTTACCTTCGTTCGTTAGGCGCCGCAACCTATGCGTACGCTCCTCCTCATTTTCGTTTTCGCATTGACTTCGACTGCACCAGTTTCTGTTTTTGCTGCGGCGGTGGCTTCCCTCCTCCTGAATCCTTGCGGCCCGCAAACCCTTCCCCCTCCTTGCGCAGCTGTACAGCATCCACTCGGCCAGCCCGTCACTTTTTGGGTAGTCGCACGCGACGCACAGTTCGGTCTCGCCACGAATTACACGGGCACCGTCACCATCACCAGCAGCGATCCAAGCGCTGTCTTGCCACCACCACACGCCTTTACCAACAGCGACGGTTCAGTGTTCGCCTTTACCATCACATTCAATTCGCTTGCTTCTGGTGCTCCCTCGACTCAAACGGTAACGGCAACCGACGTGGGCAACGGTCTCACCACCTCCGCCATTTTCTTTGTCGTGCCGGCGCAGGGTTCAGCATCAGTCCCCACACTGTCTGCTCCATTGCAAGCGCTGCTCGCCATTCTTCTCGTCGCATTGGCGTATCCAACGTTGACTCACAACAGCGGGCGCCTAACCCGATGTTCGACACGGACGCCCCGTGGGCGGGACTTCGCCCGCCCCCGCGGGTCGCCAGTTAACTTGGTTCGTTAGGTCGCACCCGTCATCAATGCGTCCAGCGGGCGTCGAACACCGACCGAATCGACAGGGGGAGATATGAGTCCCAGTGCAGACGAGGAGATGTACCGATGAAACATCGTCGCATCTTGCTCAAATATGCACTTGCGTCGCTTTGCTTGCTGTCCAACGGCGCATTTGCACTGGTCATCACTGAGTTCAGTGCTGGCATTACAGCAGGGGCGCACCCAAACGGCATCTCGGCCGGCCCGGATGGCAACGTGTGGTTCACGGAACTCGACGGCCACCGGATAGGACGCATCACGCCGGACGGCTCCGTTACCGAATTCAGCGCCGGCATCAACCCGATCGCCAATCTCCTCGGCATTACGGCCGGCCCCGATGGAAATTTGTGGTTCGGGGAAGGACATCTTGACGTACCAAATTCCATTGGCGCGGTCGGGCGCATCACGCCGCTTGGTGTTGTCACGGAGTTCACTGCTGGCGTTACCAAGAGCGTCGTTGCTGGAATAGCAGCTGGACCCGATGGCAACGTGTGGTTCACGAACTACATTCAATTCGCTTTCTCCCAGATTGGGCGGATTACGCCACTTGGCGTCGTCACCGAGTTCGATGCTCAGAGTCTCTTCGGAGACGCTATTCCAGGCATCACGACCGGTCCGGACGGCAATCTGTGGTTCACGGAATTCAATGCTGCCCGGATCGGGCGCATCACGCCGCTTGGCGTCGTCACCAAGTTCAGCGACGGGATCACTCCGGGGATGAGCCCGATGGCCATCACGACCGGTCCCGATGGTAATCTGTGGTTCACTGGACTTGGCCGGATTGGACGCATAACTCCGGCCGGTGTGGTCACGGAGTTCACCGCCGGCATCACCGCGGGTGCATTGATTCAAGGCATCACCGCAGCACCCGACGGCAACCTATGGTTCACCGAATACAACGACCGGATCGGTCGGATCACGCCTCAGGGCATTGTCACCGAGTTCACGAGCGGCATCACTCCCGGCGCGGGGCCCGTTTCCATCACGACGGGTCCCGATGGCAATCTGTGGTTCACGGAATTTAATGGTGACCGAATCGGACGAATCACTATGGGGTCGATTTCGTCGCCGATGGACATCCCCACTGCACGTCCTTTGACACTGTTGTTGCTATCCGTATTGATTCTCACCCTTACCGCCGCCGCGACCGTCACCATGCGCGACGCTCGCTGAGCGGGCCATGGGACAATCGGATCGTCGGTGCCGCCTAACCACTCGCTCAAGTGGGACGCCCCGCGCGCGGCGCTACGCGCTCGCGGCGGGTCGCCCCTTAGCTTCATCCGTTAGGCGACAAGATCACGCAGCTACGAGGTCACCATGCATATCGCCATACTCACGTTCAACGGATTCAACGAACTCGACTCGCTCATAGCGTTGGGCGTGTTGAATCGGGTGAAGAGACCTGGGTGGCGTGTTTCACTATGCTGCCCGGAGCCGACGGTGACATCGATGAACGGCGTGGTCGTTCATGCGCAGTGTCGGTTATCGGATGCAGTGTTCGCTGACGCTGTCATCGTCGGCAGCGGCATCAAGACGCGCGAGATCGTTGCCGACCCGCTGAACATTTCTGCTCTGCGGCTGGATCCCGCGCGCCAACTGATCGGAGCTCAGTGTTCGGGTACGCTTGTTCTCGCCAAACTCGGTTTTCTTGCCAACGTTCCGGCTTGTACGGACCTCACGACCAAGCCATGGGTTCAAGAGGCCGGCGTTGAGGTGCTAAATCAGCCGTTTTTCGCAGCAGGAAACGTTGCCACCGCCGGGGGCTGCTTTGCCTCGCAGTACTTGTCAGCGTGGATACTTGCTCGATTCGAAGGCGAAGACGCGGCGCGCTCCGCACTGCACTACGTAGCGCCCGTAGGCGAGAAAGAGGAGTACGTCGACAGAGCAATGAAAAATATTATCCCCTACCTCCATGCCGTTGTCGCCTAACCCGTCGCTCAACGCGGACGCCCCGTGTGCAGCGCTTCGCGCTCGCACCGGGCCGCCGGTTAGCTTGTTTCGTTAGAGCGCATTGCCATGGAGAATCCTCCGCCAACTGGGCAGCCCGCCATTACTTCGCAAACGCGGTCCACCTTCGTCACCGTGCTTGCGTGGATCTTTATTGTGTTGGCTGGTTTCGCCACCTTCATCTCGTTTTTCCAGGCGGCCTTGGTCACGTTTGCCTTTCCTGAGACCAAGTTCTGGACCGACCCTGGTCCGGTTCGCGGGGTCGAGGAGTTGCCTCCATTCATGCGATTCATGGCGGCGCACTTGGCACTATTTTTCGTCGCGGGCTGGACGCTGTTCCTTGTTACTTTCCTTTCGGCATTCGCGCTTCTACGGCGCAAGAACTGGGCGCGTCTCTACTTTCTTGCTCTCATGGCGCTGGGAATTGCGTGGAATATCGGCGGCCTTTGGTTTCAGTTCACGGCCTTATCGGCCTTCGTGCCGCCCGCGGGCGCTCCGCCAGAGTTTGGGCGAAATTTTGAAGCAATCCGCATGGTTATGGGTGTCGCGAATACCATGTTCGTTGTTGCCCTCGTCGTGCTCTTCGCATGGATCATCAAGCGCTTGATCTCACCGACGATACGAGCCGAATTCAATGCGCTCTAACCTCGCGGTCAACACGGACGCCCCGCCGGCCGGGCTTCGCCCGCTTGGCGGGCCGTCGGTTAACTTGTTGCGTTAGGCGTCGGAGATGGCGCATCGTCTTACAGCAGCTTTAGTATTGATCGGCTCGATTGGCGCGGTTGCGTTCGGATCTTGGGCGCTATGGCAGACCGAAGAAATGGCGTCAGTTGCATGTTGCTTTTCTGAACAGCGAGTCGACGCGAACGACTGGTCGTTTCACTGGATTGTCGCTGCCTTGTGTTGGATTGCCTCCGGGTTGGTGGGTGCCGTCGCTGCTATTGCGTTGTATCGTCACAAACGCTGGTCCATGGCGCTTCTGGCCGCAATAGGCATTGCTTCGGTTACGTTCGATGTTGCAACGAATCTGCTGGGATACGCGAAGTATGGATACGAAGTAATCGATCCCATCCAATTAATCCTGTTCTCTTTACTCGCGGGGGCTTCAGTTGTTGCGTACCTGCGCTGGGACGCGGAGGCGGGGGCCACATGAACACGACGCCTAACCTCGCGGTCAACACGGACGCCCCGAGGGCAGCGCTTCGCGCGGGCCGCGGGCCGCCGGTTAGCTTGTTTCGTTAGGCACCACCATGTGTTCGTTAACGATCACCGACGCCGCCTACTCCAGGATTCAGCGCGAGCTTGCCGGTTCGCCGATCGAATCCCCAATCATTAGCCTCGTGCAGTCGGCACGGGCGACGTTACCCCCTTACGCGATGCTTCGCGCTATCGATCCTGATGCGAGCGATAGCAATCTCCACGATCTCGCGTTGGAGCGTTACGGCGCAGACTCCCCGTCGCTCCAGTGGAATCTGATTCCAGGCGTTTATTCGCGCGAAGATGTTCCGATCGAGTCCCGCGTAGAAATACGTGGCATTTGGTTCTCGTTTTCGCCCAAATGGCAGCAACGCATGAAGGGTTGGAGGCTCGACGCCACTGGCGACACTCTCGTGCTGAAGGACGCGGCAGGAAAGATTATCCTTCCAACCAATCCTGAGGCAGCAGCTGGTGCCTAGATGAACGCGCGAACGGTGGCCGGATTAATAGCTGCTCCCCTGGCTTGCGGCGCTGTATTTGCAGCGTGGCTGCTTTTTGGCCTTGAGCGTCCCGAATCGCAAATCGGTGTTTCGCCGTTTGTTCTTTTCCTACCGGGCGTCATGTATGGCGCCGTGTTCGAGGTGGTCGTTTTATTGCCATTGCTGCTCTTGGTGCGTCGACTTAACTGGCATCCGAGGGCAACTTTGATCATCTGTGGTACTTCAAGGTCTCGGATATTCAAGCTGTCTATAGGACTCTAAGCGCCAAGGGTGTCTCCCTTGTCGCAGCCCCGCACGTTGTCAATCGCACTCCCAAATCAGAAGTTTGGTTGTCGGAGTTCAAGGATCCGGACGGTAATCAATTAGCGCTGATGGCTGAGGTGGCAATTGTCGGCGCCTAACCACGCGGTCAACACGGACGTCCCGTGTGCGCCGCTTCGCCCGCGCCGCGGGTCGCCGGTTACCTTCGTTCGTTAGGCGGCGTGTTTACGGTCGGAGATAACATGGAGTTTGGCCACACGATTCTTCGCGCGATCTTGGTCATGTCAACACTGGGAGCGACGATGACACCCGCGTACGCAGAGCAAGCGGCGCAAGAATCCGAACTAGCCGCTCTCAGCGACGCATGGATCGAAGCGGAAGTACGCCACGACACGGACGCACTGGAACGTCTGCTCGATGAACGGTGTTTGGTAACGTTTGCGTCTGGCAAGACGGTTGATCGCGCGGGATTCATCGACTGGATTCGAAACTCGGACATCAAACCCTTTCAGGTCACGAACGAAGCAATTCATGTTTACGGTGACACGGCTGTTGTCATTGGCGTTGACTCGAATCGCACGGTCAAATTCACTTGGGTTGCTGTGAAGAGAGATCAACGGTGGCGAGTGGTGTCAGAAACGTTTTCGAGAGTTCCTGCTTCGAAATGACCACGCCGCCTAACCTGTCGCTTAACGCGGACGTCCCGCATGCGGGGCTTCGACCGGGCAGCGGGCCGCCGGTTAGCTTGTTTCGTTAGGCGGCCCAACAACCAGCGGTACACCCCCATGAACCACGAACAGCCAACACCATCCTGCAAGGTTCCTGCCACTGCGGAGCGGTGCGCCTTACGCTACCGACCGCGCCCAACAAGGCCACGAGTTGCAACTGCTCGTTGTGCCGGCGCACGGGAGGAATATGGGCATACTATCGATTTGGGACAGTGTCTGTCCAAGGCCATCCTGAGAACACGGAAAGCTACATCTGGGGCGATCGAACCCTGAGGAACGTGCGCTGCAAGATTTGCGGCATCGTCACCCATTGGGAGCCGCTTAAACCCGAGCCCGGCGCTCGCCATGGAGTGAACCTACGTAATTTTGAACCAGCGCTCTTGGAGTCGGTAGTCGTCAGGCGCTTCGATGGAGCGGATACCTGGAAATTCCTTGACTGAGCGCTTGCCGCGAGATGCCGCCTAACCCATCGTTCAACCGGGATTGCAACGGCGCTGCGATGTACGAAGCGCAACGAGCGGAAACAATCCAGGCGGCGAAGAACGCTCTCGAACGTGCCGATACTTGTTGCACGTCGTATTCCACCTTGCCTTACACAAAAATGTTGGCGCCATCCTCGAGCAAACAATCTCATCACCGTGCAAACCGCGGCTTTTGTATTTCCGGCGGGAAAAAGTCGCTTCATCGCTTTCGAGCTACCGAAAGACGTTCGCCTGGCCATCGATGTCACCACGACAATGGACGGGGGACTACTCGTGCTCCAGTCCTATGTGTTTTACCCTTCGGCCGTCGTACTCAGCGAGGACTATCAACCCATCGGAACGATCGATCGATTCGCTAATCAATATCGGCCGAACTTGCTGGACATCATAGGGTGGCACGGGCAGATCAAGATCGACACTGGTGTAACGGGTGCGCGGTACCTCGTCCTTTACACGGACCCACGCCAGATTGGAAGCGCTCTTACTTACTCGTCTGGGCAGATGGCAGTACTTCCGACTCGATCTGGTTCCATGGTAGTGCCGACGGGAACGTCGAGCCAACGTGTCCCCTTCAACTACGAGGGACGACTACTGATCGACGTTAGAGCGGAATGACAAGTCATGAGCCCTGGCCCTAAGATGATGCCTAACCCCTCGGTCAACACGGACGCCCCGCGCGCGGCGCTTCGCGCGCGCATCGGGTCGCCGGTTACCTTAGTTCTTTAGGCGTCAGAAAATCGCGTCGACGTGCCGCAAGGAGTCAAGAATGCTCAGCAGACTGCTGCCGCCGCTTGCGAACTTCACGTACACAGGAAGCCGGATTTCGCTTTGGATCCTTGGCGTGGTCCTTTTCCTGAAACTCGCTATCGCCCTCGGCGCTATCTTCAACGGTCACTACGCGGCGTCCGTAGCCGACGGGATACCGATCGATTCGTACACGCCCCAAGGCACACAAGCCTTTCTCTCAGTCTTTGCCTCTCTCGGCCTATCTCAGTTCATCCTGGGCTTGCTTGGTGTCCTGTTACTTCTGAAGTACCGTCCCTTGGTCCCGATCTTTCTGCTCGTTCTGGTCATCGAGTACCTGGCGCGTAAGGGCGTCAATGCCTACATCCCCATAGCGCGCTCTGGCGACGCACCTGGAGGGGCAATCAACTGGGCCATCTTCGGGGTTACGCTGCTGGCGTTCGTTTTGTCCATGCGCCAACGCAATGTGCCGCAACCGCCGCCTGAGCCCTAACCGTTAGGGGGCAAATGACGATTCGAGAGTACCTTCGACGGCGGGTTTATGTCTTCTACGGAATTCTCTTCTGCCTATTCGCGCCTATCGCCATCGCTTGGTGTCTCGGGTTTATTGGTGCGTTTGAGCAATGGTGGCCAACGGTGCTCGCGTTCGGCGCAATCTTCATGGGTTTCTCTTACACAGCTACTGGTTGCCCCCCAACTTGATACTCCAATGCCGAAGTATGTCTAACGTTTCATCTGTTGCCCCTAACCTCGCGGTCAACACGGACGCCCCATCGGCAGTGCTTCGCGCCGGCCGCGGGTCGCCGGTTACCTTCGTTAGTTAGGCGTCATCCCCTTCACATCGCCGAGGCAGTTACCATGGTGATCAACGTATGTCTGGCGGGGGCAACAGGGTGGGCCGGTTCTGAGCTTGCGCGCTCGATTGCGAAGACTGCGGACCTTACCCTCGTCGCTGCCGTCTCGCGCAAGCACGCGGGTCGTAGCTTGGGAGAGGTACTAGCCGAGCCGCTGCTCATTTGTTTCGTCTACGCATCGGTCGCGGCGGCGCTCGCCAATCCCTTCGACGTTCTCGTCGAATACACCGAAACCGGATAGCGCCAAGACCAACATCCTGACCGCACTCGAACACGGCGCGCATGTGGTCGTGGGTACGTCGGGCGTTACCGAGAGCGATTTCGCAGAGATCGACGCCGTCGCTCGCAAGCGACATCGTGGAGTCATGGCCTGCGGCAACTTCGCCTTGACCGCCGTGTTGCTGCAGAAATTCGCCGAAGCTGCCGCGAAGCTCATTCCGCAGTGGGAGATCATTGATTACGCACACGACGACAAGGTCGATGCGCCGAGCGGAACCGTCCGCGAACTTGCGGCTCGCTTGTCGAAGGTGCGCCATCCCGAGCCCTCCGTCCCAGTGGATCAGACGGTAGGACCACGAGAAGTCCGAGGTGCTACGCTTTCGGGGTCGCAGGTTCACTCGATTCGTCTGCCTAGCTACGTGATCAGCGCGGAGGTTATCTTCGGAATGCTGGATCAAAGGCTGACAATTCGTCACGACTCCGGGAGCAGCGCTCGCCCGTACGTTGACGGGGCTCTGCTCGCCATTCGCAAGGTATCGACGCTGGTTGGTGTCCATCGCGGCCTGGACTCCGTGCTCGACCTCTGAGAACGCAACTCCGGATCGAATGAACAAAATGACGCCTAACCCTGCGCTCAACAGGACGGGCCGGCACGCGGCTTCTTATTGGCGAGCATCCGCTCGGCCCGCCGGTTAGCCTGATACGTTAGGCGGCGTTAGCCCGACCGATATGCCACGCCACTCGTTACCGCGCCAGTTGGCCTCGATCTTCATTGCTAGTTTAGTTTTCGTCTCAGCAATCTACTTCCTGGAGCGCTCGATTCGTGGAACACCGATCGCTAAGGTCATCGAATGGGTCTTATGGCCTGGTGTTGCGCTTTGGTTCGGCGTTGGCGGTGCTTTATTCAAGGGTGGCTTTGGGGAGGCTGGCGACTTCCTAATCATTGTTGCTGGTTCGGCGGCGGCCTGGGGCATCGTTATCGTGGTCGCGATGCGCACCTCCGCTTGGTTGCGTCGCCGGTCATGGGTCGCTCGTTAAGGAGCGCTTCGTATCCACCATGTTGTCGCCGCCTAACCCGGCGGTCATCACGGACGCCCCGCATGCGGGGCTTCGCGCCGGCCGCGGGTCGCCGGTTAGCTTCGTCCGTTAGGCGTTGAAATGTCGGCCCTCACGCCTACTACGAATCGGACGTTCTGGGCGTCATGCGTGCTGATAATCGGGTGTTCGAGTGCGTTGCCATTTGTTGGCGGTTACGCCACAAAACTGTTCCAAACTGTGGTACTTGGAGCGTGGAGCATCGTCTCTTCGATTGCGTCTGACGCGTTTGCCGACCGGCACAAGGTCGTGGTTTGGTTGGTGGCTGCTGCGCTGAATGTCACGCTGTTTTCGATTCCCGCGCTTGGTGTTTTATTCGTCACTCGTGGTCGTTGGCCCGTCGTGGGCACCGTAGTCCTAATTCTTTGGCTTTTGTTCTACATAGCTAGTCTTTTCTTTCTTTTCCCAGCGACCGACGGTCCGTGATCGATCAACGCCTAACCCGGCGGTCAACACGGACGCCCCGGGTTCGCGGCTCCGCCGGTCACCTTGATACGTTAGGCCACAGAACGCAATCTCGCTGGCACGCTCGACAGGATCAGTTTCTTCGCGCATAGGAGACTCGCTATGATGAAGCTCCTTTCTCATCTCCCTGACAATGTTGTCGGCATTGCCGCTTCCGGCCAAGTCGATGCAAATGATTACGAAACAGTTCTCATCCCAGCAATTGAGATGGCGCTTCAGAAACATCGCCGAATTCGGCTGCTCTATCAGCTTGGGCCTGAGTTCAATGGCTTTACCACAGGAGCCATGTGGGACGATGCGAAAGTCGGCCTCGCGCACTGGAAAGCGTGGGAGCGAGTCGCGGTTGTCACGGACGTACCCTGGGTCGCACATGCGACGCGAATGTTCAAGTTTCTGATGCCAAGCGTGGTCAGGGTTTTGTCGCTGAACGAGCAGGCGGATGCGGAGAAGTGGATTGTGGCCTAACCTCTCGGTCAACACGAACGCCCGGCTGGCAGCGCTTCGCGCCGGCCGCGGGTCGCCGGTTACCTTCGTTCGTTAGCCGGCTTGAATGGGGTCGAGCAACCAGTGCGACCGACAAATACTCTCGGTTTCCTGGTCGCTCTCCTCGCTGGAGGCACTATCGCCGCCTGTAGCAGCGATGCGTGGCTTGATGAGTCGAACCCATCCGGCAACCACTTCTTCGACGCACGACTGGCGAGGGAGATCCGCTCATTTTGGTATGTGTCCACGTCGCAAGTCGAAGTTGCGGCACAATTACTCAAGTCTCAAGCAATTGTATCCATCTCGCCCGAGCGCGCTGCGCCGCTGATTGGGCACGTTCCAAACGTTCCTACGGGCGAGTCCCTGTATCTTATTCGCGCCATCGATTTTGCAGATCCGATTCCTCTTCAAATTTATCAGGTCGGTGCATGGGTGGAGGCTAGCGTCGGGACTCACTCAACCTGTTTTGCGTTTCGCCCACCGGTTAGGCGCCAACCCATCGTTGTTGCGCTTCCCCAAACCCCGACGCGGCTACGATTGAGCTACTCGTGTGATGGGTAACATCTCCACGCCGGCTAATCTCTCGGTCAACACCGACGCCCCATCGGAAGCGCTTCGCGCCTTCCGCGGGTCGCCGGTTACCTTCGTTCGCTGGGCGTCAATACTGTAGGTCGCGCGCTTGCGGCCCAAGGCCGCCACTCTGCGTGTGTGCTACCGTCCCGTCGGGATTGATCGAGCTTTCCGCTGGCAGATCCCATTGCAAGTTCAGATCGCACCGGCCCAGGGGATCCGATGAACAGGCGTGAAACGATTGTTGCGCTCGTCACTCTTGGTGCGGCGGCGCTCAGCGCCGATGCCCAGCAGGCAGCCAAGGTCGCTCGAATAGGCTTCCTGGGGACCAACCGGGCCGCTGCTCCTCGCCACGTCGACGCGTTCCTCCAAGGACTGCATGACCTCGGTTACGTCGAGGGCCGGAACCTCGTGATCGAATACCGGGACGCCGAGGGGAAGCTTGAGCGGCTCCCCGCACTCGCGGCTGAATTGGTTGCGCTTAAGGTTGATGTCATCGTGGCCGCTACCACACCGGGCGCCTTGGCCGCCAAGCAAGCCACCAAGACCCTCCCCATTGTCTTCGCCGTTGCTGCCGATCCGGTTACGGACGGGCTTGTCGCCAGCCTCGCGCGGCCGGGTGGCAACGTCACGGGGTCGTCCTATCTCGGCCCGGACCTAATCGGCAAGCTACTGGAACTGCTCAAACAGGCCGTTCCAGGGGTCGGCCGGGTCGCTGTCCTCCGGCAGCCAAGTGCCGTTCCCGAACGCACGGAAAAAGACATTCTGAAGGGAGCAGAAGGCGCGGCACGGGCGCTGGGGTTGCAGCTTCAATTCGTCGAGGTGCGAGGGCCAGACGATTTCGACAGGGCCTTCTCGGACATGACCAGGGCGCGCGCGGGCGCACTGATGGTGCTCGGAGGCAACATGTTCTTCAGTGAGCGCCGACGCCTCGTAGACTTGGCGGCAAGGAACCGGCTGCCGGGCGTGTATGGATTGAGGGAATATGTCGATGCTGGGGGCCTTATGTCCTATGGAGCGAATCAGGTTGATTTGTTTCGGAGCGCCGCGACCTACGTCGACAAGATTCTCAAAGGCGCCAAGCCCGGCAACCTGCCCGTCGAACAGCCCTCGAATTTCGAGTTGGTGATCAATCTCAAGACTGCCAAGGGCCTCGGCCTGACGATTCCGCCGTTGGTACTGCAGCGCGCCGAAGTTATCCAATGATGGATCGGCGAATCGCCACTTCTGGCCGAGTTCGAATATGTCGCGGAGATTGACGCCCAACCCGGCGTTCAACACGGACGCTCCACGCGCAGCGCTTCGCGCCTGCCACGGATCCCCGGTTACCTTGATTCGCTAGGCGTTGAAGTGTCAGCCCTCACGCTCACTCCGAATCGGACGTTCCGGGCGTCATGCGTGCTGATTCCCTGGTTACTTCGGCAACTGCAGGCCAAGCGTGCTCCCATCGCTCGAATTGTTGGCGTAGATGTTGTTGCCATACGTGATCCCGATGCTACCAGATCCAATGCTCACCGCAGTCGCGTTACGACTGAAAATATTTCCGTCGAGCAGGACGTAGACCAGGCCCATGATTGCGTTTGCCAAGGCCCCCGTCGAGTTTTGAATGATCTTGTTGTGGCTCCCTACAATTGTCGTGATGCCGATTGCAGGTCCGTTGCCCCGCAGTCCTGTCGTATTACCGGACACCACGCTGTCGGTGATAGTTGCCGTTACAGAACCGGTCGCATAGAGGCCATTCAAATTGTTCGTCAAATAGACGCGATCTAATGTTGCGCGCAAGCTACCCGATGCCGCTGCGATGGAGAAGCCGTTTCCCGCGTTGTCGCGCGACACCGTGTTCTTGATGATCACCTGTCCAGACACCGCGCTCGCGGCGATGCCGTCAGCTGCCATGCCCGAGACTTCGCAGTCCTCGACGTTGAGCTCAGCTCCCTGGCTAAAGACGATGCCGTTGCCGCCGCCCTGGCCGTTGATCGTCAGTCCGCGCAGCGTGACCCTGTCCGTGGGGCCGGCGACAACCGTAACGCCATCGAACCCGGGATACACGCTGATCCCGGCGTAGACGCCGGACGGGGCAATGATGGACACCGATTGTGCGATCGTCGCCGTGCCATAGCCGGCGGAATCGAGGACAATGACCTCACCGTTCAGCGACGTGACACTGAGCGCCTCGCTGAATGCGCGGCACGGCTTAGCAATCGAACAATTGGCGGCAGTATTGGCGGTCAGCCCGTACGAGGCCACAAACGTTCTCGGGGCGGGCGCCGCGCCAGCGGTGAGCGCGAGAAGCGACAGGACAAACACGATTGATGTCAACGCAAACGTACGACGCAGCATTCCAGTTCTCCCCGTGAGGCCGCTCGATCGGCGGCCGGATGGAGCATATGCCGGTTTGTCAAGACGAGAAACGTCCGGCCGCCGGTAGCCCAATAGGGGCCGCATACTGCGAGGAGGTAGAAATGGGCGTCGAGCGGTCAACGAACGCGCTTCGGGGCAATCGCGGGCGGCCCGCGGTCGCGCGACCGCCTGCGGCGTCGTCTCCGAATACGGCGGGCGTCGGAGTTGACCGCAGCCAGCTGGCCAAATAGATTGCTATGCCCGAAGTTGTTAGGCCCCATAATTCGACGAAGCGCAAATGAAGAGTCCGACATGGCACAGAACGCGCCCGGGGACAGAAACGCGATGTCCTTTCCTGAGCTGCTGTCGTGGGCGTGGCGAGAAACGCCTCCTGTACACAAGAACGCCACCAATCTACTAATCCATATCGTTGCAGTTCCGCTGTTTGTGCTTGGCCACATCCTGCTTATCGCAGGTATCGTCTTTAGCCCGTGGTTGCTTTTGGCGGCAGTTCTTTGCGTCGCCATCTCTCTTGCAGCGCAGAGATTTGGTCACTCGTTGGAGCAAAATCGGGTACCTCCTTTTACGGGGCCAACGGATTTCCTGCGTCGCCTGTACGCGGAACAGTTCTGCAACTTCTGGCGTTTTCTGTTTTCGGGTCAGTGGTATGCGAGTTTTCGCGCAAGCCTGTCCGGGGCCTAACCTTGCGTTCAACCGGACGCCGTCCGGCGGCGTCCTTCGGCGCGGCTGGCCGCGCCGGTTTACTTGATCGTCAGGCCTCGCGCATGCCCACACACTTCAGGAAAACGCATGTTTGACCACGTCAAATTCGGAGTCAGCGACTACGCAGCGAGCAGAGCGTTCTTCCTCAAGGCACTCGAACCGCTCGGCGTAGCTGTTGTCTCGGAGGGGCCGCCGACGTACGGTATCGAGCTTAGCCCAAAGGGTAAGGCTTCATTGTGCCTGTACCAAACCGAGGAGAAGCCGGCGCATCTTCACTTGGCGTTCACGGCCGAGAATCGCCAGCAAGTCGAAGCTTTCTATCGCGCGGCTCTGGAGGCGGGTGGCAAAGACAATGGTGCGCCTGGTCTGCGCCCGCACTACCACGCGAACTACTATGCAGCCTTCGTCATTGGTCCGGACGGGCACAACATCGAAGTGGTTTGCCACGAACCCGAGGCCTGATGTCCGAGCTCCTTCACATTGCCGCGTTCTGGTTGGTCGTTGTCGTGATCATTCGCATAGCCGTATGCTTTCCCAATAGCCTGCTCGCACGCCTTATCTTCTCGCGCCACGGCCCAGTGCCCCTTCGGGATGAACCGAAAACCGAGTATCTTCTTCGGTGCGCTCGCTTTCGCGGCGGTTGGTTCGCGCAAGCCGTGATCCTCTTTGTGGGTGGTTGGGTTGCGCTTACCTGGGATCCGTCGCTTGCTGACTCCCTTAGCTTCCTGGTGTTATGGGGCATCGTCGTTCCGAGCCTCGCTGCATTGGCACTGCTGGGATTCCTGTTCGCGTTAGCGTCTTGGTTCTGGCTTAAGTATTTTCCGTGCATTCATTCAGCGTATGCAGCTCGGGCCTAACCTCTCGCTCGACACGGACGTCCCGCGTGCGCGGCTTCGCCCGCGCGGCGGGCCGCCGGTTAGCTTGGTACGTTAGGGAGCAAATGCTCGCCTTCCGAATCGCAAGCCGAGTCGCAATGCTGTTGTTGGGTCTTAGCGCGAGTGTAGCCGTAGCGGTAGAGACGGTTTATGTTCCCGCCGAGAAAACTGGCTGGCAAATCGCCTATCGCTCGAGCGTGGGCGGGGTTACTTTGATCGAACTGATTCCGACCGACGAGAACCTCTCGAGCTGGTCGCGGATGTTTACCATTCAGTTTATGGAGGGCATGCGAGAGTCACCCGCTAGATTTATGGAGAAGCTTCGGGCGCGAATGCTCACGCGTTGTCCACGTACCCAATGGACGGTCCTTGCAGAGGATGCTCTCTCCATCACGTACGAATGGTCTATCAGCAGGTGCGCAGCCGCACCCGATCAACACGAACTTGCCCGCCTGCTCAAAGGCAACGATGGCGTTCATCGAATCGGATACGTACGCAAGGTGTCTGAGTTGGAGGCAACGGAGAGGGCCACATGGCTGAACACGTTTGCAAGCTCATACGTTGAAATGGACGGCAAGCGTGTCGTGGTTGCTCCCTAACCTCTCGTCTCTTGAGTCGTCTGTATCGGGGGCGTGGTTATGATTGGCGAAACGGTCAGTCAACGCGGCTCAACCTTGGTTCGTCGGCTGGTTCTGGAACCCGGTCTCGCGACGCCGTGGCACGTCGATCTATATCATCGGATATTCGTAGTGATCCGAGGCGAGGCTTTGGCGATCGAGTACCGTGACGGACGCGAAACCGAACAGCTGAAGGTCATTCCCGGAGAGGCGGGCTGGGACGCACCGACGAGTCAGGTGCACCGCGCGGTCAACGTCGGTCGGATTGCCTACGAAGAGGTAACGATCTTCTTCCTCGATCGGCCGGACGCCACACCGCAGCCAATCACCTCATGAAACGTTGCGAATTAGCAATGCCGATCGCGGGCATTACGCTACGGCGATCATCGAAACACTCAGGGAGGCATAGAATTGCCAGAGACCCATTCGGCGGCAAGGGGCCCAATGATGAAGCGCAGAACGGCCGTTGGCTGGATCGGGGGTAGCCTCCTCGGTGTCGCGCTCGTCGCTGCGCCCAGACGACAAAAACGCCGCGGATCGGGTTCTTGCGAACGACACGGCCTCCCCAAGCGTACATTAGGCGACAGTGTAAGGAGTCGGCGCGACACGCCGGCTGCGATGGCTCTTGCTGACGCTTGTAGGAGGTGATGAATGTCAAAGAACGATACAGACCAGATTGTTGGCGTATTGAATCGATTGCTCGAGGCGGAGTTGGCCGGCGTTGTGCGCTACACCCATTATTCGTTCCTTGTCTTTGGCTTCGGTCGCATCCCAATCGTTTCATGGCTGCGCGCACAGGCCAACGAGTCGTTGCTGCATGCCCAACAGGTCGGAGAATGGATTACCACGCTCGGCGCCTATCCGTCCCTCGTGATCGGGTCCCTTTTGGACTCTCACAAACATGACATCGCCGCGATGCTTCGCGAATCATTGGAAGCCGAGGGCGACGCGCTCGCGCTTTACCGGGAGCTGCTCGCGCTGGTTGAAGGACGCTTCGTGGCGTTGGAGGAGTTCGCGCGACAGATGATCTACGCCGAGGAGTTGCATGCCGCAGAGGTGGACAAGATGCTCCGGAAACCGGGGGAACTCGCGGCCTTTTCGCAACGTTCGGGCCAACCGGAGGCAAGTCGGTGAAACCGACGCCTAGCCTCTCGGGGAGACGCAGCATGGACCGATTCACGGGCGGTTGCCTTTGCGGCAACGTCCGGATTGTGGCGTCGGGACCGCCATACCGGGTCGGCCTTTGTCACTGTCTCGACTGCCGCAAGCATCATGGCGCCCTTTTTCACGCTTCCGCGGTGTTCCCTCAGGATGCAGTGACGATCGATGGCGAAACACGCGACTACGCCGGGCGGTTCTTCTGTCCCCGCTGCGGCTCGTCCATTTTCGCACGCACCGCAGACGAAATCGAAGTGAACCTAGGATCCCTGGATGCTCCTGACCAACTGATGCCAACCTACGAAAGCTGGATCGTCCGTCGCGAGTCCTGGTTGCCGCCGTTTCCGCTCACGAGACGATACGAGCGCGATCGTGACGCCACGGATCGCTTTGAGTAGTAGGTGGCACGAACGGTGCGAGCGCGCCGTTACGAGGTGACCGAGATGTATGCCTTGATCGTTCGTTAGGTACACCGCAGATGGGACCGTGGTTGGCGAACAATTGGTGGTGGAGTTGGGCTATCATGGCCGTCACTGGCTTTGTTGCGTATCGATTGAGACGCCGAGGTGGCGACGAACCGTTCCTCACGCGAGTGATCTTCGCGCTATTTCCTGGCACCGACCCGAAAGGGCCCCGCTGGTTGGGAGTTACAGCGCTCTCCTTCATACTCGTCACTGTCGGCATGGTGTTGGCCCTTGTGGCACTTTTGCTGGTGAAGGTCGTGAACCGCTAGAGGCTCTGATGCCGCCCAAGCTCTCGGTCAATGCGAACGCCCCGTTGCGCTTCGCCGCTCATATGTTTGGCCGATTGCGCGTATATGTGCCAGCCGCACATTCGTCACATGTCGCCGCAGCAAGGCGCGCGTGGGGTCATAGCGCGCACCCTGCGGGCACGCGGCCGATTCGGCTCAGGGTAATGGTTCCGGAGCTGCCGCTCGAGCTTCCGCCGGTGAAATTGAAATTGAACGTCGCAGTCGAGCAGCTTTGAAACGCGAGCGTTCCGCTTCCCACCTTTACGCCGGGCGGGGCAGGAAGAGCGTCGAACACTCCCCCGGTCGTTGCGTAGATATCCACCGGGATCGAACGGGACCCCGGCGTAAACCTGCCCGATGCCGTGTACCAGCGCTGTCCGGCCGGCCCGGCGCCGGCGCCTGCGGGCGCATAGGTGTACCAGGGGACGAACACCGCACCATTGAGTGGGTTGACCTCGACCGTGAATCCCTGGCCGGATATCGCGGCGTTATACCAATTGCCCGAAAAGGCGAAGTCCGCGTTGGTCGGACGCGCGGCCGTCATGGAGCACGTCACATTCTGCGTAATGCGCGTCAGCTGAATGCTTCCGGTGCGACCCGAACCATCGGTAAAGTTGTAGGACAGTTGACCGCTGGTGCATGTGTCGAAGCTGAGCGTCGCATTCCCGACCGCATTGCCATTCGTGATCGGCGGCGCATTGAAATTGCCATCGATATTTCGATAGATCGTAAGCGACGCAGTGGCTTGCCCGGTCACCATGCTGCCGCTGAGCGTGTACCAGCGTTGGCGATCCGCGCCGCCGGCGACGGTATCGAAGGTGAACCAGCTTAGCTGTACTGCACCCGTTCCGGCCGCAACCAGGTCGGGAAACACTTCGATTTCAAACCCCTGTCCATCGGTCGCCGGCTCGTACCACGAGCCGGTCAGGCCGTGCTGGTTGAGGTCGACAGCCAGCCCAGTCTCGGGGACTGTGAAGCCCCGCACGGCGACGACGCGGTTGGTGGCGCCGCCGCAGCCGCACGTCGAGAACAGGAAGTCGCCGGTCAGCGGATCGACCGCGGCACCTTCGGCGCCGTCCAGTCCCGCGATGAATGTCCGTCGCGATCCGGGCACCGGGTTGCCGTTCGCGTCGATCGTGTACGCCGCGACGTTCCCGGCCGAATACTCCGAGACGAGCATGCTCTGGCTCCCGAACAGCGGCGAGCCGAGCGGGACGTAGGCGAAACCCTCGGGTCCGCCGCCAAGGGTCGCCACCTGTGTTGCGCCGGTGAGGTTGTACGTGCCGCTGGCGTCGGCAGTGAGTGTCACCGTATAGAACTCTCCGCCCTTCCAGCTCGATACCTTGAACTGACCGGCGCCGTTATAGCCGGCAGGCACGAAGTTCAGCGCGCCGGTGGAGTATTCGATGCCGAGCGGTCCGAGCGCAACCACTTTGTCGTCGGCGTTGGAGCCCAGTTTCACCTGCGCCACCGCATTCGGCCCGTACTGCGAATAGAACAAGATGCCGCCGGGAGCGTAGGCGATGCCGCCGTCGTTGTGGGTGCCGAATCCGCGCAGGACGGGCGTGCCGAACGCGACGACATGGTTTCCCGCTCCTCGGACGACGGGCACTTCGTAGAATCGCCCCGAGGCTTCGGTCGATTCGCCGCCGATAATCAGCGTGTTCGGAGCGCCGGCCTTGAAGATCAACCCACCGTAGTGGGTCGGCACGCCGGCGATCGGCAGGATGGTGAGCGAGTAGCTACCTGAGTAGAACGGGTCGATCGTCTGCGCGCCCGCGGACGCGCAAAGGAACAACAACGGGAACAACAACCAAAGCGTGGCGCGTGAGACCCGGCGGATTCGCATGGGCTTCCCCTTGCTTGGGACCCCCGCCGCCCCACCGCCCAATTTACGCGCGCCCTCCCGCAGGCGTCAACTGCCCCCAACGCGTCTCGGTGTGTCGGGGACGACGAGCATATCGCGAACCGCCTTGGGCTACCCGAGCAGGCGATCATGGGCACACTTTGCCGCAGGTCACGACTGTTCATTGACGAAGCGCATGAGCAAACAAAAGCCCCGCCGAAACGGGGCTGATGTTGGCGCGAGATCGGTTACTGCTTGCGCCGACGCGAGAAACCGAGACCGGCGAGGCCAACGCCGAGCAGCGCGAGCGAGGCGGGTTCGGGCGCAACATTCGCGGCCCATGCGCCGGCAGAGTTCAAAAGCAGGAAATCATAAGACGCGTTTCCTCCGCCTAACCCTTGCAGGACCGAGGTGAAGTCCCCAGGGTTTCCGATGGTCCACGATTCGTCGGGGCCGCACTGAGGAAGACAAAAGAACCCTGAAGCGTGAATGCCGTAACCGGTGCCCCAACCACCCGTGTTGTATGGGACTGTCGGTGAAAAGTTCGACTCGGGCAAAAAATATGTAATGGAGTCGAACCCGAAGCCACCAATGTCGCCGGACACCGAGTGCAGGCTGGCAGAGATCGTCCCGTCTGGATTCAAGGCAAAGGTAATCGTTCCGCCGGACACGGACGGACTGAAATCACCGTCAATCTGTAGCCGCACGATAACCGCCCGTCTATTCGTCCGCACTCCGAAAGGCCATGGCGTAAACTACCGTATATTTGTACGGTATCCGCCAAATTGCGCTTCGCGATTGTGCTCATGCGCCATCGGGGCAAGCCCGTCGACCGCTACGAGTTGGCCAACCGTGGCGCGCTCGTTGGCGACTTACGCATTGAGGAAGTGCGCGACGAGAGTCTGCGCCGCTACGTGCGCATGGCCAGGCTCGTTAACGTGTTGCGTCCCCGGGAACGCGAGGCGCTCGCCACGCTTTACGATCCAACGCTAATCGCCATGAGTCCGCTCGCGTTTACGTTATCGGGTTTTGAGCGAATGGGCGAACAGGACTTCGCGCAGAGTTGGCTTGTAAAGGTGGCGCAATAGCGCTAAGCGCAAGCGTCGAGCGTCACCGTGGAGTGAGCGAATGTTGCTCTGCCGGAGGTTCGTGCGGCGTGCTCGCGCGCGCGGCGTCTACCCGCGGACGTGGCCGCCCCGCGTGTCTGCTTACGGCCAATTCCAACGCCGCACGCCGCCGCAGAGTTCCTTCATTTAGCAGTCGTTGTGAGGGCGTGGCCGCCCTTGTGGCGACGGCGAAGGACGCTGATTGCTGGTCCTTCGACCGCTCGCTATTTCGCGGCTGCCGCGGGGTTGTCCTTCGGATCGATGTAGTTGATGTCGAACGGGCCCTCGCCGCTGATCTGCACCACCGTGGGCACCTTCGTGAAGGCGTAGTGGTGCATCTTCGCCGGCAGATAGTGATAGCCGCCTGCCTTCAACTCGTGCGCATCCTTGGCACCGGCCTTATCCCCCATGCCGATGTAGAAAGTTCCCGAGACGATCGTGAGATTCTCGGTCTGCGTATGCCAGTGCGGCGGGAGCTTGTAGTTCGCCGGAGCGGACAGCCGTATCGTGTACTGCCCCGGTTTGAAGGGATCGCCGTTCAGCACGGCGACCTTCGCTCCCTTGGGCAGGACGGGCGGGGCCGGCCCCCACTTCAGGTCGCCGTTGTTGATGAAGGCCTGTTCGTCTGCGGCATACGCCACACCGGCGCAGGTTACCGCAAGCATGATTCCCAATGCGACACTCGACTTGGTCATCAAAGGATCTCCCTGGTTGGATTGCTCGGGCGCCGATCGGCTCCGGCAAGGCGCCGATTGACGACGCCCGAAGCGTAGCGCGAGGCGGGGCCGCAGATAACAGGCCTGCGCAGTCGGTTAGGGGGCTCCGATGCAGCCCCGCCGGAGTCGCATGGAAACGGTTACTGCTTGCGGCGCGCGAAGCCGAGCCCGGCAAGACCGATGCCGATCAGCGCGAGTGTGGCGGGCTCGGGTACTAGGGTCCATTTACCGGTAGCGTCTCCGAACGCGCTACTAATGAAAAACGAGCCGGCATACTCGGGGCGGTCGCGGAATGCGAAACCATCCAGACGGTAAGTAGCGGAAATATAGTTGTTTACGTCGACGATGGCGGGGACTGGATTGGAGCTGTCGAAGGTCCACCCTGTGTAAGGGAGAAGGTTTCCCAGGTCCCATGTGAACGTTGCGGGAGTGCTCGTTACTACGGTCATCGTGAAACCAATAAACTCGAACTGCGAAATCAGTTGATCCGCCGTGCCATTGAACAGAGAGTCGTCGATTACCAAGGAACCATTGTATGAGCCACTTGCGCCGTCAGGAGAGTGGAACTCGAAGGAGTGGTAAGCGAACGTGACCGGCTTGGCACTCGCAGCCATCGGCGCGGTTAGAAGTCCCACCACTAGCGACCCTAGCATAATTGCCCGCATGTCGCACCCCTTTATGAAACGCGCGCTTCCTGCTTGCGCGCCATCTCCTCTAAGAGCTCCTTTCTTGATCCTGACGTCTGCTGCCATACGATTCTTCATTCGTCGACATTATCGCGCGAACACGTAGCTGATGTAGCCGTGACGGCGACCCGAGAATAGTTTTCTACGCCAATTTGTGCCCCGTTATTTGCGTGCAATCAAACTATCCCGAAAAAGCGGCCAACTGTAAGAAAACGCGACGTTCGACCACGGTCCCAGCATCCGACAGGCTGCAGCGCCGACGCAATCTCGCGAAACCACTGGCTCCACCAGGTGCTAGCCAAATCCCTCTAATGGTAGTAGATTTTTTGCGTTGCACGCTCTGGGTGCGGTCCAGCCGAAATAGATTGGAGAATGCACTAGGACGTTCGCGGCACCCGGTCGGGCCTAGCGCGCAACCGTCATGCTCAAGACGACGAATGCGTGCTTGGAAGGTGCCCCGTGGCGATATGTGAAATGGACCACAAACGGCTAGGTGAATTGGCGACCATTCGCGAATGGATTATTTCGCGCCACGATGAGCCCGTCGACATCTCATACGACACCGACCTCATAGAAAACCGCCTCATCGACTCGCTTCAGTTCGCCGATTTTCTTTTCTTTATCGAGGAAATCACCGGCACCGAAATCGACTTGGCGGCGGTCGATCTTCAGACTTTCCGCACATTGCGGAGCATTGAATCTCACTTCCTTCGAGTTACAGAGAATCATGCGCAAGACTGATCCATGCGATTCGGATGATGGCCTCCCGATCCTGACCGGCGAAGACCTCCAGGTCCTCAGGCACTTGGACGAGGCAATTCTGACATGGGCCGTTAGTGGAGGCGCTAGCGAAATCGGGTTTCCGCCCCTCGCTGCTGTTGCAGCTCTCGATCACATCGATTACTTCGAGAATTTTCCTCATCTCGGGTTTGCGGTCGCCCCGCTGCGTCGCGATGTCTTGGCAAGGGTTGCCGCGGAGAGGGATGAGTCTAGGGAGTCCGTACCCTCGTGCCTGCTTGCCGAAACAGAGTATTTCCTGCCCTCCGCGGCCTGCTACCCGATCTACCCCTATATGCGTGACAGAGTCCTGGCCGACCCGGTGTGCATCACCACGGTTCAACGGTGCTTTCGAAACGAGACTCGCTACGAGACTTTGACGCGTTTGCGGGCGTTCACGATGAGAGAGATCGTTTTTGTCGGCATGCGCGAGGACGTCGCGCGGAGCCTCGCGCTGCACAAGGAGTGGATAGTGCGGCTATCGCAGAGCATCGATATCTCGCTGGAGATACAGGTCGCCACAGACCCCTTCTTCGAATCAGGAGGCAGACGGGCACAAATGCAGCAATTCTTCCCGGTGAAGGAGGAATTTGTGTTTGATGGCTCGGTCGCCGTGGCCTCTGTCAATTCGCACCGGAATTTTTTCGCCGAGCGCTGGAACATACGCACGCTCGATGGGGCCCACGCTTTTTCGGGCTGCGTGGCGTTTGGTTTGGAGCGCTGGCTCTATGCCATTTCGCGCCGCTATCAGGGCGACTTCGACCGGATGATTGCGTCGATTGATGCGGGTGCGTCGTATGCAACGCGCGCTGTTGTTCCGGGTGGAGCGACCGCTCCAACCGCGAGCAGTCCGCGCGCACTCTTGTAGGGGCACAACGACATGGCAGCGGCAGATTTCGACTTGCCCAGCAAGTGCGCGACGCCACTTTCGCAGTTCTCGGACAAGCTCATTCGTATATCGGAACGATACAGCGCGCCAACGTTCGCCAGAGTCGAATTTCCCGAAAGGCTCGATGACAGTCGTCCGGTCATGCCTCGACGGTTATTGAGCCTCGTAGGCCATCCGGCGTTTTCGGAGCTCGGCGAGACGGCACAGTGGCGGCTCGGGTTATTCGAGGCGGTGAATTTCTTTTCGCTCAACATTCATGGGGAAAAGGCCTTGGTCGCCGAACTCGCCGAGCGCCTCTATTGTGGCAGTTGGATCGGCGATTCCGCTCCGGTCAGTCGCTACCTTCAGCACTTCATTCACGAGGAAAACTCGCATACCTACATGCTTGCCGAGTTCTGCAGCCGTTACTACGGTCGGGTCATGCCCGAGATCGTCTACGCCTTCGAGAGGCCAACTTTGTCGCGAAGTGGTGCAGACCTCCTGTTCTTCGGCCGAGTGTATGTTCTGGAGACCCTTCTGGATTTTGTTAACCGGGTCGCGATGCAAGACGTAAGCCTCCAACCTGCCGTTCGGTCCATCCATCGTTCCCATCACGAAGACGAAGCCAGGCACATAGCCTTCGATCGGCTTGTAATCAGTACGCTGGCGGGTCAGATGGGAGACCAGGAACGGGGCCTTGAACTCGAAACAATCGGATCGTTGGTGAGCAAATATTCGCAGTATGTGTTTTCGCGCCTGGTGAATCCGCGAGTCTACAGGGAGCTCGGCATCGGGAACGCGCTTCAAATTGCGAGAGACGTTCAATGCTCCGAACGGTGGGTGGCATTGCGAACTGACTGGTGGGAACGACCGGCGATGTTCTTCGCGAAGGTGGGCATTCCGATTTCGACCGCTGACTTGTGAGAGAGCTGGCGCGCGATGAAACGCGCTTTGGATTCTGCCGTGATCCTGCGGCGGGGCGGTTACAGCGTCGCCAAGGGAATGCTTTATTCCGGATGAACGACATTGCCTCCCTGCTGGGTCTCGAGTTTCCCCTGATTCAAGCGGGAATGGGCGGCGTCGCTGGACCGAACTTGGCCGCCGCGGTGGCGTCTGCTGGCGCAGGCGGCGTTTTGGGCATTTATCGGATGCGGTCCGAGGCTATTCGGAGCACGATCCAGCGTACGCGTTCGCTCACGGAAAAGCCCTTCGGGGTCAACCTAATTCCGGAACTGATGAGCGCGTCGGGGTTATCCGCGCAAGTCGAGGCCGTACTCGACGCGTCCGATCCAAGTGTTTTCTTCACCTTCTACGGCTTGCCAGACGCCGCAACGGCGGAGCGCCTGGCGGATGCGCACAGGCCCTTTCTCACGATGATTGGCAGCGCAGCAGAGATCGAGAGATCGAGGGTTCTGGGCGCCGATGCATGCATTCTGCAGGGCACGGAAGCTGGAGGCCATCTTCTGGGAACACAGCCACTCGCCGAATTGGTCGCCGAAGCTCGTGACATGGGCTGCAGAATGCCTTTCCTGGTCGCGGGCGGTATCGAATCCGGACACACTTTCCGCGCTTTTCACGAAGCGGGCGCTTCCGGGTGTCTTTGCGGGACACTTTTCGTGGCGACCGATGAGAGTGAAGCGCACCCGCTCTACAAGGAGCGCCTCGTACAGGCCAACTCGGATGAAACCGTCGTGACGGACCTCTTCAAAGTCGGCTGGACCGGGCGGTCCCACCGAGTACTGCGCAACTCTCTCACCGCGATGCAAGGCCGAATGTTGCCCGCTCGCTTCATCGCAGAGGTCACTCTGCTGGGCAAAATCCATCCGATCCCACGGTATGGTGCCACCGTCCCGAACATTCACGTTCGGGGAAACATCGAAGAGATGGCCATGTACTGCGGCACTTCAGTCAACGGAATAAACGCCATCACATCCGCCCGCTCCCGGGTCGAGGTCTTCATTGCGCAGTTCCGGGAGGTCATTCCGAATGCCCCACGTACCGGCGGAATCCCTCCTGTCCGAATTCCAGCCAACAGCTCCGGAAGTGTTCGCGACTCGTGAAATCAGGCTGCAGGACGCGATGCATCTGTTCAAACTCATGCCGCAGGCTTCCGCTCATGCCCATGCGCAATCCGGCCTCGTTCCTCGGGAATGAATTCCGCATGAAAGTAGTCGAATATGCCCCAGAACATGCGCATCGGCTTTCTCTGGCGCTAAGAAAAGCCGACGGAGGAAGATTACTGTGTTCCGACTCATTCTTGCGCCACTACTATCTCGGGCACCGCAGCAGTCGCTTGCAGCTACTGCTAGCTGACGATGGGGATGTTCTTGCCACTTTAGGCCTGGGGAAAATACCCATTCGTGCAGGCGACCGCGTTTATGAGGTCACCTTTGGGACCAACACCTACTCGCTAAAGCCCGGCGCGTTCTCCTTCTTGTTGCTGCACTGGATGAAGACTTTCGAACTGGGCGTCTTGATGCCTGGAACTGCGAACCTGAATGCTATGTTGGCTAAACAGCCCAGATGGCTCCCCATCCCCGGCCTCAAGACCTATTGGCTCAACTGGGATTATCCGACTCGGATCGGCGACCCTACCTGGAAAAAATTCTCCAAGCCCCTGGCGCGATTGTTGACAAGGATCAACCCGGCGACTTTTACGGAACGAATCGCTAGGGAAGAGAAGGGCATCGGGCTGGCGGTGGAGGAGGCAAATGTGTTCACTGAGGACATGATCAAGCGAAGCGGGACATTCACGCTGCGTCTTGATCCGGGCATGGAATATTTGAATTGGCGATTCTGCACGGCTCTTGATTATTCGAGATATCGCATATTTCGAATTCTCAAGCGGGACGTGACTCGAGGATACCTAGTGCTCGGGGACTGGCCGAATTGCCTCGTGGTTTCGCACTGCGATGGCGATGACCCCGAGGAGCTCGGCCTGGGGATATTGCTCGCCATTTCATCCGCGAACCGCGGCACGAATCGTTACCGGAGGGTCTTGCTCACGTCCATGCATTCCGTGATGAGTCTCCTCTTTCAACGATTTGGCTTTCGCGCGAAGAAAAGTGATACGCCTTTTTATATGGCTGCATTCGGTGATAACCCGATCCCATTCAAAGTCGATGCCAATTGGCTGGTCAACATGGGGTGGGGAGATAGCGACCTGATCGTTGGTTCGTGAAGAAGAACGTCATCATTCTTACTCCCGGCTTGACCGGAAGTTCCGTCTTCGCGGCATTGTTCGGTCAGGCCGGATATTGGCTTGGCAACGAGACCGTGCAGAATACCGACTATGATACTTTCGAGAACTCCGAGCTGGTCGCGCTCAATCGACACCTGCTCGGTGCCTTGGCTCCCGGGTTCAACCACAAGCATCGGTTCTCCTTCAAAGACATTGTTGGTATCGAGCGGGCCTCTCAAACCTACGACCTTCAGCCGTGCAGAGATTTTGTCTCGCGTTGTTCGCGATACAGCCCTTGGCTTTGGAAGGATCCCCGGCTTACCTGGACGATTCGCGTCTGGGCAAAGGTAATTGATCTCGAACAGACGGCCTTCCTGGTATTGACCAGGGACGATTTGCAGAGGTGGATCTCCGCCAATAACCGCCGTCGTATTCAGAGCATGTGGTACACGCGGGAATACAACAACGGCATTACGAGCTCGAACATCCGATTCCTGGAGGAGTCCCGCCTACCGTTCCTGCAGGCAGGCTTCGAGAACCTCCTGCTTCAGCCCGAGCAGACGCTTGATCGTCTGAATGACTTTTTCGGTCTCGATCTGTCGATGATTGCCTTGCGGAGCTGTTACAGCGGGCGGTTATACCGCAAGAGTCGGGGATTCAAAGACGTCGCTCTGGCGGCGCTGATATATGCCAAGAACTATCACAGGCGTAACGGTCGCTGAACGGGATTTAGGTACCCGTTCACTACTGTCGTGGTCGCTTTCCTGGCGCTAATCGCAATCGCTCACTTGCTTCGTCTCTCCACGGGTTGGGAAGTTGTTGTGGTTGGGTTCGTGATTCCGGTATGGTGGAGTGCGATTGGCGTCTTCGTCGCCGGCGGGCTCGCGCTGATGGTTTGGCGCGAGGCACGCAGATAATTCTAGTTAGGCACACTGAATCGCACGCATGATCACACTCGCCACATCGCTCGTTGCAGCGAGCGCGGCCACCATCCTCCTGCTTGGGCTGATCCACCTCCTCTACACATTTCGGGGCACGAAGTTGCATCCTCGGGACCCTTCGCTCAAAGCAACAATGAGCGCAGTCTCGCCCATCCTCACGCGCGAAACTACCATGTGGAGATGCTGGATTGGTTTCAATGCTAGCCACAGCTTTGCCGCAATTCTCTTCGGCTTGGTTTACGGATACTTGGCGCTCGCACACGGCTCGTTCCTCTTTCAGTCCACGTTTCTCCTTCTTGTGGGGCTGTTTTTTCTCGCCGGCTACGTATTCCTGGGCAAGGTCTATTGGTTCAGCGTTCCCTTTCGTGGCATCGTATTGTCAACAGCACTATTTGTTTCAGCACTCGTCATACAGTGGGCTTAACCCGTCGATCAACACGGACGCCGGTTAACTTGATTCGCCAGGCATTGCACGTCACGGGGCGGCATATGCGAACACTCGATGAAGAAATTGCGCGGTACCTTCAGGAAGCCGCCGATTCTGGCGAGCTTAGTCGCGCGAAGGGCTACGGCAAGCCGTTTTCTGAGGATCCGGGATGGGAGGCAACCCCCGAGGCACTTCGCATGCCCATGAAAATTCTCAAAGACGCGGGCGTTGCCCCGCCGGAGATTACGTTGTTTCACGAACGAGCTCGCCTGAAGGCGTCGATCGAGGTTGCCGCTGGGCCGGACGACCGCCTGAAATTGCAAAGACAACTGACTGAACTTGAGCAAATATTGGCGCTTCGCCTTGAAGCGCTTCGCATCTATGCGAGCAAATGAACGCTGCTGCTATCGCGGATAATGGGCGCTTGCAGGTCGCCGCGATCGTGCCGATGTAGTTCAGGTCGATCGAGCGCGGCGCCGGCCGCTCCACCGCCAGGTCATGCGAATCCCATCTTCCGCATGAGCGGGAGCCAGCGCGGATCGCCGTGCAGTGCGCGCAGCAGGGGATAGGCGACCGATTCGCCCAATCCGGGATCGCGCTCGCGATAGGCGCGCTCCAGCCAGTCAAAGGCCGCGTCGACTTCACCGCGCCATGCGTGCGCGACAGCGATCTGAAACGACACGGCGCTTTTGCATTCGTCGATCAGTCGGCGCAAAGCCGCGTCGGAGGCGGCCGCGTCGCCGCGCGTGTGCTGCGCCATCGCGACGCATAGCAAGCGCAGATAAGGAATCGCTTCGCGCTCGGCCTCGTCGAGTGCCTCATCCGCGCGGCCCTGCAGCAGTCGCGCGGACGACAGGATGTAGTGCGTGATTCCCGCATTCGGCGCAAGGTCGAGCGCAAGCTGAAGCGACGCGACTGCGTCGTCGAGCCGGCCGGCGCGCATGCAGCAGTCGCCGAGCACGACATGCGCGGGTTTGCTCAAGGGATCGAGTGCCACTGCGCGCCGCGCCAGCGCGATAGCTTCCTCGAGGCGACCGACCTGCATCGCGAGACTGGCGGACGCACGATGTACGTCGCCGTCACCCGGCGCGAGCGCGCGCGCCCGGTCGAGCTCGGTCGCAGCACCTTTCCAATCCCAATCATAGTCCGCAAGCACCCAGCCGAGCGCGATGTGCCCTTCGGGCAGCTCCGGCTCGAGTTCCAACGCGGTTCGCGCCGCCGCACCCGCTTGCTCCATGCCTTCGGCCAGGGGCAGCCATCCGCGCCCAGCCTGCGCATGGTAAGCCCGCGACAACCCGGCCCACGCGAGCGCAAACGCCGGATCGCGGTCGAGAGCCTGGCGGTAGAAACCCACTCCGCGCGCGACATCCCCCTCCGTGATGCGCAATACGTAGAAGCGACCTTGCAGGTAGAGCCTATAGGCTTCGGGATCATGGCTCCGGCCACGCGCGGCTGCTCGAACCTCGGCAACGACATCGCGGCTCATTCCGGTGGCCGGACGTCGGCCCAGCAGCGCGGCGCGCAACTCAGCAACCACCGCGTTCGCGATGTCCGACTGAACGGCGAAGATGTCGTCGAGCGTGCGATCGTAGACTTCCGACCACAGGTGCGAATCGCTTGCCGCGTCGATCAGCTGCGCGGTGACGCGGATGCGCTGCCCGGAACGGCGAACGCTCCCTTCGAGCACCGTCGCGACGTCGAGCTTTCGCGCGACCGTCGGTATGTCAACGTCCTTGCCCTTAAAGAAGAACGCCGAAGTGCGGGACGCGACGCGCAATCCGCGGATCTTCGCGAGCACGTTCAGGAGGTCGTCGGCGAGTCCGTCGGCGAAGTACTCGTTCTCTTCGTCGCGACTCAGATTGACGAAGGGAAGCACGGCAATCGACGAAGGTGCTGTCTCCTTGCGGAGCGGCGCTGCGGCGTGCCGCGCAATCGCGAAAGTGGCGTCCGGCGTATCGGCATCAGCGGCAACAGGCGTTTCACCAGCGCCGCTGGCGGGCGTGACGGCAAAGGCACGAACCTCACGCTTGATGTTCTTCAGCTTCTGCAGGCCGAGATCGGAGAGCGCGACGCCGAGATCGTCGTGAATCTGCTCGCGAACGGTTCCCGATATGCAGATGCCGCCGGGAGGCGCGAGCGCTTCGAGGCGCGCGGCGATGTTGACGCCATCCCCCGCAACGTCGTTGCCGTCGACAATGATGTCGCCCACGTTGATGCCGATCCGCAGCCGAATGCGCTGATCGGAGCTGCGCTCGGCTTCGCGCGCGATGAGATCGCGCTGGATATCGAGTGCACACTGCAATGCGGCCGTCGCGCTCGCGAACTCGGCGAGGAATCCGTCGCCCGTCGTCTTCACGAGACGGCCGCCGTACGCGTCGATCTTCGGCTGCGCGACACCGTCGCGCAGATGCTGCAGTCGCGCAAAGGTCGCCGACTCGTCATGCTCCATTAGACGACTGAAGCCGGCGATGTCGGCCATCATGATAGCCGCGAGCTTGCGTCGGGTCGACCGCGTTGCCACGAGCCCTCTCGATCCGTTCGCGCGGCGCGCGCCGCCACTTCGACGTCGAGTAGCGGCGCTTACTGCTACGCGCCGAAGATATCGCGATCGCGCGGGCTGCTACTCGGTCGCAGCCGGTAGATCGTGAAATCGCGTTGGCCGGATCGTACACGGTTAAGCGTGCGAAGAGCAGGGGTAGGCCGCAGCCTCGCACCCCAGTAGACGCAACATGCGCAAAACATCCCTCAGCAATGGCTCCCCCTGGCCAGCCCGCGGGACCACAGAAATTTGGCGAAGCGCCAACTGGGATCTATGATTGCCGCGGCGGCGATTCCGGGGCAGGTGATGGTCGAACGCCGAAGTGCCCCAAACTCAAAACAGATCAGGGAGGATCACCATGGGTTCGGGCACTCCCGATGAAGCTGGGGGCTATGTGTTGGGTCATTCGGATCGAGAACTAAACCGTTTGGCTGTCCAAGCGCGCCTCGTTGGCCCGATAACGCGCCGTTTCTTTCACGCCGCCGGGATCACCACCGGGATGCGTGTGCTTGACGTTGGTAGTGGCGCCGGCGACGTCGCCTTCCTGGCTGCAGAACTAGTCGGGGAAACGGGCGAGGTCGTCGGAGTTGATCGAGCTCCAACGGCTCTGGCGGTCGCAAGGAAACGGGCCGGTGCGCTGTCGCTCCGTAACGTGTCGTTCAGGGAAGGCGATCCCGCCAGCATGACCTTCGAAAAACCTTTCGATGCGATCATCGGTAGGTATGTGCTGATGTTTCAGCCCGATCCAACGATAATGCTCCGAACGGTAGCTGCGCATGCTCGTCCTGGCGGCGTGGTTGTATTCCATGAACCCGATTGGGAGGGCACACGATCGTTTCCCCAAGTACCCACGTATGAGCATTGCTGCCGATGGATCGTCGAGACGCTTCGGCGGTCCGGTGCCGACCCGAGAATGGGTATCAAGCTTCATAGTGCATTCGTCGGGGCAGGCCTGCCTGCGCCATCGATGCAACTAGAGTCGGTGATCGGGGGCGGCGCGGGCAGTTCGGATCAAGTGCAGTTCAAGACCGATCTGGTCTGGACTCTCGTTTCAGAGATGGAGCGTCTAGGTGTCGCAACTGCCGCTGAAGTTGATGCTGAGACGCTGGCCGAGCGCGTGCTCAATGAGGTCGTCCATTGCGACGGTGTCGTTGTGGGGCGGTCGGAGATTGGCGCGTGGTCGAGATCATGAGGATAGTTCTCTGGTTCGCGCTATTGCTCATTGGGAATCTTCTGCTTGTGGCGGGTTCGTTTCTCACGCGCCTCACTTGGCGTCCCGACGTGTTGCCTTTCCACCGGGGAAGTCCGATTCTTCAAATCATGATCCATCCGGAGAGATTCGCGACACGTGATCGACTTCGCGAAATCCGTCTTCTCAATGTGTTCGGCGGCGCGCTAATTGCCGCGGCGGTCGGCATTCTGGTCTATGACATCAGTTCTGCGTCGCTGCGCGGGTAAGTTGCCAACTACGTCGCCGATCTCGTAGACGCATATGGAGACCATGAACGCGTCCCCGCTTCGACAGTGACCAAGAACGCTCACCGGCATACGAGCAGCGCGCCCCGGCACGAGCGCCAGCGAGGCACGCGGTCGACTAAGGTCGAGCCGAGTCGCAAACGCTCCGCCGGGGTCGTCGTACTCCGACGCGTCCCGGGGGATTGGCGAGTTTTACTTCTCCGCGCGTTTCGCAACTGGGACTTCCCCAAGGGTCTCATCGAGGCGGAGGAGGATCCGCTGACCGCGGCGATACGCGAAGCGCGCGAGGAAACAGGGCTGACCGACTTCGCGTTTACATGGGGCCACGGTTTTCGCGAGACTGAGCCCTACGCCAACGGGAAGATCGCGCGCTTCTACTTGGCAGAAACACGCAACGAGCGCATCGAATTGCCCGTGAACCCCGCACTCGGCCACCCGGAGCACCACGAATGGCGCTGGGTGAATTTCGATGAAACGCGCGACCTACTCGCGCCGCGATTGCGGTTCATCGTCGATTGGGCGGAATCCGTAGCGCAGCGCCGGGGGGAGCACTCGAGCTAACGCCTCCCGACGCCGCGCGATAGAGAATGTCCGCTCGATGCCAACGATCGATGAAGCCTCTGGTCCCCGATTGAGTCCTTCGCCGGCGTAGCGAGCTCTTCCTGGCACGTTCAATGCATATCTTTCCTCCCAGCGCCGCTTGCCAAGGTCTGCAAGAGTGCGGTCATAGGAGGTGCGCCATGTTTTGGATGCTGCTGCCCCCAAGCGCTAACGCAGGACGTCACATTGAACCTCATTCACGGCCGCCCCACAGGGTTCAAAGCGGCCTGTTCCGTGTCGTACGCGACCTGATCTCGCGTCTCTATCGCCCCGTTCGGTAGCATGAATCGCCGAATGGTCCTGCCGGTCAGACTGGGCCTGGTCGTTCTCAGCCTGCTCGCACTCTCGCCCGCATCGGCCCAGGTCGTGAAATGTGTCGACGCCAAAGGTCGCGTCGAATATGCCAAGACGTGCCCGCCTGGAACTACCGAGGCCGGTCGAATCCAGCGCCCTGAAACGCCGACGCCGGTCGCGCCCACCCGTGCCGTCGCATCCCCTTCGGGTTCCCCAAGTGCAAAGGAACTCAGTCCCGAGGAGCTGAACAATGCCGAGGACAACGTGTGCAGGGCCTCGAATGGCGTGCGCAGAGCAAGCGAGGCGTTGGTCGAGATGGGCTCGCTGCCCGTGGAACAGCTCGCCGGTCCAATCACGGATGCGCGTCGGCGCGAGTTCTTGCAGCAGCATCTGGACGAGGGGCTGATATCCGCGCAACGGGGTATCGTCGAGTCGCAGCAAAAGGATCTCGTCAGGTACCAGGCGGAGTACCGGCGCATGACCGGTTCCGAGTTCAACATCTCCCTCTGTGGCGACACCCATCGTCGCATCAAGAGGCAGGAGGTGTGGGAGACACAACGCCGGGAAGCGGAGCTGCGGAAACACGCCGATAAAGTCGTGTCCAACGAAGCTGACGGAGTCCGCGCGATCTGCAAGGAAAAGCAGGCGATGCAGGGTCCGTCAAAGGAACTGATCCACCACTGGACCGCCGATCAAGTGAAGGACATCCAGGAGAGGGGGCGAGCTGAATATACCCTCTTGGTTGCGTCGTACGAACGGTCATACAACAAGCGTTTCGATCCCGCGAATTGCCCGTAGGGGCATTCCGGTTACGGTGGGTGACCGCCTCAGCGAACAAAGCCCCGCCGCTGCGGCGCCGACGCTGGCGCGAAAGTCGATTACAGCTTGCGCCGACGCGCGAAACCGAATCTCGCCGAGTCACGCTCGACGACGAGCGACATGTCACGCGTCTATCTTGTACATTCTTGGTGACATGTTCTTCGGAATTCGACAAATCTAACTGGGCAGAACCTCCTTGCCCATGCCACGTCGTCATCTCTTGGCAACTGCATGAAACGCACCGTCATCCTCGCTTCGTTGGCGCTCACCGTAGTTGCGCTCCTGCTTCTAGTCGCGGCACAACGCAGCAACTCCGAGATCGCGATTGAACGGGATCTCACGTACGGCAAGGGCGCGGATGTAGAACTGAAACTCGATCTGGCGATGCCGAAATTGGGAGACGGCCCGTTTCCTGCGGTCGTTTTCCTGCACGGCGAGGGCTGGAGAGCAGGCAATCGCCAGCAGATGAATCATTTCATCGAGGGCATGGCGCGTTTAGGGTACGTGAGCATCACCGTGGAGTACCGGCTCGTGCCGACTGCCCGCTTTCCCGCACAGGTTGAAGACTGTAAGGCCGCTGTCCGATGGCTGCGCGCCAATGCCAAGAAGTATCGCGTCCGCTCCGATCGCATCGGTGTGGTCGGCTTCTCAGCGGGTGGTTACCTTGCTTCCATGCTCGGTGTCACGGCCAAGGAGGACGGGTTCGAGGGAGTCGGTGGCAACCCCGAACAGTCCAGCCGTGTTCAGGCCGCGGTGAGCTTCTTTGGGCCAACCGATTTCTCGTCGCGCGATTGGCCCAAGGATTTGGAGGAGGAAGTCATCGCTCCGTTCTTGGGTGGGTCCTTTGCCCACAAATCCGATCTCTACAAGAGGGCTTCGCCCATCAACTACGTTACTGTGGACGCCCCGCCGTTCCTGTTCTTGCACGGAACCGACGACAAACTCGTCCCCATTGATCAGTCAAGGCGCCTTTCCGAGAAACTCAAGCAGATCGGTGTGCCGGCTCAGATGGTTGTACTGGAAGGAGAAGGCCACGGTTTCACCGACGCCAACAACCAAAAGTCGATGCAACAGATGCTGGATTTCTTGGGCGAGCAGCTCAAACGATAGCGCCCCGGTTGGCTTGCTCGCTATGCGTCAAATCGACGGCTTGGTCCGGCTAGAATGGCTTCACCGGTGTGCTGATCCTCCGCAGACCGGCTCATTGGCCGGCCGCGATGCCGATGATGGTCTCGAAGCCACCCCAGAACATGCGCTTGCCGTCGAAGGGCATCTTCGAGGGGTCCATCGACTCCTTGAGCTGCGGATCCTCCATGACCGCCTTGCTGATGCGGTCGCGATCCGCCTTGTCCTTGTAGACGACCCACGCCAGCGCGATTACCTCGCCGTCCTTGAGCTGCACGGCCTGGGGAAACGACGTGATCTTGCCCGGCTGAGCGTCGTCGCTGATCGAGTCGGAATAATACAAAGCACCGTGGCGCAGGTGGGCTTTACCCCATTCCGCGGACATGCGTTTGTAGGTGTCGAGCTTGGCTCGGGGAACGGGGATGACGATGGCATCGATATATTTCGACACGGGACCTCCGCTGGGGTAAAAACGGTTGGACCGGTCGCGCCCTCCGCCGTTCCTCTTCGAACCACGGGGCGGACTGGCGGCCAACTGCGCCGCGGATCGGTTTCGGAAGCCGGGGGCCGCCGGTACGAGGACCGGAAGGCCTCGGAGTTTTAAGCATACCGACATAAAATGCATATGACCGCGTCTGTTCTGTACGCTCGCGGCCGGTCAGCTTGGTTCGTTAGGCTCCCATGGGCTGCCAGCCGATGAATCAACACGCCATTGACGCCGACGCTTTTCGAGACTTCGAGCGCGCCGCCCATGACGAAATTGCGGAGGGTTATCGCGACTTCTTTACGAAAGTGACTGGCTACGCCATCGAACCGTTGCTCGACGCGGCTTCGGTTGGCGCGAACGCTCGCGTCTTGGATGTCGCGACTGGCCCTGGTGTGCTCGCATCGCGAGCTGCCCGCCGCGGAGCTTCACCGGTCGTCGGCATCGATCTCGCGCCGCGTATGGTTGCGGTCGCAGCGGCGGAGTATCCCGGACTTGACTTTCGACAGGGCGATGCGGAGAACCTTCCATTCCCCGACCAAACGTTCGATGCAGTCGTGAGCAATTTCGGGATCGGGCACTTCCCGCGGCCCGAGCGGGCCATTCGTGAATTCGAACGGGTGCTCGCGGCGCACGGAGTTGTCGCATTGTCCTGGTGGGATGTGCCAGCCCGCCATCGCTTGAATGGGATCTTCTTTGACGCTGTGAATGAGGTGCACGCGAGCCCGCCGCCGGATCTCCCGGTAGGACCACCGATGTTCCGCTTTTCGGACGATCAGGAATTATCGGCATTGCTGCGATCCGCCGGATTGGCGCAGGTGGCCGTTCAGGCGCATACGTTGGTCCATCGACTCGGAAGTGCGGAGGAACTATGGAACGGAATCCTCGGCGGGACGGTGAGAACCTCGATTGGCATTCGCCGGCAGCCTAAAGACGTTCGAGATCGCATACGGACTACGTTCGATCGCCTCGTGCAGGCATATGCCAAGGACGGCGGTATCGAAATTCCTGTTGCATTCAAAGTCGCGGCCGGCCGAAAGGTGCTCGCGTGATGTCGCTTCGGGGCCCGACAACGCGCTCAACCGGACCCGCCGGTGCTGGTTTCTCGTTTGGGCACGCGCGTGGGGGCGGCACCGGTAGCTTAGTTCGTTGGGCGTCATAGGCCACACAGCACGACAGGAGGTGCAGATGATTACTGTCTTTACTACGTTCACTTTGCCAAAGCCAATCACTCGCGACGAAGCTCGCAGCATCTTCCTGAGCACGGCGCCGAAGTATCGAGGAGTAAAAGGTTTGGTTCGGAAGATCTACGTGCTCTCGCAAGACGGGGCAACAGCAGGCGGCGTCTACCTCTGGAATTCGAGGCCGGAGGCAGAAGCAATGTACACAGAATCATGGCGCGCGTTCGTCCGAGAAAAGTACGGCACTGATCCAACCGTGACCTACTTCGAAAGTCCCGTGGTGGTCGACAACGTCACTCAGCAGATCCTTACCGACGAGTAGGAAAGCACCGTCCTGCAGCGCAATGCCCCCAACCCTTCCGTCGCACCTCCCGCTAACCGGATTTGGACTTGAGCCGCTCGGAAAACCTGGCGAGGTCGATGATGACCCGCTCGTGCGTACCGAGCCCGATTACCTCGGCTCCATCTCTCGCTCGGACGGTGAACTCGACGCGCCGCCCGTCGACCTTGGTGACCTCCGCCTCGCCTGTTACGCTCCGGCCGGCGGGTGTGGCCGCCAAATGGCGAACGTCTAAGCGCGTGCCCAGCGCGCTTTCACTGGCGTCGAGATAGGGCTTCATGGCATTGAGCGCCGCGTTCTCCATGGCCATGATCATTACGGGTGTTGCCAGAATCGGCGGCAGCATCGCGTCCTTGAAGCGGTTGGCGAGGTGCTCGGGAGCCACGACTAGATTGAACGAGCCCTTGGCCCCGATCGGGATTGTTTGCATGATTTCTTCCTTGGTTGAGGCGCAGACGTGCTCTCTGCCGAGGCAGCTAGTACTATGCTGTTTGTGATCGCATTTTGCGTCATCGTGCGATTGGCCGCTCCTGGCGGTATGCGCACGTTCGTGATAAGTCGAACTCCGTCGGATCGCAAATCATGACCACCAACACGAAACCCGCGTACACCGCCGCGGAGGCGCTCAATCGTATGAAGGCAGGCAACGCACGCTTCGTCAGCGGCCGGGCGCGGTTTCCTACGATGCAGAAGGAGGTCCTGGCGGGGCTCGCCAAGGGCCAGCAACCCTACGCTACCGTGCTCGGCTGCAGCGACAGCAGGGTGCCGCCGGAGCTCGTGTTCGATGCCGGAATCGGCGAGCTGTTCGTAATACGGGTGGCTGGAAATGTCCTCGGTCGCTCGATAGTGGGCACACTGCAGTACGCCGGCACGCACTTGCATACGCCGCTGTTCATGGTCTTGGGGCATGAGGGTTGCGGGGCTGTGGAGGCTGCGATTGCCGAACGATTCCGAGGTGCGCGCCACCGTAGCCGAATCGCTGTCCTGCTGAAGAGCATCGACCCCGCCCTGGACAATCTCGATCTGACAAAGTCTCCCGCGGCGGTGCTTAGTGCTGCGGTCGAAGCCAACGTGCGTTGGACCATTCGGGAACTGCTTGCCACACCCGAGGGGAAGGCGCGCGTTGAGCGAGGCGACGTCAAGTTGGTGGGTGCCGTATACAACGTCGCCACAGGTCGCGTTCGTTTCCTGAAGTAGCGCGATACGCCCCATCGTCGACAGTCGGCCGCTGCGAGCAGCGCAGTTACTGCGTCGACACTACCATGCCCTCCATCGTCGCTTCCGCCATCAAGCTGTCGGTATCGCGGTAGATGGAAGCGACCGCGAGTACCTTGCCCTTGCGTTTGTATCGCAGCACGCAGTCACGAGTTGCGATGTCGCCGTCGATCGCCAAGTCGTCCCAGGCTTCGGCGTGGCCCACATAGTTGATCGGGACGTCATAGTGCTGGCTCCAGAAAAACGGCACGGCGACGAACTTCTCCCGGCCGCCGAGCATGTTGAGCGCGGCCGTCTGGCCCTGGCGCTCTGCAACGACCCAGTGTTCGACGCGGATCGCCGTGCCGCTGTGCGGATCCGGCCAGCGGGCGATGTCGCCCGCCGCGAAAATGCCGGGTGCGCTCGTCTGCAGGTATTCGTTGACCGTCACGCCGCGGTCGGTCGCGAGGCCGGCCTTTTCGGCGAGTGCCAGCCGCGGCCGCACGCCGACGCCAACGACTACCAGGTCCGCATCGATCGTTCCACCGCTTTTTAGCGTAACTTGCCGCGCGTCGATCGCGGTCGCCGTGTCCTCCAGGTGGAAGATCACGCCGTGCTCCTCGTGCAGGCTGCGCACGAAGTCCCCCATCTGCGGGCCGAGTATTCGCTCCATGGGCCGCTTTTCCGGCGCTACGACGTGCACTTCGATGTCGCGTGCGCGCAATGAGGCGGCGACTTCGAGACCGATGAAACTCGCTCCCATTACGACGGCGCGTCGCGCGGTCGCCGCGCGGGCGATGATGGCGCGGCAGTCAGCGAGTGTCCGCAGTGTGTGCACGTGTGGCAGGTCCATCCCCGGCAGCGGCAATCGCACCGGTTCGGCGCCGGTCGCGAGCAGCAGCTGGTAGTAGCCGACCGTGCTTCCATCGTTGAGCGCAACCTCGCGTCCACGCATGTCGATCTCGGTGACGGTCGTCCTCAGCCGCAAGTCGATGTTCTGTTCGGCGTAGAAGTCGTCTCCGCGCAAGGGAACCCACTCCTCCGGCGCGTTCCCGGCCAGGTAGTCCTTGGAGAGGTTTGGCCTGTCCACGGGCGCCGCATCGTCGTCGCTCAACATGACGATGCTGCCCTGGAAGTGCTGACGACGCAGCATCTCCGCGGCGGCGAAACCGGCCGCGCCGCCGCCGATGATCACGATCCTCTGCGACGATCCGGAATTCGGCGCAAAACGAGCGGGCTGTGTCGGTGACTGCTTTCCCGCGCACGAAAACCTTGTCGTCGACGAGCTCGGTCGACCAGCAGGCGACGGGACTCAGCGCCGGCGCATGCAGCGCTTCCCCCGTCTTCAGACTGAAGCAGGCGTGGTGCCACGGGCAGCGCACCGTGTCCCCCACCATCAGCCCTTCTGCGAGCGGACCGCCGTAATGGGTGCAGGTGGCGCCGATCGCGAAGAATGTGTTGCCGCGGCGCGCGAGCAGGACGGTGTCCTCGCCGACGTGTCCGAGCAGCATCTTTCCATCGGCAATCGTTTCGGTTGCCACACCCAACGTCAGGTCTGGGCCGGTCGCATTCGATTGTGTGCTCATGTTGATCTCCGATTACCACGACATCGCGGAAGGACTCTTCCGAATCGGTTTCCCAGGCCATGCGCAAGACCGCGGACTTCCGGGGTGATTCTAGCCGGAGCCCGGAGCACACTGTTATGGTCGCACTGTTCCTAGTCTAGGTGATGGCCGCCATGCCAGCGTGCGGGCTTGACCTCTCAGTCAACAGGACGCCGTTCGAGCGCTCCAATCGAGGCCGGTTACCTTCGTTCGTTAGGGCTCGTTCCCCCGTGGTTGACCCAGCCGCATGAAGCCGCAATACTCGGCTCCGCACAAACGACCCCAGCTGCTGGCCGTGACCAATATGCGTCCCTCCGGGACCGTCACCTTCCTGATGAGCGACATCGAGGGTTCGACGCGACTGCTGCGTACGCTGGGCGTCGATCGCTACGAAGGTGCGCTGCAGGCGCATCGCGCCCTGCTGCGGGAGGCCTTTGCGCGGTTCGCGGGCTTTGAAGTCGGCTCCGAGGGTGATTCATTCTTTGTCGCGTTCGGCCGCGCGCAGGATGCGGTGAATGCTGCAGTCGACGCTCAGTGTGCGCTGGCCGGCCACGCGTGGCAGGAAGCCGAGTCGATCAGGGTGCGCATCGGCATCCACACTTGCGAGGCCACCGTCTCCGGGGACAACTATGTCGGCATCGGCGTGCACCGCACCGCTCGCATCAGCGCCACGGGTCACGGCTGCCAGATCGTCCTGTCGCAGGCAACGCGCGAGTTGCTGCAGGACGACGCCGGCATCGCCTGTGTCGATCTCGGCCTGCATCCGCTGAAGGACTTCGAGCAGCCGCAGCGGCTCTTACCAGCTGATCGATCCGCGCCTGCCGCACGAATTTCCATCGCTGCGAACGACTCGCGAGCCGTCAACCAATATCGCGGCGCCGCCGACGGCGCTGGTCGGACGTGAAAGCGAGCTCGCCGCGCTGCAGGCGCTTTTTCGCCGCCCCGGCGTGCGTCTTGTCACGCTGACCGGTCCAGGCGGCACCGGCAAGACGCGCCTTGCCCTGCAAGTCGCCATTGAGCTCGCGAAGGACTTCGAGGGTGGCACGCATCTCGTCACGCTGCAGGCGATTCGCGATGACGGCTTGCTGCTTCCGGCCGTCGCGCAGACGCTAGGCGTCAGCCAAGCGGCCGGGCAATCCCTTTCCGCGTACCTCGAGCCGAAGGAACTGCTCCTGCTGCTCGACAATTTCGAGCAGATCATCAGCGGTGCCGGCGCGTTGGCGGAGATGCTCGCGCGTTCGCCGCGGTGAAGGTGCTCGTGACCAGCCGCGAACCGTTGCACATCGCGGGCGAACACGTATTTCCGGTGCCGCCGCTCGCACTGCCCGATCCGAAGCGAGTGTCGGCGGCCGGAAGATCTCGTGCGTTATGCGTCGGTGCGCCTCTTCGTCGAGCGCGCGCAATCGGCGCAGCCGGACTTCCGGGTCACCTCGGAAAACGCCGCCGCGATCGCCGAACTATGCGTGCACCTGGATGGCTTGCCGCTGGCGATCGAGTTGGCGGCGGCGCGGGTGTCGCTGCTGTCGCCGGCTCGCGCTGTTGAAGCGGCTCGGCGATCGCCTCAAGTTGCTGACGGGCGGCGCGCGCGACCTGCCGCAACGGCAGCAGACGCTGCGCAACACGCTGCAGTGGAGCTATGAACTCCTCGAGCCGGCCGAACGGACGCTATTCGCGCGGCTTGCAGTGTTTGCCGGTGGCTTCACGCTCGAGGCCGCGGAATCCGTCTGCGATGCCGAGATCGACACGCTCGCCGCGCTCGTCGACCAGAGCATGGTCCGCAGAACAGGCGAGCGCTTCGACATGCTCGAGACCATCCGCGACTTCGCGCTCGAGCAGCTGACGGCAAGCGGAGACCGCGATGCCATTCGCCGAGCGACATGCCGCCTATTTCGAGGCAGCTCGCCGAGCGCGCCTACGCGCAGCGCTGGACGGACGACAAGGCGAGGGCTCGAGGAACTGGAGCGCGAGCACGACAACCTGCGCGCGGCCATCGCGCACCTGCATGTCATGGACGCATCCGCGAGCGCTGCGAATTGACCGGCGCGCTGGGATGGTTCTGGCAGCTGCATTCGCATTTCAGCGAAGGGCGCGCCGCCCTGGCGCAGGCGCTGGCCGCGACGGACGGAACCGGCGCCGCACGTGCCCGCGCGCTCGCCGCCGCTGGGGAACTTGCGGCCTACCGCGGCGATATCGAGTGCTGCGCGACCGCTGCTCGAGGAGGCCATAGCGATCTGGCGACCTTCGGGACGCACGCAGGATGTCGCGAACGCGCTGATCGATCTGGGCTGGGGCTGTTTCAATTCCAGCGACGCCGATGCGCGGCGGCTGATGGAGGAAGGATTGGCGTTGCAGCAAACGGTCGGCAATCCGCTCCTCGTCAATCGCGCGCGCATCGGGCTCCTGCAGGTCCTCGTGAGCTTGGGCGAGACCGAGATCGTCGAACCGATGGCGCACGAAGCGATGGCGGCGGCCAAGGCGACGTCGCGACCTTCGTTCAGAGCATTTCGCGCATCATTTCCTCGCCGACTGTTCGCTGATCCGCGGCGAGTGCGATACCGCGCTGCCGCGCTACCGTCGCGCCCTCGAGCTGGCGATGGAACTGGGCGACCGCGCGGAAACCGCCGTGGAAGTCCAGGGCGTCGCGATGTCGCTGGCGGGCATGGAGCAAGCGGCGCGTGCGTTGCGGCTGGGCGGCGCGGCCGCCGCGGAACTGGACGCGGTGGGCGTCGATATGTCCGGCGTCGCCTTCTGGACTGCGCTGCTCGAACGATTTTACGGGCTGGCGCGTGCGGACTCGGTGAGTTCGCCGCGACTGCCGCGTGGAAGGAAGGCCGGCATACCGCGTTCGATTACGCCGTCGAGCTCGCACTCGATTCCGACGCGACAGAATCGATTGAGTACCGTGCCGCCTAATCCGTCGTTCAACCAGCTTAACTTATTGCGTTAGTCCCCGAACCCCATCCGAGCTCGCGCTCTTGCATTCGCCGTATTAGGAGGATCATGCCCAGAGAGATCATCGCAACACCAAAAGCCCCGAAGCCGCCGCCTACTTACAGTCAAGCGGTCAGAGCCGGCGGCCTGGTCTTTGTTTCCGGCACCGGCCCTTTTGATCCATCTTCCGGGGCTGTCGTCGGCACCACCATCCACGAGCAGTGCCGCCAGTGTCTCACCAACATCGCGGCAATTTTGGAAGCAGCCGGGAGCTCTCTTGACAAGGTCGTCAGCGCCACCGTTATTCTTCTCGACGAGGCTGATTTCGCGGGCCTGAACGAGGAGTGGGTGAAATGGTTCCCTTCCGATCCACCGGCTCGTCAGGCCGCAAAGTTGCCCGTCCGCATTCCTGGCATGAAGGTGTCAATTGCAGCAATTGCCGAGGCCTAGCCACTCGCTCAATCGGACCGCTCGCTCGTGGCGCTTCTGCGCCGAACGTTCGCGGCCGGTTAGCTTGGTTCGTCAGGCCGCAGGAGAATCCCCATGAAGCGCATTTGGACGATCATCGGGGTAGGCGACGTGCCTGGCAGCTTCAAGTGGTACCAGTCGCTACTTGGCCTGCCGGAGACGGCTCCCGCCCATGACGACTTCGGTCAACTCCTCGACTCGGATGGAACGGTCTTGCTCTGCCTCCACGAGTGGGGCATCCACGAGCATCCAACGTTGATGAGTCCCGAACACGCGACGCCCGGCAACGGCCTACTCTTGTTTTTCCGTGTCGATGATTTCGACATGGCGCTGCCACGGGCACGCGCGCTCGTCACTCGGCTCGAAGAGGAGCCCCACGTGAACCCGAGCACGGGAACCAACGAGTTTTCGCTCCGGGATCCCGACGGGTATTACGTCACGATCAGTGCACTCTCTGGGGCCTAACCCTCGTTACTCAGCCAGCGTGCTGGGATATCGGCGCGAACTCGTGCCGACACTATGGCACCGGCGTTAACGAGCCTGGTGGCAATGGTTGTGTTGGCTGGTTCGTTACGTCTCGAAGGCGTCGAAGCAATGGATTCAGGGAGCTAACCTTTATGACCGGAAAGAAGGAGACATCATGAGGACGAGCGAGAAGAGCGGGGCGCAGAAGGAAGAGTCTCCATCTCGGATGATCGACGAGAGGATCAAGGAGTTGGGCGACTGGCGGGGCAAGATGCTCTCCCACCTCCGCACGTTGATCAAGCAAGCGGACCCCGAGGTGGTCGAGGAATGGAAGTGGGCGGTCCCGGTGTGGTCTCACGACGGATTGATCTGTACCGGCGAGACGTACAAGAAAGTCGTGAAGATGACTTTCGCCAAGGGGGCCGCACTTCCGGACCCATCACGTCTCTTCAATTCCAGCCTCGACGGCAACACCAGGCGAGCCATCGACATTCACGAGGGCGAGAAGATCGACGAGAAGGCATTGAAGACTCTTATTCGCGCGGCCGTGACGCTGAACGTGTCCCGCGCCCACGACTGATCGCGCGCCGGCATCGTTGGGAACACACGCGCTGATCGACTACTTATTACCGCTCTTGCCTTCTGCCGCTATCCAGGCGTCAACGTTGGCCTCGAGCACCGACAGCGGCACTGATCCGCCATCGATCACCACGTTGTGGAAACGTCGGAGATCGAAACGTTCGCCAAGGGCAGCATTGGCTTTGGCGCGCAGGGCCTTGATCTTCAACTCCCCGACCTTGTAAGCGGTGGCCTGACCCGGCCAGACGATGTAGCGGTCGACCTCCGCCGTAGTGGACTCCAATGTCTCGCCCACGTTGGAGAGCATGTAGTCGATCGCCTGCTCGCGGGTCCACCCGAATGCGTGGATGCCGCTGTCGACGACCAGCCGGCAGGCGCGCAGCATCTCCGCCGAAAGATTACCGAATTTCTGGTAAGGGTCCTTGTAGAACCCCATTTCGTAGCCGAGGCTCTCGGCATACAGCGCCCAACCTTCGGAGTACGCGGTGAACCCGAGGTTTCGGCGAAACTGCGGCAAATCTTGGATTTCCTGCGCCCGCGCGGTCTGCAGATGATGACCGGGGACCGCTTCGTGCAGCAGCGTCGTCTCCATCGTCCACTTGGGCCGCGTCTTGAGATGGTTCACGTTGGCCTCGAAATACCCGGCCCGGCTGCCATCGGCGGCGCCGAGCGTGTAATGCTCCGCGTTGTCGCCTTCTTCCGGCCGCATCGCCCGGATACCGTATGGCTGGCGCGGCAACTGCGCGAACAGCTTGGGCAACTCCGCATCGGCCCGTTTGGCGATATCGCGATAGCCCGCCAACATGGCTTCGCGTTCGGTGAAGAAGAAACGCGGGTCGGTGACGAGGAACTGTCGGAACTCGGCGCGCGTGCCCTTGAATCCCGTCTCCCGCATGATCTCATCCATTCGTGCGCCAATGCGGGACACCTCGCGCAATCCGAGATCGTGGATTTGCCGCGGCGTGAGCTCGGTAGTCGTCGCTTCGCTCAGCAGCGCCTGATAGTAGGGCAGGCCGGCGGGCAGTTCCGAGACGCCGATGCCGCCACGGGCGCCCGGCAGATAACGCTCCTCATAGAATGCCTTGAGAGACCGGAACGCCGGAATCACCTTGTCGCGGATCACCTGCCGGCCAGAAGACGCGAGTCGCTCCCGATCCGCGGGCGCAAAGTCGGCGGGTATGGACTTGAACGGGGAGTACTCCGGACTCTTCTCGGGATCGGGGTCCGTCTGCGCTTCCAGCTGTTGCGGCACCCGCGCAATCGCGATCTTCGGCAGCACCCAGCCGCCCGCCAGCGCGACCTGCATCCGTTCGATCAAGTGGCGAATGACCAACGGCACCGCTTCCAATCGCTTGATGTAGTTCTCGTAGTCCTTGACCGAAGCGAAGCGCGTGGCTCTCACGAGCTCGGGCAGGTCGTGATGGATGCCGTCCATCTGGGTGACCGGCGCCCAGCCGTCGAAATCGCTGAACGGCGCAGATCCAAACAGCTTGTCGATAGCGACTCGCTTCTCAAGCCTGAATTTCAGCACTTCGAGCGACGTGCGGTCGTCGGCCGAAAGCTGCTTGCCATCGACTTGGTCGAGCCGGCGCAGGAACGCAGGAAAGAACGCCTTGCGGCGTGCCACGGCCTCGGGCGACTGCGTCGCTAAGCCGGTCGTCGTACCGATGGTCGCCAAGGAACGTGGCGTAAGTGGGGTACTCGCGCATGACCCATTCCCAGTACTCCTCGAAGAGCGCGTGAGCCGCCACCGCCGCCGGCGTTGCCTTGACCGGCTCGGCACCCATTGCCAGGCCGCTGAGGGCAACAGCGAGCACCCATACCGCAATAAAACTCATTCGTCCCATGCGTCACCTCGACGGTTCTGTTCTCGCATGCCCGGTGCATCGTTTCGCGCTGATCCCGCGCAGCACCAATGAACCCTCTCGTTTGGCCGAGAGCCAGCAGCATACGCATAATTCGTCGTCGCGCATCACCCGCAGTTAGTCGCGGAAGCGACAAAGCCATGCGCACCTGTCAGCCGCTGCCGGCCTGCAGGTATCGATGGACGAACGCGATTGCCATTCCCCCCTCGCCGACGGCAGCCGCCACGCGCTTGACCGACCCGGCGCGAACATCGCCGACGGCAAAAATCCCCGGGGCATTCGTTTCGAGCGCATACGGCTCGCGGTCGCCGCTCCAGTGCCCCGTTTGAACGCAATCACGGCCCGTCACGATGAAGCCGTGGGAATCGCGCACGATTTCCGAAGGCAGCCAGCCGGTCGCCGCGTCCGCGCCGATGAGGACGAACATCACCTCCGCATCCCGGCGGGATGTCGCGCCGGTCCTGCGATCGAGGACCTCGATCGCCTCGAGCCGCTCGTTTCCATGCCCGGCGACGACCTCGGAACGCGTCTCCACCCGAATGTTCGGTTTCGTCGCCATCTGGTCGATGAGGTACTGCGACATGCTTTGTGCCAGCGACTCCGCGCGCACGATGAGAGTCACTGAACGGGCGTGACCGGAAAAGAATATTGCAGACTGGCCGGCCGAATTGCCGGCGCCGACCAAGTACACATCCTTCCCCTGCGCAAGCCCGGCGTCGCTGCGCGCCGCGCCGTAGTAGACGCCGCCGCCGATGAAACGATCAATCGACTCGACGGCCATACGCCGCCATTCCACGCCCATCGCGAGGACGATCGTCTTCGTCCGCAGAACGTCCTTTCCATCCAGCGTGAAAGTCATGGGCTTCGGATCGATACCGGAGATCCGCCGCGTCACGACGATCTCCGCGCCCAGACGTTTCGCCTGCTTGAGCGTGTTGCTCGCGAGATCATCGCCGGAAACGCCGAACGGAAATCCCGGGTAGTTCTCGATGCGTGTCGAGGTTCCCGCCTGCCCGCCCGGGGCGAATCCCTCGACGACTATCGTGCGCAAGCCCTCCGACGCTGCGTTCACTGCGGCGGTCAGACCCGCCGGCCCGCCGCCCACGATCACGACATCGTAGTAGGTTCGGCTTGGCGCGACCTGCAGTCCGCACATGGTGGCAATGGCGCGCATTGTCGGCGCGACGAGACGCGTGCCGTCGGGCAATTGTGCCACCGGATACGGTCCGACCACGGTCGCCGATTCTCCGATGCGTGCCGCCAACGCCGGGTCCCCCGGCTCCAGGCTCTCGAACGAAATCTGGTTACGATGCAAAAAGTTCTCGACGGCATGCATCGCGCCTTCCCGGCTCGGTCCGATCAGGAGAATTTGCGGCACCGGCGGTTGCGATGCGGCCTTCTTGAGCATTTCCATTCGTTCCAGCGCGGCGGCGGCAACGGTTGCCGAAATCTGCGGCGCCATGGCGACAAGCGTGTGGAACACCTTCGCATCAAGCTTGATGACGCGGGACGGCTCGACGGCGCGCATGCTTGCGGGCAGCGGCGTGCTGAGCGTCATCGGAATCTCGCCGGCGATTTCCCCGGGAAGCCGGATCGCGATCACCGTTTCAACCCCGTTGATGAACTTCGTCAGCTCCACCTTGCCGCTGACGATGGCAAACAGGGCCCGCGCGCCTCCTTCGTGGTCTGTGTATTCGCCTGGGAGGACGCGCATGTCCTCGACTGCGCTTGCGAGGTATTTGAGCTCGCTCTCCCCGAGTGTGGAGAAGAGTGGAATCTTGGCCAGTTCATCGATGGTAATCATGGCGTTCTAAAGACCGCTCGAATCTATGCATTGAATCGCCGCACAGGCGTACAAACACCATTTCCCTTGGGGACCCGTAATCTTGCCGGTCGCTCAACGAAAAGAAAAGTAAGCAACCGCATTGCTTGACCCTCGGAAAGCCGCGGCGTAGTGTCATACAGTCCGTTTCGGAAAAATCGCCGGGGGAGCGAGATCCCGTGAGGAGCTGCATTAGCGCTCAGCCTTGCGATTCCGAAAATCGGCAGGCATTTCAACCTTACGTGGTGATTCGCTGATGGATCGAAGGACGTTCATCGGCGGTATCGCGTGCAGTCTCGTCATCGCACCACCGACCGCGCTTGCGCAGCCGGCGGGCAAGGTCTATCGCATAGGGTACCTCTCTATCGGCTCTGCCTCGACGACCTACACCCGTCCCCTCGAGGCGTTTCGGCAGGGGTTGCGTGAGCTCGGATGGGAGGAGGGCCGCAACCTGCTCATCGAGTATCGATTCGCGGAGGGCCACGCCGACCGCCTGCCCGCACTCGCGGACGAGCTCGTCCGGCTCAAAGTGGACCTCATCGTCGCGTCGCCCACGCCGTCAGCCCTGGCAGCTAAACATGCCACGCGCACGATCCCGATCGTCGGGATGAGTCTAACCGAGCCGGTCGCGGTCGGGCTCGTGCCGAGTCTCTCGCGACCGGGCGGCAACGTCACGGGCATCACCTACGGGGTCGACACGGAAATCTTCGGCAAGCAGCTGCAGCTGCTGAAGGAAGTCGTCCCCAATGTCCGCCGCGTAGCTGTCCTCACCAATCCGGCAAGCGGCGGCCCCTCGCACTCGCTCAGGATGGAGAGCGTGAAGAGCGCGGCCCGCTCGCTCGGCCTGCCACTTCAGATCCTCGAGGTGCGCGAGCCAAGCGATTTCGATGCTGCCTTCGCGGCGATGGTCAAAGAGCGCGCAGGCGCGCTGCTTCTGTCGGGAGACGCCATGTTTTTCATTCACCGGGACCGGCTCGCCGATCTCGCGTTGAAGAGCCGATTGCCGTCGATGTCAACGCAGTCGCAGTGGGTGGAGGCCGGTGGTCTCGTGTCGTACGCCCCGAGCTTCCCCGATCTGTGGCGGCGCGCCGCGACCTACGTCGACAAGATTCTCAGGGGAGCCAAGCCCGCCGACTTGCCCATCGAGCAACCCACGAAGTTCGAACTGGTGGTCAATTTGACAACGGCGAAGACGCTTGATCTGACCATCCCGCAACCCATCCTGGCGCGAGCGGATGAGGTCATTCAGTGAAGACGGTGAAACAGGGGACCGTGCGATGGCGAGCATCGCATTCAAGGGACATGCAATTTTGACCCGACGCGTAGTCGATCAAGAGAATCTTGGTCGCCCAGGTGCGGCCTAACCACGCGTTCATCCGGATCGACGACACGTTGCTTATCTGGCGAATGCTGTCGGCGCAGGGCGGCAGCAGCCTGAAGCCAGCGCCATGTATGATGCGGCGGCGATTTGCCAAGCCGAGGGCCGACGACTTTCGGCTGATCTGGGGTTACCGGGAGGCCGTCACGCTTACTCACATCAAAGCTGGATCCTGGCCGCTCGTCGCCAGCATCGGCGCGATCGTCATTTCTCCACTGCTCGTACTCGCGACAGCCCAAGGTGCGCTCTACAATCTTTGGCTGGCCGTCATGATGATTGCGCTGTGGGCGGTGCAGCGCTTGACGAAGCGCGAAGTCGGTATCGCTACGGGAGATCCCGAGTCATATTTCATCGCGTTGACCTATGTCGTCGGCATCATCGGTTGCGTCGCGCTGGGGGCCTGGGCCGCGCAGTTGATCGACCTGAAGGATTATTCTTCGGCCACCGTCTTCAGGCGTGTCTCATTGAACTTTCTCGTTACTTTCCTCTTGGCGCTGATCACCGAAGAGGGCTTCTTCCGAGGTGCGTTGTGGGGGAGCTGCGAGCGGGCCGGATTCTCGCCGGCAAAAACCATCATCTGGACCAGCGTTGCCTTCGGCTTGTGGCATTTCGCCGTGCCGATCATCGATCCCGATTTCGCTCAACCTCTCAGCAAAGTGCCGCAATACGTGATTGGATCTACGGTCTTTGGCGTTGCGATGGGACTCCTGCGGCTGCGCTCGCGCTCGATCGTCGTACCAAGCTTCTGCCATGCCCTGTGGAACGCGTCGGCTTACACTTTCTTCGGTGCCGGCGAGAAAATAGGTCAGCTCGGAATCTCCGATCCAAGCGTATGGGACCCCGAGCGCGGTTACGCCGGGCTCGTCCTTGCAACGCTCGCGGCGCTCTTGTTGTGGTGGTGGATCAAGCCCTCCGTCGTTTCTTCCTGAGCGATCTTGCTCGCTTCCAGTAGGCATCTGGTCGGTCAGAGGGCTTTGTCGAAGGAGGCATCATGAGGGAGTGCCTACTTGAAGCCGGCCAATTCGAGTCCCTCGTAATCATGTCGTTGTTGCGTAGCGCGTATGAGGGCTAAGCCGTACCCGAACACGGACGCCCTGCCGATGGCGGTGCACGCTCGCGCCGGCGTGACCGACACCAAGCCTCGCTATTTCCTGATTCAGGCGCTGCGCGCGATTGCGGCGACGGCCGTACTCCTCCTTCACGCGGCCGAGACAACGAAGGACCGGTTGCCCTCTGCATCGCTCATTTACGACATCGTCGACGATCGCTTCGCACTCGGAGTGCCGCTTTTCTTCGCAATATCAGGGTTCGTCCTGAGTCACGCGATTCAACGCGAATCGGTGCCGCGGTTTCTCGCGGCCCGCGTCCTGCGCATCTACCCAGCATTTTTCCTCGCGGTGGCGCTCGCGCTGCTCGTCTTGACGATTCCGGCCGGCACGATAGCGTGGCCCCCGCGCTCCTGGCTGGCGCTCACGTTGCTGCCACTCGGTCCGACTCCCCATCCGCTCGGGGGCATCGAGTGGACGCTGGTCTACGAAGTGTCCTTTTACCTGGTATTCGCGCTGCTTTGGCTCGCGCGTTCGCGTCGCGCGGCATGGCTGTTCTGCGCGGCCTGGCTAACGGTGATCCTCACCGCATCGGTGGGGTGGCCGGGCCGGTACACGCACGAGACGCCGCACGGCATCTCGATCCTTCTGTCGGCATTCAATCTGCCCTTCGTTTTTGGCATCGCGGCGTATCTGGTTCACCGGCGACTCTCGTTGCCGCAATCGCGGATGCTGCTGATTCCCGCACTGATCCTTCTAATCGGGCTGCAATTCGTGCATGCACGGGAAACGGAATACCTGATCGTCGGGCTCGCCTTCGGCCTGCTGCTGGCGAGCGTTGGGCGTCAATGCCTCGACGGCGACATTTCGCGCAATTCGCTCGTCGTCCGGTGCGGCGATTATTCCTATGGTCTTTATCTGCTGCACTACACGATCATTGTCGCGATCGCCTCGCGTGTCGTGCCGGCCGGCTGGTCCCCGACGACGTTGTTCGCGGTCCTCGTTTGCGCCGGACTCGCCGGCGGTTGCGCGTTCGGTGCGTTCGAACAGGCGATCTACGCGCGCATGAGACTCCGGATCCTGGGGCGCGCCGCTCCGGCATCGTAGCGGTAGCGCTGCAGCGTGGAAGTATCTGCGCAGCCGATATGGGTGTCAGTGCCAGGGATTGGCGCGCAGCCACCCCAACGTATTGTTGGCGGCCGTCACGCGCACCGCTTCGGGCACGAGCGCGGCAAGGATCTGTTCGTCTCTGACCCGGTCGAATGTCGCCGCGGTGGCCTCCACGCCTTCTGGATCGATGTCCAGCACGAATGCCAACGGCTCGGCCGCGGTTGGGTATCGAACGTAGACCGCTCCGTAGCCGGTCTCCAGCCGCACCATGTCGCCACTCCCTGGCGAGACTACGCGGGTGATGCCCACTGCTTTCAGTTGCTGCGCATAGGACTGGACCATCTGGGCAAGCTTCGGCTGGTCGGCGGTAGGCAACTGCGCAGTGGACGCACACGCGCAGAGCAGGAAGGCCGGGAACGTCTTGGCGAGCATGGCCGAGTCATTCATCCATTTCGGAATCGCAAACATCGTTAACCTTCTGGGTCTACTTAACCGGGCGGATCCTGACGCGCTGCTTATTGCTTGCGCCGACGAGAGAAGCCGAGTCCAGCCAGACCGATACCAAGCAGCGCGAGCGTCGCGGGTTCAGCGGCTCTACCTATCACCCAATCTGTGTACGTGCCTGAAGCCGAATAAATACCGCCCCCGATTTCCAGCGCGAAGAGCCAAGTCCCCGCACTAGCTTCAAACCACCAGCCGTCGTACCAATGCAGGGAAAGGGATGACACGCCCGGGGCTTCAGACATTAGCCCGGCATTGAACGCACCGAACACACCTGTTGGAAAGTCGACGGGGCCCCACGGTAGAAAACGGTCCTCATACCAAAATTGAACTACCGGAGAGGCGTCGCAACAAGAGCTGGCGAAGAAAGGCGTTCCCGGGATGTATCCATCCGCCATCTCGACCGAGGCGGTAATGTGGCCGCTACAGAGCGGCTGACCACCATCGTCGCTGCCACCGGTACAGATCCCGCCTACCATATGAAAAAAAATCGGCGCGGCGGTTGCCGAGGAGAAGGCGGTTGCAGCCGCGAACACCGCCACAAGCAGCACGACGATTCTGCGTCCCATAACGATCCCTCCTTTGTTTTCTCAAGGGACAATTCTGATGATGGTCGCGCCGCTCCAATCGAATGTCAACATCGCGGCAGAGATGAAGACGCGCCGCGACTGGGCACCGATAGAAAACGCAAGATTCCACCAACGCATTTTGCGCGGCGAATTTCATGTTGGAGCACCCATTCTGCGCGTTTTTCTATGTACTAGCGCGAGCGGCGTGGTATTTTCGAATGTCGGGGGGGATTGGGGATGGATCGGCGGCGTTTCGTCGGTGCTTTCGCGAGCAGCCTAGTCATCGTGCGGCCTGTCGCCGAAGCGCAACCTGCCAATCTGAAGAGGAGACTATGGAGCCTCGAACTGCGTTCCGCCTTGCCGTAGTGCCAGCATTGCTATCTGGCCTGGTCTTGCTTTCATGTTCCACCGCTTTGGCTCAGAGCGCGGCCGATGTCGTGGGGACGTGGACACTTGTCTCGTCGATAACCGAAAAGGACGGGACGAAAATCGATCAGTTCGGTTCGGGCGCGAAGGGCATGCTGACCTTGGACGCCAATGGTCACTTCATGCTTACGATCATCGGCCCTAACCTACCCAAGTTCGCCTCGAACAATCGCGCCGCGGGAACACCGGAAGAGAATAGCGCGGTAATTTCGAAGAGCATCGCCATCATCGGCACTTATTCCGTGAACCCCGCAGAGAAGACGTTAACTTTCAAGGTGGACAGCGCTACGTTTCCGAATTGGAATGGAACAGAGCAGAAGCGGTTGCTGTCCTCCAGCGGCAAAAATGAGCTCAAGTACATCACTCCGACAGCATCGAGTGGCGGAGTCGGAACAGTAACCTGGAAGCGCTCCGAATAGGGTCGAGCGAGATGAGCCCCAACATGGGTCAGCGCTGACGCATGCGTGTGCGGCTTGGCTCGCGCAGCGGGTCGCTTGTCATCCAAGTTCGTTGATCCGCACTCGCAGATCAGGTCGCGCCGCTCCGCATGCAGACTTATTTCCAGTCCTGGTGGGTGAGAATCGGCGTGACGTTACTCGTCCTTGGGTCTGCTCCGTTGGTGTTCATAATCGTCGCGGCAGCCATTGGCCTGTGGCCCGATCCGAATCCCAACCCGATCGGACCGGGCCTGCTGTTCTTCTTCACGTTTTGGCCGGCGGTGATCTGCATCGTCATTGGGGCGATCCGTGTCTATCGCGCCAACCGCACGGACTAACCGTTAGGCGCCAAGATAAGGGAACACCGTCGGTACCCGGAAAGGTGGCTCGGTTTAGGGGGCGTACCTAGCGTGTTGGCATTGGAGACCGCGCATGAACTGGCCCAGCAACGAAGCAATATCGGCAATGATTCAGTTACCTGAGGGGTATCGCTGCGAGCGACTGAAGCGATCCGAAATCTCTGCGCTCATTGCCGCCATTAGGGATTGGCATCCAGATATCTCCGTCGGGGTTGCCAGTTGTTACCTGCGAGAGGATTTCTATCTTGACAAGGCCTCTCTTGATGGTGAAGTCGAGAAGGATCTTCTCGTGATACTCATCAAGCGCGGCGACGAACTGGCAGGCATGGGGTCATGGGAGCGAGAGGAGGATGCTTTGTCGATATATGCCCGATTTGGCGCCATCGCGCCGCAGCATCGGGGTGCGAAATTGGCTGTGCGCGCGATGGAGTTTGGAGAAAACGTGGCGCGTGCAATGGGGGCCGGTTTCATCTACGGTCTTGCGACCTTGAAGATACCCAATATGCAGCTCGCACTGGAGCGCGCCGGATATCAGCTGCTCGGCTTTGCCCCTGGCTACGACCGGGAGATGGTGGCGCCGGGCGTTGTGAAGCGTGTCTATGAGGCTTTCTACGCCAAAGTATTGGTGCCTGACGATGAACTTCTTCGTCCGGATCCCAGGAACCTGACGCCCAAGGCGAAAGCGCTCTTCGACGTGCTCTTTCCCGGCTGACCGGCGGGTGGCGTCGCTCACTTCGTTCGTCAGCCACTCGCAAGACAAGAGGGACACACGATGACGATGCTTCCTCCAGATGGCCAAGCTGTTGGCCAATCGAGCAGTTCGCATTCTCCCACCGGTCTTGAAGGAACGCTCCGCATTTTCTCGATCGTTACCCTGCTCATGACGGTGCCGCAAGTGTTCACTGTTTGGTTTGGCCGGAATGCGAGCGGTGTCTCAATCATCTCTTGGGCCGCCTACCTCATTTCTGCATGCCTGTGGTTTGTGTACGGAATTCGAAAGCATGACAAAACGATCTACGTGGCTTGCGTCGGCTGGATCATTCTTGATGCAGCCATTGTCATTGGCGTGATCGTTCATGGTTGACCTTAGACCACATACCGCGATCCACACACACCATGCCTCACGACGACCAAGCGACATGGATTGGCTTTGTTGGCGTTGCTCTTCTACTCATCGCGTTTCTCCTCAACATGGTCAAGGTTCTGCGGTCGGATGGTCACGTCTACATGAGCCTTAACCTCGTGGGCGCTGGACTCGCGTGTTACTCGTCGTACCTAATCAGTTTCATGCCTTTCGTCGTCCTGGAGGGGGTGTGGGCTCTGGTGGCTTTTGCCGCCATCGCGCGGGCGCTATTCTTGAGCGTGAAAGCCAGTCCACACTAGGGGAAAATATGCGGTCTAACCCGCCGCTGAACGCGGCCGTCCCGCATGTGATGCCGACCCATCGAACTTGCGACCAGCCGCGCGTGCACGAAGGATACTTTCCAGTTCCAGGTGCGCAACTCTATTTCCGCGAAATCGGCAACGGACGTCCCCTCGTCATCCTCCACGGCGGACCGGATTTCAACCACAACTATCTGTTGCCGGACCTGGATCGACTGTCCTGCGCATTTCGCCTGATCTATTACGATCAGCGAGGGCGTGGCAAGTCTTCTCCGGGGGTTGCGCCCGAGGCCGTCACCATCGAATCTGAGGTCGACGACCTCGACAGATTGAGGCAGTTCTTCGGCCTCGACGCAATCGCAGTACTGGGCCATTCGTGGGGTGGTCTCCTGGCCCTGGAATACGCAACACGCCACCCCGATCAGGTCTCTCGCCTAATACTTCTGAATTCGGCTCCAGCTTCGCATGCCGATCTTCTGCGCTTTCGCGAGCAACGCCAAGCTGCAGAGGCATCCAGCCTGGCGAAGATGCGTGCGATTGCAGAAAGGCCCGAGTACGTCGACGGCGATATTGAAACAGACGCCGAATACTATCGGGTACACTTCAGCAAGGCTCTTCGTCGACCGGATCATCTGGAATCCGTCATTCGTCGATTGCGCTCGCATTTCAAGCCCGAGGACATCGTTAAAGCACGGGCAATAGAGGACAGGCTCTACGCGCAAACGTGGTTGTCGCCCGAGTACGACCTGCTCGCGAGGTTTCGAGAGTTGAACCTGCCGACACTGGCCATTCATGGCGATCACGACTTCGTTCCGTTGGAGTGCGCAAGAAACGTTGCTGAAGCAGGGTCGCGATCACGCCTTGTTGTGCTCAGTGACTGCGGGCACTTCGCCTATCTCGAGCGACCCGCTGAGGTCCTCAACGCTATCGTTGACTTTCTTCCGCAACGGTGACCGAACCTCAATCGGCGCACGTTATGAGCACTGGAGCAACTTACTTCGTAGGTGCGGTCGTCGTTGGGCTTGGCGCAACTTTGTTCATGGACGTTTGGGCACTGTTTCTGAAACGTGCGTTCAACGTTCCTTCGCCCAACTATTGTCTGGTCGGGCGTTGGCTTCGCCATATGCCCGAAGGCACGTTCATGCACGCGAGCATCGCCGCCGCCCCGCAAAAGCGTTCTGAGTGCGCGGTGGGCTGGATCGCCCATTACGTCCTTGGAACCGTGTATGCACTCGTGCTCGTTGCGTTTGTTTCAGGCAGCTGGCTTGCGCGGCCAACCTTGTCGCCCGCCATACTTTTCGGCATTGGTAGTGTGCTGGTGCCGTACCTCATCATGCAGCCGTCGTTCGGGCTCGGCATAGCTGCGTCAAGAACGCCCAATCCGACGCAGGCCAGGCTGAGAAGCCTTATGGCGCACACCGCCTTCGGAGTCGGGCTATATGTATGCGCTGTTGGTGTGAGCTTGGTCCTGCGGGGCATTCCTGACTTCTCGCTCGGCTGACGCGGGAACGCCTTCCCCGCACGCTAGTCGCCAAGACGGCGAATCTCGATTTCGCGAGCCATTTCACATGGCGTGGACCGGGCTGCGTGTCGCGCAGCGAAACGAGCGCCAACGGACCTTCGCTTGCAGGCAGTGGCGCGCCATCGCGCTCGAAGATGACCAGGGCGCCTTCACCGATCGGTGAAAGGAATAGCTCCGCCCAGGAAAACACGGCTTGGTACCCATCGGTGGCCGTAGCGATCACGACGCTACGCCGAGATGGTCGGCTGCCGCTCTTTCTCGACAGGCGGGCCGAAGCTGCCTATGTGAGTCCATCGCGCAGCAACACTGACCGGTGTAGCGCTGCGACTTTTGCCGTCGCCATCCATGTAGCGATCTTCCTTGCGTCTTCGACCTGACGAACGTCCCTCGATCGCGCTGCATTCGCGAGCTCGTTGGAGATGCGCATCACACGCCGAGCCCGTCCAGCTTCGTTCTTGTACATTCCCCCGACACGAGCAGCGCCGTCGTGCCTTGAGGTGTGGATTGCGCGAACACTGCCGTTGTCGGCGTATCGCGACGCACAGACCAACAATTTTGCGAGCCCCTGCGCCACCCGCCGTCGCACCGAAACCGTTCCACGCCGCCCCAAGCGGAACGCATCGGTTGCACTATCGCGATCGAAGTTGGTGCGTGCCATGACTGTTTCCGCTACGGGCTCCCAACGGGAGTGAAGCCATGGGGTGCCAGAATGTCCTGCGCTTGCGATTACAGCATGAATGCCGCAAAACGCCCGGCGCCGGGCGGCGCATTTTTCATGGTTGTCAGTCCATATACCGCGAGCGCGACACCGAATACGAACACTCGCACCCTCATACGCCCGCATCCCCCGCATTGGGGAAGAACAGCTGCTCGCCGCCAATCTTGTATCCGGCGATGGCCTGCTGACCCTCCGGTGACACCAGCCAGTCGATGAACGTTTGACCGAGGTCTTTCTTCACAGTCGGGTGCTCGTCCGGATTCACCAGCATCACGCCATACTGGTTGAAGAGGCGCTTGTCACCTTCGACCAGGATCGTGAGGTCGCCGCGGTTCTTGAATGCGAGCCAAGTCCCGCGATCAGCAAGGATGTAACCATTCATCGACGCCGCCGTGTTCAGTGCCGGGCCCATGCCTTGGCCCGTGTCGCGATACCAGGGTCCCTTGGCCTTGTCGAGGTCGATCCCGCTTGCCTTCCAGAGATCCAGCTCAGCCATGTGCGTCCCGCTCCGGTCGCCGCGCGACACGAAAGGCGACTGGGTCGACTCGATCTTCTTCAATGCTTCGAGGATGTCCATGCCGCCAGCGATCTTTGCGGGGTCGCTCTTCGGCCCGATCAACACGAAGTCGTTGAACATCACCGGATAGCGCTTCACGCCATGGCCTTTGGCCAGAAATTTCTCCTCGGCGGACTTGGCATGGACGAACACGACATCGGCATCTCCGCGCCGTGCGAGGTCGAGCGCCTGACCCGTCCCGAGCGCAACGACGCGGACCTGGATTCCGGTCTTACTTTCGAAGATGGGCAGGAGATATTCAAACAATCCTGACTGCTCGGTCGAGGTCGTCGAGGCTAGGATAATGAAGCGGTCCTGCGCTTGCGCCGCGAATGTCATAGACATGACCAGGAACGCAACGAATGCCCTGCGAGTCATTACCATGGCGGATCTCCTTCCAGAAAACCAACGGCCCCCATGTGAGGTCCGGTGATTCTCAAGAACAGTCGGCTGAGGCCAGGGTCATCTGCGAATGCGGAGTTTGGACTAATATGCAAAATATTGCGATTCAAGTTACGAGCAACAATCCAAGTATTTCATGATAGCCGAAGCGAGTACAGCCCGTAAACATGCAAATTAGTGCATGATATCAGCTGTACCATCGTTGTTGTGGTGGTGCGGAGGTCGCTCGGCGATTCGGGCGCGGGAGACGGAACGGGTCGCCAATACCAGGCTTGCGCGCCGCAAGTAGACTGAGGCGGAGGCCGTGGTTCTCGACGGACCCACGAATTTGGATCGTCTCGCCAAGTAGCTACTCATTCGACGACCGGGTCGCGAGAGGTCCGCGGTTCGCAGAGAGCTGACGCGCCGTTACAAGGTAGACGGCAAAGCCAATCGCGGCGATCGCCCAAACGATTGTCGGACCCGACGGCAGGTCGAGTGCAGTCGACGCAACGAGGCCCGCGGCATATCCCGCAGCACCTACCAAGTACGCTTTGAAAAGCCTTCGCCCGACGACTTTACGTGTGGCCAGCGGAGGTACGATCAAAGTCGCGAACACGAGGTACACACCGACAAGCTGTACGGATACTGTCACGACGCACGCAAATATCGCGTAGAAACCGAAGCGACCGAATCGCGATGCGATGCTGAACCAAACTGCCAGGATCACCGCGTAGACCAATGCTACCCAGACGAGCTGGCGCGGTTGAACCCACAGAATCTGCCCGACGAGCAGATCGCGCAGATGCTCGCTGCCATGCACGTTGCTTGCGAGTAGCAGAATGCCGCCGGTTGCGGCGAGCACGAACACGACACCGATCACCGCTTCCTGGACGTCGGGCCACCGCCGTTCCGACCAGGTAAGGAGGACAGCTCCGACCAACGCCGCGACGAGTGCTGCGACTTGCGCTGCGATGCCTTCTGCTTCAAAACCAAAACGGTCTGCGAGCAGCACGCCGCATCCGGCGATCTGGGCGATCGCGAGGTCAATGAACACGATACCGCGGGCGAGCACCTGCGCACCCAACGGCACATGCGTGGCGGTCACGAGCAGTCCCGCGACAAACGCGGGAACGAGGATGCCGAGGTCGATAGCGGTGAGGTTCATGCGGCCGCCTTCAGCAAACGGGCGATGGTGTCGTCGAACAGGCCGAAGAGATCTTTCGCCTCCGGATCGCCGCCTACAGTAAAGGGCAGCATCACAGCCGGGATCTTGGCGCGCTCGGCAATCCATAGCGACGGGCGGTCGTTTTGGAAAGCCGCGCGGAGAACCATCTTCACGGGCTGCCTTTGGACGATCGCAAGGACCTCGGATAGATAGCCGACGGTCGGTTCGACGCCGGGCTTTGGTTCGAGCGCTGCCACTTCCTTCATGCCGAGCCAGGCGATGAGGTAGGTGAAGGCTTTGTGCTGGACGAGCACGGGAACGCCCTTGAGTGTGGCGGCTTCGCGCTCCCAGCGCGAAATCGCCGCGCGCCACTTTTCGTCGAAGGCCTTGTACCTTGATCGGTACATATCGGCATTGCCGGGATCGAGTTCGACCAATCGCGCGACGAGCGCGGCGGCAACGCGCGCGATGTTGCGCGGATCGGTCTGGATGTGGGGATCGCCGGCGGCGTGAACGTCGCCCTCGGCGCGATCGAGCCGTGTTGGCTTGTCGAGCAGCGTCACGTAGCTCGCCGCCTCGAAGTATCCAGGCTGGCCGGGACGTACCTTAGGATTGCCGGCCTGCTGAAGCACTAGCGGTAGCCAGCCGCCCTCGAGCTCCGCGCCGGTCGCCACGACCAAGTCCGCGGTGCGCGCGCGTCCGATCAAGCTCGGCTTCGCTTCGATGTGGTGCGGGTCTTGTGCCGCCGACGTGGCGACGTACACTTTGACGTTGTCTCCCCCGAGCGCTTCGGTGAGCGCGCCCCACTCGGGCACGGTGGCGAATACACTGAGAACCGCGCCAGCCGGCGAAACGACGGCGGCAAGTATGGCTGCCGCGAACCATTTGATTGATGTGCTCATGCTCACACTCCGATTCAGAACTTGTGCGCCGGGTGCGCGCCCAGCGTTAGGATGTATTGCAAGAAGAACTCGTTGTCGCTGAAGCCGGGCCGCTCCCTGTTCTGCGCGTACTGAACGCGAAAGCGGCTGAACTCGGACGGCGTCCAATCGAACATCGCCGTCCATTTCTGCGGATGGAAAGAGCTCGTGGCGAGGAAGTCCGCGTTCGTGCCGTACTGCGGACCGCCGGGATTCAGCCAGTCGTAACGGGCACCGACGCGCCACGCCGGCATGAACTGCCAGATGCCCTGCAGATAGAAGCCGCTTTGGCTCGCCTTGTACGAATCCGTGTTGGTAAGGCCGAGGACTCCGTCGCTGTCGTAGGTCAAGCTGCCGCTCGAGCGCTGCCAGAAGTACTCGCCCTGCACCTTGACGTTGGTGTCCTTGGCGTTGCCCGTCGGCGCGTACTTCCACACGGCGTCCACGATCGTCGTATGGGCGTCGCCCGCAAACGACGTCTGGGCGATGTTGCCGGCTGTGTCGGGCTGCCTGCCGATGCGATCCGCAGCCCGGGTTCCGAGGTAAGACACACCCGCCCGCCAGCTCGCCTTGTCGCCGATGTCGTCCGCCGGCGTGGACGAATGCGCTCCACGCCCGGCGCCGTTGCTGTTGCGCGGACTGCCGGGAAACGCGTCGCCGTTGCCGATCTCGGTGCCAAACTCCAGGAACGTGTCGGTGGGCGCCACCCACTTGACCTGCAGCCCATCCTGCGTGAACTGGCCGCCGAGGAACGCCTGATAAACAAGCGGAGCGTCCTGGAAGTCCCACACGTGCTGATGCTGCTCGTTCATGTAGCCGATGCCCGAAAAGAAGCGACCGAACTTCGGCACGATGCCGTAGGGCACGGCGGTCGCCAGGCCATACGCCTCTTCGACCTCGACCGAGTTGTCCGGCTGGAGCGATACCACGAGATTTGCCGCAAACAGGTGGTCGACGTTCGCAAAGAACGTGACCTCCGATTCACCGAGCCCGAACCCGCGTCGCCCGGGAGTCACTTCCTCGCCGATCTGGACGTTGTTGAAGCCGTACTGCGCGGGGTTTTGGGAGAGGTTCTGATAGTTTCCTTGCAGCACGACCGAGATGCCGGGATTGAAAGCGGCGAGCATGCTGCTCGAGTAGCCGCCCGCTGCAGCGGGCGCTGCCGATGCTGGCGGCGTCGCCGTGGCCGCGGGTGCGCCGGCGGTTTCGGCGGCCTTCAATCGCTCCTCGAGCGCGCGTATCCGCGCCTCGTAGTCCTCCTTCATCTGTTTAATCTGCTCGCGGATCTCTCCGAGCTCGGCGTCGCTCGCCGCGTAGGCGAACGACGATAGTGCGAGCGTCGACGCCAGTAGCATCGACGCCCAGGGATGCCTGGACATGTGAAGCCTCCAATGATCGTTGTCGCGGGACGCCGCAGACGCGGCGATTGAAGCGGCGTTACACGATCGTCGGAGGCGCTCGACTGAGATAGGACGCTGGCGACGACTTCACCAGCGGAAGTTCAAGCGGAATGGAGACGGCCGAGGACGCTTGCCAAACAACGGCAGAGACTCCGTCATCGCCAGGTACGACACCAGCTCCCCCAGCGAGCAGTGAACACTGAAGGCACGGGCCGCCGTCGGGATTTTGAACGACGACCTTCTGACCTTGCTCCAGCCGCGCTCGCAGATGATCCAGTTCGTGCACGACGAGCTGCTGCTGCATGCTGAGCAGCAAGAGCGACAGCCACGCGACAACTACGACCCGGACCATCGCGCTAGCATAAACTCCAGAAGGCTGCGACACAAACGAGCTGGAGGCGGCCCCGGAGTTCGGTTCGTTGACTCGTGCTTTTCGCAGATGGCTGTGCGCGCGCTATCTCGGCCTGGTCTGCCTAGCCCTCGGGTGTGCCCATAACCGTGCGTCTAGCTTTGAGCATTCCCGTGCTGGTCGGGATTGACGTACTATCGACGAGTGATTCAGTGGCCTGTTTGCGTGTTGATTGCGGGGATTGCCCGATCTCATTCTTGCCCCAGGGGGAAGGCACATGAGTGACAGCAAGCGAGTCGCCGGAGTGCGCGCGTTGTCATTGACGGTCAAAGGCATACGGGCGCGACCCGTAGTGCTGAAACTGAAGCGCCCCGTGGTGGCGCGCATCGCCACTCTTTCCGATTGGCCCCTCATTCTGATCGACCTCGATACTGACGAAGGCATCGTCGGTCGAAGCTATTTGGAGCCGTACACGGTGAAAGCCATGAAGTATCTGATCCCGGCGCTTCTTGATATCGGCGAAATGTTGAAGGGACGCTCGTTGGCGCCTGCTGATCTTTACGCGCTAGCGCGCAAGTCACTTCACTTTGTGGGCTATCAGGGCATGTCGATGATCGCCGTCGCCGGATTCGATATGGCTGCGTGGGATGCTTTGGCCAAGGCGGCGGGTACACCTCTTTGCGTCCTTCTGGGCGGCACTGCCGGCGCCGTGACCGCATACAACAGCAACGGGCTGTGGCTCAAGGAGCCGGACGTGGTGGCGGCGGAGGCGATCGCGCTGCGCGACGAAGGAGGATTCACGGGCCTCAAGCTTCGGCTCGGACGCGACCGGATGCGCGACGACTTGACGACAATAGATCGTGTCCGAAATGCGGTCGGCGAAGATGTGCACTTGATGGTGGATTTCAACCAGGGTCTGGACCTTGGCGACGCTTTGCAGAGGTGCCATGCCATCGACGACCTCGGTTTGGACTGGATCGAAGAGCCGCTCGTCTACGACAACTTCGACGGTCATGCGCAGCTCGCAGCCGAGCTAAAGACGCCGATTCAGATCGGCGAAAATTTCTACGGTCCGCGCGACCTTTATCGGGCGCTGCAATGCAAAGCGTGCGACTTTGTGATGCCCGATTTCATGCGCATCGGTGGTGTCACAGGCTGGTTGAGAGCAGCGGCAATCGCCGGAACCGCAGGTGTACCGATGTCCACGCATCTCTATCCAGAGGTGGCCGCTCATCTAATGCGGGTCACGGAGACTGCGCACTGGCTTGAATGGCAGGATTGGGCCGATCCCATCCTGCAGAAACCCTACGATATAAAGGATGGCCGGCTTCACATCCCGGAAGTGCCCGGTGTTGGCCTTGAATGGAACGAAGATGCAGTGAAGGCCCATCTGGCAAATCTCTAGGAGCGGGCATCCGATGGGCATTGTTCGGCACCGGTCTTATGTGAACACTCATTGCCGATGTGCGCGCTATCGACCCGAAGAAACGAGATAGATGGCAAAGCCGATCGCGGCGATAGCCAAAACGATTGCGCGCACGATCCGCGGTCGCTCCGAAGGCAGGATCTTGGTAAGATCACTTTTGCGACGGTCCCCTTCCATCCCGACCCTAACCTCCCGCCTGATGGCCGTTTGTGCTTCGCGCGCGTGGTGCGGTGCACTACAGCCCGAAAGCCATGAAGAAAAATATCATTATTCTTACTCACGGTTGGACCGGAAGTTCTGTTTTCGCCGCGCTGTTTGGCTGCGCGGGTTATTGGCTCGGCAGCGAAACGATGCAAAAGTCGGATTACGACACTTTCGAGAACTTGGAACTCGTGTCGCTCAACAAGGGCCTACTGCGCACGTTGGCACCCGAGATCAACCACGAGCACCGGTTTGCGTCCGGGGATGTCGAGCGAATCGAGCGCGCCTCCGAGACGTTGGATCTCCGGCAATACCGAGATTTCGTCGCGCGCTGCTCGGCGAACGGTTCCTGGGTATGGAAAGACCCGAGATTAACGTGGACGATCCGCGTATGGGCAAAAGTCCTCGATCTCGAGCAAACGGCCTTTCTCGTCTTGACCAGAGATGATTTGCAGGAGTGGGCCTCCGCCAATCAGCGTCGTCACGTCCAGAGCGTCCGCTTTACAAAACAATACAACCACGGCATCACGCGCTCGAACGTCCGTTTCCTCGAGGATCGGCGCCTGCCGTTCCTGCAGCTGAGCTTCGAGGATTTGCTCCTGGAACCGGAAAAGACACTTGGTCGCATCAACGAGTTCTTCGCCCTGAAGTTGTCGATGGGCGACTTGCACCGCGTCTGCCGAGTCCCGCTGTACCGCAAGAACCGCAGCTGGAAAGACTTCGTTCTGGCGGGTCTAATCTACGCGAAGAACTTTCGCGAGCGCGATGGTCGTACGGCGCAAGCCGCCTCATCGTAACTGTCGCAGTTCGACCCAGGCGACATCCGCGCCGCACGAAGCAATCGTTAGGATCGATCGCGACCGACTGACCTGAACGGCGCCGCCGCGGCACCGATCGTGTCCCGCCGATCCATTAGCGAAGAACCTCGTCCGCGCGCAGCAGCGGTTGTGCACGACAGGCGCGACCGAGTCGAATCCTCGTCCCGCCCTGGTAGGGGCCGAGGCGCTCAGTGCAGGTCAGTCGTGCCTTGAAGTGCTCGGCAAGCCTGCTCCGGCAGATCGACGATACGTCCGATCAGTACTTAGTTTATTCGGGCGGAGCAGTGGGTTCGCTCGAGGGGCTGGATATCGTCTATTTCACCCTCCAGTTGTTCGACACGACGGGGACTGCCATCTCTGATGCCTTCGCGGTATTGGACGACCCGTCGCTCGGCGGCTTTACCTATTACTCGTTCTGGGCGGTGTTCGCTTCAGGAGACGTGGGGGGCGTCATCCACGGCCTGATTACCCACCCGCCCGCAGTGCCGGAGCCCGCGACGCTCGCGCTGCTCGGGCTTGGCCTTGCCGGACTCGGGTTCTCGCCGCGCAAGCGGTAATTGATTTCGCTCCAGCATCAGCCCCGTTTCGGCGGGGTTTTTTTCTTGCCCCTCAAGACAATTGCCACGAGCCATCCCGCGGTGCAAGATTGGCGCCAAGGGGCGTGATATCTGCCGTGGGAGTCGCATATGAGATTGCACAAAAGCGTTGATACCGACTCAGGGCAACTCGATAAGTCCGCGCTGCTGGACGTACTCATCCGTGCCGGGCTTCTGTCTGCACTGGTCATGGCTTTGCTATCAGGTCTTCGCGCCGTTCCTGACTCTGATGATCTGGGCCCTGATACTGGCCGTCGCGCTCTATCCGATGCACCAGTACCTCGCGGCCAAGATCGGCGGGAAGCAAGGGCTTGCAGCGACGATCGTGGTTCTCCTTGGCGTCACCCTCATCGTCGTGCCAACCGCCGTGCTGATGAGTTCTCTGGGCGACTCGGTGCATCAATTGATCATCGACGTGCAGGAGAACACGCTCGAGATCCCGGCCCCGCCCGACGCCGTCGCAACGTGGCCCGTGGTCGGCGAGAAACTCCATGCGATCTGGTCGGCGGCGTACACCGACCTGCCTGCGCTGATCCACAGCATGCAGCCGAAGATCGGCAACCTCGCAAAGGCGGCGCTCGGCTTCGTCGCCGGCATCGGCGTCGGGCTGCTGCAATTTCTCGCCGCCTTCATCGTCGCCGGCATCATCATGGCCTTCGGTAAGGCAGGCGGCCGCGCAACCCTTGCCATCTTCGAGCGCTTCGCCGGCGCCGCGCGGGGCGCCGAGTTCACGAAGCTATCCACGGCGACCATACGGGCCGTTGCACAAGGCGTCATCGGCGTCGCCTTCATTCAGGCGATCCTCGTCGGCCTTTGTCTGCTGCTCGCCGGCATACCCTTTGCGGGCGTGCTGGCGATGATCGTCCTGGTACTCGGGATTGCCCAGGTGCCCGCGCTGATCATCACCCTGCCGGCCATCGGCTACATTTGGTGGAGGGGCGACTACGGGACCGTCGAGGCGATCCTCTACAGCGTGCTGATCTTCGTCGCCGGAATGGCCGACAACGTGCTCAAGCCGTTGATGCTCGGCCGCGGCGTCGACGCGCCGATGCCGATCATCCTGATCGGCGCCCTCGGCGGCATGGCGGCCGCCGGGATTCTCGGGATGTTCGTCGGTGCGACGCTACTGGCGTTGGGCTACCAGATCTTCATGGGCTGGGTGGCGGCCCGGGGCGAGGCGGAGGCGCCTTCCCCGGGAGAATGATTGCGCCGTCCGCTCCAGCCGCTCGTTAGCCGCATAGGTGGTAGCGCCCGCACCGGAGCGCCGTGCATCATGCGGCTATTTCTTCGGAGCCGGCTCCACCACCATCGCGAGCGCCTGCGTGTAAATGGCGTACACCTGATCGCCCTTTCTTATCTTCTTGAACTGGGCGGGATCGGCAACCTTCAATTCTGCAGTGAGTTGCGGTCCCTGCAGCGTGACGGTCTGCGTTGTCGGGTTGACGGCGATGACATCGGCAACGACGGTGATCTTACGGCCAGCGACGCCCGCCGGCTGCGCTCCCGGCATCGCGCCCACGGAACTCTTCTCCTCGGTGCGAGTAACCGCCAGGTCGTTGCCCTTTTTCAGTTCGAGCACGAGCGCCTCGTTGTATTTGGCATGGACTTTGTCACCGACGTTCATCTGGTCGAAGTTCTTGACGTCCGGGCCTGCAGTTACGACTACCCAGTTGCCCCTCGGTCCTTTCAGCGTGATGTCGCGCGTAGCCTTGTCGATGGCGACGATCGTGGCGGTGAGGTCGACCGTGCGCTCGGCGCTGGCCTTGGTCTGCGCGTGCACATTGATGGCGAAGGCGGCAGCGATGGCGCTAATGATGATTGCACTTTTGTTCATGGCGGCAGAACCTTTTCGAGTGGGAATCGTGAACGGATCGAAACGTCAGTTATTGAGAGCCTGCTAATGGACACCTTGGAGTTTGCGCCAGGACTACAGACGCAAGCTGGCAGCGAGCGCTAAGACGCAAGCTACAGACGGGATCGTAGATTTTTAGCCCTGGAAGCGCAAGGGCGACAACTACTGTAAGTCATCCTATAGCGGGGCTGAGCGCAAGAAAGGACCCGCCCGCCCGATGGACACATTGGGGGATAGCAAGTCCCTATAACCGGCTGCATTCTCGTCACGGGTGGGTGCGTTGCGAGCGGCTTACGACCCGTAGCGGACATCCAATTGCGGATTCCTAGCGACCTCACTATAGTCCGTTGACACCCAGGGTCAGCCGAGGAATCGCATGGGACGAGATGATCCGGCACCGAGGCGTCTGACAGCTTCGCGGCGGAGATTCAATCGCCTCTTCGTGGGCCTTCTCGTTGTGGCACCGTGTATCGCGATCGCGCAGGGCGCGGCTGTGGTCCGTCGTATCGGCGTGCTGGAAGTCGGTGGAGCCGAGACACCCGAGTGGATCCGCAGGCAAGCCGAGCCCCTGCAAAAGCTCGGATGGGTTGAAGGGCAGAACCTGCATGTCGAGCGCCGTTACGCGAATGGCCCCGTGGAAGCGCTGCAACCTCTCGCCGAAGAACTGGTGCGCGCGAAGGTCGAAGTCATCGTGACCGCTAGTACGCCCGCCACCATCGCTGCAAAGCGCGCGACGGCCACCATCCCGATCGTCATCCGAACCGCCGGCGATCCAGTCCTTCTCGGTCTGGTCGCGAGCCTTGCTCGACCCGGTGGGAACGTCACGGGCTTTTCAAATGCAAATCCAGAGCGGACCCCGAAAAACCTCTCGCTGCTGAAAGAACTGATACCCGGGCTCGAGCGCGTCGGCGTGCTCGAAGCTTCGACCAACCCGTATTTCCGCGCGATGCGCAGCCAGTTCGAGCAGACCTGTCGGGCGCTTGGCCTTAAGGCGGTTTTCGTCGAAGTTGCCGTGGCAGGCGAGATCGTGGGCGCCATTGCCGAACTGGCGCGGCAACGCGCTCAAGCGTTGGTGGTGCGCAGCGACGGCTTGTTCGATGCCCACTGGCTCGAAATGAGGGACGCCGCGCTGAAGTACGGTTTGCCGATAATCGCCGAAGACAGCGACGTCGTCCGTGAGGCAGGAGCTCTGCTTGCCTATTCGTCCTCACAAGCCGAGCAAGACCGCCGACGCGCCTACTTCGTTGACCGAATCCTGCGTGGGGCGAAGCCGGCCGACCTCCCGGTCGAGCAGCCTACCCAGTTCGAGTTGCTGATCAACCTAAGAGTCGCTCGGATGTTCGGGGTCACAATTCCGCAATCTGTGCTGCTGCGCGCGGACGAGGTGATTCAGTAACCGGGACGCAAATGTCCGCTGCTGGCCGAACTCGGTCAATCACTGCGGCGTTAGTTCGACGCGATGCAGCCACGCCCGCTGCCGCAAAGCGGACAGCTGAACGTCACCCTTCGGCCTTCGCCCGTTGCTCCTCGTCCGTGGCCCTCTGAGACCGCGGGTTCGTAGCACCGCGTCCGAGTTTAGGCCGCCAGTTGCATGCTCAAGGAATCCGCGTGCCCAGTGGAACGGTGTTCGAGGAGTTCCGCCAGGTCGGCACCGCCTCCAAGAAGGTGGGAAGGCACGGGGCTCGGGCTCGCCATCTCGCGAAAATTCATCGAGCTGCTTTGGCGACGGCTTTGTCCCCCATCCCAATATAGAATGTTCCCGAGATGCGCGTGTGCCAGTGCGGCGCGAGCTTGTAGTTTGCGGGTGCCGAAAGACGGATCGTATACGGGCTAGGCTTGAAAGGGTCGGCGCATTTCGCCGCCGCAGCGGGGACAGCGCAGCGGGACGTTTCCTTGCATCGCACCCCCCTTGATTGCGCCTGACTGAAGGCAGAGCATTGCGCAATGCCGGCCTCCAGCCGGCGCCGGGAGGAAATCATGAAAATCGCTGCGTCGCTTTTCGTTTGCGCGCTCTCGATCGCCCCAGCCCTGGCCAACGACCTGCCAAGATTTCAGGTCGACGCATCCTGGCCCAAGACGCTGCCGAACAACTGGATCATGGGACAGGCCGCGGGCGTCGCCGTCGACGCCCAAGACCATGTCTGGGTCATCCAGCGGCCCCGCTCGCTCACCGACGATGAAAAAGCGGCGACCTTCAACCCACCGCGCACTAAATGCTGCGTGCCGGCACCGCCGGTGATGGAATTCGACCAGGAGGGCAATCTTCTCAGAAGCTGGGGCGGGCCGGGACAGGGCTATGACTGGTTCGAGAATGAGCACGGCATCAATATCGATCACAAGGGCTTCGTGTGGGTCGGCGGCAATGGCAACAGTGATGGCCACGTGCTGAAATTTACCCAGGACGGGAAGTTCGTTCTGCAGATCGGCAAGCCCGGACCGCAGACCGGCAGCGCCGATACGACCCGCCTGGGCCGCCCCGCCGATACCGAAGTCGACCCGGCGACCAATGAGATTTACATCGCCGACGGCTACGGCAATCACCGCGTCATCGTATTCGATGCCAATACCGGCGCTTACAAGCGGCATTGGGGCGCTTACGGAAAGGCGCCCGACGACGCCAAGCAGCCGCCCTACAACCCAGCCGGCCCGGCGCCGCAGCAGTTCGCCAACCCGGTCCACTGCGTGAAGGTCTCGAAAGATGGACTGGTGTACATCTGCGATCGCTCGAACGACCGCGTCCAGGTCTTCCGCAAGGACGGCACGTTCGTGAAGGAATTCCTCGTCGCCAAAGAGACTCTGCAACAGGGCTCGGTGTGGGATCTCGATTTGTGGCCGGACTCACAGCAGACGTTTTTGATGAATGCCGATGGCGCAAACAACGAGGTTCGCACGCTGGTGCGCGAGACCGGCGAGGTCGTCGGAGCGTTCGGCCGCAACGGACGCAATGCCGGCGAGTTTCACTGGATTCACAATCTCGCGATCGACAGCAAAGGCAACATATACACAACGGAAGTCGACACCGGAAAACGCGCGCAGAAATTCCGCTATGTGGGACCACCGTTGAAATAGAGTGGGACAGAGCTGAAACGTCATGCCCGCGCCTGTCGCGGGCATCCACGACTTCGGCCTTTCAACATCAAAGACGTGGATGTCCGGGACAAGCCCGGGCCATGACGTCGAAATGCTTAGAACCTCAATCTGGCCGCGATCCTAGGTGATTGCCGTCGGAGCGAGCGCTTCAATATCGGTAGCTATGTCGATAACTGCCGGCCTGTTGGCGGCGACTGCGGTCGCGAGCGCCGGGCCGGCACCGGCCCGGCGTCATCGGGGCCCTCGCGACGGTGGGCGAGCCAGGTCTCGAGGTGCTCCTGGATGCAGCGATAGAGCACGCTCTGGTTCGGGCGGCGCGGCTGGTAGCGCCCCGCTGCGCGCTCCCTGGCCCGGCACGCGCCGTCCCATGCCTGCCCCTCGTCGAGCGTCGAGGCTCAAGCGTGGGTGGCACGCGGAGCCGGTGGCCATTGGCCGCCGGGATTAGGTCGTGCGGATGAGGTGCGTTGGCTGAGTACTCGGCGGCGGCCTCGGATCGCCAGGCGCCGACCGCCTCGTCAATGGCTGGTTCCCGGCAAATTGAGATGCGAGAGCGACCGTCTGCAACTGGCGGATAGCAGACTGTCAGGAACGACTGCTGTCGACCCTCTGAGCGGCCGTTCGCGGCGATCGTAAGCGGACATTCGCAGATGGCTGAATGAATGCAAGACGCTGCTTGGTTGCGTCCAGCCATCGCGTAGGCGCTCACGCGCCGCATAAGCCAACCATGCCGCAACGAAGAACGCCGCGCTGCTTCGTAACAGCGCGGCGTCGAAGTGACTCCCAAGAATACCTTACTGGCCGTGCGCTGCTCGGGCCTTCTCGATCTGCGCCTTCACGGCCTCGAGGTTGAAGCTCGCTCCCGGCTGCATCGGCGGGAACTCGATTGCGGTCTGAGCGAGCTTCCCCACTTCTTGCTGCACAAATTGGAAGCGCCAGAACTCGAAAACGAACCAGTTGTAGAACGCGAGTGATCCATTTGCACCTTGTGGCAAGCCCGTCCGCTCGTACGGATCGGAGCGCAGGTTGGTCAGGATCGGCCAGTCGACTTTGACCGTACCGCCAAGCCAGCCCTGCGGCTGATCGGTGAAGCGGTATTTGAAGTCGTCGATACGGACTGCAGAAAGGGTGCCTTCGGTGAAATAGAAGATCTCGTGGCGTGTCGACGGGCCTTTGCCGGTGATCAGGTCCATCTGGTTGTAGCCGTCCAGATGCACTTTGTACGACTTGTCGCCGAGTTGCTTGCCCTTCAGCAGTTCTGCAGTAATGTTGGGGTTACCAGCTGCCGCAACGAACGTCGGGAACCAATCCATTCCTGACATGATGCCGTTCTCGACCTTGCCCGCTGGCACCTTCCCCGGCCAGCGCACGATCATCGGTACGCGGAAGCCCCCTTCGAGCGCGGTTCCCTTGCCACCGGCAAACGGCGTCTGACCGCCATCGGGCCACGTAAAGTTCTCGGCGCCGTTGTCGGTCGTGAAGCCGATGATCGTGTCACCTTCGAGGTTGTTGTCTTTCAGGTACTTCATCACCGAGCCGACGATGTCGTCGATCTGCGCCATACCCGCTTCCTGCATCGTCCAGTTGTTGTCCGAGTTGCGCAGCGCCTCGTACTTTGGCGACAAATGCGTGACGACGTGCATCCGCGTCGGATTGAGCCAGAGGAAGAATGGCTTGCCGGCCTTGCGTGCGCCGTCGACGAACTTCAGGGCGTTATCGAGGATCTCGTCATCGACCGTTTCCATTCGCTTGGGACAAAGCTCGCCAGCGTCTTCGATCTTCTGCTTGCCGATCTTTCCCCAACGCGGCTGCACGGTCGTGTCGTCGACGGTCGTCGCCCATGAATGCACCATGTTGCGCGGACCCACGGTGGCCTTGAGCCTCTGCGGGTAATTCGGGTGGCAGGGATCCTCCATCGCGTCGAGGTGATAGAGATAACCGTAGAATTCATCGAAGCCATGAACGGTGGGCAGGAACTTGTTGAGATCGCCCAGGTGATTCTTCCCGAACTGGCCGGTCGCATAGCCCATCGACTTCAGCGCTGTCGCAATCGTGGGTGCCTGTTCCGGCATACCGACCGGCGACCCCGCCTGTCCAACGGTCGTGAGGCCGGTGCGCAGCGGAATCTCGCCCGTGATGAAATTGGCGCGTCCCGCCGTGCAGCTCGCCTCGGCGTAATAATCGGTGAGGCGCATGCCCTCGGCCGCCAACCGGTCTAGGTTTGGTGTGCGCATCGACATGATGCCCTGGTTGTAGGCCCCGATATTGGCCCAGCCGATGTCATCTCCCATGATCATGATGATGTTCGGTTGCTTGGCCGGTGCTTGCGCAAGCGCCGGCGCGGCCACAACCATCGCGCCTACAAGACCAGCTAATGCGGTGAAGAATTGCCGTACAAGGTTCATTTGGTCTCCGAGCGTTTGGATTTGGATCGACACCAGACGGGCGCGCTTAAACCGGCCCTTCTCCCCAGAAGGCCGGTCAGCATACGCGAATTGCCGCTGCAACATTGTTACAGTTGAACCGGGGTAAGCTTCAACGGCCGGTTATGGCCCCGTATTCGCCGATGACGGTTGCATTGGGGACCGGAATGAATCTCCATTTCTGAATGGGAGGCGACATGGGCAAGGTATCCGAGAAGATCAAGGAAGAGTTCTTGGCGATGATTCCGCCGACGATCTTTTTTTTCTTTACCTTGGGCCTGGTTGCGGTGGTGCGCATGCTGATGACGAAGGGAACGGGGCTTCAGGTCAGCACACCAATACAGGTGGCGCTCGGCGCCTTGATCCTCGGCAAGGCGGTGTTGATCTCCGACATGCTGCCGATCATTAACCGTTTCCCTGAGAAACCGCTCGCTTACAACGTCGCGTGGAAGACCGTGATCTACGTTCTGGTGGCTCTGGTAATCCATTACCTGGAGCGCTTGGTCGACTTCTGGAAAGAGGCGGGTGGCTTTGTGGCTGCCAACGAGAAGCTGCTGGCAGAAATCGTGTGGCCCCACTTCTGGGCCATTCAGATCATTCTGCTCGTGCTGATTTTCGGTTACTGCGTAATGCATGAGCTCGCCCGCGTCATAGGGGCGAACAAGCTGCGAGAGATGTTTTTCGGAAAGCCGGCCCGCGCTGCTGCGTGATCAGGACTCAATCGTCGCACGTCATCCGAAGTCTGCGTCACGCTAACGGTCTGCCTTCGCAGGAGTGTTGTTTGCCTGCCTAGCGGCGCCTCAACGTCAGCGGCCGCTCAGGAATGGCCGCTTCTGGGAGCTTTGGACGGCAAAGCCGACCGTCTGCAACTGGCCGCAAGCGGACATCAGGCCCAAACGCGAGAGGGTCACAAAGCGGCGATACGGGCGGCGTACCTTCGCGCACCGTTCGATAATGCTAGAATTGTCAAACTTTCGCAGTGATGAGTTCGCTACCGCGTTTCTTGTATCTCACCGCGACTTGGCCGTTGTCGCTATTGACACGGGATCGCGGTTACACGAGGCAAATTTGAAGACGCCCGACGCCATCAAATCGCTGGCCGCATTGTCGCAAGAGACGCGGCTCGAGATCTATCGGCTCCTGGTCCAAAGAGGTCCAGAAGGCCTTACTGTCGGCACGATCGCCGAGCGGACGGACGTCGCGGGAGCGACGCTCTCGTTTCACCTCAAGGAGCTGGCGAACGCCGACCTGGTAACCGCACGCCAACAGGGCCGCTTCGTGTATTACACGGCCAACTACGCGACGATGAACAAACTAATGGGGTTCCTTACCGAGAACTGCTGTCAGGGTCAAGGCTGCCCCGTCGAATGCAAGCCGACGAAACAGCCTTCTCGCAAGCGCGCCTAGCGCTTGATTTTTCCATTCTTGTGCTCGTTCTGCTCTGCCCGATCTGGCAGGATCGAGCGCGAGTACAAATATTCTTGCTCGTTGAGATCCCCCTCGACGAGTTGCAAATTCCGCATTCACGCGAAAATGACACTCGCTCCCATGTCGGACAACTCCTACAAGCATGCGGCGTGTTGCGAACCTTGCGCGCGTGCTAAGACACGATCGAAGTTCATCCCGAGTGATCGCATTGCGCGAGGACCGTAACGTAACCGTCCGTAAACAAGAATACGGCTCCAGACATTCCCGCTCCAACTGCAAATAAACTCAAATAAATTCCTGCCGCACTGATTGACTGCGCGGCATGCGACAGCGATATTGGGCAGGCAAATTCACGTTCGATTTGCGACCCTGTCTCAACTCGCATGAGGTGATCAATTATGCGCAAATTTCTTTCGTACATTGCATTGTTATCGATCGCATGCGCACTCGGCGGCACGCCGCTCGCGCTTGCGAAACCTCCGTTCTACCAGCAACGGAATCTGATCTCCGACGACACGACGTTGATACCAGCCGAGCATCAGGACCCAAACGTCGCCAACGCGTGGGGACTCGCGGCAAGCGGGTCATCACCATGGTGGATCGCCAACAACCACAGTGACACCTCCACCCTGTTCAACGCCAACACGGGAATGATTCCGGGTTTGGTCGTCTCCATTCCCGGTGGAGCCCCGACCGGCCTCGTCTTCAACAACAGCGGCGGCGGCTTCATGGTATCGAAGGGAACCGCGAGCGCTCCTGCCGTATTCATCTTTTCGAGTGAAGCCGGCGTCATTTCGGGATGGAATCCCGGCGTTCCGCCACCGCCCACATCGATGGAAGCGCAGGTCGGTGTCACCGTCGCGGACGCGATCTACAAGGGGCTGGCGATTGCGGGCACGGGCGACGCCGCGCGACTCTATGCGACGAACTTCCATGCCGGAACGGTCGATATTTTCAACAATAGCTTCACGCAGCTCTTTCCACCCGGCGCCTTCGTCGATCCCAATCTGCCTGCCGGTTTTGCACCGTTCGGCATTCAAAACATCGGCGACACGATATACGTGACGTACGCGTTACAGGACGCAGACAAAGAAGATGATGTCGCCGGGCCGGGCCTTGGATACGTCGATGCCTACAACACGGAAGGCGTTCTGCTTCGGCGGGTCGTGTCGGCGGGAGAGCTCAACGCGCCGTGGGGACTTGCGCTCGCGCCGGATGATTTTGGTGCCTTCGACGGCAAGCTGCTGGTCGGCAACTTCGGGAACGGCCGTATCAATGCCTACGACCTCGGCCCGCCCGGTAGCACTGGCGAGGCAGAGCATGTCGGCCTGATGCACAGCGCGGAGGGACCTCCGATCCAGATCGACGGTCTGTGGGCGCTTCAATTCGGCAATGATGGCGGAGCGGGATCGAAGAAGACGCTGTTCTTCACCGCCGGTCCGTTCGATGAAGAGCACGGCCTCTTCGGGTCGCTCGAACCTACCGAGCCTCCTGGCCACAACAAGCATCCCGGCAAAGACAAATAAATAGTTGGGGTTGATCGCGGCGAGCTGCATCTGCGGCCGCCGCGGTCAAATTCCGGTTCTCACCGGCAAGTCTGAATTTCCCTGCAGACTGAGCGCGGTCCGGTCGCGATATCGCGAGTGATTGGCCCGCGCTTCCGGCGCCAGTCAAATATCGCCGACGCTGTTTCGTGAACCAATAACGAGGATGGGTGGGAAGCGGTACAGCGGTTTTCCGTCCACGTATTGCCCGGTGAACACCCCAACGTCCGGGTCAGCTTCACTGCTCGATCTACTCAGCTCGCCAGCACAGCCAGCGAGTCCGAGAACCAGAAGAATCGCAATGGCAATCGACGTACCTGCACACGTCTTGCCATCGACCTGAGTCCTTCTTCGAGGTTGCGGGGATCGATCCGGGGCGAGCATGGGCGCGCCAACAATATGTGTCATGTGGTCCGCTGTAGCCGCGAGAACTACGCTACGACGCGCTCCAGGTAACTTTGAAATACGCCGACGTGAACCAGCGCCGAGTCTGAGGAATTCGGCCACAGATCCTCGGTTCGGAAGCGCACGTCGTACGTCGGTTCGTCCTGGGATTCAATTGCGTGCGCGTGTGCATCGGGAAACGGGTACGCGGGCGATTCGCCGACCACCGTGCCGGTGCGGCCGCGGATATAGCCCGGCATCCGCACGTGTCCCGGTACGTAGTCATCCCTGACGCGGACCTTGTCGCCGACCTTGAATCGTTCGCGTGTCGCGACATTGGGTCGGCCCGGCGCGCTCGCTGCTGCCAGCGGAACGCGGCCGCCCGCCCTGCGCTCCAGCTCGTCGCGCGTCACGACACCTTTCTCGACGCACAGCGTCAGCATGCCGGTGAGCGAGCGCTCGTAGTAACTCGCCGAAAGGTAGTGCCGGGGTTCCATGCGTTCGATCGCGTGGCGGTACTCGTCCATGTTGAAGATGCCGAGGCGAACTGCGAGCGCATAGAGCGAGTTCGCACGCACTTCCCAAGCCGCGTGGAAGGGCTTGGCATCGAGCGTATATCGCACTCTGCCGAAGCCTTGCCTGCCGCCGAGGTCGTGCATTCCGTCCACAGAGTGATCCCTTCCGTTACAGCCGCGAGACGCCGATCAGCGAATCACGCGTGACGATGCCGGCAAGTCGCTCCTCCGGCCAGCCGATGGTCTCTCGCGGCTGCTCTGGGAGAACCATGTATCGCGTGTCCGCTGTCGTATCCCAGACGCGAATCTCCACTTCCGGCGGGAGATCGAGCCCCATCTCCTTCAGCACGGTGCGCGACTGGCGGACGATTCGCGCGCGGTACTCGAGGTCCTTGTACCAGTCCGGCGGCAAGCCGATTAGCGTGAACGCAGTGCATGAGCACAGCGTGCAGCAGATGACGTTGTGGACAGCGGGCGTGTTTTCCAGCACGACCAGGTGCCGATGGTGCTTTGGCATTGGCAAGCCGAGGTTGGTGACAGCGGCGCGCCCATCGGAAAGCAGCCGTGCCCGAAATTTCGGATCACACCACGCTTTGGCGACGACCCGCGCGCCGTTCTGCGGGACCCATTCCTCTTGCGCCGCATGACCAAGCTCCTCGACAGCCGGTGTGGCCTTGAAGCCGCGCTCGTCGAGTGCGGACTGGATCGCATCGACGCGCGCTTCGACAGAAGCAACGCGTTGCCCGGCGAGATCGTCATTGGCCATCGCGGCTCTCCTTGGGGCCCCGCTGTACGAAACGGGAATTCGCGTCAGCGCGTGCACTTGCTGGCGCGTGAGGCCCTTGTATGCGATGGCAAATGTTATCCGCGCGTCGGCCGCTTCGCAATGTCTGCTTCATAACAGGCATTGCACTACGGGGGCAACCCATTGAACCCGGTCAGCTGATCGCGCTGCCGGCGGCGTGGCCGTCGGCATGTTGGAAGCGGCGGTGATTACCGGATCGCCGCGCTCGGTTATGCGCTACTGCGATGGGCCGAAGCGATCCGACTGCCGCGCGTCGAACCCGGGTGCGAGTGCTTCGTCGAGCACTTGAGCCAAAGTTTCCATCGAGAAGGGCTTCATCAGCGCCACGACCCCGCCTGCGATCAGCTTGTCGACGGCGTCGGAGTAGCCCGTCACCATCACGATCGGCACACCGCGCCGAAGCGTCCGCGCGCGGCGCGCGAATTCGAGCCCGTCCATGCCAGGCATCACGACATCGGAAACAATGACGTCAACCTCGAAAGGGGTGCGCAACAGGCGAACGGCCGACCAGCCGCTGTCGGCGACAGTCGGCATGTGCCCCAGCATGGTCAGCGCCGCGCACAAGGTCTCACGGTTTCCCGGATCGTCATCGACGACGAGCACGCGCGCGGCGGCGGCACTGAAGTTCTCTTGGGGTGGCAACGTTACGCGTTCATCGGGGCGTTGATCCCGCAACGACCTCAAGGTCAAGGGCGGTAAAGGAACGGTCCTGTTTACGCCACCTGGCAAGGGCATTGGCGCGTACCGTCGGATGAATCGGACTACCAGTCTATGTCTCGCAATATCCTACATCAAACCCGTACGGTAGCGTACTGAATTGTATACGGAGGATAGCAAATGCCGCAAGACTCACGCACGCGAAGCGCCATTCATCACCCGCTCGTAGGTGATTTTCTGCGCCTTGTAGCAGGGGCAGGCGGCAGCCTCGAGACCGGCACGATTCAGAATCGTTATGTCGCCCCGCTGATAAGTGATCATATTCTTCGCTTGCAATGCGAGCGCGGCGGTGGTGACACCTGCGCGCCGAACGCCGAGCATCCAGGCGAGGAACTTGTGCGTGATGTGGAACCTCGGGCTATCCGCGCGATCTTGCGTCATGAGCAACCAGCGCGCCAACCTCGCCTCGACGACGTGGTACCGAGTGCACGACGCGGATTGCGCGATCTGCTTCATCGAGACATACAAATAGCGGCCCGCCGCGCGCTCGAGCGATGCATTGCGCGCGCGCTGGCGAGCGAACCCGGCGGCGCTCATCCGCAATGCCGCACCGGCGCCCTGAACGACGGCCGTCAGCGGAGAATGGGCGACCCCCAGGGTTAGGGACTCGCCGAACATGCCTTCGCGACCGACCATGCCGACTTCGATCGTCGCCGTCTCACCTACCGAATTGATGAGAGAGATGAAGCTATCGAGGGGAAAGTAGACGTCGCGAATCGGACTTCCGGCTTCCACCAAAACCTCACCGAGCGAAAGTTCGACGTTTTGACAACCGGCCAGCAGTTGCTCGCGATCTTTCGCCGGCATTGCGGCGACCAGGAGATTCGAAGAGGCGCGTTCGCGCGTGGACATAGGAGGCCTCCCTGGATGTCGGGTAGAACCCAACATGCGCCATGAGGAGACTCGCTATGTGTCCAGATGCCGTATGCTGATCTGTCTATTCGAGAGGTACAGTGGGGACCATACACCAAATGCACGCCGGCCGCGCGCAATTCGCCGCGCGCAGCAAATTATCGTATCGAGCAGGGGTTTGCACAGGCTCAACTCCACCGCGAGCATTAGCTGGGGGAGCCTCTATGTCCATCATAGGCCGGGCGAACGATTCGTGCCGGAATTGTTTTTGGTCGTTCCTGGGGTACCCGGACGCCGACACAGGCACGTCGGAACCAACGGGATGATTCAAAAGTAACGAAGATTTTTTTCGCGCGCGAACGTCAGATCGGTCGTGGTCTGCCTGAGGCGATGCGAAAGAAAGTGCGCGAGCGCGCGATAGAAGATGCTGGCGATGGACGGCGAACGATCAAGTAGCGCGCGTATTTTTTCGTAATCGAAGCGAAAGACCGATGTCGGTTCGAGAGTCTTGGCGGTTGCCGAGCGTGGGGCCTTGTCAATCAGCGCCATTTCACCGAAATGAGAGCCCGGACCCAGCGTCGCGACGTCGATGATATGGGCGCCTGCCGATGTCGTCGTGATGCGAATGGTGCCATCCTTGATGAGGAACAGCGCAGTCGCGGGATCGCCTACGTCGAAAATTATATGTTCGGCGGGCAGCGACAAAACCTCGGCGATCTTTGCGAATTCCGCACGCTGCGTTCCATCGAGATCGGCGAACAGGTAAACACGCTTCAGAAGCGCATCGTTGATCATGGGAAGGGTTCCCCTTCGAGATATGGGTCGCTGCGACCGAAATTCTAGCAGGCCCGCTTCGACGATAACGATCCAACGGCTATCGGCTGGCCCGCCGCGTCTTCGGCCCGGGTTGACCCCATGCGGCGGGCCGAATAAATTTGTCCGCCATCGGCGTTCGACTCGCGACGGGAGGACCGTACATGGACACCGAAGTCTTGATCGTCGGTGCCGGCCCGACGGGGCTCATGCTCGCCAATCAGCTGGCCAGGCGCGGCGTGCCTGCGCTTATCATCGATCGCCATTCCGGACCATCGCTGCAGACAAGAGCGCTTGGCGTGCAGGCGCGCACGCTCGAGATCTACTCGAAGCTTGGCATTGTCGATCGCGCGCTCGAGCTCGGGAAGCGCGCGACGGGCGCGAATCTGTGGGCCGAAGGACGCAAGACGGCACACGTTCCGCTGGGCGAAGCCGGGCGAAGCGCTACGCCCTATCCGTACATTCTCATCCTCGGCCAGGACGACAACGAACGCATCATGGGCGACCGGCTGCGTGATTTTGGAATGACGGTGCAATGGAATACCGAGCTCGTGGGTCTCGCACAGCAGACGGACCATGTGACGGCGACCCTGAAGCTGCGCGACGGCGCCGCACGGACGATCACCGCCGCATGGGTCGCCGGATGCGACGGGGCGCACAGCGCAGTGCGCGAACTCTGCGCCATCACGTTTCCGGGCGCGCCTTACGAACACGTGTTCTACGTCTCCGATACGGAGGTGACGGGAACGATGGTGCCGGACGAGGTCAACGTCTACTTGTGGCAGGCGGGGTTTCATCTGTTCTTCCCGATGCGGGGCAAGGATCACTGGCGGATCGTCGGCATTCTGCCCCCTGGTTTGCGGGATACGCGCGACGTAAAATTCGACGACGTGATTCCGTCGTTGCGCAGCGAAGCCGGGGCCGCGCTATCGATCAAGAACTGCAGCTGGTTTTCCACCTACCGCATTGCGCATCGGGCTGCTTCACGCTTTCGCGCCGGACGTTGTTTCCTGCTCGGTGACGCTGCCCATATTCACAGTCCAGTCGGCGCGCAAGGCATGAACACCGGTTTGCAGGATGCCTACAACCTGGGCTGGAAGCTTGCGCTGGTCGGCAAGGGTCAAGCCGAGGCTTCGTTGCTCGATTCGTACGAGGAGGAGCGCCTGCCGGTCGCCCAACGCCTGCTGGATACGACCGATCGCGCATTCAGGTTGATCGTGTCCGACAGCGTCCTCGCCGGCGTCCTCCGCTCGAAGGTGATCGCCCGTATCGCGGCGCTTCTCATGAGCTTCGAGAAGATTCAGCGCTTCGCGTTTCGAACTGTTTCCCAGACAGGCATTCACTACCGATCAAGCCGCTTGTCGCAATCGCTGGACGGCGTGACGGGCGACGCGCCACAAGCGGGTGATCGCTTTCCGTGGCTCCGGTTGAAGCTTTCCGCCGACGGGCCCGTCGACGATCTTTATCGGAAGCTTGACGACGCGCGTTTTGATCTGTTCTTGTTCGGTCAACCCTCGCCGCGCGAGGCGATGCCGGCTGAAGGGGATCTGGTTCGCATTCACGTCGTTCCCGCCGACCCTGCCAACGACGCCGAATTGGCGCGAGCGAAAATACCGCAGCCGTCCTGCTATCTCGTGCGGCCGGACGGCTATATCGGACTTTGCGGAGCCGGCATCAACCGCGACGCCATCGCCCGTTACCTGAGCGAGCGCCTGCGCGTGCACCCGGAAAAGGGCCGCGCCTGACGTCGACCGTTCAGCGCGCGGACCGGTATTGCAGCACGATGGCAGCGACCGAGGCACCGAGCGCCGCACCGAGTGCTGCCATCGTCGTGGCGTCGCGTGCCAGAGCTGCCAATAGCTGTTGCAGCACCAGCGGATTGCTCTGCTGCACGTAACGGACGAGCTCGTAGACCTGGGCGGACGTCACCTGTGCTGCATCATCGAACGAAATGGACATGCGCGGCCAGCGGGCCTGCGCAGCATACTTGGCGAATGCGCCGCCGCCCAGCACCGTCAGCGCCATCGGTCCCACAGGGAGCAACAAGCGGCGCAGCATGCGAACGCGCTGCCCGAGGCGCACTCGCGTATAAGCACTCGCAACGACGGCGGGGAGCGCGTGCAAATCGGGAAGCGGATTCATTTCCGCGGTCGCATGCGGGGATTGCGTATCGGGAGGTGCAGACGATTTGCGATTCGGAAACTTCATCGGAAAACTCCTGCTGCGGGCAAATGACTGGTACCCCGCGGACAGCGCCGCGAAGCGCAAGCCAGTGCGACTCCGACTATGCCCTCGGAGTTCCCTGACCGCAAATAACGTTTTGTTCTGACAATGGAACCGGAGGGCGTCGGACGGCGGGCGGCGGCGTGAATTATCGCGCCACCGCATTTCAACGTCGTGACACGCCAGACCCTCAGCTCGATGTCGCTCGACATAGCCTGGCTGGATTCGACTGCCGTATCTGACCAGCTTCGGCCGAACGACCGTGCCCCGGCGGCGGCTATCGCGAGTTCTGCGCCAAGGCCATCAGCATGGGTCCCGTGATCAGAAACCAGGTCGTCGCCAGCAAAATCAACGCCAGGAAAACGGCCGCGCTGCCGATGTCCTTCGCCCGCTTCGCGAGGTGGTGCGTATCGAGGCCCGCCCGATCCACCGCCGCTTCGATGCTCGAATTCAGAAGTTCGACGATCAGCACGAGGAGGATGGTACCGATCAGCAGCACACGCTCGACCGGCACGACAGGAAGGAGACAGGCGACGGGCAGCAGGATGGCCGCACCCAGGATCTCCTGGCGAAACGCATGCTCGTGCCGGTACGCGAGTCGCAGGCCCGACATCGAGTAGTTGAACGCGTTGACGATGCGGCGCAGGCCGCGCTTGCCTTTATGGACGCTTTCAACGACGTCGGAAGGGGTAAGCCGATCCATCGGATCGCATACTATCGCAGCGCGTCATCGGTGGAAACGCGACGCGGGCTACGACCGATCGGGCACCTGGATCAGGCCCTGGCTGCGCGCATTCCCCAAATACTACTGCTCGCCTGCGATCTTGTAATCGGAAAACGCGGGTGGCGAGCGGTCACCACGGTAGCTCGCCTTCCAGAAATTGCGCAGCCTCGGCGGTTGCGGGGTTGCGAAAAAAACGCTCCGCCGGCGCACGTTCGACAAGCTGCCCCTGGTGAAGAAAAATCACTTCATCGCCCATGCGTCGGGCTTGGCCCATGTTGTGCGTCACCATCACGATCTTCGTTCCCGTCGCGTGCATTGCGTTGACGATGCGCTCGATCTCGTGGGTCGCCCCGGGGTCGAGGCTCGCCGTCGGTTCGTCGAGGAACAGTACCTCGGGATCGAGCGCCCATGCGCGGGCGAGCGCGAGTCGCTGCTGCTCGCCGCCCGATAACACGCGCGCCGGGTGATCGGCGTGCGCTTCAAGTCCCACGTGGGAGAGCACGGCCCCCGCGCGCACGTGGCGCGCGGGCTCCGGGACACCCGAGCACTTCAACGCATAGACGATGTTGGCCACTGCCGAGCGTCGTAGCAGCACGGGCCGCTGAAATACCATTGCCTGTCGTCGCGGTGAATGCGGCGGTTCTGGCGTGTTCCAGACGACACGACCCGCCGTTGGCTCGAGCAAGCCGTGACAAAGGCGCAGCAGGACGCTCTTGCCGGCGCCGTTCGGGCCGACGATCACTGTTCGCGGGCCGGTGTCGAGAGCAAGCGAGATCCCACGAAGGATACGGCGCGGGCCCGCGTCGAAACTGACATTTTCAAGGCGCAGCGGAAGCAGCGCAGGCGGCGGATGCATATCCATGGTATCAGCCGTAGCGCCGCCGCGCCGCATCGCGAACGACATGAGCCGCGGCGTTCAGCGCCAGCACGATGCCAAGCAGGATGATGCCAAGCCCGAGTGCCAGAGGCAGATCGCCTTTGCTCGTTTCAAGCGCAATCGCCGTCGTCATCACCCGCGTCACGCCGTCGATATTGCCGCCCACGATCATGACAGCGCCGACCTCCGATGCGGCGCGGCCGTAACCCGCAAGCACGATGGTGACGAGCGAATAGCGGAGGTCCCATAGCAGCGTGAGCGCGACGCCGATGCGCGTCGCTCCGAGCGAGCGCAGCTGCTCGCGATATTCTTCCCAACCGTCCTCAACGATCTGCCGCGACAGCGCCGCGAGCGTCGGCGTGATGAGAATCGTCTGCGCGATGATCATCGCGGTCGGCGTAAAGAGAATGCCCCAGGCCCCGAGCGGTCCGGCGCGCGACAGCAGCAGATAAACGACGAGCCCGACGACAACGGAGGGAAGTCCCATCAGCGCGTTGAGGATGACGATCAGCGTCTTGCGTCCTGCGAAGTGCGTGACGGCAATAAGCGCGCCCAGCGGCAGCGCGATCGCACAGGCGAGTACGACGGCGGCGAGACTGACCCGCAGACTCAGGAGGACGATGTCGACGAGCTTGGAATCGGCAGACGCGATCAACCATGCCGCCTGCGACACGGCGCCAGTAAAGTCGTTCATTGTAAGTGAGTGGTTACCGGTGCATAATATGCAGTAGATATGCATGGTGCGTGACAACGCTGGCAAAAGGCAAGTCATCATAGCCGTTGCATTCGATCGTCTAAATAGGTAAAGGATTGCATAAATGAAACTGCAGCCTCGACTCGCATGGACAGCGGCAACGAGTCCGCCCAGCGCTTTACCTGAGCGGCTCCTTCCACTGCTCGAAGCGATCGCGCGGACCGGCTCGCTGGCGCATGCGGTCGCGCATTGCGACATGTCGTATCGCGCGGGATGGGGCTTGCTCCGCGACAGCCGGCAACGCCTCGGCGTCGATCTCGTGCATCTCGAGCGTGGGCGGGGTGCGAACCTGACAGCGGCGGGCATCCATTTCGTAGCCTCTGTCGCCGCTGCGGCGCGCCGCCTCCAGCGGATCGCTTCGTCGCTTACTATCGAGCTCGCTCCCGAGCACCAGAGAGCAACGCGCCCCGGCGGCAATCGACTGCGGATGGCGGCAAGCCACGATCTGGCGCTCGCGGCATTGCGCGACACTGTGGACCCCCTCTCGCTCGAATTGGAATTGAGGTTTGTCGGCAGCCTGGTGGCGCTCGAGGAATTCGCCCAGGGTCGCGCCGATGCAGCGGGCTTTCACGTGCCTGTCGGCGCGCGCAAGCGGGAGCATTTTGCGCCTTACTTGCGTTTTCTTTCGCCGCGCCGCGACCGCTTGATTCGTTTCGTCGAGCGGCAGCAAGGGCTCATCCTGCCGCGTGGCAATCCGGCGCGCGTCAAACATTTCGCTGATATCGCGGCGCGCGGTTTGCGCTTCGTCAACCGGCAGCGTGGCTCCGGGACGCGGCTTCTCATCGAGCGTCACCTCGAGGATGAGGGCGTTTCTCCGGACGTGATCGCTGGCTATTCGACCGAGGAGTACACACACGCGGCGGTTGCGGCGACAGTCGCGTCGGGAGGTGCGGACGCGGGATTCGGCCTGCACGCCGCAGCGGCGGAGTACGGGCTCGCATTCGTGCCGCTGGTGCGCGAGCGATATTTCATCGCAGCGCGCGCAACCGACGTCGCCGGGCCCCCGGTCGCTGCGCTGATCGAGGCGCTGCGCGGGCCCGCGCTTTCGCGCATCGTCAGGCGATTGCCCGGCTATCGCGCGACGTCGGCAGGGAAAGTGGCCGGCGTCGAAGCCCTTCAAAGTCCCGCGCGCCGTTGAGCGGCGGGCATCCGGGGAACGCCCAACCCCTACAAATTTTCCTTGACACCAGGTTATATTTCTATGATACTAGAAATATGGAAACGATCGGCGGTTTCGGCACGGTGCGCTGACCGTCGCAGTCCCCGACCCGAGAAGGAGAACCGGATGAAACGGTTTCATGTTCACGTAGGCGTCGAGAATCTCGATGCGAGCATTCGTTTTTATTCCACCTTGTTTGGCGCCGCGCCGACGGTGCGCAAGGGCGATTACGCGAAATGGATGATCGAGGATCCGCGCATCAATTTTGCAATCTCTCGACGCGGCAACCGTGTCGGCGTGAACCACCTGGGTCTGCAGGCCGACTCCGCCGACGAACTCGCCGACATCCGCGCCCATTTCGCTGCTGCCGGGCCCGCCGTGGTCGACGAGCCGGATGTGAGTTGCTGCTATGCGAAGTCCGACAAGCATTGGGTCACCGATCCGCAGGGCATCGCGTGGGAGGGCTACCACACGTTAGGCGAGATTCGCTATTTCGATGGAAACGGCAACGAAGCGATGTCGGCGCCATGCGGAACGGCTTCCTCCGCCGAGTCCGCGTGTTGCGCGGCGGAGACAGCGGCTGAAACGACGACGCCTCGGAGCGGATGTTGCGCGCCGATCGAACGCGCGGAAAAAGCCGCACTTTGATGCCGGTGACGATCGCGCCAGCGAAGCGCAGTGATTGCGTCGCGAATGGGGTTATTGCGGCGTCGAATGCGTCGCGCAATGGCAACAACGAGGAACGAATTGCGCAATTCCGCCTCTACGAAGTGCAGAAAGGCAATCACATCGAAAGCTTCGTGACACCTTTCCCGCAGCTGCAAGTGATCCAGCCGCACGCGCAGAAGGCGTTCGACTTGTTGGTCGACCATGTCGAGAACAAGGCAGCGCTCCCCCCGAGTCAATGCATTCCCAAGGGTGGGGCGATCGCAACGAATCCGAGTGAACCGGGACATTGCACGAGCCTGTTCGTGCCGTAGCGGTTTTCCTGCGCATGAGAACGGCCGCCCACTGGGGCGGCCGTTTTTCTTGGTGCGACGGCATATCGCAACGAACAGTAACAATTGGAAAGCATTCGAGCTCATACCTTTGGCGAGCCGCCGCGTTGTGGATCCTGCCATCCCGAGTTCGCGCATGGCGAATCAGGTTGGCCGACAACCCAAGGAGGATCTCATGAAGAAGCAACGAACCTTGCCCGTTCTGCTCGCAGTGGTGGTCGCTATCGCATGCGTCGGTGCCGCCGGCGCGACCGACGCTACGCCGAAGCACGCCAAGGCGAAGGAGGGGACCACGACTGTGCATCGCGAACGCGGCGCCGACGGCCTTGTCGATTCGACGATCACCGGGCCCAAAGGCGGCGTGACCACGGTCGATCGTTCTCGTGGCGCCGACGGTGCCGTCGACAAGACGATCACCGGGCCCAAGGGCGGCGTGACCACGGTCGATCGCTCGCGTGGCGCCGACGGTGCCGTCGACAAGACGGCGACCGGGCCGAAGGGTGGCGTGACCACGGTCGATCGCTCGCGTGGCGCCGACGGTCTCGTCGACAAGACGGTGACCGGCCCGAAAGGCGGCGTCGCAACCGTTGACCGCAGTCTCAATCCTGACGGTACGATCGACGCAACGATTACGAAGACGCGACCATAGAGGCACCTAGCGCAAAGAAAAAGGGCCCACGCGGGCCCTTTCTTGCGGCGCTGCTTCGATTCAAACGCGACGGCGGTATTCGCCCGTGCGGGTGTCGATCTCGATGCTGTCACCCGTCGACACGAACAGCGGCACCTGCACCTGGAAACCGTTTGCAATCTTCGCGGGCTTCATCACTTTGCCCGACGTGTCACCCTTGACCGCCGGTTCGGTGTAGCTCACTTCGCGGACGACCGAAGTCGGCAGCTCGACCGAAATGGCCTTGCCTTCGTAGAACGTGAGCTCGCAGGCGAGCCCGTCGGCGAGGTAATTGATCGCGTCGCCCAGGCTTTCGCGCTCCACCTCGTGCTGGTGATACTCGTCGTCCATGAACACGTAGAGCGGGTCGGCGAAATAGGAATACGTCACCGGCTTGCGTTCGAGCTGGACCACGTCGAATTTTTCGTCGGCGCGATAAATCGTCTCCGTGCCCGAGCCGGACAGAAGATTCTTCAGCTTCATCTTGACGACCGATGCGTTGCGGCCGGACTTCGAAAATTCGGCTTTCTGGACCACCATCGGGTCCTTGCCGACCATGATCACGTTGCCGGAGCGTATTTCCTGGGCGATTTTCATTGCGGCACCTAAAATGACCTGATGTGCCCGATAAGGGCCTGATTTGGAAAGCCTTCAATTATATCCTATCCAGGGCCGCCTTGACCAGCCCGGCCGCCAATTCGGGCAAAGCGGCCAGCTCGTCGGCCCAGCCGACGGCGTGGGATTCGAGGGGCTCGCGTTCCGCCGCGAAGGCGTCCCATGGGCCATCGATACCGTGCCCGGCTGGGGGGCCGCTCCACGCATGGAACATTCGCCGCACAGCGTCGCCGGCCGGCTCGCCGAGGGCGGCCACGTACCGGTCGACGAAGGCGTCGAGCTTCCGCAGGTGCGCGGCGTCGACCTGGGGATAGATGTGCCAGACGAACGGCCGCCCCGCCCACTGAGCGCGAACGAACGAATCCTCGCCGCGGACGAAATTCACGTCACAGGCCCACAACAGATGATCGTAGTTTTCCTGTGACTGGAACGGGATCGCGTGCAGCGTAAGCCTTCCGTGCGAGACTGGATGCCCCGCGTGCGGCACGTTGCCCCCGGTCCACGCATCGATCGCGCCCGCCGCAACACCCTCGGGAACGATGCAGGACACCACGTCGTCGCCGTCTGCCCACGCATCGAACAAAGCGGGCAGCGCCGGTCCCGGATAGCAAAAAAGCGATATGCGACGTTCATCAGCGGCGGGCGGAGGCACCGAAAGCGATGACCAGAAATCGCCGCGCGCGCTGGTGTCACGCTGAAACGCCGTTCTGGTCGCGATCAATCCTTGTTCACGCAACAACCCTCCGCTCGTCTTCGTAAATCCCGGAAACCAGAAGCGGCGCGTGAGCGAGAGCCGAGGGTGCGGAGACGGCAGGCCGTGCGCGCCGTCGATCCACGGCTCCGCGCTCAGATACTCCAACACGAACCACACCGGCGCCGGAGCCCGCGCTGCCATCGCGGCCACGTACGTGTCCGGCAGCCCGCAGCCGAACGCTTCGACGGCGACCTCCGCAGGCGTCGTCTCGCCGAATGGCTCGCGCCAGCGCAGGATATCGATTCCCGCGACCCGTTGCGCGTCGCGTTCCGCATCGACGTCCGGCACCATGCGGACCAGCGAACGCGGATCGTCGATCCACAGCCGTACCGCGAGCGAATGCTCGTGCGCGAGTTGCCGCGCGAGTCGCCAGGCGACGCCCGCATCGCCGAAATTGTCGATCACCTTGCAGAAGATGTCCCAGCGTGCGCTCATGAGGGGCGCCGTATCCATTGGCGATGCACGTGTCGGGATTATCGCGCGCCCGGTCATAATGGAGGTCGACGCCACGGAGAAGGTAGGAGCGTCGCCGGGCCGCCCCAAGGCGCGAATTGCGCCCTCTCGGGGGGCAGCGAAGCGGCGTCAACCGCGAGCGCGGGGGCACCCATGACCGCATCGACCGCTTCCCCCTTGACGATCGACGTCATCTCCGACGTCGTATGTCCGTGGTGCTTCATCGGCAAACGCCGGCTCGAGATGGCTCTCGGCATGGTCGCAGCCGAACATGCGCCGGGCGGGGTTGCGGTGCGCTGGCACCCTTTCGAGCTCAATCCCGATCTTCCGCCCACGGGGATGGACCGGTCCGCCTACCTCGACGCGAAATTTGGCGGGACTTCGCGCGCTGCGCAAATCTATGAGCGGTTGCGCGCCGCAGGTGATACGGCGGGCATCAGCTTCGCGTTCGATCGTATCGCACGGCAGCCTAATACGCGCGACGCGCACCGTCTTGTCGAGTGGGCGCAAGAGCGCGGCGATGCGGCTTCGCTGGTCGAGCAGCTCTTCACTGGATATTTTGTCGAAGGGCGCGACGTTGGCGATCGTGCCGTGCTTTCGGCGATTGCGGGTGAATCGGGTTTCGATGCTGCCGCGGCGCGCGCAATGCTGGATTCGGGCGAAGGCACCGATGCGGTTGTGGCATCCGAGCGTCGTGCGATCGAGAACGGGGTCGGCGGGGTGCCGTTCTTTATTTTCAACCGCAGCGTCGCCGTTTCGGGCGCGCAGGATCCGCGTGTTCTCGCCGACGCGATCGCCGAGGCAGTGAAATACACGGCCTGAACGCGAGCCGCAGCGCAGCGCCTTCCGATCAGAATGCCTGATCCCACGGCAGCGACAGCCTGATCGCCGCGGTAATGAGGCCGACCATGCTGTACGTCTGCACGAAGTTGCCCCACTGCTCGCCGGTCGCGACGTCGAGATGCTCCGCAAACAGGCCGTGCCGCGTCCGGCACGCGAGCAGACGGCTGAACAGCGCGCGCGCCTCGTCGCGCCGCCCAAGCTGCGCCAGCGCGTTGACGTACCAGAACGAGCAGACAACGAATGCGTGCTCCGGCGTGCCGAAGTCGTCCTCTTCGACGTAGCGAAAGATGAAATCGCCGCGTTTCAGCTCCTTTTCGATCGCGCGCACCGTGCCTGCGAAGCGCGGGTCGTCCGGCGTGACGAAGCCCAATTCGGCGAGCAGCAGCGCACTTGCGTCGAGCGAATCGCCGCCGACTGTCGCCACGAAAGTCTCGCGCTCCTTGTTGTAGCAATGCTCGTCGACGAAGCTGGCGATGCGCGCGGCATCGGCGCGCCACGTGTCGGCACGGTCAGGACGTCCCACGCAGGCGGCGATTCGCGCCAGCCGGTCGCACGAAGCCCAGCACATCACACTGGAGAAAGTGTGCACGCGCGGGACACCACGCCGCTCCCACAAGCCCGCATCCGGTTTGTCGAACGTTTCGACCGCGCGGCGTCCGAGCGTTTCCAGCCGTTCGAACAGCGCGGGATCGCCGCGGCTTACAAGTCGCTCGTCGAAGAAGATGTGCGTCGCGGCGAGGACCGCAGAACCATAGACGTCGTGCTGCGTCTGCCGGACGGCCGCGTTGCCTTCCCGCACCGGACCCATGCCGCGATATCCGGCGAGCGATTCGACGATGCGCTCTTCGAGCAGCGGGTCGCCGCTGATCCGATAGACGGGTTGCAGCGGGCCCTCGCCGACGCCGGCGGCGATGTTCACGATGTAGCCGAGATAGGCTTCCATCATCTCGGTCGCGCCGAGGCGGTTCAGCGCGTCGACGACGAAATAGCCGTCGCGCAGCCAGCAGTAGCGATAGTCCCAGTTGCGGCCCGTTCGCGGCGCCTCCGGAATCGACGTTGTCATCGCGGCGACGATGGCGCCGGTGTCGTCGAATGCGTTCTGCCGCAGCGTGATCGCCGCGCGTATCACTGGCTGCTGCCATTCGAACGGGATCGCCAGCCGACGGACCCAGTCGCGCCAATGCGCAATCGTCTCTTCGGTAAAGTGGCGGCCAGTTTCGCCGACGGCATCGGTGACCGTCTCGTCCGGGCCAAAAATCAGCGTGATCTCGCGATCGAGCAGGAACGCTCGCTCCTCGAGGATCGCCGTCAGCGATGCGTCGGTCGTGAGGCGCAGCGTGCTGCCGGGCGCGACATACCGGAGGTGGCTGCTGCCGACGGTGATCTGGGGAATGACCGCGCCGTAGTCGGCGGCAGGTCGCAGGCGAATGACGATGCGCGGGCTGCCCGCAAGCCGGCGGATTCGCCGCACGACGACCATCGGAGAGAACATCCGTCCGTGTCGCGTGAATCGCGGCACGCAGTCGGTGATTTCGACCGTGCCGCCCTGGTCGTCGAAATGCCGCGTGACGAGGACGGCGGTGTTGGTCACGTATTCCTGCTCCGACCGGGCGCGGCCGACTTGCTCGATCGAGAAATAGCCGCGCGCGGTTTCGGGAGGTGCGTTGTCGAGCAGCGCGCAAAAGGCAGGATCGCCATCGAACCGTGGAAAGCAGCCCCAGACGATCGTGCCCTCGCCGTCGACCAGCAGGCCGATGCGACCGTTGCCGATGAGCGCGAGATCGAGGGATCGCATCAGCGTATGGCTACGCGCGAGAGAAGCGGGCCGGCCAGCCAGCGCCGCACGGCAGCGACATCGGGCAGTCGATAGCTCGCACCTGTTGCGCCCGTGCCGACTTTTACGGACCATCCGCCCATTCGGGTCACGGTCGCGAATCCGTACTCATCCGTCAGGTCATCGCCAAGAAAGACGGGCAGGCGTCCATGGAAGGGCGGTTCCGCCATGAACTCGCCGATCGCCGTCCCTTTGTCGCGCCCGTCCTGCTGCACTTCGAGGATGCCCTTGCCCGGTTGCAGCCGCCATGCGCGCCCACCCGTCCCGATCGCCAACTGCGCGCGCAACGTCCGGTGCACGTGCGAAGCCAGCCGCGGCGCCTGCCGATAGTGAAGCGCAAGCGTGGCACCCTTGTCTTCGAGCCACACGCCGTCATGCCGCGCCGCGAAACGCTCGAGCTCGCGCCGCAACTGCGCAAATCCCGGCATCGGGTGCCGGTGCCGATGGATCGCGCCGTCGGCAGCGCGTCGTTCGGAGCCATGCTGTCCGGCGATCGGAAGCGACAACGCCGGAAACAGCCGGTCCGCGTCGATGATCGCACGTCCCGTGATCAGCGCCACGGCGCCGTCGAGCTCGCTCGCGAGCTCGGGCAACCGCGCGGCGACTTCCCCGTGGACGGTGACGAGCTCGGGCGATGCCGCGAGATCGATCAGCGTACCGTCGATATCGAGAAACAACGCGACCCCTCGCTCGAGCGGAGGCGGCGGACGGCGCCGGAGAAGGGGACGACGTTTGCGCGTCGCGGATGATGTCGAGCGGGATTCATCCATGACGGACAAGGGGTTCGGTTTCGCGAAAACGGCCGCGCTGGCGCATCACCGCCGCGTCGAGCAGCATCCGTCCCGCCCAGCGATAGACGTTGAACTCGCGAACGACGCCGCGCATCATGCGCATACGGTCACGTTGCTCGGCGGCCGGCATGTTGAGCGCCGCATCCAGCGCTGCTGCGCACTGGTCCGCGTCATAGGGATTGACGACCAGCGCTTCAGAAAGTTCGCGCGACGCGCCCGCGAATTGCGACAGGATCAGCACGCCCTGCTCGTCGTCATGCGCGGCGACGAACTCCTTCGCCACGAGGTTCATTCCGTCGTGGAGGCTCGATACGAAGCAGAGATCGGCGGCGCGATGGTACTCGTACACGGCCTCCGGCTCGTGATGCTCGCCGATGAGAATGATCGGCGGATACTTCGCGGCGGCGTAGCGGTCGTTGATCTCAGCCGCGAGCGTGTGCACGCGCGCCGCATAGTCGCGATAGTCGCCGATCGTCCCGCGTGACGGCGCAGCGATCTGCACGAAGCTGAAACGGCCGATCCATCGCGGGTTGAGTTCGAGCAGTCGCGCGACCGCGTTGAAACGCTCGATGATGCCTTTCGTGTAATCGAGGCGGTCGATGCCCACGCCGACGCGGTGGCCCAACGGCAATCCGAGGCGCTCGCGGACAGCGCGCCTCGCATCGGGCACGGACTTGACCGTTGCGAGCGAGGCGGGCGGCCATTCGATCGAAATGGGATAGCGGTGAACGGACGTCGATTCGCCGCGGAACGAGATCGTGAACGACTCGCGGTCGACGCGTGCCTCCAGCATCCGGTCGACGGTATCGAGGAAGTTGTTGCAGTGGAATTGCGTGTGGAAGCCGATGATGCTGCTGCCGAGCAGCCCGTCCAGCAGCTCGGTCCGCCACGGGCAGATCGCGAACGCCTCCGGATTCGGCCACGGAATGTGCCAGAACGCGATTATCGTGGCGTCGGGCAGCCGGTCGTGGATCATTCGCGGCAGCAGCGCGAAATGGTAATCCTGGACGAGGACGACCGGATCGCGCGTCTTGGCTTCCGCCACGACGGCATCGGCGAATTTGCGGTTGACGTTGCGATATTGCTCGAAATCGCGCGAGCGAAACGTTGGTCGCACGTGGGCGATGTGGCAAAGCGGCCACAGGCCCTCGTTGGCAAAGCCGGAGTAATAGCCGTCTTCCTCCTCCTTCGTGAGCCAGATGCGGCGGATCCGATAAAGCGGATGCTCCGGCGGCACCGCGATGCGGTCGTGGCGATCGACGGTCTCGCGGTCGGCGGATCCGCTGCCGTGCGCAATCCAGGTGCCCGAGCACGCGCGCATCACCGGCTCGAGCGCGGTGACGAGGCCGCTCGCCGGTCGCTGCAGCCGCACGCCACCGTTGTCGCGCATGTGGATGTACGGCTCGCGGTTGGACACGACGATCACTTCGTGACCATGCATTTCGCTTCGCAGCGTCGAGCGCAGCGCCTGCTGGTCCCAGATCCGCTGGCTGCCGTCGAGCGGCCGGTACTGGCGTTCGAGATCGCGGATGAGATCGCGCAGATCGCGGGCGATGGGCCGCAGTTCGGGCGCCGTCGCAGGACGGAGCAGCCCTTCGCCACGGAGCAGCGAGCGCAAGCCGCGCACCCATCCGCGCCACGAAATCTGCGCAATGACAACCGTAATCAGCGCAATCGAAGCCCCGAGCGCAATAAAAAAGTAGAACAGATATTGGCGCGTCTCTTCGTTCCTGCGTTCGATGAAGCTCATGTCATGCACGAGCGCGAGCCAGCCCTGCGCTCCATTCTCGCCGTCGACCTGGTGGATCGCGACGTGGAGCAGACCCTTGCCAGACCGCAGAACGTGACGCGCGCCATCGTCCTTTTGGATCGCCGCGCAATCGAGCGTCCGGGGAAAGAGCGCCGTGGCCACCGGAACGACCCGCTCGCCGAAACACAGCCCGAGTGCATACAGCCGCTCGTCCTGCAGCATCCGATTGAAAAACTGCGTGATTCGGGGGTCGTTGCCGCTCGCGATCAGCTGCGAGACCGGCTCCTGCACGGCCGCCGCGATGCTGCTCGAGCGGATGTCGAGGTCCCGCACGAACCAGCGCTCCATCAGCGCGTCGGCCAGCGGAACTGCAGCGTACGCGAACGCCGCAAGCGCGATCAGCAGCGGGATGATGAAGCGAAGCGACAGCCGCATGGTTCGCTCTTCCCTTGGGGACCGGCCCGCCGACGAAGGCCGAACAAGGCGGTGACCGGCGGGTCCTTGGTGTTTATTTTGCTGACCTTGCCTAAGTGACCGCGTTCTGGCTACCGGGTTTCGCCTACAGCGCGTGTAGGACGAACCTCTACAGGAGCCTCATGGATATGTAGGAGCGGGATCAGTCGGGTCGAAGCCGCCGATAGTACCCCAGCTCGCGTTCTGGCCGACGGTCGCACGGATTGACCGCCCCGCGAGCGCCGAGCGAGCGCCGGCAGCGGGCGATTCAAATGTCCGAAAACGGCCAGCCCGGCGACCTCTCGCGACGCATAATGCGCCCATGCTACTTGATCCCGACGTCTGCTACCGCGCGCTTGCCGCGCACGATTCGCGTTTCGATGGCCGCTTCTTCGTGGGCGTGTCGTCGACGCGAATTTATTGCCGTCCCGTATGCTCGGTGCGAATGCCGCGCCGCGAGAACTGCCATTTCTTTCCAAGCGCCGCAGCCGCCGAAGTTGCTGGTTACCGACCCTGCCTGCGCTGCCGCCCCGAGCTTGCGCCCGGGCACGCGAGCGTCGACGCGTCGGCGCAGCTCGCGCGCGGCGCCGTCAGCCTGATCGAGGATGGCGTGCTGGAGGCAGGCGGAGTCGAGCATCTCGCAGATCGCGTCGGCGTAACAAGTCGCCATCTGCGCCGGATCTTCGACACGCAGTATGGCGTTTCGCCGATCGAATACGCGCAGACGCAGCGGCTCCTGCTCGCGAAAAGGCTGCTGACGGACACGTCGCTCCCTGTCACCGAGATAGCGCTCGCGAGCGGTTTCGCCAGCGTCCGCCGTTTCAATGCGTTGTTCCGCTCGCGCTACCGCATGGCGCCGGGGCGGCTGCGCGCTCATGCCGAAGCAAGCGCGCTGCCCGCGACGCTGGTTTTCGAGCTTGCGTTCCGGCCGCCGTATGCCTGGGACGCGATGCTCGACTTTCTGCGCGCCCGGGCCATCGGCGGCGTGGAGGAAGTGTCGAACAATGCCTATGCCCGCAGCGTTTCAGTCATGCAACGCGGCCGTGCATACACCGGACGCGTCGAGGTGCGCCGTGCGCGACGCGGGCAGGCGCTGGCGATTGCGGTTTCGCCGTCGCTGGCCCGCGCCGTCCCCGCGGTCTTGTCGCGAGTGAAACATGCGTTCGACCTGTCCTGCGACCCGACTGTGGTTGCGGCGGCGCTGGGTGCGCTTGCCGATGCGCAGCCAGGACTGCGCGTTCCGGGCACGTTCGACGGATTCGAGCTCGCGGTGCGCGCGATCGTCGGTCAACAGGTGTCGGTGCGTGGTGCGCGCACAATCCTTGGCCGGATCGCCGCTGCATTCGGCGACCCGCTCCCCGATGCGCATGGCGAGGTCGTGCGGCTCTTTCCGACTGCCTCCAGCGTTGCCGCAATTCCGGCCGCGGCTTTGGCAAGCCTCGGAATACCCGTTGCCCGCGCGCGAACGATCATCGCGCTCGCAGCCCTCGTCGCCAGCGGCGACATCGTGCTGCAACCCGAAACCGACGTCGAGTCGACGCTCGCCCGGCTGATGGACATCCGCGGCATCGGCGCGTGGACTGCGCATTACATCGCGATGCGGGCGTTGCGTTGGCCGGACGCGTTTCTCGAAGGCGATCTGATCGTCCGGCGAGCGCTTGGCGTGACGCACCCCGAGCGTGCGCTCGCGCATGCGGAAGCCTGGCGGCCGTGGCGCGCCTATGCAGTCATGCATCTTTGGAGATCCGTGCAATGAATACAATTGTCCATTTCGATTTTGTCGACAGCCCGCTCGGCCGTTTGCGGCTCACTGCCGTGCGCGATGGCCTCACCCGGATTGGATTCGACGGCGACCGCTATGCGCCGCCGCAGGATCCGGCGTGGGTGCGTGACGCCGCGTTCCCCGTGCTTCGCCGCGCGGCCGCGCAGCTCCGTGCCTATTTCGCGCTCGAGCGGGACACGTTCGATCTACCGCTTTCGCCAGCGGGTACGGCATTCCAGCGCGCTGTGTGGAAAGCGATATCCACGGTCCGCGCGGGCGAAACGATTTCGTATGCCGAGCTCGCGCGGCGGGCGGGACATCCCGGAAGCGCGCGCGCAGTGGGTGCTGCGACCGGGAGGAACCCGCTCGCGATCGTAGTGCCGTGCCATCGAATCGTCGGTTCCGACGGTTCGCTCACCGGCTACGCAAGCGGCCTTGACCGCAAGCGTGCGCTGCTCGCCCTGGAGCAGAAAGGCGCGCGCATGCGTTCGGCCGCTTGATGAGGAGTGAGGATGTCGTACGCCTGAGCGCACTCGCGGCGATCTGGGGAGGATCGTTCATCTTCATGCGCGTGCTGGCCCCGGTGCTGGGCCCGGTCCTTACCGCAACGACGCGCGTGATGATCGGAGGCGTTGCGCTGATCGCGTGGTTCCGCTTGACGGGATTTGATGGCGACGTGCGCGGGCAGTGGCGGCATTTTGTCGTGATCGGCGTCGTCAACTCGGCGATTCCGTTCCTGTTGTTCTCGTACGCTGCGCTGCAATTGCCCGCCTCGTACTCGGCGATCCTGAACTCGGCGACCCCGCTGTTCGCCGCGCTCCTCTCCGCGATGTTTCTCGCCGAGCGACTCACGGCCGCGAAAATCACCGGGCTTATTTCGGGAGCGGCGGGCGTTGCTCTGGTCAGTAAGGCAGGGCCGATCGTGCTGGACGCGACGGTCGGCGTGGCGATCGCCGCGTGCCTCGCTGCTGCGTTCTGCTATGCGGCATCCAGCATCTACATGAAAAAATACGCCGCCGGCGCAAAGCCGATGGCCATCGCCGGGTGGAGCCAAGTCGCGGCGGGCATCGTCCTGCTGCCGCTCCTGCCATTTGCGCCCGCACGCGGCGAGATCACGCCGGTCGTCATCGCGAACGTACTCGGCCTCGCGTTGCTGTGCAGTTCGATCGCGTATTTGTTTTACTACCGCCTCATCGCCGATATCGGGCCGACGCGCGCGCTGACCGTCGCGTTCCTGATCCCGTTGTTCGGGATGACTTGGGGCGCCCTGCTGCTCGGCGAGACGATCACGTGGCCGATGATCGTGGGCTGCGCCCTTATCGTCGGCGGCACATTCGCCGTCGTGCGGCCGACTCGAATGCCTGACGGATAATTTCGTAGGGTAGGGGACTTGCTGGTCCGCAAAAATGGCAAGGGCCCCGCGTGGGGCCCTTGTTTATCGCAATTACCGGAAGCCTACTTCTTCGCGGCGGCCGCCGTTTCGTTGAGAAGGCCTTGCGCGCCCTTGTTGCTGACGCTGGCGCGGATGAGGACATCGGGCGCCAGGACCTTCTTGCCGTAGTAGGCCTCGTTCCAATCGTCGTTCGACGTCACGACCGTGCCGTCGAGGTTCACGCCGCCGTAGACACCCTTGGCGCGCGAGAACGTGATCAGGTCCGCGACGACGTCGCTTTTGGCGCCCGCGCCGACCGGTCCCGCCGCGATGCTGGCGTCGCCGCCAAGTTTGAACGACGTCGCGAGGAGCGAATTGAACCCCTTGTCCGTCATGACCAGCGTCACGTTCTCCGACACCGAGATGCCGGCCTGGAAGCCCACGCTCGCCGTCGCCATCGAATAGAACACGGGACCCAGCCACTTGCCGCTCTTCGGGTCGCGAGCGACCACGACCGCACGGCCGCCGGAGCCGCCAAAAATGAAGCCCGCCTTGAGGAGCTCTGGCGCGATGATCACGGCCTTTGCGCGTCCAAAGTTTTGCTGGAGCCACGTCATTTGGGAATCGCGCAGGAACTCGGACAGCGTCTTCTGCGAGTCATTGACAAGCTTCTGCTGCTCGGACTGCGCCATTGCGGTGGTCGCGAACAGCGCGGCCGATGCGCCGACGAACAACGTGATACCAGTGAATCGAATCAATTGCTTCAACATGTATCAATCTCCTCAGCGCGGGAAAAAAGAACCAGATACGCCGGATAAAGACGTTCGCCGGCGACCGGGGAAGCATTATACGCGACGCCGCAAGACATCGCCAATGCAATGGGTTTGCCGGAATTAGTTCGGCTATGCCGACAGCAGATCGCGCACCGTCGCGGCGACGACTTTCGTTGCCCGGCGCAGATCCTCGAGCAGCAGATTTTCATCGGGCCGCTTCGCATTCGACTCGGCGATCGTGCGCGGCCCCGCGCCGTACATGACGATCGGTACGCCGTGTTCACCATAGAGGCGGGCGTCCGCGTACAACGGCACGCCCAACGCGGGAAGCTCTTCGCCGAAGACTGCCTTGCCGTGACGCTGGATCGCCGCGACGAGCTTTTCGTGCCCGGGACGTGGCGACAACGCGTTGGCGAGGAGCAGGCGCCGGATCTCGACGCGAATCCCGTCATGGCGCGCGGCCGCCGCTTCGATCAGTCCACGCACGCGCGCTTCGACGTCCGCCGGATTCTCTTCCGGCGTCATCCGCCGATCCATCCGAAAGGTGAGCCGATCCGGCACGACATTGGTGTTGATGCCGCCATCGATCAAGCCGACGATCATCGTCGGATGGTCGATCCCGGGGACGCGCGACTTTTTTGCTTTCAAAGCGTCCGCTTCGGCATAGATGGCGTTCAGGATTGCCACGCCGGCGCGAAATGCGTCGCGCCCGGATTCGGGCATCGCACCGTGACCCGACTTGCCATGGACGGTCACTTCGAGCTGGAGGCAGCCGTTGTGCGCGGTGACCACCGCGTAACTGAAGCTCGCGGCGATCGCGTAATCCGGCTTCGTCAGCCGTTGTCGAGCAGGAACCCCGGACCCGCGAGTCCGCCGAATTCCTCGTCGTACGTGAAATGCAGCTCGACCGTCCCGTTGAGTCGCGCGAGCAGGGCGGCCTGCGCGCGCAGCGCCGCCAGTGCATACGTGAACGTGGCGATATCGGATTTCGATACCGCTACGCCGCGGCCGTACATGCGGCCGTTCTCGATCACTCCTTCATAGGGCGGTTTCGACCAACCGTCGCCTGGCGGAACGACATCGCCGTGCGCGTTGAGTGCGATGGTTGGGCCGCCGCTGCCGAAGCTTTGGCGCACGATCAGGTTGGTGACGCTGCGCATTCCGTAGGCGCGAAGGAAATCGGCCGGAACCGGATGGCGCTCGACCGCGAAGCCCATCGCGGACAGCAGCTCCGCAGCCTTCTCTGCCGCTGGCGCGTTGTCGCCGGGCGGGGTGTCCGACGGCACGCGCACGATCGCGCGCAGGAATTCGATCTGCTCCGCGTGATGGGCGTCGATCCAGCCATCCAAGCCGTCGACTCCTGTCGGAGCTGCGCTCACGGGTGGTAGTTCTCGAAAAAATGCAGCAGCACGGACGTCGCGATGTCGGCATCCTCGGCGGTCATCGTCTCGTCCGGATGGTGGCTGATGCCGTTGTTGCCGCAGCGGACGAACAGCATCGCGGTGGGCGCCACCACCGGAAACTCCATCGCGTCGTGACCGGCGCCGCTCGGGAGATGGCGCACCGGGATTCCGTGCGCCGCGATCGCCTCGGCGAACGCATCTTGCAGAAGCTGATCGCAAGGCGCGGCATCGGCGGCGAAGAATTGAGCGAGGTCGACTTGCACATGCCGCCGCTTCGCGGCGTCCGTGCAGCCCTCGCAAATGGCGGCAACGGCCGCACGGCGCAGCGCGTCGTCACCCGAACGGATGTCGATCGTGAACTCCACATCCTGCGGGATTACGTTGATCGCGCCCGGACGCACCGCCATCTTGCCGACGGTGCCGACGAGTCCTGCATGCGTTTCGCAATGGCGCTCGACGAACAGCACCATTTCGCTTGCAGCGGTGAGCGCGTCCTGCCGCGCACGCATCGGCACGGTGCCCGCATGCCCGGCGAGACCGGTCACGCGCACGTTGAGCCGCGTGGCCCCCGCAATCGCCGTGACGACGCCCACCGGAAGTCCTTCGTTCAGCAGCAGCGGCCCTTGCTCGATGTGCGATTCGACGTAGGCGACCACGTTCTTTCCGCGGCGATCGACATCGCGCCAATGATCGGGATCGCCGCCGAATTCGACCAGCGCCTGGCGCATTGTGATGCCATTGTCGTCGGCCTTGTCGAGCCACGCAGGATCGAATTTTCCCGCCATCGCCTTGCTGCCGATCAGCGTAGCGCCGAAGCGCACGCCTTCCTCGTCGCCGAAGCCGACGATTTCGAGCGTGTAGGGAAGCCGGATGTCGCGCTTGTGGAGGTCCTTCACGCAGGCGATCGCCGTGACGATGCCGAACAGACCATCGTATTTCCCGGCGTTGCGCACGCTGTCCTGGTGCGAGCCCGTCATCACGACCGGCGCATTCGGCTTGGCGGCGTCGTAGCGTCCGACAATGTTGCCGAGCGCGTCGAATTGCGCGGACATCCCGGCATCTTTCATGAGGCTGATCAAGTAGAGGCCAGCCTGCTTGTGCTCGTTGCTCAAATAGGTGCGCGTCACGCGAGGCGCATCCTCGGTGAATTGCGCGAGCACATCCGACTGGCGAAGAAGTTCGGTTCCGAATCGCATGGGACGGTCTGGGTTGGCTGGATCTTACGCGCGAGCGACTCTCATCGCGTCGCCGGATCGAGCGTCACGAGGATCGCTCTGAAGTCGTTCACGTTTGTCAGTGTCGGCCCGGTGACGACGGAGTCGCCGAGCGCCGCGAAGAAGCCATGACCGTCGTTGTTCGCGAGGCTGTCCCGCGGCCGGATGCCGCGCTCCCACGCGCGCGCCAGCGTGTCGGGGGCAACGATCGCTCCGGCAATTTCCTGCGCTCCGTCGACTCCGTCGGTGTCGCCGGCGATCGCGAAGACACCCGGCTCGCCGTCGAGCGCGATCGCAAGCGAGAGCAGAAACTCGACATTGCGGCCGCCGCGGCCGTTGCCGCGCACCGTCACCGTCGTCTCGCCGCCGGAGATCAGCACGCAGGTCGGCGCGAAGGGTTGGCCGTGAGCGGCCACGTGCCGCGCGATGCCGGCCATGACTTTGCCGACGTCGCGCGCTTCGCCCTCGATCGCATCGCCGAGAATTGCCGGCGTTACGCCTGCTTCGCTCGCGATGTTAGCCGCCGCCTCCAGCGACCGCTGCGGCGTCGCGATCATCCGAACTCCCGTATGCGCAAGCCGCGGATCGCCCGGCTTAACCGACTCGCCCTCGCCCGACTCGAGCAGACGGCGTACGTTGGCCGGCAGCTCGATGCCGTAACGGCGGAGGACATCGAGCGCATCCTCGCACGTCGTCGGATCCGGGACGGTCGGCCCGGACGCGATGTCCATCGGGTCGTCGCCGGGCACGTCCGACATGAGCAGCGTCACCACACGCGCGGGGTGACACGCGGCGGCGAGCCGCCCGCCTTTGACTGCCGAGAGGTGCCGCCGAACGCAGTTCATTTCGCTGATTGTCGCCCCGGATTTGAGCAGCGAGCGATTGATATTCTGCTTGTCGTCGAGCGTGAGGTGAGGCGCGGGCAGCGCGAGCAGCGACGAGCCGCCACCGGAAATCAGCGCGATCACGAGGTCGTCCTTCGTCAATCCCGACACGCTTTCCATAATTCGCTTTGCCGCGATCTCTCCGGCCGCGTCCGGAACAGGGTGCGCGGCTTCGACGATTTCGATGCGCTGGCATGGCACCGCGTAACCGTAACGCGTGACGACGATTCCCGACAGCGACCCGGGCCAGTGATCCTCCAGCGCCTTTGCCATGGCGGCCGACGCTTTGCCGGCGCCGATCGCCAGCGTGCGGCCCTTCGGCGGCGTGGGCAGATGCGGCGGCAGGCAGCGCGCGGGCTGCGCAGCGAGAATCGCGGCATCGAACATCGCGCGCAACAGGTCGCGCGGATCGGTCATCGAGGAATTCGCTCAGCGCGCGACCGGCCGCTGGCCGATCTCGAAGTTGGCGAGCTTTTCGAGCGAGCGGACGAGAGCCGAGTGGTCGAGTGCCGCGAAGCCGTTCGCCGCGCAGGCATTGAAAAGCTCCTGCGCGGTCGCCGTGTTCGGGAGCGCGACGCCGAGCTGCCGCCCGGTCGACAGCGCGAGGTTCAGGTCCTTCTGATGCAGCTCGATGCGAAAGCCGGGAGCGAACGTGCGCTTCACCATGCGCTCGCCGTGAACCTCCAGGATTCGCGAGGACGCAAAGCCGCCCATCAGCGCTTGGCGCACTTTCGCGGGATCGGCCCCGGCCTTGGACGCGTAGAGCAGGGCTTCGGCCACCGCCTCGATCGTCAACGCGACGATGATCTGGTTCGCGACCTTGGTCGTCTGCCCATCGCCGTTGCCGCCGACGAGCGTGATGTTCTTGCCCATCAGCTCGAACAGCGGCTTCACCTTGGCGAAGGCCGCCTCGCTGCCGCCAACCATGATCGTCAGCGACGCGGCTTTGGCGCCGACCTCACCGCCCGACACAGGGGCATCGAGGTAATCGCAACCCAGCGCTGCGATCTTCTGCGCAAACTCTTTGGTGGCGAGCGGCGATATCGAGCTCATGTCGACGACGGTCTTGCCCTTGCTCAAACCCTTCGCAACGCCGTTCTCGCCGAACAACACGGCTTCGACGTGCGGCGTGTCCGGCACCATCGTGATGACGATCTCCGATTTCTGCGCGACGTCCTTCGGGTTCGCGCACGAGGTTCCGCCGGCATCGATGAGCGGCTGCGGCACCCCGGAGCGGCTGTGAAGGTGAACGCGATGCCCGCCTTTGATGAGCTGCCCCGCCATCGGCGATCCCATGATGCCCAGCCCGATGAATCCGATATCCATGCCGTGGTTCTCCCGCGTTGTCTGCTTTTATTTGACGCCGTGCGTGGCGCGCCAGCCAAGCCCGTCGACCGTCGTTCCCTTCGGTTTGTACTCGCAGCCGATCCAGCCGTCGTAGCCGATCGCGTCAAGGAAGCCGAACAGGAATCGATAGTTGATCTCGCCGGTGCCCGGTTCGTTGCGTCCCGGGTTGTCGGCAAGCTGGAAATGCGCGATCTGCGGCAGATTCTTTTGGATCGTGTTGGCGAGCTCGCCTTCCATCCGCTGCATATGATAAATGTCGTAGAGCAGGTACAGGTTTTTCGACCCTGCGTCACGAAGAATGTCGAGCGCCTGGCGAGTCCGGGACAGGAAGAATCCCGGGACGTCGAACGTGTTGATGGGTTCAGTCAGGACCTTGATGCCCGCGGCGCCGAGCTTGTCGGCGGCAAAGCGAAGATTCGACACGAACGTCGCGCGAACTTTTTCGGGTTCGACACCCGCCGGCGCGATTCCCGCGAGGCAGTTCACCTGCTTGCAGCCGAGCGCCGTCGCGTAGTCGATCGCCTTGCCGACGCTGTCCTGGAATTCGCCGACGCGATCCGGCAGGCAAGCGATACCGCGCTCGCCCTTCGCCCAGTCGCCTGCGGGAAGATTGTGGAGCGCTTGCACAAGGCTGTGCTTCTTGAGGCACTCGGCCAGCTGCTCTTTCGGATAGGGATAGGGAAACAGATATTCGACGCCGTCGAAGCCCGCGCCCGCAGCCGCTTCGAAGCGGTCGAGGAAATCGACCTCGTTGAACATCATCGTAAGATTGGCGGCAAGCTTCGTCATCGCAATTTTCCGTTCGCATCAATCGAGCAGCGCGACCGCGGTCGGCGCGTCTTCCTTGCCCTTGGCGAGCTCCTCGAACTCGATCACGTTGTCGATCTCGGTGCCCATTGCGATGTTGGTCACACGCTCGAGGATGATCTCGATCACGACCGGGACCTTGTACTGCGCCATCCACTTTTCCGCCTGCTCGATCGCCGGGTCGATCTCTTCCTGCTTTTGCACGCGGATCGCCTTGCAGCCCAGTCCTTCGGCGACTTTCAAATGATCCACGCCGTAGCCTCCGACTTCGGGTGCGTTGATGTTGTCGAAACCCAACTGGACGCAGTAGTCCATCTCGAATCCACGCTGCGACTGCCGAATGAGACCCAGGTACGAATTGTTGACGAGGATGTGGATATAGGGAAGCTTGAACTGCGCGCCGACTGCGAGCTCCTCGATCATGAACTGGAAATCATAGTCGCCGGACAAGGCAACGATCCGGCGCGTCGGGTCGGCGACGCGTACGCCAATTGCCGCCGGGATCGTCCAGCCGAGTGGCCCCGCCTGACCGCAGTTGATCCAGTGGCGCGGCTTGTACACGTGGAGGAACTGCGCGGCGGCGATCTGCGAGAGACCGATCGTCGTCACGTAGCAGGTGTCCTTGCCGAACGCGTTGTTCATGCATTGGTAGACACGCTGCGGCTTCATCGGCACGTTCTCGAAATTCGTCTTGCGCAGCATCGTGCGCTTGCGCTCGCGGCATTCGCCAACCCACGTCGAGCGATCCTTCAGCTTGCCGGACTTCTTCCATTCACGGGCGACCGCGACGAAGAGCTCCAGCGCTGCCTTTGCGTCCGACACGATCCCGTAGTCGGGCGAGAACACGCGGCCGATCTGGGTCGGCTCGATGTCGACGTGGACGAACTTGCGTCCTTTGGCGTAGACGTCGATCGAGCCCGTGTGGCGGTTGGCCCAGCGGTTACCGATGCCGAGCACGAAGTCGGAGGCGAGCATGTTCGCGTTGCCGTAACGGTGGGACGTTTGCAGACCGCACATGCCGACCATCAGCGGGTGGTCGTCGGGAATCGTGCCCCAGCCCATCAGCGTCGGGATCACGGGCACGCCGGTCAATTCGGCGAATTCGACGAGCAGGTCGGGTGCATCGGCGTTGATGATGCCTCCGCCAGCAACGATCAGCGGGCGCTCGGCATCGTTTAGCATCGCGAGCGCTTTCTCGACTTGCTTGCGCGAAGCTTTCGGCTTGTAGACCGGCAAGGGCTCGTAAGTGTCCGGATCGAATTCGATCTCCGCCATCTGCACATCGAACGGCAGGTCGATCAGCACCGGGCCGGGGCGACCCGAACGCATGAGATGAAACGCCTGTTGAAACGCGCGCGGCACCTGTGCAGGCTCGCGTACCGTCACCGCCCACTTCGTGACGGGTTTTGCAATCGCCTCGATGTCGACCGCCTGGAAGTCTTCCTTGTAGAGCCGCGCTCGCGGCGCCTGCCCGGTGATGCAGAGGATCGGGATCGAGTCGGCTTGCGCCGAATAGAGTCCCGTGATCATGTCGGTACCTGCGGGACCCGATGTGCCGATGCACACCCCGATGTTGCCGGCGACCGCGCGCGTGTAACCCTCGGCCATGTGCGAGGCACCCTCGACGTGACGCGCCAGCACGTGCGCGATGCTGCCGCGCGCCTTGAGTGCCGAATACAGTGGGTTGATCGCGGCGCCGGGCACGCCGAACGCGGCAGTGACGCCTTCGCGCTCGAGCACGTGCACGGCGGCGTCGATGGCTCTCATCCTGGGCATGGAGTTCCTCCGTCAACGGCATCGGGCACGAACGGCCCGCGACCGTGACCGGTATCCTATAGCCGATTTGACATGACGATAAGATCACATAAACTCATTCCATTCGATACTTTTTGTATGGAATTGGATGGACAAGCTGAAGCAGATCGAAGCCTTCGTCGCGGCCGTCGATACCGGAAGCCTCGCCAAGGCCGCGCTTCGCGCACAGGTGACGCCGGTGATGATCGGCCGGCGGATCGACGCGCTCGAGCGCAGGCTCGGCGTGCGACTGATGCACCGCTCGACGCGGCGGCTTGCGCTGACCGAGCAGGGCGCCGTCTACCTCGAGCAGTGCCGGCGGCTCGTGACGGACCTGGAACAGGTCGAGACTCAGCTCGCCGAGGGTCGGCAAAAGGCAACGGGCCACCTCGTCGTTTCGGCGCCGGCCGCGTTCGGGCGCAAGCACGTCGCGCCGCATGGGCCGTCGTTCGTCGCCCAGAATCCGGAAGTGCGGGTGTCGTTCGGGCTGACCGACCAGGTCGTTGATCTGGTGCGTCTCGGTTTCGACATGGGCGTGCGCATCGGCGGCGCAATCGATCCCAACTTCGTCGCTATCAAGCTTGCCGCGAATCGGCGCGTCGTTTGCGCGACGCCTGCGTATCTCGAGCGTCGCGGCGTTCCGCGCACGCTCGACGATCTCGAGCATCACAATTGCCTCGCCTTCAACCTGCAGGGCGGGCAGCAGAGCGGATGGCATTTCGGGCAGGGCGCCAGACCCGTGACCGTGCGCGTGGCGGGCGACCTCGAATGCAACGACACCGAGCTCCTTCACCGCTGGGCGAGCGAGGGGCTCGGCCTGTCATGGCGCTCGACTTGGGAGATCGGGCGCGAGCTCGCGCGCGGCGAGCTCGTGACGGTGCTGGACGAATACGCCCTGCCGTCCTACGACATCATGGCCGTGTATCCGCAGCAGCGCCATGTGCCCGCGAAGGTGCGGTTCTTCATCGAGCATTTGAAGTGCGCGTGGGCGCAGCCGGGCTACTGGACCGGCGCGGGATAGGACTTGCGGACGCGCGAGCCAGCATGCGCAGGTATCGAGAGGTAATACCAGATGTCGCGCGACGCGAGACTTGGCCGGTGGCACTTGCGCCGCGTGCGCTCGCGGCATGATGATTCGCGCCGGACATCCGATCGGAGGAAGATCATGCTGATGCGTCTGATGCTGGCGGTGGTGTTGGCAACGGGATCGCTCTGCGCGCGTGCGACGGATTACAGCGACATCTGGTGGAACCCGGCCGAGCCCGGCTGGGGCGTGAACCTCGCGCAGAGCGACAAGTTCATCTTCGCGACATTCTTCGTCTACGGGCCGGGCAACATCCCGACCTTCTACGTCGGCAATCTGACGCTCGACGAAACCGGCGCCTACAAAGGAGGGCTTTACGCGACGAAGGGAACCTACTTCGGAACCGTTCCGTACAAGCCGGCGGAGTTCGAGGCGCCTCAGGTCGGGACCGCGACGTTCCAGCCCACCGCCGCCGACAAGGGGTCACTTACCTACAACGTCGGAGCGGTGCCAGTGGTGAAGAACATCCAGCGCCAGACACTCACGCCCATACCGCTGGCGGGGAGTTACACCGGCGCGGTCACGGTCACGGATACCGCGTGCAGCAACCCGGCCGAAAACGGAACTGCCAACGCTCCGGTGAACTTTACCGTGACGCAGCCTGCAAGCCGGGCAGTTCCGGTTCGTCTTCGACATCCTCGGCACTGATTCGTGTCACCGTCGTCAGCACCGGTGCCGTGACGCAGAACGGTCAGCTCTATTCGTTCTCTGGCACGACCGTGCTGCGGAACCGATGCGCCCTATGCGGGTGCGGTCTCGGAGCTGAGGGCGACCTCGCTCGGTCTCGAGGGTCGGTTCACTGCGCCTAACGCCGGAGGCGGCTGCCACGAAGAGGGGCGGTTCAGCGGGGTGAAGCTCCTCTAATCCCGGCGCGCACGCCCAGCAGTGCATCGAGCCGCAGGCGTGCAATCTTGCCGATTTCTTCGATGCAGCGGGCGAACTCGGCGTCACGGGTGCTGCCCACGCGCGAGGCCAGCGCGATCAGGATCTCTTGCCGGCATTTGCCCTTGACCGCCATCACGAAGGGAAAGCCGAATTTTTCGCGATACGCATGGTTGCCCGCGCGCAGCCGCGCAAGCTCGTCCGGCGTGCAGCGGTCAAGGCCGGCGGATGCTTGCTCACCGACGGAATCCGCGGTCATCGTGCCGTCCGCGGCTTCCCTTCCTGCGAGTTCGGGATGCGCGCAGATCAGGGCGAGCTTCGCCTCGCGAGGCGCCGATGCGAGCGCGGCGACCATCGCACGATGGAGGTCGTCCACGGTTGCGAACGGCCGTGCCGCATACGCACGCTCGGCGATCCACGGCGTGTGCTCGAAGACGCCGCCCAGCTCGGCGACGAACTCATCGCGCGGGGCTGCCGACAACGAGGCGAGCGTGGGTCGCGCACTCATCGGCTGCCATCGCTTTTCGCCGCATAAGGATGGCGCGTGAGCCAGTGACGCGCGATGTCGATACGGCGAGTCACCCAGACGCGGTCGTGCGCTTCGAGATGGTCGAGAAAGCGCTGCAGCGCGCGGAAGCGCCCCGGTCGGCCGAGCAGTCTGCAATGCATTCCGATCGACATCATGCGCGGGGCTTCGGCGCCTTCCGCATAGAGCACGTCGAACGCGTCGCGAAGATAAGTAGAAGAACGATTCCGCGGTCGAAAACGCGTTAGGCGTCACGAAGCGCATGTCGTTCGCATCGAGCGTGTAGGGAACGACAAGATGCGGTACCGCGCGGCCATCGTCCGTTACGACGACGCTCCAAAAGGGCAGGTCGTCGCCGTAATTGTCCGAGTCGTAGAGGAATCCGCCGTGCTCGACGACAAGGCGCCGCGTGTGCGGGCTGTCGCGCCCGGTGTACCAGCCCTGCGGTGGCGAACCGGTGAGCCGCTCGATGATCTCGACGGCGCGCCGCATATGTGCGGCTTCAGTCCCCGGATCGATGTCCTGGTAATGAATCCACCGCAAGCCATGGCACGCGATCTCGTGACCGAGTGCCACGAATGCGGCGGTGGCTTCCGGATTTCGTTCGAGCGCCATCGCGACGCCGAACACGCTGAGCGGCAGCGAGCGGCGTTCGAATTCGCGCAGCAGCCGCCAGACGCCGGCCCGCGAACCGTACTCGTAGATGGATTCGACGCTCATGTGGCGCGCCGGATACGATTCGGCGCCGACGATCTCCGATAGAAACCGCTCGGATCCGGCGTCGCCGTGGAGCACGCAACTCTCGCCGCCTTCCTCGTAGTTCAGCACGAACTGGACCGCGATGCGGGCATTGCCGGGCCATCCGGCCTGCGGCACGGCGCGTCCGTAGCCGACGAGATCGCGTGGATAGGGTGTCGCGGAAAGCGTCATTGAAAGCGGGAAGGTGGCTGCTGCGGCTCAGTGCCTGCCCGGCCGCCCGAAGGGCACGGTGCGCCCCCTCTGGGGGCAGCGAACACAAGGCCGAAGGCCGAAGGACAGCCGAAGGCTGGTCCCGCGAAGCGGGATGCGGCGCAGCCGCACAGAGTGAGCGTGGGGGCCATCGTGCCCGGCCGCCCGAAGGGCACGATGGTCGAAGGCCGAAGGCTGGTCCCGCGAAGCGGGATGCGGCGCAGCCGCACGGTGAGCGGGGGGTCCATCAGCCGGGCGCACGCCAGCAGATCGGCAAGATTCGTTTCGCGGCGCGAGGAGCCGCGGAGGTCGAGGCGCGCCAGCAGCGCATCGAGGTGCGATCGCATCGTCGCGACCGCACGCGCCGCATCCCCGGCGGCGAGCGCGTCCACGACCCGCGAATGCTCATCGATGCTGCACGCGTTGTCGGCGGCGGGGCCTTGATGCGCCAACACCACGAGCGGCGTGCGCGCGACGAGCTGATCCAGGAATTCGGACAGCACCGCGTTGCCGGCCATCCGCGCGAGCACGCGGTGGAACTCGACCGAAAGCTTGAGACCGTGGCGGGAATCACCCGCGTCGTAGGCGCCGCGCTCGGCGCGCGTCAACGCCTTCAATTCGCGCAGTTGCGCGCGCGTCACGTTGCGCGCAAGCGACGAAACGATCGCCCCCTCGATCGCCGAGCGCGCGGCAAAAAGGTCGCGGGCTTCATCGGCGGTGGGGCTTGCGACAACGGCGCCGCGATTGGGACGAAGTTCGACGATTCGCGAGTGGGCAAGACGCGCCAGCACCTTGCGAATCACAGCGCGCGTGACGCCGAAGAGATCCGCCAATGCCACCTCGCCCAGTCGTGTCCCGGGAGGCAAACGATGGTCGAGGACTGCTTCATGGATCGTCGCGTGAATGCGGTCGTCGACGCCAGCCGACCCGCGGTCCGCGGCAAAGAGCGGCAGCACTTCCGCAGGCTTGTGGGAGCTGCGCGTACGAGGGGCCCGTCCGGCGGAGTTGCTGGACGGTCGCGAAGAGGGCATCGCCAAGTATGTCGAGAGATGGTGGAAAAAGTGTAAACAATCAAGATCGAAAATGCAAACAAAATCTCATATCGTTTGAAGTCTTGCAACATAAACTGCATCAGCTGTTTGAGATAACAAATTGTTAATCAATGATAATTTTAAAGTTTACTGTCAAACTGACGACAAACTGTTGAAAATATTGTGCTCACATTTGACGTGAATTGTTGACATGCTAGTTAGCGCGTGGGACAGTCCGTTCCCGGGAGGACACGGATGGGCAGGCTCACCACGCACGTGCTCGATACCGCCAACGGACGGCCGGCGGCAGGGGTGCGGGTTCGCGTCTACGCGCTCGGAGACACCGACTGCGTCGACCGCCGGCTGCTGCGCGAAAGCGCAACCAACGCCGACGGTCGTTGCGATGCGCCGCTTATCGAAGGCGAAGAATTCGTGGCGGGCCGCTACGAGATCGTGTTCGGTGCGGGAGCGTATTTCGCGTCGCTCGGGACGGCGTTGCCGCAGCCGGCATTCGTCGGCGACGTGGTGCTACGATTCGGAATCGCCGACGCGACGCAGCATTATCACGTGCCGCTGCTCGTCTCGCCCTGGAGCTGGTCGACGTACAGAGGAAGCTAGGGAGGTCCATGGCGGGCAGGCAAAGGACTTTGGCAGGCGGAGACGCGATCCGTTTTGTGCTGGACGGCGAAGTCCGCACGGTCGAAAGCGTGGCGCCGACGACGACCGTGCTCAACTTTCTCCGCGAGGACCTCGGTCGCATTGGCACGAAAGAAGGTTGCGCCGAAGGCGACTGCGGCGCGTGCACGGTGGTGCTGGCCGAGCTCGACGGTGACGGCGTGCGCTTTCGTGCCGTCAATTCGTGCATTCAGTTCATGCCCACGCTCGACGGCAAGGAGCTCATCACTGTCGAGAGCTTGAAAGGCAACGACGGTTCGCTGCATCCGGTGCAGCGGGCACTGGTCGACTGTCACGGCTCGCAGTGCGGCTTCTGCACGCCCGGCTTCGTCATGTCGCTCTTCGCGCTGTACAAGACGCAACAGAATCCGTCTCGCGCGGAGATCGGAGACGCGCTGTCGGGCAACCTGTGCCGCTGCACCGGGTATCGTCCGATCGTCGATGCCGGCGTGAAGATGTACGAATACGGCGCTGACCACGAAGACCGTCACCAGCACTGGATGAACTGCTCGTTCTCATCGGCGACGGACCGCGAAATGACGCAGAGCGAACGGGAAATGATCGAGCGCCTGCGAGCCATTCGACGCCCCGATACGCTCACCGTGCGTCACGGGTCGGCGACGTTCCACGCGCCGGTCACACTGAAGGACCTCGCGTCGCTGCGCGAGGCGCATCCGGACGCGCGGATACTCGCGGGCGGCACCGACGTTGGCCTCTGGGTCACGAAGCAGTACAAGGACTTGCCAAACATCCTCTACGTCGGCGACGTCGCCGAGTTGAAGGAGATCCGGGATACCGACGCCGGTCTCGAGATCGGTGCCGCGGCGAATCTCACCGACGCTTACGACGCGCTCGTCAGGGAACATCCGGAGCTTTCCGAACTCTACCGGCGCTTCGCTTCGCCGCCGATCCGCAACGCCGGCACGCTGGGAGGCAACATCGCGAACGGCTCACCGATCGGCGACTCGATGCCGGCGCTGATCGTGATGGGCGCCACGGTCCTGTTGCGCAAGGGCAGGCGAACGCGCGAGCTGCCTTTGGACGATTTCTATCTCGCGTATCAGAAGACGGCGCTCGAGCCGGGCGAGTTCGTCGAGCGTCTGCGTGTACCGCATCGTGTGGCCGGCGCGCAGCTGCGCACATACAAGATCTCGAAGCGATTCGACCAGGATATCTCGGCAGTCTGCGGCGCGTTTTGGGTCGTGCTCGACCACGGGCGCGTTAGCGAAGCGCGAGTTGCCTACGGCGGCATGGCGGCCACACCCAAGCGCGCGCACGCCACCGAGCGTGCGTTGTCCGGTCGCGAATGGACGGAGGCGACGGTGCGTGCGGCAATGGCGGCGCTCGGTGAAGATTTCTCGCCCCTCACCGATATGCGCGCGAGCAGCGCCTACCGCAAGAGCGTCGGCCGCAACCTGCTCTACAAATGCTGGCTCGAGACGTCGGGCACGCGCGCGGCGACGCAGGTCGTCGAATTCCAGGCGTGATGCGAAGGACGATGCGCATGGACGAGCATCCAGAAGGCGGCGCGGGCGCGGCCATTCCTCACGATAGCGCGCATCTCCACGTCAGCGGCGAGGCGCTCTACACCGACGATATCGCCGAAGTGCGCGGCACGCTGCATGCGGCGATAGGCTTGAGCGAGCGCGCGCATGCGCGGATCAAGTCGATGGACCTTACCAAAGTGCGTTCGGCGCCGGGCGTGGTGGCGGTGCTGACAGCGAAGGACGTGCCAGGCAAGAACGACTACGGCCCGGTGATCGCCGACGATCCGATTTTCGCGACGACGCTTGTCCAATACGTCGGCCAGTCGATCTTCGCCGTGGCCGCGCATACGGTCAACCAGGCGCGTCGCGCTGCACGCCTTGCGGTCGTCGAATACGAGGACCTGAAGCCCATCCTGACCGCAGAAGCGGCGGTTCGCGCGCAATCGTTCGTGCTGCCCACCGAGCGGATGCAGCGCGGCGATCCCGCGGCTGCCATCGCGCGCGCACCGCATAAATTATCAGGACGCATTCACATCGGCGGGCAGGAACAGTTCTATCTCGAGGGAATGATTGCGTACGCGGTGCCGAAAGAAGACGGTACGGTGCAGGTCTACAGCTCGACGCAGCATCCCGGCGAAATCCAGCATCAGGTTGCGCACGCGCTCGACGTCGACGCCAACGACGTTGCCGTCGACTGCCGCAGGATGGGCGGAGGATTCGGCGGCAAGGAAAGCCAGCCCGGCCTTTTCGCCTGCGTCGCCGCGCTATTCGCACAGAAGCTGCACCGTCCCGTGAAGCTTCGGGCCGACCGCGACGACGACATGATGATCACCGGCAAGCGCCATGACTTCGTCACCGACTACGAGGTTGGCTTCGATGACGAAGGCCGCATCCTCGGCATCGAATTCTCGCTGGCCGGGCGCTGCGGGTATTCGGCCGATCTGTCGGGGTCGATCAACGATCGTGCGATGTTCCACAGCGACAACTGCTACTACCTGGCCGACGTCGGGATCACGAGCTACCGGTGCAAGACGAACACCCAATCGAACACGGCATTCCGCGGTTTCGGCGGCCCGCAGGGCATGATAGGGATCGAGCAGGTCGTCGACGAGATCGCGCGATTCCTTGGCCATGATCCACTCGACGTGCGCCGCATCAATTTCTACGGCAAGACCGAGCGCAATGTCACGCACTACCACCAGACCATCGTCGACAACGTAATTCCCGATATCGTCGACGAGCTCGAAATAACCTCCGACTACCGCCGGCGGCGCGCGGAGATCCGCAGATGGAACGAGGGCAGCCCGTATCTCAAACGCGGCATCGCGCTCACACCCGTCAAGTTCGGCATCTCGTTCACCGCGACGCACCTCAACCAGGCCGGTGCGCTGATCCATGTCTACACGGATGGAACGGTCCTGCTGAATCACGGCGGGACTGAAATGGGGCAGGGTCTGTTCACCAAGGTCGCGCAAGTCGTTGCCGAGGAACTTTCGATCGACGTCGACCGGATCCGCGTCACGGCGTCCGACACGAGCAAGGTGCCGAACGCATCGGCGACTGCCGCTTCGTCCGGTACCGATATCAACGGCAAAGCCGCGCAGGTAGCAGCGAAGACATTGCGCGAGCGGCTGGCTGCGTTTGCCGCCGAGCATTTCAAGGTTCCTGTCGACGATGTGCGTTTCTCGAACAACGCCGTGACGTTCGGCACACGAACGGTGCCGTTCGCCGAATTGGTGCGCCTCGCCTATTTCGCGCGGGTGTCACTGTCGGCCACCGGGTTCTACCGGACGCCGAAAATCGGTTACGACCGCAAGACCTGGAGCGGCAATCCGTTCTATTATTTCTGCTATGGCGCCGCGGTATCGGAAGTCGTCGTCGATACGCTGACGGGCGAGAACCGGCTTCTGCGCGTCGACATCCTGCACGACGTCGGGCGCTCGCTCAATCCGGCGATCGACATGGGGCAAATCGAAGGCGGCTTCATCCAGGGCATGGGTTGGCTCACGATGGAGCACCTGTGGTGGAACGACAAGGGCAGGCTCATGACCCATGCGCCGTCCACCTACAAGATCCCCGTCGCCAACGACGTGCCACCCGTGTTCAACGTCAGGATATGGGAGTCCGGCATCAACGCCGAAGATTCGATCTACCGCTCGAAGGCGGTCGGCGAGCCACCGCTGATGCTCGCGATCTCGGTGCATCAGGCGATCAAGGACGCGATTTCGAGCGTGGCGGACTATCGCGCGAGCCCGCACCTCGACACGCCGGCAACACCCGAGGAAATCCTGCATTCGGTGGAGGAACTGAACGCGCGCACGAGCACGGCAGCCAACGCAGCCAGGCAGAAAGTCGACGCATGACGCATTGGCTCGCGACGCTTCTCCGCCTGCGGAAATGCGGCTCGCCTTCCGTGCTGGTGAGCGTCGTGTCGACCAAGGGTTCCGTGCCGCGCGCGCCCGGCACGCGAATGGTGGTGTCCGTGGACGAGGTGGACGGCACCATCGGCGGCGGCCATCTTGAATTCTCTGCCATTGGCATCGCGCGCGACATGCTCGCCGCGACGCTGACCTCATCTGTCGACCTGCGGCGCTTCCCGCTTGGTGCGAGTCTTGGTCAGTGCTGTGGCGGCCTCGTCAACCTGCTGTTCGAGCCGATAGGTGCGGATGCCGAATGGGTTGCAACGCTCGGGTCGCTGCAGGAGCGAGGCGTCCCGGTCATCGTCGCAACATCCTCCGAGCATTCGATCGCGGGCCGCCTCATCGTTACCGCCGATCGCGCATACGGATCATTCGGCGACGCGGAGCTCGAGGCGCGAATCGTCGATGCCGCACGGGCGCTGCTCGCGCAAGGTGGCGACGCGGAGCTCCTGCGCTTCGTGTCGAGCAGCGAGAATACCGACATGGATGTCTTTCTCGATCCGTTGCGCGATAAGCCGTTCGATATCGTGCTCTTCGGCGCGGGACACGTCGGCCGCGCGCTCGTCCAGATGCTTGCGGCGCTTCCATGCCGGGTGACGTGGGTCGATGCGCGCGAGTCGGAGTTTCCGATCAGCGTCCCCGACAACGTCACCGTCGTGGCCACCGACATGCCGGAGGAGGAAGTCGCCGCCGCGCCACGAGGTGCCTACTTTCTGGTGATGACACATAGCCATCCGCTCGATCAGGCGCTTGCCGAAGCCATTCTGCGGCGCGGCGATTTCGCGTATTTCGGCTTGATTGGATCGATCTCCAAGCGCCGACAATTTGAGCGCCGGATGTCACAGCGCGGATTTTCGGAGGCTTCGTTCAAAGACATGACGTGTCCCATCGGCGCGCCGGGGATCACGGGCAAGGAGCCATCGACGATCGCAGTCGCTGTTGCCGCCCAATTGTTGCAGGTGAGGGAAGCACGCGCTGCGAAGAACCAGCCTGTGAATTGGGAGAAACAGGGATGACGGACGCGCAGGGAGCAGCACAGGCAAGCGGCGCTTCGCCGCGGCTTGTGCTGACCGGCATCACGAAGATCTATCCGACCGTCGTCGCCAACGAGGATGTCGATCTTACGGTGATGCCGGGAGAGATCCACGCCGTGCTGGGGGAGAATGGCGCCGGAAAAAGCACGCTGATGAAAATGATCTACGGCGTCGTGCGCCCCGACCGCGGCGAAATGTCGTGGGAAGGCAATGCCGTCGTCGTCGCCAATCCGGCGCATGCGCGCGAGCTTGGCATCGGCATGGTGTTCCAGCATTTCTCGCTGTTCGAAACGCTTTCTGTCGTCGAAAACGTTGCGCTGGCGCTGCCAGGTCGGCAGGATCTATCCGAGCTCGCCGAACGCATCCGGCAGGTGTCCGACAAGTACGGACTGCCGGTGGATCCGCGTCGCAACGTGCACTCGCTGTCGGTCGGCGAGCGGCAGCGGGTGGAGATCATCCGCTGCCTGCTGCAATCACCCAAGCTCCTTATCATGGACGAGCCGACGTCGGTGCTGACGCCGCAGGCTGTGCGAAAGCTTTTCGAAACATTGCGCAAGCTCGCCGCCGAAGGCTGCTCGATCTTATACATCAGCCACAAGCTGGACGAGATCCAGGAGCTCTGCCACACGGCGACGGTGTTACGCGGCGGCAAGGTGACAGGACACTGCGTGCCATCGCAGGAGACCCCGAAATCGATGGCGCGGCTGATGATTGGAAAAGATCTGCCGGTGTGCAAGCACGATGCCGCGAAGGCAGGAGGCGACGTGCGTCTGGAGCTCGCGGGGCTCTCGCATGCTGCCGATGATCCCTTCGGCACCGACCTCAAGGATCTTCGCCTCGAGGTGCATTCGGGCGAGATCGTCGGCATCGCCGGGGTTTCCGGCAATGGGCAACAGGAATTGCTGTATGCGCTTTCGGGCGAGGCGCCGCTCACCGAGAAGTTTCCGGTGCGCATCTGCGGATTCGATGCCGGACGTATGGCCCCGGGCCGTCGGCGCCGCCTCGGCCTTTGTTTCGTGCCTGAAGAGCGGCTCGGTCGCGGCGCCGTGCCGTCGATGTCGCTCGCGGAGAATGCGATCCTGACCGCAGCCCGCACGCGCGGCTTTCTGCGGCGGACACTGCTCGACTTCAAGGCCGCGCGCGCGTTCGCTGCCGAATGCATCAAGCGCTACAACGTGAAGGCCGGAGGTCCGCAGGCACAGGCGCGCTCGCTTTCCGGCGGCAACCTGCAGAAGTTCATCGTCGGCCGCGAAATCATGCAGGATCCAAAAGTGCTGATAATCGCACAGCCGACCTGGGGTGTGGACGTCGGCGCCGCGGCATTCATCCGCCAAGCGATCATCGACTTGCGCAACCAGGGCTGCGCAGTCCTCGTGATTTCGGAAGAGCTGGACGAGCTCTTCGAAATCTGCGACCGGATGGCGGTGATCGCCAAAGGACGCCTGTCGCCCGCGAAGCCCGCGGCGGAAACCAATGTCGAGGAAATCGGCGTGTGGATGAGTGGCATGTGGCCGGGCGCGCAGGTCGCGGAGGTGGCGCATGTGGAAGCTTGAGCCGCGGCCCGAAGCCTCGAACCGGATGCGCTACGCGTCGCCGGCGATTGCGGTCGTGCTGACGATCGTCGGCGGCATGATCGTGTTCTCGGCGCTCGGCAAGAATCCGATCGACGGATTCCGCATCTTCTTCCTCAATCCCGTGCGCGACATCAACGCCATCACCGAGCTCCTGCTGAAAGCGACGCCGCTGATGTTGATTGCCGTCGGGCTCGCGATCGGATTCCGGGCGAATGTCTGGAACATCGGCGCCGAAGGCCAATTCCTGATGGGGGCAGTCGCGGCCACGGGTGTAGCGCTCGGCTTTCAGAGTACGGGTAGCGCGTTGGTGCTGCCGGCGATGATCGTCGCGGGCGCGATCGGCGGCGGATTGTGGGCGGCGATTCCGGCGTTGCTGAAGACCAGGTTCAATGCGAACGAGATCCTGACCTCGCTGATGCTCGTGTATATCGCGCAACTCGCTGTGTCGTGGCTCGTCTTCGGGCCGTGGAAGGATCCAGCCGGATTCAACTTCCCGCAGACGGAGACGTTCACCGATGCAGCGCTGCTGCCGATCCTGATCGAAGGCACGCGGCTCAATTTCGCCTTCGTCATCGCGCTCGCCGTGCTCGCCGCGGGATATGTGTTCATGCAGAAGAGCTATGCCGGCTTCAAGATGCGCGTTGCCGGCGAGTCGGCGGCGGCGGCGAGATACGCGGGCTTTTCTGCCGTCGGCGTGATCTGGATCGGTCTTCTCGCCGGCGGCGCAGCAGCCGGTCTCGCCGGTATGGCCGAGGTCGCAGGGCCCGTTGGACAACTCACTGACAAGATCAGCAGCGGCTACGGTTTCGCCGCGATCATCGTCGCGTTCGTCGGACGGCTCAATCCGATCGGCATCTTCTTCGCGAGCCTCCTGATGGCACTTCTCTACATCGGTGGCGAGCAGGCGCAACAGTACATGAACCTGCCGTCGTCGATTTCCAAGGTGTTCCAGGGGATGCTCCTCTTCTTCCTGCTCGGCTCCGACGTTTTCATCCAATACCGGCTGCGCCGCGCAGCGACAGCGAAGTAGGCACCAATGGACATTGTCACCTCGATGCTGTTCGCGACGATCATCGCGGGAACGCCGCTCATCATTACTGCACTGGGCGAGCTCGTCACCGAGAAATCCGGCGTGCTGAATCTGGGGGCGGAGGGCATCATGTCGGTCGGCGCCGTCGCGGCCTTCGCGGTCGCGCATGATTCGGGAAGCACGTGGGCGGGCGTTGCCGCCGGCTTCATTGCCGGCGCCGGGATGAGTTTCATCTTCGGCATCCTGACGCTGACGCTGATGGCGAATCAGGTGGCGTCCGGGCTTGCGCTGTCGATCTTCGGTGTCGGGTTGTCCGCGTTCATCGGCAAGCCGTACGAATCGGCGACGATGCTCGCAGTGCCGTCGATCCGCATTCCGTTGCTTGCCGACATTCCGGTGATCGGGCCCGCGCTGTTCGACCAGCAGTCGCTCGTCTATTTGTCGTGGTTGCTGTTCGCCGGCGTGACATGGTTCCTCTACAAGTCGCGCGCCGGGCTCGTGCTGCGCGCCGTCGGCGAGTCCCCGACCTCCGCACACTCGATCGGTTATCCGGTGATTCGCATCCGCTATCTGGCGACGGTCTTTGGCGGCGCGATGGCCGGCGTAGGCGGCGCGTTCCTCTCGGTGTTCTATACGCCGCTGTGGGTCGAAGGGATGGTGGCGGGGCGGGGCTGGATCGCGTTGGCGCTGGTCGTGTTCGCGACGTGGCGTCCGCTGCGCGTGCTGGTCGGAGCGTACCTGTTTGGTGGCGTGATGATCACGCAGCTTTTCCTGCAAGGCTCGGGTGCGCAGATCGATATTCCATCGCAGTTCCTGTCGTCGCTGCCATACTGGGCGACGATCATCGTGCTCGTGATCATTTCGCGCAACGTGCAGACGATCCGGCTGAATTCGCCGGTGTCGCTGGGGCAGCCTTATAGGCCCGATTGACGGAGGAAGCTCGCGGCATGATCGCGGGATGAGTTGAAGGCGAGTGGTTCAGGCACGCGGTGGTTGGGGCGCCGGCCGCGGGTGTAACGGGGCGCCTCGTGTGGGGTCTGCCCGGCCGCCTATGGTCGCGACGCCCCGAACTATCAGGAGAAGAGCGATGTTAGATCGCAAGGCATGGATGAGAGCCGCCAGCGCATGCGCGGGAGCGGTGCTGTTGGGCGCGTTGGCGGGCACGGGTATTGCGCAGGCGCCGGCGCAGACGCCGGTCAAGGTCGGATTCGTCTACGTGAGCCCGATCGGTGACGCCGGGTGGACGTTTCAGCACGACCAGGGGCGCAAACAGATGGAGGCCGCGCTTGGCAACAAGGTGCAGACGAAGTATGTCGACAAGGTCGACGAGGGCGCCGACGCCGAGCGCGTGATCCGCGAGCTCGCGCAAAGCGGCAACACGATCATCTTCACGACGAGCTTCGGTTACATGAATCCTACTGAGAAGGTGGCGAAGGCGTTCCCGAAAACGGACTTCATGCATGCCACGGGGTACAAGAGCGGCCCCAACTTCGGCAACTACAACGCGCGTTTCTACGAAGGTCGCTATCTGACCGGCGTGATCGCCGGCAAGATGACCAAGTCGAACATCCTGGGCTACGTCGCCGCGTTCCCGATTCCCGAGGTGCTGCAGGGGATCAATGCATTCGCGCTCGGCGCGCGCAGCGTGAATCCAAAGGCGGAAGTGCGCGTGATCTGGGTCAACTCGTGGTACGACCCGGGCAAGGAGCGCGAGGCGGCGCTGACGCTGATCTCGCAAGGTGCCGACGTCGTCACGCATCACACCGACTCGACGGCCGTCGTGCAGGCCGCCGAGGAAAAGGGCAAGTGGTCGTTCGGTTACCACTCCGACATGTCGAAGTACGGTCCGAAGACGCAGCTTACGGCGACGACACACCAGTGGGGCGATTTCTATACCAAGCAGGTTGAGGCGGTGCTCGCCGGTACCTGGAAGCCAACGACGACCTGGGGCGGCTACAAGGAAGGGATGATCAAGCTCGCGCCGCTCAACGCGGCCATCCCGGCGGACCTCAAGGAATCGATCGTCAAGCTCGAAGGCGGGCTCAAGGCGGGCACGTTCCATCCGTTCACTGGGCCCATCAAGGACCAGGACGGCAAGGAACGCGTCGCCGCCGGCAAGACGATGCCCGACGCCGAACTTGGCAAGATGGATTACTACGTCGAGGGTGTCGCGAGCAAGCTGCCGAAGAAGTAATCGGCCGTCGTGACAACACCGAGCCCGGAAGCGCGATGCTTCCGCGCCCGGGGTATCGGGCGCACACCCGCGCCGGCAGGATACACACGCGCCCGGCAGGATAGACACGCGCCAATCACGCACTTTCGATCTCGATGGACGCCTACCTTTTAGACTGGCTCAGTCTGCTGTTGCGCTGGCTGCACTTGATCGCCGGCATCGCCTGGATAGGCGCGTCGTTCTATTTCGTCATGCTCGACAATTCGCTGTCGGCGCCGAAAAAGACGGCGGACCGCGAGCGCGGCGTGTTCGGCGAGCTGTGGGCGGTGCACGGCGGCGGTTTCTATGTCAGCCAGAAATTCCTCACCGGGCCGAAAGGCGAGCCGCTTGCCGACAACCTGCACTGGTCGAAATGGGAGGCCTACACGACGTGGCTGTCGGGAATGGGACTCCTCGCGATCATCTACTGGTTCGGCGCGGCGACATGGCTCATCGACAAGAGTGTGCTCGACATCTCGGCTGGCGCCGGTATCGCGATCAGTATCGGCGTCATCGTCGGCGGCTGGTTCGTCTATGACGGACTGTGCCGGCTGCTGCGCGGCAGGGAAAACCTGCTCGCCGCGCTGGTGTTCGTCTTCGTCGTCGCGATGTGCTGGGCGCTGGTCCATGTGTTCAGCGCGCGTGCCGCCTATCTGCACGTTGGCGTCATGCTCGGCACCATCATGGTCGCGAACGTCTTTTTCGTGATCATCCCGGGCCAGAAGGCTATGGTGGCCGACATCGTGGCCGGGCGCGAGCCGGACCCCGCGCCGGGGCTCGCCGGCAAGCAGCGTTCGGTGCACAACACGTACTTCACGCTGCCCGTGCTGTTCGTGATGATCAGCAACCACTATCCGATGACGTACGGGCACCCCTATAGCTGGGGGGTGCTCGCGATCGTAATGTTGGCCGGCGTGCTGATCCGCCAGTTCTTCGTGCTTCGCCACCAGGGTAAGGCCAAGGCATGGTTGCCGATTACCGCCTGCGTGTTGCTCGCAGCTGTCGCGGCGGCGATAGCGCCGAGCGGCGCCAAGCCCGGCGGGACCACTGTCGCGTTCGCGCAAGTACAAAAGGTGATCAACGAGCGCTGCGTGCCGTGTCATGCGACAGCACCGAAGCAGGAAGGCTTCGTGCAGCCGCCCAAGGGTGTCGTGCTCGAGACATCGGACCAGATCGCCGCGCAGGCGGGCAAGATCGCCGAAACCGTTGGCAACAAATACATGCCGATCGGCAATCTGACGCAGATGACCGAGGAGGAGCGTGGATTGATCGCCTCCTGGGTTGCGCAGGGCGCAAAAGTCCGATGAAGGTAGCGGCCGCAACTGCAACGACGGCGTTTCGCGGCCGGGTCCTCCAATTCGTAGCCGACCCCGCCGATGCGGGCGAACGCGCCCATGTCTTCGATGAGGATGGGGTGCTCGTCGTGCGCGACGGACGCGTCGTGGCGTCAGGCGATTGGGCCGCGATCCGCAACTCGCTGCCCGAAGGAACGGCGATCGTCGATCACAGCGGCAACCTGATTCTGCCCGGCTTCATCGATACCCACATCCATTATCCGCAATCCGACATCATCGCCTCGTATGGCGAGCAGCTCCTCGAGTGGCTCGACCGTTACACGTTTCCCACCGAGCGCCGCTTTGCCGACGGGGCGCACGCGCGCGAGGTCGCGTCTTTCTTCCTGGACGAGCTCCTGCGCAACGGCACGACGACCGCATCGATCTTTGCGACGGTGCACCCGGAATCCGTCGACGCCATCTTCGAGGAAGCGCGAGCGCGCGAGATGTGCGTCGCCGCGGGCAAGGTGCTGATGGATCGCAACTGCCCCGAATTCCTGCGTGACACTGCGGAGTCGGCGTACGAGCAAAGCGCGGCGCTGATTGCGCGCTGGCACGGCCATGGACGCCTGTTGTATGCAGTCACCCCGCGCTTCGCGCCCACTTCCACCGACCGCCAGCTGGAGCTTGCCGGATGTCTGCTGGACGAGCACCCGAGCGTGCTGATGCAGACGCACGTTGCCGAGAACATGGACGAGGTGCGCTGGGTCGCCGAACTGTTTCCATGGAGTCGCAGCTATCTCGACGTCTACGACCACTTCGGCCTGCTGCGCCATGGCGCCGTTTACGCGCACTGCATCCATCTTGATCGCGAGGACCGGCGGCGGATGGCCGAGTGCGGTGCGGCCATGTCGTTCTGCGCGACGTCGAATCTCTTCCTCGGCAGCGGACTGTTTGATCTGGACGCCGCTCACGAGCATCACATCGCGGTCGGCGTTGGCACCGATGTCGGCGGCGGTACCAGCTTTTCGATGCTGCGGACGCTCGCCGAGAGCTACAAGGTCGCGCAGCTTGCGAAGCAGCGGTTGCCGCCGCTCCGCGCGTTCTATCTTGCGACACTGGGCGGCGCGCGTGCGCTGGGACAGGAGGAGCGACTCGGCAATTTCGCGCCGGGGAAGCCGGCCGACTTCGTCGTGCTCGATCCGGCCGCGACGCCGCTGATGGCGCGGCGCATGGCGCACGCGGAAGATCTGGTCGAAACGTTGTTCGTGCTGATGATGCTGGGCGACGACCGCGCAATCGCGGCGACTTACGTTATGGGAAAAGCGCGCTGGCGGCGAGACCGCTGAACCTTGCGCACGCCTCCGCGCCTCGCGCCGGCCATGCTAAACTCGACGCGACCTTTTCGACGGTGACTCGCGATGCGCCGCTTACTGCTCCTTTTCGCTGCCGCAGCCCTGATCGGGCCGGCTTTGTCCACCGCCACCGTTGCCGCGTCGCCGGTGCTCGATCGCATCAAGGAAAAGGGCGTCATCACCTTTGCCTACCGCGACGGCGCGGAGCCGTTTTCGTTCAAGGATCGCGGCGGGCGCATCCGCGGCTACAGCGTCGACCTCTGCGTGCGCGTCGCGATGGCGGTGCAGCGCGACCTCGCGCTGAAGGAGCTCAAGGTCGAGTGGCTGCCGGTCAACGCCGCGACGCGGCTTGACGCCGTCGCAAGCGGCAAGGCGGATGCCGAATGCGGGACCACGACGATCACCCTCGCGCGGATGGAAAAAGTCGATTTCAGCCTGCCGATTTTTGTCGATGGAGGCAGCGTGCTCGTGCGCGCCAAATCGAAGCTGACGCGCTTCAAAGATCTAAAGGGAAAGCGAATTGCGGTCATCGCCGGGACCACGACGGAGCAGGCGTTGACGCGCGCGTTGAGCGAGGCCGAGGCACCGGCGATTCTCGTTCCGGTCAAGGATGGTGCCGAGGGCATGGCGCAGCTCACCAGGCGCAAGGTCGACGGCTACGCGGGTGACCGCGTCGTGCTCGCGGGGTTTCGCGTGCGCGCATCGCGACCCGAGGATTTCGAGTTCGTCGGCGGCGATTTCTCCTTCGAGCCCTATGCGATCGTCCTGCCCCGCAACGATCCCGATTTCCGGCTTGCAGTGAATCGTGCGCTGGCCAACGTGTATCGCCACGGCGACATCGATCCCATCTACCAGCAGTGGCTCGGCAATCTCGGCCAGCCGGGAACGCTGCTGCACGCCATGTTTTATCTCAACACGTTGCCGGAGTGAGACGATGACGCCTCGACGCAGCGCTCGTGTCACGCGATTCGCGCTCGCGGCCGCAATGGCATTCGGTGTCGTGCTGGCCGACGCCCAACCCGGGACGCCGCCGCCGATTCCATCCACATCGAATGGAAGCTCGGCGACGAAGGCAAGCGCCACGGCGGCGCCGGACGACTGCGGACAATGCGGCAAGGTCGTATCGATCCGCGAAACAAAGGTCAAGGAACAATGGACGCCGCTCGGCGGTGGCACGAGCTTCGATTCCGACGCGCGCGCCGCGACGATGTTCCAGATCGGTCCTGGGCTTTCCAACCAAGGCAAGGTCATGGTCGGCGCGGCCGGCGGTGCCGCCTACCAGAAAACGCCGAATGCGTACGAAAAGCCTCGCTGGGAAGTGACAGTGAAAATGGACAACGGCCAGACCCGCGTGACCTCTCTTGCGTACGAGCCCTACGTGCAGGCCGGAGATCGGGTGCGCATTTCGGGGCGCAATGTCGAGCTCATCGAATAAGGTAGTGCGGGACGACCGGTGGCCGCGCTCGCGATCAACGACACGCCGGATGGCCGCCGCATTCTCGCACTGTCGGGTCGTCTCGACGCCAGCTCGATCAGCGCATTGTGGGACGACGCGCATCGCGCGCTTGCGGACGCTCCCACCCGGCCGGTCACGGTCGATGCGAGTGGTGTCGATTACTGCGACGGCGCTGGCGTTGCGCTCCTGATCGACCTCGTCGCGCACCCGCGCCCGGCGCCTGTCGAAGTCGCGAATCTCAAGCCTGCGCACGAGGTCCTGTTCCGGCAATTCGATCCAGCTCGGCTCGAGCACGATCTCGACCCGGAGCCGAAGCGACCGCCGGTCATCGAGGAAATCGGTCGCGCGGCGGTGCGCCTCGGGCGCGATATCCGCGGCCAGGTGAGCTTTATCGGCGAAATGTTCGCGGCGCTTGGGAACGCCATCGTAAATCCGGCGAGCGTGCGCTGGCGTGACGTCTGGCGCATCTGCGAGCGCGTCGGGGCCGATGGTTTGCCGATCATTGCTCTGATCTCCTTCCTGCTCGGGCTGATCCTGGCGTTCCAGTCGGCAGTGCCGATGAGGCGCTTCGGCGCGGAAATCTTCGTCGCCGACCTGATTGGCCTTTCGATGGTGCGCGAACTGGGCCCGCTCATGACCGCGATCCTGCTCGCCGGCCGCACCGGCGCCGCGTTTGCCGCCGAGATCGGCACGATGCACGTCAACCAGGAGGTCGACGCGCTGACCACGATGGGGCTCGACCCGGTGCGCTTCCTCGTTACGCCGCGGATCATCGCCACGGTGCTGATGATGCCGCTGCTCACGCTTTTTGCGATGCTGGTCGGCATGGCCGGAGGCGCGTTGACGATGCAGTCATTCGGCGTTCCGCTCGTCACGTTCCTGAAGGAGGTCGACAGCGCCGTCACGCCGACCGACTTCATGGCCGGATTCGTCAAGACCTTCGTTTTCGCGATCCTGATCGCCGGAGTAGGGTGCCTGCGCGGGCTGGAGACGGCGGCTGGCGCATCGGCGGTTGGAGACAGCGCGACGCGCGCCGTGGTATCGGGCATCATCCTGCTGGTCGTCGTCGACGGCATCTTCGCGGTCGTCTATTTCGTGCTCGATATCTGATGAATGAGCGCCCCGTCCCGCGCGAAGCGGTCCCCCTCGGGGGCAGCGCGGCGGCCGCATTGGCCAATGAGGCCGCAAGCGTGCATCAACCCGCCGAACCCGTCATTCGCGTCGAGAACCTGACCGCCGGCTACGATGAGACGGTCATCCTGCATGACATCAACTTCGAGGTGTACCCGGGGGAGGTGTTCGTGATTCTCGGCGGCTCCGGTTGTGGCAAGAGTACGCTGTTGAAGCACATGATCAGCCTCAATCCGCCCCTCGCGGGTCGAGTCCTGATCGACGGCAGCGATCTCACATCGGCCGACGACGACGAGCGGCGCAGGATCATGCGCGGCGTCGGCGTCATGTATCAGTCAGGTGCGTTGTTCGGCTCGATGACGCTGCTCGAGAACGTCCGGCTGCCGCTCGAGGAATACACCGACCTGCCGCCGGAGGCCACCGATCTCATCGCCCGGATGAAGCTCGAGCTGGTCGGCCTCGACCAGTTCACCGGGCACCTGCCGAACGAGATCTCGGGCGGAATGCAAAAGCGCGCAGCGATCGCCCGCGCGATGGCGCTCGATCCGGGCATCCTGTTCCTCGACGAGCCCTCCGCCGGGCTTGATCCGATCACGTCCGCGGCGCTCGATGCGTTGATCCGCAGGCTGCAGAAGACGCTGGACGTGACCTTCGTCGTCGTCACGCACGAGCTCGCGAGCATATTCGCGATCGCCGATCGCGTGATCATGCTGGACAAGAGCACGCAAGGCATCATCGCCGAGGGTGACCCGCACGTGTTGCGCGACACAAGCGACAACCCGCGGGTCCGCCAGTTCTTCAACCGAGAGCCCGACCTCGCCGCAGCCTGATTTTTTCCGCGATGAGCCAGAAAGCCAACTACTTCAAGCTCGGGCTGTTCGTCATCGGCGCAGTCGCGGCGGGCCTCGTCGTGCTGCTCATCATCGGATCCGGCCGGTGGTTCCAGAAGCGGATCACGGTCGAAACCTATTTCAACGAGTCCGTGCAGGGCCTCGACATCGGGTCGAAGCTCAAGTATCGCGGCGTGGAGGTCGGCCAGGTTACGCGAATCGGCTTTACCTACAACAAGTACCAACTCGACCGGCCGATGGCAGAACGTGCCCGCTACGTGCTGGTCGAGGCGCAGCTCGAGCCAAGGGCGCTCGGCGGCCGTGCCGGCGCCGGCGATCTCACGAGCAGCGACAGCGCCGGACAGGAAGTCGAGCGCGGCCTGCGTGTACGGCTCGCGCCGCTTGGCATCACCGGGACCAGCTATCTCGAGGTCGATTACATAGACCCGCCGCCGCCGACGCTGCCCATCGACTGGACTCCGGATTACATCTATATCCCGAGTGCGCGTTCGACGGTGACGGCACTCGTCAACGCGGCGAGCGAGATCGTGGAACGGCTGCACAAGCTCGACATCGAAGGCACGCTTGCGAACGTCAACAAGTTGCTGACGACGGCCAACGCCCGGATCGACGCGATCGACACGAAGACGATATCGCAACGCGCCGAGCGTGCGCTTGCGAAACTCGAGACGACGCTCGACAACATCGATTCGAAGAGACTCTCGAACGAAGCCATCGCCTTGATGGCCGACGTGCGGGCGAGCAACGCCGAGCTGAAGAAGGTGCTGCAAAATCCGTCGTTCCAGAAGCTTCCCGACGAGGCGCTGGCGGCAATCGCGCGCGTGCGGACGTTCGTCGACGATCCGAGCCTTGCGAAGAGTGTGCAGAATCTTGCACGCTCGCTGGCTCGGCTCGACCGGATACTCGGCGGAGGCGAAGTCGACATCGCGACAACTTTGGAAAACCTGCGCCAGATCACCGACAATCTCCGCGACCTGACCGAAGACGCGAAGCGCTACCCGGCGAACGTGCTTCTCGGCGCGCCGCCGCCCCCGCCCGAAAGCAGACCATGACCGCCCGCTCGCACTTGATGCCCTCCGCGCCGACCGTCGTTATTGCCGCCGCGCTCATCGCGTTCGCCGCTCTCGCCGGCTGCTCATTGTCGCGCCCGGCGCCCGTCAAGCAGACGTTCCTGATCGAATCCGCGCCGCCGCCCGTCGCCGCCAAGACGCAGCCCGGCACGTTGCGCGTTCGCGCGTTCAACGTGGGCTCTCCCTTCCGCGGCAAGGCATTCGTCTATCGTGAGACCGATCTCAAGTACGAGGCTGACTTCTATGCCGAATTCATGGTTGCTCCGGCAGCCATGCTGGGTGAAGGCACCGCGCGCGCGCTCGAGCGTGCGCGCGTGTTCGCGCGAGTCGTAGCCCCCGGGGCGCCGCCCGACGGCAACTTCTTGCTGGATGCCTTTGTCGATGCGCTCTATGGCGACGCCCGCAGCGGCACTACTCCGGCCGCCGAACTCGGGGTGACCTATTACCTGTCGCGCGCCGACGCGATGACGCCCGTCCCGTTCTGGTCGAAGCAATACCGAAAAACCGCACCCGTCGCCGCCAAAACGCCGGAGGCCTATGCGGCGGCGCTGTCGGTCGTGTTCGGCGAGATCACGGCCGAGCTCGCCCGCGATCTCGCCGCGCTCGAGCTTCCGAACCCCTAGCAGCCTGCAACAGGCCACCAGGTCACAGGAGCGGCGGGAATCCGGTGCCACGCTCGGCGGCGGGCGGCGCGGAATCGCCGGTCATGCCGTCGGCCGCGACGACCCAGCCACCTCCCATCGCCTTGTAGATGCTCACATTCGACGTGAACACCGAGGCGCGCACCGAAGCAAGCGTGAGCTCCGCCGGAAACAGCGACTGGTCGGCCTGCAGCACCGTCGTGTACGACGTGTAGCCGCCGTTGTATTGCAACAGCGCGAGCCGCGAATACGTTCTCAGCGCATCGACGAGGCGCTGCTGCGCCAACAGCTGATCCTTGAGCTTCTGGTTGGCGACGAGTGCGTTGTCGACATCGGCGAATGCGTTCTGGATCGAGAGCTGATAGTTGTAGAGCGCCGCCTGCTGCGAGGCTTCCGCCTGCGCGACTTGGCCGCTGACGCTCCCGAACGTGAAAATAGGGCCTACCACCTGACCGGCGTAGCTCCACAGACGCGATGGGCCGGTGAAGAGTTTGGACAAGTCCGAACTGCTGCTGCCGAACGCACCGGTGAGCGAGATAGTCGGGAAGTAGAGGGCCTTCGCCGCGCCGATCTGCGCATTGGCGGCAACCAGCGCTTCCTCCGATTGCATGAGGTCCGGCCGCCGCTCGAGCAGCTGCGAAGGCACGCCCGCGGGCACCGGCGGCAAGGTGAGTTCGTAGATCGTCTTCCCGCGCGCGATCGGCCCGGGATTACGTCCGAGCAGAATCGACAGCGCATTCTCGGTTTGCGCGATCTGCGACTCGATCTGGGGGATCTGCACCGCAGCGGACTCGTACTGCGATTGCGTCTGCGCGACGTTCATCTGCGAGACCTGGCCATACTTGAACTGCAGCTCGAACAGCCTGACCGACTCCCCGTACGTCGCGAGCGTTCGCTTCGCGACCGCGAGCTGCTCGTCGAGGCCGCGGAGTTGCAGGTAGTCGGTCGCGACCGAGGCGACCAGCGACAGGATCACGCCGCGTCGCGCGTCGTCGGTGCCGAGCAGGTTGGCGCGCGCGGATTCGGACAGGCGACGGATGCGGCCCCACAAGTCCACTTCCCAGGTTGCGTTGAGAACGGCCTGATACGCAGACTGCGGGTTGGGGATCGCCTGCTCGAGCAGCGGCGTCGCGCCTGCTTCGGATCGTGCGCGCGCGTCCACCGGACAACCCAAAGCCGGTCTGCGGAAACAATTGCGAGCGTGTTTGCGTGAACACGCCCGCTGCCTGCTCGACGTTGGCGACCGCGACCTTGACGTTCTTGTTGTTCGCGAGCGCCTCGGCGATCAGCGCGTCGAGCACCGGGTCGCCGAACTGCTTCCACCACTCGAGGTTCGCGGTGTCGGCGGTCTCCTTGGGTGCGAAGCGGAACGCGTCCGGCGTATCGATCGTTGGCCGAGTGTAATCGGGGCCCATCGTGCAGCCGGCGGCAAGCAACACGCAGAAGGCCGTGCAAAGCGCGCTGCGCATGTCAGTCGTCGCCCTTCGTCGCAGCCGGCGTCGGGGGCGATACGGGTGCAGCCGCCTGAGGTGTCGTGACCTTGTCATTCCGGCGCTCGGCCAGCCGGTCGAAGATATAGAAGAACAGCGGCACGTAGAGCATTGCGAGCGTGGTCTCGCCGATCATTCCGCCGATGATCCCGGTGCCGATCGAATGCCGGGCATTGGCGCCCGCGCCCACGGCGAGGGCCAACGGCAGGCAGCCGAACGCGAAGGCGAGGGAAGTCATGATGATCGGACGAAGGCGCTGCTCGCCCGCGAGCATCGTCGCCTCCATGATCGACTTGCCTTCGCGGCGAAATTCGACCGCGGCGGTGACACGCAGCACGGCATTTTTTGCGCCGAGCCCGATCAGCACCAAAAGGCCGATCTGGAAATAGACGTCGTTCTCGAGACCGCGTGCCCAGTTGGTGACGAGAGCGCCCAGAATCCCGAACGGCACGGCGGTCATCACGGCACCGGGCAAGCTCCACGATTCGTATTGCGCGGACAACACGAGGAACACGATGATGAGTCCGAACAGGAACGCGACCGACGACGTGCCGCCGGATTTCTTCTCCTCGAACGAAATTCCCGACCACGCAAACGTGTAGCCGGGCGGAAGAACTTCCTTCGCCACCGACTCCATCGCCGCGATCGCGTCGCCTGAGCTGTAGCCCGCGGCGGCGCTGCCGATGATCTTCGCGGCCGGAAAGCCGTTGAAGTGCGGCAGCAGGTCGGGGCCGTTGGTCCATTGGGTCGTGACGACCGACGACAGCGGCACCATCTGGTTCTGGTTGTTGCGCGTATACAGGCGCGTCAGGTCGCCCGGCGTCTGCCTGAATTTCGCGTCCGACTGGACGATCACCCACCAGACATGGCTGAACAGGTTGTACTGGCTCACCGTCAGCGACCCGAATTGCGCCTGGATCGCGCTGTAGACGTCCTGGATCGAAATGCCAAGCAGCGTCGTCTTGTCGCGATCGACGTCCGCGCGCAGTTGCTGCGTGTTGGCGCGATAGGTCGTCGCGAGACCGGTCAGGTCCTTCCTTTCGCGCGCCTTCGCGAGAACTTTCTGCGTGACATCGTCGAGCGCGACCGGGTCGCCGGTGCCGGTATCCTGGACCCAGAACTCGAAGCCTCCCGTTGTACCGATGCCGGGAATCGCCGGCGGCGCAATCGGGATGATGACCGCGCCCTCTATCTTTTGCGCTTCCTTGAAGAAGGACGTGAGGATAGCGCGCGCGTTCTGCACTTTCGCTGTGTCGATATTCTTGTAGCGCTCGTCGAAATCGTTGAACGTGACGAAGAACGTGCCGGCGTTCGTCTTGAATCCGGCGTCGAGCAGGCTGTAGCCCGTGATCATCGTTCGCGTCTCGATGCCCGGGATTCCCTTGAAGATCGCATCGGCGCGCTCGGCGATTGCCTGCGTGCGATCGAGGCTCGCCGCCTGCGGCATGATGATCGCCGCCATCGCGTAGCCCTGGTCCTCCTGCGGAACGAAGCTCGTCGGCAGAATGTGGAACAGCTGCCAGATCGCGCCGAGGAATACGGCGAGCAGCACGAGCGCGATCGCCATCCGCGCGATCACCCAGACCACCGCGTGCCCGAACGCGGCGGTCGTCTGATCGACCTTGCGGTTGAACCACGCGAAGAATCCCCGCTGCGGCGGCGGGTTGTGACGAAGCATCAGCGCGCACATCGCAGGCGTCAGCGTCAGTGCAAGGAAGCCCGACACCGAGACCGAGATCACGATCGTGATCGCAAATTGCTTGTAGAGCTGACCTGTGGTCCCGGGCAGGAATGCGGCGGGGATGAACACCGAGGACATCACGAGCACGACGGCGACGAGTGAGGTCGCGATTTCCTCCATCGAGCGGATCGTCGCTTCCTTCGGCGCCAGGTGGTGCTGCGCCATGTTGCGCTCGACGTTCTCGACCACGACGATCGCGTCGTCGACCACCATGCCGATCGCCAGCACCAACCCGAACAACGTCAGCAGGTTGATCGAGAAACCGAGCGCCACCATGCCGGCGAACGTTGCTATCAACGCGACGATGATCGCGACCGTGCAGATGATGGTCGTGCGGAAGCTCTGCAGGAAGAGATAAACGACGAGGACGACCAGCACGATCGCCTCGAACAGCGTCTTGATGACCTCTTTGATCGACAGGCGCACGAAATCGTTGGTGTCGAGCGAAATCAGGTAATCCATCCCCTCGGGAAATCGCGATTTCATCTCCTCCAGCGTCTCGCGGACCGCCTTGGACACGATGAGGCCGTTGGCGCCCGGTTGCAGATAGACGGCGACGAACGTCGCGGGGACGCCGTTCAGTTTGCTGTCGACGATGTATTGCTTTAGACCGATCTCCGCGCGGGCGACATCGCCGACGCGCACGATCGCGCTGCCGTCCTGACTGGCCCGCAGGATGATATTGAGATACTGGCGCGGGTCCGTGTACTGGCCCTGGGTGATCACCGGAAACGTGAGCTCGACCGGGCCCGCATTGGGCTGCTGGCCGATCTGGCCGGCGCCGAACAGCTGGTTCTGCTGGCTGATCGCGTTGGCGATGTCGGTGGTCGTGATCCCGAGCGACGCCATCCGGTCGGGGTTCATCCAGATCCGCATCGCTTGATCCGGAACCCCCATGATCTGTGCCTGGCCCGCGCCGTTGACGCGTTTCAGGGCGTCCAGCACATACACGTTGGCGTAATTCGCGACGTAGTCCGCGCTGTAGCGGTCGCCCTTTGCGAACACGGCGATCAGCATCATGATCGACGACGATTTCTTCTGTACCGACACGCCTTGCTGCGTCACTGCAGAGGGCAGCTGCGGCATCGCGAGATTGACGCGGTTCTGCACTTGCACCTGCGCGATATCGGGGTTGGTGTCGAGCGAGAAATAGACGGTCAGCGTGAGCTGTCCGGTCGCCGAGCTCGTCGACGACATGTAGAGCATGTTGTCGACGCCATTGATCTGCTGCTCGATCGGCGAGGCGACGGAATCCGCCAGCGTCTTTGCGTCGGCGCCGGGGTAGGTTGCCTGCACCGTTATTTGCACCGGCGTGATATTCGGGTATTGCTGGACCGGCAGCGCCCACATGGCGACAAGGCCGGCGATCGCAATGAGAATCGCCACGACCGCGGCGAAGATCGGCCGCTCGATGAAGAAGCGAGAGAACATCGACGGGCCCGGTTCCCGGCGCTACTTGCCGACGGCGATGTCGACGCGACGCGCCTCGTCGTCGGCGCCGGTTCCCGTGACGCTGACGGGGGACACGAGCCGGATGCGCTCGGGATTGACGCCCTGCGCGACGAGCGCGTCGCGCACCGCGATCGCGCGCCGCTTCGCGAGATCGACGTTGGCCGCTGCGCTTCCGGTGCGGTCGGTGTAGCCCGTGATCGTGATCACGGTGCCGATTCCCATGACCGAAGCGGCGTGGGCGCGCACAACGTTGAGTGCCGTTTCGTCGAGCGCTGCCTTCCCCGGCGCAAACAGGACCGAAGCACCCGCTGCGGGATTCGTCGTCCCCTTCATACTGGTGGACGCGGCGGCGCGAGCGGCGAGTGGCGGTGGGGTATAGGCAGTAGCCTTCACGTCGGCGCCGGCGGAAAGGCGGACGCCGCCGTCGACGACCACGCTTTCGCCGGGTTTCAGTCCGTTCGAGATGACCCAGTCGTCGTTGTTCCAGTCGCCGACGTCGACGGGACGAAGCTCCGCCTTGTTGTCCTTGTTGACGATCCAGACGAAATGGCCCTTGGCACTTTGCTGCACCGCGCGCTGCGGGACGACGATTGCATTGGGAAGGGTGGCGCCGATGAGCCGCGTGCGGACGTACTGATTGGGCCGCAGAACGCCGTCGGGATTGTCGACCGTCGCCCGTAACAGGAATGTGCCGGTCGCCGAATTGTAGGAGGGGTCCGCGAACGTGATGCGTCCCTTGAACGGGAAGATCGAGCCGTCGACCATCTCGATTTCGACGACGAACTGGCTGCCGTCGGGCAACTTCAGCAGGCCTCGCTTGACCTGGTCGCGGATCCGTTCGATTTCGTTCTCCGACACGCTGAAATTGATCCACATCGGCGTCAGCACCGAGACTGTCGTGAGCTGGCTGTTCTGCGGATTGAGATAGGTGCCGTCGGCAACCGCGGCATAACTCGACACGCCGGTGACAGGCGTGGTGATCGTCGTGTACGACAGGTTGAGCTGCGCTTCCTCCAGTTGCGCCTTTCCCTGCTCGACCGCGGCGGCGGCCTGCTGGTACTGCCCGGTCGCGTCGTCGAGGTCTTTTTGCGACAACGCGTTCTGCTCGGTGAGGGGCTTCGTGCGGTCGAGGTTTGCCTTCGCCACCTGGAGGGCTGCCTGGTTCCGCTGCAGCGCGGCGTTTTGCGCATCGACCTGCGCCTGGAACGGTTTCTGGTCCATCTGGAAGAGGACCTGCCCCTTCTTGACCACCGAACCTTCGCGGTAAACGCGCTTGTCGAGAAATCCCGACACGCGAGCCTGGATGTTAACCGCCTGCGAGCTTTGCGTCTGCGCGACGTACACGGGCGCAACTGGAACATCGCTGGCCGCGGTGGTGATCACCGTCACCTCGACGGGCGGTTTGGCGGCCTCGGTCTTGTTGTCCTTGCCGCAGCCCGTAACGAGCGCGAGCGCGGCGGCGATTGCGGCGACACGCGCGATCGCATGCGCGCGGCGAAACGACAGAAATAGGGGCGGCATCAACGACTCGTCGGTGGTTGAACCGCGCCCGCTGCCGCCGGCTCGCGAAATAAGGGGCGGCATTCCTCGGCGGTTCAAGCGCGTTTTTTACCAGAGCGGGATGTGCTTGTCGAACAGTAGAACACTGCGTCGGCGCAGCGGACGGCGACGACGGTGCTTTCAGCGCAAAACGCTTCGCATATTCGTCGAAGTCGCGCAACACAAATCTCCTGCGTCGTCCGAACAACGCCCGGCAGGGCGCCGGGATGTGCCCGACTTTCCCGGTGTGGGATAATCACCGACCTCGTATCTCCGCCTGCGAGAGCTCCCATGGAGATTCGTTTCCGATGAATTCGCGAATGTCCCCATCTTTCTTTGTGACCGCGGCGAGCGCCGCAGCCGGTCTTGCCTTCCCGCTGTGTGCGCATGCTTCCTTCCTCCCGCCGGAGATGATGGACACGGCGGCGACGGGCCTCGCGTGGTTCGTCCTCATCGTCATGCCGATCGTCGCGATCGTGCTGTTCTGGCTGGTGCACGTGCTGCCGGAGAAGATCGCGCACAAGCGCCATCATCCGCAGCGCGACGCCATCCACACGCTGTGCCTGCTGTCGCTCGCGTTCGGCGGCCTCTTGTGGCCGATCGCCTGGCTCTGGGCGTACACGAAGCCGGTCGCCTATCGCGTCGCCTACGGAACGGAGAAGCACGACGACTACTATCACGAGCTCGGCGAGAAGGCGCAGGCGGGTGACCTGCTGGAGCATGAGCTTGCGCATCTGCGCGAGGAGCTCGACGAGAGGGCCGCCAAAGGCACGTTGACCGCGGAGCTCAAGGTCCTGCGAAGAGACTTGGCGGTCGCGATCGCAAAGTCCCCCGCGCCGGTTGCAGCGACCGCGCCGGCCGCCAAGGCGGGTGATGCCTGATGGAAGCTCTGCTCCTTGGAATCTATTCGTTCTTCGTCTGGCTGATCTTCTTCAAGTTCAAGTGGCTGCCCTGGAACACGGCGTGGCAGGTTACGGTCGTCATCATTCCGATCGTCTTTCTGACGGCGTTGATCCTGGCGCTCAACGTGGTGGCCCCCTCGACGGCCGACGTTCGCGTTCTCAAATACGTGGTGCAGGTCATCCCGCAGGTGCGCGGGCGCGTGATCGAGGTTCCGGTCGAGCCCAATCGGTTGGTCAAAAAAGGCGAGCTGCTGTTCAAGATCGACCCGACCCAGTATCAGAATGACCTCAACGTTTCCAAGGCGAAGCTCGCGGCCGATGAGGCCAAGCTCACGCAGGCCGGCGCGGGCCTCGTCGATGCGTCGGCCGGCGCGCGGCAATTGCAGGAACAGCTGAAATCCGCGAGCGGGCAGGTCGCCGCCCTGCAGCCCCGACTCGAACTCGCGAAGCTGCGGGTCCGGCAGAACCGCGAGCTCGTGTCGACCGGCGCGGGTGATCGCTTCTCGCTGGAGCAGGCCGAGGCCAATGTGGTCGAGCTCGAAGCACAGCTTGCGACTGCGACGGCGAACGAGGCGCAGGTTTCGCAGAAGCTGTCGGGACAGGTGAATGGCGAGCAGGCGTCGGTCGCTGCGGCGCGGGCGCAGATTGCGACCGCGAAGGCGCAGGTCGATCTCAGCCGCGCCGATCTCGCGAACGCGCAGTGGAACCTCGACCAGACCTCCGTCTACGCGCCGACCAGCGGCTACGCGATCAACGTCCAGTTGCGGCCGGGCTCCTTCGTGACCCCGTTTCCCGTGGCCCCCGCAATGAGCTTTGTCGAAGAGACCTATCAAGTGATCGCGCTCTACACGGCGAACGAATTGCCATTCGTCGAGACGGGCAATGACGCGGAGTTCGCTCTCACGATGTACCCAGGGCGGATCGTCAAGGCGAAGGTGGATTCCATCGTCTGGGCGCAGGGTCAGGGGCAGGTGATTCAGTCGGGAACGTTGCCGCAGACAGGTGCGTTTCCGCAGGTGCCCGGTCGATTCCCTGTGAAGTTCGACGTCGAGGAGCGCGACCGCGAGCTGTTTCTCGCCGCCGGCGCAGAAGGCCATGGCGCGATCTACACTGAGCACCTGCACGCGATCCACATCCTGCGCATGGTGATCCTGCGCATCGGCGCGATTACCGATTACCTGATCTTGAAGCTTCACTGATGCACGCATCGATCCGCCGCCCGAGCATCGTCGCGGTCGCCCTCGCGGCCGCGGTGGCGGGGTGCGCACTCAAGACCCCGCCGACGACGGACGAGCTGCAGAAGCAGGCGCTGCCGCATACGGCGGTGCCGACAGCCTGGAAGGCGAGCGGTGGGACGGCGGTGCCGGTCGCGGATCCGTGGCTCGTGTCGTTCAACGATTCCGCACTCACTGCCCTCGTCACGGAGGCCCTGGCCTTCAACGCCGACCTGCAAGTGACGGCGGCGCGCGTCGAGCAGGCCGCCGGCTACGTGAAGGTGGCAAGCGGCGCGCTTTGGCCGGCGGTGGGCGTCGCGGGCATCACCGGGGGAAAGTCGGGCAGCGGCGGCGGCCTCGAGGGCATCTGGCTCAACGCGTCGCTCGAGCTCGACATCTGGGGCCGGCTGCGCTACGGGAGTGCGGCGGCGGAGGAACAGGCCGCGGCGTTCGCCGCCGACTACGCGTACGCGCGACAGTCGCTGGCGGCCACGGTCGCGAAGAGCTGGTTCCTCGCGATCGAGGCCGGGCTGCAGCGTACGATTGCGCAGGAGGCGGTGCGCGCCTCGGACACGTTGCTGGGCGTCGCGCAGGACCGGTATCGCGTCGGCAACGGGAACGAGCAGGCAGTGGCGGAGGCGCGCGCGAGCGCCGGCACCTACCGCGATCGATTGCGTGAGATCGAGCAGGCGCGCGAGCAGGCCCTGCGCGCGCTGGAGCTCCTCGTGGGTCGCTATCCGGGCGCGGAGATCGCCGTCGCCGATCGGCTCTCGACCGATGCCGCCGCCCGCACCGGTCGGCATGCCGTCGGAACTGCTCGAGCGCCGGCCCGACGTCGTCGCTGCGGAGCGCCGCGTCGCCGCCGCATTCGATCGGGTGGGCGAGGCGCGCGCGGCGATGCTTCCGCGCATCAGCCTGACTGCCGGGGGCAGCAGCGTGTCGAGCGAGCTCATCGTGCTCAAGACTACGAGCAACCCCATCTGGAGCTTCGGCGGCAACCTGATCGCACCTCTGTATCAGGGAGGCGCGCTGCGCGCGCAGGTCGAGATTCGATCGGCAGAGCAGAAGCAGGCGGTCGCCGAGTACGCGCGAGCGGGCCAGCGTGCGTTCGGTGAAGTCGAAAACGCGCTCGCCGCCGAGAATGCGCTGCGCGACCGCTACGTCATTCTCGAGGCTACGACCCGCGACAGCGCGCGCGCGCTGGAGCTCTCGCAAATCCAGTATCGCGTCGGTGCCGTCGACCTGCGCGCGGTCGAGCAGAACCAGCTCGCGCTGTATTCGGCCCGCATCGCGCTTCTGCGCGTGCAGACGGAACGGCTCGCCCAGCGGGTCAACCTGCACCTGGCGCTGGGGGGCGGGTTCGACCTGCACCTGCCCGCGATGGAACCGGTGGCCGCGCAATGACGTGTCGGCCAACCTGATTGCCGCGAAGTCCGGCGATTTGTACTGATGGAGATCACGATGGCGAAGAAGAACGTGGGAACGAAGGGCGCGGCAAAGGGCAAGAAAGGCAAGAAAGCCAATGCGGGGGCTGCCAAGGCGGCGGCTCCTGGCGCCGAACTTTCCGGCAAGGACTATGCGAAGGAGCTGAAGAAGCTGCACGTCGAGCTCGTCGAGCTGCAGGAATGGGTCAAGCACAAGGGCCTCAAGGTCTGCATCGTCTTCGAGGGTCGCGACGGCGCCGGCAAGGGCGGCACGATCAAGGCGATCACCGAGCGCGTGAGCCCGCGAGTATTCCGGGTGATCGCGCTGCCGGCGCCGACCGAGCGCCAGAAATCGCAGATGTATGCGCAGCGCTACATCCCGCATCTGCCGGCCGCCGGCGAGATCGTGATCTTCGACCGCAGCTGGTACAACCGCGCCGGCGTCGAACGCGTGATGGGTTTCTGCACCGACGAGCAGGCGCGCGGCTTCCTGAAGGTCGTGCCGGCTGTTCGAGAAGCTGATGGTGAGCTCCGGCATCATCCTGCTCAAGTACTGGCTCGAGGTGAGCCCGGACGAGCAGACGCGGCGCCTCGAGGCGCGCGTCGACGACGGCCGCAAGATCTGGAAGCTCTCGCCGATGGACATCAAGTCGTACACGCGCTGGGACGACTACACGAAGGCGCGCGACGAGATGTTCGCGGCGACCGACACGGCGTGGGCGCCGTGGTACGTCGCCCGTTCCGATGACAAGCGGCGGGCGCGACTCAACATCATCTCGCATATCCTATCGCGCATTCCGCACCAATCGCCGCCGCGCGAGAAGGTGAAGCTGCCGAAGCGCAAGACACCAAAGGCGCGCCCGGTCTCGCCATCGGTCAAGGTCATCGCGGAGAAGTACTGAGCGCTGGGTATAAGACCGGAAGTTGAGATTCTTGAGGAGACGATGATGGCGATGAAACTGCAATGGCGCGTGCTGATGTCTGTCGCGTGCATCGTGTTGGCACTCGTGTCGGGGAGTGGGCGTGCGCAAGAGGTCCCGCTTGTTACCGGCGAACACTGGACCCAATCACCTGAGCAAGCGAAGAAGGCCTATCTGATTGGCATCGCCAATGTGCTCCAGGTCGAAACCGCATATGTAGGCGCGACGCCTCCTCCCGACGCCCAGAGTGTGGTGCCTCGTTTTGTCAGAGGTTTGAAGGGTCACACCCTCGACAGCGTGCGCGAAGGGCTCGACCGTTGGTACGCAGCCCACCCTGATCAGCTGCGGCGGCCCGTCATCGAAACGATCTGGTTCGAGATGGTCGTGCCGGGGCTTCAGAAAACCAAATAGCGGAGACGGAACATGAAACGGCTCGCAACGATTGTGGCAATCGGAGTGGTGACGGGCGTCGTCGGATGCACCACCATGACGCCGCAGCAGCAGGGAACGGTGACCGGCGCGGCGATCGGCGCCGCGGCGGGCGCTGGCATCGCAGCCATCGCCGGAGGCAGTGGTTGGACTGGCGCGGCGATCGGCGCAGTCGCCGGCGGCGTCGCCGGCAACATCAAGGGAAGCAAGCAGCAGTGAAACCGAGGAGAGATTCATGAACACACTGATCATTTCAGCGATTGCAGGACTTTTTGCTGCCTCCGTATTGGCGCAGTCGACCGCGCCCACGCCGGCGGACGCAAACAAGGAAAAGCAACAAATGATGAAGGAAGCGACCGAGGGCAGCGCGAAGGGTTACGGCACCAAGTCGGCCGAGGGATCGACGAAAGCGGCGGAATCGAAAGGCACCCAGAAAGCTCTGCCCGACAAGGCGTCCAAGCAACAGGCGGTAAGCTCGACCACCTCCAGCACTGCGGGCAAGGGCTACGGCACTCAGTCCGCCGAAGGTTCGGCGAAGGCGGCGGCAGACACATCGCCCCGCAAGCCGAAGCCCAAGCCGAAACTGGACAGCCCGGAGATGAAAGAAGCGTCGAAGCCATAGGCAACTGCACGACTTTGCATATCACTTTGCATATCACCGTCAAGTCAATGAATTGAGCATCTCTGCGGATGTGGCAAGATCGCATGCCAATTCGCAACGGGGGCAGCGTGGAAAAGATGAAAGTGTGCAGGTCCGTGGTCGCCATCGTAGCGAGCCTCGCAATCGCGCTACCGATAACCGCGCAGATGTTTCCGCCTGCGGCGCAAGCGCAGGGGCAGGCGCCGTCCGCTTCCCCCACGGGCGGTGCCAAGACGTTCTCGCAGGAGGAGCTCGACCAGCTTGTCGCGCCGATTGCGCTCTATCCGGACGCTCTGTTTTCGCAGGTGCTGATGGCGTCGACGTATCCGCATCGAGATCGTCCAGGCAGAGCGCTGGGTGAAAGCCAATCCCGGTCTCAAGGACAAGGCGCTGGAGGACGCGTTGCAGCAGCAACCGTGGGACCCGAGCGTCAAGTCGCTGGCCGTCTTTCCGCAGGTTCTCACGATGATGAGCGAGAAGATCGACTGGACGCAGAAGCTCGGCGACGCGTTTCTCGCCCAGCAGAAGGACGTGCTGGACACCGCGCAGGCGCTGCGTGCCAAGGCGGCCGCGCAAGGATCGCTCAAGGACACGAAGGAACAGAAGGTCACGACGGATACGGCGGGCGGGACGACGGTCATCATGATCGAGCCGACGAATCCCGAGGTCGTGTATGTGCCCGACGTATAACCCGACGGTCGTCTATGGCGCATGGCCCTATCCGGCGTATCCGCCGTACTACTATTACCCGCCGGGGTATGTCGCCGGTGGCGCGCTGCTCGGATTCACGGCCGGCGTCATTGTCGGCGGCGCGCTCTGGGGTAACGCCAATTGGCGTGGCGGCGACGTGAATGTCAACGTGAACCGCTACAACAACTTCAACCGCACCAACATCTCGAACGGCAACTGGAACCACAGTGCACAGCACCGTGGCGCGGTGCCGTACCGCGACAGGGGGGTCCAGCAGCAGTACGGCCGTGGCCAGGCGTCCGACGCCGCATCGCGCGACGCGTATCGCGGGCGCGCCGACGCCGGCCGCGAATCGATCCAGCGGGGCGATGTGTCGAATCGCGATGTCGGCGGGCGGAGCTCCGGTGGCCGTGACATGAGCGGGACTCACAATGCTTCGGCGTTTGATTCCAGCCGCGGCGCGCAGGCGCGCAACACCAGCAGCCGCGGTAACTCCAGCATGAGCTCGGCGCGCTCGTCCGGGAACATGGGCGGCGGTGGTGGCCGCGGCGGCGGCGGCGGTGGCCGCGGGGGTGGCGGCGGTGGACGTGGCGGCGGCGGCAGGCGCTGATTTGCCGAACGCGACGAAATTCAAATGGCCACGGAGATCACGATGAGAGCTGACCGCGGGAACAAGGGCACGGCGGTGCGCGACTGGGCGCGACACGCGCTGTTATTGTTGGCGACGGCGCTGCTCGCGACCGGCGTGCGAGCGGCAGCGCCTGCCGACAATACGTATGCCTCGCCGGAGGACGCCGTGAATGCGCTGGTCCAGGCGGTGAAAGTGCATGACCGCGCGGCCACGCTGGCCGTGCTTGGCAACGTTGGCGAGTGGATTTCGTCCGGGGACAAGGTTGCCGATCGCGCCACGGGGGATCGCTTCGTAGCCGCCTACGAAACCAAGCACGCGATAACGCGCGAAGGGGACACCGCCAAACTCGTCATCGGAAACGACGACTTTCCATTCGCGTTCCCGATCGTGAAGAGTGGCGAGCGCTGGCACTTCGATACCGAAGCCGGCAAGGACGAGCTGCTGGCGCGCCGCATCGGCGAGAACGAGCTCGATGCAATCAAGGTCCTGCAGGCGATCGTCGACGCGGAGCGCGAATACTCGTCCGAAGATCGCAATGGCGACGGCGTGCTCGACTACGCGCAAAGATTCGCAAGCAGCCCAGGCAAGCATGACGGGTTGTACTGGCCGGTAAAGGCGGGAGAAACTGCGAGCCCGCTCGGCCCGCTCGTAGCGCGGGCAGCCGGACAAGGCTACACGAAAGGCGAGAAGGGGCCGACCCCATACCGTGGCTACTATTACCGGATGCTGAAGGGCCAGGGAAAGAACGCCGAATCGGGCGCGGTCGACTACGTCGTGAAAGGGCGCGCGATCGGTGGTTTCGCTGTCGTTGCGTATCCTGCGAAATACGGCAATTCAGGCATCATGACGTTCATCGTCAATCAGGACGGCAAGGTCTACCAGGCGGATCTCGGACCGAAGTCGGCGGAACAAGCAAGCAAGATGCAACGGTACGACCCGGACAAGTCCTGGACTCCGGTTAACACGCAGTAGCGGGGCACATCAATCCAACATGAGGAGTAGAAGGATGAAGAAGCTTCTGGTAGCGCTCGGGTTCGTAGTTGCGGCCATCGCCGCCCCTGTTGGTGCCCAAACCGGCGCCGTCGTAACCGGCAAGGCGCCGGGCATGGTCGGCGTTGCGCAGACGGTCAACGTCACCGCGACGATCTCCGCAATCGACAAGGCGACGCGCGACGTTACGCTCAAGGGTCCGAAGGGCAACGAAGTCACGTTAACCGCCGGACCCGAAGTGAAAAAGTTCGACAGCCTGAAAGTCGGCGACCAGGTCGATGTCCAGTACGTCGAGGCGGTGACGCTCGAATTGAAGAAGGGCGGTGGCATGGTCGTGGCGCGCACCGTGGAGAAGGGCGCCGTCGGATCGAAGCCGGGTGAAAGACCGGCCGGCGCCGTTGGCCGGCAGGTCACGATCGTCGCCGATGTCGTCGCGCTCGATCCGGCCACGCAGATGGTCACGCTCAAAGGCCCTAACCGCACGGTCGATCTGAAGATTCCCGATCCCGAGCAGTTCAAGCGTATCGCAAAGGGCGATCAAGTCGAGGCGAAGTACACGCAGGCTGTTGCGCTTGCCGTCGAGCCGAAGAAATAGGGCGACTGCCACTACGCGGCGCGGCGTGCACCGTCGAAGTTCGTGATCGTGGGCAGCTTCGCACCGAGCGCGGGATGACCGGGATAAGCGGCTTCCCGCGCAACGACACGCTAAAGGGCGGGCTCGCGGTAACGATAAGGCCGTTGCGCCCCGACGATCGCGAAAAGATCGCCGCTGCGGTTCGCAATCTCGACCGCGAATCCGTCTACTTTCGACTCTTCAGTTATCGGAGCGAGCTGACCGAGCGGGGGCTCGACCGCATCATGGCGGTCGACCGCGCGCACGAGGTCGTCCTCGTCGTCACGCGAAGCGAAGGTGATGCGGAGACGGTGATCGGCTCCGGACGCCTCATCGAGATCGACGCGAAAAACGTCGAACGGACAGCGGAAGTGGCGTTCATGGTCGACAATCGTCACCAGGGCCAGGGCATCGCCGGCAAGCTGCTGAAGCATCTCGCCACGATTGCCCGGGCCAGGGGAATCACCGCGCTGGAAGCCGAAGTTCTCGCCAAAAACAAGCCGATGCTCGCGGTCTTCGCGAAGTCAGGGCTGCCGATGGCGAAACGCCGCGACGGCGACGTCGTGCACGTGTCACTCGGGTTGAGCAGCGAGTCGCCGTAGTTCGATCAGGGCGGCGTACCGGCATATCCGGTCACGACGTCGTCGATGGAAATCCGCCGGCTGATCTCCCCGACGCTCATTCCGACCTCTTCGCGGATCAGGTCGCGCACCGCCGAGCGCGCTTCGACGATGCGCAATGAAGCGCCCCGCGCGGCGAGTTCGCCGTGCATTTCGCGCAGCAGACGTGCGCCGGCGATGTCTACGTAGGGCGAAGTCGAGAGGTCCCACACGACGAGTCGCAGTACATCACCCTCGTTCGCGATGAGCATACGCACACAATCGCGAACGTGCTGGGTGTTGAAGTAGAGGAGGCTCGCCTCGACCCGAACGACCAGCACGCCGCGGAGCGTTTCGTTGCCGGGATTGCGCTCGCAATCCGAATACCGATCGCTGCCGGGAACGCGGCCCAGCCGTGCCACATGCGGATTCGCGACGCGACGGATGAGCAGCAGGATCGACACCAGCGCGGCGAGCAGCACGCCTTTCAAGATGCCGAGCAGCAGCACGCCCGCAAACGCAGCGATCGCCACCCAGAACTCCATCCGGGAGAGTTTCCAAGTGCGGAGGAGCTCGGGGATGTTGATGAGGCTCTTGATGGCGACCAGCACGATCGCAGCCAGGATCACGTTGGGCAAGTTGGTGAGAAGACCGGTCAGGTACGCGAGGCAGAGTCCAATCGTCGCCGATGCGAAGACGAGCGCGAGAGGCGTCTTTGCGCCGGCCTTGTCGTTGACGGTCGACTGCGACAAGCCGCCGGCGACCGGATAGCCCTGGCCGAACGCTGCGGCCGCATTGGCGGCGCCCAGAGCCAACAGCTCCTGCCGCGCATCGATCTCGTAGCCGTGTTTCTGCGCGATGGTCCGGGCGGCGGATACGCCTTCGATGTAGGCAAGCAGGAAGCACGCGAATGCGAGCGGTATGACGCCATCCGCGTCGCGGGGCCGAAGCGACGGCAGCGAGAAATCGGGCAGACCGGGCGGGAGCACGCCCACCGTCTTGAATCCGAGGTCGGCGAGCGGCGTGAACGACAGGACAACGATCGAAACCGCCACCACGACGAGCGCCACCGGTCGCCCAGGCAAGAACCGCTCGCCGGCGACCAGCAACGCAATCGCGGCGAGGCCGAAGGCGAGGACCGCGAGATTGGTATCGGGAAGCTGTGCCCCGAGGGTCCACAGGCGCTCGAAGAAGTGTTCGCCGCCGCCGGCGACCCCGAAGAGTTTCGGTAGCTGCGTGAGCCCGATCGTTAGCGCAGCGCCCGCCTTGAAGCCGAGCAGGATCGTCTCGCTGATGAAGTTCACGAGCGACGAGAGGCTCAATGCCCACGCAATTACGCTCATTGCGGCGAAGAGCAAGGCGGTGAGCGCGGCGATCTGCGCCCATCGCTCGGGATCGCCTTCGGCCATCCCCAGGAGCGTGGCGCCGATCAGCATGGAAATCGCGGACGTGGGGCCGATTGCAAGCTGTCGCGAGGTGCCAAACAGCGCGTATGCAGGCCCCGCCACGAGATAGCAGTAGATGCCGTATTGCGGCGGCAGCCCCGCCAGCGACGCATAAGCAAGCGAAACCGGAATCGCGTACGCGGCGAGCGTCACTCCGGCAACGATATCGTGCCGGAGCCATGCCGTCTGGTAGCGAGCCAGCCACCGGGCGGGCGGAAACACGGTGCGCCAGCGGCCGGCCGGTTTCTCCGGGGGTGCGGGGGAAGGAGCGTCGGGAGGCATCGGATTACTTCGCTAGAACTGCGCGCCTAACGATACGATGATATAGCGACTTCCGGAGTCGGGGTTGAACGCGTACACGCCGAGCGTCGCCTTCCCGAACGTCAATTGGCCGAAGATCCCGCGCTGCAGATCGCGGCCGTTGTCGACAGTATGCGTACGCTGACCCACCAGACCAACCCGCAGCCACTCGACCGGCTTCCAGCCGAGCTCGGTCCACGAGTAGAAATAGCTCGCACTGCTCTCGTCAAGGTCGCGAACGTACTCCGCCTCGACGTAGATATCGAATGTGCGCCAGCCGATGCTCGCCTCGAGCCCCGGCACGACGCCGCGGGCGGCCCCGAACAGACCCCCGATGATCGGCGTCAGCGCGTAGCTCACCGTATCGCCCCCTTCGAATTTCCAGCCGACGAAGGCCGAGCCGGCGTCGCGCGCCTCATAGTTGTAACGCGCTTCGAGATGCAGCGGGCCGCGGTCGAGCGTTGCGACGCCGACACCGAAATCGGGTTGGTCGTGCATCGCGTAGTACATTCCTGTGATAGCACCTGACCACGCGGCCTCGGACTGCGTGTCGCCTTCGGCGCCTTGCGCCGATGCAGCGGCCGCGGCTCCTGCCAGCGCCAGCACGCTCGCTCCGAGGCGCGTGAGCTTCATCCGCCGAGCGCCATGACCGCGATAATCAGCACCGCGCCGAACACGGCCATGGCGAGCGCGGGGCGCAACGGCTTCGAGTAACCGGCATGACGTCCGAACGCATATCCTGCGAGGAACAGCATCGCTAGCGTGATGGCTCGCGACACGCGCATCGCTGTCGCCACATCCGTGGTGAGCAGGAACGGAATGACAACCGGAAACGTCGCCACGACGACCATCAGGAAGATGGCGAACGCCTCGAGAAAGTCGCGCGGTGCAAGCACCGGCCGTAACTTGTCCGGCGATGCGAGCAGGCGCCGCCGCATCCCTTCGATTTCGTCGGGTCCTGTGAGCGCCACGACATGCTCCGGCAGCGCCTGCATGATCAGTCGGTGCGCTGTGTCGGCGTCTGCATCGGCGATGCGCCCGCGCAAGCACGCGGTTGCGCGTCCGCTCGGTCGCCGTCCGGACCACGTACATCACCGCGTCGACGAGACCCCACGCGAGGTTGCAACCAAGCGCGGCCAGCATCACGGTGCGCACCTCCACCCTCCCGGCAGTGGCGATCGACATGGAACCCACGATCGTGACCGCCATGATCAGCCCGAAGAGGATCTCCGAGAGGCGATCCACGGGGTCGAGCAACGCTTGTCGTCTTGCGTCGGGCGGGTTTGCCATCCGTTTTCCCTCGATTGAACCGCCGCATTTCATGTCACACTAGCGAGCAAAACGCGGTCGCCTTGCGTGCTTGGCGCGATTATGGCGGATAACCGGTCGATGACCCCAAATCCCACCGACACCGCTCCACCGGTCGCCGCACGCTCCGAGTCCCTGTGGCAACGCGGTCGCCGCTACGTCAAGGGCAAGCTCACGTGGAACCGCCTGTTCGGCGCGTCGAGCTATCTCAAGTCCGCGCTATGGACGGTCCCGATCATCGCGATCGCGATCGAGCTCGTGACGGCACCCATCATGCACCGCATCGACGTCTGGCTCGGATGGCAGTTCGCCAACCTCGCGGTCTCCGGCGCGCAGGCGATGTACCAGACGATCATCACGCTCGCGCTGTCGTTCCTCGTGTTCACGTTCGGCTCGCTGCTCGTGGCGATCCAGATCGCCGGCGGGCAGCTCACGCCGCGGATCATCGCGACGACCCTCCTGCGCGACAACGTAGTGCGCTACAGCGTCGGGCTGTTCGTCTTCACGCTGGTCCTGGCGGTCGGAGCGCTGAACCGATTGGAGGAGCCGGTCCGTCAGTTCGTCGCGCTGGTGGTCGCCGGGTTCGGCGTCGCTAGCATCGCCGACTTCCTGTTCCTGATCGACTATGCGGCGCGGCTGCTGCGCCCGGTCAGCATCGTGGCGAAGATCGGCGACGAGGGCATCAAGGTGATCAGGGCCGTCTATCCGCTTCCGACGGAGCGTGCGGATTCCAGCGAGCTGCGGAACGAGCTCGGCGCGCCCGGTCGCCTCGTCGCCCATCAGGATCGGTCGGAGATCGTGCTGGCGATCGATCTGCCTACTCTCATCACCCTGGCGCGGCAACACGACGGCGTGATCGAGTTCATGCCGCAGGTCGGCGATTTCGTCGCGGCCGACGAGCCGCTCTTCGTGCTCTACGGAAGCGCAACCGCGATCGCCGACGAGGCTCTGCGCGCCACCGTGGCGTTTGGAACCGAACGGACGCTCGAGCAGGATCCGATGTTCGCCTTCCGGATCCTGGTCGACATCGGGCTCAAGGCACTCTCGCCGGCGATCAACGATCCCACGACGGCCGTGCTCGCGATCGACCAGGTGCACCGACTGCTCCGTGTGCTCGGAAAACGGAACCTGCGGCCCGACGTCATGCTGGATGCAACCGGACAGCCGCGCGTGATCTTCCGTACGCCGAACTGGGAGGACTTCGTTCACGTCGCGTGCACCGAGATTCGTGCCTGCGGGGCGTCCAACGTGCAGATCGCGCGACGACTGCGCGCGATGCTCCAGAATCTCATCCAGGTGCTTCCGTCGTACCGGCATGACTCGCTGAACCGGGAGCTGGCCGCGCTGGACCGGACGATCGAGAGGCTCTACGACCTTCCCGAGGATCTTGCGCTCGCGCGCATTCCCGACGCCCAGGGCCTCGGCGGGGCGCCTCCGTCGCATATGACGGGCCAAGGTTGAAGCAAGCCGTGCGCGCGTCTGGACGCGTTCGACCGTCGGAAATGGCAGTGGACGGATCCCGGCTCTCGGATGAAATCATCGATGCGTGATTCGGGCCCATGCCCATAGAGGGACCCGTTCCGGGCTCGATCCTGTCGATCGTCGCGGCCGCGACGCTGTTCGCCGTCATGTTCGACCTGGGGCTCGCGATCGTGCCGGGCGAGTTCCGCTGGGTCGTGCAGCGCCCGGTGCTCCTGCTGAAGGCGCTGTTCGCGGTGCTGGTCGCCGTGCCGGTGCTGGCGCTCGGCGTCACGCGGGCTTTGGAACTCCCTCGGGCGGTCGACATCGGCATTGTGCTGATGGCGATCTCGCCCGGCGCGCCCGTGGCGCTGCGCCGCTCGATGGGTGCAGGCGGCCACCAGACGTTCGCGCCTGCGCTGCAGATCGCGGTGGCGCTACTCGCCGTCGTCTCGATGCCGCTGTCGATCGCCGTGCTCAACGAATACTACCGCGGACAGGCGGTCGTCGATCCCCAGCAACTCGCGCGTCAGGTTTTCTTCGCCCAGCTGCTGCCACTCGCGCTCGGGATGGCGACGAATCGCTTTGCGAACAGAGCCGCCGCGTGGCTCGAACCGAGGCTCCGTCGGATCGGAAGCGCGTTGCTGGTCGTGCTCCTCGTGCTGGTGCTGATTGACATCTGGCAGGTCGTAATCGGCGCAGGTTGGCGCGCCGCGCTGGCCATCGTGCTGGTGACTGCGTTGGCGCTCGCCGTCGGACACCTGTTGGGCGGTCCGGAGCCGGCGACGCGAACGGCGACGGCCATCTGCAGCGCGGCGCGCAATCCCGGACTCGCGCTGCTGGTCGCGACGCTCAACCACGCCCCGCCGGCGATCACTGCCACTGCTCTCGCCTATCTGCTGATCGCCGCCGTCACGCTGATCCCGTACGTACTCTGGCGCAAGCGCGATACCCCGCCCGTGCACCAAAGCGATTGACGCGGAAGGGATTCAGAGTCCGCCACCCCAGCGGTACTGCCACGCGATCCCGAGCAGGTCGAAGTTGTTGCCCGTGCGCGCCGACACGCCGCTGCTCGCGTAGGCCTTGACCGAGTTGTTGCGGTCGACCGGGAACGACAGCGTCGCGCCGATGCGCCAGTTCTGCTGCAGATCGCGGTTCCGGGTGCCGTCGATCGTCGATCTGCCGCCGCTGTAGTACGTGGCATCGAGCGAGCCCCAGATACCGGAGCGGAAGCTGTAGATGGCGTGCCCTTGCAGCGCATAGAGAGGGGCCTGCGAGCGGGTGCTGCCGCCGTAGAAATCATCGTTGTCGGTAAACAGGATCGCGGCGGCCGTGACCTCCAACGTCCAGGGCCCCACCGCCTTCGACGCGCCCAGTTCGGGCTTGAACGCCCAGCGGTTGGAGCCGATGTTGACGATGCGGCTGCTGTCGTACTGTCCCCAGGGCGCCGACACGCGCAAGCTCACTCCGACGATCAGGTCCTGCTCCCAATTGGTGAATTCCGGAAGCGTGAGGGCGGGCGCCCCATACAGGTTGACCGAAACGCGGAACGCGGGGTCGGCGAATCCGCTCACGACGCGATCGATGCGCTCGCCGGCGTAGTCGGCCGAACCGGACAGCCCGGTGTAAGGCACGAGGACTTCGATCTTGCCCGAAGTGCCCCAGAAGTCGACGACTCTTGCGTAACCGAATACGGCATTGGACGTATTCAGGTTTGGATTGGTGAGCGGTAGCGACGTGTCGAAGGCGATCCCGCCGCGCGTGTACGCGTAGCCCGCGACGAGGAAATTCACGCCGATGGGCGCATTCGAATAGGCGCGGGGCTCGATATCCTGGCTCCGCGCGCTCGTTGCGAAGCCAATGAGCGCAATGGCCGCAATTACTACAAACGGACACGGTCTGTAGCCGTATCGATAAGTGATTTCGACGACCCTCACGCCCGTCCTCGCGCCACAGCCGCGAGAGAATTCTACGTTGACGTAGCGGCGCGCGCGATACCTCGGGAACTTCATGCGAGGTTCGACGTCAAGGGCGCCCGGTCTCGCCTTCGGCCAGGTCATCGCCGAGAAGTTCTGACCTTGGCGGGCGGCGCGGCCGCGCGCCGCGTCGAGGCCTTCGCGCCAAAGCGCTGCCGGTACCAACGCGAGAAGGCGCTCGGCGCGGAGAATCCGAGCAGCGACGCGACTTCGGTGAGGGCGCGACGTCGCTCCTTCACGTAGCGCTCCGCAAGCTCGACGCGGATAGTCTCCACGATGCGCGAGAATGTCTGACCCTCAGCCGCCAGGCGCCGATGGATCGTCCGACGGTCGATGCCCAGATGCTGCGCGGTCCGGTCGATCGTACAGGTGCCGTTCGGAAGGAGCATCACGACCAGCTCGCGCACCTGTGAAGTCATGTCGTACGCACTACTCGCCGGTGATGCCTCCAGTAACTGCCGTGCCATCCGTGCGATTCCGGGATCGGCATCCGGATTGGCGATCTCGAGGTCGCTGCGCGCGCACACGATGCCGTTGAAGTCGTGGCCGAATTCGACGTGGGGTCCGAACAAGCGCTCGTGCACGCTTCTATCGGCGGGCGCGTCGTGGGCGAAGCAGACGCGCCGCGGATGCCAGTTCGCACCGAGGAAGATGCGCAGTATGCGGAACGCGACGCCGATCGCGAGCTCGGTTGACTGCCGGATCTGCCCTGACCCGCCCACGATCAGCTCCTCGCGCAGCACGACCACGTCGCCGGCTTCCTCGACGGTCAGGAACAGCGCCTCGTTCAGGCGGTTGCCGTAGCGGGCGAGCATCTCGACCGCCAGGCGCAGCGTCGGCTGCTCGCGAATCAGGAGTCCGAGCGGGCCGAGGTTGGAGAGCCGCCGCACCTCGGCCATCAAGAGACCGAACGCTTCGATCCCGCTCCTCTCGGCAGACGCCTCGAGCAGGCGCCGTACCGCATCGCTTGGAATCTTGATCTCCGGCTCGCGCAGGCACCGGGCCGGCAGCCCGAATTCGGCCAGCATCCGATAGGGATCGAGTCCGACCTTGTGCGCGACTTCGGCGTAATTCGTGAGACTGGCGCTGCGAATCAGTCCGATGAGCATTGGGTTTCGCGGCTGTCCCCAAGAGTCAAGTCTATGTCACTCCGGGTCAATCCGAAAGACGTGGGAGTAGCCACAATGCGGCCTTCTCGCCAAGGCCTATCCAATGCACGTCCCAGAGTTCAATCCGCTTGCTCACCGCCCGGTAGCACGTCGCACCGCGTGGTCCGTTTTCGCGATCCTGTTCCTGCTGATGGTCGTCGACTACATCGATCGCCAGGTCGTGGTCTCGATGTTTCCGCATCTGAAGGCGCAGTGGGACTTGTCCGACAGCCAGCTTGGCGGGCTCGTCTCGATCGTGTCCGTCACGGTGGCGCTCGGCGCGGTTCCGCTGTCGCTCCTGGCCGACCGGTGGAGCCGCGTCAAGAGCATCTTCTTGATGGCGCTCGTTTGGAGCCTCGCCACGATCGCCTGCGCCTTCGCGGGGAGCTACGCGCAGCTCATGGGTGCCCGCAGCGTCGTCGGAGTGGGCGAGGCCGCCTACGGCACGGTTGGCGCCGCGCTGATCGCAAGCCTCTTTCCGCCCCGGATGCGCAGCACCGTCCTGGGCGCGTTCCTGTTCGCCGGTATCGCGGGTTCGGTGCTCGGCGTGATGCTGGGCGGCGTGATCGCCGAGCGCTGGGGCTGGCAGGCGGGCTTCGGCACCGTCGGGATACCGGGGCTGTTCCTCGCCATCGTGTTCCTGCTGATGGTACGCGACTACAAAACGATCGCACTGCCCGGGCGCGGACGCGCCGAGGGCGGCCTCAAGGTCGCGGCGAGCGCCGTGATCACCGAGCTGCGCCGGCCCCGCACGGCACTTATCACCTGCGTGGGCGCCGGCTTCAACCTGCTCGTCGTCTCTACGACGTGGGCCTGGCTGCCGAGCTATTTCAATCGGTCCTATGGCATCGCGCCCGACCAGGCCGGCGTCAAGACCGCGCTCGTCGTGCTGGTCGGTGGTGTCGGCGCACTGCTGTGGAGTGTGGTCGCCGACCGGCTGACGCCGCGGTTCCCTCGCGCCCGGCTGCTGGTGCCGGCCGCGACGGCCGTACTGACCACCGTGTTCATGGTTGCGGCTTTCGCCTTATTTCCACCGGGTAACGCGCAATACGCGCTGATCATCGCCGGCGGCCTGATGATGGCCGGCAGCGTGGGCCCGACGGACGCCGTCGTGATCGACGTGATCCATCCCGGGTTGCGGGCCACGGCAGTGTCAATCCTTTCGCTGATGCGCAACCTGTTCGGCCTCGCGGGCGGCCCGCTCCTTGCCGGCGCGCTTTCCGATAGGTACGGCCTCGAGTTCGCGCTGTCGGTCGTGCCGCTGTTCTGCCTGCTCGCAGCCGCGCTGTATGTGTTCGCATCGCGCAGTTACGAAGCGGACCTGAAGAGCGCGGCGTCCCTCGTGCGGACGCAGAGCGTCGCGGCTCCGCCGCAAGCGTCGCAGCAGCTCGCCACCGGAAACGCACCATGAAGAACGGCGAGCTGCCAAAGGCTGTGCGTCCGTTACCCGTCCGCAAGCGTGCGAGCGGCAACTGGAACCCGGCTTGGGAACCGTTCGCCAAGCTGGATCCGGCGTGGACCGAAAAGGTGATCGCGATGGCGATCGCCCCGGCCGTCGCCGGAGCGCTCGACGCGAAGACGATCGAACTCGTGGGCATCGCGCTAGACGCGTCGTGCACCCACATGTACGCGCCCGGCGTCCGCCGGCACATCCAGCGCGCGCTCAAGGCGGGCGCGACGAAGGACGAAATCACCGCGGTGCTGCAGCTCGCAAGCCTGCAGGGGCTCCACAGCATGTGTCTCGGCGCGCCGATCCTCCTCGAGGAGCTGGACGCGCACGCGCAATCGAATGACCAACCCGAACCACCAAAGGAAATGGCATGAACTTTCTTGACGGATCACTGTTCCCCGAAAACCAGGACAAGCTCGTCATCACCGCCGCACCGTACGGCCCCGAGTGGGTGCCCTCCGACTTCCCCGAAGACATTCCGGTAACGATGGAAGCCCAAGTCCAGAAAGCGGTGGACTGCTACAACGCGGGCGCCACGGCGCTGCACCTGCACGTGCGCGAGCTCGACGGCAAAGGTTCCAAGCGCCTGTCCAAGTTCAACGAGCTGATAGCCGGCGTGCGCAACGCCGTGCCAGACATGATCATCCAGGTCGGCGGCTCGATCTCCTTCGCGCCCGAGACCGAAGGCTCCCAAGCCAAGTGGCTGTCCGACGACACGCGCCACATGCTGGCGGAGCTCGATCCCAAGCCGGATCAGGTTACCGTCACCGTCAACACCACGCAGATGAACGTCGTGGAGCAAATGGAAATCGACGACCTCGCCGGCACATCGCTGGCGGAGCCGCAGAACTATCAAGCCTACCGCGAGATGATCGTCCCCTCCGCGCCGAGCTGGGTCGAGGAGCACGTGCGCCGCCTGAGCGCAGCCGGCATCCAGAGCGCCTTCCAGTTCTACAACATCAACAGCTACGAGACGGTGGAGCGCATGATCCGCCGCGGCGTCTACAAGGGCCCGCTGGTGATGAACTGGGTGGCGATCGGCGGCGGCATGGACCAGCCCACGATCTACAGCCTGTCCCACTTCCTGCGCGCCATCCCCGACGGCTCGATGCTGACCGTTGAAAGCAGCATGCGCAACGTCCTTCCGATCAACATGATGGGCATCGCCATGGGCTTGCACGTGCGCTGCGGTATCGAGGACAACCTCTGGAACCAGTCGCGCACGGCGAAGATGACCACCGTGAAGCAGATCGAGCAGCTGGTGCGCATCTCCCGTGAGTTCGGCCGCGAAGTGGCTACCGGCAAGGAAGCGCGCGAGATCTGCAAGATCGGCGTGTTCTACGACACGGTGGAAGAGACGCTCGCCGCCAACGGCTTCGCCCCGAACGCCAAGGGCCGGCAGCAGGGCTTCCTGCGCAAAGCCGCGTGAGGTTGACCATGGCACACGCAATTCGCATGCACGAAGCCGGCGGGCCTGACGTACTGCGTTGGGAAGAGGTTGCCGTCGGCAACCCTGGCCCTGGCCAGGCGCGGCTCCGGCACGTAGCGGTCGGGCTCAATTTTGCCGACACGTATTTCCGCACGGGTTTGTATCCGGTCCCGCTGCCCAACGGCATCGGTGTCGAGGCGGCAGGCATCGTCGAGGCGGTCGGCGAAGGCGTGACGAACGTCGCACCCGGTGATCGGGTGACCTACACCGGCTTCCTCAACACGCTCGGCGCCTACAGCACGGAGCGCGTGATCCCGGCGGCACCGCTGATCAAGCTGCCCCCCGCGATCTCCTGTGAGACCGCGGCGGCGATGACGATGCGCGGACTCACTTCCGCGTACCTCATGCGCCGGATCTGGCCGTTGCATGCGGGCCAAACCATTCTGCTGCACGCGGCCGCGGGCGGCGTGGGGCTGATCGTGTCGCAGTGGGCCAAGGTCCTCGGGCTGACGGTGATCGGCACCGTATCGTCGGAAGCGAAGGCGGAGGTCGCGCGCACGCACGGCTGCGATCACGTCATCGACTACACGCGTGAGGACGTCGCGAAACGCGTGCGCGAGTTGACGAACGGCATCGGCGTGAACGTCGTGTTCGACAGCGTCGGCAAGAGCACCTTCGCCGGATCGCTCGATTCGCTCAAGAAGCGCGGCCTTCTCGTATGCGTGGGGACGGCCTCGGGCCCAATCCCGCCGATCGATGCGACGCAGCTCGCGATCAAGGGATCCGTGTTCGTCACGCGGCCGGCGCTCGCCGATTACATCGCCGATCCTGCGGAGAAGAGCGCGCTCGCGAACGAGCTCTTCGACCACGTCGCCGCGGGACGCATCAGGGTCGAGATCAACCAGCGCTACCACCTGCCGGACGCAGCGCAGGCGCACCGCGATCTCGAATCGCGCCGGACGACCGGCTCGTCGATCTTTGTGATCTAGGAGAATGCAATGACGGACACCACTACGTTCGCAAAGGCCCCTGCGCAGATCGCCGCGCGCGGGTCGATCAAGGTCGAGCCGCTGACGTGCACGATCGGGGCGGAGCTTTCCAACGTGAATCTCGGCGTTGCCTCGCGCGACGCCGGACTCGTCGCCGAGATCCGCGCGCTGCTGCTCAAGCACAAGGTGCTGTTCTTCCGCGACCAGGACATCTCGCGCGCCGAGCACGTCGCGTTCGCGCGGCACTTCGGTGAGCTCGAGGACCATCCGGTCGCGGGCAGCGACCCCGACAACCCCGGTCTCGTGCGCATCTACAAGTCGCCCGAGCAGCCCAACGACCGCTACGAGAACGCGTGGCACACCGATGCGACGTGGCGCGAGAAACCGCCGTTCGGTTGCGTGCTTCGCTGCGTCGAGTGTCCGCCAGTCGGCGGCGACACGATGTGGGCGAACATGGCCGAGGCCTACAACCGCCTGCCCGAGGACATCAAGGCGAAGATCGCCGGCCTGCGCGCGCGCGCACAGCATCGAGGCCTCGTTCGGCGCCGCGATGCCGATGGAGAAGCGCCTTGCGCTGCATGCGCAGTTTCCCGACGCTGAGCATCCCGTGGTGCGCACGCATCCGGAAACCGGCGAGAAGATCCTGTTCGTAAACGCGTTCACGACGCATTTCACGAACTACCACACGCCGGCGAACGTCCGCTTCGGACAGGACTACAACCCGGGCGCGTCGCAGTTGTTGAACTACCTGATCAGCCAGGCGTTCGTGCCCGAGTTCCAGGTCCGTTTCCGCTGGAAGAAGAACAGCATGGCGATGTGGGACAACCGGTCCACGCAGCATTACGCGGTGATGGACTATCCGCCCTGCCATCGCAAGATGGAGCGCGCGGGAATCATCGGCGACAAGCCGTTCTGACGCCGCGGACATCCTCTAGGAGCAAGCTCATGTATCGCCACCTGATGGTCCCGCTCGATGACTCGCCTCTGTCGGCCGACTCGGTCGGCCGTGCCGTCGAGCTCGCCCGCGCGCTCGGTGCGAAGGTGACGTTCTTTCACGCGCAGGCGGACTACGGTGCGTCGAGCATCGGCGCGCTCGAGCGCGTCATGTCGCCGACGGCGTTCAACGAGCACGTCGCCGGCGAAGCGCGCGCGATCCTGGCCAAGGCCGAGGTCGTGGCGCGGGTCGCCGGCGTCGCCTACGACTCGGCCGTGATGACCAGCGATCGACCCTACGAGGCGATCCTCGGCGCCGCCGAAGCGCGCGGCTGCGACCTGATCTTCATTGCTTCGCACGGTCACCGTGGGATCAAGGGGCTGATGCTCGGATCCGAGACGCAGAAGCTTCTGCAGCACACGACGATTCCCGTCCTCGTGTCTGCGGTCGAGAGCAACCTGCCCGCGGCCGAAATCCAGGCACCGCTCGCGGTGATTCGCGACGAGCATCGGTCGCTTGCCGCGGTCATCCATGGACTCGAATACGTCGTCCGCCAGGCGCGCGATGCTGGCGTCGTGCCTTCGTTCCCGCTGCTGCGGGCGATGCTGCACTACATCAAGGCGTTCCCCGAGACGCTCCACCATCCGAAGGAAGACGCGTACCTCTTCCGCAAGCTTCGCGCGCGCACGCACGAATTCGACGCGACGCTCGACGAGCTCGAGCGCCAGCACGTCGTTGGGCACGCGCACGTGGAGGAGCTCGAGCAGAGCATCGCCGCTTATGAGGCGGATCCGGCGCGGGGGTTCGCCCGCTTCGCGGCAGCGGTGGAGACCTTCGCGGCGTCGCAGATCGAGCACATGATGCTCGAGTCCAAGGTGATCCTCCCGGCAGCGCGGGCGCATCTGACCGAGGCCGACTGGATGGAGATCGGCGCCGCTTTCGCGGGCAACTCGGATCCGCGCTTCTCCGTCGACAACGACGAGGAGTTCCGCCAGCTGTTCGCGCAGATCATGAATCTCGCGCCCGAACCGGTCGTCGGCCAGGCGGAGCGCGACTGAGATGTCCACGTTGAACGCCACTGCGGAGAGCGCGATGACCGACGATCTACCGACGTCGACCTACGCGCTGCTCGAGCGCGCGGCCGCGCGCTTCGGCGACGCGCCGGCGCTCTCCTTCATTCCCGACGCCGACGATTTCCGGACGTGCGCACGTGGTCGTTCCGCGAGCTCCATGCGAAAGTGACGCAGGCAGCGAACCTCTTTCACGCGGTCGGCGTCGAGTCCGGTGACGTCGTCGCCTACGCGCTGCCGAACGGGCCGAAGACGCATTTCGTGCTCTGGGGTGCCGAAGCAGCGGGTGTCGCTCTGGCGATCAACCCGGCGTTGTCCGGCGAGCAGGCGGCCGAACTGCTCCGCGCCGCGGACGCGCGCGTGCTCGTGACGACGAGCTCGAATGCGCCGACGGATCTGCTGCAGGCACTCATCCCGCACCTCGACGCCTGCCCCTTCCTCACGCACGTGTTCATCGTCGGTCCCGGCGAGCTGCCGGTCGTTCACCGGCGTTCCGTGATGAAGCTCGGCAAGGCGATGGCGCTGCAGCCCGGTGACCGCCTTGTGAGCGGCCGCCGCATCGAGTCCGGCGATTCGTCGTCCTGGTTCTGCACGGGCGGCACCACCGGCGCGCCGAAGATCGCGCGCCGGACGCATGGCAACGAGGTTGCCGACGCGGCGATGATCGTGCAGGCCCTCAACGGTCACGCGGGACCGGGCCGCAACTTCTTCTGCGGACTGCCGCTCTTCCACGTCAACGCGGCGATGATCACGGGGCTCGTGCCTTGGCTCGCCGGCTCGCACGTCGTGCTCGGCCCCCCAGCCGGCTACCGCGACAAGACGTTGATCGCGAATTTCTGGAACATCGTCGAAGCCCACCACATTCACGTCTTCTCCGGCGTGCCGACCATCTTCGGGGCGCTGCTGCAGGTACCCACCGCGGGCCACGACCTCCGCACGCTCGACTTCGCGGTCTGCGGTGCGGCGCCGATGCCGGTCGAGCTCTTCCGGCGCTTCGAGAAGGCGACCGGCGTCCGTATCCTGGAAGCGTACGGGCTCACCGAATCCGCATGCGTGTCGACGCTGAATCCGATCGACGGCGAGCGGCGCGTCGGTTCGATCGGTCTCCCGCTGCCGGGACAGCCGATGGCGACTGTCGTGCTCGACGATGCCGGCAACTATCTGCGCGACGCCGCCGTCGACGAGGTCGGCATCGTCGCGATCGCCGGACCGAATGTCTTCGAAGGCTATCGGAGCGACGCGCACAATGCCGGCCTGTGGATCGACCGTGGCGACGGTCGCCGCTGGCTCAACACGGGCGATCTCGGCCGGCGCGACGCCAACGGCTACTACTGGCTCACCGGCCGCAAGAAGCAGCTGATCATCCGCGGGGGTCACAACATCGATCCCGCGACGATCGAGGAGCCGCTGCACCGTCATCCCGACGTGGCGCTGGCCGCCGCGGTGGGGCGCCCCGACGCGCATGCCGGAGAGGTGCCTGTTGCGTACGTCCAGCTGCGGCCGGGTGCTGCGGTCGCGGAATCCGAGCTGCTCGCGTTCGCAGCCGATTCGATCGGCGAGCGCGCAGCCGTACCGAAGGCGGTCCGCATCGTTGCGCAGATCCCGGTGACCGCCGTCGGCAAGATCTTCAAGCCCGCGCTCGTCGTTCGCGAGATCGAGGATGTCGTGCGCAGCGAGGCGGAAGCCGCGGGAGTGTCTCTCGCCGGCGTCGACGTGAAGAGCGACGCCCGCCACGGACTGGTGGCGCAGGTGCAGTTGCGCGAGAGGTCGCCCGCGTTGCGTGCGGCGCTTGGGCGCTACGCTTTCGCAGCCGAGATCACGGAAGTGTGAATGCTATCGATAAGCCACAACACGAATCGCAGCACCGCGAGCGTCCCCCGGAAGCTCGCGCAGGGACGGCTTGCGCCGAAAACGAATGCAGCACCGACATTTCGCACAGGAGATTGACGATATGCAGAACTACATGACAAAGCACGGCCGGACCCGTTTCCGACGACGTATCGCAGCGCTGGCCGTCGCATCTGCGCTCGCGGCCGCAGGGCACGGCGCAGGCCTTCGAGATTCCGCTCGACAACCCGGACCTCGCGGTGCGCTGGGACAACACCGTCCGCTACAACCTCGGTGTCCGCGCGCAGTCGCAGAACCACGAGATCCTCGGTGCTCCGAATTACGATGACGGCGACCGCAATTTCGGCAACGGCTCGATCGTGACCAACCGGTTCGACGTGCTGTCCGAATTCGACGTGGTCTGGCGCCGGCAATACGGGTTCCGCGCGAGCTACGCGGCGTGGTACGACTTCGCCTATAGCAACCTCGACAACACGTTCAACGCGACCGCAAACACGCTGGTCAACGGGCTGCCGGTCGCCGGCGCGCTGAGCCCGTACACGAAGCGCTACGCCAAGGGCGTGTCGGGCGAATGGCTGGACGCGTTCGTGTTCGCAAACGTCGATATGTTCGACATCCCGTTCAACCTCAAGGTCGGTCAGCACACGGTCTACTGGGGAGACAGCCTGCTGCTGGGCGGCGCGATCCACGGCGTTTCCTATGGGCAGAATCCGCTCGACGTCTGGAAGGGGTTCGCGACGCCGGGAAGCGAAGCAAAGGAGCTGTTCCGGCCGCGCGGCGGGATCACGCTGCAGGCGCAGCCGACGAAGGATCTGTCGGTGGCCGCGCAGTGGTTCTACAACTGGCAGGCGGATCGCATTCCGGAATCGGGAAGTTACCTGACGATCCAGGACCCGCTCAACTTCGGCGGCGACTCGTTCATCGTCGTACCGAACCCACTTGCGGCCGCGAACCCCGCAGCCCAGAAATACCTTCGCCTCTGGCGCGGCTACGACATCAAGCCGCCCGCGAATTCGGGCAGCCTCGACGATTGGGGACTGTCGGCACGCTGGAGCCCGGATTGGCTCGACGGCACGGTGGCCGCCTACTATCGCAATACGAACGACGTCTTTCCGCAAGCGATGGCGACGCCCGGGCTCCTCCCGGCGCCGGCGGCTGCCTGCACGCCGCGCGGGGGCACGCCGCTGCCCGGCAACCTTTGCTTCGTCAATCCGAACGCCACGTCGCTCGCCGACCTGACAAAGTACGGCAAGTTCGGGCTCTACAACGGCGCCTACGGCGACAACATCCACATCTACGGCCTGACGCTGGCCAAGAACATCGCCGGCGTCAGCGTGGGCGCGGAAGTCTCCTACCGCCAGAACATGCCGCTCTTGAGCGATCCGGTGAACGTGGTGCCCGCGTCGTTCGTGCCGTTGGTGCCGGGATCGATCGCCACGACGGCGGTGCCGTCGTCGGGCACGCCGGGTGCGCTGGGCGATACGTGGCACGGCGTGCTCAACGGCGTCAGCATTTTCCCGAAGACCGCGTTGTTCGACATCGCCACGCTGGCGGGCGAGCTCACCTGGATGCAGTGGACGAAGGTCACCCAGAACGAGGCGGTGTTCAAGGGCCGCAGCAGCTACACGGCGATCGACAAGCCATCGAAGAATTTCTTCGGGCTGGCGTTCAACTTCACGCCGACGTGGTTCCAGGTGTTCCCCGGTGTCGACCTGCTTGCGCCGATGACGTGGAGCCAGGGCATCTCCGGCAACTCCGCGGTCGCGTTCGGCGGCAGCGAGAACGGCGGCAACTGGAGCGCTGGTATCGCGGCTGACATCTACCAGAAGTACCGCATCGATCTCAAGTACAGCGCCTACTTCGGCAATTACTCGACCAACCCGACGGCGCAGACCCCCGCCGGCGGCGTGATGGGCGTGCCCAACGGCGCGAACTCTTCGCTGTCCGACCGCGGCTGGGTATCGCTCACGTTCAAAACCACCTTCTAACGAGGAGTACAGACATGTTTCGCAAATCCCTGATGGCGCTCGCCATCGCATCGCTCGCCGCCGGAAGTGCGTTGGCGGCGGTTTCGGCGGACGAGGCCAAGCAGCTCGGCACATCGCTGACCGCGGTCGGCGCGGAGAAGGCCGGCAACAAGGACGGCACGATTCCCGAATACACCGGCGGCATCAAGCCGCCGGCCGGGTTCCAGGCCGGAACCACGGTCCGGCCCGACCCGTTCGCGAACGAGAAACCGCGCCTGACGATCACGGGCAAGGATATGGCCGCGCATGCGGACAAGCTTACCGAGGGCACCAAGGAGCTCCTCAAGCGCTATCCGACGATGCGCGTTGACGTCTATACGACGCATCGGACGGTGGCAGTGCCGCAGCGCGTTCTCGACAACACCATGAAGAACGCTACCGGCGCGAAGACCATCGACGGCGGCGTCGCGCTCGAGAACGTCATGGCCGGATATCCGTTCCCGATTCCGAAGACCGGGTCGGAAGCGATCTGGAACCATCTGCTCCGCTACAACGGTATCGGCTACGACAATCCCAGGTACGAGAACTGGAACGTCGACTCGGCCGGCGTGCCGACGCTCGCCGTGGCGGCCGACGCGAACTGGGCGTGGCCGATCTTCGACCCGAAGAAGTCCGGGCCGATCAGCGCCAGCGACCCCTACTGGCTTGTCAAGCTGAATTACGTCGGACCGGCTCGGCGCAACGGCGAAGCGCTGTTGTGGATCGACGCCGTCAATCCGCTGAAGCAGCCGCGCCGCGCGTGGCAATACCTGCCCGGGCAGCGCCGCGTGCGGCTCGCGCCGGATCTCTGCCTACGACACGCCGAATCCCGGCGCAGCAGGCGCCGGAACCTACGACGACGTGTCGGTGTTCAACGGTGCGATCGACCGCTTCGACTGGAAGCTCATCGGCAAGAAGGAAATGTACGTTCCGTACAGCAGCTATCGGCTCACGTACCACAAGACGGCGGCGGACATCACCAAGCCAAACCACCTCAATCCCGATCTGGTTCGCTGGGAGCTGCACCGCGTCTGGGTGGTCGAGGCGACGCTCAAGCCGGACAAGCGCCACATCTACAGCAAGCGCACGTTCTACCTGGACGAGGACAGCTGGATGGCGCTCGCCTCCGACCAGTACGACGCGCGCGGGCAGCTCTATCGTTCGAGCTACGCGTATCAGTCGTTCAGCTACGACGTGCAGGCGCCGTTTTCCGACACCTTCGCGATCTACGACTTCAGCTCGGGCGTGTACAACATCACCGGCCTGTTCGGCCCGTACAACGGTCTTAAGTACATGACCGAGTTGCCGCGCGACAGCTTCTGGTCGTCGGAAGCCCTGGCCGGAGCAGGACTGCGCTGAGGCCGGCGGCTGCCGGTATCCAAATGAATCCACCGGAGCGGCGCGCGCACCGCGCCGCGCCGGGAGATTCGAACTCGAAATCCGAATCATGAACGCACGCCATGCCGTCGCATCGTTGGTCGTCGCCGCCCTCTCACTCGCCGTTGGGCCAGTCGCGGGAGCAGGCTTCGCCGACGTGCTGGACACACCCGCGCAGGTCTCGCCGCTCGCGAGCCGCAGCCTGATGCAAGCGGTCGCGCGCGCCGGCGACAGGCTCGTTGCCGTCGGCCAGCGCGGTCACGTCGTCGTGTCCACCGACGGCGGCAAGACGTGGAAGCAGTCGACGATCCCGGTGAGCTCGGATCTGACGGCGGTGTACTTCGTCGACGCCAAGGAAGGCTGGACCGTCGGCCACGACGGCGTCGTGCTCCATACGGCGGACGGTGGAGAATCGTGGCAATTGCAGCTCGACGGCCGCAAGGCCAACGACATTTTGGTTAGCGCGATGGAGCGCAAGGTCGCGGCAGAACCTGCGTCCGAAAGCGCGAAGGCGCTGCTCGCCGAAGCGAAGCGGTACAAGGAGCAGGGAGCCGACAAGCCGTTTCTCGACGTCTGGTTTTCCGATGTGCGAAATGGTTACGTCATCGGCGCCTACAACCTCGCGTTCCGCACCGCCGACGGCGGGAAAACGTGGGAGCCGTGGTTCGACCGGACCGACAATCCCAAATTCTTCAATCTCTATTCGATCCGCCCGGTAGCAGGGGATCTCTACATCGTGGGCGAAGGCGGGCTCGTGCTCAAGCTCGACGCCGCCGCGCAGCGGTTCAAGGCACTCGCGGTTCCCTACAAGGGCAGCTTCTTCGGCGTCGCCGCCGCAGGCAATGCCGTGCTCGCCTTCGGGCTGCGCGGCAACGTCTGGCGCAGCGACAACGGCGGCGCCGCGTGGACGAAGGTCGAGGCCGGGCTGCCGGCAGCGATCGTCGGCGCGGCCTCTGCCGCAAGCGGGACGATCCTGCTGGCCGACGCAGGTGGGCGCATCGTCGCGAGCAGCGACGGCGGACACTCGTTTGCTCCGATCGCAGTCAAGCCGCCGATGCCGCTCACCGGCTTCGCGGAACTCGGTGACGGGCGATTCGTGCTGGCGGGCCCACGCGGGGTCGCCGTTTCCGAAACCGCGGCGCGCTGAGCGCCAATCCCGCACGCGAACACATCATGGCCGCCGTCACTGCCGATCTCGATGCGATGCCGGTCGTTCGCGACCTCGCGGAATTCGACCCGCGCTCGGGCAACGTGCTCGAGCGGCTCGTCTTCAACAACCGGCTGGCGATGGTCGTCGTGTGCGCGATCGTCACCGTCGTGCTGGGCTACTTCGCGGCGACGAAGCTCGTGCTGAACGCGAGCTTCGAGAAGATGATTCCGCAGAGCCAGCCGTACATCAAGAACTACCTCACGTACCAGAAGGACCTGCGCGGACTCGGCAACGCCGTCCGCGTCGTCGTCGAGAGCGCCGACGGGGACATCTTCGACCCCGGCTACCTCGAAGTGCTGAAGCAGATCAACGACGAGCTCGTGCTGACCCCGGGTATCGACAGGGCATGGGTGAAATCGCTCTGGATGCCATCGGTGCGCTGGACCGAAGTCACCGAGGAAGGCTTTCGCGGCGGCCCGGTGATGCCGGACTCGTACAACGGTTCGGTAGACGGTGTCGAGCAGCTGAAGCAGAACATCGCCCGCTCGGGGATCGTCGGCAGCCTCGTCGGCCAACAACTTCAAGTCGAGCATGATCTTCGTGCCGCTGCTCGACAAGGAGCCGGGCACCGGCAAGCGCATCGACTACCACGGCCTCTCGCAGGTGCTGGAGGAGAAGATCCGCGCCAAGTACGAGCTCGCGAAGAGCCTCGACCAGACGGTGAAGAGCAAGGAATCGCCGAAGGTCCGCATCCACGTGATCGGCTTCGCCAAGCTGATCGGCGAGTTGATCGACGGGCTCCTCAAGGTGATGATGTTCTTCGGCATCGCCGCGCTCATCGCCACCGCAATCATCTACGCGTACACGCGCTGCGTGCGCAGCACGGCGCTGGTCGTCGCCTGCTCGATCGTCGCGGTGATCTGGCAGCTCGGTCTGGTCGCGCTCCTCGGCTTCGAGCTCGATCCCTTCTCGATCCTGGTGCCGTTCCTCGTGTTCGCGATCGGGGTGTCGCACGGCGCCCAGAAGATGAACGGCATCATGCAGGACATCGGACGCGGCACGCACCGGCTCGTGGCCGCGCGCTATACGTTCCGCCGCCTGTTCCTCGCCGGCCTGACGGCGCTGCTCGCGGACGCAGTCGGCTTCGCTGTCCTCATGGTCATCGACATTCCGGTGATCAAGGAGCTCGCGCTGACCGCGAGCGTCGGAGTCGCCGTGCTGATCTTCACGAACCTGCTCCTGCTGCCCGTGCTGTTGTCCTTCACCGGCGTGAGCGCGGCGGCCGCGGAGCGCAGTCTGCGCGAAGAGCGCGAGGAGACGGCCGGCAAGGGTCTGGGCGCCCTCTGGAGCTTTCTCGACCGCTTCACGACGCGCCGCTGGGCGATAGGCGCGATCGGTGTGTCCGCCGCGCTCGCGATCGCGGGGCTCGTGGTGAGCTCGCACCTTCGGATTGGGGACCTCGACCCGGGCGCGCCCGAGCTGCGGCCCGACTCGCGCTACAACCGCGACAACGCCTACATCACCGCAAACTACGCACTCTCCTCCGATCAGTTCGCGGTGATCGTGAAAACCGACAAGGAGGGTTGTCTCAGGTATCCGACGCTGGTCGAGGCGGACCGGCTCGCGTGGCAGCTGAAGCAGGTTCCGGGCGTGCAGACCACTGTGTCGCTGCCGGACGCCGTGCGCCAGATCACCGCCGGCTCGTTCGAGGGCAATCCGAAGTGGCTGACGATCAACCGCAACCAGGACGTGCTCAACTACGCGGCGCAGCAGGCATCGGTCAACAATCCTGACCTGTTCAACACTGCGTGCTCGGTCATGCCGGTCATCGCTTACCTGGCCGACCACAAGGCCGAGACGCTCAACCGCGTGGTGCAGGCCGCGGCGCAATTCTCCGCCGACCACACCGACAAGGAGCGCGAGTTCCTGCTGGCGGCCGGCAGCGCCGGCATCGAGGCGGCGACCAACATCGTCGTCGAACAGGCCAATCGCACGATGTTGCTCTACGTGTACGCAGCGGTGATCGCGCTGTGTTTCGTCACGTTCCGCAGCTGGCGGGCCGTGGTCGTCGCCGTCGTGCCGCTCGCGCTGACGTCGATCCTGTGCGAGGCGCTGATGGTCGCGCTCGGCATCGGCGTCAAGGTCGCGACGTTGCCGGTGATCGCGCTGGGCGTGGGCATCGGCGTCGACTACGCGCTCTACCTCCTGTCGGTGCAACTCGCGCAACAGCGTGCTGGCGTACCGCTCACGGAGGCGTACCAGAAGGCGGTCCAGTTCACCGGCAAGGTCGTGGCGCTGGTCGGCATAACTTTGGCTGCGGGCGTGATCACGTGGGCGTTTTCGCCGATCAAGTTCCAGGCCGACATGGGCATCCTCCTCACGTTCATGTTCGTGTGGAACATGATCGGGGCACTGGTGCTCATCCCCGCGTTGTCGCACTTCCTCCTGCCGACGTCCGCGGTCCGGGCGCGGCGGAGATAACTGCCAACGGGAGAAACGATGACATCGACCGGGTACTCGATGGCGACACTCGCCGAGTTCGCGGGACGCGAAATCGGCACATCGGCCTGGCACGTCGTCGACCAGCGCCGCATCGACGAATTCGCCGATTGCACCGGCGACCGGCAGTGGATCCACGTCGATGTCGAACGGGCCAAGCGCGAGAGCCCGTACGGCGGCACGATCGCCCACGGCTACCTCACGCTGTCGCTTGCCGCTCCGCTCTCGATCGAGGCCGGCGTTGTTCCGCCTGACGCGGCGGCGGCGCTCAACTATGGACTCGACAAGGTGCGCTTCATCGCGCCGGTGAAGGCGGGGAGCCGGGTCCGCAACCGCGTCGTGCTCTTGGCCGTGGAAGCGAAAAGCGCCGGCCGTGTGCTCCTGACGCTGCAAAACACGATCGAGATCGAGGGCGAGTCCAAGCCGGCGCTCCTCGCCGAGTCGCTGGCGCTGCTCATGGCCGCGCCCGCGGCGTGACGGATCGGGGACGACGATGACTGCGACCGCCGGACTTTCCGCGAAGCGTGGCGCCAGGCGAGCGCCGCGCGTTCCGTCGCCAGCACTACGGCCGGCACGCAAGCCGCATGCGGCGCTCGTGGAGCAGGCGGCGCGGAACACGTTGGCGGCGAACCCTCTGATCGGGTTCGGGCGCAAGGACGTGTCGGCCGCGGCGACGGCACTGCTCGGCCATCTCGCACGGCGACCGGGCCTCGTGACGAAGCATTACGCCAGCTTCGTCGGCGAGCTCGCGCGCGTCGCGGCCGGGCGCTCCAGTTTGGGCGCGCAGTCCGGCGACCGTCGGTTCGCCGACCGCGCGTGGAACGACAGCGCGGTGTTCCGGCGTCTTCTGCAGGCGCACGTTGCGCTGGGCGACTCGCTCAACCGCTGTGTCGACGAGGCGGGCCTGGACGCGCGAAACGCGGACCGTGCGCGGTTCGCCGTGTCGCTTTTCGTCGACGCCCTCGCGCCGACCAACTTCCTCGCGGGCAATCCGGCTGCGCTGCGCAAGCTTGTCGACACCAAGGGCGTGAGCGTGATCCGCGGGTTTGCCAACTTTGTCGAGGACCTCGCGAGCGGTCGCGGACTGCCGCGTCAGGTGGACGCGCGGCCGTTCACCGTCGGCAAGAACGTCGCGACGACGCCCGGCGCGGTCATTTTCCGCAACGAGCTCCTTGAGCTCATCCAGTACGCGCCGTCAACGACGGTCGTCCACGCGCGTCCGCTCTTGATCGTGCCGCCGCAGATCAACAAGTTCTACGTCTTCGACCTCGCGCCGACGAACAGCCTGGTGCGCTGGTCGCTCGAGGGCGGCGTGCAGACGTTCGTCGTGAGCTGGCGCAATCCGACGGGCGAGCACGCGCAGTGCGGGCTCGACGCGTACGTCGCCGCGCTCGAACAGGCGGTCGACGTGATGCGCAAAGTGAGTGGCACTGCCGACGTCAACGTGTTCGGCGCGTGCTCCGGCGGGATCACGCTGACGGCGCTCCTCGCCTGGCTCGCCGCCGTCGGTCGGCGCAAGGTCAAGAGCGCGACGCTCGCGGTGTGCGTGCTCGACACGGCGGCAGCGCGCGACACGACCGCAAGCCTGTTCGTGACGCCGGCGACGATTGCCGCCGCGCGAGCCTCCTCCCACAAGCGCGGGGTGCTCGAGGGCAGGGAGCTCGCGCGCATGTTCGCATGGATGCGGCCCAACGACCTCGTCTGGAACTACGTCGTCAACAACTACCTGCTCGGAAACGATCCGCCCGCGCATGACATCCTGTACTGGAACAGCGACACGACGCGGCTGCCGGCGCGGCTGCACGCCGACTTCCTCGCGCTGTACGAGACGAATCCGTTTCCACGTGCGGGCGCGCTGCGCGTGCGCCGGCGCAAGGTCGACGCTGCGAAGATCGGCATGGACACGTACGTGATCGGCGGCCTCACGGACCACATCACGCCGTGGCAGGCCGTCTACCGGACCGCGCAGCTCTGCGGCGGCGCGCGCAGCACGTTCGTCCTCTCGAACGGAGGGCATGTCCAGAGTCTCGTCAACCCGACGGGGAACCCCCGCTCGTGGTTCATGGCGGGACGCGCGCGCGCCGCGAGCCCCGAATCCTGGCTCGGGCGGCAGCAGAAGACCGAAGGCAGCTGGTGGCCGCACTGGCGCGCGTGGATCAAAGCGCGGTCCGGGCCGACGAAATCCGCGCCGACTTCGCTTGGCAACGCGCGGCATCCGGCGATCGCCGCGGCGCCCGGCGCTTACGTGCTCGCGCGATGATGGCGCGGCGACGGAACTCGCGCGGATCTCGGGCCATGCGCATCGAGACGATACTCGTTGGCGGGCATCGGATCCGGTATGCGAGGCGACCCGGTGACACCGCGCGTCCGCCGCTCCTGATCCTGAACGGTCTCGGCGCGAACATCGAGCTCGCGCAGCCTTTCATCGACGCGCTGCCGGGACCGCCCATCGTCATCTTCGACGTGCCGGGTGTGGGCGGTTCGCCTACGCCGCCCTCGCCCTATCGGCCCCGCGCAGTGGCCCGCCTAGCCGAAAAGCTGCTCGATCATCTCGGCTACTTCCACGCGGACGTGCTCGGCGTGTCGTGGGGCGGAGCGATCGCACAGCAATTCGCGATCGTGAATCCCGATCGCTGCCGCCGGCTCGTGCTCGCCGCGACCTCGCCGGGCGTGTTCATGGTGCCGGCGCATCCGTCGGTGCTGCTCAAGATGGCGACGCCACGGCGCTACGTCGACCGCGCGCATGCGCACGAGATCGCCGGCGAGGTCTACGGCGGCGTGTTCCGCCGCGATCCCGCAGCGGTCGCGGCGACGTTGCGTCACGTGCGCTTCTCGAGCCGCGCGGGCTACTACCTCCAGCTCGCTGCCGCGTTCGGCTGGACAAGCCTGCCGTGGTTGTGGACGCTGCGCCAGCCGACGTTGGTCATGGCCGGTGCCGACGATCCGCTGGTGCCCGTCGCCAATGCTCATTTGCTGCAGTGGCTGATTCCCGACGCACGGCTCGAGATCGTCGACTGCGGACACCTGTTCCTCGTCACGCGCCCGGTCGAGTCCGCGCGCATCGTCGAGTCCTTCCTCACGGAACCTGCCCGCGGCGTGCGCAAGACTCGGCGCCCGAAGGCGAAGTCCGAACCTTCAACATGGAGAACCGCATGAATCCCCTCGCTATCGCGTGCACGCCGTCGGCCTGCGACGCATCGCTTTCGATCGGCCAGATCCTCGCCTACGGCGTCGCCCGCGCGCCGGCCCAGGAAATTGTCTACGCCGACAAGCAGCGCTACACGTACGCGACGCTCGCCGAGCGCGTGAAACGACTCGCCTCGGCGCTCGCCGCGCTCGGTATCAAGCCTGGCGCCACGGTCGCCATCATGGACTGGGACAGCCATCGCTACCTCGAATGCTTCTTCGCGGTGCCGATGATGGGCGCGGTGCTGCACACGGTGAACGTGCGAATCTCGCCGGAGCAGGTGCTCTACACGATCAATCACGCGAAGGACGACGTGATCCTCGTCAACGCGGAGTTCCTGCCGCTGCTCGAGGGAATCCGTGCCAAGATCCGGCCTGGCGTCCGGTTCGTGCTGATCAACGACGGCGCTGCCGTGGCGTCGGGGGCGATCGAGTTCGCCGCGGAGTACGAGTCGATGCTCGCTGCCGCCGCACCCGCCTACGATTTCCCAGCGCTCCCCGAGGACACCCGCGCAACTACGTTCTACACGACCGGGACCACGGGGCTGCCGAAGGGCGTCTACTACAGCCATCGCCAGCTCGTGCTGCACACACTGGGCGTCTCGCAGGCCTTCGCCCACGCGCCGCACGCGTCGTTCGGTGCGCGCGACGTCTACATGCCCGTCACGCCGATGTTCCACGTCCACGCGTGGGGCCTGCCGTACGTCGCGACTCTCCTGGGCGTGAAGCAGGTCTACCCGGGACGCTATGTGCCGGACGTGCTGCTCGGCCTCATCGCGCGCGAAGGTGTCACGTTCTCGCACTGCGTACCTACGATCCTGCAGATGTTGCTCGCGAGTCCCGCGCTGCGCGACGGCGACCTGCGCGGATGGAAGATGGTGATCGGCGGCTCGGCGCTGCCCCTCCCGCTCGCCCGCGCGGCGGTCGACAAGGGCATCGACCTCATTGCCGGCTACGGGATGTCGGAGACCTGCCCGATCCTCACGCTCGCGCACCTCACGCCGGAGCTCCTGGCCGGAGACGCGGAGCGGTGCCTTCCGGTCCTGTGCAGGGCGGGGCGCCCGATCCCGTTCGTGCAGTTGCGCATCGTCGATGCGGACATGAACGACGTGCCGCACGACGGCGCGAGCCAGGGCGAGGTCGTCGTGCGTGCGCCGTGGCTCACGCAAGGCTATCTCGACGAACCGGAGCGCTCGGAGGAACTGTGGCGCGGCGGCTGGCTGCATACGGGCGACGTCGGCGTTATCGACGGCGACGGCTACCTCAAGATCGTCGACCGGATCAAGGACGTCGTGAAGACGGGTGGCGAATGGGTGTCATCGCTCGACATCGAAGACCTGATCCTGCGCGTCCCCGGCGTCGCGGAGACCGCGGTCGTCGGCGTGCCGGACGACAAGTGGGGCGAGCGCCCCGTCGCGCTTGTCGTGCTGAAGGCAGGCGGCGATGCGCCGACGGCCGAAGTCATCAGAAAGCACGTCGCCGATTGCGCGAGCCGCGGCACGGTGTCGAAGTTCGCGGTGCCTGACCGTGTGTACTTCGTCGATGCGATCCCAAAGACGAGCGTGGGCAAGCTCGACAAGAAGGTGATCCGCGCGAAGCTGCCCGAGCTCGCGCCGGCGGCCGAAGCGCGCTGACCCTGCGCGAGATGCCGGCGTGAACTCGTCCCCGACACCGACAATCCTGTTCGTCCCCGGCTTGCGCGACCACGTGCCCGAGCATTGGCAGACGTTGCTCGAGGCAAAGCTTCCCAACGCGCGGTCGGTGCCGCGGATGGAGCGCGACAAGTTGTCCTGTGCGGCGTGGGTCGCGGCGCTTGACCGGGCGCTCGCGGAACTCGAGGGGCCGGTGATCCTGGTGGCCCACAGCGCAGGCGTCATGATCACCGTGCATTGGGCGCAGCGGCACGATCGGGCGATCCGGGGCGCGCTCCTTGCCGCGCCACCTGACTTCGAAACGCCGATGCCGGAGAGCTATCCCTCGATGGACGTGCTGCGCCAAAACGGCTGGCTGCCGACTCCGCGCACGAAGCTGCCCTTCCCGAGCGTCGTCGCGGCCAGCACCAACGACCCGCTGGGACAGTTCGATCGCGTCGCCGAGCTTGCTCGCGCGTGGGGCAGCCGGCTCGTGAACATCGGAGCGGTCGGTCACCTGAATCCCGCCGCCGGATTCGGCGAGTGGCCCCAGGCGGAAGCCCTCATCCACGACCTGCTCGCGTAGGAGGCGCGCCATGAGCGACGCATCTTCGGGAATCTCTGCGCTGCGATCGCCCGGCTTCCGCGGCGGCTTTCACCGGCTGTGGCCGGGCCTGCTATTCAGCGCCGTCATCGCGGCGGCCTCCACGTTCATCGCCGAGACGCGCGGCGGACCGACGTTGCTCTATGCGTTGCTGCTCGGCATGGCGTTGAACGGAGTGGCAGTCGAGGGCCCTGCCAAGCCCGGCATCGATTTCGCCGCGCGGCGGATCCTGCGCCTCGGCGTCGCGCTGCTCGGAGCGCGCATCACATTCGAGCAGATCGCGGCGCTGGGCTGGGCGCATGGCCTGCTCGTAATCGCTGGGGTCGTCGCGACGCTCGCGTTCGGCGCGATGGCGGCGAAGACGCTCGGTCTCTCGCGCCGTCTCGGCATCCTGACAGGGGGCGCCACCGCCATCTGCGGCGCCTCCGCCGCTATGGCGATCGCGAGCGTCCTGCCGCGAGACGAGAAGTCCGAGCGCGAGCTGATTTTCACGATCGCCGGCGTCACCGCGCTGTCGACGGTCGCGATGGTCGCCTATCCGGTCATCGTCAAGTGGTTCGGCCTCGACGCGCGGGCCGCAGGATTCTTTCTCGGCGCGACGATCCACGACGTTGCGCAGGTCGTGGGCGCCGGCTACAGCATCTCCCCCGAGGTCGGCGACTTCGCCGTGCTGACCAAGCTCCTCCGCGTGGCGATGCTGCTGCCGATCGTGGCCGCGATCGCGCTCGCCGTCCGGAGGCACATTGGGAAGGCGGCGGAGGGTGAACGCGAGCCCCTGCTGCCGCTGTTCCTGCTCGCGTTCGTTGCGCTGGTCGTCGCGGGAAGCCTGGGATTCATACCGCGGCCAGTCGGTGCGGTGCTCAACGAGACGGCTCGCGCATGCCTCGTCGTCGCCATCGCGGCCGTCGGACTCAAGACTTCGCCCAGCGAAATGAAGAAGGTGGGCGCGCGGGCTTTTGCGCTCCTCGCCGGCGAAACTATCTTCCTCGCGGCGCTGGTGCTGGCGGGCCAGACGATCGCGCGCTAAGTGCAGCGAGTCGAACCTGCAAGCGGCTTCCGATTGAGCCAGCGCGGATGGTCATGAATTGGCCCGTGGGCCTCGCGAGTTTGGACGCTTGAGAATGACCGCGTTGGCGCCATCGCCGTGGAACGGTAACGGGAATCCAGCATCGCGGGAACTTTATGCGACATTCGAGGCCCCATCGGACAGCAGCACGCAGTCGCCGATGAGCTCAGGACGTTGATGCGCGCAGGACGTTGATGCGCGTCAACGAGTCGTCATAGGGCCAGCGGTACAATGAACGCTCGCGGCGGGCCGGTCTCGCTGCCGCAGGAACCGCCCCGCTGTATTCCCACCCACAGGCCCTCCCATGGATTCCACCTCGAAACTCGCTCGCAGCTGCGACATTGCGACCAAAGTCGCGCTCGTCCTCCAGAAACGCACCAAGATCGCGCAGAAGCGCTTCGCCGAACGCATGCAGAAAGCGTACGACGACAATATCGCGGACCTGGCGAAGACCCCTGCGACGCCATTCGATGGATGGGCGTCCGTGTACGGCTACGCGACCGACTTCGCGCAACGCTCGATACTGTTCTGGGACACGCTCCGCGAGCGCGGCAACAATTTCGTCGACCATACGCGGCAGGGTTCGCCTCCGGTCCTGCACTTCGACTACGAGATGGTCGTCGATGGCCGCGCGCTCGCTCGTCCCGTCAATTACGCGCTCGTGAGGATCCTGCCGCCGGATGGCGTAATCGTCGACCCGAAGCGGCGGCCGTACGTGGTCATCGATCCGCGCGCTGGCCATGGCCCGGGAATTGGCGGATTCAAGGACGATTCACAGGTCGGTGTCGCGCTGCGCGAAGGACACCCTGTCTATTTCGTGATTTTCTTTCCTGAACCGGAGCCCGGCCAGACGTTGCTCGACGTGTGTGTGGCGGAGCAGCAGTTCGTGCACAAGGTACGCGCGCTGCATCCCCATAGCGCCAAGCCGGCCATCATCGGCAACTGCCAGGGTGGCTGGGCGGCGATGATGCTCGCGGCCGCCGATCCCGACGACACAGGACCGATCGTGATCAACGGCGCACCGATGTCGTATTGGGGCGGCGCATGGACGGAGGGCGCGGGGGACAACCCGATGCGCTACTCCGGCGGGCTGCTGGGCGGCACGTGGCTCGCCTCACTTACGTCGGATCTGGGTGACGGTATCTTCGATGGCGCGTACCTCGTCGAAAACTTCGAGAACCTGAACCCGGCCAACACGTTCTGGGACAAGTATTACCACCTGTTCGCGAACGTCGACACCGAGCCGCCGCGCTTCCTCGAGTTCGAGCGTTGGTGGGGCGGGTTCTATCTGATGAATCGCGAGGAGATCGAGTGGATCACCCGCAACCTCTTCGTCGGCAACAAGCTCTGGACCGGCGGCACGCAGGGTGCCGGCGGACAGGCGTTCGACCTGCGTTCCATCAAAGCGCCGATCGTGCTCTTCGCATCGATGGGCGACAACATCACGCCGCCGCAGCAAGCCTTCAACTGGGTGGCCGATGTCTACGGCTCGACGGAAGAAATCAAGGCGCGCGGACAGGTGATCGTCGGCTTGGTGCACGAGAACGTCGGTCACCTCGGCATCTTCGTCTCAGGGAAGGTGGCGAAAAAGGAGCACGCGCAGATCGTCTCGGTGCTGAAATCGATCGAGATGCTGCCGCCGGGACTCTACGCTATGGCAATCCACGAGCGGAAAGGCCGCGACGGGAAGCCCGAGTACGAAGTCGAATTCACCGAACGCCGGTTGGAGGAAATCGTCGCCCGGCTCAATCGATTCGAGCGCAACGACGAGAAACCGTTCGAGGCGGTCGCCGCGCTGTCTGAGTTCAACCAGCGCGCGTACGAACTTTTCGCGCAGCCGCTGGTTCAGTCGATGAGCAACGAGATGACGGCAAAACTTGCGCGTCAATTTCATCCGCTACGGTTCCAGCGCTGGGCGTTCTCGGACCTCAACCCCTGGCTTGCTTGGCTCGGACCCGCGGCAAAGGCGGTCAAGGCCCAGCGCGTGACGGTCGATGCCGACACACCTGCCCGCAAGGTCGAGGCGACGGTGTCCGAGGCGATCAGCGCATCGCTCGACTACTATCGCGCCGTTCGCGACGCGATCAGCGAGGCGCAGTTCTTCCAGACCTACGGCAACGTATTCTCGCTTTATCTTGCCGACAAGGGCGCGGCGAAAGCGGATGCCGCCCCGACTATCGCCGAGTCGCGCGACCTGCCGTTCGTCAAGGAAGCGCTGGCGTCGCTCGAGAAAGGTGGTTATGCCGAGGCCCTGGCCCGCGTCGGTTCCCTGCTGGCGCGGCGCGGCGCGCCGCTGCCGCTTGCACGCCTTGCGCTGAAGCAGGAGCTCGCCGGCGAATACCGCGACCTCCTTCCCGACCTCGAGCCCGATCAGTGGCGGCGAGTTCGCGGCGAGCAGGACATCATCGTCGCCTATGAGCCGGAGCGCGCCGTGGCGACGCTGCCGATCCTGCTTCGCGATCCGGCGGACCGCAACCGCCTGATCACGCTGGTTCGCAAGCTGCTGGCCGACGAGCGCATGCGGCGGTCACAGCCGTCGGCGGAACAGCTCGCGATGTTCGAAAATATCGGCGAGACGCTGGACATCCGCTCCAAGCGGGGACGTCGCTCGGCAACTGCTGCGCAGACGATGAGGAAGGCGCCGGCGAAGCATCGAAAGGTCAGGGCACGAACGGGAGCACGCAGTGGCGCGCGAACACGTTAAGTACCAGAAGCTCATCGACTATTGCAAGGCGCTCCCGCCGACGCCGGTGGCGGTCGCGCACCCTTGCGACGAGAGCTCGCTGCGGGGCGCCGTCGACGCCGCCGCGATGGGGCTGATCACGCCGATCCTGGTCGGCCCGAAGGCACGGATCGAGGCGGTGGCGAAGCAACACGGGATCGACATCGCCGCGTTCGAGATCGTCGACACGGCGCACAGCCACGAGTCGGCCGCGCGCGCGGTCGCGCTCGTGCGCGAAGGGCGGGCCGAAGCTCTCATGAAGGGCAGCCTGCATACCGACGAGCTGATGGGCGCGGTCGTGAAGCGCGACACGGGGCTCCGCACCGCCCGTCGCGTGAGCCACTGCTTCATCATGGACGTCCCGACCTATCCCGAGACGCTGATCGTCACCGACGCCGCGGTCAATATCGCTCCGACGCTGGCGGACAAGGTCGACATCATCCAGAACGCGATCGACCTCGCGCATGCGATGAAGTTTCCGGAGGTGCGCGTTGCGATCCTGTCGGCGATGGAGACAGTCAACCCGAATGTGCCGTCCACCATCGAGGCGGCCGCACTGTGCAAGATGGCGGACCGGAAGCAGATCACCGGCGCCATTCTCGACGGCCCGCTTGCGCTCGACAACGCGATCAGCATGGAATCGGCCGAGATCAAGAAGATCGATTCGCCGGTCGCCGGACGCGCCAACGTGCTCGTGGTGCCTGACCTGGAGGCGGGGAACATGCTCGCGAAGAGCCTTTCGTTCCTTGCGAACGCCGATGCCGCCGGCATCGTGCTCGGCGCGCGCGTGCCGATCATCCTCACTTCGCGCGCCGACTCCGTGACGACGCGTCTTGCTTCGTGTGCGATGGCGGTGCTCGTGGCTGCGGAGCGGCGGAAAAGTGGGACCAAAGCGGTGCTCTGACGCCATGGATGCGATTGCCGTATTGAAGCCCGGCTCGTCGTGTTCAATTTCGCGCGCACGAATACGACCCCACCGACTCGCCCAGGTGATGCCGAATCCGAGATGAAGCATCATCACCCACACGCTGAGCCCGTCCGTTGCGGACGAGTGCTCGACTCTACCGACTGAAGGAGGAGCTATGGCGACCATTCCTAAACCCGCGAGCGAGCGTTGGGAAATCGCATGGCGCGGCTTCGCGCCCGGCACCTGGCAGAGCCGCGTCAACGTTCGCGAGTTCATCCAGCGCAACTACACCCCCTACGATGGCGACGGCACCTTCCTGCAGGGTCCTACCGAGCGCACGCGTGGCATGTGGAAAACGCTGCAGCCGCTGCTCGCCAAGGAGCGCGAAAAGGGCATCCTCGACGTGTCGCAGGTTCCGTCCAGCATCCTCGCGCACGCGCCCGGCTACATCGACAAGGACCGCGAGATCATCGTGGGACTGCAGACCGACGCTCCACTGAAGCGCGCAATCATGCCCTTCGGCGGATGGCGCGTGGTCGCCGCGAGCCTCGAGTCCTACGGCTACAAGCCGGATGCGGCGCTCGGCGAAATCTTCACCAAGTACCGCAAGACGCACAACGACGGCGTGTTCGATGCCTACACGCCCGAGATCCGCAAGGCCCGCTCCTCGGGAATCGTCACGGGGCTGCCGGATGCCTACGGGCGCGGCCGCATCATCGGCGACTACCGCCGGGTGGCGCTCTACGGGATGGATTTCCTGCTCGACGACAAGGCGCGCGAGAAGGCCGAGCTCGACGACCGCCACTCCACTGAGGAGATCATCCGGCTGCGCGAAGAGCTCTCCGAGCAGATCCGCTCGCTCAAGGAGCTCAAGGAGATGGCCTCGCGCTACGGCTTCGACATCTCGGGCCCGGCAGCGAACGCGCGCGAGGCAGTGCAGTGGACCTACTTCGGCTATCTCGCGGCGATCAAGCAGCAGAACGGCGCGGCGATGTCGGCCGGTCGCCTGTCCACGTTCTGGGACATCTATTTCGAGCGCGACCTGCGCGAGGGCACGCTGACCGAATCCCAGGCGCAGGAGATCATCGACGACCTCGTCATCAAGTGGCGCATCGTGCGCTTCGTGCGGGCGCCCGAGTACAACCAGCTCTTCTCCGGCGATCCGGTGTGGATCACCGAGGCGGTGGGCGGCATGGGGGAGGACGGCCGCACCCTCGTGACCAAGAGCGCTTTCCGCATGCTGCATACCCTGAACAACCTCGGCCCGGCGCCCGAGCCCAATATCACCGTGTTCTGGTCGCCGCGGCTGCCGGTGGGCTTCAAGAATTTCGCCATCAAGGCGTCGATCGACACCAGCGCCATCCAGTACGAGTCGGACGACCTGATGCGGCCGAAGTGGGGCGACGACTGCGCCATCGCCTGCTGCGTCTCGGCGATGCGCGTCGGCAAGCAGATGCAGTACTTCGGCGCGCGCGTGAACCTGCCGAAGACGCTGCTGTACGCGCTTAACGGCGGCCGCGACGAGTTGACCGGCGAGCAGGTCGGGCCGATGCTCGCGCCGATCACCTCGGAGGTGCTCGACTACGACGAGGTGATGGGGCGCTTCGACTCGATGCTGGACTGGCTCGCGAAGACCTACGTCAATGCGCTCAACGTCATCCACTACATGCACGACAAGTACTGCTACGAAGCGGTCGAGATGGCGCTGCACGACCGCGACATCCTGCGCACGATGGCCTGCGGCATCGCGGGACTGTCGCACGCCGCCGACAGCCTGTCGGCGATCAAGTACGCGAAAGTGCGGCCGGTGCGCGACGAGCGCGGGCTGATCGTCGACTTCAAGGTCGAGGGGCAATACCCCTGCTACGGCAATAATGAGGACCAGGCCGACGACATGGCGAAGATGCTGGTGTCGACGATGATGGACAAGATCCGCGAGTACCCGACCTACCGCAATGCGGTGCACTCGCAGTCGGTGCTGACGATCACCTCGAACGTCGTCTACGGCAAGAAGACCGGCACCACGCCGGACGGCCGCAAGAAGGGCGAGGCCTTCGCGCCCGGCGCGAATCCGTCGAACGGCCGCGACAGCCACGGCGCGCTCGCCGCGCTGCTATCGGTCGCGAAGATTCCGTACGACGACGCAGAGGACGGCATCTCGCTCACGCTGTCGGTGGTTCCCACGGCGCTCGGCACCGAGGCCGAGCGCCTCGCGCGCGGCCGCGGCGCGCTCGACGCCTATTTCTCCAGCGGCGGTTTCCACGTCAACATCAACGTGCTGAACCGCGAGACGCTCGCGGACGCGATGAAGCACCCCGAGAAGTATCCGCAGCTCACGGTGCGCGTATCCGGGTACGCGGTCAACTTCGTCAAGCTCACGAAGGAGCAGCAGCTCGACGTGATGAACCGCACCTTCCACGGCTCGATGTAGGGCGCGCCATGAACAAGTCGCTGGTCGGCAGCCGCTACGAGTTGCATGTCGCGCGCGAAGGCGCGGTCGAAAGCAACGCGATCCACGATTACCTGGCGGTCTATCCGGGCGACCAGGAGGAAGCCGGCGAGAAGGACGTCGTCGGCTTCGTGCACTCGTACGAAGTCGGCACCACGGTGGACGGTCCGGGCATCCGCTTCGTCGCGTTTCTCACTGGCTGCCCGCTCCGCTGCAAGTTCTGCCACAACCCGGATACCTGGCACAAGCACAATGGCCATCCGGTCCCGGTCTCGCGCGCAATGCGCCAGATCGGCAAGTACGCCAACGTTCTCAAGATGAGCGGCGGCGTCACGCTCTCGGGCGGCGATCCGATGGTGCAGAAGGCGTTCGTCACGCAGATTTTCCGGCGCTGCAAGGCGCTCGGGCTGCACACCGCGATGGAGACCGCGGGGCGGCTGGGGGACCGGTTCAGCGACCAGGAATTGCAGGACATCGACCTCGAGATTCTCGACATCAAGGGCGGCGATCCGGCGACCTTTCAGGAAGTGTGCGGACATCCGCTCAAGCCGACGCTCGAGTTCGCGCGGCGGCTCGCCGCATTGGGGCGCCCGGCGTGGATCCGCTTCGTCCTCGTCCCCGGCCTGACCGACGGCCACGACAACGTCGAAAAGCTGGCCGACCTCGTCGCGCCGCTGAAGAACGTCGAGCGCGTGGAGATCCTGCGCTTCCATCAGATGGGCCGCGACAAGTGGCGCAAGCTGAGCATCCCGTACGAGCTGGAGAACTTCGAGCCGCCCAGCGCCGAGCTCACCGAGCGCGTGCGCGGGCAATTCCGCAGCCGCGGCCTCACCGTCTACTAGAACAAGAAGGAGGCGCCATGGAATTCGTCAGGATGCTGTTCGAGCAGCAGCCGCTGATGGCGCTGTTCCTCACGGTGGCGGTCGGCTATCTCATCGGCGAAATCAACATCAAGGGATTCTCGCTCGGCGTGGGCGCGGTGTTGTTCGTCGCACTCTTCGTGGGATGGTTCGCGCCCAAGTCGGCTCCGGCGCCGATGGTCGGGACGCTCGGCCTCGCGCTGTTCCTCTATGCGGTCGGCGTGCAGTACGGCAAGCAGTTCTTCCTTGGCCTCACCAGCGCGAACGGCCGCAGGGCCAACGTCATGGCGCTGATCGGCGTGCTGCTCTCAGGCGTGGTTAGCTTGCTGATCGTCAAATGGATGGGTCTGAACCTCGGCTACGGGCTCGGCTTGTTTGCCGGATCGGGAACCAGCACACCGACACTGCAGGCAGCGATCGCCACCCTCGGCAATGACGATCCCGCGGTGGGGTACTCGGTTTCGTATCCGTTCGGCGTGGCGGGCCCGATCCTGTTCCTGTATATCGCATTCCTGATCCTCAAGCCCAAAATCGAGGCGTCCCAGGCGGCCGGCCTCGAGCTTCTCGAGATAGCGCTCCACAACCAGGACCACTTCGGGAAGACGCTTGGCGAAGTGATGAGCGGCCTTCCCGCCGGCGTGCAGATCGCCGCCCTGCGCAGGGCGCACCGTAACGAGCCTGCCTCTCCGGGGATGATCGTCGCAGAGAACGACATCGTGCTCGTCGTCGGCCCCAGCAAGGAGGCGCTCGCGCAGGCGAGCAGGACGCTCGGCGAGGCGGCGCCGGGCCGATTGGTCAAGGATCGCGGCGATCTCGACTACATTCGAGTGTTCGCGTCCCGTCCCGCCGTCGTCGGCAGAACGTTAGGCGATCTCGACCTGCCGGCGGAGAAAGCGTCGGCGGTCGTCCAGGTCCGCCGCGGCGACGCCGAGATCCTGCCGCGGCCCGACCTCGTGCTCGAGTTCGGCGACCGCATCGGCCTGCTCGCCAATCGTGGTGATTTCGCCGCGCTGCGCAGGTTCTTCGGCGACTCGATCAAGGGCACGGCGGAGTTCAGCTACATCTCCATCGGTCTCGGCATGGCACTCGGATTCCTGCTCGGCGCGATCCAGATTCCGCTTCCCGGCATAGGCAAGCTCGCCGTCGGGTTGTCGGGCGTCCTGATCGTGGCGCTGATCCTCGGCAACCTGCGGCGCACCGGCGGCATGAACTGGACGATCCCGCTCTCCGCCAATCTCGTGCTGCGCAACCTCGGGCTCACGCTGTTTCTCGCACAGGTCGGCATGTCCTCCGGGCCCAAGTTCGCCGCTGCCGTCGCGGAGAGTGGACTGCTCATGCTCGGCCTCGGCGCGATCGTGCTGGTTGCGCTCGTCCTGCCGATAATGCTGATCGGACTGCTGATGTACCGGATGCCCTTCGACGAGGTGGCCGGCATCGTCGCGGGCGCCTGCGGCAACCCCGCGATCCTCGCCTATGCGAACAAGCTCGCGCCGACGGATCGGCCGGACATCGGCTACGCGATGATCTTTCCGGGCATGACGATCGTGAAGATTCTGTTCGTCGACATCGTCCCGGCGCTGCTCTGAAGTAGAGGGTGATGCCATGGATGCGATCGCCGTCGTCAACGCCGGCTCATCGAGCCTCAAGTTCTCGCTGTTCGCCGCAGCTGACGGCGACCTCGCTCTCGTCGCGCGCGGGCAGGCCGAAGGTCTCTACACGGCCCCTCGGTTCGTCGCGAAGGACGCGGACGGCCAGTTGCTCTCCGAACGCACTTGGAGCGAAGGCACGAAGCTCGGCCACGACGGCGCGCTCGACCACCTCGTGCCGTTCCTGCGCGAGCGGTTCGCCGACCACCGACTGGTAGCCGTCGGCCATCGCGTCGTGCACGGGGGTCTCGAGTACGCCGAGCCCACCCGCGTCGACGCGGCGGTGCTCGCCGCACTCGAGAAGTACGTCCCGCTCGCGCCGCTGCACCAGCCGCACAACCTCGCGCCGATCCGGGCGCTGCTCGCCCGCGCGCCGGACCTGCCGCAGGTCGCGTGCTTCGATACCGCGTTCCACCGTCGCCAGCCCGCGGTCGCGCAGGCGTTCGCGCTGCCGAAGTCGATCACCGAACGCGGCGTCCGGCGGTACGGTTTTCATGGCCTGTCCTATGAATACATTGCGCATGCGATGCCGGAGTACGACGCACGCGCCGCATCCGGCAAGGTGGTCGTGCTGCACCTCGGCAACGGCGCCAGCATGTGCGCGATCGACGGTGGTCGCAGCGTCGCGAGCACGATGGGTTTCACGGCTGCCGATGGCCTGCCGATGGGCACGCGTTGTGGCAGTCTCGATCCGGGCGTAATCCTCTATCTGATGGACGAGCTCAAGATGAATGCGCGCGAAATCGAGAAGCCTCATCTACCACGCAGTCCGGATTGCTCGGCGTGTCCGGCATCTCGAGCGACATGCGCACGCTCGAGGCGAGTGCCGATCCGGCCGCGAAGTCGGCGATCGAGTTGTTCGTCTACCGGATCGGCCGCGAGCTCGGTTCGCTCGCCGCGGCGCTCGGCGGGCTCGACGCCGTCGTGTTCACCGGGGGCATCGGAGAGAACAGCGTGCGGCTGCGGGAGCGCGTCTGCGCCGACGCCGCGTGGCTCGGCGTCGAGCTCGACCGCGCCGCCAACGATGCGCGCGGTCCGCGCATCACGGTCACCGGCAGCCGGGTGGCGGCGTGGGTGATTCCAACCAATGAAGAGCTGATGATCGCGCGTCACACGCGCAATGCGCTCGGCGCGCAAAGAAAGGATCTCGCATGACGGTCGACATTCAGCGCCCCGTGCTGCAAGGACAGAAGGCGCTTGTCGTCGGCGTCGCCAACGAGAGCTCGATCGCGTGGGGCTGCGCCAAGGCGTTCCGCGAGCTCGGTGCCGAGTCTCGCGATCACGTATCTGAATGACAGGGCGCGGCCGCATGTCGAGCCGCTCGCAAAGTCGATCGAGCGCGCCGATTTTCCTGCCGCTCGACGTTGCGATGCCCGGTCAGCTGGAAGCGGTGTTCGACGCGGTAGCGCGCGAGTGGGGACGGCTCGACATTCTGGTTCATTCGATCGCCTTCGCACCCAAGGAGGACCTGCAGGGCGGGCTGCTCAATTGCTCGGCCGACGGCTTCGCAAAAGCGATGGACGTGTCGTGTCACTCGTTCGTCCGTATGGCGCGGCTTGCCGCCCCGCTCATGAAAGAAGGCGGCACGATGCTCGCGATGAGTTATCACGGCGCGCAAAAGGTGATCCCCACCTACAGTGTCATGGGTCCGGTCAAGGCCGCGCTCGAAGCGTGCTGCCGGTATCTCGCATTTGAGCTTGGCAGCCAGGGCGTCCGCGTGCATGCGATCTCACCGGGTCCGCTCAAGACGCGCGCCGCGTCGGGACTCAAGGATTTCGATTTGCTGCTGGCCGAGGCGGCGCAGCGCGCGCCGATCGGCGAGCTCGTCGATATCATGGACGTCGGCTTCGCCTGCGCGTATCTCGCCACGCCCTACGCGCGGCGACTTTCAGGCGAGACGCTTTACGTCGATGGCGGTGTCAACATAATGGCCTAGGAGAATCGATGGAACGGCTCTGGATTGCGAACGTGGCTCCCGGCACAACCGACGATGAGCTGAAGGCGCTCGTTGCCAAGTATTCGGGAGAGCCTATCGAGTGCACGGAGATTCAGCATGTCGACGGAGACGGCAGCAGGCCGGGGGTGCTCATGACGATCACCGGCAAGAAGTTCGATACGCTGGGCAAGCTCGCGCTCCGCCTGAACGGGATGTACTGGAAAGGTCGGCCGCTCGGCTGCTCGACAATGATCGCCTGAGGTCCCGGCGAGCGTTGGCGCGGCGCCGCACCCGCAAACTTCTAGTTCGCGACGACCGCCTCGAGATCGTGCTCGCTCGCACCGGTGACGGTGACGCGCGCAAACGAACCCGCGGCCATCCCGCCACCCGTCGCGATGCGTACCGTGCCATCGATCTCCGGCGCGTCCGCCGCCGAGCGGGCGATCGCCGTCGTGCCGTCGTGCCCATCGATCAGCACCGTCATCGTCTGGCCGACACGACGCGCAAGCCGCGCAGCGCTTATCGTCGCTTGCAGCGACATGAACCGCGCGCGCCGCTCCTCCTTCACATCGTCGGGCACCTGATCCGGCAGCGCGTTAGCGGATGCGCCGTCGACCGGCGAATACGCAAAGCAGCCGACGCGGTCGAGCTGCGCGGCATCGAGGAACGCGAGCAGCTCTTCGAATTCGTTCCCGGTTTCGCCCGGAAAACCGACGATGAAGGTGCTGCGCACGACGAGGTCGGGCCGCGCCGCGCGCCATGCCTCGATCCGCCGCAGCGTGCCTTCCGCGTTCGCCGGGCGTTTCATCAGCTTCAGGATGCGCGGGCTCGCGTGCTGGAACGGCACGTCGAGATAGGGAAGGAGACCGCCGCGCGCCGGATCCTCGGTCATGTGCGCGATCGCCTCGTCGACATGCGGGTACGGGTAAACGTAATGGAGTCGCACCCATGCGCCATGCGCGCGGCCGAGGGCATCGAGCGCTGTCGCAAGATCCGTCATTCGAGTCTTCACAGGCCGGCCCTGCCAGAAGCCCGTGCGATAGCGGACGTCGACGCCGTACGCGCTCGTGTCCTGCGAGATGACGAGCAATTCGCGGACGCCAGCCCGCAACAGTCGCTCCGCCTCGGCCAGCACGTCGCCGATCGGCCGGCTGACCAAGTCGCCCCGCATCGACGGAATGATGCAGAACGTGCAGCGATGATTGCAGCCTTCGCTGATCTTGAGATACGCGTAATGCCGTGGCGTCAGCTTGATCCCCTGCGCGGGAACGAGATCGATGAACGGGTCGTGCGGCTTCGGCAGGTGTTCATGCACCGCCGCCATCACCTCCGCCGTCGCATGAGGGCCCGTCACGGCGAGCACCTTGGGATGTGCCGCGCGCACGAACGCGCCGCCTTCCTTCGCGCCCAGGCAACCGGTGACAACGACCTTGCCGTTTTCAGCGAGCGCTTCGCCGATCGCGTCGAGCGATTCGGCGACGGCCGCGTCGATGAAGCCACACGTGTTGACGACGACCATGTCCGCGCCATCGTAAGTCGGCGCGATGTCGTAGCCCTCGGCTTTCAATTGCGTGACGATCTGCTCGGAATCGACCAGTGCCTTCGGACAGCCGAGCGAGACGAATCCCACGCGCGGCGCCGGGGGCGGCGTCTGCCGCGCCCGCTGCGCGGGTCTCGGTTTGGTTGTGATCATCGATCGAGCCGAAGAACTGCTGTGGATGGAGGAGTGCGCCGCAGCAAGAGGGGCGTGGAACTGCGCTTGTTGCAGCGCATGCGCGGTCAGCGCTTCTTGTCCTCGTCCGGCGGGCTTTGCGGTGCAGCACCAAAGTTCGGGAATGGGAATGCCGCGAACATGCCGCGGGTCTGGTCCTGCATCCGCTGCTGCATGTCCATGAAGAGCTTCGCGCTCTGCTCGAGGTAGTTGCCGAGCATCCCCTGCATCGCCGGTGCCTGCATCTGCATGAACTGCTTCCACAGGTCCGGAGTCAGCATCATCTTGTCGCCGTAGATCTGCTTTGCCTGATCCTGCAGCTTCTTCTGGATCGCCATGAACGCCTTCACGTTCTGCTCGATGTAGCTGCCCATGATCGTCTGCTGGGCACTGCCGTAGAAGCGGATCATCTGCGCAAGCATCTCGGAACTGAACATCGGCATGCCACCCGCTTCCTCCTCGAGGATGATCTGCAGGAGGATCGTGCGGGACAGGTCGTCGCCGGTCTTGGCGTCGATCACCTGGAACTCGATGTTGTCCAGCACCATCTGCTTCACGTCGGCCAGCGTGATGTAGCCGCTGCTTGCCGTGTCGTAGAGACGCCGGTTCGGGTACTTCTTGATGATGCGCGGGGTCTCGGACATGCCGGCCTCCCTAAAATCGAGGGCGCCATTATAGCCCGCCGATAACTCGCTGATTTATCGGGCGTTTGATTTTCCAGGCAGGCGACCCGGCGCGGTTGGTGCGATGCAGCAAAAAGTGCTTGACTTCGGACTTTCCCGTCCCTACAATGAGTTTTGTGCGATGCAGCAATCCGAGTTGGCCAGCGAGGGCAATTCAGGGGGCGAAGGCGCTCCCGGACGCAGCGGGGCCGCATCCGGTTTTGATAACCCGGTCGAGTGCCGACCGGTTAACTGACGATGAAAGGTGACTCCATGTACAACGCTACTGAACAATTTGCTGAACTCAACAAGGCCGGCGTCATGCAGGCGACCAAGCTCGCCGCGATCGCGATCGAAAATGCCGAAAAGCTTGCCCGGCTGAACCTTAGCGCCGCGAAGGTCGTGCTGGCGCAAGGCGTCGAAGGTGCGACGGCCACGTCGTCGGTCAAGGACGTGCAAGATCTGCTCGCGCTTCGCGCCAAGTACGCTGAAACGGGCGTGCAAACCGCGATGACCTACTCGAAGAGCCTCTACGAGTTTGCGTCGGAAGCGCAAGCGCAGTACTCGGCGCTCGCCGAAGAAGCATGGTCGGCGTACTCGAAGGGCGTCGCGTCGTGGGTCGACAAGGCCAGCAAGGCCGCGCCGGCCGGTTCCGACGCAGGTTTCAACGCGCTCCGTTCGACGGTTGCCGCGACGACCGCCGCCTTCGACCAGTTCCAAAAGGCGTCGAAGCAAGTCGTGAACCTGGCTGACGCGTCGATGCGCGCTGCCGCTGCCAACGCGACGAAGGCTGCGCCTAAGGGCCGCCGCGCTGCGTAAGTAACAGATGGGCGCCGCCGATCGTCAATTTCCGGCGGCGTGCGATGAGAGCGCGGTCGAAAGGACTTGAAAGTCCGCACCGTGTCTCAACGTTGAAAGTGGCGACTCCTTCTGTATCTTTCTCCTCCTCCTGAGAGATACAGCCTCCAGCCCCGGCCCAGCGCCGGGGCTTTTTTGTCCCTCGGCCGCCGCTCAGCCTGGATTGATCGCACCGCTTTGTCGCCCTCGTGCGCCGACTCGCGTTCGAGCGCGCCTTCCTCACTCGACCTTACCGATTCGGCGTACCGCTTCGCCGAGCTTCTGGTTGTCGGCTTCCCAGAAACGCTGCAATTCGGGCGCGTCGAGATACTGGATCGGCGTTTCGACGGTCGCCATCGCGGCGACGAATTTCGGATCGGCAACCGCTGCGCGCGCGGCGTCGCGAAGCTTCGCGATCGCCGGGTCGGGCGTGCCGGTCGGCGCGAACAGCGCGGTCCATTGCGTGAACACGACTGGAAATCCCGCCTCGGTGAGCGTGGGCACGTCGGGCAACGATGCGAGTCGCTTGTCCCCCCACGTCGCCAGCACGCGCAGCTTGCCCGCCTTGACGTGCTGGACGACGGTGGAGGGTCCCGACGACACGGAATCGATGGTGCCGCCGAGGAGCGCGATCACCGCGGGTCCTGCACCCGTGAACGGGACATGCAGCATCTTGATCCCGGCGGCAGCATCGAACATTTCCATCGGCACATGCATCGTTCCGTAGTTGCCCGACGATCCGTACGTGATCGCGCCCGGGCGTTTGCGCGCATCGGCAACGAATTCGGCGAGCGTTTTCCACGGGCTGTCGGCGCGAACGGCAAGCACCGTTGGATCCGCCGTGAAGCGCGCGATCGGAACGAAATCCTTGAACTGGTACATCGGCGCGCGGCCCGTCACCTTGTCCGCTTCGGGCAGGATCGAGATCGACGACAGCGCAAGCAGCACCGTGTAGCCGTCGGGCTTCGACTTGGCGACGTATCCCATGCCGATCCCGCCGCCCGCGCCGGCCTTGTTCTCGATGACCACCGGATTGCCCAGAGCGCGCCCCATCGCATCGGCTAGCGGCCGTCCCACGATATCGGCGACACCGCCGGGTGGGAAAGGTACGATCATCGTGATCGGTTTCGACGGAAACGCGTCGTCTGCATTCGCGGCTGACGTCAAAGCAGAGCGCGGCAAGCGGCGCAAAAAGCAACAGCAGCAACCTTCGAGCGTTCACTAAGCCTCCTTTGCCGCCCACGGCGATTCGAATCGATTATAGTGGCGCGACGGCACGTGCGTCGCACCGCTGCCGCGTCAAGGGAGACACCGCATGCGAACGATCATTTGCGTGGTGTTGGTTCTTCTGCTCGTGGGCTGCATCCCCATCGGCATCCGCGCTTCGACGCAGCTTACGGCTGCCGTCGTCGCGGGATACGTGGCCTGACGGCTGACTGAACCAGGGTCTGTTGCACGGCTATGGCCCTAAAACATGTGCTGGCCGCCGTTGATCGCGATGTTCGCGCCGGTCACGAAGGCGGCTTCGTCGCTTGAAAGATAGGCGACCAGCCCGGCGACTTCTTCCGGCTTGCCGAGCCTTCCCATCGGAATCTGCGGGATGATCTTGGTGTCGAGCACTTCCTGCGGGATCGCCATCACCATCTTCGTTCCGATGTAGCCGGGCGAGATCGTGTTGACGGTCACGCCCTTGCGCGCGACCTCGAGCGCGAGCGCCTTGGTGAAGCCGTGCATGCCGGCTTTGGCGGCCGAGTAATTGACCTGGCCGAATGCGCCTTTCTGGCCGTTCACCGACGAGATGTTGATGATCCGGCCCCAGCCCCGCTCGACCATCGAGTCGCACACCTGCTTCGTCATGTTGAAGCACGAATCGAGGTTGGTCTTGATCACGGCGTCCCAGTTCGACCGGTCCATCTTCTTGAACGTGGTGTCGCGCGTGATGCCGGCGTTGTTGATCAGGACGTCAATCGGGCCGACTTCCTTGACGACTTGCCCGGCGCAGGCGACGCACGAATCGTAATCCGCGACGTCGCACGCGAACGCGCGAAAGCCGTAGCCCATCTTGTTCATGTTGTCGAGCCATTCCTTCGCCTTGGTGTTGCCGGGCGAATGCGTGGTCACGACTTTGTACCCGAGCGCGGCGAGCTTGATGCAGATGGCTTCTCCGAGTCCTCCCATGCCGCCGGTGACGAGCGCGACGCGCGAAATCTTCATTGGCATAACTGTTCTCCTCGTGGAATCGGGCGCCGTCATCTTAACCCACCTCTCCGGTGCATGAACCGCCCGGAGATTCCGAGTTTGACGCGGCTCAAACGCACGCACGCTCCGACGTCAGGCGACTTCACGCAGGGGCCCAACGGCGCTGACGAACCCGGACGCCGCTGCCGTTTCGCGGACATAGCGGCCCGGAGCCGGCTCGAGCGCAGGAAAGGAGGCGCTTCCCGCTTCGCGCGGCGCAGGCTTTTTTGCACCGCCGTGCGCCCTGAGCCAGTCGGCCCAGTCCGGCCACCAGCTTCCGGGATGGTGGTCAGCGCGCGCAAACCAGTCGTCGGCGTCGTCGGTGACGAGCTCGTTCGTCCAGTAATTGCGGCGATGCTTGTCCGGCGGATTGATCACGCCGGCGATATGTCCCGACGCGCCGAGCACGAACCTGACATCGCCGCCGAGCAGTGCCGTAGTCCGGTACGCCGAACGCCAAGGCACGATGTGATCGTCGTGCGACGCATATACATACGTCGGCATCGTCACCGCCGAGAGGTCGATGCGCTCGCCTGCCATGGTTAGCGCGCCGGGTTCGATCAGCCGATTATCGAGATAGAGATTGCGCAGATAGTAAACATACATCGGTCCCGGCAGATTGGCCGAGTCGCTGTTCCAGTACAGGAGATCGAATGCCGGCGGCATCTCACCTTTGAGATAGTTGCGGACGACGTAATTCCATACGAGATCATTGGCGCGCAGGCTCGCGAAGGCGCCGGCAAGCTCACTGCCGTGAACGCGTTCACCGCTCATCAGCGCGGGCTCGCGGGCGGCCAGGAGCTCGCGCGACACGTACACCCCGATCTCGCCCGGATCGGCAAAATCGAGCATCGTCGTCAAGAACGTAGCACTTTCGACGCTGCGATCGCGTCGTGCGGCGAGCACTGCCAGAGCGCTCGCGAGCATCGTGCCGCCGACGCAGAAGCCCAGGACGTTGGCCGTCGGGCTACTTGCGATTTCCTTCGCAACGCGAATCGCCATGAGAACGCCCTGTTCGAGATAATCGTCCCAGGTGAGGTGCCCCAACTCCGGCGGAATATTGCGCCAGGAAATGATAAACACGGTGTGCCCGCGTCCGACTGCCCAGCGCACGAAGGAATTGCCTGGTTGCAAATCGAGGACGTAGTACTTGTTGATGCACGGCGGAATGATGACAAGGGGGCGCCGGTGCACTTGCTCGGTGGTCGCCCGGTACTGAATCAGCTCGATCAATTCGTTGCGGTAGACGACATCGCCCGGCGTCATGGCGAGATTCCGCCCCACGGCGAAAGCGCTCTCGTCGGTCATCGAAATGCGGCCGCGCTCGATATCGCCTGCGAGATTTGCGATACCCTGCGCGACACTCATTCCTTCGGTGGCGAGGGCTCGTTCCAGCACCTCGGGGTTGGTTGCCGCGAAATTCGTCGGCGCGATCGCGTCGAGATATTGTCGCGTCATGAATGCGAGCCGGCGCTGCTCCGGCTCAGGCAGGCGCGCGAGCGCAGTAAGCTCGGTCACGTATGCACTGGCAAGCAGATAGCACTGTCGCAACAGGGAAAAATACGGCAATTCATGCCATCGGGAGCTGGTGAAACGCTGATCGCCGGCCGGTGTTGCGACGACATCCGGAAGCTGCACGCCGACCGGCGATGCGAGCGCCGCCTGCGCCGCTTGCCATAGCGATTCCCACTGCGGCCGGTAGCGTGCATCGAGCGCAGCGCGCGCCGTGAAGTCGATGATCGCGTGCTGCGGAATCGCGGTCGACGCGGCTTTGGCGCCGAGCGCGCCTCCGCCCGACGCGTGAGTCCACCATTGCATCCATTGCGCGCCGACGTCGGCCCAGGCGCGCGTGAGGTCAGGCGAAGCAGACTGGTTGGACATGACGCACCAATGGTAACGCGGCATTTGCGTCCGCGACAACGGCGCAACGAGCTTGACGTCAGTGTTCCAAGAGCGCGTGCGCGAGTGCGATGACGCCGACACCAAGCGTGATCAGCGCGAATTGGCGCACCGTTTCGAGGGGCTCGGGCCGCCGGTGCAGGCTCGGGATGAGATCGGCAACCGCGACATAGAGCAGGCTGGCCGCAGCGATGGCGAGCACGGTCGGCAGCATCTGGTACATGTCGGCAAGGGCGTAGTAGCCCGCCAGCGCGCCGGCGAGTGTGGCCGCGCCGATGGCGACGTTGTAAGTGAACGCCCGCGACCGACTGTAGCCCGAGTGGACCAGCACGGCGAAATCGCCCACCTGTTGCGGCACCGCGTGAGCGACGATCGCAACGGTTGTGGCGACGCCGAGCTTCGTATCGGCAAGGAAGGCGGCGGCGATCACAACACCGTCGCAAAAGTTGTGCACGCTGGTCCCGATCAGGATCATGAGCCCCGAGCGACCCTGATCCGCACCGCGGTGCATGTGCAACGCGTGGGCGTGCTCGGTTTCTTCCGCATCGTCGGCGTGGAGGTCGTGTCCGTGGGCGTGACGCCACAGGACGAGCTTTTCCAGCAGGAAAAAGGCGAGCAGGCCGATCAGCACGGTGATCATTACGCGGTCCGCTCGCCCTTCCTCGAGCGCGTGCGGCAGCAATTCGAGGAACACGGCACCCAGTAGAGCGCCGACCGCAAACGAGACGAGCCGCGAAATCCATGAGGGATGGAGCGCCAGCGTTCCCCCCGCGGCGCCGGTGGCGAGTACACCGCCGGCGAGGGAGGCCACGATGATTTGAGCGAGCACGTTCACGCGAGTCGGAGGAAAGAGCGGCGCGACAAACGTCACGCAACAACGCGCGCCGGATTATACGTGGGGGTCCGCCGTGCCCGGCACGAGCCACACGAGCGCTGCCATGCGACCGCCCTCGCGTTCGCGTCGCCATGAATAGAAGCGCGTCGCGTCCGTCTTGGTGCAGAAACCGGCGCCGCCGACCGAGCCGACGCCGCAATCTGCGAGCTGCTGCCGCGCAAGACCGTAGAGATCGGCGTGCCACTTGCCCGGAGCGCCGCCCACGAAGTAGACGTCCGCATGGCGATGCGCGGCGCGAAAGGCTCCCAGCACATCGGCGCCGACTTCGAAGGCGGCCGGGCCGATCGCCGGCCCAAGCCAGGCGATGAGATCTTCCGCGACCGCGCCGAGGCTGTTCATCTCGGCGACCGTACGCTCCAGGACCCCCGCCGCGAGCCCGCGCCATCCCGCGTGCGCAACACCGACCACAGTGCCGCGACGATCCGCCAAGAGTACGGGCAGGCAGTCCGCGCTCAGCACTGCGCAAACAACGCCGGGATCGCACGTGACCCCGGCGTCCGCGACCGCGGCAACGCCGTCTTGCTGCGCCCGATGGACGGCGACCCCGGTGCCATGAACCTGATGCAGCCAGCGAGGTTCCGCTGGAAGAAACGCGCGCAGCCGGCGGCGATTTACGGCAACGGTTTCGTCGGAGTCCCCCACACGCTTGCCAAGGTTCATCGTCGCGAGCGCGCCGGCGCTGACGCCGCCCTTACGCGTCGTCAAGATCGCTTGCACGCTGGGCGGCGCGGGCCAATCAGGCACGATCCAGTCGAGGCCCGCAGCTTCGATTCGTTGAGCGAGCGATAGCGGGCGCTCGGAGATCATCTCGACGACGGTAGCGCGCGAAGGCTGTCGAGGAGGCTCCCAAAATCCGCCGGCAGCGGTGAATTCCATTCGCATGCCTTGCCGGTAACCGGATGCACGAGACCCAAACGCGTCGCGTGCAGCGCCTGCCGCGCAAACGCGATGGGACCGCGTTTTCCATATGCAGGATCTCCGATGAGCGGATGTCCGAGCGAGGCGAGATGCACGCGGATCTGGTGAGTGCGCCCGGTCTCGAGCCGGCAGGACAGCAATGTCGCGACGCCGAAGCGTTCAACGACTTCGTAATGGGTTCTTGCCGGCTTGCCGGTGACGACGATGGCCATTGTCGTTCGCCGCGTCGGATGCCGGCCGATCGGCGCATCGACCATGCCGCTGCGCTCGATGTCACCTGCCGCGAGCGCGAGATAATGGCGTTTCACCGTGCGCACCGCGAGCTGCCGCACCAGCGCGGTTTGCGCAGTGATCGTTTTTGCCACGACGAGGAGTCCGCTCGTCTCCTTGTCGAGACGATGCACGATTCCCGCGCGAGGCACCGACGCGAGCTCGGGCGCGTGATGAAGAAGCGCGTTTTGCAGCGTGCCGCCCCTATTGCCCGCGCCGGGATGGACCACCAGTCCGGGCGGCTTGTCGACGACGATCAGCGCGCCATCCTCGTAGACGATGCGGAGCGCGATGTGCTCGGCCGCAATCGCCGATTCATCGGCGTCGCGCTCGATGCGAACGACGACGCATTCGCCGCCCCACACTTTCCGTGTCGGATCGACGATGCGATCGTCGACAGTGACGCGGCCGGCATCGATCCACATGCGCAGGCGGCTGCGCGAATATTGAGGAAGCGCACGCGCGAGCGCGGCGTCGAAGCGGCGTCCGGCAGCATCCGCCTCGAGCGTCAGCGTGCGCGTTTCCGATTGCGCGTCGACCGCTGCGGTTTCAAGCGAAGCCGACGCGGGCTCTCGCGAGGAAGATCGGCTGCGAGCCACGGGGCGGTCGGCTATAATCGGTGCGTTATTTGGATTGCCAGGAACTGGAACTGCATGATCACCACACCGCCGCCTTCGCAATTCCCAAACGTCGCTGCCTTCGGGCGTATGGCGCGGACTTGCCGCGCTGCTTGCGGCGGCAGCACTCGCGCTTTCGCTTGTCGGCTGCGGCTTGCTGCCCGAGGTGCAGGATGAAACCGCGGGATATTCGGCCGAAAGGCTCTACAGCCTCGCGCACCAAGCGATGGCCGAGGGGAATTATACGCGCGCCGTCAAGCTGTTCGAGACGCTGGAGACGCGCTTTCCCTATGGCCGCTACGCGCAGCAGGCGATCATGGAGTCCGCCTACGCGAGCTATCGTGCTGGTGAGACCGCGGCTGCCATTTCAAATGCGGATCGATTCATCCGCACCTACCCGAATCACCCCAACGTCGACTACATGTACTACCTCAAGGGTCTCGTCTATTTCCGTGAAGACCAGGGTCTGCTGGGGTACGTCTACGAGCTCGACCTGTCGGAGCGCGAGCCGAAATCGATGCGCGAGTCCTATGCCGCGTTCAAGGAACTCATCACCAAGTTTCCGGAAAGCCGCTACGCGGACGACTCCGCGGACCGGATGCGCTACCTCACGAACTCGCTGGCGCTCTACGAGGTGAAAGTCGCGCGCTATTACTACAATCGCGGCGCGTACATCGCCGCAGTGAACCGCGCGCAGGCCGCGCTGGTCACCTATCCGCGCACGCCTGCCAACGAAGACGCGTTGGAGGTGCTCGCACGAAGCTACGACAAGCTCGAGTTGCCGCTATTGCGCGACGACGCGCAGCGCGTGCTGAAGCAGAGCTTCCCCAATGGCAAGTATGCGACCGGCGAGTCCGACAAGCCGTGGTGGAAGTTTTGGTAGGCGCCGCGAGCGGCGAGCCGGGGCCCCGGCCGAAGGCAAGGGGGAGCGAGCAATCGCGAGTCGGCGCATGAGGCCGACCCACACGGCGTGACGATTTGCCGTGACATTGCGGAGGCCGAGCCGCGAGCGGCGAGCCGGGGGAACGCGCGAACGGTGAGCAGGGGCCCTAAGCCGCAGGCAAGGGGATGCGAACCAATGAGAGCGCGTTCGGAGGCCGACAGTTCTGCCCAACGATTCGTAGAGTCGGTGCGAAGGCCGAACCGGCCGAAGGCAAGGGGGAGCGAGCAATCGCGAGTCGGCGCATGAGGCCGACCCGCACGGCGTGACGATTTGCCGTGACATTGCGGAGGCCTCGAGCGGCGAGCCGGCGGAATTCACCGCTTCGGCGCGGGGGCCGAGCAGCGAGCGACATCAGCGTCAAATCCGTCGCGCAAGAACGCCTCCACTTCCGCGAGTTCGCGCGTGCGCCGCATCGGCGGCAGGCTCCGCCAGATTCGCCTGCCGTAGCCTTTGTCGATGAGGCGCGGGTCGCAGATCATCAATACGCCGCGGTCGGATTCGGTTCGGATGAGACGGCCGGCGCCCTGCTTCAGCGCGATCGCCGCCTGCGGCACCTGAACTTCGAAGAACGGGTTGCCTCCCGCGGCACGCAAATGATCGAGCCGGGCTGCAAGCAGCGGATCGTCGGGCGGCGCGAACGGCAGCTTGTCGAGCACGACAACCGACAACGCGTCGCCCGGCACGTCGACACCTTCCCGGAAGCTCGCGCTGCCGAGCAGAACCGCATTGCCGAGCTCGCGAAAACGGCTGAGCAGCTCGCTGCGTGAGCCGTCGCCCTGCACGAGCAACGGCCAACGGAGACCTTCACGCGCGATCGCGGCGGACAATAGATCGCGCGCGATGTCGAGCGCGCGCAATGTCGTGAACAGCAGGAATGCGCGGCCGCCGCTCGCTTTCAGCACCGGAAGCGCGGCGGCGATGACGGCTTCCGTGTGCTCGCGCGAGTTGGGCTGCGGCAGGTCGCGCGGCACGTAGAGAAGCGCCTGTGCGGCGTAGTCGAACGGCGAATCCCACGACCCGGTGCGCGCGTCGGCGAGCCCCAGGTCGCGCTGGTAAAGTGAGAAATCCCGGCCCACGGCAAGCGTGGCCGACGTCAGGATCCAAGCACGTCCCGAGTCCGTAACCTGCTTCGCGAACATTTCGGCGATGGACAGCGGAGACGCATGCAGCTGCCAGCCCTGCGCCGTCACGTCCACCCAGCGAATCCACGCGGGGACGCCGTCATCCGCGGCGTCGGTGTCCTCGCTCATCCCATGAATCCAGCGGCCGAGCGTCGCAGCAGCCTCGGTCGCGCGGCGCGCGCAGTTGTCGAGTTCCTCGCTGCGTTCGGCGGTAAGCGCGAGCTCGGCGGTGAGGCGGTCGAGCGCGGCGGCGAGCGCGTCGAGCTCGGCGGTGAATCCGCTGCGCTCCATCGCCACTCGCTGTGCGAGCTTTCCGGGCACGTCGCCGAGCGTCAGGCGCAGCCTGCGAATCGCGGGCCCGATGTCGGCGGCGGCGTCGGGAAGGCCCGTCACTTCGCGCGCACCGGCGCGGGCGGCGACCTCGGCGTCACGCGCGAGCTCCGCCAATTGCCCCGCGGTCACCTGCTCACCGAAGAATAGCGTCGCCGTGTCGGGAAGCTGGTGGGCCTCGTCGAGAATCACCGTGTTGCATGCGGGCAGGAGCTCGGAGAGCCCTTCGTCGCGGAGCATCACGTCGGCGAAGAACAAGTGATGGTTGATCACGACGACGTCGGCGTCGAGTGCGGCTTTTCTCGCCTTCAGGACGAAGCAGTCGCCATGAAATGCGCAGTTGCTGCCGAGGCAGTTGTCGCGCGTCGACGTGACGAGCGGCCAGATGGTCGCATTCTCCGGCACGTCGGCGAGCTCTCCACGGTCGCCGGTTTCGCTTGCGCGCGCAAACGCGATGATCTTCGGCAGGTGACGCGCGTCCTCGCGCGACGGCAACCTGCCTTCCGCAGCCGCGCGCTCGAGGTGGTGGTGGCAGACGTAATTCGCGCGCCCTTTGAGGAGCGCGAGGGTCACCGGGACACGCAGCGCGTCGCGCACCAGAGGCAGGTCGCGCTGGAAGAGCTGGTCCTGCAGCGTCTTGGTGCCGGTCGAGACTATGACCTTGCCGCCGTAGAGCAACGCCGGAACGAGATAGGCGAATGTCTTGCCGGTGCCGGTGCCAGCCTCGGCGAGCAGCGGTGTGCGCCCGGCGATCGCGAGCGCGACCGCATCGGCCATCTCGAGTTGCTGCGGCCGAAAGCGGAATCCCGGCAGCGCGCGGGCAAGCGGCACCGCCCGCGCCGAAGATTGCGGCAAGCGCCGGATCCGTGTCCGATGGCGCGCGGTCCACGGATGCTGCGAGGGTGGCGTCGCTCAGCGTTTGGTCTTCTCGCGCGCCTTTGGCGTCGCCGGGGCCGGCGGCGTCGTGCGTGATTTCACGACGGCCAGGATTTCCTTGATGCCGGCGATGCGCTCTTTGAAGCGGTCGTAGGGGTCCGTCGTACGCGTCTTGTAGTCGGCATCCGACTCCCCGGGCCGCCATTCGAGCTCGGTCATAGAGGCGAGCCAATAGTCCTGCAGGCCCTTCATCGCCTCGGATGCCTGCTGCGAGATCCCCGCCTCGCGCAGCGCGCCCTGGTAGGGCTTCGCAATGTTCTGCTTCTGCTTGGTGATGCAGTACTCGCTCTTCGCGCCGTGGGTGCCTTCGGTCGCGTGCTCATAGCCGAACTCGATGATCTCGATGGACTTGACGTGCTTGCACATCGTGTAGAGGTGAGGGATCGCGTCGAAGTAGCAGTCGAGCGGCGCCTTGTCGTCCGAGTGCGGGCAAATGTAGTTGTTCGCGGGCGCCGGGTCGGCGCGGCTTTTTTGGGCGGATGCGGGTGCGCAAGCCATCGCGGCGAGGCAAATCGCGGGGAGAAATACAAGGATGTGATGAAACAAACGGCGGAGCATGGCAACTCGAACGGAAGAGGATCGCGAATCCTAACCCGCTGCGCGGACCCAACTCAAGGCATTCGAATGGACGAGGGCCCGATATACCGCCGTCGCGAGATGAAGCGAGACAACCGTCAGAGCGTGCTGCCGCCCGAGACTTCGATGACGGCGCCGTTGATGTAGGACGCTTCGTCGGAAGCGAGCCACGCGTAGGTGTTCGCAATTTCCTCGGGACGTCCGAGGCGGCCCATCGGCACCCTGTCCTCCATCATCTGGACGACTTTCTGCGGCATCTTCTTGAGGATCGGCGTTTCGATGAAGCCGGGGCAGATCGCGTTGGCGCGGATGCCCTTCTTGCCGAGCTCGCGCGCCCATGTCTTCATCATTCCGATCACTGCGAACTTGCTCGCGGCATAGTTGGTCTGGCCGAAGTTGCCATAGAGCCCGACGATCGACGATGCGTTGAGGATGCACCCGGAATGCTGCTCCAGCATAATGTCGACGACGGCCTTGGTGCAGTTGTAGACGCCTTTCAGGTTGACGTCGATCACGCGGTCGAACTGGTCGTCCGACATCTTCTTCAACTGGGCGTCCTGCACGATGCCCGCGTTGTTGACGAGGGTGTCGATGCGGCCCCATTTGGCCATCACGCCCTCCACCATCCGCGCGATGCTTTCCTTGTCCGTGACGTCGATCCGGAATGCGAGCGCCTCGCCGCCGCTGTCGGTGATTTCCCGGGCGACCTCCTGGGCGGACTTCTCGTCGATGTCGCACACCGCGACCTTGGCGCCTTCCCGAGCAAACTTGATCGCCGTCGCATGCCCTATGCCGGAGCCGGCACCCGTGATGATCGAGACCTTGTCCACCAGACGCATGCTTCCAGACTCCCCGCTGTGGCGACCTGGATAGTGCCGGTCGAATGGTCACATTATAGACACATTGGTGCGCCGCACAACCTTATCGCGGGGCTTGCGACAGCCCGTAAACATGATAATAATCAACAAATAATCAGTTAATTAGAGACAGCTTCATGGCGGGCGACGCAACCGTCCCAGTGTGGTGCAATCACAACAGCCGCGGCAGGTTGCTGCGACCGCAAGCGAGGCTACAATCCCCTGCTGCGGCTATGGTCTTGGGGCCTGGCTTCCGGCGAACCGGCCTCGACGGGCTCCCAATGCTGAACGACCAGCTGCAGGGCAACCGTTCCGTTCCATTCGTTGGGGTCGGGGCGATAGACGGCGCGAATCGTGGCCGGCAGGGGGTCTACCCGGTTGAAGAGGATCGCCGCAAAGCGTACAGGTGCGTCAGTCCCCGGACGCTGAAGGATGAGCTTCGAGTGCTTTCCAGCAACGGTCCGCTGGTCGGCCACATCGAATACGTCGTCGAAAGCGGGCGAAGGGAAACCCTGGCCCCAGACTTCAGCGGCCAGCGCCCGGGCAAGGTCCAGGGTGACTTCCTCAGGCTCGAGGCCCCCGTCGGAGGGCTGGACGCGGGCGAGATCGTCCGCCGTCAAGGCTTCGCGCGCCACCGTCTCGAAGGCGGCGGCAAACCTCGGCAGATCGGGTTCCGCCAGCGAAAGCCCCGCCGCGTAGGCGTGACCGCCGAAGCGGGTAATCACCCCGGGGGCGCGCTTCGTCACGAGATCGAGCGCGTCGCGCAAATGGAATCCCGGGATCGAGCGGCCCGATCCCTTGAGCTCACTCCCGCTGCCGCGCGCGAAAACGATTGCCGGACGATGGTAGCGGTCCTTGAGACGCGACGCGACGATGCCGACGACGCCCTGATGCCAGTCGGGATGGAAAAGACACAGCGTGTACGCGTCTCCGGCACTGTCCGCCGCCCGCGCCTCGATCTCCTCCAGCGCTTCCTGCTGCATCGTCGCCTCGACGTCGCGCCGCTCGCGATTCAGGCGGTCGAGCTCCGTCGCCAGCGGCAATGCGGCAACGGCGGTGTCGGCGAGCAGGCAGCGGATGCCGACGGTCATGTCCGCCAGACGACCCGCGGCGTTGAGTCGCGGTCCGGCAACAAAGCCCAGGTCGTAGGCAGTGGCGCGGGCCGTATCGCGACCTGCGGCGGAAAACAGCGCGGCGATCCCGGGTTGGCAATGCCCGGCACGGATGCGCGCCAACCCCTGCGCAACGAGCGTGCGATTGACGCGGTCGAGCCGCACGACGTCGGCGACCGTCCCCAACGCGACCAAGTCGAGCAGCGCCGCGAGATTGGGTTCCGCCCGACCCGCGAAGGCACCGCGTTCGCGCAACAGCGCGCGCGTGGCTATCAGCACATAGAACATGACGCCGACACCCGCGAGGTGCTTGGCCGGAAACGGACAGCCTGGTTGATTGGGATTGACGATGAGCGCGGGCGCGGGAAGGGTCGCTGCGGGCAGATGATGATCGGTGATCAGCACGTCGATGCCGTGCGCGGCAGCCAGCGCCACGCCCTCGTGGCTCGCGATGCCGTTGTCGACGGTTACGATCAGCCGCGGTGCACGCGTCGCGGCGTCGACGACGATCTCCGGCGTCAGTCCGTAGCCGTATTCGAACCGGTTGGGGACGAGAAAGTCGACGACCGCGCCCATTGCGGCGAGTCCGCGCACCGCCAAGGCGCATGCAGTCGCGCCGTCGGCGTCGTAATCGGCAATCACCAGGATGCGTTCGCCGCGTGCAATGGCGTCGACGAGGCGGGCAGCCGCGAGATCGATACCTTTGAGCTGCGAGAAGGGCGGCAACCGCGCGAGATCGGTATCGAGTTCGTCGGCGGCGACGACGCCGCGCGCCGCGTATATGCGCGCGAGCACCGGATGAACTCCGGCGGCCGTGAGCACCGCGGCGGCTTCCGTGACCTCGCGGCGGATGATTTCCATTACGTTTCGTCCCGTGCCGCCGTGAAAAGCGGCGAGAGATCGTGGCGCACGAAAGGAAGGATCGTTCTGCGCCAAGGGCCGGGTCGGCGCGCGGTCCACGCGCGCGCGCCGTCCGTGCCGTCCGCGAGCAACGTTACCGCGTTGAGCTTGCCGCTTCAACAGCGCAGTCCAAGCGGGGCTCGTCCATGCGCGCTCGACGGCGTCGAGGTCATGCGTTGCCGTGAGCACGACAATCGTCACCTCCGCATCCGCGGTGTCGGCGAGGATGGAATCGAACGTGGCGGGGACGGCGCGGGCGGGCCGACCGACATGCGATGCGAGTGCGACGGCGATCCCGGCATCGGCGAATGTCTGGACGGCCCGCGCAGTCGCGACGCGTGCCGGGTGTGTTCCGCCCTCGGAAAACCAGACGCTGTTGGCGGGCGCCTTTCCATCGCGCTCGCGTGCAACGTTGACCGGATGCTCATGCATCAACATCTGGATCTCGTTTTGCCAGCGCCGCCAGGTCCACGCATCTGCCCCCATGGGCAGGAGATCGCGCAGCATACGGCCCGTCACCGCGGCCAGAGGGCGGGTGCGCAGTCGAACGTCTTCCGGAGCGCGCACGAACCAGGCATCGGGTCGCGCAGCAACGAATTCGATTTCGTCGGTGATGAAATGCGCATTCAGCATGCGAATGAGCGTTGCAGCGTCGTAGGCGTCGAGATCGCGCACGATACCTGTCAGGCGAACGTCGTCGCGACCTGCGATGAGTGTGACCGGATCCGCGGCGAGCCAGTAAGCGGTCCCCGGGTCGACACCAAGCGCTGCAACCCGGATCGGCGCAAGCGGGCAATCGGTCTCGGGCGAATGCTCGATCCCGTAGTGCGCCGCGAGCATCGCGTCGAGGCCCTCCAATTCGCGCTCGGGAGGACCCGCAATTCCGACAAGGTGCGCGAGATTGGGTGCGCGTACGCCTTGATCCGCCGATGGCGCGAACAACCCTGGAAGCGTGAGGACAAGATGCATCGAAATGCCGGTCAGCATGCTGGCGAGCGCATTACACTAGCATGCGATAATGCGCGCGCATCGCCGCTGACGTCATTCATCCACAAGAACTGTGCGCATGGGATCGCGATGATCAAGCATGTCGTCGTCTGGAAACTCAAGGATCCGTCGCAGCGCGAAGCGCACGCGGCCGTGGTCAAGGGCGCGCTCGAGGGACTTCGCGGCCGGATCTCGGGCCTTGTCGCGATCGAGGTGGGTGTGGACATCGGCTACGACAGTGGCGCGGACGACCTATGTCTTTATAGCGAATTCGCCGACCGTGCCGCGCTCGATCGCTACCAGACCGACCCGCTGCATGTCGCGGCGAAGGCGATCATCGGCCCGCTCGTGACGGGTCGCCGCGCCGTCGACTGGGAAGCGTAGGCCCGCGCGCTCCCCGCCGTGTCGCCGTACGAACTCGCCGTTGGACTGCGGTACACGCGCGCGCGCCGCGGCACCGGCCGCAACTCGTTCATCTCGTTCATCGCGCTAACTTCAATGGCCGGCATCGCGCTCGGCGTCGCCGCGCTGATCGTCGTGCTCTCGGTCATGAACGGATTCCAGGAAGAGTTGCGCAACCGGATCCTGTCGGTCGCATCGCATATCGAGGTGCGCGGAATGCCTTCGCTCGCCGACGACGCCGCCGTTGCGCGGGCGGCGCTCGGAGCGCCGCATGTCAAGGCGGCAGCGCCGTACGTGCTCGGGCAGGCGATGCTTTCGGCGGGAGGCGCCAATCGCGGCGTGCTCGTGCGCGGCATCGACCCGGTGCGGGAAAATACGGTAGCCGATATCGGAAATCATATGCGCGTCGGATCGCTCGACGCGCTGAAACCCGGCGGCTTCGGCATCGTGCTCGGCGCCGATCTCGCGCGCGCGCTCGGTGTGCGTCTCGGCGATACGGTCGTGGTCATCACGCCGCAGGGCACGCTGACGGCGGCCGGTACGCTGCCGCGCTTGAAGAGCTTCACTGTGGTCGGCGTGTTCGAGGTCGGCATGTACGAGTTCGACAGCGGTCTCGCCCTGATCGACCTCGAAGACGCGAAGAAGCTTTATCGCCTCGAGGGTGTCTCCGGCGTGCGCCTCAAGCTGGACGACCTTTATGCAGCGCCGCGCGTTGCGCAGGAGCTCGTGGGCCGCCTCAACGTCGATGCCGAGATCCGCGATTGGACGATGAGCCACGCGAACTTCTTCCGGGCCGTGCAGATCGAGAAGCGCGTGATGTTCATCATCCTGACGCTGATCATCGCGGTGGCCGCGTTCAATATCGTGTCGGCCCAGGTGATGACGGTCACCGACAAGGAGGCCGACATCGCGATTCTGCGTACGCTCGGGTCGTCGCCGTCTTCGATCACCGCGATCTTCATGATCCAGGGCGGGCTCATCGGCGTGATCGGGACGCTGCTCGGCGTCGCCGGCGGCGTGCTGCTCGCGCTCAACGTTGGAACCGTGCTGCCGGCGATCGAGCGGCTGTTGAGCGTCCAGATCCTCGACAAGACCGTCTACTACATCAGCGAGCTGCCGTCGGACCTGCAGGCGGGCGACGTCATTACGATCGCCGCGATCGCGCTCGTGCTTGCGCTGCTGGCGACGATCTATCCTGCCTGGCGAGCGGCGAAAGTGAATCCCGCAGAGGCGCTGCGCTATGAGTGAGTCGGCCTCTGCGCCGCCCGTGCTCGAATGCCGCGGACTCGCGAAGACCTACCGCAGTGGACCGCTCGAGGTGCCGGTGCTGCTTGGCGTCGACCTCGCGGTCGCGCAGGGCGAACGTGTCGCGATCGTCGGCGCCTCGGGGTCGGGCAAGAGCACGCTCCTCCATCTTTTGGGGGGCCTCGATGCGCCGAGCGCGGGTGAGGTTCGGGTAGAAGGCGAAGCGCTTGCGACGCTGACGGAGGAAGCGCGCGGCCGGGTGCGCAATCGAGCGCTTGGATTCATCTACCAGTTTCATCATCTGCTGCCGGAATTCTCCGCGCTCGAAAATGTCGCGATGCCGCTCGCCATTCGTCGCGACGCCGAAGATGCCGCGCACGCGGCAGCGAGCGCAATGCTCGGTCGCGTCGGCCTCGCGCATCGCGTGGCGCACCGTCCGGGGGAGCTGTCGGGGGGCGAACGGCAGCGCGTGGCCCTCGCACGCGCGCTCGTCACGTCGCCACGCTGTGTCCTCGCGGACGAACCGACTGGCAATCTCGACCGCCGGACAGCGGGAGACGTGTTCTCGATGATGCTCGAACTGAATCGGGCCGCAGGGACGAGCCTCGTGATCGTGACGCACGACCCCGACCTCGCCGCGCGCACCGATCGGACGCTGCACCTCGTCGACGGCGTGCTGCGCTAAATCGAAAGCGGCGGTTCGTCCATCAGCGCGACCTGCTCGCGCAGTTCGAGTATCCGGTCCTGCCAATAGCGCTGCGTGTTGAACCACGGAAAGGCTGCCGGAAACGCCGGGTCGTCCCAGCGTTGCGCCAGCCACGCCGAATAGTGGAGGAGGCGCAACGTGCGCAACGCCTCGATGAGATGGAGTTCGCGCGGATCGAATGCCGCGAAATCCTCATAGCCGTCGAGCACGGCCGCGAGTTGCCGCGACATCGCCGTACGGTCACCTGAAAGCAGCATCCACAAGTCCTGCACCGCGGGACCGCTGCGCGCATCGTCGAAGTCGACGAAATGGGGACCATCGTTCGTCCACAGCACATTGCCGGCGTGGCAATCGCCGTGCAGCCGCAGCGCGTTGACGGCACCGGCGCGATCGTACGAGTGACGGATGGACTCGAGCGCTTGCGAGGCGATGCTCTGCCAGGCGGGAAGAAGATCCGCGGGGATGAAGTTGTGCGCAAGCAGCCAATCGCGCGGCACACGGCCGAACGACTCGGCGTCGATCATGGGACGGTGCCTGAAAAGCGTCTGCGCGCCCACGGCATGAATTCGGCCGAGGAAACGGCCCACCCATTCTAGCGTTCCAGGGTCCTCGAGCTCCGGCGCACGGCCACCGCACTTGGGATACACGGCAAAGCGGAATCCCGCGAAGGCGTGCAGCGTTGCACCGCCGCTCGAAAGCGGCGCGACTACCGGAATCTCGCGCGCCGCGAGCTCGGCAACGAACGCGTGCTCTTCGCGAATCTGCTCGTCGGTCCAGCGTCCGGGCCGATAGAATTTCACGACGACGGAAGGCGCGTCGTCGCGCCAGACCTGGTAGACACGATTCTCGTAGCTGCCGAGGGCCAGGAGGCGCCCGTCACCTCGAAACCCGACGCCGTCGAGCGCGTCGAGCACGACGTCCGGTGTGAGCTCGGCATACGGGTGCGGCGACAGCTGTGATGTCACTCGCCCATTGTACGAGCCGGGCTCCTCGTCGGCCCAGTTGCTCTCAGCTGCCCTCAATCGCCGACGGCGCGTCGTGGTTCTGCGGGAATGAGGCCGGCGTGTACGGCGAGGCGGCGTAGTTCTGCGCGCTCGGCATCCTCGACGGCGAGCTGCGGCGGGCGCACCGTCGCGTGCGCGATCTGTCCCTGCATTCGAAGCACTTCCTTCATCCGCGGCCGGTAATCGCGCAGCGGCGCGCGCCAGCAGTAGCGCGCGAGCGGTCCGAGGCGGTCCCAGATCGCGAATGCGCGATCGAACTCCTTGCGCGTCACGCAGCGATGCATCTCGATCAGCTCGGCCACCGCGGTGCCGGCGAAACCGATCAGCGCACCGTCACAGCCCATCAACATCGCTTCGAGGATGAACGTGTCGCTGCCGGTCATGATGCCGATTTTGCGCGGCAACGTCTTCGCGGTCGCGATCGTCTCGACCGTCTTCGTCGTGTCGAACGATGCTTCTTTGAGTCCGATGATTTGCGGAATCGTCGCAAGACGGGCCAGTGTTTCCGGCGGAAAGTCCGGGCCCCAGGCCTTCGGAAACTGGAACGCGACGAGCGGCAGCCCGACGCCGTCGGCGATGGCCTTGTGATAGCGATAGATCATTTCCGCGGGGACGGGATTGCCTAGGAACGTCGGGAAGGGCGGGAACACCGCGAACCCTTCGGCGCCCGCGTCCTTGAGCGAATTTCCGTGGCGTACCGCGGCTGCGGTCGAGCCGCTGATGAGGCCCGAGATGAGCGGGCAGCGTCCAGCGACGACTTTGCGGCAAACGCGGATCACTTCGAGTTGCTCGTCGGTGTCGAGCGACGGCCCCTCGCTCGCGTCCATGTTCATCGCGATCGCACTGGGCTTCTGCTCGGCGATCCATCGGATATAGGAGTGCAGTGATGCCCAATCGATCGAATGATCCGGAAGCATCGGCAGAACCGGAGCAGAGACGATGCCGGCAAGCGTGAACATGGCCATTTCAATTCCTTCAGTTGGCGGCGGCGCCCGCGTCGAGGCGGACCTCGTCGCGCAGCACACCCCGCGCAAGGAAGATCTCGGTGATTCGCTCCGTCGTCTCGGCGAACTCGCGCGAGCGCCGCGCTTCGAGCCCGCGCGGACGCGGCAACTGCGGCTCCATTATCCGCTCGATCCGGCCCGGACGCGGCGTCATCACGGCGACGCGGTCGGCAAGCAGCACCGCCTCGTCGATGGAATGGGTAATGAAGACGACGGTCTTGCGCTTGGCGAGCCACAGCGCCTCGAGATCGAGCCGCATTTGCTCTCGCGTCAGCGCATCGAGCGCGCCGAACGGCTCGTCCATCAGCAATAGCGGTGCGTCGTGAATCAGCGCGCGAGCGATCGCCACCCGCTGGCGCATGCCGCCGGAGAGCTCGTGCGGATAACGGTCGGCGAATTCGGCAAGCCCGACCTGCGCGAGAAGACGAAGCGCGCCGTCACGATAGGCGCCGGGATCGCGCCCGCGCAATTCCACTTGCACGAGGACGTTGTCAAGCGCCGTCCGCCAATCCAGCAGCACGGGACTCTGGAACACGATCCCCAGATCGGTTTGCGGGCCATCGACGACCCGGCCGGCGACGCGGATCTCGCCACTTGTCGTGAGATGCAATCCAGCCACCAGCCGCAGGAGCGTGCTCTTGCCGCAACCGGACGGACCGACGATCGCGACGAACTCGCCTTCGCCGACGGTGAGGTCGATTCGGTCCAGCGCGAACGTCTCGCGCATTCCTTTTCCGTGGGCGCCGCGGTAAATCTTGGTCACGCCCTCCAACGCGACGAAGGGGCGATCCGCGGGGGCGCCCTCCAAAGCCACTGGCTGCGTCGAGGCGACGGCAAAGCTCATCGCAACATCATTGCGGGACAAACTCGTTCGTATGAAATGCCGTCCAGGGTTGCGTTGTTTGCAGCTCGCGGTAGTTCTTCAGAATCGCGAGCGTCTGGTCCCAATCGGCTTGCGCGCCCCAGCCGATCTTTCCCTTCGAATTCTTCGAATCGAGGAGCTCGATGTCGACCATCAGCTGGTCCAGCGTCGACTGCCGGTTCAAGTCGGGCTTGGCCTTCATCGCAGCGTCGACGGCGGCACCCGGATTCTTCTTCGCCTCTTCCCACGATTTGACGCTCGCACGGACGAACCGCTTCACGAGATCGGGATTCTTCTTGATCGTGTCGCCGCTCGTCATGATCGTCATCCCGACGATGTTGGCGCCCCAATCGGCGTAGCGCATCGCCACGGGGTTGGCGCCCTTGTATTTGATGAGGAAGTACTGGTCGTCCGCCCCGCCCAGCAGCGCGTCGGTCTTTTTCTCGAGCACCGTCACCACCTTCGCCGCAGGGTCGACCTGCACCATGCTGACTTTCGCGCAATCGACACTGTTCGCCTTGCACACCGCTTGCAACAGTTGTCCAAGCGGATCTCCGGGCGTCACCGCGACCTTCTTGCCCTCGAGATCTTTCGGCGTTTTGATCGGGGCTTCGGCCAGCGACACCACCGAAAATCCCGTGGTGTTGAGGAGCGACATCACCGACTTCACGTCGGCGCCTTTCGAAGCAGTCAGGACCACTGACGACGAGTCGGCCAGCCCGAACGTGTCCGAGCCCGCCGCGACGACCTGCACGGTATTCGCGGAACCGCGACCTTCGTTGATCGTGAGATCGATGCCTTCGGCGGCGTAATAGCCCTTGTCCTTGCCGTAATAGAACGGCACGTGGAGGCCGCCCAGGTACCAGTTGAGCCGGAGCGACACCTTGTCCTGCGCGAATGCGGCGCCGGCAGCCGCGAGCGCGGCGATTGCGAAGATGAGGCGTACGAGTTGCATGGTTTCCTCCGCGAATGGCCGGCGCACGGGTTCGTCCTCTTCGCGCCGGAATGCTGCTGCACTTTACATCGTCGCATCCTGCGCCGTGCTTTGCTGCGAAACGTGCCAGGGGATCGCGAGGCGCTCGACGATCTCGACGGCGTAATAGACGGCGAGGCCGATCAGCGACAGCAGAACGATCGTCGCGAACACCATGGGCGTGTCGAGTTGGCCGTTGTATTGGAGCAGCAGGTAGCCAAGCCCCTTGTCGGAAGCGACGAACTCGGCGACGACCGCGGCCGTCGCCGCGAGCGCCGCGCCGACCTTGAGCCCGGTGAAGATGTGCGGCAGCGCCTGCGGCAGCCGGATCTTTAGGAAAAGCCTCAAGCCGCCGGCGCCGGTCGTACGCGCGAAGTCCATCACGTCGCGGTCCGCGCTCTTGAAGCCGGCGATGCTCGACACGACGATCGGGAAGAACGACAGCAGGAACACGAGCAGGAGCTTCGGCATGAACCCGAAGCCGAACCAGATGATGAAGAGCGGTGCGATCGCGATCTTGGGGACGATCTGCAGGAAGACGATCACCGGATAAACCGCTTGCTCCATGAAGCGCGAATACGCAACGGTCAGCGCGAGCGGAATGCTGACGATCACCGCAAGGGCGTAGCCAGCCAGGATCTCCTTCGTCGTCACCCAGGCCGCCGCGGCGACGATGTCGTGGCGTTTCCAGAACTCCGTCCAGACTTTCGATGGCGGCGGCAGCAGGTATTCCTTCACGCCCGTCACACTGACCGCGACCTCCCAAGCGACGAACAGCAGTGCGAAGATGGTGAGCGCGCCACCGCGCGTGCGCAGCCATCTCGTCAGCGCACCGAGCCGCACTTCTGCCGTAGCGGCTTTCATCGGGGGTCCTTCGCGGTCGTGATTCCTGGTCCCGCGAGCTCGAAAATGCCGAAATCAGCCGGAAGGTTCACTTCGATGAGCTCGAGGTCGTCCGATCGTCCGACGACGTTATGCGCCACACCCGCGGGCTGCGACAGCGACGATCCCGCGCGCACGAGGATTTCTTCTTCGACGCCCGCGAAACGGAACTTGATCCAGCCTCGCAGCACATAGACGAAATGGCCGGTCATGTCGTGCCAGTGCCAGCCGGTCTCAGCGTCGAATGGGCGAATCGCGCGGATGTGCTTCGCGCCGATCGCGCCGCCGGAGGCGCGCGCCCAGCCAAGGTCTCGGTACTCGACGTCCGAGCGCGGGCCGTCGCGTGTGAAGGGCGTCGCCGCAGCATCGTCGTGTACTAGCGCGGTGAGACCCGCGCCCGCCGGGCGCGGACCCGGATAACGTGGCGGCGAATCGGGCGGCGTGGGCATGCGCCGACTCTAGCCCGCGGCGGACGCGGCGGTCAAATAGGCTCCACAAGGGGACGGCATGCCGCTCGCGCCACTAATACTCGACCGGAATGGGATCGAGCGAGCGCCACAGATACCACGACGCGACACTGCGCCACGGCTGCCACGCGACGGCGATCTCGCGCATTTCGGCCAAAGGGAGCCGCACGTCGTCGTTGTAGTGGCGCGCGATGGCATTCTGGATTCCGATGTCGTCGACCGGAAACACATCGGCGCGCATTTCATGAAAGATGAGAAACATCTCGGCGGTCCAGCGGCCGATGCCGCGTACGTCGGTGAGCCGCTCGATCAGCGCCTCGTCGTCCAGCATCGGCCACTCCGACGGATCGAGCTCGCCCGTCGTGAAATGGCGCGCGAGGTCGCGCAGATAGTCGGCTTTACGTGCCGAGAGACCGCAATTGCGGAGCTTCGGCAGCCGCATCCGGGCCACGCGCGCGGGGTCGAGACGAAGGCCAAGCGCACCGAGGTCAGGACCTGCGCCGCAGGCTTCGGCGTAGCGGCTCCAGATCGTCTGCGCGGCCTTGACCGATATCTGCTGGCCGACGATGGCGCGGGACAGCGTCGTAAACGCATCGCCGCGACGGGTGAGATGGACGCCCGCAATGCCGCGGATCAGGCGTCGCATGACGGGATCCGCGCGGACGAGCGCGCGGGTCGCGTCATCCCAATAGGCGGGCTTCACCGTCGGGTTCCCTGAAGCGCCCGGCAGGCTGGGACAACAAGGAAGCGCGGGCAGAGGGGTACGCTGCCCGATCGATGACGAGTTGGCACCGGAAACCGTGGCGGCAGGAACGCAGGAAATGGTACATTACGCGGCTTTTATTTTTGTGGGTGGCGAGATGCACTTTTCGAGGTTTGCGGCGCAGTTCGCGAAGGTCACCATGGCCATCGGCCTCGCCGCCGTGTGCATCGTTCCGACCCCGGCCGCCGCGGCGCCGGACCCGAACAAGATCGTCCACATTTCCTTCCCCGCGGCCGAAGCCGGTTTCGATCCGGTCCGCATTTCCGACCTTTATTCGGCGACGGTCCTCGAGGGCATCTTCGAGCGCCTCCTGACGTACGACTACCTCGCGCGTCCGGCCAAGGTCGTGCCGATGCTTTCCGAGTCGATGCCCGAAGTCACCGACAACGGGCGGACTTACACCTTCAAGATCCGGAAGGGCATCTACTTTGCGCCGGACCCGATCTGGAAGGACGCGAAGCGCGAGCTCGTCGCGCAGGATGTCGTCTATTCGTACATGCGCTTTCTCGACCCGAAGAATCGCGCGCCGTATGCGTTTCTGCTCGAAGGCAAGATCGTGGGACTCGACGAGCATGCGGAAGCCGCCAAGAAATCCGGTCGGTTCGACTACGACGCCAAGATCCCCGGGCTCGAGGTCGTCGACCGCTACACGCTGCGCTTCCGCCTCAAGGAAACGGACTACAACTTTCTCTATATCGCTGCCCACATCTCGCTCGGCATCGTCGCACGCGAGGCCATCGAAGGCTACGGCGAGGACACGATGGGGCATCCGGTCGGCACCGGTCCCTATATGCTCACGAGCTGGACGCGCCGCTCGAAGATCATCCTCGAGTCAAATCCGGAGTATCGCGGCTTCACCTGGGATTTCGCTCCGTCCGACCCCGCGTCGTGGGACGACCAGCTCGTGAAGGACATGCGCGGCAAGAAGATGCCGCAGGTGGGCCGCGTCGAAATCACGATCATCGAGGAAGCGCAGTCGCGCTGGCTCGCGTTCCAGCAGAAGCAGCTCGACTATCTGAATATGCCGGAGACGTTCGCGCCTTCCGCGCTCGACGGCGACCGGTTGAAACCTGCCTTAGCGGACCAGGGCATCCTTCTCTTCCGGACGCCGGACCCCGACATGACCTACACCGCATTCAATGTCCGCGATCCCATCATCGGCGGCTTCACGAAAGAAAAGATCGCATTGCGCCGAGCAATGGCGATGGCCTATGACGTCGACCAGGAAATCAAAGTCGTGCGCAAGGGTCAGGCCGTCGCCCTGCAGATGCCGATTCCTTTCGGCGTCGTGGGACATGATCCCGGTTATCGCGGCGTGAACCAACACGACCCCGTGACGGCCAACAAGCTGCTCGATCATTTCGGCTACAAGAAGGGCAAGGACGGCTGGCGCACGCTTCCCGACGGAAAACCGCTCGTGCTGCGTCTTGCGACCGAGGCGAGCAGCACGCAGCGGGAGCTCGACGAGTTGTGGCAGAAGTCCCTCGCGAGCGTGGGCCTCCGGATGGAAACCGCGGTCTCGCAATTCGTCGACAACGTGCAGGCATCGAAGGCGTGCAAGCTGCAGATGTGGGGACAGGGCTGGATTGCCGACTATCCGGACGGCGACAATTTTGTGCAGCTGCTCTACGGACCGAACATCGGCCAAAGCAACCCGGGGTGCTACGATTCGAAGGCCTTCGACAAGTTTTACAACGCGTCGCGGGCGCTTCCTAATTCTCCGGAACGAAATCTGCTCTTCCTCGAGATGACGCGGCAGATGGAGGTCGACGCGGCCTGGTCCCTGCACATCTCGCGCGTGCGCAACGAAGTCATCCGGCCGTGGATCCAGGGTTACAAGAAGCATCCGATCCTGCAAGCCGAGTGGCAGTATCTCGACGTCACGCCGCATTGACCGGCATGACGCGCCGCTCCTTCGGTCTGTCGTCGGCCTTTTTCGTTGCGTTCGCTGCGCTCGCGCCGGTGGCGCACGCGGCCGACATGAACAAGGTGATCCGGCACGTGTTTCCCGCCGGCGAAGAAGGCTTCGACCCTGCGGCAGCGCACGATCTCTACTCCGGTACCGTCGAGCAGGCAATTTTCGAAACGCTCCTCACCTACGACTACCTCGCGCGGCCGTCGAAGCTCGTGCCCCTCACTGCAGAAGCGATGCCTGAAGTGAGCGACAAGGGCCAGACGTACACGATCAAGCTGAAGAAGGGCATCTACTTCACGCCCGATCCTGCGTTCAAGGGTGTGAAGCGCGAGCTGACGGCCGCCGATTACATCTATTCATGGAAGCGGCTCATGGATCCGGCGATCCACTCGCCGTGGACTTGGCTCCTCGACGGGAAAATCGTCGGTCTCGACGAGCTGGCCGAGAAGGCGAAGAAGGACGGCAAGTTCGACTACGCCGCGAAGGTTGCCGGCCTCGAAGCCGTCGACCGCTACACGCTGCGCATCCGGCTGAAGCAGCCCGACTACAACCTCCCCTACGTGCTCGCCCACGAGCCGATGAGCGCCGTCGCGCAAGAGGTCGTTGCAGCCTATGGTGACTCCGGCGGGCGCATCATGTCTAACCCGGTCGGCACCGGCGCGTACAAGCTCGCGAAATGGATCCGCTCGTCGAAGATCTACCTCGAAGCGAATCCCGACTTCCGCGGCTTCACGTGGGATTTCAAGGCCGGCAGCGATCCCGACGACGCGCGCATCGTCGCCGAGATGAAGGGCAAGAAAATGCCGCAGATCGGGCGCATCGAGATCAGCATCATGGAAGAGGACCAGTCGCGCCTCCTCGCCTTCCAGAACGGCGAGCTCGACCTCATGAACATGGAGGGCCCGCTCGCGCCGATGGTGCTGAACGGCGGCACGCTGACGCCCGAGATGCAGAAAAGAGGCATCCGCCTGTCGCGGTTCGTGGACCCGGAGATCTCATACCACTACTGGAACCTGATGGATCCGGTCGTCGGTGGCCTCACGAAAGAAAAGATTGCACTCCGCCGCGCGATGGCGATGGCCTATCCCGTCGAAGAGGAAATCCGGGTCGTTCGCAACAATCAGGCGGTCGAGGCGCAATTCCCGATTCCGCCGGGTGTCGTCGGCCACGACCCGAATTACAAATCCGGCGTCAAGTACGATCCGGCCGCGGCGAATGCGCTTCTCGACAAGTTCGGCTACAAGAAAGGCGCCGACGGCTACCGCACGCTGCCGGACGGCAAGCCCTTGGTCATCCGTTACGCTTCGCGCCCCGACTCGCTCGGTCGCCAGCAGGACGAAATGTGGAAGAAAGCGTTCGACGGCATCGGCATCCGGATGGAGGTGCAGAAGGACAAGTTCGCGGAGCTCCTGAAGCTCGAGAAACAGTGCAAGCTCCAGATGCGCACCGCGTCGTGGATCGCCGACTATCCGGACGCCGACAACTTCATGCAGCTCCTCTACAGCAGGAACATCTATCAGAGCAACAACGCTTGCGCGAAGATTCCCGAGTACGACAAGCTCTACGAGCAGAGTCTTCGGATGCCCGATTCGCCCGAGCGCGACAGGCTCTACCACGAGATGGCGAAGGTCATCGAGACATACGCCCCCTGGCGGCTCGACATCAGCCGCTACCGGAACATGCTGGTGCAGCCGCGGGTGCAGGGTTACAAGAAACACCCCATCCTGCACAACGAATGGCAATATATTGACGTCGCAGCCCCCGCCAAGTGACGGGCGGCCGCGAAACGCGCAGGATGCAGGAGGAGGAAGTCAGGAGGCGGCTTGAGAAGGAGGCGGAACTGGAACGGTGAGCCCGCCGGTTCCGGATACCGCGCCGCAAGCGGGTCCCAAGAGGGCACGCGGAGCGCAGCGGAAGAGGGCGGACGGACGCGCGGGCGCGATACCTGCCGCCACGGGCGCCCGCAAGACGATGTTCGACTGGTAGCCCCGGGCGCGTGATCCGCGCGGCGGGCGGAGGTTCGCGATGACCGCATATATCATCAGGCGTCTGTGGCAGATGGTTCCGACCATGCTCGGGGTCATCCTGCTCGTTTTCATTCTGTTCAATGCCGTTGGCGGCGATCCCGCTTATGTGCTCGCGGGAAAGATCTCGAACAAGGAGCAGATCGAGAACATCCGCCGCCAGCTCGGCGTCGACCAGCCGTATTGGGTCCAGCTCTGGATCTTCATCAAACAGGTGCTGACCGCCGACTTCGGTGCGTCTTGGAGCACCAACGAGCAGGTCTCGAACATCCTCGCCACGCGTCTCGGCCCTTCGCTGACGGTGCTGGTGCCGCTCACGATTCTCGATGCACTGTTCGCCATCGCGCTGGCACTTGCCGTCGCCTACGTTCGCGGCTCGCTGACCGACCGGATGGTGATGATCGTCTGCACCGTGGGACTGTCCATTTCGATCCTCGTCTACATCATCGTCTTCCAGTATTTCTTCGCCTATAAACTCGGCTGGTTCCCTGTACAGGGCTGGGGCAACAGCTTTACGGAAAATCTTTTCCATTACGCGTCGCTGCCGATCCTGATCGGGCTCGCCGTCAGCATTGCGCCGAGCCTTCGCCTCTACCGCACCTTCGTTCTCGACGAGATCAACCAGGATTACGTGCGCACGGCGCGGGCCAAGGGACTTTCCGAAAACCGGATCATGTGGGTCCACGTTCTGCGCAACGCGTCGATCCCGATCATCACGAACCTGATGGCGAACCTGCCCGGCTTGCTGCTCGGCGCGTTCCTGATCGAGCGTTTCTTCTCGATCCCGGGCATCGGCCGCGAGGTGATCCTCGCCGTCGAGCGCTCGGACTTTCCCGTGATCAAGGCGCTGACCGTCTACGTGGCGTTCGCGACCATGGCCTCGAACCTGCTCGCCGACCTGATGTACAAGGCCGTCGATCCGCGAGTTCAACTCAAGTAAGGGGGACGGCGATGGCTACCGCATTGGAATCCGTCACTCCGACGACGCGCGAGGTTCCTCACACTGTCTCGCCGGGCCTGTGGGCGCTCGCCTGGAAACGCCTTCAGTCCGATCACGTCGGCATGGTTTCGCTCGCGATCGTCGCGGCGTTCATCCTGATGATGATTCTCTCCGGCACCGGGCTCATCGCCAAGGACTGGAACCGCGAGAGCGGCATCAACTACGCGCCGCCTTCGTTCATCGGCGCCGACATCGAAGCCGGCACGCCGGCGGCCCCGGAAGCTGCGCCGGCGGCGCCGGTTCCGGCGAGCGAGTACAAGTCGAGCGTGGTGGATCCGCTCGCCGACGTGTTGGCGGAGATCCGCGGCGAAAAAGGCACAAGCGGGGCACCCGGCGGGACGCCTGCCGGAGCGACGGCCGGCGAGGACGAAGGAAAGACCGTCGATCCGCTCGCCGACGTGATGGCCGACATCAAGGCGGGCGGCGCGAAGAGCGCCGAGGTCGCACAAGCTCGCGCGCCGACGTTGCCCTTCGGCGGGGACAAGTGGGGTCGGGATGTTCTGAAAAAGACCGTCAAGGGCTCCGAAACGTCGATCTTCGTGGGCCTGGCGGCCGCCGCCGTCGCCGTCTTCATCGGCACGATTTTCGGCGCAGTGGCCGGTTACTACGGCAAATGGGTCGACGACTTCTTCAACTGGTTCTACAGCATCTTCAGCTCCATTCCCTATCTGCTGCTCATCCTGGCAGTCGCGGCGGTGCTGCAGCAGAAGGGGATCCACACGATCATCCTGATACTCGGGCTCACCGGGTGGACCGGTGTCTTCCGGCTGATCCGCGGTGAATACCTGAAGCACAAGGCGCGCGAATACGTGCAAGCGGCCGACGCCATCGGCGCGTCGAACGCGCGCCGGATGTTCGTGCACATCTTCCCGAACGTGAGCCACGTTGTGCTGGTCCAGTTGTCGATCCTCACCGTCGCGTTCATCAAGGCCGAGGTGATCCTGTCCTTCCTGGGGTTTGGCGTGCCGGTCGACGTCGTGTCCTGGGGCTCGATGCTGAACGAAGCGCAGAACGAGCTGATCCTCGGCAAGTGGTGGCAGCTCGTCGCCGCCGCGGCTGCGATGGCCACCCTCGTCACGGCGTTCAGCCTCTTCACCGACGCGCTGCGCGATGCGCTCGATCCACGACTCAAAGGGAGGCTCGGCGCATGAACATGGAAACCAACACCGATCCGCTGGTCCGCGTGCGCAACCTCACGGTCTCGTTTCAGATCGACAAGGGAACGATCTTCGAGGCGGTCAAGGGCATCTCGTTCGACATTCCGCGCAATTGCACGGTCGCGCTGGTGGGCGAGTCCGGCAGCGGCAAGTCGGTCACCTCACTCGCGATCCTTGGGCTGCTTCCTCCGGAGAACTCGATCGTCGATCCGGCGAGCGAAATTCTCTACGACGGCAAGAATCTCGCGCGGCTCGACCAGGCGAACCTTCGCGAGCTTCGCGGCGCCGACATCTCGATGATCTTCCAGGAGCCGATGACGTCGCTCAACCCGGTGTTCACCGTCGGGTTCCAGCTGACCGAGGTGCTGCGCCTGCACATGGGGCTTTCGCCGGCAAAGGCGCGCAAACGCGCGATCGAGTTGCTGGACGAGGTCGGCATCCCGGATCCCGAATACAAGATCAACGCCTTCCCCTCGCAGATGTCGGGCGGGCAGCAGCAGCGCGTGATGATCGCGATGGCGATCGCCTGCGAGCCGAAGCTGCTGATCGCCGACGAGCCGACGACGGCGCTCGATGTGACGATCCAGAAGCAGATCCTCGATCTCATCGCCGCGCTGCAGAAAAAACGCCACATGTCGGTGCTGTTCATCACTCACGATCTCGCGGTCGTGGGCGAGATCGCCGACTACGTGGTCGTGATGAGGAACGGCCAAATCCGCGAGCAGGGTCCCGCCAAGCAGGTGTTCGAGACGCCGAGCGACGCGTATACGCAGGCGCTTCTGAAATGCCGGCCGCAACTCGACCGGCGTCCGGTGCGGCTGCCGGTGATCGACGACTACATGGACGGCCGCACGCACGGCTCGCGCGACATGTCGGAGCGCGTGCGCGGCGTCAATGCGACCGACCCGATCGTGCTCGACGTGAAGGGCCTCGGCAAGAACTTCTATTCGCGCGAAGGCCTCTTCGGCACGCGAACCTTCGAAGCGGTGAAGGACGTCTCGTTCAAGCTGCCCAAGGGCAAGACGCTCGGGCTCGTCGGCGAATCAGGTTCCGGCAAGACGACCGTGGGGTTGACGCTGATGCGGCTGCACGATGCGACATCCGGCCAGGCGATCTTCGAGGGCCGCGACATCCTGTCGATGTCGGCGAAGGAATTCATGCCGTGGAAGCGACGCATCCAGATCATCTTCCAGAATCCATACGCGTCGCTCAATCCGCGCTTCACGATCGGCAACATCCTGACCGAACCGATGGAGATCCACGGCATCGGCGACAACGCCCAGCAGCGTACCGACCTCGCTTTCGAGCTGCTAAAAAAAGTCAGCCTGCCGGAAACCTCGTTCTATAAATACCCGCACGAATTCTCGGGTGGCCAGCGGCAGCGGATCGCGATCGCGCGCTGCTTGACGATGCGGCCCGACATCCTGATCTGCGACGAGTCGGTGTCCGCGCTCGACGTGTCCGTGCAGGCGCAAGTGCTGAACCTGCTACAGGACCTGCAAGACGAATTCGGGCTGTCCTACATCTTCATTTCGCACGATCTGGCCGTGGTGAAATACATCGCGGACGAGATCATGGTGATGAACGAGGGACGGATCGTCGAGATCGCCAACTCCGACGACATCTACCGCCATCCGCGCGAAGCGTACACGCGGCGTCTTCTCGCCTCGATCCCCAAAGGGTGGCAGGGCGGTCGGGCGTCACATGCCGCAGCCGGAAACGCCGATTAAAGCGTGAACGTCATCTCCGATAGGAGAGCGCCGGGCAACCGCATCGACGAAAGCTGGCGTGAGCCGTAAGTGTCGCTCGCCAGCATCAGTTCGGTTTCCGCCGTCAGGCCCGCGAGATTCGGGCCAAGCATCCGGAACACCGTGTCGTCGAAGCGCAAGACATCAATAGGCGCGACGATCTCGCTGCCTTCGACCCAGAACGTCGCAAAGCGCGTCATTCCGGTCAGCCGGCAAGCGGGGCGATCCGAATAGTTGAGGTAGTGCAGGTTGCCGACGAAGAGGCCAGTGTCGAGCGCGGCCAGTACGTCCTTCGCGGCCAGCGCGCCGCCTGCCATCGCAAGCGATTCCGGCGTCTCCCAACCGTTGGCGCCGTTTGCTTTCGATTCCGAACTCGCGCTCGGTTCGCGGTGAGACGAGCGAACCGGTGAGCCGTCCCGCTTCGATCAGCGGCACGCGCGCGGGACGCACGAAGCCTTCGCCCTGGAACGCGGGCGCGACGCCATCGGCCGTCGCCTCGACCATGGTCACGCTCGGGTCCAGACGAACCACTTCGCGGTTGTCCTCCTGGCCGTTGCCGGCTTGCATTCTTGTCAGGCTGCTCTGCTTCGTTGCGAGTGCGCGCGCGGAAAATCCGCCCCAGCACATCATTGACGCGATGTCCTCCATCGCGGCGGGCGACAGATATGCACGATACTTGCCCGGCGGACAGCACCTTCGACGGTCGCATCATGTGCGCGAGCTCGACGCGAGCGGCTTCCATCTTGGCCGTCAAGGCGCCAGCATCCCAGGCGAAACCCGACAGCGCACACTTCACCGCCTTGTCGGCGCGATGGTAAAGACTCCACTGCAGACTGAATGCGGTAGCCTCGTGCCAGTTGCGTTGGCCAAACGAATTCGCGAAGCCGCGATAAACGGGCCCGCCAGCGTAGAGGCCGACCAAATCCGTGCCTCGTGCAGCATCGAGCACCGCGTCGATGATCGTCTCGGCGGCAGGCAACGGTCCGCCGCGGACGTCGCGTGTCGCATTGACCGCGGTCGCGATCAGCAGGTGCGGATCGTCGGCGACATCCGAGAGTGCCGAGCGCGTTGCCGCGACGACGGCCGCGATCGTGCTGCGATCGGCTGCGAGGTCGCCCGACAGCGAAACGAGGTGCGTCGCGTGGCGCGTTCCGCGAATCAAGTCGATGTCGAGGTAGCGCTGCGCGACGGTTCCGGGCTGGCGGACCTTGCCGCGATTCATCCGCACGAAGTCGGAACGCTCGGCGGAGAACGATGCTGTGTAGGTCTCTCCCGCCTGGATCAGCCCATCGAGTAGCGAAGCGAGCTCCTGAAAGTAGGCTTCCATCGCCACCTGCGCGACGGATTGTTCGCGCGGCGCCATTATTGTTCACCCCCGAAAACGACCACGTCGGTGAACACGCACGCCGGCGAGGCGTGGCCGACGCGGATCGCCTGCGACGGCTCGCCCTTGCCGCAGTGCGGCGTGCCGAGCACCTGCAGCGTGTCGGCGTTGCCGACGCGCGCGAGATTGCGCCAGAAGTTCGCGCTGATGCCGCGGTAGTTGGGATTCTTCACCACGGCGCCGAGCCTGCCATTCTCGATCCGACGGCCGCGCTCGCAGCCGAACTGGAACTTGTTGCGCGAGTCATCGATCGACCACGAGCTGTTGGTCTCCATCAGCACGCCGTTCTCGATGCTCTCGATCATCTCGGCGAGCGATGCGTCGCCCGGCTCGAGATTGAGATTCGCCATCCGGTCGATCGGTGGCCGGTTCCATCCGTCCGCGCGTGCATTCGACGTGCCCGGCAATCCGGCGCGCGCCTGCGAAATGGCACCCCCCAGCGGCCGCTCGAGGATGCCGTTCCTGATCAGGTGGACTTTCTGCGCCGGCGTGCCTTCGTCGTCCCAGCCGTAGCTCGCGAGCTCCTCGCCGCGGGTGGGGTCGAACGTCACGTTCAGGATGTCGGAGCCGTAGCGGTACGTGCCGAACATGTCCGGCGTGACGAAGCTCGTGCCCGCGTAATTGCGCTCGTCGCCCAGGATCCGGTCGAGCTCCAGCGGATGTCCGATCGACTCGTGGATCTGCAGGATCATCTGGTCCGGCATCAGGAGGACGTCCATCGTCCCGTTCGGGCAATTGGGAGCGGCAACGAGCTCGAGCACTTCGTCGGCGAGCCGCCGCGCGGTGCCGTCGAAGCCGAAGCGCGCTAGGATTTCGCCGCCCCCTTGCTGACAGATGCCGCGATAGCCATGAAGCGTCCGCGTTTGCGTGTCGCCGTTGGCGTGAGCGGTCACTGACATCCCGGGGAACAGGAACCGATAGCGCTGGACGAGATCGCCTCCTTCGCTCGTCACGAGGCGATGCGTCGCGCTGCGGACTTCCATGCTCGTTTCCCAATCGACGATGCGCGGATCGATCGCCGCCGACTGGCACTCGCGCATCAGCAGGTCGAACCAGTCGCGCCGCGTCGGCAGTGTGGCACCGAGAGATGGCGACGCGTACTCGCCGCGGGCCGCCGGACGCGGCAACGCCGCGACGTCGAGCAACGCGAATTTTGCGGTCACGCGAGCCCACGCGGCGGCGCGCTCGAAAGCAGCACGCAGCCCTGCGGCAGAGATATCGCTCGTCGCAGCGTATCCGTAGCCGCCACCCGCATAGACGGAGGCCATCGCTCCGCGATCGGTTGCGGCGCAAAAGCGGCAAGGCGATATTCTTGCGAACCGTGTAGTTTTCGCTCGTCTCCTCGACCAGGCGCAGCGACCAGAAGTCGACGGCGGGTGCGAGCGAGGCAAGATCGGGCAGGGCGAAGCGGTCGGCGTCGGGCATTCGGGTCTCGAAATTGGGAGCCTGGAATACACGAGCCGGGATCGCCGGCGCGTGCAAAAACATCGAATTATAAACCAGCGGCCGACCCCGACCGGACCCGCCGCTCAGCCGGACGGTGAGGGCGGCGGACCCTTTTCCGCAAGCGCCACGAGCGCGTCGCCGACGACCCGGCAAATGCGCCAGTCGGGGAGCAGAACGGCGCCCAGCGCTTGGTAGAAATCGATCGCGGGCTTGTTCCAGTCAAGGACCGCCCACTCGAAACGCCCGCAATTGCGCGCTCTCGCGATTCCCGCCAGCGACTGCAGCATCGCGTGGGCGCAGCCCTGGCGCCGGAATTCGGGGCGCACGTAAAGATCTTCGAGCCAGAGTCCGCGTCGCCCAACGAACGTCGAGAAATTATGAAAGAACAGCGCAAACGCCGCCGGTTGGCTCGCCTTTGTCGCGATCAGCACTTCGGCGGCCGGCTTCGGCCCGAACAGTGCCGCGTCGAGCTCGGGTTCAGTACTCACGCAAAGATGGAGCAGTTTTTCGTAAGCCGCGAGCTCGCGGATCATCGCGTGGATTGCACCGAGATCCTCGCGCCGGGCGGGCCGAATGTCGAATCCCGCGGGCGACGCGGCAATGCTCATCCAATCCTCCTGGCGAGAGCTCGCCGCATTGTACGGCTACTAGTTCTTGGAAAATCGGAAGAATGCAGAATGGAAGGCAGTCACGGCCACCGGCGGCGGTTCGCATTGCTGCAAATTCGCCGGAAGGCAATTCAGCGCGGACGTCCGCGCACGAGTCGCGCTTCGTCATCGAGCAAATCGTCGAGGTACGCCCGAAGCGAATCGAGGTGCCGCTCGTAGTTCTGCCAGCGGCCCGAAGAGCGTCGATAGAGCGGCTCCCGCACCTGCCACACGCTCGCCGTCTTGACGGCGTTACGCACACCTTGAAACGACAGGCAGCGCTCCTCCCAGTCGAGTCCGCAAAAACCCAGCAGTTTCTCGATGGCCGGCCGCGGCTCGCGCACGAATGCGTCGTAATCGAAGTCGAGAATATCGGCACCGAATTGCGACCTCCAATGCGCCATCAGCCGTCGGTATTCCCTGTAGTAGTGAGCGGTGTCCATCAGGTCGAGCGCGTAGCTCATGCTGTGACCGAGATGAAGAAAATAGATCGACAGGCAGTTGTCCAGGGGGTTGCGCGTCGTGTGAATGAACCTCGCGTTCGGGAACATCCTCTTGATGAGGCCGATATAGAGAAAATTGTCCGGGCGCTTGTCGGTCACGTGCGGCGCGCCGGGATAAAGGTTCGCTACCACGGCAAGATAGCGCGCGGCGAGCTCGTCGATCTCCATCCGAGTCATCTGCGCCATTCGCGTCGGGAACGGCGCCAGCTCGGTTTGAACCAGCGTGGGCAGGAAGTCGATCTCGCCGCCGGCAGTGACGCGAGAGTGGCCGGCCAGAACCTGCTCGGCCAGTGTCGAACCCGAGCGGAACATCCCGCAGATGAATACCGGGGTGGCCGATGACGCCGTGGCGGCCGTCGATCGTCCGCCGGGGAAAGCCGCGATCAGCTGATCGACGAGAAGCTCCTGACGTCGCCTGTCGTACTGGATTGCGTGCGGCCGGGCACTTTCGCGGCTTTGCCGATTGGCCGCGGCATAGGCGTCGAACGCCTGGTCATAGGCGCCGCAGGCGTCGAGCGTCTTGCCGAGAGCAAACCCGAGGCGCGCCTTGTCGGCGGCCGTCGCGCCGGGTTGCGCGAGAGCGTCGTTTATCCGTCCGATGATGGGATCGTCCGGTCCCGAAACCCGCACCACGTCCGTGTACCCGGCAAGGGCTTCGGCCGACCCGGGATCGATGGTGAGGATTCGCTCATAAACGGCGAGCGCATCGTCGCGTTCGCCGAAATCCGCCTTGAGGTTGGCGAGATTGAGAAGAGCCGGGATGTAGTTCGGATTGAGGGCGAGCGCGGACTTGAGCTCCCTCTCGGCGAAGTCGTCCCGCCGCAGGCAGTCTGAGTAGATCACGCCCCGATTGAGGTGGACTTCTTCGGGCCGCGTGACGCCACGGTCGAGGGCCTGCTGATACGAAGCGAGTGCCGCGTCGAAGCGACGCGCATTGCGCTGCAGCCGCGCGAGGTTGTACCAGCTGTCCGGCAGATTGGGAAAACGGGCGAGCAGGCGCTCGTACGCGGCCTCCGCCTCGGCCAGCCGGCCCGCACGTTCCAGCAGCACGGCCTCCTGGAGCAGGGCGCGATGACTCACGCTCGCGCTCGTCGTCGTCACGACAGAACATCCCTCAAGTTAGGTTGAACCGAAGCGCCCGATTGCCGTCATCGTATCGACGACAGGCGCGCTGAAGCGTCAGTGCACGCTGGCCCGGATCCTGTCGAGCTTCGCGGCATACAGGTCATGGTCGTGTCGGGTGGTGCTGAATTCCAGTGCGAGCGAGAGTTCCCGCCGCGCACGGTCGAAATCGCCGAGCCCGGCATACGCGTTGGCCAGCCAGAAATGGAATTCGTGGTAGTACGGCGCCCGATTGACCTCCTTGGCGAAGAGATCCCGTGCGACAGCGTATTTTCCGTCTCGCATCGCCTTCATGCCGCGATCGAAGTAGCTGAACATCGGATTGGGTTCCACCTGTTCCAGCCGGCGCTTGAGATTCTCCGCCTCGGCAACCTTGCCGAGCTCGTTGAGAACGCTGACCAGGTTCGACATGACGTGCGCGTTCTTCGGGTCGCGTTCGAGGGCGTAGGCGAGCACCCTCTCCGCCTCGGCAGGGTTGCCGTGGCGACGGTAAATCACACCGAGCGTGTTATAGGAGCTCATGAAGTCACGGTCCTGCTCCACGGCGGCGCGTGCCCACCAGTAGGCGTCGTTCACTTGGCCACGCGCCAACGCCTCGGCCGCCCGATTGTTCATGTACATCGCGACAACGGTGTTCTCGCTGATCGGGCGCGTGCGAAGACCGATCATTTGCTGCGGCGGCAGAAAGTCGACGGTCAGCAGATCGGGCTCGTTTCTTCGGAAATCGACGACCGCACGGCCGGTGCCGAGGGTCAAGTTGACGTGCCCGATGAAGAAATACATGTTGTCGGTGCGGCTCACGATGTCGTCGACATGCACCGCCTGGAATTGAACGGGCAGAGCCAGCGCCTTGGCAAACGCGGCGGTCATGATGACAAGGGACAGGCAATTGCCCGAGCGCGCGGCAAACGCCTGTGCCGCATTTCGGGTCATGACGGAGTCGTATTCGATCCTGAGTTGCCGTTCGCGGTAAACCGCGTCGATCAGCCCCTCGCGTGCCCCTTTGCTGGCGATCTGCGCCGCAATCTCGCCATTGAGAAAATGCTGCATTTCGGCGCTGAGCGCGAAGATGTCGCCGGCGCTGATGCGCTCCGAAGGCGCGCTGAACAACCGATCGTTGAACACCGCGTCGTACCGGGGCACCACCGGGGCGCCTGCACATGCGGCCAACAAAAGGGCAAGCAGCGAGACTGCCCAACTTCTCATTTGGCGTCTCCTTCCCGGCTCGACGATTCGAATACCGGGACCCGGGATGACTAGGCTAACCCCGGCGCCGACCGCGGAGATGAATGCCCCGCTCCAGCCGGCACCGGCCGCGAAGGGCGGCGTTCGGGCGCGCACGATTCATTCTAGCGCAATTGCCGCCAGTCAAGATTGGCCGAGAGCGCCAATTGCTCACCTGGCGGGCCGCCGGCTGTCGCGGATGGCGTCATCCAGCAAGGCATCGGAGCACGCACCTAGTTCCCGTCCAGCGTTTCACTGCAGACGGCGATGCGGTCGATGGTCTGCGCGTGTGGGCGCAACGTTATCGGACCCTACGGCGACGCCCCGCCCAGCAAGCCACATCCGCAGTTGCGGCTTGTAACCGGGAAGAAATCGTGGGAAAAGAATCTATTTGACCTGGTTTCCGGCTGGCCGCCTGCCTTCGTGACCTCGGACACGATCCCGCGACAAGTGCCCCCGTTTTGAAGCCCCCGGCTGTTGCGTCGCACAAGTACGCCATCTAGCCGGTAATTGCCATGCGCAATCGGGCATGGCCACGTTATGACCATGGTCGATTTGCCGTCATCATCGATGGGCGAGCGGCAAGCGTTTCGCGTGTCCACGTTGGGTGCAGTGGGCAAGAGCGAATGTTTGCTACCCGGCAAACGCGCGACAGGAGCCGGTCACGGCGCGCGGTGCCGCTCGCGATGCTTCTGCCAACACCCTTTTTGTGGACGGCGGCGAGCGTGGAACTCGCGAGGGTGCGAAGTTACCTCGCGGTCACGAGATTGTTGCGATGCAGCATGCGCCCGGGACTCGATTTCATTCGCGTAGTTTCGGTACCGGTCCTTCCGCAGGTTGTGCGACGCACATCAGAGTGATTCGCAAATTTGCAACAACCGCGTGCGCGGATCGTCGCTGTGGCCGATTTTTCGTTGCGGGCGAATTCGGTGTCGGGTTACTGTGCGATTGCTTGCGAAACGCGAATCGCTATCGCTATCGTTTCGGCGTCGCGGCATCAATCTACTGGGGGAATACATGAATAGAATGCACCGGAAAAAGCTGTCGCTGGCGATCATGAATGCCATGAACGCAAGCGTCGTCGTCAGCTTGGCAGCACCGATGGCGGTGTTAGCGCAACAACCGGCGTCGCCCGTTGCCAGCGAGCTCGCCAAGGCGGTAACGCCCGAAAAGATGGAAAGAATCGAAGTGACGGGCTCGCGCCTGCCTTCGTTGACGCTGGAAAGCGTCAGTCCCGTCAACGTGATTTCCGCGCAGGACATCCGGTGGGACGGGATCACCAACACCGCCAACATCGTCAACCAGCTGCCCGCGGCTTACACCGATCAGGGCAACAATCTTTCCAATGGCGCGACCGGTACTTCGGCCATCAACCTGCGCAACCTGGGACCGTCGCGCACGCTGGTCCTGATCGACGGCCGGCGCATGCCCGCCGGCAGCCCGCAGTACTGGCCGACGGACGTCAATGTCATTCCGGCTCCGCTGATCGAACGCGTTGAAGTCCTGACCGGCGGCGCGTCGGCGGTGTACGGCTCCGATGCCATCGCGGGTGTCGTGAACTTCATCATGAACGACCACTTCGAAGGCGTTCAGGTGCAGTGGAACGCCAACGGCTTCAACCACCACCAACAGGACACCCTGCAGAGCCTCATCAATCGTAACGCGATCAATCCGGACGGCTTCCCGATTCCGGGCAACGTGGACCTGGACGGTCGAACGCAGAACTTCAGCATGCTGCTGGGCGGGAACTTTGCCGGCGGCAAGGGCAACGCGACGCTCTTCTTCAATTATCGCCATGCTGAGCAAGTGACGCAGGGCCAGCGCAATTTCAGCGCGTGCGCATTGTCGTCGAATGCCACGGGCCTGGTATGCGGTGGCGGCTCGAATACGAACGCGACCGGCTACTTCTACGGCGCGCCCACGTTCGCACCGTACACCGTCGCCGATGCCGCCGGCAACATAAGGCCGTCGACGCCCGCGGACGCCTACAATTTTGCGCCGCCCAACTATTTCCAGCGCCCGGAAACGCAGTACAGCTTCAACGCATTCGCCCACTATGATGCGCTGCCCAACGTGCGCGTCTATGGCGAATTCGATTTCTCGAACAGCCAGACGATCGCGCAGATTGCGGCGGGCGGCATCTTCATTCAGGACCTCTATACCCTCAGGGATTCCAATCCCCTGCTGTCGCAGAATTTCAAGGATGTGTACGGCATCACTCCAACGCAGGATGCAACGATCTACGTCGGCCGCCGCAACGTCGAGGGCGGCGGGCGCCAGCAGGACATTACCCTCGAGGACTATCGTTACGTGCTCGGGGCAAAGGGCGCCGTGTGGGAAGACACCTGGAACTACAATTTCTGGTGGCAGTCGGCCACCAACCGCTTGAGCCAGCTCCAGCTAAATTATTTCTCGCGGGCGAAAATCAACAAGGCGCTCGACGTGGTCACCGACCCGGCCACGGGCCGGCCGGCTTGCGCATCGTTTGTTGACGGCACCGACCCGGCCTGCGTCCCGTACGACGTCTTCCACAAGGGCGGGATCACCCCGGAAGCGCTCGCCTATCTGACCACACCCGGCTTCTCGGGCGGGACCACGTCGCAGAGCGTGGTTGGATTCCAGGTCGATTCCGACCTCGGCCAGTCCTACGGATGGCGCACGCCGTGGGCCAAAAATGGCGCGGCCGTGGCCTTCGGGATCGAGCGGCGCGTCGAGAAGCTCCAGTTCAACTCCGATGCATCAACGACAAGCGGTGATTTGTCCGGCTCCGGCGGCGCGTCGCCCCCGGTCGATAACCAGTACACCGTGGTGGAATACTACGCGGAAGGCCGGCTGCCGATCATTGAGAGGATGGATTGGGCATACCTGCTGAATGTCAACGCCAGCTATCGCAACTCCTCTTACAACCAGCCCGACAACACGACCAACACCTATGGTCTGGGTGCCGAATGGGCGCCGGTGAAGGAGTACAAGGCGCGCGGCACCTACCAGCGGGCCATCCGGGCGCCGAACATCATCGAGCTGTACACGCCGGCGGGGCTCAATCTGTTCAACATGAGCACCGATCCGTGCGGCAAGTCCGCGGCGCAGCCGACGCCGACGGCCTCGCTCGTCCAATGCTTGCGCACGGGTCTGGATCCGTCGAAATACGGGACCTCGGGGCTCATTTCACCGACCGGCCAATACCAATTCGGACAGGGCGGCAACCCTAATCTCAAACCGGAAACGGCGGATACATGGACGCTGGGCCTGGTCGCGCAGCCGCTGCCGAACTTGAGCGGGACGGTCGACTACTGGAGCATCAGGCTCAAGGACGCGATCGGCGTGGTGCCGCAGCCGCTGATCCTCCAGAACTGCCTGTTGTCCGGCCTGTTCTGCGATCAGGTCCATCGCGATGCCAACGGAACACTTTGGCGTACCGGGTTCATTGGCGGCATCACCCAGAACACGGGTTCCCTTGATACGGACGGCGTCGACATAACCGTGAACTGGAACCAGCCGCTCGATTCCTGGGGCAGCCTGGGTGTGTCGCTGGTAGGCACCTACGTCAACAGCTACAAGTTCGCGATCGGGTCGGTTTCCGCCGATTGCGCCGGTTACTTCGGCGTCATCTGCGGCAATCCGATCCCCGTGTGGCGCAGCAAGATGCGCGGTACCTGGAACACGCCGTGGTACAGCACGGCCGTCGCATTGACCTGGCGCTATTTCGACTCGGTCAAGCTCGATTCCACTCAGGACAATCCGGCGCTCGCGACAGGCTCCTTCCCGGTGGACCAAAAACTCGGTTCACAGAATTACATCGACCTGGCGTTTTCGTGGAACATCAACAAGAACTTCACGATGTACCTTGGCGTGAACAACATTTTCGACAAGGACCCGCCGATACTCAGTCAGGCCATCGCCGGCCCGCCGTTCGGAAATGGCAATACCTATCCGCAGGTGTACGACACGCTTGGCCGCAATTTATTCGTCCAGCTCACGGCCAAGTTCTGATCGTAATATCGGGCTGCCGGCACATCGGCAGCGATCTTCGCGCGGCGAGCTTCGGCTCGCCGCATTTTTTTTGGCCGGCGACCGGGTGATACACTTCGTCGCGGTCAAATCCATGACGTCATACGATGGCGGCATTCCCGCCATCCTTGTGCAGAAATGCAACTCCCGCAGCCTTTCATTCGTCTCTCATTGACGGTCGACGCCGACCGCCTGCGCTCGGAAATCGCACAGTTTGGTCCCGCAGAATGGCGTGACCATCCGCAAGGGCATCCCGGCAATTCCGCGTTGCCTCTGGTGGCGCGACATGGTGAGCCGCAGGACGACGGCGTTGCCGGACCGATGGGCGCAACGCCGCACCTTGCCAGGTGCCCCTATGTCCGGCAGGTTCTGGCGGCGCTGGGTGCGCCGATCGGGCGCAGCCGCCTCATGCGGCTGGATTCGGGTTCGGAGGCTACCGCACACGTCGACACCAATTACTACTGGTCGCAACGCGTGCGGGTTCATATTCCGATCGTCACCACCCCCGGCGTTCGTTTTCTGTGTGGCGATGCGCAAACCCACATGGCGCCGGGCGAGGTCTGGATATTCGACACATGGCGTCCGCACAACGTGCTGAATCCGCCGGGCGTGGAACGAATACACCTGGTCGTCGACACGGTGGGCAGCGACAGCGTTCTGGGGCCTGGCGCGCGACGACGGGCAAGACCGCGTCCGCTGTCCGCTACGTTCCCGGAGACGAGCCGCCCCTGACCCTGGAAACGGTCAACTTCCCCGTCGTGATGAATCCCTACGAGTTCGGCGCCATCTGGTCGGGCTGGTGCGCGGATGCAGCCGCCGCCCATGCGGAAGCGAGCTCTATCGCGGAAATCGATGGCGCAGTGCGCCGAGTTCAGCTCGACTGGCGCGCGAATTGGGCTGCGAACGGAGATGGTCGCGAGGGCTGGGGCAAATATGCAGCGTTGATCGGGAAGCTCCGGGAGATCAGCACCCGGTACGCGGGCAGGGTGAAGCTCGGCAACGGACAGGATCTGGCGCGCCTCATCCAATCGTCCCTGATACCTTCGCTGCACTCGCCGAACGTGGCGACTGGACGCGTTGGTGAAGGGTCGGTACCCGATCTCGGCCAGGAACCCGGCACCGTCAGGATTGCAGCGGCTGCGCCAGGCACGGTCGCATTTCCGCCCACTGCGGCCCGGCCTTCTTCCATCACTCGACCGCTGATCATTCTCTGTGCACCGCGCTCCGGCAGCACGCTGCTGTTTGAACGCCTCTCGGCTTGCAGCCCCGACTGGTACACCGTGGGCCACGAAAGCCACGTCCAGTTCGAACGCATCCCTGCGCTGCAGCCGGCACAACGCGGCTTCGATTCGAATGTGCTGAACGCCTCCGACGCAACGCCGGAAGTAGCGGCCGATCTCCGCGCGAGATTTCTTTCCGCCGCCCGCGATCGCGAGGGCCGTCCCGCAGCTGCCGCCGACGGTGCATTGCGTCTGCTGGAAAAGACACCGAAGAATGCGCTGCGTGTTCCATTTCTCCGGTCCGTATTTCCCGATGCTCGGTTTCTGTATCTTTGGCGCGAGCCCGAGGAATGTCTCGCCAGCCTGATGGAAGGTTGGCAGTCCGGAAAATTCGTCACCTATTCCGATTTGCCCGGCTGGCCAGGACCGCCGTGGTCGTATCTCCTCGTGCCCGGCTGGCGCGGCTTGGCCGGTCGCCCGCTCGAGGAAATCGTCGCGGCGCAATGGAGAATGACCCAGGAGCGCCTGCTTCGCGATCTGGCCGATATCGCACCGGAAGGCATCCGCGCGATCAACTTTGCCGATTTTCTCGCCCGCCCGGAAGCGTCGCTGCGGGCGATCTGTAACTTTGCAGGCGTGACCTTCGATCGTCCGCCACCCGTCGATCTGCCCTTTTCCTTGCATACGATCACGGCACCGGCGCCCGACAAATGGCGGCAGCAAGAGGACAAGCTGGCGCCGCTCGCTTCCCGCGCTGATGCCGATTGCGAATCAGGCGCGCGCATTCGTCGCAGCTAGAGAGCTCTCGCCGATGCCCGGCGATCGGCAATCAGGCCCGGAGCCCGCAGAGTCTCTTCCGCCGGAAGCGGCCTCGGAACAGGCCAACGCCGCGGCTCCATCGGTCCCGGCGCCTCCGCCCGACGACGCCGGGCTCGGCAGCATGCATACGGACAATCTCCGGGAGATTCTGCACCAGCTCGGCATTTCGCTCTTCGTCACCAACTACCAGGGCGGGAAGCTCATTGCCGTGCGCCCCGACAAGAACACCGTCAACACCCATTTTCTGGATTTCGACAAGCCGATGGGGCTCGCCGTCGATCGCAATCGGCTGTTCGTCGGCACGCAAAGCGGAATCCGCGAATTTCGCAACGTGCCCGATGCTGCCAAGCGTCTCGTGCCCCCCAATCGCAATGACGCGGTGTACGTTTTTCGCAATTATTATGTTACGGGCAACGTCGATGTCCACGAGATGACGCTCGGCGTCAACAACGAATGCTGGTTCGTCAATACGCGCTTCTCATGTCTTTGCACTCTCGATCGCGAACACAGCTTTCTGCCGCGATGGCGACCGCGTTTCATATCGAAGCTGGCACCGGAAGATCGCTGCCATCTGAACGGCCTCGCGATGGTGAATGGCCAGCCGCGATGGGTAACTGCGCTGGGGGACACTGACACGGCCGAGGGCTGGCGCGCGAACAAGAAGAATGGCGGCGTGCTTCTGGACTATGAAACGCGCGACGTCGATAGTGCGCGGCCTGGCGATGCCGCACAGTCCGCGCTGGTACCGCAATCGATTGTGGGTGCTGGAATCGAGCCGGGGGACTCTGGCGACCGTCGACCCGAAGAGCGGCAAAGTCGAGATCGTTGCGCGCGTTCCGGGATTCGCGCGCGGGCTCGATTTTGTCGGCCCGCTCGCCTTCATCGGATTGTCGCAATTGCGCGAGACCAACACATTTACGGATATCGTCATCGACGAGCGACAATGCCGACCGCAGGAGTGGCGTCTGGGTCGTCAATATCGAAAACGGAGAGACGATCGCGATTCTGAAATTCGGTGAGGCCGTGCAGGAAATTTTTGCGGTGCAGATCGTCCCGGGAAGTCTGTATCCGGAGATCATCGACGAGACGAGCGAGGTCGCCCATACGACCTACTTGCTGCCCACGGAGGCCTACAACGAAGTCCGTTCGGTCGCGCAAGAAACCAGCTAATTCAGGACCCCGCCTCGTAGGCATTGAGGCCAGAAGTAAGCGCGGTAATCAGTGCCCGCTCGGGCGGCGTCAGGTGCGGGTGCCAGATATCGAAGATGAGTACGACGCGGAGCTTGTCGCTGTCATTGCGCGCCTCGTGCTCGATCGTGTCGTCAAAGACCCACGCCTTGCCCGGAACCCATTGGCGGGTCTCGTTGCCGACCCGAAAGTAGCAATTTTCAGGGATGATCAGGGCCAGATGCGTGACCAGGCGAACGTTGCTGACGCCGACATGCGCCGGAATCGTGGTCCTGGGCTTCAATAGGGAGAACATCGCCGCGGGTGTTCGTCCGGCCTGGTCCGGCTGCGGCACATGTTCGAGCACCGACATGGTCTTGGGGCAACGCTTCGCGTTGACATCGATTCGCTGCCCTCCCTTGAACAGGTGGAATGCGCTCCAGCGAGGCGAATTGTTGAGCTCCGCGAACTGGTTGACCGGAACTCCGGGCGGATACGAAATGTACGGCGTGAACCCCTCTTCGGTACGAAGCACGTCAAGGAATTCGTCTCGGATGTCGTCGGTCGCCTGTTCGACGCCGTCGAGCCATGGAAATTCGGCGCGATCGAAGAACTCGATCGGCGCCAGATTGGGAAAATGGTACGTCAGCGACTGCGAATCGAAGCGCTTCTTGCGCCCGACCAGGATGTCGACTGAGGTGCGGAAGCGGCGCAGGTCCTCGCCGGCAAACGTCTGGTAATGCTGATCCAGGTATTGATCCAGGAACAGGCCCTTGTCCCTGTTGTACTTCTCGACATGGGCCCTGGCCTCGGCGACGGCCGGGCGCAGTTCGGGCCGCAGCTGCTGCGTCGGCGGAGCGACCGCCGCAACCGCGCCATAGGCGACGTTCGCCTCGTGAATCTTGCCTTTGCGTTCGAGCGAATTGGCCCTGAAGATCAGGGCCACGAGATCGTGGGGATCGATCGCCAGCGCGCGCTCTATTGCCTCATCCGCTGCCTCGTCGTCGTAGAGGTTGCGGCACACGATGGCCAGCTGGATCCATTGCTGCGGGATCGTTCCGTCAGCATCGACGATGCGGCGGAAGGTAGCGCGCGCTTCCGGCATGTCTCCCCGTTGGAACGCTCGCTGACCCATGGCACTCAAAGCGTGCACATGCGTCGGGTGAAGCTCGAGTATCCGGCTCCAGTGCTTTATCGCGTCGGATTCCCGCCCCCCGCGCATTGCGCGCACGGCCTCGGCTTCAAGTGCCTCAACTTCGGGGGAGGGAAGAGAAAGATTTCGCATGTTGACGATGCGCGAATTTCGAAACGGCTGCCGAATCGGATGAAAGCATAACAAATTTGGAGCTCACCCGATGGGCCGAGACCTCGGGCGGCGCCGGCCATCGATCTGCGGTGCTGGTTTTCTTCAGAGGCCCGCACCGTTCACGACCACGGCGGCGGCGTTGTCCGATTGAGCGAAGCGCTCCAGCCAAACCATTCCCCTGCGGATTTCTTCCCGGTTGGTGCGGCGCGATGCGTCGATGAGCTCGGCCCGCGTATCTGGTGTGTAGGCATACTCGGGCGCCTTCGAATAGCGAGTAAGGGCAGGACTGCGCATCAATCCCGCAAGAAGGCGCTGGTCGAATTGGAGCCCGAAATGGTGGAGGATTTTGCGCGTGCCTTCGGCGACATCCGCCAGGAAAGCGTCGAAATCGACCGCGATGAGTCTGTCGGGAAACGCCTCGAGAACATCGTGCTGACTCCACGACTCTGCGAGCCAGCTGGCGGCCGCCAATTCTCCAATCGACATTTCACGCAATGGCGTGAGCGGTGCAGCGACGCGCGTCTGCAATCGCCGAATTCGCGCGGGTCCATGCCCACGCAGATCCAAAGGGGAATTCTCTCCCGCCAGCAGTGCGGCGAGATACGGCTCGGCGCGCAGGTTCATGTAAATTGCCTGCGATTCCGCGTCTTGCGCAAGAAGCGGAACGGCGAGGCGCCCGGCACTGCTCGTCGCTTTCAGGACGACGCATCGATTGCCGTCATAACCTCGGCTCCATAGTTTGGTGAACGTATGGAGATGGTGGCCGAACTGCGCGGCGCTCAGCAGCGATTCGGGCAAAGCGAGAACGTCATACGCGTCGGCTAGCGTGCGCAATGGCAACGGCTCGCGCAGCGGCAAGACGTCACACATCTCGTCAAGCAGTCGACTCACCAGCGTCGAACCGACATGCCCGGTGTGAAAAATGAAATGAATGGCGCGTTCAGTGGGGGCCCGGCGTGCGGCATCGCTGATCGAGCCGATGGGGAGCCACGCCCCTTGCACCGATGGACCCAGAATCCTGTCGTCGAGAAAACTTGCGGCCCGATAGGCAGCAGCGTTAAACCGGACCACCAGGACCGCTTCACGAATCAGATCGAGCTTTTGGGGATAGGCGTCCGGCGACGCGGGCAGAAGCGCCAGAAGTTCTTCGGCGATTGATGCGGGCTGATTTGCCGCCAAGCGATGCCTCCGCACAGGGGTCTCGTGGGACGGCCGCCGCCTTCTCGCCGCGGCGCGCCAGCGGGAACCCGGTTTGCTCCCGCGCAGTCAAAAGGGGTACGCTAGTGTTGCGGCATCATATCGCGACGTAGACGAGGAGGATCGGGTCATGAAGAGGCAGACACTTACAGGGCTATTCATGGCAGTCCTGGGTATCGCGCTTGCCGCGCCCGTCAGCGCGGCGGCACCGCCGCGCAGCGATGGGCTGGTCCAGATCGATTCGCGCGCGCTGGACGAGGTCTACGTGCGCCCGGGCACCAACTTCCAGGGCTACCGCAAGGTGATCGTCGACCCGGGCGTGGTCACTATGCAAAAGGGATGGCTCAAGAGTATCAACGCTACCCGTGGACCCTCGCGCTGGCTTGTCCCCGAGGATGTGCAGAACATCACCGACCAAGCGGCCGTCAGCCTTTCGAGCGCGGTCGCCGAATCGTTCCGCACACGCGGCTACGAAGTCGTCACGACGCCTGCGCCAGGGGTGCTGCGCATCACGCCGCGCGTAACGGACCTGATCGTCAATGCACCGGGCGTCACATCGTCGAACATGCAAGCGCAATTCAACGTCACTGCCGGAGAGGCGACGCTCACGATGGACGTGCGCGACGCGGCAACCGGCGAGCTTTTGGGGCAGGTGGTCGATCGCGGTACTGCCCATGAATTGTCGACCAGGATCAACCGGGCGTTCACCGTAACGAATACGTTCTGGTTCGACGCGTTGTTCTCGCGGTGGACGACCACCGTCATCGCGAACTTGGAATCGGCAAAGCTTTAGATTCCTAGAAACGAGCCAGCGTCCCCGCGTGCGTCTCCGGTAATACTCATACCGACCACGCGGGTTTCTGGCCCGTGTGCTCGTCGATCGCATTGAACATCGCGCCGACGAGCCCGCGTTCTTCCTCGGTCAGCTCCGGGCGCCAGATTTCGAAAAGCAGGATCACCCGCGTCCGATCGCTGCGGTTCCAGGCTTCGTGCTCCATTGTGTCGTCGAACACCCACGCCTTGCCTTCGACCGGCGTGCGCGTATCGTTGCCGACCCGAAAACCGCATTCGGGCGGGACCATCAGAGGCAGGTGGCAGATCAACCGCGTGTTGACGAGACCGGAGTGCGGCGGAATTCGGGCACCGGGGCGAAGCAATGAGAAGAGGACCGATGGCGAGCGACTGGTGACGCTGGCGAGCGGAACGTCGGCCATGACCTCCATCGTGCGCGGGCACCGCGCGGCGTTCTCGGGCACGATTTCGCCAAACCTCCAAAGATAAAAAGCGCTCCAGTCCGGGTTCCCCGTCATTCCCTCCTGTTCCTTGAGGGGCCTTCCGGGATCGTGTTCGACGTACGGCTTGAATGCGGAGTCTTGCTTCAGGACCTCGACCAACTCGGCGCGGATGTCATCGGTCGCGGCTTCGACGTTGTCGAGCCACGGAAACATCTTCCGGTCGTAGAACTGGATCTGCGGGAGCTCGGGAAAGAAATACGAGGTTGGTTGCTGGAAGTAGATTTGTTTCTTGCCGAGAAGAATGTCGATCGACTGCAAGAAACGCGCGGCCGCCTGCCCGTCCGCAGGGGCTTGGCGGGACAGCCTCTCCCGGAGGAAAAATTCGAATTCGCCTTCGTAGCGTGCACACATGCTTGCGGCGCGGACCAAATCGCCGCGGAGGTCGGGCGGCAGCTGATTGGTCGGGGGGGCGGTCTTGAGCGCGAACTGATAGAACGAAGCTGCAGCCCGGCCATCGCCCTTTTCCGCGAAATGATCCGCTTTGAGGATCAACGCCCGCAGGTTGCGCGGATCGAGCGCCAGTGCCTTTTCAGCTGCCGCCAGTGCGGATGTCTTGTCGTCGAGCCGACGGCAAGCGGAACCAAGGGCTGCGTGAACCGCGGCATCGGCCCGGCCCGCGGCCACGACCCGTTCGAAAGACTCGCGCGCTTTGTGCGCGTCGCCCTTATGCAGCGCTTCGAACCCGATCTGGGCGATCGCGCGGGCATCGAAAGAAGAGGAGGGCATGAGCAGGAGCGATTCAGTTTTCTCGCCGCGAGACTGCGGCATTTGTCGCCGGACCGGCTGCAAGAATAGCAAATCCGCTTCGCCTGATTGCCTGCGCTGCGCGATGGCTGTGAACGCTGGCGAACCGCGTGTACGATTGCATTGCCGGCAAATGAATGATGAGGCGAACCGTGCTGCTCAAGATAAAGAACCTTCTGGCGGCTCCTGAACTCGCGCGTCTCGTGGCGTTGAGCCGCGAAATGCGATTCATCGACGGCCGGGCGTCGAATCCGGCCAACACGACGAAGAACAATCTGCAGGCCGACATGGCCGATCCACGGTATGCCGAGTCGGTCCAGATCGTAAATGCCGCGCTTGCGCGCTCGCGCGAGTTCGTCGACTTCGCGATGCCGAAGCAGGTGGCGCCGCCGTTGCTGTGCCGTTACGTGCCCGGCATGAAATACGGGGCGCACGCGGATTCGGCACTGCTGCAGATCGGCACGAGCCGGTTGCGTTCCGATCTCTCCGCTACGGTCTTCATCAACGAACCCGCCAGCTACGACGGCGGCGAGTTATCGATCGCAATCGGCAACGTCGCGATTCCGTTCAAGGGCGCCGCGGGCGAGGCCATCATCTACCCGTCGACGACAATGCACGAGGTGGTGCCCGTGCGCTCTGGCGAGCGGCTCGTATCTATCACGTTCGTCGAGAGCTACATCGCCGACGAGCACCAGCGAACACAGGTTCACGAATTGAACGAAATTGCCGCGCTCGAGGGACTGACGATGAGATGGGAAAGCCGTGTCCGCCTCGACGTCGTGCGGCAGAACCTGATGCGCATGTGGTCGACCACCTAGGCAAAACCCGGGTACGCCGCAACGCAGGCAAAGGTCCTATTTCAATCGCCTGACCTTGATAATGCCGGTTCGCCCGTCGATCGTGAGGTTGTAGCTCTCGAAAGCGCCCCGCTCGATCAGGACCTTCATTGTCTTGCCCGGCGGAGGGTCTGCCACGACGGTCGTATCACCGTCGATCTGTCGCCAGACCTGGCCGATCTCGAGAATGAACACCGCCTTGCCGCGTGGGGTCTTCGCAAATTCGAGGACGCTGGAGCTGATCTCGCTGATCTCCCCGCCCAATTCCGGCGCTGGTTTGCCGAACTCTTCGGGTTTCGTCACCGGCTGCGAACGCGAGAAGCCAAACCAATCGAGGAACGACTTGGTAGTCGTTTCTGGCACCGGCGGCGCCGCAAGGGCGCTCTTTGCGCGTGGCATTGCGTCATCGAAGCATTTGAGGCGCAGCGTGGCATCGGCGATGTCGGCACATTTTGCGAGCTCGGCCAAAGCATCGCGCGTCGCATCCGCGCAGGCCGGGCCCGCAACAAGAGCCAGAGCGAGAATGAGCAGGACTCGGCGCATCAAGGTAGGCGGGGAATGGCGGTGCGGCAGATGGACCGCCTCCCGCGATACGCGTCTTTCGAGGCTACTTCACCAGGGGAATGGCGACGGCGAGGTCGTAATCCTGGAACGCGCGGATCTTTCCTTCGAGCTGCAAATAGCGCGCCGCTTTCTTTGGCGGCAGGGCTTTCATGACGCCGTTCTGCATTTTGCGGCGCGCCTTTATTTCGGCTTCGTCGGAGGCGAGCATCTCGTTTGCGAGGTTTTTCGCAAACACGTTCGACAGGGGCTTGTCGTAGCCGACCAGCTCTTCGACGGCCAGCGCGGTCTGCCGGTTGGAGGCATTGAGGCTGCGCTGGTACGTGTCGTAAATCGGCCAGAATTTCGCCGCTTCGGCCGGCGTGAGGTCGAGCGTTTTCGCGACGAGCGCCTTCTTGTCGGCTTTGACCGCGGCGCGCAGCGCCTGCATGTCGTTTGCCGGGGCGGGTGGTTGACCCTGGGCCCAGGCGGTCGTCGCAGCCATAGCAACGGCCATGACCAGGGCGGAGGCAAGGTTTCGTGTCATCGTTGATCCCTGAAGTGGTTTGCGGTGGCTTGCGGCCCCGGGGCCGGCGATTGGAGCGGCAACTCTAATGTTGCTCTGGACACTACGCTCTCAACGCGGGCATAATAGCAGGCTTTTTTTGTTGGCCCTCGGCCCCGTGACGCTTACGGGGTCGTTGTTTTGGCCTCACGCGAACGTTCCCGGCGCGAAGCCGACGTCCACGTTCAGCGAACCCTCGCATGACAAGGCCGAATGGTTTTGCTTTTTCCCGTGGACGCCATTAGCATCAGCCCCCTGCACCGGGCAAAGGCTCCTGCCGCGCAGCGCCCTTCGCTGAAGGCAAGGGTTGCGATTGCAGCATGCGTCGCCACGCAGCTTCGCGCCCCGTCCATTCATTCTGATCGCACCCTAATATGTCTGGAGACCCCATGCTGAAGACGACCCGTATGGCCGCGCTGGCCGCGGCGCTGTTCGTTGCCGCGTCTACCGCGGTCGTCCCGCTCGCCACGCAAGCGCAAACGCCGCCACCGGCCGCACCTGCCGCAACCGCGCCACCCGCGGCGCCGGCTGCTACTGCGGCGCCGAAGGCCACCACCAAGACCACGGAGCTCGTGGACAACCCGTACGGGCTGGAAGCGCTGCTCAAAGGGAGCGACATTGTCGCCCGCGTCACCCTTGCGATTCTCGCCATCATGTCGATGGGCAGCTGGTACATCATCATTACCAAGGTCTACGAGCAGTACAAGATGGGCAAGCACGCGCGAGCGGCGGAAAAGACATTCTGGAGCGCGCCCTCCGTGCAGAAGGGCGCCGAAGGGTTGAAGAAGACGAGTCCCTTCCGCTTCCTCGCCGAAACCGGGATAGAGGCGACGCACAAGCACGGCGGCCTGCTTACCAACGTCGATATGAACGAATGGATCACGATGTCGATTCAGCGTGCGATCGACAACGTCCAGAGCCGTTCGCAAGACGGCCTCGCCTTTCTCGCAACCGTGGGCTCGACAGCACCGTTCGTCGGGCTGTTCGGCACCGTCTGGGGGATCGTCAACGCGCTGACCCAGATCGGCATCGCGGGCCAGGCGTCGATCGACAAGGTCGCGGGGCCCGTGGGCGAAGCGCTGATCATGACCGCGATCGGTCTCGCAGTGGCCGTTCCGGCAGTGCTCGGATACAACTGGCTCGTTCGCCGTAACAAGTCGGCGATGGACAATGTCAAAAGCTTCGGCGCCGACCTGCACGCGGTCCTGTTGGCCGGGCCGAAAGCCCCGGCCGTCCCGGCAAGGGGATAAGCGATGAGCATGAACGTCGGCTCCTCGAGCGGCGATGACGATGAAGTCATCTCGACGATCAACACGACGCCGCTCGTCGACATCATGCTGGTGCTGCTGATCATCTTCCTGATTACCATTCCGGTCGTCGTGACGTCGGTCCCGGTCGAGCTGCCGAAGGAGCGCAACGAAGTCCGTGAGACGAAACCTGAAAACATCGTGCTGTCGGTCGACCAGGCGGGCAGCATCTACTGGAACGATCTCAAGATCCAGAGCACGGTTGCATTGATCGATCGGCTGAAGAAGATCGCCGTCCTCGTGCCGCAGCCCGAGGTGCAGATCCGGGGCGACGGTCGCGCGGAATACACAGGCGTGGGCCGGATCATCTATGCGTGCCAGCGCGCGGGCATCGCCAAGGTGGGCTTCATCACCGAGCCTCCGGCCCGCGGCAGCTGACGCTGTAAGGACGAGCGAAAGGAAATTGCGATGGCAATGAACGTGGGCAAGACCGGCGGCGAGCCCGATGTCATGATCGACATCAACACGACGCCGCTTATCGACGTGATGCTGGTGCTGCTCGTCATGCTGATCATCACGATTCCGATTCAGCTCCACTCGGTGAACCTCAACATGCCGACCGGCAATCCGCCGCCTCCGCTCAAGCTGCCCGAAGTCGTCAAGATCGATATCGATCCGTCGAGCGCCGTTTACTGGAATGGCGAAGTGCTGCCAAGCCGGGAAGCGCTGGAGGAGAGGCTCGCCGCGGCTGCCGCGCAGTCTGTGCAGCCCGAGTTGCACCTGCGCCCGGACAAGCACGCCCGATACGAGATCGTGGCGGCCGTGATGGCATCGTCGCAGCGCCTCGGGCTCACCAAGATCGGCATTGTCGGCAGCGAGCAGTTCATCGAGGATTAGCCTTCGGGCACCTTCTCGCGGACACAGGAGTCATACGCTCATGGATTACGCAAGACAGCAGCGAGACCCGGGCCGCCATGCCATCGGCATTGCGTTCGTGGTGCTGGTGCACGCACTCGTCATCTACGCACTGATGACGGGGCTCGCCCGGCATGCGGTCGAGATAATCAAGAAGCCGCTTAGCGCGACGATCATCGAGGAGCTGAAGCTTCCGCCGCCACCGCCGCCGCCGCCGAAGAAGATCGTCGAGCAGCCCAAGCCGGCGCCGCAACAGCCTTACGTGCCGCCGCCGGACGTTCCGGTGCCGACGCAGACGACGGAACCGGTCATCACGGCGCCTTCGGCGGTGGTTCCCGCCGAGCCGCACGTGATCGCGCCGCCCGTCGTTGCGCCGCCGCCGCCGGCGCCGCCCAAGCCTGCCATTCGGCGCGGCGTCAAGCGGTTGAGTGGCGACTATCCGGAATTTCCGAAGGCCGCCATCAAGGACAAAATCGAAAAGGGGACCGTCGTCGCGCGCCTCGCGATCGATGGAAAGGGGAACGTGACGGAAGTGACCATCGTATCGGCCGATCCGCCGAAGGCGTTCGACCGGGCGGTCATCGAAGCTCTCAAGTCGTGGAAGTTTCGAGGCGGAAGGCGAGAAGTACATCGCCGAAATCGAAATCGGCTTCAAGCTTCAATAACGGACGCCCGCGAGAAACAGGACGGCCGCCCGCGGGCGGCCGTTTGCTTTTGTCAGCTCGCGCGACGCGTCAGCCGCGGCGCAGCGCCCAGACAGCGGCGGTCCAGCTGCCAATCCCGAGGACGACGATTCCGGTGGCGATCTGCGCGAGCGACACCGGATGACCCACGGCGACGCGCAGGAATTCGCGTGCGACATCGGTGTAGGCGCCGGGCAGCGCGACGGCGATGCCCACGCTTGCCACAGTCCACATCCCGATCACGGCGCGCTTGCGCCATGCCGGCAGCGTTGCGGGCACCGGCAGCGCCGACATCACGCGTGCGGTGAAGCCATCGTCGGCAAGATAATCGCCGCGATGATCGAAGGCGTCGGCCCGCAATGCGGCGTCGAGCCAGTCGTCGGCGGGTTGGTGAGTAGAAGACAAGGGTTCGTTCATTGCAGCTGCTCCGGTCCCCACGCCGCAAGCGCGACTTGAGCTTCGCTTTCGCCCGGAGGATGTGCGTCTTGACGGTTCCGACCGGACAATTCAGCACGTAAGCGGCCTCTTCATGCGACAGGTCGTTATGGTAGCACTGGACGATTGCCGCGCGTTCGCCATCGGACAGGACCGCAAGCGCGCGCTCCATGTCGAGCCGGAGCGTCGCGCCCCGCGTGTGATCGCTCGCCATGTCCTGCGGGAACTCGCCATCGTCATCGTCGCTGGCGACTTCGGCGTCGCGGTCGCCCAAAAGCTCTTCCTTGCGTTTGCGCGCGTCGGCCAGAAACGCATTCGTCGCGATCCGGAAGAGCCAGGTCGAGAAGCGGGCCTCCTGGCGAAACGACTTGAGATTGCGGTACGCGAGCATGAACGTGTCTTGGGCGAGATCGTCGGCGAGCGCGTGATTTCCGGCGGTCATTCGACGCAAGGTTGCCCGCACCGCCGATTGGTGCCGACGGACGAGTTCGGAGAAGGCATGCCGGTCGTCCTGAACGACGACGCGGGCGATGAGCGCAGCATCGGTAACCTCGGGTTGCGCCATCCGTTCGTGCGACTCATGCGACGCCGTCCGTCCCGCCGGACGATGAGGGCGGGCCAGGGTTGGGGTTCGGGCCCGCGCCGCTTCCGTGCGGCGCCACCTGGCGGTCCTCGAACCACCAGAGCACGATGTAGCCGATTCCGACGAACAGCAGCACGAGGCCGAGCCCGTTCGGCGAGCCGTCGTCGAGCACTCCCCACAGGGCGAGGCCGAGTCCCAATCCGCCGAGGAGCACGCCCTTGCGCAGGTCGGACCACGCGGCGCGGCGGCGGATCTGCTTCGCCTGCTCGTAGATCGGGGCGGCCGAAGGCGCCGCGGTTAGCGCTGCCGACGGGTTGCCGGCGAGCGCTCCCAGCGCCTCGGCCGGAGGCACGACCCCTTTTTCCGCCAGCTTCAGCATCGTCTCGTTCAGCATGCGCGCCTTGCGCATCCGGTACCAGAGGATCAGCGCGATCGCGAGGACCGGCGACAAGAAAACCAGCGCCACGATCGAGACGACCATGAAGGCGAGCCCGGGTTCGGTGTGCACGAAGTCGTTGAACGAATCGAACTCGCGGTCGTCGCCGAAGACTCCCACGCGGACGCGCTTGCCTTTCTTGCCCGGCCCGACGCCGAGGACGGGGCCACTGTCATCGACGTCCTCATCGGCGGTGCTTTCGGCGCCGGATTTCACCGTTGTCGAATTTTCGATCGTGACGGTCCTTTTCCCTTTGTCGACCTGAATATCGACTGTCGCCGCGCGGCCTTTACCGTCAGTCACGGTCAGCGAGGGATTCGTCCCCTTGGCTGGCGGGGCGGGCGCTGTGGGCGGGGCGGGCGGCGAGGGTGGGCGGGCATCCTGGGCGTGGACCCCCGGGAAGCGCGGCACCATGGCAACCGCCAACGCCAGAAGAACGGCGCTGCCCAAAACCAGCCGCCGGGCAAGGCCGGATGGGGGTCTGGCAGCGATTAGTGGTGCGGGGTGCATGTTCGGTCTCCCTGACGGTCGTATTGCCGGTTGGATGCGCCGAACAGCCTCGACGGATTCAAAGGTCGCGGGGGGCGGATCGCCGGGCGGGGCCCTTGGGAGGTGCGTGCTATTATTCCCTAAAACGACCGCCCTCCGTCAAAATTGGGCGGCACAAGCCCATTCGCGCAATTTTGCCGCCGCGCCCAGGCAGGCGCACACTTAATACAAGGTCATAACCGTCGCCGGCATCCTGTTGATTTCGAAACTGCACTGTCGCCTGTTCGCCACGTCCCCGGCGGCACTGTCCCGCCGTTGGCGTTTGGCACTTTTTGCGATTGCGGCGGGACTCGTCATCGCGTCGCCGGCGGCGGTTGCTGCCGATGAGCCAGTCACGCTCAACTTCGTGAATGCGGACATTGACGCCGTCATCAAGGCTGTCGCCGAGATCACCGGCCACAACTTCATTGTCGATCCCAGGGTCAAGGGCACCATCAACATCATTTCGGCTCGTCCGATTCCGCGCAGCCTCGTCTACCCGACGCTGCTCTCGGCACTGCGCCTGCAGGGATTCACCGCGATCGAAGGCGAAGATGTCGTCAAGATCGTGCCGGAAGCCGACGCGAAGCAGCAGGCCGGGACGATAACGACCGGGCGCGTCACCGTCGGCGGCGACCGGCTGGTGACGCAGGTGATCACGCTCAAATACGAGTCGGCCGCCCAACTCGTCAACGTGCTGCGGCCGCTCATCTCGCCGAACAACACGATCGCCGCGTATCCCAACGGCAACGCGCTCATCATCACGGACTACGCCGACAACCTCAAAAGGCTCGACCGCATCATCGCGTCACTCGACCAGCCACAGGGAGGCGAGCCGGTGGTCGTGCCGTTGCGGTACGCGTCGGCGATCGACATCGTTCCGCTCATCAACAGGCTAGTGGCGGATACCGCTGCCGCGGGAGCGGCCGGAACCCCACCGGACGTGCAGCAGCGCGTCACCGTGATCGCGGATCCGCGCTCCAACGCCATCCTGCTTCGCGCCGACAATCCGGGACGCGTCGCGCGGCTGCGCCAGTTGATCGAACAGCTCGACACGCCGGGCCGCCCGGGCGGCAACATGTTCCTCGTCTATCTGAGGAACGCGGATGCCGCCCGCGTTGCGCAAACGCTGCGCGCGATGCTGACCGGCAGTTCCGAAGGCGGCACAAGTGCTCCCGCAGGAACCGGCCTTTCGCCACAGCCGCCTGCCGGGATGATCGGCGCTGCGCCTCCGGTCGCAGCGGTACCCGCGACGGCGACCGCGGCCCCGTTCACGCCGTCCAGCGCGTCGACGTTCGCCGCCGGCGGCGCGACGATCACGGCCGACGTCGCAAATAATGCGCTCGTGATCATGGCGCCCGAGCCGATCTACAACAATCTGCGTGCGATCATCGAGAAGCTCGACGTGCGCCGGGCTCAAGTCTTCGTCGAGGCACTGATCTGCGAGGTGTCGGCCGACAAGGCCGCGGAATTCGGCATCCAGTGGCAAGCGTTGTCCGGCTACAACTCGACGCAGACGCGTGTGATCGGTGGGACAAACTTCACGCCGCGCAACAGCGGCAACAACATCATCGACGTCGCCGTGAACCCAGGCACGGTCGGACAGGGGCTCGCGCTCGGCGTGATGAAGGGCACCGTGTCGATCCCGGGGCTCGGCGTGATCACTAACCTTGCCTTCCTCGCGCGCGCCCTCGAGACACAGGTCAACGCGAACATCCTGTCGACGCCGACGCTGCTGACACTCGACAACGAGGAGGCGCGAATCCTCGTCGGCCAGAACATCCCGCTCCTCACCGGCAGTTACGCAACGACCGGCAGCACGACCACGGTGACGCCGTTCCAGACCTTCGAACGCAAGGACATCGGCCTCATGCTGCGCGTGAGGCCGCAGATCACCGAGGGCGGCACGGTGCGGCTCGTCGTCTACCAGGAGGTCTCGCGCATCGATCCCACACTGTCGACGTCGCAGAGCGTCGTGCTGAACAAGCGCGTGCTCGAATCCTCGGTGGTGATCGACGACAGCCAGATCATCGTGCTGGGCGGGCTCATCGACGATCAGTTGACCGACGGACAGGACAGCGTGCCGCTCCTCGGTCAGATTCCGATCGCCGGGGCACTCTTCCGCTATGACGCGCGGCGCAGGGTCAAGACGAATCTGCTCGTGTTCCTGAAGCCGACGGTGCTGCGCACCGCGTCCGACGGCCGCACGATTACGTCGGAGCGCTACGATTATCTGATGGGCGAGCAGGAGCGGAACCCGTTGCCCGAACGGCTGTTCTGGCGCGATCCGTCGCAGCCGACGCTGCCGCCCGAAGGCGTGATGCCGGGGACTCCAGCCGCGGTGCCGCCCCTTCCTCCTCCTCCCCCTCCTCCGGGAGGCACAGGTTACTGGGGCCCGGCGGATCCGTCGCCGCCGGCCCCGCCGGTCAAACCCTGAAAACGTCAACGCATCCCGCCGCGTTGCTCCGATGATTGTGGCCAGCGCCCCCGCAGCTCCGTACACGCAGCGGATCAGCTATGCCTTCGCCAAGGCGCAGGGCGTGCTGGCATTGGGTGACGAGGGCGACGCAGTCGTCGTGCTGACGCGTCCCGATGCGACGATCGAGGGTCTTGCCGAGCTGAAGCGGGTGTTGCAGCGGCCGCTCGCGCCGCGTGCCGTCGATGCCGAGCGCTTCGCCACTGAACTCGCGCGCGCCTATAACGTCGCCTCGGGCGGTGTTGCCCAGTTGTCGCAGGACCTCTCGCGTGAGACCGACCTCGCGCGGCTGATGCAGGATTTGCCGCCGGCGGAAGATCTCCTCGACAGCGGCCCGCAGGCGCCCGTGATCCGGATGATCAACGCCCTGTTGTTGCAGGCGCTGCGCGAGCGCGCGTCCGATCTCCATTTCGAGCCGTACGAAGGGCGCTCGGTGGTGCGCTTTCGCGTCGACGGCGTGCTGCATGACGTGATCGAACCGCCGCGCGCGCTGCACGCCGCGCTCGTCTCGCGGCTGAAGATCATGGCGAGCCTCGACATCGCCGAGAAAAGGTTGCCGCAGGACGGGCGCATCGCATTGAAGCTGGGCGACAAGCAGGTCGACGTTCGCGTGTCGACGCTCCCCACCGGGCCGGGGGAGCGCGTCGTGCTGCGCCTTCTTGACAAGGACGCGGCGCGGCTCGACCTCGCGCTGCTCGGCATGAGCGACGCGACGCAAGCCGCGGTTGACGCGCTGATTCGCGAGCCGCACGGCATCGTGCTGGTGACGGGGCCGACCGGGTCGGGCAAGACGACCACGCTGTACGCGGCACTCTCGCGCCTTCCGCGCGGCACGCTCAACATGATGACGGTCGAGGATCCGATCGAATACGCGCTCGACGGCGTCGCGCAGACGCAAGCCAATCCGAAGATCGAGCTCGATTTCGCGCGTGCGCTGCGCTCGATCCTGCGCCAGGATCCCGACATCATCATGATCGGCGAGATCCGCGATCTCGAAACCGCGCAGATCGCCGTGCAGGCGTCGCTCACCGGCCATCTTGTGCTGGCGACGTTGCACACCAACGACGCATCGAGCGCGGTGACGCGCCTTGCCGACATGGGTGTGGAGCCGTATCTGCTCGCGTCGAGCCTGCTCGGCGTGCTCGCGCAACGGCTGGTGCGCACGCTATGCCCGGCGTGTCGCGCGACAGCGCTGCCCACCGCCGGTGAAGCGGCGCTGCTCGCCGACATCGGCCTTCCGGCAACGACGCGGCTTTCGACGCCGGCCGGTTGCGAGCAGTGCAACGCGACCGGCTATCGCGGCCGGACCGGCGTCTACGAGCTCCTCATCGTCGACGACGCGATTCGCCGCCAGATTCACGACCGCGCGCCGGAGCATGCGTTGCGCGCGACGGCGCTCGCCAATGGAATGCTGCCGCTGCGTCGCGACGGCGCGCGCTGGCTGGCCGATGGCACGACCTCGCTCGCCGAGCTCGTGCGCGTCACGCGCGAGACCTGACCCCTGTCAGGACGAGCTCCTGGAATGGCCGCATTCCGATACGAAGCGGTCGACGCGGCGGGCAGGTCGCGTCACGGACTGATCGATGCGGAAACGTCGCGCCAGGTGCGCGAGCAACTGCGCGGCGAGGGGCTCTTCCCCACGGCGATTGAAGCCGCGAGCTTCGCAAGCACTGGTGCGGTCGAGCGCACGCGGCTTCCCGCGGCGACGCTTTCGCTTCTCACGCGTCTTCTGGCGACACTCACGCGCTCGGGTATGCCGCTCGATGCTGCGCTGTCCGCCGTTGCCGAGCAGCTCGACGACGCCCGATCGGCAAAGCTCGTCGCTGCGCTCCGTGCGAAGGTCGCTGCCGGCGAGCCGCTTGCCGGCGCGCTCGCGCGCTGGCCGCGGACATTTTCCGAGCTTTATCGCGGTCTCGTTGCCGTCGGCGCCGAGACCGGGCGCCTACCCGACGTGCTGACGCGGCTCGCCGACTACCTGGAGGCGCGCGAGTCGCTGCGGCAAAAATTCACGCTGGCTCTCATCTATCCGGCGCTCGTGACCGGCATCGCACTCACGGTGATCGCCGTGCTGCTCGCGTACGTTGTGCCGCAGGTCGTATCGGTCTACCAGCAGAGCCGGCAGACGCTGCCATGGCTCACGCAGGCACTGATTGCGCTCAGCGGGTTTTTCCGGGCGACGGGATGGTATTGGTTCGTGGCCATCATCGCTGCGCTCGTCGCGTTTGCGCTCGCCAATCGGCGCGAAGCGTTCCGCGCGCGTTGGCACGCCGCGCTCTTGCGCACGCCCGTCGCGGGCCGGCTCGTCGCAGCGATCGACACGGCTCGCTTCGCAAGCACGCTCGCGATCCTTACCGCCAGCGGCGCCCCGCTGCTGCGTGCACTCGATGCCGCTCGCGACGTCGTGTGGTCGCTGCCGTTGCGCGCGGCTGCGCACGCCTCGACGCGGCTCGTGCGCGAAGGTGTCTCACTCGCCCGCGCGCTCAAGGAACAAAAGCTCTTCCCTCCGGTGCTGGTCCATCTCGTCGCCAACGGAGAGGCGAGCGGCCAGCTCGCGCCGATGCTGGAGCGCGCCGCCGCGCTGCTGGAGCAGGAATCGGAACGTCGGATCACCTGGTTCGCGGCGCTCGTGCAGCCGGCACTGATCGTCGCGATGGGCGCCATCGTGCTCGTCTTGGTGCTCGCGATCATGCTGCCCATCGTGTCGATGAACCAGCTGATCCGATAGAGGGCAGGTCGTGGCCGCGTCGCTATACGTCAGCATTGTCACGAGCGCGCTTGGAATAGCGTACATCGTCTACGGCCGGCGCCAGTCCAAGATCGTCCCGGTGGTCGCCGGCGTTGTTCTCTGTTTCTACACGTACTTCATCGATGGCTGGCTCTGGCTGTGCATCGTCGGCGCTGCGCTCGCGCTGGCGCCTTTCGTCCTTGATGTCGAGTAGAATTGCCTCGCCGTCCGGTTCCCACCTTTTTGGACCGAACATGCGTCAAGCGAACAAAGTTACGCCGCCATTTCGTGGGCCTCGCGCTGGTCGCGTGCCTGCCGCTGCCGGCGCGCGCCGCCGAACAACCGGTGAAGTTGCCGTTCGAGTTCGACGCGGCGCGCGACCCCGCTTCGGATCTCGATGTTGCGCTGCGGATCGCGCGGGGCGGCCGGCCGCCGCGTGTTGATGGTCGTCGGCGGGGAATGGAACTCGTCGTCCCGGGCCCTCGACCGGTTCTTCGCCGCCAATCCCGATCTCAAGCGCTACCGCGACACGAACTATGTCTGGCTCAAGGTCAACTGGTCGGCAGAGAACCACAACGAAGCCTTTCTTCGTCGCTACCCGGCGATCAACGGTTACCCCGGCATATCTTCGTGCTCGATTCCGGTGGGCGCTTGTTGCATTCGCAGGATACCGAGGAGCTGGAGACGACGAAGAATTACGATCCCGCGGCGGTGCGCGCGTTCCTCGTCAAGTGGGCGCCGGCGCGCTAGAAGTCGCATCACGATGCCGCGCGAGCGCCCACGCCACATGCTCGCGAACCAGCGGCAACGGATCGTCGGCGCGCGACGCCAGCGCGGCGACGATGGCGGGTTCATGTGGCGCGTTGCCCAGCGCAACCGCGATGTTGCGCGACCAGCGCTCGATAGCCGATCCGGCGGATTGCGCTGCCCGCCGTTCGTTCGAGAAACTCATTCTCGCTCCACGCGAAGAGCGTCACGAGATCGGCTCCTTGGCCCAGATGCCGACCTGATCGGCCTTCGCATCTACCTGTGTGATGCGCGCGGTGTTCTGACGTGTCTGTTCCTGCGTCGCTTCGAGCGATTGTCCGAGTGTTTCGACCCGCTGGTCAACCGTGTCGACCTGCGTGCGGACGAACTTCTTCGTCGCGCAACCGGTCGCTGCACCAAGGACGACGGCGCCGAGTGCGAGCGCTGTGACCGTTCTACGAAGTTGCATCATGCCGAGCTCCCTTCTCTGAACCGGCCAACGGGCCGGATTTAAAATCCGCGACTCCATACAGCAGGAACCGTACCGGATTTCATGAGGGGGCGAGTGCCAGTTTTCGTGGGTAGACCCGGGACAAAATTTCCCGGAAGGGAAAAAACTACAGGGTTTTCGGCCAATTTGTGGGGGTTTCAGGGGGATCGGCATGGGCACGCCCTTTGCGACGGATCCGCAGTGTTGCCCGCTTAAAAACACGACAGGACTCGTGAGCTGGGGGAGCTAGGCTGGCAACACATGCAGAGGCGCTGTGATCTTTACAGTGCCTCTGCACTTTTGAATACAGAAGAACGAAGTGAAGGAGTTGCGTTACATGGAACGCCGCATGTTGTGCCCATCCTGCGGATCGCGCCCTCGGCTGGCCGCAACCGTTGCCAGGAACGAGGAAGTCATCGAGCAGAACTGGTGGTGCCCCTGGTGCTGCGCCCTCATCAAAGCTGAACCAGCATTGCGACCGCTGCCGCATGTCATCGATCACTACATTGATCACTACATGGACGGGCTAACAGCACATTAGTCGTTGGTCGTTTGTCGTTGGTCGTTGGTCCCAGTCGTTGGTCGTTAGTCGTAGTCGTTAGTCCTCGAGTCTGATTCCTTCTATCCAGCCCGCCCAGAGTCGAAAGCCCAAAGCCCGAAAGTACTTGACCGACTAATTTGGTCGGATATAGAGTTACTTGAAATTGAGACTCAGTCTCAAATAGAAGGAGTCTGCGATGGCTCGCGCACGTCGCCACAAGCATCACAGCAGGAAGTCTCGATCGAACTGGGCCATCACCGGGGCATTCGTGGCATCGGCCGCGTTTGCGCCCCGGCTCGCAAACACCGTCGACGGCGCCGAGTTGAGGAGCCGCCTCCGCCACCTTCGCGTGGCCGTTCCCGCCGAAACGTTTCACGCCCGCGCGTTCGAACCTCAGGCGTCTGGCAGCAGCGATCAGTCGCAGCAGTTCCAGATCGCGGCAGGCCCGCTTCGACAGGTGGTGGCAGAGCTCGAGCGGCAGTCCGGCGCGCGCATCGTGATCGCGAACGACGCCATCAACGAGATCTCGTCCGCGGGGCTTTCGGGAACCTTCACGCTGGCGCAGGCGATCGCGCAGCTGATCGCGGGCACGAGCGTGACCTCACGCGTAAGCGCGCCCAATACGATCACCCTCGAACTGAGGCTCACGCCGGAGCAGGTCGACGTGACAGCGTCAGCGCCGCTCCCTGCGCCGTCTTCGGTGAAGTACACACGGCCCCTCGTTGAAATTCCTCAGACCATCGAAGTGATTCCGCGCCAGGTCATGGAAGAGCAGGGCGTGACGACGTTGAGCGAAGCGCTGCGGAACGTGCCCGGTATCAGCCTTCAGGCAGGCGAAGGTGGTGGGGCGTCCAACACGTCCGGCGACATGTTCAATCTGCGCGGATTCAGCGCCAGCAACAGTTTGTATGTCGACGGCGTGCGCGATGACGGGTTGATCTCGCGCGATGTCTACAACCTGGAACAGGTGGAAGTGTTCATGGGGCCGACCGGCTCGGACGTCGGACGTGGCAATGCGGCAGGTTACGTGGACATGCAATCGAAGGCGCCGCATGCGCAGTCCGCGTATGCCGCGACCTACGCGTACGGCAGTGGCGATCGGAGCCGGTCGACGGTCGATCTCAATCATGCGCTGCCGATGGGCTCGACCGGCGGCTGGTTGGGCCACACCGCGGTCCGCCTGAACGCCCTGTGGCAGGACGGGGGCGTGCCAGGGCGGCAGATTGTTGAACAGAAGAACCAGTCGATCGCCCCTTCCCTCGCGGTTGGTTTGAACACGGCGACGCGCGTGACGGCGGCGGTGCAGATTACGCGGCAAGACAACGTACCAGACTATGGAATTCCCGGTTCTGCCTGGACCGAGGCGCCGCTCACACCAACGACCGTCGTCGCGGCACAACCGGTCGACTCGAGCAATTTCTACGGGAGCGTGGGCTACGACGCCGACAAGGTCGAGCAGAACACCTACACCGCACGAGCCGAGCATGATGTGAATCGAAACCTCACGCTGAGGAATCAGACCCGGTACAACCGGACACATCGCGAGGCCGTCATCTCGACTATTCAGAACCCAGTGAGCTTTGTTCCAGAGACGCAGACGGTCGCCATCGCGCGGCAAGGGAACGAGCGAGAGAACCAGATCCTCTCGAATCAGTCGAGTTTGAATGGCAGATTTGGCACGGGAAGACTGCGCCACGGCGTGAATGCCGGCCTGGAGTTGTCGTCCGAGGAACAGTTTGCGCCTGCGCTCATCGGTGTCGGCACGCGAGACCCCACCAGCATCTACAGCCCGAACCCGTTCGATCCTGTCGCGGGATTCAGCGTGGCCCGCGGCCTGGCGTTCACGAGAGGTAAAACGAACTCGGCCGGCGTGTATGCATTCGACACGATCGATGCCGGTGCCAAGTGGCAGATCAGCGGCGGGCTGTGCCTCGAACACTACGACGCGACGTTCACGTCGGTCGACGCAGCTGGTGTGACCACGGCCGACCTGGACACTTCCGACCTCCTGATCAGCGGGAAAGCGGGCGTGCTCTACAAGCTCACTGATCAAGCCAACGTCTACGTCTCGTACGGCTCAACAGTGACGCCGCCCGGAACGGCGAATTTCACGCTGAGCACGCAGCCCAACAACCAGAACAACCCGAACGTCGATCCGCAGGAATCCACAAACTACGAGGTTGGGGGCAAGGTGGCGCTCTACGGCGGCCGTCTGTCGTTGGCCGCGGCCGCGTTCCGTACGGAAAACAAGAATGTCATCTTTACCGTCGATGCGACCGCGATTCCTCCGATCTACAACCAGGACGACGGTCAGCGCGTCAACGGCATCACGCTCGGATCGCTCGGACGCATCACCGATCGCTGGGAAGTGATCGCCAACTTCGGGTACCTCGACTCGTGGCAGGTCTCACAGAATCCCCTCAACAACGGAAAGCAGCTGACGTTGACGCCGAAAGTGTCTGGCAGCCTCTGGACGACGTACGACCTCCCGCGCGGGCTGACCCTCGGCGGTGGTGTGCGCTACATGGACGAAGTGTTCGTGAACGCCCCCAACACCATCAGGGTGCCCTCGTACGCGCTCACGGATGTGATGGTGGAGTACGACCGTGAACACCCATCTCTCCTTACGCCTGAACATGAACAACGTGACCGACGCCACCTACATCAGGAACGTGAACAACAACGGTGGTCGGTACAACCCGGGCACGCCTCGCGCGGCGACGCTCACGTCCAGCGTCCGCTTCTAGGCGAGGAGACCGAGATGCTGCTGGCAATCCCCAATGTTCTGACCGCGGAGCAGGTGGCCACCGCACGCAACCTGCTCGATCGGGCGGAGTGGATCGACGGAAAGGTCACGGCCGGTTATCAGTCCGCGCAAGCCAAGAACAACATGCAACTGCGCGAAGACTCGTCAACGGCAGAGACGCTCGGCGACACGATTCTTTCGGCGCTGCAGCGCAGTCCTCTGTTTGTGTCGGCGGCGCTGCCACTGCGAGTGTTTCCGCCGCTGTTCAACCGCTACGCAGCGGGGCAGTCGTTCGGCAACCACGTCGACAACGCCATCAGGCAGGTGCCGGGCACGGGCCACCGCATCCGGACCGACCTGTCTGCGACCTTGTTTCTCGCCGAGCCGGAAGAGTACGAGGGTGGCGAGCTGGTCGTGGAGGACACCTACGGCGTTCACAGAGTGAAGCTGGCCGCTGGAGACATGGTGCTCTATCCAGCATCGAGCCTGCACAACGTGACGCCGGTCACGAGGGGCGCGCGAGTGGCGTCGTTCTTCTGGATTCAAAGCATGATTCGCGACGACGGCCGGCGGGCGCTGCTGTTCGATCTCGATGTGGCGATCCAGCAACTCTCGCGCGACGTATCCAAGCATCCGGCGATTGTTCAACTGACCGGCGTGTACCACAACCTGCTCCGCCAGTGGGCGGAGATGTGACGCGATGATGAAGCTCGCGGCCGATCTTGTTCTGGCTTCACCTCGCCTGCGGGGTTGTTGCGGGCGTCGTCGTTCTGATCATGTCGGTCACCGGCGCGCTGTTGACCTATCAGCGGCAGATCACCGCATGGGCCGACATGCGCGGCTATCGTATGGAGCCTGTTGAGAGTGCAAGACGCCTTTCCGCCGACGCACTCGTCGCGGCTGCTGCCGCCTCGCGCGCCGACCTGACGCCCACCACGCTCGTTATTCGATCCGATCGATCGGCGCCCGCCTCGCTCGCCGCCGGTGCAGGGCGGCAGGTGTTCGTCGATCCGTATTCGGGTGACGTACTCGGGCGAAGGCAACGGACAGTCGGCGCGGAGTGTCTTCCGTGTCATCACCGAGTGGCATCGGTATGTGGGCGCGTCTGGAGAACTCGGCCACTGGGGCGAACCATCACCGGTGCGTCCAACCTGATGTTCCTGTTCATCGTTGTCAGCGGGCTGTTTCTCTGGTGGCCGCGCGCGTGGACGTGGGCGGCCGTTCGCAGCGTCGTCTGGTTCCGGCGCGGGCTGCCTGGCAAGGCGCGCGATTTCAACTGGCACAACACCATCGGCTTCTGGTCGGCGATTCCGCTGGCGGCGATCGTCGCCGGCGGCGTCGTCATTTCCTATCCGTGGGCGACGGCGCTCGTCTATCGGGTGTATCAGGAAGAGCCGCCGGCGGCTGGCGGTGCGCTTGCTGCGCGTGGCGGCGTGCCTGGAGTCCGGGCGGCAGCCTCGGGGGGCGGGCTCGAGGACGAGGTGAGCGCGCGCCTCTCGAAACTCTTGTCGCGAGAGCGGAAACGCAGATGCCCGAATGGCGAAGCATCAGCTGTCGCGTTGCCCGCGCGTGACGCTCAGCGCGTGACGCTGACGTTGGATGCAGGTGATGGCGGCCAGCCCCACAAGCGGGCGACGTTGACGCTGGATCGGCAAACTGGTGATGTCGTTCGATGGGAGCCATACTCGAGTCAGTCACCGGGCCGGCGCGCTCGCACGTGGTTACGTTTTGCGCACACGGGAGAAGTGTACGGAATGGCGGGACAGACGCTGGCCGGCGTCGTGACGAGCGGTGGAGCTGTTCTCGTGTGGACAGGCATCGCGCTCGCTCTCCGTCGTTTCACGGCTTGGCGGGGACACAGAGCCTGACCGGCGAATTCATCGCCAGTGCCGACAGAAGTCTGCCCTGAGGGCGACACGAACACCGTAAGTATTTGATACAAAATAACTTAGTAATTGTGGCATCGGGCAAGCTCGTTGCTTGGGCGCGGGGTATGCGAATCCCGCAACGGCTTGAATTCTTCAGTCTCGGTGGAGTGCTTGCGACCTTCTGGTCGCCACGCGTGCAGTTGCTTCCCTGGATAGGCACAGCGTCCGCGTTGATCTTGCTCGGCTCCTGGGATCTTCTCAGGGGAGCGGGCCGCGTCGATATGATTGTGATGGGTCTGGCGGGCTACGAACTGACGATCGGGCTTAGTGAAGAAACGCCGAACGCCTCGGATCAGGCCCGCAGCGCGACATAACACGTCGCGCCGCGGACGAGACTGTCGCTCATTTACTTACTGACCAGCACGACCTTCACCCAGCCGCTGGCGGTCGCGCCCTGCACGTTCACGAAGCCGTCCTTCACCTCGCCGACCACCACGAGCTCGTCGGTGCGCGCCAGCGTCGCGAGCACCTTGCCGGTGTCGGTCGGCTGCGCCAGCAGCTTCACGTTCGCGATCTTCGGCGTCAGCACGTCGCCTTCGTTGAAGACGGCGCCGGCCTTCGTCGTGCCGCCCGCCGCAGCTTCCTGCTTCAGCGTGCCGACGTTGCGCACCAGGCTCGGATCGTTCGCACGGCCTTCACGACGTTGTTGTAGTTGTCCATGAACGCGGCGGCGATGATCTTGCCCTCGTTCGTGTTGCCGTAGCCGCCGCCGGCCGCGCCCATGCCGCCGCCGAGCAATCAGACCACCGAGGCGCATGTCGGCCTTCTCTCGTGCTGCCCTCGGCCGCGGCCACCTGAACGCCGCTGCGCGCGTCGGCCACGAGCATGCTCGTCTGCGCTTCCTTGAACTTGAGTCCGCCGGCGACGGCGCCGACCACCGCGGCCCTGCGGCCGAACATGCCGGCCACGCCGCCACCCACGCCGCCCGCGTTGTTCTCGGAGAACACGACCGTCGGCGTCATGACGAAATCGGCCGCCACCATCTGTCCGCCGCCCATGTTCGAGCCCTGGCGGGACTCGCCGGCCGCTGCGAGCTGGCGCTCCTGCATCATGTTCTGCATGCCGGCGCCGCGTTCGACGACGATGAAGCAGTTCGACTGCTGAATCATCATGCGGATGAGCCCGACCGGCGACGACAGGTTGTAGCGCGTCAGCGCGACGAGCACTTCGTTCTGCGGCTCAACGACGGCGAGCGCCCCCATCGGCTTGTCGCAGTGCTCGAGGCCGGTGTCGCCGGAGCTGCCGTTGGTGCCGGCCGAGCCCTGCACGACGCTGCCACCCTGGCCCTGTTTCGTCCCAGTGATGCCCTGCGCTGCGCCTCCAACGGCGAAGGCAAGGACGAGGCAAACGACGAGAAATATGGGGCGATAGCTCGCTTTGCTGAACATGCCGAATCCTCCGCGGCACAAGGTAGCGACAGTTCACTCGGCTGTCAACAACAGAAGGAAAGAAATGGT